>NZ_FWXX01000012.1 GCF_900176475.1 Tropicibacter naphthalenivorans
TTGGTGCCGGTGATGGTGATCGTGACGTCTTGGGTCACGCTCAGCGCCGGGGCGGCGTCGTCGGCCAACTCCAGCGTATAGGTCAGAACCACGGTTTCACCCACGGCCAGCGCGTCGAACGGCTCGGAGCCAGAGTCAAAGGCCCAAGCCACCGTGCCCGTGTCCGCGCTGCCGTCCACCGCAACGCCGCCTTGCGGGGTGAACATCGCCAGCAAGGCCGCCGCATCGGGGGCCACGCCGGGATTGTCCCCGGACACCGCCACCTCGACCGAAGCGATCGAGACCACGTCCGAGACATCCACGTCCTGCACGTCAAAGCTGCCCGAGGCGGTCAGTCCGCTGTCGGTTTCCACCAGCGGTTCGGCCACGTCCATGACCGGCCCGGTGCCGCCGCGCGTCACCACGAGGTTGTCGATGCCGATACCGTTGCCATAACCTGCCGAGGCAGGGCCAAAGCTCTGGGTATAGGCACTGATCCCGTCCATCCCTTGGAAATAAGCGTAAATATCGGCACGCGTGCCGCCATAGGTCGTGAAAATATTGACCGAATTGGCGTTGTCGTAAATCTCGATGTACCAGTCGTCGCTGCCGTCATCTTCGGTTTCGGCATAGACGAACAGATCGCCGGAAAAGCCGTACAGGCGGACCTGGCTCTGTTCGCCGTTCAGCCCGTCGTCGTTCAAGACGTCAAACCCCTGAAGCGAGACTTTGCTGCCGTCATCGCTGCTGAGGTAGAAGTAACCGAAGTTATACTCGAACTCTTGGTCCTGCACCTCGTCGAAGACACCGAATTCGTTGTCGCCATCGCCGTCCACGTCCTGCACGGGCATCTCGGCCACGTCGTTGACGCGCACTTCGCTGCCATCGGGCGGGTAATTGTAGCCATAGTTTTCGACGTTCCACGCGACGGTAAAGCCGTCTTGGGTATAGGTGCCCTCGCGGTAATCGCCGGTGTTCATCCCGAGGCTGTTATTGCCGCTGTCAAAGTCGATGGTGGTCCCGCTGCTGCTGGCCCCGCCTGCAACGATGGTCGGCGCATCGTTGGTGCCCGTGATGGTGACGGTGACGTCGCCCGCAGCCGTCGCCCCGTGGGCATCCGTGGCGGTGACTTGGACCGTCACGTCGCGGGTTTCGCCTATCGCGAGGTCTTGGAAATCCGCACCGGGGGTGAAGGTCAGCGTGGTGCCGGTGATGGTCGCCGCGCCTTCGCCCGGTTGGCCGCTGACCGTATAGGTCAGGCTCGCGCCGTCGTCGTCGCTGTCCACATCCGCGCCAAGCGCTGCCAGATCGACGGTGACGCTCGGGCCATCTTCGACAGCATTCGTCGCGGTGGCCTGAAGCGTGGGCGCATCGTTGGTCCCGGTCACCGTGACTGTGACCTCATTCACAGCCGTCGCACCGTGCGCATCGGTAGCGGTGACTTGGATCGTGACATCGCGGGTCTCGCCATCGGCAAGGTCTTGGAAGTCCGCGCCGGGGGCGAAGCTGAGGCTCGTGCCAGTGATCGTCGCTTCGCCTTCTCCCGGCTGCCCCGTGACCGTGTAGGTCAGGCTCGCGCCGTCATCGTCACTGTCCACGTCCGCGCCAAGCGCCGAGAGGTCCAGCACCGCCGCCGCGCCATCCTCGACCGCGTCCAGCGTGCCCGCTGAAAGGGTCGGCGCGTCGTTGGTGCCCGTCACGGTGATCGTCACCGTCTGCGTATCGGTGCCGCCGTTGCCGTCATCCACGGTGTAGGCAAAGGTATCCTGCGTCGTCTCGCCCTCAGCCAGATGATCAAACGCCCCGTTCGCGTCATAGGTAAAGGTGCCGTCGCCGTTGTCGCTCACCGCCCCCAAGGTGCCCGTCACGTCGATGCTGAGCGTGTGCGTATCGCTGGTATCCACATCGCTGTAGGCCGCTGTGACGGTGACTTGGGTCACGCTCGGGTCGGTGAGCGTCGCGTCAAAGCGCACCGCGTCGACCGAGACGTCATCGGTGGTAAAGACTTCGTAATCCAGCCCGTCGATCTGCATGGTCAAATCGACCGAGCGCCCATCCGACAGGGTGATCCCGCTTAGCGACAGGTCGATGGCGTCCACCAGCTTGTTGTCATCGCCGAAGTAGAGCACCTCGGGATAGCTTGAACTGTAGGTGGGGTAGACGGACCCGCCATCGGTATCGGTCACGCCATAGGCCGTCCCCGGCACGGGCGATGATACGCCGCCATCATAAAGGAAGGCCGCCACCCCCCATCCCGAATTGTTCGGGTTGACCTGCATGACCACGCCATTGCCCGCGCTTAGATGCTGCGCGGCCATCTGGTCGTAGGTGTTGTTCGCGCCGCCGTCGCGCGGGACGCTGATCGCCGTCCCGGTGTCGTAGTCGAACACCCAAAAGCGTCCGTAGTTCGGCGCGATAAAATCGGTCTCAATCGCGGCAGAGACCTGCGTGGGCACGGCGTCCTCTAGGACCGCGCCGCTGAGCGATTGGGCCACGGGCGCGTCATTGGTGCCGGTCACGCTAAAGCTGACCACATCGCTGGCTGTCCCGCCGTTACCGTCATCCGCCGTCACCGTGTAGGACCACGTCAGCGTGTCGCCATCGGACAAGAAGTCCAGATCAACCGTCGCCGCATAGCTCCACGCTGTGCTGCCCGGCGCATCGGCCCCGGTGACGCCGGTGCTGAACCCGGTCTCCAGAGCCGCCGCAATCCCCGCGTCCAAGGCCCCTCCGGACCACGCCATATCGCCATTCGAGGCAAAGCTGATGGCGATCATGTCGCTGGCATCGATGTCGTCAAAGTTGACCACGCCGCTGTCCGCCAGCACCTGCGCCGAGGCGTCGCCCGCTTCGGTCATCGGGGTTGCGCCGGTCACGCTGATCGTGGGCGCGTCATTCTGGCCGGTGACGGTGATGGTCACGGTGGCGGTGTCGGTGCGCCCATTGGAAAAGGTGATCTGGTAGTCAAAAGACACGTCGGCGGTCTCGCCCACGGCGAGGCTTTCGAACGCGCCTGCCGGATCGTAGCTGAACTGCCCCGTGGCCGGATCGTTGAAGGACAGAACGCCCGACGCAGGGCTGCTCAGCAGCGTCACGTCGACCACGTCGCTTGCGCCCAGATCGTTGTCCAGCACGCTGGCGAATACGGTGTTCCCTGCGTCCTCAGAGACCTCCACCGCGTCGTCATTGGCGGTGTAAAAGCTGACGTTTTCGAACGCGCGTACGGTCAGCCCGAGGCTGGCAAAGGTGAAGGCCGCGTTGTTCGCCTCGCCCGTGGCGGGATCCGTGTTGGCGGCGACAAAGGCTTGGTAGGCGGCGATTTCAGGGGCCGCCGCCGCGTATTCCTCTTGCGTTAGGTACAGGTCAAGCGTGTCGATCCCGGCGCCGCCGTCATAGGTGTCGGTTGCGCCGACGTTCTCTGTGCCGCCATGGACCACGGTGTCGTCGCCGCCGCCTGCAAAGACGAAATCACTGCCCGCGCCGCCATCGAGGTAATCGGCAAAGCCGCCGTCCGAGGCGTGGCTGCCGCGCCCAGAGCCAGAGCCGCGACCGCTGCCCGAACCGTGGCCCGAACCGTGGCCCGAGCCGGATCCATGCCCGCGCCCCGAGCCAGAGCCATGGCCGTTAAAGAACGCGTCGGTCGAGCCCGCGCGATACCAGCTCTTGCCGTTGCCACCTTCGTCGCCGAACAGAACGTCATCGCCCGTCCCGCCGATCAAGGTATCAGCCCCGGCACCGCCGACCATCCAGTCATCCCCGGCCCCGCCGTCGAGGTAGTCGTCAAAGCTGCCCGGCGCATGAGAGCCGTGAGAACCATGAGAGCCGCGCCCGCTGCCCGACCCATAGCCAGAACCATCGCCCAGCAGGATGTCGCGCCCCGCGCCGCCAAACAGGGTGTCATCGCCCGCGCCGCCCTTGACCTCGTCGTCGCCCGCGCCTGCGGTCACCAGATCGTTGCCGTCGCCTGCGTCGATGTCATCGCGGCCTGCGCCGGTTTCGACCACGTCGTCGCCGTCCTTGGCCTTGACGTCGTTGTCCCCACCCGACAGCAGCACCGTGTCGTTGCCCGACCCGGCGTCGACCCGGCTGTCGCCATCGCTGTCGGTGATCAGATCGTCGCCCTTGCCGCCTTTGAAGGTGTCGCGCCCTTCGCCGCCGATCAGCGTGTCCGCCCCGTCGCCGCCATCCAGTTTGTCATTTCCGGTGCCGCCGTCGAGCAGGTCATTGCCGTCCTGCCCGTACAGCTTGTCCGCGCCGCCCATGCCATTCAGCGTATCATCGCCATCGCGGCCTTTCAGGTGATCACGGCGGTCCGTCCCGTCCAGCAGATCGTTGCCGTTGGTGCCCTTGGAATTGGTCTTTTTCGAGCGCGACATGGCGGCTTCCTTTCAATGAGCGGCAAGAGGCGCGGTGCGCGTTTGCCAGACAGCGCCGCCGCCCTGTCCCCCGAGCGGAAGCTGAAAATTTGATTTAAACACAGTACAATTGGCCGAGTGACGTAGGGGCAAGTCAACAAGTTCTTAACCCTGTTCCGCGCTCCTCTCGCGGATCGTCGTCCTCAGTATCGTGGTAAATATCTTGTTATCAGTGACCTATCTCACAGGCGGACGCGGCAAAAATTTTTGTTTCCGTTTCTGCAACTTAGGGTTCTTGCGGTTAAAAATCCCGCGTTACGTGTGCGGTGACGTTAACGTTCACGACATTATTGCGCAGGCCAGACATGGCCGACTCTGCCGTCAAATCCGCTCTGCGATCGCGTCGCAAAACTGGTTCAACCCATAAGCGGATTTACTGCGCGCGCCCCACGCCTTGATTTTGGCCAGTTGCCGGGCCAGTTCGTTTGCGGTGACGCCGATCTTGTCCTGCGCCAGACAGGTCTCGCGGTCCCACCACGGCCCGCCAGCACGCCGCGACAGGATCAGGTCCACCCGGACAAAGGCGTGCAGCAGCGCCATGGTGGTAAAGGCCTCTGGGTCGGCAGCTGCAAACCGCGCGATCAAAGCAGGCTCCAAATCCGGGCGATGCGGGCACCACTCATCGGCCAAGAACCACGCCAGATCGTCGGTGGCGCGGCGCAAACCGCAGTGTTCCCAGTCGAACCACACGACGCGCCCGTCCGGGGTGACGATGGCATTGCCGGGGCGGGCGTCCCACTTGACCGGCTGCGGGCGCGGCACGGCCAACCGCCGCGTCGCCTGCGCGACGTCAAAGTCCAGATCGATCCCAAGCCGCTGGGCCAAGCGCGCGGGCACCTGCGCCAGATCGGCGGCCCAGCCGTCGCGCGCGCCGATGTGCGGCAGCTGCGCCCGCAGGGGCGATTGCGCGGCGGCCTCTTGCAGGGTCGCAAGGGACTGCGCCGCCGATGTGATCCAGTGGTCAACCTCGTCCGGCGCGGCCCGGTCCAGAACGGCGCTCAGCCGCTTGCCCTCGACATAGGTCTGGATGACGAAACACCCCTCGTGATGGACCAAGGACGGCGTGTGCCCGGTGCCCGACAGGTACCGCAGCGCGCCTGCCTCTAGCGCCGCGCGGGCCGGGCTGGACCGTTTGGCCAGCGCATAGCGCGCCGCCCCGACCTGCAAGAGGATGGTTTGCCGAGACACGCCGCCGGGGCGCAAGACCGCGTCCGGCACGGTGCCGAAGACCTTTTGGCAAAGCTCTGTCACGTGGGTTGAGGCGGTCATGGCTGGCATCGTGCGTCAGCGTGTCCAGCGGGGCAAGCCCTTAGGGGTCGCGGGTATGGGTCACCGATGCAAACCGGGCCAGCGTGCCCCCTTTAGCGGCCAACCACCGGCAATCCGCTGGGGACGGACTTTGGCACGCCCAAACGGACAGGCGCGCTTTCCAAGGTCGCCAAAAAGGCCAAGATCGCAGACACATCCGCATCGCTCAGGTGAATGCTCTGTAGGACATTGGATTGCCCGATGGCGACTTTTTGGTCGGGGTCCGAGGTCATCGACAGATCATTCACGCCCGCAAGGTCGGGCAGCATGGCCTCGGTGATCCGCCAAGCCTCCAGCGAGGTCTGCGGGTCCAGGTGATGCCGGATCATCGCCTCCAGCGTGGCAAAGGCGCCGTTGTGGCCATAGGGCGCAGTCAGCGTCACATTGCGCAAGGATGGCGTGCGAAAGGCGTAGGCGTCGGCTGGGTCACCCGTCACGCGCATCCGGCCCGTGTCGCGCTGGTGGCTTTCGAACCGAGCCGCCTTGCCGGGGCCGAATTGCGGAACGCCGATGGCGTGAAAATCGTGGTCGGTTTGCAGCCAGCCGGAATGGCAGGTGGCAC
Organism: Tropicibacter naphthalenivorans; assembly: GCF_900176475.1. Classification (GTDB taxonomy): domain Bacteria; phylum Pseudomonadota; class Alphaproteobacteria; order Rhodobacterales; family Rhodobacteraceae; genus Tropicibacter; species Tropicibacter naphthalenivorans. Next base: position 6,265 of record NZ_FWXX01000012.1, read on the forward strand.
AGCCCGCCTCGCCGTAGAATAGCTCCATCCCTTGGGTCTGCTCGGGGTTCAGGTCAGCCTCACCGGCCATGTAGCGGTCAAACAGCGCATCATCGGCGCGCCATTCCACGGCGATGAAATCGGCGATGACATTGGCGATAGCGGCAAAGGTGATGTCCTGCCCCGGCAGCGCCGCCTCGAAACCGTCGCGATACTCGGGGATCGCCGCAACCCGCGCCGCGATCAAATCCCACGCGCCCCCCGGTTGCGACAGCAGCCCCAGACGGACCGCGCGGCTGATGTCGTTTTCCGAATAATGCCCGGCCATCTCGTCGGGGGACAGCACCGGGAACATCGCCTGCGCCGCCAAGGGCGAGTCAAAGCCTTGCGTCATATCCGCCCCCAAGGGCGTGCGGATGCCGTTCGGCTGGCTGGGGTCCAGTTCCAGCCGCCCGTCGTGGAAAAACCGTGTGAACTCCGACGCGCCAAGGTTCCACAGGCCGGGGGCGTTGCGCGGGATGCGGGCTTCGGGCATGTTTTCAGGATCGGCGCGTCGGTCGCGCCCAAGGCCGATGCCGCCGTCCCCAAGCCCCAAGGACAAAGCATCAGCGGTGCCCAAGTCGGGGTGGTGGCAGGTGGCGCAACTCACGGTGCGGTTGCCCGACAGGATCGGATCGTAGAACAGCTGCTGGCCAAGGGTGACACGGGCCGGGTCCGGCGCGGGGAACACCGGGCGCGCGCCCAGATCGGGTTGCGCCTGCGCCGCGCCTGCCACCAGCGCCAAAACCATCCATCTCATGCCGCGCCCTCCCCTGCACTGCGAAAAAGGCCCGCCCTGTGACAGGCGGACCTTTGAAGTCAAACGAAGCGGTTGACGTAGTTTTCCAGCCGCTCCTGACGGCCCGAACGGGGCTTCGGATTGATGCCTTCGCTCAGCACGCGGGCCTGAATGCTGTCCAGATCAGAGGTCAGCATCGCCTGCGCCTCGGGCTTTTCCCATCCGGCGTAACGCTCTTTCAAGGCGTCCTCCAGACCGCCGTCCTCGATCATCGCGGCAGCGGCTTTCAGACCGCGCGCGCAGACGTCCATACCGCCCACGTGACCTGCAATCAGGTCCTCGGGGTCGATGGACTGGCGGCGCAGCTTGGCGTCAAAGTTCGTCCCGCCGGTGGTGAACCCACCCGCTTTCAGCACGTGGTAATAGGCCAGCGCCACTTCCGGCACGTTGTTCGGGAACTGGTCGGTGTCCCAGCCGGACTGATAGTCGTTGCGGTTCATGTCGATGCTGCCCAGCATCCCTTCGGCGGCGGCCACGGCCAGCTCGTGCTCGAACGAATGCCCAGCAAGGATCGCGTGGCCCTGTTCGAGGTTCAGCTTGACCTCGTTTTCCAGACCGTACTTGCGCAGGAACCCGATGCAGGTCGCGGCGTCAAAGTCGTACTGGTGCTTGGACGGCTCTTGCGGCTTGGGCTCGACCAAAATCTGCCCCTTGAAGCCGATCTTGTGCTTGTAATCCACAACCATGCTCAGGAAGCGGCCCATGTGGTCCAGCTCCTGCCCCATGTCGGTGTTCAGCAGCGTTTCATAGCCTTCGCGGCCACCCCACAGAACATAGTTCTCGCCACCCAGCTTGTGGGTTGCGTCCATGCAGCCTTTGACCGTCGCGGCGGCAAAGGCGAAGACATCCGGGTCGGGGTTGGTCGACGCGCCCGCCATCCAGCGGCGGTGGCTGAACATATTGGCGGTGCCCCACAGCAGCTTGGTCGACGAGGACTGCATCTTTTCGCCGATGTAATCGGTGATCTCTTCGAGCGTAGACAGGTTTTCCGCGAAATCCGCGCCTTCGGGGCGAATGTCAGCATCGTGCCAGCAGAAATACGGCGCGTTCAGCAAATCGAACATCTCAAACGCCACGTCGGCCTTGAGTTTCGCATTCTGCATCGAGTCCTGCGGATGCCACGGACGTTCAAAGGTCAGCCCACCAAAGGGATCGCCGCCTTCCCACGCAAAGGAATGCCAATAGGCCACTGCAAAGCGCAGGTGCTCTTCCATGCGCTTGCCCATGACGACCTCGTCCGGGTTGTAGTGGCGGAAGGCCAGCGGGTTGTCGCTGTCTGCGCCTTCATAGGTGACCTTGGACAGGCCGTCGAAAAAACCGGTGCTCATGGGAATGTCCTTTGCTTCAAAAGGGCGCCCGCGCGAACGGACGCCCCATACCTCATGCCGCCGAAGCGGGTTTCTTGCCGAGGATGATCATCGACAGCAGGTCGTCGTCGGTCACATCGGGGATGTCCACTGTGCCGACCAGCTGGCCGTTTTTCATCACGCTGGCGCGGTCGCACAGCTCCATCACCGCGTGCACGTCGTGGTCGATGAGGAAGATGCCGATGCCCTGCGCCTTGAGCTTTTGGATCAGATCGGCGACCATCTGCGTCTCATGCGGACCCAGCGCGGCGGTGGGTTCGTCCATGATCAGGATGCGCGCGTTAAAGTACACCGCGCGGGCGATGGCGACCGACTGGCGCTGCCCCCCCGACAGGGCGGACACCGGCTCGTGGAACTTTTGAAAGTTCGGGTTGAGCTGGCCCATGATCTTGCGGCACTCGGCCTCCATGGCGGCGTCGTTGACCAACCCCATGGGCGTGACCATCTCGCGCCCGAGGAACAGGTTCGACGTGGCATCGAGGTTATCGGCCAGCGCCAGCGTCTGGTAGATCGTCTCGATGTTGTTGGCACGCGCATCGCGGGGGTTATTGATCTCGACCGGCTTGCCGTCGATCCGGATCTGCCCGCCGTTCTTGTGATAGGCACCCGACAGCACCTTGATCAGGGTCGATTTGCCCGCGCCGTTGTGGCCAAGCAGGCCGTGCACTTCGCCGGGGTAGAGATCGACGCTCACGTCGTCGACCGCCTTGATGCCGCCGAAAGAGATCGAGATGTTCTGCATCTCGACCAGAGGCGTTCCGCTTCTGTCTACCATTGGATCAAGCCCCCAGTTTCTTGCGGTAAAGGATGTCGATGAACACGGCCAGCACCAGCACGAGGCCGACAACGATGTTCTGGAAGGGCGCGTCCACGCCGACCATCGCCATGCCCGATTGCAGCGCCTGCATGATCAGCGCCCCAAGGATCGCGCCGTAGATCGTGCCGATCCCGCCGGACAGCGCGGTGCCGCCGATCACAGCCGCCGCGATCACGCGCAGCTCATCCAGCGTGCCGATGTCGTTCGAGTGGTTCGACAGGCGGGCCGAGGCCACCACGGCGGACAGCGCACAGAGGAAGCCCATGAGGGCAAAGACCTTGACCGTCAGCAGGCGGGTGTTGATGCCCGACAGCTCTGCCGCGTCGGGGTTGCCCCCGGTGGCAAAGATGTAGCGGCCCAGACGGGTGCGGCGCGCCACAACGGTCAGCACGATGGCCACCACGATCAGGATCAGCACCGAGAACGGCAGGCCGTAGCCAACGCCGGTCAGACCTTCGGGCATGACCTCGCCGCGCGCTTCGAACATGCGCTCAAGGCGGCGCTGCGGGATTTCATAGGCGTTCAGAACCGCCACGAACCCAAGGATCGCCACCGCGGTGATGCCGGACAGAACCGCCTGCGCCCACATCGGTTTCACCGAGAAGCCGTGGCGCGCACGCGCTTGCCGCGCCGACCAAAGCGCCCAGAGCGCCGCCGCCGTCAGCACGATCCCCAGCGCCCAGCTGGTGCTTTCGCCCAAGGTGCCGTTGGTGCCGCCCAGCTTGATGAAGTTCGCGTCCAGCGGGCCGATGGTCTGACCGCCGGTCAGGTACCACGCCACGTTGCGCCAGATCAGGAAACCGCCCAGCGTCACGATAAACGCCGGAATGGTCAGGTAGCCCACGAGAAAGCCATGGAACGCGCCGATCAGCGTGCCCGCGATCAGGCCCACCACGATGGTGATGATCCACGTCGCCGGGTGGTTCAGGCCCATATCCAGCGTGTACGGCAGGATCTGCGTCTGCGTCATCGCCATGATCGCCGAACAGGTCGCGAGCAAAGCGCCGACCGACAGGTCAATGTGGCGCGTGACGATCACGAACACCATGCCGCAGGCCATGATGGCCACGGACACCGTCTGGATCGACAGGTTAAAGACGTTGCGCGGCGTCAGGAAACGCCCTTCGGTGATGATGTCGAACCCGATGCACAGCACGATGAACGCGCCGATCATACCCAGCAGGCGCATGTCCAGTTCCAGCTTTTGGAACAGGCTCTTGGGCGCTTGCGCGGGCAGCGTTTGTGACGGTGAAGTCGCCATTGCTCCCTCCCTCAGGATAAAAAAAGGGCGCGATTCCAGTCAGGAACCGCGCCTGTTGTGGGGTTTAGTTACAGGGGGCCGGGCCTGCTTCGACGCCCTGGCAGAGCGCCTCTTGGGTGATCCAGCCCGCGTCGACGACCAGCGACAGGTTGTCCTTGGTCACCGGGATCGGCTCGAGGAAGCGCGCGGTCAGCGTGGTGCCAGCCGGCGAGGTCCATTCCTGCGCACCGGCGATGGCGCTCATGTCCGCACCGCCTGCCAGAGCCACGGCGATCTCGCCGGCGGCCGTGCCGAGGTCACGCGCGTCTTTCCACACGGACACGGTCTGGGTGCCTTTGGCAACGCGGTTCAGCGCGGCGTGGTCGCCGTCCTGACCGGAGACCGGCAGACCTTCCATGCCCTGCGCGGTCAGCGCCGCCACAACACCGCCCGCGGTGCCGTCGTTCGAGGCCACAACCGCGTCGACGTTGTTGTCGTTGGCGGTCAGGATCTGTTCCATGTTGCGCTGCGCGTTGGCGGGCAGCCAGCCATCGGTGTAGGCTTCGTCCACGATGGTGATGTCACCGGCGTCGATCGCCGCTTGCAACACCTCTTGCTGACCGCCGCGCAGGAAGTCTGCGTTCGGGTCGGTCGGCGAGCCCTTGATCATGACGTAGTTGCCCTTGGGCTGGGCGGCCAGCACGGCACGCGCCTGCATCCGGCCCACTTCGACGTTGTCGAAGGTCAGGTAAAAGGTCGACGCGTCTTCGATCAGGCGGTCATAGGCGATGACCGGGATGCCTTCGTCGGCGGCGGCCTGAACTGCCGGGCCAATCGACTGGCTGTCCTGCGCCAGAACGATCAGCGCGTCGACGCCCTGTGCGATCAGGCTTTCGATGTCGGACAGCTGCTTGGACGACGAGGACTGCGCGTCAGCGGCGACATACTTGGCGCCAGCGGCTTCGAGGGCGGCGACGATGGCCGCCTCGTCGGTTTTCCAGCGCTCTTCCTGGAAGTTGGACCAGCTCACACCAACGGTCTGAGCGAATGCGGACGAGCCCATCAGGACGGCGGCTGCCGTCATTGCGAAAAGTTTCATGATTTCCTCCCAAATTCGAATATGTGCCCCCGACGAGTCGTCGAATCGGCGCCATGCTCTTTTGTCGCACAATTATTTCAGTCGGTAAAATATATTTTCTTTACTCGCTAAAAAATTTAGGACAGCTTGGCGCACGGGAGGAAAATTCGCGCCATGACAAAAGACGTCTTGTCTCAAGACCCGGTTTTGATCGGGGATCTGGACGCACGCGATCATACCCGGCTGCGGGTGCTACAGTGCATCCGCGCGGCTGGTGAAATCTCGCGCACAGATATTGCCAAAGCGTTAATTTCCAGCCCCGCCACGGTCACTTCGGCCTGCGGGGCACTGTTGGACGCCGGGTTGATCGCGGAAACCGCCGCGCCCCCGTCAGAGGGCGTGCAGCGCGGGCGGCCTCGGGTGATGCTGACGGTGAACGGTGCGGTCTTTGCCGTGGCCGGGGTCAAGATCGCGCGGGATGCGATCCGCCTGATGGTGGTGGGTTTCCAAGGCCAGGAGATCGGCACCCACGTCTGGCCCCTGCTGGAATCGCGCATGGACCCCGAGGCGCTGGTCATCGAGGTGCGCCGCGCGCTGGATGCCGCCTGCGCCGCCTTGGACCTGCCGATCGAGCGGATCGCGGGCCTGACCATCGGCCTGCCGGGGTTCCTGAATGCCGATGAGAATTTCCTGCATTGGTCGTCCTCGGTGACCCAAGGCAACGTCGATCTGGGGCCGCTGATCGCCGCGCATATCCCCTGCCCCACCTTTATCGACAACGACGCCAATCTGGTGGCCAAGGCCGAGCACCTGTTCGGCGCGGGGCGCGGGTTTCACAACTTTCTCGTGGTGACGCTGGAGCATGGCGTGGGCATGGGAATCATCCTCAACGATCAGCTCTACCGAGGCGAGCGCGGCTGCGGCGCAGAGTTCGGCCATATGAAGATCCAGTTCGAAGGCGCTTTGTGCCAATGCGGCCAGCGCGGCTGTCTAGAGGCCTATGTGGGGGACTACGCCCTGATCCGCGACAGCGGCACCGTACGCGGCCAGTCCGAGATCGAGACCATCGCCGACATCATCGCTGCGGCGCGGTCGGGCGATACTTTGGCGCAAGAGGTGCTGGACCGTGCCTCGCGCGTGCTGGGGGTGGCCTTGGCGAATTTGGTCAATCTGTTTGATCCCGAGCATATCGTGGTCGCCCGTTCGCGCCCCAAGTTCGACCAGCGCTACGTGGATACCATGATGGCGACGCTGCGGCGCAACACGGTCGAGGTGGACGCGCCCTTGCCGGGGATCACCGTGCGCAACCTTGACGAGATGATGTGGGCCAAGGGCGCGGCGGCGCACGCGATCGAGCGGGTGTCGATCCTGAAAGTGCGCGGGCTGGGGGTGGCGGATGCTGTCTAGAGCTTTGATAATTTGCGCCTTTCCGGCGGTCGCCCTCGCCGGGCCGGACTTCCGGCCCGTCTCGGTGCCCGAGCACGTCTATGACGGCGGGTGGGAGCATTTCGTCGGCGGGGGCGTGGCGAGTTTCGATTGCGACGGTGACGCCTTGCCCGAGCTTTACGCGGCAGGCGGCAGCAACCCGGCGGTTTTGCTGCGGAACCGATCCGGCGCGGAGTTGGCGTTTGCGGCGGACACGCCCGAGGCGTTGGCTTTGACCGGGGTCACCGGGGCGTATCCCTTGGACATTGACCGGGATGGGATCACCGATCTGGCGGTCTTGAGGGTCGGCCCCGATGTTCTGCTGCGCGGCCTGCCTGGCTGTCAGTTTGCGCCTTTCGAAGGGCTTGGCTTTGCGTCGGGCGATCACTGGACCACCGCCTTTTCCGCCACTTGGGAAGCGGGACAGAGCCTGCCGACGCTGGCCTTTGGCACCTATGTCGACCGCAGCGATCCGGACGGGCCCTTCGAGACCTGTGACGACACGCTGCTGTACCGGCCCGAGGGTGACCATTACCCCGCGCCCCGGCGCCTGATCCCCGGCTTTTGCGCGCTGTCGATGCTGTTCACCGATTGGCAGCGGGTGGGCCGCGCCGATCTGCGGGTGTCCAACGACCGCCATTACTATGTGCGCGGCGGGCAGGAACAGATGTGGGCGATGGAAGAGCCCCCGCGCCTGTACACCGCCGAAGAGGGCTGGCGGCCCTATGCGCTGTGGGGGATGGGGATCGCCTCGCGCGATGTGACGGGGGATGGCTTTGCCGATGTCTACCTGACCTCCATGGGCGATCAGAAGTTCCAGACCTTTGATCCGACCACCGGCGGGCCGAGCTATCAGGACGCGACCTTTGCCCGAGGCACCACCGCGCACCGGCCCCATACGGGGGGCGACGGGCGGCCTTCCACCGGCTGGCACGCCGCCTTTGGCGATGTGGACAACGACGGGCGCGACGACATTTTCGTCGCCAAGGGCAATGTCGAGCAGATGCCCGATGCCGCCATGGACGACCCCAACACGTTGCTCATGCAAAACCCCGATGGGACGTTCACCGAGGCCGCAGCGCAGGCGGGCCTTGCCTCGATGGCGCGGGGACGCGGGGCGGCTGTGGTCGATCTGAACAACGACGGGCGGCTGGACGTGGCGGTGGTGAACCGGCGCGCGCCCATGGAGGTGTTCCAGAATATTACGCAAGGCGGCCATTGGCTGCTGGTTGATCTGACCGAGGTGGGCGCGTTCATCGAGCTAAAGGTCGGCGAGACGACGCACACGCGTGAAATCACCATCGGCGGAGGCCATGCCAGCGGGCACCTTGGCTTGCAGCATTTCGGACTTGGGCAGGCTGAGACCGCACAGATGCGGGTGATCTGGCCCGATGGCACGGCCACTGACTGGCAAAGCGTCACCGCCGATCAGATCGTCACGGTGCCGCGCCCTTAGGCTTGCGCCCGGCGCGCCCGCAATGCCACAAGGCGCTCAAACCAGTTTTGAGGCCCACAGATGAGCATTTTCACCCGTGACCAAAGCGTCACCTTTGGCGACTGCGACCCGGCGGGGATCGTCTATTATCCCAACTATTACCGTTGGATGGACGGCACCTTTCACGAGTATCTGCGCGCCGTGTCCAGCGGGCACAGCGGTGTGTGCGCGCAGCTTGGCGCGCGGGGCTTGGGTTTGATGGAATCAAAGCTGGCGTTCCGGTCCCCAGCTGTCGATGGCACCGTGCTGCGCTACGCGATTGAGGGCATCACCTGGGCGAACAAGTCCTTTGACATCACCTACACCGCCCATGACGGCGACCGGCTGGTGCTGGAAGGGATGGAGCGGCGCGGGATTTTCATCGAAAAGGATGGCCGTCTGCGCGCTGGCGAAACTGCACCGCTGCGGGCGCTTTTGGGGCTGTAAAAGCCGAAAAGGGCAGGCCATGACAGCCTGCCCCATGATTTAGAAATAGGCTTGGTCCAGCAGGGACGGATCATCCTTGAGCGCCTGCGCGCTGCCCGAATAGCGCACCGCCCCGCCGCGCATGACGATGGCGTCGTCGACCATGGACAGGGCGACCTCGGTGAACTGCTCAACGATGATGATGCCCGCACCATCCGCGACCAGCTGGCCGATGGCCGACACCAGACGCTTGACGATCAAGGGCGCGAGGCCCAGCGACATCTCGTCGATCACAAGGTACTGCGGGCGGCACATCAGCGCGTGACCAATCGCCAGCATCTGCTGCTGACCGCCCGACATGGTGCCCGCGATCTGCTTTTTCCGCTCGGCCAGTTCGGGGAAGAGCGTGTAGGTGCGCTCCAGGGTTTCCTCGACCTCGGAGGTCGACAGTAGCGACGCCGCCGCGCGCAGGTTGTCATCCACCGACAGCAGGGTCAGAACGCGGTGGCCTTCGGGGACCACGGCAACGCCCGCCGCGCGCACCGCGTTGGGGGCCAGCCCCGCAAGGTCGCGGCCATCCGCACGCACCGCACCGCTCGCCACGGGCAGCATCCCGCCAATGGCCAGGGCCAGCTCTGACTTGCCCGCGCCATTGGCGCCCAGAACCGCCGTTACCTTGCCCGGCGCAACGGCCAGCGACGCCTCCGAGACGACCGCGCGCCCGCCCTGCTGCACCGTGAGGTTTTCAATCGTCAGGGTCATTTACTCTACATCCTCGATGCCAAGGTAGGCCGCCTTGACGTGCGGGTCGTCCAGCACGGCGCGGGTGGGGCCAAAGGCGATGCGCTTGCCGAAATCCAGAACCAGCGTTTCGACGCAAATGCGTTCGATCAGGTCGACGTCGTGGTCGATGACCAGCACCGTCGCGCCGGTGACTTCGGGCACTTGCAGGATCAGATCGCCGAGGCGGTTCGCCTCTTCGCGCGACAGGCCGTCGCCGGGTTCATCGAACTTCACGATCTTGGGATTGCCAACCAGACAGCGCGCCACATCGGTCAGACGGCGCTGAAAGGTGTTCAGCCCGCCCGCCGGGGTGCTGGCCTGCGCGGTCAGCCCGGTGAGTTCCAAGGCCCGCTCCATGTCGGCGCGCTTGTCGGCGCGGCTGCCGGGGGTGGCGTCAAGGATCACTTGGAGGTTCTCGGCGATGGTCAGATCGTCGGCGATCTGCTCCTTTTGGAAGGACCGGCGCAGGCCCCAGCGGGTGTGTTTATGCGCAGGCATCTGGCCGATGTCCTGCCCGTTCCACGCGATCCGCCCGGTGCATTTCAGGAACCCCGAGATGACGTTCATCGTCGTGGTCTTGCCCGCGCCATTCGGCCCGATGATGCCGTTGACCGGCGCGTTGAAGGTCGCGTTGATCGCGTCCAGCGCGTTGACCCCGCCGAATTTGACGGTCAGGCCAGAAAGCTCGATCATGACTGCCCCTTTCGTTTGCTAAACAGGCCGATGATCTGCCCCGACAGTCCGTCCGGCGCGGTGATGATCGCGTGCAACAGCGCCGCGCCAAAGATCACCAGGGTCAGGTCCGCGTCCAGCGACCAGTCGTTGAACAGCGCTGGCAGCACGCGGTACAGAACCCCCGCGATGACGGCACCCAGCCAGAAACGCGCGCCGCCGACCACGGCGAGGGCAAAGAGCATGATGGATTCCGACGCGCGGAAGGTCGCCGCATCGAGCAGGCCCAGCCCACCGGCCAGCAAGCCGCCCGCGATCCCCGCAAGGAACCCGGACAGGCCAAACGCCCACGCTTTGTAGTAGATGACGTTGACGCCAGAAGCGAGCGCCGCCGCTTCGGACCGCCGGATCATCGCCCAGGCGCGGCCCGGTGCCAGACGGCGGTGCGCTTCGATCAGCGCGAACCCGAGGAAGGTCGCCAGCATCACGTAGCGCAGGTAGGCCGCGTCAGAGGTGGCAATCGCCGGACGGCGGAACGGGGCTGCGACCGAAGGCATCACGCCCCAGAAGCCGGTCCCGCCGTTGGGAAAGCGGTAGGTCGAAAAGATGACCTCCAGCCCGCCTGCGGCCATCAGCGTGATCAGCGCAAGGTACAGCCCGCGCATCCGCAGCGCCGGGATCGCCAGCACCCAGCCAAAGACCATGGTGATGCCGCCCGCCACCGCGAGGTTGATCTCGAACGGCAGGTTAAACGCGTGGTTCATGCGCAGCATGATCCAGCCGCCCACGCCCATCAGCGCCACCTGCCCCAGCGACACCATGCCAAGGCGCGCATACATGAAGGCGACGCCAGAGGCGGCAATGATAAAGCAACTGGTCGAGGTGAAAATCTTGATCCACTGGCCGCCGGACAGCGACGGCAACGCGAGGATCATCACCACAAAGAATATCGTTCCGGCCCAGCCGGAGGGGGTGATCTTGGTCATTGTCAGTCCCTCGCAAAAAGCAGCCGCTGACCGCGTTGCATGACGATCAGCACCACGGCGGCGATCAGGAAAGGCGCAACCGGGCGCGCCGATTTCAGCGCCGGCGACAGGGTCAGCAGCGATTCAACGACACCCATGGTCAGCCCGCCCATCAGCACGAGGCCAAGGTTGTCGAGCCGCCCGCAGATGGCCGCTGTCACCGCCGGGATCACCATGAAGGTGATGACCACCGGTTCCAGCCGCACCAGATCGCCGAACATCAGCCCGGTAAAGCCCGCGATCACGCCCGCGATGCCCCAAGCGATGCTTTCCACCCGCAGGATGTTCACGCCGATCATGGCCGAGAGGTCTCGGTCGTTGGCCAGCGCGCGCATTTGCAGCCCCGTCCGGGTCTTGGTCAGATACAGCCAGATGCCCGCGACCAGCGCAAAGGCCGCGCCCACCACGATCAGGCGTGTCACGGTCACCCGCAGGCCAAGGATCATCACGGCGGCCTTGTCGGTGGGCAAGGTGAACTTGCGCACGTCGTCTTCCCAAGCAAAGGCGGTGAGGCCCAGCACGACCAAAGCAAAGCCCAGCGTCGCCACGGCCTTGACCACAGGGGCGCGCCACGCCAGCCCCGGCGCGATCAGACGCCCGTAGACCAGCGACAGCGCCGCGGCCAAGGCAATCGCCACGCCCCAGGTGATCGGCTGCGCCCAGCCCCATTGCTGCAATTGCCAGGCCACCATGACCCCCAGCGCCCCGATCGCCCCCGAGGCAAGGTTAAGCACGCCGGAGGCGCGGTACAGCACGACCATGCCGATCCCGCCAAGCGCATAAAGCGACCCGACCGCCAGACCAGACACTAGGAACAGCCCCGCGACCTTCATCGGTTTGCCGGACGCGAACAGCGCGTAGGCCAGCACCATGATGCCAAGGTAGCCGAGGTAGGGAAGTAAGCGTTGCATATCAAAGCCCCCTCGCGAAAAATGGACGGCCCGGCCCCATATTGGGAACCGGACCGTGTATGCGTTCAGGTCCGCTTAGCGCAGGCCCAGAGCCTTTTCGGCTTCGATCAGGCCGTCGAAACAGGCGCCTTCGTACTCAAAGCAGTCGCGCACCTTTTCAAAGCCGCCGTCCTTGACGACGACGATGATGCCCGCGTGGTTGGGCATGTGGCGGTCGGCTTCGCCCACATAGTAGGGGCCGCACACCAGATCAGAGGTCTTGCCGTTGATCGCCTTGATCGCGTCGGTCACCGCCGCGCGGTCGTCCAGCTGGGCGGGGTCCATGTCCATCAGCGTTTCCACAAAGAACTTGGCCGCCAGATAGCCCGACTGGCTAAAGATGTCGCGCGGATCGTCTTCGGAGGCGTAGGCATCCATCACCGCTTGCCAGTTGAGGTTGTCGGGGCCGTCGCCGTCGATCTGTGTCAGCTCTGCCGAGACATAGACCTTGCCGTGCCAGTAGTCGCCCAGAGCGCCGGGCACCGAGGCGTCATAGATCGGCGTGGACGAGGTCCAGCTGTAAACGTCGCCAAGGTCCTGTTCCTGCGCCACGCCGAAATAGGCGATGCCCAGACCCACCGGCAGGTTCACCAGCATGGAATCCGCGCCAGAGGCGATGGCTTCGAGCAGGGCAGAGTTCACGTCGGGCGCAGCGGGGTTCATCAGGACGGACGCACCGGACAGACCCTTGGAGGCCATGTACTCTTCGACCGCGCCGCAGGACCAGTTGCCCACCGACGGGATTGCAAGGCCGATGCAGGCGACGCTGGTCGCGCCCAGCTCTTCGACGGCATACATCGCCGCGCCCACGGACGAGGGCAGAGGGCCTTGGTTGGTGGAGACAATGTTGGAGCTTTCAAAGCACTCGGACGCGGCGCAGCCTGCGGCCATCGCCATGGTGTTGCTCGACGCGTAAAGCGGCGCGTTGACGCTCATCTCGACGAAGGACGAGTTGCCGACCATGGCCACGACGCCCGCGTCGGTCACCAGCTTGGCTGCGGCTCGGGCGGCCAGTTCCGGGTTCCACTGGTCGTTCTCGACCATGTACTCGATCGGGCGACCATGCACACCGCCATTGGCGTTGACGCAGGAAAAATAGGCCGCCGCCGCGTCGGTGGCCGACGAAAAGTCGCCGGGGGCCGCGTTGCCGTGGATGCCGCCGATCAGGATCGGTGCGCCGGTGGCCGCCTCGCCGGTGTTGGCCCCGCAGGACGGGGTGCTAGCTGCTGCAATGCCGGGCGCCAGCAGGACGCCCGCGGCCAGAAGGCCTGCGGAAAGCTTGGTGTTCATAGATATTCCTCCCTTATGAACAGTAGGTTATGCCGAAAGAGTTTCTTTGCCGGTGATGAACCGAGCCGCACGTTCGGCGATCATCATCGTCGGCGCGTTGGTGTTGCCCGACACAAGGCGCGGCATGATCGAGGCGTCGGCCACGCGCAGACCCTGCACGCCCTTGACGCGCAATTCGGTGCCCACGACCGACATCTTGTCGCTGTCCGGCCCCATCTTGGCGGTGCCGCAGGGGTGGAACACCGTCTTGCAGGTCGAGCGGATCCAGTCGCGCAGCGCGTCGTCGTCGTCCACCTTTTCCGGGCCGGGCTTGGCAAAGCCTTTGACCAGCTTTTGCATCTCGGGGGCGCGGTAGATCTCGATCGCCTTCTTGGTGCCGCGCAGCAGCACTTCGAGGTCTTCGGGGTCCTTGAAGCTGCCCGCGTCGAACAGCGCCTTGTCCTTGGCGTTGGCCGAGCGCAGCTTGACCGACCCGCGCGAGCGCGTACGCAGGAAGCAGGGGTTGATCGACATGCCGTGCGCCTCGATGGGCGGGCTGTCGACCCAGCCGACGAGGAAAGGGATGACGTGGAATTGCACGTCGGGAATCCCCGCGCCGGACACATCCACAAAGCCGCCGCTCTCCACCACGTTCGAGGTCAGCAGACCCGTCTTGAACAGCTGGTACTGCGCCATATGCCACGCGGCGCGAATGCCTTTGTCCTGCTTGTAGAAAGAGATCGGATCCTTGGTGTAGGCCTGAACGTTGGCCTCGAGGTGGTGCTGAAAGTTCTCGCCCACGCCGGGCAGGTTCGCCACGGTGCAAATGCCATGCGCGCCCAGTTCCTCGGCGTTGCCGATGCCGGACAGCTGCATCAGGCGCGGCGTTTCAATCGCGCCGGCACACAGGACAACCTCGCCGGCGGCGCCGATCTTGGTGCCGTTTTCCAGCTCGACCCCGGTGGCGCGGGTGCCGTCAAAGGTGATGCGCGCCACGCGGGTTTCGGTCATGATCCGCAGGTTCTTGCGGCCTTCGGCCTTGCGCAGGAACGCCGCCGCCGAGGACCAGCGCCGCCCGTCGTGGGTGGTGGTCTGGTAAAAGCCCACGCCCTCTTGGTTCGCGCCGTTGAAGTCGGCGTTGTACGGAATGCCGGTCTGCTGGGCGGCGCGGATAAAGGCGCGGCTCAGCGGGTGGTGGAAACCCGTTTCGGACACATGCAGCTCACCGTCCGAGCCATGAAACTCATCGGCGATTTCCATGTTGTTTTCCAGATCGCGGAAGGCGGGCAGCACGTCGCCAAAGCTCCAGCCGCGGTTGCCGTCCTGCGCCCAGCCGTCGTAGTCCTCGGCCTGCCCGCGCACGTAGAGCATGGCGTTGACCGAACAGCCGCCGCCGATCACATGCCCCTGCAAAACCACGCTTTCGCGGCCATTCACCAGATCGGATTTCTCGCCCACATAGGGCACCACATCGACGCCCTTTTCCACGACCTTGAAGAAGGTCGCCGGGATGTGAATCCACTGGCTGCTGTCGCGCCGACCGCTTTCGATCAGCAGAACCTTGACGCCGGGATCTTCGCTGAGGCGCGAGGCCATGACACAGCCCGAAGACCCACCACCGAAGATGATGTAATCGTATTGTTCCAAAGTTTCAGTCCCTTAGATGTGCATGACCTGGATGTCGGTGTATTCGGCAAGCCCTTCCTCACCGAATTCGACCCCAAAGCCCGAAGACTTCACCCCGCCAAACGGCGCATTCGGTTGGATCGTGCCGTGGCGGTTGATCCAGACCGAGCCGCATTCAAGGCGGCGGGCGATGCCCTTTGCCTTCTCGATGTCTTTCGACCAGACCGAGCCGCCAAGGCCGTTTTCGCTGGCATTGGCCTGCGCGATGGCGTCCTCGACGTCGGTGTATTTGATGATCGGCAGCGCCGGGCCAAACTGTTCCTCGGCGACCAGCGGATCGTCCGCCGACAGGTCCGCGATCAGCGTCGGCGGAAAGAACAAGCCCTCGCCCGCCTCGCCGCCCAGCAGCACGCGGCTTTTGGTTTTCGCGGCGTCCACCAAGGATTTAACCTTGTCGAACTGCATCTGGTTGGCGACCGGGCCGAGGATGGCATTTTCGTCGCTGCCAAGGCCGACGGGCACGTTTTTGGCGTAGTCGGTCAGCGCGGCGCAGACGTCTTCGTAGACATCGGCGTGCACGTATAGACGCTTCATCGCGGCGCAGGTCTGGCCGTTGTTGATGAACCCGCCCCAGAACAGCCCTTCGGCGATTTCGGCGGCGTCCACGTCGGGCAGCACGATGCCCGCGTCATTGCCGCCCAGTTCCAGCGTCAGGCGTTTCATGGTCTCTGCCGCGCCGGACATGACTTTCTTGCCGGTGGCGGTCGAGCCGGTAAAGACCATCTTGCGGATGCCCGGATGGGTCGACATGGCGCCGCCGATGTTCACCGCGCCATCGTCCGAGGTGACGATGTTGACCACGCCCGCGGGCAGGATGTGCCAGACGGCAATCATCACCGGCCAGTTCCACGGCGTGATCGAGCCCACGACGCCCACCGGCTTGCGGTGCAGTTCGATGCGGCCTTCGTTGTTGTCTTGCAGAACCTTCATCGGCAGGGACAGCCCGGCGGTATACCCGGCCCAAGCCTGCGCGCCGCCCAACTCAAAACGAGAGCCCATGCCGACCAGCGGTTTGCCCTGCTCTGCGGTCAGCAGCTGCGCCAGTTCCTCTGCGTGCTCACCGATCTTGGCGGTGACGGCCTCGCAGGCGGCGTGCAGCTTGGCGTCGGATTTCTGCAACCACGTCTCGAACGCGCGCTGCGCGGCGGCGTGCTGGGCCACGTCAACCGCGAGACGCGCGCCGGCCTTGAAATGGCGCATATCGCCAAGGGCGTGCAGACCATGCGCCGCACCGAAAAGGACATCCGCACCACGCCCAGCGACAACTTTTTCCTGATCGTGCAGGAAGAGGGCAGCGCCTTTATGAAGCAGCACAGCACCACGCGCATGATGAAACCCGGCGATCTGATCCTGATCGACAGCGCGCATACGTCCGAGTTCACCTTTTTCGGCAATTTCAGCCGCCAGTTGTCGCTGCACCTGCCGCGTGTCGAGATGGTCGAACGGTTCGGCAAGGCCGCCGTGGGTGGGCAGTATGCGCATCGCTCGGAACATCACGCGGTGGCGATTTCCGCGATCCTCGCCAAGGCCTTTGACAAGAACACCAACGAGACGCAGACCAGTTTCCTCAAAGAGGCGATCTACGGCATGGTTGGCGCGATGTTGTGGGAAAAGAGCGCGGGCGGAGAGGCCAAGAAGATCGAGACCGATGTGTCGCGCGCGCAGATCCTGGAACGCGGGATGGCCTTTGTGGATCGGTTTTTCGTCGACAGCAGCGTGACAACGCAGACCATTTCCGAAAAGCTGGGGCTGTCCACGCGGCAGCTTCAGCGGGCCTTTGCGCTGGCGGGGATGACGCCCACCGATTACCTGCTGAAAAAGCGGTTGGAGCGGGCGTGCCAGATGCTGACCGATCGCATGAAAGAGCGCGAGCCGATGCTGGTCTCGACCATCGCCTACGCCTGCGGGTTCAACGATGTAAGCTATTTCAACCGGCAGTTCCGCAAGCTGTTCGGCTGCGCGCCGGGGCAGTTTGGTCGGCCCGCAGAGTGATCCCCGCGGGCCTTAAGGTTTAAAACGCGGCGCGCAAGGCGGTCAGACCGGCGCGCAACACGCCCACGTCGGACCCAACCGCAAGGAATTCCACGCCCATCTCGGCGTAGCCCTTGGCCAGTGCGCGGTCGGACGTCAGGATGCCCGCCGCTTTGCCTGCCGCACGGATGCGGGTCAGGGCGTCGTTCACCGCCGCTTGGACTTCGGGCGCTCCCGGCTGGCCGAGGAACCCCATGTCCGCCGCCAAATCTGCCGGGCCGATAAAGACGCCATCGACACCTTCGACATTCAGGATGTCGTCCAAGGCCTCCAGCCCCGCGCGGCTTTCCACTTGCAGCAGCAGGCAGACCTGTTCATTGGCGGTTTGCAGGTAGTCCGCGATGCCGTTGTAAGAGGACGCGCGCGCCAGCGCCGCCCCCACCCCGCGCACGCCGACGGGGGGATAGCTGACAGAGCGCACAACCTCGCGCGCCTGATCGCCGCTTTCGATCATCGGCACCAGCAGGGTCTGCGCGCCAATGTCCAGCATCTGCTTGATCTCGGCGCGGTTGTCGTCGCGCGGGCGCACCACCGGGTGGCTTTGGCTGCCCACTGCGCGCAGCTGCCCCAGCACGTCGCGCAGGCCGTTCGGCCCGTGTTCGGCGTCGATCACCAGCCAGTCAAAGCCGGTCCCGGCGGCCAGTTCCGCCACGCTGGGATCGCCCAGACCGACCCACAGGCCGATCTGCGTTTCCTTGGCCTTGAGGCGGGCTTTGAAGGTGTTGGTGGGAGCGGGCATGAGTCTTTCCTTAGGCAAAGTTGATGTCGACGCGGCCAAAGCTGCCGAAATCCGCAAAGATTTCAGTGCCGGGCGGGCATTCGATGGGCGCGATAAAGCTGCCGGACAGCACAACCTGCCCCGCCTCGATGCGCTGGCCGTATTGGTGCATCCGGCGCGCGAGCCACACAAGCCCCGTCACCGGATCATCCAAGACCGCCGCGCCAAGACCCGTCGACACCACCTGACCGTTCTTTTTCAGGATCGCCCCGGCCCACCGCAGATCGGTGCTGGCGGGGTCGTGACGTTCCTTGCCCAGAACGATCCCGGCGTTGGCGGCATTGTCGGACACGGTGTCAAAGATCACCCGCGCCTTGCCCGTCGCCGGATCTGCGCGCAGAATGCGCGTGTCGAGGATTTCGATGGACGGGCAGACATAATCGGTCGCGGCCAGCACGTCTTCGCGCGTGACCTCGCCGTCCAAGGGCGCTTTCATGACAAAGGCGATCTCGGCCTCGATGCGCGGCTGGATGAACCGCCCAGCCGGCACGGTGCCGCCGGTCTGGAACAGCATGTCGTCGTACATCACGCCCGAATCCGGCGTGTCGATCCCCAGAGCGTCCTGCATCGCCTTGGAGGTCAGGCCGATCTTCCAACCGATGATCTCGCGCCCGGCGGCCAGTTTCTGCGCCATCTGCGCCGACTGGATCGCATAGGCGTCGTCCAGGGTCATGCCGGGATGGCGCAGCGACAGCAGGCCAATCTGGCTGCGGGCCTCTTCGGCGGCAAGCAAATCTGCCGCCGCCTGTTCGATCTGATCCTGTGTCAGCGTCATTCGTCTTCTACTCCGTTGCGCAGGGTGCCGATCCCCTCGGCCTCGACCTCGATCACGTCGCCCGGTTCGAGCCAGATCGGCGGATCAAAGCGCGCGCCCGCCCCGGTCGGGGTGCCGCAGACGATCACATCACCGGGGACCAGCGTCGTAAAGGTCGAAATGTAATTCACGATGTAGCGGAAGTCGTACATCATCCGGCCCGTGCGGTCCTGCTGGCGCACTTCGCCGTTCACGCGGGTTTCCAGCTTGATGTCGTCCAGCTGATCGGCCGAGCGGAAGGGCACCAGCCACGGGCCAATCGCCCCGGTCGCGTCCCAGTTCTTGCCCTGCGTGACGTTGAACTTGGCGTGGCGGACCCAATCGCGGATCGTGCCCTCGTTGCACAGGGTGATCGCCGCGATGTGGTCATAGGCGTCCTCACGCGCGATGCGGCGACCGGCCTTGCCGATGACGATGGTGACCTCGCCTTCGTAGTCCAGCTGCGGGCTTTCCGGCGGGCGGACGATGTTTTCGCCGTGGCCGACAAAGCTGCGCGGAAAGCGGATGAACATCGACGGATAGGATTTCGCGTCGGTGGTGCCGTCCTTGTATTCGGCGTTGCGGTCGGGGAAATTCACTCCGATGCAGATCAGTTTTTCCGGGTTGGCAATCGGGCTCAGGTAGCGCACGTCGGATTCGTTGAACGTCGCCTTGCGGCCCTCGGCGGCGGCGATCAGCTCTTCGAGCGCACCGGCTTCGATCACCTCTTTGAGCCCCTTGAAATGGCTGCCGTATTCGGGGGTCAGATCGACGATCCCGTCATCGGTCAAGACGCCGAAACGGTCGGCCCCATTGGCATGAAAGGCAACGGCGCGGGCGGGAATGGGTTTGGTCATTGGGATGGTCCTCAGGCAATTCCGCCGAAGCAGAGATATTTGATTTCAACGAATTCCTCGATGCCATAGCGCGACCCTTCGCGGCCAAGGCCAGAGGATTTGATCCCGCCAAAGGGCGCTTCGGCGGTCGAGATCAGGCCGGTGTTGATGCCCACCATGCCGTATTCCAGCCGCTCGCCCACGCGCCAGGCGCGCGCCAGATCGCGGGTGTAGAAATAGCTGGCAAGGCCGAACTCGGTGTCGTTCGACATGGCGACCACCTCGTCGTCGGTGTCGAACTTGAACAGCGGCGCGACGGGGCCAAAGGTTTCCTCGCGCGCGACGGCCATTTCTTGCGTGACGCCGGTCAGGACGGTCGGCTGGAAAAACGTCCCGCCAAGGCTGTGCGGCTGCCCGCCGAGGGCAATCTGCGCGCCTTTGCCGGTGGCGTCGGCGATGTGCTCGGCCACCTTGGCCACGGCATTCTGGTCGATCAGCGGGCCAAATACGGTATCATTGTCCAAGCCGTCGCCCACTTTCAGCGATGCCAGCCGGGCCGAGAGTTTCTGCGCGAAAGCGTCATATACCCCGGCCTGCACATAGATGCGGTTCGCGCAAACGCAGGTCTGGCCGTTATTGCGGAATTTGGAAATGATCGCGCCCTCGACAGCCTCGTCCAGATCGGCGTCGTCGAACACGATAAAGGGCGCGTTGCCGCCCAGCTCCAACGCCAGCTTTTTCACCGTGTCGGCGGATTGGCGCATGAGCTCGATCCCCACTTCGGTCGAGCCGGTAAAGGTCAGCTTGCGCACGGTATCGGACGCGGTCATCGCCCCGCCAATCGCCCGCGCCGAGCCGGTCAGCACCGAGAACAGCCCCTTGGGCAGGCCCGCACGCTCGGCCAAGACCGCCAAGGCGATGGCCGAAAACGGCGTTTGGCTGGCCGGTTTCAGCACCATGGCACAGCCCGCCGCCAGCGCGGGGCCGGCCTTGCGGGTGATCATCGCGTTGGGAAAGTTCCAAGGCGTGATGGCCGCGACCACGCCGATGGGCTGCTTGATCACAACGATGCGCTTGTCCGGCGCGTGGCCGGGAATGACGTCGCCGTAAACGCGGCGCGCCTCTTCGGCGAACCACTCGATAAAGGACGCGCCATAGAGGATCTCACCCTTGGCCTCGGCCAGCGGTTTGCCCTGTTCCATGGTCAGGATGCGCGCCAGATTGTCGGCGTTTTCCACCATCAGATCGTACCAACGGCGCAGAATGGCCGAGCGGTCCTTGGCGGTGCGCGCGGCCCAGTCGATTTGCGCCGCCTCGGCGGCTTTGATCGCGGTTTGCGTTTCCTCGGCGCCAAGGTTCGGCACCCGCCCGATCAGATCGCCGCTGGCGGGGTTGCGCACCTCGATGCCGTCCTCGCCTGCCTCGATCCAAGCGCCTCCGACCAGCGCCGCTTCGCGCAACAGTTGGGAATCATTGAGCACTTCTATCACCCTTGAATAGCATAGGGGCCGGGGCATCCCCCGACGCTTTTGATCTGGCAAACCCGCTTAGACAGGGAAAATGACGTTGGTCTGCCCGGTCCCGGACGAGGGGAAATACTCGGTCACGACCTCGCATTTCTTGTCATACGTGTCCCAGCCAAGCGCGCCATACAGCATCGCCGTGTCGTGCATCGACCCTTCGCCGCAGCAGAAATTGGCGTATTCGGGCAGCATCTTGAGGAAGGTCGCGTGATCGCCGTTCTTCCACATCTCCAGCACGTGCAGGTCCATCTGGCGGTTGAATTCCGAGCTGATGGTAAAGGTGCCGTTGTTCGCGGCGTAATCCTTGTTCGCCCAGATCTTGTGGGACAAAGACCCGCTGGCCACCAGCAGAACCTTGTTGTCCGACGCCTCGACCGCTTTGCGGATCGCCTCGCCCACGATGCGCGATTCCTGATGGTCGTGGACCGTGCACCACGCAGCGATGGAGACGACCTTCATGTCGTGCTCGCGGCTCATAAAGCGCATGGGTACGAGGCTGCCATACTCCAGCTCGAGGCTGTCCAGATGGTGCGACAGCGTATAGGCCCCAAGGTCGGACGCGGTCTGCGCGATGGCATCGCCCAGCTCGGGGTTGCCTTGGTAGTCGTACTCAAGATCTTGAATAAACTGCGGAAATTCGTTCGACGTGAACAGCCCGTGAAAACGGTGGTTCGCGTTGATGTGAAAGCCCGCGTTGATGACCCAATGCGTGTCGCAGATCACCACGGTATCGGCGCCCAGCTCTTTGGCCCGGCGCGCGATTTCATAATGCCCGTCGATAGCCGCCTGCCGAGTGCCCTTGATCGGACCCTCTTGTTCGGACATCAGCATGGTCGGAACGTGCGTGCATTTTGCCGCGAGAACGATTTCACCCATGGTCTTTCTCCTCCCTGAATGTGGCTTTAGCCGCCCAGTTTCGGAATTTTATGCGCAGCGCGCGGGAAGCTGACGTTGACGGTTTCCATGTAGAAATCGAACGACCAGTCGCCGCCGTCGCGGCCGATGCCGGACGCTTTGACGCCGCCGAACGGCGCGGGCAGGTGGCGGATGTTTTCCGAGTTCACCCACATCATCCCCGCCTCCAGCTCGTCCGTCATCCGCATCGCGCGGTTCAGGTCGTTGGTCCACAGGTAGGCGGCCAGCCCGTATTGCACGTTATTGGCGAGCGCCAGCGCCTCATCCTCGTCCTTGAACGGGATCGCGGTCAGCACCGGGCCAAAGATTTCCTCTTGCGCGATCGCCATGTCGTTGGTCGCCTGCGTGAACAGGGTCGGGGCGACGTAGCAGCCCTTTTCGCCTATTTTTTCGCCCCCCGCCGCGATGGTCGCGCCCTCTTCGCGCGCCTTGTCGAAATAGGACAGGACCTTGGCCTCGTGCTCGGGGTGGATCAGCGGGCCGACCACGGTTTCGGGGGCCAACGGGTGGCCGACCTTGATGCGTTTGGCCACCTCCGCGACGCGGGCGCAGACCTCATCGTAGATCGTGTCCTGCACCAACAGGCGGCTCGACGAGGTGCAGCGCTCGCCGTTCAGCGAGTAGATCATAAAGGTCGCCGCATCCACCGCGCGGTCGATGTCGGCGTCGTCAAAGACGATGACCGGGTTCTTGCCACCCAGCTCAAAGTGTACGCGTTTCAAGCTCTTAGCGCCTTGCGCCATGATCATCGACCCGGTGCGGCTTTCGCCGACAAAGGCGATGGCCTTGATGTCGGGATGCTCGGTCAGGCGCTTGCCCGCGTCCTCGCCAAAGCCGTTAACCACGTTCAAAACGCCCGCAGGCAGGCCCGCGCTTTCGGCGATTTCCACCAGCAGCTTGGCGGTCATGGGCGAGAATTCGGCGGGTTTATGGACGACGGTACAGCCCGCCGCCAGCGCCGGCGCGATCTTCCAGGTCGACAGCATAAACGGCGTATTCCACGGTGTGATCACACCCACCGGGCCGATGGGACGGCGCGAAGTGGTGTTCATCTGCGTCGGCGTGCGGGTGACCTCGCCGTTCTCGGCGTGGGGCGCTTGATCGGCGAAAAAGCGGAAATTCGCGGCGCCGCGGATGGCGGCTTTGGACATGAAACGCAAGGCCTGGCCCGTGTCCAAGCACTCGGTAAAGGCGAGTTCCTCGGCGCGCGCCTCGATGGCTTCGGCCACCTTGATGAGGATCTTGCGGCGCTCGGCCCCGGGGGTTTTCGACCACGCCGGAAAGGCTTTCTTGGCGGCGACGACAGCGGCGTCGATGTCCTCAGCGCCCCCTTTGGCGACCTTGGCCAGCGGCGTCAGATCGACCGGCGAGATCGTCTCGAACGTCTTGCCCGAGGCGGCGGGCACGGACGCCCCGTCGATGTGGTTCAGAACGCCGGTCTCGGCGAACTGGGCGATATACCCCTTCGCCTTGGCGATGTTGGCATCAAGCGTCATGGCAGTCATCCTCCTAGCCCCGAACAATCGGGCGGCCTCTTTTCGATTAACTTGTTAAATAAAGGCCCGCAGGTCAATACTTAACTTGTTATTCATTTTCGATTTGTGAGAGCGCCGCGCCCTGTTCGCGCGTTACGCGCTGTCGGCCACGGCGGTCCGGGCCAGACCGTAGGTGCCGCACAACTCGGACAGAACCCCATGCAAACGCGCAATAATTTCGCCGCGCGGCGACACCGTCCGCTCCACGATCCCGATCTGCCGAGTCACCTGCGGATTGCCAAACGGCAGGCGCGTGATGTCTTTGCCCTCGGGGTCTTGGAGCGCCGCGTGCGGCACCACCGAAATCCCCAGGCCTTGGCGCACACAGGTCACAATCGAGCCAATCGTGTCGATCTCGGCCACATCGTTGGTCACCACGCCAA
Organism: Tropicibacter naphthalenivorans; assembly: GCF_900176475.1. Lineage (GTDB taxonomy): Bacteria > Pseudomonadota > Alphaproteobacteria > Rhodobacterales > Rhodobacteraceae > Tropicibacter > Tropicibacter naphthalenivorans. The sequence continues at coordinate 30,088 of NZ_FWXX01000012.1, forward strand.
GGCGGGAAATCTCTGTGTCGATCAGGTTCGCCAGCGGCACGTTGCTGTGGAATCGGATGTAGGGCCGCGTGTTGAGCAGCTCGATGGGGTCCTGCGCCCCCATTTCGCGCGGCGCGATCAACCACAGGGGTTCTCTTACAAACGGGCTCCACCTAAGCGCGCTGGGAAACCCCACATGTTCGGCCACGATGGCCGCATCCAAACGCCCCGCCGCCACGTCAGCGATCAAGGTCGACGACAGCGAAATCCGCAAGCTCGGCTTGAGACCGGGGTAGCGGTGGCGCAGCTCGACCAAGGCACTGGGCAACAGGTTCAGCGCGCTGGACCGCACCGACCCCAGCATCAAGGTCCCGGCGATCTGATCGCCGCGCAGGCTGGCCCGCGTGTCCTCTTCTCGGCGCAGGATATCTTCCGCCATTTCTATGACCTGAAGCCCTTCGGGCGTGGCTTGCGGGGGCCGTGTGCTGCGGTCGAAAATCGTCACGCGCAGCTCGTCCTCCAGGGCGTGAACCTGTTGACTGACCGCCGACGGCGTCAGCCCCACCACATCCGCCGCCTGCGCAAATGTGCCATGCGAGCGGATCGCTAAAAGTGTCTTGAGTTGCCGGGTGTCCATGATCAAATCCAGTTTTTCTGAATTTAATAAGCAGAAATCCGCGCTTTTGTGAAGCCATTCTTGCCAATAAGGTGGCGCCCCAAGGAGCATACCCGCAGCCCGGTTTGGGAGACCGGCGCGGGTCATTCGATAGAATCGCAACGAAATAACGCGCCCCCATGCTCTGGGACGCGACGGAGACATGCGCGATGAGCAAGACAATTCTCGTAACGGGGCCTGACCTCGATCCGGCGGCGGCGCAACTGGTGGCGGACCACGGATTTGAGACGGTGCACACCCCCGCCTACGCCGACAGCGCGGTGATTTCCGAATATCTGCAAAAGACCGGTGCGGTCGGGATCGTGTCCCGCATGGGTCGGATCGACGCCGAGGTCATGGATGCCGCGCCGCAGGTCAAGGTGATCTCTAAACACGGCGTCGGCGTTGACAACATCGACATTCAGGCCGCCGCTGATCGGGGCATCCCGGTGCTGGTGGCGACCGGCGCCAATGCCATTTCGGTGGGTGAGCACGCCATCGCCCTGATGCTGGCCACCGTCAAACGCATCCTTCCGCTGGACGCAGGTCTGCGCGCGGGCCGCTGGGAAAAGCCGGGCTTTTCCGGGCGCGAGATCGCGGGGTCAACCATGGGTCTGATGGGCATGGGCGCGATTGCGCAGGCCACGGGCCGCATGGCCAAGGGGCTGGGGATCGAACTGGCAGGCTTTGACCCCTATGCGCCGGACAGCGCGTTCGAGGCGCTTGGGGTCACCCGCTGCGCCACCTTCGAAGAGCTGCTGGAACGTTCGGACATCCTGAGCTTGCATTGCCCGCTGACCGACGCGACGCGCGGCATCCTGAACACAAAGGCCATCGCCCGGATGCCCAAGGGCTCTTACGTGATCAACACCGCGCGCGGTGGCCTGATCAACGAGGCGGCCTTGGTCGCGGCGATCCAGAGCGGCCATCTGGCGGGCGCGGGTCTGGACACTTTCGCGGTAGAGCCGCCCTCGGCGGACCACGCCTTTTTCGCAGAGCCGGCCATCGTGCTGACGCCCCACATTGGCGGCGTGACCCGTCAGGCGGGCGCGCGCGTGGGGGTCGATGCCGTGCGCGGGATTTTCCAGATCCTGAACGGCGAGGCCATCGCCCCCGAACGCATCATCAATCGTAAACTGCTGGACGCCGCCAAAGCGCCGCTTGCCAGCGTGGAGGACTAACATGACCATCGGTTTCCGCATCCTGAACCGTGAGCGCGTCGCCTCGCCCGAGCTTGTCGCCGAATTCGCCAAGCTGCCCGTGGCCAACGTGTCCGACAGCATGTCGCGCATGACCGCGGCTGGCCCCACCCTGCGCCCGATGCACACCTCGGGTGGCATGGCGGGCGTCGCCCTGACTGTCAAGGCGCGCCCCGGTGACAACCTGATGCTGCACGCCGCCATCGACCGCGCCGTTCCCGGCGACGTGATCGTGGTGGACGCGGGCGGCGCGCTGGACAACGCGCTGATGGGCGAGCTGATGCTGGCCTATGCCATCAAAAAGGGCGTGGTGGGCTTTGTCCTGAACGGCGCGATCCGCGATCTGGACAACTTCCGCGAGACGAACCTGCCGACCTATGCGGCGGGCGTCACCCATCGCGGCCCCTACAAGGACGGCCCCGGCGAGCTGAACGTGCCGATTTCCATCGACGGCATGGTCATCCACCCCGGTGACATCATGATCGGCGACAGCGACGGCGTGCTGTGCGTGCCGATCGACGAGGCGGAAACCATCCTGAAATCCACGCAGGAAAAATCCGACAAAGAGATCAAGCAGATGGCCGCCATCGAAGCTGGCACCAACGACCGTTCCTGGGTCGAACGTGCGCTGATCGAACGCGGCTGCGAGATGCCTGAATAATCAACCCACGCATGAACCGGAGGAGTGACATGCTCAATATCTTCAAGAAAGCCGCCATCGCTGGCGCACTGACCCTCGCCGCGGGTGCCGCCATGGCCCAAGGCTACCCCGAAAAGCCGATCGAAGTGATCGTCGGCTATTCCGCAGGCGGCGGCACCGACGTGATGGCGCGCACCACCATGCCGTTCATCGAAAAGTACCTTGGCGATGGCGCAAGCATCGTGGTCAAGAACATGCCCGGCGCGTCCGGCCAGATCGGCATCACCGAGGTCGCGGGCTCTGATCCCGATGGCTACACGCTGGGCACCTTCAACCTGCCGGGCATGATGGCGCGCACGCTGGACCGCGAAGCGGGCTATGACCGCGACAGCTTTACCTACCTTGCGAACGTGGTGAACGACCCAAACGTGATCGTGTCCGCCAAAGGCAGCGGCATCGAGTCCATGGATGACCTCGTGGCCGCCGCCAAAGAGGCACCCTTTGCGGTGACCGTGGGCATGTCGAGCCTGGGTGGCGATGACCACTTCTTGCTGATCAAGCTGCAAAAGATGACCGAGACCGATTTCACCATCGTGCCGTTCAAGGGCTCTGCCCCGGCGCGCACCGCGGTGATGGGCGGCCACGTGGCCGTGGGCATCTTTAACGTGTCGGAAATTGCGAAATTCCAGGGCGAGCTGAACGTCCTTGGCGTGGCGCAGCCCGAGCGCTCTGATTTCGCGCCCGAGGTGCCGACCTTTGCCGAGCAGGGCTTTGACCTGGTGAACGGCTCTATGCGCGGTGTCGTGGCCCCCGCTGGCCTGCCCGAAGATGTCGCCGCCAAGCTGCGCGACGCCTTTGAAAAGGCCGCTCAAGACCCCGAGTTCCTCGAAGCGATGGCCGCAACCGCGAACCCCGTTTCGGTTGTGACCGGCGATGAGTTCCGCGCTCTGACCGATGGTCTGTACGACCTCGCCGAAGAGACCTGGAACACCACGCCCTGGAACTAACCCGGACCTAAACTGACCTCGCGCGAGGGGGGCTCACTCCCGCCCCCTCGCGCACCCTTGTTTCGAACGGACCCCCGACATGACCGACCGCCCAAAGAACCGCCTGCTCAGGCCAGAAACGTTGACCGCGCTTGGCATTGTCGCGGTCGCCGCCGGATTTCTGATCCCCACCTCTGAATTGCCCCCGATCTCGGCCCTGCTGCCTGCGGCCATGCTGATCGGCCTGATCGCTTTGTCCGTGGCGCTGCTGGTGATGGACCAGCGCAAGGCCGCCAAGGGCGACGCCGCAGCCCCCATGACCCAATCGCCAAAGCGCGTGCTGGGCGCGTTTGGCCTGATCCTTGGCTATGCGCTGGCCACCGATTTCATCGGGTTTTACGTCAGCACCGCCGTGACCATTCCGCTGGTGGCCTTTGCCTTTGGCTACCGCAACCCCTTGGGCCTGTTGATCGCGACGGTGATCGTCGTCGGTACGATCTGGGCGATCTTTGATTTCGGGATGTCGCAGGACTTCCCCACTGGCCGCCTGTGGAAGGACTGATCCATGTACGCTGATCTGTTGCACGCGCTGCCGAACGTCTTTGCCTTTGCCAACTTTGCCGCCGTCATCATTGGCGTGATCGCAGGCATCGTGGTGGGGGCCATGCCGGGCCTGTCCGCGACCATGGCGATTTCGGTCCTTGTGCCGTTCACCTTTGGCCTCGAGCCGCTGGTGGCGCTGGGTCTGATGGCCGGTATCTACAACGGCGCCATGTATGGCGGCGCGATCCCGGCCGTTTTGCTGCGCATCCCCGGCACGCCCGCGGCCGTGGCCACCACTTTTGACGGCTACCCGATGGCGCAAAAGGGCAAGGGCGGGCTGGCGTTGCAAGTTGCCGTGGTGTCGTCGTCGCTGGGCGGCATTGCCTCTGCCTTTGCCCTGATGCTGCTGGCCCCGCCGCTGTCCAAGGTCACGCTGCTGTTCGGCCCGTCCGAAGTGTTCTGGGTCGCGGTGTTTGGCCTTGCCTCGATCATCTTCTTGCTGGGCGGCAACCCCGTTAAGGGGCTGATCTCTGCCTGCTTCGGCGTCTTTGTGTCGGTTGTCGGCTCGGACCCGATCTATGGCAACGATCGCTTTACCTTTGGCCAGCTAGAAATGCTGGACGGCATTCACATTGTCATCCTGCTGGTGGGCCTGTATGCGCTGCCGCCTGTCATCGACCTGCTGGAAACGCCGCTGAAGACCGGGGTCAACAGCTCGAACCTCGGGACCGAACCCATCTGGAAGGCGCTGCCGCGCATGAAATACTGGAAGACGTGGATTCGCGGCTCTTTGATTGGCATCTGGATCGGCATCCTGCCCGGCGCGGGCGGGTCCATGGCGGCCTTCATGTCCTACAACGAGGCGCGCCGCAGCTCCAAGACACCGGACACCTGGGGTGAGGGCGAACCCGAAGGCGTCGCCGCCGCCGAGGTGGCCAACAACGCCGACACGGCCTCTGCGCTGATCCCGGCGCTGACGCTGGGTATTCCGGGCACCGCCGTGGCGGCCGTGATGCTGGGCGGTCTGCTGGTGCACGGCTTGCAGCCGGGCCCGATGCTGTTCCGCGAAAACCCCGACGTGGTGTTCGGCTTTATGTGGCAGTTCCTGTTCGGCGCGATCCTGCTGGTGCTGCTGGGCGGGTCGCTGGCGACCAACTCTTTTGCGCGCCTGCTGAACCTGCCACGTCCGCTGCTGGGGTCGGTCATCATTGTGCTCATGCTGATCGGTGTCTATTCGATCCATGGCCGCATGTTCGACGTCTACCTGATGCTGGGCTTTGGCGCGATCGGCTGGGTCATGGACAAGCTCAAGTTCCCGCTGCCGCCCGTCGTTTTGGGCTTGATCCTGGGCGGCTTTGCCGAGGAAAACCTGCGCCTTGCCCTGCGCATCGGGCGCGGTGATCCCGCCGTGCTGTTCCAGAACACCACCAGCCTGATCCTCGTGGCGCTGACCATCGCGGTTATCGTCGGACCCAGCCTCAAGAAACGCTTTCTCGACGGGCGCAAGACCGCCGAGTAACCGCAAGACCCATCTATAAGCCGGGGGCAACCCGGCCAGCTACCCAGAGTTCAGGAGGAGAAAACCATGACTCTCAAGACCCTCGGCGCCGCTGCGCTGATCGCCGCGTCCACCACTGTCGCCCATGCGGATGACTGGACCGCCTACACCTATTCGTCCGTGTCCACGACCTCTGCGGTCAAGGGCATGACCCGCATCGCCGAGCGCGTCGCCGCTGACAGCGATCTAGAAATCGACCTGCACCTGGGCAAGACGCTGCAAATCGCCTCTGCCGACATCACGCAGGCCGTGGGCGACGGCATCATCGACATGGCCGCTGACTTCTTCTTCTCGGGGTCGGTGCCGCTGGCGCGGGTTCTGAACCTGCCGATGCTGATCGAGAACGACGATGAATGGGCCAAGGCCTATGCCGCCATGGAACCCACGCTGGTTGACGCCTTTGCCCAGCAGGGCGTGGTGCTGCTGGGCGGCTACCGCTACCCCGAGCAGACGATCTTTACCACGTTTAAAATCAACTCGCTGGCAGACCTCGACGGTCACAAGATCCGCGTGACCTCGCCCGAGCAGGGCCACTTCATCGAGGAATTCGGCGGCGCGGCGATCACCCTGTCCGGCTCCGAAGTGCCGACCTCGCTGGAACGCGGCGTGATCGAAGGCGTGCTGACGGCCTCGGCAGGCGGCGCCAAGAACTGGCACGAGTTCCTGCCCTACAACTACCGTTTCTCGGTGAACTACGGCAACTCGATGATCATCGCCAACGCCGACAGCTTCAACGCGCTGTCCGAGGACACCAAAGCCACCCTGCGCGCGATCGTCGCCGAAGAAGGCCCGAAAACCACCGCCGCCTTCCTTGAAGACGAAGAGGTGCAGAAAAAAGCGCAGTCCGAAGCGGGCATGACGCTGGTTTCCGCCGCCGAAGGTGACGCCTCTGATGCCTCGGCCAAGCTGGCACCGTTCTGGGAATCCTGGGCCAAGGAAAACGGCCCCGAGTACGAAGCCGCGCTGGCCACTGTCCGCGCCGCCATTGGCAAATAAAATGCAGCTTGATGCGACCAAGGGGCCGGTGTCTGCCGGCCCCCTCTTTGATGCGGTGGCCCGCGCGGTCAGCTTTGCCACCGGCGCGGTGCTGGTGGCCTTGGTCACGCTGGTCTGCCTTGAGGCATTCCTGCGCGGCGCGTTCAACTACTCGCTGGGCTTTGCCGAAGAGCTGACCGGCTACGGCGTGGTCTTTATGACGTTCTTCGGCGCGGCGCTGGCGTTGCGCTCGGCGTCGATGTTCCAGGTCCACTTCTTGCTGGACAGTTGGCCGGGCGGCACCCGCCGTTGGCTGATCCGCGCCTTTGCGCTGGTGGCGCTGCTGATCTGCGTGATCCTCGCGTGGAAGACCAAGGACCTGACCCTGTCGTCCTTCAATCGCGGGAAATTCGCGCCGACGGTGCTGCGCACGCCTTTGTGGATTCCGCAAATCATTCTGCCGGTCGGGTTCACCGTTCTGGCGTTCTTTTTGGTCGAGCAAATCCTGCTGACCTTCCGAAAATCCGAGGACTGATAAGATGGAAGCGATCCTCGCCTTTGGCCTGCTGATCGGGCTGATCCTTGGCGGTATGTGGGTGCAATTTGCCGTGGCGGGCGCGGGCCTGACCTATATCTGGCTGCTCAAGGGCTTTGGCGGCTTCAAGGCGCTTGGCCTTGTCAGCTGGGGCGCGGCCAACAGCTTTACCCTCGCGGCGATCCCGCTGTTCGTCTTGATGGCGGAAATCCTGCTGGGTTCGGGCTTGTCCACGCGGCTGTACAATGGCGTTGCGCCCTTTATGCGGCGGCTGCCGGGCGGCCTGTTGCACACCAACATTGCGGGCAGCGGCATCTTTGCGGCGATCTCGGGCGGCTCGGCCCCCACCGCTGCGGCCATGTCCACCGTGGCCCTGCCGGAACTGTCGGCGCGCGGCTACAACAAACGTCTGGTCGCGGGATCGCTGGCGGCGGGCGGCACGCTGGGCATCCTGATCCCGCCGTCGATCACCATGATCATCTACGCCACCTTCACCGAGACCTCGATCGCGCGCCTGTTCGCCGCCGGTCTGGTGCCGGGGATCGTGCTGGCGCTGTGCTACATGGGCTTTATCATCGTGCGGGTAAAGCTGAACCCCAGCCTCGCCCCCAAGACCGAAACCCCCGCCTCGATGGGGGATCTGGGGCGCGCGTTGCTGGACATCGTGCCGTTCCTGATGCTGATCGTGATCGTGCTGGGCAGCATCTACGGCGGCTTTGCGACCCCCACAGAGGCGGGCGCGGTCGGCACCGTCGGCGCAATCCTGATCGCGGGGCTTTATCGCAAGCTATCGCTTGGGCTGCTGAAAGACGCGCTGTCGCGGACCGCGTCCATGTCGGGCAACATCCTGTTCATCGTCTTCACCTCGATGATCTTTGCCTATGCCACCGCCCTGTCCGGCATCGGCGAAGACCTCGTGGGCCTGCTGGAAAACGCCAATGTCTCGCGCTTGACGTTCCTGCTGATCATCATGGTCGTGTTCGCCATTCTTGGCTGCTTTATGGAAGGCCTCGGCATGATCGCGATCATCGTCCCGGTGATCTTCCCGGCGCTGATGGCGCTGGACGTGGACCCGATCTGGTTCGGCGTCTTTGTGGTCATCCTTGTGGAGCTGGGCCAGCTGACACCGCCGCTGGGGGTGATCCTGTTCGTGGTGGCCAGCTCGTCCGATAAGGTCAAGATCGAAGACGTGATCATGGGCACCCTGCCTTTCTTCATCATCATCGTATCCTTCATGCTGCTGCTGATCGCGGTGCCGCAGATCGCGCTGTTCCTGCCGGAGTTCACCTACTGATGGCCCACATCTACCCCGCCCCAGAGCCTGTCATCATCGACGCCGAAGTCTTTACCGAGCTGCCAAGCGCCCTGCGCCGCACCGGCCAGCCGTCCTATTGGGCGGAAAAGAACCGGCGCGGCGCGCCTGCGGATAGTTTCCTCGAAGGGCCGTCCTTTGATCTCGAAGGGAACCTGTATTTCGTCGACATCCCCTTTGGCCGGATTTTCCGCGTGGACCCGAGCGGCGAGATCACCCAGATCGCCGAGTATGACGGCCAGCCCAACGGGCTGAAGGTGCACCGCGACGGGCGCATTTATCTGGCCGATTACCAAAACGGGATCATGCGGCTGGACCCGGACATGGGGACCGTCGAAAAGGCGCTGGGGGATGCGGATACCGAAAGCTTCAAGGGCTGCAACGATCTGCATTTTGGCCGCGACGGCGCGCTGTATTTCACCGACCAAGGGCAGACGGGCCTTCAGGATCCGTCGGGCCGGGTGTGGAAATGGCAGATGGAAACCGGCGCGCTGACCTGCCTGATCGACAAGGTGCCCAGCCCCAACGGCTTGGTTCTGGATCTGGCGGAACATGTGCTGTTCCTAGCGGTCACCCGCGCCAATGCGGTCTGGCGTTTGCCGCTGTCGCCGTCGGGGCGCGTCAACAAGGCGGGACTGTTCATCCAGTTCACCGGCGGACGTGCGGGACCGGATGGCTTGGCGCTGACCTCGGACGGGGGTGTGGTGGTGTGTCAGACGGGCATGGGATTGGTCTGGGTGCACAACGCCCTGGGCCAGCCGATCGCCGCGGTGCGCAGCCCGCGCGGCCTTGGGACAACCAACTGCGCCTTTGGCGGGCCGGACGGGCGCACGCTGTTCATCACCGAAAGCGACAGCGGCAGCATCCTGCGTGCCGAATTCCCAGAGCATCTGGGCATCAAGGGCGCGCCGATGTTCTCGGGCGCGCTTTAAACCGGGTGCAGAATGGCGGGGCCGACTTCGGACAGGTCCCGCAGCCCCAGCAAGCCGAGATTGCGGTGCACTTCGCTGCGCAGCATCTCGGCGGCGCGTTCCACCATTCCCTGCCCGCCCAGCGTCGCGGCATAAAGGAACGGCCGCCCGACCCAGACAAGATCCGCGCCCAAGGCCAGCGCCTTGATCACATCCGTCCCGCGCCGGATGCCCCCGTCGATCATCAAGGCCATCTCGGCCGCCTGCTTTCGCGCCTCTGGCAAAACGCGCAGCGGCGAGATCGCGTGATCCAGCTGCCGCCCGCCGTGGTTCGACAGGATCACCCCATCGCAGCCCAAGCCCCGCGCTCGCGCCACGTCCGCCGGGTTGATCACCCCCTTGAGCACCAGCTTGCCGGGCCAAAGGTCGCGCATCAGCGCGAGGTGATCCCAGTTGAGGTGGTCCTTGCGCCCGAAATCCCGCGCCGCCTGCTTTGAGATGATCGGCGCACCGCGCGTGGCAAAAGAGTTCTCGAAATGCGGCATCCCGCGCGCCAGCGTTGGCGCAAAGGTGCCAAAGACCCAAGCCGGCTTGATCGCGAAATCCCACAGCAGCCGCGGCGTGATCCGCAGCGGCGTGGAAAACCCCGCGCGCAGGTTGTTTTCCCGGTTGGCCAAGACGGCGGTATCGGCGGTCAGCACCAGCGTGCGGAACCCGGCGGCGCGCACCCGGCCCAGCAGCGCGCGAATGCGGTCATCCTCGCCGGGCAGGTAGGCTTGGAACCACGCGTCGGGGTTGGCCTCGACCACGCGCTCCATCGGGGTCAGGGACGACCCGCTCAGCACAAAGGGGATCCCCGCCGCCTGCGCCGCCCGCGCCAAGGCCAGATCGCCGTCCCGCGCCATAAGCGCGCTCAGCCCCATGGGCGCAATCCCAAAGGGCGCGGCGTAGTCCTGACCGAACAGGCGGGCCGCACTGCTGCGCCCTTCGACGCCGCGCAGCACCGACGGGATCAGGCGCCAAGCGTCCAGCGCATCGCGGTTGTCCTGCCGCGCCGCGCCGGTTTCTGCGGCCCCGGCCACATAGCCAAACAGCGGGCGCGGCAGGTGTTTGCGCGCCGCCGGTTCGAAATCGTCCAAGGTCAGCAGCATGGGTCAGTACAGGTGACAGGCCACGTGATGCCCCTCGGTGATCTCTCGGCGGGCGGGGGCTTTCTGCTTGCAGAGCTCGGTGGCCATGGGACAGCGCGTGTGGAACACACAGCCCGACGGCGGGTCCAGCGGCGACGGGATTTCCCCGCCCAGAACCACCCGTTCCTTGCGCGCGCCGGGCTGGGTCACGGGCACCGCCGACAACAGCGCTTGGGTATGGGTATGCTTGGGCGCGGCGAACAGATCGTCGGTCGCCGCCTGTTCCACCATCTGCCCCAGATACATCACGCCGATCCGGTCCGAGATATAGCGCACGATGCTGATGTCATGCGCAATGAACAGGTAGGTCAAGCCGAACTCGGCCTGCAACTGCTTGAGCAGGTTGATGATTTGCGAGTGGATCGACACATCCAAGGCCGAGACCGGCTCGTCGCAGACGATCAGGCGCGGGTCCACCATCAACGCGCGGGCAATGCCGATGCGCTGGCGCTGACCGCCGGAAAACTCATGCGGGTAGCGGTAGTAATGCTCCGCCTGAAGCCCCACGCGCGTGAGGATATCCAACACCTTTTCCGTGCGTTCCTGCGCCGTTCCGATGCCGTGGATGACCAGCGGCTCTTCGAGGATCGCGCCGATCCGCTTGCGCGGATTGAGCGAGGAAAACGGGTCTTGGAACACCATCTGCATGTCCTGACGCGCCGCCTTGAGCTGGGCGTCGGTCATGTCAAAGACGTCCCGGCCGTCATAGATCGCCTGCCCCTCTGTCGGTTCTGTCAGGCGCAGGATAGTGCGGCCCAGCGTGCTTTTCCCGCAGCCGGATTCCCCAACCATCCCAAAGGTTTCGCCCCGTTTCAGGGTAAAGGTGACATCATTGACGGCCTTGACCTCTTGGACGGTGGTCCCCAGCGCGCCGCGCACGGGAAAGTACTTTTTCAGCCCTTTGACCTCTAGCAAGGGGCGGTCGTTCTGTGCGGTGTCAGGCATCTTGGCCCCCCATAAACGTCTTGGCGTGCCAGCAGCGGGCCTTTTGCCCCGGTGCGTGTTCCTCCAGCGCGGGCATCTGCGCGCGGCAGCGATCGTCGGCCATGGGGCACCGCGGCGCAAAGCGGCAGCCCGCAGGCACATTGTGCAGCGAGGGCACCGTGCCTTCGATCACATGCAGCGGCTGGGTGCGGTCACAATCGAGCAGCGCAATCGAGCGCATCAACCCTTGGGTGTAGGGATGCAGGGGCCGGGCAAACAGGTCGGCCACCGCCGCCTCTTCGACGATCTTGCCAAGGTACATCACCACCACGCGCGAACAAACCTCGGCCACCACACCCAGATCGTGGGTGATCAGGATAATGCCCATGTCCAGCTTTTGGTTGAGGTCGATCATCAGGTCCATGATCTGCGCCTGAATGGTCACGTCCAGCGCGGTGGTCGGCTCGTCCGCGATCAAGACCTTGGACTCGCAGGCCAAGGCCATGGCGATCATCACCCGCTGGCGCATCCCCCCGAAAGCTCATGCGGATACTCGCCGATGCGCTTTTCCGGCGCGGGGATGCCCGTCAGGGTCAGCAGTTCCAGCACGCGGGCATGGGCCTCGCGCCGCGAGACATTCTTGTGGATCAGGATCGCCTCGGCGATCTGGTTGCCGATGGTATACACCGGGTTGAGCGAGCTCAACGGATCCTGAAAGATCATCGAGATGTGGTTGCCGCGCACGTTGTGCATCTCGTCCGCGGGCAGGGACAACAGGTCCTGGCCCTCGAACCAGACCTGCCCTTCGTGGGTGGTGTAGCTTTCGTCGAACAGGCGCAGGATCGACTGGGCCGTGGCGCTCTTGCCGCAGCCAGACTCGCCCACAACCCCAAGGATTTCCCCTTTGGCCAGCGTAAACGACACGCCGTCCACGGCGGTCACGGGGCCGCGTTCGGTGCGAAAGTGGGTCTTGGGGTCCATTACCGTCAAGGCGGGCGGGGTTTGGCTATCCATAATCTCGTCCCTCATTTCTTGCCCCGGCTCGAATGCGGGTCGAGCAGGTCGCGCAGACCGTCGCCGAACAGGTTCAGACCGATGATCGCCAGCACGATGGTCACGCCGGGAAAGAAGGTCATCCACCACGCCTTGAAGATATAGGTCTTGCCGTCGGACAGGATGTTGCCCCAGCTGGGTGCGGGCGGCGGCACCCCGGCCCCCAGAAAGCTCAGCGCAGCCTCGATGATGATCGCCTCGGCGAAGATAAAGGTGGCCTGCACGATCAGCGACGACAGCGTGTTGGGCGCGATATGCCCCCAGATGATCCGGGTGTTCGACGCCCCCAGTGCGCGGGTCGCCTCGACAAAGGTCTGTTCCTACAGCGCCAGCGCCTCGGAGCGGACCACGCGGGCGATATAGGGCGTGGCCACGATGCTGACGGCGATCACCACGTTGGACACCCGCCCCCCCCAGCGCCGCCATCAAGGCCTGCGCCAGCAGCAGGCCGGGAAAGGCCATGATGCCATCGGCCACGCGCATCAGCACATGGTCGAGCCACTTGTAGTAGCTGGCATAGACCCCCACGATCAGCCCCAGCACACTGGCGATGATCGCCACGGCAAAGCCGACGCTCATGGAAATCTGCGCGCCATAGATCGCACGGCTGAGGACATCGCGGCCAAGGTTGTCGGTGCCCATCCAATGGTCCGCCGACGGCCCCTTGAGCCGGTTGATCACGTCCATCTGGCTCGGATCATAGCGCAGGAACAGCGGGCCAAACAGCGCCACCAGCACCAGAATGGCAATGATCACAAAGCCAATCACCAAGGACCGGTTGCCCAGCACTTGGCGCATGAAAATGCGGTTCTGTTCAGCCTTGAGCGCTTTTATGACCTGTTGCAGGTCGGTTTGTGAGACAGTCTGGGTCATCCGGGCGCCCTACTTCTTTTGGTCCAGACGGACCTGCGGATTGACCACGCCGTACAGCATGTCCACCGCAAGGTTGATAAAGACGAAGGCAAAGGTGACATACAGCACCGTGCCTTGGACGACGGCATAGTCGCGGCGCATCACGGCGTTGACGATCAGCTGGCCGATGCCGGGGATCGAAAAGATCGTCTCGACGATGGCCGTGCCCCCCATCAGCGCCAAAAAGCTTTGCCCCGTGACGGTCAGGATCGGCAAAAAGGCGTTGCGCAGCGCGTGCTTGTAGATCACCCAGCGTTCCTTGACGCCTTTGGCGCGGGCGGTGCGGATGTAGCCCGCGTTCAGCACCTCCAGCATCGAAGAGCGGGTCATCCGCGCGATCAAGGCCGCATGGGCCGTTCCCAGCGCAAAGGCGGGCAGGATCAGGAACTTGAGATGCTCCCACAGGCCGGCGCTGAGCGGTTGATACCCCGCCACCGGCAGCCAGCGCAGCGTCACCGAAAAGATCAGGATCAGGAACAGGCTCAGCAGAAAGTTCGGGATCGACATGCCCAGCAGCGAAAAGGCCATGACCGATTGGTCGGTCGCCGTGCCCTTGCGCCGCGCCGCAAGGATGCCCAAGGGCAGCGCCAGCACCAGCGCGATCAGCTCGGCGAGGATCCCCAGCGAGATGGTCGGCCCAAGGTGGAACAGGATCGCCTCGATCACCGTTTCGTTCATGTAAAAAGACTCGCCCAGATCGCCGCGCAAAGCGTTGCCGATCCAGTAAAAGTACTGCTCGACCATTGGCTTGTTCAGCCCAAGCTGTTCGCGCAGATCGTCCACCTGCTCTTGTGACGCCTCTTCGCCAAGGATCACGATCGCCGGATCGCCCGGCGTCAGGTACAGGATCAGAAAGACGATGGTGGACACGATGAACAGCACCGGCACCACCGAGAGCAGGCGCTTGATCAGATAGGATTTCATGGAAAGGTCTCGTGCTGTCAGGAGGGGGGCGACAAGCGGCCAAAGCGGGTATGCCGCAGGTCTATACCGCTCGCGGCATACCGATTATCTGGCGCGTTTACTGCGAAACGCTCACGTTCCAAAAGATGCCTTGGTCAAAGGTCGAAAATCCCTCAACCTTGGCGCTGTTGTAGGCCGAATAGCCGTAGGTGTCGCCAATCTTGGTGATCGGCAGGTACTCCCAAGACTTTTCATGCGCGGTGGGCCACAGCACCTTGGCTTCTTCGACGGTGCCATTTTGCATCTGCGCAACCATGCCGAGCAATTCCGCATCGTCGGTCCAGCCCCAGGATTTGGGGTTGAAAAAGATCCATTGCGTCGGAATCGGGTTCAGCGAGAACGGCTGCACGGTGATGTTCCAGTTGCCCGGCTCCAGACGCTTTTGCGCATAGGTGGCAAAGTCATAGGTCTCGACCTTGACAGTCATCCCCAAGCGCTGAAGCTGCGCCTGAATGATCAGCGCGGCGTTCTGGAATTCCGGCACGCTGGGCGCGAGCAGGGTGATTTCCTCGCCGTTATAACCCGCTTCGGCCAGCATGGCTTTGGCTTTGTCCTGATCGTTCTGGTTGTAGTACTGCGATCCGGCCTCGGTGTACCAATCCGCCTGCGCAGGCAGGTTGTAGCACGAGTTCAGTTCAAAGAATTCCGGGTTCGCATAGGCGCCCAGCAGGATTTCTTCGTGGTTCAGACCCGCGTTCACCGCCTGGCGCATTTTGACGTCGGCAAAGGGACCGGTCTGCTTGTTGTAGTTCATCATCAAGAAGCCAAGGTAGCTTTTGGCGATGCCCATGCGCGGGTCGCTGTCGAACCGGTCGAAATCGTCCAGCGACAGGCGCATGGCGATGTCATACTGACCGCTTTGCAGCCCCGCCGCGCGGGTCGAGGTGTCCTTGATGAAGTTAAAGAAGATCTCGTCGACCTGCGCCTCTTTCTGGCCGGCAAAGCCCGACGCGGGGGTGCCCATCGGCTGATAGGCGTCGTTCTTGGCGATGTGGACGTATTGGTCCTGCTTCCACTCGACGAACTTGAAGGGGCCGGTGCCGACGTAGTCCTTGACGCCCTTTTCGTCCGCCGCATCGACCACCGACTTGGGCATGATCACGGCAGTGTTCCAGGACGCCAGCACGTGCAGCGTGTCGACCTTGGCCTCTGGCATGGTCAGCGTGACGGTGTAGTCGTCCACCGCCTCAAAGGTGTTGCCCGCAAAGAACCGTCGCCCGCGCGAGTTGACCTCTGTTCAGCGGGTCATGGAGGCGACCACATCCTCGGCGGTCATCTCGGTGCCGTCGTGGAACATCACGCCCTTGCGCAGCACAAAGGTAAAGGTCTTGCGGTCGTCGCTGGTCTCGATGCTTTCGGCCAGGAAGGGTACGGGCTGGTAATCGCCGTTCAGCGTCACCAGCGTCTCGTAGAAGGTCCGGCTTAGCTCACGCGTATACAGCGTGGTGGACATCTGCGCGTCGAGCGAGTTGGGCTGGCTGTCGTAGCCAACGGTCAAGGTGCCGCCATCGGCCTGCGCCCCAGCGCCAAAGGCCATGACGGTGGCCGTCAACAGCGCCCCGAACAGCTTGCGGTATTTTACGGCTATAATGGGTCTCCTCCCCTGATGTCGTTTGCCCGCTGCATGGGACGTGCCAATGCAGCAAGGCGTCTTTTGCGAAGTGGCGGCGCGCTTTTTACGACGCCGCCTTCATGTCTTGGAACAGCTTGATCCGGTGATCGATGAACGCCTCCCACGCGGTCGGATCGACAAAGGGCGTGTAGTCCAGCCGATCCTCACCGATCTTTTCGAACATCCCCAGATGGCCCGGGTGCAGCGCGACGGCGATGTCCACCTTGCGGCTGCGCAGCTTTTGCAGCGAGGCGAGGTAATCATCCTGCAACGACTTGGGCTGCTTGTATTCCTCAAAGTAGGTGTCGGTGACGCTGCCCAGACCGCCCCCGCCGTGCAGCCCGACCACATAGGTCTTACCGTCCGCGTCACGGTCTTCGATGAACATCGAGGTGGTCCCGGCGGTGTGCCCGGGCGAGTGCACCGTGTGCACCGTCACATCACCCAAGGTGATCGGCTTGTTGTCGGCATAGTACTCGTCGATGTCGAAGTCCCCGCAGGCATAGCCCAGCGTGAACTGCAATTCCGGCTGCTCGGTGAGCATGTATTCGTCTTCCTTGGGGAAGTAGACCTGCGCGCCGGTGTATTCGGCGATGGGCCGCACGCCGCCGTGGTGGTCATAATGCCCGTGGGTCACGAGGATTTTCTTGATGTCGCGCGGATCGAACCCCAGCTGGCGGATGCTTTCGAGCAGCAGATAGATCTGCGCGTGCATGGTGGTGTCGATCAGGATCAAGCCTTCGTCGGTGCGGATCAGGTGCCGCCCACCCAGTTGTTGCCCACGTAGTAGACATTCGGCGACACCCGAAACGGCGCGATTTCCACTTCCCAAGGCCGGTCACACCCTTGGATCAGGTATTCTTGCGGGGATTGGGGTTTGGGGTAGGTTTTTCCCGACATATTGGATCGGCATCCTTTGCTGAAACTGTCCGGCCACCTGCGCTGCAAGCGGCCCCGCGATACGGCCTTTGCCCAATAGGCCAAGCAGCCCCAAGGGACTGCGTTGCATTCAAAAACGTGCGAGGGAGCGGGTCAGATCAGCGCGCGAAGCCACTTGGGGCGCCGCTGCGTTTCATGTTTGAATGTCTCCCCCCACACAGGTGGGCCCCGGGCAGGACCACCTGAATTGCATCCACTCTATGGATAATTTATCCTAATGGTATCACGGATTTTTAATGCTCTCATTAAGACTTTCTACACCTTTGGCCTTGGTCGTTCCGCACAGCAGTTACGAAGGTGTCAAAACGCCTTAGAACAGGGCGGATGCGGTCACCGGCACGCCGAGGCGGGAAGGATCGCTTTCGATGCCTGATCCGCGCCGGGCGCGCGCGCCATTTATATTTCGGGGCAAGCCCTGCATATTCAAACCAACCCGATGATCCGAACCCCAAGTTCGGGCAAACCGCCCTTGGCCCAAGCGCATAACGGTGGACCATTCCGCCGCCCAAGCCGGTCACGGTCTGCACGCAGATGGCGCCGCCTGAAGCCACAAAGAGAGCCCACAGTGAAGCGTCGAGACATCCTGAAATCCGCCAGCGCCGCAGCGCTTTGCACCACCCTGCCCCACACTGCTCGCGCCGCGAACAGCCTGCCGATGGCGGCCCCGATCCATGTGGGGACCGTCGGCCTGCGCACCCGCGACGCCGAAAGCCTCGCGCGCTGGTACGCCAAGGCCGTGGGCCTGCGCGAGTTGCGCCGGGATGGGGCGACGATCTGGCTGGGCGCTGGCGAGAGCCCGCTCTTGGCGCTGACACAGGTCGAGGGTCTGGGCCTTGCGCCCGCACAAGAGGCGGGCCTGTTTCACACCGCCTTTTTGTTGCCGACGCGGCGTGATCTGGCGCATTGGATCGCCATGGCCCTCGACCGGCAACTGCCCGTGACCCGCACCGCCGATCACCGCGTGAGCGCGGCGATCTACCTGACCGATCCCGAAGGCAACGGTGTCGAGATCTATGTGGACCGCCCGCAAGAGGACTGGGCTTGGGTCGATGGCGAAGTGCAGATGGGGACGTTTCAGCTCGACGTGGACGGGATCATGGGGCAGCTGGGCCTGCTGCCGCCGAACTGGCAAGGCGCGCCGGTCGGCACGACGGTGGGCCATGTGCACCTGAAGGTTGGCGATGCCCCGCGCGCCGCGCGCTGGTGGCAGGACGAGATCGGCTTTGACGCGGTCAGCTCCCGGCCCGACGCGGTCTTTTTGTCGACGGGCGGCTATCATCACCATTTCGCGGTGAACCACTGGATCAGCCCCGGCGCCGGGCGCAGGTCGCAACAGCAAACCGGCCTGGGTTTCGTCGAACTGCGCCGCGCGCAAAGCGGCGGCCTTGCGCAGGCGTTCGAGGACGATTGGGGCACGCAAATCCGGCTGGTCTAAGCCTGCGGCCCCAGCGCTCCCCGGCGGCCTTTTGAAAACCGGGGCGCGCTTTAACGCCGAAACCCCGGCGCATAAGGGCCGACGATCCACAGCGCCCCGCCCCGGATGTCGACCGGCACCGGGGTCAGCCGCGCGCCAATGCAGGGGCCGATTTCGCAGACGCCGTCCTCGATCCGGAACAGCGCACCGTGCGCGGCGCACATGATGCGGCTGTGATCGCCGTTGAGGAATTCGTTTTTCTTCCACGCCATGCGGGCGCGGTCGTAATGCGGGCAGAGGTTCCGCCACGCATGGACCTGCGCCCCCTTGCGCACCACGAACATGGTGTCGCGCCCTTCGCCCAAGGGATCGAACCCGACAGAGCGCGCGTCGGGCAGGTCTTCGACCCGGCACAGCGGCTCTGTCAGCTCGCGCGGTTCCCAGCTCATGGCGTTCCTCACGCGGGCTTGCCGCCCCCCTTGCCCGGAGGAGGCCCACCGGGGGCCCATTTCTCGACGTGCTCGAACAAAAAGACCTGCGCCTGTTCCGGGCCCATCGGCCCTTCGCGGTGAATCCAATCGCCGTCGTGGTGGTCCATGTCGGCGTCGTATTCCACATGCGTGCCCAGCGGCGAGTTGAAGTACCAAAACCAGTTCGAGCCGAACTTGTGCCGCCCCGGCCCCCAAAAGCTCTCATAGCCCTTTTGGACCATGCGCGAGCCGGCCAGCATCAGCTCGGTCGGGCCCTGCATGTGGAACGCGAGGTGTTCCAGACCCTGCATGTAGGGCGACGTCTGGATCATGAACAAGACGTGGTGGTCGTTGTTGGCCTGCGGGCGCAGGAACGGGCCGGTGTTGGTGAACTTGTCGGTGACCACGAACTTGAGCCGGTCAATGTAAAAGTTCGCCATCGCGTCCATGTCCGGGACGAAATAGACGATATGCGACAGGGTGCGCGGCTTGGCCTCGGCGTCCTGATCCACACCGACTTCGTTCATCGCGCGCCCCGGCTTGGCCCCCGGCGAGTTGATCAGCTCGGCGGGCAGGTCCAGCGCGCGGCGGCGGGTCAGCTGAAAGCCGATCTCAAAGCCCGCGTCGTCCTTGCACAGCAGCTGGCCGTTCGCTTTGACAACCTCGCGGTCTTTGGACAGTTCGGCCTCGATGGCATCGAGCGAGGCCTGATCCTCGACCCCCCAGACGGTGCGGCGCAGCATAGAGCCGGTTTCCAGAGCGGGCGGCAGGCTGGCATCGTCGCGCGCCCGAATGGTGACCGCGGTCCCATCAAGCGCCTCAAAGGTGCCATCGCCCACATCGGCAAGCCCATAATCTGTCAGGAACGTGCGGCTGGCGTCGACGTTGTCGACCCCGAAAATCAACTCATCCGGCCCGATAATTCTCATACTGCGGTCCTCCTCCTGGATCTTTGGGCCGCCTGCGCAGGGAACAAGCGCGGGGCGGCGTCCCAGCGACCATAGGCAGCGCCGTACCATTTCAGAAATTGCAATTCTGGATGGTTTGCATTCACCAAATGAATGCGACAAGCTGCGTCGCGGCGGTCAAAACTGGCCCCCATCGCGGCGCGCAAACGCCGCGTACAGACCGGGCCAGAGGGGGGTCCGAAGGGGAGGAGAGGCATATGCGGTTCAAGAGACTGGACCTGAACCTATTGGTGGCGCTGGATAATCTGCTGGCATTGCAATCGGTCAGCGCGGCGGCGGCACGCATGAACATGAGCCAGTCGGCCATGAGCAACGCCTTGACCCGGCTGCGGACCTATTTCAACGATCCCTTGTTGGTGCAGGTCGGCCGCCGGATGGAACTGACCCCGCGCGCGGTCTCGATGCAGGCCGCGGTGCGCGATATTCTCGTGCGGATCGAGGCGACGATCGAGACCGCGCCAGAGTTTGACCCGGTGAACACCGACCGAGAATTCTCGATCCTTTTGTCGGATTATTCTCTGACGGTGCTGATGCCGCGCGTGCTGGCGCTGGCCGAAGAGATGGGCGCGAACGTGCGCTTTCGGCTGCTGCCGCAGACCGCCTACCCCTACAAGCTGCTGGAAAAGGGCGAGGCCGATCTGCTGATCTCGCCCGAGTTCTACGTCTCGGACGATCACCCGTATGAGCGGCTGTTCACCGACCCGTATGTTTGCGTGGTTTGCCGCGACAGCGCCCTTGCGGGCAAGGAGATCACCCGCGAAGTCTATGCCGCAACGGGGCACGCGGTGATGGTGCCGCCCAACTCTGCCGGATCGCTCGAGGCCGAGATGCTTGCCCGCCTCGGGATCGAGCGGCGGATCGACGTCAGCGCCTTTTCCTTCTCGGCCCTGCCGAACCTGATCGTTGGCACGGAAAAGATCGCCACAGTCCACCGCCACATCGCCCGGATCGCCGCCCAGACCCTGCCGCTGGAAATCCACCCTCTGCCGTTCAAGCTGGACCCGCTGACGCAGGCGATGCAGTGGCACAGCTATCGCGACGGCGACCCCGGTCTGGTCTGGCTGCGCGATCTGATCGTGCGCGCCGCGCAGACGCTGGAAGGCTCCGGGGACGCTGTGCCGCTGGCCAACCCCATTGATGTGCTCAATACAGTCGATCCGTAAGTTCAATTTTAAAAATGTCAGCCGCCCCCATAGCCTGCCGGAAACAGACAGGAGGGGAGGCCTGACATGGAACTGCAATCTGTGCTTGTTGTCGGTGGGGGGATTGGCGGTCTGACCGCAGCCATCGCTTTGCGCCGCAAAGGGTTTCCAGTGACCATCGTGGAAAAAGACCCAGAGTGGTCGGTCTATGGCGTCGGCATCATCCAGCAATTCAACGTGATCCGCGCCATGTGGGCGCTTGATCTGCTGGACGACTACCTTGAAAAGGCCTTTGGCTTTGACCGCACGGTGCTGCATGTCGGCCCCCAAGGCCAGCAGGTCGCCAATTTCGAAACGCCCCGGCTGGCGGGCGCGGCCTATCCGTCGAACGCCGGCATCCGCCGCACCGACCTGCAAAAGGTGCTGGGCGACCGGGTTCAGGCGCTGGGGGCAACGATTCGTCTGGGCACCACGGTCACGGCAATGCAGGACGACGGCGCGGGCGTCACGGTGACGCTTTCGGACGGCACGACCGAACGCCATGACATCGTGATCGGCGCCGATGGCGTGTTCTCGCAGACCCGCGCACAGATCCTGCCCGATGCGCCGCAGCCCTGCTACACCGGGCAGTGGGTCTGGCGCTACAACCTGCCGCAGCCCGCCGATATGGACGGGATCCAAGTCTTTGTCGGACCGCAGAACGCGGGCTTTGTGCCGCTGGGTCAGGGGCAGATGTACATGTTCCTGCTCAGCCAGGAAGCGCCCGGTCTGGCGCTGCCGCAAGAGGGCGCCGCCGAGGCCATGCGCGCCCGCATTGGCCCCATGGCCCCGCCGCAGGTCAGGGCCGTCACCGATCAGATCACCGACGACGCCGGCGTGGTCGCCCGCCCGCTCGAGGTCGTCTTTGTCGAGGGCGCGTGGCACAAGGGCCGCGTGGTGCTGCTGGGCGATGCCTTGCACGCCTCCACCCCGCATCTGGCGCAAGGCGCGGGCATGGCGATCGAGGACGGGCTGGTGCTGGCCGAAGAGCTGGCGCGTGCGGCACCCCCGACGCTGCCTTTACCGCCTATCGCACCCGCCGTTTTGCGCGGGTGAAATTCATCGCCGAAAACTCGGTCAAGGTCGGGATGGGCCAAATGGGCCAGACCCCGCCCGTCGACATGGCCGATCTGAACCGGCGCACCATCGGCCTGATGGCCGAGCCGATCTAAGCGCAATTCCCAACCGAAGGAGACGCCAACCCCATGGCGATGTTCGATTATTTCCCTAACTACGTCTGGAACCTGTCCGTCTCGATTGCCATGGCAAGCGGCGCAGAGCTGGGCGAGATCATGGATATGTGCCAGCCGCTGCTGGCCAAGGCCGAATCCGGCGAAGACGCAGGCACGCAGGATTTCATGGCCGCTTGGCTCAAGGTGGCGGACAAGCTGGTGGGTCTCGCCGCAGAGGACGAAGCCGCCGGGCGGATGCTGTCCGCCGGTCCGAAACTGCAACGTGCCGCGCTGTACTATCTGACCGCCGAGCGGATGCAGGGCCACGGCCATCCGGGCCGAGCCGAGACCTATCAAAAGGGGCTCGATGCCTTTGCCAAGGGTACGCAGGCGTCGCGCGACAACGTCGAGCGGTTCGAAATCCCCTACGGCGACAAGACGATCCCGGTGCTGTATACCCGCGCCGAAGGCGTCACCGGCCCCGCCCCGGCGGTGGTTTACCTCAATGGTCTCGATAGCTGCAAAGAGCTGCTGTATTGGTCGCGCCTGCCGCAGGAACTGGCCAAGCGCGGCATTTCCACCCTGTCCGTCGACCAACCCGGCACCGGCGAGAGCCTGCGCAAGCAGGGGATGCCCGCCACGTGGAAATCCGAGGACTGGGGCACGCCGTTGTTCGACTGGCTCGCCGCGCGCGCGGACGTGGACGAGACCCGCATCGGCATCACCGGCATCTCGCTCGGGGGCTTTTACGCCCCGCGCGTCTGCGCGTTCGAGCCGCGCTTTGCCGCGGGGGCGGTCTGGGGCGCGAACCACAACTGGGCCGAGGTCCAGCAAAAGCGCCTCAAGCGCGAGGGCGAAAACCCCGTGCCGCACTACTGGAAACACGTTCAGTGGGTCTTTGGCGCGTCGGACATGGACGAGTTTTTCGACAAGGCGTCAGGGATGCACCTCAACGGCGTGATGGACAAGATCAAGGTGCCGTTCCTTGTGACCCATGGCGCGAACGACCGGCAGATCAGCGTCGATTATGCCCATCAGTCCTATGACCAGCTGGTGAACAGCCCGAAACGCGCGCTGAAAATCTTTACCGAGCGCGAAGGCGGCGTGGAACATGTGGGCGCGGACAATATGTCGTTCGGGCGCAGCTACATCGCCGATTGGTTTGCCGAAACCCTTGGCGGGCGGCTGGCATGAGCGCGCAGAAGGCCCTGCCCGAGGTGCACCGCGTTGTCACCGGGCATGATGCCTCGGGCAAGGCGGTGGTCCTGTCGGACGGCGCGCCGCCGCATGTGACGCGCCCGCCCCATCAGCCGGGGCTGGCCTTTCACGAGCTGTGGAACACCGCCGCCACCCCCGCCCCGGTGGATTTCACCGAAAGCGAGCCGACCGACCGCCACCGCGACACCGCGCCGCCGAAGGGGGGCACGGTGATCCGCTTTGTCGACATTCCGCCAGAGGGCCGCGACGGCCCGGAGTTTGACCGCGCCACCGCCAAAGAGGTGTTCAGGGCGGTCGGGCTGGGCGAGAACGCCCGCTACACGATCCCCGGTCGGCACCCGCTGATGCACCGCACCGAAAGCATCGACTACGGCATTGTCCTGTCGGGCCGCATCACGCTGCTCTTGGACGAAGACGCGGTCGAGCTGTCGCCCGGCGACGTGGTGGTGCAGCGCGGCACGATCCACGCCTGGGCCAACCGCTCGGACGAGGTCTGCCGGATGGCGTTTATCCTGACCGACGGGGCCTTTGCGCCGGAATTGGCACAGGCGCAGAGCGCGCATGACGCGGCGGTGCAGGCGTCTGCCATCCCGCCCAAGACGGACTGATCCGGGATGCGTCTCGCAGTAACTGGCGCGGCAGGGTTCCTCGGGCACGACGTCGCCCGCCGCGCCTTGGCGGCGCCCCAGGTCACAGAGCTGATCGCGATCGACCGGGCCGCGCCTGCGCTAAGCGGGCCAAAGCTGCGGGTCGTGACGGGCGATCTGCGCGATGCGGCGGTGCAAAGCGCCGCGACCGAGGCCGACGCGGTGATCCATCTGGCCGCCGTTCTGGGCGGCGCGGCGGAACAAGACCCCGCCTTGGCGCGGGAGATCAACATCGACGTGCCTCTGCGGATGATCGAGGCGATGCGCGGCGCGGCAAGGCCCAAGCGGTTTGTCTTTGCCTCTTCGATCGCCGTGCTTGGCCCCGAGATGCCCGACCCGGTGACCGACACCGCGCCCTGCGATCCGGTGATGCTGTATGGCGCGCATAAGGCGATGATCGAGACCGCCTTGGCACAGGCCACCCGTCGCGGCTGGATCGACGGAGTGTCCTTGCGGCCCTCGGGGATCGTGGCACGCGATGGGCTGGATGCGGGGCTGAAATCGGCCTTTATGTCGCGCCTGTTCTTTGCCGCGCAGCGGGCCAAGCCGATCACCCTGCCCGTGCCGCCAGAGGCACGCACGTGGATGGCCTCGGCCACAATCACCGCAGAGAATTTCCTGCGGGCCGCGCTGATGCCTGACCTTGGCCCCCTGCGCAGCCTGACGCTGCCCGCGTTGGCGGTGCGCTTTGACGCGCTGGTCGCAGCCTTGGACGCGGCGTTCCCCGGCACGGCGGCGCGTGTCAGCTTTGCGCCCGACCTCGAGACAACCCAGCTGTTTGGCCAATTCCCCGCGCTTGAAACCACCGCCGCCACGGCTGCGGGGTTCGCCCGCGACGCGGATCTGGCTGCCTTGGTGCGCGCGGCCTTGCCAGCGACTGCCGACACCCGACAACCGGAGGAGACCCCATGAAACTGACATCACTGGATGACGGCAGCGCCGACGGGCGGCTGCACCTCGTCTCGCGCGATCACAGCCGCGCCGCCCCCGCAGAGGCCGTGACCACCCTGCAAGCCCTGCTGGAGGATTGGGACACGCACGCCCCCGCGCTCAAGGCACAATACGCCGCCGTGAACGCAGGCGCGGGCGTGCCCTTTGACGCGGCCAAGGCGCTGGCCCCGTTGCCGCGCGCGTGGCAGTGGCTGGACGGGTCCGCCTATGACAGCCACGGCGCGCTGATGGAAAAGGTGTTCGGGATAGAGCCGCTGCCGACTTGGCCGCCCTTGATGTATCAGGGCATTTCCGACCGCTTTCACGCAGCCCGCGCCGATGTGCCCCTGCCGTCCGAAGACGACGGCATCGACTTTGAGGGCGAGTTCGGGATCATCACCGACCGCGTGCCCATGGGCACCGATGCGGCAGCGGCGCGCGGCCATATCCGGCTGCTCGTACAGATCAACGACTGGTCCCTGCGCAAGCTGGCCCCGCGCGAGATGAAGACCGGCTTTGGCTGGCTGCACTGCAAACCCGCCTGCACCATGGCCCCCGTGGCGGTCACGCCCGATGAGCTGGGCGCGCAGTGGCGCGAGGCGCGCATCGACCTGCCGCTGGTGGTCGACTGGAACGGCGCCCGCTTTGGCGCGGCGCAGGGGGTCGAGATGTCCGCGGGCTTTGACCAGCTCATCGCCCATGCCGCCTATTCGCGCGATCTGGTGGCGGGGACGGTGATCGGCTCGGGGACCGTCTCGAATGAGAGCTACCGAGAGGTCGGCTCGTCCTGTATCGCGGAACGGCGCGGGATTGAAATCCTCGACGAAGGCGCGCCCACGACAGAGTTCATGCGCTTTGGCGACCGCATCCGCATGGAGGCCCGCCTGCCCGACGACACGCCGCTGTTCGGGGCCATCGACCAGATCGTCGTCAAGGCTTGACACCGCGACACAGAAAAAGCCGCTGGTGAGGGGATCGCCAGCGGCTTGAGTTTGTGCCTTTTGGGAGTGATGCCGGCCCGGTTGAGGGTCGTCAGAAGTTGACGGTCACAGCCGCCACAAGCGCTTGGTTATGGCGCTTGCCGGTCAACCCGTGGTGACGGGTGTAGGACAGGTCAATCCGGTTGCCGCGCTGGTCCATCCGCGACAGGCCCAGCCCCACGATCGCGTAGTTCTGCTCTTGGACATAGGCGTCCAGATCGTTGGCATACTCATGTTCCAGACCGATCTTGAAGCTCGGCGACCACGCGCCCGGCGGCACCTCTTTTTCAAAGTTGGCGACCGCCCAGATGGTGCCGTAGTCCTCGGTGTCGCCCACCACACCAGACGAGACCACGCCAAAGCTGTCCGCCGTCGCCTCGATGAAGTTGCGCTGAAAGTTCATGCCCAGCACCGGGTGAAAGACCCACGCTCCAAGGCCCGGCATCTGCTCGGCGGTGTAGGTGCCCACCAGCTCTGTCTGGAAATAGAACCGGTCGTCGCCCTGCACGTGGCGCAGCGTGGTGCCCGGCCCGGCGGCGACTTGCAGATCGGTTTCCCCCTAGGTGTATTCCGCGCGGGTGGCGATGCCCCAGGTGTTCGACAACTTGTGCAGCAGGTCGCCGCGCACGCCCCAACCGGCGCTCTCGACGGTGCCCGCACCCACGATATCAAAGGCGCTTTTGTTGTAGGTGACGCCAAAGCTCAGCATGGTGCCGGGGTTGGTAAAGGTGATGTACTGCGCATCCAGACGGGCAATCGAGCCGTTCAGCTCGACCTGCTCTTCGGCGCCATTGGCGCGGTTCAGTTGCAGGCCAAAGCGCAGGAACGACTTGCCATCGCCCAGCATCTTGAGGCCGTTCAGCGGCGGGATGACATTGCTGGCGTCGTCCTTGTAGCCGGTCTGCGGCGCAAAGGGCGATCCGGCCGCGCCAATGGTCGTGCGGCCCTGCCCGATGCGGAACTGCGCGGTGCCGAAGGCGTCGTCGCTGTAAAAGCTGGTGAGCAGCCCGGCCTTGCCGACGGTCATCATCCCCAAGATGCCCGGCGGCGGGCCCATGGTGCCGGGGGGCGGGCCGTCTTGTGCCAGCGCGGGGCTGGCGGCGGTTGCTGCAATTGCAGCCGCCCAAGTCATGCGTTTCATCACTGTCCTCCTCTTGATCCTTCTCCGGCGCGCCGGGTCTCCTCAGCCCGTTGGTCACGCAGGTGTCGGGCAAACCTACAGGCGCGCCGCCGGTGGACAGAAAGCCTTTCGCCTCATGCCAAACATTCATCCGGTGAATACCTTTGCCCGCAAGAAGCATTGACGCGGTGAAGGCCACCCATTGCTGGCATTCATTAGACCGAAGCCTGTGGCCCCAGTAGCCTGCCGCCAACGCCTTTGTCTGGGAGGAGATTTCGCGTGAGCCGTAAACTGATCGACCTGTCCGTGGTCCTGACCGACCGTATCGCCAGCGACCCGCCGGGGCTTGGGCCCAAGCTGACCTATGCCGATCACGACGCGGGCGCGCAGGACTTTGAGCGCATTTTCGGGATGCCCGTGGACAAGCAGCTGGAGCAAAAGGGCGCAGCCATCGAAAAGCTGGACATCACCACCCACAACGGCACGCATATGGATGCGCCGTGGCACTATCACCCGACCATGCAGAACGGCAAACCGGCGATGACCATCGACGAGGTGCCCTTGGACTGGTGCATGGGGCCGGGGGTCAAGCTGGATTTCCGGGGCAAGCCCGACGGCCATGTCATCACCGCCGCCGAGGTCGAGGCCGAACTTGCCCGCATCGGCCATGATCTACAGCCCGGAGATATTGTCCTCGTGAATACCCGCGCCGGGTCGCGCTATGGCCATGACGATTACGTCGCGGCGGGCTGCGGCATGGGGCGCGAGGCGACCTTGTGGCTGACCGAACGCGGGATGCGCATCTGCGGCACCGATGCCTGGAGCTGGGACGCGCCGCTCGCCAGCCAGATGGCCCGCATCGTTGAGACCGGCGATTACAGCCTGTTCTGGGAAGGCCACAAGGCCGGGGCCGAGACGCTCTATTGCCACATGGAAAAGCTGGCGAACCTTGATCAACTGCCCGGCACGGGGTTCGAGGTCATAGCCTTTCCGGTCAAGGTCGAAAAGGGCTCTGCCGGCTGGTGCCGCCCGGTCGCGATCGTGAACGGCTGAGCCATGACACAGGGAGGATCTGAACGGATCAGCGCGGGGCTTTCCGCGCTGGCGGTGCTGGGGATGCTTGGCGGCGCGCTGGTGATCGTGGCCGATGTGGGGATGCGCTGGCTTGGCGGCAGCGCGGTTGTGGCCTTGAACGAAGTCATGGCGCATGTGTTCGCCATGGCCGTGGCGCTGACCCTGCCCGCAGGCGCGGTGGGGCGCGTGAACCTCAAGGTCGACCTGCTGGCGCGGCACTTCGGGCCGGGGGTGGCGCGCGGCTTGGCCGTGGCGGGCTCGGCGCTGCTGGCGGTGAAATACCACGGACAGGGGCGCGAGACGCTGATCCTGCGCTGGCCTTTGGCGCCGTCCTACTATGTCGAGGCTGTGGCGCATGGCGCGGCGGCGCTGGCGCAGACTCGCAATGCGTGGATCGACCTGCGCCGCACGGCGGACAGCGGCACACGCACCACGCCGCTTGGCTTTGCGGTTCTGGCGGGTTTTGCCGGGGTGCTGGGGGCCGCGCTGCTCTGGGCGCTGGTCGATCTGCAAGGGCTGTCGGGCCTTGCCCAGTCCAAACCCGGCCTCTTTGTCCTCATGGCCTTTGGCCTGCTGTGGCTGGCGGTCTTTGCGCAAATCCCGCTGGCTGCCGTGTCAGGCTTGATCGGCCTTGGCGGCACGGCGCTGTTCATCGGCTGGAAGTCCGCAGGCAACGTCATGGCCGGCGACGCCGCCGAGTTCCTGACGAATGCGCAGGTTGCGACTCTGCCCCTGTTCCTGATGATGGGTAGCTTTGCCGTGGCCGCAGGAATTTCGGACGACATCTACCGCCTTGCGCATGCGTTGCTGGGCCGGGTGCGCGGCGGGCTGGCCTATGCCACCGTGGCGGGTTGCGCGGGCTTTGGCGCGGTCAGCGGATCGTCCATCGCCACCGCCGCCACCTTTGGCCGCATCGCCCTGCCCCAGATGAAGGCGCGCGACTATGACCCCGCCTTTGCCAGCGGCACCGTCGCGGCGGGGGGCACCCTGGGCGCGCTGGTCCCGCCGTCGGGCGCGATCATCCTGTTTGCCCTGCTGACGGAACAGTCCATCGCCACGCTGTTTGTCGCCGCCATGGTGCCTGCGGTGCTGGCCTTGCTGTTGTATTTCGCCACCATCTTTGTGGTGGTCCGGCGCAGCGATCTGCGCGACACGCAGGCCGAGCCGACGCCTCTTGGCCCTGCCTTGCGCGGCGCGATCCCGGTCACGGCGCTGTTCGGTACGGTGATCGGCGGGCTCTACGGCGGCATCTTCACCGCCACCGAAAGCGCCGCCGTGGGCGCTGTGGGGGCCTTTGCCTTGGCGGCCTTGCGCGGTCGGCTGAACCGCCACCACTTCCTGTCGGTCATGTCAGAGACCACCCAGACCACCGCCTTGATCTACGGGCTGATCTTTGGCGCTTTGGTGTTTTCCTTCTTCGTCAACATGGGCCAGGCCCCCGAGATGGTCACCCGCTGGATCGGCAGCTTTGACGCGCGGCCCATCGTGATCCTGGGCGCGCTGGTGGGGTTCTACCTGCTGCTGGGCGCGGTGATGGACAGCTTTGCGGTGATGGTGATCACGGTTCCGGTGGTCACGCCGCTGGTGATGAGCCTTGGCTATGACGTCTATTACTGGGGCGTGCTGATGCTGGTGGTGGTCGAGATCGGCCTGATCACCCCGCCCTTTGGCATCAACCTGTTCGTGCTCAAAAGCCTTCAGCCCGAGGTGCCGCTGGGCCAAGTGATGCGCGGCGTTCTGCCCTTTGTGCTGGCCGATGTGGTCAAGATCGCGCTGCTGCTGGCCTTTCCGGCGCTGGCGCTGTGGCTGCCGGGGACGATGCAATAGGCGCATAACGCCATAAGCCAACGAAAAAGGGCCGCCCCAGCGACAGGGCGGCCCTTGATGTTCGGAGCAGCAGGCTTAGACGTGCAGCTCTTTGAGGTTCAGCGACATCACCTCGGCGTCCTTGAGGTAGTCCTTGCTCACCAGCTTTTCCAAGGTTTTGGTGTTGTCGAACACCGTGTCGCGTAGCCAAGCAATGGGCTTTGGCGCGTGGTGGAACTGGTTGCCCAGCTTGCGGGCGAATTCCACGTGATGGGTCAATTAGGCCACGCGCTCCTCTTCGTACTTGGCAAAGCCCTGATCCACCACCGCCTTGTCCGACAGATCCCGCCCCCCCCAGCGCGCGCGCGAGGAAGTAGCCATCCTCGATCGCCATTCCCATGCCGTAGGCCGCATAGGGCGACACCGGGTGGACCGCATCGCCAAGGCCCGCCATGCGCCCCTTGGTCCAATGATCCAGCGAGGGGCGATTGTAGATCTCCCAGCGGAAACACTGGGTGTCAAAGTTGGTCCGGTCGGCGAACTGCGGCAAGGGATCGGCAAAGTGCTTGAGATGGGCGCGCAGATGCGCCTCTGGGTTGGCAGGGGCGGGCACGCCTTCGCCGGATTTCTCGACGATCCACCATTCCCACCCCGGCTTGCCCTCGTGCAGCATCGGGAAAAAGCTCGCGTGAACGTCGCGGCTGTGGGTGATGGCCCCGACAGAGCGGTCAAGCCCGCCCCAATCCTCGCACCATGCCAGCCAGACCCGCAGGCCCACGTGGAACAGCTGCGGAACGCCAAACGCTTGCTCGGTCACTTTGGACCGGATGCCATCGGCGGCCACCAGAATATCCGCCTCGACCGTCTCGCCGCCCTCAAAGGCGACGGTGTCCCATCGGCGGTTTCGGTGTAGCCGGTCACGGCGCGGCCCGGCTCGATGATGCCATCGGGCAGCAGGTCCAGCATCTTGCCAAAGGCGGTCGAGCGCAGCACGCCATAGTGCCACCCCTCGATCCCCAGCGCCTTTTTCACCGACGGGTTGAACGGCAGGCGCGCGCGGGTCTTGCCCTTGTTGGTGCGGAACTCCACCAGCGTTTTGCTGCCAAAGCTGGGGCCGACATCGACCCCATAATGGCGCAAGATCGCCAGCACCGGAGAAGACAGCAGCACCGCGCCACCCAGCGGCTTTGGCTCTGGCGCGCGTTCGAAAATTCGCACGTCATAGCCCTGCCGCAGCATTTCCAGCGCCGCGGAAACGCCACCGGGACCGGCCCCGGAAATGGCCACACGCCGACCTTTGCGCCAGTTCATGTCTGTCATTGCATGTTGCCTTCCTTTGCCTCGGCCAGCGCGGCGTCAAACATGTCGATCAGCTCGGCCCCGCCGGGCACCGCATGGCCAAACCCGGCTTTCATGCCGTCCCAATGCTGGGCCCTCAGGGCTTGCACCTTATCCTGGGGCATAATCGTTACGGAATGGCCCTCTTGCGCTCAAATCATCGCCATGGCGTCGGCTTCCCAGCCGTCGATGAATTGGCCAAAGGCGCGGCTACCGTCACAACCGGACTCGGCCATAATCGCCGAACGGGCGTCTTCGGACAGGGCGTTCCAGCGGTCCTTGGACATAAAGACAAGGCCCATGGCGCCGCCCAAGGGGGCCACCAGATGCGTGTCGGTCACCTCATGCAGGCGAAAACCCGCAACGCCGGTGAAGTTCAGGATCGTGCCATCCGCCGCGCCGCGCTGGATCGCCTCGTATTGCTCGGCAATGTTGAACGACAGCGGCGCGCCGCCGTGATCCTCGACCATGGCTGCCGCAGCGGGGCCGGTGGTGATGATCTTGCGGCCCTTGACGTCATCCATGGCGCTCAGCGCGCCGCCCTTGGTGTGCAGCGAAGACTGCGGGAATTCGACGAACAGCAGCGGCTGGATGTCCGCCAGATCATCGCCAAAGGCCCCGTCCTGATACATCGCGCACAGCGCGGCAGAGCCCTGTTCGGCGGTTTCGACCATGAACGGCAGGGTCGAAACCAGCGTGCGCGGGAAGCGCCCCGGATTAAAGATCGTCATCCCCCAGCCGATCTGGATCACGTCATCGCTGACGCGGTCGTAAAAGTTCTGGTGGTTGGCCAGCATCGGCCGTGGCGCACGTCGATCTCGACCGCGCCGCTGGCGGTGATGCGCTCGGCCCAGGGCGTCAGGAACCCGGTGTTGATCGGGTGCTGCTGCGCGTTTGTGGTGGAAAAAACCAAGGTTTCCGCGCCGGCCACGCCGCCTACACCGGCAAGCGCCGCAGCAAGCGCTACGACGGACGTCAAGTTTTTCATAATGTCCTCCCTTTGGCGGGCCGTCGTTTGCGGGCCCGACAAAGGCAGAGTAGCAATGCTGCCATGCCTCACAAAATTGAATGACACGAATTCATGTATTCATTTGAATGATGCTTTGTGGCGGTCCGCGCGCGGATCACGTGGCATCCATCCATGCGCAAAATCAGCTCTGGACGCTTGATCTCTGGCGACGGGGCAGGCACTTCTGCGCCCGGCCATGCGCTGCCCTGCCCTGAACGGAGACCCCGAATGCTGACCTTGCCCAACGACACGCTCTCCAAAGCGCCGATCCTGCCCGCCTGCCTGCCCGAAGACGGCGTGGGCCGCATCATCAATGCGCTCGCCCACGCGCTGCCCGCGATTGCGGCGCGGCTGGCGGCGGGCAAGCTGCCCGGCGATCCGGCGGCCCTGGTCGGCACCAACGACAGCGGCGATGCGCAAAAGGCGCTCGACGTAGGCGCGCATGATCACGTGGTCGCAGAGCTGCGCGGCTGCGGCGTCAAACACCTGCTCTCCGAAGAGGCCGAAGCGGTCGAGACCCTTGATCCGAACGGCAGCTATGACATTGCCATCGACCCGATCGACGGCTCTGGCTCGATCGGGATCGGCGCGCCGCTGGGGATGCTTTTCGTGATCTATCCCACGGGAGACAAAGGATTTTCCCGTCCGGGGGCCGAGGCGGTGGCGGCGGGCTATGCCTCTTTCGGGCATTCACTGGATTTCGGCTATACGCTGGGCAGCGGCATTCAGGTGTTCACCTTTGACGGGCAGGATTTCCGCGCGGCGGCGCGCGACCTGATGCTCAAAGAGACCGCCTCGACCCTGGCCTATAACGCCTCGAACGAACGCCACTGGCCGACAGGGTTGCAGGCGTGGGTGCGCGATGTGCGCCTTGGCAAGGACGGCCCACGCGGGCGCGATTTCAACATGCGTTGGCTGGCGGCGGCGGTGGGCGAGCTGCACCGGATCATCCTCAAGGGCGGCGCGTTCCTGTACCCGGCGGACCGCCGCAAAGGCTATGAAAACGGCCGTTTGCGGCTGGCGTATGAGGCTGTGCCCATTGCCTTTCTCATGGAGGCGGCGGGCGGGGCCGCAACCGATGGCACCCGCCGCATCCTTGATCTGATCCCTGCGGACCCGCATGAAAACGTCGCGCTGGTCTTTGGCGCGCGCGACGAGGTCGAGACGATCGCGGATTACCTCGCACAGGGCTGACAGGCCGGTCTCGAAAGGCCGGTCTCAAAACCCCCGGTTCAGACCGCAAAGAAGGCGTCGGGCGTTTTCATCGCCTCTAGGGCGCGCATATTGTCCAACCAGTCGGCCATGGGCTGGGTCGGGGCCACCCCCGCTTCGGCAAGCCACTGGGTATAGCCCCAGATCGCGCAATCCCCAATGCCCGGCGTATCGCCATGAAAGAACGGCGCGTCCCCCTTGAGGCGCGCAAAGTTCACGCAATCGACGGTATAGCGCGCCTCGAGCCAGCCGATGACCTCGGGCGGCAGACCCGCGCTACCGGGGCGGCGCGCCTCTTTGAGCTGCGGCAGACACATGCCGATGCGATTGGCTTCCCACATCAACAGCTCGCGCCCGCGGCGACGCCCTTCAGAGGTGTCGCCCCCCAAAACCGCGAACTGCTGCGCGATTTCCATCAGGATGGCCCCGGACTGAAAGATCGGCTGCCCGTCGATCACCAGCACCGGCACCTCGGCCAGCGGGCTGACCGCCAGAAAATCGGCGGGGCGCGTGTCGGGGGCGGCCCAGATGTCGACGCGCGTCACCTGATGGTCCAAATCCGCAAGCGCCAAGGCCAGCGCCACTTTGCACGCGTGGCCAGAGTCGGGGTGTCCGTAAAGCTGGAGAGTCATGGTACGTCCTATCTTTGTCCCGGATAGGTTGCGCCAAACGTGCCGCAGGTCAAATCTTTATCCGTGATGAAACCCATCAAGCGGCGGCTTGGCCAAGCGCCCGTAAGTTTGCTATGCGCGGGCACGCATAGACCTCAAAAGGACGGCCCGATGACCCAGCCCGCGATGATCCAACCCACCGCTTCGTTCAAGGAAAACCTACAGGCTTTGCCCCCCATCGAAGGGATTGAAAGGCTGGAGCTGGTCAATGCCGCGGGCGAGGTGGTCGACACCATTGAAAACCAGCCGGGCAAGCAGGGGTCTTTGTCGGTGTATCAATACCTTCTCGCCATCTTTGGAAGCCTCACCGCAGAGGCCGCGACCCACGGGCTGGCGGTGTTTGCCGAGCATACCGAGGATGCCCAGAACCGCCCCGGCGCGCATCCGAACATCGACCGGCTGTTCGACATCCAAGGCGGCGCTGCGCCTTTGACCCTGCGGGTCGTCAAGGGCTGACTATTGGGCCGCGCGGCCCTTGTTTGCTGAGACCACAAACTGAGGGGCGGACCACACAGCCCGCCCCTTGTCCGTTTAGTCCGGGAAGATTCCCGGCGAGGTTTCCGCCCCGTCGTCAAACTGCGCCAGATACTTGACGATCATCTCCTGATTGACGGCAAAGCCCTTGTACTCGGCCAGGTCCGGGTCAATGTCGCGCAGAACCCGATGCAGACGGCGCGCCCATTTCGGTTGGCTCGCAAGGTCCTCAAGGCTGCACAGGTAGCAGCGGATCGGAAAAGCCAGCGCGTTCGAGCGCGGCAGCCGCCAAAAGGTCTGAAGCTCGACCCGCAGGAATTGTTTCGCGCCGACGTTCTCGGGCGTGATCGTCCGCTTCTCCGGCCCCCATTTGTGGTAATTTTCGGGGCTGGTGTCGAGGCGCGGGTTGACCGTCATCGTCCAGTTGAGCCGGCGATAGCTTTGCTCTTGCGTCACGGCGAGCAGGAACTTGAGCGCCTTGTCGAACACGCCCATCTTGCGCGCCTTAGGCACCGGCGCGTGCCATTCGAAAAAGTTCATGCCCACGTCGAAATCCAGCGACCAGTCGGCTTGCGACGTGATCATCCCCGCATCTAGCCACAGGTTCCCCTCGCGTTCATGCAACAGCGCGAAATCGCCCTGCGCCTGACGGGTGATGTATTCCAGCGGCCCGCAGGGCAGCGTGGTCGCGTCGAGGAAGGTAAAGCGCTGCTCGATCCCCAAAGGCTTGTTGATCCAGTGCCAGCTGGTGCCATCGCGGCTCAGGCTGAACAGCTCGGGATAGTCGCGCGCCTTGGACACCATGATCAGCTCCAGCAGATCCCAGCCCGCCAGCTCCATATGCGGCAGCGACTGGCAGCGCATGGGATCATCGGCCAGCGTGATCGCGCGGTCGTTCATCTCGGCGACGTAGTGTTCATCCACGTCAAAGGCGAATTCGAACGGGCTGCCCGCCGGACCGCCGGGGTGCTGCTCGATATTGACCGAATAGGCGTAGCTGTCCCGGTCAAAGGGAAAGGGAAAGCGCCGGATGGCCTCGGGCGAGTTGTGAAAGGTGTAATCACCGCGAAAGGTTTCGTCGTTGAATTGCATCGTCATGGGGTCGCTCCTCAGAGGTCCAGTTCCAGCCGCGCGCCCTTAAAGCGGGACATGCAGGGCATGATGGTTTTCTGCTCGGCGCGCTCGTCCTCGCTGAGCCAGTGATCGTTGTGCTCGATGCGCCCGTCGCAGGCGGTGACATGGGTTTGGCAGCGCCCGCAAGCGCCGCCCCGACAGGAATAGTCGATCTCGACCTTGGCGGCTTCGAGCGCTTCGAGCAGGCTTTGATCGGCCTTGACCGTGATGGTCTGGCCGGAGGATCGCACCACCACCTCAAAGGGCTCGCCCGGCGGCGGCGCGATGAAGGCTTCGGAATGCACGGCGGTCTTGGGCCAGCCCAGCCGCGCCGCCTGATCGGCAACGGCCTTGATCAGCCCGTCGGGGCCGCAGGTGTAGACATGCGTCCCAAGCGGCTGGCCATCGAGGATCGCGCCAAGGTCCATGCGCGCGCCCTCTTCAGAGATATGCACGTGAATATGCGCGGCCTCGGGCAACAGTTTCAGCCCTGCCGCCTCGGCGCGCGAGCGGGCGGCGTAATGCAGCTCAAAGGGCTTTTGCTCCATGTCCAGTTGCCGCAGTTGCGACAGGAAAGGCGTGATGCCGATGCCGCCCGCGATCAGGATATGTTTGCGCGCCCGCAGGTCCAGCTGGAACAGGTTCGCCGGGGCCGAGATGGTGATCTCGTCACCGACCTGCACGCGCGTGTGCATGTAGCGCGACCCGCCGCGCCCCATGTCTTCGCGCCGGACGGCGATCTCGTAGGCGGAGCCGTCATAGGGGTCGGAAATCAGCGAGTAGGAATTGCGCCGGATGGTCTCGCCCTCGGGCATTTCCACGGTGATATGCGCGCCCCCGGAAAACACCGGCAGCGCCGCGCCCTTGGGGTCCTCAAACCGAAAGCGTTTGACCAGCGGCGACAGCGCCTCAACCTCGGTCACTTTGACGACAAGCTTTTTCATGCGCGGATCTCCACAGTTTCGGGGATGTCGCCGGGGGTTTCGGCATCGACGCAAACGCCTTGGAACACCCCCAGCCTGCGCGAGAAGTGATCGCGCACAAACAGAGTCAGCCCGCAGTGCGAACAGGTGAAGGGATCGGTCAGCACATCCTCGGTGATGCCTTTGCAATGCACGCATTTCATCCGCCGTCCGATGGGGCCGCGATGCTCTGACTGGATCGCGTCCAGCGGCAGCCCGGCGGCGGTGGCGCGGGCGGTGGCGAAACCGATCAGCCCCTCGGACCCGGCAAGATACAGCTGTGTGCCCATGCGCGCATCCAGCAGCAGGCTGTCAAACAGGGGCGCGGCGGCCTCCAGATCCGGCGCGCTGTGCAACGCCTTGGGGGTCAGGTTTCCCAGCCGGGTGGCGGTGGTCTCTGCGCCGCCGATCAGCAAAACATGCGCGCGGTCCATCACCGACGCGTCAGAGGTCGCAAGGTCGATCAGCGCCGCAGCGCCTGCGTCATCGGCAACCATGATCCCCGGCACGGCGCCTTGCGACACCAGTCCCGGATAGGTCGGGCGCGAGTCGATTGAGGGAGAGAATACTGTCTTGGGCATGGCGTTCCCTGGAATGTCTTGGTGGGGCTTGAGAGGCGGCAGGGATCACCCCCGCCGCCGTATGTCTTGGCAAATCTTGACGATTTAGCCCTTTGCCGTGCGCCGCTTTTTGTCGACGTCATAGAAGGGCATGGAATGGGCCACCGCCGCGACGGGCGCGCCGTCGATCTCGACGGTGAATTCGGTGCCATCCACGGCGCAATCGACGGGCATCCGCGCGATGCCGACGTTATGGCCGTTCAGCTCGGAATACATGCCGATGGTGACCACGCCGACCGGTTTGCCATCTTTCAGCAGCGGCGCGCCTTCGGGCGCGGGCGTGGTGCCCTCCAGCTTGACGCCGTAAATCTTGAAGCGCTCCTTGCCTTGCAGGCGATAGTGCTCTTCGGCACCGCGAAAGCCCGTCTTGCCCGGCGAGACGGTGAACTCGAGACCCAGTTCCCACAGGGTGTCGCCCGGCCCCTGATCCTCGAACGGATACATCTCGGAGTTGTCGTAAGGGAAGAACAGCAGATAGCTTTCGGCGCGCAACCAATCGAGCGTGGTAAAGCGCGTGGGGATAATGCCCATCTCCGCGCCCTGCCCCACGATGGTGTCCCAGATTTCCGGCGCATCAGAGCGGCGGCAGAAAATCTCGTAGCCGCGCTCGCCGGTGTAGCCGGTGCGCGAGATCATCACGGGCTTGCCGAACAGCGTCGTCTGGATGTGGCTGAAATAGACCACATCGCGGATGCCCGGCACGTGCTTTTCCAGGAAATCCACTGCCACCGGCCCTTGCAGCGAAATGTCGTGCAGATCGTCATCGAACAGCAACGCCACGTTGCGGCCTGCGGCGTACATGGTCAGCTGCTCGTGCCCCGCGCCAGAGCCGTGCACCACCATAAAGCTGTGCGGCCCCATGCGGTAGATCACGCAGTCATCGACGAATTTGCCCTGATCGTTGAGCATGGTGGCATAGGTCGACCGCCCCGGTTTGAGCTTTTCGACGTTGCGGGTGGTGGCCTTGTCGATCACGTATTGGGCGTGCGGCCCGATGATCTGTACCTTTTTCAGGCCAGACACATCCATCACGCCCGCCTTGGTGCGGATGGCTTCGTATTCGGCCTTTTGATCCTTGTCGTAGGTCCATGCGGTGCCCATGCCGCTCCAGTCCTCTAGATTGGAACCCATGGCGCGGTGCCGGTCCGCCAATGCGGAAATCCTCCACGATGCGATCATCTTTATGTCCTTCCTGTCGTGCGCGTCTTGTCTTGAGTGGTGTTTTGTGGGGGCTCCGGGGCCAGCGAGGCAGCCCCGGAGCGAGAGACCTTATTTGCTACGGGTCGCCTTGTAGGCGTGTTCCTCGTGCCGCCAGCCAAAGAGGATGGCGACAACGATCAGCGCGAGGCAGGCGAAGAGCCACAGGGCTTCGACCGAACCGTAGCCGGCGTAAAAGGCACCGGTGATCCCGTCCCAGGTCGTGCTGTCAAAGGGGGCTTCCATGTGAATATCCTTTCGTGAATTGAGGGGGTTACTCAGCCGGACTGACAGAGGCGTGCAGCCCTTCGGGGTAGGCGTTGGCTGGCACTTTGACCGCGTCGAGACCGAGGATTTCCGCCTCTTCCGGCACGCGCAGCTGGCCCGTGACCTTGAGGACAAAGGACACCACGTAGCCGGGGACAAAGCCGAGCAGCGCCATGACAACCGCGCCCACAAGCTGGCCGGTGAAGGAGGTGGTGATCACGTCTTCGCCGAACAGCGCCGGGTAGCCCTGCGCCGCGATGCCCACGGCCAGCAGACCCCACATCCCGAGAAAGCCATGCACCGCAAAGGCCCCCACAGCGTCGTCGATGCCGCGCTTTTCAATGAAGGTGGCGACAAACGGCATGGCGGACGCGCCGATAAAGCCGATCATGAAGGCCATCGGCGGATACCACAGGTCCAGACCCGCCGCGCAGGAGATGATCCCGCCAAGCGCACCGGACATCATCCAGAACGGATCGCGCGTCACCATCCAAGCGCCGATGATGCCACCGGCAAAGCCCATGAGGGTGTTGAACGTCATGCCGGAAATGGTCATCGGCGTGCCGTAGATCGTGCCTTCGATGGTGCCGCTCCAGGACCAGGCCTCGCCGGGGACGATGACGCAGCCCATGAGGAAGCCCCAGAAGCCCGCGATGATCAGCATCAAGCCGATCAGCGTCATCGGCATGGAGTGGCCCGCGATATGGTTGGCAGAGCCGTCGGCGTTGAACTTGCCGATGCGCGGCCCGAGGTTGATCAGCACGCCAAGGGTAAAGAAGCCCGCGATCATGTGCACGACACCCGCCGCGCCGAAGTCATGATAGCCGAACTGCGTGACCAGCCAGCCGTCCGCGTGCCAGCCCCAAGCGCCCGCCAAAATCCAGACAAACGCGCCGAGGATGATGGCCAGAACGACGAAGCCGGTCAGCTTGATGCGTTCGATCACACCACCCGACATGATGGAGGCGGTGGTGGCCGCGAACAGCACAAACGCCCCCCAGAACACGCCCGAAGAGCGGTCGTCGAGGTTCGGCCCCATGTATTCGCTCCACGGCAGTGCGATGGAGTTGGCATAGGCGATGCCCGAAATGCCCATCGCCCCCTCGGACAGGGTCAGCCCCGTCGGGAAGGCCCAGTAGATCCACCAGCCGACAAAGTAGAAGAAGGGCACGATCATCGCGAAGGCGAGGATGTTCTTGATGCCCGACGCCAGCGCGTTCTTGGACCGCGATGCGCCCATCTCGTAGGCCAGAAAGCCCACGTGGATCAGCACCATGAGCGGGATGGTGAGGTAATAAAAGGTTTCCGCAAATGTCCCGTTTATCGCCGAGACACTCGCCTGTAGCTCCGCAACCGCGGCAGCCAAGGAAGTGAGATCCTGTTCCAAGTCGTTCTCCCTGTTCTGAGCAAGACTTCCAAACAAGCGACCGGCTGCGTGGCTTTCTGGTTTATACCAATTGTGCAAACTGGATCACTTGATGCGAACAGAGCACCTCAAACTCTCACCTTTGGTCAAACTTTTTTCCTCTCAAGAATATTTTGTAGGGTGTGGAATTGCCCTGTCCGGGTCAAAAGGTGCAAAAATGCCTAGTAATTAGTCGCAAATATTGCGCAAATCGCCTTGAAATACGGGGTCGGGAATCCATTGCCGAAGATCAAAGGACGTAAGGTTTGGCAGATTCGCGGTCAAAACCGCGTCACGCGCCACCAAGGAATGCGCGCGGTGGGCGGTTCTAAATTGGTTGGTCCAATCAGTCTTCCTGAAGCAGGATGCGCTGATCCTCGATCAACGAGAGTTTCATGAACTCGCTCGCCTCTTCGATGTCGCGCGCGGCGATGGCGTTGAACAGGCCGTTATAACCGCGCTGATAGGTGGCCAGCCGTGCCGGGGTCATGTGCCGCCGGTACATCGCCGCGCGGAATTCCTGACGGCGGGCATCCAGCACCAGATTGTAGCAGGCAATCAGCAGCGGATTGCCCGTACCTTCGGCGATCAGACGGTGGAATTCCTCTTCGAGGCGCATGAAAGCGGTGACATCGGCCTGCACGCCTTCCATCTTGGACAGAACCACCGAAAGCGCCTCGATCTGGCGGGGGGACATGTTGACGATGGCAAGCCGGATCATCTCCGGCTCCATGATGCCGCGCACCGCTTGCAGTTGCAGCGGGCCGACATCTGCGGCGACGGGCGAGGTCGAGCCGCTCTCGCCTTCGGGGTCATAGGTCACGAAAGAGCCGGACCCGGCCCGACGGCGGATCATGCCGCGCGCCTCAAGTTGGTCCAGCGCCTCGCGCACCGTGTTGCGCGCGACGCCAAGATCCTGCGCCAGCTGCCGTTCGGAGGGCAGCCGTTCCTCGCAGGCGTATTGCTGCGTGACGATCCGGGTCGACAGGGTATCAAAGACGTAGCGGATAGTCGCACCGGGCAGCGCGGTGCCGCTGGGAGATGTGGAACGGTTGGGCAAGGGAATGTCCTGAGCGGTTTGAACCAACTAGACCAATTCCTGCGCTCAGGTCCAGAGCCCAGGCGCATTCCCTTTGCCTCCCTTGCGGCTTAGCCCATCCGTT
Source organism: Tropicibacter naphthalenivorans (assembly GCF_900176475.1). Lineage (GTDB taxonomy): Bacteria > Pseudomonadota > Alphaproteobacteria > Rhodobacterales > Rhodobacteraceae > Tropicibacter > Tropicibacter naphthalenivorans. The sequence goes on from NZ_FWXX01000012.1 coordinate 71,385, forward strand.
CAGAGCTGTAAGAGCCCGGCGAGGCCTGCACCACCACCGTCTTGTTGCCATTGAGGAAAACGCGGTGATGCGCGTGGGCATGGATGGCCCGCGCCAGAACCTGGCTTTCCACATCCCGGCCCAGCGACACGAAATCTTCGGGGCTTTGGGCATGGGTCACCCGCACCACGTCCTGTTCGATGATCGGCCCTTCGTCGAGGTCGGCAGTCACGTAGTGCGACGTCGCCCCGATCAGCTTTACCCCGCGGGCAAAGGCCTGCTTGTAGGGGTTGGCGCCCTTGAACGACGGCAAGAAGGAGTGGTGGATATTGATGATCCGCCCCGACATTTTCTGGCACATCTCATCCGACAGGATCTGCATGTAGCGCGCGAGCACGATCAGGTCCGCCTCGGCGCCCTCGACGACCTTCATGATGGCGGCCTCGGCCTCGGGCTTGTTTTCCTTGGTCACACGGATGCAGTGGAACGGGATGTCGTTGTTCACCACAACCTTTTGATAATCCATGTGGTTCGAGATGACGGCGACGATCTCGACGGGCAGCGCGCCGATCTTGACCCGGTACAGCAGGTCATTGAGACAGTGCCCAAAGCGGGACACCATGATGACGACCTTCATTTTGACCGCTTCGTCGTGGAAGGCCCACTCCATCCCGAAATTTTCGGCGATGGGCGTGAATTCGGCGGTCAACGCATCCAGATCCGCGCCCTCTTGCGATTCAAAGCTGACGCGCATGAAAAAGTTGCCGGTTTCCAGATCGTCGAATTGGGAACTGTCGGTGATGTTGCAGCCCTTTTCGCTGAGAAAACCGGCCACGGCCGCGACAATTCCGCGCGCGGTGGGGCAAGCCACGGTGAGGCAGAATTTGCTCATGAGAAATACTCCTTTTGATGTCCACCTTTAAAGGCTTCCATATGGTGCTGTTAGAGGGGTCAGAGGGGGTGCGGCCTTACGCCGTCAGCCCCTCGGGCTCGGCCAGGCCGTTGGCGCGGCAGCAAGCCGTCACGGTGTTCGCCAACAGACAAGCGATGGTCATCGGGCCGACGCCGCCCGGAACCGGGGTGATCGCGCCCGCGCGCTCGGCGCAGCTGTCAAAGTGGCAATCGCCCACGAGGCGGGTTTTGCCTTCGCCTTTTTCCGGCGCGTCGATGCGGTTGATGCCCACGTCGATGACCGTCGCGCCTTCTTTGATCCAGTCACCGGGGACCATCTCGGGGCGGCCCACAGCGGCGACAACGATGTCCGCGCGGCGCACAACCTCAGCCAAATCCTTGGTCCGAGAATGCGCGATGGTCACGGTGCAGCTGTCGCCCAGCAGCAGTTGCGCCATCGGTTTACCCACGATGTTCGAGCGGCCAATGACCACCGCGTCCATGCCGGAGAGCGACCCATGGTGGTCGCGCAGCATCATCAGGCAGCCCAGCGGCGTGCAAGGCACCATCGATTTTTGCCCGGTGCCGAGCAGGCCGACGTTGGAGATGTGGAACCCGTCCACGTCCTTGGCCGGATCAATCGAGTTGATCACGAGGTCTTCGTTCAGGTGCTTGGGCAGGGGCAGCTGCACCAGGATGCCGTGCACCGCCGGGTCATTGTTCAGCTGGTCGATCAGCGCCAGCAGGTCCGCCTCGGAGGTGTCCGCGTCCAGCTTGTGCTCGT
>NZ_FWXX01000026.1 GCF_900176475.1 Tropicibacter naphthalenivorans
CATGGCTCCAATCCTTCCTTGATTTGGAGCCTCCGGAAAACCAGGAGCGGTTCAGAGCGACGACCCCAAGGCCTTCTACCGCGTCACCAAGATGAAGTTCGGCGGCAAGGCCCGCGACAAGGACAAGACCACGGTGATCTACAACTCCAACATCACCATGACGGATATCCCGCTGGAGGCCTACGACTACGTCGTCAACGGCAAGCCCGCGCTGGAATGGGTGATGGAACGCCAGGTGGTCAAGACCGACAAGGCCAGCGGCATCGTCAACGACGCCAACGAGACCATGAACAACCCGGCCTATCCGCTGGAGCTGTTCCAGCGCGTCATCACGGTCAGCCTCGAGACCATGAAGATCGTCCGCGCCCAGCCGAAATTGGACCTGCCGAAATGACCGAGGTCGCCGTCCTGCCGCACATGACACACGTCCAGCTGGTCAAGACGATCATGGAGAACGTCCGGCATCTGGGTTTCCCCCAGGTCGCCGAGGCCCTGTCCCGCGCCCAGCATTTCGATATCGACTTCGATATCTACGTCGCCGCGGGCCGCTTCGCCTACCAGATGTTCATGGATCACGAGTTCTTCGTCGACAGCATCGCCATCCCGCCCTCGTCCCCGGCCACCTTCCGTCTCGGGGACGAACCGTCGCTCTATGTCATGGTCTACGATGGCAAGATCGTCAGGGTCGACCAGATGGCCGTCAACGGTGCCACCTATCGCCAGTTCATCTGGGAGCCCGGATCCAACCGGATCAACGCCGGGTCTACCGTGGATTCCAAAACGGACGAAGGCATCTTCACCACCCACCTTGCCGCCGCGACCTTGGGTATGATGCTGTCCCTGCTGAACAGCCCCTCCCTGGTGGAAACCAGCCCCAACGGCCACCGTCAGGAACGCCGCGCCGCGAACCGCACCCACCAACTCCCGGTCAACGCCTGGCACCGCGTCCGCTGGCGCACCGCCGCCGGCCGCGATGTTGAACGCACCGAAAGCGAAGACACCGGCACCCGCAAGCCCCTCCACTACCGCCGCGGCCACGTCCGAAAGGCCCAACCCCACCACACAGGCGCCTTCGCCACCGAGCTGACTGACACCGGCTGGGGCCAATGGATCGACGGCCAATGGGTCGGACATCCGGCGTTCGGGATCAAGAAATCCATCCATGCACCGACACTGGACGAAAAGGGGCTGGCCGAGTTCATCCGGAGGAAGCGATCGAGGCAGGTTTCGAACTCGACTTAGCTATTGGGCGCCCATTCCCAGACCCCTGACGGCTCTCTGCGGACTTTGGTTGATCGACTTTATGCTGTGCCGCGGCGTGCCAAACCTGACATTGGCTGTTCGTCAAAGATGCGGGCTGGATTTTCTACCAGCGATGTGCCGGGTCTGTGAGCTTGGCCAAATGTATGTCGGTTTGATATGCCCGATCTGCAATGGCCATAGAAAAGGACCGCCCGATGTTCGAGCCGACATCTTCGTTCAAGGAGAATCTTCAGAGCCTTCCGTCCACCGACGATATCGAGAAACTGGATTTGCTGAATGCAGAAGGTGACGTGGTGGCGTCTATCGAGAACCAACCCGGCAAACAGGGATCCCTGGCGGTTTATCAACATCTTCTCGCAACCTTCGGACAGTTGAACGCCGCAGCGGCCACCCACGGTATGTTGGTGTTTGCCGAACATACGGAAGACGCGCGCAACCGGCCCGGCGCGCATCCGAACATTGATCGTCTATTCGACATTCAAGAAGGTGCCGAGCCAATGGAGATGCGGCTCGTGAAACAGTGACCCAGCAGGGTGCCGACGCGGTGGGTCCGCGGCGGCAATCCGGCTGGAGTCAGCGCGCCTCGAAGGCTCCGAGCGGGATCTTGAGATAGGATCTTCCATTGCCTTCCGCTTCGGGCAGGCGTCCGCCGCGGATGTTGACCTGCAACGCTGCAAGCATCAGGCGCGGCATCGGCAAGGTCGCATCACGGGCATCGCGCACGGCACGATAGGCCTCCTCTGACGGGGCATCCCTGAGGTGGATGTTCTGCGCCTTGTGCTCCGCGACGGTCGCCTCACATTGTGCGTCCCGCCCATTGGGGGCGTAATCGTGGCCCACGAAAACGCGCGTCTCGTCCGGCAGCGCAAGGATGCGCTGGATGCTGTCGTAAAGCGCCTTCGACGATCCTCCGGGGAAGTCCGCCCTCGATGTCCCGCTGTCGGGCATCATCAGCGTATCATGCACAAAGGCCGCATCGCCCGCGACATAGGTGATCGAGGCCAGCGTATGCCCCGGCGAAAAGATCACCCTCACCGGGATCGTGCCCACCATGAAGGTCTCGCCATCGGTAAACAGCCGGTCCCACTGGCGACCATCGGTCGGCACGACGTTGGCAAGGTTGTAAATCTCGCTCCAGAGCTCCTGAACCCCCGTCACCTTCTCGCCAATGGCGGTCCGCGCACCGGTCTTCTGCTTGAGCAATTGCGCGGCTGAGAAGTGATCCGCATGGGGATGGGTATCGAGAACCCAGTCCAGTTCGATGCCGGTGTCGCGGATATACGCGAGCAGCGCCTCGGCATTTTTCGTCCCGGTCGCGCCGGAGAGCGGATCGAATTCCATCACCGGATCGACGATGGCGCCCTTCATGGTCTTGGGATCATGGAAGACATACTGCCAGCTTCCGGTGGGCTGATCCCAGAAGGATTTGACGATGGGATGGGTCATGATGGTGTCTCCAGTGTTGAGCTTGGGTCAGCGCATGCTTGCGCGCATCATCCAGGTTTCCTTTTCGTGCCATGCGAGACGGTCCGTGAGCAGGCCTGCGCTCACCTCGTCCCCGGCATCCGCTGCGGTTGCGATGGCGGTCCGAAGCGTTTGCGCTATGGCCTCGTGGCCGCTGATGGCGCGGTCGATCATGTCCTCGGCGGATTGTGCGGGTGCGGCTTCCGGTCCGGCATGGGCCACGAGATCGGCCACAGAGGCAGGCGCGTAGGCACCATGGACCCGGATACGCTCCGCGATCTCGTCGAGCGCGCCCCAGAGGTTTTGGTATTGCGCCTCGAACATCGCGTGCAGCTGCCGAAACTGCGGCCCTTCGACGTTCCAATGGTAGCCATGGGTCTGCACGTAGAGGCGAAAGGTTTCGCCGAGAACCTGGGTGAGGCTGGTGGTGACGGGTTGGGAGGTCATGATGTTTGCTTTCCTGGCTATGGTCCGTGTCGATGTGCGACCCCACCGCGAGCGATGGGCAGGGTCGCGTTGCCGGCCTGCGGGGGATGCAGGGCGGTCAGGGGTCAGAGGTGGCGGGTGGAGAAATACCAATCCACGGTGTCGTAGCCTTCGCCCGCGCGGGCGGCGGCCTCTTCGGGGGTCTTGGGCGTCGGCACGATCACCGCATCACCGGGCTTCCAGTTCTCCGGCATGGCGCAGGCGTTCTCATCTGCCGTCTGAAGTGCGATCAACAGGCGGTAGATCTCGTCCACCGAGCGGCCCGCGTTCATCGGGTAATAGACCATGGCGCGCAGCACGCCTTCTGGGTCGATGATGAAGGTCGCCCGCACCGCAGCCGTGTCCGACGCGCCCGGTTGGATCATGCCGTAAGCCTGCGCCACGGCCATGTTAAGGTCCGCGATGATCGGGAAACGGATGTCGACGCCGAACTTTTCCTTGATGTTCAGCACCCAGGCGATGTGGCTGTAATGGCTGTCGATCGACAGGCCGAGCAGCGCGGTGTTGGCAGCTTCGAAATCCTCGTGCCGCTTGGCAAAACCGATGAATTCCGTTGTGCAGACCGGGGTGAAATCCGCCGGGTGAGAGAACAGCACCAGCCACTGGCCGCGATAGTCCTCGAGCGTCTTCCGGCCATGGGTCGTCGGCGCGTCGAAGGCCGGTGCGGCTTCGTTCAGGCGCGGTCCGGTCTGAACGGATTGGGCTGTGGTGATCGGGGTCTGGTCGGTCATCTCTCTGGGCTCCTTCGTGTCCCGTGTTGCTGATGAGAGATATTTGGGGGATTGCTTTATATTTGTGAAATTGAATATATTGAGGGAACTCATAGAGGCTTTCTATATGTTCACCCTTCGGCAAATGCGTTTCCTCGTGGCCCTCGCGGAACACCTGAACTTCTCCCGCGCGGCCGAGATCTGCTTCGTCACACAGCCGACGCTCTCTGCCGGGATCAAGGAACTGGAGGGCCTGTTGGGTGTGGCGCTGTTTGAGCGCACGAAGCGCAGCGTCTTGCTCACCCCGGTGGGTGCAGAGATCGCGGCGCGCGCCCGGAAGCTGCTTCTGGATGCGGATGAGATTGCGACCCTGGCCGAAGCGCACCGCAATCCGTTTCAGGGTGACCTCCGTCTGGGCGCGATCCCCACCATCGGTCCGTTCCTGATCCCGGCGGCCATGCCCGAGATACGCAAGGCACTTCCGGAGATCCGGCTGTTCCTGCGCGAAGAGATGACCGAAGACCTCATCGAAGGGCTGAATACCGGACGGCTCGACATCATCCTCATCGCGCTGCCCTTCGAGACGGGCACCCTGCATATCGCGCCGCTGTTTGAGGATGGCTACCACCTCGCCGCACCGAGCGACTGGCCAGCCCCGCGCGGCCCGGGGGGAGAGGCTCTTGCGCGCGCCAAGGGGCAATTGATGCTGCTGGAAAAGGGCCATTGCCTGCAACGCCATGCTCTGGCGGCCTATCCGGGGATGATCAAACCCGGTGAAATGGAAGACTTCGCCGCAACGAGCCTCGCGACACTGATCGCGATGGTCTCGGAGGGTCTGGGCATCACGCTGTTGCCGGACCTGGCGGTACAAGCGGGCGTGGGAGGGGACGGATCCGTGCAACTATCACCTTTGCCGGACGCCTGCCCAAGACAGGTCGTCCTCGCCTGGCGCCCCGGATCTGCACGAACAAAGGTCTTTGAAAGACTCGCGAGCCTCTTGCAGCAGCGCCGGGCAAACCATTGAAGGACATTCCGCTCGCGGCCCTGAGCCGTCATTCGTCCCAAGCGCAGCGGATGACCGGTCGCAGCCCTCTCGTCGAGTTCCAACTTTCCCGCCGCATTGAGAACTTATAAGAGTTTGGAGCAGGATTGTGGTCGGAGCACCGGCTGGTGTCATTACGAATTGTGCGGAGGGATCATTGTCAAATCAGCAAATTTCGGACGTAAAATTACTGCTTCAGAAATGGGGGCGGGAAGTCTGCGGGGATCTCGATCCTTCAGGCATCTACTGTTTCGGTAGCCTGATTTATCAGGACGGTGCGCAGTTCAATGACGGGAGTGACGTCGATCTGCTTGTGACGATGCCAGAAATTCCCGACGGCATCGAACGAGCGAACTGGCTGGAGCGATTGCTTGAACACAAAACTCGTCTGGAGGACGATCTCGGCAAGCTGCTTCGCCGTCGTGATCGGTCTGCGCTGATTTGCAGCGTGGTTGCGGTCACTCCACTCGAGATCGCAGCGGACCTTCACAAAGGCGGATCTCCGGCTTTCTTTTCTGAGAACAACTTCTTGAACTTGGACACAGGCGCCGTTGAAATCGGTGTAGCCGGAGCGGGCACGCAGCCGATTGCCGAACGGCTCGTGGGGGAATGCGTGAAGTTCACACAAAACTTTCGGAACCAATATTTGGGGGTGAATGCACTTGGAGACGAACGCCTGGAACCCTTCACCGACCCCACCGACGCGGCGCCGAAGCAATGCATGCGACACGCCGCTATGGTGCGATTTCTCGAAGATGACGGCGATGGTGATCCTGGCGCGGAGTATGATGTTGACATCGGCGCCAATCGTCTAACCGTCCTTCTCGATGAGCGGCGCGGGCAGCTTCGCGATCTTGTCGCTCGGTACGGCTCCCGCCGTGGTGGGCGTACCGCTCGAGCCCCGTTGTCGTCCAAGGATCAGCTTCTACTGGCCGAGCTGGTCTTCGACGCGGCCGTGCGGGTCGAAGCAAAACCGGCCGCTACGGAGGCTGCACCGAAAAAACCGTCCACACATGGAGCGCACAGCACTGTCACATTCGCGGAGCGCTTTGCCTCAGCGTTCCCAGGGGTCCGGGGCGTCGAATGGTTCAATGATGACAAGGCTATCCGGATGCGTCTGGCCCGTCTGTTAGCCGAACCGTTGGAGTTTGAAGACAGCACGCCATTTTGGTGGTCGCGCGGGAGCAGCAATCTCCACATTTCGCACTATGAGGAGCGGGATGGAATTGTGATGATCAACTTCGATGAGATGAAGGTGCGTCGAGTCGCGGCGGTTAATTGTCGGTTACACCAAGCATTTTCCAAAGTGCCGAAACGGCCCATTGAAAACATTGAATTTTCTCATGATGTGTAACAGCAAGGGCGTTCCAAATTCCACCATAGCCCTTCCAAGGTCTCTGGTCTGGAATGCGAAAACGTCAGGAAAAAGATTTTCCTAAGGCCATCGATACGAAAAGACCCCGGCTTTTGCAAGCCAGGGTCTTCGCGGTGATCAGGAATGTTGGTGATGCGGGTCAGTCGACCCCTGCAAGCAGGTTATCGACATCACAGGCGTGGTAGTCATCTCTCAGGAACGGATTATGCCCCGGCATGCAGCCAGATCGGGCCGCATACCGCTCGGCCAACATGTCGATCGTCATGTCAGTGCAATCCGGCGGAACATTCGCGAAGAGATCGACCATGAACTTGAACACGCGACCAAACAGGTTGCCGTGCCCATAACACAGCCTGCGATAGGTCTCTTCTGATCGCACCCGGTCGATATTGACCCCGACCGCAGCTGCGTAGCCAACAAAGGCGGTATCGACCTCGTCAAGATCGGCGTCCAGCAACGGGTTGATCGGCCCCATGTGAAACGCGGTCATCAGGTTCCGGAACTGCGGGTCGAGGTTCACCTTTCCGAGAAGGTCGTCGATACCGCTGAGCACGACGACCACCGGCCAATGGCGATGCTTCATCAGGGTCTTGATCGAATTGATGACCTTACGGGTTTCCTTGTCACCCAAGGTCTCGAACATGTGCTGGCATTCATCAACGTGGATGAGCCAGGTTCCGGTCCGCTCCAACTGACGGCGGGCCTGTGACCAGATCTCGTGCTCAGTCTTCCGTGCCGCCATTTCGTATCCGAGTTCACGCACAACGGTAAGCCCGAGCGCCTTCCAGGTCGTCTCCCCTTCAAGGGCAATCTGCAAGAAATTCGTCTCGCGACCGCATTCGAGGCTGGCCGTCTGGCTGGCAAAGCGATCAAGCGCGCGGTTGACCTCTTCGGTCTTGCCCGAATTGCTTTCACCGACAACAACCAGACCGTTGCCCTCCCAGTGCTTGCCGGACAGAACGCCAGCGTCGAAATCGTCGATCACGGCCTGCAGCTTTTCGTCCAGCGCATTGGCGCGCGACATCTCGAAGAACAGTGCTTTCAGCTTTGCGCGACGCTTCACGTAAGATAGGTCGCGCGGGATCAGGAGGTCAGTCATTTCAAGGTTCCTTTGCCTTTCGGCGCGCCGGAGTACCGATCGCCTACGGAAGATTGCTGGGGATCAACTGGAGCGGAGGAAGATGTATTGGGCCACCAGGTCTCGGCATCTCCGGCAATGCCGACAGGCGCTGAGCCGTCGGGCGGCTCACGACCCGAAGATGGGGGTGTACCGTCCTGTTCCGTGTCACTGACGGCGCTTGCATACCGATTACTGCGCTGCTCGGCATAAGCAGCCTTTTCGGCGGCAATGGCCTCGGCGCTGTAGATGCCCGGTCCTTCACCGCCAGACAGCAGCGTATCCATGTCAGCCGAATGGACGGCTTCCGGGTCAGCGTCGATCTGGAGTTTCAGGCAGAAGTTTTTCTCGAACCGATCCAAAGTGCTGGCATCGATCTCCGTGGATGGAAGACCATGTCTCTCCACCGCAGCCGCAATCTTGTTCTGGAACCAGTTGGCGTGCTCAAGAAGGACATGTTCATAGAAGATACGATCCTGACGCCGTGTCTTCGTCATTTCCTTGATTGCAGCCATCCACGTGCGGAGCGTGTGCTTGGCAAGATCCGGGCGCTGGTTCGTCAGATGTACCGGCTTTCCATCGACGATTGCGGTGACTTCGCGCAGGTCGTTGGGGTCGATCCGAACCTCGACCTTCTTCTTCCCGCGTTTGAAGACGGCTGCAAGCGCCTCTTGGTCACCGAAAGGAATGCCGAGGATCCGAACCCCTTCCTTCGACAGAACGCGATTGACCCGAAGGCCAGTTGCGTTGCGTCGCACGCGCGCAGGTGCAGGATGCACGATCCCATACCGTTGATGATGCTTCCACGCGTCCACGGGGCGTTTGTCCATCAGTCCCGCGTGTTTTTCTAGGGGATAGTCGTCGACGATGAAGCGCGTGATGAGATGGCGCAGTTCATCAGCATTGAAGGCCGCCATTTTCTCGCTGTCGTAATCGACAAGGCAATCGACGGAATAGCCGGTCTTTCCTGGAAGGGCGTCGGCAAAGCGGGTACGCAACCCTCCGAACAGACGTTCGACGAAGGGTTTGTCCATCGGGACGCCGGCGCGACCGTAAACGATCGAGGCACCAAGCGCGACGACGGCAGCCTGAACCTCTTCGTTCATAAACTCCGGTCCCGTATCGACGATAATGGTCCCAACGCCCGAGTGCTGATGCCAAGCCATGCGGCAACCTGCGAGCAAACTGATGTCGGTCTTGTCACGCCCGACCATATCGAGCACTTCAATGACAGTACGGGCGTTGGCTTTTTCGGCCATGCCGATGCCAAGGACCATCCTTGTGGCCACGTCTATGGCCGCGCAGATGAACAGCCTCTGCCGCGTTTTGGGCGTACCTTTCTTTCTCGCCTTGTTCTTTTTCTTCAGGTCAGCCTGGAGATCCGGCGTTAGTAGATCCCAGAACGCAGATTTCTTGGCGAAGGTCATAACATCGCCGGTCCAGAAATCGAGCTCGATCATCTCGCCGATCTTGAGGGCTCGGACACCGTGCTGCGTCGGAGAGAACTCCTTTTGTGCTGCGCGGAAACCCTCTCGCCCAATGGTCAACTGCAGTGCCGTAAATTTCTTCAGTCGGCGATACACAGTGTTGGGATGGGGGATTGTCAGCTGGGTGCTTCGCCCCTGTTCACGCAATTCCTTGTTTTCTCTTGCGAAGGCCAGCGCCACAAATCTGACGATGGACGCTTTCGACGGCTGCGCGGTGCTGAGATACTTCTGGCAGCATTTATCAAGGAGGGCGTCTTCAGCCAAGGTCAACCGAGGCAGAGTGTTGCCTTTCAACTCCTTAGGCAGGAAAATCTTGGCGTGGGGTTTGCGCATCCCGAAATACTGCTTGCAATAGTTGCTGACAGTTCTCGGTCCCCAGGATCGTGCTTGGTACCCACCTTCTTTATCTTCGCCGAGTTGCAACAGGCGTTGGCGATCTGACGCGCGCTGCTTGATCTCGTCATAGTACTTGGTGATCCACGTAACGGTGTAGGGGCGCCCTCTGAGAACTGACTGCGCCGCGAAACACCACGCCTCGCGTTGCTGCGCGAGCCGGAGCGCTTCGAACTCTGCATGAAGCCAAGCGTCGTCAACAACCCGGGCTTCGGCTTTTTCGTCGACGCTGTCACTGGAGAAGTCCGTCTCGATCGTCACATCGAGGCGCTGAAGCAGCTCCTGCACCTTGGCATCCAGAATGACGTGATGGCGCGCTACTTCGGTCTCGCCGATGTAGCGGTCCCGGACAATGATACCGTCATGCGCAAGGCCAGAAACCACGACAGATTGGCCGTCGTACTCGATCAAGGTCCCCGTCGGCAGGGTGAAATGCTGGGTATGGACGGTCATGCTGCGCGCTCCATCACAGTCGGATAATCGATCATGCCCTTGTGCTTTTGCTCCAGCCGACGATCCGCCACGCACCGCAGCACGGCGTCAAAAGCTCGTCCCTGATCGAAAGTGCGTGGGCCCAGCCCACAACGGAACACCAGTTCTTCAACGGTGAAGGCTGGCGTATCGATGTTATCGTTCAAGACTGCCACAAGGCGGGCATCGGCTTCGGGGTCGGTGAAGCGTTTCGCAAGAAACAGGCGCTCAAGGTTTCCACGACGCCAAGCCGGGAAACAGACCTCGGAAACGGCTGCGAATCCGACGCCCGCGGGCAAGGCCATGCGAACCTGCTGGCAGATCAGCGCATGGCGAGGACGGCTGAGATTGTCTTCATTCTTCACATACAGGTAGGTCTGCTGCCCGCATTTCAGGGTCACCAGGAAATCTAAGGTGTTGCTCTTCACGTCGCCGACGGGATCGGCAAACACCACGGTTCGAGGCTGGCATTTCAGGCCGAACGTGTTCGGATGCAGCAGCGCATTCAGAGCAACATAGCGCTCGAGCGCCGACTCGTGACCGATGACGCGCGGGCGCCCGCCGTCCTCTTCTGTCCGGCCGACCAGAAAACCGGTCTTCGCCCATGCGCTGCGATGAACGACGTTTCGCTCCCCGTCATAAGGAAGCAACTGGTCGATGCCGTCATAGCCTTCGATATCGAGCTGTCGGGGAAAGGTGATCATGCCATCGACACCATCAGCGTCGACGAACTCCAGCGTCTTGATGGCACCATTCTGCACAGCTGTCGCTTCCCGGCAGTCTTCATTCTTGGGATGCTCTGCGATTTTCCTGGTGTCGCGATGTTCACGTGTCGTCTTCATTCGTTATTGCCTGTTGGCACAGTTCATCCGGTCTCGAACTGCAAAGCAGCCGAGTGGCATGTGCTCTCGTTGATTGGTGGTTGATCGTTCGTCTCAGCTGGCCAGGGGCCCCTGCGAGGCCCCGGCCGTTCGACTATCAATCAGGGAATTCCGGTTCTCACGGCTATTCGCTCCTCATGTTCATCTCTTCTTCATCAAGAGGTAATCGGAGGTCATGAAAGTTCTGAGCGAAAATATTTGAAAAAAGATCGCACGATAGTTTCACGATTTTTCAAACACTTAACAGAAGTCAGACCTTCGGAGGCCAGATTTTCGCGATGTCGTTCAAAGTCTTCGACACCTCGTCGAATCCTTTCTCGCTCGCGATTCGACACAGGTCTGACGGTCGCAACTCCATCAGCCGACGCGCCAGATGCAGCGGCGCGCTGAAGCCCCCGAGGCCCACGGGAATACAGTATCCAGCCAGATCCGCGTCCGGTGACAGCTGCGAGGTATCGAGATGTCGGGGGCTTTCCAGACGATACCACCGAGACAATGTCCTCGCCCATTTCTCGTCTTGGGTCACATGTATCAACAGCGAGGTCTGGATGTACGCATCGCCCAGCTTTGGATGGCCTGTAGCCCATCCATGCAGGTTCATCTTCTCGCCCCGAAGAACGATCAGGTAATCGTCGATTGTTGGCGTGTCGTGCTCAGCACCATCGGTGTCCGGGCCAGCCAAGGCAGCCCGGAACGCCGTGACGCTGCGCATGAGCAGTTCATAGTAGAGGTGATCGTGTATATTGTTCATCTTGCCATACAGAGAGCGGCCTCGGCCCGGGCATGCTTCGGGGCGAGGCGACATTTGAGGTTTCCGTGATGAACGCGCGTGTTCGAAGGGGGCTGTAGCCGCAGCGGAAATCAGACGTAAAGCAGATAGGCTTGCGAAAAAGATGACAGGGAAATCAGTCGACTAGGTGGTTCTCGAACGCCCACTGAAGAATAGAAGACTTCTGCGGAACGTTTTCGCAAGTCATTTTGCGATCTGGGGGAGAGCGGCGTCGAGATGAGTCGCGCCAACATTGGTGGCTCAAGCCGAAATCAAACCACCGAGGCTAGTACATCGATTCTAAAGTGGACCCGAGATTCGCTCTTCAACTTCCGAAAACCCATGAGTTCACGTCAGCCGGAGGTGTCGAGGCTTCAGACGCGGCCTAGACCCTAAATAAGCTCGAAGACATCCAGACCTATCAACGCGCGGTTCTAAACGTGATGAAACACACCGCGCGATCCAAACCTATGGTTTCGGTCACGCCAACCGAGGTCAGAGGATAAAGTCCGACCCGTCCAGCGCGATCACCCCGTTCAGGTAGACGTCGAAATCCGCCACCCCGTCGCCGTCCGTATCGCCGCGCAGCAAGGTCGCGGCGGCGGTGTTGACATAGCGCAGCTCGCCCGCCGTGTGGCTGAAGGCCGCCGTGCCAATCAGGGTAAAGGCTTGGTTGCCCGCGGTGCCTTCGTCGGCGTCGATGCCGCTGACGTCGATCATGTCCAGCCCGTCTTCGAAGTCGCGGATGATGTCGCGGCCCGCGCCAAACCGGGTGGACTCGGCAGCGCTGTTGAACACGAACACATCCGCCGCGCCATCGCCCGGGAAGCCGCCGCCGCTAAAGTCGCCGCCGATCAGGATGTCGCGCCCAAGGCCACCTTCCAGCGTGTCGCCTTCAGTGCCGCCGCGCAGTTGGTCATTGCCCGCGCCGCCTTGCAGCGTGTCGCTCTGGCTGCCGCCCAGCATGACGTCAAAACCGTCGCCACCGATCAGCAAGTCCGCCCCGGTGCCGCCCAGAAGCTGGTCGTTGCCGCTCTGACCGTCGAGGGTGTCATCGCCGCCCAGACCATAGAGCGTGTCGGACGAATTGCCGCCCTCCAGCACGCTGGCCCCGGTGCCGCCGACAAAGCGGTCGGCAAAGTCGCCGCCGATCAGGTTTTCAATGTCGGTCAGCGTGTCGGTGCCGCCAGCGTTGGTGTTCTGCGCGCCTGCAAGGTTGAGGTTGACCACGATGTTGCCGCCAAAGCCCGAGTAATCGGCGGTGTCGCTGCCGGTGCCGCCATCAAGGCTGTCGTCCCCGTAGCCGCCGATCAGCAGGTCATCCCCCGCGCCGCCCTGCAACGTATCGCGCGAGAAGCCGCCATCCAGCGTGTCGTTGTCATCGCCGCCTTGCAGCAGGTCGTTGCCAAGTTTTCCCAAAATATGATCTGCACCAAAGCCGCCAGAGATTGTATCACCGAAAGAGCTTCCCTCGACGGTATCATCACCCGCCAAAGCCTGCACAGCTTGCCTATCGGCAAAGACAATCCAATCTGCTTCTTCGGATGGCGATTTAGAGCCGATGTACTCAAATTGATCAGCAAAAACCAAGTACTCGATGTTCTCCAGTTGAACTGTCTGCCCCGCATAAACGAACACGGCCATGCTGGCTCCACTGACAGTCAGTTGGTAGTCTGCACGAAGACCATCCACAATCAAGCGATCGACACCGTCGCCGCCATCAATGGTATCTGCGCCTGCCGAATAGAAAATCTGGTCATCTCCGCTGCCGGCACTTATGGAGTCATTCCCATCACCTCCTGCGATGATGTCGTTGCCGGCGTTGCCCCAGAGGGTGTCGTTGCCTGCGCCGCCGCGCAGGGTGTCGTCCAGGTCGCCGCCCGCGAAGTTGTCGTTGTAGTCATAGCCGGTGGCCTCGAGACGCTCGAAGCCGGAGATGACGGTAGAGTAGGCCGCATACCCAGGATAGGAGCCGATGTTCTCGTAGCCGTAGACCTCGGTCGCCTCTGCCAAGGTGGTGGCCAGATCGCCGCTGGCCGTCCGCATCCGCACGTAATCGTTGCCGCCGCTCCGCCGCGCGCCGAAGCCGGTGTAATCCAGCACCAGCGTATCCGTGCCCG
>NZ_FWXX01000002.1:0-260509 GCF_900176475.1 Tropicibacter naphthalenivorans
TGCCTCTGTGAGCCAGAACAAATCGCTCATGATGCAGGTCTCCACGACGCCCCTGCATAACCTTGTCCCTCAAATCTTAATGAGGCCTGAGCCTAATGCCTCGGCCCGCATTTGTCGCCACTCAGAGGCGCTCTCTGGGCTTAGGTCGATGATCCGGCCAATGCGCTTCTGGCCTTGGCGTCGGCTTCAAGCTGTCTGATCTGGCCAATGCGCACGTCCCGCAGGCGGACGGCTTCTGCGTGGCTGGTCGTGTTCAGCCCGAGTTTGATTTCGTTGCCGAAGGATTTCTTGGTCCAAGAGTTCTGGGTTCCGACCAGCACAGGGGGCGTGACCATGCGAAGAGAGTATCCTCGGCCTCGGGGCTTGGTGAGATACTGCATGTCAGGCTCCGGCGAGCCCGAGGTGATCTGCGGCGGTTGAATGTGGTCCGTCCTGTACCACAGGATGGTGTGTGCCACCCTTGATTTAAACCCTACAAATCAATGACTTAGGGGGGTGGCGGAGAGACAGGGATTCGAACCCTGGGTCCCCGTGAAGGGACAACGGTTTTCGAGACCGCCCCGTTCGACCACTCCGGCACCTCTCCGCGGGGGTCTTGGTGAGCGGTCGTTTAGACAATCCCCAAACCGGGCGCAACAGGGAAAATCGAAAAAAGTCACATGGCCTCGCATTTTAACCCAAAGCCCAAGCCACAGGCAGAGCGGGTAGGGGGAGCACACTCGCTAGAATTGCAGGCAAAAACCGGCAAAGCCTTGCGCACCACTGCACGCAGCACCTTGTTGAGACACGCGCCCTGCACTAGCTTTCCCATAGCAAACAGGAGCTGGCATTATGCGCGCACAGGCGGTTCAACGTATCGGCATGACCCTCGGGGCAGCTTTGCTGGCTTGGCCTTTGCACGCGGCCCCCGCGGACGATCTGATCGACGCGCTGCGGCTGGACGATATGATCGCCACCATGCGCACCGAGGGGCTGGCCTACGGGGCCGAGCTGGGCGAAGACATGTTCCAGGGGGGCGATGCGGGCTGGCAGCGTCTTTTGGAAGACATCTATGACACCGACCGGATGGAAAGCCTGATCGAAGCGGAATTCACCGCCGCGCTCGGGGACACTGACCTGACGCCGCTAATTGACTTTTTCGAGTCGGACCAAGGGCAGGAAATCGTCGAGCTGGAGCTGGCCGCGCGCGAGGCCATGATCGACGACGAGGTCGAAGAGATGGCGCGCTCGACCTATCGTTTTGCCGACCCGGACGGGGGGCGCACCCGGCAGATCACCCGCTTTATCGAGGCGAACGACCTGCTGGACTCCAACGTGGCCGGGGCGATGAACGCCTCTTTCCGGTTCTACCTGGGGCTGGTGGACGGCGGCGGCTTTGAGATGAGCGAATCCGACATCATCCAGGACGTCTGGGCGCAAGAGCCAGAGACCCGCTCTGACACCCAAGAGTGGCTGTATGGCTTTCTCTTGATGGCCTATGATCCGCTCAGCGACCGCGAGCTGGACCAGTACATCGACCTGTCTGCAACGCCCGAAGGGATGGCGCTGAACCGCGCTTTGTTCACCGCATTCAACAAGATGTATGACGACATCTCTTATGCGCTGGGGCTGGCCGCCGCGCAGCAGATGCAGGGCCAGGACCTGTAAACGCCAAGGTTGTTGACAGGGCGCATGGCTTTGCCTATGTAGCGCGGACGAAAGACGGGGTCCCACAGGCCCCGCTTTTGTTTTTTGTTGAAACGAACGCCCCGTAACAGGGCGCGCCGTTCGAGGTAAGTGGCCCAAGCCACGCGAAACGCCCGGACCTGATCCGGGGACCAAAGAACGCGGGAATGAAAGGAACACGCGTATGTTCGCGGTGATGAAAACCGGCGGCAAGCAGTACAAAGTCCAGGCGGGGGATGTCCTTCGTGTGGAGAAGCTGGCAGCCGATGCGGGCGAGACCGTCCAATTCAACGATATTCTGATGATCGGTGGCGACAACACTGTTGTTGGTGCACCGCTCGTCGCAGGTGCGGCTGTTCAGGCCGAAGTGATCGACCAGATCAAAGGCGAAAAGACCATCAACTTCGTCAAGCGTCGTCGTAAGCACTCGTCGCAGCGCACCAAGGGCCACCGCCAGCAACTGACGCTGCTGCGCGTGACCGAGATCCTCGCCGACGGTGGCGACAAGTCCGGCGTCAAGGCCGCGACTGGCGCAGGGTCTGCCCCCAAGGCAGCCGCTCCCGCCGCAGCAAAGGCCGCTCCGGCAGCCGCAGCTGGTGACGATCTGACCACCATCACCGGTGTCGGCCCCGCCGCCGCCAAAAAGCTGAACGACGCAGGCATCACCACCTTTGCCCAGCTCGCAGCTGTTGACGCAGACACGTTCGAAGCCACCAAGGTCAAGCCTGAGTGGGTCGAGCAGGCCAAAACTCTGGCCTAAGTTCTAAGGAGAGACACTCATGGCACATAAAAAAGCAGGCGGTTCCTCCCGTAACGGTCGCGACTCTGCGGGTCGCCGTCTTGGTGTGAAACTGTACGGTGGCCAGGCGGCCATCCCGGGCAACATCATCGCACGTCAGCGCGGCACCAAATTCTGGCCGGGCGAAGGCGTTGGCATGGGCAAAGATCACACCATCTTTGCAACCGTCGAAGGCGCAGTCACCTTCCACAAGGGCCTCAAAGGCCGCACCTTTATTTCGGTTCTCCCGGTGGCGGAGGCCGCTGAGTAAGCCGACCTGAGGGTTTTGAAGAAAAACAGGGGATCGGCAGGACTGCCGGTCCCTTTTCTTTTGCGCGCTTGACCTTGCCGGGAATGGGGATTCGAGGGGGCTTGGCCATAAAAGCGCCGCGAAAGGGTGAAATACGTAACGAAACGCCTAATTGTTTCAGGCAGTTGCACAGGAGGAGCGTGCAGATGAGCCTCGATACCATGACCAGCCAGCCTTTGGTTGAAACCGACCGCTTTGACCTGCGGCCCTTGCGCCGTTCGGACATGGGGTTGATCGAACATTACGCCAGCGAAGAGCGCCTGGCGCGGATGACCGCGACGATCCCGCACCCGTTGCCGCCCACCGCGGCCGAGGCCTATGTGACCCGCGTCACCGCCCCGGACCGCGCCGAGGACGTCTGGGCGCTGGATGCCACCAAGGTCGGCGGAAGCGAGTTGATGGGGGTTGTGACCCTGACCCACGTCGATGACGGCCAGTCCGAGGTCAGCTATTGGATCGCGCCGGCGTTCTGGAACACGGGCCTTGCCTCTGACGCGGTGAACGCGCTGGTGGCGGCCAACCCGCTGAACTGCACCACGCTGTTCGCCTCGGTGTTTCAGGACAACCCGGCCTCGGCGCGCGTCCTGGTGCACGCGGGCTTTGAATACATTGGCGACGCCGAGACGTTCTCGGTGGCGCGAGGCACCAAGGTCCCAACCTGGACCTACCTTCGAAAACTGGGCTAGGCGTCTGCGTGGCCCGAGCCTTATGGCGGCGCCGGGCCGTGTCAGCGCTTGAGAGCGCGCCGAATCCCGGCTAAACCGCCCCCAACCAGTTAGAAAGCCGCCGCCATGAAATTCCTCGATCTCTGCAAGGTCTATGTCCGCTCCGGTTCGGGGGGGAATGGCTGCATTTCCTTCCGCCGTGAGAAATTCATCGAATACGGCGGGCCCGATGGCGGCGACGGCGGCAAGGGCGGTTCGGTCTGGGCCGAGGCGGTGGATGGGCTGAACACGCTCATCGACTTTCGCTATCAGCAGCATTGGTTTGCGCAGAACGGGCAGGGCGGCATGGGCCGCGCGCGCACCGGCAAGGATGGCGACGACATCATTCTGCGCGTGCCCGTGGGCACCGAGATCCTCGACGAGGATGAGGAAACCGTGGTCGCCGACCTGACCGAACTGGGCCAGCGCGTGCTGCTGGCTAAGGGTGGCAACGGCGGCTGGGGCAACCTGCACTTTAAAACCTCGACGAACCAGGCACCCCGCCGCGCCAACCCGGGCCAAGAGTGCATCGAGCGCACCCTGTGGTTGCGGCTCAAGCTGATCGCCGACGTGGGTCTGGTGGGTCTGCCGAACGCGGGCAAGTCGACCTTCCTTGCGGCGACGTCCAACGCGCGGCCCAAGATCGCCGATTACCCCTTTACCACGCTGCACCCCAACCTTGGGGTTGTGGGCGTCGACAACACCGAATTCGTCGTGGCCGACATTCCCGGCCTGATCGAAGGCGCACACGAAGGGCGCGGTTTGGGCGATATCTTCCTTGGGCATGTGGAGCGCTCGGCAGTGCTGTTGCACCTGATCGACGGCACGTCCGGCACCTTGATCGAGGATTACCAGACCATTTGCGACGAGCTTGACGCCTATGGCGAAGGGCTGTCGGAAAAGCCGCGTGTCACCGTTTTGAACAAGATCGACGCGCTGGATGACGAAGAGCGTGAATTCCTGCGCGATGAGCTGCACGCCGCCGGGGCGGAGGGCGTCATGCTGATGTCCGGTGCCTCCAAGGAAGGTGTGACCGAGGTGCTGCGCGCCCTGCGTCCGCACGTCGAGGCCCGCCGCGAAGCCGACCGTCCCCGCGATCCCGAGGACGAGGAGGAGGGCGGCGCGTGGCATCCCTGAACGAGGCGCAACGGGTCGTCGTCAAGATCGGCTCGGCGCTGTTGGTGGACCGCCAGACCGGCCTTCGGGCCGATTGGCTGGCGTCGATTGCACAGGATATCGCGGCGCTCAAGGCGCGCGGGGCGGATGTGGTCTTGGTCTCTTCGGGGTCCATCGCGCTGGGGCGCGGCATCCTGAAACTGCCCTACGCAGAGCTGCCGCTCGAGCAAAGCCAAGCCGCCGCCGCGGTGGGCCAGATCGGTCTTGCCCGCGCGTGGGAAGAGGCTTTGGCGCCGCATGGTTTGACCACGGCGCAGGTCTTGCTGACGCTCGAGGATACCTCGGATCGGCGGCGGTACCTGAACGCGCGGGCGACGCTTGAAACGCTGCTGGGGTTCGGCGCGGTGCCCATCGTCAACGAGAACGACACCGTGGCCACCGATGAGATCCGCTATGGCGACAACGACCGTCTCGCGGCGCAGATCGCGGTGACCATCGGGGCGGATACGCTGGTGCTGCTGTCGGATGTGGATGGGCTTTATACGGCCAACCCCAACACCGACCCGGACGCGCAACACTTTGATATCGTCGACAAGATCACCCCCGAGATCGAGGCGATGGCAGGTGAGGGCGTCTCTGGCCTGTCCAAGGGCGGGATGATCACCAAGCTTATGGCGGCCAAGACCGCGACCGCCTCGGGCTGTGCGATGGCGATCTGTCACGGGGCCGATTTGCACCCGCTGGACCGGCTGGCCAAGGGCGCGCGCGCCACGTGGTTTACCCCCGACATCAACCCGCACGCCGCCCGCAAACGCTGGATCGCGGCGATGAAGCCGCAAGGCGTGCTGACCATCGACGCAGGGGCGGCACGGGCGCTGGCGCAGGGGAAATCCTTGCTGCCTGCGGGGCTAAGCGCGGTGTCCGGCACCTTTGGCCGGGGCGAGCCTGTGACCCTGCGCGCCTTGGATGGGCGGCATCTGGGGCAGGGGTTGACCCGCTACACCCACGATGAAGCCACGGCGATCGCCGGGCGGCACAGCTCTGAAATCGAAGAGGTCCTCGGCTATCCCGGACGCGCCGTTGTGATCCACCATGATGATATGGCGCTTTGACCGGGCGACCATTTCGAGTACAACCCTGATCCTAACCTAACCAAAAGCGAGACACGCCATGAAGGATATGACCGACATTCCCGCCCTCATGCAGCAGATCGGCGCCCGTGCCAAGGCCGCCGCAGCCGAGCTCGCTTTTGCCCCAGCCGAGGTCAAGCAAAAGGCGCTTGAGGTGGCGGCCGATACCCTGTGGGCGCGCCGCGCCGAGGTGACCCTTGCCAATGCCAAGGATATGGACTTTGGCCGTGAAAAAGGTCTGTCGGACGCCATGATGGACCGTTTGATGCTGGACGATGCGCGCATCAAGGGCATCGCCGACAGCCTGCGGGCGGTGGCGGCGCAGGACGATCCGGTGGGGCAGGTGATGTCCGAATGGGATCGGCCCACGGGCCTGCATATCAAGCGCGTGCGCACGCCGCTTGGGGTGATCGGTGTGATCTACGAAAGCCGTCCCAACGTGACGGCGGACGCGGGCGCGCTGTGCCTCAAGGCTGGGAACGCGGTGATCCTGCGCGGCGGCTCCGAGAGTTTTCACTCGTCAGGCGCGATCCACGCCTGCCTCGTTGAGGGCCTGCGCGCCGCCGGTCTGCCCGAGGATGCCATCCAGCGCGTGCCGACCCGCGACCGTGCGGCGGTGCAGGAAATGCTGACCATGACGGACTATATCGACGTGATTGTCCCGCGGGGCGGCAAGGGCTTGGTGGGGCTGGTACAGCGTGAGGCGCGGGTGCCGGTCTTTGCCCATCTCGAGGGCATCGTGCACATCTATATCGACAAGGACGCCGATCCGGTCAAAGCACTGAGCGTGGTGATGAACGCGAAAACCCGCCGGACGGGGATTTGCGGTGCGGCGGAATGCTTGCTGATCCACCGCGATGTGGTGGACACGCTGGGGCAGGGGCTGATCAAGGCGCTGGTCGAGGCGGGCGTCGAAGTGCGCGGCGACGAGACCCTGTCGCAGATCGCCGGCACCGTTCAGGCGACCGAAGCCGATTGGGGCTGCGAATACCTTGACAGCATCATCGCCGCCAAGGTGGTCGACGATCTGGACGGCGCGATTGCCCATATCCGGCAGTACAGCTCGAGCCACACCGATTGCATCATCACCGAGGATGACGCCGCCGCCGACCGGTTCTTTAGCCGGGTGGACAGCGCCATTCTGATGCGCAACGCCTCGACCCAGTTTGCGGACGGGGGCGAGTTTGGCATGGGCGCCGAGATCGGCATCGCCACCGGCAAGATGCACGCGCGCGGCCCGGTGGGGGCCGAGCAGCTGACCAGCTTCAAGTACATCGTGGTCGGTGACGGGACGGTGCGCAGCTAAGCGTCAGGCAATCTTGATGGTGATCGTGCTGTCGTCACTGGTCACCATCACCTTATAGCCGCGCTCTTCGGCCAGCACGACAAGCAGGGCGAAATGCACCCGTTCTGGGCCGACGTCGTCCAGCGGCACAAGGCCATTGAGGTGATCCCACAGCGGCTGCACCATGTTCAGACGCGGGCCCGTCGCGGTGATCGACCAACCGGCCATATCGTGGTCAATGCGCACGGTGCCGCCTGCGGGCAGCGCGCTTTCGCAACACAGAAAGGTCAAAAAGGCCAGTTGCACGTCGTGGCGCGAGAATTCCCCCTGCGGCACCCAGTCGGCGCGCAGCCGCCCGCCTTGGGTTGTGGCGGTCAGGGTGGACACGATCTCGCGTTGACCTAGGGTCTGTTCTGACTTGGCGCTTCCAAAGGCGACGCGAAAGAACTGAATCCGGGCGGTCGCGCTGGTACAGCTTTCCTGGATCAGCGACATTTCGGGGGACTCAGGCTCTGATCCACCGGACAGAGCGATCAGTTCCAGCCCGTTTTGGATGGCCCCGATTGGGCTGATCAGGTCGTGGCAGAGGCGAGACCCCACAAGCGACGCGAGGTTGGCGCTGGACTGCGGCATGTAGTATGTTCCTCCGTGAAGGATGAAATGATGAACGAACTCAACTCTTTGCTCGAACCGGGGATGCTGGTGAAGCACCCGGATCAACCGGATTGGGGCATCGGACAGGTGCAGTCCAACATCGGTGGCCGCATCACCGTGAACTTCCGCGAGGAAGGAAAAGTGGTGATCGACGGCAACCGGGTCGCCTTGACCCCGGTCTTTGATGGTTAACCTAGTATATCAGAGGTTGAGATAAGGTTAACCAAAGTCGCGCCTTTCGTCGCGTTTTCGATGCTGTTGTCTTTGAGCGGTTGTCTGCTAAAACCCGCCGGGAACCGATGGCGGAGCCAAAAGATGACCGTACAAGGCCAGCATTTCGAGCTGCAACTGGCGCAGGGCGAGGCCGATATTCGCGCCGCGCAGCGTCTGCGCTACGAGGTTTTTGTGGATGAACTTGGCGGCGATGGCGCGCTGGTTGACCACGACGCGCGGCTGGAACGGGATCGGTTCGATCCCTTCGTGGACCACCTCTTGGTGCGCGATCCCATGCGGGATGGCATGGTTGTCGGCGTCTACCGCCTGATGCGCCAAGAGCAGGCAGAGGCCGCCGGGCAGTTCTATTCCGAGGATGAATACGACCTTGAACCGCTGCGGGCCTCGGGGCGTAAGCTATTGGAATTAGGGCGGTCTTGCCTGCACGCTGAGTATCGCGGCGGCGGGGCGATGTTCCGGCTGTGGCAGGGGCTGGGGCAGTATGTACTGGACCATGGGGTCGAGGTTCTGTTCGGCACGGCGTCGTTTCACGGCACCGATGTGGGTGCGCTGGCGGAGCCGTTGTCCTTCCTCCATCACCGCCACTTGGCGCCCGCCGACCTGCGGGTTCGGGCGCGCGATTTCCAGCCGATGGACCTGATCCCACAGGCCGATCTGGATCGCCGCGCCGCGATGCAGGCGATGCCAGCGCTGATCAAGGCGTACCTTCGTTTAGGCGGCTGCGTGGGCGAGGGCGCCTTTGTGGATAAGTCCTTTAACACAACTGACGTTTGTCTTGTCATGGACACCGCGCGGATGACCGAGGCGCAGAAATCCATGTACACCAAGGCGCGCGCATGAGCACCTGGGACGGGGGCACGCCTGCGCCGCAGATTCGCATCTCGGCCTTGGGCTGGCTGTGTATCGCCTATAGGTTGCCGCTGATCGGGCTGGTGAATTTCGGCGGGTTGCTGCTGTTGCTCAGCCTACGCCTGATCGAAAGGCCGCTGTTCGGGATGGATCGGCCGGTGACTCCGTGGATCACGCAAGCCGTTTGCCGTACCACGTTGCGGATCATGGGGCTGCGCCTGCGCGCCACGGGACCGCGTATGAAAGGCCCCGGCGCGGTGGTCGCCAACCATTCGTCCTGGCTGGATATTTTTGTCCTCAACAGCCGCAAGAACGTCTATTTTGTCGCCAAGCAAGAGGTGTCTGGCTGGGCCGGGATCGGCTGGCTGGCGCGCGCCACCGGCACCGTTTTCATCAAGCGCGACCGCCGCGAGGCCAAGGCCCAGACGCAGGTCTTCCAGGATCGTTTGCTGCACGGTCACCGCCTGTTGTTCTTCCCCGAGGGCACCTCGACCGACAACCAGCGCGTGTTGCCGTTCAAGACGACGCTCTTTGCGGCCTTTTTCGACGACGCCCTGCGCGAGCGCTTGCAAGTGCAGGCCGTTAGTGTCTCTTACCAAGCGCCTAAAGGCCGTGAGCCGTATTTTTACGGTTGGTGGGGCGGCATGGATTTCGCGCCCTACCTGCTGCATGTGCTGGGCCAGCCGTGTCAGGGCAGCGTGACGCTGACCTATCATCCGCCGGTGCGGGTGGCGGATTTCGCGGATCGCAAAGCGCTGGCCGCAACCCTCGAACAGCAAACGCGGGGCGGGTTCAGCCTCGCGCGTTAACGCCCTCAGACCATCGCGGCGCGCAGCGCTTTGAGCGTGGCCAGCGGGTCTTCGGTGTTCCAGATTTCCTCGCCGATGGCGAAAAAGTCGGTCACGGGGGCCAGATCGCGCACAAGCGCTTCGGTCAGGTTGCCCTCGGCGACGACCGGCACTTCGATCATCTCGGACCACCACTGGAACAGCTCCTTGTCCGCCAATTCGCCGCCGCCAAGCGCGCCGGACACCGGCCCGAAGGAAATATAATCCGCGCCGTTTTCGCCCGCGGTCATGCCGTCGTGACGCGACTGCGCGCAATAGGCGCCGACGATCGCATCCGCGCCCAGCTCTTTGCGGGCCGCGCGGACCGAGCGTGCGCCGTCCAGCAGATGCACCCCGTCAAGGCCCAGCCGCTGCGCCAGCACCACATGGGTGTCGATGACCAAGGCCACGTCCTGCTGATGCGCCACTTCGCGCACGGCATCGGCGGCGCGCATCAGGCGGTCTTCGTCGCGGGTGGCCAGCGACAGGCGCAGGCAGGCGATCTCGACCTCACCCATGACACGGGCAAGCTCTGCGGGAAACGTGCCGAGTTCAAACTCGGGCGGGGTCACGAGATAGATCTGGGGGGCGTCGTCCTGGGCCATCATTCGCTCCTGTGGGCTTGGCCGCGTCTCTTAACGTGGAATTTGCGGTTTGACCATAAGGATTTGCTGCAAAGGCGGGGTTTGCGGGCGGGCAGGGCTTGCGTGCACGCGGATGGCCCCTTAGGCAGGCGTCGCATTTTGACGGGGAAAAGACAGATGGCGACGGGCACTCCTCAACCGGCTTTTGTGCTGGTGCGACCGCAGATGGGCGAGAACATTGGCGCGGCAGCGCGGGCAATGTGGAACTTTGGGTTGGACCGGATGCGGCTGGTGGCCCCGCGCGACGGCTGGCCGAACCCGCGCGCCGTGGCGATGTCGTCGGGCGCGGGGCGTCTGCTGGACGAGGCGCAGCTGGCCGAGGATCTGCCCGGCGCGCTGTCCGATTGCACCTATGTGATGGCGACGACCGCGCGCTCACGTGATCTGACCAAGACGATTTTCACGCCGGAACAGGCGATGATCGAGGCCCGCGACCGCATAGCGCGCGGCGAAAAGGTGGCTGTGCTGTTCGGGCCGGAACGGGCGGGCCTTGAGAATGACGATATCAGCCGGGCGAATGCCATCATCTCGGTGCCGGTGAACCCGCAATTTGCCTCGCTCAACCTTGGGCAGTGCGTGCTGCTTTGCGCCTACGAATGGCAGCGCGCTGTGGGCAACGCCCCCGCGATCCAAGAGGAACTGGCCGGAACCGACTGGGCCAACGGCGAAGAGATCGAGCATCTGGCCAAGCACTACGAGGACCGGATGGAGGAGGCGGGCTTTTTCTTCCCCGAGCATAAGGTCGCCAGCATGAAGCTGAACCTGCGCAACATGTGGAGCCGGATGCCCCTGACGCGCGCCGATGTACAGATGTTGCACGGCATGATGCGTCAGATCGTGCGCTGGAAAGAGCGCGACAAGTAAAAAGCGGACCAGCTTTGGGGGCTGATCCGCTGGCGGCTGGGCCGATCCGGGAGGAGAAGACCGGCGCGCGCCGTCAGTAGCCGTAGCCGCTGTGGGGCTTTTTATAGACCGGCTTTTTGTGGGTTTTCTTGGGGGCCGGGGCATAGTGGCAGGACTGGTTGCTCAGATACTTGGCCGAAACCCAGTAATACCCATGGTTGTAGGCAACCTTGGCCCAGCCGTGGCTGTGTGCCACCACATGCACCGGGGTGCAGGGCTTGAAGGTGCCCAGGACGTGGTAATTGGTGCCGGGGCCAGAGCGGGCGTTCAGCGCCGAGGAGCCGACCCAGGCTTGGGTGGCAGAGGCGGCCGAAGCGGTCAGCGTGGCGGCGGCGAGGACGGCGGAAAGAAGGATCTTTTTCATCGGGATGGTCCTTGGAAATGCGTTGGGGTGGTGGGCCTTGACTTGTGCATCCAAGGTACGTCCCGACCCGCATTCGCATAAGTCCGGAAACCATTACTGAGGTTTTCCTTACCTTTGGGACGCGTGGTCGCATCCGCTTGAAGCGCCCGGTGCTGCGCACTACTGTCCCCACGAAATTCGGGAGAAGACGATGGCCGAGAAACGCAAACTCTTTGAAGAAGTGGGGCAAGACACCCCGGCGCGCACCGCCCCCGCAGGCGGCATGATCGACGCCAACAAACGCGGCGCGCGCGGGGCGATCCGGGCGTGGCTCATGGTGTTGTTCGCGCTGGTGATGGTGATGATCGCCGTGGGCGGTTTGACGCGGCTGACGGACTCTGGCCTGTCGATCACAGAGTGGAAGCCGATCACCGGCGCGATCCCCCCCATGTCCGCCGAGGCGTGGGACAGTGAGTTTGCCAAGTATAAGGAAATTCCTGAATACCAGTTGCAAAACAAGGGGATGAGCCTGTCCGAATTCAAATCCATCTACTGGTGGGAATGGGGTCACCGTCAGCTTGGGCGCGTGATCGGCCTTGTCTGGGCGGTCGGGTTCTTTGGCTTTTGGGCGGCAAAACGCATCCCCGCGGGCTGGACGGGCCGCCTGTTTGGCATCGGCGTCTTGGGCGGTCTGCAAGGGGCCGTGGGCTGGTGGATGGTGCATTCCGGCCTTGGCGGTCAGATGTTGGACGTGGCGTCCTATCGCCTTGCCACGCACCTTGGGCTGGCCTTTGTGATCCTTGGGTTTATCGCGTGGTTTGTCTTTAGCCTTGGGCGCGAGGAACGCGAGCTGATGCAGGCGCGCCGTCTGGCTGAAGTGAAACTTTTCAAGATGTCCACCGGGTTGTTGCACTTTGCTTTCTTGCAAATCCTGCTGGGCGCGCTGGTGGCGGGCATCGACGCGGGCCGCAGCTTTAACGATTGGCCGCTTATGGCCGGGGGCTTTTTCCCGCCGTATCCCTTCGATCTGGACCCGGTCTGGCGCAACTTCTTTGAGAACGCTGGGCTGGTGCAATTCATGCACCGGATGGCGGGCTATCTCTTGATGGCCTTTGGCATTGTGGTCTGGCTGCGTGGGCGGCGATCCGCGCAAAGCGACACGCGGTTCCGCTTTAACGCGGTGCTGGCGATGTTGATCATCCAGATGCTGCTCGGTATCGTTACGGTTGTGTACCTTGCCCCGTGGCAGGTCGCGATCCTGCACCAGATCGGCGCGGTTGTGCTGTGGGTGCTGATCCTGCGGGCGCGCTTTGCGGCGCGCTATCCCGTGCAACAATCTATCCGAGGGTAACCCATGAGTGCTTTTGAAGAGTTGATGGCCTTTCAGCGCGACACCGAGGCGCTGGCGGGCGTGGCCGGGCGTCTGGGCTGGGATCAGGAAACCATGATGCCGCGCGGCTCTGCCGATCAGCGCAGCGAAGAGCTGGCGGCGATGGAAGGCGTGCTGCACCAGCGCCGCAACAGCCCGCGCATTGGCGAGTGGCTGGCGGCGATTGATCACGATGCGCTGGACGCGGTCGGCAAGGCGCATCTGCGCCACATCCGCCGCAGCTTTGAGCGGGCGCAAAAGATCCCCGAGGCGCTGGCCTCGGCCCTTGCGCGCAAGACCAGCCAAAGCCACGTGATCTGGGCGCAGGCGCGCGCCGACGACGATTTCGCCGCCTTCGCGCCGACCTTGGCCGAGGTGATCGCCCTGCGCCAGGAAGAGGGCGCGGCGCTGGCGGATGGCGGCGATGTCTATGACGCGCTGATCGACGACTACGAACCGCAGGCCAAGGCGAGCGATCTGGCGGCGATGTTCGGCGCGCTGCGGCCGCGTCTGGTGGCGCTGCGCGAGGCGGTTCTCGCCCAGCCGGTGCCCGCTGGTCTCGAAGGACCCTTCGACGAAAGCGGCCAGATGAAGCTGGCGCGGGCCTGCGCCAAGGCCTTTGGCTATGACTTTAAACGGGGCCGGGTGGACAAGGCGGTGCATCCGTTCAGCTCTGGCAGCGGCGACGATGTGCGCATCACCACGCGGACCAACCCATTGGATCCGTTCAATTGTTTGTACTCGACCATCCATGAGGTCGGCCACGCCTGTTACGAGCAGAACATCGACGCCGCCTATCGGCTGACGCCGCTGGGGCAGGGTGTGTCCATGGGCGTGCACGAAAGCCAAAGCCGGATCTACGAGAACCAGCTGGGCCGTTCGCGCGCCTTTACCGGCTGGCTCTATGGCCAGATGCGTGACACCTTTGGCGACTTTGGCGTGGCCGATGAGGACGCGTTTTATGCCGCCGTGAACCGGGTGCACAACGGCTATATCCGCACCGAGTCGGATGAGTTGCAGTACAACCTGCATGTGCTGCTGCGCTTCGATCTGGAGCGCGCGTTGATCTCGGGCGATCTGGCGGTGAGCGATCTGGAATCGGCTTGGAACGATAGGTTCGAGGCGGATTTCGGCTTTGCCGTGGACAAGCCGTCGAATGGCGTTTTGCAGGATGTGCATTGGTCGGCGGGCCTGTTTGGCTATTTCCCGACCTATTCGCTGGGCAATGTCTATGCCGGGTGCCTGTATCAGGCGCTGCGTTCGGCGGTGCCGACCCTCGACGATCAACTGGCGCAGGGCGACACCTCGGGCGCGACCGCGTGGCTGCGGGACAACCTGCAAACCCACGGCGGGCTGTATACCCCGCGCGAGGTCATCGAACGCGCCTCTGGGGCTGCCCCGTCAGAGGCGCCTTTGCTGGACTACCTCGACGAAAAGTTCACCGGGCTCTACGGCCTGTAAGCGGACAAAGAAAAAGCAGGGGTTTCCCCTGC
Organism: Tropicibacter naphthalenivorans; assembly: GCF_900176475.1. Lineage (GTDB taxonomy): Bacteria > Pseudomonadota > Alphaproteobacteria > Rhodobacterales > Rhodobacteraceae > Tropicibacter > Tropicibacter naphthalenivorans. Next base: position 14,305 of record NZ_FWXX01000002.1, read on the forward strand.
TTTTTGAGGTTCAGTATGCAAGCTCTTACGTGTGCAAGACACGCGAGACCTGTCTGTGCGGGCATCCCCTGATGTCCTTGAAAGTTGACTCTATAGTCCATCTTTGCGCGCCGCAACGCTGCCGTGGCGTATGGTGCGTGCTCTTTCGTATAGGGTTATAGCAGGGCCATCCGCTCGGCGCGTTCGGTATCGGGGAAGGGGCGGTACAGCCCGAAATCCGCCGCCAAAATCTGCTCGTGCACCGCGCGGTAGAGGGCGTCGATGGTATCGTCATGCCGGCCAAGCGTGCGAAAGGCTTGGTCAAGCTGGCTCATATCCTCGACCTCGATCTGCAACAGGAAATCGCGGTGGTGGCTGGAGGCAAGGTTCAGCTTGCGCCGATAGAGGTGCCAATCCTGTATGACTTTCAAGGACTTGAGGTGGTTTAGCCAATCCTCTGCCGCCTTGGCAAAGACCAGCGCCTTGGCGTCATTTTTCAGATCAATTGAACAGGTGTACAGGTTCATTGCTATTCTCCTCCGCGCTTGATCATTGCGCAGTCGCCTTTCCCGCCCCTTAATGCTTCTAATCCAACACAAAAAATGGCGACCCCGAAGGGCCGCCAGTACGGAGTCATCCATTGGGCAACGGATTACAGAGCGCCGCTCCAGCCGCGTTGCAGCAGGCTGTACCGTCCGCCGCCGCGCAACAAGAGCGGCAGGGCAATGACGGTGACGACGAAAAGAGAATGCGCGGTCTGCGCGGAAAACATGTGAACGCCGGGCACCAGAATCGCGAACCCGTAAAACAGCGCCAGCCCCAGCGCCGCGACCACGCGCGTGCGCAGGCCGAACAGCAACCAGATCGCGGTGATCCACAGCATGGCGCGCAGGATCAGGACGGACAGCGCCTCTAGCGGCGGCTGCACGGATCCGATGGGGAGCGCATTCGGGGAGAGGTAATGCTCGGATGCCGTGTATGCCAGCGCGCAGGCCAAGAGGATTCGAAGGGCGCATTGACGCCCGTCTTCAGAGGGTAACATTTTGATTTTCTGCTCGTTTTCTTCTTTTGTTACGATCAACGTCGTACAATTCGAAGATGTGCGCAACGCCGATTACCGCGACAGTGCAATTGCAGAAAACGTGTTAGCCCGCCTTCGTCCCTGCGCTATCGGAAAACTGCGCCTCTTCGAAAGCCTTCAGCACAAAGTCTACGGCGCGCCGAATGCTGGGGTCGCTGCGGCGGGATTCGTGGAAAAACAGCCAGAAATCCTTGATCTCGGGGGCCGCTTCGGGCGTGACAGGCTCTAGCTCGGGGTCAGCCATGCCCACCAGATCGGGCAAAGGCGCCGCGAGGTTCAGCGTCTTCATCAAGGTCTGAAGCGCGTGAAAGTTGTCGACCCGCAGACGCGGCGGGCATTTGAACTCGGCATAGGCCATCTGGATCAGGCTGTCGTCGTCCATCGACTCGGCCAAACCGGCCCAGGCGCCGCTGATGCTGCCCTTGGGGCGGAACAGGCGAAAGGACAGCTCGCCCGCCTTGCGCGTGACCACACGGCCTTGTTCGGGGCGGCGATACTGGATCACCAGATCATGATCGCCCAAGCCCTCTTTGTTGACGCGATCGGAAAACACCATGTTGATGCCGTCCAGCATTGCACCATCGCGCTGCAATCCGGGCGCAAGCACCGACCGCAATACGAAAGGCACGCTGCCCATCTTGATGACGACCGGTGCGCTGTCGGCGTCACTTTGCGCGTTCAGCGCCGATTGGATTTGTCCGTCAAAGCTTTGGGCGACGTGGATCAGCCCCTCGACCGCTTTGGAAGGTTTCCAGCCGTCGGTCGTTTTGATAAATGCGGGCTGCCCCAAGGTTTCGGAAAGCCGTTCAATGCGGCGGGATACGGTGGCGGTGTTTGTCCCCAAAACTTGCGCCGCCGCTTTCATTGTTCCGGTGCGGGCCAGCGCTACGAGAAAGCGCAGATCATCCCAATTATCCATGTAGTCTCTTCTTATTATATCCTTGCGGAATGGAAACGCATGACGCGGGATTTGGTTCCCGTATTCAGCACTGGCACTCGGCACATTTTTTGGCGGATTGAGTGAAGGTCCGCTTATTCGTTAGCTCGGTTTACCTTAATTTAGAGCACAAGGGCGAAACCATCAATCATGATGCTGTATCTGCGCTGCATCTAATACGGTCAGCGCAGGCGTTACATGCACGTTTACGCAGTAAAACGCAAAAGGCCCGGCGCGAACACCGGGCCTTTAGGCGTAGAACGGCGGGGATCAGCTGTCGTCGCTGGGCCCGGTTTCGGGGGCGTCGCCTGCGTCGGTGACGGCCTCTGCCTCTTCGGATTGCTCGGCGATCCATGCCACGGAGACGACGGTTTCCTCCTTCCCGGTGTTGAACACCTTGACGCCGCCGGCGCTGCGCGAGCGGAAGGAAATGCCATCCACCGGCACGCGGATCGACTGCCCGGTCGAGGTCGCCAGCATGATCTGATCGCCATTCTCGACGGGGAAAGAGGCCACGATGTCGCCGCCGCGCATGGATTTCTCCCACGCGGTGACGCCCTGGCCGCCGCGCCCGCGAACGGGGTAGTCATGCGACGAGGACAGCTTGCCCAGACCCTTGGCTGTGATCGTCAGGATCAGGTTCTCGGCGGCGGACATTTCCGCATAGCGTTCCTGCGGCAGCGGGGTGTCGGCGTTGCCCTCTTCCTCGGCGTCGTCCTCGGTCACGCCAGCCATCAGGCGGCGCATCTTGAGATAAGAGGCGCGCTCGTCAGACTCGGCGTCAAAGTGGCGGATCACCGACATGGACACGACCTCGTCGTCGCCGTTCAGCCGCACGCCGCGCACACCGGTCGAGGCGCGCGAGTTGAACACCCGCACATCCGTAACGGGGAAGCGGATCGCCCGGCCAGAGTTGGTCACCAGCATGACGTCGTCATCTTCGGAGCAGATGCGGGCGTTGATCAGACGCATCTCAGTTTGCCCTACCGCTTCGCTACTTGAGGGCGCGTCCTCGGTGTCGAACTTCATGGCGATCTTGCCGTTCGCCTTGACGTTGGTGAAGTCCGACAGACGGTTACGACGCACCGATCCCTTGTTGGTGGCAAAGACGATTTGCAGGTCGTCCCAGTCATCCTCGGGGCGGTCCACCGGCATGATCGCGGCAATCGACACGCCCGCCGGGATCGGCAGGATGTTGACGATCGCCTTGCCTTTGGAGGTGCGGCCACCCTGCGGCAGACGCCAGGTCTTGAGCTTGTAGGCCATCCCATCGGTGGTAAAGAACAGCAGCTGCGTGTGGGTGTTGGCCACGAACAGCGTGGTGACCACGTCGTCGTCCTTGGTGGCCATGCCCGACAGCCCCTTGCCGCCGCGTTTCTGCGCGCGGAAGTCGGCCAGCGCGGTGCGCTTGATATAGCCGGACTGGGTGACGGTGACGACCATGTCCTCTTGTTCGATGAGGTCCTCGTCGTCCATGTCGCCCGCCCAATCGACGATGGTGGTGCGGCGCGGCACGGCGAACTGGTCGCGCACTTCGCGCATCTCATCGCCGATGATGCCCATGATCCGGTCGCGCGAGGACAGGATTTCGAGGTAATCCTTGATCTTGGCGGCCAGCTCTTCGAGCTCGTCGGTGACCTCTTTGACGCCCAGCTGGGTCAGGCGCTGAAGCCGCAGTTCCAGGATCGCCCGCGCCTGGCTTTCGGACAGGTTATAGGTGCCGTCCTCGTTGGGCTTGTGGGTCGGATCGTCGATCAGCGCGATGAACGGCAGGATTTCCCCGGCGGGCCAGCGGCGTTCCATCAGCTTGGTGCGCGCTTCGGCGGCGTCGGCAGAGGCGCGGATCGTGGCAACCACCTCGTCGACATTGCTGACCGCCACGGCCAAACCGCACAGCAGGTGCGAGCGTTCGCGCGCCTTGCGCAGCAGATAGGCGGTGCGCCGCGCCACCACATCCTCGCGGAAGTCGATAAAGGCGGACAAAAACGCCCGCAGCGTCAGCTGTTCGGGGCGGCCGCCGTTCAGCGCCAGCATGTTGCAGCCAAAGGAGGTCTGCATCGGCGTAAAGCGGAAGAGCTGGTTCATCACCACCTCGGCGGTGGCGTCGCGTTTCAGCTCGACCACCACGCGCACGCCTTCGCGGTCGGATTCATCCTGAACGTGGGCGATGCCTTCGATCTTTTTGTCGCGCGCGGCCTCGGCGATGCGTTCGATCATCGTGGACTTGTTCACCTGATAGGGGATCTCGTCGATGACGATGGCCCAGCGGTCCTTGCGGATTTCCTCGACCCGGGTCTTGGCGCGGATGATGACGCTGCCGCGCCCCTCAAGATACGCCTTGCGCGCGCCAGAGCGGCCAAGGATCACGCCGCCCGTTGGGAAATCCGGGGCGGGGATGTATTCGATCAACTGCTCAGAGGACAGGTCGGGGTTGTCCATCAAGGCCAGCGTCGCGTCGATCACCTCGCCAAGGTTGTGCGGCGGGATGCGGGTCGCCATGCCGACCGCGATGCCTTCGGCGCCGTTGACCAGCACGTTGGGGTAGCGCGCGGGCAGAACCGTGGGCTCCTGCTCCTTGCCGTCATAGTTGTCCTGAAAGTCGACGGTTTCCTTGTCGATGTCGTTCAGCAGCGCAAGCGCGGTCTTGTCCAGACGGCTTTCGGTGTAGCGCATTGCCGCGGGCGGATCGCCATCCATCGAGCCAAAGTTGCCCTGACCGTCGATCAGCGGCAGCGACATGGAAAAGTCCTGCGCCATCCGCACCAGCGCGTCGTAAATCGCGCTGTCGCCGTGCGGGTGATAGTTCCCCATGACCTCGCCAACGGATTTGGCCGACTTGTGATAGCTCTTGTCCGGGGTGTAGCCGCCTTTGTGCATCGCATAAAGAATGCGCCGATGCACAGGTTTTAGGCCATCGCGCAAATCGGGAATCGCACGGCTGACGATCACGCTCATGGCGTAATCGAGGTAGCTCACCTTCATCTCGTTTTCGATAGAGATCGACGGGCCGCTGTACTGGGGCGTCTTTTTCTCTTCGTTTTCAGGGGTTTCGGGCGTGTCGTTCACGTTTTCGGCCTGTTCTTGTGGCTTCGATATATAGTTGGTGAGGTTATATCAGAGACCATATGCAGGGTGCAATGCCGCCCCTTTACGCGGATTTTTGGCAGCCACCGGGCGTGGGTGCTAACACACTGTTTTTATTGAAAACTAAAGGATTCCTTCGCAAGATTCCGGTATCAAGAAAATTGAGGGTCAAAAATGCAGGAAAGCGAAACGGAACTGATGCTGCGCGGCTATGGGCTGACCACGGCCGAGTTTTACTACCGGATGCCGGATTTTAAAAACGTGTTGAACACCTTCATCTGGCAAGAGTACGACATTGCGCCCGATCACCCCAAGCTGTTCGAGTTCATCGAATTCTGGCAGGACGAGATCGAAGGCCCGCTGCATTCGGTGCGCTTTACCCACCGCAAGATGATCTCGCCGGGGGAATGGCGCAACGTGGTGGGGGAATTTACCTACCATTGAAAACAAAAACATCGCCCCGCGTCCTGGGGGCGATGTCTATCAGCGCAAGTGCGCAAATTTACGGAATAATCCGGCTGTATTTCACGCCTTCCAGCGTTGCACCCAGTCGCAGGCCCGACTGGCCAAAGATCACCGCGATCACCGGCGCCAGCGAGGTTGTCGTCTCGGCGGCCAGCGTTTCCCCTTGCGACGGGGTCGCGTATTCGATGTTCGCGCCCGCCGCATAGCCGGGCGAGCGGCGGAAGGTTTGCAGCGCCGCTTCGGTCATGAAGAACAGCACGTGGCTGTACTGCTGCCCGCCGATCTGCAAGCCACCCGAGGCTTTGGCGATGGAGTAATAATCCACCGTCGCCCCGCCCACGCGCAGCGCGCCGCGCCCATAGCCGCCGCCAAGGCCAAGGCCGACCTCGGTCACCAGCGGCATGACCAACATGCCTACGGATTTTGCGGCCAGCTGCTGGGTCGCGGGGTAATCGCCGTAAAGCTGGCTGAGCGTCGCGTTCACGCGCGCGTCGATCGTCGCCGGCCCGCGGCTGCCAATGCCATTGCCGCAGCCCGCCATCAGGCCGGTCGCGCCCAACCCCAGGACCATCTCTCGTCTGGAAAAGCTCATGTCATCTGTCCCTTGCCGATGCCTCTGTCCGGCTTTTGTCGCCGGTTAACTATGACATCTTATAAGAGCGGCGGGGCGGCTTGTCATCCTTAACAGCCGCCCATCGGCAAGCTATCGCTATCCGTTCAGGATTTTCGACGCGGCGGGGGCGAAATAGGTCAAAATCCCGTCGCAGCCCGCCCGTTTGAAGGCGGTCAGGCTTTCCAGCATGACCTTTTCGCCGTCGACCCAGCCGCGCTCGGACGCGCCCGCCAGCATCGCGTATTCGCCCGACACTTGGTAGGCAAAGGTCGGCGCGCCGAACATATCCTTGGCGCGGCGGCAAATGTCCAAGTAGGGCATCCCCGGTTTGACCATCACCATGTCCGCGCCTTCGCGCAGGTCACGTTCGATCAGGCGCATGGCCTCGTCCGAGTTGCCCGGCTCCATCTGGTAGGTTTTTTTGTCGCCTTTCAGCGCGCCCGACGCGCCCACCGCATCGCGGAACGGGCCGTAAAAGGCGCTGGCGAACTTGGCGGCGTAGGACAGCAGCAGGACGTTTTCGTGCCCCTCAGCCTCCAAAGCCTGACGCAACGCACCGATCCGCCCGTCCATCATATCTGACGGGCCGATGATGTCCGCGCCCGCTTCGGCCTGCGACAGGGCTTGTTTCACAAGCGCCTCGACCGTGCGGTCATTGACGATCTTGCCATCCTCGACAAAGCCGTCATGGCCGTTGATGTTATAAGGGTCGAGCGCCACGTCGGTCATCACGGCGATCTCGGGCACCGCGTCTTTGATCGCGCGGGTGGCGCGGTTGGACAGGTTGTCCGGGTTCCACGCCTCGGCGCAATCTTCGGTTTTGAGCGACGGATCGGTGTAGGGAAACAGGCAAATCGACGGGATGCCAAGGCTGTAGGCTTCTTTGGCGGCCTCGACCACCTTGTCCACCGACAGACGGTTCACACCGGGCATCGAGGCGATGGGTTCGACCACACCCGTCCCGTCACGCACAAACACTGGCCAGATGAAATCGCCGGGTGTCAGCGTGGTTTCCTGCACCAGCTTGCGGATCGCGGGGGTGCTGCGCAGGCGGCGCAGGCGGGTGGCGGGAAAGGCGGCTTGGGTCGGGCGCATCGGCAACTCCTCGGGGTGGTTCGCGCCCAACAGATGCACGGGGCAGGGCGGCTTGTCCAGCCTGTCACCTGCGGCGCAAGCGCATCATATTGCCTCGGTCTCACGCAACCTCTGGGCATTTGCCCAGACCCGCGCTAGAACCCCTCGGACGGATTACAAGGACGCATTGCATGGATTGGTACGGCTCGGTTTTCGAAATGATCGACATGCGGTCGTTTTCGAACCTGTGGTTCTGGATTGTCCTTGCGGTGGTGTGGTCGTCCGCCAGCCATTGGGTGCTGGGGGTGCCGTTCGACATGGTCGCCCGCGCGAAACGCTCCAACGGCGGGCAAGCGGCCCAGGACCTGGAGGACCTCGTGCGCATCAACGCCAACCGCATCTGGTTCATCGTCGAGGAAACCGGGCTTTGGCTGGCCGCGCTGGTGTCGGGCTTTCACACCGGCATGGCGCTGCTGGGCTGGGTCTATGGCGTGGAATTCGCCCAGGCGGTGTTCCTGCTGGCCTTTCCCATGTCGCTGGTCGGCCTGCTGAGCATTGCCTCGGCCCGCCGTATCCTGAACGGCGAAGGGCAGGGCGAGGCGCTGTGGCGCCGCCTGCGCATCCACCGGACGATCTCGCAGTTCATCGGCACCATCTCGATCTTTATCACCGCCTTTTGGGGCATGGCGCAGAACCTCGTTGTTCAGGTTCCTTAACGCTCGTCCTTGACCCCTGTCCTTAATGCCTGTGCGGTTTTCACCCGCTTAATCACCGCTTGTGGTTGACCCGGACGCCGAGGCGCGCCAAATCACGACCCATGGCGTCAAATCAGATCATCATGGGCGGCGCGCCGGAAGGCTTCGACGCGACCCTCGTCCTGCAAGAACTCGACAAGGCCAATGGCCCGGTCATCCACGTGGCCCGCGACGACAAGCGGCTGGCGTCCATGCGCGACGCGCTGGCGTTCTTTGCGCCGGATGTGCCGGTGGTGACCTTCCCGGCGTGGGACTGTCTGCCCTATGACCGCGTCTCGCCCAATGCCGATATTTCCGCCGCGCGGATGGCGTGTTTGGCCGGTTTGGTCCACGGGATGCCGGGGCGCTATGTCCTGCTGACGACCCTGGCGGCGGCGATGCAGCGGGTGCCTGCGCGCGACGTGCTGCGCGAGGCGGCGTTCAGCGCACGGGTCGGCAGCCGCGTCGACGAGGAAGCCCTGCGCAAGTTCCTTGTCCGCATGGGCTTTTCCATGGCCCCCACGGTGACCGAGCCGGGCGACTACGCCATCCGGGGCGGCATCATCGACATCTATCCACCGGGCGAAGGCGGCCCGGTGCGGCTGGATTTCTTTGGCGATACTCTGGACGGCGCGCGGCGCTTTGACCCCGTCAGCCAGCGCACCACCGAAAAGCTCGAGGTGGTGGAGCTTGCCCCCGTGTCCGAGGTGATCCTCGACGACGCCGCCATCACGCGCTTTCGCCAGAACTACCGGATTGAATTCGGCGCGGCGGGCACGGACGATCCGCTGTACGAAGCGGTCAGCGCGGGCCGCAAGCACCAAGGGATCGAGCATTGGCTGCCCTTTTTCCACGACCATCTAGAGACGCTGTTCGACTATCTGCCGGACGCGCCGGTGATGATGGATGACCAGATGACCGCCGCGCGGCTGTCACGCTGGGACAGCATCGAGGACCAGTTCGAGACCCGCAAACACGCGATGTCTCAGAAGAAAACCATGGGCAGCACGGTCTACAAGCCGATCCCGCCGGGGCTGCTGTACCTGAACGACGGCGACTGGACGCAGGCTGTGGGCGACCGGCGCTCTGTCCTGTTCCACCCCTTGCCGCAGGCCACTGGCCGCGGCGTGGTGGACGCAGGCGGGCGCATCGGGCGCAACTTCTCGCCCGAGCGGCAGCAGGAAAGCGTGAGCCTGTTCGGCGCGCTGGCGTCCCACGTCAAAGCCAAGATGCAAGACGGCCCGGTGGTCATCGCCTCTTACTCCGAAGGGGCGCGCGAGCGCTTGACCGGCCTGATCGAGGACGAAGGCCTTGCCGCCGCGATCCCCATCGGCAACGGCACCCGCATCGGCAAGACCGGGCTGCATCTGGCGGTCTGGTCTTTGGAAGCGGGGTTCGAAGCGCCGTGGGAGGCCCCGGCCTCAAGTAGCGGAGCGGTAGGCCAACAAAAACTCACGGTCATTTCTGAACAAGACGTTCTGGGCGACCGCCTCATCCGCTCGCCGCGCAAACGTCGCAAGGCCGAGAACTTCCTGACCGAACATCAAAGCCTGACGCCCGGCGATCTGGTGGTCCACGTCGATCACGGCATTGGCCGCTACATGGGGATGGAGGTCATCACCGCCGCCGGGGCCGCGCACGAATGCCTGCTGCTGGAATACGCCGAGGCCGCCAAGCTGTATCTTCCGGTTGAGAACATCGAACTGCTCTCGAAATACGGCCACGAAGAGGGCTTGCTCGATAAACTCGGCGGGGGCGCATGGCAGGCGAAAAAGGCCCGTCTCAAGGAACGCATCCGCGAGATGGCCGACAAGCTGATCCGCATCGCCGCTGAACGTGCGCTGCGCAAGGCGCCGGTGATGGACCCGCCGGTGGGGGCCTACGAAAGCTTTGCCGCGCGCTTTCCCTACAGCGAGACCGACGACCAGCTGAGCGCCATTAATGACGTGATGGACGACATGCACTCGGGCCAGCCGATGGACCGGCTGATTTGCGGCGACGTGGGCTTTGGCAAAACAGAGGTCGCCATGCGCGCCGCCTTTGTCGCGGCCATGTCCGGCGTGCAGGTGGCGGTGATCGCGCCGACCACGCTGCTGGCCCGTCAGCACTATAAATCCTTTGCCGAACGCTTCCGGGGCTTCCCGCTGAACGTGGTGCCCATGTCGCGCTTTGTCTCGAGCAAAGAGATGAGCAAACACCGCGAGGGGCTGGCGAACGGCACCGTCGATATCGTTGTGGGCACCCACGCGGTCTTGGCGAAAAACCTGCGGTTCCAGAACCTTGGCCTGCTGATCATCGACGAGGAACAGCACTTTGGCGTGCAGCACAAGGAGCGGCTAAAGCAGTTGCGCAGCGACATCCACGTGCTGACCCTGACCGCAACGCCGATCCCGCGCACGCTGCAACTGTCGCTGACCGGGGTGCGCGATCTGTCGATCATCGGCACGCCGCCGGTGGACCGTCTGGCGATCCGCACCTATGTGTCCGAGTTCGACCCGGTCACCATCCGCGAAGCCTTGCTGCGCGAACATTACCGCGGCGGGCAGTCGTTTTACGTGGTGCCGCGCATCTCTGACCTGCCCGAGGTCGAAGAGTTCCTGCGCGAGCAACTGCCTGAGCTGACTTACGTTGTCGCCCACGGCCAGATGGCGGCGGGCGAGCTCGATGACCGCATGAACGCCTTTTACGACGGCAAATACGACGTGCTGGTGGCGACGACCATTGTCGAATCCGGCCTCGACATCCCCACCGCCAACACCATGGTGGTGCACCGCGCCGATATGTTTGGCCTCAGCCAGCTGTACCAGATACGTGGCCGCGTCGGCCGGTCGAAAACCCGCGCCTACGCCTATCTGACCACCAAACCGCGCGCCAAACTGACCACCACAGCCGAGAAACGCCTGCGCGTGCTCGCCAGCCTCGACAGCCTCGGCGCGGGCTTTAGCCTGGCGTCGCAGGATCTGGACATTCGCGGGGCAGGTAACCTCCTGGGCGAGGAACAGTCAGGCCAGATGCGCGATGTGGGCTATGAGCTGTACCAATCCATGCTCGAAGAGGCGATCACCAAGATCCGCTCGGGCCAGATGGAAGGTCTGACCGACGACGACGGCCAATGGGCACCGCAGATCAACCTCGGCGTGCCGGTCCTCATCCCCGAAGACTACGTGCCCGATCTCGATGTGCGTCTGGGCCTCTATCGCCGGTTGTCGTCCCTGTCGACCAAGGTGGAACTCGAAGGCTTCGCCGCCGAGCTGATCGACCGCTTTGGCAAACTCCCGCGTGAGGTGAACACCCTGCTCTTGGTGGTGCGGATCAAGGCCATGTGCAAACGCGCCGGGATCGCGAAGCTCGACGGCGGGCCAAAGGGCGCGACGGTGCAGTTCCACAACGACAAATTCGCCAAACCCGAAGGGCTGGTGGACTACATCAAACGCCAGGGCGAGCACGCCAAGATCAAGGACAACAAGATCGTCGTGCGCCGCGACTGGAAAAGCGACAAGGACAAGATCCAAGGCGCCTTTGCCATCGCCCGCGATCTGGCCGAGGCCGCAGGCACCGTCAAACGCAAAAAAGCCTGAGGCCGATCTGCCTCAGGTTGCCTGTTGCGCAGCGCCTTCGGGTTGACCTTGGCGCGCGGCTGCGGCCTCATGCCCGCAAAAGACGAGGTGAAAAATGGCGAGCATCAACCGAATAGTCATGGCCAAGGCCTGCCGCACCCTCGTGCGCCAGTTGGAACCCGAAACGCTGGATGTGGCGGAAATTTCTGGGAAATTCGGCGCGAACTTTAGCTTTCGCAGCTACGACCAATATTGGTTCCCCGAATACGACATCTGCAAAGCGCCTCTGATCGACGCAAACGGCAGCCAGAAACTCTACGATCTGATCATCGCCGATCAGGTCTGGGAACACCTCGACCGCCCGTACCTCGCCACGCAACATATCCGCCAATCGCTGCGCCCCGGCGGCTATTTCCTCGTGGCCGTGCCATTCTTCGTCCCGCTCCACGCCGCTCCGCACGACTGCACCCGCTGGTCGGCGCGCGGCCTCAAGAACTTCCTCATCGAATGCGGCTTTGCCGAGGAAAACATCCTGTCCGAACAATGGGGCAACCGCTGGGCCGGGGTGCGCAATGTGGTGGGCCCGTTTCCGCCGGTCTACCAACCCGAAACCGACAAGCTCGAAAACGAAGACGATTTCCCCATCACCACTTGGGCTCTCGCGCAAAAAGAGCAGCTCTAAATCACAAAAGCCCCAGCCAAACTTCGGCCAGGGCTTCTTCTCTTTGCAAATATCCCGGGGGAGGCCGCAGGCCGGGGGCAGCGCCCCCTTTTACCAATAAGTGGCTCACCTTCGGTGAGACGGGGCAGCGCCCCCAAACCCCTCAAAAAATCAGCGACGGCGACGACCGCCACCACGGCGACCACGGCCACCTTCTGCGCCATCCGCAGCAGGCGCTTTATTGAACTTGATCCACTCAGCGCCGCTGTCGTCGTTGTTGGTCAGGAAGTTCGCCGCGCGGATCGCTTCCATTTCCTTGCCGGGGCGCGGCTTGGTGCTGCCCATGCCGAACATCTGAACAAACGCTTCGTCGTCCATGCCCTCGGGCAGCACGATGCCAGCCGCTTCGACGGCCGCGCGCTTTTCGGCAATCGCCTTGGGGCCAACGGGCAGAGCCACCGGGTTCATGATCGCAGAGGTCATGCCCGCGCCCATGGCCATCGGCAGGAAGGCGTTGTTGATGCCGTGACGGTTCGGCAGACCAAACGAAATGTTCGACGCGCCGCAGGTGGTGTTCACGCCCAGCTCTTCGCGCAGACGACGCACCAAGGTAAAGACCTGAAGGCCTGCGGTGCCCATGGCGCCAATCGGCATGACCAGCGGGTCGACCACGATGTCATGCGCCGGGATGCCAAAGTCAGCGGCCCGCTCGACGATCTTTTTCGCCACGGCAAAGCGCACGTCCGGGTCTTCGGAAATGCCGGTGTCGTCGTTGGAAATCGCCACAACCGGCACGTTGTATTTCTTGACCAGCGGCAGAACCACCTCCAGGCGCTCTTCTTCGCCGGTGACAGAGTTCAGCAGCGGGCGGCCCTTGGCAGCGGCCAGACCGGCCTCCAGAGCGCCGGGCACGGAGGAGTCGATGCACAGCGGGCAATCGGTCACGGCCTGCACACGCTCGATCAGCTGCTTCATCAGGTCCGGTTCAACAAAGTTGTTGTCGGCGTAACGCGGGTCTTCGGCCATCTTGTTCGAGAACACCGCACCCGAGTTGATGTCCAGCACGGTGGCCCCGGCGGCGACCTGCGCGATGGCGTCGGCCTCCACGCGGGAAAAATCGCCGCGCTCCAGCTCTTCGTTCAGGATTTTGCGCCCGGTGGGGTTGATGCGCTCGCCGATGACGCAGAACGGCTGGTCAAAGCCGATCAGGGCAGTTTTGGTTGCGCTCTCGATGACGGTACGTGTCATGTGTTTGCCTCTCTGTCGAAGCGCTGAAATACCTCCCTCAGCGCCGGATCGTTGAAATCTTGGATGGTGATATGCGCGCCGTTCTCCCGCAATTCGCGGTCCGACAGCGCGGAACGGATGCCCACGGTGAACGCGCCGGAAGCCGCCGCCGCGCGGGTCCCCGAGGGGCTGTCTTCAAAGGCGATGCAGTCCGCCGGGGACACGCCCAGCTGGCGCATGGCCTCGAGGTAGGGATCGGGCGCAGGCTTGCCGCGCGGGCATTCCTCGCCGATCACCATCACCTCAAAGGCGTGGCGCTGGCCGACGGCCTCTAACATGGCTTCGGCGTTCAGACGCATGGCGTTGGTCACGACAGCGCGAGGCCAGTCGTTGTCCACCGCATGGGCGATCACCTCGGCCACGCCGGGCATGGCGGGGTAGGGACGCGGCAGGCGGGCGCGAAACTCGGCCTCCTTGGCGTCGGACAACCCCTGCGGGTCGGGCTCGTTCGGCAGGAACTCGGCGAAGAAATCCACATTCAGCCGTCCGTGGACGTGCTGCATATAGAAGTCTTCGGTCACGTTCAGCCCGCGCGAGCCCATCATGTCGGCGAAAACGGCCATGTGGATCGAGTCGCTGTTCAGCATCGTCCCGTCCAGATCAAAAAGCAGTGCCGGTTTCGCCATGATACCCCTTTAGCCGTTTGCCGGTTTCGCCGAAGCGCCGCCGTTCTCGATGGCCCAGTTTGCGTTGGTCTTGATGCCGCCCAGCGGGAAGAAGTGCACGGATTCAATGTTGAAATTCGGGTTGGCGGCCTTGTGCGCGGCCAGCTCGGTCAGCACCTCGGTCGGCTCATAGGGCAGCAGCAGCTTGGTCACGTCCATAGCGCGCTTTTGCAGAACCTTGAGCGAGGGGCCGACACCGCAGGCGATGGCGAACTTGATCAGTGTTTGCAGCTTGGCCGGGCCGGCGATGCCGATGTGGATCGGCAGGGTGATGCCCTCGGCGGTCAGGCGGTCGGCCCATTCGATGATCGGCTTGGCGTCAAAGGCGAACTGCGTGGCCAGCGCCATTTGCGCATCGGTGCGTTCGTTAAAGGCTTGCTTCCAGCGCAGCGCCTCCATCACCATGGCGTCGCCGCCGTTGGGGTCGATGTCCTTGTTGCCCTCGGGGTGGCCCGCGACGTGCAGACGGGTAAAGCCCGCTTTGTCAAACAGGCCCGTTTCCAGCAGCTGCATCGAGCTGTCAAAATCGCCGTGGGGCTCGGCCACACCGCCCGCAAGCAAAAGCGCTTGCTTGACGCCCGCTTCACCGGCGTACATGGCAATCCAGTTTTCCAGCGTCGCGCGGTCCTTGATGATGCGCGCCGGAAAGTGCGGCATCACGTTATAGCCGTCGGCGCTCAGACGCTTGGCAGTGGCGACCATATCCTCGATGGGGGTGCCTTCGATGTGCGCGATGTAGACGCGGGTCTCTGCGGGTAGCAGATCGCGGAAGTTCTCGACCTTCTCGGCGGTGCGCGGCATCACCTCGATCGAATAGCCTTGCAAAAAGGCCTCAAGCGCAGGGTTGGCGTTGCCCGACGGGATTTCGTCGCGCTTACGGAAATTGAGCAATGCCATCACGGCCTCCTTCAGGTTCACTCGGGCGCACTCGCCCAGCCATCATTTGCGATCAGCGTCTTGATCCGCTCGGGCGTGAACTCTGCGTCGATCCGTTCGGCGGCGGCTTTGGCCGCTTCCATTGGATCACCCTCGACCGTGCCTTCGGCCACCTTGCGCCATTCGGCAAGATAGGCGTCGGTGTCCGAGGCCCCCACCTTCATGGCGGCGCGGTCGATGGCCTGCTCGAAACGTTCGGGCAGGGGCATCTTTGCGCCACGGCGGCCTTTCCCGACAATGACTTGTGCCGGAATGTCGCGCCAATACACGATGGTGAGATCAGCCATGGAGTTGATTCCCTTTTTTCTCGCTAGACCTTGATTACCTGTGGTCGGCCCATTGCCGGTGGTCGTTTTCGACCGATGCCGGATGGTATGCGACAGGGTAAAGCGAAGTTGCCGGACATGCCACCGCCGCCAATCCCCTAAGTTTTCACAAACAACATGAGGCCCGTTAACAAAGTGTCGGCCTTGGCGCGCCTGATGTTTGACGCTTTGGTAAAATTATTGAAAACCGCTGCGATGCGGCGCGTCACGCCACTTGCGCCAAGGCGGGGGGATGCGTATCTTGAGGGCAAGTTGATATCGGAAGAGGCGCAAAATCATGGCGCCCAAGCGTCCCAAGGCTGCGGGCGCATTCCCGAAACCGGTCGAGAGCCCCGCGCCTGTACCGCCCGATCCCAATGCGCTGTATGCCGCGTTGGATCTGGGTACAAATAGTTGTCGCATGTTGATTGCCCAGCCAAAGGGCAGTCAGTTCCATGTGATCGACAGCTTTTCCAAGTCGGTCCAGCTGGGCCAAGGGCTTGAAAAGACTGGTCGTCTAAGCCGGTCGTCCATGCAGCGGACGATCTCGGCCATTCGTGTGTGCAAGCAAAAGATCGAACGCCACAACGTGCAGAACATGCGCCTTGTGGCGACCGAGGCCTGCCGCCGGGCGCGCAACGCCCGCGATTTCATCCGGCACGTCAAACGCGAAACCGGCCTGATGCTGGAAATCATCCAGCCCGAGGAAGAGGCGCGTCTGGCGGTGATTTCCTGCGCGCCGCTGGTGTCGACCAAGACGGAGCAACTCTTGGTGGTGGACATCGGCGGTGGCTCGACCGAATTGGTCTGGCTGGACCTGTCGAATGTCGAGCCGCGCGAGCGTCCGCGCGCGATCATGCGCCTGCACGCCGGGTTCCACCCGCCCGACAGCCCGTTCCCCACGGCCAAGGTGGTCGATTGGATCAGCGTGCCCTTGGGCGTGGCGACCTTGCGCGATCAGTTCAATGATGTGGCCGATGATGCCGCGCGCTACGCCCTGATGAGCTGGTATTTCGAGGAACATCTGGCCGATTTCGCCCCGTATAGTGACGAACAGGCGCGCGAAGGGTTCCAGATCGTCGGCACCTCTGGCACCGTGACCACGGTTGCGGCCTCTCATCTTGGGCTGCGCCGCTATGACCGGACCAAGGTCGACGGGCTGCGCATGTCCTCTGACCAGATCGAAGCGGTGATCCAGCGTTACCTTGATATGGGGCCGACGGGGCGGCGGCGTGATCCGCGCATCGGGCCGGACCGTCACGCGCTGATCATGTCGGGCAGCGCGATCTTGCAGGCGCTCTTGCGGCTGTGGCCCACGGACCGCCTGAGCGTTGCCGACCGCGGCCTGCGCGAAGGGCTGCTGTACGCGCAAATGTCAGCGGATGGCGTTTTGGAAGACGGCCCGCTATAGGGACAGCTTCGGCAACTGCCGAACACAGGAAACACGAAGGCGAGTGAAGGTATGGCGAAGGGGACGAAGAACAGCTCCGGGCGCGGGCAGCGCGATCTGAAGGTCAAGGTCAAGTCGGCCCGTGGGCGCAAGCTGTCGTCCACGCTTTGGCTGCAACGGCAGCTGAA
The DNA here is from genome assembly GCF_900176475.1 of Tropicibacter naphthalenivorans. GTDB lineage: Bacteria > Pseudomonadota > Alphaproteobacteria > Rhodobacterales > Rhodobacteraceae > Tropicibacter > Tropicibacter naphthalenivorans. Next base: position 31,261 of record NZ_FWXX01000002.1, read on the forward strand.
CGACCCCTATGTCAAACGCGCCAAGGAAGACGGCTATCGCGGGCGTGCGGCCTTTAAGATCTTGGAAATCGACGATAAATATCGGTTCCTCGTGCCGGGTGCGCGGGTGGTTGACCTTGGCTGTGCACCGGGCGGCTGGTGTCAGGTCGCGGTCAAACGCGTCAATGCCCTGGGCGAGAAAAAGGGCAAAAAGGTCGGCACGATCCTCGGCGTCGATCTGCAAGAGGTCGATCCGATTCCGGGGTGCGAGATTCACCAGCTCGACTTTATGGAGGACGGCGCCGACGACAAGGTCAAGGCGTGGCTCGGCGGGCAGGCCGACGTGGTGATGTCCGACATGGCGGCGGCCTCTTCGGGGCATAAACAGACCGACCACCTGCGGATCATCGCCCTGTGCGAGGCCGCCGCCTATCTGGCCTTCGACGTGCTCGAAGAGGGCGGGACATTCGTGGCCAAGGTGCTGGCGGGCGGGGCCGAAGGGTCGCTTCAGCAAATCCTGAAACAGCGCTTTACCAAGGTTGCGAATTTCAAACCGCCGGCAAGCCGCTCTGATTCCTCGGAAAAATTCGTCGTGGCGACCGGGTTCAAAGGTTAATCGCGCGGGGCGGTCAGCGAATGGATCGCCTGCGCCATGATATCCGCGATCTGATCGTCACTTAGCGCCGCCTCACCGTGGTGCATGGCGACCTGCTCGGCCTCGATGATTTCTTCGGTGCGGTGCAGGGCAAACAGCCGCGCCAGCCGGTTGCTGGGCTCAGAGGGGCGGGGCGTGTCGTCAAGCATGGGGCAGTCCGAAGGTATCCAAGGTTTAAGCTGTTGTTAGCCATGAGTTTGACGGTGCTTTATGGCGATTTTCGTGCAATGAGAAGACCGATGTCGGGTGCTTTGCGCGGGTTGGTCGGACTGCGTGACAAAAAGGTTAACAGCGCCGCCGCAGGACCACACGGCCAGGAGGAAAAGCATGGCAGTTATTCTATGTTACGGCGATAGTAACACCCACGGCACCCTGCCGATGAAGATCCCCGGCGTGTCAGACCGCGCCCCGCGCGGCGATCGCTGGACGGACGTGATGGCCGCGCTTCTTGGCCCGGACCATCAGGTCATCCCCGAAGGTCTGCCCGGCCGCACCACCGTCCATGACGACCACATCGAAGGCGGCGCACGCAACGGCCTGTCGGTGCTGCCTGCGGTGATCCACAGCCATAAGCCTTTGGATTTCATGGTTTTGATGATCGGCACCAACGATCTAAAACCGCGCTTTTCCGTCACCGCCAATGAAATCGCCCGTTCGGTCGAGCGCTTGATCCTGACCGCCCGCGCCGAGGGTGAGGTCAGCGATATCCTCGTCGTTGCGCCCGCGCCGGTACGCGAAGTCGGCACTCTGCGCGAGGTGTTCGCTGGGGCCGAAGCGCGCCAAGAGGGCTTGGACGATCAGATCAGAGCTGTGGCCGAGCGTCACGGCTGCGGGTTCCTCGCCGCGGGTGATCACGTTAAGGTTTCGGACAAGGACGGAGTCCATTGGGAGGTGGACCAGCAGCGCCATTTCGGCGCCATCATGGCGCGCGCCGTGCTGGATCACCTGAAATGAAACGCGCAGCTTTCGCCGTGCTGCTGCTGAGTGCCTGCGCGCAGCCCGCGACCTTGCCCGACGTGGCGATCCCCATGCGCAATCCCACCGCACCCGTCGCCTCGCAGGCCGATGCGGGAGTGGGCCGTCTGTCCGGCGACTGGGTGGTCGTCCAAGGGGCCGGGCTGCCCCAAGGCACGCGCCTGCGGTTCTCCAAGACCTCCGTTCAGGTGGGTGAGGCGGTCCTGCCGCTTTCCCCGCAGGGGCAAGGGCGCTACAGCTTTGGGTCCGAGGCGATCTGGGTCCACTGGCTGGACGCCGACAACCGCACCGCCGCGCTTGGCAACCCGGACGGGGCGCGCGTCTGGATCATGGATCGCAGCGGCACGCCGGGCGAGCGCCTCAAAGCTGCCCGCGAAATCCTCGACTGGTACGGCTATGATCTGGGCCAGTTGAACTAAGTCCCAGCTTTGCCTTGTCTTTTGCCGCGCGCGCAGGTTCCATGGCGTGCGACACACAAGGAGGCGACATGGCACAACGGGCAGCGATCATTGGCGGCGGCGTCATCGGGGGCGGCTGGGCGGCGCGGTTCGCGCTTATGGGCTGGGACGTGGCGTTGTACGATCCTGACCCAGAGGCCAAGCGCAAGATGTCCGAGATCATGGCCGGTGCGGCGCGCGCCTTGCCCATGCTATTCGAAGCGCCAATGCCGCCGCGCGGCACCATCACCCATTGCGCGACCATGGCCGAAGCCGTCGCCGGTGCCGCCTATATCCAGGAAAGCGTGCCAGAGCGGCTGGAGCTAAAACACAAGGTTTACCAAGAGCTTCAGGCGAATTGTTCACGTGATGCGGTCATTGGCTCCTCCACCAGCGGATTTACTCCGACGCAGCTACAAGAGGGCGCGGCGCACCCCGAACAGATCATCGTCGCGCATCCCTTTAACCCTGTTTACCTTTTGCCCTTGGTCGAGTTGGTGCCCAGCCTCAAGACCGCGCCAGAAGTCACTGAAAAGGCGAAGGAAACGCTAACCAAGATCGGCATGTACCCGCTGCATGTGCGGGCCGAAATCGACGCCCACATCGCGGACCGTCTGCTAGAGGCCGTCTGGCGCGAGGCGCTGTGGCTGGTCAAGGACGGCATCGCCACGACGCAGGAAATCGACGATGCGATCCGCTATGGCTTTGGCCTGCGGTGGGCGCAGATGGGGCTGTTTGAAACCTACCGGATTGCCGGCGGCGAAGCGGGGATGCGGCACTTTATGGCGCAGTTCGGTCCGGCGCTGAAATGGCCCTGGACCAAGCTGATGGACGTGCCAGAGTTCGACGATGCGCTGGTGGATCTGATCACCGAGCAGTCCGATGCGCAGTCCGGTGCCTTGGACGTCCGCGCGCTGGAGCGGCTGCGCGACGACAACCTTGTGGCGATCTTGCGGGCCTTGAAAGGGCGCGAGGCGGCGGCTGGCAAGCTGTTGATTGAACAAGACACGCGGCTGCGCGCCCCCTTGGCGGGCAGCGTGCCCTTGGTGACGGTCCGGCGCACGGTGCCGGTGGATTGGGCCGATGTGAACGGCCACATGAACGAGGGCCGCTACGGTCAGGTGTTCAGCGATGCTTCTGAAGAGGTAATGACCCACGTGGGCGCGGATCGGGCCTATATCGACGCAGGTCACAGCTATTTCACTGCCGAGACCAACATTAAGTATCTCGCGGAAACCCTTGTCGGAGAAGAATTTATCGTGGAGACGCGGGTCGCGCTGGGGCAGGGCAAAAAGCTGCGTCTCTTGCACGAGATGAAGCGCCCGAGCGGCGAGGTCCTTGCCACTTGCGACCAGTTTTTGCTGCATGTGTCGCTGACCACGCGCAGTTCTTGCCCACCTTTGCCGGATGTTCTGGCGCGGGTCGAAGCCCTGGCGAAGGCGCACGCCGATGGATAAGCGCGCCTTTCTCACCGACCTGTTTCACACTGCCGTGGCGGCGGCTGATCCGCTCAAAGCCTTAGCAGAGGCTTTGCCGCCCAAGCCAAAGGGCCGTACCGTTGTGGTTGCAATCGGCAAGGGCGCGGCGCAGATGGCAGCGGCGTTCGAGACGCTTTGGGACGGGCCGATCAGCGGCGTGGTCGTGACGCGCTATGGCTACGCGGTGCCGTGCCAGCATTTGCCGGTGATCGAGGCCGCGCACCCGGTGCCGGACGCCGCAGGCATGACCGCCACGCGCAAGGTGTTCGAAGCCGTCAAAGGGTTAACAAAAGACGATCTGGTGGTCGCTCTGATCTGCGGCGGCGGGTCGGCTTTGTTGCCCGCGCCGCCGGGCGGCTTGGCGCTGGAAGATGAACAAGACCTGAACCGCGCTTTGCTGGCCTCTGGCGCGCCGATTGGCGTGATGAACGCGATCCGCAGGCACTTTAGCGACATCAAGGGCGGCCGATTGGCGGCTGCGGCCTATCCGGCGCGCGTGGTATCCTTGGTGGTTTCGGATGTTCCGGGCGACGATCCGGCGCAGGTGGCCTCTGGTCCCACGGTGCCGGATGAGGTGTCGCAAAGCGATGCGCTGTCGATGATCAGAGCGCGAAATATCGTTCTGCCAGAGCGGGTTATGGCGCATATTTCAGGTGATACTTGCGCCGCCCCAGACCCGAGTGACGCGATCTTTGCCGACAACGAGGTGCGTGTCGTGGCCTCTGCCCGATTGTCGCTAGAGGCCGCCGCCGCGCGCGCCGAGGCGCAGGGCATCCCCGCGGTGATCCTGTCCGACGCCATCGAGGGAGAGGCCAAGGACGTGGGTCTTGTCCACGCCGCCATCGCGCGGGAAACGGCGCTGCGGGGGCGCCCGTTTAAGGGACCGTTAGTGATCCTTTCGGGCGGCGAAACCTCTGTGACCCTCGGGGCCAATCCCGGCCGGGGCGGACGCAACACCGCCTTTCTTTTGGGCCTCGCCGGGGCGATCGAAGGGCTGGAGGGCGTCACCGTGCTGGCCGCCGACACCGACGGGATTGACGGCAGCGAAGACAACGCCGGCGCGTTTGCGGACGGCGGGTCATTGGCGCGGTTGCGCGCGATGGGCCAAGACCCTGGCGACTACCTTCGGGCGCAAGACCCTTGGGGGGCGTTCGACGCTTTGGGTGATTTGTTCGTGCCGGGGCCGACGGGGACAAACGTTAACGATTTCAGGGCGATGTTCATCGAAGGTTAAGTATAACCATAACCCAGAAGCGCCTCTTGGGCTGAGTCCAGCTGCGTGGTCATAAAGTCCAAATCCGCATCGGGCATCGCCTTGGGCGTGGCGGGGCGCGGCGTGACGCTGGGCAAAAACCGAGAGCCTAACCGCTTGTGAATGGGGCGAAAATCCTGCTCGGGCGAGGCCAGACCTAGCTCCGCCTGAACCTCGGTCACGAACCGCTGCGGCGCGGCGATGACGTTTTCCATCCGGCAAAACACCACCGTACAGCCGCGATTGTAGAACGACAGCAGCGCCGCCAGCTTGGCCCGGCGCAGGGCATAGAGGTTGGCAAACGGCACCCCCGTTAACGGATCGCGATCCAGCTGAAGCGGCAATCCCAACCCTCCCAGCGCCTGGACCTGCGGAAAGTACCGCTTGCGGTCGGCGATCGTCGCCCAGGGCGCGCGGATAAACTCTGCAAACTCCAAAACCTGCATCTGCGGCGGGCAATGCCAAGGTTTGGCGTGCATCGACAGGCTCCAGTCGCGGGCATCGCGGACCACGCAAACCACCGCCACATGCGCCGGAATCGCGGTCATCTGGGGAAAGCCATGCTTCCACCCGAGGTCTTCGATGGGCTGCATCACGGTGTTGCGGCCAAGAATACGTTTAACGTAATTGGTGCCTGAAGATCGCTCGCCAAACACTTGGAATTGCGTCGGAATTACGCCGTTTGGGGCGATCTGCCAGCCGGTTTCGCGAAAGTCCTGCCCGATCATATCGCGCCTCGTCATCCTTTTGTCAGACAGGTTAACCGCCTGCGTGCGAAAATGCGATTCACTCGAGGATAGATTGTGGCTAGGGTGACCGTAAAACGACAAGAGGCGTAAGATGCAGACTGTAGCCGCGGCGCTGACCATGGTGCGTGACGATGCGTTTTTCCTGAAGGCTTGGCTGCGCCACTACGGCGAGGTGCTGGGGCGCGAGAATTGTTACGTGGTGAATCACGGGCGCGGCGCCGAGGTCGAACAGCTGGCCGAGGGCTGTAATATCATTGGCATTCCCGGCGATCCGCACCCGAATTTCGACATGAAACGCTGGCGGATGCTGAACAACTTTGTGCAGGGGCTGCGCAGCTACTACACCCACGTGATCGTCGGGGATGTGGATGAGCTGGTGGTCGTTGATCCATCTACCGGTTTGAATTTGCTCGACTATCTGGCCAAGACCAAGGGCAAGCGGGTGCTGACCCCCTTGGGGCTAGAGGTGATCCATCGCCCCGAGTTGGAGCCTGAGCCGATCACGGACCGCATCCTGGGGCCGCGCCGCCACCTGCGCCTTGCGCCGCATTACTCGAAACCTTGTGTGATTTCAAACGGATGCAAGATTGCGCGGGGCGGGCATTACACCAGCTTCGATGAGTTGATCACCCCCGATGAGTTGTATCTATTCCATCTCAAGTTCTGCGATTTCGACAATTACGTGCGGGTTATGGACGCGCGCAACGCGGTCACCCAAGAGATCGGCAAAAGCATCAAGGAGACGGCGATTGGCCGCCATTGGTTCCCCGTGGCGCGCGGCGATGATCGCGCGCTGTTTGACGGTTTCGCGCAGCTGAAAATGCAAGAGGGCTTTGACGTGGATTGGGTGCGCAAGCGGATGCACCGCAGCTTTACCCCGCGCGGCGACACCGGGTTTTTCCAGTTCAACCGGCCCGAGTATGACGCGCAATATGTCCTGCCCGAAAGGTTTAACGGGCTGTTCTAGAGGTTAACGATTGTCGGATTAACGGCCGTTAGAGGAGACAAAGGTAACCTTGCCGAAATCGACGCCCGGCAGCACGTCGCCCACGGTGGCACTGGCCTGCATCATCAGCCCCTGCGAGTTGCTGTCCAGCATCCCAAAGCCGGTCGTCCACACGGTCGAGGGCGTGTAGATCAGCACCAAAGCCCCCAGCGCGCCGATCAGCAGCCCGCCGGAGTTCTTGCGCTTGCCGCCATTCTTGAACAGGTAGCGAAAGACGTGCAGCGCCAGCATGACGCCGGACACCGCCAGCAGCACCGCGAGCCCGGCAAAAATCCAGTCGTGATATTGCGCGGGCAGGTTGCCTTGTTTCAGCGACGCGGCGATGTGGTCACGGTTGTTCGACACCGAAATCACAAGGTAGGCCCAGCCAAAACCCATCAGCGCGGACCCAACCGGACGTTGTGGCGTCAGATCACGCACAGTCCCGCGCTCTCCCCAGCGATAGAACCGAGGATCGACGGTTTTCACGCGGCGGCGAAAGTCAGTGTGGGTTTGTTTGCGGATCAGATGTGCCATGCGATTTTTCTAGTAAACGAATTGGGCCAGATTGGGATGAATTGCGGCGAAACTGCCTTAATTAGCAAGCGGATATTACAAATTTTAACCTATTGTGCGGGCATCCGAGAGAGGGCGTATCCTTTGGGATAGTTTACCATGCGTTAACTAATGCTCGGACCGCCGTTTGCCCACCTTAACGCGAATCACGGAGTTGAGAGGCTTCGTGTGACGCAGATCACAGCCACCGGGTGATTTTGGCAGAAAAAACGGGCCGGAAACAGCGCTCCGACCCGTCTATCTTTCAGAAACTTAATCCTTGGTTAACTTTTGATGGCGTCGAGAATCCGCGCCCAGGACCGGATGCCCTTGTGGAAACTCTCGACGTCGTATTTTTCGTTGGGCGAATGGATCTGGTCGTCGTCCTTGGCCCAGCCCACCAGCATCGTGTCCATTTCGAGGATCGACTTGAAGTAACCGGCCACCGGGATCGAGCCGCCGCAGCCGGTAAATGCCGCCTCATGCCCCCATTCCGCGCCCAGCACGCTGCGCGCCTGTTCGAACGCCGGGTGGGTCGTGGTCATCTGGCTGGCAGGCGAGGCGCCGTGTTCCTGATAGCTGATTTTCACATCGGCGGGCAGCTGCGCCTCAACCCATGCGCGAAAATTCTTGCGGATCGCGTGCGGGTCTTGCTGGCCAACCAGACGGAAGGACACCTTGGCCGAGGCCTTGGACGGCAACACCGTCTTGAACCCGTCGCCGGTGTAGCCGCCGATGATCCCGTTGATCTCTGCCGTGGGTTGTGACCAGAGCATCTCCAGCGGGCTGCGGCCCTTTTCCCCGGCAGGCTGGCTGAGGCCCACATCGCCAAGGAAGGTGCCGTGGTCAAAGTTCAGCGCGTCCCACTGGGCGGCGATGTCCTCGGGTAGTTCGGGCACGCCGTCGTAGAAATGCGGGATCTGGATGCGGCCCGCGTCGTCGAACAGGTTGCCAAGGATGCGCGTCAGCACCCGGATCGGGTTGATCGCCGCGCCGCCGTACATGCCAGAATGCAGGTCTTTGTCGGGACCGGTGAGGGTGATCTCTTCGCCGCACAGGCCGCGCAGCTGGGTCATGATCGACGGCACCTTGGACTCGAACAGCCCGGTGTCGCAGATCAGCGCGATGTCCGCTTGGAGTTCGTCTTTGTTGGCCTCAAGGAACGGCACCAAGGACGGAGAGCCGCTTTCTTCTTCGCCCTCAAAGAAGAAGGTGATCTTGCAGGGCAGGGTGCCATGCACCTCTTTCCAGGCGCGGCAGGCCTCGATAAAGGTCATCAGCTGGCCTTTGTCATCGCTCGCCCCGCGCGCGCGGATGACGCGACCCTTGGGTGTGTCCTCGACGATCGGGTCAAAGGGATCGCGGTCCCAAAGTTCCAGCGGATCAACGGGTTGCACGTCGTAGTGGCCGTAGAACAGCACATGCGGGCCGTCGCCGTCGACGTGGCCGACCACCATCGGATGCTTCGGCGTTTCGCGCTTTTCCGCCGGGATGCCAAGGCTGCGCAGATCGCTCACCAGCCAGTCGGCGGCGCGGTCCACGTCGGCCTTGTAGGCGGGATCGGTGGAGATCGACGGGATGCGCAGCAGGTCGAGCAGGCGCTCCATCGCGGCGGGCAGGGTTTCGTCGATGCGGGAAAGGACGGGGTCAAGCGACATGGCGGCTCCTGTTCGTGTTTGGCCTGACCCTAGCACCGCGCCGCGCACTGTCCAGAGCGGGCGCTACTGCGTCACCAGAACCACGCCGCCAATGACCAAAGCTGCGCCAGCCAGTTGCCGCGCGCCCAAGCCTTCGCCGATGTATTGCGCCCAAGCCAGCACCAGCGCGGTTTCGGCGGCGATGATGGCGACATAGACCAGCGAGACGTCAAAGCGCCGCATCAGCTTGACCTCGGCGATAAAGGCCAGCGCAAAGCCCGCGAGGGTCAGGATGGCCCCCAGGATCGTAGAGGCACCACCCGAGACGGATTTCATGCCGACGGTGGCCAGCGCATAGCCGACAGCCGTCGCAAGAATAAAGGGAAAGGCCAGACCGGGCGTGCTGGATACAAAAGACATGGGATGTCCGTTCGGAACGGGAAAATGAGCAAAGGGGACGTCAGGTAATCGCTGAGATCACTTTGCGTGGAGGGAGGCGCGCCGGGTAGTCCGGTATTCCACCGTTCACGGATGTGGCCCCGGATAGGGTTCATGGCCGGGGCAGGCGGGCGACCCAAGGACCGCACGCCATTCATTCAATTTTGTTATTTTCGACCGCCTTTAGAGCCGCCACCCTTGCCGCCGTTTCCGCCATTTCCGCCGCGCGCCGAAGAACCACCCTGAGCGTTGTCCTGTGCGCCGCCCGCGTCATCGGACAGCTTGCCAAAGGCGTTCTGGGTCATCACACCGCGCATCTCATCCTCGCCCGGTGTGCCGATGCTGCGCGCTTGGTTCGTGTCGTGATACTGCTCCAGCAGGATCGACGTGTCCGTGGTCCAAGGGTTGGCGTGCCCGGCAAGCGCGGCGCCTGCGGTAAGGGTCATCATGCCGATTGTGCTAAGTGCGAAAAGGGTTTTCATGGCTTGCGCTCCGTTGTGATTTCGTCCACCCGAAGCCTCTATATTCCAACTATAAGATATAAGCAATTGTTTGAGAGTTTGAGTTTTCCGAAAATTCGCATTGAACCCGCCGCGCTCTGGCGTGATTCTCTGGCCCGTGTTAAATGGCCCTTAAAGGTGTTTCCGATATGCGCCAATGCACCCCCATGCGACCAAAATCGAGGTGTGCGGCATGTACCTTTTTGACGTAAATCAAAGATGCGACGGTAAGTCCGCCCCTAAACGGTAGACATAACGGGCTTTGGGCTTTAGTTATTCACGAAATTGAATGCGGACATAACCCGCTGTGGCTGCCAAAAATGATCGCGGCCAATAACAGAAGGAGGAGCCCGGTGGACTACACCGCGAAACTCGACGAAGCCTTGAACCGCCTGCACGAAGAGGGCCGTTACCGGACCTTTATCGACATCGAACGCAAGAATGGTCAGTTCCCGCACGCCGTCTGGACCAAGCCCGATGGCAGCGAACAGCCGATCACCGTGTGGTGTGGCAACGACTATCTTGGCATGGGGCAACACCCCGTCGTGCTCGCGGCCATGCACGAGGCGATCGACGCCACCGGCGCGGGCTCTGGCGGGACGCGGAATATTTCGGGCACCACCGTTTACCACAAGGCGCTGGAGGCCGAGCTGGCCGACCTGCACGGCAAAGAGGCGGCGCTGCTGTTCACCTCTGCCTATGTGGCCAACGACGCGACTTTGTCGACGCTGCCGAAACTCTTCCCCGGTCTCATTATCTATAGCGACGAGCTGAACCACGCCTCGATGATCGAAGGGGTGCGCCGCAACGGCGGGGCCAAGCGTATCTTTAAGCACAACGACGTGGCCGATCTGCGCGCCAAGCTCGAGGCCGACGATCCCGCAGCGCCCAAGCTGATCGCCTTTGAATCGGTTTATTCGATGGACGGCGATTTTGGCCCGATCAAGGAAATCTGCGATCTGGCGGATGAATTCGGCGCGCTGACCTACATCGACGAAGTGCACGCGGTGGGCATGTACGGCCCGCGCGGCGGCGGCGTGTGCGAACGCGACCGGCTGATGCACCGCATCGACATCATCAACGGCACGCTGGCCAAGGCCTATGGCGTGATGGGCGGCTACATCGCCGCGTCGGAAAAAATGTGTGACGCTGTGCGGTCTTATGCGCCGGGCTTCATCTTTTCGACCTCGCTGTCGCCGGCTCTGGCGGCGGGTGCGCGCGCCTCGGTTGCGTTCCTGAAAACGTCCGAGGGGCAAAAGCTGCGCGATCAGCACCAGACGCAGGCCAAGATCCTCAAGACCCGTCTGAAAGGTCTGGGGATGCCGATCATCGACCACGGCAGCCACATCGTGCCGGTCATCGTCGGCGATCCGGTCCACACGAAAAAGCTGTCGGATATGCTGCTCGAGGGCTTTGGCATCTACGTGCAGCCGATCAACTTCCCGACCGTGCCACGTGGCACCGAACGGCTGCGCTTTACGCCGTCTCCGGTGCATGGCCCCAAGGAGATGGACGCGCTGGTCAGCGGCATGGACCAACTCTGGAGCCACTGTGCGCTGAATCGTGCCGAACTGGCGGGGTAGCGCCTAGAAAACCTGTCAAATCCCTTGCCTTGTGTTAATCTGGGCTCAATAACCGGGCGACACGAATCGTGAGCGCCCGGGGATGGGCAGGCACTGGGGCGGACAGGACGATGGGGCAGACCGTATGATCGGGCGTTACACCCAAGATCAACACGATCATTCTGATTCTAGTCAAAATGGCTACGATGATTTCACCATGAGTCTGGGTGATCTCATGCGCGGGGAACGTGCGACGCTGGGCAAATCTCTGCTCGACGTGCAGCGCGAATTGCGCATCAAGGCCAGCTATATCGCCGCCATTGAAAACTGCGACCCCGACGCCTTTGACACCCCCGGTTTCATCGCCGGTTACGTGCGGTCCTATGCGCGCTACTTGGGCATGGACCCGGACGAAGCCTTTGCCGGGTTCTGCCGCGAAAGCGGGTTTTCGGTCGCGCATGGTATGTCCTCGCAGGCCTCCGTGGTGCGCAAATCGCCGCTGGCCTCGGACAAGCCGCGCGCCAAGTCGCGCAACCCGCTGGCCGAGCCGAATTTGCCTTTCGCCCCCAGCAGCGACTCGTTCCTGTCGCGGATCGAACCGGGCGCGGTGGGCTCTTCGCTGGTGCTGGTCGCTCTGATCGCGGGGATTGGCTATGGCGGCTGGTCGGTTTTGAAAGAGGTGCAGCGCGTTCAGGTGACCCCGGTGGATCAGACCCCGGTGGTGCTGTCCGAACTGGACCCGTTGGATGCGGCTATGGCGCCGCAAGCCCCTGAAATGCCTCAGGATGTTGCCGCGGGTGTGTTTTCGCCGCCGACCTCCGAAGCGTTTGATCGCCTTTATCGCCCGCAAGCCTTGGACGTGCCGGTCTTGGTGGCGCGGGATGCGCCGATCTCCACCCTCGATCCCGAAAGTGTGGGCGTGTTTAGCCAAGCGCGGGGCAGCGCCTTGCCGCAGGTGCAGGACAGCTCCTTGGCCGCCGTGGCGCTGGCCGAAGGTTTGGCCGCCCAGCCCGGCGCAACGCCGCCCGCAACGCTGTCGTCCGGCGTCAGCCTGATCGCGGCGCGCGATGCCTGGGTCGAGGTCACGGACCAGAACGGCAAGGTATTGATCAGCCAGAACATGGCGGCGGGCGATACCGTTTCGGTCCCGGCCTCTGCGGTTGATCCGCGCCTGATCGTGGGCGAATCCGGCGCGCTGTATTTCAACGTCGATGGCACGGTCTACGGACCGGCGGGCAAGGCGGGCTATCCCACGTCAAATATTTCCGTGGTTCCGCAAGAGCTTATGGCGCGCTACGCGCCGGTCGACGCGTCCACGGACACCGATTTGCTGACCGCCATGGTCGCGCAGGGCTTGCAGGCGACACCCACCGCCGATCCCGTTCAGACGGCAGAGGCCGCGCCGGCGCCGATCGCCACGCCGATGATGCCCAAGGTGCTGGCCGATGCCGCGCCGGGAATCACCGTGGTCGCCACGGCGGAAACCTGGGTCGAGGTCACCGCACCCTCTGGCAAAAAGCTGTTCGCCCAGACTTTGAAGGCTGGGCAGACCTACCAGGTGCCGCAGACTGACCAGCCGCCGACGATCTTTTCCGGCAACGCGGGCGGCGTTTATTTTGCCGTGAACGGCCAGACCTACGGCCCCTACGGGCAAAGCGGTCAATTCGGTCGCAACCTTGCGCTGTCGCCGGATGCGATCACGCAAAAGATGCAGGTCGCCGACCTGCGGCAGAATCAGACCTTGGCCAAGGTGGTCGCCGAGCTGAACCTGCAAGCGCAGCGGCCTGGGCAGTAAACTCGCGCAAAACAGTGACGATTTGGTGAATTTCAGGACGCCCCGACTGGAGAAATCCGGCGGGGCGTATTACCTGTCGGGCACCGCTTCCAAAAGGGGAACCTACCGATGAGCCTCAACCACGTCCGCCCTTGGCGCAACATCTATCGCCGCAAGTCGCGCCAGATCATGGTGGGCAATGTGCCGGTGGGGGGCGACGCGCCGATCAGCGTGCAGACCATGACGAACACGGTCACCACCGACGTCAAGGGCACCATCGCGCAGGTCTTGGCGGCGGCAGAGGCTGGCGCGGACATCGTGCGCGTGTCGGTCCCGGACGAGGCCTCGGCCAAGGCGCTGCGCGAGATCACCCGCGAAAGCCCGGTGCCGATCGTGGCGGACATCCACTTTCACTACAAACGCGGGATCGAAGCGGCCGAGGCAGGCGCGGCCTGCCTGCGGATCAACCCCGGCAACATCGGCTCCGAAGAGCGCGTGCGCGAGGTCATCAAGGCGGCGCGTGACCACAACTGCTCGATCCGCATTGGCGTGAACGCAGGCTCCTTGGAAAAACACCTGCTGGAGAAATACGGCGAGCCGTGCCCCGAGGCGATGGTCGAAAGCGGTTTGGACCATATCAAGATCCTGGAAGACAACGACTTTCACGAGTTCAAGATCAGCGTGAAGGCGTCGGACGTGTTTCTGTCGGCGGCGGCCTACCAAGCGCTGGCCGAAGTGACGGACAAGCCGATCCATCTTGGGATCACCGAGGCGGGCGGGCTGACCTCTGGGACGATCAAATCGGCGATTGGGCTGGGCAACCTGCTGTGGATGGGGATTGGCGATACGATCCGCGTGTCGCTGTCCGCCGATCCAGTCGAAGAGGTCAAGGTCGGCTATGAGATCCTGAAATCGCTGGGGCTGCGGCACCGGGGCGTCAATATCATTTCCTGCCCCAGCTGCGCGCGTCAGGGGTTTGACGTGATCAAGACCGTGGAAGCGCTGGAAAAGCGGCTGGAACATATCAAGACGCCCATGAGCCTGTCGATCATTGGCTGCGTGGTGAATGGACCTGGCGAAGCCTTGATGACCGATGTTGGGTTTACCGGCGGCGGCAATGGCGCGGGAATGGTATATCTGGCGGGCAAGCAGAGCCACAAGATGAGCAACGAGCAGATGGTCGATCACATCGTCGAGCAGGTGGAACAGCGCGCGGCGCAGATCGAAGCGGCAGAGGCCGACGCCGCCGAGTGAGGCCCGCGGGGACCAAATCTTTTTCAAAAGATTTGCAAATTCCTTGGAAGGAATTTGGCCGCTCAGTCCGACAGGTAGCGCGCCAGCACAAAGCTGGGCATGGGCCCGCGGATCAGCCGGTCTGGCATGACGTAAGACGGCACGATGTCCAGCGTCATGCGGGCCATCAATCTTGCGGTTTCGCCGTCGTCGATGTCCAAAACGTTGACGGCCACACCTAGCCCCTGCAAGTCGGCCAAGCTCGCGTCACACTCCGGGCAATCCGGGGCGACAAAAACCGCGATTTTTTCGCCCTTCGGGAACAGCAAAGCCGCGTCCGCCGCGATGCGCGCGAGATCTGCGGCCTTTTCCGCCGCGTAGGGATCAGAGACCTCTGGCGACGACAGCGCATTCAGGCGCTGCCGCAGGTCTTGGGCCTCGGCCCCCAAAGGAACCGAGGCGAGCAGCGCGAAAGCTGCCAGACGGATCACTCCGCCGCGCGCTCTTGGGCAACGATCTGCTGCATGGCGGGCAGGGGCGCATAGCCGCGCACCATCTGGTCGCCAAACACAAAGCTCGGCGTACCGTTGATCTGCATCGCCTGCGCCAGCTGGCGGGTGTCGGCGATGCGGCGCAGCACTTCGTCGCTGTCCATCTCGGCCATGATCGCGTCGACATCCAGACCCAGCGTATCCGCGAGGCGGGTCAGCGGGCCCTTTCCCGGGTTCCCTTCGAGCGCGATCAGCGCATCATGGACTTGCTTATAGGCCTCGTCGCCGGCGACGATCTGCGTTGCGATGGCAAATTTGGCAGAGATCAGAGACGCGTCCCCCAGGATCGGGAACTCTTTGATAATCAGGCGGATATTCCCATCCGATGCGATGAGCTCTTCGACTTCGGGCTGCGCCTTGCGGCAGTAGCCACAGCGGTAGTCCATGAACTCGATCACGGTCACGTCGCCGTCCGGGTTGCCGCCCACCCAAGAGTAGCCGTCGTTCACCAGCGCCTCGTAGTGGTCCTGAACCAGCTGGTCGTCGGCGGCGGCCGCGGCGTTTTGCTGGCGTTCCTCCAGAACGGCGACGGCCTCCATGATGACTTCGGGGTTTTCCATCAGGTAGGCGCGCACGGCCTCGCCAAAGGCGGCGCGCTGCGCGTCGCTCATGGTGGCCGGGTCAAAGGCGTCCTGCGCGCTGGCGGCACCGGCCATCAGGCAAAGCGCGGCGGCGGTGGTGCGCAGACCCGCAAAGGAAGAAAGGGTTTTCAGCATGGATCTCTCCGTTGGGTTGAATTTATCGGCGCTTTGCCTGCTTTGCTGCGAATAACACATCTTGGGCGCGTTGCCACGGGGCGGATCCGCTCGGCAGGCGGTCGGCGGCGCGTTTGGCGTGCAGGGCGGCGTCCTCTAACCGGCCTTGCAGGGCAAAGCGTTCTGCCGTGGCCAGCGACGCCATGGCGGGTTGGTTCAGCTTGGCGTAAGCGATGGCCAGATCGCGTTGGACCCGGATGTCGGTGTAATCGCGGCCCCGCGCGGCCTCGAGTGCGCCAAGCGCCTGTTTCGGCTGGCCCGCCGCCAGATAGGCCCGCCCCAGACCGCCAAGGATCAGCGCTTCACGCGGGGCGGCCTTGGCGGCGGACTGATAGACCTGCACGGCGGCGCCAAACTGGCGCGATTCCAGCAGGATCTGGCCTTTGAGCTCCATCAAAAAGGGATCGCCCTTGCGCAACGCCAGCGCGCCGTCGATGGCCGTCAGCGCCTTTTTCAGGTTCGACTGGCGGTGATAGGCCACCGCCTCGCGCATCAGCGCAATGTCCTGCGAGCCGCTGTCCTTCAGCCGCCGCAACGTCCAGCTGGGCGCGCGTTTGAACGCCGTCAGCTTGCCGCGCGCCCGCGCGTACCAATAGTTTGCGGCGGCGTTGGGCGGATGCGACGGGGCGGCGGCGACCAACCCCTTGAGCGCGCGCAGACGGTCGCGCGACAGCGGATGAGAGCGCATATAAGGGTCTTGCCGGGCGCTCGACAGCGCCTCTTGGCCGCGAAACAGGTCCTGAACCTCGACCGCGCCCTGGGGGTTGATCCCGGCGCGGCTCAGATAGCGGACCGAAGACATATCGGCCGCCGACTCCTCGGCCCGGGTGTGGCTGAGGAACAATCGCATGGCCGAACTGCCCGCGCCAATCGCCAGTCCCGCCGTCGCCTTGGCATTGCCCGACGCCGCGCCCGCCGCCGCCGCCAAGGCAAGCCCCAGCGTGGCGGCACTTTGCGCCGTGCGCATGTTCGACAGCCTCCGCGAGATATGGCCGTTGGCGATATGCGCCGCCTCATGGGCGATCACCGCCTGAATTTCCGGCGCGCTGTCCAGCTTCATGATCAGGCCCGAGTGGATAAAGATGTGCCGATGGTCGATGACAAAGGCGTTCAGCGACGGATCGTCGATCACCACCACCTTGATCCGGCTGGCATTCAGCCCGGCGGCGGTCAGGATCGGCTTGGCTAATTGCCCCAGCGCGTATTCGATATCCGCATCGCGCAGCAGCCGCACCCCGGCCTGCACGGGCTGGGCGAAAATCAGCATAGCCGCCATGACAAAAGCCATCATCCGGGTCGGGGTCATTGACGAGGCACCTTTCACACTCGTAGGTCGTAGGGCGCACAGTAGAGAGGCAGACATGCGGAATTCAAGTCGTGGGAACGTCGATCCCTTTATCGTGATGGATGTGATGGAGGCCGCGCGGCAGGCCGAGGCGGACGGACGCCACATCATCCACATGGAGGTGGGCCAGCCCGGCACGCCTGCGCCCGCTGCGGCGCGCGATGCTTTGGCCGCTGCGATGAAGGACGACTCGCTGGGCTACACGGTGGCCTTGGGCCTGCCGGCCTTGCGCGCGCGGATCGCGAAACTCTACGGGGAGTGGTACAACGTCGACCTTGACCCGGCGCGGGTGGTGGTGACGCCGGGCTCTTCGGGCGGGTTCATCCTTGCGTTCTCGGCGCTGTTCGATGCGGGCGACCGGGTGGCCTTGGGGCGGCCCGGCTATCCGTCCTATCGGCAAATCATGAAGGCCATGGACCTTGTGCCGGTCGAGGTGGAATCGCGCGCGGAAAACCGCCTACAGCCGACGCCAGAAGATCTGGCCCAGATTGATTACCAAGGGTTGATGGTCGCCAGCCCGGCGAATCCCACCGGGACGATGCTGGATCGGGGCGCACTGGCGGCGCTGATAGACGCCTGTCAGGCCAAGGGCGCGTCCTTCCTGTCGGATGAGATTTACCACGGCATCGAATACGACAAAAAGGCCGTCACCGCGCTGGAGATCAGCGACGATGTCTGCGTCATCAACTCTTTTTCCAAGTATTTTTCGATGACCGGCTGGCGCGCCGGGTGGCTGGTGCTGCCCGAGGCGAACATCCGGCAAGTGGAAAGGCTTGCGCAAAACATGTTCATCTGCGCGCCGCACGCCTCGCAGGTGGCGGCCCTTGCGGCGATGGACGCTGGGATCGAGCTGGAGGCCAATATGCAGGTCTACCGCGCCAACCGCGCCATGATGCTGGACGGGCTGCCCAAGGTCGGGTTTGACCGCATCGCGCCGCCCGATGGGGCGTTCTACGTCTATGCGGATGTGAGCCATCTGACGGGCGACAGCCGCGCCTTTGCCGCTGAGATCCTTGACAAAGCCGGGGTCGCGGTGACGCCGGGGCTGGACTTTGACCCCGACCGCGGCGCGGGGACCTTGCGCTTTTCCTACGCGCGCTCGACGGCGGATATCGCCGAAGGGCTCGAACGTTTGGGCAAGTTCATGCGCAACCGGGGCGTGATCGACTAGGGGCGCGATCTTGTGAGGTGCACTGTGCGTCGTGGACTGCTAGGCTGGGGCAAAACCGGGAACCGGGACGGATGAGCAGAGCATTTTCATGGATGGCGGCGCTGGTGCTGTGTGCCGCGCAGGCGGGCGCGCAAGAGGCGTCGGGCCAAGAAACGTCAGGTCTGGCGCGCTTTGAGGCGGGGCAGATCAGCGACGCGATGTTTGGCGGCACCACGTTGGAGCTGGCGCTGAGCCAAGGCGTGCCGTGGCGGGCCTTTACCCTGACCGACCCGATGCGGCTGGTCTTGGATTTCCGAGAGGTGGATTGGCAAGGCGCGGACGCGCAGGTTTTGGACCAGAGCGAGGCGGTGACGGCTTTGCGCATGGGCGCGTTCCGCCCCGGCTGGTCGCGTCTGGTGGCCGAATTGTCCGAGCCTTTGCGGATCGAGCAAGCGGGCCTGTCGGTGTCCGAGGACACGGGGCAGGCCGGTTTGACGGTTGTCTTGAAAGGCACCAGCGCGGCGGCGTTCGAGGCGTCGGCGGGGATGCCGCGCGATCCGACTTGGGACCGACCCGCGCCAAGCGCCCATGCGCCCAAGGCGGCGGCGTCGGGCCGTCCGGTGATCGTGCTCGACCCCGGTCATGGCGGCATTGACCCCGGCGCCGAGCGCGACGGGTTTTCCGAGGCCGATCTGGTGCTGCGCTTTGCGCTGGAATTTCGCGAGGTGCTGCTGCGCACCGGGCAATACGACGTGGTGATGACCCGCGAGAGTGACCAGTTCGTGTCGCTCGAAGGGCGGGTGAGCTTTGCCCATGAGGTTGGCGCGGACCTGTTTATCTCTTTGCACGCCGATGCCTTGGACGAAGGGCGCGCGCATGGCGCGTCGGTCTATACCTTGGCCGAAGAGGCGTCGGACGCGGCCTCGGCGGCGCTGGCCGAGCGGCACGACCGCGATGATTTGCTGGCGGGCCTCGATTTGTCGGGGGCCGATGACCGGGTGGCGCAGGTGTTGATGGATCTGGCGCGGCTGGACAATACGCCGCGCAGTCAGGCCTTGGCCGGGCATCTGGTGGGCGGGATCAAGAATGCCTTGGGACAGGTGCACAAGCGGCCCCTGCGGCAGGCGGGGTTTTCGGTTCTGAAGGCGGCGGATATTCCGTCTGTGCTGGTGGAGCTTGGGTTTTTGTCGACAGAGCAAGACCTTGCGAACCTGCGCGACCCGATCTGGCGCGCCGGGATGGCGGCGGGCCTGCGCGATGGGATTGCGGCCTGGGCGGTGGAGGATGCGGCGCTGGCGCGGTTGCGGCGGCAGTAGCGTGTGACGATGGCGGGTCTGGGGGGCGCTGCCCCCCAAAGCCTGCGGCTTTCCCCCCGGGATATTTTTAAAGAGAAGAAAGTGGGCCGTGGGATAGGGGGAGAGGGCGTCGGCGGTTCCCCGCGCGGATGTGTTTTGACCGGATGGCGCTTGGCGTATAAGGAAGGCGCGAGCAGATAAGGGGCCACTTACGTGCTGCGATTCATCTTTTCTTTCTTCGGCGGGATTTTCGCTGTTGTGACCATGGGCGCGATGATGACTGCGCTGACCATCGGGGCGGTGTTCTGGATGTATGGGCGCGATTTGCCCAGCCACGAGCATCTGGCGCAATACACGCCGCCGACCATCAGCCGGATTTATTCGGTCGAGGGGCAGGTCATCGATGAATTCGCCCAGGAGCGGCGGTTGTTCACCCCGGCGGCAGAGATCCCCGATCTGGTCAAGCAGGCTTTTGTCAGCGCCGAGGACAAGTCGTTTTATACCCACAACGGCTATGATCCGCGGGCGATTGTTTCGGCGGCGATTGACACGGCGCGCGGCAACACGCGCGGGGCGTCGACCATCACCCAGCAGGTGATGAAGAACTTTTTGCTGTCCGGCGATCGCAAGGCCGAGCGTAAGATCAAGGAGATCATCCTGGCCTCGCGCGTGGAATCGGCGCTGAGCAAGGAGAAGATCCTCGAGCTTTACCTGAACGAGATTTTCCTTGGCCAGAACTCTTATGGTGTGGCGGCCGCGGCGCAGGTTTATTTCAACAAGACGCTGAGCGAGCTGGCCCCGCATGAGGCGGCCTTTTTGGCGTCGATGCCCAAGGCACCCGGCAGTTTCCACCCCGTGCGCCGCAAGGAGCGGTTGCGCGAGCGTCGGGACTATGTGCTCGAAGAGATGAAGGAAAACGGCTATATCAGCGAGGCGGTCTATGAGCGCGAGGTGGCGATGCCGCTGCGGTCGGTGCAGAACGGCGACTTTGAGCCCTATCAGAACGCCTTGCCGCCGCGCGACTATTTCACCGATGAAATCCGCCGACAGCTGAGCCGGGATTTCGGCGAGGAGCAGTTTTTTTCCGGCGGGTATAGCGTGCGGGCGACCTTGGACCCCGAGATGCAGGTCGAGGCGGCGACCTCTTTGCGCCGTCAGCTGGAGCAATACGACCGTGGCTTGGGCGTTTGGAACGGCACGGGCAAGACCATCCCCGCCGAGGCGCTGAGCAGCGAGGACAGCTGGCGCGCGGCGCTGGCGGATGTGCGCGTGGCGCGGGACGTGGATCTGGACCATCCGTGGCTACCGGCGGTGGTGCTGGAGGTGCGCGAGAACGAGCTGGTGATCGGCATAGAAGGCGTGTCCAGCGATGATCCGCGCGGAAACCGCGTGCCGCGCTCTGACACCTCTTGGTTCAAGGGCAACCTGTTCGACAACTTTGAAAAGGGTGACGTGATCCATGTGCGCCAGATGACCGAGGACGGCAGCGGCGCGTTTATCCGTTGGTCCTTGCGGCAGATCCCCAAAGTGCAGGGCGGGTTCATGGCGATGGACGTGCACACGGGCCGGGTGATCGCCATGCAGGGGGGCTTTAGCTACCAGCATTCGGTGTTTAACCGCGCAACGCAAGCAAAGCGCCAGCCGGGGTCGAGCTTTAAGCCCTTTGTTTACGCCTCGGCTTTGGATAGTGGCTATACGCCCGCGACCATCGTTGTGGACGCCCCGATCGAGATCAACACGCCGCAGGGGGTGTGGCGTCCGCAGAACGCGTCGCGTCAGTATTATGGCCCGACGCCGCTGCGCACGGGGATTGAACGGTCGCGGAACCTGATGACCATTCGTCTGGCGCAAGAGGTGGGCATGGATGTGGTCGCCGATTATGCCGAGAAATTCGGGGTGTATGACAACATGGGGCGGGTTCTGGCCAACGCTCTGGGCGCGGATGAGACGACCTTGTACCGGGTTGTGGCGGCCTATGCCATGTTCGCCAACGGCGGTGAGCGGGTGGAACCGACGCTGATCGACCGGGTGCAGGATCGCTATGGCTCTTCGATCTACAGCCACGATGCGGCGGACGGGAACAAGCGGGTCTGCGTGGATTGTGACAACCCGGAGCTCAATCCGGGTCGGTCCCCGCGCATCGTCAACGAACGCGAGCGGGTGATGAACGCCGTGACCGCCTATCAGCTGACTTCGATGATGCGCGGCGTGGTGCAGCGCGGGACGGCGTCGAAATACGTCAACCTGCCGGTGCCCACGGCGGGCAAGACCGGCACCACCAACGACGCCAAGGACGTGTGGTTCGTGGGCTTTACGTCCAACATCGTGGCGGGTTGCTACATCGGTTATGACACGCCGCGCAGCCTTGGGCGCGGGGCGTCGGGCGGCGGCTTTTGCGGGCCGGTGTTCAACCGCTTTATGCAAAAGGCGATCAAGAAATACGGCGGCGGTGAGTTCAAGGTCCCCGAGGACTGCCAGTTCATCAACATCGACCGCTTTTCCGGCGCGCGTCTTGGGGCGGATGCCTCGGGCGACAACGTGGTGTCCGAGTGTTTCCGTCAGGGCGAAGAGCCGGTGTTCGGCATTCAGTTTGACGGTGGCTTTGCCATGTCGGGCAGCTTTGACCTGATCCGGCCCGATGGCTCGACGCAGGCCCAGGAGGTGACGACCTCGACCGGGAAAAAGGCTGTGGTTGGCCCCAAGGCAGGGTTTGGGTCGCTGTCCTCGGGCGGGTTGTACTGATCTGATTTGACTGCGAAAACGCCCCGCCGAGGTTTGTCCTTGGCGGGGCGTTTTGCGTTTTATGGTTCCGCGAAATCCTGCGCGAGGTCCAAGAGCAGCGACAGCACATCTGCCTCAAGGTCATCGCCGAGCACCCCCTTGGCGCGCCACGCGATGGACAGCGCCGCCTTGGCCGCCGCCCAAGCCGCCAGCCGCGCCGGATCGACATCCAGCCCTTCGGCAAAGATGTGCAGGCGGGCGCTTTGGTGATCGCGGTCGCGCTGCAACTTCGCGCAGCCCTTGGGATTGCGCATGGCATTGGCCAGCTCATAGGCCGGATCGCCGAGGATGCCCTTGGCGTCGATGGCCTTTGGGTGGGCGCCGACGATCACGTTGTCGTGGTGCAGATCGCCGTGCAAGGGACGCACCTTGTGATCGGTGGTTAGCATCCGCCGGGCCAGATCCCCGGCAAGGCCCATGTCGCGGCGCAAACCTTCGGGACAGTTGGGCGCGTATTGCAGGTTGAACAGATCGCCAAACCACAGCTCCAGCCGGGGCAGGCGGCTGAGGTCGGGCAGGGGCACCGCGTGCAACGCGCGGGCGACCAAGGCCAGCCGCTGGCAGGCGTCCAGATCAAAGCCCTTGCGGCTGTCCTCGCCCAGCAAGGGGCCGGGAATATACTCCATCAGCAGCGCGCCGGGGCCTTCGCCAAGGATCTGCACACAGGCCAGGGGGGCGCTTTCGGACCACAGGTTCATCA
The DNA here is from genome assembly GCF_900176475.1 of Tropicibacter naphthalenivorans. Lineage (GTDB taxonomy): Bacteria > Pseudomonadota > Alphaproteobacteria > Rhodobacterales > Rhodobacteraceae > Tropicibacter > Tropicibacter naphthalenivorans. The sequence goes on from NZ_FWXX01000002.1 coordinate 54,047, forward strand.
GGGCGATTCCCGACGCCTCATTGCCGAAATGCCCCTCTCGGTAGAGTTTCAGCACGCAAGGTGCCCCGTCGATGCCAAGCGCCTTGTAAAGCTGCGCGTGGGGCGTATTTGTCAGCGCCGTGACCTCTGTCAGCGCAAAGCCCTCGATGGCATCGTGTAATCTGTCGTCCAAGGCAAAGCCCCCGTCTTGCTACGTCCTTGGTCCCTTGGTATCACGCAGCACCCGAAGGGACGAGACAGGATCAAACCGATGCGCGCAGAAGCTCAGAACAACGCCGACAAGGTGCAAAAATCCATCGACTTGCTGGCGCAGCGGTTGGGGGCGGAAACGGCGCAGCACCGGCTGGAGGAATTCAACGCCCGGGTTGAGGACCCCAACCTGTGGGACGACCCGGCGGCGGCGCAAAAGCTGATGCGTGAGCGGCAGGCCTTGGTCGATGCGATCGAGACCTACGAGTCGATCAAGCAAGAGCTTGAAGATCAGGTCGAGCTGATCGAGATGGGCGAGATGGAAGACGACGAGGAAATCGTCGCAGAGGCCGAAGGCGCGCTGAAAGCGCTGGTCGAGAAGGCCGCCAAGAAAGAGCTCGAGGCGTTGCTGGACGGCGAGACCGACGGCAACGATGCGTTCTTGGAAATCAAGGCGGGCGCGGGCGGCACCGAAGCCTGCGACTGGGCGTCGATGCTGGCGCGGATGTATGTCCGCTGGGCCGAGAGCCGCGGCTTTGAAGTAGACCTGCAAGAAGAGACCCCCGGCGCCGAAGCGGGCATCAAATCGGTGACCTATCAGATCAAGGGCAAGAACGCCTATGGCTGGCTGAAGTCCGAAAGCGGCACGCACCGGCTTGTGCGGATTTCGCCCTTTGGCAAAGGCACGCGCGAGACGTCTTTTGCCGCCGTGGGCGCGTATCCAGTGATCGACGACAACATCGAGATCGAGGTGAACCCGGCGGATATCCGCATCGACACCTATCGCTCGTCCGGTGCGGGCGGGCAGCACGTGAACACCACCGACTCGGCGGTGCGGATCACCCACCACCCCACGGGGATCGTGGTGACCTCGTCGGAAAAATCGCAGCACCAGAACCGCGACATCGCCATGAAAGCGCTGAAATCGCGCCTCTACCAGTTGGAACTGGACCGCCGCAATGCCGAGGTGAACGCGCTGCACGAGGCCAAGGGCGACGCAGGCTGGGGCGCGCAGATCCGCAGCTACTTCTTGCAGCCCTACCAGTTGGTGAAAGACCTGCGGACGAACTACGAAACCTCGGACAGCCAAGGCGTGCTGGACGGCGACCTTGACCCGTTCATGGAAGCCACGCTGGCCATGCAGGTCGCGGGCAAGAGCCGGGCAGACGCGCGCGGGGACGAGTAACCAAATCTTTTATCAAAAGATTTGCAAATTCCTTTTTTAAGGAATTTGCCCCCGCGTGACTTGAGAAAACTTTTTTGATCTAAATCAAAAATTTATGGCTTCGGCGTCTTGCCTGAGGCCGCCCTAGCCCTTTTACTGGACATCAGGTCATGTTCAGGGGAGGGACACATGCCCGATACACCTAAACCCGGTGTGCCGGATCTTGGCACCGTCGCGTTTTCGACTTTGGCAGAGGCGCTGCGCCGCGGTCTCGCCGATCTCAAGCGCGCGCCGGGCTTTGCGTTGATCTTTGCTGGGGTTTACATCGTCGGCGGTTGGCTCATGGGGCTGATCACCTGGGCGACGGGGCAGACCTATTGGTTGGTCTTTGCCGCCATCGGCTTTCCCCTGATCGCGCCGTTTGCAGCTGTGGGCTTTTACGATGTCAGCCGCCGGATCGAGCAGGGGCGGCCCTTGGATTGGATGCAGGTCTTTTCCGTCGTGCTCCGCCAGTCCAAACGGCAATTGCCCAGCATCAGCGCCGTGATCATCGTGATCTTTCTGTTCTGGTTCTTCCTTGCCCACATGATCTTTGCGCTGTTCCTTGGCCTGTCGACGATGACCAACGTGTCGTCGTCCTTCGAGGTGTACCTCAGCGCCAATGGTTTGATGATGCTGGCGGTGGGCACTGCCGTTGGTGCGGGCTTTGCCGTAGTGCTCTATATGATCACCGTGCTGTCCCTGCCGCTGCTGCTGGACCGTGAGATCGATTTTGTCACCGCCATGATCACATCCTTCCAATACGTGCAAAATAACGTCGTGGTGATGTTCTCTTGGGCGGCCTTCATTGCGATCGTCACTTTTGTGTCGATGCTGCCGGGCTTTTTGGGCTTGCTGATTTCGCTGCCGGTCCTGGGACATGCCACGTGGCATCTATATGACATGCTGGCCTATGGCACCGAAGCAGCGCCGCAGGGCCGGGAACTGCGCGCATAACCGATGCGCACCGGGCCGTAGGCGCAAGGGCGCAGCCCATCAGGCGATCGGCTGCCCCAGTTTCAGCAGTTGCGCATGGAACGGTGGCAGCTCGCTTGGATCACACAGACCCGCGACACGCGCGGCCGGCAGAATGCGCGCGGGATCGCGCCCGAGGTATTCGTAGACAAGCCGTTCAAACAGCCGCCCGCCGCCGTTTTCGCGCGTTGGACGCGCCGTGTAGCCCTGCCAGTAGTTATTCTCGAACGCCGGAACGCGGGCGAGAAAGTTAAAGGTAAAGGTCGTCGCCCCCCTCCGGCTGACGAAAAAGCCGATGCCATCGTCCTGGCGCATGACGTTGCCGCGAAACTCGCGGTTGGCCAGCGAGCTTTTCAGCCCTTGGGTCGCCATGGCATCCTTGGCCTCAAAGCCCTTGATCAGCACGTCGTCATTGGCGCGAAACACATATAGCAGCCCCTGCACGCATTTGGTTTCGTCCATATAGGACCGGCGGCTAAAGCGATAAAACCCGCTGGGCATTTCCGCTTCGGTCAGGGGCAGGGCCAAGGGACCAAGGAAATCCGCCAAGGCCGGGTTCTGGAAACCACGGGTCTGCACCGGGGCAATCTCTTCGACCGGTTCCAGCAATATGCGCGCGTCGACTTTGAAATGGGTGCAAATGCGGTGCAGCACGTCCGGCCGGGGAAAGCTTTCGCCCGCCAGATAGCGATTGAATTGGGTCCGGTTGATCCCCAGATCACGGCACAATGCCGAAACCGACGCGGCTTGTTGCGCCAACTGACGCAAATTGGCACCAAGCATACTGCGCAATTCAGACGGGGTTGGGCGATGCGACAGCGTGGTCTTCTTTTCGGTGGGGGCCATGCTCGGTCCTCGTGCTCTGGTTTTGCTTTTGTCGATGGATCGGATCGGAAACTCGGTACAGGCACAACCGTAAGTGATGCTTATTCGCGTCGATTTGATGCGATTTGACGCCAAATTTGCCCCTTGGTGGACCAAAAATCAAGACCTCCTCCCGGAATTAGTCCTCTGTTTACCAGTGTTTTCGCGCAATACTTTGTGTGTCAAAGCAGTCGTGAGCGTTATGGAACAACGAATGTTGGGGGTGGTCCTATGGGCCGACCATGCGGATCATCGGGCCGTCATCTGGTGCGAAGACCAGGGTGAGCTGGCCTATTACGCGGCAGCGCAGTCTGCGGCGCAGGGCAATGTCGGTCTGGATGTGGGCGATTTGATCGAATTTGACATGCGCCGCGTGCGCAATTGTCGTTTGGCGGCCAAAGTACAGCGTCTTGGCCGGGGATATGCGCGCGATTTGCCCAAAGCGCTGCGGGCAAATGCCGCCAATCCAGCCGCAACTGCAACGCAGGGGCAAAAACGCCCAGCCGCGAAGAAATCAAAGACTGTCGATAATATCGTGCCGTTTGTCCGCCCGTCCGGCGGCTAATTCGGCCAAGAGGTGCGGTACCGAGTAAAAAACCCCGCAAGGCGCTGGCCTGCGGGGTTTGGTTTTTCCGGTAAAGGCGGGTTTAGACGCCGCGTGCCAAGGCGGCCACGCCGGTGCGCGCCACTTCTTCGAGGCCAAGGGGGCGCATCAGATCGGCAAAGGCGTCGATCTTGTCCGGGGTGCCGGTCAGCTGAAAGACAAAGCTTTCCAGCGTCGAATCGACCACATGCGCGCGAAAGATGTCCGCAAGGCGCAGCGCCTCGACGCGTTTTTCGCCGGTGCCCGCGACCTTGAACAGCGCCAGTTCCCGCTCGACAGAGCTGCCCTCGACGGTCAGGTCATGCACTTCGTGGACCGACACGATGCGGCCCAGCTGCGCCTTGATCTGTTCGATCACCTGCGGCGTGCCCGAGGTGACGATGGTGATACGGCTCAGGTGGCCCTGGTGGTCGACTTCGGCCACGGTGAGGCTGTCGATGTTATAGCCGCGGCCCGAAAACAGGCCGATCACCCGCGCCAGCACGCCGGGTTCGTTTTCGACCAGAACGGCCAAGGTGTGGCTTTCGGTGACGTCCGAAAAGTTGGGACGCAGGTTGTAGGCAGAGTGCTTGCTCGAGCCTTTCTTGATCTTCAGCGGCGACATTTCGGGCGATCCCCATCGTGATATCTGTGGTGGGGTACACTAGCCGCGCCCCCCGCAAATGACCAGAAGCCACGGCCAAGAATTTTTGAAAGCGAATATTAGGAAGCTGCGGGTATGGCTGTGGTGGAGATTCTGGCGCGGAGAGCGGATGGAGCGTGGTCAACAGCTTAACGACGGGACCGAGCCGGCACAGCCTTGCCCCGGCGAAGGCTGTGCGCCCTTGCGCGATCTCGAGGCGCAGCTGCGCCAGCGCAACGCCGAACTGGAGGAAAAGAACCGGCTGCTCACGGATGTTTTGGAAAACATGGGCGAGGGGTTGCTGGTCACCAGCAACGAGGGCGGCGAGATCGCCGACAACCGCATCCTGCTTGTGAACACCGCCTATAAGCGCTTGTTTGGAGTGACGGATGCGGATATCGCGCCGGGAATGCGGGTGCGCGACTACGTGGCGTTTCTGGCGCAGCGCAGCGATCCTGACGGGGTTCAGACGCGGTTTCGCACCTTGACCGAGGCGTTGAAAAAGCGCGAGCCGGTGACCATGGACATCCCCAGTCAGGGAAAGCATTTCCATACCAAGGCGGTGTCGACCGCCAGCGGTGCGCGTGTGTTGGTGCACACCGATGTGACCGAGCTTCAGCACCAACACGAGGCGCTGCGCTCTGCCCGCGATGCGGCCAAGGTGGCGAATCTGGCCAAGAGCAACTTTTTGGCGACCATGAGCCATGAAATCCGCACGCCGATGAATGGCATCGTCGGGATGGTCGAATTGCTGGCAGAGACGACGCTGGACGAAGAGCAATCCGAATTCGTCGAGACGATCCGCTCTTCGGCGCTGGCCCTGACCTCTTTGATCTCTGATATCCTCGATTTCTCCAAGGTCGAGGCGGGGCATCTGGATATCGCGGCCGATCCGTTTGATCTGCACGGTCTGCTGCACGAGATGTGCGATTTGCTGACGCCGCTCGCGGATGCCAAGCAGATCGCCCTGCGGTGTCAGATCGCGCCGGACGTGCCGCAATATGTGGTCGGGGATGCCTTGCGCCTGCGTCAAGTGCTGCTGAACGTAGTGGGAAACGCGATCAAGTTCACCTCGGACGGCAGTGTCAGCGTGCGGGTGGCGCACCGCGAGGACGTGGTGTTCACCGTGACGGACACGGGCATCGGCATCCCGCAGGACCGCTTGCCGCAGATATTTGCGCCCTTCGAGCAGGTCCACAGCGGGCACAGCCGCGCATTCGAAGGCACGGGGCTGGGCCTGGCGATTTCGAAACAGCTGGTGGACGCGATGAACGGGCGGATCGCGGTGCGCTCGCATGAGGGGCAGGGGACAGAGTTCCAAGTCAGCCTGCCCTTGCCGGAACGCGACGCTGCGCAGGATTTGGCGCAGCCGCCGGACATTCCCGACGACATCTGGATCGAAGGGATGCAGATCCTGTTGGTCGAGGACAATCAGACCAACCAAATGGTGGTGCGCAAAATGCTGGAACGGCGGGGGGCGGCGGTGACCGTGGCCAGCAACGGCCAGCAAGCCATTGATCTGTATGATCCCGAAGCCTTTGATGTGGTGCTCATGGATATTTCGATGCCGGTCCTGACGGGGCTGGAGGCTTCGCGCCACATCCGCGCGCGGGAACATCTGAACAACTGGCCGCACCGGCCGATCATCGCGCTGACGGGAAACGCCTTTGCCAAGGATCAACACGAGGCGATGTCCGCAGGCATGGATGGGTTTTTGTCCAAACCCGTGCGGCGCGATGCGCTGCTGTCGGCGGTTGTGCTGCACATGGAATTGGCCAAGAAACGGTAGACCCGCGCGCGGCCAAATTCCTTGAACAAGGAATTTGCAAATCTCTTAGATAAGAGATTTGGCCCCCGCAAAACAAAAGGCGCAAGTGAAACCACTTGCGCCAATCGCTTGTCTTACTTGAGATGGCCTTAGACCAGCACGGCCCCTTTGGCGCCGATGGCGTCCTTGGTCGAGGCCTGGCCCAGCAGCATCTTGTTGTGCGGCTCGCCCGACGGGATCATGGGGAAGCAGTTTTCGTGCTTTTCCACGAGGCAGTCAAAGACCACCGGGCCGTCGTATTTGATCATCTCCATGATCGCGTCGTCCAGGTCCGCCGGATCCGAGATCGAGATGCCCTTGCAGCCGAACGCCTCGGCGAGCTTGACGAAATCGGGCAGCGATTCCGACCACGAGTGCGAGTAACGCTCGCCGTGCAGCAACTCTTGCCACTGGCGCACCATGCCCAGACGTTCGTTGTTCAGGATGAACTGTTTCACCGGCAGCATGTATTGCACCGCGGTCCCCAGCTCTTGCATGTTCATCAGCCAGGACGCTTCGCCCGCCACGTTGATCACGAGGCTGTCGCGATGCGCCATCTGCACGCCAATCGACGCCGGGAAGCCGTAGCCCATGGTCCCGAGGCCGCCCGAGGTCATCCAGCGGTTGGGGTCTTCGAAGCCCAAATACTGCGCCGCCCACATCTGGTGCTGGCCCACTTCGGTGGTGATGTAGCGATCCATGCCCTTGGTCAACGCCTCAAGACGGGCAAGCGCGTGCTGCGGTTTGATGGTCGGGCCGTCCTGTTTGAAGGACAGGCAATCGACGGCCTTCCACTCTTCGATCTGCGCCCACCACTTGGCCAGGCCCTCGCGGTTGACCTTGCGGCCACGCGATTTCCACAGGTTCAGCACGTCTTCGAGCACATGGGCGATGTCGCCAACGATCGGGTAGTCCGCCTTGACAACCTTGTTGATCGAGGACGGGTCGATGTCGATATGCGCTTTCTTCGAGTTCGGGCTGAACGCATCGAGGCGGCCGGTGATCCGGTCGTCAAAACGCGCGCCGATGTTGATCATCAGATCGCAGCCGTGCATCGCCATGTTCGCCTCGTAGAGGCCGTGCATCCCCAGCATCCCCAGCCAGGACTTGCCCGACGCCGGGTAGGCGCCCAGACCCATCAGGGTCGAGGTGATCGGGAAACCCGTCGCTTCGGTAAACTCACGCAGCAGCTGCGAGGCCGCCGGGCCAGAGTTGATCACGCCGCCACCGGTGTACAGGATCGGACGCGCGGCATTTTCCAGCGCTTCGACCAGCGTCAGGATCATCTCCTGATCGCCCTTGAGCTGCGGCTGGTAATGCGAGGTGTTCACCTTTTGCATCGGCTGATACTGCGCGCTTGCGAACTGCACATCCTTGGGGATGTCCACCAGCACCGGACCCGGACGGCCAGAGCGCGCCACGTGGAAGGCCTGGTGGATCGTCTCGGACAGCTTTTCCGTCTCTTTCACCAGCCAGTTGTGTTTGGTGCAGGGGCGGGTGATGCCCACGGTGTCCGCTTCCTGAAAGGCGTCAGAGCCGATCATAAAGGTCGGCACCTGGCCGGACAGAACCACGATCGGGATCGAGTCGAGCAAAGCGTCGGTCAGGCCGGTCACAGCGTTGGTTGCGCCGGGGCCAGAGGTCACCAGCACGCAGCCAACCTTGCCGGTCGAGCGGGCATAGCCTTCGGCCATGTGCACGGCGCCCTGTTCGTGGCGCACCAAAACGTGCTTGATGCCGTTTTGCTGAAAAATCTCGTCATAAATCGGTAGTACGGCACCGCCGGGATAGCCGAATACCGTGTCCACACCCTGATCCTTGAGGGCTTGGACTACCATTTTCGCTCCGGTCATTTGACGTGTCATACTGTTTCTCCGTTCACGACACTGCGTTATGCGTATAAAAAAGCCCCCGTCCGGGTTGGCGGGGGCGCATGGGGTCCTGTTAGGGAAACCGTTACCGGCCCATGCGCCAAATTCCTACAATTACAAGCAGGGTGCTCATACCCGAGTGCTCCTTAATACGCGCGTGGACATTATGTCCGGGGCGGGGCAGCGTCAACCGCACATCGGTGAAAAATATGTCGCATGGGGCGCTTTTTCTTTGCGAAAATTTCGCGAAGCGATCTTTGGGCGTAATGTGCCCTGCGAAAATGCGGTTGCGCGGGCGGAATCGTGTCGATCTGTGCGAAAATCCGCAGGGTATGGTGCGCAAATCGCGCTTTGCAACATTGCGCGCGCGTTCGTGAATTGTCTGTGTGGTGGGTTTCGTGGGAACACTATCCCAGCAGAGGCCAGCAGCCATAGGAGGCCAGTTATGACCCGCAACATGTTTTACCGCGATTTCACCCTGTGCAAGGCGACGGCTCTGGTGGGTCTGATGGCCTTGGCCGCCGCTTTGGGGGGCGTGCCGCATCCCCATCTGGATCAGGCCGGGGCCGAGTTCGAAAGCTACATCCAGCCGGTGTACCTGATCGAGCAGTCCGACTGCGACAGCGCCAAGGGCACGCTTCTTTAACTACAGGTTCGCGCCTGTACCTTGCAGCACACCATGTTCCAGCGCGTAGCGGGTCAGGCCCGCGGTGCTGGAAATGCCCAGCTTGCGCTTGATGTTCTTGCGGTGGGTTTCCACCGTGCGCACGGAAATATCCAGCGCCAAGGCCACCTCTTTGTTCGACTTGCCCTGCGCCAGTTCCAGCAGCACCGTCTGTTCGCGGTTGGTCAGCTGCTCGCGGCTGGGGCTGTCGGGGGTCAGCGCGCCTTCGGCCCCGGTGCACAGGTAGCGCGCGCCGGTCATCACCGTATCAATCGCAAGCTTGATTTCCTCGGTCGGCACGTCCTTGAGGATGTAGCCGCGCGCGCCGTGGCTCAGCGCGTTCGAGATATACTCGGGCGTGTCGTGCATGGACAGGATCAGGATGCGCGTATCGGGGGCGCGTTCAAGGATCATCTCGGTGGCCGACAGCCCGCCAAGCCCCGGCATGTTCAGGTCCATCAGGATCACGTCCGGGGACAGCTCATCGAGCCGGTCGATGATCTGCTGGCCATCGGACAGGGTCGCCACCACGTCGATGTCGTCATAGCTTTCAAGAATGGCCTCGATCCCTTCGGCCACCATGGGGTGATCGTCGACAACAACGACTTTGGTCATGCGTGTCCCTTTGTTTGGCTAGGCGCGCCTTCGGGCGGCAACAGGTGCGTCAGCGGCACCTGCGCTTCGATAACCGTGCCAGATTTCGAGGACAAGACGCGCAACGTCCCGCCCAGCTGATCCATGCGCTCTTGCATGTTTTTCAGGCCAATCCCAGAGTGAGAGCGGCTTTCCCCAAGGCCGACGCCATTGTCCGCCACGCGCAAAGTGGCCCCGGCACGGTGGCCGCGCAGGTCCAGCGTCACCTCGGACGCGGCGGCGTGGCGTTCAACGTTGGTCAGGGCCTCTTGGGCGATGCGATAGAGCGCGATCTTGGCGTCCTGATCCAGACGGTTGCGAAAGACGCTGGTGTCAAAGTGGGTCTGGATGCCGGTGCGGGTGCGGAAATCATCCGTCAGCGTTTTCAGCGCAGGCCCAAGGCCAAGGTCATCCAGCACGCCGGGGCGCAAATCGCGGCTGATGCGGCGGACCTCTTGGATCGCTTGCGACAGGTTGCCGATGCCCTTGTCCAGCGTTTCAGGCGCGCGCGGGTCGCCGGTGCTGATCCTGCGGCGGGTGATGTCCAGCGCGTATTTCACCCCCACGAGGATCTGGCTGATGCCGTCGTGCAGCTCGCGCGCCACGCGCCCGCGTTCCTCTTCCTGGGCGTCGAACACCCGCTGCGTCAGTTCCTTGAGCTTCGCGTCGGCCAGGCGCCGCTCGCGGACGTTGATCACCATCCCAGAGGCGAACACCAGCAAGAGCGCGGCCAGCGTGATCCCCCCGATATAAAAGAAGGTGCGCTGAACGCGGGCCTCGACCTCGGCGCGGGTGGCGGCGACGCTGGCGAGCACATCGTCGATGAACACGCCGGTGCCCACCGCCCACCGCCAACTGGGGAAAGACGTCACGTATGTGATCATCCGCGCCTCTTGCCCGGTGGTGGGCTTGGGCCAGAGGTGTTCCACGTAACCAGCGCCCGCGCGGGCGGTATAGATGAACTCCTGGACGACCTTGGTGCCTTCGCTGTCCTCCAGCCCCCAGACGTTTTCGTTGATCAGACCGGTCTGGCGCGGCGACACCAGATTGTTGCCGTCATAGTCATAGACAAAGAAAAACCCCTCATCGCCGTAGATCATCGCGGACAGGATCTGCATCACCTGCTGCTTGGCGTCCTCGTCATCGGGGGCGGCGCTGCCGTAGATAAAGTAGAACCCGTTGCGCGCTTGGGTCACGTAGTTGCGCAGCTCGCGCTTCTTCGCCTCGATCAGCTGGGTTTCGAGCTGGCGGATTTCCCGGTCGGCCAGCGCGCGCGACTGCGCCGCCACCAGCACGGCAATCGCCGACACCGCCAGAACCAGCGGCACGGTCGCCAGCAGGAACAGCTTTTGCCGATAGGTCAGCCGAAGAAAGGACATCGCGCGGGACATGTGGGCCAGTGTATGCGCTGGAACGGGCAGGGGGAAGACGCTGCAAGTGCAAGAGAAATCGGTATATTTTGCGCTGCACCGCAGAAAGTTAACCACATTTCGCGTATGGGTTGCGTGGCTTGCCCAAAATTTGTCCGCAAAGACCAAATTCTACGTAGTGGTGGGTATTCCCATGCGCAGATTCGCCCCCTAGGGTAGCCGAACTTGAAATGAACGTGCGCGGTGGGGAGCCGTGTGCGCAATAAACCTTCTGGGAGGATTCATATGGATCGTCGTTCTTTCCTTCGCGCCTCGACCGTGGGCGCGGGTGCTGCTGCTTCCACTCTGGCAGCTCCGGTTTATGCTCAGGGCAAGCGGACCCTGACCATGGTCACTTCGTGGCCGCGCGGCTTTGCCGTTCTGGATGACGCAGCAAGCTATCTGGAAAAGTTCGTGTCGGAAATGTCCGACGGCAACCTGACCATCGACAAGAAAGCTCCGGGTGAGCTGGTTGGCGCGCTCGAAGTGTTCGACGCCGTGTCCTCGGGTCAGGCAGACATGTACCACTCGGCGGACTACTACTTCATCGGTCAGCACCCGGGTTACGCCTATTTCACCGCCGTTCCGTTCGGCGGCACCGCGCAGGAAGTGAGCAACTGGTACTACCACGGCGGCGGCGAAGAGCTGCACGACGAGCTGGGCCAGATCTTTAACCTCAAGGGTCTGCTTGCGGGCAACTCTGGTTCGCAGTCCGGCGGCTGGTTCTCCAAGGAAATCAAGTCGGCTGACGACTTCAACGGCCTCAAGTTCCGTATGCCGGGTCTGGGCGGCAAGGTGCTGGGCAAGCTGGGCGCATCCGTGCAGAACATCCCCGGCGGCGAACTGTACCAGGCGCTGTCCTCGGGTGCCCTCGATGGTCTCGAGTGGGTTGGCCCGATGGCCGACGAACGCGCCGGCTTCCAGGAAGTGGCCAAGATCTACTACACCGCGGGCTTCCACGAGCCGGGCTCGGCGCTGGCGTCGTCGGTGAACCTGGACGTCTGGAACGACCTGACCCCGCAGCACCAGCACATCCTGCGTTACGCCTCGATGGCCGTGACCCAGTACCAGTTGGCCGAAACGCTGGCCAACAACGGTGCCGCTCTGGCCCGCCTGCAAAGCCAGGGCGTCAAGACGCTGCAATTCTCGGACGACGTCTGGGATGCGTTCGGCGCGGCCTCCAAAGAGGTCATGGACGAAAACATGGGCGACGAGCTGTTCGCCAAGATCCGCACCTCGTTCGAGGAAAGCCTCGCGAACTCGGCAAGCTGGATCAACAAGTCGGACGGCTACTACGTGCAACAGCGCGTGCGCGTGCTGGGCGGCGAATAAGCGATCCGCTGATAAGACAACAAAGGCTCCTGCTTCGGTAGGGGCCTTTTTCCAACTTTGCGGGCCGGAAGGGGCACGTGGGACGAGACGACCGGGGCAACCGGCGAAGCGGGGGAAGACATGGACGATACAGGTTCGGACAACCTGATCGTGTGGATCCTGACCGAGATGGTCATGGGGATCGTACACATCTTTCAGGGGATCTGGATGGCCTTGTTCGGGCTGTTCAAACTGGTGACGGGCTATCGCCCCACCTACGCCGAGGGCGAAAGCGCCCCGGTCACGCCGTTTGATTGGATCGGCTGGAACGGCACCACCGAGGCCAAGCAATCGCTGATGCAATTCGTGTATTACGGCGGCTCGGTGGAATTCTTTTTCATCATGCTGGACCTGTTCCTGATCGTGTTCATCGCGGGCGTTTTCTTTCGCCCGTTCCTGTGGCGCGTGGTCCGCGTGCTCGAAGGTTTCGCGAACACCGTGGGGCGGTTCTTTGCCTGGGCGGGTCTGCTCATGGTGCTGCAACAGGTGATCATCGTCTTTATGCAGCGGATTTTCACCCGGCCCGACATCGTGTTCGGCTTTGGCATTCCGCTGGATTTCGACATTTCGTGGTACGCCGAAGAGCTCAAGCTGTATAACGCCATGGTGGTGGCGCTGTGCCTGACCTACACCTTTGTCCAAGGCGGTCACGTGCGCGTGGACCTGGTGTATTCCGCCGTCTCGCACCGCACCAAGCGGGTGATCGACATGTTCGGTTCGCTGGCGTTCATGCTGCCCATGGCGGTGATGATCTGGATGTACAACTGGTTCTTCCTGTGGCGCTCGCTGATCGTGCCGCCGGTGTCGCCCTCTGATCCGCTGCAACGGCTGGAGATGAAGGCCCGCGCCCTGCGCTGGAACGTGGAAACCATCGGCTTCAGCCCCAACGGCTTTACTGCCTATTTCCTGTTCAAGATGCTCATGGTCGCGCTGGTGGGGATGATCTTTATCCAAGCCTGGGCGTTCTTTTACCGCTCGTACCTTGAATGGGTCGAAGGCCCGGAGTCCGAAGGCAAATATCTAGACAAAGACGTGCTCGAAGAGGGTGAAGAACCCTACGATCACGCAGAATTCTAAGGGGGCGGGGACATGCTATTTGGATTGGATGGGGTCGAAATCGGCCTGATCATCGTCTTTCTGACGTTGTTTTCGGCGATCCTGTCGGGCTTTCCGGTGGCCTTTGCCATCGGCGGCGCGGGGGTCATTTCCTTTGGGATCATCGCGGCGCTCGACAGTGCGGGGCTGTTGATCCACCAGGCGATCGACACCTCGTCGGACGCCTATAACGCGCTGGTGGCCAGCGGGGTGAACGAAAAGACCATCAGTCTGTTCCGCAACCCTGATTTGCCGCGCATCGCCACGGACTCGATCTTCCCGGCGGGGGATTGGGAACAGGCGATGAAGCGCACCATCGCGGGCATCACCAACCGCATCAACGAACGCGTGATCGCGGGCCAGTCGATTGAAACGCTGCTGGCGGTGCTGATGTTCGTGCTGATGGGGATCGTGCTGGAACGCTCCAAGATTGCCAACGATCTGCTGACCTCGATGGCGCGGGTGTTTGGCCCGCTGCCGGGTGGTCTGGCCGTGTCGATCGTGGTTGTGGGCGCGTTCCTTGCCGCCTCGACCGGGATTGTGGGCGCAACCGTGGTGACCATGGGCCTGCTCGCCCTGCCGACCATGCTGCGCAACGGCTATTCGCCAGAGCTGGCGACCGGTGTGATTGCCGCCTCGGGCACCCTGGGGCAGATCATTCCGCCGTCCATCGTGATCGTTCTGCTGGGCACGCTGGCGGGGGATCTGTACTCTGCGGCGCAGGAAACTCGCGCGGTCGAGGCCGGCTGTACCGATGCGCTGACCTATCTGGGTGAGCCTGCGGTGGTCTCTGTCGGGACGCTGTTCCAGGCGGCGCTGCTGCCCGGTATCCTGCTGGCGGGGCTGTACGCGGCCTATGCCTTTGGCTTTGCCATGCTCAACCCGTCCAAGGCCCCGGCCGTGGAAATGGGCGAGGCCAACGGCGAGCCGGTCACGCGCGGCGAAGCCTTTACCTGGTACCTCGGTGTGCCGGTGGCGCTGATCGCGGGCATGATGCTGTTCAGCAACCTGGGCCTGATCGGCAGCCAGTCGACGCAGGTGGACAGCTTCTCTGACATCGGCGAGTCCGCATCGCTGCGCACCAACGTGTCGGAACAGTGCATGGCCTCGATGATCGACTTGCATGGCCAAGAGGCGTGGGACACCGCCGTGGCAGAACAGGCGGCCATCGACGCGGCCGGGGGCCAGCAGGCGTCCGAGCGTCTGACCCCGGAGCAGATCGAAGAGGCGCGCGCGGCCAAGATCGCCAACGCGGCCCCCATCGGCACGGGCATCGCCCTTCTGTCGGTGATCTTCGGCCTGATCCTTGCCATTGCGCGCGGCGTCTCGCCGTCGGCGGATGCGCGTCCCTTGCTGATCGGCGCGGGCGGGATCGTGCTGGGCCTGCTGGTCGATCTGATCTGGCTGTCGCCGACCACGTCCTCGGGCGTGACGGTGATCCTGATGGCCGTGCCGTGGGCGATCACCCTTTACGGGGTCGCCGCCGCGATGAAGCGTCTGGCGGGCAATGATCTGCTGCGCGTGGTCTTTCCGCCGCTGGTGCTGATCGTCGCCGTGCTGGGCTCGATCCTTGGCGGTATCACCAACCCGACGCCCGCCGCGGCGCTGGGGGCGGCAGGCGCGATCATGCTGGCGGCCTACCGCAAGCTGCAAGATCAGCACCGCTCGCCCAAGGTGATCATCTGGTCGACGCTGGCGGTGCTGGTGATGATCCTGCTGGGGGTCAACTTTGACCTGCGCATCAACACCGAAGAAGTGTCGGTCGAGACGTGGATCGCCTTTATCGCGGCCTATGCGGCGTATCTGTATGCGCTGTTCGGCCTGCTGTTCAGCTGCTGGGTCTTGTTCAAGTCGGGCGTCCTGACCCCCGCCGTGCGCGAGACCGCCAAGGTGACGTCGATGGTCTTTACCATCCTCATCGCCTCGCAGCTGCTGAACCTCGTGGTCATCTCGTTTGGCGGCGAACACTACATCCAGGACTTCCTCAAGAGCTTTGACGACGTGCGGACCGTGTTCCTGATCGTCATGCTGGTGCTGTTTGTGCTTGGGTTCGTGCTCGACTTCCTGGAAATCATCTACATCGTTGTGCCGATTGTGGGCCCGGTCATCTACGGCGCGCATTTCGACCCCAAGTGGGTGACGATCATGATCGCGGTGAACTTGCAGACCTCGTTCCTGACGCCGCCCTTTGGCTTTGCGCTGTTCTACCTGCGCGGCGTGGCGCCCAAAGAGGTCACCACCGGCCATATCTACCGTGGGGTGATTCCCTTTGTGTTGATCCAGGTGTTTGGTCTTCTCCTGCTGGCGAGCTTCCCGTCCATCGTGACGATTGTTCCGGCGCTGATGCCCAACTAACCTGCTGCTAAACAGCGACAAATTGGCCCGTCCGGAGCGATCCGGGCGGGCTTTTTACATCTTTTGGGTAGGGTATTAAGGCACCTCAAATACACGTATCACGGGAATGCCCGAAAAATGACCAGAAATTTCCGTTTCGTCACCGCAAACATTAAGCAAAACGGGTGCAGATCCAGAACGGATTTGGAAACAACGAACAGAAAGGTGAAACCCATGGCAGGGTCCCGTCTAGATGCGTTGTACGATTACTCTTCGCGCCGTATGCGCGACCCACAACCCGCGTCCCGTCCCAGCGAGTACGGACGGGGCCACAGTTCGGTCCACCGGGCCGGTCCGACCTGGTACGACGACAGCGTCTGGGGGGCAGAAGACCCGGCCCGCGCGCTGCTGCATGACGGCACCGAGTTTCGCTCGCGCGCCACGCGTGTCCTGCGCACCTGCGTCCTGCTGGCGCTTGGCTTTGCGCTGAACCCGCTGGCGGCGGCGATGCTGGCCTAAAGGCTTTTGCGGCTGGCCGTTCGGGGTCAGCCGCGCGTCTTATCCGCGGGTATCGGGAAAAGAGATATTGGCCACCTGTTCGGCAATCGGATCGTTCGACAGCGGATGGGTGTCTGCCTCATAGTCCTCGGGGTTGCCCATGGGCGCCCAGGCGCCGTGGCGATAGAGCTCCAGCCCGCTGAACTGCACCTTGTAGCCCATCTTGTCAGATCCCGGCACCCAATAGCCCAGATAGACATAAGGAAGACCCGCCTCGCGCGCGATCTGGATATGGTCGAGGATCATCCAGGTGCCCAGCGACTGCCGGGTCTGGGTCGGCTCGTAGAACGAGTAGACCATCGACAAGCCATCATCGAGCATATCCGTCAGGCAGGTGGCGATCAGATCGCCGCTGTCCTTGTCGGTGTATTCGATCACGCGGGTGCGGATCGGGGTTTCCTCGATCATCGCGGCGAATTCGAACACGTCCATATCGGCCATGCCGCCATCGGCGTGCCGCTCGTCCAAGTAGCGGCGGAACAGCTCGTACTGTTCCTCGGTGGCCCAGGGGCTGGTGGCGCGGCGCAGCAGGTTGGGGTTTTTCTTCATGACCTTGCGCTGGCTGCGCGTCGGTTTGAAATCCGCCACCTTGATCCGCGCCGACAGGCAGGCCGCACAGTCCGAGCAAGACGGCCGGTACAGCACGTTTTGCGAGCGGCGAAAGCCCTGTTTCGACAGGCTGTCGTTCAAGACCTGCGCCGTGTCCCCCTGAAGCGAGGTGAACAGCTTTCGTTCCATGCGCCCATCCAGATAGGGGCATGGCTGCGGAGCCGTCACGTAGAATTGAGGCGCAAGGGGCAGCGAGTGGCGCATCTGTCCTTAGGTCCTGCTTGGGGAATTTAACAAAACGGTAACAACGAAAGCGGCATTCGCCAACCCCCCGATAATGGCGAGGTTATGGAAAATGCCGCCTTTTTGATGAATGGGTTAATGGCAGGGTGGCGGGAAATGGTTAACCCCCGGTGTACACCGGGGGCTGTTTTCGATTGCACTTTAGCAAGGCGGCGGTGGCCGTGTCCTAGGCGCGGCGGTTCAAAGCCACGGTCCCCAGCACAAGGTCGGTCAAACCCTGACCGCGCTCGGTGGTAAACATCAAGATGACCGACACCACCTGCACCAGCACCATCGACATGGAAATCGTGTAGCCCAGCGTGTGCAGCAAGGCTTGTCCGCCGTCCAGCCGCTGGCCATAGGCGTCGCGGAACTCGATCGCCATGATCCGCATCCCCCAGGTGGCAGAGCCGCTGGCCAGCGTCATCCAGCGATACAAAAAGCCGACCACGAGGAAAAACACCGGCCAGAAAAACACGCCGACGATGGTCACCAGCGACACGGCGGTCGCAAGGATCCCGATAAAGAGGGCGTCGATGACCCAGGCAAGGCCACGTTTGATCGTGACGGACTCGTAAAACTCGGCCTGGTGCACCGGGTCGGGCAGGTGGCTGAGCGGTTCACTGTACATCGGTCTGTGTCTCCTGTTGGCTTTGTCCATGTGGGGGCGCTTGGCGGCCCCTTGCAAGGCCGCCTCGCATCATATCAGATCAGGCGTCTGCCGTCTCTTGGGTCTGGACGCGCTTGGCGCGGTCTTCCATGAACTGGTCGAATTCCGACTTGTCCTTGGCTTCTCGCAGGCGCTCCAGAAACGCCTCAAAGGCTTCTTGTTCGGTCTCAAGGCGGTGCAGCGTTTCGGCCTTGTAGGCGTCGAACGCGCGGTTGCCAGAGGGTTTCATGGCGGCCCAGGCCTGTTTGCGGGCCGAAGGATTGTGGCTGCGACAAGATTTACCGAACATGCGTTTGCTCCAGATCATATAGGCCAAAAGGGCAAGGCCCACGGGCCAGAAGAAGATGAACCCAAGAACCATGGCCGCGATCCAGGCGCCTTTGCCCTTGTGATCCAGCCAGGCCTCGGTCCGGGTCAGCCAGCCAGCATTGGCGGGCATCGCGGTGGTATAAGCGGCGGTGGTCATGGTGTTCTCCGTGTTTGAGGTTGGATGTGAATGCTTTTCACATTGAAACAGATCGGGATTGGGGGGCTCGCTTGCAAGGGCCTATGTGAATGTTTTTTACATTTTTCTGAAAGACTGTTTTTTAACAGAAGCTTAGAATGACATTTTTCGCCGATGGGTCCGCAGCCACTTGCGCTTTTTCCGTGCCCGTGGCCAAGTACGCCCATGAGTATCGAGACCCGCATCACGCGCCTTCCGCGCGCTTTTGAACCCGATCGCGCCGCGGAGGCGCTGATCGCTACCCCTTGGGCGACCGGCCAGCTGGCGCAGCTTTTGCACGGCACGGGTGGGTCCAGTCCGTACCTGCTGGGCCTTTTGCAAAAAGAGGCGGGCTGGCTGGAAAGCGCCGTGGACGACCCCGAGGGGGCGGTGGCTGCGATGATGGCAGAGCTGGAGGCGACCGCGCCTGACCAGATCGCCAGCGCCCTGCGGCAGGGCAAGCGGCGCATCGCCTTGCTGATTGCGCTGTGTGATCTGGGCGGGGTCTGGCCGCTGGAGACGGTGACCGGCACGCTGACTGATTTCGCCTCGCGCGCCACGCATTTGGCCCTGCGCGCCGCCGTCGGGCATGAAATCCGCCGCGGCAAGCTGCCCGGCCAGACCGAGGATGACATTGAAACCGCTGGTGGCATGGTCGCGCTGGCCATGGGCAAGATGGGCGCCGGAGAGCTGAATTATAGCTCTGATGTGGACCTGATCTGCCTGTTCGACGAGACGCGCTATGACCCGGACGACTACCACGAGGCGCGCGCCTCGTTGGTGCGGGCCACGCGCAAGATGTCCGGCACGCTCAATGATCTGACCGGCGAGGGCTATGTCTTTCGCACCGATCTGCGGCTGCGGCCCGATCCGGCGGTCACGCCCGTTTGCCTCGCCATGGAGGCCGCCGAGCGTTACTATGAGAGCCTTGGCCGCACGTGGGAGCGCGCCGCCTATATCAAGGCAAACCCCTGCGCGGGTGACATTGCCGCCGGTCAGCGGTTCCTGCGCGCGCTCAAACCCTTTGTCTGGCGCAAGCATCTGGACTTTGCCGCCATTCAGGACGCCCATGACATGCGCCTGCGCATCCGCGAGCACAAAGGCTTTCACGGTCAGATCACCTTGCCCGGCCACAATATGAAGCTGGGGCGCGGCGGCATCCGTGAGATCGAGTTCTTTACCCAGACGCGGCAGCTGATCGCGGGCGGGCGCGACCCGGATTTGCGGGTGCGCGGCACGGTGCCGGGGCTGCGGGTGCTGGCGCAAAAGGGCTGGGTGCCCCAAGAGGTGGCGGACAAGCTGGCCGATCACTACCGCGCCCACCGCGAGGTCGAGCACCGTATCCAGATGGTCAACGACGCCCAGACCCATGACATCCCCACGAACCCCGACGGGATCGAACGGGTCGCCTGCCTGATGGGCCTCAGCGTGGCCGAGATGACGTCGCAAGTGACCGAGCGCCTGTCCGAGGTGCACGCCCTGACCGAGGGCTTTTTCGCCCCCGATGGCGACAGCGCGGCCCCCGTGACTGCCTTTGCAGACAGTGACATTCCCGCGCGTTGGCCGACCTATCCGTGCCTGCGCAGCGACCGCGCCATGACGATTTTTCGGCGGTTGCGGCCGGAAATCCTGCGTAAACTGGCGCAGGCCGCGCGCCCCGAAGAGGCGCTGGTGGCCTTTGATGGGTTCCTGTCCGGTCTGCCCGCCGGGGTGCAGCTGTTTTCGCTGTTCGAAGCCAACCCGCAGCTGGTCGATCTGCTGGTGGACATCGTCTCTACCTCGCCAGAGCTGGGGCGGCACCTGGCGCGCAACGCTGGCGTGTTCGACGCGGTGATCGGCGGCGATTTCTTTAGCGCCTGGCCGGGGCGCGATGCGCTGCGGCGCGAGCTGGCGGACCGGCTCGCCGAAGAGCCCGATTACGAACGCAGGCTCGATCTGACCCGGCGCTGGGGCAAGGAGTGGCACTTTCGCGTGGGCGTGCACCTGCTGCGCGGCCTGATGGAGGCCGAGGAAGCCGCAGGCGCCTATGCCGATCTGGCCGAGGCGACCTTGGCCGCGCTTTGGCCCGCCGTCCAAGAAGAGTTCGCGCGCAAACATGGGCCTGCGCCGGGGCGCGGCGCTGTGGTGGTGGGCATGGGCTCGCTTGGGGCGGGGAGGCTGCACGCGCGCTCTGATCTGGATGTGATCGTGATCTATGACCCCGATGGTGTCGAGATGT
Source organism: Tropicibacter naphthalenivorans (assembly GCF_900176475.1). Lineage (GTDB taxonomy): Bacteria > Pseudomonadota > Alphaproteobacteria > Rhodobacterales > Rhodobacteraceae > Tropicibacter > Tropicibacter naphthalenivorans. The sequence continues at coordinate 74,450 of NZ_FWXX01000002.1, forward strand.
CTGACGGGCGGCGGCCTTTGCCCTCCCGCACCTACTACGCGCGGCTGACGCAGGCGCTGATCACCGCCATGACCGCCCCCATGGCCGAGGGGCGCCTGTACGAGGTCGACATGCGCCTGCGCCCGTCGGGGAACCAAGGGCCGGTGGCCACCTCTTGGGCGTCGTTTCAGGAATACCAGCGGACCGAGGCCTGGGTCTGGGAGCATCTGGCGCTGACCCGCGCCCGCGTGGTGGCCGGGGCGGCGGATCTGGCGGCGGACGTCGAAGCCTTCCGGGTGGAGGTGCTGTCGGCCCCGCGCGACCCCGCCGATATTCTGCACGAGGTTGCCGTGATGCGCGCGCGCATTCAGGACGCCAAGGGGACGGGCAGCGCCTATGAGGCCAAGCTGGGTCCGGGACGGATGCAGGACATCGAACTGTTGGGGCAGGCGGCGTCGCTCTTGTCGGGAAAGGCGGTGCGGCAAATCCCGCGCGCGCTGCGGCTGGCCGATTGGCTATCGCCCGAGGACAAAGAGGCCTTGATCGACAGCTACCGGCTGTTCTGGTCCATGCAGATTGGGGCCAAGCTGGTGACGGAAAGCCCGCTGGACCCGGAGGCGCTGGGGCACACCGGCTGTGCGTTCCTGGGGCGTCTGACAGGGCTTGCGGATATGGCCGCGCTGCGTCAGGACTTGGCCGACAAGGCGGGGCGGGCGGCGGCGGTCATCGACGCGGTCTTGCCAGAAACGAAAGGATAAGGCGTGCGCAAGGGCAATGAATTCGACCCAAAGGGGCTGGTCACCGAGGCGTATAAGATCGACGGCATCACGCTAGAGGAATGCCGGACGATTTTCCTTGATTGGGCGCTGTCGGTGCCGGTGGATGCGGACACCAAGACGCATATCGAGGCGCTGTTGCAGATGCACGGGCAAGAAGGTCATCCGATGACGCAGGTTCTGGAAGAGGGGCGCACGTCCATGACGGCCCCGCGTCGGCGGGGTGGATATCGGTCTCGGCCCCGCAACTAAGAGGGATGTGGGGGCCTCGTGGCCCCCATTTTGTTTAGCGCGGCAGCTTGGCGGCTTCGGCGGCGAGGGCCGTGATGCCGTCCCAGTCCTGCGCTTGCACGAGGTCCTTGGGCGCAACCCAAGAGCCGCCGCAGCACAGCACGTTCGGCAGCGACAGGTAATCGCCAACGTTTTTCATCGACACACCGCCGGTGGGGCAAAAGCTGACCTGCGGGATCGGCGCGCCGATGGCCTTGAGCGCAGGCGCGCCGCCGTTTGCCTCTGCCGGAAAGAACTTTTGCACTGTGTAGCCGCGTTCCAGAAGGCGCATGACCTCTGACGAGGTGGCCGCCCCCGGCAGGATCGGCAGGCCGGCCTCTTCGCAAGCGGACAGGATGGTGTCGGTCGCGCCGGGGCTGACGCCGAATTTCGCGCCCGCGTCCACGGCGTTTTGCACGTCCTTGGGGGTCAGCAGGGTGCCTGCGCCAACGACGCCGCCCTCAACCTTGGCCATCTCGCGGATCACGTCGAGCGCGGCGTCGGTGCGCAGGGTGACTTCGAGCACGGGCAGGCCGCCTTTGACGAGCGCTGCGGCGAGGCCCTGCGCGTGAGCGGCGTCATCGACCACGAGGACGGGGATGACCGGGGCGAGCGCGCACAGGTCGCGGGATTTTTCGCTGGCTTGTTGCGGGGTTATCATGGGCGGTGCTCCTTGCGGGCGTCGGATTTTGGATATTTTTAAAGAGAAGAAGACAGGGAGGGGCTGAGGGGGCTTAGACCACCACAGCCGCCCCGTTGGAGGACAGGCCGACGTTGTCGCGGAAGGCCTTGAACAGCTCGCGCCCCACGCCGTGGCCGTTGCCGGAGAGGTCAGCGGTGGCGTTCTCGCGGGTCTCGAAGTCGGGCGCGAGGTTTTCCAGCGTGCCTTGTGTCGCGTCGAGGCGGATCAGGTCGCCGTCGCGCACCTTCGCGAGCGGGCCGCCGTTGGCCGCTTCGGGCGAGATGTGGATGGCGGCGGGGACTTTGCCGGACGCGCCCGACATGCGGCCATCGGTGACCAGCGCCACCTTGAGCCCGCGGTCCTGAAGGACGGCGAGGGTTGGGGTCAGGCCGTGCAGTTCGGGCATCCCGTTGGAGGATGGCCCCTGAAAGCGGACGAGGACGATGGTGTCCTCGGTGAATTCACCGGCCTTGAAGGCGGCCTTGACGCTGTCCTGATCGTGGAAGACGCGGGCCTTGGCCTCGATCACGTGGCGCTCGGGAGCGACCGCCGAGACCTTGATCATGCCGTGGCCGAGGTTGCCGTGCAGCTGTTTCAGACCGCCGGTTTTCTGGAAGGGATCGGCGGCGGGGCGCAGAATCTTGTCGTTCTGGGTCTCTTTGTCGGCCTCGACGTAGGTGACGCGGTCGCCGTCCAGCTTGGGCTCCTGCGTGTAGCGGGTCAGGCCGTCACCGGCGACGGTTTTCACGTCGTCGTGCATGAGCCCTGCGTCCAGCAGCTGGCCCATCATGTATTGCAGGCCCCCCGCCGCGTGGAAGTGGTTCACGTCCGCCAGACCGTTGGGGTAGACCTTGGCCATCAGCGGGGTGACGCCAGAGATGTCGTCAAAGTCCTCGAGTTCCAGCGCGATGCCAGCGGCGCGGGCCATGGCGGGCAGGTGCAGCACGAGGTTGGTCGAGCCGCCCGTGGCCATGAGGCCAACGATGCCGTTCACAAAGGCTTTGGCATCGAGGATGTCACAGACCGGGCGGTAGTCGTTGCCAAGGGCCGTGATCTCCAATGCGCGCTGGGTTCCGGCGACGGTCAGCGCATCGCGCAGCGGCGTGTTGGGGTTTACAAAGGACGCGCCGGGCAGGTGCAGGCCCATGAACTCCATCAGCATCTGGTTGGAGTTCGCGGTGCCGTAAAAGGTGCAGGTGCCAGGCGAGTGGTAAGAGGCCATCTCGGCCTTCATCAGCTCGTCGCGGCCCACTTCGCCGGTGGCAAACTGCTGGCGGACCTTGGCTTTTTGATCGTTGGGCAGGCCAGAGGTCATGGGACCGGCGGGCAGGAAAATGCCGGGGATATAGCCAAAGGTGGCGGCGGCGATCACCAGACCGGGGACGATCTTGTCGCAGACGCCAAGGTAAACGGCGCTGTCAAAAACGTTGTGCGACAGCGACACGCCCGCGGCCAGCGCGATCACGTCGCGCGAGAACAGCGACAGTTCCATGCCGACCTGGCCCTGGGTCACGCCGTCACACATGGCGGGCACGCCGCCCGCGACCTGCGCGGTGCCGCCATTGGCGCGGGCGGTGTCGCGGATCAGCTGGGGGAAGCGTTCGAACGGCTGGTGCGCGGACAGCATGTCGTTATAGGCGGTCACAATTCCGATGTTGGGGGCGCGCCCAGTGGCCAGCGCGTCCTGGTCGGCGCCCATGGCGGCATAGGCGTGGGCCTGGTTGCCGCAGGTCAGATGGGCGCGGCGCGGGCCTTCTTCGGCGGCGCGGCGCATCCGGTCGAGATAGGTGGCGCGCATCTGGGCAGAGCGGTCTTCGATACGTGCGGTGACGCGGGCGATGGTGTCGTTCAGAGCCATGGGGCCTCCGATCCTGAGAATGTCTTGCGTGTGATCTATACTGGTTAGCGCTAACAGTAAAGGTCTTGCGCACATACAACCGATGGGCGTGAACCTTGGTAATTCCCTAAGCCTGCCCCAATGCCGCCCGAATTGGCGGGCAATTATTGGTTAACAAAAACTTACTCCTCAGAGACGTAAAAACGCAACCGAGGAGAGGCAAAGGGGTAGACGAGATGACGCTGGCAAGAATTGCTGCAACTTTGGGATTGATGGCTGCACTGTCGGCCTGTGGTGGTACGCCGGTGACGCGCAATGTGCCTTATGAGGCGCTGCCGCCGGTGGCGCAGCTAGAGGCCCCCGAAGGCTATCGTCAGGCGTCGGTCACCACTGACACCATCGAAGGGCAGGCGGTGCCGGATCGCCCCGCCGCGCTTGCGCCTGTGCAGATCAGCACCTATTCGATCAAGATCCCGCAAGAACTGACCGTCTCTGAGGCGAACCTTTACCACCCGATGTCCGACATCGTCTGGCGCGAAGACCCGCGCGGCAATCGCAAGGCCCAGGTGGGCGCGATCCTGCAAGAGGCGATGGAACGCAGCCGCGGCACGCTGAAAGGTGGCCAAGAGGTGCAGGTAGACCTGACGCTCCGCCGCTTTCATTCCCTGTCGGAAAAGGCGCGCTATACCATTGGCGGGATGCAGACGATCTTTTTTGACCTGCGGGTGAGCGATGTCAAAACCGGCGCTGTTGTGATGGACCGCCTGGTGAAGGTGAACTTCAAGGGCTTTGGCGGGCGCAAGGCGCTGGACGCCGAGGCGCAGGGCATCACCCAGAGAAAGCGCATCCTGCATCACGTCAGTCGCGCCATCACCGCCGAGTTGACGCTGCCCGGTGGCTGGAACGATCAGGATAATAAACTCGATACCGCATTGGGACAGATCTGACGCTTTCCAGAACGCAAAAACCAAGCTAAAGGCGGGGGCATGACAGCCCCCGTTTTCGCGTCCGAGCGCCCCGTCCTTCGCCTGAAACCCAAAGCCAACGCCCGTGCGATCCGCCGCGGCGCGCCGTGGGTGTTTGAAAATGAGCTGGTCATGGACCGCCGCTCGCGCAAGATCGCGCCGGGGACCATTGCCACGCTCGAAGACAACGAACACACGCCGCTGGGCACCGTGGCGGTCAATCCGAACTCGAAAATCGTGGCACGGATGCTGGACCGCGAACTGGTGGATATCGACCAGACGTGGCTGGAGACCAAGATCGCCAAGGCTTTGGCGTTGCGCGAGCGTCTGTATGACGCGCCGTTCTACCGCCTGATCCACGCCGAATCCGACGGGTTGCCGGGGGTGATCGTCGACCGCTTTGGCGACACGCTGGTGGTGCAGCCGAACGCGGCTTGGGCCGACGCGCTGATCGAGGTGATGGCCGATGCGCTGGTCAACGTCACTGGCGCGGCGAATGTGCTGAAGAATTCGGGCGGGCGTGGCCGCGCCCTCGAAGGGCTGGACGATCAGGACGTGGTCCTGCGCGGATCGGCCCCCGAGGCACCTGTGCCGGTGCAGATGAACGGCGCGACCTATATGGCCGACCTGACCGGCGGGCAGAAAACCGGCCTGTTCTATGACCAGCGCGAGAACCACGCTTTTGCGGCGCGTCTGGCGCAGGGCGCGAATGTCGTCGACGTGTTCAGCCACGTGGGCGGCTTTGCCTTGGCCTCGCTGGCGGGCGGCGCGGCAAGCGCGCTGTCGGTGGACGGCTCTGCCCCGGCCTTGGCTTTGGCCGAGGAAGGCGCGAGCCAGATGGGCGCGTCGGGTCGCTTTGAAACCCGTCAGGGCGATGCCTTTGCCACGCTCGAGGCGCTGGCCGAAGAGGGCAAAAAGTTCGAGGTGGTGATCTGCGATCCCCCGGCCTTTGCCCCCAATAAACCCGCGCTCGACAAGGGCTTGCGCGCCTACGAACGCGTGGCGCGTCTGGCCGCGCCGCTGGTGGCCGAGGACGGCTATCTGGTGCTTTGCTCTTGCTCGCACGCCGCGGACCTCAACGCCTTTACCGGCGCGTGCCTGCGCGGCATCGGGCGGGCGGGCCGCTGGGCGACGCTGATCCACACCGGGGCGGCTGGCCCGGACCATCCCTTGCTGCCGCAACTGGCGGAATCGGGGTATCTCAAGGCGCTGTTCTTCCGCCTGTGATGGCTGTGAAGGTTCTGCTTGATACCTGCGTCCTGTTCCCGACGGTGATGCGCGAAGTGCTGCTGGGCGTGGCCGGGCAGGGGCTCTATACGCCCCTGTGGTCCGCCCGCATCCTCGAAGAATGGGCGCGCGCCGCCCGCAAACTGGGGCCAGAGGGCGAGACAATTGCCCGCGGCGAGATCGCCCAGCTGCGCGCCGCGTGGCCCAAGGCCGAGGTGGTCTGGAAGCCCTCGCTCGAGGACCGCCTCTGGCTGCCGGATGTGAACGACCGCCATGTCTTGGCGGCGGCGATTGCTGGCTCCGCCGAGGTGCTGGTGACCATGAACGCCAGCGATTTCCCCCGGGGTCTGCTGGCCGAAGAGGGGCTCAGCCGCTCTGACCCCGACGCCTTTCTGCTGGGGTTCTGGCAGAGCAACCCCGAGGCGGTGCAAGAGGTCTGCACCCGCGTGCTTAGCACCGCGCGGCGGTTGTCCGGCGATGACTGGCAAATGCGCCCCCTGCTGAAAAAGGCGCGCCTGCCGCGTCTGGCCAAGGCGGTTGGCTAACGCCACGTTCACCTTGTCGAAAGCGGGCTGAAACATGGGTTCCTTCCGCGCGCCTGTCAGGTAAACCAGTCGTTAACCAAGCAGCGGAGCGCCTATGTCCACCCCTTTGATCCTCATCTCGCTCGGCGTGATCCTCGCGCTGTCCTTTGTGGTCGCGCCGCGCCGCGCCTCGGTCCAAGGCTTCTTTGCCGGAACCACGCCGGATGGCGGCGCGCCGGGGCTGTGGACGCTGGTGCTGAGCCAGGTCACCACGTGGATTTTCGCCCGCTCGCTGATGAACGCCGCCATCCTCGGCTACTACTACGGCATCGCCGGAACGCTGGCCTATGCGGCCTACTACGGCTCGTTCCTGACCGGCGGTTTTATCGTGATGCGCCTGCGCGAGACCCGCGCCGCCTCGGTGCAGGATTGGCTGGGCGCGCGCTTTGGCGGGGCGGGGCGAGCGGCCTATAACCTCGTGATCGCTCTGCGGCTCTTGTCCGAAGTCTTTGCCAACCTGATCGTGATCGGCCTGATCTTTGCGGCGCTGCTGCCGGGGTCTGAAACCGTTGCCGTGCTGGCGATCGCAGCGCTGGCGCTGGCCTATTCGGCGTGGGGCGGCCTCAGCGCGGCTTTGCGCACCGACGTCCTTCAGATGGCGCTCTTCCTTGTTGTCTTCATCGCGGCCCTGATCGCGCTGCTGCTCAGCCCCGGCGTGTCGCTTGGCGCGATGCTGACCGCGCCCGGCACCGCTGGGGCGTGGAACGGCTGGGTCTTGTTGGCGGTCGCGGCCTTGCAGGTGTTTTCCTACCCGGCGCACGACCCGGTGATGATGGACCGAGGGTTTCTGGCCGACCCCGCCACCACCCGCGCGTCGTTTTTCCACGCCTTCTGGATATCGACCCTGTGCATCATCGGCTTTGGCTTGTTCGGCATCCAAGCCGGGATCACCGGGGCGGCAGTGGAAAACCAGTTGATCGGCACATGGGCGGCGATGTTCCCGTCTTGGGTCTTTGCGGCGCTGATGCTGTCGCTGCTGGTCTCGGCGCTTTCGACGCTGGATTCGGCCCTGTCGTCCGCCGCACGCCTGTGCGTCGAGGAACTGCGCCTCGCGCCGCGCAGCCTGATGGGGGGCCGCCTGTCCATGGCCGTCTTTGCCGTCGCGGGCACCTTGCTGACGCTGTTCGGCAGCCAAAGCCTGTTCGACGCGGTGGCGGTCAGCGGCACGGCCTCGATGTTTCTCACACCGGTGCTGGTGGTGGGCCTTGTGATGGGCCGCCGCATCGCGCTTTGGGCGTACCTCATCGCGTGGGCGGCGGCGATGCTGGGCGCTGCGGCCTACTTTGCGCGCGCCGTGCCCTGGGTCGCCGCGTTCCTGCCGCAGGGCCATAAGTACGAGCAATTGTTCGTCATTTGCGTGGTGGTTCTGATCGCGGGTTTCGCCGCCGTGTGGCTTGGCAGCCGCGGCAGGGTTGAAACCGCGCAAGAGGGCTGATACCTGCCTAGGCAAACCCGACCCTTTCGCTAAGCTTAGGGTCGACACGGCAAGGGAAGACATCCATGGCAGGCGCGCCTCGGCTTGAAATTCGCAATCTGGTGCGGCGCTTTGACGGCAAAGCGGTGGTGGACGATGTGTCCTTGTCCATCGCGCCGGGGCATGTGACCTGCCTGCTGGGGCCGTCCGGCTGCGGCAAGTCTACAACCCTAAGGATGATTGCCGGGGTCGAGATGCAGGACAGCGGCACGATCCATGTGGATGGCGCGCTGATTTGCGACACGGTGTTTCGCGTCCCGCCAGAGCGCCGCTCGATTGGCCTGATGTTTCAAGACTTTGCGCTGTTTCCGCACCTGTCCGTGGGGGAAAACGTCGCCTTTGGCCTGTCCGGGTCCGGGGCCGAGAAACGCGCGCGGTCCAAGACCCTTCTCGAACGTGTTGGCCTTGCCCATTACATCGACGAATACCCGCACCAGTTGTCCGGGGGCGAACAGCAGCGGGTCGCGCTGGCCCGTGCCCTTGCGCCGAAACCGCGCGTGATGCTGATGGATGAGCCGTTCTCGGGGCTGGATAACCGCCTGCGCGACGGCATCCGTGACGAGACTTTGGACCTGCTCAAGGAAGAGGGCGCAAGCGTTTTGCTGGTGACGCATGAACCCGAAGAGGCCATGCGTATGGCCGATGAAATCGCCCTGATGCGCGGCGGCAAGATCGTCCAGCGCGGCGCGCCCTATAACATCTATAACGCCCCCGCCGACCGCGAGGCTGTGGCTTTCTTTAGCGATATCAATCTGTTGCGCGGCAAAGTTCAGGGCGCTCTGACTGATACGCCCTTTGGCCGGTTCCTCGCGCCGGGGGTGCCGGACGGGGCCGAGGTGGAAATCGTCTTTCGCCCGCAGCATGTCAGCATCGACTTTGATCGCGGGGGCAAAGGCCCGAACCCCACCGTCGCCGCCGGCACGCCCGCGCGTGGCGTGGTGGAACGGGCGCGCTTTATGGGGTCCGAAAGCCTTGTGGAATTCCGCATGGATCACGACCAGCAGACGCTGAAGGCCACCGTGCCAAACGTGTTCCTGCCCAAGCCCGGCACGCCCATGTGGCTGTCGGTGCGCCGCGATCGCTGTTTCGTGTTCCCGGCGAGTTAACCGCTACGCTGCGCCTGCAATCGTTTCAGAATGAACACCCGGATGGACGAGGCAAGGCCCACGTCCTCTTCGCGCGATGCGTCAATTTCTGCCGCTAAGGCATTGATTGGCTTACCTTCTTTCGCAGCGATGTTGCGAAACTCTTTCCAAAACGCATCCTCAAGCGACACCGACGTGCGGTGCCCCTGAAGCGTCAAGGACCGTTTGACCGGACGCCCCGTCATTCGCGTTCGTGCCCGTCGAGGTCGCGCTTGGCCTTGGCGTCCCGCGCCTTGTCCAGATCGCGCTCTGCCTTGGTGCGGCCATGCTTGACGGCGTTCTCATCCGCCTGCTGGCGACGGTCGCCCTTGGCCTTTTGCTTGCGAAATTTGTTAAGGTTTACAACGTTGCTCATGCGGTAATTGTAGCAAATCCGCCGCAACTTTCCACGGGAAAGACGCGCGGAAAATGCGACACCGCACATGAAAAAAAACGCGCCCGGTTGCCCGGACGCGCCTTTGATTGCCGATCGAAAAGGATCAGTCCTTGGGGCCGATCATGTCCTCGGGGCGGACCACGCGGTCAAAGGTTTCCTCGTCCACAAAGCCCAGACCAATCGCCTCTTCCTTGAGGGTGGTGCCGTTCTTGTGCGCAGTCTTGGCGACCTTGGTGGCGTTGTCGTAGCCGATGGTCGGCGCCAGCGCGGTCACCAGCATCAGCGATTCCTTCATCAGCTTGTCGATGCGCGCGGTGTTCGCCTGCGTGCCGACCACCATGTTGTCGGTGAAGGCCGAGGCCGAGTCGCCCAAAAGCTGCATGGATTGCAACACGTTATAGGACATCATCGGGTTGTAGACGTTCAGCTCGAAGTGACCTTGGCTACCTGCCATGCCGACGGCCGCGTCGTTGCCCATCACATGCGCACAGACCATGGTCAGCGCTTCGGCTTGGGTCGGGTTGACCTTGCCCGGCATGATCGACGAGCCCGGCTCGTTTTCCGGCAGGATCAGCTCGCCCAGACCGGAGCGCGGGCCAGAGCCCAGCAGACGCATGTCGTTGGCGATCTTGAACAGCGACGCGGCAACGGTTTTCAGCGCGCCCGAGAACATGACCATCGCGTCATGGGCGGCCAGCGCTTCGAACTTGTTCGGCGCGGTCACAAAGGGCAGGTCGGTGATTTCCGCCATGTTGGCGGCGACCATCTCGGCCCAGCCTTTTTTGGTGTTCAGACCGGTGCCAACGGCGGTGCCGCCCTGCGCCAGCTCGTAGATGTCGCCAAGGCAAGCCTCGACGCGCTCGATGCCCTTGGCCACCTGATGGGCGTAACCGCCGAATTCCTGACCAAGGGTCAGCGGCGTTGCGTCCTGCGTGTGGGTGCGGCCGATCTTAATAATGTCCTTGAATTCCTCGGACTTGGCGGCCAGCGCGCCGTGCAGCTTGCGCAGACCCGGCAGCAGGACGTCACGCGCCTGCATGGCAATCCCCACGTGCATCGCGGTGGGGAAGGTGTCGTTGGACGACTGGCCCATGTTGCAATGATCGTTGGGGTGGACGGGGGTTTTCGAGCCCATGGTGCCGCCCAACATTTCAATCGCGCGGTTCGAGATCACCTCGTTCGCGTTCATGTTGCTTTGCGTGCCGGACCCGGTCTGCCAGACCACCAGCGGGAAGTTGTCGTCGAACTTGCCCTCGATCACTTCGCCAGCGGCGGCGATGATCGCATCGGCCACTTCGGCGTCCATGTTGCCCAGCTCTTTGTTGGCCATGGCGCAGGCTTTTTTCACCACGCCCAGCGCGCGGATGATCGGCACCGGCTGGCGTTCCCAGCCGATGGGGAAGTTCATGATCGAGCGCTGCGTTTGCGCGCCCCAATACTTGTCTGCGGGAACCTCAAGCGGGCCAAAGCTGTCGGTCTCGGTGCGGGTTGCAGTCACGGGAAGTCCCTCCTCGTCAAATCTGGCATTTCTAATACCGGAAAAGCACGCAAAGACAAGGCGGTATACCGTTGGATACCGTTAACATACGATGGAAAATCGTCGCAGTGTGACCGCGTGCTTATTTGCGGAACCGGTCCAGGCTGACAACCTCGGCGTCGCGATGCTCTGGCTCGCCGCCGCCGGGACCATCATCGGGCGCCTCGGGGCCGTCATCCTCGTCGTCGTCATCCTGGCTTTCAAAGCGCAGGCCGAACTCGACGGACGGATCCACAAAGGTCTTGATCGCATCGTAAGGGATATAGAGCCGCTCGGGCGCATCGCCGAAATTCAGCGTGATTCCAAAGCCTTCGTCCGTGACATCCAAGTCGTCGTACCAACGCTGCATGACCACGGTCATTTCCTCGGGGTAGCGGTCGGACAGCCAATCGGCCAGCTCCGCATCCGGGTGCGAGGTGTCGAAGGTGATGAAAAAGTGATGCTCGCCGGGCAAGCCATTCTTTTGCACACCGGTCAGCACTTCTTGGATGAGCCCGCGCATGGCACGGTGCATCAGTTTGCCGTAGTCAATCCCTTCGGACATGTCGTGGTCCTTTATCCTTTGCGCTCAGCATATTGGTTTTGTCGCGGAACGGAAGGGCGGAATTTTCGAGAATTGCAAATGGCCTAAGCGCTTGCTTAATCCTTGGTCACTTGAAGGTGCCGCCGGCCAGCAGCATGTAGGCGGTGTGTTCGGGCAGGGCGCCGACCATTTCAAAGTATCCCATGAGATCGACGTAGTTGTGGGTCGCGGCGATCCGCCCGTCGCGCAGCGTCATAAAAATCGAACAGTCCTGCGGGGCGGTGCGCCCATTGGCAAAGGACGTGACCTGCAAGGTGATGCGAAAGGCGGCGCGGTCGTCTGAGTCTACGAACACATCGTGGATGGTAAAGCCATCCAGCCGCGAAAGCGTGGAGTATTGTTCGATCACCTCACGAAATTCGCGCGGGCCCAGCACGGTGCCGGGGACCATCCCATGGATTTCGGCGTCGGGCTGGTAGATGTCGTCAATCGCATCCAGATCATTGTCGATCCAGATCCGTTGCAGCACGTCGATCATGATCTGTCGAAAGCGGGCATAAGGCGTCATAAGCGCAAAATGCCGCCCAGCGCTTAATAAAGCGTGGACCCAGCCAGATAAGGCGCGGGAGTTTCTCGTCAATTTGAGGGAAAGTGCAGGTTTCTGTTGCCAGGTACCTGCGAACCCCGCCTTACGCGGCTAGGCGCAAGGGCTTAGATTTCGATTCCTCGAACTGCTTACGCAGCCAGAGCAACCGGAGCACGATTGTCGTTTGCAATTGTACTTTGTGAACCGATAACGGTGGTATCTCACCGAGACAAAGCTACATCTTTACGCGTTCGTCGATCCTGTTTCGTCCCCATGATCCCCAAACGAAGGATGATTGGTGGAGACGCCGGGTACCGCCCCCGGGTCCGATCCGTTTATTACATGCGCGTTTATGTCCATAGTCCCCGAAGGAACAGGGTGAATATAGGCGCGCGGGCGGCGGATGCAATGGGGGGCGGGGCGGCTTTGCCTAAAAATTTGTCGCGATCAGCCAGGCGGCGGGCAGGATTTCAAAGGCGGCCCAGATGGCGGCCTTGGGCAGGGGCGGGCGGTCGATGAGGATCGAGGTCACGCGCCCGATCCCGGCACCTGCATAGGCCACCCCCAGCATCCCATAGGCCCAAGGTGCGCCCGTCCATAGGCAGGCAGTGCCCAAGGCGACGAACAATCCGCCCGCCGAGGCGCGCAGCTCTGACAGGCCCATGGTCGAGCCTTCGGTGGCAAAATCCAATGCCTTGGCGGTAAAACGCGGGGCGATCAGGCCGAACAGCCCAAAGCCAATGGTCAAAACGGCCAGTGCGGGATTGATGAGGGAAAGCATGGCGGCCTCTTGCTTGTGTGCCATGCCAATTAGGGCATTTTCGGTACAGGGCCAGTACCGCCCAAGATCGACGCCGAGCGCAAAAGGTTAACCGGGTGTGTATTCTTGACCCCGGTCAACCAAAGCTTGAAATTCGTTAACATTTGAAAAGATTAACAAATTTTCCGTGTCACTTGTGAGTTGACACTAGGTAAACCGGAAACAATACTTGGAATTAGGGGATGGGTGTTTCCAGTTTATTGACAAACGGGGCTTAATAAAGCCGTGCCCAATTCTTGCCACATTGGACTGCGACGCGGGAGTCCAATCAATGTGAATATGGGGCTAAGGAATGGACGCGCGACGCGAAGTCGATCGATTACAACACGTCGAATATGGCGATCTGTTCGAGTTTTGGTTTCGGATGGCCTTGGTTCAGACGTCGGGGCTGGCCCTGTTCTTTTACACCGGCTGGGTGATGTCGCTGATGTGGATCGGCGTCTACGCGGTCACCCATGTGGTCTATTACGGCTGTCTCAAGTATGCCGACCGCTGTCCCAGCTGGGGCGCGGTGCGGCTGGTGTCGGTCAGCTTTTTCGTCATGCTGCTGGCCTATTTCTGGATGCCGGCGTTCTTGATGGTCCAAGAGGACCTGACCTTGCAGATCCCGGCGGCGGCGGCGCTTGGCGGTGCGTTGGTGTTCCTGATCCGTCGTGCGGATACCAGCCTTGCCATGTGCTATCTGGAAATCGCCTCGGTGGGGGTGGCGATCATCGCGGTGGACATCCTCGCGCTGGCGCGGGTGCAGGATATGGCGGCGCGTCTGGTGATGATCTTTACCTCGATGTCGCTGTTTGCCTATTTCGCCAAGGCGATGCTGGCGGCGCGCAAACAACGGCTAGAGGCCGAGCGCGCCGCGCGCCTGTCCCTGCAATCGCAAAAGATGGAGGCGCTGGGGCAGCTTGCGGGCGGTGTTGCGCATGATTTCAACAACATCCTGACGGCGCTGAACGGCAGTCTCGAGCTGTATGATCTGGTCGAAGACCCCGCCGAACGCGCCGATCTGATCCGCAATTGCCGCGAGACCACCGACCGCGCCGGGTCATTGGTGGGTCAGTTGATGTCCTTTGCGCGGCAAAAGACGCTTGCGACCAGTTTGCAGGACGTGTCCGAGGTTCTGCGCAGCACCGCGCAACTGGGGGAGCGGCTCTTGCCCTCTCAGATCAGTTTTCGCACTGTCTGCTCGCATGAGCATATCGTTGCGCAAGTGGACGACGGGCAGCTGATGACCGCCGTGCTCAACCTGATTTCCAACGCGCGTGATGCCATGCCGGGCGGCGGCGAGATCACCATGTCCTGTAGTGCATGGCAGGCGGACAAGCCCTTTGTCGTCGCCGGGGGCAGCACCCTGCCGCCGGGCCGCTACGCCGAGATCAGCGTCGCGGACAATGGCACCGGCATCAACGAAGACGACCTGCCGCGCATCCTTGATCCGTTTTACACCACCAAACCGGATGGCAAGGGCTCTGGCCTTGGGCTGTCGATGGTGTTCGGTTTCGCCAAGCAATCGCAGGGCGGTTTGATCATCGACACCTCTCAGACGGGGACCAAGGTCAGCATCGTCATTCCCTGCGAGCCTGCGATGGCACCTGCGGCCTAAGTTTCGCTTATGTTTAGTTTTACTTAAAAGTTGCGCGTCAATCCGAAATTGTTGCCCGCGCGCGCGGGCGATACCTAGCGTCTCAACAGGCCAGCCGGAGGGGATGGCCAACAGGTTGAGAGGAGCAGGGCCATGACCGAGGCACCCAAGCTGAGCGCCGCCAAGCTGCGCGAGATGGCAAACGCAATCCGTTTTCTGGCGATGGACGCGATTGTGCGCGCGCAGGACGGCCACCCCGGCACCCCCTTGGGCGGCGCGGATATTGTCACGGGGCTGGTGACGCAGCATCTCAAGTACGACCCCAAGAATCCGACATGGCCTGACCGCGACCGCTTTGTGCATTCGGCGGGGCATGGGTCGATGCTGCTTTATGCGATGCTGCACCTTCAGGGCTATGAAAAGCTGGACATCGAGCAGATCAAATCCTTTCGCGTGCTGGGCTCGCACACCGCCGGGCACCCTGAATACGACCCCGAGGCGGGGATCGAGACCACGACCGGCCCGCTGGGCCAAGGCATCACCAACGCCGTGGGCATGGCCATCGCCGAGCAAATCCTGAATGCCGAGTATGGCGACGACATCGTCGACCACCACACCTATGCTTACACCGGCGACGGCTGCCTGATGGAAGGCATCGCCGCCGAGGCCATCGCCATCGCCGGTCACCTGCGTCTGGGCAAGCTGATCTACCTGTGGGATGACAACCGCATGACCGACGACGGCCCGACCGATCAGGCGGTGACCGAGGATCAGGTGGTGCGGTTCGAGAACAACGGCTGGCACGTGCAATCCGTCGACGGTCACGACGCGCAGGCGGTGGCGGATGCCATTGCGCAGGCCAAGGCCGACCCGCGCCCCTCGATGATCGCTTGCCGGACGCTGATCGGCTTTGGCATCCCGCGCATTCAGAACGACCGCGCGGCCCACGGTGGCAAGATTTTCGTCGAAGACACCGATGCGGCGCGTGAAAACCTCGGCTGGACCCATGCGCCGTTCGAGATCCCGCAAGACCTGTACGAGGCGTGGCATCAGGCGGGCGCGCGCGGCGCCGCAGAGCGCGAAGCGTGGGAAGCCCGTTTGGCCGCGCTGCCAGAGGCCAAGCGCGCCGCGTTCCAGCGCCGGTTGAACGGCGATCTGCCGGACGGCTGGCAGGACGCTTTGCAGGGGATCAAGCAGACCCTCGCCACCGACGGTCAGGCCCGCGCGGGCATCAAAGCCTCTGGCGAAGTGCTGTCCACATTGGCAGGGGCCGTCCCCGAGCTGATCTCTGGCGCGCCCGACCTGGAGGCCGCGACCCAGCACAAGCGGCAGCTTGCGCCCTTTACCCGCGACGACCGCACCGGGCGGTACATCCACTACGGCGTGCGCGAATTCGCCATGGGGGCGATCATGAACGGCATGACGGTGCATGGCGGTGTGGTCAGCGTCGGGACCACCTTCCTCGTGTTCAGCGACTACATGCGGCACACGCTGCGGATGGCCGCCTTGATGGGCATTCCGGGGATTTTCGTCTTTAGCCACGACAGCATTGGCATCGGCAAGAACGGCCCGACGCACCAGCCGGTGGAATACCTCGCCTCGCTGCGCGCCTATCCCAACATGTATACGATCCGTCCCGCCGATGGGGCCGAGATGGCCGAAGCGTGGGAAATCGCCATGCAGCGCCGCCAAGGTCCGACCAACATCATCTGCTCGCGTCAGCCGCTGCCCGCTGTGCGCGAAGGTGTGACCGGGGAAAACCTGACGGCGCGCGGCGCCTATGTGCTGGCCGAGGCGACCGGCGCGCGGCAAGCGACTTTGCTTGCTACCGGCTCCGAGGTGGCGATTGCGCTGAAGGCGCGCGAAGCGCTGCAGGCGCAAGGCATTGGTGCGGCGGTTGTGTCCATGCCCTGCTGGGCGGCGTTCGAGGAACAGGACAAAGCCTATCGTGACGCAGTCTTGGGCCGTGGCACCGTGCGCGTCGGGATCGAAGCCGCCGTGCAGTTCGGCTGGGATCGCTACATCGGCGAGGACGGCGCGTTTATCGGCATGACCGGCTTTGGCGCATCGGGGGCGGAAACCGACCTGTACAAGCATTTCGGCATCACCGCCGAGGCGGTTGTGGACGCGGTCAAGGCGCGGCTCTGACCCGCTGGAAACAAAGCCCTGCCATCGAGGCGGGGGCTTTAAACCGGGGCAGGGCTGGTGCTTTTGCGCACCACCAGCTCCACGTCGATCACATCCGGGCAGTGCGCCTTGCGCGCGCTGGGGTCTTCGATCTGGGCCAGCAGACGCTCGGCGGCGCGGGTGCCCAGCGCGGGGCGGTTTTGCCGGATCGTGGTCAGCGGCGGCAGGGTGTATTCGGCCATTTCAATGTCGTCGAACCCCACGACAGAGATGTCCTGCGGCACGCGCAGACCGCCTTGGGTCAGGGTCGCGATCAAGCCGATCGCCACCATGTCAGAGGCGCAGAACACCGCCGTGGGCCGATGGTCCATCGCCAAGATGCGCGCGGCGGCGGCCTGGCCCGAGGCAAGGCTGAAATCGCCGCGAATGATCCATTCGTCCCGCACCGGCAGGTTCAGGCGGCTGCGTTCGGCCAACATGCCCTCGCGGCGCTCGGCGGTCAGCACGTTGCCTTCGGGGCCGGTGACATGGGCGATGTGGCGATGCCCCAGGTCGTACAGATGCTGCACCGCAAGACGCACGCCCGCGCGGTTGTCGCTGCGCACCGAGGGCAGGGGCACATCGGGCGCCCATTCACAGGCAAAAATGATCCGGCTGGCGTAATCGTGCTGGGCAAATTGCGCCATCTGGTCGGGGGTCATGCTGCCATCGAGCGAGATGATTCCGTCGATCCGCGCATCGTTGAAATAGTCCAGCGCGGTGCGGGTGACATCGCCGTGATCGTGGCTGTCGGCGATCAGCACCGAGGTGCCATTGTCCGCCAAGGTTGCGCTGATGCCCGACAGGATCTTCGAGAAAAACGGGTTCCCAAGGTTCGGCGTCAACACAAGAACAGCCCCCGCGCGCCGTGTGCGCAAGGTGCGGGCGGCATGATTCACCCGGTAACCGGTTTGCCGAATCGCGTTCATCACCGCGTCCCGCGTTGGCTGGGCCACTTTGTCGGGGTTGGACAACGCTCGGCTTACGGTTGCGGTGGACACGCCTGCCGCCTTGGCAACGTCTTGAATTTTGGCGGGTTTTTTCAGCATGTCCCGGTGGTCCTTGGGGCAGCGGCCCGAGAGCGCGCCGGATAATTGTTCCCGCAAGTCTAATGTAATCGTTTACAGGCGTCCACCGTGTTGCTAGCGTGTAATCGTTTACAGGCGGCGAGACAGTCGCGGAACACCGGGCGTTGAGGAGCGCTCGAAAGGGAGGAAAAACCATGAAACTACTCAAGACCATGCTGGCGGCCTCGACCGCTTTGACCGTTGCGGGCACCGTCCACGCCGCCGATCTGGAAGTCACCCATTGGTGGACCTCGGGCGGCGAAGCGGCCGCCGTGGGCGAGCTGGCCAAGGCGCTGAACGAGCGCACAGAGCACAAGTGGGTGGACGGCGCGATCGCGGGCTCTGGCAACACCGCGCGCCCGATCATGATCAGCCGCATCACCGGCGGCGATCCCATGGCCGCCACCCAGTTCAACCATGGCCGCCAGGCCGAAGAGCTGGTCGAAGCGGGCATGATGCGCGACCTGACCGACATCGCCGAGGCGAACAAATGGCGCGAGGTCATCAACCCCCCGGCGCTGCTGGACGCTTGCACCGTGGACGGCAAGGTCTATTGCGCGCCGCTGAACATCCACTCGTCGCAGTGGCTGTGGCTGTCCGACGCGGCCTACAAAAAGGCCGGCGTGCCGGTGCCGACCACCTGGACTGAATTCGTGGCCTCGGCGCCTGCGCTGAAAGAGGCCGGGATCACCCCGCTGGCCATGGGCAAGCAGGGCTGGCAGCAGAACCTGGCCTTTAACGCGATGGTCATTTCCCTGATGCCGACCGATGTTTACCTGTCGGTTTTCCAGGACAAGGACGCCGACGCGGCGGCCAGCGCCGAGGTGCTGGAAATCTTCAAGACTGCCGCCATCGCGCGCGATCTGTCCGCCGACAGCAACGTGCAGGACTGGAACCAGGCCACCAACCTTGTGATCACCGGCCAGGCGGGCGGTCAGATCATGGGTGACTGGGCGCAGGGCGAATTCGCCGTGGCAGGGCAAGTTGCGGGGCAGGATTACCACTGCCTGCCGGGTCTGGGCGAGCGTGACGTTCTACTGGCGGGGGGCGATGCCTTTTACTTCCCGGTGCTGGATGACGCGGACAAATCCGCCGCTCAGGGCGAGCTGGCCGCGCTGCTGGTCGACCCGGACGTTCAGGTGGCCTTCAACCTGAAAAAAGGCTCGCTGCCGGTGCGCGGTGATGTCAACCTTGATGCGGCGAACGACTGCATGAAGAAAGGTCTGGAAATCCTTGGCCGCGGCAACGCCGTGCCCGATTGGAACATCCTGATCACCTCTGACACGCGCGCCCAGCTCGAAGACCTGTTCGTCGAGTTCTTTGCCGATAGCTCGATCACCGCCGAAGCGGCGCAAGAGCGCTTTGTCGGTATCATGGAAGACGCCGAGTAAGCGCGCCTGACAGCCCGGCTTGCGCGCGCCGCAGGCCGGGCCCGTTCATCCCGAAAATCTGACCTTTTTCATTCCGGGGGCGCTATGGCCGCTTCACGTCCGAAATCGCTGTTTCGCAATCTGAACGCCAAGATTGCCGCGATTCCGATGATCATCACCGCGCTGGTCGTCTTTACCGGCGGCACGCTTTGGACCGTCGCCTACAGCTTTACCAAGTCCAAGATGCTGCCCAAGTGGAAGTTCGTCGGCTTTGACCAGTACGAACGCCTGTGGGACACGCGGCGTTGGATGGTCTCGATCGAGAACCTGTTCATCTATGGCCTGTGCATGTTGGTGCTCAGCTTTGTGCTGGGCTTTATCCTTGCGGCGCTGATGGATCAGAAAATCCGGTTCGAGAATACCTTTCGCACCATCATCCTGTATCCCTTTGCGCTGTCCTTCATCGTGACGGGGCTGGTGTGGCAATGGCTGCTGAACCCGGATTTGGGCGTGTCGAACGTGGTGCGCGCGCTGGGGTGGGACAGCTTTGCCTTTGACCCGCTGTACAATGCGCAGATCGCCATCTTTGGCGTGGTGATCGCGGGGCTGTGGCAGGGGACGGGCCTTATTATGGTCCTGATGCTGGCGGGCCTGCGCGGCATCGACCAGGACATCTGGAAGGCCTCGCGCGTTGACGGCATCCCGGCGTGGAAGACCTACCTGTTCATCGTCATTCCGATGATGCGCCCGGTCTTCATCACCACGCTGGTGCTGATCGCCTCGGGCATCGTCAAGGTTTACGACCTGATCGTGGCCATGACCGGCGGCGGCCCCGGCGTGTCCACCGAGATGCCTGCGAAATACGTCTATGACTACATGTTCGGCGGCCAGAACCTGGGCCAGGGCTTTGCCGCCTCGACCATGATGCTGCTGGCGGTGCTGATCGTTGTGATCCCCTGGGCGATGCTGGAATTCGGAGGCAAGAAACGTGGCTAATCCTGCAACTTTGAATGCTGCGGGGGCGGCGATGGACGCGGTCAGCGCGCATCTCGACGGCCCCCAAGGCCCCAAGCCGCGCAAGCGCTTTTCGCGCAATAACATCATCATCTACGGCATTCTGGGGATGGTGGCGCTGTATTACCTGCTGCCCTTGTACGTGATGGTGGTCACCTCGCTCAAAGGGATGCCGGAAATCCGCATGGGCAACATCTTTGCCCCGCCGGTGGAAATCACGTTCGAGCCTTGGGTCAAGGCGTGGTCCGAGGCCTGCACCGGCCTGAACTGTGACGGGCTGTCGCGCGGGTTCTGGAACTCTGTGCAGATCACCATCCCGTCGGTGATCGTGTCCATCGCCATCGCAAGCGTCAACGGCTACGCGCTGGCCAACTGGCGGTTCAAGGGCGCGGATGTGTTCTTTGCCATCCTGATCTTTGGCGCGTTCATTCCCTATCAGGTGATGCTGTACCCGCTGGTGATCATGCTGCGCGAGCTGGGTCTGTATGGCTCTCTCTGGGGGCTGGTGATTGTGCACTCTATTTTTGGGATGCCGATCCTGACGCTGCTGTTCCGCAACTATTTCACCTCGCTCCCCGAAGAGCTGTTCAAGGCGGCACGGGTGGACGGCGCGGGCTTTTGGCAGATCTACTTCCAGATCATGCTGCCCATGTCGCTGCCGATCTTTGTTGTGGCGATGATCCTGCAAGTCACTGGAATCTGGAATGATTTCCTGTTCGGCGTGATCTACACCAAGCCCGACCTCTACCCGATGACGGTGCAGCTGAACAACATCGTCAACTCGGTCCAGGGGGTCAAGGAATACAACGTCAACATGGCGGCGACGCTGCTGACCGGGTTGGTCCCCCTCGTGATCTACTTTGTGTCCGGCAAGCTGTTTGTGCGCGGCATTGCTGCTGGCGCCGTAAAAGGATGAGCCACATGAACGCTCAAATGAACTCTGTTGAAATCAAGAACCTTGACCTGCATTTCGGCGCGGTCAAAGTCTTGCAAGACCTGAACCTGACCATCGGGCAGGGGGAATTCCTCGTGCTCTTGGGCTCTTCGGGCTGTGGCAAGTCGACCTTGCTGAACTGCATTGCCGGGCTGCTGGACGTGACCGCCGGGCAGATCCACATCGGCGGCAAGAACGTCACCTGGGCCGAGCCGTCCGATCGCGGCATTGGCATGGTGTTCCAAAGCTACGCTTTGTACCCGCAGATGACGGTCGAGGGGAACCTGTCCTTTGGCCTGAAAAACGCCAAGGTCCCCAAGGATGAGATCGCCAAGCGGGTCGCCCGCGCCGCCGAGGTCTTGCAGATCGAGCCGTTGCTGAAACGCAAACCGGCGGCTCTGTCTGGCGGGCAGCGGCAGCGGGTCGCCATCGGGCGGGCGCTGGTCCGTGACGTGGATGTGTTCCTGTTCGACGAGCCGCTGTCCAATCTTGATGCCAAGCTGCGCGCCGATCTGCGGGTCGAGATCAAGCAGCTGCACCAGACGCTGGGCAACACGATGATCTACGTCACCCACGACCAGATCGAAGCCATGACGCTGGCCGACCGCATCGCCATCATGAAGGGCGGGCGGGTGATGCAGCTGGACAGCCCGTCCGAGATCTACAACCGCCCGCGCAACCTGTATGTGGCGGAATTCATTGGCTCTCCGACGATGAACATGGTCGACGGCGCGCTGGCCGCGACGCAATTTTCCAGCCCCTTGGGCGAGATTTCGGTGGAGGGCTACGCCTTTGACGGCGGCGCGCCAGATGCGACCCCCGCCGTGCTGGGCATCCGGCCCGAACACATCGCCTCTGGCGCGGCGGCGGCGCAAATGCCGATCCGTCTGGACAGCACAGTCGAGCTGGTCGAGCCGCTGGGATCAGACACTCTGGCGCGGGTCAATGCCAACGGCGCGCCGTTCTGGGTGCGTCTGGACGGGCAGGCCACGCTGCGCCCCGGCGACGCGCTGCCCATCGGGTTTGACCCCGCCCGCATCCATCTTTTTGACAAAGCAAGCGAAGAGCGGCTGTGACCGCCCAACCAACAGGATCCATCATGGACGTTTCATTCCAACTTTACTCGGCACGCGAGGCGACCCCTTGGGAAGACGTGATCGCCAAGCTCGCCGCCCTCGGCTACACGCAGGTCGAAGGCTTTGGCGGTGTCTACACCGACCCGGCCGCCTTTCGCGCGCTGCTGGACCAGCACGGGCTGACCATGCCTTCGGGGCATTTCTTTCCCATCGGCAATTTCGAAGAGACACTGGATCAGACGCTGGCCACGGCCAAGATTTTGGGCATGAACCGTATTTTCTGCCCCGCGCCCGAGGATCTGTGGCGCGACGGCACCGATGCGGCCAACTGGATTGCGCTGGCAAAGCGCCTGCATGAGGCCGGGAAAAAGGTGAACGACGCAGGGTTTGCCTTTGGCTGGCACAACCACCATTGGGAATTCATGCCGCTGCCCGGTGGCGAAATCGCCATGGACCTGATCCTGGAACACGCGCCCAACATTGACTGGGAAATGGACGTGGCTTGGGTGGTGCGCGGCGGGGCCGATCCGCTGAAATGGATCAAGGCCCATGCCGACCGCATCACCACCGCCCACGTCAAGGACATCGCCGCGCAGGGTGAGTGCGCGGACGAGGACGGCTGGGCCGACGTGGGCCACGGCACCATGGATTGGAAGGCGATCATGACCGCTTTGCGCGAGGTTGGTGTTGATCTGTTCGTCGCCGAGCATGACAAACCCAGCGATTGCGACCGTTTTGCGCGGCGCTCGATTGAGACGATCAAGGGGCTGTAACTTATGAAAACCTACGGAATTGGTGTGATCGGCTGCGGCAACATCTCTGCCGCCTACATGAAACTTGCGCCGCTTTTCAAAGGCTTGGAAATGCGGGCCTGCGCCGATGTGAACATGGACGCCGCAAAGGCGCGCGCCGAGGAATTCGGCCTGCGCGCCTGCACGGTGGACGAACTGCTCGCCAGCGATGACATCGACATCGTCGTCAACCTGACCATCCCGGCGGCGCATTTCGAGGTCTCGAAACGCATCCTCGAAGCCGGCAAGCACAGCTACTCGGAAAAACCCTTCGTCCTGACGCTGGAAGAGGGCGAGGCGCTGCGCGCGCTGGCAGCTGAAAAGGGGCTGCGCGTCGGCTCTGCCCCCGACACCTTCATGGGCGGGGCGCACCAACTGGCGCGCGCCATCATCGACGAAGGCAAGGCGGGTCCGATCGTCGGCGGCACCTGCCACGTGCTGTCCTTTGGGATGGAACATTGGCACCCGAACCCGGACTTCTTCTTTCAGCCGGGCGGTGGCCCTGTGCTGGACCTCGGGCCGTATTACATCACCAACCTCGTTCAACTGATCGGCCCGATCAAGGCGGTCGCCGCCATGACCGGCAAGGGACGCGCCACGCGCACCATTTCCAACGGGCCGCGCAATGGCGAAGAGATCCCGGTGGACACGCCCACCAATATCCACGCGCTGCTGGAGTTTGAAAACGGCGCAATTGTCACGCTGGGCGCAAGCTGGGACGTCAAAGCGCATCGCCATGAAAACATGGAGCTTTATGGGCTTGATGGCTCTGTCTACGTGCCCGATCCGAACTTCTTCGGCGGTGCGGTGCAGTTCGCCACGCCGGACGGGGCCGAGGATGTGGCAGAGCGCGGCCATCCGTTCAGCGTCAACAATATGGAGGACGGGCGCGGCACGCCCCGGGCCAACTATCGTTGCGCGGGTCTGGCCGATATGGCCGCCGCCATCGACGAAGGCCGCCCGCATCGCTGTAGCCAAGAACTGGCGACCCATGTGGTCGAGGTCATGACCGCGATCCTGCAAGCGGGCGAGGACCGCGCTTGGGTGAGTATGAAAACCACCTGCGAGCGGCCAGAGGCTCTGGGCCCGGACGCCGCGCAGGCGATGCTGGCGTGATGCGGTCGGTCCTCGACATTTACGATCTGGCGGAGGGCAGGGCGCAGACCTTGCTCGCCGTCGAGAGCCATATCGAAGCGCCGAATTGGGCGCCTTCGGGGGACCATCTGATCGTGAATGGCGAGGGGCGGCTGTTTCGCGTGCCTCTGGTCGCGCCAGAGCTTCAGCCGATCGAGGTGACGGGGGTAAAGTGGCTCAACAATGACCACGGCATTTCGCCCGATGGAGAGACGTTGGTGGTCTCGGACAGCCCGGCGCGCGGCACCTCGCTGATCTACACGTTGCCCAAGGCGGGGGGCGTGCCTGTGCAAGTCACGCCGCTGGCCCCCAGTTGGTGGCACGGCTGGTCCCCCGATGGCGCGCGGCTGGCCTATACTTGCATGCGGGGCGGCCAGTTCGGGATCGCCACCTGCGCGCTTGATGGCGGGGACGAGCAGGTCTTGGTCACCAGCGCGCACCACTACGACGGGCCGGACTACACGCCGGATGGCGCGTGGATCTGGTTCAACTCGGACCGGGGCGGGGCGATGGACCTGTGGCGGATGCACCCGAATGGCACCGGGCTGGAGCAGATGACGGAGGACGCGCGCGTCAATTGGTTCCCGCACCCCAGCCCCGACGGGCGGCACGTGGTCTATCTGACCTACGCGCCGGGGACCGACGGGCACCCGGCAGAGCGCGACGTGGACCTGCGCCTGATCGACCTGACTACAGGCGAGACGCGCGTCCTGACAGAGGTTTTCGGCGGCCAAGGCACCTTGAACGTGCCGTGCTGGTCGCCCGATGGGAAACGATTTGCCTACATGCGCTATGCGCAAGGTTAACGGAGGAAAGACATGGCGGGTTTGATCAAAGGACCGGCGCTGTTTCTGGCGCAATTCGCAGGCGACGATGCGCCCTTTAACAGTCTGGAAAACATCACGAAATGGGCAGCGGGCCTTGGCTATAAGGGCGTGCAGATCCCGACCTTTGACGCGCGTCTGTTCGATCTGGACAAGGCCGCCGACAGTCAGACCTATTGCGACGAGATCAAGGGGATCTGCGCCGATGCGGGCGTCGAGATCACCGAGCTGTCGACCCATCTGCAAGGGCAGTTGGTCGCGGTGAACCCGGCCTATGATCTGGCGTTTGACGCCTTTGCTCCGGCTGAGGTCCACGGCAAGCCCGACGCACGGCAGGCCTGGGCGGTGGACCAGGTGAAAAAGGCCGCCGTGGCCTCGCGCCGTCTGGGCCTGAATACGACCGTGAGCTTTACCGGATCGCTGGCCTTTCCCTACCTTTACCCGTGGCCGCAGCGCCCCGCCGGGCTGATCGAAGAAGCCTTTGCCGAACTCGCCCGCCGCTGGGTGCCGATTTTCGATCATTACGAGGAAAACGGCGTCGATATTGGCTTTGAAATTCACCCGGGCGAGGATGTCTTTGACGGTGCGTCGTGGGAAATGTTCCTCGATGCCTGCAAAGATCATACCCGTTGCCGGATCAATTACGACCCCTCGCATTTCCTGCTGCAAGGCATGGATTATTTGCAGTTCATCGACATCTACCACGAAAGAATTTGCGCCTATCACGTAAAAGACGCCGAGTTTAATCCCGATGGTCGCCAAGGCGTTTATTCCGGTTACCAATCATGGGTCAATCGTGCGGGCCGTTTCCGCAGCCTTGGCGACGGGCAAGTGGATTTCTCGGGCATCTTCTCGAAACTCGCGCAATATGGCTATGACAGCTGGGCGGTTTTGGAATGGGAATGCTGTTTGAAATCCCCCGAACAAGGGGCCGCAGAAGGTGCGCCGTTCATTTCCCGGCATATCATCGAAGTCACGGATAAAGCCTTTGACGATTTTGCCGGGGCGGAAACCGATCAGGCGCAAATCAAAGCCATGTTGGGGTTGAAATAATGCGGTTGAAACTGGGCATGGTTGGCGGCGGGCAGGGCGCCTTTATTGGCGGGGTCCACCGCATCGCCGCGCGCATCGACGGACAGTGGGATCTGGTCGCTGGCGCGCTGTCGTCTGACCCGGTCAGGGCGCGGGCCTCGGGGGCGGAACTGGGGCTTGATCCGGCGCGCTGCTACGACGATTTCGCCGCCATGGCGCAGGCCGAGGCAGCGCGCCCCGACGGCATCGACGCGGTGGCCATCGTCACGCCGAACCACATGCACGCCGCCCCCGCGATCGCCTTTCTGGACGCGGGAATCCACGTGATTTGCGACAAGCCGCTGGCCGCCAGCATGGAGGACGCGCGCGCCATCGCCGCCGCCGTCGCGCGCAGCGGCAAGCAGTTCATCCTGACCCACAACTACACCGGCTATCCCCTGATGCGCCAAGCGCGCGAGATGATCGCGCGCGGCGATCTGGGCACGCTGCGGGTGGTGCAGGTGGAATACGCCCAAGACTGGCTGGCCGAAGAAACCCATAATAAACAAGCCGATTGGCGCACCGATCCGGCGCGTTCGGGCGCGGGGGGCTGTGTCGGGGACATTGGCACCCATGCCTATAACCTCGCCTGTTTCGTGACAGGCCGCGAGGCGCAGAGCCTTGCCGCCGATCTTGACGCCTTTGTCCCCGGACGGCAGGTGGATGACAATGTGCACGTGATGCTGCGCTTTGACGGCGGCGCCAAGGGGATGCTCTGGGCCTCTCAGGTGGCGGTGGGCAATGAGAACGCGCTGCGCCTGCGGGTCTATGGCACCAAGGGCGGCATCGAATGGGCGCAGGAAAATCCCAACCAGATGACCTTTACCCGCTTTGGCGAGGCGAAACAGATCCTCACGCGGGGCGGCGCGGGCGCAACAGAGGCGGGCCTTGCCGGGGTGCGCATCCCTCCGGGCCATCCCGAAGGCTACCTCGAAGGCTTTGCAACGCTCTACGCCGATGCCGCAGCGCGCATTCGCGGGGCCAAAGCCGAGGCGTTGCAAGGCATTGACGAAGGCCTCAGCGGAATGCGCTTTATCAAGGCCTGTATTGCGTCTTCGCAAAACAACGGGGCTTGGACGGAATTGGGATAAATCCAACTGCCGCGCCCCAGTTGGCGCGGCCTTTTATCGGTTTACTCGTGGCCCGCCCTACGCTACTGCTCCCCCTTAGGTTTATGGGAGGTTGGGCTTCATGCGTTTCGATTTTTTGGGCTATGATCTGAGCATCGTCTACGGGCTTTTCGACGCGGACTTGGAAAACGGGCTTTCGGTCACGGACCAAGGCGTCGTGGTGACCGTGCCCATCGGATCCATCCCCGGTCTACACGAGGGCACAATCACCCTGACCGGCGACACCCTTGATTTCGAGGCCGGGACAGGGACGATCACCGGGGCCGAATTCCGATCTTATGGCATTGTCCAAGCTGAATTCTCTGACATCGCTTGGCCGGTTGCGGATGTTGTGGCCATGCTGTCCGAACCCACGGTGGCCGACAAGCAAAGCGCGCTGGCGGGCCTGATCAACACATCCGCGTCGGTGATCATGGTTGCCTCTGCGGCGACAGGCTTTTTCCATCAACATAATCTGATTATCGACTTCCAAGATCAGATCACCGTGCCGATGACCCTTGACGGGTCGCCTGTGGGCAACGTGCTGATCGGAACATTTCTCGATGACAGGATTGCCTTTACCGGCGCGGCGACCACGTCGGATGTGCACTGGGACGCACTCAATACCGTCAGTGCGACACCGGGGTCTGATACCATCACTCTTGCGCCGGGGTATTACGCGGGGCTGTCGCTGCGGTATGATCGCTTTGTGGAAGGTCTGACCATGGATGTGGACGGGCAGACCGGCGATGGAACGGTCATAACCACGATGGGCACCGACACGATCAGTGGCTTGCACCACGTCCTTGCCACCTCAGACCTGATTTTGTCGGGCTCGCAAGGCGATGACACGATCCGTGTGACCGGGGCGGGTGATGGCCACGTCTTTATCAACGGCGACGGCGGCTCTGACCGGTTCGAGCTGACGCTGGATGGGGTTCTGGGGCTGTCCTACGGATGGGCGCGGGCGGGCACCTCGACCGGGATCGACCTTGACCTGAGCACAGGGCAGGTGGCGGACAACGGGTTTGGCGGGCAGGACACCATCGTGCAAACCCCCGGCAGCGGCTATCTGATTGTCGAAGGCAGCGAAGCCGCGGACCGCATGATCGGGGACGATTTCGACAACCTTCTGGCCGGGATGGACGCCGACGATACGATCCAAGGCGGGCGGGGCAATGACTCGCTCTACGGCGGGTTGGGTGACGACGATCTGCACGGGCAAACGGGGCAGGACGACCTGTTTGGCTATGACGGCAACGACAGGCTACGCGGCGGCACCAAAAGCGATTACCTCGACGGCGGGAATGGCGACGACAGCCTGGCAGGGCAGCGCCACGGCGACACGCTGCACGGCGGGTCCGGGGCCGATACGCTTAAGGGGGGCGGCGGCAGTGACTACATGAACGGCGGCGATGGGGACGATTTCCTAAAGGGCGGCACCTATCAGGACACGCTGTATGGCAGCTACGGCAACGATACGCTGACCGCCAACCGCCACGACGATTATCTCGATGGTGGCGAAGGCGACGACCTCTTGCTGGGCGGCGGCGGAGAGGACACGCTGTTCGGCAACTGGTGGAACGATACGCTCAAAGGTGGGGCGGATGCCGACCTGTTCCTGTTTGACGACAGTTACGGCTCGGACGTGATCCTTGATTTCAACGCGGCGGATGGGGATCGGATCGGGCTGACCTTTGGGCTGGCGAATGCGCGCGAGCTGTCGCAGATCGCCGCCGATATGCAGGTCATGGACCGCGGCACGCTGCTGAGCTTTAACGAAAACGTCGAGGTGTTCCTGACTGGCGTGGTGGATCTGGACGCCGCCGCGCTGAGTGATACGCTGGTCTACTGGACCCCCGAGGGGGATATTTCGTTCTAAAGCCGCGCCGCGCGGGCCAGCCTAGAGCGGCCAAAGCTTTTGCGCGAGGGCGCGCGCCGGGCGTCACGCATGGCATTGCCTTTCAGGTCATTTCCCGAAATGCTGCAAGGGCGGGGGACACGGGTTGACCGTGCCGCCCGGCCTGGGGCGCGCCGTTCCGGCGCGCTTGTCCGCAACAGACCCGCACATGCTTTGGGAGGCTTCATGCGATATCACAGTCCAACGACCTTTACGGACGCCAGCGGGATCGCCGCTGCGGCCTCTGGTGTGACGCGGTTTCTGGCGGGCGGCACCGACGTGCTGGTGCAGATGCGCGCCGGGATGGTGGTGCCTGACGACCTGATCGACCTCAAGAAAATCGACGGCGTGAGCGAGATTTCCCAGACGGCAGAGGGCGGCTGGCGCATTGGCGTGGCTGTGCCGGGCATCGCTTTGGGCGCGCACACGGGTCTCAAGGCCGATTGGCCCGGCGTCGTCGAAGGCATGGAGCTGGTGGGCTCGACCCAGGTGCAGGGCCGCGCGACCTTGGCGGGCAACCTGTGCAACGGCTCTCCGGCGGCGGATTCGGTCCCCGGTCTGGTGGCGGCGGGCGCGATGGTCGAGGTGACCGGCCCCGATGGCACGCGCACCGTTCCGGTCGAGGATATTCCCGCCGGTCCCGGCAAGACGACGCTGGCCAAGGGCGAGCTGATCTCGGCGATCCTGCTGCCGCCGCGCGGGGATGCTGCGGGCGACGCTTATCTGCGGTTCATCCCGCGCACGGAAATGGACATCGCCGTGGTCGGCGCAGCGGTCAGCCTGCGTCTGGATGGCGAGACGATCTCAGAGGCGCGCGTGGCGCTTGGGGCGGTGGCCCCAACGGTGGTGCTTGTCCCCGAAGCGGCCGAGGCCATCATCGGCACCCCGCTGGACGACGCCGCGATCGAGGCGCTGGTCAAGGCCGCCCAGGGCGCTGCCAAACCGATCAGCGACAAACGCGGCACCGCCGAGTTCCGCACCGAAATCGCCGGCGTTCTGGCCAAACGCGCCGCGAAAATCGCCTATGCCCGCGCCAAGGGAGAGCACGCATGACCAAGATCCACGTCCAAACCACCGTTAATGGGGATGCGGTCGAATTCCTCGCCGATCCGCGTGAAACCTTGCTGGATTGCCTGCGCGATCACGTTGGCCTGACCGGTTCCAAAGAGGGCTGCGGCACCGGCGATTGCGGCGCGTGTTCCGTCGAACTCGACGGCACCTTGGTGTGTTCGTGCCTCGTGCTGGGCGTCGAGGCGGACGGCAAAAGCGTTGAAACCATCGAAGGCATGGCGGACGGCAACAGCCTGCACCCGCTGCAACGCAAATTCATCGAACACGCGGCCTTGCAGTGCGGGTTCTGCACGCCGGGCATTCTGGTCGCGGCGCGCAAGCTGCTGGAGGTCAACCCCAACCCGACCGAGGAAGAAACCCGTTACTGGCTGGCCGGGAACCTGTGCCGCTGCACCGGCTATGACAAGATCATCCGCGCCGTGATGGACGCGGCGGCGGAACTGCGCGGGGAGGCGGCGTAATGGCCAAGGATGGATTGACCGAATTCAAACTGGTTGGCACGCGGCCCGACCGCCCCGATGGCCTTGACAAGGTCACGGGGCGCGCGCGCTATGGCGCGGATTTCGCGCTGCCGGGGATGCTGCACGCGGCCGTGGTCCGCTCGCCCCATGCGCACGCGCGGATCGTGTCGATTGACACAGCTCGGGCCGAGGCGCTGGACGGCGTCAAGGCCATCGTCACCCGTGCGGATTTTCCCACCGGGCTGACGGGCGAGGATTGGAACCTTCAGGAAAACACCATCGCCGGGGACAAGGCCTTGTACGATGGGCACGCGGTGGCCGCCGTCGCTGCCACGTCCAAACTGATCGCCGAAGAGGCGGCGCGCCTGATCGACGTCACCTACGAGGTGCTGCCGCATGTGATCGACGTGGATGACGCCATGGCGGACGGTGCCCCGGTGATCCGCGAGGGGGCCGCCGATCCCACCGTCCCCGAAGGCTTGCACCCCAATGTGGTCAAATACATGGAGTTCGGGCGCGGCGACGTCGACGCAGGATTCTCCGAGGCCGATCTGGTCATGGAAAAGACCTACAAGACCGAGGCCACCCACCAAGGCTATATCGAACCGCACGCCTGCGTCGGCCAGATGGGCAGCGACGACAAGGGCGAGATGTGGGTCTGCACCCAAGGCCAGTGGTTCATCCGCAAGATGTGCACCGCCGTTCTGGGCATCGAAGCCAGCCAGCTGCGCGTCACCCCGTCCGAGATCGGCGGCGGCTTTGGCGGCAAGACCACGATCTTTATGGAGCCTTTGAGCCTTGCCCTGTCGAAAAAGGCGGGCGGCAAGCCGGTCAAGATCGTCATGTCCCGGTCCGAAGTGCTGCGCGCCACGGGACCAACGGCCAGCGCGTCGATGGACGTCAAGATCGGCATGAAGTCGGACGGCACCATCACCGCCGCCCGCGCCGAGTTTCGGATGCAAGGCGGCGCGTTCCCCGGTGCGCCCGTCGATATGGCCCTGTACTGCTGCTTTGCGGGCTACAAATTGGCGAACGTCCAGCACATCGGCTATGACGTGCTGGCCAACCGCCCCAAATGCGCCGCCTACCGCGCGCCGGGCTCGCCCATGGGGGCCTTTGCGGTGGAAAGCCTCGTGGATGAGATGTGCCGCGCACTGGCGCTCGACCCGGTCGAGGTGCGGCTCAAGAATGGCGTTGTGACCGGCGATCAGGCCTCTTACGGGCCGAAATTCGGCTCGATTGGCCTGAAAGAGGTGCTGGAGGCGGTCAAGGATCATCCCCAGCTCAGCGCGCCTTTGGCCGAGAACCAGGGGCGCGGCTTTGCGGTGGGCTATTGGTTCAACCACAATGGCGAAACCTCGGTCAGCATGGCGATTGGCGAAGACGGCACGGCGCAAGTGTCGGTCGGCACGCCCGACATTGGCGGCAGCCGCGCGTCCGTGGCCCTCATGGTCGCGGAAACGCTTGGCATCCCCTATGAGGACGTGCGCGTCAACGTGGTGGAAACCGGTGCTTTGGGCGTCAACGAGCCGACCCATGGGTCACGCGCCACCTTTGCCACCGGCAAGGCCGCGGTCGAGGCCACCCAAGGCGCGATCAAGGAAATGTGCCGCCGGGCCGCCGCTGACTGGGGCATCGAGGCCGAGGCGGTGGAATGGGCCGATGGGGCCGCGCAGCCCGCAGGCCCGAATGCGGGCAAGTTTCCCCCCATGACCATCAAGGAAATCGCCGCCAAGATGGGCAGCACAGGCGGGCCGATCTCGGGCCACCACGAATCCGTGCCGGACGGCGTCGGCGCAAGCTTTGGCGCGCATGTGGTGGACCTAGAGGTCGATCCTGAAACGGGCCGCGTAACGATCCTGCGCTACCTTGTCGTGCAGGACGCGGGCCGCGCGATCCACCCGTCCTACGTCGAGGGCCAGTATCAGGGCGGCGCGGCGCAGGGCATCGGCTGGGCGCTGAACGAAGAGTACGTCTATGACGACAAGGGACGGCTGGCGAACCCGGTGTTCTTGGACTACCGCGTGCCGGTGGCTTCGGACCTGCCGATGATCGACACGGTGATCGTCGAAGTCCCGAACCCCGGCCACCCGTTTGGCGTGCGCGGCGTCGGCGAGACGGGGATCACCCCGCCGCTGCCCGCCATCGCCAACGCCATTGAGGACGCGGTGGGCGTGCGCATGACCCATCTGCCGATCAACCCGCCGAAACTGCTGGCGGCGCTCAAGGCGCGGTGATGGTCACGGTCCACCTGTGGTCGGGCCTGCGCCGTCTGACCGATGGAGCAGAGACGGTGGAGGTCGAGGCCAACACTGTCGGGGCCATGCTGGACGCGCTGGCGCAGGCCCATCCGGGGGTGAAGCCTGTGCTGGATGCGGGCGTGTCGGTGGTGATCGACGGGCAGATGGTCCCGTCGCGCCACGCCCCCGTCGCGCCGGGTCAGGAAATCTATTTGATGCAACGACTCAAGGGCGGGTGACGGGCCATCCGCCGAACCGCCTTGCGTAAACGCACCAGCGCCCACCATGGCGCGCCGGCAACAGGCGGCGGAACGCATCTCCAGCGCCGTTATTGAGCTGAGCGCCTCTGCCAGCGAGGAAAGCGCCGCGCCACCGGCCAGTTCGGTCGCCGGGCGGCGCTGCACTCCGGGGCGGTGACCCTTTGACCTGCCCCGGCGAAATTCCTCGCCGTGATGTAGCGTCTGCGCCAACTCTGAAGGAGCAGACACATGCAAAAGAGCCGTTTCACCGGTTAAGAGGACCGTGGCCCCGTACCAGATTATCGGGATGATCAAAAAGCAAGAGGCCGCCAGACCGCCATTGGTCCGAGCGACAATGGTGGCGGCTCTGAGTTCACCAGTCGGGCCATCCTGAAATGGGCCGACGAGAACGAGCCGCCGTGGTGCTACATCGATCCGGGCGAGGCTCAGCAGGATGCGTTCATAGAGAGTTTCAACGGCAACCTGCGGGACGAGCTGCTTAACGAAGAGATCTTCGATAGCCTCGACGATACTCGCAGGAAGCTGTCCCCCTGGCGTTACGACTACAACACGGTGAGGCCGCATTTGTCCCTAGCCATTCAGACGCCGCAGCAAGCGCGCCGGACGGGGAACCAAAATGCCTAAATCCAACCTCAAGACTCTCGTCATGAATGACGGATCCGCAGGGGGCAGGTTACTTGGCATCTCCAATTTCGATCAGTTTGATCGTGCTGTATTTCTTAAGGTCCGCTGATGAGCGGCCGTGGTTCTTGGGCACGCGCCACATTGTTTCGAGCGCGTCATTCACTTCATCGAACGAGATTTCATCTACCGCGATGTCATCCAGAACCTCAGGGCAGAAGCTCAGCGCGAAACGAAATTTGGAGCGATGGTCTTCGTTTAAGCGATCTTCGACAGGCTTGGATCGTATATCGGGGTCGATGCGCATGCGCTTCTTCGGTGTGTCGAAGGGAGCCACATAGCCGAAGCTAATGAGTTTAAAATGAAGCACAATTGCCTCTCGCAGCGTGATTCCGCGCTTTTTTTCGAGCGCCGCGCGCGTTTCGTCGGTCAAAAGCTTCCGATTAATATGGATCTTCGGCGGCCTGGCGAGGATACGGGCGTCTTGCCACTGCTGCGCGCTGCATCCATCAGGCGCGTCGAGATCGGCGGGAATGACCAGTGGTGTCGACGATGGATCCTCCGTCAGATCTGCCTGACTGTCTTTCGACACAGGGGCTGCGCGTGCTTTCTCGAATGACGACTCTTCCAACTGGACGCGGTGTGTCAGGGGCTCTGGAGCTGTGGCAATGGGCCCATCGGCGGAAGGCACGACCTAGTTCTGCGCGACGCTCGTCGCAGCGAAAGAAGCGGGTGCCACCGAGCTAGCCTGTGGCGAAGTCAAGGTCGCGGGACGGTGGTGTGTAACGTCCGTGGAGATTGCCCGCTGGAAGACGCGCGTGGGCTGCTCGTAGAGGCCCTGTTGCCGCTTGTGACGTTCCGTGCTGATATCCAGCAGGACCTTGGTCGCCTCGTAGGCGAGGCGCGACCAGTCCTCACAGTCCTATGCTATGGAGAGGCCCAATTGGCTGGCGACGTGGCGAAGTGGCGCCCGTGCTCGAACGCTTCGATTTTGAAGCGCGCGAGGCTTTCCAGCATCTGAACCTGTGTCTCGGGCGCAATCGCCATCGTCATCTCCGCATTCGCGGCGAAGACAAGGCCGCTCATCTCGGTGAGGCGGCGGGCCAGTATTTTCGCGTTGTAAGGGAGATTGGTTCGTAGCGAAAAACACAGGAGCAACTTTGACGATGGGGTCCGGATGTTCCCTGTGTCACCAGCACCGGCTCTCACCGCGGCACGACGGAACGCGGACGGGATCCGGCGTCGCCAATGATAGCCATTTCGGCGGATCTCGAGGTGAGGGGGGAAGCTCCGAGGGCCCTCCTGTGCACACGTTGTGCACCGCCGAGTGCACACGTTAGTGCACCTCGTCATCGAGCCTCATTTACCAGTATCGAAAAACTCTGCCTTATCAGCAGGTTGTGAGTATAATGGCTCCGGCGGTAGGGATCGAACCTACGACCAATTGATTAACAGTCAACTGCTCTACCGCTGAGCTACGCCGGAATGCCTCTTCACCTTGCTGACCACGCATTCCCCGGTGAAGGGGGGAAGGTGGCTCCGGCGGTAGGGATCGAACCTACGACCAATTGATTAACAGTCAACTGCTCTACCGCTGAGCTACGCCGGAATATGTGGGGCGGTATAGCGATGTCGATTTCAGCCGACAAGAGGGGAAAGGCGTTTTTTTGACCTCAATTTCATTTTTCCTCGACCAGATGAAACCGCGCGTCGCTGCGCAGCGGGCCGATGGGGGAAACGAGGTTTTCCTCAGTCAAGGCAATGAGATGCGCGAGGACGTTGCGGCTGGCGGCGGGCAGCAGGGCACTGGGGGTGCCGGTGTAGATTTTCCCCGCCAGCCCGGCGGGCGTGTCGGCGCCAAGGCGCAGCGTTTCGAGAATCTCGGCCTCGCGCCCTTGGCGGTGGGTCAGCAGGGTCTTGAGCCGTTCGGCAGGCTCGGTCACCGGCGCGCCGTGGCCTGCGTGAAAGACCGACCAATCAAAGCTTTGCAGTCGGCGCAAGGACGCCATGAAGGCGCTGAGATCGCCATCGGGGGGCGACACCAGCGACGTCGCCCAGCCCATCACCAGATCGCCGGAAAACAACACATTCCCCCAGGCAAAGGCCAAGTGCCCCGACATGTGTCCCGGCGTGTGCAGCGCTGTCACCTGCCAATCCGCGCCCGAGACGCAATCGCCATCGGCCAGCAAAACGTCGGGCGCAAACCCCAGATCAACGCCTTCGCCGCCGCCGACCAGCCCACTGTCCGCCAGTTCTTGCATCAGCGGGCTGCGTCCGGCGGTGGCCGGGCCAAAGCCATAGACCGGTGCGCCGGTGCGCCCGGCCAGAACGCGGGCCAAGGGCGAGTGGTCCAGATGCGCGTGGGTGACAAGGATATGACTGATGCGCCCCGCGCCAGCCTCTAGAATGGCGCTTAGATGCGCGTCATCCAGCGGGCCGGGGTCGATCACCGCCACCTCGCTCTCTCCCAGCAGATAGGTGTTGGTGCCCCGATAGGTCATGGGCGAAGCGTTGGGCGCCAGCAGGCGGCGCAACCCTGGGGATAGCTGCTCGGCCACCCCGACGGCGGGCTGGAAATCGGGTTGCGGATCAATCATGGCGGCGGCCTTTTCTTAATGGTGCGCGGGGGCGCGTCAGGCTAGGCTTAGCGCATGTCTTTCGAATGGCTCAAACAATATATGCCGCGCAGCCTGTACGGGCGGGCGGCGCTGATCCTGGTTCTGCCGGTGGTGACGCTGCAACTGGTGGTTTCTGTGGTCTTTATCCAGCGCCATTTCGAGGGCGTGACCGAACAGCTGACCCGCGAATTGTCGCGCGCGGTGAATCTGACCGTGTCCAGCCAGCCCGACCCGCTGTTGATGAACCGGCTGAACGTGCCCTTGGTGCCGATCCCAGAGGCCGCGCTGCCCGAGGCGAACTTTGTCCACTGGTACGATCTGTCGGGGCTGGTGGTGATCCGCGAGCTGTCTGAGACCGTCGAAGGGCTGGAACGGATTGAACTGCCCACGACCAAGATCATGCGGCTGTATATCCGTCATGAGGGCGTGTTGTACCTGTCAGAGGTGGACCGGCGGCGCGCCTCTGCGGCCAGTCCGCACCAGCTTTTGGTCAATATGCTGTTCTTTGGCGTCCTGATGACGTTGATTGCCTATCTGTACCTGCGCAACCAGCTGCGGCCCATCACCCGTCTGGCCCATGCCGCCGAAGCCTTTGGCCGTGGTCGGACAGAGGCCTACTCGCCCTCTGGTGCAATCGAGGTGCGCGCGGCGGGGCATGCCTTTTTGGACATGCGCGCGCGGATTGAACGGCACATCGAACAGCGGACCATGATGCTGTCGGGGGTCAGCCACGATCTGCGCACGCCAATCACGCGGTTGCGGCTGGGGCTGTCGCTGCTGGATGACGAAGACCGCGAGCCCTTGGAAAAGGATGTCGAGGAAATGCAGCGGCTGATCGATGCTTTCCTTGATTTCGCGCGAGGAGAAGCCGAAACGGCTGTGGCCGAACCTACCGATCCCGTCGCCCTGGTCCAGGAGATCGTGGGCGATGCGCAGCGCGCGGGCCAAGCGGTCAAGCTGGGTGAGATCACCGGCCAGGCCACCGTAGGCCTGCGCCCGCGCGCCCTGCGCCGGGCCATCGAAAACCTGATCGGCAACGCGGTGCGCTATGGCAATCACGCGGTGGTGTCGGTGACGCTGACGGAACGGTCCTTGCGCATTCGGGTCGAGGATGACGGCCCCGGCATCCCCCCAGAGGATCGCGACAACGCGCTGCGGCCTTTCGTGCGGCTGGACCCGGCGCGCAATCAGGACCGGGGCTCTGGTGTTGGGCTGGGGCTGGCCATTGCCGCCGATATTGCGCGGGCGCATGGCGGCGTGCTGCGCCTTGGGAGCAGTGACAGCCTTGGTGGGCTGCGCGCCGATATCGTCATCGCGCTGTAAAGCTACACGATCCGTTAAAATTCAACTGATAGGTCATGGTTTCGCCCAAGTGTGACCCCGCTTTCGGTCGCGCATCGGGGCGAGTTTCGGGGCAAGGCTGCCGCCGTGCAGCACCCCAACCCAAGCAGGAGCTGACCCATGTCCCTTTCGACCTTTGCCGCCGCCACGATTGGCCTTGCCTCGCTGACCACCACCGACGCCGATACGCCCAAGGCCGAGATGCTGATGGCGCAGGCGGTGCCGTTTGTGTCCACCCAAAGCTACGTTGGCCCCAAGGGGGACTATATGACCACGCCGCAGGGCTGCACCTATCGCAAGACCAAGGCGCCGGGCTATCCCGCGCGCTGGATCCTGGTGCTGAACCCGCATCACATCGGCAAGCCGAACTCGCCGCGCAACTGCAAGGGGATGCTGTAACCGCGCCTCTACGGCGTCACGGCGGTCAGCCCATGTTGGCCGCCACCTCGTCCAGAAAGCGGCTCAGCTTGTGCCGGTCCAAAGGCTTGGGCAGGAATTCCACGCCCAAGGTCTTGCAGTCCTGACGCAGATTGGGCGAGCGATCCGCCGACACGATGGCGCAGGGCAGGGGGCCGAGAAACTCGGTGATGCTTTTGTATAGCGCGATCCCCGTCGGCCCGTCGCCCAGCTGGTAATCCAGCAACAAAGCGTCGGGGCTGATTTGCAGATCGTCCAGCAGCTCAAGCGCCGAAGGCGCGTCCTCGGCCTCGATCACCGACACATCCCAGCTTTCCAGCATGATCGACACGGCGCGCCGCAGTTGCGGGTCGTTTTCCACCAGCAGGGCGATCAAGCCCGCCTGCGCCAGCCCCACTGGGCGCGCCGCGCGCCGGCCCGGTTGCGCCTGACGCTCTGCCTGTCCGGCAATGGTGACGTTGACCATGAAACACGACCCCCGCCCCGGTTCGGACCACAGCCCCATGGGGTGCCCCAGACGGGCGCAGGCCCGTTCCACGATGGCCAGACCCAGACCCAGCCCCTCGTTCCGCGAGGCACGGGTGTCGAGCCGTTTAAATTCCTCGAAAATGGTGTTCTGATCCTCTTCGGCAATGCCCGGGCCGGTGTCCCAGACCTCAATCCGGGCAGAGCCGCCGTTGCGCCGCACCCCGACCAGCACCTTGCCGCGCTCGGTGTAGCGGATCGCATTGGCCAAGAGGTTCTGCACGATGCGCCGCAGGTAGGACGGATCGCTTTCGACCATCAGATCGCTGTCCACGTAGTGCAAGCTTAATCCCTTGCGCAGGGCCAGCACCTCCATCTCGTCCACCAGAGGCCGCAGGATTTCGCGCAACGCCACGGGGCGGATATCGAATTGCACCCCGTCACCGTCCAACTTGGAGATGTCCAGCAAAGCGTCGATGATCTGCTCGGCGCTGCTGAGCGCGCTTTCGGCCTTGTTCAGGACAGAGCGGTCGTTGGCATCGGCGCAGCGGTCCGCCAGCGACGAGACATAGAGTTTCGCCGCCGACAAGGGTTGCAACAGGTCGTGACTGGCAGCGGCGACAAAGCGCGATTTCGACGCATTGGCGCGCTCGGCGGCGTTCAGCGCGTCCTCTAATTCCAAGGTCCGTTCCATCACCCGCTGTTCAAGGATCTCGTTGAGTTCAAACAGCTTTTGCGCCGCCTCGCGTTCGGGCGTCACATCGGTGACCGAAATCACAAAGCCCCGGTCGGGCATCCCGCGGCCAAACACCTGTAGGATCGCGCGATCCCCGCGCTTGATCTCAAAGCTGATCGGCCCGCGATTGTCCGCCTTGGCGGCCCATTGGCGAAAGCCGTCGCGGTCGATGCCACGGGTAAAGACGATCTCTTCGTCCAAGTGATCCACAAGCCCGTTAAAGCTTGCGCCCAGTTGCAGCCGCCGCGCGGGTAGTTCCAGCAAAGACGCCATCTTGCGGTTCCAGCCCACAAGACGGCCATTTTCGTCAAAGATGCACACGCCTTGGTTCAGGTGGTCCAATGTCGCGCGGATCACGCGGGATTGCTTGTCCTTCAGCCGTTCGCGTTCGGCCCGTTCGAGACGGATCAGGTCGGTCACATCGGTCTGCAAAACCACCGTCCCGCCGTTCGCGGTGCGATGCTCGGACACTTGCAGCCAGCGCCCCTGCGCCAGTTGCACGTTGAACATCACGTGCCGGTCCACGTGGCGGCGAATGCGCTGCGCCGCCCAGCTTTCGGCGGTCACATCCGGCGGCAAGGCCAGATAGCGCGAGCGGCTGACCCGGTCGACATAGCCGGTAAAGGGCAGGCCGGGGCGCAGATCGCGCGTGGTGTCGCGAAAATCCCGGCAAAAGCGCGAGTTGCACATGACCAGCAGGTCGCTGGGATCAAACAGGGCAAAGCCTTCGGATACTGTCTCAATCGCATCGGCAAGGTTGCGGCGGGCCGCTTCGGTTTCCTGGTTGGCCTGCCCCAGCTGCGCGTTGGATTCGTGCAGCAAATCCAGCGTCCGCTCCAGCTCCAACGTCCGCTCGCGCACCCGCTTTTCCAGCAGCGCGGCGCGTTCGAATTGCGCATAGGCGGCGTTGGAATGCTCGGGTCCGTATTCGACCCGCTTCATCAGCGCATCGGCGATCTTTTGCAGTTTTTCGTTCTGGCGTTCGAGGCTGTCATTGGGGTTGATCAGCGACAAGGGCTCAGGCTCCGGCATCGGGGGGCGGCGGATAGATGGCCACACCGGTGAAGGTTTGGTTCACATGTAGGCTGCCGATTTGCTCGCCGTATGTCGAGAAGCCGACGACCTTATGGTTACGCAAAATTTCGGAAATCTCGCGGGTCTTTTGCAGTTGCCCGGCCTCGATCCGGCGCAGCAGGCAGTCACAGCCTAAAATATGGTCAGGCGTCACGTCGCGCGCCAAGGCGTCCAGCCCCTGATCCAGGTGGGCCGAGATGTCGGCGCTGTCGGCCAGCGACAGGACCATGCCTTCGTTGATGGCGGAAAAGAACACCAGATCGCCATTCTCGGACACCCGCTGGATGGCGCGCACGTGGTGCGTATCGCCAAGGCGCACAACCACCGGATAGGCGGCAAAGGTGAACGGGTCCAGCTGGTTGGGATCCTTGCCCAAAAGGCGCGCGTATTCCTGCGCGGCAGGTTCGGCGTTGATTTCATGCACGATGCGCGCGTCCGGGTCCGCCGAGGTCACCACCATGCGCGTCTCGGTAGGAATGAGGTTATCAAGGCTAAAGACCTTGACCGGGCAGCGCGAGCGCACCAGCGCCAAGAGCGCCGCATTGCGCCGCAGCGTCCCATTGTGCGACAGCCATGTGGAGTGGAACGCCGTGCCATCCCCCGAAGAGCCGCCGAACAGCGGCATCGGCCCAAGCCCAGAGGCAAGGACCCCGGCCAGATGCTCTTCGCGCAGCGACAGCCCGTCGACCATCACAAAGGCGAATTCCGAGTTCATGTCGGGCGCCGTGCGGTTCAGCATCATTCGGCGCTGGATCACCGTGTCGATCACATCCTGATCGTCCATCTGGTCCAGGTCGTCGATCACATAGGCCGAGACGGCGAAATAGGCGCGCGGAAAGGCGACGGCGATGATCTGCCCTTTTTCGTAGCCGTCGGTGCCCAGTTCCCCGGCGGTGGTGCAGGCAAAGACATCTGCGCCGCGAAACTGCATATGGGCCTCACGGGTGAGGTCTGCGAAATCCGCATCGGGCGAGGCAAACAAGCACACCATCGCAAAAGGACCATCCCCCAACTGCGCGCCCAGCTCTTTGGCCGGGTTCAGCGCTGTCAGCGGGACCTGAGCGGTGCGCAGCGCCGCCTGTCCGGTTTTTTCCTCCCGAGCGGAGCTGTTTGTCGCTCCGATCACTTTTGTTCTTTCCCGTCAGATTGGCCGCCGGGCCGCAGGATAGGCGTGCTATCCGTCGCTTGGCAAGACCTTGGTGAAGCGCGCTTCCTGGGCGACCAGAACCGCTTGGGTCCGGCTGTGCACCCCGAGTTTGCGCATGATGGCGGTGACATGGGCCTTGACCGTCGTCTCGGCGATCGACAGGTCATAGGCGATTTGCTTGTTCAGTTTGCCTTCGCAGATCAGGTGCAGGATGCGGGCCTGCTGGTTGGTCAGGCTGGCCAGACGCGCCAGCGCGTCGTCGGGGCTGTTGTCCTGCCCGCCGGTGGGGTCGATGTAGCCATCGGGGACAAAGCTTTGGCCCGCGCTGACCGCCTCGAAGGCGCGGCGGAACACAGAGCGCTGCGAATGCTTGGGGACAAAGCCATTGGCCCCGGCCTTGAGCGCGTGGGAAATCATCGAGTTGTCGGCCATGGAAGAGGCGATGATGATCTTGGCCTTGGGCGCGGCGTTGCGCAGGCGGACCAAGCCATCCAGCCCGTTCACATCCGGCAGGTTCAGGTCCAGCAGGATCAGGCCGATACTGGTGTCCGAAGACACCACATCCAGCGCCTTTTCCAGCGTGCCGGCGGTGCGGATTTCCTCGAAATCGGCAATGGATTGCAGGGTCAACGTCAGCGCGTCACAAAACAGCGGGTGGTCGTCCACCACAAGGGCCGCGCCAAAGGGCGCATCGGGCAGGGTTTTGGCTGCATCGGTCATCGGATTCCAACTTCACTAGGTTGGGGACCAACGTACAGGCGCTGGCGTCCGAGGTCTGTAGCCGAAAAGTCTTATCCCGGTAAGACAAGTGTTAACCAAACCTAAAGAAAAACGGACGGGAAAGCGCCCCGTCCGTTTCGTTCCTTAGAACCAGCTTTGCACCTCTCGGGCGCCGCTGGAGATGTCTTTGCCCACCCCTTCGATGGTGCCGCAGGCGGCGAGGGTCAGGGTTAGGGCGATCACGGCTGCTCGGATCATGTTGGCCTCTCTTATTTTTCTTCCCACCACCACACGTCGGGCTGCCAGTTGATCCAGTCGCCGTAGATCGGCAGCTGGTCGGGGTAGGTCAGTTCCTTGGCGTGGGCGATGCGGGACTGGTTGAATTGATAGAACGGAATCACGTAGCGCCCGGTGGTCAGGATGCGGTCCAGCGCCTTGGTGGCCGCGACAAAATCCTCGCGGCTTTCGGAATTGAGCAGCGTGTCGATCATCGCGTCCGCAGCGGGGGATTCGATCCCCATCCAGTTGCGCGTGCCCGGTTGGGTGGCGGCATTGCTGCCCCAATAGAGGTTCTGTTCGTTCCCCGGCGACAGCGAGACCCCGCGCCGATAATACGTCATGTCAAAGTCATAGCCGTTGGTGCGCTCTTTGTATTGCGCGGGGTCGATCACCGAAACGGTGGCCGCTATGCCCATGCGCTTGAGCGCCTCGACATACATCGAGGCGATGGTCTCTGCCTCGTTCTGGCCCTGCCGCAGCGCGATCTCAAAGGCAAAGGGCGTGCCGTTCGCATCGGCCATGACGCCGTCCTGCACGGTCCAGCCGGCCTCTTCCATCAGCGCCAGCGCGGCGCGCAGGTTCTTGCGGTTGCGTTCCGAGCCGTCCGAGACGGGCAGGGCATAGCCGTCCAGCGCGCCGGGCAGCAGGCTCTCGGCAAAGG
Organism: Tropicibacter naphthalenivorans; assembly: GCF_900176475.1. Taxonomy (GTDB): domain Bacteria; phylum Pseudomonadota; class Alphaproteobacteria; order Rhodobacterales; family Rhodobacteraceae; genus Tropicibacter; species Tropicibacter naphthalenivorans. The sequence goes on from NZ_FWXX01000002.1 coordinate 117,377, forward strand.
GCTCCAGCAACTCGCGCACGCGCCCCTGCGCCGGTCCGTGATCCATCCCAAGGAAGGAGTTCGAGAAATAAGAGGTGATGCGCGGCTGTTCCGACCCGGTCATCGCCTCGTTGATGAACTCAAAGTTAAAGGCGTGCATCAACGCCTCGCGCACCCGCCAATCGGCGAACTGCGGCTTGCGGGTGTTCATCACAAAGCCGGTGATGCCGGTGGGGCGGCCATGGGGCACCTCGGATTTGACCACATCGCCATTCTGAATGGCGGGGAAATCATACTGGGTCTTCCATTTCTCGGCGTTGAACTCGCGGTGGGAATTCAGCACGCCGCCCTTGAAGGCTTCGAACAGCGCGGTGTCGTCGCCAAAGAACTCCAGCCGGATTTCATCCAGCACATGGGTGCCGCGCCGGAAGGGCACGTCCTTGCCCCAATAGTCCGGATTGCGTTTGAGCGAGACAAAGCGTCCCGCCTCGAAATCGTCGATCACATAAGGGGCGCTGGTGATGGGAATCACGTCGAGCCCCGAAGCGGTAAAGTCTTTGTCGGCCCATTGCGCCTTTTTCAGAATCGGGCGCATCCCGACCAGCAAAGCCAGCTCGCGGTCTTCGGTATTGAAGGTGAATTTAACAGAGCGTTCACCGGTCTGCTCCATCTTGTCGATCTTGGACCAGACGCCGTGATAGCGCGGGTGCCCCTGGGTGCCGAGCGTCTCGTAGGACCACATGACATCCTCGACCGTGACGGGGCTGCCATCCGAGAATCGCGCCTCGGGGCGCAGGGTGAATTCCACCCATTCGCGCTTCGGCCCGACATCAATCGATTCGGCCAGCAATCCGTAAAGAGAAAAGGGTTCGTCATAGTTACGACCCATCAAACTTTCGTAAGCCAGAAACCGCAGCTGCCACGGCGTCGAGCCCTTGAGGATATGCGGATTGAGGCTGTCAAAGCTGCCCACTTCGCCCGTCGCGATCACGCCGCCGGTGGGCGCATCGGGGTTGGCATAGGGCAGAGACACAAAATCCTGTGGTAGCTGGGGGTCGCCATACATAGCTATGCCATGTGACGATTCTGCCTGAGCGATTCCCGCCCCAAAAAGCACCGCCGCAGCGGTCGAGATTCGCAGTATTTTATGGAAAAAATTAACGGTCATATTGGCAACAGTCCCCGCTCGCCCTTGTTTTATTGGGGTTTAGAGTAGCGGTGCTTTTACGCCTTTTCAAACTTTTAGCTTGGACTCGGGCGGCAGATTGCTTATAACAAAGTCACTGCTCGATAGGTTTCTTGCCTGTATGAAACCTGCCTCAATGACTTAACCCCGGCTTCGGCCGGGGTTTTTTTCTGGCCAAAGCCGCCGGGGGCACGCGCCTTGAAGACGGGCGAAGCAGTCAGTAGCATGATCAAACATTAGTGACGCCGGGGGGCGCGCATGACTGTTTATTCCTTTACCGTTTCGGCCTATGCGGCCGAGGCCGTGACGTTAACCTTTGGCCCGGATTTGATCGAGGTTGGCCTGACTGGCGTGGGGTTCCAGCTCTCGGACGACGGCGCGCTGATCGGCGGCCAGATCGCGACCACCCGCTATGCGGTGCCTGTGACCATCAATAGCGCTTTGCAGCTTGTGACCTGCCACGAGGGCGCCTTGGCCACGCCGTTCAAGCTGAACCCTGTCCCCGAGCATTATGACGGCCCGAGCCCCATGCAAAGCGCCACGGGGCTGGCGTTCTATCAGTTTCACGCCGCCTTTGAACAAGCTTGGGCGGGCACGCTGCCGAGCGGGCTGGCGGTTGTGGGCACCGGGGCCGATGACATCACGGCGCGCGCGGTCGCCGATACCTTGGTGGTTGCGGGCGGGACGCGGGTGCTGGCGCGCGATGGCGATGACCGGGTGCTTGTGGCCGATCCCCTTGGCGCGCGGGTCTATGGTAATGGCGGCAACGATACCCTTGGCGGGGGCGCGGGCCGCGATACCTTGGCGGGAAACCGCGGCGACGACCTGATCGAAGGCCGCGCGGGCCGCGACTACCTCTTTGGCGGGACGGGCGACGATTGGGTCGACGGCGGGACGGGCGACGATTTTGTCTATGGGGGCACGGGGGCCGATACGCTGCTGGGCGGTGCGGGCAACGATCGCCTGCTGGGGCACAGCGACGGGGATACCCTGTCGGGCGGTGCCGGCAACGACACGGTGGCGGGGCTGACCGGCAACGACTTTCTCGAAGGGGGCGCGGGCGACGATGTGCTGCTGGGCGGCTTTGGCAACGATATGCTGATGGCGCAGACCGGGCGCGACGTGCTGTGCGGCGGGGCAGGCGCAGATGCCTTTGTGCTGCTGCTGCCCGCCGAAACGCCGAGCGCGGGCCATGCCACAGAGGTGACGGACACCGCTATCGTGATGGATTTCGATCTGGCCGAGGACATCCTGTGGCTCAGCCCCCATCAAAATGCCAGCTACACGGCGGCGGACGCCATGGCGCTGTTTCGCGCCCATGCCTATCAGGACGGCACGCAGGTCATCTATGACGACGGGATTTCGCAGGTTAAAATCCGCGATCTGGATCTGGACGATCTGACGATTGGGCATTTTACCCACGGCGAGGGCTATCACAGCTGGACCGATCCGGCCTAAGCTGTCGCGGCTTGGTTGCAAACTGGGCTTTCCTTTCCCGGGCAAACGATTACCTTTGCTGCAAAGCAGCATCGAAGGAGCGTTGACATGTCGCTGAAAGGAAAGACCGCCGTTGTGACCGGGTCCAATTCGGGAATTGGCCTGGGGATCGCGCATGAGCTGGCCAAGGCCGGGGCCTCGGTTGTGATCAACTCGTTTACCGACCGCGACGAAGACCATGCGCTGGCCAAGGAAATCGCCGACCAGCACGGCGTCGAGGTGCGTTATATCCAGGCGGATATGTCCAAGGCGGACGAGTGCCGGGCGCTGATCGAAAAGGCCGGGGCCTGCGATATCCTGGTGAACAACGCAGGCATTCAGCACGTGGCGCCCATCGACGAGTTCCCGGTTGAGAAATGGGACGCGATCATTGCGATCAATATGTCTTCGGCGTTTCACACCACCGCTGCGGCGCTGCCCTTGATGCGCAAGGCGGGCTGGGGGCGCGTGGTGAACATCGCATCGGCGCATGGGTTGACCGCCTCGCCGTTTAAATCGGCCTATGTGGCGGCCAAGCATGGCGTCGTGGGCATGACCAAGGTTGTGGCGCTGGAGACCGCCAAGGAGCCGATCACCGCCAACGCGATCTGCCCCGGTTATGTGAAAACGCCGCTGGTCGAGGCGCAGATCCCCGATACCGCAGAGAAATACGACATGACCGAAGAAGAGGTGATCGAGAAGGTCATCCTTGAGCGGCAGCCGTCCAAGGAGTTCGCCACCACCGAGCAGCTGGGCGGTGTTGCGGTGTTCCTGTGCTCGGACGCGGCGGCGCAGATCACCGGGACGACGATTTCCGTCGATGGCGGCTGGACCGCACTCTGAGGCTGTTGCCTGAAGGTAAGGCTGGGGGCGCTGCCCCCAGACCCCCGGGATATTTTCAAAGAGAAGAAGAGCAGGGTTTGGCATGGGTGAGATGCGGCGGATCAATTTGGCGCTGCAGGGTGGCGGCGCGCATGGGGCGTTTACCTGGGGCGTCCTGGACCGGCTTTTGGAAGAGGACGATCTGGAGATTGCCGCGATTTCGGGAACCTCTGCGGGGGCGTTGAACGGGGCGGCGTTAAAGGCGGGCATGGTGGCCGGCGGGCGCGAAGGGGCGCGCGAGCGGCTTGATTGGCTGTGGCGCAAGATTGGCGCGCTGGATGATCTGGCCTTGCCCGATTGGATGCACGCGTGGCTCCCTGATCCGGGGCTGGTCAGTCGCGGGGTCGAGTATTCCTTTCCTTACGTGATGGGCGAGGCGATGGGCCGGGTGCTGTCGCCTTATGCCTGGGGGCCGGTGTATCGCAACGCGCTGGAGCCGATCGTTGAGCAGTTGAATTTCGACGACATTTGCGCCGATGCCGGGCCGGAGTTCGTGGTCTGCGCCACGCAGGTGCGCAACGGCAAAATCCGGATTTTCCAAGGCGATCAGATCTGTACGCAGTCAATCCTTGCCTCGGCGTGCTTGCCCACGATGTTCCAAGCGATCGAGCTACAGGACCCGGAAACCGGCACGATGGAAGCGTTTTGGGACGGCGGGTATACCGGGAACCCGGCGTTGTTCCCGTTCTTTGAGCCGCATTTGCCGGACGATGTGGTGATCGTGAACATCAACCCGCTGCACCGCGAGAAGATCCCCACGACGCCGCCTGAAATCCAGAACCGGATCAACGAGATCAGCTTTAACGCCTCGCTCTTGCGCGAGCTGCGGGCGATCAGCTTTGTCCAGCGGTTGCTGGAGAGCGGCGCGCTGACGCCGGGCAGCATGAAGGGCGTGCGGGTGCATATGATCGCCGACGATGCCTTGATGAACGAGCTGTCGGTGGCCACCAAGGTGGTGCCGATCCCGTCGGTGATTGCCCAGCTCAAGGCGGCGGGGCAGCGCGCGGCCGGGGGCTTTCTCAAGCATCACAAGGACGATCTGGGCGTGCGCCAGACCGTCGATCTGCGGGAGATGTTCGAGTGAGTATACGGCGCGATCAGGACGCCTTGCGGAACTCTGCCTCGAGCGCCTCTTTGGCCTTTTCGCCGTTAGGGTAGACCAGACCGGCCGAGATCACCAGCTTGGCGGCGTCTTCGATGGTCATGTCCAGTTCGATCACGTCTTCCTTGGGGAAGAACAGCAAGAAGCCCGACGTCGGGTTCGGCGTGGTCGGCACAAAGACCGATACCATGTCGCCCATGGTCGGGGTCTTGGCCAGCACCTCGCCTTTGGTGTCGGTCGAGATAAAGGCCACGGCCCAGATGCCCCGGCGCGGATATTCCACCAGACACGCCTTTTCAAAGCTGCGCTCGGACTGGGCAAAGACGGTTTCCGCCAGCTGCTTGATGCCCGAATAGATCGAGCGCACCACCGGCGTGCGGTCCACGAGGTTTTCGGCAAAGCCGATCATTGACCGGCCAATCAGCCCCTTTGCGATCCAGCCGACGATCATGGTGAACAGCAAGAACACCACGACGCCCAAGCCGCGCACGTCGATTTCGACCCGGTCCTCGCCGGTCAGGCCCAGCACGCGGTTGAGCAGTTCCGTCGGGTGGTAGGACGACGGCACAAACGGCCAGACAAAGCCGTCGACCCAGCCGATCACCGTCCAAATCAACCAGACGGTCAGGCCCACCGGGGCGATGACGACGATGCCCGTCAGGAACGAGTTGCGCAGTCTGGTAAAAAGGCCGGGGCGCTTGGGCTCTGGTTCAAAAGGGCTGGTCATCGGTGGTCCGTGCAATGTTTCGATGAAAATTAGGCGTTCGGGCACGGCTCTACAATGGGTCGCGCGCGGTTGCGGCTTAATTCCCGCTTGTCGCGCGCAATTCGCGGGCAATTGCCGCAGCCAGACGGGCATTGTTCAGAACCAGCGCGATATTGGCCTCAAGCGAGCGGCCCTCGGTCAGCTCAAAGATCCGTTGCAGCAGGTAGGGCGTGACGCCCTTGCCGGTGATTCCGTGTTTGGCCGCATCGGCGGTGGCCTGCGCGATGATCGGCGCGAGGGTGTCGGCGGGGATTTCATGCTCTGGCGGGATCGGGTTGGCGACCAGCTGACCGCCGGGAATGCCCATGGCGGCGCGCATCTGGTGGGCGGCGGCGATCTGGGCGGCGCTGTCCATGCGCAAAGGCGCGCGCAGGCCCGCATCGCGCGACCAAAAGGCGGGCAGGGCGTCTTGGCCATAGGCGATGACCGGCACGCCGTTGGTTTCCAGAACCTCCAGGGTTTTCGGCAGATCGAGGATCGCCTTGGCCCCGGCGGCGACCACCGTCACGGCGGTTTGCGCTAGCTCGGACAGGTCCGCCGAGATGTCAAAGCTGTCCTCGGCGCCCTTGTGCACGCCGCCGATCCCGCCGGTGGCAAAGACTTCGATCCCCGCAAGGCGCGCGGCGATCATGGTGGCGGCAACGGTGGTCGCGCCGGTCTTGCCCTGCGCGATGCAGGCGGCCATGTCGGCGCGCGACAGCTTGGCCACGTTTTTCGCCTGCGCAAGGTTTTCCAGCTGCTCGTCTGTCAGGCCCGCGCAGAGCTGGCCATCGAGCACCGCCATGGTGGCCGGGACCGCGCCCGCCTCGCGCACGGTCTGTTCCACCAGTCGCGCGGTCTCGAGGTTCTGCGGATAGGGCATCCCGTGGGTGATGATGGTGGATTCCAGCGCCACGATGGGCGTGCCATTGGCCTTGGCTTCGGTCACGGCGGGCGAGAATTGGACGAGCGTCATATGGCGACTTCTCCGGATACATAGGCCGCCGCAGCGGCAAGAGCTTGGGTCAGGGCAGAGGGGCGATCGGCCCCGCGATGTTCGGCGGCGATATGCGCCGCCATAAAGCTGTCGCCCGCGCCGGTCACCCGCGTGACCAGCACCTTGGGCGGGGTTTCGGCGAGCACAGAGCCTTGGATCGCATCGGCGCAGCTGTCGCCGCCGTTGGTCACCAGCGCCCGCGCCGCGCCACGGTCCACCAGACCGGCGGCGGCCTCGGCGGCGCTGGCAAAGGTGGTCTGACACAGCAGGCCCGCCTCTTCGAGGTTGACGTACAGCGTGCCGCGGGTGGCGCGGATAAAGGGCAGCAGGCGGTCGGCCTTGCCCGGCGAGGCGGGGGCGATGCGCAAATCCGCCCGCGCAAAGCACGGCTCAACAGCGATCTGTTGCAGCAGCGCGGTGGTCAGGTTGCCATCCAGCGCGATGATCCCCGCAAAGGGTGCCGCGTCAGAGCCCAGCGTGCCATCCATCAGCGGCGTCAGGATCTTGTCGCCCGCCGCCTCGAGCGAATGGGCGTCAGCGATGGCCGCGATCAGGCCATTGGCCGCCTCGATGGCCATATAGATGTCGGTGGGCAGGTCCGCCGAGCGGTAAATATGATCGGTATTCAGGTGCCGCCGCTGGCATTCGCCGATCAGCTCATGGCCCTCGGGGTCTTGGCCCACGGCGGACAGCAGCGCCGGAAACAGGTCAAACCGCCCCAAGGTCATGGCAATGTTCATCGCCACGCCGCCTGGAATGCGGGTGATGCGGCCGGGCACATCGGCGCCGGGCTTCATATGGCTGGCGGTGCGGCCGATCACGTCCCACAGAACGGAGCCGATGCAAAGGATGTCTGGCGTGCTCATGGCGTCGGTTTTGGACCGCTTGGTCGACTTGTGCAAGCCAAGAGAGTCGCCCAAGCGGCGCGAATGCGTGGGCGTGCGGGCGATATGCGTGCAAACGTTAACAATTGGGCACTACATCTAGTGCCGCCTATATTAACACCTCTTAACGAAATACGGCCTAAAAAGCGGGCAAGCCCCTTGAGTGTGCGCTTTTCACCACAACATCTAGGGTTGAGCCAAGCGTTAACACCAGATGCGGCGGGGGCAGACAAATCCCCAGCCTCTTGTGGATAACTCCCCCTGATTTCTAAGGAAATCCAAGCCCTGTTGGCCCAAGGGCTGGTTAACCATCTGTGGGTGAATCGGGGGGCGCTACTGCGGCTTGTGGCGCGGGTTTGGGTCAACACAAAATATATGATGATCCGGTGAAAAAACCCGTTGACGAGTCCGGCCAATTTTAGCCAATTTATGCCTGCCGGTCGGGGTCGACACTAGATGTTGTGGCTCTACCGCATGGGGACAGACACTCAGGCAAGAGACGGACGGGGCAGCGCCCCACTGCGCAGGCTTTGCGCAGCCGCTGGGGGTGTGTCTTGCATGGCCTTCGGACAAAGGCGCGTTTCGGGGACTTTGAAGCTACGGGGCAGGACAATGAAAATCGAAAGACATTTCACCAAGGCAGGCAAGGACGCCTACGCAGGCGTCGAATTCGTCACCACCAGCTCGGAAATCCGCAACCCTGACGGGACCGTGGTTTTCAGCCTCGAGGCGCTCGAAGTGCCCAAGAAATGGAGCCAGGTCGCCTCGGACGTCATTGCGCAGAAATACTTCCGCAAGGCCGGTGTGCCCACGGAGCTGGTGAAAGTCCCCGAAGAGGACGTGCCGGAATTCCTGTGGCGCTCGGAAGCGGCCAACGACAAGACCCCGCGCACCGGCGAGACCAGCGCCAAGCAGGTGTTTGACCGTCTCGCAGGCGCTTGGGCGTACTGGGGCTGGAAGGGCGGCTATTTCTCGACCGAGGACGACGCCCGCGCCTATTACGACGAGATGCGCTATACGCTGGCGACGCAGATGGGCGCGCCGAACTCGCCCCAGTGGTTCAACACCGGCCTGCATTGGGCCTATGGCATCGACGGCCCGGCGCAGGGGCACTTTTACGTCGACTTCAAGACCGGCAAGCTGACCGCGTCCACGTCCAGCTATGAGCACCCGCAGCCGCACGCCTGTTTCATCCAGTCCGTGTCCGACGATCTGGTGAACGACGGCGGCATCATGGACCTGTGGGTTCGCGAGGCGCGTCTGTTCAAGTATGGCTCTGGCACCGGCACCAACTTTAGCTCGCTGCGCGCCGAGGGCGAAAGCTTGTCGGGCGGTGGCCGGTCCTCTGGTCTGATGGGTTTCCTGAAAATTGGCGACCGGGCGGCTGGCGCCATCAAGTCCGGGGGCACCACCCGCCGCGCCGCCAAGATGGTGATCTGCGACGCCGACCACCCGGATATCGAAGAGTTCATCAACTGGAAGGTCAAAGAAGAGCAAAAGGTCGCCAGCATCGTCGCAGGCTCGAAGATGCACGAAAAGATGCTGAACGGCATTTTCGACGCGATCCGCGCTTTTGATGGGTCCGAGGATGGTGCCTATGATCCCAAGGTGAACGAGGCGCTCAAGGGCGCGATCCGCGCCGCCAAGGGTGTGATGATCCCCGAGACCTACATCAAGCGCGTGCTGGATTACGCCAAGCAGGGCTATGCCAGCATCGAGTTCCCGACCTATGACACTGATTGGGACTCGGAAGCCTACGCAAGCGTCTCTGGACAGAACTCTAACAACTCGATCCGCGTCACCGATGCCTTCCTCAAGGCGGTCAAGGAAGACCAGCCGTGGGAGCTGATCCGCCGCACCGACGGCAAGGTCGCCAAGACCGTTTCCGCCAAGGAGCTGTGGGATCAGGTCGGTCACGCCGCATGGGCCTGCGCCGATCCCGGCATCCAGTTCCACGACACCGTCAACGCGTGGCACACGTGCCCCGAGGATGGCGAGATCCGCGGCTCCAACCCGTGCTCAGAGTATATGTTCCTTGACGACACCGCCTGCAACCTTGCGTCCATGAACCTGCTGACCTTCCTCAAGGCGGGCAAGTTCGACGCCGAGAGCTACATGCACGCCTGCCGACTGTGGACCCTGACGCTGGAAATCAGCGTGACCATGGCGCAGTTCCCGTCCAAGGAAATCGCCCAGCAGTCCTATGACTTCCGCACGCTGGGTCTGGGCTATGCCAACATCGGCGGCCTCTTGATGAACATGGGCTATGGCTATGACAGCGACGAGGGGCGCGCGCTGTGCGGGGCCTTGACCGCAATCATGACCGGTGTGGCCTATGCGACCTCGGCCGAGATGGCCGGTGAGCTGGGTGCCTTTGCCCGCTACGAAAAGAACGCCGAGCATATGCTGCGCGTCATCCGCAACCACCGCAACGCCGCTTATGGCGCGTCCACCGGCTACGAAAAGTTGGCGGTGACCCCGGTGCCGCTGGATCTGGGCAACTGCCCCGACGAGATGCTGGTGGATCTGGCGCAATCGACCTGGGACGAGGCCTTCCGTCTGGGCGAGCGTCACGGCTATCGCAACGCGCAGGTGTCGGTGATCGCGCCGACCGGGACCATCGGTCTGGTCATGGATTGCGACACCACCGGGATCGAGCCGGACTTTGCGCTGGTCAAGTTCAAGAAGCTCGCGGGCGGTGGCTATTTCAAGATCATCAACCGCTCGGTGCCGGCGGCGCTGGACAAGCTGGGCTACGGTAGCGCGCAGATCGAAGAGATCATCAGCTACGCCGTCGGTCACCAGACCCTTGGCAATGCGCCCGGCATCAACCACACCGCGCTGATCGGCCACGGCTTTGGCCCGACCCAGATCGAAAAGATCGAAAGCGCGCTGGCCACCGCCTTTGACATCCGGTTCGTGTTCAACCAGTGGACGCTGGGGGCCGAGTTCTGCACCGATGTCCTTGGTATTCCGCAGGCCAAGCTGAACGACCCGACCTTTGACCTGCTGCGCCACCTTGGCTTCAGCAAGGCCGACGTCGACGCCGCCAATGACCACGTTTGCGGAACCATGACGCTGGAAGGTGCGCCGCACCTCAAGGACGAGCACCTCGGCATCTTTGACTGCGCCAACCCCTGCGGCAAGAAGGGCAAGCGTTACCTGTCGGTCAACAGCCACATCACCATGATGGCCGCCGCGCAGTCGTTCATCTCTGGCGCGATTTCCAAGACCATCAACATGGCCAACGATGCCACCATCGAGGACTGCCAAAAGGCCTATGAGCTGTCCTGGTCGCTCGGGGTCAAGGCGAACGCGTTGTATCGCGATGGGTCCAAGCTGTCCCAGCCCTTGGCCGCCGCGCTGGTCGAGGATGACGACGAGGCCGCCGAGACGCTGGAAAGCGGTTCCCCGCAGGAAAAAGCCACCGTTCTGGCCGAAAAGATCGTCGAGAAGATCGTCATCAAAGAGGTCGAGCGCGCCATGGGCCGCACCAAGATGCCCGAGCGTCGCAAGGGCTATACCCAAAAGGCGATCGTCGGCGGGCACAAGGTCTACCTGCGCACCGGCGAGTACGAAGACGGCTCTCTGGGTGAGATCTTCATCGACATGCACAAGGAAGGCGCGGGCTTCCGCGCGATGATGAACAACTTTGCCATCGCCGTGTCCGTGGGCTTGCAGTACGGCGTGCCGCTGGAAGAGTTCGTTGACGCCTTTACCTTCACCAAGTTCGAACCGGCGGGCATGGTGCAGGGCAACGACAGCATCAAGAATGCGACCTCGATCCTCGATTACATCTTCCGCGAGTTGGCGGTGTCCTACCTCGACCGCACCGATCTGGCGCATGTCAAACCCTCGGGTGCGACCTTTGACGATCTGGGCCGCGGCGAAGAGGAAGGCGTGAGCAACGTCAAGGAACTGTCCGAAAGCGCCGCGTCCAAGTCGTTGGAAGTGCTCAAGCAGATCAGCTCAACCGGCTACCTGCGCAAGCGTCTGCCGCAGGAACTGGTGGTCTTGCAGGGCGGCATCGGCACCATGACCGGGACGGACCCGGTGGCGGTGATGGCCGATACGTCAGCGGTTGCAGCGACGTCCACTGTCGCCGTGGCTGCGGGGACCATGACCATGGACGAACGCACCAAGGCCAAGATGCAGGGCTACGAAGGCGAAGCCTGCGGCGATTGCGGCAACTACACGCTGGTGCGCAACGGCACCTGCATGAAGTGCAACACCTGCGGCGCGACCTCGGGCTGTAGCTAAGAATTACCCCGTGGGGGGGTGAGTTGACCCTTGGCCCAGCCCGTTTCAGGGCCGGGGGGAAGTGATGGGTGGGGGAGCTCTTGGCCCCTGTCCAGTTCTGGGGGCGGTGCGCTGCCCCTGAGCGCGGATAGGGCCGCAGGCAAAAACAAATCTCGGGCGGTTAATATATGAGCCTTATCAGCGAACCTATGGGTCCCCGTTTCGGGGGCCCTTTTTCTTTGCGGCCAAACGCCATTTTGTTCCCGATAAAATGGCAGCACCCCATCACATTAAAGTCAGCAATTTTCTTGAAACTCTAAGCGAAGGGTCGGGTTGGACAGACATAGCAAATGCAACTGCAACCAAAGGAAAATACGATGAACAAGTTTATCCTCGCCGCCGCTGTTTCTGGTCTTGCTCTGCCGGCGTTTGCCGACGCCCATTCCATGGATCCGATGGATGCCGACAAGGATGGCTATGTGACCTATGAAGAGGTCATCGTGACCGATCCCGCCTTTGTCCGCAGCGATTTTGACGCGCTGGACGTGGACAACAGCGGCCACTTGGACTCGGCCGAGATGATCCAAGCCCGCGAGAACGCGCTGTTCCCGCTGTCCGAGAACGAAGGCATCTAATGTCCGTTCCACAAATTCGTGACTGTTAACCAGTGACATTAGGCCAAGGGGGAAACCTCTTGGCCTTTTTCTGTGGTCAGATGGTCAGGTTCCCGGCACCACCGTCAGGCCGAACAAGCGCCACATCTGCATCCCGCCGCGATAGTAATAGATGTTTTCCGCCGGAAAGCCCGCCTCTATCATGCGGCGTGCGGCGGTGGGCGACTGTCCGCACCACGGCCCGTTGCAGAACAGAGCGACCTTTTTCAGCCCCTCAACCGCGCAATCAAACCCGTCAAAATCCACCTCGCAGCCCAGCACATCCAGACGGTCGGCGGCTTCGAGATAAGGGATCGACACTGCGCCGGGGATGGTGCCTTCGGCGAATTGGCTACGGATGCGCCCGTCGGCAACCACGACCTGCGGGTCTTGGAGCAAGTCCAGCAATTCCAGTTCGCCAATCGGGGTCACGCCGGGGGCCGGGATCATCGGCTGGATGCAAAAGCTGGGGCAGGGGCGCGAGGTCAAGGCCCAGTCGCCTTCAAGCCTGTGGGTGGTATCTTGATTGCGCGACACCTCGGCGCTGCCACCGCCGGGCAGCGGAACGGTGACGGACGCAATATCGCGGGTGATATTGACCGCATCCTGCGCCAGCGCCGGGACGGCGGACAGCATCAGGGCGGTGAAAACGACTTTGAACATGAGACTCCTCCTCCGGCGCGTTCTGCGCCTTGGCCCCAGTATAGCGCCGCAAATCGGTTAAGGAATAACTCAACTGCGGGCGATATACCGGTCACGCCGGTGATTGACGGTGATCATCACGTTCACCAGCGCCGCGCCGATCAGCGAATACAGCACCGTCCGCCAGTCGAACAAGAACAGCGCCAGCGCAAAGACGCACAGATCAAAGCTCAGCTGCACATTGCCCGCCTTGATCCCGCGCGTGTCTTGCAGCCACAGCGCGACGATCCCGACGCCGCCCAGCGTTGCGCCGTGCCGAAACAGGATCAGCAAGCCAACCCCGGCGCAGACACCAAAGCCCGCGGCGCTGATCAGCGGATGCGCTGGCGCGATGATCAGAACGCGCGGCAGGATCTCGGTAAAGGCGGACATCAGCGCAACGGCGGCAAAGGTCTTGAGCGTGAAACGCCAACCCATCTGCCGCACCGCCAGCACGTAAAACGGCAGGTTCAGCGTGAAAAACACCGCGCCAAAGGCGAGCCCGGTCGGGTAGGACACCACCAGCGACAGGCCCGCGATCTGCCCGGTGATCAGGTCCGACGCGCGCAGGAACTGCACCGAAAGCGCCATCAACATGCAGCCAAGGACCAACCCAAAGGCATCTTCCCACAGGGTGTGGCGTTCGGCGGGGGGTTCTGACAGCATCAACATAAGGTAGATGTGTCCGGTTTTTGTGGCGCTCGCAAGGGGGCAGTTGGGGCTTGGCGCGGGGAGGGTGCGGGGCTAGTCTGCGGGCATGACGGCTAAGGTGAAAATCTGTGCGCTGACAATGGTCTATCGGGATTATTGGGCGCTGTCGCGGTGGTATGCGCACCATGCCCGGTTCTTGGGCGCCGAGAACCTGTACGTGGTGGCGCATGGGGCCGATCCCAAGATTGCCCAGATTTGTCCCGGCGCGTCGGTGATCACGGTGCCGCGCGAGACGCTCGAAGGGTTCGACCGCGTGCGCGCCGAGATGCTCGATGGGTTCGCGGCGGGGCTGCACAAGGTTTATGACTGGGTGATCCGGCTGGATGCCGATGAGTTGCTCTGCGTGGACCCACTTGTGTTCCCCGATTTGCACGCGGCCTTTGCCGCGCAGGATGTGCCGGTTGTGACCGCGCTTGGCTTTGACGTGGCCGAGATGGCCGGGGATGCGCCGATCAAGGACGGGCCGGTTCTGGCGCAGCGCCGGCAGATCGCCTTTTCCGGCCATTACTCCAAGGCCGTGGCGGCGCGCCGGCCCATTCCCTTTCAGTTGCACGGCGTCCGGGTCGCGCTCAAACGCTTGGAAAGCTTTCCTTTTCACATGCCACGTGGGCTGTTTCTTGCGCATTTGAAATACGCAAACTTGGCTGCGGTAGAAGAGGGCAACCGCGTCCGGATGGACATCGCCTCGGGCGAGGGGACGGGCCTGCCCGGGTTGGGGTGGAAGCATGCCGATGAGGACGCGCTGAAATTCTACGAGACCTTTGGCGGCAAGAAGGTCTTTGACTGGGAACGGTCCGAACAACACGCCTATGACACCCTGTCGGTCAAACCGTCCCGCGTGGAACGGTTCAACCTTGTCAAAGCGCGCGCGCTGAAGCTGGTTCACCGGACGGAATTGCCCGCCCGGTTCGGGGACCAAGGTTAACCGGCCAGCGCTTTGTTGAGGTTCTCGTCGATCTTTTCGAGGAACCCCATGGTGGTTAGCCACCCCTGATCCGGGCCGACCAACAGCGCCAAGTCCTTGGTCATATGGCCCGATTCCACGGTTTCCACGATCACCCGTTCGAGCGTCTCGGCAAAAGCGCGCAGCGCGATGTTGTCGTCCAGCTTGGCGCGGTGTTTCAGCCCGCCGGTCCAGGCGTAGATCGACGCAATCGAGTTGGTCGAGGTCGACTCCCCCGCTTGGTGTTGGCGATAGTGGCGGGTGACGGTGCCATGGGCCGCCTCTGCCTCGACGATCTTGCCATCGGGGGTCATGAGCTGCGAGGCCATCATCCCAAGCGAGCCAAAGCCCTGCGCCACCGTGTCCGACTGCACATCGCCATCGTAGTTCTTGCAGGCCCAGACGAATTTCCCGTTCCATTTCAGGGCACAAGCAACCATGTCGTCGATCAGGCGGTGTTCATACCAGATTCCCGCCGCTTTGAATTTCTCTTCGAATTCCTGCTCGTAGACTTGCTGGAAGAGATCCTTGAAACGCCCATCATAGGCTTTGAGAATGGTGTTCTTGGTGGACAGATAGACCGGCCAGCCGATGTTCAGACCATAGTTAAAGGACGCGCGGGCAAAGTCGATGATCGACTCGTTCAGGTTGTACATGCCCATGAACACCCCGGCAGAAGGCGCGTCATAAACGATTTTCTCAATCTCAGTGCCGTCCTCGCCGACGAATTTCATCGTCAACTGGCCCTTGCCGGGAAAGGTGAAATCGGTGGCTTTGTATTGATCGCCAAAGGCATGGCGGCCAACGACAATCGGATTGGTCCAACCGGGCACAAGGCGCGGCACGTTCTTGCAGATGATGGGCTGGCGGAACACAACGCCGCCCAGAATGTTGCGAATTGTTCCGTTCGGGCTGCGCCACATCTTTTTCAGGCCAAACTCTTCGACGCGCGCCTCGTCGGGCGTAATTGTCGCGCATTTGACGGCCACGCCGACCTCTTTGGTCTTTTCGGCGGCGTCGATGGTGATCTGATCGTCGGTGCGGTCGCGTTCCTGAATGCTGAGATCATAGTACAGCAGGTCGATGTCCAAATAGGGTAAGATCAGCTTTTGCTTGATAAAATCCCACATGATGCGGGTCATTTCATCCCCGTCCATCTCCACCATGGGATTGTCGACTTTGATCTTGGTCATCGGCGCGGCCTCGTTACGTTTGCGGGTACTCTTGGGACTATCTAGCTAAAAAATCGTAAAATAAATAAGATGTATGCAATAGCATACCGAATATCTTCCTAAGATTTGTGACAGTGCCCAAATTTCGGTCGCCGCAAATTAGGGAACGATTAGGGAACGCCTGATATGCCAAGGATATGGAAAAGACTGCCCATCACATCGGCGCTGGGGTGTTGCTGGCCTTGACCCTGGGCCTTGCGATCACCATGAGCGTGATCATCCCGTTCGCCTCCGCTGCCCCGGCGCGGGCGGATGCGTTGGTTTTGGTGGTGGGGCCCCCTTGGAGCGGGGGTGCCGCGGCCTTGGTCGAGCGGACCGGGGGGCGGTTGGTTGGCCCTGTGCAAGCGCCATTTGCAGCGCTTGCACAGTTCGACGGAGTCTTGCCCGACGCGCAATTGCGCGCAATGGGCGCGTGGGCTGTAACCGACGGTCAGCGCATCGCGTTGATTTGCGGGATCGAAGGCATCCCTTAAGCGGGCAGGCGATCTTCGATCCGGTTCATCAGGCGCATCAGGGCCAGAGCGCCAAAGGTCAGCACCAAAACGCTGAGGGCGAGCGGCATGGGCGTGCCATCGAACATCAGCCCAATGGGCGCGGCCAGAACCACTGCCAGCACGGTCGAAATAGCCCCGGTGATCGACGCGGCCATGCCCGCGATATGACCCATGGGCTCCATCGCGATGGCGTTGAGATTGCCCAAGGTCAAACCGGCCTGAAAGAACAAGGACAGCTGCCAGAAAAGGAAAGCGACAAACAAGACGTTCAAAGGCAGGCCAATCGCCAGCAGGCTGACCATCACGGCGCTGATCGCCAATTGCGCGGTCAACATGACAGTGACCAGTTTGCGCATCCCAATCCGCACCACCAGGACAGAGTTGAGGTAGCTCGCCGACATGGCCAGCAAGGCAATCACCGCGAAATAGGTGGGAAAGCTATCCGCCTTGTCAAAGGTGACCTCGTAAATCGGCTGGATGCTGGAGATCGTGGCGAACAACGTGCCGAAGGCAAGGCCTTGGACAAAGATGCACAGGCGCACAACCGGGTGAAGGACAACTTCTTTCATCGCGGCCGTCATTGTGGCGACCCGAAACGGGCGACGGTTGTCGGCGGGCAGGGTCTCTGGCAGGCGCACCCAAAGCCACAGGGCAGACACCGCCGAAAAGAACATAAACGCGTAAAAGATCGTCTCCCAACCGGACAGGTTGATCAACAGCGCTCCGAGCGACGGCGCAATCGCCGGAACCAAGGTGAAGATCATCATCACAAAGGACATGATCCGCGCCATACCGCGTCCCGCATAAAGATCGCGCACGATGGCCAGCGCCACCACACGCGGGGCCGCCGCGCCCACGCCCTGGACAAACCGCGCGCCAAGCAGGGTTTCCAGATCGGGCGCCAGGGTCGCAAGATAGGCCGTGACGATATAGAGCGAGGCTCCGAACAAGACGATCGGCTTGCGCCCGACGGCATCGGACAGCGGCCCGGTAAACAACGTCCCAAGGCCCATCCCCAGCACAAAACTGGTCACCACCAGCTGCGCCTTGTTCGGATCATCCGGCGTGAACTGACCCGCCAACTCGGGCAAAGCGGGCAACATGGCGTCGATGGAAAAGGCGATAGAGGCAAAGAGCATCGCGATCATTGCGATGAATTCGCCCCGGGACGGTTGACTTGTCATAAGGATATCCTGAATTCGTTACGCCAAGGCGTAGCACCGCCCTGCCACAGGCGGAACCCCGCGCGCCTTGCGATTTGCGCTCAGCCGCTGTGCGTTTTTTGCGGAGGGTCGTCCTGGTTCGCGGGCTCTTCTTCCTCGGTGCCGAGGCGCGCGATCAGCCATTCCGTGTGCTCTTCGCGTTTGCGCATGGCAAAGACGCCGAACTGTTGGATGGCCACCGCAAAGACCCCAAGGCCAGCCAGGATGAACACCGTGGTGCCAATTTTGCCCAGCGCGGTCACGGGCACAAGGTTGCCATAGCCCACGGTGGACAGGGTCACGACGGTGAAAAAGTAGGAATCCAGCAGGCTCCAGCCTTCGACGAGGTGAAAGAACACCGTCCCGCTGGCAATGATCAGCACCAGCGTCACGAGCAAGGTGATGATCCGCAGCTTGTTCATCCCAGCGCGCCGCTGCGCAGCTCTTCGATGACCTTGCCCCACAGCTCGGGCGGCTGCGCCCCCGGCACCGCGTGTTGGCCCGCGACGATAAAGGTCGGGACCGAATTAACGCCCATCCCGCGCGCGGCGGCGTCACGCTCGACGATCTCGCGGCGATCTTCCTCGGTGGACAGCAGGCGCAGCACCATGCTGGCGTCCATGCCGTGACTGTCGGCCAAATCGGCGAGCACCTCGGCATCGCCAATATCGCGCCCTTCGACGAAATAGGCCCGGAACAGCGCGCTGACCACAGGGGTTTGCACGCCCTCAATGCCCGCCCAATGGATCAGGCGATGCGCATCGACCGTGTTCGGTGTCTTTGCGATCTTATCCAAGTGCAGCGTCAGCCCCGCTTTTTCCGCGTGCTCGACCACCGGCGCGTAGGCGTCCAGCGCGCCTTTTTGCCCGCCGAACTTATCCTCGAGGTAGGTGCGCCGATCCATCCCGCCTGCGGGCATCGCCGGGTTCAGCATGAACGGCAGCCAACGAATGGTAAACGGGTGGTCCGGGTTCGCCTCGAGCGCGCGGTCAAGGTAGCTCTTGCCGATATAGCACCACGGGCAAATCGGGTCGGAAAAGATATCGAGCTGGATCATCTGGGGCTCCTTTGAGCGTGGTCTAGCAAGGCGGCGCGGAAAAGGCGACCGGCTTTACAGCGGGTCTTGATCCTTGAGCCGCGCGCGCACGATCTTGTTGTTGGCATTGCGCGGCAGGGCGTCGATGCGCACAAACACACGCGGGGTCTTGTAGCGGGCAAGGCGGGTTTCGGCCTCGGCGCGCAGGGCGTCCTCGTCCAGAGGCGTGTCCGAGACATAGAAAGCCGCGATCAGCCGCACGTCCTGTTTGACCTCGATGTCTGTCACGGCCAGCTCGGTGACGCCGGGCAGACCGGCGAGGGCCGCTTCGACCTCCATCGGGGAAACGCGGTAGCCGCCCGCGTTCATCATATCGTCCGAGCGCCCCAGATAGCGGATTTGGTCGTCGTCATCCATGCTGCCTTGGTCGCCGGTCAGGAACCAGTCGCCGAGGAATTTCTCGGCGGTGGCCTCGGGCGCGCCGATATAGCCCAGCATCAGGCCGGGGTCTTGGCGGTGGATGGCGATGGTGCCTTCGGCCCCGCGCGGCACCGGCTGGCCGTCCGCATCGACAATCGCCAAGTGGCGACCGACCTGGGGCCGTCCCAAGGTGCCGGGGCTGGAGGGGCGCGCAGGCGCGTTCGAAATAAAGGTCGAGCATTCCGACATGCCATAGGCCTCGAAGATCTCGGTGCCGGTGGCGGTGCGCCACGCATCGCGAATGCCTTCGGACAGCTTTTCGCCGGCGGCCAAGCCATGGCGCAGGGCGGGCATCGGCAGGATCGGGGATTTCAGCACTTGGCGGTACACCCCCGGCGCGGCGGCAAACAGCGTCACGTCGTTTTGCTTCATCAGCAGGGGCAGTTGCGCGGCGTCGGTGCCATCGGCGGGGATCAGCGCGCTGGCCCCACGGGTCCAAGGGTCCATCAGCCCGGTCCCAAGGGTAAAGGTCCAGTTAAACGCGCCTGCGTGCAGCAAGCGGTCATCCGGCGTCATGGCGTACCAGCCGTCCATCATCATCTGCCGCGCCCAGATCGCGCGATGGGCGTGCCCCACGGCGCGCGGCGTGCCAGAGGTGCCAGAGGTGTAGATGATATAGGCCAGCCGGTCCGGATCGCCCATGGCAAAGTCGGCGGGCGGCAGGGCGTGCCACGCCTCATACGCGCTGGGGCCAAAGACGGGGATGTCCACTTCGGGGCAGGGCACATCCGGCGCGCGCAGGATCGCCTTGGGGGCGAGATGCGCCACCATCTTGGCGACTTCGCCTGCGGTCAGCTGCGAAGAGGTCGGCACTGGCACGATCCCGGCGGCAATCGCGCCGAGGTAAGCAATGGGGAAGTCCACCGTATTGCCCAGCCGCATCAGCACGATGTCCCCCGGCACCAGCCCCGCCTGCAACAGCCCCGTCGCCGTGCCGCGCACCGCCGCGATCAGGCGCGCATAGCTCCAGTCGTCAGAGGTGGTCGGCGTGATCACCGACAGGGCGATTTTCTCAGGGGTTGCAGCGCCTGCCGCCAACACATGAGCGGCCAGATTGAACGGAGCGGGGCAGGGCGCAAAGGCGCCTTTGTCGAATTCAGAAAGCATGACGCAGGGATTAGGCCCACCGCGTGACGCTTGCAAGGCATTCAGCCGCCGCTTATAGCGGTGGTCCATGAGCAAAGACCCCAAATCCCTGATCACCATCGCCCGCGAAAGCGGCGAGAACCACGTGGCCGAACCGCTGGACTTGGGTCAGCGGGTCAGAGACCTGCGCAAGGAACGCAACTGGACGCTGGAACAGGCCGCCAAACAGGCGGGGCTTGCGCGCTCGACGCTCTCGAAAATCGAGAACGGCCAGATGTCGCCCACCTATGACGCGCTCAAAAAGCTCGCCGTGGGGCTGGAGATTTCGGTGCCGCAGCTGTTCACCCAGCCGCAGCAGGAAAAGGTCAACGGGCGCATGGCCGTCACGCGTGTGGACGAGGGGCAAAGCCACGCCACCGCCACCTACGAACACGAGCTGCTCGCCGAGAGCCTTGTGCGCAAGAAGATGCTGCCGTATCGCGCCCGCGTGCGCGCCCGGTCCATGGATGAGTTCGACGGCTGGGTCCGTCACGATGGCGAAGAGTTCCTGTACGTGCTCACCGGTGTCGTGCGGCTTTATACCGAGTTCTACGAGCCCATCGAGATGAAGCGCGGCGACAGCGCCTATTACGACAGCACCATGGGGCACAACGTGGTGTCGGTCTCGCCCGAGGATGCGACGATCCTGTGGGTCACCTCTTTGGCCTGAGTGAGGGGCGCTTGACCTTTCATAGTTAACGGTTTCTTGTCGGCTGGACCGAAACAGGAGCCGACATGCCCGTAGTCTCTGCCGCGCTGGGCGGCACCGTTGCCGCACTGGCCACCACCGCCGGGGCGATCCCGACCCTTGGCGGCAAGAAAATGAGCCGCGCCACCTCTGACCTGATGCTGGGCTTTGCGGCGGGGGTGATGCTGTCGGCGGCCTATTTCTCATTGATCCTGCCGGGGATCGATCTGGCGCAGGAACAATACGGCTCTGTCTGGATCGCGGCGGCCATGGCGGCGGTTGGGGTCGCGCTGGGCGCGGGCTTTGTCGCATTTCTCAACGCGCGCATCCCGCATGAGCATTTCAGCAGCGGGCCCGAGGGCGGCGGCGATCAGGCCAGCCTCGCGCGCATCTGGCTGTTCGTCTTTGCCATCACCATCCACAACCTGCCCGAAGGCCTGTCGATCGGCGTCGCTTTCGGCGTTGACCAGTCCAAGGGTCTGTCGGTCATGACCGGCATTTCGCTGCAAGACATCCCCGAAGGCCTCGCCGTCGCCGTGGCGCTGACCGGCCTTGGCTATTCGCGGTGGAAGGCGCTGCTGGTCACAGGTCTGACTGGCGCGGTAGAGATCGTCGGCGCGGTCATCGGCGCCTTTGCGGTGACGATCAGCGCGGCTTTGCTGCCCTTGGGCCTGACCTTTGCCGCCGGGGCGATGCTGTTCATCATCAGCCACGAAATCGTGCCGGAAACGCACCGCAACGGCCACCAGAACCGCGCGACCTTGGGCTTTATGATCGGCTTGATCCTGATGATGTTCTTGGATGTGACGCTGGGCTAAGCCAAAAACGAAAAAGGCCCCATCCGCGCGGGAAGGGGCCTTTCGTTGTGTCTTTCGCGCGACTTACCGCTCGGGCAGCAGCCCCCGAGGGCTGAACCGCAGCACCAGCAGCAGCACGATCCCCATGGTCAGCAGGCGCATGTGCTGCACCGAGCCTTGGAGGTGATCCTTCAGCGCAGAGCCGTCCGCCATGCCCATGGTAATCACGTTCATCAGGGCTTGGCCCATCGGTTCCACCTGCACCCAGAGGAACCAGATCAGGAACCCGCCCAGCACCGCGCCAAGGTTGTTGCCCGACCCGCCGACGATCACCATCACCCAGATCAGGAACGTATAGCGTAGCGGCTGGTAGCTCGATGGAGTCAGCTGCCCGTCCAGCGTGGTCATCATCGCGCCCGCAATCCCGCAGATCGCAGAGCCAAGGATAAACACTTGGAGATGGCGGAAGGTCACGTCCTTGCCCATGGCGCGCGACGAGACCTCGTTGTCGCGGATCGCGCGCATCATCCGGCCCCAAGGCGAGTTCAGCGCCATCTGCGACAGCACCAAGAGCACGATCAGGACCGCGGTGAACAGCACCGAGTAGCCCAGCTTGACGTACAGGGTCGAGGCCGTCGTCGGGTCGAGGCCAAAGCCAGCCGCGCTTTCGACAAAGCCCGGATCGTTTTGCAGGTCGATCTCGTTCGGAACGGGACGGGGTAGGCCGATGACGTTCTTGACGCCGCGGGTCAGCCAGTCTTCGTTCTTGAGGATCGCGATAATGATCTCGGAAATGCCCAAGGTCGCAATCGCCAGATAGTCGGACCGCAGCCCCAAGGCCGTCTTGCCGATGATCCAGGCCGCGCCCGCCGCCAGCAAGCCGCCCACGGGCCAGGCCAGCAGCACCGGCAAGCCAAGACCGCCGAGATAGCCGCTGACCGCCGGGTTCACCGCCTCGATGGCATCGACGGCGGGGTCACGCACGCCGCGATAGATCACAAAGCCGACGATCAGGATTGCGATCATCAGCCAAGCATTGCGCGCACGCTTGTAGGCCATGACCGAGGCGACAACCGTCGCCGCGCCAATCACCAGCGCCGCATAGGCCCGCAGGCCGCCCGCCGCCCAAGCCTCGGGGACCGGGGCCACAGAGGTCAGCACCACCGCCAGACCGCCAAGCGCCACAAAGCCCATGACGCCCACGTTGAACAGCCCGGCGATGCCCCATTGCAGGTTCACCCCCAGCGCCATGACCGCGCTGACCAGACCCATATTCAGGATCAACAGCGCCGAGTTCCAGCTTTGCACAAGGCCGGTGCCGATGATCAGCACCGCAACCCCGGCAAACATCAAATAGGTTCGCATCGTCTGGCTCATACCGATTTCCCCTTGAACAGGCCGGTGGGTTTGAACAGCAGCACGATCACAAGGATCATAAAGCTGACGGCGAATTTGTAGTCAGTGGCCAGCAGCTGCACGAGACCGCCCGGTTCAAGCGATTCCGGCATCACGTAGCCCAGCACCTTTTTCCACGCGTAGGTGATGCCCACTTCGGAAAAGGCCACGACGAACCCGCCCGCGATGGCCCCCAGCGGCGAGCCAAGCCCGCCCACAATTGCGGCGGCAAAGATCGGCAGCAGCAGCTGGAAATAGGTGAAAGGTTTGTATGTCTTATCCAAACCGTACAGCGTCCCCGCCACCACGATCAGCGCCGAGACGATCAGCCACGTGACCCGCACCACATGTTCGGGGTTGATGCCCGACAGCAGCGCGAGGTCTTCGTTGTCGGAATAGGCGCGCATGGACTTGCCGGTTCGGGTGTTGTTCAGGAACCAGAACAGCAAAGCCACCACGATCACGGCGGTGATGACCGTCAGACCTTGGGTGGTTTTCAGCGTCAAACCTTCGTCGAGGCCGGTCATTTCCTTGAATTCCCGCGCGCGAATAATAAAGCGTTCACCATCGGCAAAGCGCTGTTCGTCCGCGCCAAGGATAAAACGCGTCACGCCGTTATAGATGAACATCACGCCAATCGAGACCATCACAAAGATGATCGGCTTGGCCTTTTGCGCGCGGTAAAAGCGGTAGACCACGCGGTCGGTGCCCAGCACCAGCAGCGCCGTCACCGCGATGCCAAAGGGGATCGCCAGCAGCGCCGTGGGCAGC
This sequence comes from Tropicibacter naphthalenivorans, assembly GCF_900176475.1. Lineage (GTDB taxonomy): Bacteria > Pseudomonadota > Alphaproteobacteria > Rhodobacterales > Rhodobacteraceae > Tropicibacter > Tropicibacter naphthalenivorans. The sequence goes on from NZ_FWXX01000002.1 coordinate 141,075, forward strand.
GGCCCCAGCGAGATGCCCCAGCTTTGGAACAGCCACGTGAACAGGATCACCGACATCGTGCCAAAGGCCATGGTGTCGCCGTGGGCAAAGTTCGAGAACCGCAGGATCCCGTAGATCAGCGTCACACCCAAAGCCCCCAGCGCCAGCTGGCTGCCGTAGGTGATGCCGGGGATCAGCACGAAATTGGCGAGTGTCACCAATGCGTTGAGGAATTCCATCAGAATGCCCCCCATGTTGCCGCTTGTGCGGTCTTGTTGCGTTTCATGTCAGCCCACATATCAGCCCCCAAGGAAAGATTTGCGGACTTCTGGGTCAGCCAGCAGGTCTTTGCCCGTGCCGGAATAGGCGTTGGCGCCTTGGACCAGAACATAGCCTTTGTCGGCGATCTCCAGCGCTTGGCGGGCGTTCTGTTCGACCATCAGGATGGAAATCCCGGTGCGGGCGACCTCGATGATGCGGTCGAACAGTTCGTCCATGACGATGGGGCTGACGCCGGCGGTCGGCTCGTCGAGCATCAGAACCTTGGGCTGGGTCATCAGCGCGCGGCCCACGGCGACTTGCTGACGCTGACCGCCCGAAAGCTCGCCTGCGGGCTGGCGACGTTTGTCGCGCAGGATCGGGAAGAGGTCATAGACCTGCTCCATCGTCGGGCGGTAATCGTCGGTGCGGATAAACGCGCCCATCTCAAGGTTTTCCTCGACCGTCATCGAGGTAAAGATGTTGGACGTCTGCGGGACAAAGCCCATGCCCGCCACAACGCGATCTTGCGGGGTCAGGGCGGTGATGTCCTTGCCATCCAAGCGCACCGCGCCTTGGCGCACATCCAACATCCCAAAGACAGCCTTCATCGCGGTGGATTTGCCCGCGCCGTTGGGGCCGACGATCACGGCGATCTCGCCTTTGTCCACGGAAATGGTGCAGCCGTGCAGGATGTCTGGCCCTTTGCCGTAGCCGCCGGTCATATTGTCACCGATCAGGAACGGCCCGCCGCGGGCATCGGTCACCGGGCCGCTGGTGCGTGTGGTGTCCACGGTGCTTTCGCCGCCGCGCCGGGTGACAGAGGCGTCGTGGTTGCCGTGGTCGTCCTGATAGGGGTTGTCGCCGGTGCTCATCCCACCTGCTCCTTGTTCTTGAGGCCGGTGCCAAGGTACGCCTCGATCACCTGTTCGTTGGCCTTGATCTGGTCCAGCGTGCCTTCGGCAAGCTTTTTGCCCTCGGCCATGACGATCACCGGATCACAGATTTTCCCAATGAAATCCATGTCATGCTCGATCACGCAAAAGGTGTAGCCGCGTTCCTTGTTCAGCCGCACAATGGTGTCGGCGATGGTCATCAAAAGCGTGCGGTTCACGCCCGCGCCGACCTCATCCAGAAAGACGATCTTGGCGTCGACCATCATGGTGCGGCCCAGCTCCAGCAGCTTTTTCTGACCGCCGGAAATGGCGCCCGCCGGGTGGTCGGCCAGATGCGAAATGGTCAGGAAGTCCAGCACTTCGTCGGCTTTGGCGCGCAGGGCGCGTTCCTCTTCGGCGATGCGCTTGCGGCCAAACCACGTGTTCCACAGCTTTTCGCCCGACTGCCCGCCCGGAACCATCATCAGGTTCTCGCGGCAGGTCATGGAACTGAACTCATGCGCGATCTGAAACGTCCGCAACAGGCCCTTGTGGAACAGCTCGTGTGGCGGCAGTCCAGTGATGTCCTCGCCGTCCATATAGACCTTGCCCGAGGTGGGCGGCAGCGCGCCCGCGATCACGTTGAACAGCGTGGTCTTGCCCGCGCCGTTGGGGCCGACAAGCCCCGTGATCGAGCCTTTTGCGATTTCCAAAGAAGCGCCATCGACGGCGCGAAATCCGCCGAAATGGCGGTGTAGGTTGTCCACCCGGATCATGGGCATCATCCCCGCTGAGGCGCTTGAACTGCGCCCTCTAAGATATTGGAACAGCCCGAGGATTTCGCCTCGGGCTGCCATTACGCCTATACCTGCCGAATTACTTGAATTCGACGGTTTCGTACTTGGACCCTTCGACCGTGAAGTGACGGTAGGAGCCAGCCGCCTCGCCGGGGCCGATCAGTTCCACGCCGGTTGCGCCGACGTAGTCGATCTCGCCGCCGTTTGCGATGATTTCAAAGGCTTTGCCCAGCTCGCCCGGCAGGATCGGCTCGCCCGGGGCGTTGGCCACGTTCAGCACGTTGTCGGCCACAGCCTTGGAGGAGGCCTCGCCGCCCGCCATCATAGCCAGCGCGATCAGCGCCGCCGCGTCATAGGATTCGCGGGTGTACGAGCTGTCGGGGTTGATGCCCGCATCGGTGGCCAGCTTGTTGAAGATGTCGGTGCCTTCGCCTTCGGACCACGGAACGGTGCCAAAGGAGCCTTCCATGTCGGCGCCAAGGTCCGCCAGCAGCTGGTCGCCATACATGCCGTCGCCCATGACGTAGGTGTCAAACGCGCCGGTGTCGATGGACGCCTGGATGATGCCCTTGCCGCCCTGGTCGGTGTAGCCGAACACGGCCAGCACGTCGCCGCCCGCCGAAGCCAGCGCGCCGATTTCAGCCGAGTAGTCCGCCTTGCCGTCTTCGTGCGGCGCGGACAGGGTCACGGTGCCGCCGTTCGCGGTGAACGCCGCCTCAAAGCTGTCGGCCAGACCCTTGCCGTAGTCGTTGTTGGTGTAGGTCACGGCGACGTCGGTGATGCCTTTTTCGTTCAGGATTTCCGCCAGAACTTCGCCCTGACGCGCGTCAGAGGGCGCGGTGCGGAAGAACAGGCCGTTGTCTTCGGCTGCGGACAGCGCCGGCGAGGTCGCGGACGGCGAGATCATCGGAATACCGTTCGGCACAGCCACGTTGGACAGCACCGCGCCGGTCACGCCAGAGCAGTCCGCGCCCATGATCGCCACGACGCCATCGGTGGTGACCAGACGTTCGGCCGCTGCGGTCGCTGCGGCGGCGTCGATGCAGGTCGAGTCGCCGCGCACCGGGGTCAGAGTCACGCCGTCAAGGAAGGTGCCAGAGGCGTTTGCTTCGCTCAGGGCCAGCTCTGCGCCGTCGGCCATGATCGGGGTGATCGATTCCAGCGGGCCGGTAAAGCCGAGGATCACGCCAACCTTGGCTTCTTCGGCCAGAGCGGCGGTCGCGGTCAGCAGCGTGGCCGTCGAGGCCAGAAGCAGCTTTTTCATATTGGTAAACTCCCTGTGATTGAACCTTGGTTCTGGGCGAAAGCGTAGCATTCTTGACCAGAAAGAAAAGGCCAATCGGCGGGCAAAAACGTATGGTAAACGTCTTGTAAAAGGGCGGGCCGATACCGATTTCCGACTAAAGAGGTGACACTTGCGACATTCCATTTTCACGATAATCGCTCCGGTTGTGCTGGCTTTTCCGGCGGTTGCAGAAACCATCGAATCGAGCATTGGCCCGCTCGAGATCTCCGCCCAGGTCGAAGGGCTGCAAACCCCTTGGGCCTTTGACTTTCTGCCCGGTGGCGCGATCCTGATTACCGAGCGTGAGGGGCGTTTGTGGATCGCCGAGAATGGCCAGAAAACAGAAGTGTCCGGTCTGCCCAAGATCAAGGTGGACGGGCAGGGTGGCCTGCTGGACGTTATGGTGCCGCGCGATTTTGCCGAGACGCGCGAGGTGTTCTTTACCTATGCAAAAAGCCAATGGATTCGCGGCTCTGGGACCGCCGTGTACCGCGCAACGCTGTCCGAGGACGGCACGCGGCTGACCAATGGCGAGACGATTTTCGAGATCAAGCGCGGCACCGGCGGGGGCTATCACTTTGGCTCGCGGCTGGTCGAGGCGCGCGACGGCACGCTGTTCGTAACCATTGGCGACCGGGGCAACGGCGATCTGGCGCAGGATTTGTCGATGCACAATGGCTCGGTGGTGCGGATCACCCGCGATGGCGAGGCGCCCGGTGACAACCCCTTTGTGGGCGGTGACGGCTTGGCAGAGATTTACTCCTATGGGCACCGCAACCCGCAGGGCGCGGCGCTGGACCCAAGCGGGCAGCTGTGGGTGGCCGAACATGGCGCGCAGGGCGGCGATGAGGTCAACCGGATCGAAGCAGGCGTCAATTACGGCTGGCCGGTGATCTCTTACGGCGTGAATTACAACGGCACCAAGATCGGCGAAGGCACCGCCAAGGACGGCATGGCGCAGCCCGTGCACTATTGGGATCCGTCCATCGCGCCCTCTGGGATGGCGTTTTATGACGGCGACCTGCTGGGCGACTGGCGGGGGGATGCCTTTGTCGGGTCGCTGAAATTCGATTATATCTCAAGGCTTTCCGGCGATCCTTTGACTGAGGTCGAACAGATCAAGGGCGAGGCGACCGCCCGCGTGCGCGACGTGGCCCAAGGGCCGGACGGCGCGCTGTGGTTCCTGAGCGTGCTCAACGATGCGCTCTACCGGATCGCGCCGCAATAGACCTAGATCATGCCCGGCGTGATGCGATCCAGATCGGCCTGCCACTTGGGTGGCAAGTAGCCGGTCAGCGATTGCGCCAAGGCATAGCTGCTGACGCAACGGGCCACGGCGCGGGCGCGGGCCTCGGACGGCATGGGGCCATATTCCCCTTTGTTATCAACGTACTCAAAGGCGTTGTTCGCGCGATGCTCTAGCCGCATAAAATCGCAGATCTGCGCCACGCGCTCGGCGCGCTGGGGGCTGAACAGCTCTTCGGTATAGATCGTCAAAATCTCGGACGCATCAAAGACGCTGCGGGCATTGGCATAGGCAAAGGGCAGCGGATTGACGCCCTCGGCGCCGGGCCCGTCGGGGGGCGTTTCGTCCAGCAACTCATTGAAAAGCTGCAACTCTGTGGCCTCGGGGCGGTGCAGTTTCTTGCGGTGCGCCGCGCCCGACCACAGCCGGTCCGGCGGGTTGCGCATCAAAAGGATGATCCGCGCGTCGGGAAAGGTCTCTTTCATATCGGCAAAGGCGGCGGGCGGCATCGACGAATACCCCGGCGAGATGTCCATCACCGGCTGGCCGGGCTGGGACCAACGTTCCAGAAAGGCGCGAAACTCGGCCGAGCTGCGCAGGTGCGCGCGGTCCTGGCGGATCAGCTCCCACGGGCGCAGCGGTCCACCGCGCGCCTCGGCCTTGGCGCGCATCCGGTCCCAGATTTCCTGCGCTTTGTTCTGCAACTCAGGCTTGCACCCGGGGAAGTGCGTGTTGAACCAGTTTATCTCTTTGATCCAACCGTGGTGGGCGTTGGTGTTTTGTTTGAGGTATTGGTACAGCCACGTGGTGCCACTGCGCGGCAGGCCGATGCAGGCTGTGTAAGGTCCAATCGTCATGCTTTAAACGTAGCGCGCTGTCCGCTCGGGTCTTGTGATCTGCATCACCTAAATAGACAACTTAGAGGCGTACGTGCCGCGTTCGCGGTAGGGGGTCGTTTCATACTGCGCGCGATAGCATTTGGAAAAATGCGACGGCGAGGCAAATCCGCAGGCCAGCGCCACGTTGATCACGCTCATATCGGTCTGCATCAGCAGGTTGCGCGCCTTTTGCAGCCGCAACTCCATGTAATACCGCTTGGGCGAGCGTGACAGGTAGCGCCGGAACAGCCGCTCCAGCTGGCGGGTGGACATGCCCACCTCCTTGGCGAGGATCGCGGGCGAAATCGGCTCTTCGATGTTGGCTTCCATCATCTGGATGACCTGGCTCAGCTTGGGGTGACGCACGCCGATCCGGGTCGGCACGGACAGGCGCTGGGTGTCCTGATCGGTGCGGATCGAGCTGTAGATCTGCTGGTCGGCCACCGCGCTGGCCAGCTCTTCGCCGTGGTCATTGGCGATCACCTGCAAGAACAGGTCAATCGAAGAGGTGCCGCCCGCCGTCGTCATCCGGTTGCCGTCGATGGTGAACACCGATTTTGTCAGCAGAACATCCTCGAATTCCTCGGAAAAACTGTCCTGGTTTTCCCAGTGGATGGTGGCACGCTTTGCGTCGAGCAGACCGGCCTTGGCCATGGTATAGGCGGCGGTGCACAGCCCGCCCACCAACACGCCCTTGCGCGCCTCGCGGCGCAGCCACGAAATGATCCGCTTGGTCGAGGCGGCCTGCACGTCAGAGCCGCCACACAAAACGATCACGTCGTCACGGTGCAAATCGCCCAAGTCGCCGTCCAGCTGAAACACCGTTCCGGTCGAGCAACGCAGCGTCTCGCCGCCTTCGCCGATCACCATCCAATCGTACAGCTTTTTGTTCGACATCCGGTTCGCCAGACGCAGGCAATCAAGCGCCGCGGCAAAGGACAAAAGCGTAAAGTTTTCAAGCAATACAAAGACAAAGCGGCGCGGCTTGTTCGGCACGCTTTCAAGTTCGACAATCTGACGCTGTGACGGTGGTAGCATCGGGTGACACCTTTATTGGAATCTGCGCCCCCCTGACAGGGATTGAGTCACATGGTCAGAAGAGTCTGGCAGCGTCAAGGCATGTCGCAAAAAAGGTGTCTGGTAGCGCTGTCTTTGGTCGGTTATAGAGCAATCTGTTAAGCCTCGAACTCATGAGACAAACCGGAGAAGACAGATGACCGAGTGGCACAAATCGAACTGGCGCAACAAGCCGCGGGTTCAGATGCCCGATTATACGGATCAGGCAGCGCTGAACGCCGTCGAGGCCCAGCTGTCCAAGTATCCGCCGCTGGTCTTTGCCGGTGAAGCGCGCCGCCTCAAGGAGCAGCTGGCCGAAGCGGGCCGGGGCGAGGCGTTCATGCTTCAGGGCGGCGATTGCGCCGAGGCGTTCGACCAGTTCAGCGCCAATGCGATCCGCGACACCTTTAAGGTGATGTTGCAGATGGCGATGGTGCTGACCTTTGGCGCCAAGGTGCCGGTGGTCAAGGTGGGGCGCATGGCCGGCCAGTTCGCCAAGCCGCGCTCGGCCCCGACCGAGGTGATTGATGGTGTCGAGCTGCCCAGCTTCCGCGGTGACATCATCAACGATCTGGATTTCACGCCCGAAGCGCGCATTCCGAACCCGCAGAAGATGCTGCAAGCCTACACCCAGGCCGCCGCAACGCTGAACCTGCTGCGCGCGTTTTCCACCGGCGGGTACGCCGACGTGCACCAGGTGCACCAGTGGACGTTGGGCTTTACCGAGTCGGACAACGCCGCGAAGTACCGCGACATGGCGAACCGCATTCAGGATGCGCTGGACTTTATCAAGGCCGCAGGCGTGACCGGCGATCAGGCGCACACGCTGCAAACCGTTGAATTCTACACCAGCCATGAATCGCTGCTGCTGGAATACGAAGAGGCGCTGTGCCGTCAGGATTCGACCTCTGGCAAATGGCTGGCAGGCTCGGGTCACATGATCTGGATCGGCGACCGCACCCGTCAGCCCGACGGCGCGCATGTGGAATTTGCCCGCGGTGTGCTGAACCCGGTTGGCCTGAAATGTGGCCCGACCACCACCGCCGAAGACCTCAAGGTCTTGATGAACAAGCTGAACCCCGAAAACGAGGCGGGCAAGCTGACGCTGATCGCCCGTTTCGGCGCGGGCAAGGTTGGTGAAAACCTGCCGCGTTTGATCAAAGCCGTTCAGGAAGAGGGCGCCAACGTCACTTGGGTTTGCGATCCGATGCACGGCAATACGATCAAATCCGCGACCGGCTACAAGACGCGCCCCTTCGACAGCGTTCTGCGCGAAGTGCGCGAGTTCTTTGCGGTGCACGAAGCCGAAGGCACGATCCCCGGCGGTGTCCACTTTGAGATGACCGGCCTTGATGTGACCGAATGCACCGGCGGCGTGCGCGAAGTCACCGAAGAGGACCTGAGCGCCCGTTACCACACCGCCTGCGATCCGCGTCTGAACGCCTCGCAGTCTCTGGAGCTGGCCTTCCTCGTGGCCGAGGAGCTGACCGCGCGTCGCCAGAATGCGAGCCTTGCGGCCAACGGCTAAGCCCACCCCGAAACCCTAAAAAAGCGCCCCGTATCAATGCGATGCGGGGCGTTTTTCATGTGTTGGATAAGAAAAAGCCCGAGGGGGCAACTCCCTCGGGCGGTCCTCTGCCAGACTGGCGGATTGCGACCCTTTGGCGGGCCGTCTGTTTTGGTCGTCTTTAGTCGTTCGACACGACAAGGCGCAGGTGGCCCCGTTCCGGCGCGCTGGTCTTTTTCGGTTCGACCAGTTTGCCCAGCGTCTCGGATTCGAGTCGAATTTGAGAGATCGCCGACGGCTCATCCTCGATGATCTCGACCGGGCGACGGGAAATGATGCCCGAGGTCACGGCGGGCTGGATGTCCACCGTCTTGATCTTGAAGCGGCGCGGGGTGCGGCCAACGCGGCCATGGCTGACCAATGCGCCCAGCGCGCGGCTGACATCGCCGAAATCGGACCGCAGCGGCATGAGAATCATCGAGGCGCTCAGCTCGGGCTTGCCAAAACCGCCCTCGGCCTCGAGCTCGATCTTGATGATCGCGGGGTCGGCGAACAGGCGGGTGACGGCGGCGCCAAAGGCTTCGCGCTCATCGGGGGCGATCAGGCTCGACAGGGGCATCCCGGCGATCTGCATCCCCATCAGCTCGTTCAGATGGGTGCCGGCGACGCGCATCTTGGCCATGGACGGCGCGATGCGCTCCATCAAAAAGGCGTTTTCCAGCGCGCTTTCCATGCCGCGCGGGTCGATCTGGCTGCGCAGCGGCACTTCGGAACCGTCGCACAGGCCGTTCCAATAGGCCTCGACGATGCGCAGGGGTGCCATGCGCTTGGCCTTTTCACGTTCCGTCATCGAAACTACGTCCTGACCTTTTCCACCTTTGCCAAACATGGGTCCGCTCCTTTGTCTTGGCAGCGACTGGTATGGGCCCCCACGGCCACCCCGTCAGCTTAATCTTTGTTGCTGAGTTATTACTAGCAGACCTCTGTCCAGATTTCGCCCCAATTGTGACCCAAAGGTTAACGGATGCTTAGAAAACTTGCCTTATGCCGGTCATCCCGATACCCCGGAGCCCCAAGGGAGAGACAGCCATGCGCCAATCAATGACAGGGTTCGCCAGCCGACAAGGACAGGGCTTTGGCCTGCAATGGGTCTGGGAGCTGCGCGGGGTCAATGGCAAGGGGCTGGACCTGCGCCTGCGCCTGCCCGACTGGGTCGAAGGGCTAGAGGCGCAAGTGCGCGAAATCACGACGAAAAAGCTGGCTCGGGGGAATGTGCAAATCTCTCTCAAGCTGTCCTCTGCCGCCGCCGAAGGGGCGCTGCGGTTGGACGGTGCGCAGCTGTCATCGGTGCTGGACGCTATGGCCGAGATCGAAACCCAGGCGATGGATCGCGGGCTATCGCTTGCACCGTCCACCGCCGCCGATATCGTGGCCTTGCGCGGGGTGTTATCAAGTGACGCCCCAGAGGTCGATCAGGCCGCCCTAAAGAAGACACTTTTAGACGATTTTGGGGCAACCTTGAACGACTTCGCCGAAATGCGCGCCCGAGAGGGTGAGTCGTTAACCACGATCCTCAACCGGCAGCTGGCCGAGATCGCCGATCTGGTCGACCAGGCAGAAACCGCCGTGCGCGCACGCGAAGATCAGCAAGCCGAAAAGCTGAAAACCCAGCTGGGCCGGGTCATGGACAACACCGACGGCATGGACCCCGCGCGCATTGCGCAGGAGCTGGCCCTGATCGCGGTGAAATCCGACGTGACAGAGGAGCTCGACCGGCTGCGCGCCCATATGGATGCCGCACAAGAGCTGATGCAGGCCAAGGGCGCCGTGGGCCGCAAATTCGACTTTCTCATGCAGGAGTTTAACCGGGAGGCCAACACTTTGTGTTCCAAATCCGGCGATGCGCAGTTGACCCAAGTGGGCCTTGCGCTCAAGACCACCATCGACCAGATGCGTGAACAAGTTCAGAACGTGGAGTAAGACATGACCCGTCGCGGCCTTCTCATCATTCTTTCATCGCCCTCGGGGGCCGGGAAATCCACGCTGGCCAAGCGGTTGCGCAAGTGGGACCCGTCGATCAACTTTTCGGTCTCGGCGACCACCCGCGCGCCGCGCCCCGGCGAAGTGGACGGCGAGGATTACCACTTTATGGCTGAGGCCGATTTCAAAAAGGCGGTCAGCAACGGCGGGATGCTGGAACACGCCCATGTGTTCGGCAACTTTTACGGCTCGCCAAAGGGGCCGGTGCGCGATGCGATCATCGACGGCAAGGACGTGCTGTTCGACATCGACTGGCAGGGCGCGCAGCAGATGACCAACAGCGAACTGGCCTTGCACACGCTGTCGATTTTCCTGCTGCCGCCGTCGATTGCGGAACTCAAGCGCCGTCTCATCAGCCGCGGGCAGGATGGTGACGACGTGATCGACCGCCGGATGCAGAAAAGCTGGGACGAGATTTCGCACTGGGGGTCGTATGATTTTGTGCTGGTGAATGAGGATCTGGACAAGACCGAGGAACAGCTCAAATCCATCATCACCGCCGCGCGCCTGCGCCGGACGCAGCAGCCGACGCTGCTGGAACATGTGCGCGCGCTGCAATCTGAATTCGAGGAGACGGGACAATGACCATTTACGCTTTGGACGGCAAAGCCCCCACCGTGGCCGAGGACGCCTGGGTCGCGCCGGACGCCAATGTGATCGGCAACGTGGTGCTTGAAGGCAAATCCAGCGTCTGGTTCGGCAGCACCCTGCGCGGTGACAATGAGGAAATCCGTGTCGGCGCAGGGACCAACGTGCAGGAAAACACCGTTTGCCACACCGACCCCGGCTATCCGCTGACCATCGGCGCGGGCTGCACCATTGGTCATAAGGTCATGCTGCACGGCTGCACCATTGGCGAGAACACCTTGATCGGGATGGGCGCGACGATCCTTAATGGCGCCAAGATCGGCAAGAACTGCCTGATCGGCGCAGGGGCCTTGATCACCGAAGGCAAAGAGATCCCCGATGGTTCGCTGGTCATGGGCGCGCCGGGCAAGGTGGTACGCCAGCTGGATGAGGCGGCCATCGCCAAGCTGCAAAAATCCGCCACGCATTATCAGGACAACGCGGCGCGCTTTGCTGCGGGTCTGTCCGAAGTCTAATTTCTGACCTGATGGTCAAGAAAAAGCGGGGCGCGAGGGGCACACCTCTTGCGCCCCGTTTGCGCATCATTAGGGTGCGGCTGTCACGCAGGCGTCACATGCCGCGCGTATTGCCCTCTGAAAGAAAGGTCCCAGACAGATGAAGCCCACGATTCAACGGCCCGTGGCCCCGATTACCAGTGTGTCCTCTCCCGTTGTGTCGCCCATTCAACCGTCTGTGGTTTACGCCTCGGAAAGCCCCACCGCGCTGGATGGCCAGTACGAGGGCAAAACCACCGGCTACACCTACGCCCGTGAAGGGCACCCCAACGCCGATAGCCTCGCCCGGCGGATTGATGCTTTGGAAGGGATCGAGGGAGGCGTGGTCACCGGCTCTGGCATGTCCGCCGTGGCGGCGGTGCTGCTGGGCCTGACCAAGGCGGGCGATCACGTGGTTGGCGGCACGCAGCTGTACGGGCGGTCCCTGCGGATGATGGCCGAAGACCTGCCGCGCCTGGGCATCGACACCACCTTGGCCGATGTGACCGACGCCAGCGCCGTGGCCGCCGCGATCCGGCCCGAGACGCGGATGGTGCTGATCGAGGTGGTGTCCAACCCGACCTTGCGCATCGCCGATCTGGACGGGATCGCGCAGGTTTGCGCCGACAAGGGTGTGCTCTTGGCCGTCGACAACACCTTTACCACGCCACGCGGGCTGCGCCCGGTGGACCATGGCGCGGACATCGTGATCCAATCGGTGACCAAGCTGCTGGCGGGCCATTCCGACGCGACGCTCGGCTGGGTCGCGGCCAAGGACAAGGCTCTTAATGACCGCCTGCGCGTGTTCGCCGTGACCGCTGGCCTGACCGCCAGCCCCTTTGACTGCTATCTGGCGGAACGGGGTTTGGCGACGTTCGACCTGCGCTTTGACCGCACGCAGGAAACGGCGCAGCGTCTGGCAGACCATCTGGCGGCGCAGCCCGGCGTCATCAAGGTGCTGTACCCCACGCGCCCCGATCACCCCGAAGCCGCCCGCGCGCAATCACTGTTGCAGGGGCGCGGCTGCAATATGGTCAGCTTTGAAATCGAAGGCGGGCGCGCGGCGGCGGATGCCTTTGCCAAGGCCGCAAGCGGAATTGCTTTCGCGCCGACCTTGGGCGACGTGGGCACCACGCTGTCGCATCCCGCCAGCTCCAGCCACCGCGCGCTGACGCCCGAAGGCCGCGCCGCAATTGGCGTGTCCGAAGGCTTCTTCCGCGTGTCCGTGGGGCTCGAAGACGCCGACGCGCTGATCGCCTGTTTCGACGACGGCCTGCGCGCCGCGCGCGACATTTAAACGAAAGGATCGGGGATCATGGACGCAAATGTTGCAGACTTTGTGGACGCGATCCCCTTTCCGGCGCTGCTGATCCGGCGCGACGAGTATATCGAGACCGCCAATGACGGCGCGCGCGCGCTGCTGGGCAAGGGGATCGTGGGGCGGCATTTTATCACCGCGCTGCGCCAGCCCTTGCTGCTGGACGCGATCGAGACGACCCTGCGCGATGGCCAGCCGCGCCAGAGCACGTTCCTCAGCAACGACGGCCAGCAGGATGTGACCTATAAGGTCTCTGTCCGGCCGGTGCCGACCGATCGCCACCCCGCCGCGCTGGTCTGCTTCGAGGACGTCACCCATCTGGAGCAGGCCGAACACATGCGGCGCGACTTTGTCGCCAATGTCAGCCACGAGTTGCGCACGCCTCTGACCGCCATCATGGGCTTTATCGAAACGCTGCAAGGGCCGGCGCGCGGCGATCCCAAGGGGCAGGAACGTTTCTTGGGAATCATGCTCAAAGAGGCGCAGCGGATGAACCGTCTGGTGGGCGATTTGCTGCAACTCAGCCGGGTCGAGGCGAACGAGCGGATGCGCCCGACCGAATGGGTCGACCCGGTCGCCTTGATCAAATCCACCGTCGGCGGTCTGGCCCAGCTGGCCGAGGCGGCGCAGGTGAGCGTGACATGCACGCTGCCCGAGGATGCCTTTCAGATCAAAGGCGACGAGGATCAGCTGCGGCAGGTCTTGGTCAACCTGATCGAGAACGGGATCAAGTATTCGGGGCAGGGCGCGCAGGTATCCGTCACGCTGTTGGCGCCAAGCTATGAGGACCGCCTGCGCTGTCAGGCGATCACCATTCGGATTTGCGACACCGGGCCGGGGATCGAACAGCACCACCTGCCGCGCTTGACCGAACGCTTTTACCGGGTCGACAACCATCGGTCTCGGGAAAAAGGCGGCACCGGCCTTGGCCTTGCCATCGTCAAGCATATCATCAGCCGCCATCGCGGACGGTTGCAGATCACCAGCCAGTTGGGCAAGGGCACCTGCTTTGCGATGGTTCTGCCGGTGGGCTGACGACTCGGGGCACCGTTACAAAGACCGTCACAAACACCGTCACATTTCCCGCAAACGTCGCCCCAGGGGCGGCGTTTTTTCGTCTCGGTTGCAGCGAACAGAAAAAACGTGACGGCGCTTTAAGATTAATTACCTATTTAACACAAGCGCTTAGCGCAATGCCCCCAAGGTTTTTGCCGCAAACCGCCCGGTGTCATGAAACCGTTACATGCGTGTCACAAAAGCATTGCCCAAGGACCGTAGGTATCGCCCCAAGATCATCGCAGGGATGATCAAAGGTACGACACATCAGGAGCTCGTTATGACCTTCAAACTGACCGCATCCGCACTGGCCATTGCCGCTGTTTCCGCAACCTCTGCCGCAGCGCGCGACAACGTCCAGGTGGCCGGTTCCTCGACCGTTCTGCCGTATGCGTCCATCGTGGCCGAAGCCTTCGGTGAGAACACCGACTTCCCGACGCCGGTTGTTGAATCGGGCGGCTCCTCGGCGGGTCTCAAGCGCTTCTGCGAAGGCGTGGGCGAGAACACCATCGACGTGGCCAACGCTTCGCGCAAGATCAAAGACAAAGAGATCAAGGCCTGCGCCGAAAACGGCGTGACCGACATCATCGAAGTGCGCATCGGCTATGACGGCATCGTGTTTGCGTCCCAGCAGAACGGCCCGGCCTACACCGCCTTCACCCCGTCCGACATGTTCAACGCCCTGGCCCCCAAGGTTGTTGTGGACGGCGCGCTGGTCGACAACCCCTACACCCAGTGGTCCGAATTCAACGCCGACCTGCCGGCCGCTGACATCATGGCGTTCATCCCCGGCACCAAGCACGGCACCCGTGAAGTGTTCGAGGAAAAAGTGATCGCGGCAGGCTGTGAAGCCACCGGCGCCATGCAGGCGATGATCGACGGCGGCATGTCCCACGACGACGCCGAAGACGCCTGCCTCGCCGTGCGCACCGATGGCCGCGCCGTGGACATCGACGGCGATTACACCGAAACCCTCGCCCGCATCGAAGCCAACCCCAACGGCATCGGCGTGTTCGGTCTGGCGTTCTTTGAGAACAACCAGGACAAGCTGAAAGTGGCGACCATGGACGGCGTCATGCCCTCGACCGAGAGCATCGCAACCGGCGAATACCCCGTCTCGCGCCCGCTGTTCTTCTACGTCAAGAAGGCGCACATCGGCGTGGTTCCGGGCCTGAAGGAATACGCATCCTTCTTTGTGGCGGATGAACTGGCAGGTCCGGAAGGCCCGCTGGCAGCCTACGGCCTCGTGTCCGACCCCGAGCTGGCGAAAATCCAGGCTGTCGTTTCCGACGAAGTCACCATGGGCGGCGGCATGTAATCCTGCTAAGGATATGAAATAAGGGCAGGGGCGGCGGATCATCTGGCCGCCCCTGTTCCGTCGAAACCGACTTTTGTTTGAACTGCGGAGGACACATGTCCTTGATCTGGCTCTTGGGATTGGTCCTTGCCATCGCTGCCGTGGGCTATGCCCTTGGGCGGACGCGGGCCCTGTCCAGCACGAATGGCGACATTCGCAAACTGCACTCTTTGCCCAGCTACTATGGTGCAAACGTGGCGCTGAAATCGGCCATTCCGGCGTTGCTGGTGTTGGTGGTCTGGCTGGTGGCCCAGCCGTTGATCGTGTCCGGCGTGGTGTCCAGCGACATCCCCGACAGCGCCATCCCCGAAGGGTCGAGCCGCGGTCTGGTGATGTCCGAGGTCAAGCGCGTGGCCGCCGGTCTGGATGGCGCCGTAGCGGCCGGGACCATGTCCGCTTCTTATGCTGCCTCGGCGCAGGCGGATATGGACGACGTGACCAAACGGATGCGCGACGCCCAGCAGATCACCCCCGAAGCCTTGACGCCCGAGATCCTGACCGCAGGCCAGCGGTTCCGCGCCATGGTGGCGCAGGGCAAGTGGGCGATGACGGCGGTTGTCCTGGCGCTGGCGGTGGCCGGTGCCTTTTGGGGCCTGCGCGAGAGCCACGCCGAGTTCCGCGCCCGCAACACGGTGGAACGGGTCACCAAGGTCTTGCTGATTGCCGCCGCGTCGCTGGCGATCCTGACCACCGTTGGCATCGTTCTGTCGCTGGTGTTCAACACTTACGAATTCTTCACCATGTACCCGCCGCTGGAGTTCTTCTTTGGCACCACATGGGCGCCGAGCTTTTCGGGCCGGGGCGGCTCGTCCGAGCTGGGCATCGTGCCGCTGCTTTGGGGCACCTTTTATATCTCGATCGTGGCGCTGGCCGTGGCCGTGCCGATCGGGCTGTTCTCGGCGATCTACCTGTCGGAATACGCCGGCCCCAAGGTCCGGGCCATCGCCAAGCCGCTGCTCGAAGTGCTGGCGGGCATTCCGACCATCGTTTACGGCCTTTTCGCCCTGCTGACCGTCGGCCCGCTGCTGGTGTCGATCTTTGGCAAGGACGGCTTTGGCTGGATGCAAAGCGGCACCGCCGTGATGACCGCAGGCATCGTCATGGGCATCATGCTGATCCCGTTTGTGTCCTCGCTGTCTGACGACATCATCAACGCCGTCCCGCAGTCCTTGCGCGATGGCAGCTATGGGCTGGGCGCGACCAAGTCCGAAACCATCAAGCAAGTGGTTTTGCCTGCCGCCCTGCCGGGCATCGTCGGCGCGATCCTTCTGGCCGCCAGCCGCGCCATCGGTGAGACGATGATCGTGGTGCTGGGGGCGGGGGCGGCGGCGCGGCTGTCGCTCAACCCCTTTGAGGCGATGACCACCGTCACCGCCAAGATCGTGTCCCAGCTGACCGGCGACACCGACTTTTCCTCGCCCGAGATGCTGGTGGCCTTTGCCCTTGGCATGACCCTGTTCGTGGTCACCCTGGGCCTGAACATCTTTGCCCTCTACATCGTGCGCAAATACCGGGAGCAGTACGAATGACCGACGCGACCAACAATCCCCCGCGCCACAAGACGTCCCTGCACACGGTGGATGCGCGCACCAAACGCCGCAATGCCTCTGAGGCGCGGTTCAAGATGTACGGCATGACCGCGATCCTGATCGGTCTCGCCTTCCTCGCCATCCTCGCCGTGTCGATCATCCGCGCGGGCACGCCGGCGTTCACCCGCACCGTGTTCGACATGGAGCTGACCCTGACGCAGGCCGAGTTCGAGGCCGCCGAAAAGCAGCTGATGAAGACCAAGGCCTATCAGGCGGTGTTCATCGACCAGCTGTCCGCCAAGCTGACCGAGCAGAACGTTCAGGTCGCCTTTGACGGCAAGGCCATCGACCGCCTGCTGGGCAAGATCGGCGGCGACCTGCGCGCGCATTACCGCGCCAACCCCGGCGATCTGGGCAAGCCGGTGCAGTTCACCCTGCCGGCCTCGTCGCGCGTCGACGGCTACTTTAATGGCAAGGTCACGCGGGACACGCTGGTCGACTCGCGCTTTCTAGAGGTGTCGGATCTGGATCTGGTGGACGCGCTGCATGAGGCCGGGATCATCCACAGCGCCTTTAACTGGACGTTCATCACCGCCGCGGACTCTTCGGTGGACAACCCCGGCGGCGCGGGCATCGGTGCCTCTGTCGTGGGCTCGTTCTTTATGATGATCGTGGTGCTGGGGCTGTCGCTGCCCATCGGCGTCGCCGCGTCGATCTATCTCGAAGAGTTCGCGCCCAAGAACCGCTTTACCGACCTGATCGAGGTGAACATTGCCAACCTTGCCGCGGTGCCGTCCATCGTGTTCGGGATCCTGGGTCTGGCCGTGTTCATCCAGTTCATGCACCTGCCGAACTCTGCGCCGCTGGTGGGTGGCCTCGTGCTGACGCTGATGACGCTGCCGACGATCATCATCTCGACCCGCGCCGCGCTCAAGGCGGTGCCGCCCAGCATCCGCGACGCGGCCCTTGGGGTTGGCGCGTCGAAAATGCAGGCGGTGTTCCACCACGTGCTGCCGCTGGCCATGCCGGGTATCCTGACGGGCACCATCATCGGCCTTGCCCAAGCCCTTGGCGAAACCGCGCCGCTGCTGCTGATCGGGATGGTGGGCTTTGTCGCCCGCGAATATCCCGATGGCCTCGCCGAAGGGTTCCTGAACGCCAACTCGGCCATGCCCGCGCAGATCTATACGTGGGCCGCGCGCGCCGACAGCGCCTTTTACGACAAGGCGTGGGGCGGGATCATCATCTTGCTGATCTTCCTGCTGACCATGAACATCATCGCAATTCTTCTGCGCCGCCGCTTTGAGCGCCGCTGGTAACAGGATACAGTCATGTACGACGCACGACATACGGAGGCCCAGGTGGACCAGACCGAAACCAAGATCAGCGCAAAAGGCGTACAGGTCTATTACGGCGACACGCACGCCATCAAGGACGTGGACGTCGAGATCGCAGACAAGACCGTGACCGCCTTTATCGGCCCGTCGGGCTGTGGCAAGTCCACCTTTCTGCGCTGTCTGAACCGCATGAACGACACGATCGACATCTGCCGGGTGCAGGGTGACATCCTGATCGACGGCGAGGACATCTATGACCGCCGGGTCGACCCGGTGCAGCTGCGCGCCAAGGTGGGGATGGTGTTCCAAAAGCCCAACCCGTTCCCCAAGTCGATCTATGACAACATCGCCTACGGCCCGCGCATCCACGGTCTGGCCAAGAACAAGGCCGATCTGGACGTGATCGTCGAGAAATCCCTGCGGCGCGGAGCGATCTGGAACGAAGTCAAGGACCGCCTGCACGCGCCCGGCACCGGCCTTTCGGGTGGCCAGCAGCAGCGTCTGTGCATTGCCCGCGCCATCGCCACCGAACCCGAGGTTCTGCTGATGGACGAGCCGTGCTCGGCGTTGGACCCCATCGCAACCGCGCAAGTCGAGGAGCTGATCGACGAGCTGCGTCTGGATTACTCGGTTGTGATCGTCACGCACTCGATGCAGCAGGCCGCGCGCGTCAGCCAAAAGACCGCCTTCTTCCACCTTGGCAACCTTGTCGAATTTGACGACACCACCAAGATTTTCACCAACCCAGAGGATCCGCGCACGGAATCCTACATCACGGGGCGGATCGGCTAATGAGCGACCTTAAACAACATATCTCCAGCGCCTTTGATCGCGATCTGGAAAGCATTCAGGCCCAGATCATGAAGATGGGCGGCCTTGTCGAGGCGGCCATTCTGGACGCGGCCAAGTCCCTGGAAACCCGCGACACCGAGCTGGCCGAAAAGGTCCGCGCCGGGGACAAGGTGATCGACGCCCTCGAAGAGAGCCTGAATGACGAGGCTGCCCGCGTCATCGCCCTGCGTGCGCCCGCCGCCATGGACCTGCGCGTGGTGCTGTCGGTGATGCGCATGTCCGCCAACCTCGAACGGATCGGTGATCTGGCCAAGAACCTGGCCAAGCGCACCTCTGTCTTGGTGGAACTGCCGCAGATCGGCGGGACGGCCACCTCCCTGCGCCGCATGGCCCGCGACGTGGAACTGATGCTCAAGGACGCTCTGGATGCTTATATCCAGCGCGACGAAAAGCTGGCACTGGACGTGATCCAGCGCGATCTGGACATCGACCAGATGTACAACACGCTGTTCCGCGAGTTCCTGACCTTCATGCTGGAAGACCCGCGCAACATCACCACCTGTATGCACCTGCATTTCATCGCCAAGAACATCGAGCGTATGGGCGACCATGTGACCTCTATTTCCGAGCAGGTGGTGTTCCTCGTGACCGGCGAAAAGCCCGACGAGACCCGCACCAAGGCCGACCGGACCTCGATCGACCCGGCGCTGAGCACCGATTTTCCGGTGGATGAGGGCTAAGCCATGTCCGCAGATCAGCCTGTTGTCCTGTTGGTCGAAGATGAGCTCTCGCAGCGCGAGGTGCTGAGCTACAACCTCGAGGCCGAGGGGTTTCGCGTGGCGCAGGCCGAGAACGGCGAAGAGGCGTTGATCCTCATGCGCGAGGAAAACCCCGATCTGGTGGTTTTGGACTGGATGTTGCCGAATCTCTCGGGCATCGAGGTCTGCCGCCAGATCAAGACCCGGCCCGAGACGCGCAGCACGCCGATCATCATGCTGTCGGCGCGCTCGGAAGAGGTGGATCGGGTGCGCGGTTTGGAAACCGGGGCGGATGACTATGTGGTCAAGCCATACTCGGTGGTCGAGCTGATGGCCCGCGTTCGGGCGCAGCTGCGGCGCTCGCGGCCTTCGGCGGCGGGGCTTCAGCTGGAGTACGAAGACATCGTGCTGGATTCCGAGACGCACCGGGTTACTCGGGGCGGCAAGGAGCTCAAACTTGGCCCCACCGAGTTCCGCCTGCTGACCACCTTTATGGAAAAGCCGGGCCGGGTGTGGTCGCGCGAGCAGTTGCTCGACCGTGTCTGGGGGCGTGACATCTACGTCGACAGCCGCACGGTGGACGTGCACATCGGCCGCTTGCGCAAAGCTTTGGGCCAACACGGCGGCGCCGATCCGCTCCGCACCGTCCGCGGCGCAGGGTATGCACTGGGGTAAGAGCCCGTCCGCCTTCGGCGGCAAACCCTCTGGGAGAGGGTTCGGGGCTCTTACGGGCGGAGCCCCGGGGTTACCTGAACCGCCTACGGCGGCAGCCCTTCTGGGGGAAGGGTGAAGGCCGGTCCGCTTTGCGGCAAACCCTCCGGGGGAGGGTTTGAGGCCTTCACGGGCGGAGCCCCGGCGTTAATTTCGACCGTACCCATCCCCAAAATTCGTTTATGTCTTGAACCCCAACCATTTTGCGCCATCCTCTGGCCAGATGATCTAAAAAAGGGGCGAGGGATGATCCGCATTTTTTTCATGGCCATGGCATTTTGGCTGCAAGCGCTGACGGCCTCCGCCCACGAAGTGCAATCGGCCATCGCGGATTTTGTCACACAAAACGGTCAACTGCGCATGGAGCTGCGGGTGGGGATCGAACCCTTGATGGCGGGGGTGAACCTTGACGGGGTCATGGATACCAACGAGACCGCCGCTTCGGACGACATCGACGCGCTGCGCGCGCTGGAGCCTGCCGCGCTGCAAGAGCGCCTTGACGCCCGCTTGCCGGGGATCCTGTCCAAGATCACCGTAACCGCGAACGGCACGGCTTTGCCTCTCAGCGCCACCGACACGACCATTCCCCCGGTGGGCAACGTCGCCCTGCCGCGCGAAAGTCAGCTGTTCCTGACCGCCGATCTGCCGGATGGCGCGCAGACGCTGGAGATCACGTGGCCCGCCGAATACGGCAGCCTGATCCTGCGCCAGATGGGCGTCGAGGACGGCTATACCGGCTATCTCGCGGGCGAATCCTCGGGTCCGATTGCGATACAAGGCGGCGACGCGCTCAACGGCTGGCAGACCTTTGCCGCCTATATCCCGGTGGGATTTGAGCATATCCTGCCCATGGGGCTTGACCATATCCTGTTCGTTCTGGGCCTGTTTTTCCTGTCCACCCACCTGCGCCCGCTGCTGTGGCAGATCAGCGCCTTTACGCTGGCGCATACGGTGACGCTGGCGCTTGGGGCGCTTGGGTATGTCACCATCCCCGGCAGCATCGTCGAGCCGATTATCGCCGCCTCCATCGTCTATGTCGCCGTGGAAAACATCGTCTCGGACAAGCTGCATCGCTGGCGCCCCTTGGTGATCTTTGTCTTTGGGCTGCTGCACGGGCTTGGCTTTGCCTCTGTGCTGCAAGAGTTCGGCCTGCCGCAGGACCAGTTCGTCGCGGGGCTGATTGGCTTTAACGTCGGGGTCGAATTCGGCCAGCTGACGGTGATCGCCATTGCCTTCCTCTTGGTGGTCATGGCGCAGCGCGTGGACAAGGGGATCGTCGATGTGCGCACCGGCCAAGTGGTTTACGGCGTGCTGGCCCTGAGCTTTGTCGCCCTGGGGTGGCTGCTGAACGGGCCTGCGTTTACCGAAACCATGGGGGCAGGGGCGCCGGTGTTCCTTTTGCCGCTGGCGGCGTTGAGCGTTCTTTGCCTGCTTGCAGCGAGCAATGTGGACCGCCTGCACGCCTACCGCCGCTTTGTCGCGACCCCGGCCTCGCTGGCCATCGCCGCCGTTGGGGCCTATTGGTTCGTGGAACGGGTGTTTCTCTAGGCCAAGGGGCTTGACCTTGGTCGGAACACCGCCTAAAGGCAGCGTCACGAACCCGCAAGCGAGGTCGGGCCTTTGGGACAGACAGCCCCCAAACGTCCACCGGTTGGCACATTACGTGTCGCAGCCTCGCTGAGGATAAACCGGAAAAGGATAGATAGCATGGCTCTTCCCGAGTTCACCATGCGTCAGCTGCTGGAAGCTGGCGTTCACTTTGGTCACCAGACGCAGCGTTGGAACCCCCGCATGGGCGAGTTCATCTATGGCGCGCGCAACGGCATCCACATCATGGACCTGACGCAGACCGTTCCGATGCTGGACGCGGCTCTGAATGCGATCCGTGACTGCGTTGCCAAGGGCGGCCGCGTGCTGTTCGTCGGCACCAAGCGTCAGGCTGCTCAGCCGATCGCCGACGCTGCTGAGAAATGCGCGCAGTACTACATGAACCACCGCTGGCTCGGCGGCACCCTGACCAACTGGCAGACCGTGTCCCAGTCCATCCAGCGCCTGAAAACCATCGATGAGCAGATGGAAACCGGCGCCGAAGGCCTGACCAAGAAAGAGCGTCTGAACATGGAACGCGACCAGGCCAAGCTGCAGGCTTCGCTGGGCGGTATCCGTGAAATGGGCGGCGTGCCGGACATGCTGTTCGTCATCGACGTGAAAAAAGAAGCGCTGGCCGTGGCCGAAGCCAACAAGCTGGGCATCCCGGTTGTCGCCGTTGTCGACACCAACTGCTCGCCCGAAGGCATCGACTACATCATTCCGGGCAACGACGACGCGGCTCGCGCCATCGCGCTGTACACCGACCTGGTGTCGCGCGCGGCTCTGGACGGCATGACCGGCCAGATGGAAGCAGCCGGCGTTGACCTCGGCGCTCTGGAAGATGCCCCGGCGGAAGAGCTGCTCGAAGAAGCACAGGCTCAGTAAGCCACTCCGTCGCGCAAGCGACAGAGCAGGCACGTGTCGCACAGGCGACATGAAGCTGTGACAAAATCGGGTGGCTGATCGGGCCACCCGGACCCGTTTTAGATGATAGGAGAGCCAAGCTATGGCGATCACTGCTGCACAGGTTAAAGAACTGCGCGAAATCACCTCCGCAGGCATGATGGATGCCAAAAAAGCGCTGGTGGAAACCGATGGCGACATGGAAGCGGCCATCGACTGGCTGCGCACCAAGGGTCTGGCGAAAGCCGCCAAGAAATCCGGCCGTACCGCCGCAGAAGGCCTGGTGGCCGTTAAGGTTGACGGTGGCAAGGGCGTTGCTGTCGAGGTGAACTCGGAAACCGACTTTGTCGGCAAGAACGCCGAATTCCAAGGCATGGTTGCCAACATTGCGACCGCCGCTCTGACCGTGTCCGACGTCGAAGCGCTGAAAGCCGCTGAAATCGACGGCAAGACCGTTGCAGACACCATCACCGACAAGATCGCCACCATCGGCGAGAACATGTCCCTGCGCCGCATGGCATCCGTCGAAGGTGACGTCGTGGCGTCCTACGTGCACAACGCAGCCGCAGACGGCATGGGCCAGATCGGTGTTCTGGTTGCGCTGAAAGGCGGCGACGAGGCGTTCGGCAAGCAGGTTGCCATGCACATCGCAGCGGCCAATCCGCAGGCGCTGAACGAAGCCGAGCTTGACCCGGCTGTCGTCGAAAAGGAAAAGCAAGTTCAGATCGACATCGCGCGCGAGTCCGGCAAGCCCGAGGCCGTGATCGAAAAGATGATCGTTGGCCGCATGAAGAAGTTCCTGGCCGAAGTCACCCTGACCGGCCAGCAGTTCGTCATGAACACCGACCTGACCGTCGAGCAAGCCGCCAAGGAAGCCGGCGCCGAGATCGTCGGTTTCGTGCGTATGCAGGTTGGCGAAGGCATCGAGAAAGTCCAAGAGGACTTTGCTGCCGAGGTGGCCAAGGCCGCACAGGGCTAAGCTTTCAGGGCTATTCGCTATTCAGAATTGGAAAGGGCCGTCCTTTTGGGCGGCCTTTTTCGTTGCGCGCGACGTGTCTCGGACGGCCGGCAAAAAAGGGCAGGGCGCCCGCGATGGGGCGCCCGCACTGACTACATGGGGATAATCGGAAAAATTCGGGGTTCTTGAACGAGACATTGGGGATGAGCTCAAGAACCCCGAACAGGATGCCGAACGCCAGCGCCTCAATTGCGCCAACCGTCACAGCCCCGGTTTTCACCGGAGAAAACCACAGAGCCTGAAAATCGTCAGGGTGCAATCTCCTTCGCTCCTAGGCCAAAGCCTCCACTCACGGAACATGAGCAGAGTGCCAATTAACCCAGGGTAAAGGAAGTATGGTTTTCCCGACCTTACGTCAGTTCACGCGCGACTCGCGCGAAGAACATCGTGCAACCGGCTGGTATTACGACGGTTTTTCAGGTCAGGCTTCGATAATGTACATCTGGTTGTGAAACGCTGCCTTGGCCACGGCCTGCGCGGTCGTTTCCACGTTAAGGGTCTCTCGGGCAAGCCGCAGGTGCTTTTCAATCGTCGCTTGCGTCAGCCCCATGATCTGCGCGATGTCCTGCATCGTCTTGCCGTCACCAACCCATTCCAACGCCTCGCGCTGGCGCGGTGTCAGCGTCTGGTTTTGCAACGGAACGGGCAGGGTCAGGATCTTTAGGTGGGCGACATTGTTCATCAGGATGATGTCTTGGCCATGTTCCGCCCAAATCGCGTCGGCCTGATCCTGGTTCATATCGGCGCGCGTGGTCAGCGAAATCGCCCCCTTGGAGCGGCTGGAGACCGACCGAAAGCTGATCGTATAGCCCGCGTAGACCTTGTGGGTCAGGTTAAAGGCCACGACTTTGGCGGCTTTTTCATCCAGCGCGCCCTTTGAAATTCGCTCGGCCAGCGTGCGCCAGCTACAATGGCCTTCGTTTTCGAGCGCCCATTTCACCATCGGCGCATCGCGATACAGACCATCCTCGACGAAGCCTTTGCGGTAGGCGGGCGTGTGGTTGGTCAGAACAACGAAGTCGTTGGGATCGCCAAAGGACGTCGGCGTCATAAAGCGGGTGAAACCATAGATCAGCCGATCGAATCCATAAGATTCCATCTTGTCGCAGTGCATCGCCCAGAGCGTTTCTACGCTGTCCTGATTGGTCAAAGCGGTCAAATAGCTGCACACATCGCTGGTCACGAGACGGATCTCCGGTTGGGTTTTCGACCTCATGGTCAAAATGATTAACCCGTGTATAACATGACAGAAAGCGTGGGGCGACAAGGACTAAGCGCAAATGGATGGTTTTACCTGTCTGGTGTGATTGGTGATCCTATTTTTTTTACATAATACTGATTATACGACTATCTTGCGACGGGCGCGGTTCGCGAATGCTGTGGGACCGCTGGCAATTTGAAAGAAATTGTCGTGCCCTCCCCAACAACCGAGTCGCATTTGATCGTCCCCCCATGCCGTCCAACGATCTTGCGACAAGTCGCGAGACCCAAGCCTGTGCCCGCCTGTTGATTGGCACCAGGCGCGCGTTTGAACGGCTCAAAAATCTTTTTACGGAAATCTGGCGGCACACCGATGCCATTGTCGGCAACATCAAAGATGATGTGATGGTCCGCATCGCAGCGCACAGTGATGTGGATTTCCGGTGTGCGCTCACCGCTATACTTCATGGCGTTGGCGATGAGATTTTGCAAAACCTGCGTAATTTGCGGCGGCCGACAGTAAATCGGCGTATTCCCTAGATCGAATTGTCGAGTAATCACCGCGTTACGTTCTTTGATCTCCTGCTCAAGCAAGGTCATCGCCTTGTCCACCAACGCGTCTGCGGTGGTTTCATTCAATTCGACCTCGCGATCCAGTCGCACATGGTCACCGAGACTGCGGATCATTTCCTGCATCTGCGATGCGGTTTTGCGCAAAAGCCGTGCGCCATCAACGACGCCCTCATAGTTCTTGTCCTGAACATCCTCTTGGATCTGTTCGCACAGAAATGCTGTGGCACGGACCGGAGCATTCAAATCATGCACCAGGACCTCTGAGAACTGCGTCAAGTCTTCGATAAGTTCATCCAACCGCCACTGGGCCAAAGCCTGCGCCAGTCCGTTTTTCATCATGCGATTAACAGACTGCTGATTGATTGCACTTTTGGGGATGTAATCCGTTGCGCCAAATTTAATCGCGGTCTTGGCGATACCCTCATCGCCCTGCCCGGTCATAAAGAAAATGGCTGCCTGCGGCCATCGTTTTCGATAATCCTTCAAGTGCCCTAGACCGGTATCGCCGGGCAAAAGATAATCCAAAAAAATCGCATCCACGTGCGCCAAGTCTAACGCAAAACTCGCTTCAGTGCTGGATGCCTCGTGATTGATACAGGCAAACTCTGTCTTTCGTAGCAACCGTTTGATCAACTCACGGTCACCTTTGTCGTCATCGACAATCAAAACGGTCAGGTCTTGCATTATTCACCTTCCCATCAGGTTCAATCCAAGGCGTTTGGGAAATGGTAGGCTATCGAAATACGCTTAAAAAACTGGAAACGCCCCAGATCCTTCAAACGCGCGTACTGACGCCGGTCCCGGCTTTATGATGCTTTCAAACTCAAACCATGATCACTCTGAGGTCTGCGTTTGGGCCAAGAAATACGGAAAGTTGTGCCCCGAACGCCGTCCGAAATAAGGTCAATTGTGCCACCGATCACGTCAACATGCTTGCGTACCATCGCCAACCCCATTCCGCTGCTTTCAACTTCATCTCTAGGTTTAAGTGTATGAAAAATCTCGAAAACCTTTTCCTGAAACTGCACGGGGATACCGGGCCCATCATCTTGAATTGAAAACTCGAAGACGTCGCCACGGTCAATGACATCCACATTGATCTCACATTCATCATGATCATGATGTTTTATTGCATTGCTGATCAGATTCAGCAGAACAGTCTCGATCGGCATTTGGGGGATTTGCACGCCTTTGAAAGCATCCGATACATGAATTTTACACCCTGCGGGGACGTCAAGAAGTTGCATAATTCCTGACATCAGCTCGTCGCCCCTTATGTTCTGGGTGTCTATATCGCTTTTGCCAATCCGGGAATGCTCGAGCAAATCTTGGAGCATTTTATCCATGCGACTTGCACGACTCTTTAGTAAGTCCAGGATTTCCCGTGTTTCTTCGGTAAGATGCTCTTCCAAATCCTCTTCAAGCCATTTCGACGCGTTCTCTATCACTCTCAGTGGGGCGCGTAAATCATGGGAAGCCATATAGGCAAATTGATCAAGTTCTTCGTTCGATCTCTTCAGGGCTGAAATAAGCGTTTCGACCTTATTCTGAGCCTTTACGCGCTGCGAAACATCGCGGGCCAATCCAATGACGTGGTCCTTGCCCGCGTAGGTAACTTTATTCACTGATATCTCGAGGTAAACATGGCTGCCATCCTTTCGGACTCCGGTTATATTCCTTTGCTCTGACATTATCCGGCTCTGACCGTCGAAATTTCTAACATACCCTTGATGGTTTTCAGCGTCACTCTTGGGCATGAGCGTTTCAAGTTTCTTCCCAACGATCTCTTGAGCCTCATAACCAAAAATCTGGGAAGCGGCGGGATTGAACTCTTCAATGATGCCGTCTTGATCAATGACTACGATGGCATTGTCGACCGCTGAAAACATCGCCCGAACGCGCAGTGTTTCTGCCACCAAACTTTCTGACATTTCCTGAAAAGCCGCCGCAAGTTCCCCTACTTCGTCGCCTGAGGATATTTCAATTTCAATCGGAAGCCCTTGATCAGGCCGATCTATGATCCGTTGATGGAGCTTTTTCAGAGGGGCAAGGATGTTTTCGGCAAACCGCTGCGCCAGGAACCACGACAGGAAAAGCGAAAGCAGCAGGAAAACTCCGATCCAAAAAAAGCGAAGCCTTAGCTGTTCCGTAATGTATGCCCTGTCGATTGAAGAAATCGTTTGAATTGAAAATGGCCTGTTTTCACGCTCTTCCAACGCCAATATTGGCATGGCCAGTGCCTCTTCGCCTTGATCGATAGACACGAACTGATCGGAAAAACTCGCAGCCTCCATCTCGGGAAGGCGCTGCCATCGTTCCTCTGTATGAAGAACCACGCTGTCCGCTGCGGCATCTTCATCGATGAGGAAGTAATCCAAGTCGCTAGTCAAAGCGAGCAAGCGAACACCGTTTCTCATCGCTGGAACAGTCGAGCCGAGCAAAGACTTTACTTCGACATTGATGATCAAAACCGCATTGATTTGCCCTCCGGATGTCCGAATTAACCTGACCAGCCGAACCATTGCGGGACCTTCTATCTGTCCCAACTCTTGGTTTAACGAGATTTTGGAGTAATAGAATTCCTCACTGCCGGCTTGCGAAATTCGTTGTATGTAGTCGCGATGACCTTTGCTTTGTAGATCCGTACTGGCAACGGTTTGTATCTTACCGGCAGCTTGGTTGACTCGGACGACTTCTTGCCAATCGTTTTTTCGGGTCAAAAGACGCATCTGAGCATAATGCGGTCGTTGCACCATAAAACTGCTAAATACGGCTTCTAGCCGTGCTTTCGATGTTGGATGGACAGTCAACCGAGACGTGTCGTCCTTGGTCTCTATCTCGTTCAATATCTCTAGAACTTGAGGCAGAGTTCCCAAGATCCCGGCGTCTTTTTCCAAGGCGTCAAAGGCTTGTTGAATTCGAAACGCGTAATTCTGAGACGCCGCAGTGAGGTCTTGCCGTGCGGTTTCGTAGCCGCGCTCCCACGTTGACAAGAATATGTAGACCGAAATTGGCGCGATTGCAGACACGGCAACGCAAACCGCAAGCGCGACAAACTTGTTCCGAAGGCTTTGGCCAAGAATACTCACACGACCCACCGCTTTCTAAGTTAGCTATTTGTGGATGCGCTTGGTCGCTCGGCTTGCGCCGCGCGCTTATTCAATGTCTCGCTGATGTCGTCCAAAAACCCATAGATTTCGTGGCAGGATTTTTCCAACGCCGTGAGATTTTGGTTCGTTGAAGGCGCAAGAGAATGAGCTTGGCGCAAGCCGCGGATGTGGCGCAGCGTACCGGCCAGGGTCGTTCGCATTTCCGGGCCGCAGGTTTCCGCGATCTTGCGCGCGGACCGCTGAATTTCAGCCCGTGAGGAGTGGGATTGGCCGACCGCTGCGATCAAAACACGGCGCTCGAATGCCGAAAGGATCGATTTGCGAACGGTACTGACACTCAGCTCTTCCTTGGTGATGTAGTCGGCGCAGCCATTTCGCATCGCCTCGACTGCGATGTCATGGCGTTCCACACTGGTGACCATGATCGGCAACGCCTCGGACTGGTCTTCATGGGCAATCAGGATCTTCAACGCATCAAGACCCGTCTCCATGTCCAGAAAATAATCCAAGAAAACCAAGTCCATAGGCTTGCTATCCAAAGCGGCCCGAAACTCTGCCAAGTTGGATGCCTCAAAGGTCTTGAATTTCAGCCCCGCCTTTTCACTGAACTTTCTCAAGCGCAGGCGGTCAACTTCTTGATCGTCGAGAAACAGGATATTCAAAGGCTTGCGGGACTCTCGCCCCGAATTCAGAGCGACAACAAACTCTTTGGTTTCGTTGTCCATTTTCTTGGCAGAGCGCATTCTCGACCTCCTTTGACGCGTGAGTTGCATCCGGCCAAGCGCGACGCCCCGACATGTCATCACACCGAGAACGCCCACAACCTGCCCGTGGAATACAAAGACCTTAGCGGGCATCCTTTGCCCAAATCGCTAAGGAACTGTTAAATCCAAGGGGGTAGATAAAATTGCAGACACTCAAATAGATGCTGTTAACGCTATCTGTTCGAATTTCGGTCTAGCTTAAGCCCGGGCCAAGCGAACTGGAAGCGAACTGGAGGAAATATTCAACATATCACTTTGACGCGGCACAGACAGCCGCACCGCGCCAAATGCGCCAAACTCAGAAGAACGCCTGCAACCCGGTCTGAGCCCGCCCAAGGATCAACGCGTGAACATCATGTGTGCCCTCATAGGTGTTCACGGTCTCAAGGTTCAGCATGTGGCGGATCACCTGGAACTCGGCGGAAATGCCGTTGCCGCCGTGCATGTCGCGCGCCAGCCGCGCGATATCCAGCGCCTTGCCGCAGTTGTTCCGCTTGAGGATCGAGATCATCTCGGGCGCGGCCTTGGCCTCGTCCATCAACCGGCCAACGCGCAGACAGCCCTGAAGACCCAGCGAAATTTCGGTCTGCATATCCGCCAATTTCCGTTGAAACAGCTGGGTTTGCGCGATCGGACGGCCAAATTGCTTGCGGTCCAGCCCATATTGCCGCGCGCCGTGCCAACAGAATTCCGCAGCGCCCAGCACGCCCCAAGCGATGCCATACCGCGCGCGGTTCAGGCAGCCGAACGGCCCCTTGAGACCCTGAACATGCGGGAGCAGCGCCTCTTCGCCGACCTCGACCCCATCCATGACGATTTCGCCTGTTACACTGGCGCGCAGGGACAGCTTGTTGGCGATCTTTGGCGCGCTCAGCCCCTTGGCCCCTTTTTCCAACACAAAACCGCGGATCTTGCCGCCATGCGCGTCGGATTTCGCCCAAACAACAAAGACATCCGCGATGGGCGCATTGGAAATCCACATCTTGGAGCCGGTCAGACGATAGCCGCCGTCGATCTTTTCGGCGCGGGTTTTCATGCTGCCAGGATCAGAGCCCGCATCCGGTTCGGTCAGCCCAAAGCAGCCGATCCATGCGCCGCTGGCAAGTTTGGGCAGGTAGCGCATCCGCTGCTCTTCGGACCCATAGGCGTAGATCGGATACATCACCAGCGAGGACTGCACCGACATCATCGACCGATAGCCCGAATCCACGCGCTCGATCTCGCGCGCGACCAGACCGTAGGACACATAGCCCGCGCCCAGCCCGCCGTATTGTTCTGGGATCGTGGTGCCGAGCAGGCCCATTTCCCCCATGTCCGCAAAGACTTGCGGGTCGACGGTTTCCTCTTCAAAGGCCTCGATGACCTTGGGCGCCAGCTTTTCCGAGGCAAAGGTCCGCGCCGCATCGGACAGCATCCGCTCTTCTTCGGTCAGCTGGTCCGCCAGACGAAAGGCATCTTCCCAGTCGAAGGCGCCCAGATCCGGGGCGTCCTTGGCTTTGAGGCTGGGCTTGGTCGTGTCGGTCATCATCCGCTCCTACATGGGTTTGTGCGCAGTGTAGCTTGCACTTGGCGCAAGGAAAAACGACAATTGCGCATCCAAGCATGAGGAAATGTCATGGGTATTGCTCCCCTGCCCCCGATCACTGCCCTGCGCGCGCTTGAGGCGCTGGACCGTCTTGGCAGCGCGACCGCCGCCGGGGCCGAGCTGAACCTGACGCAAAGCGCGGTCTCTCGGCAGCTCAAAACGCTCGAAGACCACCTGGGCGCGCAGCTGTTTCTGCGTGATCGGCGGGCGTTGCGGCTGACCCCGCAGGCTGCGGCCTTTGCGCAAAGCGTGCGCGAGGGGCTGGACCTGATTGCGCAAGGGGCGATGGCGCTGCGGCTGGACCCAACCGGCGGTGCGCTGAGCCTTGCGATTCTGCCGACCTTTGGAATGCGCTGGCTGGTGCCGCGCCTGCCGGATTTCGCGCAGCGCCACCCGGATGTGACGGTCAATATGACCACGCGCCTGCGCCGCTTCGATTTCCACCAAGAAGGCTTTGACGCGGCGCTGCATTTCGGCACGCCAAGCTGGCCGGACACCCATAGCCTGCGCCTGATGACAGAGCAGGTGCGTCCGCTGGCAGCGCCCAGTCTGATCGGCGGCCCCCTGCCCTTGGCCGATTTGGCGACCCTGCCTTTGCTGCATATCCAGACCCGGCCAACCGCTTGGAAAGACTGGTTTACCCGCCAAAACGCCCCGCAGAGCGGCCTGGGCGGCACCAACTTTGACCAGTTCACAACGATCCTACAGGCCGCTTTGCACGGCCTTGGGGTGGCGCTGTTGCCGGACTACCTGACCGTGGCAGAGCGCGCCTCGGGTCAGTTGATCGCGGCCGCCGAGGCCGCGCCGGTCAGCCTTGGCGATTACTACCTCGTGTGGCCGTCGGATCGGCCGCCCTCGGCGGCGTTGCGCGTGTTCATCGACTGGCTGGCACAGCAGACCGACGACGACATGCTGCCGCGCTAAACGCCGCAAGACGACCGCAAAAACGTGGCAAGGATTTTAGGAAAAGTGGTCGGGGCGGCGAGATTCGAACTCACGACCCCCTGTACCCAAAACAGGTGCGCTACCAGACTGCGCCACACCCCGACCGTGAGGCAGGGTTTAGCCGCCCCTGCCCGCCTTGAAAAGAGGAAAAATCACTCTGCCGCGATGCGGCACGGCCAAGCCGCCTCGGTGATCGCCTGATGGTTCAGTTGATCGCCTTCGGAGATGCCCAAAAGCCGCGTCAACCCGCCGTTTACCTCCAGAACGTACTGCGCGGGTTCGGCGCTGGGGATCGAGGTCAGATCGCCGGGCACGGCGTTTTCATGCACATCGACCACGACGCCATGCTGATCAGCAAAGATCATGTCCAGCGGGATCAGGGTGTTTTTCATCCAAAAGGCCACGGGGCGCTGCGATGGATAGACGAACAGCATCCCCGTGCTCATGGGCATCTGCTCCACGAACATCAGACCTTGGTTGCGCTCTTCTGGCGTTTCGGCCACGGCGACGTTGAACCGCGCAAGACCAAAATCGCCGCGAATGAACAGCGTGTCGGCCTTGCACTCCGGGGCGTCCGGATCCGGCGGAGTGACGGCGGCGGCCTCTTGGCCGATGGGCGCCAAAGGGGTCAATTCCCCCGGCGTTTCCGATGCCGCGTCATCCCCTGCATGTGCCGCGGCGGCAGAGGGGTCCTCTGCCGTGGCCGGGATCTGGGAGTGGTCCCCTTGCGGGGCCAGATCGTCAGCCATGTCGTCCGTGGCACATCCTGCTCCGGCCCAAAGGCCGAAGACAATGCTTAGCGCTGCAATGCGGCTTCCCATGCGTTCACTTCCATCGCCATGCGTCCGCGCTTGCCGTCGACCACACGGATCGCGAGCGCTTCGCCCGGCTGAAGATCCGCGAGACCCGACCGGCGCAGGACCTCGATATGAATGAACACATCTTCGGATTTTCCAAAGACATTTGCAAACCCGAAACCCTTGGCCTTGTCGAACCATTTGACCCGCGCCGGTTCCAGCACCGCGTTGCTCAGGACTTCGGGATCAATTTCCTCGAAGTCGGCGAGCGGCACGGTGTCGTTGCCTTCGGGTGGTTCGATGGACAGGACCTGTGTGGCCTGCACACCGCGTTCGGTGCGTTGCACCTCGATTTCAATCAGTGCCCCATCGGCCACCGAAGATTGCCCGAAATTCCGCAGCACGTTGGCGTGCAACAAAATGTCCGGCCCCCCGGTATCGGCAACGACAAATCCGAACCCTTTGACCGGGTCGAACCACTTTACCTTACCTTCAACAACACTTGTCTCGTTTTCTAGCTGTCTCAACTTTGATTCCAATTGTACCGACATATCCCCACCCAAGTTTTGGATCATCCCCAAGCCAAAGCGCAAGACGCCAAAACACTGGTATTTTGTGTCAATTCACTTCACGTAACGTGAAATACCATGGAAAAACCTGTTATTTACGACAGCTATACCAATGAACTAGGGGTTTAGCCTGATGATCTCCCAAGGCTGATCGAGGGTTTCACGGCGCCATCTGAATCGGTCGTGCAGACGGAATGCCCCATCTGCCCAGAATTCTATTTCCAAAGGCTTAAGACGGTAGCCGCCCCAGAATGGCGGGCGCGCGGGGTTCGGGCCTTTTTGCGCGGTGATCTTGGCGACCTCGGCCATCAGATGTGCGCGCGAGGCCAAGGGCTTGGACTGGTCCGACGCCCAGGCCCCAAGGCGGCTTTTCAAGGACCGGGACGCATAATAGGCATCCGCCTGCGGCCCCTCTTCTTTTTCGATGATCCCGCGGGCGCGGACCTGACGGCGCAGCGATTTCCAGTGCATGACAAAGGCCGCCTTGCCTGCCTGATCGATCTCTGCCGCCTTGGCGCTGGTATAATTGGTATAGAATACGAATGCGGCGTCTTCGATTTCCTTGAGCAGGACCATGCGCGCATTGGGCAAGCCATCCGCGTCCACCGTCGACAGCGCAATGGCGTTGGGGTCGTTGATTTCGCTCTGCTCGGCCTCGGCCAGCCAGCTGCGGGCAATCACAAAGGGATCGTCCCCTGCGAAAATTCCGGTTCTATCGCTCATCCTCATGTCTCCCTTGGGGGTGATTTGCACGTATTTACGCCTGCGGTCGGGCAAATGACCAGATTGCGCCCTTGCGCCTGCGGCGGTTGATCGCCTAAACGATTTCGAAACACGATCTGGGGGACCATCCAAAGATGTCAAACCAATTGATGGCTGGGAAACGCGGCCTGATCATGGGCCTTGCCAATGACAAATCCATCGCATGGGGCATCGCCAAGGCCTGTGCCGACGCCGGTGCCGAGCTGGCCTTTTCCTATCAGGGCGAAGCGCTGAAAAAGCGGGTTGGCCCGCTGGCCGAGCAGCTGGGGTCCAGCATCGTTCTGCCCTGTGACGTGGCGGACGAGGCGTCGATCGACGCCATGTTCGACGGCCTAAAGGAGCACTGGGACACCCTCGATTTCATCGTGCACGCCATCGGCTTTTCCGACAAGAACGAGCTGCGCGGGCGCTATGTCGACACCTCCAAGGCGAACTTTGCCATGACCATGGACATCTCGGTGTTCAGCTTTACCTCGGTCATGCAGCGCGCCGAAAAGATGATGACGAGCGGTGGTTCTGCGCTGACGCTGACCTACTACGGCGCCGAGCGCATCATGCCCCATTACAACGTCATGGGTGTGGCCAAGGCCGCTTTGGAAGCCTCGGTGCGCTATCTCGCCGAAGACCTCGGCAAGGACGGCATCCGCGTCAACGCGATCAGCGCCGGCCCGATCAAGACGCTGGCCGCCAGCGGCATCGGCGATTTCCGCTATATTCTGAACTGGAACGCCTACAATTCGCCGCTGCGCCGGAATGTGACCATCGACGATGTGGGCAAGTCGGCGCTGTACCTGCTGTCCGACCTCGGCAGCGGTGTCACCGGTGAAACCCACCACGTGGACAGCGGCTATCACGTCGTCGGCATGAAGGCCGTGGACGCGCCGGATATGACCAAGGGCTAAACCGCCTTTGATCCAGAACATCAACGCCCCGGTCCGCAATGGCCGGGGCGTTTGCGTTCCGCGCCACTTGCCAGCCGCGCGCCGCTTGGCCTATAGCCATTCGCAAACCCGCATAGGAGCACCGCCATGGACAACCGCCTGCCGCACGAAAAAGGCTTTCACGTCAGCTGGGATCAACTTCACCGCGACGCGCGCGCGCTGGCGTGGCGTCTCCAAGGGCAAGGCCCCGAGGATGGCGCATGGCGCGCCGTGGTCGCCATCACCCGTGGCGGCATGGCCCCGGCGATGATCGTCGCGCGCGAGCTGGACATTCGCACCGTCGACACGATCAGCGTGAAATCCTACCACTCGGGCGGCGGCAAGGCCGACCAGCGGCGCGAGGCGCAGGTGCTCAAATCCCCGGACGCCGAGCTGATGGGCGACGGCACCGGCATCCTGATCATCGACGATCTGGTCGACAGCGGCAAAACGCTGGAACTGGTGCGCAAGCTCTACCCGAATGCGCAGATCGCCACCGTTTACGCCAAGCCCATGGGCCGACCGCAGGTCGACACCTTTATCACCGAGGTCAGCCAGGACACCTGGATCTTCTTCCCGTGGGATCTGGCGCTGCAATACGTCAAACCCTATCGCGGCGAGGACGACTAACCCCGCCTGCCCGGTTTGATGCAAAAAGCCCCCCGCGTCTGTTCTTGGCGCGGGGGGCTTTTCTTTGTCAGCGCGTTACAGCGCAGCTTTCAGCGTCTCGCGCCACGGGGTTGTGGGGCGGCCTAGCAGGTCAGACAAGGTCTTGTCGTCCGAGTAGAGCCCGCCCTTGGCCGCGCCCGCCTCGCTGTCCGCCAGCATGGCGGCGACCGCCTCGGGCAGGCCAAAGCCGGTCAGCGCGTCCTTGTAAGCCTCGGGTGTCATATCGGTGAAGCCCAAGGTCTTGCCCGACAGCTCGGACAGGGCAGCGGCGAATTCCGGCAGGCTATAGCTGTCATCCCCGGCCAGCTCGTAAACGGTGCCAGAGGTCGGCAGATCGCCCGTCAGCACAATGGCGGCGGCTTCGGCATAGTCAGCGCGGGCGGCGCTGGACACGCGGCCCTCACCGATCGTGCCGATCAGCCCGCCGCCCTTGACCGCGTCCTTGGCCCCCATGGTGTAATTCTCGGTGTACCAGCCATTGCGCAGCAGCGCGTAATCCAGCCCCGAGGCGGCCAGCGCGTCTTCGGTCGCCACATGTTCGCCCGGCAGGATTGTCAGCGGCGATCCCTTGGCATTCAGGATCGAGGTATAGGCGACAAAGCCCACGCCCGCCGCCCCCGCCGCATCAATGACGTTCTGGTGCTGCGCCGCGCGCTGGCCCACCTCGGAGGAGGACACCAGAAGCAGGCGCTCGATCCCTGCAAAGGCCGCTTTCAGCGCCTCGGGATCGGTATAGCTAGCGACGCGCACGTCCACGCCCTTGGCTTCCAGCGGCGCGGCAGCTTCGGGGCGGCGCACCAAGCCGGCAACCTCCGAGGCTGGCACACGGGCCAGCAAAGCGTCGATGGCAAGCGCGCCGAGTTGACCCGAAGCGCCGGTGACGAGGTATTTTGCAGACATGAGGTTCATCCTTTCTAAAAGTCTCGCATATGGTTCCAATACGAGGTATGGTCTCTTATGTAGACCACATCTAAGCGACAGGGATTTTCGCACAAGGAGGCACTTTTTCATGACAAGGGCACACGCAAGTAACCCCGCCCCCGACATCCTGACGCTGATGGCCGCCTATGAGGGCGCGCCGGATGATCCCGCCGTGTGCCCCATTCGCGACGTGCTGGACCGGGTGGCGCAGAAATGGACGCTGCTGCTCATGATCCAGCTCAGCACCGGGCCGAAACGCTTTAGCGCGCTGCAACGGCAGGTGGGCGACATCTCGAAACGGATGCTGACGCAAAGCCTGCGCGATCTGGAACGCGACGGGCTGGTGTCGCGCGAGGTGTTCCCGACGAAACCGCCGTCGGTGGAATATGCGCTGACCGATCTGGGGCGATCCTCGCTGGAGCCGATCGCCGTGCTGACGCAATGGGCCGACAACAACCATGACCGCATCCGGCAGGCCCGCGTGGCCTTTGACGGCTAAGGCTTTTCCTTGGCTGTGCAGGCTGTTAGCGTGATGCAGAGCCAACCGCAGGACAGCCCCCATGCCGCACAGCAGCCGCACCCAAGCGACCTTTCCGCCCCCGATCCCAGAGGCCAAGCGCTGGCTCGAAGGGGTAACCTTTCCGGCGGACCGGCCTTTGCTGAACCTGTCGCAAGCGGCCCCCATGGACCCGCCGCCGCCCGCCTTGCGCACCTTTATGGCCGAGGCGTTGGGGCAGACCGACACGCATCTTTATGGGCCGGTGCTGGGCCAATCGGGGCTGCGCGCGGCGTTGGCGCGGGATTGGTCGCAGCACTACGGCGCGCCCATCGCACCCGAGAACATCGCCATCACCGCGGGTTGCAACCAAGCCTTCGCCGCCACCATCGCCGCGCTCACGACCCAAGGCGACGAGGTCATTCTGCCGGTGCCATGGTACTTTAACCACAAGATGTGGCTGGATATGTCCGGCGTGCAAGCAGTTCCGCTTGCCACTGGCGCGGACCTGATCCCGGATGCAGACGCCGCCCGCGCGCTGATCACCCCGCGCACCCGCGCCATCGCGATCACCACCCCCAACAACCCCGGCGGCGTGGAATACCCCGCCGAGACCCTCTCTGCGCTGTTCGACCTGTGCCAAGAGACCGGCATCAAGCTGATCGTCGATGAGACCTACCGCGATTTCGACTCCCGCCTTGGCCCGCCGCATGACCTGCTGAGCCGTCTCGACGCGCATAACACCTTGGTGCAGCTCTATTCCTTTTCCAAGGCGTACCGACTGACCGGGCATCGCGTGGGCGCGATCCTTGCCGACCAAAGCCTCTTGCGCGAGATCGAAAAGTTCCAAGACACTGTCGCCATTTGCGCGCCGACCCTCGGCCAAAAAGCCGCGCAATTCGGCCTTGAAACCCTCGCGCAATGGCGCGCCGAACAGCGCGACGACATCCTGAACCGGCGCCAAGCCATCCTCGACCATTTCCCGCCGCTCGCCGCCAAGGGGTGGCAGCTGCTCGGCCTTGGGGCCTATTTCGCCTACGTGGAACACCCCTTTGCCGAAGGGGCCAGCAGCCTCGCGCCGAAACTGGTGCAAGAGGCGTCCATCCTGATCCTGCCCGCCACCATGTTTGTCCCCCAAGGCGACCCATCGGGCGAGCGGCAATTCCGCATCGCCTTTGCCAATGTGGACCGGCTGGGCATCAAAGAGATGTGTACCCGGCTGGCAAGGCTGGACTGGCCTCTTGCAGCCCCCCCGACGCCCGCGTAGACAGGGCCGAACGACGCCCAAGGGAGAAGAACATGGCACGCAAAGCGGGCAAGACCACAAGCACTCTGGTCTGGATTTTGATGGGGATGCTGATCCTTGGCCTTGGTGGCTTTGGCGCCACGAACTTCTCTGGGAATGTGCGGGCCATCGGCTCTGTTGGCGACACCGACATGCCGGTGACGGACTACGCGCGCAGCCTGCAAAACGAAATCCGTGCCCAAGAGGCGCAGATCGGCCAGCCGCTGACCTTTCAACAGGCGCAGCTGATCGGCCTGCCCGACCGCGTGCTGTCGCAGATGGTGGTGACCGCCGCCCTGGAAAACGAGGCCAAGACACTGGGCATTTCCATCGGCGACGAACGTCTGGCCGAGGAAATCCGCAACGTGCGCGCCTTTCAGGGGCCGGACGGCCAGTTCAGCCGCGAAACCTACGCCATGGCGCTGGACAACGCAGGGCTCAGCGAGTCCGAGTTCGAAGCCCAGCAGCGCAGCCAATCCGCCGCCACCATCCTGCAAGGCGCGGTTCTGGCGGGGGTGAAACTGCCCGACACCTATATCGACACGCTGATTGCATGGAACGGCGAACAGCGCGCCTTTAGCTGGGCGATGATTGGCCGCGACGCCATCAACACCGGCCTGCCCGTGCCCACCGACGCCGAGCTGCAAGAATGGTACGAGGCGAACATCGACGCCTTTACCACGCCGGAAACCAAGCAGATCACCTATGCGTGGCTCACGCCCGAAATGCTGGTGGACACGGTCGAGGTCGACGAGGCCAGCCTGCGCGATGCTTATGACGAGCGCTTTGAAGAGTTCAACCAGCCCGAGCGCCGCCTTGTCGAGCGTCTGGTATTCCTTGATGAGGCCGCAGCGCAGGCCGCCGCCGACCGCATCACCGCCGGTGAGATCACGTTTGAGGGTCTCGTGGCCGAGCGGGATCTGGATCTGGCCGACACCGACATGGGCGACGTGGCCCGCTCCGATCTGGGCGATGCCGCCGAGGCGGTCTTCAGCGCCGAGGTGGGCGATGTCGCCGGCCCCGCCCCCAGCGATCTGGGCCCGGCCCTGTTCCGCGTGAACGCCGTTTTGGCCGCTCAGGAAATCACCTTCGAAGAGGCAACCCCTGACCTGCGCGAAGTGCTGGCGCTGGACCGTGCGCGCCGCGTGATCGACACGCAGGCCACCGGCTTTGACGACGAACTGGCCGCCGGGGCCACGCTCGAAGAGCTGGCCCAGAGCACCGATCTGCAACTGGGCACCATCGGCTGGACCGGCGATAACGACGCCGACATCGCGGGCTTTGACGCCTTCCGTCAGGCCGCCGAGGCGCTGAGCGCTGACGACTATCCGGCGATTGCGCAACTGGGCGATGGCGGCGTGTTCGCGCTGCGTCTGGACGAAATCCAAGCCCCCGCGCCCATGCCCTTCGAGGACGTGCGCACACAGGTCGAACAAGGCTGGGAGCTGGACGCGCTGACCGATGCGCTGGTCGCCTCTGCCGAGGCATCGGTCGAGGCGCTGTCGAACGGGGCTTCTTTCGAGGACCAAGGGCTGGAAGCCGAGGAACAAGCGCCCCTGACCCGGACCGCCTATTCCGCCGCCCTGCCTGCTGGCCTGCTCAACAAGGTGTTCGAGCTGGAGCCCGGTGAGGCCGCCGCGATCCCCGGCAATGGCACCGCGATCATCGTCCGCCTCGATGAGATCGTCCCCGCCGATTCAGACGGCGACGCGGCCCAACAACTGGCGGCCCTGCTGCGCGACCAAGCCTCCAACGATGTGGCGAACGATCTGTTCCGTGCGCTGGCCACCGACATTCAAAACCGCGCTGGCGTGGTGATCGACCAACCGGCGATCAACGCCGTGCACGCCAACTTTCAGTAAAGCCCATATCGCCCATGTCAGAACTCACTCCTTCCTTTAGCGATTTCGAAGCGGCCTATTCGGCTGGCCAAAACCAGATCGTCTATACCCGCCTCGCCGCCGATCTGGACACGCCGGTGTCCCTGATGCTGAAACTCACAGGCGCGCATAAGGATGCCTTTATGCTTGAATCCGTGACCGGCGGCGAAGTGCGCGGGCGCTATTCGATCATCGGCATGAAGCCGGACCTGATCTGGAAATGCCTCGGCGAAAGCGCGCAGATCAACCGCAGCGCGCGGTTCGATCCCGACAGCTTTACGCCAGTGGCCGAAGACCCGCTGACCTCGCTGCGCGCGCTGTTGGCGGAATCGCGGATCGACCTGCCAGAGGATCTGCCGCAAGCGGCGGCGGGCCTGTTCGGCTACCTCGGCTACGACATGATCCGTCTGGTGGAACACCTGCCCGACGTGAACCCCGATCCGCTGGGCCTGCCCGACGCGATGATGATGCGCCCCTCGGTGGTGGCGGTGCTCGACGGGGCCAAGGGCGAAGTCACCGTGGTCTCGCCCGCTTGGGTGCAGGATGGGGTTTCGGCCCGCGCCGCCTATGCGCAGGCCGCCGAGCGCGTGATGGACGCGGTGCGCGATCTGGAACGGGCCATGCCGCAGGTCACGCGCGACCTTGGCGATGCGGCAGAGCTGGGCGAGCCGGTGTCGAACTTCACCCACGACGGCTACAAGGCCGCGGTGGAAAAGGCCAAGGACTACATCAAGGCGGGCGACATCTTTCAGGTGGTGCCGTCGCAGCGCTGGACCCAGCCCTTCCCGCTGCCGCCCTTTGCGCTGTATCGGTCGTTGCGCCGGACGAACCCGTCGCCGTTCATGTTCTACTTTAACTTTGGCGGCTTCCAGGTGATCGGCGCGTCGCCGGAAATCCTCGTGCGGGTGTTTGGGTCCGAAGTGACCATCCGCCCGATCGCAGGCACCCGCCCGCGCGGCGCCACCCCCGAAGAGGACAAAGCGCTGGAACTAGACCTGCTGGCCGACAAGAAAGAGCTGGCCGAGCACCTGATGCTGCTGGACCTAGGGCGCAACGACACGGGCAAGGTGTCCAAGATCGGCACCGTGCGCCCCACGGAACAGTTCATCATCGAGCGCTACAGCCACGTGATGCACATCGTCTCCAACGTGGTCGGCGAGCTGGCCGACGACCAAGACGCCCTGTCCGCGCTGTTGTCCGGCCTGCCCGCGGGCACCGTGTCCGGCGCGCCGAAAGTGCGCGCGATGGAAATCATCGACGAGCTGGAACCGGAAAAGCGCGGCGTCTACGGCGGCGGTGTCGGCTACTTCAGCGCGGGCGGCGATATGGACATGTGCATCGCCCTACGCACTGCAATCGTCAAAGATCAAAAGCTGTATATCCAAGCGGGCGGCGGCGTGGTCTACGACAGCGACCCCGAGGCGGAATATATGGAAACCGTCCACAAATCCAACGCCATCCGGCGCGCAGCCGCCGACGCTGCGCGCTTCACAGGCGGCGGAAATAGCTGATAGCTTGCTGGTTTGGGGGCGCTGCCCCCCTGCCCGTTGGGCATTCCCCCCGGGATATTTATAAAGAGAAGAAGTCCA
This sequence comes from Tropicibacter naphthalenivorans, assembly GCF_900176475.1. Taxonomy (GTDB): domain Bacteria; phylum Pseudomonadota; class Alphaproteobacteria; order Rhodobacterales; family Rhodobacteraceae; genus Tropicibacter; species Tropicibacter naphthalenivorans. Next base: position 182,551 of record NZ_FWXX01000002.1, read on the forward strand.
AACCGGAGTGCCCGTGTCTTCTTCTCTTTTCAAATATCCCGGGGTGAGGCCGTAGGCCGAGGGGCAGCGCCCCTTTTAAGCGGCCGCCGTTTCGCGGATCCGTTCGATCATCGCGCGCAATCCGTTGGAGCGTTGCGCCGAAAGGTGATCGTTCAGCCCAAGGCGTTCGAGTTCGGCGCGGGCGTCTACCTTGGCCACGTCGCCTAGGGGTAAGCCATCGTAGAGGCGGTGCAGCAGAGCGATCAGGCCTTTGACAATCAGTGCATCGCTGTCGCCTTGGAAATGGAACACGCCATCCTCGGGCGCGATATGCAGCCAGACCTGGCTCGCGCAGCCTTCGACCTTGGTGGCCGGCACCTTGAGCGCATCGTCCATCGTGCCCATGTCCTTGCCCATCTCGATCACCATGCGGTAGCGGTCTTCCCAATCTTCGAGGAATTCGAAATCCTCGACCACCTCTTCAAATGCTGCCTGCGCCATGTCGGTCTCCCTTTTGACATGGCAGGTAAGCGGCCTTGGGCAAAAGGTCCAGCCCTTGACGCTTTTCAAAGCGCTCCAGATGCGTTAACCCGTTATTCACCGGGCAAAAGGGCAGTTCCCACATGAAAAAAGCGCTTAGTGTTCTTGTCGTCTCTTCGGTGGTTTTGACCAGCTGCGGGGCCATTCGCGACTCTGCGATGAATCCGTTCAACTGGTTTGGACGCAGCACCTCGGAGGCGGTTGCGACTGGCGCAGAGGTCAACCCTTTGATCCCCGCCCGCCGGTCCAGCGTCTTTCGCAGCAACCAACCCGAGACCTATCAGGGCTGGGCCGTGGGCGAAGTGACCGAACTATTGGTGGAACGCCGTCCCGGTGGCGCTGTGATCCGTGCGACGGCGGTGGCCGATCGTCAGGGCGCCTTTGAGGTGCGTCTGGTCAAGAATGACGAAGAGAGCGACGCCGATACGCTGACCTATGATTTCCGCGCCATCCAGCAGCCCGGCAACGTGGGCACCGCCCTGTCGCGCCAAGTCACCGCGGCAGTCTGGCTGACGGACAACGAGCTGCGCGGCATTCGCACGATCCGCGTCAAGGCAGCCCGCAACGTGCGCACGGCCCGCCGCTAAATCCCGCCAGAGCCTGAAAAACCAAACGCCCCCAACCGGGGGCGTTTTGCGTTTCTCACAGGTCGATCACCGCGACGCTCTTGCCGTTGGCCGAGAGCGCGATCTTGCCTTCGCACAGGCGCAAGGCGTCCTCGCCAAAGACCTCGCGCCGCCAGCCGCGCAAGGCAGGCACGTCCCGTTCCCCGGCGGCAATCGCATCAAGGTCAGAGGCAGGCGCGATCAGCTTGGACGCAACGCCCGACTTCTCGGTCTTGGCTTTCAGCAGCACGCGTAGCAGGTCGGCCAACGCCGGGTTGATCTGAAGGCGGTCCTTGTCGTTCACCACCTGCGGCAGGTTTTCCTTGGGGCAGTCCACGCCCGCTTTGACCGCCGCCAGAATGCCATCGGCAATGGCGCCCTTGCGGGCTTCGCGCAGCAGCAGGCGCGACCGGCCGAGGTCTTGCATATTGGCGGGCTTGGTCGAGGCCAGTTCCACCAGCGCGTCGTCCTTGAACACGCGGTTGCGCGGCTGGTTGCGGTCCTGGGCATAGCTTTCGCGAAAGCGCGCCAACTCGCGCACGATGGCCAGGAACCGAGGGCTGTTCGACCGCGTCTTGACCCGCTTCCACGCGTCTTCGGGGCGCGTGATATAGGTCTCGGGGTCGGTCAGGACGGCGATTTCTTCGCCCACCCAACGCTCGCGCCCGGTTTCCTGCAACTTGCGGTTCAGGAACTCGTAGATCTGGCGCAGATGCGTCACGTCGGCAAGGGCGTAGGTTTTCTGCGCGTCGGTCAGCGGACGGCGCGACCAATCGGTAAAGCGGCTGGATTTGTCGAGCTGCTGCTTGGCAATACGCTTGACCAGCGTTTCATAGCCGACCTGCTCGCCAAAGCCGCAGACCATCGCCGCGACCTGCGTGTCGAACAGCGGCGTCGGGATGCAGCGGTGGTCGATGTAGAAAATCTCAAGGTCCTGACGCGCGGCGTGGAACACCTTGACCGTGCGCTCATCGCGGAACAATTCCAGCAAAGGCTCCAGCGACAGGCCATCCACCAGCGGATCGACCAGCACGGCGTCGTCGGTGTCGGTCCCCGGCAGCGCGATCTGGATCAGGCACAGCTTGGAATAATAGGTCCGTTCCCGCAGAAATTCGGTGTCCACGGTGACATAGGGTTGACCCTTTGCGCGGTCGCAAAAGGCGGCCAATTCTTCGGTGGTGGTAATGGTCTGCATTCGCAGCCTTTTCTTGTTCGTTAACGTGTTTTGCCGCTGTGGTCGGGCCGCTCAGAGGCATCATAACCCTAAGCGTGTGGAAATGAAAACACCGGCTCAGAGATGAACCGGCGTCTTGTCTCCGGCTGCAAAGCGGCGCAGCACCATTGGGTAAAGTCTGTGTTCTTGTTTCAGCACCCGCGCCGCCAAGGTGTCGGCATCGTCCCCGGCCTCGATCGGCACGCGGGCCTGCCCAAGGATCGGTCCGTCGTCCAGCTCGGCGGTGACCTCGTGGACGGTGCAGCCTGCCTCGCGGTCGCCCGCGTCCAGCGCGCGCTGATGGGTGTGGAGCCCCTTGTATTTCGGCAGCAAAGACGGGTGGATGTTCAGCATCCGGCCCTCGTAGGCGCGGATGAAGGACGGCGTCAGGATGCGCATAAAGCCCGCCAGGCACAGGATGTCCGGCTGGGCCGCGTCAATGTGTTCACGCAAAGCCGCCTCGAACGCCTCGCGATCCCCCTTATAGGCCTTGTGGTCCACGGCAGCGGTGGCCACGCCCATGTCCGCCGCCTTGGCCAAACCGCCCGCGTCCAGCTGGTTGGACGCGACCAGCACGGGCCGCGCGGGATGATCGCCGGTCATATCCTCGACCAACTTGACCATGTTGGACCCGCCGCCCGAGATCAGGATCGCGACGCGCTTCACCTCAGAGCGCCCCGGTGTAGGCAACGCCTTGGGTAGCCGTGACCGTGCCCAGACGCGCCACACGCTCGCCCGCCGCACTCAGCACCTTGGTCAGGGCGTCGGCCTCTTCGGCGTCCACCACGACGATCATGCCAATGCCGCAGTTGAAGGTCTTGAGCATCTCGCGCTCTTCGATCTGGCCGACCTCCTGCATCCATTTGAAGACGCCCGGCAGCTCCCACGCGTTCAGGTCGATCTCGGCGCCCATGCCTTCGGGCAGGACACGCGGCAGGTTCTCGGTCAGGCCGCCGCCGGTGATATGCGCCAGCGCGTGCACACCGCCCGCGCGGATCGCTTCGAGGCAGGATTTCACGTAGAGCCGAGTCGGCGTCAGCAGCGCCGCTCCCAGGGTGCCCTCGGCCCAGGGGCAGTCCGCATCCCAGCCGAGGCCGGAGACTTCGACCAGCTTGCGCACGAGGCTGTAGCCGTTGGAATGCACCCCGTCCGAGCCGAGGCCCAGCAGAACGTCGCCTTCTGCCACGCCTTCGGGCAGGGCCGTGCCACGCTCCATCGCGCCGACGGCAAAGCCCGCGAGGTCGAAATCACCCGCCGGATACATGCCCGGCATTTCCGCCGTCTCGCCGCCGATCAGCGCGCAGCCAGAGCGTACGCAGCCTTCTGCGATGCCTTCGATGACGCGGGCGGCGGTGTCGGTGTCCAGCTTGCCGGTCGCGAAATAGTCGAGGAAAAACAAAGGCTCCGCGCCCTGGCACACCAGATCGTTGACGCACATGGCGACCAGGTCGATGCCCACGCCGTCCACGTGGCCGGTGTCGATGGCGATGCGCAGCTTGGTACCCACGCCGTCGGTTGCGCCCACGAGGATCGGGTCGTCATAGCCCGCGCCCTTGAGATCGAACAGCGCGCCAAAGCCGCCAAGGCCGGACGCCACGCCGCTGCGGTTGGTGCGCTTGGCCGCCGGTTTGATCCGCTCGACGAGCGCGTTGCCCGCGTCGATATCCACACCCGCCTGCGCGTAAGTAAGGCCTTTTGTCGTGTCGCTCATTCCCGGTCTCCGTGCATGGGGCCGGTCCCGCCCGGCTTTGCGCACGCGCTTACCGCAAAGCATGGCGCGCTGCAACGGCAGGCTTGACCCTATGGGCGCGGGCGGGCCAACCGGGCGGAACAAAAAGAAGGTGACGTGGGGCGTGACAGAGTGGAGCGGTTGGACGGTTTTGGGCGGTCTCGGCGGTGGCGCGGGGCTGGTGACGCTTGCGCTATACATGCTGCACCGGAGCCAAGACCGCCGCGAGGCGCGCCTGCGCGCCAAGATCATTGACCCAAGCCCAGACCAGCGCGGCGCGGTGATTGCCCGCTATGGCACCAGCGGCGACAGCGCCTATTACCCCGCCTTGAAGGCACTGCTGGATTGGGCGGATGGGTTTTATGGCTTTAGGGGCGAAGCGTTCGCGCGGTGCTTAACGCTGGCCTACGTCTATCCGGTCCTTTTTGCCTTCATCGGCTGGGCGCTGTTCAATACATGGTCCGTCCAAGGGCTGGAGCTTTTTTCCGACACGCCAGACCACGCGGCGCGTCTGGGCAAGGTTGCAATCCTGCTCGCCAGAGTGATCGCCGTGACTTTGTTTTTAAGGTGGTGGGTACCAGAAACCAATCCAATCCGCGACAGGCTGCGAATTTGCGTTCACAAGCTTACCCAAGTGGCCGGCCTTCATGCGAAGGCGGCCACTTGGGTGGTTGAGATTCTTGACACCGTTGTCGTTGCCGTTGTCGTTGTCGTTGCCGTTGTCGTTGCCCATGTCGTTGCCGTTGTCGTTGCCGTTGTCGTTGCCGGTGTCTTTGCCGGTGTCGTTGTCGTTGCCGGTGTCGTTGCCGGTGTCGAAAATGCCGAAGCCGCAGCGCTCCTCCTCTTCTTCTTCCACCTCCTTCCTTTCGCCAACGCCTTCGCCGATTGGCTGTCCCTCGGCCTCACCCGCCTGCTACTCCGAGACCTCCACAACCGTCACGCCAAAGACAAAACCGCCGGATGGGGCAGCTTGCTGATCCATCTGCTGGTCGATGTGATCGCCGCGTTGGTCTGTCTGGGGCTGCTTTTGGCCGCCATGATCGGACTGCTCGAAGGCTGGGCCATGCTCTCGCCCGAGACCCTGCCGCTCGACTGGCGCGACTACTGGGAAACCGCGCAAGACCACCCCGAACAGGCCACCGCGCTGTGGCTGCTGTGTGTGACCACGCTGCTGCCGACCTTTGGGCATTTGCTGTTCGTGCTGACCTTTAGCCTGACGCGCAATTCCTCAAAGACGCAAAAGGCCGTGGACAAGCTGCGCGACATGGACACCGCCCCCAGCGACGCTCAAGTCAACGCGGTCATCGACCTGCTGGCGGCGGGCAAGCGACGCGCCATCGCCGTCGCCGTGCTGCTGTCGCTGCTGACCGTCGTCTTCCTGACGCTGCTGATGAAAGTCGTCCACCCCGTCGCGCTGTTGGTGGTGGTCACAGCGATCCTGCTGTCGCTGGTCGTTGCGACGGTCGTTAGCTACGTCAGCGCGACTTGACGCCGCCCCCGCAGCGCCTTACGAAAACCGCACGGTGGGCCTGTAGCTCAATTGGTTAGAGCAGGGCGCTCATAACGCCTTGGTTGCGGGTTCAAGTCCTGCCGGGCCTACCAACCCCCTGCCCTTGTTCACAGGATAAAATCCTCGGCGGTCAGCGTGTACTGCCCGTGCAGCAGGATTTCGAAATCCGCGCGCCCGGTGCCGTTCGTGTCGATCTGGATCACGGTGAAGGCGCCGCTCTGGACATAGCGCAGCTCTCCGGCGGTGCCGCTGAGGCGATCAGTGCCGATGAAGTCCAACGGCACAGGCGCGACGTCCAGTCGGATCAGGTCGAGCCCTTGCTCAAAGTCGCGGATCCGGTCGCGGTTGCGGCCAAGCACCGGCTGGGTGAGATCGTCGAACAGGAACACATCCGCCTCCCCGTCCCCGAGACCGTCCGCGTTGCCACCCACCAGCACGTTGCCGAGCCCGAGGAAAGTATGACCGTAGCTAAGCCCGTTGCCGTTCAGCACATCGCGCCCCTCACCGCCGATCAAGATGTCGCGCCCGCCGCCGCCCAGTAGGGTGTCGTCGCCGCTTGCGCCCATCAGGCGGTCCTTTGAGCCGTGCCCCTCCAGCAGGTCGTCGCCTGTACCGCCATGCAGAGTGTCCTGGGACATGCCGCCGATCAGCGTGTCGTTGCCGCCTAGACCAAAAGCCATGTCCCGGCCATGCCCCGTGTCCAGACGGTTGTCCGCCGCAGAGCCGATCAGGTGGTCGCTGTGCATATCCGCCACCAGATGTTCGATGCCCTCAAGAACATCGATCCCGCCTGCCCCCGTGTTTTGCGCGCCCTTGATCCCAAGGCGCACGGTCACACCGCCGTTAAAGCCAAGGTACACCGCGGTGTCCTGTCCCTCTCCCCCCACAAGCGTGTCATTGCCGTACCCGCCGTCCAGCGTGTCATCCCCCGTGCCGCCATCGAGACTGTCGTTGCCAAAACCCGCGTCCAGCGTATCATCCCCAGCGCCGCCAATCAGGCGATCGGCCCCGCCCAAGCCTTCGAGCAGGTCGTCATCGGTGCCGCCGTCCAGCGTATCGCGCCCGCTGCCACCGATCAGCGTGTCATTCCCCGCACGGCCAAAGGCCCGGTCCGCGCCGTTGCCGGTTTCCAGTCGGTTCGCCTTGGCCGAGCCAAAGAGCTGGTCATTGTAGGCGCCGCCGACGAGATGTTCGATCCCGGTCAGGATGTCGGTGCCCGCAGCGCCCAGATCCTGCGCGCGCGTGGTGGCAAGGCTGACCCGGATACCGCCGCCGAACCCGTTGTAATAGGCGGTGTCCTGCCCCGCGCCGCCGATCAAGGTGTCATCGCCATGACCGCCGGTCAGATGGTCGTCGCCCGCGCCGCCATTCAGACTGTCGTTACTCAAGCCCCCGTCCAGCGTGTCATCCCCCAGACCGCCCGTCAGACTGTCGTTGCCGCCTTCGCCGGAAAAGGTAAAAGCCTCATCCGTGAACCACACCTGAAAGGTGTCCCCGAAATTTGTGCCTCTGGCCCCCTCGAATTGTTGAAAACTATGATACTCCAACGTTTCAAGCGGCTGCCGCAAAGGGCCGACGTACAAGTCCCAAAAGTTGTAATTACGATTCCCATATTGCTTGGTCGCGTTGACCTCAATTGCCGTTGAGAGCTCGGAAAAGTCGATTATGTCATGACCCTCGCCACCATAAACTCTGGCATCGCTATCGAGCGTTCGGATTTTCACATGATCATCGCCGCCTTCAAGAGAAATGTACTGTGACCCGTCGTCCATTTGCACGGTGTCGTCACCTTCCCCGGTTTGAAGGTATAACAAAAGCTCCATGCCCTGGGCTCCGGTCATATCGACAAAAACACCCGGTACGACGGGCTTCGTTTCCTCCCCCCAAACATATTCACCATTTACAAATTTTAATGCGTCTAGGTTGGAGTATTCTACGGTTCTTTTGCCTGTCACAATCTCTTGGTCAGCGAAATTGAACGACACGGTTTCATCATCTGAATGTAGCGTCAGATAGATATAGACGGGACTCTCTTCAGAGGCTCCCAGCACCGTGTCATTTCCGCTATCGGCCGAAATAATAACGTTGATATGACTGTCACTCTCATTGCGAATAAGGTTGTTTCCCTCTTCAAGGGTAACATGTGCATTCATTAAACCAGGTTTTAGAATGACGACATCGTCGCCCGGCCCCGGGGAAATCGCAAAGTAATGTTCGTGGCTGCCATTGGCCACGATCGTGTCGTCGCCCTCGTACCCGAAAACCTCATAGAAAAACTCGTCGAGATCCAACCCGTCGTCTGGCAGGATTTCGATCTTTTCACCGGTTGCCGTTCCTTGAATAACTGCCATAGCGCGCGTCCCTTCTGAGAGTTGACGTTGATGCGCGCCGTCACCTTGGCCTTCTGGCCGTGCACTCGTTAACGCGCCCGAGACCGGGGTGGTCACGGGCGGCAATCTGGCCGAAGTTGGTAAACACCGAGTTGACGGAGAAAGGCCCCACCCTCGTCAAAGGATGAAATCGTCCTCGGTCAGGATGTAATTGCCGTCGAGGCGGATCTCGAAGTCGGCTGAGGCATCCCCGTCCAGATCCAGTTGCACGATGGTAAAGTTGCCCGATTGGAAATGGCGCAACTCGCCCTCTTTGGCGTCGAAGGGGTCGGTATGGATGTAAACCACCTCGCCAAAGTCCTGCAGTACGATCTTGTCCAGACCCTGTTCGAAATCGCGGATGATGTCGCGTTCCAGTGGCGTGCTGACGCTGGGATCGTCAAAGACGAAGAAGTCCTCTTCACCGTCACCGGGATAGGTCGAGCCGGTGACCGTGCCCCCCACGAGGATATCCGCGCCCTTGCCGCCGTACAGCACATCGCTGCCTGACCCGCCGCGCAGGGTGTCATTGCCGCTGCCGCCATACAGGTCATCATTCTGAGCACCGCCGTCGAGGTAGTCGCGCCCACCCGCACCGGTCAGCAGGTCCTGCCCATTCCCCCCTTGCAGGGTGTCCGCGCCCGTCCCGCCGATCAGGGTGTCATTGCCCCCAAGGCCATAAGCCCGGTCCACGCCGTTGCCGGTGGTGATGCGGTTGTCGCCGGTCGAGCCGGTCAGCGTGTCGTTGTAGCTGCCGCCCACGAGGTGCTCGATATTGCTCAGCTCATCGGTGCCCGCAGCGCCTGTGTTCTGCGCGCCGCTGACCGCGAGGCTGACGGTGATGCCGCCGCCGAAGCCGTCGTAATAGGCGGTATCGCTGCCGTCACCACCATCGAGCGTGTCATTGCCGTAGCCTCCGGTCAGGTGGTCATCGCCATCCCCGCCGGACAGGCTGTCGTGCGAATGCCCCCCGTCCAGCGTGTCATTGCCGCCGCCTCCGGTCAGCGTGTCGTTGCCCGCCGCGCCGTCAAAGGCGAAACTATCGGTCGTTCCTGTGGCGAGCATCTCGTCGCCAAACGCCGTGCCTATGTAGGACTCGATCCCTGTGGGATGGATCGCCAGCCCACCAGCGTAGACGTGGCCGCCAAAGGCATGGACCTCTGCCGCGCTGCTCAGCGCACCAAGGTCGATGGTGTCATTGCCCCCTTGGCCGTCAATGATCCCGACAAGACGTTCCATCACCACCAGATCGTCGCCTTCGTTCAGGACTACATGGATATCGTCCCCGCCGACCCGCACGGTATCGTCACCATTGCCCGTGTTCAGCAGCATCTTGTAGGTGGATCTTTGGTAGCCGGTGGCATCGACATAGACTCCCGGCACTTCACCCCAGAAATTGTGAAAACTCAGGTTGCTCACCTCTTCCATGAGGATCACACGGTCCGAGGTGGTGATCTCCATTCTGCCGAGGTCGACGGCGACTTCCTTGTCATCGGCCCCAAGTCTGACGCCAACACTGATCCTGTCGACTGTGTTGCCGATGATGGTGTCATTGCCGTCGTTTGGCGAAAGCGTCGTCGAGCCAACCCCGGTGCCTTCTTCGAAAATCACCAGGTCGTCGCCCTTGGCGGGCACGATCCAATCCCACAGCCCATCGGCTTCCTGCACCACGATGGTGTCGTCCCCGTCCCAACCAACAATGGTGTCGGACTCGTCGATATCCGTCAAAAAGTCGCCGCCGGCGGTGCCATCAATGCGTGCCATGTCTCATCCCCTTACCTGATGCAAAGCGCGCCAGCCGCCGTGCGGCGGACGCGTGAACCAATGCAGCGAGGCTGGGGCCAAGGCCGTTCCCGATCAAGGCAGGCATTCCTGACCCGACGGGACGCGGCCAAGCGGTCAGAGGATAAAACTGTCCTCGGTCAGGGCATAAAGCCCGTCAAGGCGGATTTCAAAGTCCGCCCGGGCGTCGCCATCCATATCCACCTGAACGATGGTGTAATTGCCAGTCTGGGCATATCGCAGCTCGCCCGCTTTGCCATCGAACAGGTCGGTCCCGACAAAGGTCAACGCCCCGAGGTCGGCCAGCACGATCATGTCCAGCCCCTGCTCAAAATCGCGGATGATGTCGCGGGCAGCGCCTGTGCCGCTGGTGCTGGGGTCTTCGAACACAAAGAAATCCACCTCGCCATCGCCGGGATAGGTGGTGCCCACCGCCGTGCCGCCAATCAGGATGTCGCGGCCTTTGCCACCGGACAGCACATCACTGCCGGTGCCGCCGCGCAGGGTGTCGTTGCCGCTGCCGCCATCCAGCTCGTCCGCGCCCGCGCCGCCGTCCAGAAAATCGCGCGCGTCATACCCCTGAAGAAGGTCCACGCCGTTGCCCCCTTGAAGCGTGTCGGCGCCCGCGCCGCCCACCAGCGTGTCATCTCCACCAAGCCCAAAGGCCCGGTCCGACCCGTTGCCAGTGAACAGGCGGTTGTCTTGCGTTGTGCCGGTCAGGCGGTCGTTGTAATCGCCGCCGATCAGATGCTCGATATTGCTCAGATCGTCGGTGCCCGCAGCGCCCGTGTATTGCCCGCCGCTGGTGTTCAGATTGACCGTGATGCCACCGCCAAAGCCGCTGTAGACGGCGGTATCCTCGCCCGCGCCGCCGTCGAGCGTGTCGTTGCCGTAGCCGCCTTCCAGCCGGTCATCGCCGTCGCCCCCGGACAGGCTGTCGTGCGAATGCCCGCCGTCCAGCGTGTCGTTGCCAAGGCCGCCCGTCAGCGTGTCATTGCCCGCCAATCCCAGAAAGGTCACGTCGATGTCGACGTTCGTCACCGACAGCGTGTCGCCGCGCGTGCTGCCTCGAAAGATCTCGACGTTATAAAGGACGTTGGTCAGGCCGTTCAGATCGGCGTACTGCACATGGAACATGTCAAACGTGACCGCACCGCCCATCAGGCTGAAGTCCACCGTGTCGACCCCATCGCCGCCATTGAAGTTGCCCCCAAAGGTGTTCGTGTAGATGTAATCGTCACCGTCGCCGAGCGTCAGGTAGACAAACTGTTCGCCTGCGTAAAAGGTATCATCGCCACCACCGAGGTTCATCGACAGGTTGGTCGCGGCGGTGCTCTGGGTCCCTCGCATGTCGACGGTGACATCGCTCCATTGAAATCCGGCCCTCCACACAAAGAAGTTGTCGATATTTCCGAAGGAGACGTCGCGCTCGGCCGATTTGATCTGTCCCGACGCCATAAGGATCGTCACCTCAGGCTCGCCGTCCGAGGTGAAAACAGAGAGGTGTGTCCGATCCGTGGCTGACCCGATGATGGTATCATCACCGCCCCCAGCGGTCACAGTCACCAAGCCCATCCCCGTGTCATCCATGAACTGGATTAAGTCATCGCCTTCGCCGCCCAGCACGGAATCGGGCAGGCTGTCCTTTGCTTCGACGATGATGGTATCATCGCCTTCCAGACCTCGGATGGTGTCCCCGCTGTCCAGATCAAGCAAGTAATCGCCGCTTGCGGTACCGGTAATCTCGACCATGTCTATCCCCTGAGTGCCAATGCAAAGCGCGCCCGGACCTGACGGCCGGACGCTTTCAAATCTGCGGACACGGTGGGGAAAGCCCCCCCCTGCGTCAAGGCTGGCAAACCGGGCTGGAATGGTTAACGTGGCGTTAACGGCTCAAGCCATGCGCCAGGCGCACATTTAGAAATCGAAATTCGCCGCCGTCAGGACGTGCAACCCGTCCAGACGGATTTCGAAGTCCGCGTCGTGATCGCCGTTAATGTCCAGCCATACAAGGGTATGGTCCGTCATCAGCTTGGAGAAGACATCTCCGGCCGCGCCGGAAAAACCGCTTGTCCCGCCCACAAAGCTCACAGCCCCAATCCCGTTGAGAAAGATCACGTCGTGGGCCACTTCGAAATCCCGGATGATGTCGTGCGTTGATCCGACCCGGCTGTCCCTCAGGGATTGGAACTCGAACACATCCGCCTGGCCGTCGCCCGCAAAGACACGACCGCTGACGGTTCCTCCGATCAGGATGTCCTGGCCGCCCCCACCAACCAGCGTGTCGCTGCCAGTGCCACCTCTCAGGGTATCCGCGCCGCCCAATCCCCAGAGCATGTCGGCCGCCGCGCCGCCGTCCAAAAGATCGCGGCCACCGAGCGCAAAAAGCCGGTCCTGCCCATCACCGCCGTACAGCGTATCGCTATGGCGCCCGCCCAGCAAAGTGTCGGCCCCGCCCAGTCCAAACAGCGCGTTGTTCCCATCGAACCCCCTGAGCATATTGTCCCCGGTCGACCCGATCAGGCGGTCGCCATACACGTCGCTGCCGTCGATGTTTTCGATGTCGATCAACGTATCCCACCCGGCGGCGCCGGTGAACTGCGCCCCGGTTTCGGACAGGTTCACCGTTATCCGTCCGGCCGCGTCTTCGTAGGTGGCGCGATCAAGACCGTCGCCGCCGAGCATCGTATCGTCGCCTGCGCCGCCGCTCAGGACATCGTCGCCTTTGCCCGCCTGCAAAAGATCGTCACCCACACCGCCGTACAAACCGTCATCGCCATAGCTGCCTTCGAGGCTGTCATCGCCCGTACCGCCATCCAGCGTGACATCTTGAGTGGTGTCGGACGCGGTCATCAGATCGTCGAAGCCGGTGCCGTGGACCGTCTCGAACCCTTGCGCCTGAAACATCTGTCCGTCCGACGTGCCTTTGCCGGTGGTCACATCCAGCGCGATGCTGCTGCGGAGTTGGCTGAAATCAACGATGTCATCGCCATCCCCGCCCGCCACGGTGCCCGCAGCCTCGTCAAAAATCGCAAGATCATCGCCCTCGCGCAGGTTGGCGAACAGATCCGCGCTGCCCATCACAACGGTGTCGGCCCCTTCGCCGGTAAAGACCGAAAGCAGCCCCCGGTCTTGCGCAAAGCCCCGGCCATCCACGTAAATCCCCAAAACCGGCAGGGACATGTCTTCGAAACGCAAGGTGGACAGACCCTCGAAGGCGATGGTCCGGATATCTGTGGACACCTCCATCCGGGCAAGATCGACCGTCACGCTTTTGTCAAACGACGCCAACCACATCTCGACGGACACATCATCGACCTCATTGCCGATAATGGTGTCGTTGCCCCCTGATATGGCCAATCTTATTTCGGCAGCGCCCGTGCCCTCTTCGACAATCACCAGATCATCGCCGGCGCCCAGAGTGATCGTGTCCAGCAATCTGTCATTGGCGGCAAGGACGACGGTGTCATTTCCATCCAGGTCCGCGATTTGATCCGTATCGGCGGTGTCGTAGATCACATCATTGCCGGAGGTTCCATAAATCAGCGCCATTGCAGGTCCCCATGTCAATCAACCCGGCGCCTGTTCGGCCAAGCCAAAACCATTATCAAAACATGCCAAGAGCCTGCGCTTTCGAAATGCGGGAAACAAGGCAGGGATACCTGACCCTGGGGAGGTGCCTCAAGCCGTGCGCCAGGCGCTCGCCTGCCGTTCCCAGCGCTGCACGATCAGGTACTCGATCAGCAGCATCACGGCGGTAAAGCTGAGGGCGTAGGCCAGCACCGTGGCCGTGTCGAACAGCTGGAAATACAGGTGGATCTGAAAGCCAACACCGTTGCCGCGGCCCAGGAACTCGACCACCAGAACGATCTTCCAGATCACCGCAAGGCCGTTGCGGGTGCTGGCGGCCACAAAGGGACCAAGCTGCGGCCAGATCACGTGCCGCAGCCGCGCCCACAAGCCCATCCGGTAGACCTGCGCCATGTCCGCGACTCCCTTGTCCAGCGCGCGCACGCCTTCGCGGATGGTGACCGTGACCATGGCGGTCTTGTTCAGCGCCACGGCGGTGATGGCGGCAACCTCATTGAGGCCAATCCACAGGTAGCACAGCACAATGATCACCAACGCGGGCAGGTTCAGCATCACCGTCACCCAAGGGTCGGCCCAGGTGTTCAGCCGCGGCGACAGCCCCAGCACCAGCCCCAGCGCACAGCCGATCCCCATGGCCAGGGCAAAGGCCCAGACCACGCGCCACAGCGTCCAGCCCATGTGGAACCACAGCTTGCCGCTGGCCGCCTCACGGGCGATCACCCCGGCCACCTCGACCGGGCCAGGCAAGACGGACGCATCCGCAGACAGCCACGCCGCCAGCGTCCAAAACGCCAGCAGCCCCAGCAGCGAAAGCGCCGTCACCGCGCGCGAAGGCTTGCCTGCCATCATCCCCGTCTCCTCCTTGCCACAGATCACCCCAGCACGCACCCGCAGGCAAGCCCCCTTGCCCCCCACCAAGGTCGCATTCCCCGAATGCGGCGCGCTGATAATGTGCGCCCATGGGAGAACGTTTTCTGATCGCTGCGATGCTCTGGCTTGCCAGTGCCGCAGGCCTTTGGGCCGAGACCATCACCGAAGAGGAGATGGCCGCGCGCATCTTTGCGCCCATGTCCCTGGGCGAGCGGATCTCCGAAAATGGCGTCTATGAGCTGCTCAATTCGGGCGACGCCCACGCAGGCTATGTCTTTCAGACCGAACCCATGGCACCCCTGCCCGGCTTTTCCGGCGCGCCGATCAACATGCTTGTGGTGCTCGACCTCGAAGGGCGTTTCCTGGACGTCCAACTGGTGGACCATAACGAGCCGATCTTTGTCTCGGGGCTGGGCCAAGCGCCCTTTCACGCCTTTATGGAGCAATACCGGGGCCATTCGATCAGCGCGCCCATGGTGGTCGGCACGCCCTACGGCGGCGGCGCTGACGGGTCGGGGCTGGTGTACCTCGATGGCGTGACCAAGGCGACGGCCAGCGTGCGCATCGCCCACGAGTCGATCCTAGCCGCCGCGCTGCAAGTTGCGCGTGAAAAGATGGGCGGCGTGGCAAGCGGCCCGCCCGCCTTTCCGAACCTTGAGGTGGACGAAGACCTGACCTTTGACGATCTCATCGACCAAGGCCTGCTGACCCGCCTGACCGTCACCAACGCCGAGGTGAACGCGAAATTCGCCGGCACCACGTGGGAAGACGACGACCCGGAGGCGACCGATTACCCGTCCGAGACCTACCTCGACCTGTGGGTGGCGGACCTTGGCCCGCGCAGCATCGCCCGCGCCTTGCTGAGTCCAGACAGCCTTGCCGAGCTGGATCACTTCATGTCGATCTCGACCTTTGACGAGCCGATCCTCGTGGTGGAAACCGCGCGCCATGGCCTCGTCAGCCCCGATTTCGTGCGCAATACCGCGCCCGACTGGGTGGGCGTTGAACAGAACGGCTTTCCGGTGGCGGTGCGCGATGCGGACCTGATCTTTGACCTTGCGGACGGGGTGCCGGAGGCGTGGTACGACGGCACCGCGATGATCCTGCGCACCGACCGGCGTCTGGGCTTTGACCCGGCCTCGCCGTGGGACATCCACATCAAAGCCATCCGCGAACACGGCATGTTCCAGCCCGAGGTCGGCTCGGTCACCCTGACCGCCACCGTTGGCACCGATGAGCGGTTTTACACCCGCCCCGGCGTGGTTGAACGCCTCTCGCCCTTCGAGGAAGCCATTCGCAACCGCCAATCGGACCTGATCGTGCTGGCGGTCTTCCTTGGCCTGCTGGTGCCCACGCTGCTCTTCGCGCAAAGCCGCCTCGCCGGATTGCGCTCTTACACCCCCGTGCGGCTGAGCATCCTTGCGGTGGTCATAGGGTTCATCGGCTGGTGGGGCCAGGGGCAGCTGTCCATCGTCACCCCGCTGGCGACGCTGCAAACCGCGCTAACCACCAACGCCTATGCGTTTTTGCTTTATGACCCGTTTTCGCTGCTGATCTGGGCGGTGGTGATCCTCGGGTTCGTCCTCTGGGGGCGCGGGCTGTTCTGCGGCTGGCTCTGCCCCTTTGGCGCGCTCCAAGAGTTCGCCCACCACCTTGGCCGCCTGCTGCGCCTGCCGCGCATCGAACCGTCGCGCCTGTGGGACCAACGGCTGAAAAAACTCAAATACGTGGCGCTGGTCGGCCTGATCGCGGTGACCGTGATCCGCCCCGAGCACATGGACAAAGCCGCCGAGATCGAGCCCTTCAAAACCGCCATCACCACTTTCTTTATTCGCGAATGGTACTACGTCGCCTACGCGGCCTTTTGGTTGATCCTCGCCACCGTCACGTTCAAAGGCTTTTGCCGCTACGTCTGCCCCCTTGGCGCGCTGATGGCCATCGGTGGGGCTTTGCGCCTGCGCCGCTGGATTCCCCGCCGTGTCGAGTGCGGCTCGCCCTGCCAGCTTTGTGCGGTCAAATGCAACTACGGCGCCATCCGCAAGACCGGTGACATCCAATACGACGAATGTTTCCAGTGCCTTGACTGTGTGACGATCCACGATGACGACACCCAATGCGTGCCGCTGGTGCTGAAAAACCGGGCCGCCACGCGCGCCGCGCGCCGCACGGGCCATCCCAACGAGGGGACCGCCACATGAACCGCCGCCGCTTCCTGACGCTTTCCGCCGCCTTCGCCTGCGCGCCGCATGTGGCGCAGGCCAGCACATGGACGGGCCGCGCCCTCGGGGCCGAGGTCAGCGTCACCCTGTCCGGCCCGCGCGAGGCCACGGCACAGGCGCTGGCCGACATCCCCAAGGCGCTGGGCCACTTTGAGACCCTCTTCAGCCTCTACCGCGACGGCTCTGACCTCACGCGCCTCAACGCCACGGGCCAGATCACCCCTGCGCCCGAGATGACCGCCCTGCTGGAGGCCGCGCGCGAGGCCCACGCCCTGACAAACGGCCTCTTCGACCCCACGGTCCAACCGCTCTGGCAAGCGCTCGCCACCGGCGCAGACCCGGCACCCGCGCGCAAGCTTATCGGCTTGCACCGTGTCACCAGCGACGCAAACAGCATCCACCTCGCTCCCGGCCAGCAACTGACCTTCAACGGCATCGCGCAGGGCTTTGTCACGGACGCGATCAAGGCCCATCTCACATCCGCAGGCTTCACCAAGGCGCTGATCAACATCGGCGAATACGCAGCCCTCGGCGGCCCCTACCGCCTTGGCCTGTCCGATCCGACCCACGGCCACATGGGCCACACCACGCTGACAAACCAAGCCATCGCCACCTCCAGCCCCGGGGCCCTGCGCCTTGGCAGCGAAACCCACATCCTCGGGCCAGCGGGCCAAACGCCGCTGTGGGCCACCGTCAGCCTTCAAGGCCCCAGCGCCACGCTGGCCGACGCCCTCTCGACCGCCGCCGTCTTTATGACCGCAAACCAACTGGCACAGCTCAAAACCAAAGCACGCCTCAGCCGCGTCACAGTGATCGACGCCGAGGGCAAGCTCACCACGCTCTAAGCTTCTTCTCTTTATAAATATCCAAAAAATAACCCCCGGCCAAAAACCGGGGGTCATCTTTATGGAACGGGTCCTAAACCTTAGCCGTTGGCTTCGGTCACCGCCCGCTTGGTCAGAACCGCCACCAGATGCGCGCGGTAGTCGCCCGAGCCGTGCAGATCAGAGATCATGCCGTCGCCCGACACCGACAGACCGTCCAAAGCGGACGCGTCAAAGTTGCCGTTCAGCGCGACTTCAGCTTCGGTCCAGCGGAACACGCCGTCTTCGGAGGCGCCGGTAACCGCCACGCGGACACCGTCTGCGCCCTTGGTGACAAACACGCCAACCAGCGAGAAGCGCGATGCGGGCTGCTCGAACTTGATGTAGGCGGCCTTTTCCGGGATCGGCATCTTGACGGCGGTGATGATCTCACCTTCTTCCAAGGCGGTGGTGAACATGCCCTGGAAATAGTCGTCAGCGGCGATCTCGCGGGTGTTGGTCACGATGGTCGCGCCGGTGCCGAGGGCCGCCGACGGATAGCACGCCGACGGGTCGTTGTTGGCCAGCGAGCCGCCGATGGTGCCGCGGCTGCGGACCGCCGGGTCACCGATATTGCCCGCCAGTTTCGCCAGCGCCGGGAAGTCCGACGCCGCCGCTGCGGCCACATCCGCATGGCAGGTGCCGCCACCAATGTTCAGCACACCGCCGTCATTGCACACGCCTTTGATCTCTTCGATCGCGGACAGGCTGACCAGCACGGACGGAGACGCCAGACGCTGTTTCAGCGTGGGGATCAGGGTCTGACCGCCACCCAGCGCCTGTGCCTCTTCTTTCGAAAGGGCTGCGACGGCATCGGCGACAGTGGTCGGACGCTCAAAGTCAAAAGAATACATTCTCGTTTCCTCCTCGGCCCTCTCCCGCCTTGTCCGGCGGTCTCGGGCCAAAAATATCCTCAGGGTGATCCGGGGAGCCAGCACAGGCCCCCCGAACGGTCTGATTTAGCCTTGCATCGCCTGCCAGACGCGCGACGGGGACATGGGCATGTCGATGTGTGCCACATCGTAGCCGCCGCCGTTCAGCGCATCGAGAACCGCGTTCACCAGGGCGGGCGGGGAACCGATGGCCCCGGCCTCGCCGCAGCCCTTGACCCCAAGCGGGTTGTGGGTGCACGGCGTCACGTTCGAGTGGTCGACCTTGTAGAAAGGCACGTCCGAGGCGCGCGGCATCGCGTAATCCATGTAGGATGCGCTCAGCAGCTGGCCGTTCTCGTCGTAGGCGCAGTTTTCCAGCATCGCCTGACCGATACCCTGGGCCAGACCACCGTGGACCTGACCTTCGACGATCATCGGGTTCACAACGTTGCCAAAGTCATCGGCGGCGGCGAACTGGATGATCTCGATCTTGCCGGTCTCCGGGTCGACTTCGAGCTCACAGGCATAGGCGCCCGAGGGGTAGGTGAAGTTGGCCGGGTCGTAGAACGCGGTCTCTTCGAGGCCCGGTTCGATGTCTTCGAGCGGGTAGTTGTGGGGCACATAGGCCGCCAGCGTCACGTCGCCCCAAGCCACGGATTTGTCCGTGCCTGCCACCGAGAACTGACCATCTTTCAGCTCGATGTCGCCTTCGGAGGCTTCGAGCAGGTGGGCCGCGATCTTCTTGGCCTTGTTGATGATCTTCTCGGTTGCGCGCACCATCGCCGAGCCGCAAACCGCCAGCGAACGCGAGCCGTAGGTGCCCATGCCGAAGGGGATCTTGGAGGTGTCACCGTGGACGATGTCCACCATGCTCTCGTCGATGCCGAGCATTTCCGCGACAACCTGCGGGAACACGGTCTCGTGGCCCTGGCCGTGCGAATGTGCACCCACCATCACCGAGATCGAGCCGGTGGCGTTCACACGCACCGTCGCCGCGTCGTACAGACCGGCGCGTGCGCCCAGCTGCCCCACAAGGTTCGACGGCGCGATGCCGCAAGCCTCAATGTAGCAGTTCACGCCCAGACCGCGCAGCTTGCCGCGCGCGGCAGCCTCTTTGCGGCGCTCTTCGAAACCAGCGCGATCCACCATCTTTTCGAGGGTGTCCATGGTCGCGTTGTAATCACCGGTGTCGTACTCCACCGCAACCGGGGTCGCGTAGGGGAACTGGGTGATGAAGTTCTGGCGACGCAGGGCAACCGGGTCAACGCCCAGCTCACGCGCGGCCTTGTCCACCAGACGCTCGAGCGAGAAGGTCGCCTCGGGGCGGCCCGCGCCACGGTAGGCGTCAACCGGAACGGTGTTGGTGAAGACAGCCTTGACGTTCACCTGAACCGCCGGGGTCTTGTAGTTGCCGGCCATCAGCGTGCCGTGCAGCCAGGTCGGCGTACAGGACGCAAAGGTCGACAGATACGCGCCCATGTTGGCGTGGGTGTCGGTGCGCAGCGCGGTAAAGTTGTTATCCGCGTCCAGCGCCAGCTGGATGGTGGTGACGTGGTCACGGCCATGTGCGTCCGACATGAAGGCTTCGGAGCGGGTCGAGGTCCACTTGACCGGGCGGTTCAGCTGACGCGACGCAAAGGTCACAAAGGCTTCTTCCGCATAGTGGAAGATCTTGGTGCCAAAGCCGCCGCCGACGTCCGGTGCCACAACGCGCAGCTTGTGCTCGGGGATGCCCAGAACAAATGCACCCATCAGCAGACGGATCACGTGCGGGTTCTGCGAGGTGGTGTAGAGCGTCGACTCGTCGTTGGCACGGGCATAGTCACCCACGGCAACGCGCGGCTCCATCGGGTTCGCGACCAGACGGTTGTTGCGCAGCTCCAGCGTGGTGACGTGGGCGGCTTCGGCGAATGCCTTGTCGACGGTCTCGGTGTCGGTGCCGAACTGCCAGTCGTAGCACAGGTTGTCGCCCAGATCGTCGTGGACCAGCGGTGCGCCCGCTTGCAGCGCGGCTTTCATGTCAACGGCTGCGGGCAGTTCGTCGATGTCCAGCTCGATCGCTTCGGCGGCGTTGCGCGCTTCTTCAAGGCTTTCGGCCACGATGGCGGCAATGGGGTCACCGACGTGACGGACCTTGCCCTGTGCCAGAACCGGGTGGGCCGGCTCTTTCATCGGGTTGCCGTCCTTGTCGGTGACCTGCCAGCCGCAGGGCAGACCGCCCACGCCTTCAAAGTCAGCACCGGTAAAGATGCGCACCACGCCCGGCATCTCGGATGCGGCGGCGGTGTCGATCTTGTTGATGGTGCCATGCGCCACGTCAGAGCGCAGGAAGTGCACATAGGTCTGGCCGTGCACGTTGATGTCGTCGGTGTACTGACCGGCGCCGGTCAAAAAGCGTACGTCCTCGCGACGCTTCGGGCTTGCGCCAATGCCATTGTCTTTCGGCATTTCAAGTCCTCCCTAGGGGGTGCGGAACAAAGTCCGCCCTAAAATCTGTTGCTCTGGGCGGGTCGTGCCGCCCTGAAAGAAATCGGATTATTCGGCGGCGATGCCGGATACATCCTGACCGCTGGCTGCCATGATCGCCTTGACGATGTTGTGGTAGCCGGTGCAGCGGCAGATGTTGCCTTCGAGGTGGTGACGCACTTCGGCTTCGGTGGGCTTGGGGTTGTCCTTGAGCAAGGACGCCGCCGCCATCACCATGCCGGGGGTGCAGAACCCGCACTGCAGGCCGTGGTGGTCCTGGAACGCCTGCTGAATGGCGTTGAGCGTGCCGTCGGGGGCCGCCTGACCTTCGATGGTGGACACCTCTGCGCCGTCGGCTTCACCGGCGAACATGGTGCAGGCTTTGACCTGCTTGCCGTTCACATGGATGGTGCAAGCGCCGCACTGCGAGGTGTCGCAACCCACGTGGGTGCCGGTCAGACGCAGCTCTTCGCGGAGAAACTCCACCATGAGCGTGTTGCCCTTGACCGACTTGGTGACGGTTTTGCCGTTCACCTTCATCGTTACTTCTGCCATCTCAATCCTCCCTGGAATGATCTAAATGCGTGATCCGGTCTTAGCCGGTAATCTTTTTGAACCAGCCCTTTTTCGGGGCTTCTTCGGCGGTCTCGCCTTCTTCGGACGGGCCTTCGACCGCCTCCTGGAAGTTGGCAAAGAACTGGTCCGCCATCTTTTTCGCGAAACCGTCGATGATGCGGCTGCCCAGCTGGGCCAGCTTGCCGCCGACCTTGGCTTCGACTTCGTAGGTCAGCAGGGTGCCTTCTTCGACGGCCTCCAGCTTGACGTTCGCGCCGCCCTTGGCAAAGCCTGCCGCGCCGCCCTTGCCTTCGCCGGACAGCGTGACCGAATTCGGCGCGTCCACGTCGGACAGTTGCACCGCGCCCTTGAAGGTCGCCTTCACCGGGCCAACCTTTTGCACGACGGTCGCTTCAAAGCCTTCTTCGGCGCTGCCGGACATCTCGGTGCAGCCGGGAACGCACTGCTTGAGGATCTCGGGGTTCAAGATCGCCGCAAACACCACGTCCTGCGGAGCCTTGATCGTGCGGGAATCGCTCATTTGCATAGGTTTAGTCCTCTCGTTCTTCTTGCAGCCTAGGCGCGTCTTGCCCCAGGGGCATATTAGACCAATGGCTTAGTTCACCATTGTGGCGGATTGTGAGTCAGACCG
The DNA here is from genome assembly GCF_900176475.1 of Tropicibacter naphthalenivorans. Classification (GTDB taxonomy): domain Bacteria; phylum Pseudomonadota; class Alphaproteobacteria; order Rhodobacterales; family Rhodobacteraceae; genus Tropicibacter; species Tropicibacter naphthalenivorans. Next base: position 204,366 of record NZ_FWXX01000002.1, read on the forward strand.
AAGTCCGCGAAAATCTGGGCGATGCGGCCATCCGACAGGCCCGCCGAAATGGCGTCGCCAATGTCATAGTAAAGGCCGCGATAGGCGAAATGCGACGCCATCCCCAGCGGCCATTTCGACTTGGCAAGGCCCGCCAGCGGCGGCTCGTGGATGCCCACGCCCTCACCAGCGAAGTATTCCAGCTGCGCCAGCGGACCCATGGCGGCCATGGTTTCCCCTGCGTTGAGGGCCTCCATCGCCTCTTTCATGGACGGATAACGGCGCACGCCCGCGGCGGTCTGCCCACCGGCAAAGCCCGTCAGGTAGAAATCCGAGATCGAATCGTTCTCGACCGCGACGGTGTCAAAGCGGAAATAGGCCGGAACGGGCTTGTCCTCGGGGTATTCGCTTTCGCGGTAGGCAATGGCGATGCGCTCCTCTTGGTATTGGCCGGGATAGACCACCTGTTCGGTGCGGCATTTAAAGCTGCTGTCATAGGGGATGCGCATCATCACGTTGGACACGGCGCCGCCAACGACGGGCCCCTTCCAGATGTTGTTGCGCAGATCGGCCTCTAGGTTTTCGCCCGCCGCCACCAGCTTGAACTGCGCGTCGACGCCGATGAATTCGGCCACCAGCTTGGCGATCTCGACGTCGATGCCTTTGATCTGGCCGCCCTCCTCAAAGGAATACGGCGGATAGTCGTCATACAGGGCAAAGGTCATATACCCCCGCTCGCGGATCTGGTCGATGTCCTGCCCGACAATGTCACGGCCCGCGTTCTGCGGCTTGGGCTGGGGGACATAATCCGCGCAAGGGTCGGCGGCAAAGGCCGGTACAGCACAGGCAAAGCTCAGGGCCGCGACGGGGAGGAGCGTCCGCGCCCCCCGCAGTTTCACCCGAAAGTAATTCACCATACCGTTCATGCCAAAGCGCCTCCCCCCGCTGGTTTTCGGCTTAGTGTGCAGCCGAAAGACCGATGGTCAATGCCTCGGCGGCTTTGACATAGCCCTCATGGGTGCCATCGAGCAGTTTTGCAGCACGCGATGCCGCCGAATCCGCCACCGGCGCGCCGGATACGGTCTCAATCCCCGCCGCGATTTCGGCCAGACGGGCCTGAAGCGCATCCGCGTCGTGCCCTGCCGCATCCTCCGAGGCGGCCTTCAGCTCATCGCGGATCGCGGCCAGCTCACCCGCAACCTCGGCCATGGAATCGTCGTCCGGGCGGGTCTCGATGTAGGTGCGGATCGCCCAGGCGGCCTCTTGGCCCAACAGCTCGCCGAACGCGGGCATCTTGGTGATGCCGTTCTGGGTGTAGCCATAGCGGAAGCGCTCGACATACCACTCATCGCCGTATTCCTCGGCCTCGAGGAAGCGCAGATCAGGGGCCAGACCGCCCGAGATCACCTCCAGCCCGTGGCAGCGCGCGCAGTTCTGGTTGTAGCCCGAAGAGCCGATTTCCACCGCCCGCGCCCAGGTTTCCTCGCCCACTTCCTCGGCGCGATAGGGGTTCTCGGTCAGCCATTCCTCGCCCACGGCGGGCAGGCCAGCGGTGTCCACCGCCTGCGGGGCCACATCACCATGCGCAAAAACCAGCGCGGGAACGGCACACAACACGGTCGTCAGCATAAGCTTTTTCATTTTGGGTCTCCTCCCAAGTTTGGGTGTCCTATTCGTCGCCCTCCTCTCTAAGACATGGCGCAGGCGCGCTCTATTGGACTTTCGTGGGGACGGTTTGTCGCAATTGCAGACCATGGTCGTATTGAGCCTGCGCGCCCAACCAATACCGTGCCCGAGGGGAGGAACATTATGCGTGAATTTTTTTTACCTGTTGTGGTTGCCGGGATGATTGCGGCATCGCCACTGGCGGCACAGGACATCTCGGTGGTCTATCTGCGGCAGGATGTGCCGCCGCCCCCGACCCTGTCCAACCTTGACCCGATCCCGGGGGATCTGGGGCAGCGCGGCGCGGAACTGGCGCTGCAAGACAACGCCACCACCGGCAAATTCATGGGCCAAAACTGGGCCTTAGAGATCGTCACGGTCCCCGAGGGGGGCGATTACCTCGCCGCCATGCAGGACGCGCTGGCCAAGACCGACCTCATGCTGCTGGATGCCCCCGCCGAGCAGCTGACCGCCGCCGCTGACCTTGCGCCCAACGCCCTGCTGTTCAACGTCGCCAATGCCGACAACGCCCTGCGCGACGACGCCTGCCGGGCGAACCTGCTGCACACCCTGCCCTCGCGCGCCATGAAGGCCGACGCGCTCATGCAGTTCTTTGTCAAACGCCGCTGGACCGACATCGCCATGATCACCGGCGAAGCGCCCGGCGATGTCGCCTTTGCCGATGCCCTTGACCGCTCCGCCACGAAATTCGGCCTGAAAATCGGCAAACGCAAAACCTGGGCCTTTGACGCCGACATGCGCCGCAACGCCGCCCAAGAGGTGCCGCTGTTCACCCAAGATCTGGGCGACTACGACGTGCTGCTGGTCGCCGATGAGGCCAACGACTTCGCCCGCTACATCCCCTATAACACGTGGCACCCCCGCCCCGTCGCCGGCGCCGAAGGGCTCACCGCCCACGCCTGGGACCGCGTCGTGGAACAATGGGGCGCAGCCCAGCTCCAGTCGCGCTTCCACGACCTGACAGGCCGCGACATGCAAGACGTGGACTACGCCGCTTGGGCCGCCATCCGCACGCTTGGCGAGGCGGTCACCCGCACCAAATCCGCCGACACGGCCACCTTGCGCAGCTACATCCTCGGGCCCGACTTCGAACTGGCCGGTTTCAAGGGCCGCCCGCAGACCTTCCGCACATGGAACGGCCAGCTGCGCCAACCCATGCCGCTGACCTCACGCGCCGCCCTGGTGGCCCAAGCCCCCCTCGACGGCTTCCTCCACCAGCGGAGCGAACTGGACACCCTGGGGCTGGACAAACCCGAAAGCGCCTGCTCCGCCTTCGACTAAGCCCTTCTTCTCTTTACAAATATCCCGGGGAGCACGAGGGGCAGCGCCCCTCGCACCCGCCCTCTCCACAAGGACAAACCGATGAAACTGACCACCGCCCTCGCCACGCTCTTGCTCATGACCCCCGCATATGCGGACGAAATCTGGGTCACCAATGAAAAAGACGACACCATCAGCGTCATCGACGTAGACACCCTCGAAGTCATCAAAACCTACCCCACCGGCGAGCGCCCGCGCGGCATCACCTTCAGCCACGATTTCTCGCGCGTTTATATCTGTGCGTCGGACAGCGACGCGGTGCAGGTCATGGACCCGGCCACCGGCGAAATCCTGCACGACCTGCCGTCCGGCGAAGACCCCGAGCAGTTCGTCCTGCACCCCGATGACCGCCACCTCTATATTGCCAACGAAGACGACGCGATCACCACCGTGGTCGACACCCAGACCCGCACCGTTGTCGCCCAGATCGACGTCGGCATCGAACCCGAAGGCATGGCCGTCTCGCCCGATGGCAAGATCGCCATCACCACTTCGGAAACCACCAATATGGCCCATTGGATCGACACCGAAACGCAGCAAATCTTTGCCAACTCGCTGGTGGATTCGCGCCCGCGCCACGCCGAATTCGTCAAGGACGGGACCGAGCTCTGGGTCTCCTCCGAGATCGGCGGCACCCTGTCCGTCTTCGACCGTGACACCCAAGCGGAAAAGGCAAAGATCGAATTCAAACTGCCCAACATCCACCCCGACCGCATCCAGCCCGTTGGGTTCGAACTGTCCGCCGGCGATGAATTCGCCTTTGTCGCGCTTGGCCCCGCCAACCATGTGGCGGTCGTGAATGCCGCCACCTACGAAGTCGAAGATTACATCCTCGTGGGCCGCCGTGTCTGGCATATGGCGTTCAATGCCGACAAAACCCAGCTGTTCACCACCAATGGCGTCTCTGGCGACGTAACAGTGATCGATGTCGCCAGCCGCAAGGCGATTAAATCCATCAAGGTCGGCCGGTTCCCCTGGGGCGCGGCCCTGCGCCCCACCAACTAAACAAGGGCGCCGCTTTGCGCCCCATCAATTGATATAGGGCGCAGCTCTACGCCAAAGCCAAGAAACCCGGGGCCGAATTTCGCCCCGGAGCCACGGCGACTTTGCCGACCCAATCCATAAGAAAACGACACCAAGGGAGTAAACTATGTCTTTGTTTTCGATGAAATCCGTCCTGATCGCCGCTTTGGCCGTCGCCCTGCCCATGGGCGCCATGGCCGACGATGACGACGATGATGATGACGGCTTTGGCATGGCGGGCGTCCTGTCCGCCAGCAACAAAGAAGACCTGCCCCCGGTCATCCTGTCCGCCGGGATGCCGCTGGCCGACGCCCCGTGGGAGCTGAAATCCGGCACCTATTACGAATTCGAAATCCAAGGCGACGGCAGCCAGGAACTGGCGCTGGTCGGCCCCGAGTTCTTCCGCGCGATCTGGATCGACGAGATCGTCGTCGAGGGTCTCGAAATCCGACCCCTCGGCCTTGACAGCGTCGAGTTCGACGAAGCGGGCGAGATGGAAATCGGCTTTCTCGCGATCAAGCCCGGCAGCTATTACATCAAGGTCCCCGGCTCCACCGGAGAGACGCAACGGCTTGAGATCACAATCAAATAAGCCATACTGCGCGCCACAAGAGCGCACGGAGCCGGACATGAGCCTCAAGGTCAGTGACCTATCGTTTTCCTACGGGCCCAAACGGGCCTTGGACGCTGTAACGTTCGAGGCCCGGTCCGGCAAATTTACCGCGCTTTTGGGACCCAACGGCGCGGGCAAATCCACGCTGTTCGGCCTGCTGACGCGGCTGTTCACCTCGCCCCAAGGGGTGATCGAGGTCGCAGGCCAAGACCTGCGAAGCGCCCCGCGCGCGGCTCTTGCGCAGATGGGCATCGTCTTTCAGCAGCAGACGCTGGATCTGGACCTGACCGTGCGCCAGAACCTGACCTATTTCGCCGCCCTGCACGGCCTTTCGGGGCGCGATGCCCGCACCCGCATCGACGCCGCGCTCGACCGGCTGTCGATGCTGGAGCGCGCCCACGAAAAGGCCCGCGCCCTCAACGGCGGTCACCGTCGCCGGGCCGAGATCGCCCGCGCGTTGATCCACCAGCCCAAGGTCCTGCTGCTGGACGAGCCGACCGTGGGCCTTGACGCCGCCGCGCGCGCGGCGATCACAACCCACGTGCATGACCTGACCCAAGATCACGCCCTGACCGTCCTATGGGCCACCCATCTGACCGACGAAGTCCTGCCCGATGACGACGTCGTCCTGCTGCACCAAGGCCGCATCCGCGCCACCGGCCCGGCCCAGGACCTGTGTGGCACGCAAACCCTTAAGGATTGGTTCCTAAGTCAGACACAGGCGCCCGCATGACCCGCTATTTACCTGCATTTCGCGCCATAACCACCCGAGAAGCCTTGCGTTTTCTCCATCAGCGGGAACGGTTCCTTGCCGCTCTCGTGCGCCCTTTGGTCTGGCTTTTGGTCTTTGCCGCGGGCTTTCGTGCCGCCCTTGGCCTGTCGATCACGCCGCCCTATCAGACCTATATCACCTACGAGACCTACATCGTTCCCGGTTTGTGCGGAATGATATTACTTTTCAATGGGATGCAGTCCTCTCTTAGTCTGGTTTACGACCGCGAGATGGGCTCTATGCGGCTTTTGCTGACAGCGCCCCTGCCCCGATGGTTCCTTTTGTTTTCAAAGCTTTGCGCGGCGACCTTCATCGGGGTTCTGCAATGCTACACCTTCCTCGCCGTGGCGTGGGCCTTTGACATTACGCTGCCGCCTTTGGGGTACCTGACGGCGCTGCCCGCGCTGATCCTTGCGGGGTTGATGCTGGGCGCTTTGGGCCTTGCTCTGTCGTCCTTTATCAAGCAGCTCGAGAATTTCGCCGGGGTGATGAACTTTGTGATCTTCCCAATGTTCTTTCTCAGCTCCGCGCTCTATCCGCTTTGGAAGATGGCAGAATCTTCGGAACTGCTGCACGACATCTGCGCTGCGAACCCCTTTACCCATGCGGTCGAGCTGATCCGTTTCGCGCTCTATGTGGACATTGCGCCATGGCCGTTGCTGTGGACGGTGCTGGCGACGCTTGTGTTCATGGCGCTGGCGATCTGGGGCTATGATCCGGCGCGCGGATTGGTGCGGCGCAAGGGCTGATCTACGACCATAGCGGGCATGAAATCGGCCAAAAGCTGTGCTAGGATCCCCCAAGGAGGATTCACAATGAAGACATTTACCCTCGCGATTGCAATGGCTTGCGCGCCGGTCTTAACGCAGGCCGACGAGTTGGGCACGCTGAACCCAGAAGAGCTGACCTGGGGCTCGATCCTTGAAAAAGCCGAGCGCGGCGAGACCAGCATGACCACCTGCGCGTCGGGCTATATGCTGACGAAATCGGGAAAGCATGACGAGGCGCGCCGGTTGTTCCTGCGCTGCGCCGAGGCCGGGTACACGGGTACCATGACCTGGATGTCTTATATGGAAAACAATGGCTTCGGGGGTGAATATAACCCGGATGCCTCCGCCGAATGGGACCGCCGCGCCGCCGAACTGGGTGATCCGGTGGGCAAGTTCAACCACGGTCTGAACCTGATGCGCGGGCATGGCATTGGGCAGGATCAGGACCTTGGCCGCCGGATGGTCGATGAAGCCGCCGAAGCGGGGCTCGAGATCGCGCAACGGCTGCAAGGGGCAGATTACGATCTGGACGAGGTCACGCCGGACGCGGACAACTGGCGCTACGCCCCGCTGTTCTAAACGTTACGGCGCGTCCAACGTCGCGGGCGCGCCGCTCAGCCGTAGGGTGCGGGTCGCCAGACGCTCTGCCTCGGACATCACGTGGGTGACCAGCAGCGTGGTCACCGTGCGGCGGGCGCGCAGGGCTTCGAACAGGGTCATCATCTCGTCCGCCAGCTTGGTGTCGAGCGAGACAAACGGCTCGTCCATCAGCAGCAGCTCGGGGTCTCCGGCAAAGGCACGGGCCAGCGCCATACGCCGCTGCTGGCCAAGGCTGAGCTGGCGGGGAAAGTCATCGCCGCGCCCGCCAAGACCAACCTCGGTCAGGGCGTCTTCGGCGGCATCCGCGGAGATGCGCAGGGGCAAGGTCAGGTTGTCGCGCAAGGACCGCCACGGCAGCAGCGTCGGTTCCTGAAACACCATGCCAAGGCGATCGGGCCGCTCGACCGTGCCGCGATGGGGCTGCAACCCCGCAAGGATGCGCAGCAGCGTGGTTTTTCCCACCCCCGACGGGCCGGTCAACGCCACCGTTTCGCCCGCGCGCAGGTCAAACCCCACAGGCCCAAGAACCGGACGCCCCGCAAAGGTGACGCCCGGCAGGTCGAGCCGCGCCACCACCGGCAGCGCAGCGTCTGTGGTATGAACCAACCTCAGTCCCACTCAGGAACCGGGCTGGACGAACAGGCCGTCGGGCAGTTCGGTCGCGGTGCCCACAAGGTCCGCCCCGCCGAGATCCGCCATCAGCTTGAGCATCTTGGCGGCGGCGTCCTCATCCACCGGGCCGGGCGCGGGAATGCCAGCGCGGAAGCCCGCCTTGAGCGCGTCGAACTGCGCGTCGGTCTTGGCCTTCATGCGCGGGCGCAGGCGATCCCATTCGGCCTCGTCGCTGGCCAGCAGGTCCTTGGCATCGCGCGAGGCGGCGGCGAGCCCCTGCACCAGCTCGGGGTGCTGTTCCAGCAGCTCGCCCTTGAACACATAGCCCAGCAGCGGCGTCTGCGGGTCCAGCCCCAGCGCGGTCGCGGCCTGTTCCACGGTGACCAGCGGTTTCATCCCGCCCGCCTCCATCTTGGCCAGGAAGTGCCAAAAGTTGATGGCGCCATCCAGCTCGCCCTGAAGGCCGGTTTTAAAGATCAGCGGCGGCGCGCCAAAGACCTGTTCCGTCTCGGCGGCCAGATCCATGCCGTGCTCTTGTTCGGCATAGGCGCGCAGGATCAGCCAGCTTTTGTCCAGCGGACCGCCCGCGATGCCGATCTTGCCGCCCTTGAGGTCGGCCAGCGATTGCGCATCCGAGTCGCCCGGCACCATCACGGCACCCACGGCGCGGCTGTAGGGCACAAAGACAAAGTCATGCCCGGCGGCGCGCTGGCGCGCGACCCAGAGCCAATCCGAGACGATCACATCCGCCTCACCGCCCTGAAAGGCGACCTGCGCCGCGGACCCGCCAGCGACGCCCTGAACTTGCAGATCAAAGCCGTGCTTGCCGTCGAAATCATTGTGCTGGATCACGTCCAGTTCCCAGTTGACGGTGCCGTATTCCAGCACGGCGGCGCGCAGCACCGGGGTTTCCGCAAGCGCTGCGACCGACGTGGCAACCAGCGCCACCGTGGCGGCGCGAAGTGTCGAAATGAAAGACATGAATTCCTCCCGTTTCATGTTCCCCTAGAAGGTATCACCGGGAAATCGCACCACTATACGACCATTGGACTAGGCAATCGGCGCGATCCGTTGACACAGATCAATCCTGCGCGCGTGGGCGGGGCGTAGCCTTGGCCCAGATCCAACCAAAAGGAGAGAGCCCATGCGCACTCTGATCCCCCTCGCCGCCCTTATCCTTGCCGCTGCTCCGGCGGTGGCGGACACCTTTGAAAAGGTCAAGATCGACGCGGGCGCGTCCCTGTTTGACACCGATTGCCGCCGCTGCCATGCCACCGACGCCACGGACCCGTCCTATGGCCCGCCGCTGGAGAACGTGCTGTACCGCGCTGCCGGAAGCATCGAGGATTACGACTATTCCATCGCGCTCGAGGCATCGGGCATTGTCTGGACCCCCGCCGCCCTGCGCGCCTGGATGGAGGACAACGACGGCTTTATGCCCGGCACCAAGATGCGCCACGTCGGGATCAAGGACCGCACGGTTCAGGATTTCATCCTCGCGTATCTCACGTCGATTTCGACCCGCGATAACACGGCCATCGACCAGTAAACCCGCATCCCGCACAGGCCCCGGCGCGCGCGTCGGGGCTACGCCCTTGAGGGCAGCCATGCGTCCCCGGCCCGTGCTGCACTGCGGCATTCCCCTGCGGCAGGGCGCATCAACTTAAATGTTATATTTCATAAGCTTAGGGTGAAATCCGCTCGAATCATCGGCGCGTTTCGAATCACCCACCCCCTGTCAACGCCCTTGAGGTAGTACGACCTATGGCCCGTACCGCCGCCTTTCCCCCTGAGTATAGTTACCACAGGACCCCCGATTGCCATGAGACGTGGAATCGACCGGAGCCTTGTTCAAGGGAGGAGACACATGAACAAATTTGTCGCCGCCGTTGCCCTCAGCCTGATTGCCGCCACCGGCGCACAGGCCCAGGTCACGGAAGAAATGATCGCCAACGACGCCACGATCACCGATCAGGTCGTGACCAACGGCATGGGCCGTCACCTTCAGCGCTACTCGCCGCTGGAGACCCTCAACAAAGACAACGTCAAGAACCTTGTCCCCGCATGGGCGTTCAGCCTTGGCGGTGAAAAGCAGCGCGGTCAGGAAACCCAGCCGCTGGTCTATGATGGCATCATGTACATCACCGGCTCGTACTCGCGCCTGTACGCCATCGACGTCGAGACCGGCAAAGAGCTGTGGCAGTACGACGCCCGCCTGCCCGAAGGCATCCTGCCCTGCTGTGACGTGATCAACCGCGGCGCGGCGCTGGCCGGCGACAAGGTGATCTTTGGCACGCTGGACGCGCGCATCGTGGCGCTGGACGCCAAGACCGGTGACGTGGTGTGGCGCGACAAGATCGCGGACTACAAGGCTGGTTACTCCTACACCGCGGCCCCGCTGGTTGTGGGTGATCTGGTTGTGACCGGCAACTCTGGCGGTGAATTCGGCATCGTCGGCGCGGTTCAGGCGCGCGACGTGAACACCGGTGATCTGGTCTGGGAACGCCCCATGATCGAAGGTCACATGGGGATGCTGAACGGCGAAGAATCCACCATGACCGGCACGCTGAACGCGACCTGGCCGGGCGACATGTGGAAGACCGGCGGCGGCGCAACCTGGCTGGGCGGCTCTTATGACGCGCGCACCGACACGCTGATCTTTGGCGCGGGCAACCCTGCTCCGTGGAACTCGTGGCTGCGTGACGCGGGCCAGAAGAACGACGGCACCGGTGACAACCTGTACGCCGCATCGCGCGTGGGCATCGACCCGGCGACCGGCGAGATCAAGTGGCACTTCCAGACCACGCCGCGCGAAGGCTGGGACTATGACGGTGTGAACGAAGTGGTCGCCTATAACGACCGCGACGGCAACCAGCGTCTGGCAACGGCTGACCGCAACGGCTTCTTCTATGTTCTGGACGCGGCAGACGGCGGCTATGTCGGCTCTGTTCCCTTCGTCAAGGATATCTCTTGGGCGTCGGGCATCGACGAGAACGGCCGTCCGATCTTTAACGAAGAGAACCGTCCTGGGAACCCGGCGGACGCCGCTGACGGCAAGAAGGGTGAAGTGATCTTTGCATCGCCGTCCTTCCTGGGTGGTAAGAACTGGATGCCGATGGCCTTCTCGCAGAAGACCGGCAACTTCTACGTGCCGTCCAACGAGTGGGGCATGGACATCTGGAACGAGCCTGTGACCTACAAGAAGGGCGCGGCGTACCTTGGCTCCGGCTTTACCATCAAGCCGAACTACGAAGACCATATCGGTAGCCTCAAGGCGGTTGACCCCGACACGCTGGAAGTGAAGTGGGAAGTCAAGAACGACGCTCCGCTGTGGGGCGGCGTGATGACCACCGGCGGCGGTCTGGTGTTCTACGGCACCCCCGAGGGTGAGTTCATCGCACTGGATGACGAGACCGGCGAGAAGCTGTGGTCGTTCCAGACCGGTTCGGGCATCGTTGGCCAGCCGATCACCTGGGAGCAGAACGGCGAGCAGTATGTTTCGGTCGTGTCTGGCTGGGGCGGCGCGGTTCCGCTCTGGGGTGGTGAAGTGGCCAAGAAGGTCAACTACCTGAACCAGGGTGGTCTGGTGTGGACGTTCCGTCTGCCGAAAGAGATGGCCTCTGCCAACTGATCTTTTGATCTGATTGCGAATTGGGAAACGCCCGGGGTTTGGACCTCGGGCGTTTTCTTTTGGTCTGGCGGGGGTTGTGGGCGCTGGCCCCGTCACACCGAAGGTGGGCCATTTTGATGTGGAGGGGGGCGCTGCCCCCCAATGCCCTTCAGGCATTCCCCCCCGGGATATTTTGAAAGAGAAGAAGCGGCAGGGGTTTTGGCCTTTAGCGAGCTTTGAAAAGGCCGCCGAGGATGCCACGGACAATGCGGCGGCCGGTGGTGCCGGTGAGTTCCTTGACCACCATGTCCCCCATCTTTTCGCCGAAGGATTTTTCGCGTCGCACCGGGCGCGAGGTCGAGCGCGTGACGCGGCTGCCAGAGTAGCGGCGGGCCGATTGGTATTCGCGCTGGGAGGTTTCCATCTCTTCTTCCTGTGCTTCGGCTTCGGCGGCGGCCTTGGCGGCGGCTTCGGCGCGGGCGGTCAGGATTTCATGGGCCGAGTGGCGATCCACCGGCGTGGTGTATTTGCTGCCAAGGTCAGAGAGCTCGATGGTTTCCGCGCGCTCGAGCTTGGTGATCGGCCCCAGCTGAGAGCTGGGCGGGCGGATCAGGGTGCGTTCGACAATGCCCGGCACGCCTTTTTTCTGCAGCATCGAGGTGACCGCCTCGCCGACGCCAACCTCGCGGATGGCGGTTTCCGTGTCGAAGGCAGGGTTTTCGCGGTAGGTCTCGGCGGCCATGCGCAGCGCCTTTTTATCGCGGGCGGTGAAGGCGCGCAGGGCGTGTTGGACGCGGTTGCCGAGCTGGCCAAGGATGTCCTCGGGGATGTCGTCGGGGCTTTGGGTGATGAAATAAACGCCGACGCCCTTGGACCGGATCAGGCGGGCGACCTGTTCGACCTTGTCCACCAACGCCTTTGGGGCGCCATCAAACAGCAGATGCGCCTCGTCAAAGAAAAAGACCAGCTTGGGCTTGTCGGGGTCGCCCACCTCGGGGAGGTCTTCGAAGAGTTCGGAGAGCAGCCACAGCAGGAACGTCGAATAAAGGCGCGGCGATTGCATCAGCTGGTCGGCGGCAAGCACATTTACTTGCCCGCGTCCATCCTGGCCGACGCGCATCAAATCACGCAGGTCCAGCGCCGGTTCGCCAAAGAAACTGGTGCCGCCCTGGTTTTCCAGCACGAGCAGCCGGCGCTGGATCGCGCCTATGGAGGAGGTCGAGATATTGCCGTAGCGCAGTTGCAGATCGCCGCGGTTCTCGCCGATCCAGACCAGCATGGCGCGCAAATCATCGAGGTCGAGCAGGGCCAGACCTTCTTCGTCGGCGACGCGGAAGGCGATGTTGAGGATGCCCTCTTGGGCTTCGGACAGCTCCAGCAGACGCGAGAGCAGCAGCGGGCCCATCTCGGCGATGGTGGTGCGGACCGGGTGGCCTTGCTGGCCGAAAAGATCCCAGAAGGTGACCGGAAAGGCGTCATAGGCAAAGTCGTCAAAGCCGATCGTCGCGTTGCGCTCCATGAAGGGCGCGTGCAGCTTGCCGGTTTCGGACCCGGCGACGGCGAGGCCGGACAGGTCCCCTTTGACGTCGGCCATAAAGACCGGAACCCCGGCAGCGGAAAACCCTTCGGCGAGGATTTGTAGCGTCACCGTCTTGCCCGTGCCGGTGGCCCCGGCGATCAGCCCGTGGCGGTTGGCATATTTGAGCGACAGGAACTGCTTTTCGCCGTAGTCCTTGCCGCCGCCGCCTACGAAAATGCCGTTAGTCATTAAAACTCTCCTTAACCGTTGGCAGCGAACATACATCCTTAACCAATTGGTGCCAGAGTGTTTCGAGTTCGGGGCGACATGTCCTCTCCTGCCCTGGACTGACTTCCTCCCTGTCAGACTGGCCGCGCCTTCGGGCGCGGCTTTTTTTCATGGCGTTTGGGGATTTTCAGGGAAGGGAAATAAATTGCGAAAAAGCCTGTTGACCCCGGTCAAAGACTTTCGTAGCGTCCCCTCAATGACAAAGTCGGCCAGTCCGACAGGGAGTGAAATGAAAAGGGGCCGTCCGGCCCCTTTTCTTTTGTTTCCAAAGGTTAAGCATGATCCGGCGGCATTCCGCGCGCGCCCCGAAGGTCATGTATTTCCTGCCTGACACCGCCCCTGAGGCGTGTTAATCGACTGTTCAGCAATTATACGGATTTCAGAGGACCTCCATGAAACAACCGCTTCTTTCGCTCGCTCTTGTTGCAGCGCTGGCTGCTGGCCCCGCTCTGGCGCAGGATGCGACCCCGGCCCCCGAATCCGACGCGCCCGCCCCGGCGGCGAACACCAACATTGGCGGCGCTCTGGATCTGGGCGAAGACGCAAATGCCGCACCGGCCGGCGCTCCGCAGGCACCGCGCACCTACGTCAAAGAGAAATTCGGCGACTGGAATCTGCAATGTCTGGAAGTGGCGGACGCCGATGACGTCTGCCAGATGTACCAGCTGCTGAAGGACGCGACCGGCAACCCGGTGGCCGAGGCGAGCATCTTCAAGTTGGCGAACGGCGGTCAGGCCGTGGCGGGCGGCACCTTTGTTGTGCCGCTGGAAACGCTGCTGTCGCAAAAGCTGACCATCACCGTCGATGGCGGGGCTGCGCGCCGCTATGACTACAGCTTCTGTGCGCCGGTGGGCTGCTACGCGCGCGTTGGCTTTGTCGCCGAGGACATCGCCCGCTTCAAGGCCGGGGCCAAGGCCAAGGTGACCATCGTGCCGGCGCTGGCCCCCGATCAAAAGGTCGAGGTCGAAATGTCGCTGACCGGCTTTACTGCCGCGTATGATCAGGCGTCCTCGCTGAACCAGTAATCGGTTCGCCCGGACAAAGAAAAAGGCGCGCGGCCCGTATGGATCGCGCGCCTTTTTTGTGTGCAGCGGTTTAGTGCGCCTCGGCCTTACCGCCGAACAGCGCGCCATAGATCGGGGCGATGATCTTGGTCGCGATGGGGATCAGGATCAGCCCGACGATAAAGCCCAGCACAAAGTCCATCGCGGCAACCGCCGCCCAGTTGGCAAAGCCTTCGCCGCCGGTCCAGCCTTTGGCGAGATCCTTGATGGTGTCTTCGGGCATGTGCCAGCCCATCTGGTGCAGGCTATGCACGATGATCGAGCCGCCCACCCAAAGCATCGCCGCCGTGCCAACGACGGTCAGCGCCTTGAGGAACCACGGCATGAACTTGACGATGCCCTGCCCCAGCGCGCGCGTAGCGCCCAGCTTGCCGCGCAGGCTCATCCACAGGCCCAGATCGTCCATTTTAACGATGATCGCCACAACGCCGTAGACCATGATCGTGATCAGGATCCCCACCAGCGCCAGCACCACCGCCTTGAACACAAAGGAGGCGTCGGCGTCGATGGTCGACAGGCTCAGCACCATGATCTCGGCCGAGAGGATAAAGTCGGTCTTGATCGCGCCCTTGACCTTTTGTTCCTCGAGGTGGGCGGGATCGCCAATGTCGTGGCTGCCATCCGGGCCGCCAGAGTGGTCGTCATGGGGCATCAGCACATGCACGATCTTTTCCGCGCCCTCAAAGCACAGGTAAGACCCGCCAAGGATCAACAAGGGCGGGATCATCCACGGCGCAAAGACCGACAACAGCAGCGCGATGGGCAGCAGGAACACCAGCTTGTTCACAAAAGACCCGCGCGCGATCCGCCAGATGATCGGCAATTCGCGCGAGGCGTCAAAGCCGGTCACGTATTTCGGGGTCACCGCCGCATCGTCGATCAACACGCCCGCCGCCTTGGTGCTGGCCTTGGCGGCCGCTGCGGATACATCGTCCACCGACGCCGCCGCCACCTTGGCGATGCCCGCCACGTCATCGAGTAGTGCCAAAAGGCCGCTCATTCCGGATACTCCTATACTGTTGCGCATACCCTAATGCGCCCACGCCCAAGCGCAAGCGGGACAAATTCGCTGATTCTTCCCCTGCCCGCCTCGTTAACCATTTCTGGGCAACCTCTTAACCAACGTTACCGCAAACGCACAGTCATCGTTAGCGATACCACGCATGATAGCGCTGCTGGTAGCGATAGGTTTACCGCTAACATACTGACAAAAAACGCCTTTTAGGCTATGCAGGTGCAGCATACCGCCCTATATCACCCCCTAACAAATAGTTTAGGAGACCGCCCCATGACCGTCACTGTCGGGATCAACGGATTTGGCCGCATTGGCCGCTCCACCCTTGCCCATATCGCCGAAAGCGCGCGCAACGACGTACAGGTCGTCAAGATCAACGCCCCCGGCCCGATCGAGACCCACGCCCACCTGCTGCGCTATGACAGCGTTCATGGCCGCTTTCCCGGCAATGTCACCGTCAAGGGCCAGTCCATGGACCTGGGCCGTGGCCCGATTGACGTGATGTCGTCCTATGACATGAACGAGCTCGACTGGGGCGGCTGCGACGTTGTGCTGGAATGCACCGGCAACTTCAACGACGGCGACAAGGCGAACACCCACATGGCGCGCGGCGCGAAATCGGTGCTGATCTCGGCCCCCGCCAAGAACGTGCAAAAGACCATCGTCTACGGCGTGAACCACCGCGACCTTGAAAAGGGCGATGTGATGATCTCGAACGGGTCGTGCACCACCAACTGCCTCGCGCCGCTGGCCAAGGTGCTGGACGAGGCGATCGGCATCGACTCTGGCATCATGACCACGATCCACAGCTACACCGGTGACCAGCCGACGCTGGACCGCCGCCACAAAGACCTCTACCGCGCCCGCGCCGCTGCCATGGCGATGATCCCGACCTCGACCGGCGCGGCCAAGGCTCTGGGCGAAGTGCTCCCGAACCTCAAGGGCAAGCTTGACGGCACCTCGATGCGCGTGCCCACGCCGAACGTCTCGGCCGTGGACCTGACCTTTGTCGCGAAAAAGGACGTCACCGTCGCCGACGTGAACGAAGTGGTCGCCGAAGCCGCCGCGGGCCGCATGGGCATGGTGCTGTCCTACGACCCCGAGCCCAAGGTCTCGATCGACTTCAACCACACCACGCATTCGTCGATCTTTGCCCCCGACCAGACCAAGGTCACTGGCACCCGTCTGGTGCGCGTGCTGGCATGGTACGACAACGAATGGGGCTTCTCGGCGCGGATGGCCGATGTGGCCGGCGCCATGGGCCGCCTGCTGCACTAAGCCCTTACGGTTTCAAACGAAACGCCGCTGCGCCCCATGGCTCGGCGGCGTTTTTGTATTCTACAGCAGCGCGTCCCACAGCAGCTTGACGGCAATCCCGCCCAGCAGCGCAAGGATCACCCGGTCAAAGGTCTGCGGCGCGATGCGACGCGCCAACCACGCCCCGAGCGGCATCGCCCCCACCAAGGGCACTAGCGCCGCCGCACTGCCAATCCCCCGCTCCACCGTCAACAACCCGTACCACGCCATGGACGGGATCTGCACCACGGTCATGCTGAGGAAAAACAAAGAGATCACCGCAACGAACACCGCCCGCTCCAGCCGCATCGCGTTCAAAAAGGTGATCGACACGGGCGCGCTGACCCCGGTTGCGCCCTGCAAAATCCCGGCCACGACCCCGGCGGGCAAGGCCAGCTTGCGCCCCAGCGCCATGCCCAAGCCCCAGTCAGGCCGCAACAGCCGGAACCCGATATAGGCCAGCACCACCGCCGCCACCATCATCAGCAATAAGCGCGGCGCCACATGCGCAAGCATCACCGTCCCAAGCAAAGCGCCCACAAAGCCCCCCCCGGCAAAGGCCCAAGCCATCGCCCCCGCAGGCAAATGCGCCCGAAACTTCCAACTCTGGATCAGGTTGGTGGCAAAGTTCGGCAGCACCATCACCGCCACCGCCGTCGGCACATCGTAATAGATCGCAATGACCGGCACCGCAATCACCGGCGCGCCCGCCCCCGTGGCCCCCTTGAGGATTCCGCCCAGCACCAAGGCCAAGCTGACCCAAACCAAACCGACCCACGCGCCATCCACCAACACTTCCATCAACCGCCCCCTGCTGCGCCGCGCAGACAACAGCGAAAAGGGCGCGGAAACAACCCCACGCCCCGGAATTCTACCCTGTCTTCTTCTCTTTACAAATATCCCGGGGAGCGCGAGGGGCTGGCCCCTCGCATCCTCACCTATCCACAGGCCCTAACCTAAAGATAGTCCGCCCGCTGCAAGCCATACTTGGCCATCTTCTCGTTCAGCGTCCGGCGCGGCAGGCACAGCTCGTCCATCACCGCCGCGATCGACCCCTTGTGCCGCCGCATGGTGTTGTCGATCAGCATCCGTTCAAACGCTTCGACGTATTCCTTCAAAGGCTTGCCTTCGGTGGTCATCACCGGCTGCATCTGGTCGTGATCGCTCATCAGCAGCGACGCAATGGTCCCCTGCCCGCGCCGCGATTGCAGCACCGCGCGCTCGGCGAGGTTGATCAACTGCCGCACGTTGCCGGGCCAAGGCGCTTGCAACAGTTGCGCCGCCTCTTGGGCCGAGACCTTCGGCGCGTCACAGCCGTATTCCTCGGAAAACTGCTCGGATAGGCGGGTGAACAGCGTCAGGATGTCTTCGCCACGCGCGCGCAAGGGCGGCACCACGATCTTCAACGCCGCAAGGCGATAATAGAGGTCGGGCCGCATGGTGCTCTCGCAGGTGCGCCCTTCATCCTGAAGGTTGCAGATCGCCACGATGCGCGTCTCGGGCGGGTTGCCCTGATCGTTGATCGCCGACAACAGCCGCGCCTGCGCCGCATCGGACAGCACCTCGATGTCTTCCAGAACCAAGGTGCCGCCGCGCGCTTCTTCGACCGCCGGAAGGCGCGTATCCTCGGGCTGCATCGGGCCAAACAGGCGGCGCATCAGCGCGTCTTCGTCCATGGCGCCGCAGGAAATCAGCACAAACTTTTTGCCCGCCCGCGCGCCAACCGCGTGCATGGCGTGCGCCACCAGCGTCTTGCCGGTGCCTGTTTCGCCTTCGATTAAGACATGCCCGTCGGCCTGCCCAAGGTCTAAAATATCCTCGCGCAAACGCTCCATCGCCGGGGAAGAGCCGATCAGCTTTTCCATGATCTGACCGCCCTCACCCAACTCGCGGCGCAGCGCACGGGTGTCCAGCGTCAGCCGCCGCGCATTCGTCGCCTTTTTCGCCAGCTCGGACATGCGGTCGGGGTTGAAGGGCTTTTCAAGGAAATCAAACGCGCCAATGCGCATCGCCTCGACCGCAATCGGCACATCGCCGTGGCCGGTGATCATGATCACCGGCAAGGAACTGTCCGCGCCCATCAGCTTTTTCAACAGCTGAATCCCGTCCATCCCCGGCATCTTGATGTCGGAAATCACGATCCCCGGATAGTCGGCGCTGAGCGTGCCCAATGCCTCTTCGGCGCTGGCGAATGTCTCGGTGTCATAGCCCGACAGCGCCAGCCACTGGCTGATCGACTGCCGCATATCCTGCTCGTCATCCACAATCGCGATTTTCATTGCATTCGCCATGGGCTTCGTTACTCCGCCGCTTCGGTCTTTTCGTTAAGGACGGGCAGCTGCATCTCAAAGACAGCCCCGCCGTGTTCACCATTGCGGGCGGTCAGCCGCCCGCCCAGATCGCTGACGATCCCCGAGGAAATCGCCAAGCCCAAGCCCACCCCGTCGCCGGGTTGCTTGGTGGTATAAAAAGGCTCAAACAGCGCATCGAGGTCAGAAATGCCGTGACCGTTGTCGCGCACGCTGAGCGTCGCCGTCTCGCCCGCCGCAAGGATGATTTCCACCTGCGGGTCATCCTCTGACTTGGTGGCATCCAGCGCATTTCTCAAGAGGTTGACCAAGACCTGTTCGATGCGCATCCGGTCGCCCATCACCCGAACCGGCTCATCCGGCAAGATCTTGCTGATCTTGATACGGCGCGATTTCAGCTGCGGCTCCATCATCGACAGCGATGAGGCCAGCGCCTCGGCCATGTCGACCGGGCTGAACTGTTCCTGCCCCTTGCGGGCGTAGGATTTCAGCTGGCGGGTGATCGCGCCCATGCGTTCGATCAGATCGTCGATGCGGTGAAAGGCAGACAGCGCCTCGTCCGGCCGGTTGCGCCGCAGCAGCAGGCGCGCGCCCGCAAGGTAGGTCTTCATCGCCGCCAGCGGTTGGTTCAGCTCGTGGCTGACCGCCGCCGACATCTCGCCCAAGGCGGCCAGTTTCGAGCTTTGCGCAAGGCTTTGCTCTGCCACGGCAAGGTTTTCCTGCACCCGCTCGCGTTCGGCAATCTCGCGCTGAAGCCGCGCGTTCAACGCCCGAAGTTCAGCCGATTCCCGTTGGAACAGCGCCATGCGCAGCGCGGTTTTGCGGCTGAGCGTGTAGAACGCAAGCGCCGCGAGGATCGCGAACCCCATGATTTCCAAGGCCAAAGCCGCGTTCACCCGCTCGCGCACGCTGGCATAGGTGGTAAAGGTCGTCAGGGTCCAGCCGCGGAAGGGAATGCGCCCGTCGATGCGCATCACCGCCTCGCCTTTGAGGTAGGCGTCAGCGTCTTGCGCGGTCCAGTCGGCGGTGGCGCGGATCGCCCGTTCGATGGCGCCGTCCGCCGGTTGCCGTTCCAGCGCGCTGACGATGGTCAGCCCCCGCCAGCGTGGTTCGGTCGCAAGGATGATGGTGCCTTCGCTGTCGGTGACCATGACCGCGTCGGAAATCCCCGCCCAGGCGCGTTCGAATTTGGCCAGATCGACCTCGACCATGATGACGCCGACGGTCTCACCGGCGCTTTCCATGCGGCGCGAATAGGTAAAGCTGTAGCCGCCCGCCTCGCGCTGGATCGTGGTAAAGACCGTGGTGTTCGAGCGCAGCGCATCGACGAAATACGGCCCGTTGCGGTGGTTTTCACCCAGGCGGCTGCGGTCGGTGGCGGCCACGGTGCGCCCATCGCTGTCCAGCAGCATCAAGGAGGCCGCGCCGATTTCATCGACAAAAGAAATCAGTCGCTGCGAGCTTTGCGCATAATCCGCCGAGTTGAGCGCGCCGATCAAGGCCGGGTCGCGCGCCAGCAGTTGCGGCACAATGGCGTTGCGGCGCAGCTCGGACACCAAGTTGCCCGAGTAGAGCGCGAGACGCAGTTCGGCCCGGTTGCGGGTGGTTTCGGTAAAGCGGTCGGTCAGCAGCCGGTTCGTGACCCACGCGGTGGCAATCGCCGCGACCAGCAGCACCACCAACGCCAAGCGCACCCGCCCCGAAAGGGGCGCGCTGCGGCGATAGACAAGGGGTTTGGTCGAACGTGCCATGGCGCGCAGGATAGGCCCCACGCGCCCGGTTCTCAAGTCAGGCCGAGGCGAGCTCGGTCGTCAGATGGGCGAAAAGACGCGCACCGTCGTCGTTGCCATGGGCGGCTTCGGACGCGCGTTCCGGGTGTGGCATCATTCCCAGAACCCGGCGGTTGGCCGACAGGATGCCCGCAATGTCGCGCGCCGCGCCGTTGGGGTTGGCGGTATAGCGGAAGGCCACGCGGTCTTCGCTCTCGAGCGCGTCGAGGGTCGCGTCATCGGCAAAGTAGTTGCCGTCGTGGTGCGCGATGGGCAGGCCAATCTCGGTGCCCTTGCCGTAGCCCTTGGTGTAGACGCTGTCTTCGGTGGCGACGGTCAGGCCAACGGTGCGGCAGATATACTTCAACCCTGCATTGCGCAGCAGCGCGCCGGGCAGCAGGCCGGTTTCGGTCAGCACCTGAAAGCCGTTGCAGACGCCCAGCACATAGCCGCCGCGGTCGGCGTGGGCCTTGACCTCTTGGATAATCGGCGCGTTGGCCGCGATGGCCCCGCAGCGCAGGTAGTCGCCAAACGAGAACCCGCCGGGCACACCGATGATATCCACACCGGACGGCAAGGCCGTATCCTTGTGCCAGACCATGTCCACTTGCAGACCGGCTTGTTCAAAGGCCCGGGCCATGTCCCGATCACAGTTCGAGCCGGGGAAGACGATGACAGCGGCTTTCATGGGCAATCCTCTCTTGCAACGAGCGCGCCGGGGGTGGCCCGTCCAAGGCCAAACCGACGTCACAAAGCGCGCGGCGCAGAATCGCCGCTTTGGCGGCTTTTAGCACAGGTTTGGCGCAAAGACAGGGTGTCCTTGCACACCGAAAGCGACGGCTTGAAACGCCGATCCAGACCGGCGTTTCAAGGTTGGCTGTTTTAGAATTCGTCCCAGATTTTGCCATCGGCGGAATGGACATCCACCGGGCCACCACCGCTGACCGCCTTCTTTTCGACGCGCTCAGAGGGCGCAGGTGCCGCAGGCGCGCTTGGCTCAACCGTCCAATCGTCTTTCGGCGCATGGGACGACGCAGGCGGGGCCACGGGTTCGGGCGCGCCGTCCATATCCTGTCCGTGATGAAAGATGCCCAAGGTGTCGGTCAAACGCTCGGCTTCGATGTTCAGGCTTTGGCCGGCAGCATTGAGTTCTTCGACGATAGCCGCGTTTTCCTGGGTCGTGCCTTCGAGACGTTGAACACCGTCGTTGATCTCGCCCAAGCCCTTGGTCTGGCTGCGGATGGACCCGGCAATTTCCGTGATCAGATCGCGCAGGCGGCCCACCTGGGTCTGCACCTCCATCAAGGATTTGCCCGTCTGCTGCACCAGTTCGCTGCCTTCGCGGACTTCTTCGCTGCTCGACAGGATCAAGGTCTTGATCTCCTGGGCCGAGTTGGCCGCGGTTTGGGCCAGGCTGCGCACTTCGGAGGCAACCACAGCAAAGCCCTTGCCCGCTTCACCGGCGCGCGCCGCTTCGACGCCCGCGTTCAACGCCAAGAGGTTCGTCTGGAAGGCGATGTCGTCGATGGCCGAAATGATCTGGTTGATCTTGTCGGACGTCGCTTCGATCCGGTTGATCGCGTCGATGGCCCGGCGCACCACCTCGCCGCTTTCGTCGGACAACTGTCGGCTGGCCCCGGCAAGCTCATCGGCTTGCTCGACGTTGGCGGCGATGTCGCGGCTGGTGGTGGTGATCTGGTTCAACGCTTCGGCGGAGTGCATCAGCGTCCCGGCCTGCTCTTCAACGCGGCGCGCCAGATCGTCAGACGTCGCGCCAATCTCGGCCGCAGCAGAGCGCACGCCGGTTGCCACGCCATCCGCCTGTGCCAAGGCCTTCGCCAGGCTTTCGACACCTTCGTCAAAGTCGCGGCGCAGCGCCTCGTACTCGGGCGGGAAATCACCGCCCTCAATGCTGACCGCGAGATTGCGCTCGGCCACGCTGGACAGACCTTTGCGCAAGGCGGCGACCACGCGGTCCGTCTCGGCGCGGGCTTGTTCGGCGTCTTTGTCCTTGTTCTGGGCCTCGCCCAGCTTGCCACGGAAGGTTTCCACAGTGCGCGCGGTGGCGCCCAGTTCATCGACGCGGTCCGTGTGCGGCACGTCGCTATCCAGATCGCCATCGGCCATGGCCTGAAGACGCGCAGAGATCTCCGACAGGGGGCGCAAGGTGCGGCCAAGCACAAAGAACATCGCCGTCATCCCCAGCCCCATCGCCACCGCCGAGGCAATCAGACCCAGTTTAAGACGCTCGGCGATTTGCGTGTCCACAACGGTGCGGTTCACACCCACATAAAAGATCCCGATCACGTTGTTCTGCGCGTCAAAGATCGGCTCGTAGATCGTGTAGTACGGCTTGCCGAGGATCACAGCCTCGCCCATGAATGTCTCACCGGCGAGCATTTGGGCGTGCACCGGGTTTTGCTTGCCCAGCCAGGTGCCGACCGCGCGCGCGCCGTCGGGTTTGACGATGTTCGTGGTGCGGCGGATGAAATCGCCCTCTTCTGGAACCCAAGCGAACAGCGTCGCCGTTTCGCCCGAAATCCGGCCAACCGAATCGATCAGGTCGTGCGTTTCGGGCACCACAAGCTCTGGCCATTGCACCGCAACGACTTGGCCCTCGTCGTCCAGCTCCATCTCGATTCCCGGGAACTGGCCCGCGAATTTATCGACCAAAATGCGCAAGGACGCCATTTGGCGGGCCTGGGCGGCGTCGATGGCCGAGGTTCGACTTTGCATGTCGAACACAAAGAAAAGCCCGCCGCAAACCAGCAGCAACAAGCCGGAAAAAGCGACTGCCAATGCAGCCTTGATAGAAGACGTCAATCGTCGCATCATACGCCCCGGAAACAGTGATCGTTGCCGGCAGCATGTCCACATTTTCCCACGATTGTGTTAAGACCCGCGAGATGATGCGACGATTTTTAACGATCGACCCTTAGAGGTGTTCGATCCGGTAGCTTTCGATGACCGTGTTCGCCAGGAGCTTTTCGCACATCTGACCGATGGTCTCGTCGCTGGTGCCGTCGGCCAGGTCCAGCTCGATCACCTTGCCCTGACGGACCGAACCAACGCCCTCGAACCCCAGCGCGCCAAGCGCGTGGCGCACGGCCTCGCCCTGCGGATCCAGAACGCCCTGCTTGAGCATCACATGCACACGAACTTTCATGACGGTTCCTTTCCCTAAGGCTTGATAACTTGCGCGGTTGGAACCCCATCGGGCGACAAAATGCAAGCCAAAAGGCACCAAAGCCCCCTCGCACGCCACGAAAAAGGGGCGCGCCGCCGATCCGCAGCACGCCCCCATGACATCGCAAAGCCAGGGCTTATTCGATATTGCCGCGGCGGATCAGGTTCCCGGCGTCCGCCTCGATGCGGAAGGCACCGGCGGTATTGCCCGACAAGTCGTTGTTTTCATAGGTGCCCGTCGCCCCAAGACGCACGCGGATCGCCTCGTAGACATTGTCGGAAATCACGTTGTCGCGCACGATCGGGTTTGAGCCATCCTTGACCGAGATGCCGTAAAAGGCGTTGTGGTGGATGGTGTTGTTCTCGATCACGCCCTTGCCATTTTCATGGATGTACAGCGCGCTTTGCTGGCCGTCGCGGAACTCGTTGTTGTACACGACCGGGTTGGCGTTGGCCTTGATTTCCAGACCGGCATAGGCGTTGTTGTAGACGGTGTTGTTTTCCATCCGGCCCGTGGCGCCGTTGGACCACATCACGCCGCCCTGCTGGCCGTTGCGCACCACGTTGCCGATCAGATAGACGTCATGGGCCGCCTTGACCTCGATCCCGGCGAGGCGGTTGTTGACCACGGTGTTGTTTTCGTAGCGGCCAGAGCCGCCTTCGTTCACAAAGATGCCAGAGCCGTTGCCGTCGCGCATGGTGTTGCCGCGCACCACCGGGTTGCCGCCGGACTTGACCTCGACGCCGGCGAACTTGTTGCCGTAGATCAGGTTGTCCTCCAGCAGCGCCTTGCCGTTGTCAAAGATAAAGATGCCGCCTTCGGAGCCATCGTGGATGGTCGAGCGGCGGATGGTGGCGCCTTCGTTGCCGCGAATGGCGATGACGGCCAGCTCGGCGGCGGTGACATCAAGGTCTTCCATGATGACCGACCCGCCCGCGATGTGGATGCCAAAGAACTTGCCCTCGGTCTGGCGCACGGTCATGCGCGCGACGCGCCCCGACGGTGCGGTCCAGTTGATGGCGTTGTCGTTGGGCACCGCGAGGATGATCTGCGACGGGTCGCCCACGCCGACGATTTCCACCGGTTTGTCGATGTCCAACCCCTTGGTGTAGGTGCCGGGGTAGACCTCGATGCGGGTGCCGGGCTCGGCGCGGGCGACCGCGTCCGCAAGGCTGCTGTAGTCGCCGCCGCCATTCGCCTTGACCGTCAAGAGCGGCGTGTCAGAGGCGCGCGGCGCCACCGACGGGATCGCGCATTCGCGCTCGATCACCCGGCGCGCCATCGAAGCAAAGGTGTGGTTGCCGCATTCCTCAACGTAGGCCTCGTAGCCCGCGCAGCCGATCAGCTTGGCCTCTGACCACAGGGCGGTGCAGGCGTTGACGGCGGGTTTGGGGGTTACGACCGGGGTCGGAGCGGGTTTGGGCGTCGGCGCAGGCGTCGGATTTGGCCCCACGGCGGCCTTGAGCAC
The DNA here is from genome assembly GCF_900176475.1 of Tropicibacter naphthalenivorans. GTDB lineage: Bacteria > Pseudomonadota > Alphaproteobacteria > Rhodobacterales > Rhodobacteraceae > Tropicibacter > Tropicibacter naphthalenivorans. Next base: position 229,266 of record NZ_FWXX01000002.1, read on the forward strand.
GCTCGACTGCGGCAGGATCCGCGTCATCGGGATCGCCATGTTAAAGCCCGTCCGGCTGTCGCCCGCGTGGTGCAGGCCCACGACGCGCTTGTCGCTGATCCGAATGACCGGAGAGCCAGAGTTCCCCCCAAGGGTATCGCAGCTGTGCACCAGCTTGCCTTCCTCGGAAATCGCAGGAGTCGCGGCGGCGCAGCCTTCGCGGCTGATGTGCTGGGCCTGCCCCTGCGGGTGCCCGATGATCCACAGGAACTCGGAATCCTCGGGGTCGGCCATCGCCAGTTCCAGCTTGCCGTATTTGGTCGACGGATTGCCAAAGACCCGCAGCACGGAATAATCCAGCTCGCGCGAGGTCTCGACGATCTGCGGGCTGACGGTGTAGCGGTCGACCCCTTCGGAGCGGCCCGGCTTGATAAAGCCCATGACCAGCTGCGCCGCCTGCACGCCGCTGTCCTTGCCGGACGGGTCACGATCCATGCCCGGCACGCAGTGGTGGTTGGTCAGGATGTGCTGGTCGTCGACGATGAAGGCGGTGCAAAAGCCGGTCTTGCCATTGTCGAACAACATGTCGAGCCGCCCGATGGGCCGCCCCAGACGCACCGCCGGGGAATTCTCGCCGTATTCGATGATCGGCTCGTTCTGGTAGTCGCCAAAGGCCTGTTCGAGCACAAAGCCCCCGGCCCCACCGGCGGCTTGGCGCGGCTGGATGACGATCTTGCCAAAGTCGCTCGGGTCAAACTCGGCGGGCGCCTGTTGGGCGTGGGCAGGCAAAGCGGCCGCGGTGCAGGCAAGCACGGCAAGCGCGGATAAAAGCGGTCTCATGGCAATGTCCCCGTTGGCAAATGATTTTGGGGATAGGCTACGCGCGGCAGGGCCTGCCGCCAAGTAAAGAATTCCTTGCCCTGTGGGCTGGGCTGAAACGACGCGCTAACCGTTCTCATCGTCACCGAAATAGTTTGATCGATATCTACCCATCCCAGAGGGCGAATTAAAATTCGCAGACTTGCACAGCTGCACGAATGCAATCATAGGGTTTCACTTTAAAGAACTTCACCACTGGGGGGCTAAATGGCTGAAAATGGGATGAGTACTACCGTTCTTTCCGGCTTGATTGCAGCTTTCATTGCAGTCACCGGAGCAGGAATTTCATATATCGTAGACTTTGAAAAAAGGATTTCAATTAACGAGACGCGTCTAAATGCCTTAACAGGCATTGCCGCAGCAGATAGTACGGGGCTTGGGGTGAAACAGGAGCAACTCGACTCTGACGTTTCAAGTCGCAAGTCAACCACTGAAAGCAACTTGTTTAGCAGTGCGATTTCGGAAGGTTGCCTTAAACTGATCACTACGTACAACTCGATTGTAAGTGACGGAGCGCTTTACAGTTCAGAACGTGAGCGCCTAGAGGCACTGAAATCACAGATGTCAGCTTTGGGCTGCACCACACTAGGTGAAAATCCCTAATTCATACGAAGCAAGGAGGCTTAAGGCTATTCAAAGGAAAAAGTTAGATTTGCATGACGAAAAACAACGCCAACAACAAAAAAGGGCCCCGAAGGGCCCTTAATTCATTCACACCAGGCGCAAACCTCAGTTGATCAGCGTCGGCTTGGTGTCGTGGGTCGGCTGCTTGGGCATGACGCCCAGACGGGTCGCGACCTCGGTATAGGCGTCGGTCAGGCTGCCAAGGTCCTGGCGGAACACGTCCTTGTCCAGCTTCTTGCCGGTCTCGATGTCCCACAGGCGGCAGCTGTCGGGGCTGATCTCATCGGCGACGATCAGACGCTGGAAGTCGCCTTCGAACACGCGGCCGATCTCGATCTTGAAGTCGATCAGCTTGATGCCCACACCGTACATCAGACCGGACATGAAATCGTTGACGCGCAGCGCGAGCGAGACGATGTCGTCCATGTCCTGCTGGCTGGCCCAGCCAAAGGCGGCGATGTGCTCTTCGGTGACCAGTGGGTCGCCCAGGGCGTCGTCCTTGTAGCAATATTCCACGATCGGGCGCGGCAGCTGGGTGCCTTCGGCGACGCCCAGACGCTTGGTCATCGAGCCCGCGGCATAGTTGCGCACGATGATTTCCAGCGGAATGATCTCGCACGAGCGCACCAGCTGCTCACGCATGTTCAACCGCTTGAGGAAGTGCGTCGGCACGCCAACCGAGGTCAGCCCGGTCATAAAGAACTCGGACAGGCGGTTGTTCAGCACGCCCTTGCCTTCGATCACGTCCTTCTTCTCGGCGTTGAAGGCGGTGGCATCGTCCTTGAAGTATTGCACGATGGTGCCCGGCTCGGGGCCTTCGTACAGGATCTTAGCTTTGCCTTCGTAAATTTTCTTGCGCCGTGCCATCTTATGACCTTTCGGAAACCGGAAAACCGCGCAAGATGCGCGGTGTTGGGCCTTCCTTACGGCAAGCGCGCCGCTGCTGCAAGGAAATGCGCGTGCTTTCCAGCCCGTCGCCACGGCAAAAGCAGCGCTAACAGGCGGTTTCAATGCCGCAGGCGGTCAAGTGGCGCTTGCGAAGGCGCGCGCGGGCGGGCATACCGAGCGGTGATATTATCTTCCCGAGGGAGCGAGAGCGATGACCACCTTCGATGACCGCGAGAACGCGTTCGAAAACAAGTTTGCCCATGACGAGGAAATGAAATTCCGCGCGCAGGCCCGCTGCAACAAGCTGCTGGGTCTTTGGGCCGCAGAGATGCTTGGCAAGACCGGCGATGACGCCAACGCCTATGCCGTCGAAGTCGTCAAAGCCGATTTCGAAGAAGCCGGCCACGAGGACGTGGTGCGCAAGGTTGCCGCCGATCTGGGCGACAAGGCCACCGCCGACGAAATCCGCGGCAAGATGGCCCAGCTGCTGATCGTGGCGCAAGAGCAGCTGATGAAAGAGGCGTAAAGCCCTTCAAATGCGAGCGATTTGGCGCGTCCCTGCGGGGGCGCGTTTTTTATTGCGGTTTTTAGATGTTCCGGGCCTGTTCTGCCCTCTCTTCGCCCGGCCTGAGACGATTTTTCTGGGGATAACCCGGTGAAAACCGCGACAAGTCTAAACATTCAAATGCTTCCGTTAACTTCTGGCAAGTAGCCCTGAGTGTACATCGCCTTTGGGTTAGTTGGAGTGGGTCTTTGAAAGCAGCGTTTGAACAGGTTCCGGATATGGCGCGGCGCGTATTGCCGCTGGCGATGGGGGCCGTCTTGGTGGCCCTGCTCTATGTCAAGGCGCGCAGCCTTGATTGGGGGCTGGTGGCCGAGGCCTTTTACGACATTCCTATGTGGCGCTGGGTCGGCGCGGCTGTGGCTTCGGGGCTGAGCTTCTGGGCCATTGCGCAATATGACGTGATCGCGCACCGCCATTTTCGCACCCGCCTGCCCGAAGGGCACGCCCGCCTGTCCAGCGCCGCCGCCATCGCGGTGGGACAGACGACGGGATTCGGCCCGGCTGTTGGCGCGGCGCTGCGTTGGCGTTTGATGCCGGTTCTGGGGCACGCCATGGTGCTGCGGATCACCGCCTTTGTGACGCTGTGCTTCTTTGTGGCGTGGGGCTTGCTGGCGGCGACGGTGGCCGTGCCGGTGCTGGCCGGGGTGCCTTGGGCCGCGCTGCTGGCCTTTCCCGTGGGGGCTTTTGCGCTGGCGGCCTTGATGCTGCGCTATCCACGTATGTCTTTGATGGGCAAGCGGATTGACTTGCCATCTCTGCCGGCGCTGGGCCATCTGGTGGCTTTGGCGGCCTGCGATCTGATCTTTGCCGGGCTGGCGCTGCACCTATTGCTGCCGCCAGAGCTTGCGCCGCCGCTGTGGTCGCTGATCGCCGCCTTTACGCTTGCGCTGGGCGCGGGGATGATCGGCGGCACGCCGGGCGGTGTCGGCCCGTTTGAACTTGCGCTGGTGACGCTGCTGCCGGGGACGGCCACCGCGCATCTGGCCGCCGCGCTGATCGCCTTTCGCGTGGTCTATTACGCGCTGCCCTGCATCCTGGGGGCCAGCTATGCCTTTTTGGCGCGGCCCGATCGCATCGCGCCCCCGTCAGAGCGTGAAGCGCCGCTGTTCGGTGCCCGCGCCGAGCACCCCATTGCCGCGCAGAACGACAGCTTTGCGCTGACCGCCTCTGGGGCAGAGGCCTGCCTGCTGCGCAGCCCGCAAAGCCTGACGCTGTTCCTGGGGCCAACGCGCGGCCATCTGTCCACGCTGCTGCCCGCCCTCAAGCGCGAGGCACGGCAGCAAAACCGCCTGCCCTGCCTGTACAAGCTGACCGCTCAGGACGCCGCAGAGGCGCGGCGCGCGGGCTGGCACGTGGTGCCCTTTGCGGTCGAGGCCACCTTGGATGCCCAGGCGTTCACCCTCGACGGGCCAGAGCGCCGACAGCTGCGCCGCTTTTTGCGCAAGGCCGAAACAGCCGGTGTCACCTGCGGGCCGATCACCAACCCCGATTGGGAACGGATGATGGAAATCCACTGCGCCTGGGAGGACATGCACGGCCAAGAACGCGGCCTGACCATGGGGCGGTTCTGCCCACTGTATCTGCGCGACAAGCCGATGTTCGGCGCGTGGCTGAATGGCGAACTGGTCGCCTTCATCTCTGCGGTGCAGGGGACCGAGGGGCTGAGCCTTGACCTGATGCGACACCTGCCCGACCTGCCCCAAGGGGTGATGCACGCGCTGATCCATGCCATGATCCTTGATGCGCGCGCCTCCAATATCAAAGAGGTGTCGCTCGCCGCCCTGCCCCATCCGACCCTGCCCAAGCGGCTGGCCGATTGCGCCGGGCTGACGCGGTTCAAGTCCAGCTTTGCCCCGGCGTGGCGTCCGCTGTACATCGGCGCCCCGAACCCCGCCGCTCTGGCGCTGACCGCTCTGGACATCCGCATCGCGATCCTCAACCCCGCCCCGCTGGAGCGCACCACCATGGACCTATGGGAGCTGGACGCGCTGATCGACGACGCCATCGCCCCCATTGTCGAGACGCCGGAGTTGCGCGAGGCAAGCTAACGCGCGGTCTTGCTTTTGACCGAATGGTCTGCGCAGATGCCTCGGCAACAAGACCAGGACCCCGACGATGAACGACACTTTGCGCGCCTGCCTTTGGATGATTGGCGCCATTGCGTCCTTTACCACCATGGCGGTGGCGGGGCGCGCGGTCAGCCTGACGCTCGACACCTTCGAGATCATGCTGTTCCGCTCGCTCATCGGGATTGTCATCGTGTTGGTGGTTGCCTCGATCACCGGCGCGCGCCGCCAGATCACGCGGCGGTCCATGGGCACCCACCTGATCCGCAACCTGTTTCACTTTTCGGGGCAGAACCTGTGGTTCTACTCGATCACCGTGATCCCGCTGGCGCAGGTCTTTGCGATCGAGTTTACCTCGCCGTTCTGGGTGATGCTCATGGGCGCAGTCATCCTGGGCGAGCGGCTGACGCCCAACCGCGTGGCGGCGGCGGCGCTGGGCTTTGTCGGTATCCTGATCGTGACGCGCCCCTCGGCGGACACGTTGGAATGGGGACAATTGACGGCGGCCCTCGCGGCGATCGGCTTTGCCGGATCGGCGGTCTACACCCGCCGCCTGACCCGGACCGAATCCATCACCTGCATCCTGTTCTGGCTGACCGTCATGCAGGCCGCCTTTGGCCTGATCTGCGCCGGGATCGACGGGGATATCGCGCTGCCCACCGCGGACAACTGGCCTTGGGTCATCGTCATCGCCTGCGCGGGCCTTGTGGCGCATTTCTGCCTGACCACTGCCCTGTCGCTGGCCCCGGCCACGGTGGTGATGCCCATCGACTTTACCCGCCTGCCGGTGATCGCCATCGTCGGGATGCTGCTGTATCGCGAGGCGCTGGACCTGTGGGTGTTTGTGGGCGCGGCGGTCATTTTCGGCGCCAATTACGCCAACATCTGGTTTGAAACCCGCCGCCGCACCACATGACAACAGTGTGACTTAAACGTGACGCAGCGTCGCGCGACGTTAACCTGACGCCCCGTCAAAGATTGACCCAAGCGGCTTTCCGCTCATACCGTTTTCCCGAGGGACTTCCCGCCAATCGGGAATGAGGGATGGATATGAAAAAGACAGCTTTGGGCGCGGTTGCGCTGGCATTGACAAGCACCACCGCACTGGCAGGCGGCATCGAACGGTCCGTGATCGACTACGGCGTTCTATTCCAGCCGGGCACGCAACTCACGTTTTCCACCGCGCTGGTCAGCCCCAAGGTGTCGGGCACCTATGACGCGGCGCTGGGCGGCGGCTCGACCGGGAACATGGCCGAGAACTATGCCTCTTACGGGTTTTCGTACAAGAACCAGTTCACCGACAAGCTGGCCTTTGCTCTGTATAACAACGACGCATACGGCGCGGACGCGCTGTACACCCAAGGCGCCTACACCGGCCTGACCGCCACGTGGGACAGCAACCAGACCGCGGCGATGCTGCGCTATCAGGTGGCGGACCGCATTTCGGTCTACGGCGGCGTGCGCTACGTGCGCTCCAGCGCCGAGATCCTGATCCCCGATCAGATGATCCGCCCGTCCGTCCAGAGCCAGTTGACCGACGGCGTCACCCAGTTGCAAAACGCCCAAGCGGCCTTGGCTGGTCTGGGTCAAGGTGCGGGCGACGCGCAATACGACACCGTCACCGCCCAGTTGCAGGCCACACAGACCCGTCTGGCACAGGCAAATGCAGCGCCCTTTGGCACCTTTACCTACACGGCGGACAGCAACGTCGACGGGCAGTTCGGCTATGTGCTTGGCGCGGCGTATGAAATCCCCGATATCGCGCTGCGCGTCGGCCTGACGTGGGAAAGCGCCATCACCCATAAGTTCGACACCAACGAGGCGCTGGCCGGTGCGGGCCTGAACGCCACCACCCAGACCGAGATCGAAATGCCGCAGAGCGTTGCGCTGGATTTCCAAAGCGGCGTGGCCGCGGGCACCTTGGTCTTTGGTCAGGTCAAGTGGACGGAGTGGTCCAAGTGGGAAGTCCGCACCCCCGGTTATGAGGCGTTCAGCGGCGACGCGGTCACCGGCATCGACAACGACACCTGGACGTATCGTCTGGGCATTGGTCGCAAGTTCTCGGACTCCGTGTCCGGCTTTGCGCAGGTCACCTATGAACCCAGCAACGGCGCGGTTGCCTCGCGCCTCAGCCCCACCGACGGCAAGATTTCCTTTGGCATCGGCGGTCAGGTCACCGAGGGCAACATGAAGATGCGCGGCGGGATCGAATACGTCAAACTGGGCGACGCCACCGACGCCTCTGGCACCAAGTTCAAGGGCAACTCGGCCATCGGCATGGGGCTGTCGTTCACCGTCAGCTTCTAAGCCTTTGACATAAGGTTCCAAAACGCCCGAGGGGAAACCTTTGGGCGTTTTTCTTTTTCCCCCGCGTAAAACCGCAGCTTTCGGGTCGCACGCGCCCTCGCGCCAAGGCAAAGTCCCGCCATGACACAGACATCCATTTCCACCCGTGCCTGGGCCGAGCTGATCTTGCTGGGCGTGATCTGGGGCGGTTCCTTTTTGGCGACGCGGACGGCGCTGGACGAGGTCGGCCCGCTGACCACGGTACTGTGGCGCACGGGGCTGGCCGCCGCGATCCTCTGGCCGATTGTCTGGGCCAAGGGGATGCGCGCCCCGCGCGGAGGCCGCATCTGGGGCGCGCTGTTGGTCATGGGTCTCTTGAACAACGCCCTGCCCTTTTCGCTGCTGGCTTGGGGGCAGCAATACATCGCCTCCAGCCTGACCTCGATCCTCAACGGCACCACGGCGATTTTCGGCGTGATCATCGCGGCGCTGGTCTTTGCCGATGAGCGGTTGACCGCGCGGAAATCTCTTGGGGTGTTGATCGGTTTTGCCGGGGTGATCACCGCCATCGGCCCTGCCGCCTTGATGGAGTTTGACATCCGCTCTACCGCGCAACTCGCTGTCCTTGGCGCAACATTTTGTTACGGGTTGTCAGGGGCTTGGGCGCGGGCGACCCTGCGCGGGCTGGCCCCATTAGAGGCCGCCGCCGGGATGCTGACCTGCTCTGCCGTCTTGATGATCGGGCCGACATTGGCCGTCGAAGGCCTCCCGAGCGTGAGCCTCAGCGCCTCTACCTGGGCGGGCCTGATCTATGTCTCGGCGATCTCGACCAGTTTTGCCTACCTCGTGTACTACCGCGTGCTGGCCATGGCGGGTGCGGGCAACCTGATGCTGGTAACCTTGATGACGCCCCCCGTCGCTATTGTGCTGGGCGCCTATGTGCGGGACGAAGCGCTGTTGCCCTCGGCCTACCTAGGCCTTGCGCTGCTGGCGGTGGGCTTGCTGATCATCGACGGGCGGCTCTTGCGCAAACGCGCCATTTGACGAAAACGCCCCGCCGCCCTAAAGCATGGGAAACCTTAACGCAGGACCGCCGATGCTTTACTCTTCTGCCCAGGACTGGCGCGCCGCCCAGAACAAACGTGTCGTGATTTTCGCCATGTCGGGGCTGGGGAAAACCTATGTGTCCGACCTGCTGCGCGACAGCGGTGAGTGGTTTCACTACTCGGTCGATTACCGCATCGGCACGCGTTACATGGGCGAATACATCGTCGACAACGCCAAGCGCCACGCCATGCAGGTGCCCTTTCTGCGCGATCTGCTGCTGAGCGATTCGATCTACATCGGCTCGAACATCTCGTTTGAGAACCTGACGCCGGTGTCGACCTATCTGGGCAAACCGGGCAACCCGGAGCTTGGCGGGATGGAGATGGCAGAGTATCGCCGCCGCCAGGCGCAATTCGAACGGGCCGAGCGGCTCGCCCTGCTCGACACCAGCTATTTCATCGACCGCGCGCAGGATCTGTACGGCTATCCGCATTTCGTCTGCGACACCGGCGGCAGCATTTGTGAATGGGTGGACCCGGCGAATCCCAAGGACGAAATCCTGTCCGCCCTGTCGCAAGTGGCGCAAATGGTGTGGATTCGCGGCTCTGACGAGCACACCGAAGAGTTGATCCGCCGCTTTGACCGCGCGCCCAAGCCCATGGCCTACCGTCCCGATTTCCTCGAAACCGCCTGGACGCGCTATCTGGATGAAACCGGCCAATCAGAGGCCGAAGTGAACCCCGACGCCTTTATTCGTTGGACTTATGCGCAGGCTTTGGCCCACCGCCAGCCGATCTACGAAGAGATGGCCAAGCGCTGGGGCGTCATTGTCGAAGCCTCCGATATGGCAACAGTGCGCGATCAACACGACTTTGTTGCCGTGATTGGCAAGGCTCTTGAGAGCCGGGGCGAATCCGCTTAGGGCGTGGTCCCTCAGACGACAAGAGACGACCATGACTGACGCCCCTATCCTGCCCATCGACCACCCGCTTATGTCCGAACCGTCGGACCCGGTGACCGATTTCGATGGGTTCATCGCCGAACTCGCCGACGAGATGTTCGAAGTGATGGACATGGCGGGCGGTCAGGGTCTTGCGGCTGTGCAGATCGGCGTGCCGCTGCGGCTGATCGTGGTGGATATGCCCGATGCCATGGGCGAACAGCACCGCATGGCGCTGGCCAACCCGCGGATCATCGCCCGCTCGGACACCATGGAAACCCGCGAAGAGGGCTGCCTGTCCCTGCCCGATCACGAGCTCGAAGTGCCGCGCTACACCCATATCGAGGTCGCCTTTACCCATCTGACCGGCGAAGACGACACGCTGATCGCCCATGGCCCGCTCGCCGTGGCGCTTCAGCACGAAATCGACCACACCGATGGCATCCTGTTCTTTGACCGCGTGGCACGCCTGCGCCGGTCGCGCGCGGCGGGCTACTTTGCCAAGCCCATCCCGCCGCAAGAGTGACACGTCACCTCTCGGCCATCTGAATAAAAGCGTGCGGAAGCACTCCTTTGGATCACCTCTCGCTTGCCTTTTGCGCTGCAAGGGAACTTGTCACCGCAGGGCAACTCCCCTATCTGTGTGCCTCGCATAACGAGGATCACGACGATGCCGATCAAACTGCCTTCCGACCTGCCTGCCTTTGACGTGCTCACGCGCGAAGGCGTCATGGTCATGGCAGAAGAGGCCGCCGACCGTCAGGACATCCGCCCCTTGCGCATCGGCCTGCTGAACCTGATGCCCAAGAAAATCCAGACCGAGAACCAGTTCGCGCGGCTGATCGGGTCGACGCCCTTGCAGATCGAGTTTTCGCTGATCCGCATGTCCGAGCATCAGACCAAGAACACCGCCGCCGAACACATGGAGACCTTCTACCGCCCCTTCTCCGAGGTGGCCGAAACGGGGGAAAAGTTCGACGGCCTGATCATCACAGGCGCGCCGATCGAACATCTACCGTTTGAGGACGTCACCTATTGGGACGAGCTGTGCCAGATTTTCGACTGGACACAGACCCATGTGCATTCCACCCTTGGCGTGTGCTGGGGCGGCATGGCGATGATCAACTATTTCCACGGCGTGCCCAAGCACCTGCTGGACCACAAAGCCTTTGGCGCGGTGCGTCACACGGTGCTGGATGCGGCCTCGCCCTATCTGCGCGGGTTCTCGGACGATATCGTCGTGCCGGTCTCGCGCTGGACGGAACTGCGCCGCGAGGAAATCAATGCAGGCGGCGGGCTGAACATCCTGATCGATTCCGACGAAACCGGCCCCTGTCTGGTCGAAGATCCGGGCCATCGCGCGCTCTATGTCTTTAACCATTTTGAGTATGACAAGGGCACGCTCAAGGAAGAGTATGACCGCGATGTCGCCGCCGGTAAGCCAATCAATGTACCCGCGAATTACTATCCGGACGACGACCCCAGCCAGCCGCCGCAGAACCGGTGGCGCAGCCATGCGCATCTGCTTTATGGCAACTGGATTAACCAAATTTACCAGACCACGCAGTTCGACCTGTCCAAGATCGGCAGCTGAATGATCTGGGGCGCTCTGGCCTTGGCCGTGTTCGCCGCGCTGACTCACTGGCGCGCGCGGCGCAATGAAGCCCGCGCCCGCAAAGCCTTTCCCCCGTCCGGGGCGTTCCTGACCATCGACGGCACCCGCGTGCATTACCTGAAACGCGGGGCCGGCCCGCCCATCGTCTTGATCCACGGCGCGTCGGGCAATCTGCGTGACTTCAGCTTTGACCTGATGGACCGGCTCGCGCAGGACTACACCGTCATCGCCTTTGATCGCCCCGGTCTGGGCTACACCGACCGGCTGCACGACCGGGGCGCATCGCTGCAAGAGCAAGCCGATTTGCTTGCCAAAGCCACAGGGGCGCTTGGCGTCGAGAAACCCATCGTCCTCGGCCAGTCCTACGGCGGCGCGGTGGCCTTGGCTTGGGCGGTGCATCACCCCGATAGCCTTTCGGCGCTGGTGCTGCTGGCCGCGCCCAGTTGCCCTTGGACCGGCCCGCCGCCGATGCTCTACCGGGTGAACACCAGCCCGCTGGCCCCGCTGACCATTCCGCTGCTCGCCGCTTGGGTGCCGGATGCTTACGTCGACAAGGCCATCGCCGAAGTGTTCACGCCGCAAGACGAGCCCCCCGGCTACGCCGCCCACATCGGCGCGGCGCTGACCCTGCGGCGGCACTCCTTGCGCGAAAACGCCCTGCACCGCGCGCAGCTATTGGACGAAATCACCCGGCTCGCCCCCCGCTATGACGAAATCACCGTGCCCATCGAACTGCTGCACGGCGATCAGGACACCACCGTCGGGCTGCCGATCCACTCGGCCCCCTTTGCGCGCGAATACCCCGACGCGCACCTGACCGTCCTGCACGGCGTCGGCCATATGCCGCATCACGCGCGCCCCAGTGCGACACTCGAGGCGGTGCACCGCGCTGCCCGCCGTGCGCGATTGCGTTAACCGCTTTAACATCCCATATTGTCAATGAATTCAAACCCGAGGCCCCTTATGACGCTTCCTTTCGACGGTGCCATCAGCGCCTTTTTCAACGACGACGCGCCCAAGGCGGTGCATGACGCCATCGTGCGCGCCGACAAGAACGACATCCTCGACATCGCTTATCCCTATTCCGAAGAGCTGAAACGCAAAGCCTACGAAAAGGACATGGACAAGCTGCAAATCGAGCTGGTCAAAATGCAGGCCTGGGCCAAGGCGACCGGCGCGCGCATCGCCATCGTGTTCGAAGGCCGCGACGCGGCGGGCAAAGGCGGCACCATCAAGCGCTTTCGTCAGAACCTGAACCCGCGCGGCGCGCGTGTGGTGGCTTTGTCCAAACCGTCGGATACCGAACAGACCCAGTGGTATTTTCAACGCTACATCGACCACCTGCCCGCAGGCGGCGAGATCGTGTTTTACGACCGCTCCTGGTACAACCGGGGGGTGGTCGAAAAGGTCTTTGACTTTTGCACCGACACCCAGCGCGAACATTTCTTTGCCCAAGTGCCGGACTTTGAGAAAATGCTGGTCGAAGAGGGCATTCACCTGTTCAAGTTCTGGCTCAACGTCGGGCAAGCCGAACAGCTGCGCCGTTTCCTCGCGCGCGAGAACGACCCGCTGAAACAGTGGAAGCTGAGTTGGATCGACGTCGAAGGGCTGAAGCGCTGGGACGCCTATAGCGATGCCATCCGCGAGACGCTGGACCGCTCGCACAGTGACGAAGCGCCTTGGACCATCGTGCGCAGCGATGACAAGAAACGCGCGCGGCTTGAGGCGATCCGCCATGTGCTTGGCTCGCTCGATTACACCAAAAAGGACGCCAAGGCGATTGGCAGCCCCGATCCAGCGGTCATCGGCGGCCCCGCCCTGTGGGAGCGTTAAGTGTCCAAGCGCGGCTATCATCACGGCAACCTGCGCCAAGCCCTTGTGGATGCGGCGCTTTCGCTGATCGAGGCCAAGGGGCCCACGGGCTTTACCCTGTCCGAGGCGGCGAAACAGGCGGGTGTGACCCCGGCGGCGGTCTACCGGCACTTTGCCGGGCGCGAAGACCTGATCGCCGAGGCCGCGCGGCAGGGCTATGAGATATTTGCCGATGTGATGCAATACGCCTATGACAGCGGGCAACCGTCAGCCCTCGCGGCGTTCGAGGCGACGGGCCGCGCCTATCTGGCCTTCGCGCGCAAGTACCCCGGCCACTATATCGCGATGTTCGAAAGCGGGATTTCGGTGAACCACTCGCCCGAGCTGGCCGCCGTGTCGCGCCGTGCCCGCGATGTCTTGGAACGCGCGGCGACGGAACTCAGCCAGCACATCCCCGAGGAAAAGCGCCCGCCGCCGGCCATGTTCTCGGCCCATATCTGGGCGCTAAGCCACGGCGTCGTCGAGCTGTTCGCGCGCAACTCGCCCGGCACGCAAAGCCCCTTTCCGCCCGAAGACCTGTTGGAAACCGGGATCGGGGTGTACCTGCGCGGGCTGGGGCTGTTGCCCAAGGACGAATAACCCCGCCCTTTGCCCCCAACCAATGCCCCAACAAAAAAGGCCGCCCAGACAGGCGGCCTTTTCCGTAATATATATCCAGCGATTAGCGCTTGGAGAACTGGAAGGAGCGGCGTGCTTTGCGCTTACCGAACTTCTTACGTTCAACAACACGGCTGTCGCGGGTCAGGAAGCCTGCGGCCTTCAGAGCTGCGCGCAGCTCGGGGTTGTACAGCTGCAGAGCCTTGGAGATGCCGTGCTTGACCGCACCGGCCTGACCGGTCAGGCCACCGCCCTTGACGGTTGCCATGACGTCGAATTCGCCTTCGACACCGGCAACCTGGAACGGCTGGCGCAGGATCAGTTGCAGAACCGGACGGGCAAAGTACTTGTCCATGTCCTTGCCGTTCACGGTGACCTTGCCGGAGCCCGGCTTGATCCAAACGCGTGCAACTGCGTCTTTACGCTTGCCGGTCGCGTAGGAACGGCCCAGCTCGTCACGAACCGGCTCGCGCGGGGCGGCCACTTCGACAACGGTTTCAGCGACACCAGCTGCGGCGCCCAGCTCTTCCAGAGAATTGATCTGATCAGCCATGATTACACCCGGGTGTTCTTGGAGTTCATAGATTTCACGTCCAGAACTTCGGGGTTCTGGGCTTCATGCGGGTGTTCGCCACCGGCATAAACGCGAAGGTTCGTCATGATCTGACGGGACAGACGGTTGCCCGGCAGCATACGCTTGACGGCCTGAACAACGACGCGCTCGGGGTGCTTGCCCTCGAGGATCTGTTCCTTGGTGCGGGACTTGATGCCGCCCGGGTGGCCGGTGTGCCAGTAAAAGTTTTCCTGACGCTTGTTGCCGGTCATCTGAACTTTTTCCGCGTTGATGATGATGACGTTGTCACCACAATCCATGTGCGGGGTGAAGGACGGCTTGTGCTTGCCGCGCAGACGCATGGCGACGATCGACGCGAGGCGACCCAGAACAACGCCCTCGGCGTCGATCACGATCCACTTCTTTTCGATGTCTGCCGGAGTCGCAGAGAAGGTTTTCATTGTTTTATCCGTTCGATTGAGAAGAGCCGGCGCTTGATCGACCGGCTCGAAATCAGATTGCGGCGTTATATACGGGATAAACCGTGGGTCAAGCGCGTTAGTGTTGAAATAAATGAGCAAAAACAGATGGTTAAAAATAAGGTATTATTTTACCCCAACAAAATCGCGCTCTGAAGGGGGTGCGGGGCGTCTTAGACCACGATTTGCTCTGGCGGATTGTCCAGCAGCGCGCGCAGCCGCGCAATCGCCGCCTCAAAGCTTCGCATACTGATCTGAGCGTTGATGCCGATGCGCACCGCATGCGGCGGCGTGCCAGAGCGCAGGGCAAAGTCTTCGGCGGCGCGGACCTGCACGCCTTGCGCCTCGGCGGCCTGCGCAAAGGCACCGGCGCGCCAGCCTTCGGGGAGTTGCAACCACAGGAACGGGATCTCATCGCTCCAGCTTAGCTCAAAGCCGCCCAGACCGTTCACGGCGGCGCGAATGTATCGAGACAATTCGGCGCGCACCCGGTCCATGACCTCATAGGTCTCGTCGCGGGTCAAAAGGTCTTGGGTCAGAATGGCCAAGGGATGCGCCAGACCAAAGAAGCCGTATTCGGCCACCCGGCGCAGCGCGGCGCTATGTTGCTGAGGGGCCACGGCAAATCCGATGCGCAAGGCGGGCGTCAACGCCTTGGAGATGCTCGACACATACCACGCCTGCTCGGGCAGCAGCGCGCGGTAACTGGCGGCGCGGGACGCCCCTAGGCGATAGCAATCGTCCTCGAGTATGTGAAAGCCGCGCCGCGCGGCCACGTCGGCGATCTGCTGGCGGCGGGCGTGTGGGGTGAAAATACCGGTGGGATTGTGTACTTCGGCACTGGTACAAAACAGCTGCGCGTCGTGTTTTGTAGCGATTTCTTCCAGCGCTTCGGGAATCACGCCCTGCGAATCCATGGGAACGGACACAACCTGAGCCCGCAAAAGCTGTGCGGCGCGGCGGAAACCGGGGTAGAACAGCTCTTCGACCAAGACCACCGGACGGCTGCCTTTCAGCACCGCCTGCATCACCAGCGACACGCCTGATTGCCCGCCGTGCGACAGCACCAGATCGTCGTGTGACACCACGCCCAAAGCCGTGTCGGACAGCCACCGCAGGACCGCCCTGCGCGCCGGTTCATAGGCCTGCGCCGAGGGGTAGTTCAACAGCGCGCCCACCGGGTTTTCCGCCATGCGCCGATAGGCATCGTGGATCAAAGCCACCTGCCCCGCGTCCGGCAGCTTGGTCGAGAAAAAGCTAACAGTATCGGTATCTTGTGGCTGGTTGTGCTGCGCCCAACGAAGGTCACGGGCGCTGTCCACCGGGGCGGGTTCGGCCACAAAAGTGCCACGCCCCACCTCGCCCTTTAACGCACCCTCATCGGTGAGGATCGCATAGGCACGGGCGACGGTGCCGGGGGTCATTTGCAAGGTCCAGCCCAGCTCTCGAACGGGGGGCAGTTTATCGCCCGGAGCCAGCTCTTCGGCGGCAATCGCCTCTCGGATCGCCTGGGCCAAAGCGCGATATTTCGGCCCCTTTTCGATCTGCGCAAATCGCCCAGAAATTGTATCCATCACAATTCTTTCCTAGACCTGATACATCCGACTTTGTACCAAACACCCACTAGCAACACACGCCAATTGTGTCAATACAATCGAAAGGAACACGACCATGGCACCGATTATCGCACCGCGCCCCGCCCTTGCCTATCTGGATCGGTCTCAGCCGCTTCCGGTTGCAGCAGAGGTTGCCCTGCGTTTTGCGGTTGCGGTGACCAAATGGTCGACCCGTCGAGCGACACGAAACGCGCTGAAAACCATCGAGCCGCATCTGCTGGACGACATTGGCCTGACCCGCCAGCAAGCAATGGATGAGGCGCACCGGCCCTTTTGGGCCGAGTAACCATTAATCGACATATCCCCGCGCGCGCCACGCAACGTCATAATTGTGGCGCGCGTATCCGTTAGTATTCTGTTCAAATTGTACGGAAAGGACAGGATATGAGCGAAAGCGTCACCATCACCCGTGCCAATCACGTGGCCGAGGTCACCATCAACCGTCCCGCCAAGCGCAATGCCGTGGACATGTCAGTGTTCGAAGGTCTTGCCACCATTGGGGAATCCCTGCGCGACGACCACGACATCCGGGCCATCATCCTGCGCGGCGAAGGCGATCACTTCTGCGCCGGGATCGACACGGGCCTGTTCACCTCGGCGGACCCCAGCGATCTGTTCCGGCGTCTGATTGACCTGCCCTGCGCCCATACTCATTCGAATTTCTTTCAAAAGCCCTGCACAATCTGGCAGATGCTGGACACGCCGGTGATCGCGGCGCTGCAAGGGGTGACCTTTGGCGCGGGTCTGCAAATCGCGCTGGGGGCCGATATTCGCATCGCCGCGCCCGACACCCGCCTGTCGGTGATGGAAATCAAATGGGGGCTGGTGCCTGACATGGGGCTCAGCACCGCGCTACCACGTCTGGTGCGCGCCGACATCGCCAAAGAGCTGACCTTTACCGGGCGCATTGTCGAGGCCAATGAGGCGCAGCAGATCGGGCTGGTGACGCGCATTGCCGATGATCCGCTGGCCGCCGCGCGCGAGATGGCGCGCACCATTGCCGCCAACAACCCCGAGGCGATCCGCCGTGACAAACGGCTGCTCAACACCGCCTGGACCGCCACCCGCGCCGAGGCGTTGCGCCTGGAGGCAGAGCTGCAATCTCAGGTGCTGGGACAACCCAACCAGATCGAGGCCGTCATGGCGCAGATGCAGAACCGCACCCCCGAGTTCACCTAGACAGGCCGCGCCGGCGGGATCGAATAGGTCAACGAGGCGTGGGCGACCGGCGCCTCCATCCCTTCGGAGAACAGCAGCACATCGGTCACCGACAGCGATTTTCCCAGCTTGAGCAACCGCGCCTCGGCGATCAGGTCGACCCCGGCGGCGGGCTTGCGCATGAAGTCGATGGAGCAATGGGTCGTCACGGCCAGCGCCTCGCGCCCCACATGCGCCATGGTCGCCACATAGGCCGCCACATCCGCCAGCGCGAACATCGCGGGGCCGGACACGGTGCCACCGGGGCGCAGGTGCCGCTCATCGTTGAACAGCCGCATGGTGATCTGGCCCAAGGCGATTTCGTCAATGCCGAACATCCCGCGCACCTGCGGGAACACCTCGTCCAGATACGCACTCATTTCTTGGCTGGTAAATTTCAGATCCACGCGCTTTCCTCCGTTTTGCGGGGCAGCTAAGCTTGCCTCAAAGGGGAGGACAAGATGGAACTGTTGGAACGTCGCGACACAAATGGCGTCGCCTATCTGCACATGAACGCGCCCGAGCGACTGAACGCCCTGTCGGACGAGATGCTGGCCGCCTTTCAAGCACAGATCGACGCCTTGGCCGATGATCAGGCGACGCGGGTTGTGGTGATCTCTGGCGCGGGAAAGGCATTTTGCGCCGGGCACGATCTGAAACAGATGCAGGCCGGGCGGCAGGCCGAGGACGGCGGCAAGGCCTATTTCGCCGATCTGTTTAACCGCTGCGCCTCGGTCATGGCGGGGCTAACCCGCCTGCCCCAGCCGGTGATCGCGCAGGTCCACGGCATCGCTACGGCGGCGGGCTGTCAGATGGTGGCCTCCTGCGATATGGCGGTGGCCGCCGAGGGCACGCGCTTTGGCGTCAACGGGGTGAACATCGGGCTGTTCTGCTCGACTCCCATGGTGGCGCTGTCCCGCGCGATCCCGCGCAAGAAGGCTTTCGAGATGCTCACCACCGGCGGCTTTATCGACGCTGAGGACGCCGAGCGGCTGGGCCTGATCAACCGTATTGTCCCGGCGGAGCGTCTTGAGGCCAGCACGCAAGAGCTGGCTGAAAGCGTGGCCTCGAAACTGGGCGCTGCCGTGAAAATCGGCAAGTCCGCCTTTTACGACCAACTTACCCTGCCGCTGGACGAGGCCTACACCCTGACCGGCGCGAACATGGTGGAAAACATGCTTTGGCGCGACACCAACGAAGGCATCACCGCCTTTCTGGAAAAGCGCAAGCCAGACTGGGCGTGAGCTGCGGTTTTGCTTGGCATAGGGCGCGCCTTGGCCTAAATCGCAGCCATGACACACAAGCTACATATCGTCGGCGGCGGCATGGCCGGGTCCGAGGCCGCCTGGCAGGCCGCCAACATGGGGGTGCAGGTCGTCCTGCACGAGATGCGTCCGCAGGTAAAGACCTTCGCGCATCGTACTGGAAACTTTGGGGAAATGGTTTGCTCCAACTCCTTCCGGTCGGACGATCATGAACAAAACGCCGTGGGCCTCTTGCATTGGGAAATGATGCAGGCGGGCTCGCTCATCATGACCACCGCGCATCAGCACCGCCTGCCTGCGGGTGGCGCGCTGGCCGTGGACCGCGATCCTTTTGCGCGAAGCGTCACCGATGCTTTAACATCGCATGATAACATCCAGATTTCATTCGAAGAAATCGACACGTTGCCCGATGAAGGGAATTGGATTTTCGCCACCGGGCCGCTGACCTCGGAAAACCTCGGCAAGGCCATTCAGGCGGAAACCGGCGCCGATCGTCTGGCGTTTTTCGACGCCATCGCGCCCATCGTCTACGCCGAAAGCATCGACATGAACGTCGCGTGGCTGCAATCGCGCTATGACAAGGGCGAAACCGAGGAAGAGCAAAAGGCCTACATCAACTGCCCCATGAACAAGGCGCAGTACGAGGCCTTTATCGACGCGCTTCTGGCCGCCGACAAGACCGAGTTCCACGAAGGCGAGACCGCGACCTATTTCGACGGTTGCCTGCCGATCGAGGTCATGGCCGAGCGTGGCCGCGAGACCCTGCGCCACGGCCCGATGAAGCCCGTCGGCCTGACCAACCCGCACAACCCCGAGGAAAAGGCCTATGCCGTGGTGCAGCTGCGCCGGGACAACTCCCTGGGGACGCTCTACAATATCGTCGGCTTTCAGACCAAGATGAAGTACGGTGCGCAAACCGCTGTTTTCAAAATGATTCCCGGTTTGCAAGATGCGTCCTTTGCCCGTCTGGGCGGCATCCACCGCAACACCTTTTTGAACTCTCCAACGCTGCTGGACGCGCAGATGCGCCTGCGGTCCAAGCCGAACATCCGCTTTGCCGGTCAGGTCACCGGCGTCGAAGGCTACGTGGAAAGCGCCGCTATGGGCTTGCTCGCGGGGCGTATGGCCGCCGCAGAGATCCTTGGCAAACCGCTGGAAACCGTGCCGCAGGACACCGCCCACGGCGCGCTGGTGCACCACATCACCGGCGGCGCAGAGGCAAAGACCTTTCAGCCGATGAACGTCAATTTCGGCCTGTTCCGCCCCTTGGAAAACAGCGGGATCAAGGGCGGGCGCCGCGGCCGCAAGGACCGCTACAAGGCCTACACAGACCGCGCCAAGGCGGATTGGACCGCGTGGCTGGAAGGCCAAGCCTAAGGCGGCGTATGAGATATGCGCAGTAAGGGGTTGAAATATGGCCTTTAAAACCAGATTTGCCCCTTCACCGACGGGCCCCTTGCATCTGGGCCACGCCTATTCGGCGCTGCTGGCCTATGACATGGCGCGGGGCGGCGCGTTCCTGCTGCGGATCGAAGACATCGATTCCACCCGCTCGCGCCCGCAATGGGAAGCCCAGATTTACGAGGATCTGGCGTGGCTTGGGCTGGACTGGCCGGCGCCCGTGATGCGCCAGTCGGACCGTCTGGACGCCTACCGTGATGCCTTGCAAGACCTGTGGACGCGCGGCCTGATCTACCCGTGCAGCTGCACCCGGCGCGACATTCAGGCCGCCATGTCCGCCCCGCAAGAGGGCGCAGAGCCCGCCTATGGCCCCGATGGCTTGGTCTATCCCGGCACCTGCCGCCGCGTGCCTACGCAGGCCAGTCCGCCAGAAGGAACCGCCCTTCGGTTGAACATGGCCGCTGCGCTGGAGGCGCTGGATGGCCCGCTGATGTTCGAGGAAACCGGAGCCTTTGACGCGCCCCAAACGGTGCAGATCAACACCTGTGATCTGACATCAAAAGTGGGCGATATCGTATTGTCTCGAAAAGATTTTCCGGGATCATACCACCTCTCCGTGGTGCTCGATGACGCGGCCCAGGGCATCACCCATGTGGTGCGCGGACGCGATCTGTTCGAGGCGACGCAAATCCACGTGGTCTTGCAGCGCTTGCTGGGTCTGCCGACGCCCGTCTACCACCACCACCGCTTGATCCGCGATGAGCACGGCAAACGTCTGGCCAAGCGCGACGACGCCCGTGCCATTGCGCTCTATCGTGCTGAGGGCCGCAGCCCGCAGGATATTCGCGAAATGGTGGGCCTGCCTGCGCGCTAAGCGCTTGACGACTCGGGGCGTTGCGCCTATTTCACGGGAACCCGAGCGGGTATGGTGAAAAGGTATCACACGAGCTTCCCAAGCTCTTGTTACGGGTTCGATTCCCGTTACCCGCTCCAACTCTTCCCTACATGAGCCGACCTTGCGTAGCCTTTGAAATCATTCGGATTTCGTCGCGAATAGGCCCGTCGCGCGGCGCGTCAATCAGCGTCGTCAACAGCGCCTGAGACGGCATTTCCCGGCGATGCCACGTCAAACCAGCCAGCACGTGCCGCCCCGCCAAAGGCATGGGCGCGTGCAAATCCTTCCCCGACAGCGCGCCCCAGATCGCGGTCCAGGCGCGCGCCGTGCTCCACGGGTTGTAGCCGCCACCGCCCGACACGATCAGCCGAGGCGCCAAGGGACGCAGCGCGCGCACAGCCGCCACATGGGCATTGTTTGACAGCGCAAGGCGGGACAGCGGGTCTTCGAGCAGTGCATCCGCTCCGGCCTGCAAGTATATGGCATCAGGTAAAAAATCCGAAACGGCCGGCAGGATGGCCTCGTTCAACAGCAGGTCGAACTCGCTGTCGTTCAGCCCGCGCGGCACCGGCAGGTTAAAGCTCGCGCCGCCTGCGGTGTCGTCCAGCGCGCCGGTAAAGGGCCAGCGCCGCGCCTCGTGCAGAGAGATCACGCGCACGCGCTGAGACCCGGCAAACGCCGCCTCGACCCCGTCGCCGTGATGGGCGTCGATGTCCACGTAGGCCACGCGCCGCAGCCCCATATCCAGCAGCCGCAGGATCGTCAGAACCGGCTCGTTCACGAAGCAGAACCCCGCCGCGCGATCGGGAAAACCGTGGTGCGTGCCGCCGCCGGGATTGTAGACGACACCGCCGTTCTTAACCAATTCCGCGGCCAGCAGACCACCCCCAGCGGCGGTCGCGGGACGGCGGAACATCTGGCCAAAGATCGGGTTCGACAGCGTCCCAAGGCCGTGCCTCTCGCGCACCGCATCACTGACCGCGCCCGTCTCTTCGGCGGCTTGCAGGGCCGCCAAATAGGCGTCGGTGTGAAAGGCGCGCAGGGCGGCGGACTTGGCGCGCGGCGAGGTGCGGTAGCGGTCCGCAGGCAGCCAGCCAAGCGCGTGCGCAAGGTCGGTCACCGCCGGAACGCGCTGGATCGACAGGGGGTGGCGCGGCCCATAAATCGAGCCGCGATATATATTTGAGCCAATAAACAAAGCGTCCTGCATCCCTGCGACAATAGCGCGCGACAGCGGATTGTGAACCGCCGCGTTCAGGCGTAGGCAGGGCCTATGCTGACCCGACTCTCTTTTGCCTTGATCTGGAAAACCGCCCTGTTGCTCGCCATCGGGGCGGGCGGCGGATGGAGCGCGCTGCACCTCGGGCTGCCGCTGCCGTGGATGATCGGCGGGCTGAGCGTTTCGGCGGCCTTGGTGCTAATGCCGTGGCGGCTGCCGGTGCTGGACGGGTATAGCTTTCCCATGGGGCTGCGCACGCTGTTCGTGACCTTGATCGGGGTGATGATCGGCACGCAGGTGACGCCGGATTTGCTGAGCCTTGCGGGCAAGCTGCCGCTGACCATGGGGTTTTTGTTCGTCTTTGTGCTGGTCGCCCACGCCGGAAATTTCGCCATCTTCCAATGGCTTGGCGGGTATGACCGGGCGACGGCCTTTTACGCGGGCACGCCCGGCGGCCTGATGGAAAGCATCATGATGGGCGAGGCCAGCGGCGCGGATATTCGCGCGCTGACCACCCAGCAGTTCCTGCGCATCATCGTGGTGATCACCGTGCTGCCGCTGGGGCTGTCGCTGTGGCTGGGCGAAGCGGTTGGCTCTGCCTCTGGCGCGGTTTTGCCGGGGGGTGACGTGCCGGTGAGCCTGCCGAGCCTTGCGCTGATCGTGATCACCGGAGGGCTGGGGCTGGGCCTTGGGCGGCTGGTCAAACTGCCCGCCGCGCAGCTGACCGGGCCGTTGTTGCTGGCGGGCGGCGCGACGGTGACGGGGCTGGTCGATTTGCACCTGCCGGTCTGGCTGATCGCGGCGGCGCAACTGGTGATCGGCGTGTCGCTGGGTCTGCGGTTCAAAGGCGTCACGGGCCGGATGCTGCGCAATTCGCTGGGGTTGGCGGTGGTGTCGGTGGTCTACATGCTGGCGGTGGGCGCGGCGATGGCTTGGGTGCTGACGCAGCTGACCGGGATCGCGTTTTTGCACCTGCTGATCAGCTTTGCCCCCGGCGGGGTGGCCGAGATGTCGATTGTCGCGCTCAGCCTTGCGGCCAACCCGGCGCTGGTCAGCCTGCACCACGTGGCGCGCATCCTGATGACCGTCGTGGAAATGTCGCTATTAGGGCGCTGGCTGCGCCCCTAGCCGTTAACCTTCTTCGGCGCGCTCGGCCAGATCGAGCCAATCCTCTTCGGCCTTGGCCAAGGCGTCTTGGCGTTCGACCAGCGCATCGGTGGCTTTCTTGAACTTCAGCGGTTCCTTGTGGAACAGGTCCGGGGCGGCGAGGAACTCTTCGAGCTTGGCAATCTCTGCCGTGAGGCGGTCGATTTCGCCGGGCAAAGCCTCTAGACGGTGCTTTTCGGTAAACGACAGTCCGGACGAGGCCGGTTTCTCTGCCGGTTTCGCCTCGGCCTTGGCCGCCTTTGGTTTCGCCGCCTCCTTGGGGGCCGCATCGGCGCGCTTTTGCGTCTGGTAGTCGGACCAGCCGCCCGCGTAGACCGTCGCCTGCCCGCGCCCCTCCATCGCCACGGTGGTCGTCGCCACCCGGTCGAGGAAATCGCGGTCGTGCGAGATCAGGATCACCGTGCCGTCGTAATCGTCCAAGAGCTCTTGGAGCAGGTCGAGCGTTTCCACGTCCAGATCGTTGGTCGGCTCGTCGAGCACCAGCAGGTTCGATTCCTTGGCCATGATCCGCGCCAGCAGCAGCCGCGCCTTTTCACCGCCCGACAGGGACCGCACGGGCGCGCGGGCTTGACGTTCGTCGAACAGGAACTCCTTGAGGTAGCCGACCACATGTTTGGGCGTGCCGCGCACCATGACCTGGTCACTAGAGCCGCTGACGCGCATCCCCGGATCGTTGGTCAGGCTGTCCCACAGCGTCGCGTCCGGGTCCAGCTGCGCCCGCGTCTGGTCAAAGATCGCCGGCAGCAGGTTGGTGCCAAGCGTCACCGTCCCCTCGTCGGGGGTGATCTCGCCCATCAGGATACGGATCAGCGTCGTCTTGCCCACGCCATTCGGCCCGACAAAGGCGACGCGGTCGCCGCGCTGGATCGTCAGGTCAAACCCGCGCACAATGGCCTTGTCGCCAAAGGCATGGCTGATCCCTTTGGCGTCCACCACCTTGCGGCCAGATTTCGGCCCCGAGGACAGCTCCATCGCCGCCTGCCCCTGCCGCTTGATCTGGGCGCCGCGCTCGGCGCGCATGTCTTGCAGGCGGCGCACCCGGCCTTGGTTGCGCTTGCGGCGGGCGCTGATGCCCTCGACCGCCCAACGTGCCTCGGCCTTGATCTTGCGGTCCAGCTTGTGGCGCTGGATGTCTTCCTCTTCCCACGCCTTGTCGCGCCATGCCTCGAAGGCGGCAAAGCCCTGTTCCTGACGGCGCACCTGTCCCCGGTCGATCCAGAGCGTCGCGCGGGTCAGTTCAGTCAGGAAGCGCCGGTCGTGCGAGATCAGCACAAAGGCGCGGCGGGTGGATTTCAGTTCGTCCTCAAGCCATTGAATCGCTTCAATATCAAGGTGGTTGGTCGGCTCGTCCAGCAGCATCAGCTCTGGCTCTTCAGCCATCAGCTTGGCCAGCGCTGCGCGGCGACGTTCCCCGCCCGAGGCGGTTTCGATCAAACGGTCAGGGTCGAACTTCAACCCCTCAGAGGCGCGCTCCACCCGGTACATCTCGGACGCGTCCAGCTCGGAGGTGGCGAATTCGCCCAGCGTCTTGAACCCCGACAGGTCCGGTTCCTGCTGCATATAGCCGACGGACACGCCGGTGGGCACGATGACCTCGCCCCGGTCCGCCTCGACCAGCCCGGCCATCACCTTCATCAAGGTGGATTTGCCAGAGCCATTGCGCCCGACCAAGGCGACGCGGTCGCCTTGCTGGACGTTCAGGGACAGCGCGTCAAAGACGGGATTGCCGCCAAAGGTGAGCGAAATATCGGTGAGCTGTAAAAGAGGGATCGTAGCCATGCGCGAGCGCTATGGCTTTCCTTGCTCCGCGTCAAGCGGGGGCGTGGCCGCGAGCGCGCGCAGCAGGCGTTGGCGGGCGGGCGGAATGCGGGCGATTTCCACCCCGGTAAAGACGTGCAGCGTGTCCATGGCAGGATCAATCACCGCGTGGTCGGACACCCAGCCGCCCATGGACAGGTAGGTCCGCAGCAGCCCCGGCATCTGGCGGGCGGCGGCGCGCGGGTCGTCCTGTGGCTGGATGTGCTGGGCATAGGCATAGGTCTGCGAGGCTTTGACGCGCGGGGCATAGGCGCTTGGCGCGAGGTGCAGTTGCGCCAGACGGGCCAGCGCGGCGCTGTAGGGCGCGGGGTCTGTCCCCGCAAAGGAGGCGCAGCCACACAGCAAGGTCACTCCGGCGGCATCGACGATGCAGGTCAGCACCGCCCAAGCCAGCCTTAGAACATGCGGATCGTGGCAGTCGGGCGCGAGGCAAAACCGCCCCAGCTCCAGCACCGGACCGGGGAAATCCGTCAAAGCGCTCAGGTCATAGGCTTGCGCGGCATAGCCCTTCGCCAAAGCCTCTCCACCCGGGAAAATCATGTAGCGATAGGCGCAGACCACCTGCCCCGTCTGCCGGTCGCGAATGGCGACCTGCGTGCTGGCCCCGTCAAAGGCGTCCGGCCCCGGATCGGCAAAGACCGCGCGGCGCAGCGGCAAAACCTCGTCCACCGTCGCCAAAGCCACCGCATAGCGCCCCGAGGACAGCGCCGCCTGCTGCGACGCGGGCAGCCAAGCGTGACCCAAAGCGCCTGCCCCGGCCTTAGTTGCCCAGCAGATCGGCCGCGTTCAGCCCGCCGATATTGCCGAAAAGTTTCTTGATAAAGCCGATGTCCCCATCGGAGGTGCGCGTCACACGGCGCGTCAGCGGCACCACCTGCCCGTCTTCCAGACCATAGGTGGTCAGGTTTTCAACGACGCCCGCCTGGTCAAAGGTGATGGCCAGGATCTGGCGGTCGACGATCTCGGGCGCTTGCCAGGCGAACTGCCGCACATCGGTTTCGATATAATAGTAGCCGGAGTCGTTCAGCACACCCGCCGCATTGGGCACACCGATCAGATCCTCGACCGACGCCCGCGTGTCCACACCCGGCACAATCATCGACAGCTCGTCCTCGGGGGGCATGTAGCCATGGGTGCGGTACTGCGCCGTGCAAGCCCCCAGCGTGGCCAAAACACAGGCCGCCACCGTCACTTTTGCGAATCCCACCATGCTGCGCATCGAATGCCCCTCTTGATCTTGGCCCTCCCGGACCTCTAATCCCCTTAAAGAAGGAAAGCCATTCGTTCAAGCACAGGAAAGCCTTAGCCTATGTCCGCACCCTCACAAGACGACACGATCCTGCGCGTCTCCTCGCTGCGCCAGACCAGCGACACCCGTTTCAAGCTGGAACCGGACGCCGCCGCGCGCGCGGCGCTGGCGCAGGATGTCGGCGCGGATGCGGTGCGCAAAATCCGCTTTGACGGCGTGCTGACACCGCGCGGGCGCGCGGGCTTTACCCTGACCGCCAAGCTTGGCGCGACGGTGGTGCAGCCCTGTATCGTCACGCTGGAGCCGGTAACCACGCGGATTGACACCGAGGTCATCCGCCACTTTGTCCCCGAAGAGCGCATGGACCGCTACGATGAGGGCTCGGAAACCGAGATGTCCGAAGAGGACGAGCAGACCGACGTTCTGGGCGAGGTGATCGACCTGAGCGAAGTCATGGCCGAGGCGCTGTCTCTGGCGATGCCCACCTACCCGCGCAAGGACGGCGCCGAACTGGAAGGCGCGCAATTTGCCGCCGAGGGAATCGCCCCGATGCAGGACGAAGACACCAAACCTTTTGCAGGACTGGCGGCTTTGCGCGAAAAAATGCAAAAGGACGGCGGCGAAGATTAAGAATCGTCTTGCTCTTTGAGACTTTCTGCGTATTTTCGCGCCTTCATGAAAGAATGATGCTTGTGTCCGCTGCGGGCTGTGCCCTATGACGCGCCACAGGACCAGACACACCGGGCAGATCAATGCCCCTACGCTAATTAGAGGTTGAGACATGGCCGTCCAGCAGAACAAAGTTTCCAAATCGCGCCGCAACAACCGTCGTGCACACGACGCGCTGTCCGCTGCAAACCCGAACGAGTGCGACAACTGCGGGGAGCTCAAGCGCCCGCACCACGTTTGCCCGTCCTGCGGTCACTACGCAGAGCGCGAAGTCATCGCCCAGGCGAATGACGTCGACCTGGAAGACGACGCAGCTTAATAGACTTAGGCTCGGCCTGTTATGACCTCATTGAAGGATCACACAACGGCAGGCTCGGGCAGAGTCGTGATTTCGGTTGACGCCATGGGCGGCGACCGCGGGCCGGCGACTGTTGTCGCCGGCATTGCCGATTCCGCTGCCAAGAACCCCGAGCTGGATTTCATCCTGCACGGGCCAGAGCCGGAGTTGGCCAAGCTGGTTGCCAAAAAGGGCATTCAGGACCGCGTACAGATCCGCCATGCGGAAAACGTGGTAAACATGACCGACAAGCCGTCTCAGGTCATGCGCAACGGCAAGGGCACGTCCATGTGGTCGACGCTCGAATCGGTGCGCAACGGAGAGGCCAAGGTCGCCGTGTCCTGCGGCAACACCGGCGCGCTCATGGCGCTGTCGATGATCCGCCTGCGCAAGCTGCCCGGCGTTGACCGCCCCGCCATCGCGATTCTCTGGCCCTCGCGCAATCCGCAGGGGTTCAACGTGATGCTGGACGTGGGCGCCGATATTCGCGCCGATGCGCAGGATCTGCTGCAATACGCGCTGATGGGTGCCTCTTATGCCCGCAACGCGCTGGACCTGCCGCGCCCGCGCGTCGGTCTGCTGAACGTCGGCACCGAGGAACACAAGGGCCGCGCCGAGCTGCACGAAGCGTGGAAGCTGATCGACGCCCGCAAGGACGACGGCATGTATGACTTCGTCGGCTTTGTCGAAGGCGGCGATATTCCCGGCAAGGCCTGCGACGTGATCGTCACCGATGGGTTCACCGGCAATATTGCGCTCAAGACCGGCGAAGGCACCGCCTCGCTGATTGGAGATCTGCTGAAAGAGGCGTTCGCATACTCGCCGCTGTCGCGGATTGCGTCGCTTTTGGCGCTGACTTCCCTTAAGCGTTTGAAAAAGCGTATTGATCCGCGCCGGGTCAATGGCGGCGTCTTCCTTGGGCTGAACGGCACCGTGGTGAAATCCCACGGCGCGGCGGATGCCACCGGGATCGCGGCGGCGGTAAAACTGGCGTACGAACTGGCACGCTCTGGATTCGGGGATCGGCTGGCCGCACGGGTTGCGTCTGCCGCCGAGCTTGCGCAGGATACCCCGAACCAAAAGGACTAACGAACATGAGCACTACACGCGCCGTCGTCATTGGTGTCGGACACTACCTGCCAGAGCGCGTGGTGGAAAACGCCGAATTCGAGGACAGCCTCGACACCACCGACGAGTGGATTCGCGCGCGCTCTGGGATCGAACGCCGCCACTTTGCCGCCGACGGGCAGAACACCTCTCATCTGGCGGCCAATGCCGCGCGCGCCGCGCTGGCCGACGCCGGGCTGGAGGTCAACGATCTGGACGCCATCGTGGTGGCCACTTCGACCGCCGATCTGACCTTTCCCTCTGCCGCGACCATGGTGCAGGCCGAGCTGGGCATGATGCACGGTTTTGCCTTTGACGTCCAAGCGGTCTGTGCGGGCTTTATCTATGCGCTGACCAACGCCAACGCGCTGATCCTTGCCGGGTCGGCCAAGCGGGTGATGGTCATCGGGGCCGAAACCTTTAGCCGCATCATGGATTGGACCGACCGGTCGACCTGCGTGCTGTTCGGTGATGGTGCGGGCGCGCTGATCCTTGAGGCCCGCGAGGGAACCGGCACCGCCAATGATCGAGGTGTGCTGTCCACCGACCTCAATTCCGACGGCCAGTTCAAGGATCTGCTCTTTGTCGACGGCGGCGTGTCCACCCAGACCACCGGCTACCTGCGGATGCAGGGCAACGCCGTCTTCCGCCACGCGGTTGAAAAGCTGGCGGCGACCGCGACCACCGCGCTTGGCAAGGCGGGTCTGGCCAGCGAGGACATCGATTGGGTTGTCCCGCATCAGGCCAACATCCGCATCATCCAAGGCACCGCCAAGAAACTGGGCCTGCCCATGGACCGCGTGGTTGTCACCGTTCAGGACCACGGCAACACCTCTGCCGCCTCGATCCCGCTGGCGCTGTCGGTGGGCAAGGCGCGCGGCCAGATCAAAGAGGGCGACGTGGTCGTCACCGAGGCCATTGGCGGCGGTCTGGCCTGGGGTGCGGTTGTTCTGCGCTGGTAAACTGCGCAACTGCCGCGCGAAGACGGTTTAACGATATATTAAACACTTGCCTGCAAGCCATTGATATTGACTTGTGTTTTGGCGCGCGTAAGCTGCAAGCAAAACCGGAGGGGACGAACGGATGAGTGACAAAACACTGACTCGCATGGATCTGAGCGAAGCGGTCTTCCGCGAAGTAGGTCTGTCGCGCAACGAAAGCGCCGACCTGGTCGAGGCGGTGCTGTCGCACATGTCCGACGCGCTGGTCGCGGGCGAACAGGTTAAGATTTCCTCCTTTGGCACCTTTTCGGTCCGGGAAAAGGCCGCCCGCGTGGGCCGCAACCCCAAGACCGGCAAAGAGGTCCCGATCGAGCCGCGCCGCGTGCTGACGTTCCGCCCTTCGCATCTGATGAAGGATCGCGTGGCCGACGGCAACAAGCGCTGAGGCGCCGCCCATGTCCAAATCCCGCGACGCCTTCCGCACGATTTCCGAAGTTGCGGACTGGCTTGATACACCGGCGCATGTGCTGCGCTTTTGGGAAAGCAAGTTCAGTCAGGTCAAACCGGTCAAACGTGCGGGCGGGCGTCGCTACTACCGCCCGGCGGACATGGAATTGTTGGGCGGAATCAAGAAGTTGCTGCACGACGATGGGATGACCATCAAGGGCGTGCAAAAGGTGCTGCGCGAGCAGGGCGTCAAATATGTCACCGGCCTGTCCGAACGGGTCGAGGATGGCGACGATGGTGATCTGATCGAGGCCGCCACCTATGCCGAGGTCTCCGAGTTCGAGGATGCCCCCTTTGCCGAGGATGTCGAAGAACACGCCGCCGAGGTTCTGACCTTTCCGCGCGATCAAAGCGCCGAAGCCGAGCCGGAAACGCTCGAGATGTTCCCCATGGACGAGGACGCGCCCGCGCCCCAGCCTGCGGACCCTGAGCCTGACCCCGCGCCTGCCGAGGCCGAAGCGCCCTTGGTCGCAACGCCCACCGACGAAGACACGCTTCCCCTGCCCTTTGACGATCTGCCCGAGGACGATCTGCCCGAGGACGATCTTCCCGGGGCCAGCGAATCGCCCGCCGTCGATCTGACGCCGGATGCGCCCGAACCGGATGCGCCTGAAGAGGTGGATAACATCTTTGCCACGGCGGACGGTGACGCAGACGACGCGCCAGAGGACATGCAGGCCGAGCCTGCCACGGATGAGGACGAAGAGCCCGTCTTCGTCAGCGAATCGCCCGCCGATTTTGACGCAGCGCCTCAGGACGACGCCGCAGAGCCCATAGCCGAGATGGATGATGTCGCCGCCGAGGAGGTGACGTTTGATGATCCAGCGGATGCCTTTGCAGAGCACCACGCCGCCACGGACGACACAGCCGATCCGGCGGCGCAGGAAGCGGCCGAAGGGACTGATCTTCCAAGCGAATTCTCTGCACCAGAGCCAGACTCCGCAGAACCTGCTGTGGAACCAGAGTTAGCCCCCGAAACCGAAGAGGCTTTGGACCCGCCCGCTGAGGCCGCAGAAGAGCCCGCCTTTGAGGTTGCCGAGGACGCTTTGCCAGAACCGGAGACGACAGACTGGCCGCACGCCCAAGAAGACGCGCCGATCCAAGAGGTCGCAGAGACACCGGATGTGGCCGAGGTGGCCGTAGATGATGCCGAGGGCGCCGCCCCCGCCGCCGAGCAGCCCGACGATGCTGAACCCGACGGTCCCGAAGTGGGTGAAGCAGAAGCGGACCCGAGCTTGGGGCTGATGGACGCGCCAGATATGGCAGACGCCGAAGATTTGACCGACGACGCGCCGTCCGATCTCGAAGAGACTGGTGACCCAGCACCGATGGCGGACAGCGCCGAGCTTGATCCGCATGTGGTGTCGCTGGATGCGCCGCAGGACACGCCCGAGTTGACCCAGCCAGAGGCGGCTATCGCAGAGCCTGAGCCTGAGCCTGAGCCTGAGCCTGAGCCTGAGCCTGAG
>NZ_FWXX01000002.1:260559-774986 GCF_900176475.1 Tropicibacter naphthalenivorans
GAGCCTGAGCCTGAGCCTGAGCCTGAGCCTGAGCCTGAGCCTGAGAAAGCAACGCTGGAATTGGACGGCGGGGCAATCGGTCTTTTCGACGTGCCCACCAGCGCGCACCCCGCGCCGCAATCGACCGGGATTCTCACCCGTCTGAGCCAGATCAACCACCTGACGCCGCCGCAGGCCCAGGCGCTATCGGCGCACCTGGATGCCTTGCGCGAGCTGGCCAACCGCCTGTCTGACGAGGCGCAAAAATAAACGGCAAACTTCGCGATTTAGGTGTTGTGCCTGCCGCAAAATCCAGTAAATACCTGCCTCACAAGTCGGGCTATGGCGCAGCCTGGTAGCGCGTCCGTCTGGGGGACGGAAGGTCGCAGGTTCGAGTCCTGCTAGCCCGACCAAAATCTCCGACTTGTACACAAACCCTGCCCTCGTGGCGGGGTTTTGTGCTTTCTGGGCGTGCGTTCTACGCCCTTGGCATCTTTCCCCCATCCACGCGACTTGTTAAGGACAGCTAAACGCAAAAAGGGAGAGGCGCATGACCGGGGTTCTGGCCAGCCAGCAGATCGAAAGCCTGATCGCCACCGGCGCGGTATCCGCCGATGTGCCGTTCGTGGATGGGCAAATCCAACCGGCCAGCCTCGATTTGCGGCTGGGCACCGTCGCCTACCGCGTGCGCGCGTCCTTTTTGGCGGGCCATGGGCAAAGCGTGGCGCAGCGGATCGACGAGTTTGAAATGCACCGCATTGATCTGGCGGGCGGCGCGGTGCTGGAAAAAGGCTGCGTCTACGTCGTCCCCCTGATGGAGGCGCTGGCACTGCCGGACGACATTCAGGCGATCGCCAATGCCAAAAGCTCGACCGGGCGGCTGGACCTGCTGACGCGGGTGATCACCGATGGCGGCGTCGAATTCGACCGCATCGCGCGCGGCTACACCGGGATGCTCTACGCCGAGATTTGCCCGCGCTCGTTCTCGGTGCTGGTGCGGCCGGGGATGCGCCTCAACCAGATCCGCTTTCGCCGAGGGCGCGCGGTGCTAACCGACGCCGAGCTGCGCGACCTGCATGAGGCCGAAACCCTCGTCAGTGGCGGCGAGCCGGTGATCGGCGAAGGTTTGGGCTTTTCCGTTGATCTGGAGCCGGGGCAAGGCGGGCTGGTCGGCTATCGCGCCAAGCCGCACACCGGGGTGATCGATCTGGACCGGATCGGGGCGTATAACCCGTCAGAGTTCTGGGACGCGCTGCGCACCGACAAGGGTCGCCTGATCCTTGATCCCGGCGCGTTCTACATCTTGGTCAGCCGCGAGGCGGTGCACATCCCCCCCGGCTATGCTGCTGAAATGGCGCCTTATTTGGCGATGGTGGGCGAATTCCGCGTGCATTACGCGGGCTTTTTCGACCCCGGTTTCGGCCATGCGGCAGCGGGCGGCACCGGCGCGCGCGGCGTGCTGGAGGTGCGCTGTCACGAGGCGCCCTTTGTGCTGGAACACGGGCAAACCGTGGGCCGTCTGGTGTATGAGCGCATGTCGGAAATCCCGGCGCAGCTGTATGGCGCGGGGATTGCCTCGAACTATCAGGGTCAGGGGCTCAAGCTCTCCAAGCATTTCGCCAGCTGACCTGGGCGCGCCCCGGCGCAGACGTTAAAACCGCGCGCTGCGCTGTGCGATCCGCGCGGCACGGCGGGCGGCGCGCAACTGCTCGGCGGCCTCGCCCGCGCCCTGCCCCTTGGTCACGCGGTTCAAACCGGCGTTCAGACCCTTGTTGATGACCCGCCGCAGGACCATCCGAAAGATCATCGTCAGGATTTGGTTCACATTCATGGCTCTACCCTTTGGTGATGTTTTGGACCTAATTGGCTCACATCAGCAGTATTAACCACGAAATCGGGCGATTTTCAGGCACGCGCCAAGCGCTCTTCGGGTTGATCGACCAAAACCGCCGCGGGCACATATTCGGCAATCACCACGCGATCGCGCCCTTGGCTCTTGGCCTGGTACAGCGCGTCATCGGCCATGGCGACGCAATCGCGCAAATCCCACCCGGTGGGCGTATCCAGCATGATCGCGCCGTAAGAACAGGTGATGTGCCCCTCTTCGAGCCCCGGAACATCGACCCGATGAACGACGGTGCGCAGCCGCTCTGTCAGGGTTTCCAAAGCTTTGGCATCTGGAATCTTGGCAATGATCAGGAACTCTTCGCCGCCCCAGCGCGCCAATACATCGGTGACGCGCAGCTCGCTTCGCAACGCTTTGACCACGGCCTTTAGCGCATCATCCCCGGCGTTATGGCCCAACATGTCGTTCACCCGTTTAAAGTGATCAATGTCGCACAGGATCACACCCGCCGGCTGGTGCACATCCAACCGCAAAAAGCTATTCACCGCCCGTTTGCGCGTAGCCGCCCCGGTCAGCGGGTCCAGCGTCAGGTCTGTCAAAAGGTTGGTTTTGATCTGCCGCTCGGTATCCAGCAAGCGGGTCAGCCGCGCGCCAAAGTACAGCCCCATCCCCAGCATAAACGTGATTTCCATCGTATTGATCAGAGGAAACATTCTGCGCATCTGCGACAGTTCAGGCCGGAGCGTCAGCGGTATCAGCAGGAACAAAGCGATGCTCAGTTGCAGCTGTCGACGCATCAGCCCGCCGGCCACCGAGTCGCGCAGCATCCCCTTGAGCATCGGGTGACGCGCGAAACACAGCAAATTGGCCAGGGCCAACGGCAGCTGTACCGCCAGGGTCGTCAGGGACATCGCGCCGAAAAAATCCGTCACACCAGAGATATAGCCGTTCAACGCCACCAGCGGGACAAACAGGGCGATCATTGCCGCGATCAGACCATAACTGCGGTCGAGATAGCGCAAAAGATGCGCCAAGCCGATCAGAAACAGCGTCAGCGCAGAATTCCAGCCAAACCGCCCCATAGGGTGTGTTGGCCAAATCGCCGCGCTCAACGCTTCGGAGAATGGATGCGCCATGGCCAAGGCCATCACGACCAACCACAACCCCCGCTCAGCCCCGCGCACCCGCGCCATTGGGCGCTGCTTCCACGTGGTGACCACCGCGCAGATCAACGCCAAGAGCGTCATGGGGTTGGTGCGCGGCGCGCCATAGTCGGCAAGCAATTCCGCCTGCCAACCGAACAAATAATCCGTTAAGATCGCGCCAATCATTGCCGTGGCGAAAACCAAAGCGCCAGAGCGCAACCCGTTTGCCCGGCGCAGTATGCTGCGCACGTTCAGTGAAGGCACCTCCGACCACGTATCTTTTTTACGGGCCACGTAACGGGAGGAGTGGAGAACCAACGCAACATACCTTCTGTGTTTAACGGATATTAACCATCAAAAAGTATAAAAAGCGTTAATATCCTCAGTCCTCGAACAGCTCGGTCTGCCCTTGGTTGATGTCGTCCTCGTGCTCGGCATCCTCGTCGGCGCGTTCGCCGCCAAACAATCCCGGACGGCTTTCCAGCAATCCGGCGGCGCGCAGTTCGGCCAGCCCCGGCAGGTCGCGCGCGCTTTCCAGACCAAAGTGATCCAGAAACCCTTGAGTTACAACGAAAGTTACGGGCCGCCCCGGCGTCATCCTGCGGCGGCCAAAGCGGATCCACTCCATTTCCAGCAGCTGATCCACCGTGCCGCGCGACACCGAAACGCCGCGAATTTCCTCGATTTCGGCGCGGGTGACGGGCTGGTGGTAGGCAATAATCGCCAAGGTTTCTATCGCCGCACGCGACAATTTGCGCTGCTCTACAGTCTCACGTTGCATAAGAAAGCTTAAATCTGGCGCCGTGCGGAGCGCCCAGGCGTCGCCGATCTTAACCACGTTAACGCC
This sequence comes from Tropicibacter naphthalenivorans, assembly GCF_900176475.1. Taxonomy (GTDB): domain Bacteria; phylum Pseudomonadota; class Alphaproteobacteria; order Rhodobacterales; family Rhodobacteraceae; genus Tropicibacter; species Tropicibacter naphthalenivorans. Next base: position 264,377 of record NZ_FWXX01000002.1, read on the forward strand.
GCGCCCCTCGTAGCGTTTACGAAGGTAAACCAATGCTTCCGCCGCATCCGCGCCGTGCGGCATCCGGTCGTTCAATTCCTTAACGGTAACCGGCTCGCTCGATGCAAAGAGGATCGCCTCGACCATGCGTTCCTGCTCGGCGATGGGCGGCGCGGCAAACAGCGTTTCGGTCTGCGGATCGGTGTCACTCATGGTCTCTCTCCGTGCGGCGCAACAGGATCGGCGCAAAGGTGGCTTCTTGTTTCAGGACGGCCTTTCCCTCTTTGACCAGCTCCAACGAGGCCGCAAAGGTCGCCGCCGTGGCAGAGCGCCACTTGACCGGGTCGTCCTCCCATCCGTCGGGCAGATAGCTTTGGATGTCGGTCCATTGCCCGGCAAAGCCGATCATCCCGCGCATCCGGTCCAGCGCCTCTTCCATGGTAAAGACCTTGTCGCGGTCCATGACAAAGGGCCGGAATTCGTCGCGGGTGCGGATGCGCGAATAGGCCTTCATCAGGTCCACCAGCGTCGCGGTGTAGCGCACCTTGCGCACGCGCTGCATTTCCTCGGGCAGACCGCGGGCAAAGAAATCGCGCCCCAGCCGGTCCCGCGCCATCAGCTTGGCGGCAGCTTCGCGCATGGCGTGCAGGCGTTCCAGTTGAAAGGCCAGATGCGCCGCCAGTTCCTCGCCCGAGGGGCCGTCTTCGGTGGGGTCCGGCGGCAGCAAAAGCCGAGATTTCAGAAAGGCCAGCCAAGCGGCCATCACGAGGTAATCGGCGGCCAGTTCAATCCGCAGCGCCTTGGCTTTTTCAACAAAAGCAAGGTATTGGCGCGCCAGCCCAAGGATCGAGACCTTGCGCAGATCCACCTTTTGCGTGCGCGCCATGTTCAGCAGCAGGTCCAGCGGGCCTTCGAACCCGTCGACGTCAACAACCAGCGCCTCGGCGGCGAGACGGTCGGTGACGGACAAGGGAAGGCTGGTTTGTGGATCGTCCATGAGCGCGCTTTAGATCAAAGCGTCTAACTCTGTCCTTAGCGCACAAATGTCAAGATTTTCAGGCGCGGTGCGGGTGGCCAGCGCGGCGGACGCGCGCCCTTGGGCCGGGTCCGACAAGCGGCCCACGCGGCCCATCAAAGCGCGCATCTCCTCTAGGTCGCCATTGCAATGCAGCACCAGATCGCAGCCCGCCGCCAGAGCCGCAGCGCCGCGTTCCGCCACGGTGCCAGACAGTGCCTGCATGGAGATGTCGTCGGTCATGAGCAGACCCTGAAAGCCGATTTGCTTGCGGATCACCTCGATCATCACCGGGGAAATCGTCGCCGGGCGCGGGTCGATCTGCTCGAACACCAGATGCGCGGACATGCCAAGAGGCAGATCGGCGAAGGCCGCAAAGGCCGCGAAATCGCGCGTGTCCAAAGTCTCGCGATCTGTGGCAACGCGCGGCAATTCCAGATGGCTGTCCAGCGTCCCAAGCCCATGCCCCGGCATATGCTTCATCACCGGCAGCACGCCGCCACGCTGGCACCCGCGCACCACGGCGCGGCCCATTTCCACAACACTCTCAAGGGTTTCGCCGTAGCAGCGGTTGCGCAAAACGGCGTGCGTCTCATCACGCGCAATGTCCAGAGTCGGCACGCAATTGCCGTCGATCCCCAGCGCGCACAGCTCGAGCGAGGTAATGAGGAACCGCAGTTCCATCGCCCTTGCGGCCTGCGCCCCATAGCGCGCGACGTCCTCTAGCGGCGGCAACCACTCGGTCGCCAGCGGCGGGCGCAGGCGCTGCACGCGCCCCCCTTCCTGGTCGATGAAAATCGGCGCGTCCCAGCCCACAGCCGACCGCAGGTCAGCGCACAGCGCGCGGATCTGCGCGGCGCTCTCTAGATTACGGTTGAACAGGATAAAGCCAAACGGGTGCGCCCCAGCGAAAAAGCCCTGCTCGGCCTTTGTCAGCGTCAGCCCCTCGCAGCCAAGGATGGCCGCGCCAAAAGCCGTCACCGCGACACCACCGGGATGCAGTCGACGTTTTGCGCAACAAAGGCGGCGCAGAAACGGCGCGCGTCGCTGAGGTCGGCAAAGCCTTCGGCGCGCAGGCGGTAGAACACGCGCCCCCCGGACGACGCCTTTTGGATCACACGGTTTTTCCCGTCGAGGTAATCGCCAAAGCGGACCTCCAGCCGTTGCCATTCGGCGCGGGCGGTCTCGGGGCTGTCAAAGGCACCGATCTGCACCAGACGCGTGCCCGCGGGCAAACTGCCTGCGTCGAGCTCTTGCGTGCTGGCAGCGGCAGCCACCGGGACCGGCGCAAGCGAAGCGGTGCGCAGCCCGGTGGGGCGCACGACGGGCCGCAGCGAATGGGTCAGGCCGGGGCCGGTGTAGGCGGGCTTGGCCGCCTCAGGCTCGGCCACGGTGTCATTGAGGGCGGTCACCACCTCGGCGCTCTCGGCGTCCAAGGGGGCCAGCGGCGCAGCGCCTGCGGCCAATTGGTTGGCGAGCGCCTGAATGGGATCGTCCTCGGCAATCTCGGGGGCGGTCAGCGCGACCACTTTGGCGTTGTCGGCCAGCGAGGCCTGCATCGGCGCAGGCGCTTGTGGGATGATCGCGCCAAGCGCCACGTCATCCTCGCCCAAGCCAGCAGGACGCGGGGCCAAGATCAAACGGTCGGCGGGCGCTTCGGCCGCGCCGCTGCCTGCAACGGCATTGACCGCCAGCCCCTGGTGATCGGCCAGATGGCCGCCGGGATCGGTGGGCGCCACGCGCATGGGGCCGGACATAGCCTGCACAATCGGCACGCCGGACACGTCCCGCGCCATCACGCCATAGCCCCAGACGCCAACACCCGCGACCAGGGCCAGCGACACAGCCGCCCCGGCCCAGTTTGCAAGCGATGCGCCGGAACGCGGCGCTTGGGCCCGGTAGGCCCCGTCATAGGAGTAATCAGCCATGTCTGCCTCTTGTCCTCCGGATGATACGTGCCATCCAGATGGTCTGCTCTTGGGTGTGTGGGCGCGAAGATTACCTCGCGCCGTTTGCCTGTCCAACCCCGGAAGAGGCGCCTTTGTCAGCGCATTTCTTCGACCGGGGTCACGCCAAGAATACCAAGACCGGCAGAAATCACAACTGCTGTGGCCCGCGCGAGCGCAATTTTTGCCTGTGTTGCAGCAGAGTCATCCTGAACAAAGCGCAAACCCGGCTCATCGTTGCCGCGGTTCCACAGCCCATGCAGGTCTGCGGCCAGCTCCGACAGGTAGGTGGCCACGCGGTGCGGCTCGTGGGTGCGGGCGGCGGTTTCCACCAGACGCGGCCATTCGGCCAGCTTGGCGGCCAAGGCCACCTCGGCGGGGTGCGACAGGTCCGGCGTCACGCTGGCCAGCGTCTCGTCGGTAACATTCACGCCCGCTTCGGTCGCCTTGCGCAGCACCGAGCAGATCCGCGCGTGGGCGTATTGCACGTAGAACACCGGGTTTTCCTTGGACTGCTCGACCACCTTGTCAAAGTCGAAATCCAGCGCCGCGTCGGATTTGCGCGTCAGCATGTGGAACCGCGCCACGTCCGCGCCGACCATATCGACCAGATCGCGCAAGGTGACAAAGGTCCCTGCCCGCTTGGACATCTTGAACGGCTCGCCGTTCTTGAACAGCTTGACCAGCTGGATCAGCTTGATGTCCAGCGGCACTTCGCCCCCCGACAGCGCGCTGACGGCGGCTTTCATGCGTTTGACATAGCCACCGTGGTCGGCGCCAAAGATGTCGATCAACATGTCGAACCCGCGCTGCACCTTGTCGTAGTGATAGGCGATGTCCGGCGCGAAATAGGTCCACGAGCCGTCCGATTTCATGATCGGGCGGTCCACGTCGTCGCCGTGCTCGGTCGACTTGAACAGCGTCTGTTCGCGCGGCTCCCAGTCTTCGGGCTTTTTGCCCTTGGGCGGCTCCAGCACACCGCGATAGATCAAGCCCTTGTCACGCAGGCTGTCAATGGCCGCTTCGATCTTGCCCGTGCCGTATAGGGATTTCTCGCTAAAGAAGTGGTCCATGTGCACGCCAAGCGCCGCCAGATCGTCGCGGATCAGGTCCATCATGGCGTCGGTGGCAAATTCGCGCACTTCGGCCAGCCAGAACTGCTCGCCCTTGTCGAGGTACGCATCGCCCACCTTGTCCTTGAGCGCTTGACCAACCGGGACAAGGTAGTCCCCCGGATAGGTGCCGTCGGCGAACTCGACCTCTTGGCCGTGCGCCTCAAGGTAGCGCAGGTAGACAGACCGCGCGAGCACATCGACCTGCGCGCCGCCGTCGTTGATGTAGTATTCGCGGGTCACGTCGTAGCCCGCATAAGCGAGCAGAGAGGCCATGGCATCGCCCACAATCGCGCCGCGCGCGTGGCCCACGTGCATCGGGCCGGTGGGGTTGGCGCTGACGTATTCGACGTTGACGCGCACGCCCTTGCCCATGTCCGAGCGGCCATAGTCGGTGCCGGATTTCAGGATCGCGGCGGGCAGAGCCTGCCAGACGCTGGGCGCAAGACGCAGGTTGAGGAAACCGGGACCGGCGACCTCGGCGCTGGCGATACGCGGATCGTCCGCCAGCTTGGCGGCCAGCGCTTCGGCAATGTCGCGGGGCTTTTGCTTGGCTGGTTTGGCCAGCACCATCGCGGCGTTGGTCGCCATGTCGCCATGCGCCGGATCGCGCGGCGGCTCTGTGGTGACGGGGTCAAGGTTCAAGCCCTCGGGCAGCGCGCCCTCGGCTTGCAGGGTTTCAATCGAGGCCAGCACCAGCGCGCGGATATCGGAAAAGAGGTTCATGTTGTGCTCCACAAGTTGACGCCTCCTGTATCACGCTGGCTAATGGGGTCAATTCCCGGCCCCGCCGCAGAGGTGCGAATGATTGTCCTTTTACTGTGTCTGACCTGTCTTGTCGCGGGGTTTGCGGTTGGCGGCATACTGGCGGTGCGCTTTGCCCTGCCCAAGGACAGCCCACCACCCCAAGCCGCTGCGCCGCTGATCTCGAACGGCGCGGCAGTGTTTTTGCTGGCCATCGCGCTGTGGCTGTTCGCGTGGTACCTGTGCAAAAGCCTGCTGCGGGCGATGAACGGCGGCGGCACGGACCTGCCGGTCTTGCCGTTCATCGGGCTGGTGCTGCTTTCGGCGGTGCTGTTCGTGTCAACCTTTGCCTTTGCGTTCCACATCTTTGGACTGAATCCTGACGAGGTGTCCGCCAGCGGCGGCGACATGCTGTATTTCTCGACCGTGACGTTTTCGACGCTGGGCTATGGCGACATGTCCCCGCCACGCCGATCACCAAAACGCTGGCCGCCATCGAGGCGGTCATCGGCAACCTGCATTTGGCGGCCTTGGTCGGCGCGGTCTTTGCCGCCGTGAAACCCGCCTGAAGGCCCCAGAACGCGGCCAGGCATGGCACAAACGCAAAAGGCGCCACCCGGTCGGGGCAGCGCCTTTTGAAAGCAATTTCGCAGAGGTTAGACCAGTCGCGATACGGTGATCACCACCAGCAGCCCAAGGCCCGCCGCCGCCACCCAAGGCATCAGCCGATCGGACAGGTCCACAAAGGACGTCAGCGTCTTTTTGTCATGCTCGGTCACGGAATGCTCCTGTTGCTTGGGCCCAATATAGGCATCACAGAGGTTTCTGTCCAATTAATCCGCACGCAGCGTCGTTCAAATGTCAGACAATTAAGCCTGCCCCTCCAGACGTTCCTTGCGCGCCGGGGTCATGGAGACGATCTGCGTGCCGGTGGCATCCTTGGGCGTCTCGTCCGGGCCCAGCAGACGCAGCGTGCCGTTGGGGCCAAGGTCCGCCACCGGGATCGCCTCGGGGTGCTGCGTGCGCCAGTCGTCCAGCGTGAACTCTTCGGACAGGCGGGTGACGCGGAACTCCCAGCCTTCGGCAAGGCGGGCGTTGGCCTCGAAATACGTCTCGTCGCCGCCAATCTTGCGCCCGCCCAAGGTCGCGGGCAGCGCGTGCCGCGAAGAGGTCTGGCGCACGCGTTTCACCTGATAGACGTTCTCGCGGCCAAACTCTGGCGCGATGTCGGTGGCGACCAGCGTGTTGTAGGCGTCGTTGTCGGTGGCGCAGATCATCTTTTCAAAGGCCGCCGCGTCAAGACGGTGCTCGGCCACTTCGGACAGGATGTCGCCGAAAAAGGTCTCGATCCCCGCCTCGCGCGCGGCGCGCAGATGGGCGTGGTTCGGGTCGGCGATCAGCACCGGCAGCTCCATCTTCTTGAACGCTTCGGCAAGGCCCACCGACCAGCGCGACCCGCCAAGGATCAGCACTCCCGGTTTGGTCGCCGCCGTCAACCCCAGCGCGCGCGCCAGCGGCGTCAGGGTAAAGCCGTGCAGCACCACCGTCGCCGCCACCAGCGCAAAGGCAAGCGGCGCGATGCGGTCGGCGTCCTCGATGCCCAGCTCGACCAGCCGTTCCCCGAACAGGCCAGCAACTGCGACCAAGACCACGCCGCGCGGGCCGGTCATGGCCACCAGCGCCCGTTCCTTCCACGAGATGTTGGAAAACCACAGGGCGATCAGCACCGGCAAAGGCCGCGCCACCAAGACCACCGCCATCACAAAGGCCAGCGCCCGCCAGTCCAGCGTGCCCAGCGTCGCCATGCTCATGTTCGCGGCCAGCAGGATGAACACGCCCGACACCAGCAGCACGGTCGCCTGTTCCTTGAAACGGCGCAGTTCGGTAAAGCTGGGCAGCTCGGCGTTGGCGATCCACAGGCCCATGACGGTCACCGCCAAAAGGCCGCTTTCGTGCAGGACACTGTCGGTGATGGCAAACACCGCCAGCAGCAGCACAAACAGCACCGGAACCTTCATGTATTCAGGCACATAGCCGCCCCGGAACGCCTTGACCAAGGCCCAACCGGCGGCCAGCCCCACCGCGCCCGCAAACAGGATGCCGATGGCCAGCGTCTGGATCGCGTGCCCCACCCCGGTGGCCGTTTGCAGAACCACGACGACTTCGAACGCCAGAACGGCGGCCAGAGCGCCCACGGGGTCGTTGACGATGGCTTCCCATTGCAAGAGCGCTGCGGGGCGTTTCGACAGTTTGGCCTGGCGCAGCAGGGGCGCGATCACCGTCGGGCCGGTGACGATCATAATGCCGCCAAAGACCGCCGAGGCCTCCCAGCTGAGGCCCGCCACGAAATGCAAGGCGCTGGCAGAGGCCAGCCAGCCCAGCGGCGCGCCGATCACCACCAGCCGCCGCACGCCCACCGCCGCATCGGACAACGACCGCAGGTTCAGCGTCAGGCCGCCTTCGAACAGGATGATCGCGACGGCGATGGCGATCATCGGTTGCAACATCGCGCCAAACTGATCGCCGGGGTCCAGCACCCCAAGGCCGGGACCAACGATCAACCCCGCCGCCAGCATCAGCACAATCGCAGGCAGACGCAACCGCCACGCGAGCCACTGGCTCCCCACGCCCAACGCGCCCACCAGCGCAAATGCCAAAACCGGGTCCAGCCCCGTTGTCCCTTGTACGGCCATTTTCGTCCTTTCCAAACAGCTCTGGCAGAACCTAGTGCGGCTCGGGGACCCAGTCGAGAAAACTACCGGTTTTCAACCCACGCGAGACATCATGGCACAGGGCAAGCACGCTATCGCCCGCGGAAACGGCGCTGATGGTGTCCCAAGGGAACGGATCGGCGGGCAGGCCAAGACCCATGACGCGTGCTGGCTGCGCATCCTTTGCGAACTGCTCGACCATGGCGCTGTAGCCTGCAAAGCGCGCTTGCACCTCGGCGGGCAAAGCGTCGGGCCGCTTGTCATAGGGCAGAGCGATCACCGCCCGGCCCTTGCCAATCCGCAGCCCCATACGCAAAGCCGCCGCCAGCCCCGCGCTTTGGTCAAACGCGCTACGCTCGGACAGCGGCAGGAGGTCGATGTAGACATGCAGCGGCGTCGCCAGCCAAGAGGATTTCAGCACCTCCAGCGTGTGGCCCACCTTGGGCAGCGCCAAGGTGTCGATCTGCCCCGGCGCTTTGCGAGCAACCGCCAGCAGCGCGTCTTGATCCCGCCCCATGGCCACCACCGCCGCGCCGAACTGCGCCAGACGCTCGCACACCGATGCCCCAAGCGGGTGCTCAGCCCCGGCGATCACCGCCGTCTTGCCATAAAAACGCGAAACACCGAACATATGCACACCTCTAACTTGTGCGCACTATGCCACTTTACCTTGCGTCAGGAAAGCACGCTTTTGGCAACGTCGCGCAAAACATCCGTCCCGGTCAGCCGCGCGTGCTGTTGCAGCGCGTAGCGGTCGGTCATTCCGGCGATGTAATCAGCCACGAGGCGGGCGATCTCGGCCTCGTCGTGCAGGGTTTCCTCTTGGTCCTGCCAGCGCTGCGGGAGCAAACGCGGGTCGTTCATGTAGATCGGGAACAGCTCTTTGAGCGCTTCGGTGACGCGGGCGCGCTGCGCCATGACCGACGGGGCGCGGTACATGTTCTTGAACAGGAAATCGCGGATTTCGTGCAGTTTCGCCCACATCTCAGGCGAGAAGGCGATCACGGGACGGCCCAGCTCTCGGATGTCCTGCGCCGAGCTTGCGCCGGACCCTTTGAGGTTTGCCCGCGAGGTGTCGATCAGATCGCTAACCATGGCCCCAAAGACGCGGCGCAAGGCTTCGTGGCGACGGCGGTAGGCGTCGGTGTCGGGGTACAGGCGGTCCACCTCGGCGTAAGCCTCTGAGACAATGGGCAAATGCGCGATGTCCCCTTCGGTGAACAGCCCCGCGCGCAAGCCGTCGTGCAGGTCGTGGTTGTTGTAGGCCACATCGTCCGCCAATGCGGCCACCTGCGCCTCGGCGCTGGCGTGGGTGTGCAGTTCAAGGTCGATCTGCGCGTTGCATTCGGCCAACGCATAGGGGATCGGACCCTCCACCGGGCCGTTGTGCTTGGCGATCCCTTCGAGCGTGTCCCACGTCAGGTTCAGCCCGTCGAACTCGGCGTAGTGACGCTCCAACGCGGTCACGATCCGCACCGTCTGCGCGTTGTGGTCAAAGCCGCCATAGGGCTGCATCAGCTCGTCCAGCGCATCCTCGCCCGTATGACCGAACGGCGTGTGGCCCAGATCATGCGCCAGCGCGACGGCTTCGGTCAGGTCGATGTTCAAGCCCAAGGCCCCGGCAATCGTGCGCGCCACCTGCGCCACCTCGATGCTGTGCGTCAGGCGGGTGCGGTAAAAATCGCCCTCATGTTCGACAAAAACCTGCGTCTTGTGTTTCAGGCGGCGAAAGGCGGAACAATGGATGATCCGGTCGCGATCCCGTTGGAAACACGACCGAAAGGCGCTTTCTTCCTCGGGGAACAGCCTGCCGCGGGCCGTATCGGGGTCACACGAATAAACCTTGCGCATCGCCGCGCTCCTTGTCGCCTGTCTTTGGGCCGCTTATATTACCGCCGCGAGCAGAGTTAAACCTAGAGGATTGCAATGCAATTACCGCCCAAAGTCACCAGCCGCGCCTTTGAGCGCCTGACAGAGATCGGCGCAGGGGCCGAGGGCAAGGCGCTGCGCGTCGCCGTCGAGGGCGGCGGCTGTTCCGGGTTTCAGTATGACATTTCGCTTGATGAGCCGGCCGCCGATGATCTGGTGCTGGCCGAGGGCGATCAAAAGGTGGTGGTCGACCCGGTGTCCCTGCCCTTTCTGGCGGGCGCGGTGATTGATTTCACCGACGAGCTGATCGGCGCGCGGTTCGTGATCGACAACCCCAACGCGACCTCGTCTTGCGGCTGTGGGACGTCCTTTTCGATCTGACCTTTATTCGGCGGTGCGGGGCTTGACCCCGGCGGCGCGCCTTGGTTTGGGTAGGCCAAGCCGGAGGGCCCCATGAAGATCGCGACATTCAACATCAACGGCATCAAGGCGCGGGTGAACGCGCTTGGCGATTGGCTCGACGAGGCGCAGCCCGACGTGGCGCTGCTGCAAGAGATCAAGTCGGTGGATGAGGCGTTCCCGCGCGAGCTGTTCGAAGAGCGCGGCTATAACGTCGAGACCCACGGGCAGAAAAGCTTTAACGGCGTGGCGATCCTGTCCAAGCTGCCCCTAGAGGACGTGCGCCGCGGCCTGCCCGGCGATGACAGCGACGAGCAAGCCCGCTGGATCGAGGCGACGGTTGTGGGCGAGACACACGCGGTGCGGCTGTGCGGGCTGTACCTGCCCAACGGCAACCCGGTGGAGTTTGACGACGCGGGCCAGCCGATCCGCGACGGAAAATACGGCTATAAACTCGACTGGATGGACCGGCTTCATGCCCGCGCGCAGGAGCTTCTGGCCGATGAGATGCCCGCGCTGATGGCTGGGGACTATAACATCATTCCGCAGGCCGAGGACGCCGCCAAACCCGACAGCTGGCGCAAGGATGCGCTGTTCCTGCCGCAAAGCCGCGACGCCTTTCGCCGCATCCTGAACCTTGGCTTTACCGAGGCGTTCCGCGCCCGCACCCAAGGCCCCGGCCATTACAGCTTTTGGGATTATCAGGCGGGCGCGTGGCAGCGCAACAACGGCATCCGCATCGACCATTTCCTGCTGACGCCGCAGGCCGCTGACCTGCTGAGCGATTGCCAGATCGACAAGGACATCCGCGCCCGCGAAAAGCCGTCCGATCACGTGCCGGTCTGGATCGAGCTGAACGCCTAAACGCGCGCGGCACCTTGCACCGCCTCGCCTCGCGCATTAATTCTATAGCTAAAGACTCAACATATAGCGGAGACGCACATCATGCCCATGCACGCGCAGGAAATCGAGGATCTGCTTCGTGAGACCTTTCCGGATGCAAAGATCGTCGTAGAAGGCAGCGACGGCGTGCACATGTCCGCGATGGTTGTGGACGAAAGCTTTCGCGGCAAGAACCGCGTTCAGCAGCAGCGCGCCGTTTATGCCGCGCTCAAGGGCAAGATGGACGGCGCGTCTGCCGAATTGCACGCGCTGGCGCTGACCACCAAGGCCCCCGATTGATGGACGCCTTGCTGGCCTTTCTCAGCAATACCTGGCCGATGTTCTTTGCATTGGCCCTTGTGGGCGCGATCACCTATGGCGCCCTGACCCCCTATATCAGACAAGAGCGCCGCCGGCGCCAAGCTCAGGAGCAACACGATGACTGACGCAAGCACGCGCATCGACGAGACGATCAAAGCCAACGACGTGGTTCTGTACATGAAGGGCACCAAGTCCATGCCCCAGTGCGGTTTTTCCAGCCGCGTTGCAGGCGTGTTGAACTACATGGGCGTGGATTTCGCCGATGTGAACGTTCTCGAAGACCCGGAAATCCGCGAAGGCATCAAGGTATACTCGGACTGGCCGACCATCCCGCAGCTTTATGTCAAAGGCGAGTTCGTCGGCGGCTGTGACATCATCACCGAGATGACCCTGTCGGGCGAGTTGGACACCCTGTTCGAAGACAACGGCGTGGCCTACGACAAGGAAGCGGCGAACAAGATCCGCGAAGCAAACGCCTGATCTGTTTGGCAGCAATGCTTGGACGCCCTCGGTTTTCCGGGGGCGTTTTTGTTTGGGTTTGGAAGGCGGCGGGGCCTAGCCCGCGCGCAGCTTTTCGTCCACGGTTTCGGCGATGGTTTCGGCGCGGGCGGCGAGTTCGGCCAGGGCGTCGGTCACATCCGCCGGGATGCGCGGCACCTCGACCTGTTCGGGTTCGGGCGCAGGGCGCTCTTGCAGCTCGGTGAGCTCGGCTTGGAGCGCGGCGATCTTGTCCTCGGCCTCGCGCACGCGATCCTCTAGGCCCGCGGTCTTGTCGGCCAGCATCAGGCCCGACATCAGCAGCATCCGTGCCTCGGGCATCCGGCCAATCTGCTCGACCAAGACCTGAGCTTCGGCGTCTAACAGCTTGGCCGCAGACAACAAATACTGTTCTTCACCCTCTTGGCAGGCGACCTCGAAGCTGCGGGTTCCGATTTTGATTTCAAGTTCGATCTGCGCCATCACACGGCCCCTTCGTTCGCGGTTGCGGCCTCGGCGACCAGCGGCTCGATTGCGCCCAGCAGCGCCTTGGCCTCGGCGGCATCGGCGGCACGGGCGGCGCGCAGGCTTTCGATCTCGGCGGCCATCGCCTGGTTGATCAGGACGGCATCGGCCAGCCCAAGGGCGTTGGCCTCGCGCAGCGACGCATTGCTGGCCTCGAGCGCGGCGTTCGCCTCTCGCAGGCTGTGCAAGCCTGCCTCCAGCTCTGCCAGATCAGGGCCAGAGGGCGCGACGGCGGCGGCGTTGTCTTCCCAGTCTTTCATGCGGGCCTTGAGCACGCGCAGGCGTTCCTCGAGCTGGGCGTTGGCCATCTTTTCGTCTTCGTAAAGCTCGGTCAGGCGGGTGATCTCTTCGCGGGCGGCTTCGCCCCACTCGTCCGCCTCTGGCGTGGCGGCCTCGTCCGTTTCAGGTTCGGCTTCGACCTCCGGCTCGACCTCGATCTCCGGCTCGGGGTCGGCGGCGACTTCGGGCTCTGGCGCGGGGGCGGGCTGTGCCTTGGCCTCTTTGTAGTCCTCGATGGCGCTGGCCGCGGCGGCATTGGCCAGATCGGTCATCTCGGCCTGAAGCGCGGCCATCTTTTCGCGCAGGTCGTCCAGCTCGGCGTTGGCGCTGGCGGCGGCGGACACGGCGGCGTTCTTTTCAAGATCCGCTTCAAGGCGCGCGGCCTCAATCGCCTTGGCCTGTTCTTCGGCGGCATTGGCAAGCGCGGCCTCGACCGCCTGGTCCACCGTCGCCTGTACGTCCGCCTGGGCTTCCGCAACCTCGGGCTCTGCGTCCACGGTTTCGGGCACGACGCCAAGCCCGTCTACCCCTTGGGCAATCCGGTCCAGCGCCCGCGCAATCCGGCTTTGCAAATCATCTATTTGGGTCATACTGCCCCCTTATGCCTGTTCCGAAGCCTCTGATGGCGAATCGCCCCCGCTTCGTTTGGCCAAAGTTTAACAACTGCAAAGTTAAAATGCGCCCCCATAAGTTCCAATGCCTTACTCGGCACTGTTCATGCGTTTTGACAGCGCTAACGAAAGCCCATGCTTGCCTTCTGCGGGAACCCTGATATTCAGCGCAAAACCCCTTAGACCGAAGGAGCGTTCTGGTGGACATCCAAGAACTTCGCAACAGCAATCCCGATCACTGGATGCGCGCGACCGCGATCCGCGCGCTGGCGCTGGACGCCGTGGCCAAGGCAAACTCGGGCCACACCGGTATGCCCATCGGCATGGCAGACGTCGCCACCGTGCTCTTCGGCAACCACCTCAAGTTCGACGCGAAAAACCCCGAGTGGCACGACCGCGACCGCTTTATCCTGTCTGCCGGCCACGGCTCCATGCTGATCTACGCGCTGCTGTATCTCTGCGGCGATCCCGAAGTGACGCTGGACGAGATCAAGAACTTCCGCCAGTGGGGCGCGAAAACCGCCGGTCACCCGGAAAACTTCTTGCTCAAGGCCGTGGAAACCACCACCGGTCCGCTGGGTCAGGGCATTTCCAACTCGGTCGGTTTCGCCATGGCCGAGGAAATGCTGCGCGGCCGTTTCGGCAAGAAACTGGTTGACCACTACACCTATGTGATCGCTGGCGACGGCTGCCTGATGGAAGGCGTGTCCCAAGAGGCAATCGCGCTGGCGGGCCGCTATGAGCTGTCCAAGCTGATCGTCCTGTGGGACAACAACGACATCACCATCGACGGCAAGGTGTCCCTGTCCGACCGCACCGACCAGGTGGCGCGCTTTAAGGCGTCCGGCTGGCACGTGCAGGAAATCGACGGTCACAACCCGGCGGAAATCGATGCCGCCATCACCGCCGCGAAGAAGGCGGGCAAGCCGTCGATGATCGCCTGCAAGACGCACATCGCCCTGGGCCATGCCGCGCAGGACACCTCCAAGGGGCACGGCGCGCTGACCAACGCCGAGCAAGCCGTCGAGGCCAAAGCCAACTGGGGCTGGACCGCTGGCGAGTTCGACGTCCCCGCTGACGTCAAATCCTGGTGGGAAGCGGCAGGTTCGCGCGGCGCAGCAGATCGCGCCGAGTGGGAAGAGCGTCTGGCCGCCCAGTCGGAAAGCCGCCAAAAGGAATTCGCCCGCACCATGGCTGGCGAAGCCCCGAAAAAGCTGTCCGCCACTGTCAAGGCGCTGAAAAAGCAGCTGTCGGAAACCAAACCGTCCGTCGCGACCCGCAAGGCGTCGGAAATGGCGCTGGAAGTCATCAACCCGATCATGCCCGAAACCTGCGGCGGCTCGGCGGACCTGACCGGCTCCAACAACACCAAGACCGGCGACATGGGCGTCTTTGACGTGGACAACCGCAAGGGCCGCTATGTCTTCTGGGGCATCCGCGAGCACGGCATGGCCGCTGCGATGAACGGCATGAGCCTGCACGGCGGTGTGCGCCCCTACGGCGGCACCTTCATGGCCTTCACCGATTACGCGCGCCCGTCCATGCGTCTGGCCGCTCTGATGAAGACCCCGACCGTCTTCGTGATGACCCACGACTCGATTGGCCTTGGCGAAGACGGCCCGACCCACCAGCCGGTGGAACACGTGGCCATCTCGCGCGCCACGCCGAACACGCTGGTCTTCCGCCCTGCGGATGCCGTGGAAACCGCCGAAGCGTGGGAAATTGCCCTGCGCCAAACCGGCACGCCCTCGGTGATGTCGCTGACCCGCCAGAACCTGCCCACCGTCCGCACCGAGCACAAGACCGCGAACCTCGTGGAAAAAGGCGCTTACGTGCTGGCCGAAGCCGAAGGCAAGCGTCAGGCGATCCTGCTGGCCACCGGCTCCGAGGTCGAAATCGCCCTCAAGGCGCGTGACCTGCTGCAAGCCGAAGGCATCGGCACCCGCGTTGTGTCCATGCCCTGCTGGGAGCTGTTCGAGCAGCAGGACGAAAGCTACCGCCGCCGCATCCTGCCGCCCGCGGGTCCTGTGCGCGTCGCGGTTGAGGCTGGCTTGCGCTTTGGCTGGGACAAATGGCTCTGCGGCGAGCGCGGCTCGGCCAAGAAATCTGGCTTTGTCGGCATGGAAGGCTTCGGCGCCTCCGCCCCGGCAGAAACGCTGTATGAAAAGTTCGGCATCACCGCCGAAGCCGTGGCCGCCAAGGTCAAAGAGCTGCTCTAAGCCTCTGCCACCACAATAAAAAACCAAAGCCCCCGCCAGCGATGGACGGGGGCTTTTTACATGATCATCAGTCCACTTTCGCCTAGCGTACTGTAAATCAAGATATTACCCTGAATAGTAGATAGATTTCACATAATCAGAGACAAAAATATGAAAAACGTAGCTGACTTGACCTCAAACCCACTCCGAATTGGCATATCCACTCGCGCTCTTTTTGACCTAGAGGAGGAGCACATAGTCTTCGAAGAACAAGGAGTAGAAGCCTATGTTAAAATGCAGAGAGAACGGGAAGATCAAATTCTTAAAAAAGGGTCGGGGTTTCAAGTTGTCGAGCGACTGTTGGGCCTTAATGCGTCAGAACAAAACCCTATGGTTGAAGTTGTTCTAATGTCTCGAAACTCTCCTGACCTTTCTTTGCGAGCGTTTAAATCCATTCTTCACTACGAACTTCCGATTAAAGTTGGGAGTTTTACTAGCGGCCGCTCCCTTGCACCATATTTGCCTGCTTGGGGAATAGATTTATTTCTATCTAGCGAAGTCGCGGACGTACAAGCCTCTGCCCTTGCAGGTGCTGCGGCAGCAACTCTTGTCAAACCACCTGTCCACGCTAACTACGATGAAACCACAGATGAAGTAAGAATTGTTTTCGACGGAGATGCTGTTGTTTTTAGCGCCGAATCTGACGAAATTTACAAGAAAAAAGGTCTTGAAGCATTTTTCGAACATGAGAAAGAGAATGCGCAGAACCCTATGCAGGCCGGTCCATTCCAAAACTTCTTGATCAAGCTATCAATGCTTCGAAGCGCACATATTGTTTCGCCAGGCGTAAGCAAAGTTAGAATTGGACTGGTTACAGCTCGAAATGCTCCAGCTCACGAGCGAGTAGTCTACACTCTTAGAGCTTGGGGGACACCTGCGGACGAGGCTCACTTTGTCGGGCCTAATGACAAGGCCCCGATTCTACGTGCTATGGGCGCACATATATTTTTCGACGATCAGAAAAAACACGTGGACGGGGCTGCCGTCTTTGTGCCGGCAGGCCATGTTCCTGGTCCTCATGATGACAACAACCCTGTCATTCCTTCGAAGTGAAATTTAACGCCAAAACCGCCCGCGCCGCGCGCAGGCCCGGGGCTTCGCCGCCGCGGCCAAGCCGCTCCATGGTCAGGTCCATCGCCGCGCGCTGCGCGCCCGGCGCGTCCAGCACCGCGCAGACCGCCTTGGAGATCTCGGAGGGTTTGCAGTCCTTGCCGATGTACTCGGGCACCGCGCGCGTCTCGCTGACGAGGTTCACCAAGGTCACCGTGTCCACCAGCAGCATCCGCCCGATGATCTGCCGCGACAGCCAGCTCATGTCGTAGGCGATCACCATGGGCGTGCCCACCGCCGCCAGCTCCAGCGACACCGTGCCAGACGCCGCCAAGGCCACATCCGCCGCCTTGAAGGCCGCGCGTTTGATCGCGCCGGTGGGGTCTTCGCGCGGGTCGATCACCCGCACCGCGATCCGCTCTGGCCAGCGCGACACCGCCTCTCGCACTGCCGGGGCGACGTTCGACGCCGCGGGGATCACCAGCTCCAAACCGGGGCGCTCATGCACCAACCGCTCGGCCACCTCCTGGAAAATCGGCAAGAGCCGCGCGATTTCCGACCGCCGAGACCCCGGCAAGACCAGCGCCATCTCGCCCGTGATACCTTGGGCGGCGCGAAAGGCTTCGGCCTCGGCGTCCGAGGCCACCGGGTCCAGCACCACGGGATGCCCGACAAAGTCACACGGCACCCCGGCGCGCTGCATGTATTCGGGTTCAAACGGCAACAGGGCCAAGACCTTATCCACCAGCCCGCGCATCTTTTCCGCGCGCCCCGGACGCCACGCCCAGACGGTCGGCGCGACGTAGTGCACGATCTTGATCTCGGGGGCCACGGCCTTGACCAAGCGCGCCACCCGCAAGGAAAACTCCGGCAGGTCGATGGTCACCACCACGTCGGGGCGCTGCGCCAGAATGGCGTCCGCCGTCTGCCGAATGCGCGCCTTTAAGTGGCGGTATTCCTTGAGGATTTCGCCAATTCCCATGATGCTGATCTCATCCATCGGGAACAGGCTGTCCAGCCCCTGCCCGATCATCCGCTCGCCGCCGATGCCGGTAAATTCCACGTCACCACGCAGCTCGCGCAGGCCGATCATCAGGGCCGCGCCCAGCTTGTCGCCAGAGGCCTCACCGGCGGTCACAAACACCTTCATGGGCTTGGCCTTTCGCGGACCCAGAGAAACATGCCTTCGGCGTCGAGGCGGCGGATCACGTCGGTCTGGTCCAGAACCATGACGCCCCCGGCTTCGATGATGATGCCTTTGAGTCCCGCCTCGGCGCAGCGCGCGGCGGTTTGCGGGCCGATAACCGGCAGGTCGGCGCGGCGGTCCTGACCGGGTTTCGGAGCCTTGTACAGCACCCCGCCAAGCGCCGTGCCAAAGGGCAACCCGCCCAGCATCTTGTCGGTGCCGCTGTCGGTCTCGCGAGCGAGGACCTGCCCGTCGCGGATCACGCAAGCCTGCCCCAAGTCTTCGCGCGCCTGTTCAGCGCTGACCCGATCCCCAAGCCGTGCAAGCGCGGCGATCTCTCCGCCCGGTGCGGTGCGGGTGGCGATGCCTTCGGGCAGCAGCAGCGCCGGAACGGCCTCGTGGGCTGCCAGCACGTCAAAGCCCGCCCCTTCGAGGATGCCGATCACGATCCGCAGCGCGCCATCGTCACCCCGGCGCAGCGCCCGAAGGATACTTGGCAGCAGGAAAACCGTCGACAGATCAAGGCTTTGCCAGCGAATGTCGGGACGAGAGACCGCCCCGCACATGCAAATCTGCGTCACCCCTTGGGCGCGCAGCCAGCGCAGCAGGCTTCCTAGATGTTCCAGCCGGAACAGCCGGTCGGCGGTGACAAAATCCGGCGGGCTGGTTTCCAGCGCACAGATCAAAGGCCGCTGGGGCAGCGCGCGCACCACGGCGCGCGGCAACTCTCCGGTGCCTGCGATCAGTGCCAGCATGTCTTAGCCCGGCGTGAGGAAGGAACGATCGGTCTCGCCAAGGATAAACTCAACGATTTCGCGCACATAGTCGCTAGAGGTCTCATCGCCCAGTCGCCGCGCACGGTCCTGGAATGCGCCTTCGCCCTGCGCCAGCATCTGGAAGGCCGCGCGAAGGGCCGTGATGTCCGAACGGTCCACGCCGCGCCGTTTCAAGCCCACAAGGTTGAGCCCGTCCAGCTTGCCGCGCGGGGCCTGCACCAGACCATGCGGGATCACGTCGTTGGTCACCATGGTCACCGCGCCAATGATTGCGCCGCGCCCGATGCGCACCCATTGGTGCACGCCGGACAGACCGCCGATGATGACCTCATCCTCGATGATGCAATGGCCCGCCAGCGCGGCGTTGTTCACCACGATGACGTTGTTGCCCACTTGGCAGTCGTGCGCCACGTGGCAGCCCGCCATAAACAGCCCGTCGTTGCCGACGCGGGTGATGCCGCCGCCGCCTTCGGTGCCGGTGTTCATGGTGACGTGTTCGCGGATGCGGTTGCGCTGGCCGATCACAAGACGCGAGGCTTCGCCCTTGAACTTGAGGTCCTGCGGGATGCCGCCGAGCACCGCGAAGGAATGCACCAGCGTGTCCTCGCCGATCTCGGTCCGGCCCTGCACCACCACGTGGCTTTGCAGCGTGACGCGGTCGTGCAGCACAACCTCGGGGCCGATATGGCAGAAAGCACCGATCTGGACGCCCTGCCCAATCTGCGCGCCGTCCTCGATCACGGCCGAGGGGTGGATCACCGTCTCGCTCACGCGGGCAGGTCCATCATCGCGGTGAATTCCGCCTCTGCGGCCATCTCGCCGTCGACGGTGGCCACGCCGGTGAACTTCCAGACCTTGCCGCCGGGCTTGCCGCGCGCGGTGGTCAGCTTCATGCGCAGCTGGTCGCCGGGGACAACCTTGCGGCGGAATTTACACTTGTCGATGGACATGAAGTAGACCTTCATTTCCTTGTCGGCCATGTCCAGCGCGGTGCCCACCATGACGGCGGCGGTCTGGGCCATGGCTTCGACGATGGTCACGCCGGGCATGATCGGCAGACCGGGAAAGTGGCCCTGAAAATGCGGCTCGTTCATGGTGACGTTCTTGATGCCGACCGCCGAGGTGTAGCTGTCGATCTCTTCGACGCGATCCACCAGCAGGAACGGATAGCGGTGCGGCAAGATCCGCTGGATCAGTTGGATGTCGGCGCTCAGCAGCGTGTCGGTCATGTCGTTGGCCTTTTATTGTCCTTGCGCAAACCCCTAGCAATCCGCGGGGCTTTGGGCAAGCGGGGCGTCACTGTTCGGGCGGGGCTGCGCCGTCGCCGATGGCCTCATTGACGCGGGCGATGGCCTGATCGGTGATATCGATGGCGTCCAGCGCGGCAAAGACCGCGCGGCGTTCCAGGATCACCGCCGCGCCCGCCTCTGCCATCAGCTGTTCCAGCACGGGCTGCGCGACGGTCAGAAAATCGCGCCGGGCGGTTTCGCTTTTGGTGCCAAGCGCGCGGGCCTTGGCGTCTTGTTCGGCGCGCAGGCGCTGAACCTTGGCGTCAAAGGCGTCGGCAAGGGCGCGAAAGGCCTCTGGGGCCATGGTTTCGCGCTGCACGGTCAGCTGACGCTCTTCCTCGGTCAGCTGCGCCTCGATCTGGCGATTTTCGGCAGAGATCGCCGCGCCCTCGGCCTCCAGCTCGGCGGTGATCCGCTGGCCAAAGGCGCTGTCGGCGAACACCGTGTCGAACTGCACCACCAAGACGGGGCTTTGCACCACGCCTTGGCTCAGCGGCCCGCCGATGGATTGCGCAAACGCCCCAAGCGGCATCGCCAAGCCAAGGCCCAGCGACGCGCCAAGGATCACAGCCCGCAGCCCGCGCACCTTAGAACTCTGTCGAGACGGACAGGTTAAAGCTTTGCGTTTCGTCGTAGGGCTTCTTTTTCAACGGCTCGGTAAAGTCCATGCGCAGCGGGCCCAGCACGCTGTCCCACAGGATCGACACGCCGATGGTCTGGCGGTCTTCGAAGGCCTCGGACACGATCTGGTTGCCCGCCGCCACACCGCTGGTGTCGCTCAGACCCCAGACGGACCCGATGTCATAGAAAACGCCGCCGCGGATACCGTATTCCTCGGGCAGGCCCACGGGGAACTCGGCCTCAAAGCGCGCGGTGGCGTAGTATTCACCGCCCAGAGAGTCGTTCACCCCGGCGCCGATCTCACGCGGGCCGATGCCGCCAAAGGCAAAGCCGCGCATGATGTCCGGGTCGGTAAAGAAGCGGTCGCCAACGCGGGTCTGGCCCTTGGTATAATTCAGCGCGCCGCCCTGAAGCGTGGCCCGCAGGGTGACCTCTTCGTTCATGACTTTCTTTTGCGCCACGATCTTGGCTTGGGTGCGCACAAAGTTGCGGTCCCCGCCAAGGCCGCCAAAGTCCTGACCGAATTCGAACAAGACGCCCGCCGTGGTATCCAGCCCGGTGCGGCGCGTGTCGTAGGTGTATTTGTAGCCCAGCGAGCTGTCAAAGATCTCGCCCATGGCGATTTCGTTGGCAACAATGCCGCCATAGCTGCCGGTCCCATCGGGATCGACGAGATTGGAATAGCCCAGCTTGTAATTCACCCCAAGACGGCCGTTTTCCGACACCGGGAATTCCAGCGACAGACCAAAGGCGCCATTCTCGGCGTCATATTCGTCGGAAATCTCGGTGGATTCCGTATAGCTGAGGTTGGTGGCAAAGGTCAGCTCGCGCCCAAGAAAGGCCGGTTCGGCAAAGCTCAGGAAATAGCGTTTGGTGTCGGACGAGGTGTTGATCCCCAAGGACAGGTACTGCCCCCGACCCAAAAAGTTCCGCTCGGAAAAGCTGAGCGCCAGACCAAAGCCCGCGGTGGTCGAATACGAGCCACCAAAGCTGATCGAGCCGGTGGGCGCCTCTTCGACGTTCACGTCGATGACGACCTGCTGCGGGGTGCTGCCTTCGCGAGCCTGCACGTCGGCGTTGGTGAAAAAGCCCAAGGCGCGGATACGCTCGGCGCTTTCGCGGATGGCGCGCGGGTTGAACGGGTCGCCCTCGGCCACCTCGAACTGGCGGCGCACCACCTGGTCCATGGTGGTGGTGTTGCCCTCGATGTCGATACGCTCGACGAAAATGCGCGGGCCGCGGGTCAGCTGAAATTCCACGTCCAGCGTCAGGTCGCGGTCATTGCGGTTGATGCGCGGATCGACGCGGACAAAGTTCAGCCCCTCGCGGATCGCCAGACGTTCAAGCCGGGCAATTTCATTCTCGACCAGAGAGGGCGAGTAAACCTTGCCAGAGCGCAGGCGCACGGCTTTTTCAAAGATCTCCGGGTCCACCTCGGGCAGGTCCGAGGTGACGGTGACCTCGCCGACAGAGAACTGCTGGCCCTCTTCGACGGTGAA
Source organism: Tropicibacter naphthalenivorans (assembly GCF_900176475.1). GTDB lineage: Bacteria > Pseudomonadota > Alphaproteobacteria > Rhodobacterales > Rhodobacteraceae > Tropicibacter > Tropicibacter naphthalenivorans. The sequence continues at coordinate 285,926 of NZ_FWXX01000002.1, forward strand.
GTTCACGAAATACCCGTCACGTTCCTGCGCGATTTCGCCGTTGGTGCCGGTGATGCGGAAATCGACGTAGCCACGGGCACTGTAGAAGTCGCGCAAGAGCTGCTTGTCGAACTCGATGCGGTCTTCGATAAAGTTGTCTTTCTTGATGATCGCGCGCAACAGACCGGCTTGCTTGGTCTCGATGACGCGGCGCAGACGGCGGTCGGAAAACGCCGCGTTGCCGGTAAAGCCGATGCGCTCAATCTCGGACACGCCGCCTTCGAAGACTTCGAACACCAGATCGACGCGGTTGTCACGGCGGCGGATCACCTTGGGCGAGACACGCGCGGCGACGCGGCCCTGCTGGACATAGGCCTGAGAAATTTGCTGGGCGTCGGCCTCTGCCACGCGCGGGGAAAACACCCGGCGCGATTGCGATTGCACGATGGCGGCAAGGTCTTCGTCCTTGATGCGCTTGTTGCCCTCAAAGGCGATCTGGTTGATCGTCGGGTATTCCACCACCTTGATGACCAGCGTGCCGCCCTGCGGAATGATCTCGACCTGTTCGAACAGGCCAGAGGCGACGAGGCGCTGGTAGGCATCGTTCAGCTCACCGGCGGACACGGTCTGGCCGCGCGCGATGCCTGCGTAGGACAGGATGGTCCCGGCCTCGACGCGCTGGTTGCCTTCGATCGATACGTTGGAAAACGAATAGGCCTGCGCGTGGGCGATCTGCGGCAGCATCCCGATCCCGGCACCCGTGGCCATGACAAAAGACAGCGCGACGGCCCGCACTGCCTTGTCCAATTTCGTTGCTGCTGCGTTGCGCGCGTTTTCACGCGGCTGAATGACTTGTGCCATTTTCCGACTTTCACTCCGACATCCCTCAAGATGTTGAGTATCGGGATTGGCCAGCCTTGTCAAAAGCCCGAGGCGGCGAATTGCCGTCTTTCTCGGGCCAGACGTTAATTATTGCAGGACTACTGCAGGACGGTCCCAAGGTACGCCCCAAAGAACAGGGCGAAAACGATGGTGCAGATGTACAGCAGACGGTCCCAGTTGATCGCCATAAGCACTGACATGCTGCGGTATCCGGCGTGAAGCGTGTGCATGGATTCGGTCCTTTCGTGGTCTTAACCCCTTTATGCGTGGTGAATCGGGCATAAGTTTGACCGCTCGCGCGGGGTTTTTGGCCGCTGGTTCAACAATGTAACCGTTGGAACCGGGGATTGGTTGCGGTTTGGGCAACAAAAAACCGGCGCTCCGCGGGGAACGCCGGTCGAATTTTAATAGGCAGTGGCCGCGTATCGGTTACGGGCAGAACAGGATGTCGTTGCCCAGACCGAACACCATCATCGCCAGAACCAAGGTGATGCCGATGGACATCAGCACTTGCAGCGCGCGGTCGCTGGGCGGACGGCCCGAGACAGCCTCGTAGGCGTAGAACATCAGGTGCCCGCCATCCAGCGCCGGGATCGGGAAGAGGTTCAGCAGGCCAATCGCCGTGGACAGCACGCCGATGAACCACAGGAAGTTCGTGGTGCCCTGTTTCGCCATATCGCCAGAGGTTTCCGCGATGCCGATGGGGCCGGACAGGTTACAGGTGCTGATCTGCCCCGTCACCATGTGCCACAGCCCGGACACGGACCCGGTGATGATCCGGCCCACCTGCCCCACAGCGCCACTGAGCGAGTCGCCAAGGCCCACCGCCACGGTGTCGGGTTCGAACAGCAGACCGCTGGCCAGACCAATGCGGTAAACGGTGCGAAAGCCCCCATCTGCCAGCGGCTCGTCGGTGACGCGCGGGGTCAGGGTTTTGTCCAGAACCTCGCCGTCGCGCCAGATGGTCAGCGCCACAGCGTCGCCGCCCGACCCTTCGACAGCGGTTTGCAACTGCTTGAAGGCAAAGACCGGCTCGCCATTGATGTGGGTGATGATGTCACCGGCTTCCAGCCCTGCATCCATAGAGGCAGAGCGCGGCGCAACGCCCCCCGCCAGCGGCAACAGGAAGTACGGCCCCTGCACTGTCAGTTCCTGCCCACCCCGTTTAACCGTGTAATCCAGCACCGGCTGCTGCGGCAGGTTCGCCATGAATTCATTGTACAGCGCGCCATCCTCGGCCGAGGGCAAGGCGCGGCCCGCTATCGCCAGGATCTCATCGCCTTCGCGGAGTTCCTGCGTACCGGGGACCGGCTTGAGGTTGGCGATGGTCAGCGGATCGGCGGTGGTGCCCTGGTACATGATCACGCCGGTAAAGATCGCAATCGACAGGATAAAGTTGAACACCGGCCCCGCCGCAACGGTCGCCGTGCGCGCCCAAAGCGGCGCGCCGTGCATGGTGTGGCGCACTTCGTCTTCGTCGAGCGCCTCCATCGCGTCGGCGTCCACCCCGCCAGAGGCATTCGCATCCCCGCGAAACTTGACGTAGCCGCCAAAGGGGATCGCCGCGATTTGCCACTTGGTGCCGTCGCCATCCATGCGCGACCAGATCACCGGCCCAAACCCAAGGCTGAACACCTCGGGAAAGATGCCGGATTTCTTGCCGACGATGTAGTGGCCGTATTCGTGGATCGCGATGATGATCGACAGGGCGACGATGAAAAACACCACTGTCCAGAGAAACCCGCCAAATTGCGGTATCATTGTCGTCAGGTCCAAAACATGCCCCTTCTAATCAGGCTTTACGTGCGATGACCGCAGCGGCCGCTTGTCGTGCCAGATGGTCAGCCTCTGCAACCATATCAAGAGTAATCGCGTCAGTATTATGGCCCGCTTGGGACGAAAGACTGGTTAAAACATCCTCAACCACCCCGGCCATACGCGGAAAAGTGATCTGTTTGGCGATAAATGCGTCCAGCGCCTCTTCTTTTGCGGCGTTGAACACCGCGCCCATCAGGCCGCCCGCCTGCATGACTTCGCGCGCAAGGCGCAGGGCGGGCCAGCGTTTCTCGCACGGCTCGCGGAACGTCAGCTGGCCCAGTTTCACCAGATCGAGCCGTTCGACGGGCAGCTTTTGCCGCTGCGGATAGTGCAGCGCAAAGCCGATGGCGTGGCGCATGTCGGGCGGCCCGACGTGGGCCATCAACGCCCCGTCGTTAAAGCCAACCAGCGCATGGATCATCGATTCCGGGTGCACGACGGTTTCGATCTTGGCCGGGTCGATGCCGAAAAACTCTTTGGTTTCAATCAGCTCCAGGGCTTTGTTGAACATCGAGGCGCTGTCGATGGTGATCCGCTGGCCCATGTCCCAGTTGGGATGGGTGGCGGCCTGTTCGGGCGTCGCCTTCTCAAGGTCTGCCAGCGGCCAGTCGCGGAAAGCGCCGCCGCTTGCGGTGATGATGATGCGTTCCACGGCGGATAGGTCTTCGCCAATGAGGGCTTGGAAGACCGCCGAATGCTCGCTGTCCACCGGCAATAGGCGGGCGTTCTGTGCGCGCGCGGTGCGCAGCATCAGGCCCCCGGCGCAGACCATGCTTTCCTTGTTGGCCAGCGCCAGATCGGCCCCTTGTTCGAGCGCGCGCAACCCCGGCTCCAGCCCAGCCGCGCCGACAATGGCGGACATGACCCAATCGGCAGGACGGCTGGCGGCCTCGACCAAGGCTGTGCGCCCCGCCGCCGCCTCGACCCCCGATCCGGCCAGCGCGGCGCGCAGATCGTCCAACAGCTCGTCATGCGCAGTCACCGCCAGTTCGGCGTTCAATCGGCGCGCGTCGTCGGCCAGTTGCGCAATGTTGCGCCCGCCGGTCAGGGCGACCACCTGATAGCTGCCGGGGTCGCGGGCGATCAGGTCGATGGTGTTCTGCCCAATCGACCCGGTGCTGCCAAAAATCGAAACTCTGCGCATTATACCCCCGGCGGAAAGCCGACAATCTGCCCGGCGATCACCAAGAAGACCGAGGCCCCAAGCATCCCGTCAAAGCGGTCCATCAACCCGCCGTGACCGGGGATCAGATGAGAGCTGTCCTTGACGCCCGCCTTGCGCTTGATCGCGCTTTCGGCCACGTCGCCGATCTGGCTGGCCATGCTGACCGCGATGGAAATGCCAATGAGGCCAGCGCCTTCGATGGTCCAACCGGCCCAGAACGCGCCGACCAGCGCCGCGCCGACCCAGCCGCCCACGGTGCCCGACCACGTCTTTTTCGGCGAGACGCGGGGCCAGAACTTCGGGCCGCCAATGGCTTTGCCCGCGAAATAGCCCATCACATCGGTGGCCACCACGACGCAGACAAGCCACAGCATCCACGTCAGGCCGTAATCGCTGCGCAGGGCCATCATCGAATAGCCCGCCAGCATGATCATCATGGCGGTGACCGCGTAGGTCACGCCGCCGCGCTCCATCCGGGTAAAGCCCAGCATCGACGGCAACAACAGCAGCGGCAAAGCGAACGACGGCGGCAGGTTAATGGCCGCCAGCGCGCAAACCGCGGTCGCCACGGCGAGGATGTACTGGCTCTTGGTGCGGCCGGTGTCGACCATGCAGACCAGCTCCCAGACCATGCCGCCGCAGATCAGCGCGATCAGCCCCTGCCACCACAGCCCGCCCAAGGACACCGCGATCATCCCGACGCCGATCATCACAACGCCGGAAATGGCGCGCGGCGCGAGGTCTTCCCAGTTGGCCTTGCTCATGCGGTCACCGCGCCAAAGCGGCGGTCGCGCTTGCCGTATTGGCCGACCAGCTTGCCGAACTCATCCGATGAGAAATCCGGCCAGAGCGTGTCGACGAATTCGTATTCCGCATAGGCCGACTGCCAGAGCAAAAAGTTCGAAATCCGCGCCTCGCCGCTGGTGCGGATCACCAGATCGGGGTCGGGCAGCACGCAGGTGTCCAAGTATTTCGGCAAGGTTTCCTCGTGTACGTCGCTGGGGCAGAGCTTGCCGTCGGCCACATCCTGCGCAAGGCGCTGCACCGCGCGGGCGACTTCGTCGCGGCCCCCGTAGTTCAGCGCAATCGTCAGGTTGGTGCCGGTGCAATGCGAGGTCATCTCCTCGGCCTCGTCCATCAGCCCGCGCAGTTTCTTGTCCAGCCGGGGGCGGTCACCAATGAATCGCACACGCACGTTTTCCTTCACGAAGGCCTGCATTTCCTTCATGATGTAGCGGCGGAACAGGCTCATGAGGCCCGCGACCTCGACCTGCGTGCGCTTCCAGTTCTCGGTGGAAAAGGCAAAGATCGTCAGATACTTGACGCCGTATTCGGGGCAGGCCTCGACGATCTCGCGCACCCGGCGCGCGCCCGCGTGGTGGCCGAACAGCCGGGGCCGGCCGCGCTGCGTGGCCCAACGGCCATTGCCGTCCATGATGATGGCCACATGCTTTGGCCCATCGGTCTCAAGGAACGGTTTTGCCATATGGTTTGGTCCTTAAACTACGGATCACGAATGCGCCCCTTTTAGACCAAGCGCCGACCGATTCCAAAACCGTTCGGACGAAATGCTAAAAATGGCGGCGAATGCGTGCCGACAAGGCACGGTGCGCGGATATGCAAAACCGGCGAAGGTTGCCCCCGCCGGTTTGCTGATACCCATGCAACCTTGGTTACACTTGCATAATCTCTTCTTGCTTGTTTTCCAGCGCCTCGTCGACCTTCTTGACGTAGGTGTTGGTCAGATCCTGCACTTCGCCTTCCCAGAGCTTCTGGTCGTCCTCGGACATGCCGTCGGCCTTGGCCTTTTTGATCTGGTCCATGCCGTCGCGGCGCACGTTGCGGATCGACACGCGGGCGTGCTCGGCGTATTGCGCGGCGACCTTGCCCAGCTCGCGGCGGCGTTCCTCGTTCAGCTCGGGGATCGGCAGCATGATGATCGTGCCGTTGAGCTGCGGGTTGATGCCCAGACCGCTTTCACGGATCGCCTTTTCCACCTTGCCCACAAGACCCTTGTCCCAGACGTTGATGGTGACCATGCGCGGCTCGGGGACGTTGACGGTGCCCACCTGGTTGATCGGCGTCATAGAGCCATAGGCGTCGACCATGATCGGCTCGAGCATCGAGCCAGACGCGCGCCCGGTGCGCAGCGAGGCAAATTCGGTGCGCAGGTTGGCCATCGCGCCTTCCATGCGGCGGGTAAGATCGTCAGTGTCGAGTACGAAATCGTCAGACATGGGGTCCTCGGTGTGCTTTTTAGTCGTTTGGGCCTTTGTCTAAGGCCAGTTGGCGCGATTGTATAGCCGCGTCGCGCGATTTGGTCACGCGCTTTGGAACGAAGCCTTTACCTTTTTGCGCGAAAACAGGGGTGTAGCCCCCTGCCCCTGTTGTCCAATGCACATTTGCCTGATCCTCTTTCCCGGCTTTCATATGCTGGCCTATGCGCTGGTCGTGCAGGTGCTGCGGCTGGCGAACCTGTGCGCGGGGCAGCAGCTGTTTACCTGGGATGTGCTGTCGATGACCGGGCAGGCTGTGTCAGAGGACGGGCTAAGCGTGCCTGCCCCCGCCGCCGATTGGACCGCTGCGCCGGGCTATGATCTGGTGCTGCTGTGCGCCGGGGCGCGGGCCTTGGACCATCTGCCCATGGGGTTGCGCAGTTTCCTGATCCAGGCGGACCGCGCGGGCGCGACCCTTGGCGGGATCGAGGCGGGCGGCTTGGTGCTGGCGCGGTTGGGGCTGCTGGCGGGGCGCGAGGCGGTGATCGACCTGTCCGCCACCCCCGGCTTTACCGAGAAATTCCCCGATGTGGCGCTGTCGCCGCGCAGCTTTTGCTACGACCGGCGGCGGCTGACCACGGGGGGCGGTTTGGCCGCGGGCGATGCGATGCTGGCGTGGGTTGGCCGCGTGCAGTCCACCGCGCTGGCGGTGCAAGTGGCCGAAAGCCTTGAGCGCGGGCACCTGCGCGACACCGGCCAGACGCAGCGGCTTAGCCAGACCTCTGATCCCGTGCTGGACCGGATGCAGGCGATCATGGCGACTCACCTCGACGATCCCCTGCCGCTCGAACGGATCGCCGAGGAACTGGACCTGTCGCTCAAACAGCTGCGGCGCATCTGCCGGCAAACCCTGAACAAGACGCCCGCGCAGATCTATCTGGAAATGCGGCTGGAGCGCGCGCAACAGCTAGTCCAGGATACCGACCTGCCCGTCAGCGACGTGGCGCAGGCGACGGGCTTTGCTTCTCCCTCTGCCTTTACCCGCAGCTACAAGGCCCTCTACAAAGAACCGCCGCGCAGCACACGGGCCGCGCGGCGGTAAAATCATGCGTTGATAACGGGTTAGCCGTGCACGCGCGTGCAGGTGCCCCGTCCGGCCAGAATGCCGCGGAAGCCGCCCGGCTCATCCAGCGGAAAGACCACGATGGGCAGGTTGTTGTCGCGCGCCAGCGCAATCGCCGAGGCATCCATCACCTTGAGGTTCTGCGCCAGCACCTCGTCAAAGGTCACCTCGTCATAGCGCTTGGCATCGGCGTGCTCGCGCGGGTCCTTGTCATAGACGCCATCGACGCCGTTCTTGCCCATAAAGATCGCCTCGCAGGCCATCTCGTTGGCGCGCAGCGCCGCTGCGGTGTCGGTGGTGAAATAGGGGTTGCCGGTGCCCGCAGCGAAAATGCAGACGCGCTTTTTTTCCAGATGGCGGACGGCGCGGCGGCGGATGTAAGGTTCGGCCACTTCGTCCATGCGGATGGCGCTGATGACGCGGGTGAACACCCCGAGACCCTCAAGCGCGCTTTGCATCGCCAGCGCGTTCATCACCGTCGCCAGCATCCCCATGTAGTCGGCGGTGGTACGCTCCATCCCTTGGGCGCTGCCGGCGAGACCGCGAAACACGTTGCCGCCGCCGATCACCATGCAAATCTCGACGCCCAGATCGTGCACCGATTTCACCTCTTGGGCGATGCGCTGCACGGTGGGCGGATGCAGGCCAAAGCCCTGATCCCCCATGAGCGCCTCACCCGAAATCTTCAGCATCACACGTTTATAGGTCGTGTCCGCCATACTTGTGTCGGTCATGTTGCGCTCCGTCTTGGCTGGGGGGTATGATCGGCGCATATTTGGCGGAAAATCGCGGCGGCTGCAATGGTGCGCGGGCCGCAGGGCGCGACAAAAAGGGCAGACCGCATGAGCAGTGCGCAAGCGGCAATCACACAGATCGTCGATACGGTCGATCCAGACCGCCCGGTGCTGATCGCGGGGCCGACCGCCAGCGGCAAGTCGGCGCTTGCCTTGGCGATTGCCGAGGCGCAGGGCGGTGTCATTATAAATGCCGATGCGATTCAAGTGTTTGACGACTGGCGGGTGCTGACCGCGCGGCCTTCGCTGGACGATGAGGCGCGCGCGCCGCATCTGCTGTATGGGCATGTGTCGGGCTACGACAGCTATTCCGTCGGGCATTGGCTGCGTGAGGTGGCGCCCTTGCTACAGGATGGCCCGCGTCCGATTATTGTCGGCGGCACGGGGCTGTATTTCACCGCCCTGACCGAAGGGCTGGCGGAAATCCCGCCCACGCCCCCCGCCATCCGCACCGAGGGCGAAGACCTGATGCAAGCAAAAGGGCTTGCCGCGTTGATCGCCGAGCTGGACGAGGACACCAAGTCGCGCATCGACCTGCAAAACCCCGCCCGCGTCGCCCGAGCCTGGGAGGTGCAGCGCGCCACCGGACGAGGCATCGCCGCCTGGCAGGACGACACGCCGCCGCCGCTGCTGCCCTTGGACCAGACACAAGCCTTTGTCTTTGACGCCCCCAAGGAGTGGCTGACCCCGCGCATCGAGCAGCGCTTTGACCAGATGATCGCCCAAGGCGCGCTGGACGAGGCGCGCGCCAACATCAACACCTGGTCGCCCAACCAGCCTTCGGCCAAGGCAATCGGCGCGGCGGAACTGATGGCCTATATCGACGGCGAAATGACTCTGGAAGAGGCGTGTACCCGCGCCACCATCCTCACCCGGCAATTCGCCAAACGCCAACGCACGTGGTTCAAGGCCCGCATGAAGGCGTGGACCCCGATCCGCCCCGCCGAGCTGACGTGATGCAAAAGCCGTCCTTCCTGTCCAAGCCGATGCCGCCTTCGCCGATCAAGGTCGCGGGGCCGATCCGGGCGGGGTCGTACAACCTGCTGACCCAAGGCGCGGCGTGGAAGTTTTCGCTGCTGCACGACCGGGACGAAGACGTGCTGATCTGGGTGACACGCGGTCAGGGGCGCGTGGTCATCAATGGCGTGATGCGCGGGATTTCCATGAACAACGCGCTGTTTGTCCCCTCTGGCACGCTGTTTTCGCTGGATGTGCCCAGCGGTGTGCAGGCCTTGATGGTGCGCAGTCCCGCCGGGCTGACGCCTCGGATGCCGCATGAGCCGCTGCTTTTGCGCATTCGTGACAGCCTCGCGCAGGCCGAGCTGACCGGGATCATCGACGCCATGGCGCGCGAGATCACCCAAGACCGCGCCCTGCTCGCCGAGGCGCTGGAGGCGCAGGTGCGGCTCATCTCTGTCTGGCTGTATCGTCAAGTGCAGGCGGGCACGGCGGATGCGCCCAAGGAAACCGCCGGGCAGCGGCTGGTTCGGCGCTATGCGCAGGCGATCACCCGCGATTATGCCAGCGCGCGGCTGATGGCCGATTACGCCGAGGCGCTGGACGTCACCCCCACGCACCTCAGCCGAATCTGCCGCAAATTCGGCGGGCGCACGGCGGCGGACATGCTGACCGAACGCAAGCTGCACGCCGCCCGCAGCGCGCTGGAACGGCCCCATCCGCCGATTCAGGACATCGCCAGCGCCCTTGGGTTTTCCTCGGCGGCCTATTTCACGCGGTTTGTCCACAATCATACCGGGCAAAGCCCCACCGCGCTGCGCGCCGACGCCCAGAAAAACCTGCGTTTGCCCCGGTAAACTCAATCCTTTTACCCCCCTCCAAATCGCTGAAACATTCAAAAACAGGCTTGCGCTGGCGGGGCTGTCGTTTTTGAATAAGGCATATGTCGTTTTTAGACCTAAAAACGCCGATGCAGAGCGTTGACGCGAGGTTTGAAACAATACGCAATGTTAAGAATAAAACCGGGGATGCTGCGACAGACTGACAAGAACACAGCAGATCGCGCCAAAAGGCCCCCGCCAGATAAATGTCACAGGGAGAATAACATGACAGTCATGACCAAGCAGGACCGGATCCATCCGGGCGCCACGCTTTACGCCCGCGAATTCAAGCAAGGTCTGCTGGATCGCCGCGAGTTCCTTGCGCGCACCACCGCTTTGGGGGTTGGCGCGGGTGCGGCCTATATGCTGGGCGGCCTTGCCCAGCCCGCGCAGGCGGCGGCCCACGCCAATCGCGGCGGCACCGTGCGGATGCAGATGGAAGTGCGCGCCTTCAAGGATCCGCGCACCTACGATTGGACGCAGATCGCCTATCTGACGGCGGGCACGTTGGAATATCTGGTCGAGTACAACTCGGACGGCACCTTCCGCGGGATGCTGCTGAGCGGCTGGGACGTAAACGACGACGCGACCGAATTCCGCCTGCACGTGCGCGAGGGCGTAACCTGGAACAACGGCGATCCCTTTACCGCCGAGGACGTGGCGCGCAACATCGAAGGCTGGTGTGACAAGTCGGTCGAGGGTAACTCGATGGCGGGCCGCATGGCGACGCTGATCGACGAGGCCACCGGCAAGGCCGCCGAGGGCGCGATCACCGTGGATGGCAACACCGTTGTGCTGAAAACCTCCAGCCCGGACATCACCATCATCCCCGGCATGGCCGACTATCCGGCGGCGATTGTGCATTCGGGCTTTGACGCCACCGCGCCCTTGGCCGATCTGATCGGCACCGGCCCGATGCGCGTCACCAGCCACGAGGTCGGCGTCAAGGCCGTCGTGACCAAGGACCGCGACTGGTGGGGCGATAGCGCCTTTGACGAGGGCGGTTTCTACTTCGACACCATCGAATACATCGACTACGGCACCGACCCGGCGGCGTGGATCGCGGCGGTCGAGGCCGAAGAGGTCGACGTTCTGTACGAATCCGTTGGCGACTTTGTCGACATTCTCGATGGTCTGGGCTGGGCGAAATCCGAGATTGCCACCGGCTCGACCATCGTTGTGCGCCCCAACCAGCTGGCCGAAGTGGACGGCATGAAGCCCTACGCCGACAAGCGCGCGCGTCAGGCGATTGCCATGGCCGTGGACAACGAGATCTGCCTGGAGCTGGGCAACGCAGGGCGCGGCATCAACGCCGACAACTGCCACGTGGGCCCCGTCCACCCCGAGCATGACCCTTCGGTGACCCGCCTGCCCTACGATCCGGTCAAGGCGCTGGAGCTGTGGAAAGAGGCCGGCATGGAAGACTTCGAGATGGAAATCCACTCGATCGACGATGACTGGCGCAAGAACACCACCGACTCGGTGGCGGCGCAGCTGCGCGACGCAGGGTTCAAGGTGAAACGCACCATCCTGCCCGGCTCGACCTTTTGGAACGACTGGACCAAGTATCCGTTCAGCTCGACCAACTGGAACCACCGTCCCTTGGGGACGCAGGTGCTGGGTCTGGCCTATCGTTCGGGCGAGGCGTGGAACGAGTTTGGCTGGTCCAACCCCGAGTTCGACGCCCTGCTGGCCGAAGCCAACGCCATCGCCGATGCGGACAAGCGCCGCGAGGTGATGGGCAAGATGCAGGCGATCATCATCGACGAAGGTGTGACGATCCAGCCGTACTGGCGCACGCTTTACCGTCACTACAACGCCGACAAGGTCGCGGGCGCAGAGCAGCACATCGCCTATCTGCCGCAGATCTACAAGTGGAGCGTCGTCTAAGCGATGCCTTGGGGGTCGCCCGTGTGGCGGCCCCTTTTCGCGCGCTCCGCGCGTCACGATAAACGGGCCGGCAATGCACTGGCCCCCAGCCGACAGGGGCATCCATGGGACTGTTCATCCTCAGGCGCGTCGGGGTCATGATCCTGACGGCTTTGTGCCTGACCTTCCTCGTCTTTTTCCTGACGAACCTTTATCCAAACCTTGAAAAGCTCGCCAAGACCGAAGGCAACTTTCGGATGTCCGACGCCGAGGTGGCAAGCTGGCTGGAAAAGGGGGGCTATCTGCAACCCCTGCCCGTCAAGTATGGCGAATGGCTGGGGGTTTTGCCGTCCTACACGCATACCGCCGAGAATGGCGACGTGTCCGGGCGCTGCATCCTGCCGGGGATGACCGCCGAGGACGCCCCGCGCTATTGCGGCATCCTGCAAGGGCACTGGGGCTGGTCCACGGTGTTCAAGGATGAGGTGGGCGCGATCATCGGCACGCGCCTTGGCCTGACGGGCAAGCTGATGTTCTGGGTGATGATGCTGATGGTGCCCTCGGCGCTGTTGATCGGCGTTCTGGCCGGGATGCGCGAAGGCTCGGTCACCGACCGGTCGCTGTCCACCGCCTCGATCATCACCACGGCGACGCCGGAATACGTATCGGGCGTGCTGTTCATCGCGGTGTTCGCCTCTTCTGCCGTGGGGCTGAAATGGTTCAAGGGCACCGCGACCTCGGCGATGGAGAACGCAAATTTCGAGAACTTCTTTCTGCCGGTGCTGACCATTGCGCTGTATGGCATGGGCTACATCGCGCGGATGACGCGGGCGTCGATGGCCGAAGTCATGACCGCGCAATATATCCGCACCGCGCGTCTAAAAGGCGTGAGCTTTCCGAACATCGTCATGAAACACGCGCTGCGCAACGCGCTGATCGCGCCCTTTACCGTCATCATGCTGCAATTCCCGTGGCTTCTGAACGGGGTGGTGATCGTCGAGACGCTGTTCAACTACAAAGGCTTTGGCTGGACGCTGGTTCAGGCCGCCGGGAACAACGACATCGAGCTGCTCTTGGGCGTCTCTGTGGTGTCGGTCATCGTGGTTCTGGTGACGCAGCTGATTTCGGATATCGGCTATGTCTACCTCAACCCGCGCATCAGCGTCACGTAAGGGGGCCGGATCATGGAAGCTTTGTCCTGGGGCGGCATCATCGCCCAATTGTTCCTACAGTTCACCCCGGTGTGGATTGCCTTGATCGCCACCTTTGCCGTGTCGATTGTGTTCAAACGCAACCTTGGCCTGTATGGCAAGCTGTTCGACAGCGTGATCGGCATGGTGGGCTTTGCCATCGTGATGTTCTGGGTCTACACCGCGCTGTTCACCGGATTGTTCGACATGATCGCCACGCATGACGCGCTGAGCCAAGTGTCTGGCATGAAAAACAAAGTCCCCGGCACCGCGCTGCGCCGCCCCGAAGACGGTCAGTTCGCGTGGTACCTTTTGGGCGGTGACAACCTTGCGCGCGATGTGTTCAGCCGGGTGGTCAAAGGCTCGGTGGTGGTGATCCAGATCGCGCCCTTGGCGACGCTGTTCGCCTTTATGGTCGGGATCACTTTGGGCCTGCCTGCGGGGTATTACGGCGGGCGGCTGGACACGGTGCTGAGCTTTGCCGCGAACCTGATCCTCGCCTTTCCGGTGATCTTGCTGTTCTACCTGCTGGTGACGCCAGAGATCGTCGCGACGGGCCTGCCGCAGTACATGGCTGTGGTCTTATTCGTCTTTCCGCTGGTGTTCTTTGCGGTGCTGATCCATTCGCGGTTCCGCACGCAACCGGGCAAGAACAAGCTGTACCTGGCGGTGGTGCTGGTGCCGCTCGCGCTGCTCTACCTGTCGCTGATCAACGAGGCCGGATCCAAGATCGCCTTTTGGCCGCTGGACTTCTTTGACGTGCCGGGCGGGATTTTGGTGGTGTTCGTGTCGGTGGTCTTTGTGAACTCGCCCACGGTGTTCCGCATCGTGCGCGGGCTGGCCATGGACATCAAGACGCGCGACTACGTGGCGGCAGCGCAGACCCGCGGCGAAGGCCCGTGGTACATCATGCTGTGGGAAATCCTGCCCAACGCGCGCGGGCCGCTGATCGTCGATTTCTGCCTGCGCATTGGCTACACAACCATCCTGCTGGGAACCTTGGGGTTCTTTGGCCTTGGCCTGCCGCCCGAGAGCCCGGACTGGGGGTCGACCATCAACGAGGGGCGCAAGCTGTTGTCGATCTACCTGCACCCTGCCTTGCCGCCGGCCTTTGCGCTGTTGTCGCTGGTGCTGGGGTTAAACCTGTTGGCGGATGGTCTGCGCGAAGAGTCCTTGCGCGATTGATTGTTCTGTGGACTGGGGCGCTGCCCCAGACCCCGGGATATTTGAAAAGAGAAGAAGACAGGGGCTGCGACGTGCCTTGGCTGGGAGAGAAAGCATGACAGATGCGTATGATGGGCCGATTTTGGAGATTGATCGGCTGTCGATCTCGTTCTTTACGCGGTTGCGGGAAATCCCGGCGGTGATGGATTTTTCCGTCAAGGTGATGCCCGGCGAGGCGGTGGGCCTTGTTGGCGAAAGTGGCTGTGGCAAGTCCACGGTGGCCTTGGGGGTGATGCAGGATCTGGGCAAGAATGGCCGGATCGTTGGCGGGTCGATCAAGTTCAAGGGGCGCGATCTGGGCGAGATGTCGGCCGAGGAGCTGCGCAGCGTGCGGGGCTCTGAGATTGCGATGATTTACCAAGAGCCGATGGCCTCGCTGAACCCGGCGATGAAGATCGGGCGGCAGTTGATGGAGGTGCCGATCATCCACAAGGGGGTGTCCGAGCAGGAGGCTTATGATCGGGCGTTGCAGGTGGTGACGGATGTGAAACTGCCTGATCCGAAACGGATTTTGGACAGCTATCCGCATCAGCTGTCGGGCGGGCAGCAGCAGCGGATCGTCATCGCCATGGCGCTGATGGCCGAGCCGTCGCTGTTGATTTTGGACGAGCCGACGACGGCGTTGGACGTGACGGTCGAGGCGGCGGTGGTCGAGCTGGTCAAGGAGCTGGGGGCAAAGTACGGCACCTCGATGCTGTTCATCTCGCACAACCTTGGGCTGGTGTTGGAGACCTGCGACCGGATTTGCGTGATGTATTCCGGCGAAGCGGTGGAGCGCGGGTCGATCGCGGATGTGTTCGACGAGATGCAACACCCCTATACGCAGGCGCTGTTCCGGTCGATCCCCCTGCCCGGCGCGGACAAGACGGCCCGGCCGCTGGTCGCCATTCCGGGGAACTTTCCTTTGCCGCATGAGCGCCCGCCGGGCTGTAACTTTGGCCCGCGCTGCGACTATTTCGAGGCGGGGCGCTGTGATGCGCAGGACATTCCGATGTTCGACGTGCCGGGGAACGAGCGCCATGCCACACGCTGTTTGAAGTTCGCCGAGATCGACTGGGCGGCGTCGCTTGAAGGGGTCGAGGTCAAAGAAAAACCCGAGCCGGGCAAGGTTGTGCTGAAGATGGACAACCTCAAGAAATACTACGAGGTGGCGGCCAATGCCTTGTTCGGCGGGGCCGGTGCCAAGAAGGTGGTGAAGGCCAACGAAACGCTGAGCTTTGAGGCGCGCGAGAGTGAGACTTTGGCGATTGTGGGCGAATCCGGTTGCGGAAAATCCACCTTTGCCAAGGTGTTGATGGGGCTGGAGACGGCGACCGATGGGGCGATCTTGCTGGACGGGCGCAACATCGAGAGCACGCCGATCGAGGCGCGCGACACCCGGACGATTGCCGATGTGCAGATGGTGTTCCAGAACCCGTTCGACACGCTGAACCCGTCGATGACCGTGGGGCGGCAAATCATGCGCGCGCTGGAGATTTTCGGCGTGGGCAACAGCGACGCCGAGCGGCGCGAGCGGATGCTCGAGTTGCTGGATCTGGTCAAGCTGCCGCGCGCCTTTGCCGACCGGATGCCGCGCCAGCTGTCGGGCGGGCAAAAGCAACGGGTCGGGATTGCGCGGGCCTTTGCCGGGGCGGCGCGGATCGTGGTGGCGGACGAGCCGGTCTCGGCCCTCGATGTGTCGGTGCAGGCGGCGGTGACCGATCTGTTGATGGAAATCCAGCGCGAGCAAAAGACCACGCTGCTGTTCATCAGCCACGATCTGTCCATCGTGCGGTATCTGTCGGATCGGGTGATGGTGATGTACCTGGGCCATGTGGTGGAACTGGGCACCACGGATCAGGTCTTTGCCCCGCCCTACCATCCCTATACCGAGGCGCTGCTGTCGGCGGTGCCGATTGCCGACACCAAGGTGCAAAAGCAGCATATCGTGCTGGAGGGCGACATTCCGTCGGCGATGAACCCGCCGCCCGGGTGCCCGTTCCAGACGCGGTGCCGGTGGAAGTCCAAGGTGGCGGGCGGTCTGTGCGAGAAGGAAGTCCCGCCGGTGCGGCACCTGGCCGACGGCCATCAGGTCAAGTGCCACCTGCCCGACGCCGAGTTGGCCAATATGGAGCCGGTCATCAAGATTGCTGCTGAGTGACGCGGCCCGGCGCGCCCGGCCCGGTTTCGGGGGCGCCGATCACCTTTTCGACCAAAGCATCGTCGCCATCGCCGGACTTCTTGACGTAGAACGGTGAAATCGACGACAGCCGCAGCATCTGCTTTTGCGTGCGCAGGGAAATCGGCTGCGCAAAGCGAAAGTCCGTGACTTTTTCGTGGATCGTTGCGATCTGCGCGAGCACGTCGTGCTGACCGATCTGCAAGCGCACCTTGCCGCTGCGCATCCTGGGTAGTTGCTCGTCAAAGGCCGCAGGCTTGGCCGCGTAAAAGCGAAAACCGCCCTTGCCAAGCGTGATCACCCGCCCTTTTAGGACCGTACTGCCCACGCGCAGCTCGGCGGAGATGCGGCAAGCCTTGCGGTTATAGACCAGCGCCAGAATCCAGCGCGACAGCACATCGACCCCGACAAAAGAGCCAATCAGCACGGCCAGCACCATGATCAGGTTGCCGGCTGTCACCATTTGCTCGCGCTGGCTGCGCGGCTCTGACAGACCATCGGAGGGGCTGCCAGGCAGAAAGCCGCCCAATCGCCCGCTCTGGATTTTCTGGAAAAAGGTCATATCGGCCTGCTGACAGGCCAGCGTCGCCTGCACATCCAGATCGGACAGCAGGTTCGCCAACCGCCGCGGGTTGCGCATGACCCCGTCCGAGGCGGCAATATCCGCCGTCGCAAGGATATCCAGCACCGTCGAGGACGTGCTTTGCAGGCCGTTCTCGGTCAAATCCGCGATCACGTCATCCTCGGACAGGCCGGACAAGGCGTCCGAAATGCGGGCGCGCTGCGCATCGGTCAGATACCCAAGGCTTTGCGACAGAGGCATCAGGACACGCGTCAGCCGCGCCAGTTCCGGCGGCAACTGGCAGTTTTGCGCCGCCACAGGCACAGCAAAGCCGATCGCCAAAGCGACGACCAGGGTCCGCCACGCGAGACCGATGAAATGAAACCTTTGCGGCATAAACCGCCCCTTTTGATGTCGTCCGCCTGTCCGGACCGTCGCATCAAAGGCATAACGAAGGCTTAAGTGCCCCCGATGAAAAAGGAATTAAAAAGGTTAACTTCCGTATATCTTTTTAACGTAATTGCGCGTTTCGCGGTAGGGCGGCACGCCGCCGTGTTTGATCACCGCGCCGGGACCGGCGTTATAGGCGGCCAAAGCCAGCTTCCAAGAGCCGAACTTGCGGTACTGGATTTTCAGATATTTCGCCCCGCCATCAAGGTTTTGCGCCGGATCGTGCGGATCGACCCCCAGCGATTTCGCGGTGCCGGGCATCAGCTGCGCAAGGCCGATCGCGCCCTTGTGGGACAGCGCCTTGGCGTTAAAGCGCGACTCTTGCATGACCAGCCGCAGGAACAGGTCTTCGGGAATGCCATGCCGGCGCGCGGCGGCGCGGGCCATCTCGGCGTAGGGGCCGTTGTATTTACCACGATATGTGGGCAAAGGCCCGCCGTCCGCCGTGCCCCACTTGGTGGGCGTGACCACCTTGGGCGGCAGCAGCCGCACCGAGTTGTTGTACTGCTGGGCGGCCCGCGTATCGAGCACCCGCGTCTGCGTGGAAAACAACAGCTTACGCTTTTTCGTGGCGGTCTCTGCCACGGCGCTGGACGCCATCAGACCGACGACAATAGCCACCCCGAAAGTGGCCTTGATGCCCACCCGCATCGCTCTGGTCAAATTACCAGCCATACCATTCGCCCGTTAACTAAGTTCGGGCGCATATTAGCCGATTGGCGAGATTCGTGAAGCCCCCCGCCCCCCGGCCCCTTACAGGCAGGGCTGCCTTGCGTTAGGGTCGGCCAACATTCGCCGATAAGATTCGAAAGGGAAGAGAATGGCCGGTTCCGTGAACAAGGTGATCCTTGTAGGCAATCTGGGGCGCGACCCCGAGGTGCGCAATTTCCAGAACGGTGGCAAGGTCTGCAACCTGCGGATCGCCACGTCGGAAAACTGGAAGGACCGCAACACCGGGGAACGCCGCGAGCGCACCGAATGGCACTCGGTTGCGATCTTCCAGGAGGGGCTGGTGCGTGTGGCCGAACAGTACCTGCGCAAGGGCTCCAAGGTGTATATCGAAGGCCAGCTCCAGACCCGCAAGTGGCAGGACCAAAGCGGTCAGGATCGCTATTCGACCGAGGTGGTGCTGCAAGGCTTTGGCGGCACGCTGGTGATGCTGGATGGCCGTGACGGCGGCGGCTCTGGTGGTGGCGGCGGCTATGGCGGCGGCTCGCAGGGCGGCGGTTACGGCGGCGATTACGGCGGTGGCGGCGGCTACGACGATGGCGGCTATGGCGGCGGCTCTTCGGGCGGTGGCTCTGGCCCCTCGCGCGCCCCGGCCCGCGACATCGACGACGAAATCCCGTTCTAAGCGGGACGCATTTCACAACACGAACGGCGGGTGCCCCAGCGGCCCCGCCGTTTTTGTTTGCCGAGTTTTTTCTTCTCCCAGTTTTTCTTTACACCGGGCGGTGTCTGCTCTGGCATTGGCCCCCGGTGCATCCTACCTTTTGATTAACCAAAAGTTATTCAGGCAGGAGACGTCATGTCTTGGTCATTTCCCATCGGTCGTTTTCTGGGGTCAGAGCTGCGGGTGCACGCGACGTTTTTCCTGCTGTTGGCGTGGATTGCGGCGGGTGCCTGGTCGTCCGGGGGCGCGGCGGCGGCGCTGGCCAACACCTTGTTTGTGCTCGCGCTTTTTGCCTGCGTGGTGGCGCATGAATATGGGCACGCCTTGATGGCGCGGCGCTATGGGATCAAGACGCCGGACATCACCTTGCTGCCGATTGGCGGCATGGCGCGGATGGAACGGATGCCGGAAAAGCCCATGCAAGAGGTGGCCGTGGCGCTGGCCGGGCCTGCGGTCAACGTGGTGATCTGGGCGGTGCTGACGGGCCTTGGTGTGACCACCGATGCGCAGGTGCTGGCCGATCCCATGAGCGGCGCGGATTTCCTTGGGCAGCTGGCGGCGGTGAACCTGTTTTTGGCGGTATTCAACCTGATCCCGGCCTTTCCCATGGACGGAGGCCGGGTGCTGCGTGCGCTTTTGGCGGCGCGGATGGACCGGGTGAAGGCGACCAGGCTGGCCGCGAATATTGGCCAGGTGGCGGCGTTTCTGTTTGCCTTTTGGGGGATCACCTCGGGCAACCTGGTGCTGGTGCTGATCGCCGTGTTCATCTTTATGGCCGCGCAGGCCGAGGCGAACGAGGTCGAGTCGCGCTCTGTCGCGCATGGGCTGAAGTTGCGCGATGCGGTGATCACCAGCTTTGAGAGCCTCGCGCCCAGCGATCCGATGCACGTCGCGGGCCAGGTTTTGATCCGCACGACGCAGCATGAGTTCCCGGTGTTGGATCAGGAGGGCCGTTTGGCAGGGTTCCTGACGCGCGGGGCGCTGTTCCAGGCGATGGCCGAGGGGCACAACACGCATCCGGTGGCAGAGGAGATGGTGGATGTGCCGCAGATGCCCTTGGGAGCGCCCTTGGAAGAGGCGTTGGATGTGCTCGCGCAGGCGCCGGCGATTGCGGCGGTGGACAAGCCTGGGGTGGTCGTAGGGTATACAACGCGGGAGAACGTGGGCGAGTTGATCGTTTTGCGGTCGCGTCGGTAGATGTGATGGAGGGGGCTCTGCCCCCGGCCCTTTGGGCCTCCCCCGGGATATTTTGGAAGAGAAGAAGCTGGGGCGTGCGCCAGGGGTTGGGGCCGTCCGGGTTAGCGGGCGGCCAGTTGTTCTGCGAGCAAGGTCAGGACTTTGTCGCGAGGGACGTCCGAGGTGACAAAGCTGTCGCCGATGCCGCGCGCGAGGATAAAGCGCAGTTGGCCGTCGATGACCTTTTTGTCCTGGCCCATGAGGTCGAGGAGCGCTTCGGCGCCGGGAAGCTCGCCGGGGATGTCGCTGAGGTCGCATTTCATGCCCATTTCACGCAGGTGGGCGCGCACGCGGCTGGGGTCTTCTTGGCTGCACAAGCCAAGGCGGGACGAAAGTTCAAAGGCCAGCGCGCAGCCGATCGCCACGCCTTCGCCGTGCAGGAGGCGGTCCGAGTAGTCGGTGGCCGATTCCAGCGCGTGGCAGAAGGTATGCCCGAGGTTGAGCAGCGCGCGGTCGCCCTGTTCGGTTTCGTCGCGCAGGACGATGTCGGCCTTCATCTGGACCGAGCGTTTGACCGCATAGGTGCGCGCGGCGGTGTCGCCGGCGGCGGCCTTGGGCCCGTTGGTTTCGAGCCAGGTGAAGAAGTCCGCATCGCCCAGCAAGCCGTATTTGGCCACTTCGCCGTAGCCTGCGAGGTAGTCGCGCGAGGTCAGCGTGCCGAGCACGTCAATGTCCGCCAGCACCATGGCGGGCTGGTGGAAGGCGCCGATCAGGTTCTTGCCTTGCGGCGCGTTGATGCCAGTCTTGCCGCCCACCGAGCTGTCGACCTGGGCCAGCAAGGACGTGGGGATCTGCACAAAGCGCACGCCCCGGCGCAGGACCGATGCGGCAAAGCCCACGAGGTCGCCGATGACGCCGCCGCCGAGGGCAATGACCACATCGCGGCGTTCGACTTTTTCCTCGAGCAGCCACTCGACGGTGCGTTCGAAATGCGGCCAGCGCTTGGTGCTCTCGCCCGCGGGCAGGCGCAGGGCGCTATGGGTGATGCCTTGGGCGTCCAGCGCAGCTTCGAGCGTTGCCAGATGCAGATCTGCTACGTTCTCGTCCGAGACAATCGCCACCTTGGGGCGTTTGAGCAGCGGCGCGATCTGTGCGCCCGCCGTTTCCAGCAGCCCTTGGCCAATGCGCACCTCGTATTCGCGCCCCGGCAGCGGGACATGCACCACTTCGATCATAACGGCCTCTCTAATACGTCGGGGCGCTGTGCCAGCAGGGCTTGCGCCACTTTTTCGGCCATGGCGTCGAGCGACAGGCCGGGTTCGGATTTCACCACGATGTCGGCCTTGGCATAGACCGGCACGCGCGCCTCGTAGAGGGATTTCAGCGTCCCGTAGGGATCGGGGGTTTTCAGCAAGGGGCGCGTGTCCTTGTGGCGCACGCGTTCCCAAAGCAAGTCGATGTCCGCGTCCAGCCAGACCGAGACGCCCTTGTCGGTGATCATCTGGCGGTTATCGGCGGACATGAACGCCCCGCCCCCGGTGGACAGCACACCCGGCACGCCATCCAGCAACCGGTCGATCACCTGATGTTCCTTGCGCCGAAAGAACGGCTCTCCGTCGCGGGCAAAGATCTCGGCGATGGTCATATTCGCCGCCTCTTCGATCTCGTGGTCCGAATCGCGAAACATCACGCCCAAATGCGCCGCGAGCGTCCGGCCCACGGCTGTCTTGCCTGCGCCCATCATGCCCACAAAGACGATTGTCTTATGCAGGATCAATTGGTTGTGAGAACTAACGTCGGCCATCCTTCGCCCATTGGTAATTTCTTGCGTGAATGACGTGAACTGCGCAAAAAGGCTAGGTATAAGTTCGAAAAAAGGACGAGGCAGGGAAAGGCGAATATGGGACGCATCATCAAATGGCTGTTCTACCTGTTGGTACTGGGCGCGATTGCGCTGGTGGCCTATGCCTATCTGGGGCCAACCTTTGGCGCGGACTTTAGCCCGCCGCAGACCGAAATTCGCGTTCCGGTTCAATTGGATGGCCAGTAAGCTGGCGCTTTTGCTGCTGTGCCTGCCCGGTGCAGTTGCCGCACAGTCGGCCCCCGTGGCGCAGTCCGCCGCGCCCCCGGCGGTGGCCGAGATGCCGCTGGATGCACCGAATCCCGCGGCCGCCGGTTTGTTGCCCGCGCGCGTCACCGGATTGCCCGGATCGCTGTGGCTGGGGTCAGAGCCCCAGACCTTGGCGGCGCTGACCGGGGCGGTGGACGCGGCGCTGCCCGCGATCAACGAGCTGATGCGCACCTTGATGCTGGCCGAGGCGACGCCGCCGTCGCAGGGGGCAGAGGCGATCGACCACTTGGCGCGGCGCATTGACTGGCTGCGCGGACGCGGCGCGGTCGAAGAGGCGCTGGCCCTGCTGGACATCGCGGGCATCGAAGACCCCCGCCTGTTCTTGCGGTGGGCCGATCTGAACCTGCTGCTGGGCCAGTCAGAGCCGGTTTGCCGAATGCTTGAGGCGCGTCCGGGGCTAAGCACGGATCTGTCCTTGCGGGTGTTTTGCACCGCCCGCGGCGGCGACTGGGCCCGCGCCGAGCTGATCCTTGGGACCGGGCGCGCCTTGGGCGAAATCCCGGCGCGGCGGGCCGAGCTGCTGGCGCGGTTCCTCGACCCGGAGCTGGCCGAGGGCGAGCCTGCGCTGATCCCCCCGGTGCGCCCCAGCGCGCTGGAATTCCGCCTGTTCGAAGCGCTTGGAGAGCCGCTGCCCACCGCGCCCCTGCCGTTGGAATTTTCGGTGCTGGACCTGTCCGGCGACAACGGCTGGCGCGCGCAGATCGAGGCCGCCGAACGGCTGGCGCGCGCCGGGTCGCTGCCGTCGAACCGGCTGCTTGGGCTGTACACCTTGCGGCGGCCTGCGGCCTCTGGCGGGGTCTGGGACCGGGTGCGCGCCTTTCAGGACTTCGAATCCGCCATGTCGCGCGGCACCCCCGATCTGGTGGAACAGACGCTGGAAAAGCTGTGGCCGCAGATGGCGAGCGCGCGCTTGCTGGTGCCCTTTGGCCAGCTCTATGCCAAGCAACTCTCGACGCTGAACCTGACCGGGCGTGCGGCGCGGATGGCGCAGCGGGCGTGGTTCCTGTCGCCCTTTTACGAAGAGCTGGCGGTGGTCTTGGACGGCTCCACCGATCCCGAGGCACGTTTTTTGACCGCCATTGCGCGCGGGCAGAAACCAGAAGCCACCGCCGCCCTGCCCCATGCGGATGCGGTGGCGCAGGCCTTTGGCGGCGCGCCGGTGCCGGACGTGCTGCGCGCGCAACTGGATGAGGGACGCCTTGGCGAGGTGATCCTGCGCGCCGTCGCGCTGTTTGCCTCTGGCGCCGAGGGCAACGGGCAGGATTTGGTGGACGCTCTGGCGACGTTTCGCGCCGTGGGCCTAGAGGACGTGGCGCGGCGCGGGGCGTTGCAGCTGATGATCCTCGATGCGGAAAGGGCGCGGCGATGAAAGCCTCTCGGTGGTCGCCCCTGTTCCTTGATGCCTTGGCCGCCGAACGCGGCGCCGCGGCGAATACGCTGGCCGCCTATGAGCGCGACCTGACCCACGTCGAGGAATGGCTGACCGATCAGGGGCGCGATTTCGCCAGCGCCGCCAAGTCGGACATCGAGGATTACCTCGTGCATTGCGATACGCTGGGGCTGTCGCGCGCGACGCGGGCACGGCGGTTGTCGGCGATCAAGCAGCTCTACCGCTTTGCCTTTGACGAAGGTCTGCGCGAGGACAACCCAGCGGTGCAGATTTCCGGCCCGGGGCGCGACAAACGCCTGCCCAAGACGCTGTCGGTGGAAGAGGTGGACCGGCTGTTGACCTCTGCCTCGGCGCATGGGCGGACGGATGCGGACCGCGCGCGCAACGCCTGTTTGATGCAGGTGCTTTACGCCACGGGGATGCGGGTCACAGAGCTGGTGTCCTTGCCGATTTCGGCGGCGCGGGGCGACCCTCGGATGCTGTTGATCCGTGGCAAGGGCGGGAAAGAGCGGATGGTGCCCTTGTCGCCCCCTGCCCGTCTGGCCTTGGCCGAATGGCTGGCCTTGCGCGATGAGGCCGAGGAAGCGGCGCGATTGAAGGGGAAAGCGGCGTCGGCGTTCTTGTTCCCCTCACGCGGGAAAGCGGGTCATTTGACGCGCCATGCGTTTTACATGCTGATCAAGGAGTTCGCGGTCGAGGCGGGGGTTTCACCGGAAAAGGTGACGCCGCACACGCTGCGCCACGCCTTTGCGACGCATCTGCTGGCCAATGGGGCGGATCTGCGGTCGATCCAGACCTTGCTGGGGCACGCGGATGTGGCGACGACCGAGATTTACACCCATGTCTTGGACGAGCGGCTGCGGGAGTTGGTGCTGGAGCATCATCCTTTGGCGAAGGAGTGATTTCTGGCGGGTTTGGGGGCGTCGCACCAAAGGTGCGCAAAGGCGCGTCGCACCAAAGGTGCGCAATGGGGCGTCGCACCAAAGGTGCGCAAGGGGGCGTCACACCAAAGGTGCGCAAGGGGGCGTCACACCAAAGGTGCGCAAGGGGGCTCCGCCCCTGGCCTGCGGCCTCCCCCGGGATATTTTTAAAGAGAAGAAGCTAGCGGCGTAAGGCGCCTGGGAGGATGTCCTCTGAGGGCCAGTGGCCGGTGGTGAGGGCGGTGTGGTAGCCTTGGGTGAGGTTGGCCTGCGTCATCGCGGCGGCGGCGGTTTGGTGGTCGTAAATGAGCGTTCGGATTTCGGTTTGCCCGGTTTCGTGCAGGAGCGTGTAGCGGGTTTGCGGTTTGCCGTCGTGCGGGGGCATCCCGATGACGCCGGCGTTGATCCAGAGGGTTTGGCCCACTTGGGTTTGAAACGGGATGCCGCTGTGGCCCGCGAAGACGTAAGCGGGTTTGGTCGGCAGGTGGGCGATTTCTGCGGACAGCGTCTTGGTCGGGGTGGTTGGCCAGAGGAAGCGATTGACCTCTGACGTGCCGCCGTGGGTGATCCAGATCGGGCCCCATTGGGTGTCTATGCACAGAAGGTCCGGGAGGGTCGCCATCCATGCGCGGTCCTCGGGCGTCGTTTGGGCATTGGCGTGGGCGTACCAGCCTGCGGACAGTAGATCGCAGGTGGTGCCGCTTTCAAAGCCACAGCCGCAGTCGAGGGCGTTTTCGGCCAGTTGCCGTTCGACGTTGCCGGCGATGACGTGGCAGCCCCAGTCGCGGATTTCCTGCACCGTTTCAGACGGGTGCGCGCCATAGGCCACCACGTCGCCGGTGCAGATGCAGCGCTCTGGCGGGATGCCGAGCGCCGTCGCCTGCGCGCGCATGGCCTGCGTCGCCTGTAGGTTGGAGTACGGCCCGCCAAAGACCAGCAGCGGCCCGCCTTTGGGCAGGGTTATCTGCGTTGTGCGTCTGGTCAACATGGGCCGCCCCTTGATCCTGCGGGGATGCGCCCCCATAACCCCTTTAGCAATAAAGGAACGCCCGCCCCATGGAAGATCAAACCACGCTCTTTGACGCCGCCTTTTGGATCACATCCGCGTCAATTCTGGCGCTGATCATGCTGTCGGCGTTTTTCTCGGGCTCCGAGACCGCTTTGACCGCCGCTTCGCGCGGGAAACTCAAGGCGGCGCAGGACAAGGGCTCGAGCGGGGCGGCCAAGGCCTTGGCCATCACAGAGGACAATGAGCGGCTGATCGGCTCGGTCCTGCTCGGCAACAACATGGTGAACATTCTGGCGACCTCGCTGGCGACCGCCTTGTTCACCAACCTCTTTGGCGAGAGCGGCGTGGCGCTGGCGACCTTGTTCATGACGCTGCTCGTGCTGATCTTTGCCGAGGTGCTGCCCAAGACCTATGCGATCACCAACCCCGAGACCGCCGCGGCGCGCGTCGCCACCCCCATTGCGGTGATCGTCAAGCTGTTCGCGCCGGTGGTCTCTGCCGTGCGGCTGCTGGTGCGCGGGGTGCTGCGCATCTTTGGCGTGCAGACCGACCCGGACAGCCACATCTTGGCGGTGCGCGAAGAGATCGCCGGGGCGCTGCAACTGGGCCACTCCGAAGGTGTCGTCGAAAAGGAAGACCGCGACCGGATCCTTGGGGCCCTGGACCTGAGCGAGCGCACGGTCGAGGAAATCATGCTGCACCGTTCGGGGATCGAGATGATCGACGCCGACACCCCGCCGCAGCAGATCCTTGAGCAGGCTCTGGAAAGCAGCCACACCCGCCTGCCCGTCTACCGCGACGACCCCGAGAACATCATCGGCGTGATCCACGCCAAGGATCTCTTGCGCTCGATGTATCGCCTCGTGGACGAGGACAACACCATGGAAGGCGTGCTGAAGGATTTCAACGTAACGGACGTTGCGATGAAGCCGTACTTTGTCCCCGACACCACGCCCTTGGATGAGCAGATGCGCCAGTTCCTGCGCCGCCGGACGCATTTTGCGCTGGTGGTGGATGAATACGGCTCGCTTCAGGGGTTGATCACGCTTGAGGACATCCTTGAGGAGATCGTCGGCGAGATTACCGATGAATTCGACCCGGACGCTGATCACACCATCAAGATGGCCGAGGATGGCAACTATTGGATCGAAGGTGCCATGACCATTCGCGACTTTAACCGCGCCACCGACTGGAACCTGCCCGACGACGAGGCGAACACCGTGGCGGGGCTGGTCATCCACGAGGCGCAGATGATCCCGACGCGCGGTCAGGTCTTTAGCTTTCACGGCTTTCGGTTCGAGGTGATGGAGCGCGAGAACAACCGCATCACCCAGCTCAAGGTGCGCCCGCTGGAGGTGGTCAAGGCGGATTAAACCGCAGCAGAGCAGCGGCAGAGGTTACTGCGCGGCGACCTGATCGGCTTGCAGGGCGGTCTCTGGCGCCGGGATGGTCAGCCGCAGGGCATAGCCCTGATCCGTGCCGCCAAGCTCCATTTGCGCGCCAAGCTGGTCGGCGGCGGCCTCCATCAGGCGCAGACCAATGCCCGTCCCGCTCTCGCCAGAGCCTTCACCGCCACCATTGCCGTTGTCGGCACAGGTCAGGGTCAAGCCATGGGCGTCCTGGGTCAGGGTCACGCGCACCTCGCCAATGCTGCCCGGCGCAAAAGCGTGCTTGAACGTGTTGGCGACAAATTCGCTGACAATCACCGCCAAGGCCTGCGCCGCATCGGGGGTCACCTTGGCAGAGGTCATCTCGGCGATCAGACGGACGCCTTCGGGCGCTTGGCGATTAAGAAGCGCGACCACGCGCGACATGTAGTCATCCAGCGGGATTTCGTGGCGCAGATCGGCGCGGTACAGCGCCAGATGCAGCTCGGCCACCGCCGTCACACGCCGCGCCACCGCGTCCAGCACGCCGCGGGTTTCGTCATGCTTGGCGCGCGCCCGGTACAGCCGTACCAGGCTGTCCACCGTCTGAAGCGAGTTCTTGACCCGGTGGTCGATTTCATCGCGCAGCACCTCTTCGGCGGCCAAGGCGCGCCGCAGGTCAAGCTGGCGCATCACTTGGTTGGCCATCACGCGCAGGGTTTCGCGCTGCAAGTCATTTAGCTTGCGCGGCACGCTGTCCAACACGCAGAGCGTCCCCAGCCGATGCCCGGTGGGGGAAATCAGCGGCGCGCCCGCATAAAACCGCATCTCGGCCAGCGGCCCGCAGCACAGCGGATTGTCGGCGGTACGCGCGTCATCCATCGTGTCGGGAATTTCAAGGATGTCATCCCCAAGGATCGCATGGGCGCAAATCGCCTGATCCAGCGGGGTCTGGCTTGGGTCGAAGCCGGTGCGCGCCTTGAACCACTGGCGGTCCTGATCGACAAGGCTCACCAGCGCCACCGGCACCTCCAGCAGCTTGGCCACAAGGTTGAGCACATCGTCGAAATCCGCCTCGGGGGCGGTGTCGAGAATGTCATAGGCCTGAAGCTCGGCGAGCCGAGCGCCTTCGTTCTGAGATTTTGCAGCAAGCATGGCAGTCCCTCTTACCGTGCAGCGGTAAAATAATGCCACACCGGCGCGGGGCAAGGTTAAAAACTCGTTAACGCACCCAATCGGCAGTAAATTTTACATTGTTTTTCCGTGTACCTATGCACGCAATCGTACACCTTTGGGATCAAAGGGCGGCTGGTCCAGGATCACCGCCCGATGCGGCGCGCCCAGCACCATGATCTCAACCGTTTCGCCCGGGGCGGCGCTGCCCGCGGTGATGAACCCCAGCGCAAGGCTTTGCCCCACGCCGTAGCCGTAGCCGCCAGAGGTCACGCGCCCAATCCCCTTGCCGTCCTTGAACACCGGCTCGCCGCTCGAGGCATCGGCGTTCGACGCGCGGCAATCGGTGTCATTCAGCGCAAACATCACAAGCGTCTCGCGCGCGGGCTGGTCAATCACGCGCGCCAAGGCGTCCTTGTTCAGGAACGCCTTGTCCATCTTGCACAGCCGCGCCAGCCCCACCTCTTGCGGCCAGCTTTCCATGGTATACTCGCGCCCCCACGACCCATAGCCCTTTTCCAGCCGCAAGGACATCAGCGCCCGGCTGCCCACCGGCTGCGCCCCCGTCCCCAGCAGCGCATCGTACAGACGGGCCTGATCGGCTGCGGCGCAGTGCAGCTCCCACCCCAGATCGCCGGTAAAGGACACCCGCAAGGCCACGCAGTCGACCCCCGCCACGCGGCACAGGGCAGAGCGCATAAAGGGGAAATCGGCTGTCTCCAGCGAGGTGTCTGTCAGCGGTTGCAGCAGCGCGCGAGCGTCCGGCCCGGCGATATTGAACCCGGCTGTGGTGTCTGTCAGGCTTTGGAACGTGGTCCCTTTTGGCAAGTCGACCTGCCGGAAATAGCGCTGCTGCGCGCGTTCCGCCATGCCAGAGCCGATCACCCAGAACGCCTCCTGCCCCAGCCGCGTGACGGTGAAATCCCCGGCAATCCCGCCGCGTTTGCCGATCAGGGGTGTCAGGCACGACCGCCCCACCGTATCGGGCATATGGTTGGCAAAGACCGCGTTCAGCCAGTCCTGCGCCCCCGGCCCAGCCACGCGGTATCTCGCAAAGTTCGAAATGTCGATGACCCCGGCGGCGTGCCGTTGCGCGCGGGCCTCGCGCCCGACGCTGTCCCACCACGGCTGGCGCGTGAACCCGGCGCTGTCCGGCACAGTGTCGAAATACAGCGGATGCTCCCACCCGGCATTCAGGCCAAAGACCGCACCCATCCCGCGCTGGCGCTCATACACGGGCCGGGTGCGCGCCGGCCGTCCCGCCGCGCGCTCTTCGCCGGGAAAGTGGATCTTGAAGCGGTTGGCGTATTGGTCGCGCACCCGCGCGCGGGTAAATTCAGGCGTCGCCCAACCGCCAAAGCGCGCCACGTCCCAGCCGAACATGTCATAGTCCATCTCGCCGTTGACCATCCATTGCGCCGCCATCAGGCCCATGCCCCCCGACTGCGAAAAGCCGGGGATGATGCCGCCCGCCACGAAATACCCCGGCTTTTCCGGCACCGGCCCCAGCAAGACATTGGCGTCGGGCGACCAGATCATCGGCCCGTTGATCACCCGCTTGATCCCGGCGCGGCCCACCACCGGCACGCGGTCAATGGCACGCAGCATATTGTCCTCGATCCGGTCGAGATCATCGGCGAACAGCTCATGGGCAAAATCCAGCGGCGTGCCGCCCTCGGCCCACAGCCGCACATCGCGCTCATAGGCACCAACCAGCAAGCCCTGCCCCTCCTGGCGCAGGTAATACTCGCCATCGCGATCCGCCACCGAGGGCAAGCGCCGCCCCAGCGCGGCCACCTCTGGGATCGTCTCGGTCACGAAATACTGGTGTTCCGTGGGTTGCAGCGGCAGCTCGATCCCCGCCAGCCGCGCCACCTCGCGCCCCCACAGCCCAGCGGCATTGACCACCCAAGGGGTGGCGATCTCTCCCTGCGGGGTGCGCACGATCCACGTCCCATCCGCCTGCGCTTCGGTCGCCAGAACCGGGCAAAACCGGTGAATTTGCGCGCCGCGCGCCCGCGCCCCCGCCACATAGGCCGCCGTCACCCCGCTGGGGTCCACATTGCCCCCTTCGGGTTCAAACATAATGCAGCGCACCCCGTCGAAATCGACCAAAGGATGCAGCCGCTCTGCCTCATCCCGGCTGATCTCGTAGAAATTCATGCCGTACAAACGCGCCTTGGCCGCCTGCAAGCGCAACTGCTGCGCCCGCGCCTCGGTCTGCGCCAGATACAACGATCCCGGCTGAAACACCCCACAGCCCTGCCCTGTCTCGGCCTCCAGCTCCTTGTACAAAGCCATGGTATAGTGCTGCAAACGCGAGATATTCGTGCTGTCGTGCAGCCCATGGATATTCGCCGCCGCGTGCCAGGTCGACCCAGAGGTCAGCTCGTCCCGTTCCAGTAAAACCACGTCCGACCAGCCCAGCTTGGCCAGATGATACAGGATCGAACAGCCGATCACTCCGCCGCCAATCACCACCGCATTCGCCCGCTGCCGCATCGTCGCTCTCCTACTGCTCCCCTCAGCCTGCCTCGCAAATCCGAACACAAGTCGCCCGTTTGCGACACAATCCGTCGCGGATAGCCAACTCCCCCCTGCTTCTTCTCTTTTCAAATATCCATAAAGACCCCGCCTGCCCCGCGCCCCAACCCATCGGAGACACGCCATGCAAACCACCGCTCAAGCCGTCATCATCGGGGGCGGCGTCGTCGGCGCTTCGGCGCTGTATCATCTGACGAAACTGGGCTGGACCGACGTGGTGCTGCTGGAACGATCAGAGCTGACCTCGGGCAGCACATGGCACGCGGCGGGCGGCTTTCACACGCTGAATGGCGACACCAATATGGCCGCGCTTCAGGGCTACACCATCCGGCTGTACCGCGAACTCGAAGAGATCACGGACCTGTCCTGCGGGCTGCACCACGTGGGCGGGCTGACGCTGGCGGACACGCCCGAACGCTTTGACATGCTCAAGGCCGAACGCGCCAAGCACCGCTACATGGGCCTCGACACCGAAATCGTCACGCCGCAAGAGATCGCCCAAATCGCCCCGATCGTGAACCTCGATGGCATCCTTGGCGCGCTTTACGATCCGCTCGACGGGCACCTCGACCCCTCTGGCACCACCCACGCCTACGCCAAGGCCGCGCGCATGGCCGGGGCGCAGATCCACCTGCACACCAAGGTCACCGCCACCACCCAGCGCCCGGACGGCACATGGGACGTGGTCACCGACAAGGGCACCATCCACACCGACCATGTGGTCAACGCCGCAGGCCTCTGGGCGCGCGAGGTCGGCGCCATGGCGGGCGTCTACCTGCCGCTGCACCCGATGGAACACCAGTACATCGTCACCGAGGAAACCCCCGAAATCTACGAGCGCGCCACCGAGCATCCCCACGTCATGGACCCCGCCGGGGAAAGCTACCTGCGCCAGGAGGGGCGCGGCCTGTGCATCGGCTTTTACGAACAGCCCTGCCGCCCTTGGGCAGTGGACGGCACGCCTTGGGACTTTGGGCACGAACTGCTGCCCGACGACTTTGACAAGATCGAGGACAGCATCGCCTTTGCCTTTAAACGCTTTCCGGTGCTGGAACGCGCCGGTGTCAAATCCGTCATCCACGGCCCGTTCACCTTTGCCCCCGATGGCAATCCCTTGGTCGGCCCGATCCCCGGCCTGCGCGGGTACTGGAGCGCCTGCGGCGTCATGGCGGGCTTTTCCCAAGGCGGCGGCGTCGGGTTGATGCTGGCGCAATGGATGATCCACGGCGAGTGCGAACGCGACACCCGCGCGCTGGACGTGGCGCGCTTTGGCGATTGGATCAGCCCCGGCTACACCCTGCCCAAGGTGATCGAGAACTATCAAAAGCGCTTTTCCGTCAGCTACCCGAATGAAGAGCTCCCCGCCGCGCGGCCCAACCGCACCACGCCGATGTATGACATCTTTGATGGCATGGGCGCGGTCTGGGGCGCGCAATACGGGCTGGAGGTGGTCAACTATTTCGCCGCAGGGGATGAGCCGCGCTATGAAACCCCAAGCTTCCGCCGTTCCAACGCCTTTGAGGCCACCGCGCGCGAGGTCCGCGCCGTACGCAAGGCCGTCGGCATCAACGAGCTGCAAAACTTTGGCAAATACGCGGTGACCGGGCCAAAGGCGCGCGCCTGGCTGGACCGGATCATGGCCGGGCGCATCCCCGCGCCGGGGCGGGTGTCGCTGACGCCGATGCTGTCCCCGGCGGGCCGGATCATTGGCGATTTCACCGTCACCTGCCTGTCCGAAGGCGTCTTTCGCCTGACCGCCAGCTACGGCGCGCAGGCCTATCACATGCGCTGGTTCCTTCAGCACCAGACGGACGGCGTGCAGATCGAAAACCTGTCCGACCGGGTCACCGGCTTTCAGATCGCGGGCCCGCGCGCCCGCGACGTGCTGGCCGCTGTCAGCCGCGCGCCGGTGGACCTGCGCTTTATGGAGGCGCGGCAGATGACCATCGGCATGACCGACTGCCTCGTGCAGCGGCTCAGCTACACCGGCGATCTGGGGTACGAGATTTACTGCGATCCCATGGCGCAACGGCAGCTGTGGCAGACGCTTTGGCAGGCGGGCCAGCCGCTTGGGATGGCGCCTTTCGGGATGCGCGCCATGATGAGCCTGCGTCTGGACAAGTTCTTTGGCTCTTGGGGGGCGGAGTTTTCGCCCGATTACACCCCCGCCGAGACGGGTCTGGACCGCTTTATCGACTGGCGCAAGGACAGCTATTGGATTGGCCGCGCCGCCGCCGAGGCCGAGCGCGCCACGCCCCCTGCGCGGGTTCTGGTCGCGTTGCAGGTCACCGCAGAGGACGCCGATGTGCACGGCTACGAACCCGTTTGGATTGGGGACAAGGTCCAAGGGTTTTGCACGTCAGGCGGGTATTCTCACCACGCGCGCACGTCGATCGCCCTGGCGCTGATCCCGCGGGCGCTGGCCGGGACAGATACACCGATGCAGGTGGAAATCCTTGGAAAGCGGCAGGATGCCCGGCAACTGTTCGAGCCGCTGTTTGATTCGGATGCAAAGCGGATGCGTGGCTGACCTTTTCCCTTCGCAGGTGCAGAAAATTAACCAAATCTTCATTTGCACACGCAAAAGGTGTAAAGCCGCAGCGCAGAAACTGACGCCAACCGGGGTCAGGTCGGCCCTTTCGGGGCGCGTTTTCGCAACAAAGGCGTGCAAAATACTTTGCGCGCGCTCCGTAGAATTTGGTATGGTCGTCTCATGCAAAACATCGCCATTTTGATCCCCGCCGCCGGCGCTTCGTCCCGGATGCGCGGTCGTGACAAGCTTATCGAAGAGGTCGACGGCCTCCCTCTGCTGCGCCGACAGGCGAAGCGGGCCATCTTTACCGGCGCGCATGTGACGGTGACCGTGCCCAGCCACGACCACCCGCGGGCCAAGGCGCTGGCCGGGCTGCCGGTGCAACTGATCGCGGTGCCCGATGCGGCGCTGGGGATGTCGTCGTCGCTGCGGCGCGGGGTCAGCTTTCTGCCGCGGGGCATGCGCGCGCTGATGATCCTGCCCGCCGATATGCCAGAGATCGAGACCACCGACATCGTGGCGCTGATCGACAGTTTTCGCGCCTCGCCCTTCCCGATGCTGCAACAGGCCACCGCCGCCGATGGCACGCCGGGTCACCCGGTGCTGTTCCCGGCGGATTGCTTTCCGGCGCTGCAACAGCTGAACGGCGACAAGGGCGCGCGCCAGGTGCTGGAGGCGAACCAACACCGCCTGCGCAAGGTCGCCCTGCCCGGCGAACGCGCCCTGACCGATCTGGACACGCCCGAAGCCTGGGACGCTTGGCGCGACGCGCAGAAACTGTCGGCCTGAGCCCTAATGCAGTGCGTAGCGCGCCATGGCGCGCCGCACGTCCGGGCCGCGAAACTCGGCCTTGGACCAGATTTCCCGCACATTGGCCGCCTTTGCCTTGGCAAAAAGGAACGGCGTCGGGAAATCGCTGACCATGACCACGGGGATTTTCGCGTACTTCGGGTGGTTGTGAAGCTCTTCGGCAAAGTCGATGCCGGACCCGTCGCTCAGGATATTATCAAGAAAGATCAGCCCCACGGGATGCGCGGAGAGACTGTCGCGCGCCGCCTTGAGGCTGGGGGCCACGCGCATGGGGATATCTGGACAGTGCCGCGCCATGACCCGCCGCATCAGTAGGCGGTCCAGTTCGGCATCATCCACGATCAGGCAAATTGGTTCTTCCTTTTGTCCCACAGCATCACCAGCGCTATACCCCACCGCCCAGCTTAGCCCCGCGCGATTTCGAAAAAGTTAACGCCCGCAAACAACAGGAAACGGGGCAGCCTGCGCCGCCCCGTTCCTTTGGTCCGTTCCGGTTGCTGTGGGGCCGCAGCCCCGTCTGCACGCGATCCATGATGGCCTTGTCCCCACATGGCCGGCCGCGCGTCGGGCAACGCCGGAACGGTCTGCATATCCGTCCCGGCTGGCGGTTACTTGGTCAGCAGGGCTGCCTCGTGCCGCTTGAGCGAGCGACGCGCCGAGCTGTACGCCTTGAGACCTTCGGCATGTTCCAGTTCCGGGAACAGTTCAAAGATTTCCTGACGCTGGGCGTTGCCGATGCCGCGCAGGGTGTAGTCGCCAGGCTGGAAGCTTTCGGTCCAGGCACCGTTCGACAGGACAACCTCGTGCTGGTCGAACATGAAGTGGATGTAGGCTACCCCGTTCGCTTCGACTTCGTCCACGCCCTCAAGGCCGGTCAGGTGCTTGGCGGCGACCAGGACTTCGCGCTCTTCAAAGTACAGAGCGGTCTTGTCGTTGGCGACCAACACGCGGTGGTTCGGCGACACGAGCATGTCATGCTCGGGCAGACCGTTCCCCAAAGCGCCCTTCTGGATCAGGATCGGCTTCATGTGCGGCTTGCGGGCCAGCTCGAAGCCGGTCAGGTCCTTGCGGCCCACCCAGCGGATTTCCTGAATGCCGTTGTCGCGGGTGATGACGCGGTCGCCGACCTCAAGGTCTTCGACAAGGCGCTCACCCTGCGGGGTGGCGATCAGGATGCCGGGGGTAAAGCAGGGCACAACCGTCTCGATGTTGAAGAAGTCCATGGTGCCGGTGACCTCGCGGTCATCGTTCAGGAATTCCACGGTGCCGTCGATGCCGTTGCCATCGCTGTCGGTGACCGCATCCACGATCCGCCAGTCGGTGCCACGCTCGCCCACCAGGGACATGTCCAGCGTATCCTGGTCGTTGCCCTCAGAGCCGCCGAACACGGTGTCGTTCGCGCCATCCGCAGCATTCGCCACGATGATCACGTCCGCATCCGCGCCGCCGTCGATGCTGTCGTTGCCAGCGCCGCCGAACAGTGTGTCGTCGCCCGCGCCGCCCAGCAGCGTGTCGTCGTCGTTGCCACCGTTGAGGCTGTCTTCGTCGATGCCGCCGTCCAGCAGGTCGTTGCCCGAGCCACCGATCAGCGTGTCGTCATCATCGCCGCCGATCAGCGTGTCGTTGCCCAGAGCGCCGATCAGGCTGTCACGGTCGTTCTCGGTGTTGACGTCGATGTCGTCGGTCAGCGTCAGCTCAGACGGGGCCGAACCGTCGATGAAGTCATCGCCCTGCCCGCCGTCGATGGTGTCCGCACCGTGGCCACCAATCAGCGAGTCGTTGCCGAGGTTGCCGGTGATGAAGTCATCGTCGATGCCGCCATCCACGGTGTCATCGCCAGCGCCCGCGTCGATGGTGTCGGCGTCATCGCCGGTCAGGATCACATCGTTGCCGGTGTTGCCCTGCACGCTGTCGCGGCCATCGTCCGGGTTCGGATCCGAGGTAAAGCCCAGCAGCGGGAAGGTGTCGTCGTCGCCTTCGTAGTCAGAGAAGGTGTCGTAGCCGACGTTGATCGTGTCGTTGCCCGCACCGCCGATGACCGTGTCCGCACCCTGCGGGTCGACCAGCAGGTCGTCGCCATCGCCCAGCGACACGAGGTCGTCGTCGATGCCGGGGTTGACGGTGTCATTGCCCGCGCCTGCCACGATGGTGTCGTCATCGTCGCCAGTGGTGATCGAGTCCGCGCCCGAGGTGCCCACAACGCTGTCGAGGTCATCGCTGGGATCGGGATCTTCGTCCAGACCATCGAACGGATCGAGCGGTTGCAGATCGTCGCTCACCGGGAAGATGTCGGCGTCGATCAGATCGTCGCTGGAGACGCCCACGGTCACCACGATCTCGCCGGTCACCGGGGTGGTGCCATCGGTCACGGTGTAGGGGATGGTGTCTTCGCCTGTGAAGTCCGCATCCGGCGTGTAGGTTACGGTGCCGTCCGGGTTCAGCACAGCGGTGCCGTTCTCGGGCTGCTCGATGCCGGTGACGGTCAGCGGATCGTCTTCGGGATCGCTGTCGTTGGCCAGCGGGTCGATGGTGACCGGGGTGCCGATGTCGGTGGTGGCTTCGTCATCCACAACTTCCGGTGCACCGTTGCCGCCGACAGTCACGGTCGCCGTTGCGGTGGCGGTTTCGCCATCGGGATCGGTGATCACGTAGTCAAAGGTATCGGTGCCGACAAAGTCGGTGTCCGGCGTGTAGGTGATGGTGCCATCGTCGTTGATGGTCACCGAGCCGTTGGCCGGATCGGTCGCCGACACGATGGTGATCACGTCGCTGTTGGCGTCGGTGTCGTTGTCCAGCACGGTCACGACAACCGGGGTGTTCACCGGCGTTGCGTCGGTGTCATCCACGGCCACCGGGGCCACATTGTCCACCGGCTCGCCCACGGTCACGGTCGCCGTTGCGGTGGCGGTTTCGCCCGCCGGATCCGTGATCGTGTAATCAAAGGTGTCGGTCCCGGTAAAGCCCGCGTCCGGCGTATAGGTGATGCTGCCATCGGGGTTGACGGTGACAGAGCCGTTGGCCGGATCGGTCGCCGACACGGTGCTGATTTCGTCGCCGTTGGCATCGGTGTCGTTGCCCAGCACGTCCACCACGACCGGGGTATCCACCGGGGTGGTCTCGGTGTCATCCACGGCCACCGGGGCCACGTTGTCCACCGGCTCGCCGACAGTCACGGTCGCCGTTGCGGTCGAGGTTGCGCCCGACGGGTCGGCAATCGTGTAGTCAAAGGTGTCGGTGCCTTCAAAGCCCGCATCCGGCGTGTAGGTGATGCTGCCATCGGGGTTGACGGTGACAGAGCCATTGGCCGGATCGGTCGCCGACACGGTGGTCAGCTCATCGCCATCCGGGTCGGTGTCGTTGCCCTGCACATAGACCACGACCGGGGTATCCACCGGGGTGGTGTCCGCGTCGTCGTTGGCAACCGGTGCGCCGTTCGGGTCGTCCTCGGTCACGGTGATGGTCACGGTGGCCGTGTCGGTTTCCAGCGACGGGTCCGCGATGGTGTAGGTAAAGGTATCCAGACCGGTAAAGCCCGCATCCGGCGTGTAGGTGATCGTGCCATCGGCGTTCACCAGAACCGAGCCGTTGGCCGGGTCGGTGGCGGTCACGGTGGTGATCGCATCGCCGTTGGGATCGCTGTCGTTGCCCAGCACGTCCACGGTGATCGCGGTGTCCACCGGGGTGGTGTCCACATCGTCCACGGCCACCGGCGCGGTGTTGTCGACTTCGCCCACTTCGATGCGCACGGTGGCGCTGTCCACCAGACCATCGGGGTCGGTGACGGTGTAGGTAAAGGTATCGACGCCCTCATAGTCGGTGTTCGGCGTGTAGGTGACGGTGCCTTCGGGGTTGACGACAACGGTGCCGTTCGCCGGCGCTTCGGCGATGGTCACGGTCAGCAGGTCGCCATCCGG
Organism: Tropicibacter naphthalenivorans; assembly: GCF_900176475.1. Lineage (GTDB taxonomy): Bacteria > Pseudomonadota > Alphaproteobacteria > Rhodobacterales > Rhodobacteraceae > Tropicibacter > Tropicibacter naphthalenivorans. The sequence continues at coordinate 323,554 of NZ_FWXX01000002.1, forward strand.
GTCGGTGTCGTTTTCCAGCACGGCCACGGTGGTGGGCGTGTTGATCAGCGTCGGCTGGACGTCGTCTTCGGCGTCGGGGCCTTCGTTGATGCCATCGTCCACGGTGACGGTGACGGTGGCGGTGGCCGGGTTCCCGTCGGTGTCAGTGATCGAGTAGTCAAAGGTGTCCACACCGGTAAAGCCCGCGTCCGGCGTGTAGGTCACGGTGTTGTCCGCGTTCACCACGACAGAGCCGTTGGCCGGATCGGTCGCCGACGCCAGGGTCAGCTCTTGGCCATCGGGGTCGGTGTCGTTGCCCAGAACGTAGATCTGGATCGCGGTGTCGACGGGGGTGGTGACGATGTCGTCATCCGCGTCGGGCGCGCCTTCGGGGGCGACGGTCACGGTGACGGTCGCGGTGTCGGTGCCGCCCTGCCCGTCGTCAACGGTGTAGGTAAAGCTGTCCACCCCGGTGTAGCCCGCGTCAGGCGTATAGGTGACGGTGCCGTCGCCGTTGATCACAGCAGAGCCGTTGGCCGGATCGGTCACCGAGCTGACGGTCAGCGTGTCGCCGTCCAGATCGGTGTCGTTCGCCAGCACGGAAACGGTGGTGCTGCCGTCTTCGGCCACGGTGGCCAGGTCGTCGGTCGCCTCGGGGGCGGTGTTGTCCAGACCCACGCCCACGACCATCTCGCCGGTGTCGCTGTCGATCCCGTCGGTCACAACATAGGTGATGGTGTCGTTACCGACAAAGCCCGCATCCGGCGTGTAGGTCACGGTGCCATCGGCGTTCAGCACGGCGTCGCCGTTTAGCGGCGTGCCGATCGAGGCCACGGTCAGGGTGTCGCCATCGGCGTCGGTGTCGTTGGCCAGCGGCGTAAAGGTCACCGGGGTGCCGATCTCGGTCGAGCCGGTGTCGATCACGGCGATGGGCGCCGCGTTCGGATCTTCGGAGACGGTGACTGTCACGGTGGCCGTGTCGGTCAGGCCATCGGGGTCGGTGATGGTGTACTCGAAGGTGTCCACGCCGACAAAGCCCGCGTCCGGCGTGTAGCTGATGGTGCCATCGGACACGATCACGGCGGTGCCGTTGGCCGGGTCGGTGACGGCCACGGTTTCCAGCAGGTCGCCGTCTGCGTCGCTGTCGTTGGACTGCACCGGGATCACGATGGTCGCGCCAACGGTGGCGCTGGCCAGATCGTCGCCCGCAACCGGGGCCACGTTGTCAGAGGTCACGGTGACGATCATCTCGCCAGTGTCAGTGGCGGTGCCGTCGGTGACCACATAAGGAATGGTGTCCTCACCCACGAACCCGGTGTCCGGGGTGTAGGTGACGGTGCCGTCGGCGTTGAGCACGGCGGTGCCGTTGGTCGGATCGCCAATGGAGTCCACGGTCAGCGTGTCGCCATCCACATCGGTGTCATTCGCCAGCGGCGTCAGGATGATGTCCGCGTCTTCGGGCGTGGTGGCGCTGTCATCCACGGCCACGGGCGCGTCGTTGACCGGGTCCACGGTCACGGCGACTTCGCCGGTCGCGGTGTTCCCTGCCGGGTCTTCGATGGTGTAGCTGATGGTCGCCGGGCCGTTGTAATCCGCCGGGGGGGTGTACAGCAGCTCGCCGCCGACGATGGCCACGGTGCCCACGTCGACCGTCGCGTCTGTGATGGTCAGCGTGCCGCCTTCGGGATCGCTGTCGTTGTCCAGCACGTCGATGGTGACGGCCACGTCTTCGTCGGTGGTGATGGTGTCATCCACGGCCACGGGCGGCGCGTCGTCGCCCACGTCCACGGTCGAGAATTCCACGTCAGAGATCAGCAGGCGCTGGCTCGCGGTGTCACCGTTCGAGTAGACAAGCTCGATCGAGGCGACGGGGCCCGCGATTTCCACCAGGGCAGAGTTTGCCGCATCGGTGTAGGTGCCTTCGGCGCCGCCGGTCAGCACGTCACCGGCCACGTCCACTTCACCGCCTGCGGTGATGGTCACGGCGACCGGGTTGCCCTCGGCGTCGAAGGCGTTGATTTCAAGGATGTCTTCCCAGCCGGACCCTTCGGTGCCCTCGTCCTCGGCGTCGCCCACGTCGAGATCGTTCAGGCGGAAGGACACGTTCTGCACAGAGCTGGTGTACAGCGCATCGGTCGAGCGGAAATCCAGCGTGGTGGTCGAGGACAGCGTGGTGCCCGCGTCAGAGCTTTCGCTGAACAGCTTGAGGTGCGAGTTGGGATCGAAATCCTCACCGTCGGCCACGTAACCTTCGGCGTTGAAGGTAAAGGCCGCAGCGCCCGTTGCCTCGCCGTCAAACGAGATGTCCACAGCCACACCGCCGGTATCTACCGAAGCACTGACAGCACCGTCTGCATCTTCCAACGGCGTGCCGTACGGACCAAGCAAACTCCAATCGAGAACCAAATCAGCCATTTTCAGACCCTTTTCATACCTGACGGGGCGCACCCCAACCGCTTGTGCGGCGACAATGCCGCCGGCACTGCCCGTTTCCTCATTTGCTCGTCAGGCCTGTATGGTTTGCGAAAGGATCGCGGTCTGCCTCGTGCCCACGTCTTATCGGCGTGGACGAAGATCGCCTACGTTGCGGCTTGGTGCCTGTGCACCATCGCTTCCCTTCGCATCCCTCCGGATGCCTAACAGTTCAGCGGCCGCCCCCGTGGCCAGCAGTCTTCACCCCCCAGTTGGGCTTGGAAGTATTAATAAGGCGAACTGTGGCATCCGGGAAGAAGAAAGTGGCGCAAAGGGGGCAATGCCTGCCCGAATTGCGCCCAAAAGAGACAGAAATCGGTCAATTTTTACAGTGGGTTAGCTATAGGTTGTTTCCTATCTGGAAACATGGAAACCCGGATTTGCGCCCACCGCGCACGTATGCCGCGAAATGCAGATGCAAAGGTTAACGCATTGCGGACAATTGTCGCCAAACGCCATACAATGAAGGGGATCACATTGTGGCGCGGCGGGCCAATTGGGGCGGTGCCCCAGTCTTTCGCCCTTTGTTCGCCCCTGTGAACCAATCGCGCAAAGCGTCAAAGATTGGACATTTTGCGCCTGCGAAACCGTGAATTTATCCCGAATCATTCGACTCAAATGGGGCAGACCTGCCGCAATTCGCCCTGCCCCATTTATGCCCCATTGCGCCGCCCTGACCGTTTCCTGCCCCCTGGCCACGAAAAACCCCCGCACGCGCGGGGACGTACGGGGGCGAATTCTGCGGTGCGGCGCGATTTACAGAACGAAATCCGCGGCGCTGAGGGTCATTGCGCCGTTCAGCAACACCTCGAAGTCGGCCACCGCGTCGCCGTCCACATCGGCGCGCACCACGGTGCTGGCAGTGGTGGTAAAGTAGCGCAGCTCTCCGGCGGTGCCGCTGAACCGCGCCGTCCCCACGAATCCAAAGGCCGAGCCGGACGTCCCCACCACCGCGTCGATGGACGACAGGTCAATCTGGTCCAGCCCCACCTCGAAGTCGCGGATGATGTCGCGGTTGGCCCCGCCCGGCGCGCTTTCGGTGACGTCCTGAAACATGAACACATCCGCCGCGCCATCGCCCGGATAGCTGCCCCCGGTAAAGTCGCCGCCGATCAGCACGTCGCGCCCGTCGCCGCCGATCAGCACATCCTGCCCGTCGCCGCCGCGCAGCTGGTCCCCGTCGTCGCCGCCGTGGATAAAGTCATCGTCCTCGCCGCCAAGGATCACGTCGCGGCCAAAGCTGCCGCTGAGAAAGTCGTTGCCCGCGCCGCCTTGGATCTTGTCGTTGCCCGCCTCGCCAAAGACGGTGTCCGCACCGCCAAGGCCGAACACCGTGTCCGCCCCGGCCCCGAGCCTTAGAAAGTTCTCGCCGGTCGTGCCGGTGATCCGGTCGTTGTACTCGCCGGACCACAGGTTTTCGACGTTCAGGATGGTATCGACGCCTGCGGCGCCGGTCGCCTGCGCGGTGGTCGTGGACAGGTTCACGGTGATGCCGCCGCCAAAGCCCAGGTACAGCGCCCCGTCGACCCCGGCGCCGCCGTCAATGCTGTCATCGCCATAGCCGCCGATCAGCGTGTCGTCGCCGTCGCCGCCGATCAGCGTGTCGGCCGAAGCGCCGCCGATCAGCGTGTCGCTGTCGCGGCCCCCGACCAGCGAGTCGTTGCCGCCCTCGCCGTTGAACAGGATGCCAAAGGTCACGCCGCTGCCGTCCATGGTGTCGCCAAAGGCGGTGCCGATATACTCCTCGAACCCCATAAAGCGGTCCGTGTCCGGCCCCACCGTCGCCAGCCCCGTGGCCAGGGTCAGGGTCAGCGCATAGGCTTCGCCGGTGTAGTCCAGCACGTCCCGCCCGGTCTGCAAACCGCCGTCCAGCGTATCGCTGCCGCCGCCGCCAAGGATGGTGTCGTCGTCCAGACCGCCAAGGATGGTGTCATCGCCGCTGTGGCCTTCGATGCGCACACCGCCCGCGTTGCCGTAGATCTCGTCATTGCCCGCATCCGCGAGGATCAGCTGCGTCACCCCGTCGAGACCAAAGATAACGTCGTCCTCGGGGGTGCCGATAACCGTCTCGTTGCCCGGACCTGCTGTAATCGTTGCCATTCCCCACCTACCCGCTATGGTTGCGCTGCGCATCTGCTGCAATTTTGGTCATACGAGCAATTGGGCGCAACTCAAAGTGAACACACCGTTAACAAAACCGCGCGAATGGGGGGAACCGGGGCAGATGCCTTGCACTTCGTTAAGCTTCTTCCAATAGTTTCAATGGGGTTGGGGCAAAGCAGCCCGTGACGCCCCATGCCCACGCATCCTGTACCAGTAGTCGGAGTTATCCTTTCGATGCACCTGTTCCTGTCCACTCTCACGTTTTGTGTGCTGGCCGCGGCCCTTGTGGCGGCAGCGTTGGGGCTGGCGCATATCAAGCAGATGACCGGCGCAGAGCGCGGCGCAGGGGCGCTGTTCGTGCTGACGTTGCTGGCCTTTGCAGGGGGACTGACCGCACTGACGCTGATGACGGCCTAGCAGAGGACGACCTGACAGGCCCGATGCCACGAACGGCACGCACGTATGATCCGCATCTAGAATTCGGTGGGTGAGGCTGGTCCCCGTTTCCGGGGCGGATACCTTTAAGTGGTACCCAAGGCCGGACTCGAACCGGCACGTCCGTTAGGACGGGAGATTTTGAATCTCCTGCGTCTACCATTCCGCCACTTGGGCCTCGGGCGCTTGTCTAGCGCCCTGCGCAGGCGGCGTAAAGTCCCTTTCGGCACGCTTGACCCCAACAATTTACCATGGTCTTTCCCAAGCCAACAGGTAAAGGAATTTTCAGATGCTCCGCCGTCTTTATGATTGGACCATGGCGCAGGCCAGCGCGCCGCACGCGCTTTGGGTTTTGGCCTTTGTGGCGTTTATCGAAAGCTCTGTCTTCCCGATCCCCCCTGATGTCCTGATGATTCCCATGGTCTTGGCCGCGCCGCGCCGGGCGTGGCTGATCGCGCTGGTGGCCACCGTGTCGTCGGTCTTGGGCGGGATGCTGGGCTATGGCATCGGCTACTTCTTTTACGACACCATCGGCCAGCCGATCCTGGAGGCGATGGGCAAGGCCGAAGCGATGGAAGCCTTTAACGGCAAGTTCAACGATGTCGGGTTCTGGGCGGTGCTGATCGCGGGGATGACGCCCTTTCCCTATAAGGTCATCACCATCATGTCGGGCTGGACGGCGATGCCGCTGGGCACCTTTATCGTGACCTCAATCGTGGCGCGGGCGCTGCGGTTCTTTCTTGTGGCGGGGCTGTTGCGGGCGTTCGGCGCACCAATTCGTGACTTCATTGACCGCTATCTGGGGCTTGTCTTCACCGCCTTTGTGGCGCTTTTGTTGGGCGGCTTTCTATTGGTGAAATATCTATGACCTTGAAGAGACGAACCTATATCCTTGGGGCTGCCGCTGGATCGGCGGGGCTGCTGCTGGGCGCGCTGGGGTTTCAGTACCTGGGCGACATGCCGCCGTGCAAGCTGTGCTACTGGCAGCGCTACGGCCATGTGGCGGCGCTGGTGGCGGCGGCTGTGGCGATGGCCGTGCCGCACCGCTTGCTGATCGTGATCGGCGGGCTTGGGGCGCTGTCCTCGTCCCTCATCGGCATCTATCACACCGGGGTCGAGCGCGGCTGGTGGGAAGGTCCGACGACCTGCACCTCTCAGCCTATTGGCGGGCTTTCCGTGGACGACCTGATCGCCCAGATCGAAGCGGCTCCGCTGGTGCGTTGCGACGAAATCCCGTGGGAGATGTTCGGCCTGTCCATGGCGAACTACAACGTGCTGGTCTCGGCGGCTTTTGCGGCGCTGTGGCTGATGGCCTACAAGGCGCGCTGATTACACCGAAGGGGACGTGACACCGCCCTACCCCTCTGGCATCAAGGACACATCTTGTTGCCGGAGTTCCCCATGACCAACCGTCTGGCCATCATTTTGGGTGGCTTTATCCTTTGCGCGCTGATCGTGGACCTGTTGCTGTTCGGCACCGAGCACATGGTCTTTTTGGGCAAGCGCATGTTCCAACTCATCGAATGGGTCGCCTTCTGGCGCTGATCCCCCGGCGCATTCCCGCGCCTTTGGGTTGACATTTTCCCGCGTCGGTGATTGTTAGCGGTAACAAATTCAGACAGGGCAATGCCGCCCAGAAAAGGGGATTCCTCATGAGTGTCAAAGTCGCCATCAACGGGTTCGGTCGCATCGGTCGCAACGTTCTGCGCGCGATCATTGAATCCGGCCGTACCGACATCGACGTCGTCGCCATCAACGATCTTGGCCCGGTGGAAACCAACGCGCACCTGCTGCAATACGATAGCGTGCATGGCCGTTTCCCGGTCGAGGTCAAGCACACCGACGACACCATCGACGTCGGCCGTGGCCCGATCAAGGTGACCGCGATCCGCAACCCCGCCGATCTGCCCTGGGGGGACGTCGACGTCATCATGGAATGCACCGGCATCTTTACCTCCAAGGACAAGGTTCAGGCGCACCTGTCCACCGGCGCCAAGCGCGTGCTGATCTCGGCCCCCGGCACCGATGCGGACAAGACCATCGTTTACGGCGTGAACGATAGCGAACTGACCTCGGACGACATCGTGGTGTCCAACGCCTCTTGCACCACCAACTGCCTGTCCCCGGTGGCCAAGGTGCTGAACGACGAGATCGGCATCGTCAAAGGGTTCATGACCACCATCCACAGCTACACCGGCGACCAGCCGACGCTGGACACCATGCACAAGGATCTTTACCGCGCGCGCGCTGCCGCCCTTTCGATGATTCCGACCTCGACCGGCGCTGCCAAGGCCGTGGGTCTGGTGCTGCCGGAACTGAACGGCAAGCTGGACGGCGTGGCGATCCGCGTGCCCACGCCCAACGTCTCGGTTGTGGACCTGACCTTCGAAGCCGCCCGCCCGACCACCGTCGAAGAGGTAAACGCCGCCATTCGCGCCGCCGCCGACGGCCCTCTTAAAGGCATCCTCGGGTACACCGACAAGAAATTGGTGTCCGTCGACATGAACCACGATCCGCGCTCGTCGATCTTTCACTGCGACCAGACCAAGGTCATGGAGGGCACCATGGTGCGCATCCTGACGTGGTATGACAACGAGTGGGGCTTCTCGAACCGCATGTCCGACACCGCCGTGGCGATCGGCAAGCTGATCTAAAGGCGGTCTACCCGGATTTCAGCGGCCCGAGGGGAAACCTTCGGGCCGTTTTGCATTTGAGCGACGAAAATCAATTTTAAACCAAAGGCTCTTAGGATGGCCGGAACTGCGCCTTGAACGGGTGCCATGCCGGAGTCTGCCATGCCCAAGTTCCTTATCCTGCTGCTTGCCGCGCTGCTCGCCCTGCCCGGCTGCGAGGATCTGCCAGAGCCCTTGCAAAAGGTGCCGGAGTATCTGCCGAAAAAGCTGCCCAAACGGACCAAGGCGGTGCCGGTCGATTACTTTCGCGATCAGGTCCACTATCAGGCCAGTTGTACGGTGGACGCCGGGGTGATTGATCTGCCGCCCGCGATCCAGTCGATGAACGGGCCGCGCGGGAACCGCTGCATCAACCAGGCCATCGCCACATGTAACAGCGATTACAAGATCTTGCACCGCGTTTACGGGGAAACCCCGTGGAGCATTCTGGACACGCAGCACCCCTTTAAAATGAAGATCCCCAAGAACCTGCGCAGTCAAAAGCTGACCATCAACTTTGTCTGCGTGCCGTCCTCGATCGGCCTGTACGAAGAGATCACGCCGCCCGGCGTCATCGCCGAGATCCCCGCGCAGATCGTCGAGCCCACCGCGCAACCCGGCGAGGATTTCTTTACAAAGTGAAAACGTAGCCCTGCATTTTCCGCATTGCAGCAAGACCGATCCGGCAATTGTTCTGCGGCGCAGCATAGCCCATGTTAGCCCTAACGAAAAACAGGAACATGGAAAGGAAATGGCTATGTTCGCTTCGCTTCGCACCCGTCTGGAAAAACGCGCCCTGTATCGCCGCACGCTGGCAGAGCTGCGCAGCCTGCCGCATGGCACGGCCGCCGACCTGAACATCGCGCCCGAAGATCTGGACCGCATCGCCTATCAGGCCGTCTACGGCCAGTAAACGCCGAAAACCGATCGCCTTGGGCGCCGCACGCCGGCGCGCACCCGAGCTAGGAAAAAGTTAGAGGCAAAAGTCAGGCGGTCAGCTTGGCCTTGAGCGCCTCGTTCACGCTGGGCGTGACGAACTTGCTGACATCGCCGTTCAGGCGGGCAATTTCCTTGACCAGTTTGGAGGCAATCGCCTGATGGCGCGCCTCGGCCATGAGGAACACCGTCTCGATGGATTTGTCCAACGCGCGGTTCATGCCAACCATCTGGAATTCATACTCGAAATCCGCCACCGCGCGCAGGCCGCGCACGATCACCTGTGCGCCGACATCGCGCGCGCAATCAATCAGCAGGTTTTCGAACGGATGGGCGACAATCTCTGTCCCCGTCTCTTTGGACAGCGCCGCGCATTCGGATTCGATCATCGCCACCCGCTCTTCGAGCGAGAAAAGCGGGCCCTTGTCGCGGTTGATCGCCACGCCGATGACCAAACGATCCACCAGCATCGCTGCGCGTCGGATAATGTCGATGTGGCCCAGCGTGATCGGGTCGAAGGTGCCGGGATAAAGGCCGATGCGCATGGGGGGTCCCCCTTATATTTCAGTCGTCGTCTGCCGCACGCAACAATATTGCGCGGCATTTTGCAAGCGCAGAATCCGCTGTGCGCGACAAGACGTGACGACTGCGACCCTTTAGTGCCCCATGATCATCCCTTCCAAGGCGTCTTTTTCCATGGCCAGCTCGCTCAGCCGCGCCTTGACCACATCGCCCAGCGTGATCAGGCCCACCATCTTGCCGCCCTCGACGACCGGCATATGGCGGAACCGCCCTTCGGTCATTTTCGCCAGAACGTCGTCGGCCTTTTCCCCCAAGGTGCAGGTCACCAGATTGCGCGTCATATAGTCGTCAACGCTGGCAGACAGGCAGGACGCGCCGCGATTGGCCAGTTCGCGCACGATGTCGCGCTCCGACAGGATGCCCTGCGCGGTTTCGCCATCGCTGGAAATCACCACGGTGCCGATGCGCTTGTCCGACAGGATCTTGGCCGCGTCGCCCACGGACGTGCCCGGCGGGACGGTGTAAATGCCGCCCGTCCCTTTGCTTTTGAGGATCTGCTGAACCTGCATGACGAACCTCCCTGTAACCATCATGTCTGGACAGCATCCGCGAGGGTGCGACAATTTGTCAAGCCTCCCCGCGCTTTACCGCCCATGTTCACTGTGTCGCTGCACAAGTTAAGGACAGGTTAACGGCCCTGGACCTGCGCTTCGAGCCGGGCGAGTTCTTCTTTCAGACCGATGCTGAGCGCATCGGCAAAGCGGTTCATCCGCTCCAGCCGCCGGTCGTCCGCGTGCCGCACCAGATAAAAGGACCGGGTCAGGCTGACCTCATCCTCCAGGATCTTGCGCAGGTCCGGCGCGGTTGGCAGGGCAAAGTCATGCACGATCCCCACCCCGGCGTGCTGCCGCAGCCAGTGGAACTGCACCGAAACCGAGTTCGAGGCCAGCGACACGCCCCCGGCCCCCAGATCGGCGAGGTAATCCAGCTCTTTGTCGAAAATCATGTCCGGAATATAGCCCACCATCCGGTGGTGACGCAGGTCGGCGCGTGTCTGGATGGGGGCATTTGCGGCAAGATACTGGGCACTTGCCGCAAGATGCAGGCGATAATCGGTGATTTTCTGCACCAAAAGCCGCCCCGCCGTCGGGGCGCTGACGGCGATGGCCATATCCGCTTCGCGCCGCGACAGGTTGACCACGCGCGGCAGCGACAGGATCTGAACCTCCAGCTCGGGGTTGGCCTCGGCGATGCGCGCGCAAACCTGCGGCAGCAGAAAATTCGCGCAGCCGTCCGGCGCGCCGATGCGGATTTGCCCTGACAGACCTTCGCTGCGGCCTTTGACCGCCTCGGATGCAAGCAAAAACGCCTGCTCGGCAGATTCCGCATGATCCACCAGCCGAGCCCCTGCCTCGGTCAGGGCATAGCCTTGGGCGGATTTGCCAAACAGCGGCGCGCCCATGGCGTGTTCCAGCCGCGCGATCCTGCGCCCCACCGTCGCCGGGTCCATCCGCAACACGCGCCCCGCCGCCGACAGGCTTTCACCCCGCGCCACCGCAAGGAAAATCCGCAAGTCATCCCAGCTGTCTGCCATATTCACACCCACAAAATTGCAAAGCCTCTTTGCCAGATTTCCTGTATTGAGCGCATTTTTGCAAGGGTAAGGTCGCGCCAACTGCAATACGGAAGGAGTCGAAATGACCACCCTGACCAACTGGATCAACGGCGCGCATGTGGCGTCGACCTCGGGCCGCACGACGGACGTGTTCAACCCCGCCACCGGCGAAGTGCAGGCGCAAACGCCGCTGTCCACCGTAGAGGAACTGAACGACGCGGTGGCCAAGGCCAAGGAAGCGCAGGTCAAATGGGGTGCGACCAACCCCCAGCGCCGCGCGCGCGTGATGATGAAGTTCGGCGCCCTGATCGAAGAGCACATGGACGAGCTGGCCGAGATGCTCAGCCGCGAGCACGGCAAGACCCTGCCCGACGCACGCGGTGACGTGCAGCGCGGTCTGGAGGTCGTCGAGGTCTGCATGGGCGCGCCGAGCCTGCTCAAGGGCGAGTTTACCGACGACGGCGGCCCGGGCATTGACCTGTACTCCATGCGCCAGCCGCTGGGTGTGGTTGCGGGCATCACGCCCTTCAACTTCCCCGCCATGATCCCGCTGTGGAAGATGGCACCGGCGCTGGCCTGCGGCAACGCCATGATCCTCAAACCGTCCGAGCGTGTGCCCTCGACCGCGCTGCGCCTGGCCGAGCTGATCAAAGAGGCGGGCCTGCCCGATGGCGTGCTGCAAGTGGTCAACGGTGACAAGGAAGTCGTGGACGCGATCCTTGATAACGAAGACATCGCCGCCGTGGGTTTCGTGGGCTCGACCCCGATCGCCCAGTACATCTATGGCCGCGCGGCGACCAACGGCAAGCGCGCCCAGTGCTTTGGCGGCGCCAAGAACCACATGATCATCATGCCCGACGCCGACATCGACAAGGCCGCCGACGCGCTGGTGGGCGCCGGTTACGGCGCGGCGGGCGAACGCTGCATGGCGATCTCTGTGGCCGTTCCGGTGGGCAAGGACACCGCCGACAAGCTGATCGAGGCGCTGGTCCCGCGCGTCGAAAAGCTCAAAGTTGGCCCCTACACCTCGGACGAGGACGTGGATTATGGCCCCGTCATCACCGCGCAGGCCAAGGCCCGCATCGAAGGTCTGGTGAACTCTGGCGTGGAGCAAGGCGCAAAGCTGGTGGTCGATGGCCGTGATTTCAGCATCCAAGGCTATGAAAACGGCTTTTTCTGCGGCCCGACGCTGTTCGACGATGTGACCCCGGATATGGACATCTACAAAGAGGAAATCTTTGGCCCGGTGCTGTCCACCGTGCGCATGGACACCTACGAGGACGCGTTGAACCTGATCATCGACAACGACTACGGCAACGGCACGGCGATCTACACCGCCGATGGCGACACCGCGCGCGACTTTGCCCACCGGGTGAACGTGGGCATGGTCGGCATCAACTTCCCGATCCCGGTGCCGCTGAGCTACCACACCTTTGGCGGCTGGAAGAAGTCGGCCTTTGGCGACCTGAACCAATACGGCCCCGACGCCTTCCGGTTCTACACGAAAACCAAGACCGTCACGGCGCGCTGGTTCTCGGGAATCAAGGAAGGTGGCGAGTTCAACTTCAAGGCGATGGACTAAGCCATCAGCCCGGCAACGCCTTGGAATGACGCGAAAGAGCGACATGATTTCAAGAGCCTGCTGATAAGATCCCTAGGGGCGCGTTAACGGTTTTTCGCGCCCCTGCCCTTGTTTTGCAAAGCAAAAACAACCCCGGTTTGTAAATTTGTTCCCGATCCGCACTAATTTTCACCAAAGCGGACAAAGTCACAAAAAAGAGCTTTTCTGACGCTTTAGAGCGGCTAACATTCCCTAACGTCACCTAGAGCGTGCCAAAAAGCTCAACGGGAATACAGGTCATGCCGATAGAAGTTTCGATCCATCCGGGCCGGAGCCTGGGGTACTTTAAGTTTCGAGGCGATACCGATGTCGCTGAGGGCGTGCGCGCCTTTCTGGAGTATGTGGATCACCCGCTGTTCGATCCCACGTTTACCATGCTGAGCAACACCGCCCATCTGGGCGAGGTCAAGGCCGGGTTTCGCGGCATCCTGATGGGGATCCAGCGTCTCGCCCCGCAGTACAAACGCTTTCGCTTTGCCGCAGACAGCGTGATCTACGCGCGGGACGACGTGGCCTTTGGCACCGCACGGATGCTGCAACAGATGCTGGAGCCGATCTCGCAGTTTCGCTTTCACATCCAGCGCACAGAGCAAGAGGCGCTGGGGCGCGCTGGTCAGCCCGAGACGGGGTTTGACGCGCTGGATGCGGCGCTGCTGGCGGAACGCGCGGCCAATCCGCTGGCGCGTTTGCGTCTGGCCGCCGGGCTTTAACCCCTTAACCCGCGCCGGGCGCCGAAAATGTCGCGGGCGCTTGGGGCTTGCCCCCTCGGGGTGTTTGACGCTTGATAGGCGCAACGACAGGGGGGCGCGCCACATGCAAGAGCCAGAGTTCACCATTGGCATCGAAGAGGAATACCTGCTGGTGGATCGCGACAGCTGCGCGCTGCTCGACGCCCCGGACGGGTTGATGGAGGCCTGCGCCGCCGAGCTTGAGGGGCAGGTTTCGCCTGAGTTCCTGAAATGCCAGATCGAGATCGGCACCAAGCCCTGCCGCACCATTGCCGAGGCGCGCGACGATCTACGCCGCCTGCGCGCGGCGGTGTCGAAACATGCGGCCACGCACAACCTGTCGCCCATCGCCGCCTCTTGCCACCCCTTCGCCGACTGGAAGGCGCAGCCCCACACCGACAAACAGCGCTACAACGAGCTAAGCGCGGATCTGGGCGGCGTGGTCCGGCGGATGCTGATTTGCGGGATGCACGTGCATGTGGGGCTGAACGACGACGCCTTGCGCGCCGATTTGATGCGCCAGTTCGGCTACTTCCTGCCGCATCTGCTGGCGCTGTCCACCTCTTCGCCGTTCTGGCAGGGCGAGGATACGGGGCTGGCCTCTTACCGGATTTCGGTGTTCGACAACCTGCCCCGCACCGGCCTGCCGCCGCAGTTCGACAGTTGGGGCGACTATGAACGCTCGGTGCAGGTTTTGGTCGACCTTGGCGTGATCGAGGACAGCAGCCGCATCTGGTGGGACATGCGCCCCTCGTCGCGCTTTCCCACGCTGGAAAGCCGGATCATGGATGTGCAGCCGCGGATGGAACACGCGCTGACGCTGGCCGCCCTGACCCAAAGCCTGATGCGGATGCTGTGGCGTTTGCGGGTGCGCAACCAGCGCTGGCGGATCTACGACCGCTTTTTGATCGGCGAAAACCGCTGGCGGGCGCAGCGGTACGGCGTCACCGAGGGCTTGATCGACTTTGGCCGGGGCGAGATCGTCGCCTTCCCCGAGCTGGTGGACGAGCTGATCGAGCTGGTCGAAGAGGACGCCTCTGTGCTGCACTGCCTACGAGAGGTGGAAAACGCGCGCGACGTGGCGCTGAACGGCACCTCTTCGGGGCGGCAGCGGGCGGTGGCGCTGGACGCGGCGCGGGCGGGCGATGACCACGACGGGCAAATGCGGGCCGTGGTGCGCCACCTGATCGACGAGTTTCACGCCGATCTGTAAGGCTCACGAGCCGGGCTTGACCTTTGTGTCGCCGTGGACCGTTTCGGTGCCCGGCGCGTAGTGGCTGCTGGCCTTGCCAAAGTAGCCGCGCCAACGCCCCACCGCGATCCCCAGTTTATGGGCCGCCTTGACCAGATAGGTCCGCCCCGCGATCGGCGCGACCAAAGCATTGACCAGCGCATCCATCAAACGGCTCAGGGCATAGCCCCAGATGCGCCGGAAGGGCAGCTTGCGCAGCTGCACCGTGGTGATCGTCTGGTCGCGCGCGCGGGCGTATTGGTAGGACAGCGTCAGGCGCGACGGCGGCATGATCTCGTCGACGACGGCCTCGGCCACCCAGCCGACTTTTGCCCCCGCTGCCGACATATCAAGGCTGAACCGCGTGTCTTCGCCGCCGGTGAATTGCAGCGTCTCGTCAAAGCGCACGCCAAGCCGCCGCACCGCCGCCAGATCGGCGCACCAATTGTTGGTGTAGACCGCGAACTGCTTGTCCTCGTTCTTGACCGCATGAGCCTGCCTTGTGGCATTGCGCTTGGCCCCGCGTTTGCGGACAAACTCAAGGCAGGCTTGCTGCATCGGCGTCAGCTCTTGGTCACCGCCGATCTGGTTGACCGGCCCGCCCGCCAAGTCCAGCCCCTGCGCCCGCAGCCCGTCCAGCAGGTTCACCAGCCAATCGCTGCGGACCAGCTCGTCGTCGTCCACAAAGGTCAGGTAGTCGCAGCCATTGGCCAAGGCGGTGTCCAGCACCCGGTTGCGGGCCATCGGGATGCCCGGCTTTGGCTCTGGCTCTGTCAGCACAGTGCAGCCGGTGGCCTCTGACAGGGTGTGCGCGGCGGCACGGGTGGCGGCGCTCAGGGTCGGCTCGTTTTCGACAACGATAAAGACAACCTCGGCGCCCTCGGGACGGTCCATGCGGGCAAAGCTTTGCAGCAGCGCGGCCAGCATTTCAGGCCGCCTGCGGGTGCAGACACCGACACCGACTTTCCCCATGGACATCACACACCTCTTGGCTGATCTTGCCCTGCGCAGTAGCGCACTGATCTTGCGAGTTCAACCAATGCCGCAACCCCAAGCGGATTGGCGCCGAGAGGCGCGTTAACGCAAACATGGCCGCCTATTTGGATCGCACGCTTTGCAAAAACGCAAAGCCATCTTGCGCGCCAGCCCGCTTGCATCGGCGGGATGCGGCTGGCACATTCTGAACAAGCGTTCAATTCGCTGCACCCAAATTCACCACGCCAGGGAGGGGCCGACATGGATTTCGCACTCACAGAGGAACAAACCGCCATCTTTGATATGGCCCATGCCTTTGGCCAAGAGCACATCGCCCCCTTTGCGCGCGAATGGGAAGCGGCAGGCACCATCCCCAAGGAGCTGTGGCCGCAACTGGCGGAACTGGGCTTTGGCGGGCTGTACGTGTCCGAGGAAAGCGGCGGGTCGGGGCTAAGCCGGCTGGACGCGACCTTGGTGTTCGAGGCGCTGTCCATGGCCTGCCCATCGGTCGCGGCGTTTTTGTCGATCCACAATATGTGCGCGCGGATGATCGACAGCTTTGGCAGCGATGAGCTCAAAGAGCGGGTCTTGCCCGGCGTTTTGAGCATGGAAACCGTGCTGTCCTATTGCCTGACCGAACCGGGATCGGGCTCGGACGCAGCGGCGCTCAAGACGCGGGCCGAGAAGACGGGCGAAGGCTACCGCCTGACCGGGACCAAGGCGTTTATCTCGGGCGGCGGCTATTCCGACGCCTATGTGGTCATGTGCCGGACCGGCGAGGACGGCCCAAAGGGGATTTCCACGCTCTACGTCGAGGACGGCGCCGAGGGGCTGTCCTTTGGCGGGCTCGAGGACAAGATGGGATGGAAATCGCAGCCGACGCGGCAGGTGCAGTTCGACAACTGCCTGACGTCGCTGGATAATCTGGTGGGCGTTGAGGGCGAAGGGTTTAAATACGCCATGATGGGGCTGGACGGCGGGCGGCTGAACATCGCGGCCTGTAGCCTTGGGGCGGCGCAGACGGCGCTGACGGCGACGCTGCAATATATGTCCGAACGCAAGGCGTTTGGCAAAAGCATCGACCAGTTCCAGGCGCTGCAATTCCGGCTGGCGGATATGGAGATCGAGCTGCAAGCCGCGCGGACCTTCCTGCGGCAGGCGGCGTGGAAGCTGGACACCGGCGCGCCCGATGCCACCAAGTTCTGCGCCATGGCCAAGAAATTCGTGACCGATGCCGGGTCCGAGGTGGTGGACCAATGCCTGCAACTGCACGGCGGCTATGGCTATCTGGCGGATTACGGGATCGAGAAACTGGTCCGCGATCTGCGCGTTCACCAGATCCTCGAAGGCACCAATGAAATCATGCGCCTGATCACGGCGCGCACCCTGCTCGCGTCCTAGGGCCGAGCAAATCTTTTTGAAAAGATTTGCAAATTCCTTAACGAAGGAATTTGCCCGCGCAAGACGGAAAGCCCAGATGTCTGACATTCACATCCGCACCGAAGGCCACGCAGGCCGCATCACCCTCACCCGCCCCAAGGCGCTCAACGCCCTGTCCTACGACATGTGCCTTGCCATTGAGGCCGCGGTTGACCGTTGGCGCGACGACCCGAACGTCGCGCTGATCGTGCTTGACGCGGACGGCGATCGAGCCTTTTGCGCGGGCGGCGACATTGCCGAGATGTACGCCACTGGCACAACCGGGGATTACGCCTATGGCCGCCAGTTCTGGCGTGACGAGTATCGCTTGAACGCCAAGCTGGACGAATACCCCAAGCCCATCGTCTCCTTCCTGCATGGGTTTGTCATGGGCGGCGGCGTCGGTCTGGGCGGGCATTGCAGCCACCGGATCGTCTGCGAGAGCACGCAGCTGTCCATGCCCGAGGTCGGCATCGGCTTTGTCCCCGATGTGGGCGGCACCTATCTGCTGGCCCGTGCGCCGGGGCGGCTTGGCGAGTACCTCGGGATGACCGCCGCGCACATGTCGGCGGGGGATGCGATCCACGCCGGGTTTGCCGACACCTTTGTCCCGCAAGACGCGTGGGACGCGTTGAAAACCGCGCTGATCGAGACGGGGGATGTAGCGCACATCACTGCCGCCGCGCGCCCTGCCCCGGCCGCCCCGCTTGCGGCGCTGCAACCTCAAATTGACCGGCTGTTCGCGGGCGAAGGCCTGAGCGACATCGTCAACATGCTGCGCCAGGACGACAGCGATTTCGCCGCGACAGCGCTGAAAGCCCTTGGCCGCAACGCCCCCCTGTCGCTCGCCGTGACGTTGGAGATGATCCACCGTCTGCGCGGCAGCACCGGCCTGACCATCCGCAAGGCGCTCGAGCTGGAGTACCGCGTCAGCCACCGCATCATGGAACATGGCGATTTCCTCGAAGGGATCCGCGCCGCGATCATCGACAAGGATCGCAGCCCCAAGTGGCGGCACGCCTTGGACAAAGTCCCCGCCGTCGAGGTCTCGAAGATGCTGATGCCGCTGGGCAAGGACACATTGGATTTCAGGGAGAGAGCTATGAACATCGGATTTATCGGGCTGGGCAATATGGGCGCGCCCATGGCCGCCAACCTCGCCGCCGCTGGCCACGCGGTCAAAGGCTTTGACGTCGCGGGGACCACGGCAGAGGGCGTCACGCAGGTTGCCACAGCCGCCGAGGCTGCCACCGGCGCCGACGTGGTCATCACCATGCTGCCGAACGGCGAGATCCTGCGCTCTGTCGCCGCCGACATCATCTCGCATATGTCCAAGGGCGCGGTGCTGCTGGATTGCTCAACCGTGGATGTGGGCTCGGCCCGCGCCGTGGCAGAACTTGCCTCTGCTGCGGACGTCGGCGTGCTGGACGCCCCGGTCTCTGGCGGGATCGGCGGCGCGGCGGGCGGCACGCTGACCTTTATGGTGGGCGGCAGCCCCGAGGCCTTTGCCACCGCCAAGCCGCTGTTCGACATCATGGGCCAAAAGGCGGTGCACTGCGGCGCGTCGGGCAGCGGTCAGGCCGCCAAGATCTGCAACAACATGATCCTTGGCGTGACCATGATCGCCACCTGCGAAGCCTTTGCCCTGGCCGACAAGCTGGGCCTGTCACGCGAGGCGATGTTCGACGTGGTCTCGACCTCTTCGGGCTATTCGTGGTCGATGAACGCCTATTGCCCCGCGCCCGGAGTCGGCCCCCAATCGCCCGCAGATAACGGCTATCTGCCCGGATTTGCCGCCGATCTGATGCTAAAAGACCTGCGTTTGTCGCAACAGGCCGCCGAAGCCGCCGATGCGGACACGCCGCTGGGTCAAGCCGCGACCGAGCTGTATCGCACCTTTGTCGAGGACGAAGACGGCTCGGGCAAGGATTTCTCGGCCATGCTGCCCCGTCTGGAAAAGCGCGGGCGCGGCTGAGGAAAACGCGAATTCCCACGCAGAGTTGATCCAAATCATATTCAAATCATGCAATGCTCCCTTAAGGATAATCACAGATCAATCTTTAAGGGGGTAATCATGTTTGCCAAAAATATGGGTCAGACTGACCGGATCATCCGCGCCATCGTCGGCATCGTGTTGCTGATCGCGTTCTTTTCCATGGCCGCAGGCGTTCTGAAATGGATCGCTCTGGTGGTGGGGATCGTCATGCTGGCAACGGCGGCGATGGGCAGTTGCCCGCCCTACGCGCTGCTGGGCATCAACACCTGCAAGATGCGCCAGACGGACGGCGAATAAGACAAAAGCCCCGGAGAGATCCGGGGCTTTGCTTTTTTCTTATTCTGCTGCGACCCCCTTGGGCTGCAACATCGGCTTGAGATAGCGCCCCGTGTGACTGCGCTCGACCTCGGCCACGTCTTCCGGCGTGCCGGCTGCCACGATCTCGCCACCGCCGTCACCGCCTTCGGGGCCGATGTCGATCAGCCAGTCGGCGGTCTTGATCACATCAAGGTTATGTTCGATCACCACGACAGAGTTGCCCTGATCAACCAGCTCGTGCAGCACCTCCAGCAGCTTGCGCACGTCTTCGAAATGCAGGCCCGTTGTCGGCTCGTCGAGGATATAGAGCGTCCGCCCGGTAGAGCGTTTCGCCAGCTCTTTCGACAGCTTGACGCGCTGCGCTTCGCCGCCCGAAAGCGTCGTCGCCTGCTGGCCCACCTTGATATAACCAAGACCCACACGCATCAACGCATCCATCTTGTCGCGGATGCTGGGGACCGCCTGAAAGAAGCTCTGCGCATCTTCAACCGTCATATCAAGAACGTCCGCGATGCTCTTGCCTTTAAAGCGAATTTCCAAAGTTTCGCGGTTGTAGCGCGCGCCTTTGCAGGTCTCGCATTCGACGTAAACGTCGGGCAAAAAGTGCATCTCGATCTTGATGACGCCGTCGCCCTGACAGGCCTCGCACCGCCCGCCTTTGACGTTGAAAGAGAACCGCCCCGGCTTGTACCCGCGCGCCTTGGCCTCGGGCAAACCGGCGAACCAATCGCGGATCGGCGTGAAGGCACCGGTGTAGGTCGCGGGGTTCGATCGCGGCGTGCGCCCGATGGGCCGCTGGTCGATGTCGATGACCTTGTCGAGATGTTCCAGCCCCTTGATCGTCTCGCAGGGCGCGGGCGTCTGGCGGGCACCGTTCAACGCCATGGACGCCGTCTTGAACAGCGTTTCAATGGTCAGCGTGGATTTTCCGCCGCCTGACACGCCGGTCACACAGACGAACTTGCCCAGAGGGAATTCGGCGGTCACATCCTTCAGGTTGTTGCCCGAGGCCTTGACCACTTTTATCTTTTTCTTATTCCCTTTGCGGCGCTTTTCCGGCACCGCAATCTCACGCGTACCGGACAGATATTGCCCGGTCAGGCTCGCCGGATCGGCGATGATCTCGGCGGGTGTGCCCTTGGCAACCACCTGCCCGCCGTGCACCCCGGCCCCCGGCCCGATGTCAAAGACATAATCCGCCTCGCGGATCGCCTCTTCGTCGTGTTCGACCACGATCACCGTATTGCCCTGATCGCGCAGGTTTTTCAGCGTGTCGAGCAGCCGAGTATTGTCGCGCTGGTGCAGACCGATGGACGGTTCGTCCAGCACATAAAGCACCCCGGTTAACCCGCTGCCGATCTGCGACGCCAGCCTGATCCGCTGGCTCTCACCACCAGAAAGCGTTCCCGCAGAACGACTTAGCGTGAGATATTCAAGTCCTACATTATTGAGGAATCCCAGACGCTCGCGGATTTCCTTAAGGATCGCGCGGGCGATTTCATTCTTTTGCTTGGTGAGGTTCCCAGGCACGCTTTCACACCAGTCAAACGCCTGCCTGATCGACATTTCGACCACTTGGCCCACGTGCAGCAGATGCTCCGGGTCATTGGCCGGGCCAATCTTGACCGCCAAGGCCTCTTCGCGCAGACGGTAGCCGCCACATGAACCGCAGCGTCTATTGTTTTGATAACGCTCGAATTCTTCGCGAATCCAATTGCTGTCCGTCTCGCGGTAGCGGCGCTCCATGTTGGGAATGACGCCTTCGAACACGCGGGAGACTTGGTAAACGCGGCCACCTTCGTCGTAACGAAATTCGATTTCCTCGTCGCCAGAGCCGTACAAAAAGACCTTCTGCACATGCGCGGGCAGATCTTTCCAGCGGGCGTTCTTATCGAATTCGTAATGTTTCGCAATCGCCTCAATGGTTTGCAAAAAGTACGGCGATTTGCCCTTGCGCCACGGGGCCAGTGCGCCGTCGCTGATTTTCAGTGTCTGGTCCGGCACCACCAGCCGTTCGTCAAAAAACAGCTCAACGCCCAGACCGTCACATTCCGGGCATGCCCCAAACGGCGCGTTAAACGAAAACAGCCGCGGCTCGATCTCGGGGATGGTGAAACCACTGACAGGACAGGCAAAATTTTCGCTGAAGGTAATCCGCTCGGGGTCGCCTTCGCGCGGGGCGGTTTCCAGAATCGCGATCCCATCGGCCAAATCCAAAGCGGTGCGGAAGGAATCCGCCAACCGTGTTTCCATCCCCTCGCGCACCACGATCCGGTCGACGACCACGTCGATGTCATGGCGGAATTTCTTATCCAAGGTCGGCGGGGTGTCGAGCTCGTAAAACTCGCCATCAACCTTAACGCGCTGAAAGCCCTGTTTACGAAGTTCTAAGAATTCTTTCTTATATTCGCCTTTACGGTCGCGAATGATCGGCGCCAGCAGATAGCCGCGCGTGCCATCCTCCATCGCCATGACGCGGTCGACCATGTCCTGCACTTGCTGCGCCTCGATCGGATCGCCGGTCGCGGGGCTATATGGCGTGCCGACACGGGCAAACAGCAGACGCATGTAGTCGTAAATCTCGGTCACCGTGCCGACGGTGGAGCGCGGGTTTTTCGACGTGGTTTTCTGTTCGATCGAGATCGCCGGAGACAGGCCGCTGATGTGATCCACATCAGGTTTCTCCATCATATCAAGGAATTGCCGCGCGTAGGCCGACAGCGATTCCACGTAACGGCGCTGCCCTTCGGCATAGATGGTATCGAACGCCAGCGACGATTTCCCCGAGCCAGACAGCCCGGTGATCACCACCAATTCGTCGCGCGGAATGTCCACGTCGATGGATTTGAGGTTGTGCTCGCGCGCCCCGCGCACCTCGATATGCTTCAACTCAGGCATAAAACGTCCCCGTTCAGGTTTACGTCAGACATAGTTGATATGGGCGGCAGGACCAATGGTTAAATGTGAACGCAAAGTGAACATCGCAAGAGGCCCTTTACATTCTGACTTTAGAATGTATATAGAGGGCAACAAGTCATGGAGACGCGGAAAATGTTTGCATTTCTGAATAACGCACGCTCGACCGATATGCCGGTGACCGAAGCCGTGGCCAAGGCCAAAACCGGCGAGATTGTCTTGATCGACATTCGTGAGCCGATGGAAATCGCCCATAGCGGCAAGGCCAAGGGCGCGATTGCCATCCCCACCGCCGCGCTGCGGATGCGGGCGGACCCGTCCTCGCCGGAGTGTTTACCGGAACTTAAGCAAGGTAAACCTGTGTGCGTTTACTGTGCCTCTGGCGCGCGCTCGAGCATGGCCAAAGGGATGTTGTCCAAGATGGGCCATGAGGTTCACAACATCGGCGGTCTTGGGCACTGGGTGCAGGCCGGCGGCCCACTGGAGAAGTAATCAGGTTTCGTCCCAGAAGGGCCCGGCCTTGCGCGTTGCGAGGCCGGGTTTTTCTTTGCAGATTTCCCTAGCGATATCTGAGGGATACGCCGTCTGCGAACAGATGCACCTTGTCCGGCATGGCGGTCAGTTGCACCGATTTGCCGCGCATGTCCTGGTGAATCCCCGGCAGTTTCGCCACCACCGCAGCGCCATGATCGCCGCGCTCAAAGTACAGCAACGTCACCTCGCCAAGCGCTTCGATAATGTCGACAGTGCCAGTAAAAGCAGGGTCCGCGTCGGTCGGGATGAAGTCTTCGGGCCGGATGCCGACGTTAACCTTTAGCCCCAAATCGGCCTCCGTGGTCGGGTAATCCGAGACCGCCCTGCCCCCGCCCGCCAGTTGCACGGTCGTCTGCGCGCCGGTTGCGATCACTTCGCCGGGCAGCAAATTCATCGACGGCGAGCCGATAAACTGCGCGACAAATTCAGAATTTGGCCGTTCGTACAGCTCCAAAGGCGTGCCGACCTGCGCGATCCCCTTGTTCGCCAGCACCACGATCCGGCTGGCGAGGGTCATCGCCTCGACCTGATCATGGGTCACGTAAATCATTGTTCTGTCAGGCATTTGCTCTTTGAGCTGCGCAATTTCGATCCGGGTCGCCACGCGCAAGGCGGCGTCAAGGTTCGAGAGCGGTTCGTCAAAAAGATACACCTTGGGGTCGCGCACCAAGGACCGGCCAATCGCCACCCGCTGCCGCTGCCCGCCGGACAGCGCCTTGGGCAGACGGTCGAGGTAGTCAGTCAGTTGCAGCATCTTGGCTGCGCGATCCACCGCCTCATCAATCTCGCTTTGCGATTTCTTAGCGAGTTTTAACGCAAACGACATGTTCTCGCGCACGGTCATGTGCGGATACAGCGCGTAGCTTTGGAACACCATGGCGATGCCGCGCTGCGCCGGGGGGACATCGTTCACCACCTGCCCGTCGATTTCCAACGTGCCGCCGGTGATCTTTTCCAGCCCCGCAATCATCCGCAACAGCGTGGATTTCCCGCAACCGGACGGGCCGACAAAGACAATCAGCTCCCCCTGTTCGATATCAAGGTTAATATCCCGCAGCACGTTGACCGTACCGCCATAGGTTTTCTCAACATCTCTTAATTTCAGCGTCGCCATGATGTCCCCCTCACCCGTGTTTCAGCGCCAGAGCCGGTTGCCACGGGCCCAAATGCAACTTGCCATCCGCGCCCGGCGCGGCGGACCCAAGCTCTTGCCCGATCTGCAACCACGCCCCGTCCG
The DNA here is from genome assembly GCF_900176475.1 of Tropicibacter naphthalenivorans. Taxonomy (GTDB): domain Bacteria; phylum Pseudomonadota; class Alphaproteobacteria; order Rhodobacterales; family Rhodobacteraceae; genus Tropicibacter; species Tropicibacter naphthalenivorans. The sequence continues at coordinate 347,263 of NZ_FWXX01000002.1, forward strand.
GCATGTCCAGAACCGCCGGTTCGCCGCTCAGGTTAATGGCCACAAAGACCGTTTCATCCCCGTCAAAACGCTGGAAATGCACCACGCTGCCGGTCGCCTTGACGCCGTCATGGGCGCCCTTGGCCAAAGCCGGATGGGCGTGGCGGAAGGCAATTGCCTTGCGGTAGTGATGCAGCGGCGCGCCGGGGTCTTCTTCTTGCACGGCGACCGCGCGGTTGAGGTGATCGTGGCTAACGGGCAGCCAAGGCATCCCGTCCGTGAACCCGCCGTTCTGGTTGCTCTGCTCCCAGACCATGGGGGTCCGGCAACCGTCCCGCCCCTTGAATTCCGGCCAGAATTCAATGCCATAGGGGTCTTGCAAGTCTTCAAAGGCGACATCCGCCTCGGGCAGCCCCAATTCTTCACCTTGGTAAATGCAGACCGACCCGCGCAGGCACATCATCAGCGTGGTAAACGCCCGCTGCGCCGCCGGGGGCAAGTCCCAGCGGGTCGCGTGGCGCACCACGTCGTGGTTGGAATAGGCCCAGCAAGCCCAGCCTTCGGGCGCCTTTTCATCCACATCCGCCATGACCTTGGCGACCTTGGCGGCGTCGGGCTGCGCCCCGGACAGGAACTCGAACGAGTAACACATGTGAACGCGGTCATCGCCGGCGGTGTACTCGCCCATGATTTCCAACCCGCGCTGCGCGTCGCCAACTTCGCCCACCGCGGTCTTGCCGGGGTACTCATCAAGCAGCGCGCGGAACCGTTCGAGGAACGCGATATTCTCGGGGCGGTTTTTCGAATAGACGTGCAGCTGGTGGTTATAGGGGTTCACCTTGGGCGCGATGCTGTCGTCGCGCTCTTCGGGCGGCAGCGGCGGGTTGGACCGCAGCTGATCGTCATGCACGTAAAAGTTGATGGTATCCAGACGGAACCCATCCACCCCGCGGTCCAGCCAGAAGCGCACCACATCCAGCAAAGCGTCCTGCACATCCGGGTTGTGAAAGTTCAAATCCGGCTGCGATGTCAGGAAGTTATGCAGGTAGTACTGCTCGCGCCGCGCGTCCCACTGCCACGCCGATCCGCCAAAGATCGACAGCCAGTTGTTGGGCGGCGTGCCGTCGGGGGCCGGGTCGCTCCAGACGTACCAATCCGCCTTGGGGTTGTCCCGGCTGGCGCGGCTTTCGACGAACCACGGGTGCTGGTCTGAGCTGTGCGACAGCACGAGGTCGATCATCACCTTGATGCCGTGCAGATGCGCCGTTTCCACCAGCGTGTCAAAATCCGACAGCGTGCCGAACATCGGATCGACGTCGCAATAATCGCTCACGTCATAGCCGAAATCCTTCATCGGAGAGGCAAAGAACGGCGAAATCCAGATCGCATCCACCCCAAGGCTCGCCACATGGGGCAAGCGCATGGCGATGCCGTTCAGGTCGCCGATGCCGTCGCCGTTGCTGTCCTGATAGCTGCGCGGGTAGATCTGATAGATCACCGCGCCGCGCCACCAGTCGTTGTCGATTGCTTGGGTCATAACTGTCTTTCCGTGGGTTTCGTGTGGCCCTTTGCCGGGCCGAATATCTATTCAGTGTAGAGACTTAGCCTATTTCACCGAGCCTGCCAGCAGCCCGCGCACCAAGTAGCGCTGCATGGCAAAGAACACCACCAGCGGCACCGAGATGCTGACAAAGGCCGCCGTGGCGAGGATTTCCCAGTTGCCGCCGCGGGTGCCCAGCAGCTCGACAATCTGGTTAGTCATGACGGTGGTGCGGCCCGTGCTGTCGATCAGGAACACCTTGGCCACCAGCAGATCGTTCCATGTCCACAGGAACTGGAAGATCGCGAAACTGGCCAGCGCGGGAAAGCTCAGCGGCAGGATGATCTTGGTAAAGATCTGGAACTCGGTCGCGCCATCGACGCGGGCGTTTTCAATGATGTCACGCGGCAGGCCGACCATGTAGTTGCGGAGCAAATAGATCGCGAGTGGCAATCCGAACCCCGTATGCGCCAGCCAAACGCCGAGGTAGCCTTTGCCAATCCCGATCCCCAAGTGCAGTTTCAGCAGCGGGATCAAGGCCAGTTGCAAAGGCACCACCAGCAGGCCCACCACAAAGGCGACCAGCAGCGCGCGGCCCGGAAAATCCATCCATGCCAAGGCATAAGCGGCAAAGGCGGCCACCACGATGGGGATGATCGTCGCCGGGACGGTCACCGTCAGCGTGCTGATAAAGGCACGGGACATGTCGTCGGTACCGCTGCCCCCACCCAAGACCTGCCGGTAGTTCTCCAAGGTAAACTCGGGCGGTGTGGTGGCGGTGGTGAACACACGCGGCAGGCGCGCGCCCTCCTGGCTGGTCTCGGCGGTCATGCGAAAATTGCCGGCGGCGTCCACCGTGACCGTGCGCCCTTTGGTTAACTCGGCGGTCTCGCCGGGGGCGTAGGCTTCGGGCGCGCGGGACGACGTGCCCCATGCGCTGACCTCTGCCTCCAGCCCTGGAAACAGCGCGCCTTCGATGACATACAGCCCGCCGTCCAGCACCTCTGCTCCTTCCAGCCGGATCGCCGGGTTCTGACGTTCCTGCTGCGACAGCGACGACCACCAGCCCGACGTGGCGATCTGGTCCGCCGTGCGGAAGGACGACACGAGCAGCCCCACGGTCGGGAACAGCCACAAGGCCACCAGCACCACAACAGAGATATGCACCGCCCATGTCAGCGACGACTTATGTCCTGCGATATTGTCCATCAGCGCATCTCCTTGCGGGCATTCCACACGTTCCAGACAAGGATCGGCGTCACCAAGAGCATGATCACCATGGCCGAGGCCGACCCCACGCCCCAGTCATTCGCCCGGAACAGCTTGTCGAACATGTAGTTGGCCAAGACTTGGGTTTCCCACTGGCCGTTGGTCATGGCGTAGACGATGTCAAAGACCTTGAGCACCACGATGGTGATCGTCGTCCAGACCACAAGGATCGTCCCCATGATCTGCGGCACCTTGATTTTAAAGAAGATTTGGAACGGGTTCGCGCCGTCGACGATGGCCGCCTCGATGGTTTCCTCTGGGATGCCGCGCAGGGCGGCGCTTAGGATCACCATGGCAAAGCCGGTCTGGATCCACACCAAAACGATCATCAGGAAAAAGTTGTTCCAGAACGGCACGGTCAGCCATTGCTGAGGGTCGTTCCCTGTGAACCACACGTACAAAGCGTTCAAGACGCCAATCTGCTCGGTCCCCGGCGGGCGGGCGTCATAGACCAGCTTCCAGATCACCGACGCGCCCACAAAAGAGATCGCCATAGGCATAAAGATCAAGGACTTGGCGATATTGCCCCATTTGATCCGGTCCGTCAGCTGCGCCGCCAGCAGGCCAAAGGCGGTGGACAGCGCGGGCACCACGATCAGCCACAACATATTGTTGCGCATCGCCTCCCAGAACTTGGGCTCGGACGCCATCTGCGCGTAATTCGCCAGCCCCACAAAGGCCCCGTCCTGATTGCGGTCAGTCAGCGACAGGCGCAGCGTCTCGACCACCGGATAGGCAAGATACAGGCACAGCGCGAAAAGCGCGGGAAACAGGAACAACCAAGGCCGGACCATATTGGCGCGGTTGATGTTACGCCCGGCGTTTGGCCCCTTGGCGGGGAACAACACGCGGTCCAGAAACTGGTTTGATCCGTAGAAATACGCAAGACACGCACCGACGCCGATAACGATGGTGGCCACGCCCTGAAGTGCGGGATGCATCTGGGTCTCCTCCTCCCCGAGGTGCCAGTCTGTGTAAACTGTGTGTGTTCTATGTAAACTGTGTGTGTTGGGCGGGCCCGCGCGTGTGGCGGGCCGCACCCATTTCAATTGTCAGACATTTAATTGTCAGACATTTGACCGCAGGCCGATTACTTCAGCGCGTCCCAGCTGTTCTGGATTTCGGTGGTGACCTCTTCGGCGGATTTGCCGCCCGTGTAGTCGACCATCCCGGTCCAGAAGCTGCCCGCGCCCACGCCGCCCGGCATCAGGTCGGACCCGTCAAAGCGGAAGGTGGTCGCGCCCAGCAGGATCTCGTTCATCTTGCGGCTGGTGTCGTCCACGAACTTCGACGTATCGACGCCCTTGTGCGGGGTCAGGAAGCCGCCCTTGGACATCCAGATCTCATGCGCGATCGGCTCCTGCAAAAAGGCGATCAGCTCGTGCGCGGCATCGCTTTCGTTGGTGATCGCGAACAGCGTGCCCGCGCCCAGCACCGGGTTGCCCAGGTCTTTGTCCGCATAGGACGGGAAGTAGAAGAAGTCCGCATCCACGCCAACTTCGGTGCCTTCGGGGAAGAACGCCGGGATGAAGGACGCCTGACGGTGCATCATGCACTGCGGCGGCGAAGAGAACAGACCCTTGGGGCTGTCGCGGAAGTCGGTGGTCGCCACCGCGCCCGTGCCGCCCGCAACATTGGCGTCCTGGATGAACCAGCCGAACTCTTCGATGGCCTCGATCACCTTGGGATCGTTGAACTTCATGTCGTTCGCAACCCAAGCGTCATAGTCCGCCGGGCTCTGCGTGCGCAGCATCAGGTCCTCGACCCAGTCGGTTGCCGGCCAGCCGGTCGCTGCCCCGGACCCCAGCCCGATACACCACGGCGTCACGCCATCGGCGACCATCTGCTCGGTCAGCGCCTTGAGATCTTCCATGCTTTCGGGGATCTCATAGCCTGCGTCCTCGAAGTTCTCGGGCGAGTACCAGACCAGCGATTTCAAATCGACGCGGAAGAACATGCCATAGTGCTGGCTGTCGCCGTTCTTGTCGGCAAAGCTGCCCAGATCGACCCAGGATTGACCGGCGGCATAGTTGTCCTTGACCCATGCGGACATGTCCGGTTTCAGCGGCGTCAGGAACCCGCGCGAGGCAAGGTCAGCGGCCAGACCCGGCTGCGGGAACACGGCAAGGTTCGGCGCGGCGCCCGCTTCGGCGTCGACGACGATCTGCTGCTCAAAGCTGTCAGAGCCCACATAGCTGACTTCGTGGCCGGTGCGCTCTTCGAAGACGTCGAAAATCTCGCGGACCACCTCTTGTTCCGGGCTCAGCCACGGGCCTGCCACGGTGATTTGGTCGGCCTGCGCGCCGCCTGCGATCAGGGCTGCGGTGGCCGCACCCAAATAAAATGCCGTTTTCATTGATAACCTCCCAGTTGTGTCCCCCGACACTTGGCCGGGGCGGTTTCCATTGTCAGCGCTTCAAAGGCCTCCAAACCTTTTCCAAAGCGCTTTGGATGAGCGCAGTCTATGTCCGACTCGCCCCTGCCTGTCAACCAAGCTTAGTTCGACCCCCAAGAAAATCTACACTTCGGGGGCATTTTCTGGGGCGCGCGCCCTGCCCGCTTGCCATGCAGCAGACGCAAGTCTCACTTGACAAATCCAAAGGGCTTTGGCCCTAAGGGGGCATGAACCTCAAGCAACTGTCCGAGCACCTCAAACTGTCGCAAACCACCGTCAGCCGCGCGCTGAACGGCTACCCAGAGGTGAGCGAAAAGACCCGCAAACGCGTACAGGATGCGGCCAACGCCCTGAATTATCAGCCCAATGCGCGCGCCAAGGGGCTGGCCACGGGCCGCACCCACGCCATTGGTCACGTGATTCCCGTGTCCGGCCAGCGCGAGATGGTGAACCCGGTTTTCGGTGATTTTATCGCGGGCGCGGGGCAAACCTATGCGGCGGCGGGCTATGAAATCGTGATTTCGCTGGTGGATGACAGCCGCGAGGAAGACGCCTATCGCGCCATCCACACCCGCGGCAGCATCGACGGCATCATCGTGCATGGCCCGCTGATGAACGACCCGCGCATTCCGCTGCTGACCTCGCTGGGCTTGCCCTTTGTCGTGCACGGGCGCGCGTCGGAGGTGACGACGCCCTATTCGTGGCTGGATATGAACAACGTTCGGGCCTTTGAGCGCGCGACCGAGTTCCTGCTGGACCTCGGGCACCGGCGCATTGCGCTGATCAACGGCCTCGAGTTCATGGATTTCGCCCACCGCCGCCGCGAAGGCTTTACCGCCGCTTTGACCGCACGCGGGGTTGCGCCTGATCCCGCCTTGATGCGGTCCGAAGAGATGACAGAGATCAACGGCCACCGCAGCGCGGCGCAAATGCTGGCGCAGGACAGCCCACCGACCGCCTTTCTGGTGTCCTCGATGATCACCGCCATCGGCGTGCGCCGCGCTATCCTTGAGGCCGGTCTGGTGCTGGGCCGCGACGTGTCGGTGATCACCCATGACGACGATCTTGGGTATCTGAAAAACGGCTCGGACGTGCCGATCTTTACCGCCACGCGGTCCTCGGTGCGACAGGCGGGTCGCCGCGCCGCCGAGTTGCTGCTGGCCTTGATTGATGATCCCGGCGCGGGGCCGCTGACCGATATGCTTGAGGCCGAGCTGATTATCGGCACCTCGACCGGCCCCGCCCCGCAGTAATTAACTTGGCAGCCGCCGCCCAAGCGCCTAAAGGCTTTCCCCATGACTGAGCCCATGACTGACTTGCACATCGTCGCTGACATCGGCGGGACCAACACCCGCGTCGCCCTTTGCCAGGGCGCACGCGTTCTGACCGACACGATCCGCCGCTATCGCAACGCCGAGCACCCCGGTATCGCCCCGATTTTGCGGGATTTTCTGGCGCATACGCCGGGCAATCCGCGCGCGATTTGCATCGACCTTGCCGGGCCGGTGCATGATGGTATCGGCACGCTGACCAACCTCGATTGGATCGTCGACGCGCGGGCGCTGGCGGCCGAGTTCGGCGCGGACGTGGTCGAGCTGCTCAACGACATGCAGGCCCAGGGCCACGCGGTGCCGTATTTCAAGGCCGATGCCCTGACCCCGATCCTGCCGGGACAAGAGGCGAGCCCCGGCGCGGCGCGTCTGGTGGTGAACGTCGGCACGGGCCTCAACATCGCGCCGGTCTATTCTGTCGGTGCGAAAACCGTGGTGCCCGCCGCCGAGGCTGGACACATCTCGCTTCAAGCCAAGGACGACGAAGAGCTGCGCCTGCTGACCTGGATCGCGGCCAAGCACCCCAGCCCCGGTGTCGAGGACATCCTTTCGGGGCGCGGGCTGGAACGTTTGCACGCCTTTGTCTGCGACGACGAAGGCACCGGCACCCCGCTGGACGCCGCCGGGATCATGGCGGCCTTTCTGGAGGGCGACGCGCAATGCGCCCGCGCCGCGCGTCTGTTCGTGCGGTTTCTGGGGCGCTACACCGGGGATCTGTCGCTGATCACCCTGCCCTTTGGCGGCATCTACCTGGTGGGCGGCGTGGCGCGCCACCTTGGCCCGCACCTGCTGCGCCTGGGCTTTGCCGAGAGCCTCGCCGACAAGGGCCGCTTTGCCCCTTATGTGACGCAATTCCCGGTGCATCTGGTGACCGACGACTACGCCGCGCTGGCGGGCTGCGCAGGCCACCTATCCGAAGTTTTCGCCCCCGAATAACGCGCTTTCGTGCAGAAAACGCCCGGCTTCGTGCTTTGAAATCTAGCAGGTCAAGGGTCAGCGCCCTTGACCCTTTTCGCTTTTACGCCACCCTGACTTGCATTGCTGCACAGCAGCGATACAGTGCAGACAAGCAATTTACCAAAAGGCGATCCATGCAGATCAACACCGTTTCGACCCAGCCCATTGATGGACAAAAACCCGGCACCTCGGGCCTGCGCAAGCAGACTTCGGTGTTCATGCAGCCGCACTTTCTGGAAAATTTCATCCAAGCCATCTGGACCGGCATCGGCGGCGTCGCGGGCAAGACCCTGGTCCTTGGCGGCGACGGGCGGCATTTTAACGAACAGGCGTCGCAAGTGGTTCTGCGCATGGCCGCAGCGGGCGGCGCGGCCAAGGTGATCGTTGGGCAAAACGCCCTGCTCAGCACCCCGGCGGCGTCCAACCTGATCCGCAAGCGCAAGGCGGACGGCGGCATCATCCTGTCCGCCAGCCACAACCCCGGCGGGCCGAACGGCGATTTTGGCGTCAAGTACAACACCGCCAACGGTGGCCCCGCGCCGGAAAGCGTGACCTCGAAAATCTATGAGGCGACCAAGACCCTGACCGAATACCAGATCGTCGAGTCGCAGGACATTGACCTGTCGACCGTGGGCGAAACCAAGCTGGGCGAGACCGTGATCGAAGTGGTCGACCCCGTCACCGACTATGCCGAGCTGATGGCAGACCTCTTCGACTTCGACGCCATCAAGGCGCTCTTCGCGGGCGGTTTCCGGATGCGCTTTGACGCCATGCACGCGGTCACCGGCCCCTATGCCACCGCCATCCTCGAAGACACGCTGGGCGCGGCCAAGGGCAGCGTCATCAACGCCGTGCCCTCTACCGATTTTGGCGGCGGCCACCCGGACCCCAACCCGATCTGGACCAAACCCCTCGTGGACGAGATGTTCAGCGAGACGGCGCCGGATTTCGGCGCGGCGAGCGACGGTGATGGCGACCGCAACATGATCCTCGGGCGCGGCATCTACGTGACGCCCTCTGACAGCCTCGCTGCCATTGCCGCCAACGCCACGCTTGCCCCGGCCTATGCGGGCGGCCTTGCCGGTGTCGCGCGTTCCATGCCGACCTCGCGCGCGCTCGACCGGGTGGCGGACAAGCTGGGCATCGCCTGCTTTGAAACCCCCACCGGCTGGAAGTTCTTTGGCAACCTGCTGGACGCGGGCAAAGCCACCCTTTGCGGCGAGGAATCCGCCGGTACGGGCAGCGATCACGTGCGCGAAAAAGACGGCCTCTGGGCGGTGCTCTTTTGGCTCAACATCCTCGCCAAGCGCGGCGTGTCCATGCAGCAACTGATGGCCGAGCACTGGGCCGAATACGGTCGCAACTTCTACTCGCGCCACGATTACGAAGGCGTCGACGCCGAGGCCGCAAACGCCCTGATGGACGACCTGCGCGCGCGCCTTGGCACCCTTGCAGGGACCTCGCCGAGCGGTCTGGAGATCGAGAGCGCGGATGAATTCGCCTATGACGATCCGGTCGACGGCTCGCGCACCGAGGCCCAAGGCCTGCGGGTGCATTTCGCGGATGGCGCGCGGCTGGTGTTCCGCCTGTCGGGCACCGGCACCGTGGGCGCGACCCTTCGCGTCTATATGGAGGCGCTGGCGACGGACGGCTTTGACCGCGACCCCCAAGAGGTGCTCGCCCCGGTGATTGCAGCCGCCGAGGAATTGGCGCAGATTAAGGCTCGGACAGGGCGCGACGCGCCGGACGTCATCACCTAAAGCCAAAATCGAAAGCACCCCATGCGCGCAATTCTTCTGATGGTCCTGTCCATGGGGCTGCTCGCCTCGCTCGACGTGTTTGTCAAACTGGCGACGCAGACCGCGCCCTCGGGGCAAGTCATGCTGCTGCTCAGCCTTGGCGGCACGGCGATGTTCATCCTGTTGGCGCGTCTCAAGGGCATCCCCCTGTGGACCGCCGACGCCCGCCATCCGATGCTGCTGTGGCGCAATGTGGCCGAGATCTTTGGCTCGATCGGCATGATTGTGGGCGTGGCCAACACGTCTTTGCCGGTGTTTGCGGCGATCACGCAGGCCGGGCCTTTGGTCGTCACCATCGGCGCGGCGGTGTTCCTGCGCGAACAGGTCGGCTGGCGGCGCTGGGTCGCTGTGCTGGTGGGCCTTGTGGGGATGCTGATCGTGATCCGGCCCTGGGGCGCGAGCTTCACCGGGTGGGAGCTGTTCGCCGTCATGGGCATCACCGCCCTGTCGGCGCGCGATTTGATCACCCGCATGAGCCCAGCCAACATGCACCCGATCGCGATTTCCATGTGGGGGTTTGCGGCGACCATCCTGCCGGGGATCGTGCTGATCGCGCTGGCGCAGACGCCGCTCAGCTGGGAGCCGCGGGTCTGGGCGCTGGTCGGCTGCGGGGTCTTGGTCGCGGTCAGCGGCTATCTTGCGGTGACCACCGCCATGCGGCTTGCGCCCGCGTCCACCGTGGCCCCGTTCCGCTATACCCGTTTGATTTACGCCATCTTTTTCGGAATCGTAGTGTTTGGCGACTACCCCGACAACTGGACCCTGCTGGGCAGCGCCTTGATCCTTGGGGCGGGGCTGTATTCCTTTATGAGAGAGCGCGCGCTGGCCCGCCAGACCCGCCTGTCGCCCATCGCCGCCGTGGGCATCGACCCCGGCACCGAAGGTCCGCTTCGCTAAGACACCGAAGACCCGCTTCGTTAAGTCCCCGCGGGCGCGCCACAGGAATGACCGCTAAAGGAAATGTTAGCGTGCGCCGTTAGCGCAACCCCTGCAACGAAAGCGGCGTTAGCGGTAACACAATCGTTTACTTTCGCTCAGAGGCTGATAAGAGAAGCGCGAAACGCAAGCTTACGGAGCCTCCCATGAGCACCATCATCGACATCCACGCCCGCGAAATCCTTGACAGCCGTGGCAATCCCACCGTCGAAGTCGACGTCACCCTCGAAGACGGCTCGATGGGCCGCGCCATGGTGCCCTCGGGCGCATCGACCGGCGCCTACGAGGCCGTGGAAAAGCGCGACGGCGACAAATCCCGCTACATGGGCAAGGGCGTCACCGAGGCGGTCGCCGCCGTGAACGGGGAAATCGCCGAAGCGATCCTGGGCTTTGACGCGGTCGAGCAGGTCGGCATCGACATGGCGATGATCGAACTGGACGGCACCGAGAACAAGGGCCGCCTTGGCGCAAACGCCATCCTCGGCGTGTCGCTGGCCACCGCCCGCGCCGCTGCCGATTTCACCGGCCAGCCGCTGTTCCGCTATGTGGGCGGCACCTCGGCGCGCACCCTGCCCGTCCCGATGATGAACATCATCAACGGCGGCGAGCACGCCGACAACCCGATCGACATCCAGGAATTCATGATCATGCCGGTCGCCGCCAGCAACATCCGCGAGGCGGTGCGCATGGGCTCTGAGGTGTTCCACACCCTGAAAAAAGAACTGTCCGCGGCGGGCATGTCCACCGGCCTTGGCGACGAAGGCGGCTTTGCCCCGGAACTGGGCAGCACCCGTGACGCGCTGGATTTCATCCTCAAGTCCATCGAAAAGGCAGGCTACAAGCCGGGCGATGACATCTACCTTGCGCTCGATTGCGCCGCGACCGAGTACTACAAGTGCGGCAAGTATGAGATGAAGGGCGAAGGCGCGTCGCTGTCGTCCGACGAGAACGTGCGCTACCTCGAAGCGCTGTGCAACGACTACCCGATCATCTCGATCGAGGACGGCTGTTCCGAGGATGACTGGGAGGGCTGGAAGGCGCTGACCGAAACCCTTGGCAACCGCGTGCAACTGGTGGGCGACGATCTGTTCGTGACCAACCCGGCGCGTCTGGCCATGGGCATCGAAAAGGGCTGTGCCAACTCGATGCTGGTCAAGGTCAACCAGATCGGCACCCTGACCGAGACTCTGCAAGCCGTTGAAATGGCGCACCGCGCACGCATGACCAACGTCATGTCGCACCGCTCGGGCGAAACCGAGGACAGCACCATCGCCGATCTCGCCGTGGCGACCAACTGCGGTCAGATCAAGACCGGCTCGCTGGCGCGTTCGGACCGGCTGGCCAAGTACAACCAACTGATTCGCATCGAAGAAATGCTGGACGAGACCGCAACCTACGCGGGTAAATCCATCCTTCGCTAAGGGCTGACGCCGCATAGCGTCACTCCCTGACACAATTTAAGGGCGCAGTCACACGAGGGCTGCGCCCTTTTATATACTTTAGAACAGCAGACACACGTTTGAGTGGGGAGTTAATAATGGTAATCAATTAGTTAACGACCTTCAGACTATGGCACTAATGACTGACACGCCTGCTGCACGACTGGACGTTCTGCACCGCGCCGATTTTAGCGACTTTTCTGAATTCGCCCTGCGGCAAATGCTTGTGTTCGTCTCGGCGGTCATCATGACCGCTGTGACCGGGGATGTGATCTTTGCCCTTTGGCTTGGGGTCTATTTCACCCTTCAGGCGATCTACTGGAAGCTGGTCACCACCCGCCGCACCCAAGTCTCCCTCGCGCGTTTGCTTGCCGCTTATGGGATGTATGTGGCGACCCTGACCTGTTTTGCCTTTGCGCCGTTCTACGCCATGATGATGCCCGACCCGATCTATGTCTTTGCGGGGGGCTATGCGCTGATGGCGGTGACCCTGTTCATCACCCAGCGGCCCGATCCGGGGTGGGATCTGGTGCTGCTGGATTCGGGGCTGTTTGCCGCCGGGGTGCTGGGCACGCTGCTGCTGCTGTGGCCCAAAATTGCCACAACCGGTGAGGCGCTGGTCGCGCTGGTGATCTGCGGCTCGGTGGTGGTGTATTTCTTTCGCTCGAACGTGACGCGTTATCATCGCCGGGTCGAACGTCTGGAGGCAGAGCAACGCTATGCCCGGGCGCTCAAGGCGCGGGCGCTGGGGCAATTCGTCGGCGGCGTGGCGCATGATTTCAACAACCAGCTGGCGGCGATCCTTGGCCATCTCGAGCTGTTCGAGCTGCTGGACACCCCGCAAGAGCGCGAAGACGCATTGCGCCAGGCCCGCGAATCCGCCGAGCGGGCGGCGATGACGGTCAAGCAGCTGCTGGCCTCGAGCGGGCGCACGCGGCTGTCGCCCAAACCCATCGATATGACCGCCTTTGTCACCCAGCTTGGCCCCGTGGTTCTGGGGCTGACCGATGGCCGGATCAGCTTGCAGGTGGCCGGGCACAGCGAGCGCGCGCTGATCGCCAAGGTCGACACGGATATGCTGGAGACCTGCGTGTTGCAGCTGTGCCTGAATGCGCAGGACGCCATGACCGGCAAGGGCAAGATCACCATCCGCGCCGAGCTGATGCTTGAGCGCCCCACGCTGGAGCCCGCGCTGGAGGCCAAGCCGCCCTACGTGGCGGTGACCGTCGAGGACAGCGGTCCGGGGGTGTCGCGCGAGGCGCTGAGCAAGATCGCAGAGCCGTTCTATACCACCAAGGCGGTGGGCGAAGGGGCGGGTCTGGGCCTATCGGCGGTGGCAGGTTTTGCCCGCCAGTCGGGTGGCGGGCTCTTGTTGGAGAATGGCGCCAAGGGGTTGCGCGCCAGTATCCTGCTGCCGCTTCATGACGCCTGAGGGTTAGCTTTCGGGTTCCTGATAGACTCCCTGTTCCTTGAGCGCGTCGACCACCTCTTTGGGCATGTAGGTCTCGTCGTGCTTGGCGAGGATTTCCGAGGCTTCAAAGACGCCGTCGATGTAGCGACCGGTGCCGACCATGCCTTGGTTTTCCTCGAAGAGGTCGGGCAGAACGCCGGTGTAGACCACCGGCACCGTCGCGCCCCCGTCGGTCACGGAAAAGCGCACCTGTTCGCCATCGCCGCGCACCAGGGTGCCCTCTTCGACGAGGCCGCCAATGCGGAAGGTTTCCGTCGGGCCGGGCGGGGTTTCCATGACCTGGGAAGGCGAGCGGAAGAAGTTGATGCCGTCCTTCATGGCGTAGCCGATCAGCGCGGTCGAGACGACCAGCGCCACGGCGGCCACGGCCACCACCTGAATCCGCCGCTGTTTCTTGAGCGATTTCAAAGCCATCTCAGATCTCCTCCTGGGTTGGAACGCTATATAGGCGATTCACGATGTAAAAGGGAGAGGGAAGCGCGATTTGACGCGGTTGTGAGGATGGGATTTTGGTCGGGGTTTGGAGCCTGTGCTCTTGGGGAGGACTGGGGCGCTGCCCCAGACCCCGGGATATTTGCAAAGAGAAGAAGGGGGGAGGCAGCGCGCATGATCAGGGGAAGCAGGGGGCGAGCATGAGGCCCGCGGTTTCGTCTTCGCCCAGCATGAGGTTGGCGTTTTGCACCGCCTGGCCGGAGCTGCCTTTGAACAGGTTGTCGAGGGCGGCAACGATGATGGTCTTGCCCGGCAGGCGGTCGGCCACCACGCCGATGTGCACGAAGTTGGAGCCGCGCACGTGGTGGGTGGAGGGGGTTTCGCCCATGGGGAGCACTTCGATGAAGGGCTCGGAGGCGTATTGTTTGGACAGCGCCGCGTGGATCGCCTCTGCGTCGCCCTTGACGTACCCGGTGGCGAGGATGCCGCGGTTGAAAGGGGCGAGGTGCGGGGTGAACTGGATTTTCACCGCGCGGCCGGCGATGGCGCTGAATTCCTGATCGAACTCGCCGAGGTGGCGGTGGGTGCCGCCGACGGAGTACGCTTGCGTGCCTTCGGAGAGTTCCGCGTGCAGCAGGTTTTCCTTGAGCGAGCGCCCTGCCCCGGACACGCCGCAGGCCAGATCGAGGATGATGTCATCGAGGTCGATCACCCCGGCGGCGATCAGTGGGCGCAGCAGGAACTGCCCCGTGGCGGCGTTGCAGCCGGTGCCCGCGACCAGCCGGGCCGCCTTTATGTCGTCGCGGTAGAACTCGGTGAGGCCGTAGACCGCTTCGGTTTGCATCTCCTTGGCGGCGTGCTCGTTGCCGTACCACTTCTTGTAGGCTTCGGGGTCGCGCAGGCGGAAATCGGCGGACAGATCGACGATCTTGACCGATTTCGGCAGCTTGGAGATCACCTCTTGCGAGGTCTTATGCGGCAGCGCGCAGAAGCACAGGTCGATCTGGTCGAAGTCGATCTGCTCCCAAGTGACCAGATCCGGCAGGTCGAGGTGGCGCAGATGCGGAAAGACCTGCGCCATGCTTTGCCCCGCCTTGGAGTTGGCGGCCAGCGCCTTGATTTCAAAGGAGGGGTGGGTGGCGATGATGCGGATCAGCTCGGCGCCGGTGTACCCGGACGCGCCGATGATGGCGATGGAATGCGGCATGGCGATGTACCTGTGCTTGGATGGGCCTGACGCGAGGGGCGTCGTCGGTGGCAAGATAGCGGAAAGCTTGGGGAAAGGAGAAGAGCGCGCAAGCGGATTTGCGCGGTAAAGCCGTGGTTTTATCGTCGAAGCGAAGGGAACCTGCGGGTCATGTCGTGTCTCCTGTTGGGGGCGCGATACCAGAGGGGGGCGCGCCGATCAAGGGCCGGATTGCCGGGTGATGCCCCCGGAGGAGACTATGCCTTTGCGCCGCCCCCATTGAAGTTTTCATTAAGATTTTACTGAAACGCTGTTTGTCGGGGGTAGAGATGGAGGGTGTTATGAAACGGTGTATCTATATCAGTCACACGCGCAACCGTCTTGCTGAACAAGATCTGGACGACCTGTTGCTGCACGTGTGGCGGCGCAACCAGATCGAACAGATCACAGGGCTGCTGCTGTATAAATCCAAGACCTTCTTTCAGGTGATCGAAGGGCCGGACGAAAACGTCGATCGCGTCATCGACCGGGTGTTCCATGATCCGCGTCACTTCAAGATGAAGGTTCTGTCCGAACATCCGGGCACGCGCCGCCGCTTTCCCGGCTGGCACATGGGCTTTCGGCGGCTGTACACCAAGCCGATCGCCCATGAGAGCTATTTCAGCCTGACCCGCCGCGCGCTGGAGGCGCGCATTCCCAAAGGGGCCGCGCAAGAGCTGATCATGCTTTTGCGCAGCTATGGAGAGGCCAAGCTGGCGGCCTGAAAATCAGCCTTGAACAGGCCAGCCTTTGGCCTGCCTCAGGCCGAAATGAACTCGACCTTGCGGCGCAGGAATTGCGTCGCATGGCGCGACACCTTGGCCGGATCGCCGGTGGTCAGGAAAGAGGACTCGGTCCCCGATCCCAGCATATCCGGGTGGCGCGTCAGGTAATCGGCCAGCGATTCCGCCACCAGATTGGCCTGCGAGTAGACCTTGACCCCCTGCCCCAGCGCGTCCTGAAAAATGTCCTGCATCAACGGGTAATGCGTACAGCCAAGGATCGCCGCTTCGGGGGTGGGCATCTTGCGCATCAAGGCGTCCACATGGCTGCGCACCAGCGCTTCGGCCAGGATCATGTCGCCGTCTTCGATGGCATCCACCAGACCGCCGCAGGCCTGCGCTTCGACGTCGACACCGATGGCGCGAAAGGCAAGCTCGCGCTGAAAGGCCCGGCTGCGCACGGTGGCGGGTGTTGCGAACAACGCCACGTGTTTGACGTCAACTTCGCGCGGCGGAGAGTTGTCGCCCCACTGCCGTTCGGTCAGCGCCTCAATCAGCGGCACAAAGACACCCAAGACGCGCTTGTCGGTCGGGATCCAGCTTTCCTGCATCCGCCGCAGCGCCGCCGCCGACGCGGTGTTACACGCCAAAATCACCAGATCGCAGCCCGCGTCCCACAGCCGTTCCACCGCCTTGGTGGTCAGGTTGTAAACGTCATCGGCGTCGCGCACGCCATAGGGCGCGTGGGCGTTGTCGCCGAAATAGACCAGCGGCAGATCGGGCAAGCGCTTGCTCACCGCGTCCAGAACCGTCAGCCCGCCAAGGCCAGAGTCAAAAATACCAACGGCCATTGCCTGCTCTCCTCGCTTAATACCGGCGTGGTTGCCCACCGCTGCGATGTTTTTCTTCGAATTCGTACCCGTACTCAAAGGATTTTACCGGGTCCGGCGATAAACCATAAGTGGCTTTTCGCAGGAAATCCATAAGGCCGCGTGTATCTGCGGCATGTGCGGCGATTTGGTGCGGGGGGATGGGCTGGCCTACGGCGATGCGCACCGGGGTGTCGACGCGTTTGCGGAACTCCTTGATCAGCAGGCCCATGCGCAGGGTCGTGTGCAGATGGCTGGCGATCTGGAACAGCCGAGAGGTGTGCCCATCGAAATAGATCGGCACCACCTGCGCGCCGGACTTGGCAATCATGCGGGCGGTGAAACTGCGCCAGCCGGGGTCCATGGGCGCGCCAAAGGGCGTCGCCGCGGTGGCCACCGTGCCACCGGGAAAGATGCCGATGCAGCCTCCCTGCCCCAGATAGTCCAGCGCGGTCTTGCGGGTGGTCAGGTTGAGGCGCACGGCCTCTTTGCTCTCGGCAAAGTCGATGGGCAGAATGACGCGGTTCAGATCCGGCGCGTTGCTGAACACGCGGTGCGCAAGGATGCGAAAATCGCCGCGCGTCTGCGAGAGCAGATGCCCGAGCATGAGCCCGTCGAGAATGCCATAAGGATGGTTGGCGATGGCAATCACCGGGCCGTCTTGCGGGATATTGTCCAGACTGCCGCCAATCACCTCAAGCCGCAGCCCGTAGCGATCGACCATCACCTGCCAAAAGTCGCGGCCCCGCGCGATGTCATCTTGGTAGCCTGCAGCGCGGCGGATCAGCCCCACGCGCCCGGTGGCGTTTTCCATCAGCCGGATCACCGCCCGCCCGCCGCGCGTCTGCGCCGAATGGGCATACGAAATGTCTCGGGCGATCTGTTTGTCGCGCATCTCAGCGCTCCGGTCTGGGTCTGGTCAGGCAGGGTTTAGCGTGCGCGCCCCCGCCTGACCAGAGCCTTACTCCGCCGCTTTGGCCAAGGGCGCGGGGCCGGTGCGCAGAGCGTTCAGCAGCTCCTCACGGCGCTTGGCGGCCTTGGCCTCATTTTCTTGCTTAACGGGGCCAAAGCCCCTGATCTGCAGGGGCAATTCCGCCAGAGCCCGCAGGGCATCGGGGTTGGCATCGGCCTTGGGCAGCCATTCGCGCATGTCCGCCTCGTACTGTTTGATCAGCGCGCGCTCCATCCGCCGCTCATCGGTGCGGCCAAAAGGATCGAAAGGTGTGCCGCGCAAGACTTTGAGTTTGCTCAGAAGTTTGAAGTTCCTCAGCATCCCTTCGCCGTAGGTCTTTTTCATCGGACGGCCATCGCTGCCGATCTTGGTCAAGAGTGGCGGCGCAAGGTGAAAGGACATCTCGAAATCGCCGTCAAAGGCCTCTTGCGCCTTTGCGCGGGTGTCCAGCGCCAGACGGGCGACCTCGTATTCGTCCTTATAAGACAACAGCTTATGATAGCCTTTTGCCACGGCTTCGCGCAGGGCCTCATCGGCGATGCTGTCCACCAGCTTGCGATAGCGTTTGGCCAGACGCTTGTTCTGATACCGGGTCAGATGGGCTGCGCGGAAGGCAATTTTTTCCTCTAGAGTCTTGGGCTTAGAGACCACTTTTGGTGTGATCAGCGCTGCCGCCTGATCCGGGTGCAGCATCGCCCAACGGCCCAGTTCGAAGGCGCGCAGGTTCTTGTCCACCGCCGCGCCGTTCAGCCGGATCGCCTGCGTGATGGCGTCATGGGTCAGCGGCACGAGGCCGTTCTGCCACGCCGCCCCAAGGATCATCACGTTGGAAAAGATGCTGTCCCCAAGCGTCGCCTTGGCCAGTTCCGAGGCGTCGAACAGGCGCACACGGTCTTGAAGTCTTGCCTCAAGAGCAAGCTGCAACCTATCGACAGGCAAGGAAAATTCCGTGTTGCGGGTAAATTCCCCGGTGATGATCTCATGCGCGTTGACCACCGCGCCCGTGCGGCCCGTCCGGGTCAGGCCCAGCGTCTTGGCCCCGGCGGAAACCACCAGATCGCCGCCGATCAAGGCGTCTGCCTCACCGGTCGCCACCCGCACCGCCGAGATGTCCTCGGGGCGTTCGGCAAGCCGCAAGTGGATGTGCACCGCGCCGCCCTTTTGCGCGAGGCCCGCCATCTCCATCATGGCCGCACCCTTGCCGTCGATCTGCGCCGCCTGCGCCAGCACCGCGCCGATGGTCACAACCCCGGTGCCGCCGACGCCGGTGATGACCACGTTATGGGTGCCTTCGATCGTCGGCAGCGTCGGCAAAGGCATGTCCGGCAGGTCCACATCGGTGGTCTGCGCGCGCTTGATCTGCGCGCCCTTCAACGTGACGAATGACGGGCAAAACCCTCTGAGACAAGAGAAATCCTTGTTGCAAGAGCTTTGGTCGATGGCCCGTTTGCGGCCCAGCTCGGTTTCCACCGGCACGATGGACACGCAGTTGGATTGCACGCCGCAATCGCCGCAGCCCTCACAGATGTCGGTGTTGATGAACACCCGCTGGTCCGGGTCCGGGAAGGTGCCGCGCTTGCGCCGCCGCCGCTTTTCCGCCGCGCAGGTCTGGACATAGAGCAAGACCGACACGCCGGGGGTTTGCGCCAGCTTTTTCTGCACCGCGTCCAGATCGGCACGCTCGTGTGCGTCGATCCCTTTTGGGAAGGTGCCGAGGTCGATTTCTTCTTTTTCATCATAGACTAAGGCGACGGTCTTCACCCCCATCGCCAAGACTTCGGCGGCGATGCGCTGCGCGGACAAGCCGCCCTCGTTTGCTTGACCGCCGGTCATGGCGACCGCGTCGTTGTAGAGGATCTTGTAGGTGATGGTTGTCCCCGCCGCCAGCGCCGCGCGGATCGCCTGCACGCCGGAATGGTTGTACGTTCCGTCGCCCAAGTTCTGGAAAACATGGGGCGTTTTCGAAAACGGCGCTTCGCCGATCCAGTTCGCGCCCTCGCCGCCCATGTGGGTAAAGCCGATGGTATCGCGGTCCATCCACTGCGCCATGTAGTGACAGCCGATCCCGGCGTAGGCGCGGCTGCCCTCGGGCACCTTGGTCGAGGAATTGTGCGGACAGCCAGAGCAGAAATAGGGGATGCGCGCGGCGATCTCTTGGGCGTTGTCCGCCTTGGTCGCTTCGTCAATGGCTTGCAGGCCGGCCTTGATGCGGTCGGTGCCGCGGCCTTCTTCCACAAGGATATCGCCCAGCTTTTGCGCGATCCAGACCGGGTCCAGCGCGCCCTTGGTGGGGAACAACTCCTCGCGGTGCAGCGCCCCAGCGCCGCCCTTGTACCAGCCGTAAACGCGGCGGCCCCGGCGGTCGTCAAAGATCGCCTCCTTGACCTGCACCTCGATCAGCTTGCGCTTTTCCTCGACGATGACAATCAGGTCGAGCCCCTCGGCCCAGTCGTGGAAACCGCGCATGTCCAGAGGGAAGGTTTGCCCGACTTTATAAGTGGTTATGCCAAGACGTTCAGCCTCTGCCTCATCTATGCCCAGCAGGCTCAGCGCGTGCAGAAGGTCGAGCCAGTTCTTGCCCGCAGAGACAAAGCCGATCTTGGCGCCGGGCTTGCCCCAGACGCGTTTGTCCATCTTGTTGGCGTGGGAAAAGGCCTCGGCGGCAAAGCGTTTATACTCGATCATCCGCGCCTCTTGGGCGTGGGGCGTGTCGAGCAGACGGATGTTCAGCCCGCCTTCGGGCATGTCGAATTTCGGCGTCACCAGTTGCACGCGATCGGGGCGGCCATCGACGACGGCGGTGGCTTCGACCGTGTCCTTCATGGTCTTGAGGCCGACCCAGACCCCGGCAAAGCGCGACAGGGCGTAGGCGTAGATCCCGTAGTCGAGGATTTCCTGCACGCCTGCGGGCGAGACCACGGGCATATAGGCGTCGACCATGGCCCATTCGGATTGGTGCAACACGGTCGAGGATTCGCCGGTGTGATCGTCCCCCATGGCCATGATGACGCCGCCATGCGCGGACGTCCCGGCCATGTTGGCGTGGCGCATCACATCGCCCGACCGATCCACCCCCGGCCCCTTGCCGTACCACAGGCCAAAGACGCCGTCGAACTTGCCCTGCCCGCGCAGCTCGGCCTGTTGCGCGCCCCACAAAGAGGTCGCCGCGAGGTCTTCGTTCAGGCCTTCCTGAAAGGTGATGTCGGCGGCGCTCAACACCTTTTCAGCGCGCCTCATCTGCAGGTCGACGGCCCCAAGGGGCGAGCCACGGTAGCCCGTACAAAACCCGGCGGTGTTCAGCCCCGCGGCGGTGTCGCGCGCCTTTTGCATGAGCATCATCCGCACCAAGGCTTGGGTGCCATTTAACAAGACCGTCTCTTTGGACAGGTCAAAGCGGTCGTTCAGGGTAATCTGCTGCGTTCCCATTTGGCGCCTCCCAACGCTGAATGTGTGTGCATTAAGATCAAATGTAGGTCACATATTCTGACCCGAACAGGAAAATTTTCTTCATTTTCGGCGCTTAGGCAAAGTTGCCCCTAAACATTTTATTTATGACTGATAGGTAGTCTACGAGAAATCAAAGTTATCGGTATGGACTGGGACAAGCTAAGAATATTTCACGCGGTTGCCGACGCTGGCAGCCTAACTCATGCAGGCGATACGCTGCATTTGTCGCAAAGTGCCGTCTCGCGACAGATTCGCTCGCTTGAGGAATCGCTGAACACCACCCTGTTCCACCGCCATGCGCGGGGGCTGATCCTGACCGAACAGGGTGAGCTTCTGTTCGATGCCACGCAGTCGATGCTCAAGCGGATCGACGCCGCAACCGCGCGCATTCGCGACTCTGAGGAAGAGGTGTTTGGCAAGCTGCGGGTGACCACCACCGCCGGGTTCGGCGCGCTGTGGCTGGCGCCCCGTCTGGCCAAACTTTACGAAAGCTACCCGGACCTGAACATCGATCTGATGCTCGAAGAGCGGGTTTTGGACCTGCCCATGCGCGAGGCCGACGTGGCCATCCGGATGAAGGAACCCAGCCAGGCGGACCTGGTGCGCAAGCGGCTGATGTCCATTCGGATGCGGCTTTATGCGTCGCCCGAATATCTCGCCGCGCATGGCGAGCCGAAAACCATCGAAGACATGGCCAAGCATCGCCTGATTTGCCAGAACCCAAGCTCGGCGCAGGTGTCGGCGGGGATGCTGCTGATCCAGGAGCTGCTGACCCACGACGTGGAACAGACGCTGACGGTGAACAACTACTTTGGCGTGTTGCAGGCGGTGATCTCGAATCTGGGGATCGGCGTGCTGCCCGACTACATCATCGAGGATTTCCCGACCGTCGTGCGCGTGCTGCCTGATATCGAATCGGGCGAGGTACCTGTTTTTCTGGCATATCCAGAAGAATTGCGCCAATCCAAGCGCGTGGCGGCCTTTCGCGATTTCGTTCAAGAGGAAATCATGGCACACCGCAGGTCTCGCAAGGCGATGGGGGCCGACTGACCACACCAATAAATTGCAAAATCCAGTGTGGTATGCACGTCACGCATAGCGGAATTGCTGCATGTGCGACATGATATGTCTTGCTTGAATCATTCTCGATGCAATAATGGGCAGGTGACGATGAAATGCAGCCGCGTTTTATCGCCAACCTCCCTGTTGGACTACGGCCGAGCTTTGCGCTCGGCCTTTTTTTTCGCCGCAGCGCAGCGCAAACCCCGACTGTCTATGCCATTGCCCCGGCGCGCCCCTTGTCATAAGGAAGGCGCAATCCGCATCTGACGCATATGACAGGGACCCTCCCATGCAAGAGCCCGCCATCACCGAAGACCTGATCGCAGCCCACGGCATCAAGCCCGAGGAATACGCCGAAATCCTGCGTATCATGAACCGAGAGCCGACCTTCACCGAGCTGGGCATCTTTTCCGCCATGTGGAACGAGCATTGTTCTTACAAATCGTCGAAAATCCACCTCAAGGGTCTGCCGACCACTGGCCCGCAGGTCATCTGCGGCCCCGGCGAGAACGCCGGCGTGGTGGACATTGGCGACGGTCAGGCCGTGGTCTTTAAGATGGAAAGCCACAACCACCCGTCCTACATCGAACCCTATCAGGGCGCGGCGACCGGCGTTGGCGGCATCCTGCGTGACGTGTTCACCATGGGTGCGCGCCCGATTGCGGCGATGAACTCGCTGTCGTTTGGCGAAAAGGACCATCCGAAAACCCGCCAGCTGGTGCACGGCGTGGTCGAGGGTGTCGGCGGCTACGGCAACGCGTTCGGCGTGCCCACCGTGGGCGGCGAAGTGCGCTTTCACCCCGCTTATAATGGCAACTGTCTGGTCAACGCCTTTGCGGCGGGTCTGGCCGATGCGGACAAGATCTTCTACTCGGCGGCCAGCGGCGTCGGTCGCCCGGTGGTGTACCTTGGCGCAAAAACCGGCCGTGACGGCGTCGGCGGCGCGACCATGGCCTCGGCCGAGTTCGACGAGACCATCGAGGAAAAGCGCCCCACCGTTCAGGTCGGCGACCCCTTCACCGAAAAGCGCCTGATGGAAGCCACGCTGGAGCTGATGCAGACCGGCGCGGTGATCTCGATCCAGGATATGGGCGCGGCGGGTCTGACCTGTTCGGCGGTGGAAATGGGCGACAAGGGCAAGCTGGGCATCCGGCTGGACCTGGAAAACGTCCCCCAGCGCGAAGAGAACATGACCGCCTATGAAATGATGCTGTCCGAGTCTCAGGAACGCATGTTGATGGTGCTGGACCCCGCCAAAGAGGCCGAGGCCAAGGCCGTGTTCGACAAGTGGGACTTGGATTTCGCCATCGTGGGTGAAACCATCGCCGAAGACCGCTTTTTGATCATGCACAACGGCGTTTGCATGGCCGACATGCCGCTGTCGCGCCTGTCGTCCTCGGCCCCCGAATACGACCGCCCGTGGGAGCCGACCGCGCAAGCCGAAGAGCTTGCCGACGTGCCGCAGATCGACGCCATCGACGGGCTCAAGGCGCTGCTGGCCACGCCGAACTACGCCTCGAAGGAGTGGGTGTACGAGCAATACGACAGCCAGGTGATGGCCGACACCATGCGTATCCCCGGCTTTGGCGCGGGTGTGATCCGCGTGGCAGGCACCGACAAGAAGCTGGCCTTCACCTCTGACGTGACCCCGCGCTACGTCAAGGCGAACCCCATCGAGGGCGGCAAACAAGCGGTGGCCGAGGCCTATCGCAACCTGACCGCCGTGGGCGCGCTGCCGCTGGCGACCACCGACAACCTCAACTTTGGCAACCCCGAAAAGCCCGAGATCATGGGCCAGTTCGTGGGCGCGCTGAACGGCATTGGTCAGGCCTGCACCGCGCTGGACATGCCGATCGTGTCGGGCAACGTCTCGCTGTACAATGAGACCGACGGTCAGGGCATCCTGCCGACGCCGACCATTGGCGCGGTGGGTCTGATCGCCGCCGATGAGGAACCGATCCTTGATTACGCGCGCGACGGTCATGTGGCGCTGCTGGTCGGTGAAACAAACGGGCATCTGGGCCAGTCCGCTCTGCTGGCCGAGGTGTTCAACCGCACCGATGGCGACGCGCCGCACGTCGATCTGGCCGCAGAAAAGCGCAACGGCGAGTTCATCCGCAACAACCGCGCGTGGATCCGCTGCTGCACCGACCTGTCCGACGGCGGCCTTGCGCTGGCGGCGTTCGAGATGGCCGAAGCGTCCGGCGTGGGCGTTCAACTGGACATGGACGACACCCCGACCCTGTTCGGCGAAGATCAGGGCCGCTACCTGATCTCGTGCAACTTTGACAGCGCCGAGGCGCTGATGAGCTTGGCAGCGCAAGCGGGTGTCACCATCACCAGCGTCGGCAAGTTCACCGGCGACACGGTGAAATTCGGCGGCTCCGAAGCCAGCTTGTCCGAGTTGCAGGCGATCTATCGCGGCACCTTTGGCGAGACCTTCGCGTAACCTCGCTTAGCTGCGGGCGGAAAAAGCCCCCACACCTTTATCCACAGCGCCCGGCCCCTTGTTGGCCGGGCGTTTTGGCTTTGTACGGGGTTTGTTTTTGCAGCGATTGCGCCCATATTCGAGGCATGATCAAATTCACTCCGATCCTGCTGGCGATCCTGTATGCGCTTGTGAAATATCAATTTTCGGTCTGGCGGACCGGAAAGATGCTGGACGCGCAGTCGACAGAGCTGGCCGATCCCACGCTCAAGGCATTGATGGACCGCATGGCGCAGGCGCTGGAAGTGCCGCGGGTCAAAGTCCACATCTACGAAATCGCCCCGGTGAACGGTCTGGCCGCCCCCGATGGGCGCATTTTCATCACGCGCGGCATGTATGACAAATATCGGCGCGGCGAAATCACCGGCCCCGAGCTGTGCAGCGTGATCGCGCATGAGCTGGGGCATGTGGCCTTGGGGCATTCGCGGCGGCGGATGATCGACTTTTCCGGGCAGAATGCGCTGCGAGAGGCGCTTGGCATGGTGCTCGGCCGTTGGATTCCGGGGTTCGGCGTCGCGGTTGCGGGACTCTTGTCGAATATTCTGGCGGCCAAGCTGTCGCGCAGTGACGAGTACGAGGCAGACGCCTATGCTGCCGCGTTGTTGCATAAGGCCGGGATCGGGATCGGGCCGCAAAAGGCCATGTTCACCAAGCTCGGCAGCGGCGGCGGGCCCGTCCCCGCTTGGCTGATGTCGCACCCGAAACCGGCGGAGCGGATCGAAGCCTTGGAGGCGCTCGAAGCGGGCTGGTCCCCTGTCTAGGCGCTTAGCTCAAACCTCGCCGAGGCGACGTCCTGCCCGTTGACTTGGATCGTCACCGCGTGCGGGCCGGGATGAAGGGTAAAGGTGGTTGCATTGCCCTTGAGCTTATGGGCTTTGGTCAGGGTCAGGGGGTGCCCCGCCTTTAGCTTTGTCGCCTTGAGTTTAAAGACCTTTTCCGCCGTCCCCGAAGGCCGGTGGAACCGCAGGCGGTAATCGACCATGACGAGGAGCGTCTCGGGGCTGGTCAAGGTGACGGACAGCTCCAGCATCTCGCCGATCCTTGGGTTTGCGTCCTCCAGCACGATCTGCGCCTGCACCTGTCCCGCGCGATAGCCCAAGTGATCCAGAGCGCCGCGTTCACCCCGTTTGACGGCGGTGCGCAGGGCATGGCGGGTCATCCACGCCAGTTCCTTGTCGGTTTGGCGGCCTGCGTCCTGCCACTTGCGCAAATGGTCCAAGACCCGGTCCGGCATGACCTTGGACAGATCGTTCATATGGTTCGCCACAGACCGCGTGACAAAGCGCGCCGGATCGCCGTGGAGCGCGTCGAGAAAGCGCAAAGGCACGGCGGGGTCCAGCGTGATATTGCGCGCCCAAGGCAGACGCGGCCGGGTGCCTTCGGACACCAAGCGGCGCACGTGGTAGTTGTCGTCCTGCGCCCAAAGGTCGAGCCGCGCGAGGGTTTCCTCGGGCCAGCGGTTCAGGAAAGGCCGGATGGCGTATTCCATGGAAAAGCGCTGGGTTGCGGCATGGATCAGGTCCAGCGCGCGGTTGCGGTGGTCTTCGAGCCCGTGACGGACGGCCAGAGTGCCGGGGACCGCGTGAATCCAACGGCCAAAGTCATCGTCGGTCTTGGTCGGATCCAAAGGCGGCGGCATGGCAGCGTGCAGCGCCTCTGCCATTGCGGGGAAATCGCTTGGGAGTTGCGCCTCGAGGCAATCGGCAAGCCACTCGAGCCGCTCGAGAAAGCCGCGCCCCGACAAGCCCGCGTTGGCCTGCGCCTGAAAGGCCTCGGTGTCGAACCTCGGCAAAACGCTGTAGTCGCGTGCGAGATCAGCGATGCTGCCTTCGTTGAATATCTGATCCGCGAGGGAGGCCCCTGCGCCGCCGCCCTGCCCGTCTGGTCCACGTGCCATGTCTGCGTTTCCCCAAAGACGCGCGCGCGGCCAAATTCCTTTCAAGGAATTTGCAAATCTTTTGGAAAAGATTTGGTCCCCGCGCGCGGCACCCGATTACATCGTCGACAGCGTCGCACCGCCATCCAGCAAAATGTTCTGCCCGATCATGAACCCCGCGTGCTGCGAGCACATAAACGCGCACATCTTGCCGAACTCTTCGGGGATGCCGTAGCGCTGCGCCGGGATCGTCGCTTCCCGCTGGGCGCGGGCCTCGTCCAGCGTGATACCCTGCTGCTGCGACACGCCGGTATCCAGCGACACGGCGCGGTCGGTGGCGTGAATCCCCGGCAGGAGGTTGTTCACCACCACGCCCTTGGGCGCCACCTGCCGCGCCGTCCCCGCCACGTAGCCGGTCAGACCGGTGCGCGCAGCATTGGACAGCCCCAGCACCGCGATCGGCGCCTTGACCGACTGCGAGGTGATGTTGACCACGCGGCCCCAGCCCTTGTCGATCATCTTGGGCATCAGCGCCGTCATCAGTGCGATGGGCGTCAACATGTTGGAATCAAGCGCTTTGAGGAAATCCTCACGCCCCCAATCGGACCACATCCCCGGAGGCGGCCCGCCAGCGTTGGTCACCAGGATGTCCACGTCGCCCGCAACCTCCAGCACCTTGGCGCGGCCCTCTTCGCTAACGATATCCGCTGCGACGGTGGTCACCTCGACACCAAACCGATCCCGAATGTCCTGCGCCGCAGCCTCCAGCGCCTCGGCCCCGCGCGCGTTCATCACCAGGTCGACGCCCGCTTCGGCCAGCGCCTCGGCGCAGCCCCGGCCAAGCCCCTTGCTCGACGCGCAGACCAGCGCTTTTTTCCCGCGAATACCCAGATCCATGTCCTGCTCTCCCTTGCTGCGTCCAGAACGGTCGGCCCCCAAAAAGGCCGAATGCGGGGCCATATGATGACACATTCCCATGGCATACAATGGCCGTTACAGTAGTTTTACCGGGAATTTCCCCCGGCCGTTCCAAGGGATTGTCGCGCACCATGGCACTTAGAGATTTTCAACGCCCCGCGCAGGGTTTGCAGGTTTACCGCGCCGAGTTTCTGCGCGTGGTCAATGGCGCGAACCTTGGCGACCCGCTTGGCTTTGCCGAAGAGTTGGTGCATGACGACGTCTACCGCCTGTCCCCCGTGGCCGGGGCCACCCAGCTGAGCGTGATCGCCACCGCGACGCCGCCGTTCCGCATTGCGCAGGACTCTGAAACTGGCACCCCCGGCGCGGACATCCACCTTGATTGCTGTGCGACCTTCATGTCCGGCGATGGCCACACCACCGAGGTGCTTGTGCTTGTCGAGGTCGACGGCCAAGGCGACGTGGCGCAGGTCTATCTGTTGCCGCTCGCGCCCCTGTCGGCGAAACACGACTACGTGCTGGTGGGCGTCAGCCAAAAGCTGGCCCTGCAACGCTTTGCCCAGGTCGCCTGCGTGTCCTTTACCGGCGGCACCATGATCACCATGGCCAACGGCGCGCAGCGCCCGGTCGAAGAGCTTGAGGTCGGCGACCGCGTCCTGACCCGCGACGACGGCCCGCAGGAAATCCGCTGGATCGGCCACCAGACCACCCGCGCCGTGGGGGCCTTTGCGCCGATCTGCATCCGCGAAGGCACGCTGAACAACACCCGCGATCTTGTGGTTTCGCCCGACCACCGGCTGTTCATCTACCAGCGCACCGATGAGCTGGGCGCGGGGCGCTCGGAAATCCTCGTGCGGGCGCGGCATCTGGTGAACGGCGATACGGTGACGCGGCTGAATGGCGGCTTTGTGGACTACTACCAGATGCTGTTCGACGCCCATCAGATCATCTACGCCGAAGGCATCGCGGCGGAATCCATGCTGGTCGACACCCGTACCCGCGCCGCCCTGCCCGAAGAGATCGGCGACAAGCTGGCCGAGCTGATCCCCGGCCACCGCAAAAGCGACCACCGCGCTTTGGAAGTGCAAGAAGGCCTGCTCGCCCGCCCCGACGCGGCGGCTTTGCTGCGCAAGTCGTCGGGTGGCTGAGGGTGAGCCCGGTTCGCTCTGCGACAAAGGCTCCGGGGGAGCCTTTGAGGGCCTCACGGGCGGAGCCCCGGCGTAATTTCTTGCCCTAACGCCGTAACTTAATGCCTCGCGACCCTTGACGCGCACCCGCATCGCGGGTGTTCTCTGCCTTCGGGGTAAGGTGAGGGGCAGATGGCCAACCGGCAACATATCGAGTGGCTTTTAGAAGGCGTCGGCGCATGGAATGCCCGCCGCGAGCGGGATGATTTTGTTCCGGATTTTGAGGGACTTGATCTTGCCCGCCTTTTATATCAACAACGGAAAGATTTACCGGAAAATCAGCAATCACGGCATCTCTTGGTCAGTGTTAATCTAAGCAGGGCCAACCTGAGGTACGCGAGCTTAGATTTGGCAGACCTCCGCTATGCGAATTTCAATCGAGCAGACCTTTCATTTGCGAAGCTCTTCTCTGTCGTCCTCATAAAAGCCAACCTAACAGAAGCAACGTTGAAAAGTTGTCAATTAATCAAATCGAATCTGTCTGAAGCAGATTTACGCGGAGCAGATTTATCGAATGCCTCTCTGGAAAGCTCATTTCTTTCCGGTGCTGATCTACGAACCTTTGTAGGTCGCGACGAAACTGGAAAGCTATCAATTCTTACAACAAACCTATCTACAGCCAAGTATCTGAAACAAGACGCTCTTAACGAGACAATCGGCGACCAAGGAGTTGTGCTTCCTTCCAGAACCACTATTAATCCTCCTGCCCATTGGCCGCCATTGTCAGACACTATAGCGGAGTTCATTGGGGAAGCCGCGCCACGATCGCATATTGATAACGAACTCGAACTCCCCCTCATCAAAGCCAGCGCCGTTGACTTCCAGATCACCGACGCCGGGGTCGAGGCCACGCCGCCCGAGGGTCAAGACCTCTCGCAAATCACCTTTACCGGCGATTGCCTGCAGCGCTCGACCGCGCTGATTACGACAGCCCGCGATATTGCCGCCTCGGTTTCCAACAAGTTGGGCGAGGACACGCGCGAGGATCTGTTGCGCTATGCGAACCACCTTGAAAACAGCGAGAGTGGCAACCCTCATTACCTTGTCTCGACCTGTGTGGGCATCCGGGCGGACCTTGACGACCCCTTTGTGTC
Organism: Tropicibacter naphthalenivorans; assembly: GCF_900176475.1. Taxonomy (GTDB): domain Bacteria; phylum Pseudomonadota; class Alphaproteobacteria; order Rhodobacterales; family Rhodobacteraceae; genus Tropicibacter; species Tropicibacter naphthalenivorans. The sequence goes on from NZ_FWXX01000002.1 coordinate 376,651, forward strand.
GGATGCGCTGGGGCACCGTCTGACCCGAAAGCTTGAGAATTTCCTCAGCCAGCACAATGACTTCTTGGCCCACTGCCTGCCTGCCACCGCCGAAGCGGTCCAAGTCAAAGCAGATACGCATCCCACGCGCGAGGTGACAAAGGAAGAGGCGACCGCCGTCCTCAACACCCTCGAAGAGGCCATCGCGCAGGCCGAGGCTTCGACCGAATCCTACAGCAAGGTGATTGCCGAGTTCCGCGCTTTTGACGACCACCTCAACGATCTCAAGATAAAGGCGTTTCACCCCGGCGAGATTGAACGCCTGCGCAACGCCGTGCAGCGCGAAACCGTCGAGCTGGGGGCCTTTGGCGCACGGCTGTATTGGCGGGCGAAACAGGTCGTCTCTCGGGCTCGGCTACACGCCGGGGACATTGCCATCGCCGGAACGATCAGCGGCAAGACCGGGGAACAGATGGCTGCGGCGGTTGTCCAATATCTTGAGCCATTGATGCGCAAACTCGGAGAGCTGTTCACCGCCCTGCCGCCACTCTGATCAGGCGCGCAACGCCTCGATCAACTCGCCCTTGTCCATCCCCGACCGCCCGTCGATCTCCAATTCCTGCGCGCGCTCGTATAGCTCGTCCTTGGTCCACTCCTCATAGGGCGGGGCTTTGCCGCCTTTTTCGCTGGGGGACATGTCGTCGTTGGCTTGCGCGTTGGCGATGCGGGCGGCTTTGGATTTGGACATGCCGTCCTCGCGCAGGTCTTCGTACAATTTGTCGTTCTTGATGCTGGGGCCGTGGTCCTTGGTCATCGGGGTCTCCTTTTCCCGGATTAACCACGCGCGCGCGGCAAGGGTTCCGCGCAAAGCACTCCATTGTGCCGCGTCCCGTTTCAGGGTAACGGAGCGGTCATGTTGGATACCGCTTCGAACCGCCCCGATCTGCCTGCCGAAATCGCTCGGCGGCGCACCTTTGCCATCATCTCGCACCCGGATGCGGGCAAGACCACGCTGACTGAAAAGTTCCTGCTGTACGGGGGCGCGATTCAGATGGCCGGACAGGTGCGCGCCAAGGGCGAAGCGCGGCGCACGCGCTCGGACTTCATGCAGATGGAAAAGGATCGCGGGATTTCCGTTTCCGCCTCGGCCATGTCCTTCGATTTCGACGGGTTCCGGTTCAATCTGGTGGACACCCCCGGCCACTCGGATTTCTCCGAGGACACCTACCGCACGCTGACGGCTGTGGACGCGGCGGTGATGGTGATCGACGGCGCGAAGGGCGTGGAAAGCCAGACGCAAAAGCTGTTCGAGGTCTGCCGGTTGCGCGACCTGCCGATCCTGACGTTCTGCAACAAGATGGACCGCGAAGCGCGCGACACCTTTGAGATCATTGACGAAATCCAGGAAAACCTGGCGATTGACGTCACGCCTGCGTCGTGGCCGATCGGCATGGGGCGCGATTTCCTGGGCTGTTATGACATGCTCAACAACCGGCTGGAGCTGATGGACCGCGCCGACCGGAACAAAGTGGCAGAGAGCATCCGTCTGGAAGGGCTGGACGATCCGCGCATGGAAGAGCACATCCCGGCGGACCTGCTGGAACAGCTGCGCGAAGAAGTCGAGATGGCGCGCGAACTCTTGCCCGCTTTGGACCCGCAATCGGTGCTCGAAGGGCACATGACCCCGATCTGGTTCGGCTCTGCGATCAACTCTTTTGGGGTGCAGGAACTGATGGACGGGATCGCCAAATATGGCCCCGAGCCGCAGGTGCAAAAGGCGCAGCCGCGCGAGATTTCCCCCGAGGAAAAGAAGGTCGCGGGTTTCGTGTTCAAGGTTCAGGCGAACATGGACCCCAAGCACCGCGACCGTGTGGCCTTTGTCCGCTTGGCGTCGGGGCATTTTCATCGCGGGATGAAGCTGACCCATGTGCGCACGAAAAAGCCCATGGCGATTTCCAACCCGGTGCTGTTTCTGGCGTCCGACCGGGAGCTGGCCGAAGAGGCCTGGGCCGGGGATATCATCGGCATTCCGAACCACGGGCAGCTGCGCATTGGCGATACCCTGACCGAGGGCGAGGCGCTGCGCGTCACCGGCATCCCGTCCTTTGCGCCGGAATTGCTGCAATCGGTGCGCGCGGGTGACCCGATGAAGGCCAAGCACCTTGAGAAAGCCTTGATGCAGTTCGCCGAGGAAGGCGCGGCGAAGGTGTTCAAGCCGATGATCGGTTCGGGCTTTATCGTGGGCGTTGTGGGCGCGTTGCAGTTCGAAGTCTTGGGTAGCCGGATCGAGCTGGAATACGGCTTGCCGGTGCGCTTTGACGCCTCGCAGTTTACCTCCGCGCGCTGGGTGCACGGGGACAAGGCCGCGGTGGAGAAGTTCATCAACGCCAACAAGCAGCACATCAGCTATGACCATGACGGCGATGTGGTGTACCTGACGCGCTTGCAGTGGGACATTGACCGGGTGGAACGGGATTACCCGGATGTGACCTTGTCGGCGACGAAAGAGATGCTGACTTAAGGTTGTGGGTCGGCCCCGTATGACCGGAGGTGAGCATTCTATAGACTAGGGGGCGCTGCCCCCGCCCTGCGGGCTCCCCCGGGATATTTTTAAAGAAAAGAAAGGCGCGGGTCCGTGGGTGCGGTCGCGCCTTTCCTTGTTTTCTCAGGGGGAAAACCCTGCGGCGTTATTGCAGCAGCGGCGTGATCCGGCGGATGGCGGCGCGGCGGTTGGCGCGCTCATCGCTTTGGGTTTGCACCAACAGATCGCTCTCGCCGTAGCCTTGGAGCACCATGTTTTCCGGCGGCACGGCGAAGTATTCGGTCAGCGCGAGGGCCACCGATTCCGCCCGGCGGTCGGACAGCGCGAGGTTGTAGCCATAGCCCCCCACCGCGTCCGTGTGGCCTTCGATCAGGAAGACTTCGCCGGGGTTCTTGTCGATCAGGTCGCGCATGGCGTTGCCCAGCGTTGCCAGCTCTTCGGCCTCATCGGGGCGGATGGCGGCGCTGTCAGTGGCAAAGTTGATCGTGTCCACCGAGATTTCCGGCACCAGCTGGCGCACCGCGTCGATGTTGCGGATTTGGTTCAGCGAGAATGTGCGGTCGATCTTGGCCGTCTCTTGCGCGGCCAGAGCGGCTTCGAGGTTATCCACCTCTACCGTTCGGTAGTTGACCGTGTTGCGGTCGGTGGTTTGCGGCAGATCGTTTACGACCACCTCTTGCTGGGCTTGTGTGTCGTCAAAGAGGACGACTTCGGTGCCGTCCTGCAGGGTGCGGGTGCGGCGCAGGACGCGGCCATCGTTCGCGCGCACTGTCTCGACGGTGGTGCCGTCGTTGTAGGTGATCACGGTGCGGGTCGAGCCGTCGTCATAGCTGTAGGTCTGCACCTCGGCGCCGGGGCGGCGCAGCAACACGTCGTCATTGCGCAGCACGCGGTACTGGCCGTTGCCGTCCTCGACCACCACGCGGTCGCCCGAGTTGGACACCACCTTGTCGTCGGCGTTCAGGATCTCGTTCAGCGCCACGGCCCCAAGGCCGATCAGCGCGGCGGTTTTGAAGTCGCGCAGGCTGTCGTCGCCGTTGCCGCCATCGGCAGCGGGTTCATTGGCGGGGGCTTGCGCCATGACGTCGGTGTCAAAGTCCTGATCCGAGCGGCGCACATCGGCGTCGGCGACGGTTTCCTCCGAAACTTCGGCCTGCGCGTCCGCATCGGCGGCAGCGGCAGCGGCGGGGGCGTCATCCTGGGCGGCCACCGCATCGGCTTGGGCCTGAGCGTCCATCTGCGGCGGGTCCTGCGGAGCTGGTTCCTCCTGCGGGGCGGCGATCACCTCGGGGGCTTCGGGCTCGACCGGGGCGGGATCGGCGGCGGCCTGCGCTTCGGCGTCAGCTTTGGCCTCGGCTTCCGCAAGGGCGGCGGCGAGGTCTTCGCTCTCGACCGGCTCAGCCGTTTCGGCGGGGGCTTCGGCGACGTCAGCAGGCGCTTCGGCGGCGGGGGCTTCAGCGACCTCGGCGGGGTCTTCAACCGGCGCGCCCTCGGCGGGGGTCGGGGCGATGTTGGCTTGTTCGATCACCTGATCGATCATCTCGGGGTTTTCCAGGACCTGCGCGCGCAGCGCTTCGTCGGTCAGCAGCAGGTCGACCACGGCGCAGTCCACACCCGCAGGCAGATTGGGCAGCGTGCCGCCATCCTCGCAGGCCTGCGAGAGTTGCTGGAGGCGTTCGGTGACGCGCGCCGGATCGGCACGGGCCGCCAAGGCCAGCAGGTCGGCAAGGTCACGCGCGCCCTTGGCATTGGCATTGGCGTTGATCTGCGCGTTGATGTTGGCATTGGCGTTCTGAGCGAGGCTTTGCTGCGGCAGCGAGAGCGCCAGAACGCTGGCCGAGACGGTCGCCATGAGGATCTGTTTCATCGAAGTGTCCTTTCCTGTTGCCCGATGCGGGCTTGGAGACAGAACGCCGTTCGATGCGACAAAGTTGCATGGCCGGGATGCAATGGCGGGGATGCGGGGAGCGTTTAGGCCGTGACCTCGCCTTGACACAGCCGGATAAAATCCTCTCTGAGGCCCGCTTGCCAATCTGCCAGAAAGCGCAAAGCCTGCGCCTGCATCCACTCGTGTTGACGAGGCCAATCCTCTTCGTCGAGGGCATCGGCATCCAACGTCACATAAAGTCCCCAGACGCCTTTCGGGCTGCATTCACTCTCAGCGTCAACCAAAGAGGGATAGGACGCGAGCGCTGACAGCCAGCGCTCGATGTCTTCTTCTTCGTGCTTGCCAATGCTCAGGTACGCCCCAACCCGATCATTTTTAAGATTCCGGTACAATACAATGCTGGCGGCACCGCTTTCCGTGCGCAAATCCGGCGGAAACTTCAGGTTCATCCAGCCTTGATTGGGCGCACGGGATGGCGGGATCAGGTCCGAGGCGTCGCCGTATGCCTCCAGAAACGCCCCCCAATATTCCATCCGTCCCTGATAGCTGACCATGGTTGCGGTCTTTTTCGCCTCCGTCTCTTTCTGCGCCATGCGGATCATGTAGTCGGCGGCCTCTGGGGGCGGGATGACCTGTTGCAGGTCGATCAGCACGTCGTCGTCAAGACGGTACGGCTTGACCTTGATGCAGCGCGCGTCGATGCCGTAGTCGCGCAGCCAGAGCACGGTCGAGGTGACCTCTTTGCGGAAATCCGTGGCCACCATGATGACCCGCTGGCCGGTGCCATCGTTGAGGATCACATCGTCGAGGGTCTCTTCGCCCAGAAAGTCGCACAGGCTGTCCGAGGCCGAGGTGCCGGGATCGTAGCGGTCGAGATAGGCCTGAAAGGCGGACACAATCTCGGACTTTTGCATGGTCGAGCAGTAGGCGGCGTATTTCAGCGCCTGCCAGACCACGTCGCGGCCGCTGTCGTCGAGCTTGTTCTCGATGATGACCAAGCGCCCCTCTTTGTCCAAAGCCAGCAGGTCGAGCCGTTCGCGCGTGCCATCAAAACCGTCGAATTCCTTTTGGATGATCAGCAGCTCCTCGCCCAGGGCCAAGGGGTCGGTCGCGATCCATTCTTGCAGGTGGTCCCGTTCGCGGAACGAGACGTCTGACAGGGTGGTTTCGGGCAGTTTTTGCAGACGGTTGCCGGAACGGTCGATACGGTACATGGGAACGGGCCTTTGACGTAGGGTTGCCGTCAGGGTGGCCCGCCCTGCCCCGCATGTCCACCCCTAGAGCAGCGCCATAAGCCGTTGTTTTTCCCCCGCATCGTCGGGGCGGGAAATGGCCTCGGCGAGGTCTTCGAGCGAGGCGATGGAATGTCCGGCGCGGAAGCTGTGGACGTGGGGCAGCATGGCGCGGATACCGGACGCCTTGGGTGCAAAGCCATCCCAGCGCAGCAAAGGATTGATCCAGATGAGGCGGCGCGAGGACAAGTGCAGACGCTCCATTTCCTTTTCCAGCGCGCCCGCGTCGTCGCGGTCAAGGCCGTCGGTGATCAGCAAGACCACCGCGCCCTGTCCCATGACCCGCCGCGACCAGTCGTGGTTGAACTGGTGGAGGCATTCGCCGATGCGGGTGCCGCCCTCCCAGTCTTGGGCCTCGGCCCCGGCGGCCTTGAGGGCGGCGTCCACGTCGCGGGTGGCGAGGTGGCGGGTGATGTTGGTCAGACGGGTGCCAAAGGTGAAGGCGTGCACCTTGGCCCAGCCCTGCCCCTTTTCGTTGGCCACCGCGTGCAGGAAATGCAGCACCATGCGGGAATATTGGCTCATGGAGCCGGAAATGTCGCACAGCACCACGAGGTTGGGCCAGCGCGGGCGCGGCTTGGCATGGGCGATGGAACGGATCTCGCCGCCTTTGCGCAGCGCTTCGCGCAAGGTCCGGCGATAGTCGGTGCGCGCGCCGGTTTGCGAGGCGATGGAGCGGCGCGATTGGATCGGTTTGACGGGGAGTTTCATGCGGGCCAGCATCCGCTTGGCCTCGGCGATTTCCTGCGTCGACATCTGTTCGAAGTCAAGGCTGCGCAGCTTTTCCTCGTAGGACATGGTCATCGAGGCGTCGATTTCGATCTGCTCGCCGCCTTCGTTTTGCTCTGCCTCCGGGACTTGCGGCATCTGGTCGCCAAGGAGCGCCTGCGCCGCGCGTTTTTCAGCCGATTGGGCGAGCTTTTCCTCTTGGACGCCGCGTACCGCGGGCAGCATCATCGACATCATGTGCTCGAGGAACCGCGGGTCGCGCCAGTAAAGGCGGAAGATCTGGGCAAAGACCACGCGATGTTCGGGGCGGTTCACGAAACAGGCGTGGAGCGTCCAGTAGAAGTCCATGCGGTCGGTGAAGCCCGCCGCCTGCACCGCGTTGACCGCGTCGATCACCCGCCCCGGCCCCACCGGCAGCCCAGCCCGCCGCAGCGCCCGCGCGAAGTGAATGATGTTCTGCGCAAGCCGTGGATTGTCGGGGATTTCGAGAGGGATGTATTCGGCCATTGGGGTGCTCTCGGGGTTGGTTGGTCGGAGTGGGGGCGCTGCCCCGTCTCACCGGAGGTGAGCCACTTGAAGGTGTAAAGGGGGGGGGCGCTGCCCCCCTGCCCGTTGGGCATTCCCCCCGGGATATTTTCAAAGAGAAGAAGCGCACGGCGTGGTGCCTTGGGGTGGCGGTCGGGCCTGCCCCAAGGGACGCCTTTGTCGTCATGCCTCTTCGAGGGCTTTCTTGCTTTCGTCGAGGATGCGTTTGGCTTCGGAGCCGTTGATCTTGGCGATGTCGTCCTGGTATTTCAGGATCGCGCCCAGCGTGTCCGAGATGACCTCGGGGGAGAGGTCGACCACGTCCAACGCCAGCAGGCATTTCGCCCAGTCGATGGTTTCCGCCACGCCCGGTTTCTTGAAGATGTCCTCGGTGCGCAGGGATTGCACGAAGGCGATGATTTCGCGGGACAGGTTTTCCGAGACCTCCGGAGCGCGGGAGCTGAGGATTTCCACCTCGCGGTCGAAGTCGGGGTAGTCCACCCAGTGGTAGAGGCAGCGGCGTTTCAGGGCGTCGTGCACTTCGCGCGTGCGGTTGGAGGTCAAGATGACGATGGGCGGTTCTGGGGCCTCGATGGTGCCGATCTCGGGGATGGTGACCTGGAAGTCAGAGAGCGCTTCGAGCAGGAAGGCCTCGAACGGCTCGTCGGTGCGGTCCAGCTCGTCGATCAGCAGGATCGGTGCACCGTTTTCATCGGGGCGCATCGCTTGCAGCAGCGGGCGCTCGATCAGGTAATCGGGGCCGAAAAGCTCGTCGTTCAGCGCCTCGCGATTGGCCCCGCCCTGCGCCTCGGCTGTGCGGATCGCGATCATCTGCGCCGGGAAGTTCCATTCGTAGACCGCGCTCGAGGCGTCGAGGCCTTCGTAGCATTGCAGGCGGATCAGTCGGCGGTTCAGCGCCTTGGCCAGCGCCTTGGCGATCTCGGTCTTGCCGACGCCGGCCTCGCCTTCGAGAAACAGCGGGCGGCCCAGCTTGAGCGACAGGAACACAACGGTGGCCAGCGCGCGGCCGCAGACATAGCCGGTCGAGGCGAGTTCGGACTGCACCTCGTCGATGGTATTGGGAATAGGCATGGACGTCCTCCTTGGCCCCTTGTGTCCCAAGAGGTTAAGGCGGGGTCAATAGCGCCAAGGTCGCACATGGGCATATGATCTGGCGCAAAGATTGACCCCGTGGAAAGGGGATGTCATGATTCGCACGATAAGAAGGCCGGGGCAAACCCGGGGATTATGGGCAGATATTTAGGATGATAAGCCGTTTTCAGCGGGGCGCGCCATGCGCATAACCGCCGTCACATGTGTCAAGAACGAAGGCCCGTTCCTATTGGAATGGATCGCCTATAACCGTTTGATCGGCGTGACCGATTTCCTGTTTTACTCCAACGATTGCACCGATGGAACGGACAATCTGCTGGACGCTCTGGCGGCGCGCGGGGGCGTGGTGCACCTGCCCAACCCAGCGCGCAGCCGCAAGTACCAGATGGAGGCGCTGAAAGATTGCCCGCGCCAGCCGGTGATTGGCGCGTCGGACTGGGTCTGGGTGGCGGATGTGGACGAGTTCCTGAACATCCATGTGGGCGATCACACCCTGCCCGCCTTGATCGAGGCTTGCGGCAACCCTCAGGCGATTTCCGTGACCTTTCAGTACTTTGGCAATGACGCGGTGTGGGATTTTGTCGACACCCCGGTGATCGAACAATTCACCCGCTCGCACAATCCCGACCTGTGGTGCGCCGATCCGCAGATGGAGGTCAAGACCCTGACCCGGCGCGGCTTTCCCTTGCAGTATTTTGGCGCCCATCGCCCCTATTTCCGCGAGGCGATCCCCAAGGATCACTGGCCGGTCTGGACCGATGGCGCAGGCCGCCCCGTGCATGACAAGTTCAAGGTGCCGCCCAACCCGCGCCGCAGCCGCAAGTTCCACTGCGCCGGGGCACGCAAATACGCCACGCTGAACCACTACGCCCTGCGCTCGCTGGACAGCTACCTGGTCAAGAACGACCGGGGCGATGTGAACCGCGCCAACCGCGCCTTTGACGACACCTATTGGCTGGAACGCAGTGACGTGGCCTATGAAGATCGCTCAATCCTGCGGCACTCGGACGCGCTGGCACAGGCGCTGGCGGTGATGAAATCCGACCCAGAGATCGGGCGCTTGCACGAGGAATGCGTCGCGAGGCACCGCGCCAAGCGTGACGAGCTGCTGGCGCAGGAACCCTATCGGCTGCTCTACGATCATCTCAAGGGACTGCCGCCCTACCCGCCCGGCGAATACGCCCTGATGCAGGAGCTGGGGCTGGCATGAGCGTGAAACTGGTCAATCTGGGGCTGCCCAAGTCGGGTACGACGACGCTGGCGCACGCGTTGCAGCAGGCGGGCTGGCACGCCGCCGATCACAAGGTCCGGCGCATCCACACCAAGGATCCCACGCTGGGTGGCACCTTTGTGGGGCGGCAAATCTATGACGGCTATTACCAAGGCGACCCCTTCAAGCGGCTCGACCTCTATGATGCGCTGACGGAAATCAACGTCCTGAACGGCGATGTCTCGCTCTGGCCGCAGTGTGATTACGCAGTGCTCAAGGCGATGCGGCTGGCGCGGCCCGATATGCTGTTCGTGGCGACGTGGCGCGATCCGGCGGAGGTCGCCGACAGTATGCGGCGCTGGAACAACCTCGGGACGGACCGTTTGCCCAACGCTTGGGTGCCCGGCCTGCCGCGCGGCTATGGCACCAGCGACGCCGAGCGGATCCGCTGGATCGAGGGGCATTACGACATGCTGCGCGACGTCTTTGGCGACGATCCGCGATACTTGCAGTTGGACATGGCGGCGGAGGACGCGCGCGAGAGGCTCTCGGCCCATATCGGCGAGGATCTGCCTTGGTGGGGGCGCGTGAACGTCAACACCGACAACCCGGCGACGGCGCCAGAGTCGGGGGCAGTCTGATGCGGATTTACGTGCATATCGGCCCCGACGCGGCCACCGCCACGCGCCTGCAACAGGTGATGGACGCGGGCCGCGACGCGATGCTGGCCCAAGGCGTGCTGTTCTCGCGCGCACCCGGCGCGCGCAACCACACGCGGCTGTTCATGGCCGTCACCGATCCCGACAACGTCGACGTTCTGCGCTACAACCGCGAGTTTGTCAGCGCCGCCGCGCAAGAGGCCCTGCAAGAGGACGTCGCGCGCCAGTTGCTCCAAGAAGCCCAAGGGACAGACGCCCGCGCGCTGATCCTCTCGGCGCATCAGCTGGGCAACAGCCTTGTGTCCCGGACCGAGTTGCAACGGCTCAAGGACATGCTGACGCCGATCTCGGACGACATCCGCATCGTGGCGCATTTGGACGATCCGGCGCGGCTGCTGGTGCAGCGCTATGGCGCGCAATTGCTAGAAGGGCGCAACCGCGCGCTTGATCTGGAACTGGCCTGTCTGGGGCCGGATTACCGCAGCACAGCCTTGGCGACCCGTCCCGACAGCGACCCCGCCAAGGGCCAAATCATGGACGTGCAAGGCGCGAGCTTTTGGCTCGATTTCAAGGCCTTGCAGACGGAATGGGAAAGCGTGTTCGGCGCGGGCAGCGTGTCTTTTCACAGCATCGCGGCGGACAGTCTCTATGCGCCTGAAGTCACCCAAGACATCGCCGCCGCCTTTGGGATAGACGCCCTGCCCCCCGCTGAGGCGGACAAAGCCCCGCGCCCGCCCTCGGCGGCGTGGCTGACGCGGTGCCGGCTGTTCAATGACGCCGTCCTGCGCTTGCTGAACAAACAAGACGTGCGCATCCCGCGCCCCCTCTGGCGCAAGTTCCTTGCCGAACTCAAGGTGCCCGGCGCGGGGATCAAACCCGGCGCGCTCCATGCCGTGTCCCAGCATTTCGCCGCCGACATCGCGCAGCTTTGCGCCCAGCACCCCGGCCTTGATCCGGCGCACATGGCCCCCGATGCGCCGCTGGACCCGTGGCAAGAGGCGGGCCCGACGCGCGGCTTTCGCGCCACGCAGTACCTGATGGCCTTTCGCCCGCGCATCGACGCCGCCACCGCCGAGGAAACGCAGGCCCCGGCCCCAGAACCAAAACCAGAGCCGCAAGACATCAAGCTGCCGGACAATCTCGACCAGTTCCTGAGCCCCGCCGCGCGCACTCTGCTGCCGCCCGAGGCCAAGCTGAACTTTATCAAACTCCAAGCCTCTCCGTTTGCGCCGCACAACCGCATTGGCCGCGTAAACGAGGAATTGCCCGCCCCGCCCTATACGCCTGCCGACACGCGCCCCATCCCCGATGGCAGCACCGGACGCGTCATCGTCGCCTGCATGAAAAACGAGGCGCCCTATATCCTTGAATGGATCGCCTACCACCGGGCCATCGGGTTCGACAATTTTCTGATCTACACCAACGATTGCGAAGACGGCACGCAGCACATCCTGACCCACCTCCAAAGCCTTGGGATCGTGCAGCACCGCGACAATTCCAAGTGGCGCGGCAAGTCCCCACAGCAGCACGCGCTGGACAAAGCCTTGAAAGAGCCAATCGTCCAGAACGCCGCATGGGTCGCGCATCTCGACGTGGATGAGTTCATCAACATTCGCTGCGGCAATGGCACCGTGGACGATCTGCTGAACCACGTCCCCGATGCCACCCACATCGCCATGACGTGGCGCTTGTTCGGGCACGGCGACGTGACCACCTTGCAGGACCGTCTGGTGATCGAACAATTCGATGCCTGCGCGCCGAAATACTGCCCCAAGCCGCACACCGTCTGGGGGTTCAAGACCTTTTTCCGCAACACCGGCGCCTATGGCAAGCTGTCCTGCCACCGGCCCAACAAGCTGCAACCGGGGTTTGAAGCCAGCGTCAAATGGGTCAACGGCTCGGGCGTCGATATGACCGATGCGTTCATCAAGAACGGCTGGCGCAGCTCGCAGCGCTCGATCGGCTATGATCTGGTGCAGCTCAACCATTACGCCTTGCGCTCACTCGACAGCTTTCTGGTGAAGCGCCAGCGTGGGCGGGCCTTGCATGTGGATCGCACCATTGGGCTGAACTACTGGGTGCGTATGGATTGGAACGACAATCGCGACGTGACGATCCAGCGCAATATTCCGCGCGTGCGCGCCGCCGTGGCCGACCTATTGGCCGATCCGGTCTTGGCCGATCTGCACGCGCGCGGGCTGGCCTGGCATCAGGCGCGGGCCGAGACTTTGCGCAACACGCCGGAATTTGCCGACCTGGCGCAGCAGGCTTTGCAGGTCAAGCTGACGGAAACCGAACGCGTGGCCTATTCCCTGACCTTGGACATGGAGACCTGAGATGACCCAAAGCCCTCCGGTTCCACGCTCGCCCTATATCATGTCGCGCGGGATGCGCATTCCCAAGCATCCGCAGATCACGCGCGGCCGGGTGCGCGGCGCCTTGCGGGATGATCTGTACGAGCGCAAGGAATGTGACGCGGTGATGCGCGTGGTCCAGCCCGGCGACCGGGTGCTCGAGCTTGGCGGCGGGCTGGGGTACATGTCGACGCTTTTGTCGGTGAAAAAGGGGGTCTCGCGCGTCATCAGCTATGAGGCGAACCCGGCCCTGATCCCCTACATCCGCCAAGTGCACGAGGCCAATGGCGTGACCAATGTCGAGGTGCGCAACGCCTTGCTGTCGCCGCAAGCGGGCGAGCCGGTGCCCTTCTACGTACGGCGTAACTTTCTGGGGTCGTCCATGGACCGCGAGGCCGATGTGAACAGCATCACCGCCGAGCATATGATCGAACGCCACGCCCTTGCCCCCGTGCTGCAAGAGCTGTGCCCCGACGTGCTGGTCTGCGACATCGAAGGGGCCGAGGCCGATCTGATCCCCGCGGGCGACTGGTCGGGCCTGCGCGCCGCGATCATCGAGCTGCACCCGCAGTGGATCGGGCAAACCGGCGTTCAGGCGGTGTTCGACGCCATGCACAAGGCCGGTCTGACCTATTTCCCCAAGGCGTCCGAGGCCAAGGTCGTCACCTTTCGGCGGGGCTGGTAAATGGCTGCGCCGACCATCACCGCCGTGCTGTGCGTGCGCAACGAAGGGGCGTTCCTGCTCGACTGGATGGCACATCATCTGGCGGCGGGGGTGACCCACGTTGTGGCGCTGAGCAACGATTGCGACGACGGGACGGACGCGATCCTTGACCGTTTGGAGGCGATGGGTCTGGTGACGCATCTGCGCAACGACGGACCCTATGACAAGGGCGGCATCCAGTTCACCGGGCTGAAAGCCGCCGACAAGCTGAACGCTGTGAAACGCGCCGACTGGCTGCTGGCGCTGGACATTGACGAGTTCGTCAACGTGCATGTGGGGGACCGCACCCTGCCCGCCTTGATCGACCACCTGCCGGACGCCGACGCCATCACCCTGACGTGGCGGCTGTTCGGCAACGCAGGGGTGGTGCGCTACCAAGACACCCCCGTGACGCAGCAGTTCACCCGCGCCGCCCCAGAGGTCATGTACTGGCCGTGGCGCGCCGCGATGTTCAAGACGCTCTACCGCAACACCGGGATTTACCGCAAACTGGGCGTGCACCGCCCGCGCAACCCCGATCCGGCGCGCGTCGACGGGGCGCGGTGGTTCGACGCCCATGGCCGCGAATTGGACGGGCAATTCCGCAAGCGGCGGATTTTCTCGAACTATGGCCGGCCGATGTACGGGCTGGCGCAGCTCAACCACTATCCGCTTGGCGCGATGGAAAGCTACCTGCTGAAAGCCGACCGGGGGCGCGCGGTGCATTCCGATCACGTCTTGGGCATGGATTACTGGGTCGAGCGCAACTGGTGCGAGGCCGAGGATACCTCTGTGACCCAGTTGGCGGGCGTGGCCGAGAAACGCGCCGAATTCGCCGCCGATCCGGTCCTGAGCGATCTGCATTCCAGTGCCGTGACATGGCGGCACGCGCGGTTTGACGCGCTTATGGCTTTGGAGCCGATGCGCGCGCTCTTTGCCCGTTTGCTGATGACGCCCCCGGCCCGGCCCATCCCTTTGGAGGCGGCGCAGGTCCTGGCCACGCACGCGACCCGCGCCAAACAGGCCGAGGGCGATTAACCAATCTGGCAGGCCCTCCGCCGGGGAAAACCGCCGAAAAACAGATCCTTAGACCCAAAGCCCGCATACCCCCGCCGCGAAACCTTCGCCCTTTTTCCACGCCTTAACCACAATCTCGCCCGGATCGCGGGGCATTGTTTCCTCAAACGCCGCAAAACAACGGCGGTTCGAGGACTGTGGGCAATGCAACGTAACGACCAAGCTTTTTCTCCTGATCTCAGCAAATTGCCGCGTAGCGAGTGGCTGGAGGCTTTGCGCAAAATCGGACAAGAGCGCGGCTTTGCCGAACCCTTGGGCAAGGCGCACGCGGGCGTGTTCGTCGAAGAAGGCGACACGCTGCTGGTCAGTTTCGAATCCATGTCCGGGATCGAAGCGCTGTCCGACACCCGCACCCCGCTGGGATGGGACATGGTGCAAAGCCACGGCTGGTCGTCGCTGTCGGTTCTGTCGCACGGCGATACGTGGTTCCGCGACCCGCGCGTTTACGGGTTTTTCGACCAACTGCTGGACGACGGCTTTTTCGACGACTTCGAGAACGTGATCTTCTACGGTGCGGGGCCCTGCGGTTATGCGGCGGCGGCCTATTCCGTGGCGGCCCCCGGCGCGCGCGTGTTGCTGTTGCAACCCCAAGCCACGCTGGATCCGCGCATCACCGAATGGGACGAGAGGTTCACCGAACAGCGCCGCCGCGATTTCACCTCGCGCTATGGCTTTGCCCCCGACATGATCGACGCCGCCCACCGCGCGCATGTGATTTATGACCCGCGTGAGCGGCTGGACGCCATGCACTCGGCCCTGTTCGAGCGGCGCAATGTGCGGCGGTTCCGCGCGCCGTTCATGGGCGCGGCCTTGCAGTCGGAATTCCGCACGCTGGATGTCTTGCCCTCGCTGCTGGCCGCCGTCGCCGAAGACCGTCTCGACACGCGCGCCTACGCCCAGATCATGCGCATCCGCCGCGACCACGCGCCCTACCTGCGCAAGCTGTTGGCGCATCTGGACCATGACGAGCGGTTTGGCCTGTCGCGGATGCTGTGTCAGAACGTGGTCAGCCGGAAAAAGGCGCCGCGGTTCCGTCGCCGTCTGGCGGAGCTTGAGGCGGCTTTGGACTAAGCCCGTCAGTCGCGGCGGTTCAGGATCGCCTCGCGGATGTTGGCTTGGAAATACCCCAGCGCCGCGCCAAAGACAAAGACGAACACCCGCGCCCAAAGCCCCAAGAGCGCGCAGAGCGCAGCGCCCAAGAGCAAGCACAACAGCAGCGAGGCCGCCCGCCGGTCCTGCACGTCCGGCAGGTTGTCCGCGCCTAAAAGGCTGACCAAGGCTTCGGTCATTTTCGGCTCTGCCGGGCGCGCGGCGTATCCGGCCACCACCCCGATTATCAATGTCAGGATCATCCCTGCCCCCCAGATCGTTTGCCCCCCGTTTGCCCCCTTGTAGCGCGCCTTTGCCCACTGGTGAAGCGCCGCGCGCCGTGCTAACGCGAGGCCATGGAACAGATCACGCTTGCCCGCCCCGACGATTGGCACCTGCACCTGCGCGATGGCGCGATGCTGCGGGCTGTCGCCCCTGAAACCGCGCGCCACTTTGGCCGTGCGATCATCATGCCCAACCTCGTGCCGCCGGTTGTGACCGGCGCGCAGGCCGCCGCCTACCGAGAGCGCATCCTGGCCGCCCTGCCCGAGGGCAGCGCCTTTGAGCCGCTGATGACGCTGTATCTGACCGAGGATACCGACCCTGCCGATGTCGCCGCTGCCCACGCCAGCGGTCTGGTCAAGGCGGTCAAGCTGTACCCCGCCGGGGCCACCACCAACTCCGCCTCTGGGGTGACGAATTTCGACAAGGTCCGCCCCACGCTGGAAAAGATGGCCGAGATCGGCCTGCCGCTGTGCGTGCACGGCGAGGTGGTGACCTCTGACGTGGATATCTTTGACCGCGAGGCGGTGTTCATCGACACCGTGCTCGACCCGCTGCGCCGCGCGACCCCCGGTCTGCGCGTGGTGATGGAGCATATCACCACCAGCCAAGGGGCGGATTACGCGCGCTCTGGCGGCGACGATCTGGGGGCGACGATCACCACGCACCATCTGGTCATCAACCGCAACGCCATTCTGGTCGGCGGGATCAAGCCGCATTACTACTGCCTGCCCGTGGCCAAACGCGAAGAGCACCGTCTGGCACTGCGCAAGGCGGCGACCTCTGGGGATGCGACCTTCTTTTTGGGGACCGACTCGGCCCCGCACCTCGACCCGCTCAAGGAAAACGCCTGCGGCTGCGCGGGCTGTTTCACCGCCACCAACACCATGTCCGTGTTGGCCGAAGTGTTCGAGCAGGACGGCGCGCTGGACAAGCTTGAGGCCTTTACCTCGCTCAATGGCCCGCGGTTCTACGGCCTGCCGGTGAACGACAGCACGCTGACGCTGACCAAGGGCGCGCCCGTGACCTACCCGGCCAAGATCGACAGCGCAGACGGCCCGGTCACGGTGTTCGATCCGATGATGCCGCTGCACTGGCGCGTCGAGGATTAAGCAGATCAGGGCGGCCTTTGGGTCGCCCTTTTCCTTTGGGGATCAGCGCCCAGCCTGCTGGTTCTGCCAGTCCATCCACGCCTTGCGCGGCCGCTCGGCACGCTCGGCGATCCCGCCCAATTCATGCGCGATCAGCATCATTCGCGCCACCGTGGCGCTGTCCAGTATGCCCGCCGCGCGAAAGCCCGCCCGTTCCAGCATCCCGGCGATCAATTGCAGCTCTTGCCCCAGCGCATAGGCCGCAAGATCGTCATCCCCCAGCTCTGGCTCAATCGCTGGCTCCATCTCTGGCGCCTGTTCCCTATCCACGTGTCCCCACTCCGATCTACGGGCCCTGCTGCCGCATTTTGCGGCTTTTCTCAAAGCCCTCGGTCTCAGCCATTAACCAACCCTAAAGATGAATTAACCCAAGCCCGATGCTGGGAAACCCGCACGAAAGGCTGTAAATTCAGACCCTTGGGATGGGATGCCTATCCGTACGGATAGTGGAAAACGCCGATCAGACCACTAGCGCGCCAAAGGCGTAGCGCCGCAGGATGCGAAAACGGTGTTTTCCAATCGCACGTGACGCGCTAAAGGGGCCACAAAGCTGAACGGAGTTGCCCTGATGATCCCCTCGACCTATCCGACCACCGAAGAAATGGCCCGCCTGACCGCGCGCATGTTGTGGGAAATCGAGGCGGTCAATTTCATGACCGACGAGCCGTTCAAACTGGCCTCGGGTCAGCTGTCGCCGGTCTATATCGACTGCCGCAAGCTGATTTCCTACCCGCGCATCCGCTCGACGCTCATGGACTTCCTGACCGTCACCGTCATGCGCAACGCAGGCTTTGAGGCCTTCGACAACATCGCCGGGGGCGAGACCGCGGGCATCCCCTTTGCCGCTTTGGTTGCCGAACGCATGGGCCTGCCCATGACCTATGTGCGCAAGAAACCCAAAGGCTACGGCAAGAACGCCCGCATCGAAGGCGCCATGACCGAAGGCCAGCGCGTCCTGCTGGTCGAGGATCTGACCACCGATGGCGGATCGAAACTGTCGTTTGTGGATGCGATCCGCGACACCGGCGCGACCTGCGCGCATACGGCGGTGATTTTCTACTACGGCATCTTCCCCGAGACGATCAAAACGCTGGGTGATCACGGCGTTGAACTGCACCACCTGTGCACCTGGTGGGAAGTGCTGGCCGAGGCCCCCGAAAAGCACAAGGGCGTGCTGGGCGAGGTCGAAGCCTTCCTCAAGGATCCGCACGGCTGGCGCGCCGCCAGAGCTTGATCGAGGCGTAATCAGCGGCTTTCCACCGGCGCACCACCGGCGAAAAATTGCGCAGTTGACCTGTGGCCTTGCGGTCACGGGCCTGCGGGGCTGGCCCCACATGTTGACCGATGCGGGGCCAAAGTGCCAAGATGATGCGGCGGGACCAAGGTGGAACCGTCCACAACTTATCCACTGAAACATACAATTTGCGTGAACCCGGCGGCCTGAGGTAGGCAGCCTACCTGAGCAGTCCGGGGGGACAACAAGATGAACGAGATCACGACGATCAATCCGACAGGCGTGCATGTGGATGCCGCCGAAACCATGCCGCACTCGATCGAAGCCGAGCAGCAGCTTTTGGGTGCGATTCTGACCGATAACGAGATCTATGACCGCGTCGCCGCGATCATCAATTCCAAGCATTTCTACGATCCGGTGCACCAGCGCATCTACGAAATCGCCGCCGCGCGCATTTCCAAGAACAACCTCGCCAGCCCCGTGACGCTCAAGGCGTTCATGGAGGATGACGACGGCCTCAAGGAACTGGGCGGCCCGGCCTATCTGGTGCGTCTTGCGGGCGCGGCGGTGTCGACCTTTGCGGTGCGCGACTATGCGCAGATGATTTACGATCTGGCGGTGCGCCGCGATCTGATCCGTCTGGGCCGCGAGATTGCCGACAAGGCCGCCAAGGTCGATGTGTCCTCGGAGCCCAAGGAACAGATCGTCGAGGCGGAACAGGCGCTGTACAAGATGGCCGAGCAGGGTCAGGCGGACAGCGGGTTCAAATCCTTCCTTTCGGCGGCGACCGAGGCGGTCAACGTGGCCAACGCCGCCTACCAGCGCGAAGGCGGTCTGGCCGGCATTTCCACCGGGCTTGATGACATGGACGCCAAGCTGGGCGGTCTGCACAAGTCTGACCTTTTGATCCTCGCGGGGCGTCCGTCCATGGGCAAAACCTCGCTGGCGACGAACCTCGCCTTCAACATCGCCAAGGCGTATAAAAAGGGCGATCTGCCCGATGGCACGCGCGGCGCGGTGCAGGGCGGCGTCGTCGGCTTCTTTAGCCTTGAAATGAGCGCCGAACAGCTGGCCAGCCGTATTCTGGCCGAGGCGTCCGAGATCAGCTCGCACAAGATCCGCCAGGGCGACATGGACGAAAAGGAATTCCGCCGCTTCGTCGAAGCCGCCAAGGCGCTGGAGGCCTGCCCGCTGTTCATCGACGACACCCCCGCCTTGCCGATTTCGCAGGTGGCGGCGCGCTCGCGGCGTCTGAAACGGACGCATGGGTTGGATCTGATCATCGTCGACTACTTGCAGCTGCTGCGCGGCACCGCCGACAACCGCGTGCAGGAAATCGCCGAAATCTCGATGGGTCTCAAAGCCATCGCCAAGGAGCTGAATATTCCGGTGATCGCCCTGTCCCAGCTGTCGCGTCAGGTGGAATCGCGCGAGGATAAACGCCCGCAGCTGTCCGACCTTCGGGAATCGGGCTCGATCGAGCAGGACGCCGACGTGGTGATGTTCGTGTTCCGCGAGGAATACTATGTCGAACGGGAAAAGCCGGGCGAGCACGAGCTGGACAAGATGGCCGAGTGGCAGGAACGCATGTCGCGTCTGCACGCCAAGGCCGAAGTGATCATCGGCAAGCAGCGTCACGGCCCGATTGGCACCGTCGAGCTGGCCTTTGAATCGCAGTTCAC
This sequence comes from Tropicibacter naphthalenivorans, assembly GCF_900176475.1. GTDB lineage: Bacteria > Pseudomonadota > Alphaproteobacteria > Rhodobacterales > Rhodobacteraceae > Tropicibacter > Tropicibacter naphthalenivorans. The sequence goes on from NZ_FWXX01000002.1 coordinate 396,160, forward strand.
GCGCTTTGGCAACCTGGCCAAGTCGTGGCAGGTGGAACAGGCGGATCAGTACTAACCCCGCCTTTTCAGCGCCTTACGGGGCGTTTTTCACGTTACACCCAAACCGTCAGGCCGAGCAGGACCCCCAGCTCGGCCAATTGCTCGACCCCGCCGAGGCAGTCGCGCGTGTAGCCCCCCATCTTGGCCACCGCGCGCATCCGCCAGACCTGCCCCAGCGCCACCGCACCAAGGAACGCGCATAGGCCCGCCGCCAGCGAGGTCACCGCCACCAAGCCCGCCAGCAAAAGCCCACTGGTCGCCAAGGCCGCGCGGTAGCCGTCCGGCGTAACGCCGGGCACCAGCGCGCGAATGCCCTCTTCTCTGGCGTAATGCGTGGTCGCCGTCACATGCACCGCCGCCATCCGCCCGATGCCATGCGCCGCGATCAAGCCCACCGCCGCCAACCCCGGCGGCAGCTCCATCAGCAGCGCCAGCTTCAACGCCAGCGCCAGCCCAAGGGTCAACGTCCCCACGCGCCCATAGGAACTGGTCTGCAAGCCGCGCAAGACAGACATCCGGTCGCGGCCAATCGCCAAAGCCTCTGCCGAGCGGGCAAACCCCTGTTCGTGGAACGCGCCCGTCACCAGCAAGGTCGCCCCCAGCGACAGCAGCACCGCCACCGGCCAGGACCACACCATTCCCGCCAGCCCCAGCACCGCAGCCCCCACAGCGCCGACCAAAGCCCCCACCAGCGGCTGATACTTGGTCGCCCGAACGCGCAGATCGTCCGAGGTCGCCAGATCGCGCGCCATCGGCACCCGCGTCAGATAGCGCAGGCACAACAGGAACAGATGCGCTTCCATCCTCAGGGCGTCTTTCATCCCCCCTTGCTAGCATGTGACCGATAACAAGCGGTTACGACCCCCCGCAGACACGCCGCTTTGATCGCCTTAACACCGCGCGCCGCGCATTTCCCCTTGACCCGGCGCGCCAGAGTGACAAACACAGGCCGCATGGCACAGGCACATCTTACAATCGATCTCGCGGCGCTTTGCGCCAACTGGCGCGCCCTGCGCGATAAATCCAACGCCGAAGCGGGCGCGGTGGTCAAGGCAAACGCCTATGGCCTAGGCGTCGACAAGGTCGCCCCGGCTTTGGCCGCCCAAGGCGCAACGCGGTTCTTTGTGGCCGTCGCCGAAGAGGGCGCGGCCCTACGGCGCATCCTTGGCCCCGGCCCCGAGATCAACGTCTTTTCCGGCCATATGGCGGGGGATGCGGGCCTGATCCGCGCCGCCCACCTGACGCCGATGATCAACTCGATCGACCAAATGCTGCGCCATGTCGAAAGCCTGCCCGGCCACCCCTTTGGCATCCAGCTGGACAGCGGCATGAACCGTCTGGGGATCGAAGCCGACGAATGGCGCGCCCTGCGCGAAATCGCCATCGCCCAGAACCCCTCGCTGATCATGAGCCACCTCGCCTGCGCCGACGAGCCGGACCACGACATGAACCCGCAGCAGCTGCGCGCCTTTGTGGACATGACAGATGGCATCGACGCGCCGCGCTCGCTGTCCGCCACGGGCGGCATCCTGCTGGGCGAGGACTACCATTTCGACGTGACCCGCCCCGGCATCGGCATGTACGGCGGCGCGCCCTTTGACGACGCCCAGCCGGTCGTGCAACTGGACATCCCGGTGATCCAGATCCGCGACGTCCACCCGGGCGAGACGGTGGGCTATGGCAACACCTTCGTGGCCCCCGCCCTGACCCGCGTGGCGACCATCGCAGGCGGCTACGCTGACGGCATCCTGCGCGCCATGGGGCCGGACGCTGTGCTCTGGTCCGGGGACACCCGCTGCAAAGTCCTTGGCCGCATTTCCATGGACCTCATCGGCGTGGATGTCTCGGCGCTTGAGGACGCCCCCGAAACGCTGCAACTGCTGAACGCGGCGCAAGGCGTCGACACGCTGGCGGACTGGGCCGGGACCATCGGCTACGAAATCCTGACCTCGCTGGGCACCCGCTACGCCCGGACCTACCTGCCCGCATGAGCGCCCTCGCCCCCATCGGAGCCATCGGGCGCGGCACCCTTGCGGCCATGTCCTCGGTCGGGCGGGTGACGCTGTTTGCCCTGAGCGCGCTGGCGCATATGATCCGCCCGCCGTTTTACCCGCGCGAACTGGCGGTGGCGCTGCTGAACATCGGCTGGCTGTCGCTGCCCGTCGTGGGCCTCACCGCGATCTTCACCGGGGCTGCGCTGGCCTTGCAGATCTACTCCGGCGGCGCGCGTTTCAACGCCGAAGCGGTGGTCCCCCAGATCGTCGCCATCGGCATGGTGCGCGAGCTTGGCCCGGTCCTCGTGGGGCTGATGATCGCCGCCCGCGTGACCTCTTCGATCGCTGCCGAAATCGCCACCATGAAGGTGACCGAGCAGATCGACGCCCTCGTCACGCTCTCGACTCACCCGATGAAATACCTCGTGGCCCCGCGCGTGCTGGCGGCGTTGCTGGTGGTCCCGCTGCTGGTGGGCATTGGCGACATCATCGGCATCTTCGGCGGCTACGCGGTGGCCACCGGCAGCCTCGGCTTCAACGCCGCCGCCTACCTGAAAAACACCGTCGACTTTCTCGAACCGCTCGACGTCATCTCGTCCCTCGTCAAAGGCTGCGCCTTCGGCGGCATCGCGGCGCTCATGGGCTGCTACTTCGGGATGCAATCGGGCCGCGGCGCCCAAGGGGTGGGCCGCGCCACCAAAGGCAGCGTCGAGGCCGCCGCCGTCCTGATCCTCGCGGCCAACTTCCTACTTACGGGGGCCTTCTTCTCGCTATGACCCACCCCAACACGGCAGCCCAAACCCCCCGTTTCTTCTCTTTCAAAATATCCCCGCCGGAGGCATCCGCCCCCACCACAAACGCGAAGGCCAGACCATGATCGACCTCGCCCACGTCCAGAAAACCTTTGGCAGCAACACCGTGCTACGCGACGTCTCGCTGACGATCCCCAAGGGCACCTCCATGGTCATCATCGGCGGCTCGGGCACGGGCAAATCGGTGCTGCTCAAATGTATCCTTGGCCTCGTCACCCCCGATGCGGGGGTCATCTCGCTGGACGGGCAGGACGTGACGACAGCCGACCGCGACGCCTTTCTGGCGCGCTTCGGGATGCTGTTCCAGGGCGCGGCCCTGTTCGACAGCCTGCCCGTCTGGCAAAACGTCGCCTTTCGCCTGCTGCGCGGCAGCCTTCAGCGCCCGCGCGCCGAGGCCCGCGAGATCGCCATTGAAAAGCTCCGCCGCGTGGGTCTGAAACCCGACGTGGCCGACCGCCTGCCCGCCGAACTCTCGGGGGGCATGCAAAAGCGCGTGGGCCTTGCCCGCGCCATCGCCGCCGAGCCGGAAATCATCTTCTTTGACGAGCCTACGACGGGCCTCGACCCGATCATGGCCGGGGTGATCAACGATCTGATCCGCGAGATCGTCACCGAGATGGGCGCCACCGCCATGACCATCACCCACGACATGAGCAGCGTGCGCGCCATTGCCGACAACGTCGCCATGTTGCACGATGGCGTCATCCAATGGACTGGCCCCGTGGCACAGATGGACCACTCGGGCGATCCTTATGTTGACCAGTTCATCTCGGGCCGCGCCACTGGCCCGATTGAGGCCGTGCGATGACCCCCCTGTTCCAGCCGCCCCCCGAGGTGGTCGCCTTTCTCTTCGTCAAGAAATTCGTCTATCTCGAAGTGCTCGCCCTCCTTGCCTTGCTGCGGGTGATCGGCGGGCGCGGCATTGCGCGCTGGCCTGCGCTGGTCACACTTGTCATGGCCGCCAGTGGGATCTTTACCACCTTTGCGCCCGCGCTTGGCCTGAACCAAGGCCCGCTCTACACCAACGCCGCGCGCCTGATGGCGGGCAATGGCGGCATGTCGGCGCTGCTCGTGCCCTCGGCGGTGTTCCTGATCTGCTCGATCACCCCGCGCGCCCGCTGGCGCTGGATCGACGTGGTGCATATCGTGATGCTCTCGGGCCTCATCGGCCTGTGGTGGTGGGTGTCCTAAGCCGTTGCGCTGGCTGAACCTGACCCTCTTTGTCCTTTACCCCGTGGCGTGGTTCGCGCCGCTTTTGCGCGCGGGTCTGTTGCCACTGTTCGGGATGAAGGAAATCAGCGTCATCTCGGGGCTGCAATCGCTGTGGGATACGGACATCTTCCTTGCGCTGATTGTCACGGCGTTTGCCCTGTTCGCGCCGATGCTCAAAACGCTGGGGCTGGCCTTGGTGCAATTCCACCTGCTCGACCGCCGCGCCCTGCCCGCCTTGAACCTGCTCGGCAAGTTCGCCATGGCCGATGTCTTTCTGATCGCGGTCTATGTGACGCTGTCCAAGGGGATGGGCGTGGGCCGGGTGGACACGGCTTGGGGTCTGTACCTGTTCACGCTTTGCATTCTGGCGTCCATCGTCCTTGGCGCGGTCGAGGCGCGCAAGCGCTGACAACTTGGCCCCCGGCGCGCTTTGCGTCATAAAGCGCGGACACCTCGCATAAGGACCAACCATGGCCAAAGCCCAAACCTCCTTTGTTTGCCAATCCTGCGCCGCGCGCTCTTCGAAATGGTCGGGCCGCTGCGAGACCTGCGGCGAGTGGAACACCATCGTCGAGGAAAAGCCGCTGGCCGCTGGCCCATCTGGCAAGACCTTGGGCAAATCGCGCGGGCGTGCCGTGGCCCTGTCGGACCTGTCCACCAAAGAGGCGCCGCCGCCGCGCACCGCGTCCAAGCTCGATGAGCTGGACCGCGTGCTGGGGGGCGGCCTCGTGCCTGCCTCGGCGGTGCTGGTGGGCGGCGATCCCGGCATCGGCAAATCGACGCTGTTGCTGCAAGCCGCCGCCGCCTTTGCCAACGCTGGCCTGTCCGTCGTCTATATCTCTGGCGAAGAGGCCAGCGCCCAGGTGCGCCTGCGCGCGCAGCGCCTTGGGCTACAAGACGCGCCGGTCAAGCTGGCCACGGAAACCAACCTGCGCGACATCCTGACCACCTTGGATGAGACCCGCCCCGACCTTGCCATCGTCGATTCGATCCAGACCATGTGGGCCGACAACGTCGACAGCGCGCCGGGCTCCGTCAGCCAGGTGCGCGCCGCCGCCCACGAGCTGACCACCTTTGCCAAGCGCCGGGGCAGCGCCGTTATCATGGTCGGCCACGTCACCAAGGACGGCCAGATCGCCGGCCCGCGCGTGGTGGAACATATGGTCGACACGGTGCTGTACTTTGAGGGCGAGCGCGGCCACCAGTTCCGCATCCTGCGCAGCGTGAAAAACCGCTTTGGCCCGGCGGATGAAATCGGCGTCTTTGAAATGACCGGCGGCGGGCTGGCCGAAGTGTCCAACCCCTCGGCGCTGTTCTTGCAGGAACGCGGGCAACCGGCCCCCGGATCGGTGGTGTTTTCCGGCATCGAAGGCACCCGCCCCGTCTTGGTGGAATTCCAGGCGCTGGTGTCCCCTAGCCCCCATTCGCAGCCGCGCCGCAGCGTTGTGGGCTGGGATGGCTCGCGGCTGGCAATGATCCTCGCGGTGCTCGAATCGCGCTGCGGCATCCCGTTCGCCGGGCTCGATGTCTATCTGAACGTCGCGGGGGGGATGCGCGTGAACGAGCCTGCCGCCGATCTGGCCGTGGCCGCCGCCCTGCTTTCGGCGCGCGAAGACAGCGGGCTTCCGCCCGAAACGGTTGTATTTGGCGAGATAAGCCTGTCTGGCGCGCTCCGTCCCGTCAGCCAGACGGAAAATCGGTTGAAAGAAGCGCGAAAACTTGGTTTCTCCACCGCAATCCTGCCTTCGGGCGGAAAAGCTGCCGGGAACGGCGGCATGGCGCTTTCGCAAATGGGGGACCTTGCGTCCTTTGTGGGCGAAGTGTTCGGCGCCGGGTAAGGGACAACAAGAGGACGGCCCATGGAAGGTTTCACTATCGTAGACGGCGTTGTGGCCGGGATCATCGTGCTGTCCGCACTGCTGGCGTATTCGCGCGGCATCGTGCGCGAAGCCATGGCGATTGTCGGCTGGGTGGCCGCGGCGATCCTTGCGTTCATGTTCGCAGGCCAGGTGCAGCCGCTGGTCAAGGAAACCCCGGTGATCGGTGGTTTCCTGTCCGACAGCTGCGAATTGTCGGTGATCGCCGCCTTTGCCGCCGTGTTCACCGTGGCGCTGGTGATCGTGTCGCTGTTCACGCCGCTGTTCTCGTCGATTGTCCAGCGCTCGGCGCTTGGCGGGATCGACCAGGCGCTTGGGTTCTTTTTCGGCGTGGCGCGGGGCGTGCTTCTCTGCGCGATCGGCTTTTTCGTCTACGAGACGGTGATCACCGCGCAGGACATCCCGCAGATCGACGATTCGCGCTCTGCCGCCGTGTTCTCGCGCTTTACCGGCAAGATCGAAGAGCAAAACCCCGAGGAAGCGCTGGGGTGGATCACCGCGCAATACGAACAACTGGTGGGCATTTGCGCCGCCCCGGTGCCCGGCAGCGACGCCTGACAGCGCCTCAAAACGACGCATACAAACGCCCGCGTGACCAATGCGCGGGCGTTTTGCGTTAAAAATGCCATCTCGCATCTGTGACCCCGCGCCACAGAAAAACATCGTCATACTTCCGTGACATATGAGGTGTTAGCGATTAAGTAGGGCGCGAACAGCCACACTGGAGTCGGAGCGCGCCCTTGTCCGAGGCCCAATTTCCCCCCGCACACCCCTTTGATGACGACAAACTAAAGGAGGAGTGCGGCGTTTTCGGCGTTGTCGGTGTGACCGACGCGGCGAACTTTGTGGCCCTTGGCCTGCACGCCCTGCAACACCGCGGCCAAGAGGCGGGCGGCATCGTGTCCTACGCGCCCGACGCCGGGTTCAACTCGGCCCGCCGCTTTGGATATGTGCGCGACAACTTTACCAAGCAGTCCTTGATGGAAACGCTGCCGGGGGCTTTGTCCATCGGTCACGTGCGCTATTCCACCGCCGGGTCCAAGGCGGCGGCGATCCGCGACGTGCAACCCTTCTTTGGCGAGTTTTCCATGGGCGGGGCGGCGATTGCCCACAACGGCAACATCACCAACGCCGACGCGCTGCGCCGCGAGCTGATCGAGCGCGGCTCGATTTTCCAGTCCTCGTCGGATTCCGAATGCATCATTCACCTGATGGCCCGGTCCTTGCAGCGCAACATTCCGTCGCGCATGGAAGACGCCCTGCGCCGGGTCGAGGGCGCGTTCAGCGTTGTCGCCATGACCCGCACCAAGCTGATCGGTGTGCGTGACCCCTTGGGCGTGCGCCCGCTGGTGCTGGGCAAGATCGGTGACGGCTGGGCGCTGTCGTCGGAAACCTGCGCGCTGGACATCATCGGCGCGGAATTCGTCCGCGAGATCGAGCCGGGCGAAATGGTGGTCATCACCGCCGAGGGCGGCGTCGAAAGCAGCCACCCCTTCCGTCCGCAGCCTTCGCGCTTCTGCATCTTTGAGCACGTCTATTTCTCGCGTCCCGACAGCATCATCGGTGGCCGCAGCGTCTATGAAACCCGCCGTCAGATCGGCGTGGAACTGGCGCGCGAAGCCCCGGTCGAGGCCGATCTGGTCTGCGCCGTGCCCGACAGCGGCACCCCGGCGGCGATCGGTTTTGCGCATGAAAGCGGTATTCCCTTTGGCATGGGCATCATCCGCAACCAATACATGGGCCGGACCTTTATCGAGCCGACCGAGCAGATCCGCAACATGGGTGTGCGCCTCAAGCTCAACGTCAACCGCGCGCTGATCCGGGGCAAACGCGTGATCCTCGTGGACGACTCGGTGGTACGCGGCACGACCTCGCGCAAGATCAAGGAGATGATCCTTGATGCGGGCGCCGCCGAGGTGCACTTCCGCATTGCCTCGCCCCCCACCGCTTGGCCGTGTTTTTACGGCGTCGACACGCCCCAGCGTGAAAAGCTGCTGGCGGCGACCATGTCCGAGGACGAGATGTGCCAGCATCTGGGCGTTGACAGCCTCAAGTTCATCTCGCTCGATGGTCTGTACCGCGCCGCCGGCGAGGCCGAGGGCCGCAACGCCAAGTGCCCGCAGTATTGCGACGCCTGCTTCTCGGGGGAATATCCGGTCAAGCCTGCGGATATGATCGAAAAGGGCTTTCAGATGAAGGCCGCGGAATAAGCCTTTGGCTTTGTTGTGAATTCCAAAAGGCGGGTGGTCGTGGGCTGCCCGCCTTTTTCCTATCCAGAATGAAGGAACACCCCGTGTCCCTGCTTATGCTCGACAGCCGTTGGAAACGGTTTAACGACGAAGCCCGCGCCTGCCCCTGCTGCGGCGTGCAGTTCAACGGCATCTTTGACATCGGATTTTCCGAGCCCGAGGACTGGCCCCATGCCCCCTATACCGGCGCGCCGGTCGAGGTCGAAGACGACGTGCTGACCTCTGACTACTGCCGCATTGATGGGCGGCATTTCCTGCGCGCTGTTCTGCTGTTGCCGGTGCGCGGGGCCGATGACAATTTTGGCTTTGGCGCCTGGGTCGAGGTGTCACGGGACGTGGCCCGCGCCTATGGCGAGACCTTTGGCGACGATCCCCAGCCGTTCGAGGGCGAAGGCCTGCTGGCCAACACCCTGCCCGGCTTTGAGGACGAACAGGGCATCGCCGTCGCCCTGACCTGCCCCGACCCGGCCGAGCGCGCCTTGATCCATCCCCTGGACGGGCCACTGGCCGAGGCGCTGGAAAACGGCATTTCCTTTGACGATCTGCTCGACATCTACGCCGCCTCTGGCAACGACATTCGGCCGCATCTGACCCAGTAACGGCAAGGCTTTGCCGAAGGGTTTGCGTCTTTCGGCAAGGGCGCGCGCAGGGATTTGGGGAACTCTTCCGCTAGATGCGGGCGGCGCATAGATGGCGCGGACACGCAAACAGGACAGAGGTCTGAGATGCTGATTTCCTCGCCGCGCCCCAGCGGGCGCCCACAAACCGTTGTGAACCGCGTGACCTTGGCCAAGGCCGAGCCGCAGAGCAAACCCGAACAGCTTGCGACCGAGCAAGTGCCGCTGCCGCCGCGCAATGGCTTGCTGCTCTTGGGCACCTTTGGCACCGACAGCGCACCGCGCGCCCTGATCCGCCTGCCCGGTGGCAAGATCGACGAGGTGTCCAAGGGCGACAAGGTCGGCGGGCATCAGGTGCTCGCGATCGAAGCCGCAGCGGTGGTTTTGAACGTCGGCGGCACCGCGACCCGGCTGGCGATGCCGTAACGGCGCTTATGCCGCGCTTGACCTTGGACGCAAAGCGACACAAAAGCGGGGGCATGAAACAGATCGCCCTTATCACCGGCGCATCGCGTGGCCTTGGGGCCGCTCTCGCGCTGACGCTCGCCCCCAAGTACCACATCTTTGCGGTCGCCCGCACCGTTGGCGGCCTTGAAGAGCTGGATGACCAGATCAAGGCGCGCGGCGGCGAAGCCTCGCTTGCGCCCATGGATGTGACCGACCGCGACGCCATGGCCTATATGTGCCGCTCGATTTATGACCGCTTTGGCGGGGTGGCGGTCTGGTTGCACACGGCGATCCACGCCGCGCCGCTGACGCCTGCCGATCACTTGGACCAAAAGGACTGGGACAAGTCGATGGCCACGAACATCAACGCCTTGGGGCATCTGGTGCCTTTTGTGGCGCCCTTGCTGGGGGCCGAGGGTCAGGCCGTGTTCTTTGACGACCCGCGCGGCGGCGAGAAGTTCTATGGCCATTACGGGACAACCAAGGCGGCGCAGATCGCCCTGGCGCGGTCCTGGCAGGCTGAGACGGTCAAGGTTGGCCCCAAGGTGCAGATCTTGGAGCCCGCGCCGATGCCGACCCACACCCGCGCACGGTTCCACCCCGGTGAGGACAAGACGCTGCTGGCCAACCCGCTGGACGAGGCGGCCCGTTTGGTGGCTTTGGCGGGGCTGTAGTCCCGAGGCGGGTGCGCTTGTCGGACCCGATGAGGGGCGCTGCCCCTCAAACTCGCAGGTCTTCATGAGGGGCGCTGCCCCTCAAACTCCCCGGGATATTTTCAAAGAGAAGAAGACCCGGGCGGGGCTTTGGGCCCTCCTGCGGCTTGCCCCTGTGAAAGCCTTGCCCTAATGAGTTTGCAAGGCAATTCAGGGCGGGGCTTATGCGTATTCTCATCACCAATGACGACGGTATCAACGCGCCGGGGCTGAAGGTTCTGGAGGCGATTGCTCAGGACTTGGTCGGCCCGGACGGCGAGGTCTGGGTCGTAGCCCCTGCCTTTGAACAATCCGGTGTCGCGCATTGTATTTCCTATACGCACCCGACGATGATTGCGCAGATGGGCGAGCGGCGCTTTGCCGCCGAGGGGAGCCCGGCGGACTGTGTCTTGGCCGGTTTGCATGACGTGTTGAAGGATAGCCCGCCGGATTTGATCCTGTCCGGGGTAAACCGGGGCAATAACTCGGCGGAGAATGCGCTGTATTCCGGCACCTTGGGCGGCGCGATGGAGGGGGCTTTGCAGGGCATCCGGTCGATTGCCTTGTCGCAGTATCTGGGGCCGAAAACCCACGGTTTGGACAACCCGTTCGAGGCCTCGGCGGTGCATGGCGGCGACGTGATCCGCAAGATCCTCGCCGCCGACCCCGACGGGCAGAGCGGCTATCGTCTGTTCTACAACGTCAACTTCCCCCCGTTTCCGGCGGCGGATGTGGTCGGCACCGTGGCCACCGCGCAGGGCATTCGCCCCGAGACGTCCTTTAGCGTCGAGCCGCACACCTCGCCGTCGGGGCGGCGGTTCCTTTGGGCGTCGGGCGGCAACCAGCGCATTGGCACCGCCGAGGGCACCGACGCGGACATGAACCTCAAAGGGTACATCACCGTCACGCCCATGCGCGCCGATCTGACCTGCCACGACAGCCTTGCCCGCCTGAAAGACGCGCTGACATGAGCTTTGACGCCGAAGCCAAGATGCAGTTCCTGTTTGCCCTCCGCTCCAAGGGGGTGACGGACACCGTGGTGCTGAACGCCATGGAAAAGGTCGACCGCGGGCTGTTCGTGCAGGGCTATTTCAACGACCGCGCCTATGAGGACACGCCGCTGCCGATCCCCTGCGGGCAGACCATCAGCCAGCCCTCGGTGGTCGCCTTGATGACGCAGGCGCTGGATGTGGGCCCGCGCGACAAGGTGCTTGAGGTCGGGACCGGCTCTGGCTACCAGGCCGCGATCCTCAGCCAACTCGCCCGCCGCGTCTACACCGTCGACCGCCACAAGCGGCTGGTGCAGGCGGCCCGCGCGGTGTTCGACGCGCTGGAACTGAGCAACATCACCGCCTTCACCTCCGATGGTTCGCACGGGTTGCCCGATCAGGCGCCCTTTGACCGCATCATCGTCACCGCCGCCGCCGAGGATCCGCCCGGCCCGCTCTTGGCGCAGCTCAAGATTGGCGGTATCATGGTGGTGCCTGTGGGCCAGTCGGACACGGTGCAACAGCTGATCCGCGTCACCCGCCACGAGGACGGTTTCGACTACGATGAGCTGCGGCCTGTGCGTTTCGTGCCCCTCGTCGAGGGGCTGGGCAAGGACTGAACCATCGGCAAGACAGTGCCGTGACGCCTCGACACAAGGGGCGCATATGAGGATATCGAGATGACCCGGACAGCGCGCCTTTTCCCTTTGTTCGTCAGTATGATAGCGCTTGGCGCCTGCTCTGGCGGTGTAGACTTTGACCTCCGGGGCAAGATGGGCGGGCGGGTCGACACCTCGCAGGCAGCGATCAAGGCGACCACCGCGCGGCCCGCGCCGGACAACCGCGGTGTCATCTCTTACCCCAGCTACCAGGTGGCCGTGGCCAAGCGCGGCGACAAGCTCTCGGACGTGGCGAACCGCCTTGGCCTGCCCGCCGAGGACCTCGCGCGCTTTAACGGTATCAAGGTCGACGACCCCCTGCGCCAGGGCGAGCTGATCGCCCTGCCCCGCCGCGTGAGCGAACCTTCGCCGGCGACCGGCGCGGCCACCACCGGCCCGATCCGCCCCGCGCCGACCGTCGATGTGGCGACGCTGGCGGGCAACGCCATCGACCGCGCCGCCCCCACCGCGCCGCGCACCGCCACAGGCCCCACCGGGATCGAGCCGATCCGCCACCAGGTCGCCCGCGGCGAAACCGCCTTTACCATCGCGCGCCTCTACAACGTCTCGCCGCGCGCGCTGGCCGAGTGGAACGGCCTCGACAAAGCCTTCAACATCCGCGAAGGCCAGTTCCTGTTGATCCCGCCGGTGGACACCACAGCGCCGCAAATCGCCGAACCGGCGGTCTCCGAGCCCGGCGATGGCACCCCCACGCCGACGCCGCCCTCGGCCTCGAAACCGCTGCCGACCGTGACCCCGCCCGCCGCCGCCAGCGTGGCCGCCACAACGCTGCCCAAAGCCGACGCGAAACCGGCGGCCCCGGCCAAGCCCGTCGCCGACATCGGCCAAAGCAAACCCGCCGCCAGCAGCGCGCAAATGGTCATGCCGGTCAGCGGCTCGATCATCCGCGAATACTCACGCGAAAGAAATCCCGGGATCGACATCTCTGCCACCGCAGGCTCTCCGGTCAAAGCGGCGGCCTCTGGGCAGGTCATCGCAATCTCGACAACCACCGAAGGCGTCAAGTTCATCTTGATCCGCCACCCCGCCGATCTGGTCAGCGTCTACACCCATGTCGACGATGTCAAAGTTGCCAAAGGCGACGCCGTCTCCAAAGGCCAAGACATCGCCCGTGTCCGGTCAGGAGAGCCAGCCTTCCTGCATTTCGAAGTCCGCCAAGGCATGGAACCCACCGACCCCATGCCCTACCTGCGCTAACCCCTAAAATCCTCCGGGCTTCTTCTCTTCAAAAATATCCCGGGGGAGCGCCTTCAGGCGCGGGGCAGCGCCCCCTTTTAACCAAGGCCCGTAGCCGATCCTCACACAGCACGAGCAGCCGCCTAACAGCCGCCCCGGTGGAACACGTCGCCCCAATCCGCCACGCCAAAGGTCCGAAACCGCCCGATCCCACCAGCGGGCATATCGCGGATCTTGTCCCCTCCGATCTCGGCGCGCCCGTCGCTCCGTTGCGCGGACAGGTAATAATTGCGGTTCGTGGACTCCGCCATCAACGCGATCCCATTGGGCGGCACCGGAAAGAACCCCTCGGTCTTCCAATCCCCACTCAGCGGCCTGAAATGCACCGCAACATTCAGCGCCCTCTGCCGCGTGCAGGTGTTCACCGCAAAGGTCCGGATCAGGTAATCATCCCCCGCAACCTTGCGCACCCATGGCTCTGCATACTCCGACCACGCCGGATCACCCGTGACGATAGCCGTCAAAATGTCCTGCCGCTCGCGCGTGAATAGACCTCTTCGACCTCGAAAAAACCCGCCCCAAGGTGCCCGTATGCGGGTTCCCCGGCGCAAAGATCACGCCCTTGCGCGCCTCGCCCGCCTCATCGACCACGCAGTCCGCCGCCGTCAGGATAAAGTCCGACGCGATCACCGACGCGGTGCAATAGGCAACGCGGGTGCCGTTTGACCCACGCTTATAATCCCGCAGCACGCCAACCTTGTTCGGAACGTCCCGCAGGGTGTCGGGCACGCGGGTGGTGGGCTTCAGCCTCTCAGCGGACAGCGACGCGCAGCTCAGCGCCAGCGCACAAAGGCCTTTAGAATGACGCGCATCGTGGGTCGGCTCCTTTTCTATTGGTGCGTTAAGGGTTTCAGATTCACGCGAAAACTCAAAGCCTTGCAGGCCTCCCTTTCCCCGCACCCACGCAAAAGTGACCAACAAAAAGGCCCCGGTCCCATGACCGAGGCCCAATCAGGACACAAGCAAGGCTCAGCCCAATGCCACACCCTTGCGCCCGGCCAGATCGGTAAAGAACTGCCACGCCACACGCCCCGAGCGCGACCCGCGCGTCGCCTGCCACTCGATGGCCTCGGCGCGCAGATCGTCGTCCGAAATCTCGACGCCATGGGCATCGCAGTAGCCGCGGATCATCTCAAGGTATTCGTCCTGCGAACAGGGGTGGAACCCCAGCCACAGACCAAAGCGATCGGACAGCGACACCTTTTCCTCGACCGCTTCGCCGGGGTTGATGGCGCTGGACCGCTCGTTCTCGATCATGTCGCGCGGCATCAGGTGGCGGCGGTTGGACGTGGCATAGAACACCACGTTGTCGGGCCGCCCCTCGACGCCGCCATCCAAAACCGCCTTGAGCGATTTGTAGTGCTGGTCGTCGTGCGAAAACGACAGGTCGTCACAGAACAGCACAAACCGGTAGGGCGCATCGCGCAGCAGGTTCAGCAAGCGCCCCACGGTCGGCAAGTCTTCGCGCTGCAATTCCACCAGTTTCAGGTCATGCCCCTGTGCGCGCACCGCCGCGTGGACTGCCTTGACGATGGACGACTTGCCCATCCCCCGCGCGCCCCAAAGCAGCGCGTTGTTGGCGGGCAGCCCTTCGGCAAACTGCAGCGTGTTCTTTAGCAGCGTATCGCGCGAGCGGTCGATGCCAACCAGCAGGTCCAGATCCACCCGGCTCACCCGTGCCACCGGGGCCAGACGGTCGGGCGATACATGCCAGACAAAGGCCTCTGCCCCATCGAAATCCGGAGACGCCAAAGGCGCCGGAGCCATCCGCTCCAGCGCCTCGGCGATCCGCGTCAGCGTCTCGTCATTCACGTGTCTTTATCCTCGTCGAACTCTTTCATCAGCGGGTCGTTCTCGGTGTCCGGCTCGTCCTCGAACCAAAGCCCCTGCGCCCGCAGCTCTTTTTCGCGCTTTTTCTCGACCATGCGCACCAGGATGATCGACACCTCGTAGAGGCCGTAGACCACGGTGAACAGGATGATCTGCGTGGTCACATCCGGCGGCGTCACAATCGCGGCGAGGATCAGGATACCAACCATGGCGTATTTGCGCACGCTGCCCAGACCCTCGGCCGAGACCATCCCCGCCTTGCCCATCAGCGTCAGCAGCACCGGCAGCTGGAAACACAGGCCAAAGGCGATGATGAACTTCAGCGTGATATCAAGGCTCTCGTTCACCTTACCAAAGAAGGTGATCTGGATGCCCTCGTCCGGCGCGGCTTCGGCGGCGGCTTCGGCCAGCTCCGGCACGGTCACCCCGGTCAAATCCCCTGCCCGTCCCAGAAGGTCAGACATCAGCGACGGGAAATCCGCGAACCCAAGGAAGAACGCCATCGCCAGCGGTGTCACCACGAAATGCGCAAAGCTCGCGCCCAGCAGGAACATGAACGGCGAAGCGATCAGGAACGGCAGGAACGCGCCCTTTTCGGATTTATACAGACCCGGCGCGATGAAGCGCCACATCTGGTAAGAGATCACCGGAAAGGCCAGCGCAAAGCCGAACACCATCGAGATGCGGAACAGCGTGAACAGGTATTCCTGCGGGCTGGTGTATTGCATCGTCGGCGACGGGTCGCCCAATTCGCGCAAGGTCGCCTCGATCGGGCCCAGCAGGAACTGCAAGATCGGCTCGGCCACGGTAAAGGCCAGCACCATGCCGATCAAAAAGGCGATCACGCAGCGGATCAGCCGCGTGCGCAATTCGGCGAGGTGCTCGATCAGCGGGGCCGAGCTGTCCTCGATCTCGTCGTTGGTCGCGTTCATGCGTCACCCTTCGTAGGGGCGTCATCGCCCTTGGTCTCAGACGCGGCCTCGGCCTCCAGACGCTCGGCGGCTTTCAGCGCCTCCTCGGCCTCGCGGGCCTTGCGTTCGGCGGCCTTGCGCGCGGCAGAGGCTTCGATCTTTTTGCGGGCCTCTTCGCGCTCGGCGGCCAGTTTGCCGGTCTCGCTGCTGGGGTCGAGGTTGGTCATCGACTTGGCCGCATCCTTGACCCCGTCCATGGCCGCGCCAACGGGGTTGGTCGCGGTTTTAAAGGTCTTGGCCACGTCCTGCACGCCAGACTGGTCCGCCGCGTCATTCATGGCACGGCTGAACTCGCGCGCCATTCCGCGGGCCTTGCCCATGAACTGGCCCACCTTGCGAAACAGCATCGGCAGATCCTTGGGACCGACGACGATCAACGCCACGATCCCGATCAGCATCAGCTCTGTCCAGCCAAGATCAAACATGGTTTAGACCTTGTCTTTCTCTTCGGCGGGGGTGACGTCCTTGGCCTCGGCGGCCTTTTCGTCCTCAAGCTCTTTGGCGCCCTCGTCGACACCCTTTTTGAAGGCGGTGATGCCCTTGCCGACCTCACCCATGAGGCCAGAGATTTTGCCGCGGCCGAACAGGACCAGCACCACGACGGCGATCAGCAGAAGGCCCGGAAGGCCGATATTGTTGAGCATTGCTCTCTCCTTAGTCCGTGGGGATTTTCCCCGCGATGAATTCCGTCCGATGTATGTATCGGCTTCGCGCCAAGGCGAAAAGCACCAAACTGCACCGCTTTGAGGGTGTTTGTGTCATGAGGTTGTCAGTTGTCAGGATTTTGTCAGTATAGGCGCAACTGGAGGCTCGAAAATGAATCGCAAAGACCGGCTTTTCGCCCTGATGCAGCGCCTGCGCGATGGGCAATTGCACACCGCAGAGGCAATGGCGCAGGACCTTGGGGTGTCCGTGCGCACGATCTATCGCGACATGGAGGTGCTGGCAGAATCAGGTGTGCCGGTCGAAGGGGCGCGCGGCTATGGCTACACGGCCCAAGCGGCGATCACCCTGCCCCCCTTGAACCTGACCGAAACAGAGCTGGAGGCGTTGCACGTCGCCCTCGCGGCCCTCGGCGCATCGGACCTGCCCGAGATGTCAGAGGCGGCGCGGTCGCTGTCCGCCAAGATCGACGCCATCCTGCCAGAGGACAGCAGCGCGCCGTCCGCCTCTTTCGGCTTTGCCACCCATGCCTTTGCCGAGGCGGCGCGCGGCTTTGCCCATATGCCCAGCATCCGCGCCGCGATCCGGGCGCGGCAAAAGCTGCGGATCACGCGGGCGGGCGCGGTGCACGACATTCGCCCGCTGCACTTGGATTACTGGGGGCGCGTCTGGACCTGCATCGCCTGGGAGGAGACCGCGAACGACTTCCTGTCCTTGCGCATCGACCGCATCGACAGCGTCACCCCCCTGCCGGGGCTGTTCGTGGACGAGCCGGGCAAGCGCTTTGCCGACTGGCAGGCCCGTACAAAAGACGAAGCCCCCCTTCGCCAGCGCAAAGAGGGGCCTTGATCGTCTGACTGAGGGAACAGATCAGAGCGAAGCTTGGTAGATCTTGTCGATGTTCGCGCCGAGCGCCGCGTTGAACTCTTCGTCCGACTGCTGCTTGGACAGACCTTCGGCCAACGCGCGGCTGAAAGAGGCGATCATCTTGGGCTGCTTGGACAGACGCGCGCAGGCGTCGTCGGTGGTGTAGCCGCCCGACAGCGCCACAACGCGCAGCACGCGCGGGTGGTCGGCCAGATCGTCGTACAGGCCCGCCTCGTTCGGGATGGTCAGCTTGAGCATCACGTTCTGATCGTCGGCCAGCGCGTCCAGCTGCGCGGTGATCTCGGCCTTGAGGATCGCCTCGGCCTCGGACTTGGTGGCAGAGTTGATGTCGACCTCGGGCTCGATGATCGGCACCATGCCGCAGGACACCACGGTCTTGCCGACCTCGAACTGCTGGGCGACCACGGCCTTGATGCCCTCGGGGTTCGCCTCGTGGATGACCGAGCGTTCCTTGGTGCCAAAGATGCCAAAGGTGGCGGCTTCTTTCAGCGTGTCCTCAAGGCCAGGGATCGGTTTCATCATCTGAACGCCGTTCGCCTTGTCGTCGAGACCCTTGTCGATCTTGAGGAACGGCACGATGCCGCGATCTTCCCACAGGGCCTTGGCGGTGGGCTTGCCGTCCACTTCGCCGCGCATGGTGCGTTCGAACAGGATCGCGCCCAGCACCTTGTCCTTGGTGAAATCGGGGGCCTTGATGATGCGCGTGCGCATGGCATGGATTTCGGCGAACATCGCCTCTTCGCCGTCGTACATGTCTTCGGTGACGCCATAAAGCCCCAGCGCCTTGGGGGTCGAGCCGCCCGACTGATCCAGCGCCGCGATAAAGCCTTTGCCGTTGGTCATCTGCGCAGCCATCTGCGCGAAAGTGTCTGTAGACATGTCGCCCTCATGAGGTGAGTAAGAATGAATTAACCCTTCGTTACACAAAGCTGTGAAGGCGGTATAGAGGCTCAACCGCCTGTTATCGCTAAACTTCGGCAGTTCGTCTCAAATGTTTCAAATCGCGGCGGGGCGCTGGGTGACGCGCAGCCAGATCCCATCGCGGGCGCGCACGGTCAGGTGCGCTTCGGGGATGGGATCGCGGCCTTTGACGCGCTCGACTTTCAGGTCACGCAGCAGCAGCGACAGCAGCAAAGGCCCCTCGACCATGGCAAAGCCTGCCCCCGTGCAGACCCGCGGCCCGGCGGAAAACGGGATATAGGCGTCGCGCCCGCATTGCTTGCCGTTCTCGGTCTGCCAGCGGGTCGGGTCGAACTCATCCGGGCGCTCCCACAGGCGTTCGTGGCGATGTAAATGCCATGGGCTAAGGACGATTTGGGACGATTTCGGGAGTTTTCTGTCACGAAACGCCTCTGGGCAGGTCGTTTGGCGCACCATCATCGGCACCGGCGGATAAAGCCGCAGCGTCTCGCGGAACACATCGCGGCTGAGGCGCAGTTTCGAGACATCGCCAAAGTTTTCGCCTTGCAGCAGCTGCGCCTCGGTCGCCAGACGGTCCTGCCAGTCGGGGTAAAGCGCCATCAGGTACAGCGCCCAGCCAAGCGCGCTGGCACTGGTTTCATGCCCCGCGAGGAAAAAGATCGCCACTTGGTCGACCATCTCCTCGGCGCTAAAGGTCTCGCCGGTTTCGGGATCAACTGTGGTCATGATCTTCGTGGCCAGATCGTCCGGCGCGGTGCCTGCCTTGATCTGCGCCATGCGGTCGGCGGTCAACTGGGCAATCAGCCCGCGAATGCGCTGCGCCGCCGCCCGCGTGTCCTTGCGGAAAAAGCGCGGCATCCAGCGCGGCAAAGGCACAAAGGCGGCGATGTTCAGGATCGGCTGGGTGCGCTGGTAGGCGCGGAATTCGTGAAAGACGGCGCTGGCGACCTCGTCCTCGATCGGGATCGAAAACAGCGTGCGAAAGATCACGTCGGCGGCGGCGTGGCTGGTGATCTCTTCGATTTCCACGTCCTGCCCGGCGCGCTCGGTTAGCCGTTTCAAAGCCGCCTCTGCCGCCTGCCACATGGCCGGATAGGTTTCGCGCAGGCGGCCGCCTTCGAACGCCGGGTCGATGATGCGTCGCTGCCGCTGCCATTGCGCGCCATTGGTCAGGAACACGCTGTCACCCAGCAAGGGTCGCAGCCCTTCGGAAATGCGCGAGGATTTGGGGAAATCCATCGGGCGATCCTTGAGCACGGTTTTGACCAGCTCGGGCTGGTTGACCAGATAGGACCGGAAAAAG
Source organism: Tropicibacter naphthalenivorans (assembly GCF_900176475.1). Classification (GTDB taxonomy): domain Bacteria; phylum Pseudomonadota; class Alphaproteobacteria; order Rhodobacterales; family Rhodobacteraceae; genus Tropicibacter; species Tropicibacter naphthalenivorans. The sequence continues at coordinate 415,580 of NZ_FWXX01000002.1, forward strand.
GGCGTCTTGAACTCGGCCATCCACGCCCGGTACAGCCGCGCGGGCTGGGCCGAGAGGATGTCGGCGCGGAACAGTTTGACGTATTTGAGCAAGGACACACGGTTGGGCCGCGCGGCGGGTTTCGGCGGGATCATGGCGCGGTGCTCGTGAATTTCGACACCGCCTTGGTCAGGCGGCTGGCCGAGGGCGGGCGGTCCTGATAGCGCTGAGCCAGCGACAAAGGCCCGGCGGTGATCTGGAAATAGTCGTAGTCCAGCGGCGCATCAAAGGCGCAGAGATACTGGAAATGCAGGCGGAAAAAGCGCCAGCGCAGCGCCTTCCAGCGGGCGGGGCTGAGGCTGCGGGTGAACTGCGCCGAAAAGACCAGCGGCCAGAGTTTGTTTTCGGGCGCAACGCCGGAGACGCTGACCGGGTCACACAGAGCAAAGGCGCAGCCGTCGCCGGGCGCGGTCACATCGACCCAGGTCAGGGCGTTTTGCGCCGCCAAAAACTGCAAATCGGCCCTCAGACGCCACGCATCGCGCAGGAAAGACACCATGGGCACCACTTGCCCGAGGCTGAGGAAGGCCAGTTTCGGGCCTTGGTCCGGCACGCGCCCTTGGCGGATCAGATCGGACAGGATCGAGACCGCCAGATGCGCGCCCGAGGAATGGCCGACAATCAGGACTTCATCCACATCCGTGGTCAACGCCTCGGCGATGATGTCCGCAAACTCGGCCATGCGGGTTTCCAGCTCTGGCGGGTTGGCACCGCGATGCTGGGCCGAATAGGCGTAGTCGTGCATCAGGTAGTAGGCAAAGAACTTGCCGTCTTTCTTCTTGAACCAGCGCAGCAGGGCATGGCCAGCGGCGGCCCCAAGCGCCGCGCCGAGGAGCGTCGTCAGAGTGTTGCCAAGGCTGCCGAGTTTTGCGCCGAGGGCGGTCAGGCACAGGGCGAGCAAAGCCTGAAGCAGCAGCATCCCGATGGGATAGAGCGCCGCGATCACCGGCCCTTTGCGCAGGCGCATGAGGCGGAACAAAGCGCCGGTGGCGATGTACTCCCAAGCGGTGCGGACCAGCTGCGCGTAGGTGGCGGGGATCGAGGTTTCCATGCTGCCGCGGACGATGTCGGACCAGACGAGGACTTCGACGTCCGCTTGGGTTGTGTCTTGCGCGATCTCGCTGGAGACGCGCCAGCCGTAGAGGCCGCCGGTTTGCTTGGGGCTGAGGGTTAGCTCGTAGCCGGAGATGGCCGCCTGGGCGGTGCCTTCCTTGCGGTAGAGTTCGCGATAACGCCGGGGGTGAATGGGATCGTAGCCGGGAATGTAGAAGACCCGGCGTTTCGTGACATCTTGTTTGCGGGTGTGCTGCTCTGAACTCATGACCCGTCCCTTGGTTTAGGGAAAGAGTAACGGTGATTTTCGGCCAGAGTAAGGCCCGGGTGTGGGTTTTTGGTGTGGATGGGGGCGTCTGGGGGTGGGCAAAATTATTGATTAATAATTTTGGTGGGGGCGTTGCCCCCGGCCTGCGGCCTCCCCCAGGATATTTGGAAAGAGAAGAAGACGCGGGCGGTTAGCCGAGGCTGCCGAGGGCTGGAAAGGTGTCGAGGAGCCAGAAGCTGAGCGCGGAGAATCCCCCCGTCAGCATCAGCAAGCCGATGGTCCACAGCAGCAGGCCCATGGCGCGTTCTATCCGCTCCATGTGGCGTTTCATCCAGTTCATGGCCCCGGTGAGGCGCGGCAGGAAGGCGGCAACCAGCAGGAAGGGCACGCCGAGGCCAAGCGCGTAGATTGCCAGCAGCAGGGTTCCGCGCGCGACGGAGGCTTCGGAAGCAGCGAGCGACAGGATCGCGCCCAGCTGCGGGCCAATGCAGGGGGTCCAGCCGAAAGCGAAGGCGAGGCCGAGGATGTAGGCGCCAAAGGCCGAGCCGCCTTGGTCCCCTGCGTCGAGGCGGGCTTCGCGGTCGAGGAAGCCGATCCGGTAGACGCCAACGAAATGCGCGCCGAAGATCATCACGATCACGCCGGCGACCGTGTTGAAATACGCTTGGTATTGCAGCAGAGCGCGCCCCGCGGCGGAGGCGGCGACCCCCAGCAGCAGGAAGACCGTCGAGAGGCCCATGACAAAGAACAGCGCCGCCAGCAGCGCCTTGTTGCGGCTGTGGCTGAGGTCGGACATCGAGACGCCGCTCATATAGGCGAGGTAAGGCGGGACCACCGGCAGCACGCAGGGGCTGAGGAAGGATATCAGCCCCGCCACCAGCGCAACAAGCATGGCGGGCAAGAGCGATGCGTCTATGATCTCGATTCCGAACATGGGGTTGGCTTACGCCAATTCCACGGCGGCGTCACGGTGCAAGGCGGTCACATCCTTGTGGCGGGGATGAAACATGCGGGCGGGCGGGGAAAAGTGGTTTTCGCGCGGGGCCGTGCGCGCTAGATCAGAGGCATGGAACATGAACTTGATGCTTTGGGGCTGCTGTGCCCCCTGCCCGTTTTGAAAGCGCGCAAGCGGATGCAGGCTTTGCGCGCCGGGGATCGCTTGCGCGTGGTGACGGACGATCCGGCCGCGGTGATCGACATGCCGCATTTTTGCAATGAGGCCGGGCATATGTTGCTGTCTTCGGAGGAAGATGGAGACGCCATGATTTGGCTGATCGAGAAGCGGTAAATCGGCGTTTCGGCCCTGAAGTGCCCGATTTCGTGCAGAGACGCCGGATTGATCCAACCAGATTGACGCCTTTTAAACATAAAAAGCCCCGCCGGTTGGCGGGGCTTTTTGTGTCTGCGCTGCGCGCGAGGTTAGCGACCCAGAGACCACCAGCCGCGGCGCTTGGGCTTGTCTTCCTCGGCCTCCGCGCTCTGCGGCTCGGCCTCGGCAGCGACGGGCTCGGGCGCGGCGTCCTCTGCCGGGGTCTCCTCGGCTTTGGCTTCCTCGGCTTTGGCTTCCTCGGCCTCGGGCTCTTCGGCCTTGGGCGCGGTATCCCCCATCACCTGCGCGATGATGTCAGAGGCCTTGACGCGGGTGCGTTTAGGCTTGGCATCTTCGGCTTTCGGGGCGTCGTCAGTGGGCGCTTCAGCGGTCGGTTCGGGGGCCGCAGGCGCTTCGGCCTTGGGCTCCTCTGCCGGGGTGTCTGCGGCAGCGGCTGGCTCGGGCGTTTGTGCCGGTGCGTCCTCTGCCGGGGCCGCCTCCGCCGCGACCGGCGCGGGCGTTTCGGCCTCTGCGGGTGCCTCGGGGGCCGCCTCAGACTGTGCTTCGGCTTGCGTCTCTTCCTTTTGATCGTCCTTCTTGGACTTGGAGCGAGAACGCGACCGGGACCGCGAGCGGGATTTCTTGGGCTTGTCCGTCTCGGCAGCCTCTTCGCCCGACTCTTGCGGTTTCACCTCGGTGGCTGCGCCATCGGCTTCGGCGGCTGCGCCATCGGCTTCGATGGCTTGACCATCGCTGTCGGGCTTGTCCGACGTGTCCGATTTATCAGCGGTTTCGCCGTTATCGCCGTTCTCACCGTTCGACTTGGACCGCGAGCGCGAGCGCGACCGGCGGCGGCGCTTTTTCTTGGGCTTGTCCTCTTCGGACCCGGCCTCGGGCGCAGGGGCATCGGTGCTCTCGATCACCTCGGCGTCTTCGATCTCTTGGGCTTCGGCGGCGGCTTCTTCGTCGAGCTGCTCCATCAGCTTGGAGTCGACCGACACCACCGGCGCCGTCGCCTCGGGAACCGAGCGGGTCGCGGTCTTGAACTTTTCAAGCGTGAAGTCCGGCGAGACCAGATGCGGGTCGCCCTCAACGCGGACGGACATGCCGTAGCGCGCCTCGATCTGGGCGATATGCTCGCGCTTTTGATTCATCAGGTAGTTGGCGATGCCCACCGGCACCTTGACCAGAACCTCGCGCGAGCGGCGGCGCACGCCCTCTTCTTCGATCTGGCGCAGCACTTGCAGGGCAAGGTTGTCGTCCGAGCGGATCAAGCCGGTGCCGTGGCAGGCCGGGCACGGCTGGGTCGTCGCCTCGATCATGCCGGGACGCAGACGCTGACGCGACATTTCCATCAGGCCAAAGCCCGAGATGCGGCCCACCTGGATGCGCGCGCGGTCGGTTTTCAGCTTGTCCTTGATGCGTTTTTCGACGGCGGCGTTGTTCTTGCGCTCGTCCATGTCGATAAAGTCGATGACGATCAGACCGGCGAGATCACGCAGACGCAGCTGGCGCGCCACCTCTTCGGCGGCCTCAAGGTTGGTCTTGAGCGCGGTCTCTTCGATCGAGCCCTCTTTGGTGGCGCGGCCAGAGTTCACGTCGATGGCGACCAGCGCCTCGGTCACGCCGATGACGATGTAACCGCCCGATTTCAGCTGCACGACCGGGTTGAACATCCCGCCAAGGTAGCTTTCCACCTGGTAGCGCGCGAACAGCGGCATCTGGTCCTGGTAGTGTTTCACGTTCTTGGCGTGGGACGGCATGATCATCTTCATGAAGTCCTTGGCGATGCGGTAGCCGCCTTCGCCCTCGACAAACACTTCGTCGATGTCGCGGTTATACAGGTCGCGGATCGAGCGTTTGATCAGGTCGCCTTCTTCGTAGATCTTGGCGGGCGCGATGGATTTCAGCGTCAGCTCGCGGATCTGTTCCCACAGGCGCTGGAGGTATTCGTAGTCGCGCTTGATCTCGGTCTTGGTGCGTTTCGCACCGGCGGTGCGCACGATCAGGCCCGCGCCCTTGGGCACGTCGATCTCGTTGGCGATGGCCTTGAGTTTGGACCGATCCGCAGCGTTGGTGATCTTGCGGCTGATGCCGCCACCGCGCGCGGTGTTGGGCATCAGGACGCAGTAGCGGCCCGCGAGGCTAAGGTAGGTGGTCAGGGCCGCGCCCTTGTTGCCACGTTCCTCTTTGACGACCTGCACCAGCATGATCTGGCGGACCTTGATGACTTCCTGGATCTTGTAGCGGCGCGGGCGCGGCTTGCGGACCGGACGGATGTCCTCTTCGGTGTCGTCGTCGGCGACGGACTCGATCTCGTCGTCGCGGTCTTCGGGTTCGGTCGTCTCGGGCTTTTCCGACTTGGTCGATTTGCGGCTGCGCGAGCGCGAGGACCGCTTGGGCGCAGAGAGTTCCTCGGCGTCGGCTTGCTCCTCGGCGGTGTCCTCTGCCGTGTCTGCTTTTGCGTTGGGCGCATCAGAAGCGTCTTCGGCGGCGACCTCGCGGGCCTCGGGCGCGTCTTGCTCCGCTGCTTGGGCGGCGTCTGCGTCGGCCTCTGCTTCAGCCGGGGCGTCCTGAGATACTTCCGCAGGCTCGGCGGTCACGACGGCGTCTTCTTCCTTGGCGCCTTCGGCCATGGGACGCTGCGGCTTGTCTTCGCTGTCCGCGTCTGCTTCTGCGGCGTCACCTTCTGCGGCACCCTCGTCCAAGGGGGTAACCTCCGGCGTGGATTCCTCGGTCGAGGCAATCTCTGCCGGACCTTCCGCAATCTCGGCGGGGGCCGCCGCTTCCAGAGCGGGTTCTTCGACCACCTCTTCGACCGCCGCTGCGGGCGCGTCCTGCGCAGGTGCCTCCGCTTCGGGGGCCGCGTTCTGTGCCGGGGCGTCCGCCTCAGAGGGGGTCTCTACAGCTTCGGCCGCTTCGGCTGCCTGCTCGGCGGCGACCTCATCGGGGTCCGCCACAGGCGCCTCGTGCACGGTTTCCATCGGCGACAGACCTTCGCCCGGCGCGCCAGCTTCGCTGTCCTCGCCAAGGTCGATGGTTTCCATGCCGCTGATCTGATCAGACGACTTGACCTGCGCCTCATCGCCCTGCTCGGCACGATCGCCCGATTTCGACCGCGACTTGGACCGCGAGCGCGACCGCGAAGAGCGTGACTTCTTGGGTTTGTCGTCTTCGTCCTCGGCAGCGGCCAAGGCCGCCTCTTCTTCCATCAGGGCCTGACGGTCGGCGACCGGGATCTGGTAATAATCGGGGTGGATCTCCGAGAACGCCAAAAAGCCGTGGCGGTTGCCACCATAGTCCACGAATGCCGCCTGAAGGGACGGCTCGACCCGTGTGACTTTCGCTAGATAGATATTGCCGGCGAGCTGCCGCTTGTTCTCTGATTCAAAATCGAATTCCTCGACCTTGTTTCCGTCAACCACCACAACGCGGGTCTCTTCCGCGTGGGTGGCGTCGATGAGCATCTTCTTTGCCATGTTGTCCGTTTGCACACGAAATCGAGCCCCTGCCCGTCAGCGCGATCAAAAGACCGATCTGGCGGAGCGAAAAGCCGAAGGGTGTGTCTTGTCTGGGCGAACTGCGGCGCGCGCGGCTGGGGGGCGCAAATGCGTCCTGCCCCGTGCCTGTCTTGGTTCGCGCGCTTCATCGCGTTTCTTCTCCGACGCTCTCCCAAGGTGTGTCCCCGGTGGCGCCCATTAATAAACCCGTCGCTTGTGGCGGTCCGGGTCGGTTCGTTGGTCTTGCGACCGGATCGGTCTGGCCGGGGGCTGTTTGCCTGTCCACGTCCAGCGAAACTCTCTGGTGCCGCGCGGTGTCGCGCTGGCAGCCTAACCGCTAACATAAGGGCAGGATGGCCCCCATGACAATCCACAATCGTCAGCGCCAAGACGATCAGCACGGCCCAAAGGCCAATTTTCCATCAAAATGTCGGAACAAATGTGGGGCGGGGCCGGAAGTATGGGGCGGGAAGAAAGAGGACAGAGTCGGAGGAATGAGGGCGACACACGCCAATGTGTCAGGGTCGGCCCGCCAAGGGGTCCCTTCCCCCGGTGTGACGGGGGAAGGTCAGGATGGGGGCCGAGGCCTGCGGACTTGAGCTGTGCTCAAGCCCTTTGGATCAGGTGGATCAGTCCAGCTTGCGCAGGCGCGCCAGCAGCGAAGAGGTATCCCAGCGCCCGCCGCCCATCTTCTGCACGTCCTTGTAGAACTGGTCCACTAGCGCCGTCACCGGCAAGGACGCCTGTACCTCTTCGGCGGTTTTCAGACAGATCGCCAGATCCTTGCGCATCCAGTCGGTGGCAAAGCCGTGGTCGAACTTGCCATCCACCATGGTGTCCACGCGGTTCACCATCTGCCAAGAGCCCGCCGCGCCGCCGCCGATCACCTCGACCACCGCGCGCCCGTCCAGACCGGCCTTTTCGGCAAAGTGCAGACCTTCGGACAGCCCCTGCACCAGCCCGGCAATGCAGATCTGGTTGACCATCTTGCACAGCTGGCCCGCGCCGCTGTCGCCAAGGCGTTTGCACAGCTTGGAATAGGCGTCGATCATCGGCTCGGCCTTGGCATAGGCGTCTTCCTCGCCGCCGCACATCACCACCAGCTGGCCGTTCTCGGCGCCCGCCTGACCGCCCGACACCGGCGCATCCACAAAGGCCACGCCCTTGTCCGCCGCCGCCGCGAACAGCTCGCGCGTGACCTCTGCCGACACCGTGGTGTGATCGACAAAGGTCGCGCCCGCGTCCATCCCGGCGAACGCCCCGTCCTCGCCCAAACACACAGAGCGCAGATCATCGTCGTTGCCCACACAGGCCATAACGAACTCTGCCCCCTGTGCCGCTTCGCGCGGGGTGGGTGCCCATGCGCCGCCATTCTCGGAAACCCATTTGTCCGCCTTGGCCGCCGTGCGGTTGTAAACGGTCACCTCGTGACCAGCTTTGACCAGATAACCGGCCATCGGATAGCCCATCACCCCAAGGCCCAGAAACGCTACTTTTGCCATGTCATCGTTCTCCCTGCTGTCGCCGATCATGGGCACGCCTCTTGGCAAGGCCCGACCAGACGGTTAAGTCGCTTCAAACCCAACTAGCCCAAGACAGGAGCGAGTGGAATGGCGCTTATCTTCAAATGGCTGTTTCGACTGGCCAGCGCCGTGGTGGTTCTGACCGTCATCGGTGTGTTTCTGGCCTATTATCTCGCCTCTCGGTCGCTGCCTGAGTACGACAAGACCCTGCCCGTCTCTGGCATCACTGCCGACATCGAGATCGTGCGCGACAACAATGGCGTGCCGCATATCCTGTCGCTGTCCGACCGCGACGCCTTTTTCGGGCTGGGTTACACCCACGCGCAGGACCGCCTGTGGCAGATGACCCTGCTGCGCCGCACCGCCCAGGGCCGCCTGTCCGAGATCTTTGGCACCCGCACCGCCGATGTGGACACGCTGCTGCGGCGGTTCGACCTGCACCGGCTGGCGATCGAGTCGGCCCGGTTCCAGGACCCGCGCACCCTGGACGCGCTCGAAGCCTATTCGGCCGGGGTGAACGCCCGCATCGAGGAAATCAACGCCCGCTCGCTGGGCCGGGGCGCGCCCGAGTTCTTTATCTTTGACGCCGCCATCGCCCCTTGGCAGCCCGCCGATTCCATCGCGCTGGTCAAGCTGCTGGCGCTGCAACTGTCGGACCAGCTCAAGGACGAGGTGCTGCGCGCCCGCACCTCTTTGGCGCTGGACGACGATTTGCGGCTGTCCGACATCCTGCCCGACATGCCCGGCACCGGCACCGCCGCCCTGCCCGATTACGCCAGCCTCTTTGACGTGCCCCTGCCCCGTTACGCGCAGGCCACCGCCCAGCCGGATGGGTTTCTGGACGTGATCCCGCCGCGCGGGCTGGCGGGGGCATCCAACGCCTGGGCCGCAGCGCCGGGGCGCTCTGCCTCTCAGGCGACGATCCTCGCCAATGACCCGCACCTTGGGCTGACCGCGCCGTCGGTGTGGTACCTCGCCCGGATGAACCTGCAATCGGGGCCGGTGATCGGCGGGTCCATCCCCGGTATCCCGTCGCTGTTGGTCGGGCGCTCGGACAGCTTTGGCTGGGCGCTGACCTCGTCCTATATGGACGACCAAGACCTTTATATCGAAGAGCTGAACCCCGACGATCCACAGCAATACCGCACCCCCACCGGCTGGAAGCGGTTCGAGACGCGCAAGTCGATCATTGAAATCAAGGACGCCGCCCCGATCACCGTCACCCTGCGCTGGACGGACAATGGCCCGGTGCTGCCCGGATCGCAGTTCAACCTGAATGCCGTGACCCCGCCGGGGCATGTCGCCTCGCTGGCGTGGACCGCCCTTTCGGCGCAGGACACCTCTATGAGCGCGGCCATCGGACTGATGATGGCGCAGACCATCGAGGACGGGATCGAAGCGGGCCGCGCCTTTGTTGCGCCGTCGATGAACGTGACCATGGCCGACCGCACCCGCGTCGCCTTGCAGACCGTGGGGGCCATGCCGCGCCGCGACCCCGCGCACCAGTCGCGCGGGCGGATGCCTTCGCCGGGGTGGATCGCGCAGAACCGCTGGCAGGGGATGATGCCCTATTCCGCCAACCCGGTTTTTGTCGCGCCCCAAGGCGGCATCGTCGGCAATACCAACAACAAGGTGGTGGATCGCCCCTTCCCGAACCACATGTCCTACAGCTGGGGCGACAGCCAGCGGGTGCAGCGCTGGCAGACGCTGATGCAGGGGCGCAAGGTCCACACCCGCGACAGCTTTGTCGAGGCGCAGCTGGACACGGTATCGACCGCCGCGCGCACCTTGCTGCCGCTGATTGGCCGCGATCTGTGGTATACCGAAAGCGCCGCCCCCGAGGGCACGCCGGAACGTCGCCGCCAAGAGGCGCTGCGCCTGTTGGCCGATTGGAATGGCGAAATGAACGAGCACATGCCAGAGCCGCTGATCTACGCCGCCTGGCTGCGCGCGCTGCAAGACCGGCTGATCCGCGACGATCTGGGGCCGCTGGCCGGGGCGTTCAGCCATGTGGAACCGCTGTTCATTGAGCGCGTGTATCGCAACGTGGGCGGCGCTTCGGCCTGGTGTGACGTGATCCGTTCCGCGCGGGTCGAGACCTGCACCGACATTGCGCGGCTGGCGCTGGACGATGCGCTGGTGTGGATCGGCGAGACCTACGGGACCGCTTTGGGCGCGCTGCGCTGGGGGGATGCGCACGCGGCGCTGCACAAGCACCAGACCTTGGGCGATGTGCCGGTGCTGCGCTACTTTGTGAACATCCGCCAAAGCACCTCGGGCGGCGATCAGACCTTGCTGCGCGGGCGGACGATGGGCACCGGCCCTGCGCCCTTCACCAATGTGCACAGCGGCGCCTATCGCGGGGTCTATGACTTTGCCGATCCGGACAGCTCGGTGTTTATCTCGTCGACCGGGCAGTCGGGGCATTTCCTGTCGCGGCATTACGACGATCTGGGCCAGCTGTGGCGGCGCGGAGAGTATATCCCCATGTCGCTGGACACCGATCTGGCGCGGGCGGCCTCGGTTGGGGTGACGCGGCTGGTGACACCTTGATGCTCAGCTTGGCCGAGGCGCGCGGGCGCGCGCAAGAGGCTTTGGCGGCGCGCGGGGTTGCGCCGGAGTTGACCGCGTTACGCCCGGATGCTGGGCGCGCGCAGGCGCATCTGTTTGGCGCGGCGCTGCCCGAGGGGCGCGCGATCCTCAAGGTGTTTTCCCCTGCGGCGGCAGAGCGTGAGGGCCGTCAAGCCAAACGCGGGCGCGAGGTGGCGGCGGCCTTGGCGACAGGTTCGTATCGCGCCCCGGCACAGGTGTTTCACGACACCGAGCGGCAGGTCTTGGCCATGCAGGCGGTGGATGGGTTTGATCTTTCGGCGCTCTGGGCCGCGCGGGCGGATGAGGAATTGGCGACGCGGGCGGGCGCTTGGCTGCGGGCGTTTCATGGGCTGTCCCGGCGCGAGGTTTTGTTTGATCCGACCGGACAAGTGAATTGGCTTGCGCGGCTTGTCGAAGCTGGCGCCACCGGTGCGCGGGAGATTGTCGACCTCGAAGGGTTCACCAAGGCCGCGCGTCTGGTGCAGGCGCAGGCGGTGTCGGTGCAGGGGCGATTGTCCGTGCGGGCGGTGACCCATCGCGACATGACCCTGTCGAACCTGCTGATGGATCAGGCGGGGGCGATCTGGGGGATCGATTTCGAGAACCGCCGCGAGGATGAGCCGTTGCGCGATGTCTATACGCTGGCGCTGGACCTGATGACGGTGGGGCCGCATGACGGGCGCAAGGCGGTGCTGGCCTTGGTCGAAGGGTATAGTGAACCGCATATCGAGCCGCCCGTGCGGGTGTTCTTGCAGCGGTGTTTCAGCCTGTGGGTCTGGGCGAACACGCCCGAGGCCCCTTCGGCGCGGCAATTGCGGCGGCTGGAGGTGGCCGAGCAATGGCTGCGGGCGCGGCATCCGGTGATCTGACCGGATCGCATGTGGATAGGTTTGGGTGCGAGGGGTATTCCCCCTCGCGCTCCCCAGGATATTTTTAAAGAGAAGAAGATGAGGCCCCTTGCAGGGGTTAGAGGCTTTCGAACTGGGCGCGATCCTTGGCGGACCAGCTGAGGGTCAGGTGAAAGCCGTCTTCGTCTTGGGTTTCCTCTTCGACCAAGCCTTTTTGGAAGAGCCAGGCGCGTTTGCGGCCCTCGTCGTAGGGCAGGACCAGTTGGTCGCGGCGCTTTTCCTCGCCAAGGGCGTGGGTGACCGCGTCGAGGAAGGCATCGAGCCCTTCGCCGCTGAGGGCGGAGGTGACAAAGGTGCCGTCGTCGCGGCTGGCGCGGGCGCGCAGGGCGTCGGCGGTGTCCAGGTCGAGGCGGTCGACCTTGTTCCACAGCTCCAGTTGGGTGGTCTGTTCGTCCACGCCGAGGCTGTCCAGGATGGTGGTCACGTCGCGGGCTTGCTCTTCGGTTTCGGGGTGCGAGATGTCGCGCACGTGGACGATGACATCGGCGGCGAGCACCTCTTCGAGGGTGGCGCGGAAGGCGGCGACCAGTTCGGTGGGCAGGTCAGAGATAAAGCCCACGGTGTCCGACAGGATCACATCCGCCCCGGTGGGCAGTTGCACCCGCCGCATGGTCGGGTCGAGCGTGGCAAACAGCATGTCCTTGGCCATCACGTCCGCCCCGGTCAAGCGATTGAACAGCGTGGATTTCCCGGCGTTGGTGTAGCCCACCAGCGCGACGATCGGGTACGGCACCTTGGCGCGGGCCTTGCGGTGCAGCTCGCGGGTTTTGACGACCTTGTCGAGCTGGCGGCGCAGGCGCACCAGTTGCTCGTCAATGGCGCGGCGGTCCGCCTCGATCTGGGTTTCGCCGGGGCCGCCGACAAAGCCAAGCCCGCCGCGCTGGCGTTCGAGGTGGGTCCAGGCGCGCACCAGACGCGTGCGCTGGTAGCTGAGGTGGGCCATTTCCACCTGCAACACCCCTTCGCGCGTGGCGGCACGGTCGCTGAAGATTTCAAGGATCAGCCCGGTGCGGTCGAGCAGTTTGACCCCCCACTCCTTTTCAAGGTTGCGCTGTTGGACCGGCGTCACCGGCCCGTCGACGAGCACCAGCTCGACCTCGGCGTCCTTGATGCGGGTTTTCAGCTCGGCGATCTTGCCAGAGCCAAAGAGCATCCCTGCGTGGGGTTTGGGGAGCGAGACGACCTCGGAGCCGATGACCTCGAGGTCAGGCAAGGCGTGCGCGAGCGACACGGCCTCTTCGAGCGCCATATGCGCATCGCGTCGGCCGCGGTCGCTCTTGATGTCCGGGTGCAGGACCCAGGCGCGGGTCACATGCGTTTCATGTTCGTTCAAGAATTATCTTCGCCATCATAGAGGTTGATCGGCTGAGAGGGCATGATCGTGCTGATCGCGTGTTTGTAGACCAGCTGCGATTGACCGTCGCGGCGCAAAAGCACACAGAAGTTGTCGAACCACGTGATCACGCCTTGCAGCTTGACCCCGTTGATCAGGAACACTGTTACCGGAACCTTGGTTTTACGTACGTGGTTAAGAAATGCGTCCTGCAAATTCTGTCTGTCCGAAGCCATTGACTTGCCTTTGTTCTTTTATGGCCCTGAATACGGGCTTCCTCGTCCGGGGTAAGTATGTCTAAGCCGCGCGGGAGTTTCCAGCCGAAAAATTCCCCCTATGGGTTTGTGGGCGCGCGTGGGGCGATTGCGCCCTTATTCGCGCCAGATGTCCGGGCTGAACATCACGATCACGGCCAAAAGCTCTAGTCTTCCCAAGACCATAGCCACGCAAAGCAGCAGTTTGACATCCCAGACAGCCCCTGCGAGGTTCATGGGGTCTTCGGCGGCGATCTCGATCAGGGGGCCGGTGTTGGACAGGGTTGCGATGGTCAGAATCGTCGCGTTTTCCAGATCGATCCCATAGGCGCCCAGCACCATGGTCAGCGCCGCAAGGGTCAGCGCGAACATCATAAAGGACACCCAGGCGAGGAACGCGCCTTCGCGCCGGATGCGTTTACCAACCTTACCGGCGCGGCCAACCGAGTGCGGGTGGACAAGCCGCTCGATCTCGCGTTTGCCGTTCAGGTACAGCACGTAAACCCGTAGCAGTTTGACCCCGCCCGCGGTGGTGGCCACGCCGCCGCCCACCAGCGCCAGCCCCATCAGGATGATCCCCGGCGTCGGCAGCCCGGACCAGCCCTGCGCCGCCGACCAGTCAGCGCTGACAAAGCCGGTGGTGGACAGGAACGACAGCGCCGTAAACAGCCCGCCCCACAGCGCGCGCAGGCCCGCCTGCCAGTTTTGCTCATCCCCAACGTCAAAGGCCGCCGACCAGTGGCGCAGGAACAAGGCTAGCGGCACCGACAGCGCGATGATCAGGCCCATGCGGAACTCTGGGTCGTACCAAAGGCCCCGCTCGGCCTTGGTGTCGGCGGAAAAGGTCATGCGCGACAGGGCAAAGACCATGAAGCAGAACAGGATCATCTCGCCCGCCAGCCCAGAGGACGCGTTCGGCGTGTGGCCCAGCGGCGAAATCCCAGAGGTGGACATGATCGACATGGCGTGGCTCAGCGCGATAAAAGGCCGGTCGCCCGCGATCAGCAGCAGGATGGTCAGCGCCACGGTCAGGCCCGCATAGACCGGGAAAAGCGCCTCGAAGCTGCGGGTCAGGCGCTGGGACGGGCCGGTGTTGTCACTGCGCGAGGCACCTTGCAGGATGGTCTGGCCTGGCTCGCCGCTGGCGGTGACCTCAAAGCCCCCAAGCGCCAGCGGCGCAAGGATCGCAGAGGCCGCCACCCACATCAAAAGCCCCCCCATCCATCCCACCTGCACCCGCAGCAGGTGTTCCGCAGGCGACAGCCGCGCCGGGTCAAACAGGGTCGCGCCGGTGGTGGTCAGGGCCGAGACCATCTCGAAATAGGCGCTGACAAAGCTGGTGTTGCGCACCGCCTCTTGGAACGGCACCGCAAGGAACAGCGGCAGCGCCAAAAAGGCCGCCGCCAGCGTCACCAGCATCCGCAAGGGGCTGCGGTTGTGGTCGCGGTTGGACAGGGCCACCGCCACCAGCGTCGTCAGGATCAGGCCGATCAGCGCGCCGTAAAAGAACGTGCGCGCATCGTGGTGATCCCCGATCGAGCGCGCGTAGATCGCCGGAAAGACCAACGACACCGACGCGATCCCCATGAGCATCAGGAAAAGGGGCAGCTCCGCCAGACGTTTCATCAGAAAAAGTCGATCGAGACCTGCAAGAGCCGCTCTACTTCGGCCACGTCCCCGGACAGGCTGAAGATCACGATCAGGTCCCCTTCTTCGATGCGCAGCTCGCCGGTGGGTTTGACGACCTTGTCGCCCTTGCGCACCGCGCCGACCAAGACGCCTTCGGGAAAGTCGATGTCGCGGATGCGGCTGCCGGCGATGGGCGAGGTGCTGAGCACTTCGGCCTCGATCACCTCGGCCTCGGCGTCACCGATGGAATAGACCGCGCGCACCCGGCCATGGCGGATGTGGCGCAGGATCGAAGACACGGTGGTGGCGCGCGGGTTGATATAGGCGTCGATGCCGAGCGGATCCATCAAGGGTACCAGCGTCGGGTCGTTGATCAGCGCGATCACCATGGGGCAACCGGCGGCCTTGGCGCGCACGGCGGCCAGCATATTGGCCTTGTCGTCGTCGGTGACAAACAGCGCCGCATCGGCGCGCTCGACCCCCGCCTCGGACAGCAAGGCCTGATCCAAGCCATCGCCGTGCAGCACAATCGTGCGCTCCAGCGCTTCGGCGGCGTGTTCGGCGCGCTTGCGGTTGCGTTCGATCACCTTGGCGCGGACCCGTTCCGCGCGGGTCTCCAGCGTGCGCGCCACCGACAGGCCGACGTTGCCGCCGCCCATGATGACCACGCGTTCCTGTTTGTGCAGCGTCTTGCCAAAGATCTCCATGGTGCGGCGGATGTCTTCGCGGTGCACCATCACATAACAACTGTCGCCCGCGAACAGCTGGTCACGGGACTCGGGCGCAAACAGCGTGCCTTCGCGCCGCACGCCAACAACCACCGAGCGCAGGGTGGAAAACAGGTCCGTCAGCTGGCGCAGGGGCGTGTTGATGATCGGACAGTCCTCGTCGATGGACAGGCCCAGCAAATGCGCATCACCATCAAGGAAGTTTTCCGTGTCAAAGGCCGCAGGCGCCGCCAGCCGCTGCAACGCCGCCTCTGCCACCTCGCGTTCGGGGCTGATCACCACGTCGATGGGCAGATGGTCGCGCCGGTACAAATCCGAGTAAATCGCCGTCAAATAAGACTGCGCCCGCAGGCGCGCGATCTTGCGCGGGACAGAGAACACCGAATGCGCCACCTGGCAGGTGACCATGTTGACCTCGTCCGAATGGGTCGCGGCGATGATCATGTCGGCGTCGCGCGCGCCCGCCTTGTCCAGCACATCAGGATAAGAGGCAAAGCCCGAAATCCCCTGCACATCCAGCGTATCGGTGGCCCGGCGCACCAGATCGGGGTTGCTGTCCACCACCGTCACGTCGTTGCGTTCCCCCGACAGATGGCGCGCGATTTGCCAACCGACCTGACCTGCACCGCATATGATGACCTTCATGGCCCGTCCTTTTATCTTGCTGTCCTTGGCATGGCACGGCGGCGCAGTCCGGTCAACGCCCGCCACGCCGCACCCCCGCTGCGCAGGGGCCAAAATGCAGACAACGCCCAATGTGGGGCGTCGCCTATGGTCTTGCTGTATAAAAGCGCGCGGAAGCGCTCCTTTGGATCAGGCTTCCCCCCGCGCGATGCGGATCAGGAGGCTTGCTCGATCTCGTCCTCGACGCGGGCCACCCGTGCGCCGGACTTTTGGCTGGTCACCACGCCGAGCGATTTGAGCTTGCGGTGCAAGGCCGAACGTTCCATCCCCACAAAGGACGCGGTGCGCGAGATATTCCCGCCAAAGCGGTTGATCTGCGTCAGCAGGTACTCGCGCTCAAACGCCTCACGCGCCTCGCGCAGCGGCAGCGTCGCCAGCGTGCCCGACAGCACCACGCGCCCTTCGGCATCCTCGCCGGGTGCCGCATCACTGGGCAGCTCGCGCGCCTCGATCGGCCCGGTGCCATCCCCAAGGATCAACACCCGTTCGATCAGGTTCTTGAGCTGGCGCACGTTGCCGGGCCAGGTCATCGTCTGCATCAAGGCCACCGCATCCTCGGACAGCTCGCGCAGGGGCAGCCCCTGCGTGGCGTTGCAGGCCTCGATAAAGTGCTGCGCCAGAACCGGAATATCCTCGCGCCGTTCGGCCAGCGACGGCACCGCGATCGGCACCACGTTCAGGCGGTGATACAGTTCCTCGCGAAAGCGCCCCTCGGCGATTTCCACCTGCAAGTCGCGGTTCGTCGAAGAGATCACCCGCAGGTCCACCCGCACCTTGTCGTTGCCGCCCACGCGGGTGAATTGCTGGTCCACCAGCACCCGCAGGATCTTGGACTGGGTGCCGTGGGGCATGTCCGCGACCTCGTCGAAATAGACCACGCCGCCGTGCGCCTGTTCCAGCAGGCCGGGTTCCACCCCGCGCTGCGCGCTTTCCTTGCCAAACAGCATCGTCTCCATCATGTCGGGCTCGACCCCGGCGCAGTTGACGGTGACAAAGGGCGCATTCGCCCGCCCCGAGCGGCCATGGATATACCGCGCCGCCACCTCTTTGCCCGCCCCCGCAGGGCCGGTCAGCATCACGCGGCCGTTGGACTTGGTCACCTTGTCCAGCTGCGAAACCAGCGTGCGATAGGCGGCGCTGTCACCGATCATCTCGGCCGCCTTGACCTCTCCGCGCTTGAGCTGGTTGTTCTCGCGGCGCAACAAGGATGTCTCCATGGCGCGGCGGATCACCACCAGAAGCTGGTCGATGTTGAACGGCTTTTCGATGAAATCATAGGCGCCTTGCTTGATCGCCGCGACCGCAATCTCGATGTTGCCATGGCCGGAAATGATCACCACCGGGATGTCGGGGTTGTCACGCTTGACCGCCTTGAGGATGTCGATCCCGTCCATCTTGCTGTCCTTGAGCCAGATATCAAGGATCAGCAGCGCGGGCGGCTCGGCGTTGATCTCGGCCATGGCCTCGCTCGAGTTGCCAGCAAGGCGCGTGGTAAAGCCTTCGTCTTCGAGGATGTCGCCGATCAGCTCGCGAATATCCCGTTCGTCGTCAACAATAAGAATGTCGCTCATTCTGGGCCCCTACTCTTTCTTTTCAAACTTGTTCCAGCGCCTGTACGCCGGGGTCACTGACTGCAATGTCCAAGGGCAACCGCAAGACCGCCATGGCCCCTTGGTGCGCCCCTTCGGCAAAGGCGGGTGCGTCGTCCAGCACCAGCGTTCCGCCGTGTTCTTCGATGATCTTTTTGACGATGGGCAGGCCAAGGCCGGTGCCCTCGTCGCGCGTCGTCACATAGGGTTCGAACAGCCGCGCGCGGTCCTCTGGCAGGCCGACGCCGTTGTCCATGATGCGGATTTCGCCCTTGTCGCCGTCTACCGTGGCGGTGATGCGGATCTGGGGCGTGTAGCCGTCCGGCGCGCCGTTTTCGCGCAAGGTGACCGTCGCCTCACCGGCGTTCTTGATCAGGTTGGTCAGCGCCTGCCCGATCATCGCCGCATCCAGTTCCGCGGGCATCTTGCCGCTGGGAATCTCGGTGGTGAAGCGCACGTCCGGCTGCCCCGCCTCTTGCAACAGCACCGCCCCGCGCAACAGATCGCCAAGGTCTTCGCTGCGGCGGTCGGGTTCGGGCATCCGCGCGAATTTGCTGAACTCGTCGACGATGCGGCGCAGCCCTTCGGTCTGGCGGACGATGACTTCGGTCATATCCTCCAGCTTGGCGGCGTCGTCCTCGTCCAGCTGGCGGCCAAACTTGCGCTTGATGCGCTCGGCGGACAGGCGGATCGGCGTCAGCGGGTTCTTGATCTCATGGGCGATGCGGCGGGCCACGTCGCCCCAAGCGGCCATCCGCTGGGCGCTGACAAGGTCGGTCACATCGTCAAAGGCCACCACGAAACCTTCGAGGGAGCCATCGTCGCGGCGGCGCGTCGACAGGCGCACCAGCAGGTTTTCCAGACGGCCCTCGCGGCTGACCTTGACCTCGTCCTGCGCGGTTTCCATCGACTGGTCGCGCAGGCGGTCGAACAGCGGGCCGAACTCTGGCACCGCCACGGGCAAAGGGATCGCCTTGTGGGTCTCGTGCCAGCCCAGCAGGCGCTCGGCGGAGCGGTTCACAAAGGTCACTTTGCCTTCGGCATCAAGGCCCACCACCCCCGAGGTCACGGACGACAGCACCGAGTCGAACAGGCGCTGGCGGCGCTCGATCTGGCGGGTGTTTTCCAGCAGCGTGTCGCGCTGGCCCTTCAGCTGGCGGGTCATCTGGTTAAAGTACCGCCCCAGCATGGAAATCTCGTCGTCGCCCTCTTCCTCAAGGACCTGCACGTTCAGGTCCCCTGCCCCGACACGCTGCGCGGCCCCCGCGAGGCGGCCCACCGGGCGGCTGAGCTTTTCCGCGAACCAAAGCCCGGCCCAGGTGGCGGCGAGGATCAGCAGCAGGGCAAAGCCAAGATACAGCACTGCAAAGTCGAACAGCCGCCGCCCGCGCTCGGATTCCTGTTGTTGGTAAAAGCGCGCGGTTTCCTGCGTCTCGTCCAGCAAGTGCAGGATCGCCCCGTCCACATCGCGCGTCACATAAAGGTAGCGGTCGGGAAAGGCCCGCAGCCGCACCAGCGCGCGCAGCTCGTTGATGTCCCAATCGGGGATAATCGCAAGGCCGTTGTCGGCGGCCTCGGCAAAGCTGTCCGCGCTCGGTTTTTCGAAATCGAACAGGTAGGACCGCTCGCCGCGCGCACGGATTTCGCCAGCGCTGTCAACCACATAGGCCTCGGACAAGCCACGCTGGATCTGCGATTGCCCCTGCCCGAGGATCTGCCGCAGATCGCCGTCATCCATGCCGGCATTGGCGCGGCGGCTGGCGTCAAGAAAGCTGGCCAACGCCGAGGCGTCCGCCTGCATGGCCACGCGCTGTTCGGCCTCATAGGCTTCGGCAGCCGCCAAAGACGCGCCCACCACGTTCTGCACCCGGCTCGAAAACCACGTCTCAAGGCCGATGTTGATGGTTAACACGGCAAAGACCGCCACCGTCACCGTGGGCAGCAGCGCCATCAGCGCAAAGGCCCCGGTCAGCCGCAGGTGCAGGCGTGATCCCGCCGATTGCTTGCGCCGTTCGGTGACCATGCGGGCGACGCGGCCCAGCACCATGGTCGCCAGCGCGAGCACATAGATAAAGTCCGCCAGCAGGACCAAGCGCAGGCTGAGCGCAGTTGCGCCTTGCCCGAACGGCCCAAGGACCAGAAACGTCGCCAAGGCCAGCAACGGCCCCAGCAAAACCAAGCCCAGCGTGATCGCGTTCTGCACGCGTCGCTGGCGTCTGAGCCGTGTCAGACGCGCCCACGTTGTGGACCCAGACAATGAGCGTGCCCGCGTTGCCACAGCCTGCCCCCAAATTGATGCGCTGAACCTTGGGGTCCAAGGCCAGCAACCGCCATATATTGTGGCCTTCTCATCACGCCAGGGCGAAGGGGCCACAGTTATGTGGTCTTTTTACATCAATTTGCGGCGCCGTGTCACGCGAATATCGAGATCGGTGATTTTCTTTCGCAGCGTATTTCGGTTGATGCCCAGAAGGTCGGCGCATTTCGCCTGATTCCCGCCTGTGGCCTCTAGGGCCAGTTCGATCAGCGGGCCTTCGACCTCGCGGACGATGCGGCCATACAGCCCCGGCGGCGGCAACATCGCGCCGTGCAGGTCAAAGTAGCGCCGCAGGTGGCGCGCCACGCTGTCGCCCAGCTTGTCACTGTCGCCGCCACGCAGCACCGCGCCGGTTTCGGGCTGGTTGCCAAGGACGGCTTCGACCTCGGCGCGGGTGATTTCATCGGTGCGGCTGGTCAGAGACAGGCGGCGCACGGCGTTTTCCAGCTGGCGCACATTGCCCGGCCACGAGTAGACGCGGAAAAGGTCCGCCGCCCCTTCGGACAGCCAGCGCTTGGGCGCGCCTTCGCGTTCCCCGCGCAAGAAGAAGTGGTCGGTCAGCAGCGGAATATCCTCGACCCGCTCGCGCAAGCTGGGGACCGCGATGGCTGCCCCGTCGAGACGATAGAACAGGTCCTGACGCACCTTGCCGCCGTCGATCAGGCTTTGCGGATCGTATTGCGACGACGCAAGGAAGCGCGGCGTGTGATCGCCCGGCACGTCCATCATGCGCACGATGCGGCCCTGCACCTCGTCGCTGACATCGGCGATCTCGTCGATCAACAGCGTGCCGCCCTTGACCCGCGCCAGCACCCGCGCAGGCCCATCGAGGTCTTGCAGATCGGCCGCCGTGACGGTGACAAAGGGCAAGGACCGCCGGTCGGAAAAGTCGTGCAACGCCTTGGCAATCAAGGATTTCCCCGTCCCGCTTTCGCCCGTGATCAAGACCGGCAGGTCGGTGTTCATCACCCGCGCCACCAGACGGTACAGCGCCTGCATCGCCGGGGTTTTCCCCACCAAAGGCAGCTCATCGGGGGCATCGGCGCCCACCACCGGCTCTTCGCGCTTGGGCGCGCGCTTGCGGTTGTCGAGCGCCTTGGCCGTGCGTTTCATCAGGTCGGGCAGGTCAAAGGGCTTGGGCAAATAATCATAAGCCTCGGCCTCGGCGGCCTGAATGGCGGTCATGATGGTGTTCTGCGCCGAAATCACGATCACCGGCAGGTCGGGCCGATCCTCGTTGATCTTGGGCAGCATTTCCAGACCATTGCCGTCGGGCATCATGACGTCGGAGATCACCACGTCGCCTTTGCCCTCGCCGACCCAACGCATCAGCGTCGTCAGCGAAGAGGTCGCGTGCACCTTACAGCCTGCGCGGGTCAGGGCTTGGGTCAAAACCGTGCGAATCGTGCGGTCGTCATCCGCGACAAGTACTGTACCATCCATCACTCAGTCTCCTTGCTCTGTCCCGTTGCGCGGGGCAGTGAAATGCGAAACACGGTGCGGCCGGGGACCGAGTCCACCGAAATCCACCCGTCGTGGTCGGAAATGATCTTGCTGACCAAGGCCAGCCCCAGCCCCGTGCCGTTTTCCTTGCCGGACACGAAGGGATCAAAGATGTCGCCCTTGATGTCGGGCGGCAGGCCGGGACCATCGTCGATGATCTCGATCTGCAAGGGCAGCGTGTGCCCAGAGCCATCCGCCCGGCGCAGGCGGAAGCTGTGTTCGTAAAAGGTGTGCAGGCGGACGGTGCCGCCGGCGATCGGGTCCGCCGCCTCGGAAGCGTTTTTCACAAGGTTCAGGATCACTTGCAGCAGCTGGTCCGGATCGCCCATCGCCATGGGCAACGAGGGGTCGTAATCCTCGATGATTTTCATATGCGCGCCGAACCCCAGCGCCGCCGAGCGCCGCGCGCGGTCGAGCACGTCGTGGATATTGACCTCGCGCCGTTCGGGGGGCGAGAGGTTGCCGAATTGCTCGACCTGTTCGAGCAGCTTCACGATGCGGCGGGTTTCGGCGACGATCAGATCGGTCAGTTCCTGATCCTCTTTGGGCAGGCCCATGCTGACAAGCTGCGCCGCCCCGGTGATCCCGGCCAGCGGGTTCTTGATTTCATGGGCCAGCATCTCCGCCATGCCGATGGCCGACTTGGCCGCCGATTTGACAGAGTGGCTTTGCGTCATCCGCCCGGCCAGCTCGCGCGGGGAAATCAGCATCACCATCCAGCCCGGCTTGCCCTGAAGCGGCGCGATTTGCAGGTTGCACACCAGCGGCGCGCGGCTGCCGGTGCCCACGTCCACGTCATTGACGAACAGCGGCGTGCCGTGTTCGCGCGCGCGCATCAGGCTTTCCTCCAGCGGCGCGTCCACCGCGATGCGGTCCCAGATGGGCTGACCCGTCAGCCACTTGGCCGAGTTGTTCAAAAAGCCTTCGCCCGCCGGGTTCACATCCCCAATACATTCGTTTTCGTCGATCAAAATTGCCGGGACCGGCAAAGAGGACCAGATTTGCATTTCCGTCGTTTCCGTCATGCCGCCTCCGTCGGGGCCGTCGCCAGCGCCTCGGGCAACAGGCGCAAGACCTGCGCGGGCGTTTTCTCTGTTAAGATCTGTTGGCGCAGGGGCGCGGCGGTTTCGGCGCGGTCCATGTACCAACCCAAGTGTTTGCGCGCGACGCGGTTGCCCAAAGTCGCGCCATAGAAGTCCAACATCGCCTCGTAGTGGGCGCAGACCATGTCGGCCAGGGCGCTGCCCGTGGGGATGTCAGGCGCGGGCGTGCCGTAAAGCTCGGCTGCAATCTCGGCCAGCACCCAAGGCGCCCCTTGCGCCCCGCGCCCAACCATGACGCCATCGGCGCCGGACAGGTCCAGCGCTTGGCGGGCGGTCGCAGCGTCAATGATGTCGCCATTGGCCACCACCGGCACATTGACCGCCTGTTTGACCTCGGCAATGGCGGCCCAGTCGGCGTGCCCTTTATAGAACTGACAGCGGGTGCGGCCATGGATCACCACCATTCGGACCCCGGCCCCTTCGGCACGCTTGGCCAGATCGGCGGCGTTGCGCGCGCTGTCATCCCAGCCCAGCCGCGTCTTGAGCGTCACCGGAACGTCAACCGCGTTCACCACCGCCTCGATCAGGCGCAGCGCGTGGTCGGGCACCTGCATGAGGGCCGAGCCAGACCAGCCGCCCGTCACCTTTTTCGCCGGGCAGCCCATGTTGATGTCCACCACCTTGGCGCCCATGTCCACAACCTGGCGGGCGGCTTCGGCCATGGGTTCGGGCTCTCGTCCGGCGATCTGGACGCTGGTGTTTTCGATCTGCGCGCCCAGTTCGGCCTTTTCGCGGGTGCCGGGGCGCGCGGTCAGGAACTCGCCAGACGCGATCATTTCGGACACCACGAGGCCCGCGCCAAAGCGCGACACCAGATTGCGAAACGGCAAATCGGTGATTCCCGCCAGTGGGGCCAGCAGCACGGGGGGCGTTATTTCCTTGGGTCCGAGGGGCAGCGGCAAGTGCCTATTCCTTGTGCAATTAAGTTTGAGGTAACTGTGTCCTTTATACTGTTCAATATTCTGCGGCCTTTTTGCAGGCGCAGAAAGGGCTCATGCCTAATTTTTAATCACCACCCCGCAAGATTGCGCAGCACTTCATGAGCGCCTAAGACAAGCGCAAAGGGAGCCAGAGCCATGGACATAGCCATTGTGATCGTTGCGGCGGGGCGCGGGACACGCGCCGGGGGCGGTTTGCCAAAGCAGTGGCAACCGGTCGGCGGCAAACCCGTGGCGCGCTGGACGCTGGAGCGTTTGGCGGGGTTCGGACGGCTGTGCATGGTGATTCACCCCGACGACCGAACCTTGGCGGCGCAAGTCTGTGACGGGCTGGAGGTCACTTTGGTCGACGGGGCGGCGACTCGCGACGGATCGGTCCGTGCGGGGCTGGAGGCGCTTGCGCCCACCGCGCCGGATGTCGCGCTGATCCACGACGTGGCACGCTGCTGTGTGCCGGATGCGGTGGTCCAAGGGGTCATCTACGCTTTGGAAACGCACGCGGGCGCGGCCCCTGCCCTTGCCGTCAGCGATGCCTTGTGGCGCGGGGAAAATGGCCTTGTGGTCGGGACACAGGACCGGACCGGGCTATATCGCGCCCAGACCCCTCAGGGGTTCCGCTTTGACGCGATCCTTGCCGCGCACCGCGCCCACCCCGGCGGCGCGGCCGATGATGTCGAGGTCGCGCGCGCGGCGGGTCTCGACGTGGCCATCACCCAAGGCGATGAGCGCAACCTCAAGATTACCCTGCCCGGCGATTTCGCGCGGGCGACCGGACTATTGGAGAGACAGATGGATGTAAGGCTTGGCAACGGCTATGACGTGCACGCCTTTGAAGAGGGCGATCACGTGATCCTCTGCGGCGTGGAAATCCCGCATGACAAGGCACTTAGGGGCCATTCCGACGCCGATGTGGGGATGCACGCGGTGACCGACGCGCTGTATGGCGCAATGGCCGAGGGCGACATTGGCCGCCACTTCCCCCCGTCCGAGCCGCAGTGGAAAGGCGCGCCGTCCGAGATCTTCCTGCGCCACGCGCGCGATCTGGCCAGTGAAAAAGGGTTCACCATTTCCAATGTCGATTGCACCTTGATCTGCGAGCGCCCCAAGGTCGGCCCGCACGCCCCGGCGATGATCGCCAAGATGGCCTTTATCCTTGGGATCACCGAGGACCGCGTGTCGATCAAGGCGACCACCTCGGAAAGGCTTGGGTTTACGGGCCGTGAAGAAGGGATCGCGGCGATTGCCACCGCGACGCTGGTGCGCACATGAAGGCGATTGCGTCCCTTGGATATGTCGGTTTCCTGCGGCCTGCGCCGGGGACTTGGGGCTCGGCTGTGTCGGTGGTTTTGGCCTATGGCGTGCTGTTGGTCGGGGGCTTTTGGCTGCTGGCAGCGCTCACGGTGGTGGCCTTTGTCGTGGGCTGGTACGCCACGGCGCAAGTCACCAAGACCGGCGATCACGACCCGTCCTGGGTGGTCATCGACGAGCTGGTCGGCCAGTGGATCGCGCTTTGGCCGGTGGGCTATGGCGCGGCCTTTGCAGGGGCGGACCTGCTGGCGCTGTACCCGGGCTGGATCGCGGCATTCGTGCTGTTCCGACTGTTCGACATTCGCAAGCCGTGGCTGGTGGGCAAGGCGGACCGGCGCGGCGATGCCTATGGCGTGATGATGGATGACGTCTGGGCCGGGGTCTTTGCCGCCTTTGGCGTCTTTGTCCTTGCGGCGCTGTATCACGTCCCGCTGATCCTGAACGCGCAATGACCCGGGCCGAGGATATCGTGGCGCGCGCCACGGCGCTTGGCCTGACGGTCACCTGCGCGGAAAGCTGCACGGGGGGCAAGGTCTCGGCGGCGATCACCGATGTGCCGGGGTCGTCGGCGGTGTTCGAGCGGGGCTTTGTCACCTATTCCAACGTGGCCAAGACCGAGATGCTGGGCGTCTCCCCCGCCACGCTGGGCGCCCATGGCGCGGTGTCAGAGCAGGTCGCGCGCCAGATGGCGCAGGGCGCGTTGCAGGCGGCGCGGGCCGATGTGGCGGTGGCGATTTCCGGCATCGCGGGCCCCGGCGGGTCCGAGTTCAAACCCGAAGGCCGCGTCTGCTATGCGCTGGCGACGGCCTCTGGCGTGGTGTCGGAAACCATCGAACATGGCGCTTTGGGGCGGGCGAATGTGCGCGCAGCGGCCGCCGACCACGCGTTGGATTTGATCCTGCGCGGGCTGGCAGATCTGGACGGCAAATCTTAAAGCGCTGATCGACATGAGGCCAAGGGGCCAGAAATAGCCCCACACCGCCCCATGTTCCGCACAATATTTAAGCGAAAAATCTGCATACAACAGCACACCGCCCGCAAAATAAGACATGCGCGTATCGCCCGGTAAGGGGGCATTAACCAAAATAACCGCCCATTTTTTAGCCGTTTTGCAAACTGCCGCCGTTTTACGCGCCCTCAAAAGCCAAAGATACTTTTTTTCGCATCCGAATCCTGCATGTACGCCCGCAGGAAACCGGAGGGACAAGATATGAACGGAGCGGATACCGCTTGGATCATCGTCGCGACAGCGCTTGTGCTGTTCATGACGTTGCCGGGGCTGGCGCTGTTTTACGGCGGCCTCGTGCGTGCACGAAACGTACTGAGTGTCTTTATGCACTGCTATGCCATTGCCTGCCTGATGAGCGTGCTTTGGCTGGCGTTTGGCTATTCCATCGCATTCGGCGAGGGCAACGCCTATTGGGGCGGTCTGGACAAGATGTTCCTGAACGGCGTCACCGCGGACACCCTGTCGGGCACCCTGCCCGAGGTGCTGTTCTTTGCCTTCCAGATGACCTTTGCGATCATCACCCCGGCGCTGATCGTCGGCGCGTATGTGGAGCGTGTGGGCTTTGGCTTTGTGATGCTGTTCTCGGCGCTGTGGATGCTGATCTGCTACGCGCCCGTCACCCACTGGATCTGGGGCGGCGGCATGATGGCCGATGGCGGCATCTTTGGCGACGTTGGCGTCAAGGACTTTGCCGGCGGGATCGTGGTGCACGAAACGGCGGCCATCGCGGCGCTGCTGATCGCGGTTTTCCTTGGCCCGCGCAAGAACCAAAAGCACCCGCCGCACAACCCCGGTTACGTGATGATCGGTGCGTCCATGCTGTGGGTCGGCTGGTTCGGCTTTAACGGCGGCTCGCAGCTGGCGGCAGATGGCGGCGCGGCCATGGCGCTGACCGTGACGCATATCTCGGCGGCGACGGCCTCGCTGACCTGGGCGATCTGGGAAAAGATCAAGTTCGGCAAAGCGTCCCTCGTGGGCATCGTCACCGGCACCATCGCCGGTCTGGCCTCGATCACCCCGGCGTCGGGTTTCGTGAACCCCATTCAGGCGGTCATCATCGGCGCTATCGCAGGCATTCTGTGCCAGGAAGCGGTCAACCTGATCCGCAACAAACTGCAAATCGACGACACGCTGGACGTGTTCGCGGTGCACGGCGTGGGCGGCATCTTTGGTACGATCATGATCGCGGCCTTTGGGCTGGGCTCCTGGACGGCGCAGCTGGGCGCTCTGGCGATTGTTGGCATCTTTACCGTGGTTGTGACCGTGGTGCTGATCTTTGTGGTCAAGGCGATCACGCCGCTGCGCGTGGACGAAGAGACCGAGCATCAGGGTCTGGACATCACCACCCACGGCGAGCGGGCCTACGATCACGCCAGCTAAGCTGGTCTGACAGACAAAACGAAACGGGCCCCTCGCAGGGCCCGTTTTTTGTTGTCCTTAGGCGGCTGTGACAGCCTTGTCAGGCTGGCGCTTAGGCGGTGGTCATCAGCTTGGCCGGATCGGCGGCAGAGGTGGTTTCCGCAGCGCCACGATAGCCTGCGGTGGCCGCCTCCAGCGCCTCTGTCACCGGCGAGGTGTCGCTTTGCTCGGCCATCATCCCTTTGGGGGCCTCACTGCTGGCCTCGGTCAAGGCAGAGCCGCCGCGCGGGGCGTTGGGGTTCGCAGGAGCCTCGGTGGGACGCTCTCGACCAATGGGCGTGGTCGTCGCCTCAAAGGCTTCTTGCTGCGCGATCACCTCGGCTTCGGCCTCTTCGGCCTCGGTCACGGCGGTGTCCTCTGCGGTGGCGTCGTCACTGGTGCCCACGGGCCGGGTGGTCAGCTCAAAGTCGGTCTCTGTCTTGATATAGTCCGCCTCTTCGCGCTGCTTCACCTCGGTGGGCTGCTCCTGTTGGCGGGCCTCTTCGCGGCGCAGGCGCTTGTCCTCTTGGGCGCGGTTCTCGATCCGCTGTTCGTCGCGTTCGGCGTTGCGCTCGGCCTCGCCGCGGGCGGCGGTGCCCTTTAGCTCGGTCCGCTCGTCGCCCTGCCGCTGAGCCTCTTCAGAGCGGGCAAAGCGCGCGCCCTCTTGGCGGTCGGCATTTCCGGCGCGTTCGGCTCGGGCGCTGTCCTGACGTTGCAAGCCATCGGTCCGCTCGGCGCGGGCTGTCTCTTGGCGCGCAGCGTCAAATCGGCCCAAGGCCTGCTCCTCGCCTGCATCGTTCGCTGGGCGGGTCGACGCGCCAGACCGGTCCCCTGCCCGGTCGACAGATCTGTCACCGGGGTCTCCGGCGCGGACCGTGGGTCGATCACCGGCACGGACCCCTTCCCCCTCGGGCGCAGGCTGTCGCGGCTCTGCCCCCGGACGCGCCCCGGCCAAGGCCATCTGCGCGGCAAAGCCCTTGTTGTCCTCGGCGGATTGCGGGCCAATCGCGGTGGCCGGGTTTAACGCCTGACGCACCTGACCGGCGGCGCTCATGACGTCGATCCCTTGGGTCGAGGCCGCCCCGGCAATCGCCGAGGCCACCACAACGCCGGTCTGCGAGGTGGACACAGGCGCAGTAACCGCCGGGTTCGGCGTGATGGCACTGGCGCGGCCGACTTGCCCCGTGGCAGCCGGCGCGGCGGGCGTAAAGCCGACAAGGCCCGCCGTCTGACCCGCAGGGGTCTGACCGGGCCCGGTCTGGGCCGGGCGCGCGCCATTGGCGGGCGAGACCGGCTTGGGCGCATACTGCGCCGTGGGCATTAAAACGGCCGCGTTAAAGATCGATGACATGGATTCATCCTTTCGATACGCGAATTACTCTGACCGTAAGGATTGCGCGCCAAACCTGTCAAAATCTGGGCAAGCGCCGGGGATTCGCGGCCAGTGGTTAACGCAAGGTTCAGACGATCAGATCGAGCCGCCCGGGTGTGGTGCCGTTTTCCGCCTGCCCCGCCGCTATGACCTGCCCCGTGGCCACAACGGTCGCCAGCGCGGCGATGTTCTGGGCGGCGGCTTCGGCCTTGGTGGTGGGGGCGACCTGCGCGCCAACGTATGCGGCCTGCACCTTGGTCACCAAGCGTTTGATTTCTTGGGCGGGATCGGCGGGCGCGGGTTGGGCCTGCGCCGGGGCGGCGGGCCGTTTGGCGAATTGCGCCGCAGCGCTCGCAGACGAAGAGATTTGCATGGGAGCTCCTGTAAACGTGCAAGAGCCCACAGAAAACCGGCGAAATTTGTTCTAAATCTGGCGAAGAGTCGCGTTTTGCCGCAGGTGGTTAACCCTGCCCTAAAGCTTACGCAGGACTTAACCGTAGAGCTCGGCGGCGCGCCGTTCAAACGCCCGCACAATGCGCTGCATCGCCTCGTAAAAGAACATGCCCGCCGCGCCTTGCAGCAGCTTGTTGCGGAATTCGAAATCCACGAAAAAGGACACTTCGCAACCGCCCTCGACGTCCTTGAACGCCCACTTCGAGATCATGTGCTTGAATGGCCCGTCCAGGTATTCGGTGTCGATGCGCTTGTCGTCCGGGAACAGCGTCACGCGGCTGCCAAAGCGTTCGCGGAACACTTTGAAAGAGATCACCAGATCGGCCAGCATCACCTCGTGATCGCCCTTGTCATCGCGCGAGCGGATGCGCGCCGCCGCCGTCCACGGCAGGAATTTCGGATAGGCCCCCACATCGGCCACCAGATCAAACATCTGCTGGGCGGTGTAGGGCAAGGTGCGGGTCTCGGAATGGGTCGGCATGTCGCTCTTTTCAGGGAAGCATCTTGCCCCGTGATGTCGTATGATAGCGCCGGAAAATCAAGAGCATGACGAGGGGGAACCATGCACGAGCGTCCTTATGTCGTAGATGAGATGATCAGCGCCAAGGCGATTGCCGCCCGGATCGAGGCGCTGTGCCGCGAGATCACGGCGGAGTTTTCGGACACCGACAAGCTGGTGGTGGTCGGGCTGCTGCGCGGGTCGTTTGTGTTCATCGCAGACTTGGTGCGCGAGTTGAACCTGCCGGTCGAGGTCGATTTCCTTGAGGCGTCATCCTATGGCGATGGCATGGAAAGCTCGCGCGAGGTGCGCATCCTCAAGGATTTGCGCGGCGGGATAGAGGGGCGCGATGTGCTGGTGGTCGAGGACATCGTCGACACCGGCCACACGCTGAGCCACGTGGTGCACCTGCTGGCCTCGCGCCACCCCGCCCGGCTGAAGACCATCGCCCTGCTCGACAAGCCCGTGCGCCGCGAGGTGGATTTCCGCGCCGACTGGATCGGGTTCGAAATCCCCGACGAATTCGTGGTGGGCTACGGTATCGACTTTGCGCAGCGCAACCGGAACCTGCCCTTCATTGGCAAGGTGCGCTTTACCGAAAGCTGATCTCTCGCGCCCCCAGCGCCGGTTCGCGGGGCCGTGAGGGGCGCGCCCCAAAATCCTTCTCCTCCCTGTCCGCCCTGCCCCGCCCGGGCGGCAAAGGATTTTGCACCGCGTGACGCGGGACTTGCGCGCCCTGATCGGCGGATCACGCAAGGTCAACCCGGTGTGAGGTCAGGTATTCCCGCCCTGATTGCAGGTTGACCCGCAGCGCCAGACAGCAAAAACTGAATGTAATTGCCACAAGGTCACCTTGCGTTAAGGTGGTCCTATTCAACGTCCGGGTTTCATCCGGGATTCAACAGGGAGAACCCCATGAAAAAGCTCATTACCACTGCTGTTCTGATGGCTGGCCTTGCCACCGCCGCCACCGCGCAGGACTTGCCCGCCGAGGTCAAGGCGCGTCAGGGCCAGTTCCGCATCATGGCGTTGAACCTTGGGGTTCTGGGTGGCATCGCCAAGGGCGCGATCGAATACGACGCCGCCACTGCTTCTGCTGCTGCCGACTCGCTTGTTGGCGTGTCCATGGTCCACCAGCCCACCCTGTTCAAAGAGGGCACCGATTCCATGTCCGTCGATGGCACCCGCGCCATGCCGGAAATCTGGGACAACATGGACGATTTCGGCACCAAGTGGGAGGCCTACAAGACCGCCGCCGCCGAGATGCAGACCGCTGCCGCCACCGGCAAGGACGCCATCGGCCCGGCTCTGGGCAAGCTGGGCGGCTCTTGCAAGGGCTGCCACGACACCTATCGCGCCCCTGAATAAGCCATGGGCGTCCTGAAATTTCTGGTCCCGGCGGCGGTGGTCGCTGCCGGGGTCGGGCTCTGGCTCACCGCGCCGACTCGCGTTGACCCCGATCGTTATGCCGGCCTGACCGGGGATGCCGCCGCGGGCGAGAAAGTCTTTACCGCTGCGGGCTGCGCCTCTTGCCACCACGCGCCGACCGGCGAGGACAAGCTGGTCCTGACCGGTGGCCAGCCCTTTGCCTCGGATTTTGGCACCTTTTATGCGCCGAACATTTCCCCTTCGGATCAGGGGCTTGCGGGCTGGGATCTGGTGGATTTCGCCAATGCGGTGACGCGCGGGGTCTCGCCTGAGGGCCAGCACTATTACCCCGCCTTCCCCTACACCGCCTACGCCAAGATGCAGACGCAGGACGTGGCCGATCTGTTTGCCTACATGCAGACCCTGCCCGCCTCGGACACGCCGTCGCAGGCGCATGACGTGGGCTTTCCGTTCAATATCCGCCGCTCGCTGGGCGGGTGGAAGCTGCTCTTTTTCACCGGCGATTACGTTTTGCCCGCCTCGCCAGAGGCTGGCGGGGAACGCGGCCGCTATCTGGTCGAAGCGCTGGCCCATTGCGCCGAATGCCACACGCCGCGCAACGCTTTGGGCGGGCTGGATACAACCCGCTGGATGGGCGGCGCGCCGAACCCTTCGGGCCAGGGCACCATTCCCGCGCTGACCCCGGACAAGCTGACGTGGAGCGCCGAGGACGTGGCCTATTACCTCGAATCCGGCTTTACCCCCGATTACGACAGCGTCGGCGGGCACATGGCCGAAGTGGTTGATAAATTTAGCAAACTCAGCGCCGAGGATCGCATGGCAGTGGCTCAATACGTCAAGGCTCTGCCCGCGCTGGACTAACCTCCTTGCCAAACAGACAGCAGGCGCGCCCCACGCGGGACGCGCCTTTTTCTATGCAGCTTAGTGCCCGAACATGCCGGTAAGACTTGCCGTGGCGGTGGCATTGGCATTCACCATAAAGCCGACAACCGCCTTGGACGGCGCGCCAGACACGTCAAGCGCCTCGGGCAACGCATACAGCGTAAAGACATAGCGATGCGGATCGCCAGCGGGCGGGCACGGGCCGCCCCAACCTTCGGCGCCGTAGTCATTGGCCCGGACGGTGACGCCCTCGGGCATAGCCGCGCCCTGCGTGATGCCGGTGCTGTTCGCCGGGATGTTCACCGCGATCCAATGCCAAAAGCCCGCGCCCCCCGTCGGCGCGTCGGGGTCATGCACCATCAAGGCCAGCGCCCCGGTGCCCTCGGGCACGCCCGACCATTCCAACGCGGGCGAGACATTCTCGCCGGTGCAGCCGAACACATCCGCCACGTGTTTCATGGCAATATCGCCGCCGTCCGCGATGTCCGGGCTGGTCAATTCGAACGCCTGCGCCGAGACGGCGGCAAAGCACAATCCTGCAACAAAACATGTACGTAACATATTGTTTTCTCCGGTAATAAAGCTCTTAGCAGGCGTGAGGGTGCCGCAGACTTTGGCATCCGTTCAATATCAAAAATGGTGTTTCTCAGAAGAGACTGGCAACTTTTACGTGTGCGCAGATCTGGCGCCCCCCTTAGTGCCGCTTTTCTAAACATCCAAGAAATCGCGCATCGCCGCTTGACCATGCCGCAGCGCAGCGCCACATAGGAAGGGCCGAGAAACGCCGCCCGGTTTGGTTAGCCCGGGCTTCGCGCCGCACGCGTGAAAGTTAGTCCCTGATCCCACGGCACCGCAAATTCGCGGCGGGAGTCTTGGGATCGCCCTGCCCGTCGCCTTTTGGATGCACGAACAGGAGTTAACCCATGACCAAATTCACAGTGATCCTCGCGCAGGTTTTCATCTCGGCGATGATGGCGTTCTTGATGACGGGGATTTTCACCGCTTTTCCCATGGGCTTTGCGCCGGGATGGGTGGGCGCGTGGCTGACGCGGTTCATCACCGCCTGGCCCATCGCCTTTGTGCTGTCGCTGGGGGTCGGGCCGCTGGCCTTTGCACTGGCGCAGCGCTGCACCCGGCGCTAGATCTGATGCAAAAAGGGCGGCCCAAGACCCGGACCGCCCTTATCTATTTCCCCTGTCAGATCAGCCCCTTGCGAGCTTTTCTTCACGTGCCGCGCGCAGCCGGGCAAAATCGTCGCCCGCGTGATAGCTCGACCGGGTCAGAGGCGTCGCGGACACCATGAGGAAGCCTTTGCCATAGGCGGCTTTCTCGTATGCCGCGAATTCGTCCGGGTGGACAAAGCGGTCGACGCGGTGGTGTTTCGGCGTCGGTTGCAGGTACTGACCGATGGTCAGGAAATCCACGTCAGCGGCGCGCATGTCGTCCATGATCTGGTTCACAGACTGCTTGTCCTCGCCCAGACCAACCATGATCCCCGACTTGGTAAAGATCGACGGGTCCAGCTCCTTGACCCGCTGCAACAGCCGCAAGCTGTGGAAGTACCGCGCACCGGGGCGCACCGTCGGATACAGGCCCGGCACGGTTTCGAGGTTGTGGTTAAAGACGTCCGGCTTGGCGGCCACGACCACTTCCAGCGCCTCGGGGGCACATTTCAGAAAGTCCGGCGTGAGGATTTCGATGGTCGTCTCGGGCGAGCGGTGACGCACCGCTCGGATCGTCTGGGCGAAATGCTCGGCCCCGCCGTCCTCTAGATCGTCGCGGTCCACGGATGTGATCACAACGTGGTTGAGCCCCAGCTTTTGCACCGCATCGGCCACCCGCCCCGGTTCAAACGCGTCCAGCGTGTCGGGCTTGCCGGTGGCCACGTTGCAGAACGTACAGCCGCGCGTGCAAATCTCGCCCATGATCATCATGGTCGCGTGGCCCTGGTTCCAGCATTCGCCCGCATTGGGGCAGCCCGCCTCTTCGCAGACCGTCACCAGCTTGTGCTCGCGCATGATCCGGCGGGTATCGTTGTAGCCCTTGCCCACGGGCGCCTTGACCCTGATCCAATCGGGCTTTTTCGGCTGCGCATTGTCCGGGCGATGCGCCTTTTCGGGGTGGCGCTCGGACGGCAGTTTGAGATCACGCATCGAATTTTCCCCTCACGGTTTCGGCGTTGGCACAGTATTAAAGAGGAGCAGAGGGGATTTCCAGTATCGCAAGCTGTCATACAGCGGCGCATCCCCAAAGTTAACCAGTATCCTCTGCGCCCTAGCCAGTGTTCACAGGGCTTTCAGAGCGGGACGGCCACGCGCCATCCCGCTCTTTTTACACGCGAATCATGCGATTTGGCCGCGCGCAGAAATGTGATCACAAACGCCGTTTTCACCCGGCATTAACCCGGATTGCAAAAATCACATAGATGTCTTGCGTTCAGGACATTTCTTTCAGAAGCTGATATTGCGGCGCAGCATTTTGGGCGTTATCTGGGGGCAGCGAATTTAAAACCATTCCAAGGAGCTGCCATGAAAGCCGGATTGAAACTCCCCGAGGTCACCTTCCACACCCGCGTGCGCGACGAGGCCGTTGGCGGCCCGAACCCGTTCCGCTGGGAAGACAAGACCACCTCTGACTACTTCGCCGGCAAGCGCGTGATCCTGTTCTCGCTGCCGGGTGCCTTCACCCCCACCTGCTCGACCTACCAGCTGCCCGGTTTCGAAAAGGGCGCGGCAGAGTTCAAGGAGCTGGGCATCGACGAAATCTACTGCCTGTCGGTCAACGACAGCTTTGTGATGAACAAGTGGGCCGAGTCGCAAAACCTTGAAAACGTGAAGGTTATCCCGGACGGCTCCGGCGAGTTCTCGCGCAAGATGGGCATGCTGGTGGCCAAGGACAACCTCGGCTTTGGGATGCGTTCGTGGCGCTATGCGGCCATCGTCGACAACGGCGTGGTCGAAGCGTGGTTCGAAGAGCCGGGCATCTGCGACAACCACGGCGAAGACCCCTATGGCGTCTCCTCGCCGGAAAACCTGCTCAAGCACCTCAAGGGCGAAGGCGCAGAGGCCGTGGCATAAGCCACCGGTTTTGTTGAGAGATATGGGGGGCGCGTCCGGGTTCGGGCGCGCCTTTTACTTTGGTCTAGAGGCTCAGGTGGTAGATGTGATCGGCGCAAGGTTCGCCATCAATCCGCACCGTATCCGGTACAGTCGCCACGCGCGCAAAGCCGCAGCGTTCATAGAACCGGATCGCGCGGGCGTTGCGTGAATCCACGTGCAGCGTCAGCAGGCCAAGCGCCGTCTCGCGTGCCTCGGCGATGATTCCGTCCATCAGGGCGCGCGCCGCCCCCTGCCCTTGGTGGGGCGGCGTGACGTAGAACGGCCCGATCTCGGCGCTATGAGCGATGCGCGACAGCCCGCCACGGCGCAAACCGGCAAGCCCCACGAGGGCCGGCCCGTCGAACACCCCGCGGTTGTTGCCTTGCCCCAAGATCCAGCGTGCTTGGTCGTAGGTCGCCTCTGCCTCGGCTTCGGTGGTCAGAAACCCCATGGGAAACAGCCGCACGCCTTCCATCCGCAGTTCTTGCCATGGTGCCGCATCCAACTCGGTGAGGGAGCGGTAAGCATAAGCCATCACACCACCTTTTGCGCATTGGCGATCAGACTTGCCCCCACCCCGCGCAGCGTTTCGGCCAGATCGTCGAACCACGCCCCGGTCGAGGACGACCGCCGCACCAGACCAATGCGCCGCGCCGGCTGCGGCTCATCGAACCGCCGCAGCCCAAGGTTTGGCGAGGCCGCGCATTCCGTCGGCGCGGCCAGTTCCGGCATCAGGGTAAAGCCAAAGCCCGCCTCGACCAGCCGTGACAAGGTCGGCAGCGACGACGCGCCAGTGTTGATCCGCCCGTGGCCCCGGCCCCGCCCGCAGACCGCAAGCGCTTGATCCGTCAGGCAATGCCCGTCCTCCAGCAGCAAAAGCTGGCTTTCGCCCAGCCCCTCGGGGCGCGGCACCGGCCCCAGATCGGCGAGCCGTTTGGCGTGCCCCGCCAGCAGGAATCGATCCTCGAACAGCTCGGCCTCAAACAGGCCCGGACGCTCTGTCGGCAGCGCAAGGATGCAGGCGTCCAGCGCGCCCTCGCTCAACATCGCTAAAATGCGTTCGGTTTTGCCTTCGGTCACATCGACGCCCAGCGAAATATCCGAGGCGCGCAGGGCCGCCAGGGCTTCGGGCAGCAGATAGGGCGCGATGGTGGGAATCACCCCAAGGCGCAGCGTCCCGCCCAAACCGGCGCGCCCGCCCTGTTCCAGCTGCGTCACCTCGGCCAGAATGCGCGTGGCGCTGGCCAGCGTATCGCGCCCGAGCGGCGTCAGAATCACCCGGCGGGGTTGGCGTTCAACCAGCGCCCCGCCGAGGATGCGTTCAAGCTCTTGGATTTGCACGGAAAGCGCAGGCTGCGAGACATGCGAGACCTCGGCCGCACGGCGAAAGTTCTGCTGCTCGGCGAGCGCTTTGAAATAGGTCAGTTGTTTGAGCGTGATCCTCATAGGGAAGTCCTATCACGGGATCCGAAAACGACAAGAGGACGTTAAAAAAGCGGCCCTGTCGTGGGCCGCTTTGCGGTGTTAGCCAAGCAGGTCGCCGCCATGGCGCCCGCGTTCCTCGTAGTGGCGGCGCAGGCGTTGCAGCGCGATCCGCAACACGATCTTGCCAGAGCGCGCCGACCAGCCGAGGTTTTTCTCCGTGGTCTCAAGACCTTCGAGATAGCAGCAGCAGCGCAGCGCCACATCGCCCAGACCCGGCCCAAGGTCGCGCAGCGCCGATTGCAGCCGTCCCTGCGCCGCATCCGGGCCGCCCCCGGTGCCATGTGAGACGTCAATGCCGGCGGTCAAGAACTGGTCCCAGTTCTGCGTGGTGCGCGGCCCCATCTGGCTCAGCTCAAAGTCTTCGCGCAGGCGTTCCCCCGCCGCGATCAGATCATCGCTGAGAAAGGGCGTGCCGTCCTTGTCGCGGCGACGTCCCAGCGCGGTCAGAGGGCTTTCGGCCAGCGTGTAGCGCGCCTTGCGCGCCCGCGGGTCGCGTTCGACCTCGTCCAAGGCCGCTTCGGCGGCGCGCCCGGTGTCAAACCCGGCCTGCGATTCGGCAAAGCCCCGGACCTTGGATTCCTGCTCGGCGACCATACGGCTGAGCGCCTGACGCCCGCTTGCGGTGATCCGATAGCGCGAAATGCGCCCCGGCTCGTCGCAGGCAATCCACTCTTTCAAGGCCATCGCCTGCGCGATCGGGCTGTCCACCACGGCGGTGCGGGCCGACCCGCCATCGCCGGTGTCGCGGACCACCACGGCCTTGTCCATTTCGGCACAAACGGCCAAAACCGCCCCGCTTTCGCAAAGGCGGCGCAATACCCTGCGTGCTTCCCGCGCGAGGGTCGTCTCATCCGGTGGAGACGGATAATTCACGGCAGCGTTCATAGTATCTTTATCCTTTCCTGACGGAATGGCCCCCGGCACACACCGAAAAGCCCCCAGGTTCAGCAGAGCGGCGTCGATCAGCGGGTCATCCCGTCTTGTCTCGATTCGCCGCACCTGACGCAGCACAGTTGATGCGTGGCATCCCGCCCGACGGGCCAATTCCCGGATCGAATGACCATCTTCCACATGCGCAAGATACACGCGCGCCGCGTCCGGCACCCATTCGGGCAACCCTGTCGCCGTGCGGTGTGGCTTGGCATTGGTCATAGCAGCATCCTGGCCCTCAGGCGGTTTTCCACAGACTTATCCCCAGATACGTCAATCGCAACTTTCCCGTGTGTTGGTTACTCTGAGGTTAACAAAAAGCGTCAAAAATGAGGATTTCAGTTAATTCACAAAAACTTCTGACCCCTGCGCACGCACCGAACGCCGCTTGCGCAACGGCTGCACCACCTGAGGCATAGTGCCAGCGTCATCAAAGGTTGAAGGACGACACCCATGAAAGACGTGCTTGGAATGCTGAATGATCTGCGCCGCCCGCGCCTGTTGATCCGTGCCGCCCGCATCGCGGCGCAGGATTATCAGCGCGCAAAACACCTTGGGCCGCTGCTGGGCGGCGGCGGTTTGCCCCGCTCTGGCGCGGCAATCGTCAAGCTGATGGAACTGGAGGCCGACATCGACACGCGTCGGCGCACGCATGACGCCGGCTATTCGGTGTCGGCGCATGTGGAGATTTTGACCGCCCTGATGGGCGAGGCCAAGGTCTTGCGCGAAGCGCGCTATGGATGAGCCGCGCCCGGGAGTGAGGGGCGCGGCTTGACCAAGATCAGCTAAAGCTGTCTTTGGTCGAGGCTTTCTTGTTGGCCACATATGCGGTCAACGCCTCGTAGATGGCCGGATCCATCTGCGGCTGCTGGTAGCCGTCCAGCAGCTTTTTGACCCGCGCCTGTGCCAGCGCCATGGTGTCGCGCGCGCCCTCTTCGGACCAGGTCTCGAACGGTTTGTAGTCGAGCAGCTCGCTGCGCCAGAACGCCTCTTTGTAGTTGGCGTGGGTATGCGCGCAGTCCAGATAGTGACCGCCCGGGCCGACTTCGCGCAGCGCATCCATGGCTTGCGCGTTTTCGTCATAGGCCACGCCCTGCGCCATCTTGTGCAGTGCGCCCAGCTGATCAGCGTCCATCACGAACTTTTCGAACGACGCCACGAGGCCGCCTTCGAGCCAGCCACACGAGTGCAGCATGAAGTTCACGCCGGATTGCAGCCCCATGTTCAGCGAGTTCGCGGTTTCATAGGCAGCCTGCGCGTCGGGCAGTTTCGAGCCGCAGAACGACCCCGCCGAGCGGAACGGCAGCCCCAGACGGCGGGCCAGCTGCCCAGCGCCGTAGGTGACTTGCGACGCTTCGGGCGTGCCAAAGGTCGGTGCGCCAGAGTTCATGTCGATCGAGGTCACAAACGCCCCAAAGATCACCGGCGCGCCCTTGCGAACGAGCTGCGAGTAGGCAACCCCCGCCAGCACTTCGGCCAGAACCTGCGTCAGGGTGCCGACGACCGACACCGGCGCCATGGCCCCGCCAACGATGAACGGCGAAATGATGCAGGCCTGCCCGGCCTTGGCGTAGACTTCGAGCGAGCCCATCATCACGTCGTCGAAGGTCAACGGCGAGTTGATGTTGATCAGCGAGGTCATCACCGCGTTGTCGTGCACGAACTCTTTACCAAAGAGGATCTCGCACATCTCGACGCTGTCCTGCGCGCGGCTGGCTTCGGTGACAGAACCCATAAAGGGCTTATCCGTCAGCGTCATATGCGCCATCAACATGTCGAGGTGACGCTTGTTCACCGGAACGTCGGTCGGCTCGCAGACAGTGCCGCCCGAGTGGTGCAGCCACTTGGACATGTGGCCCAGCTTCACGAACTTGCGGAAGTCTTCCATGGTGCCGTAGCGGCGACCGCCATCGACGTCGCGCACAAACGGCGGGCCGTAGACCGGCGCCAGCACCAGGTTGCGACCGCCGATTTCGACGTTTTTCTCGGGGTTGCGGGCGTGCTGGGTGAACTGCGACGGCGCGGTCTTGCACAGCTCGCGTGCGAGCCCTTTGGGGATGCGCACCCGTTCGCCATCAACCGAGGCGCCCGCCTCTTTCCACAGCGCCAGCGCGCCGGGGTTGTTGACGAAGTTTACACCGATCTCTTCCAGTACCGTTTCGGCGTTGGCCTCGATGATCTCCAGAGCTTCTTCATTGAGAATCTCGAAGTTCGGGATGTTACGCTCGATGTAACGGGCCGTCTCGACACTGATCGAGGTCCGCTCTGCGCGGCGGGCTGCCCCACCTCCGCCCCGGCTGCGTCTGCGCGTTGCCGCTTCTGCCATGGATCACTCCTCACGACTAAAGAGAGGCCGTAAATGGCCCCGCAATTGGCTCTGGTTTACCGCGCTTGTCCGGATCGTCGCCTGCGGATTCCGGCGTTTAGGGGGGGAAAACGACATCGCAGAGACAAGAATTCAGAAAGTCAGACATATTCGCCCCCGGTTTTGTCGCCAATTCGCGCCATCTGTATCCCCGTTTGTATTCCCGTCCGTCGCTCCGACGGGCGACCGTGATGTTGGCAAGAGGGTCCTAGCAATCGGTTAAACACCACGGGCAAAACCGTGAAAATTGCAGGCAAATAGTCGCGCGGCGCGAGGCGATTTTAAATTGGCGTTAGGGCCACGCGTGGCACATCCATCCCACTTGGATTGACCTATGTTGGAGGCCGTACATGTTGCCCGCTTTCCCCCGTCTTGCCTTGGCTCTGGCGCTTGGCGCGACCGCTCTGGCCAGCCCGGCCTTTGCGATCTGCACCGGGTTTGGCCCGCAGACGCCGCGCGACATTTCCAATACCTACGGGCGCAATCCGGTGACCTTTGGCATGGCCCCCCCGGCGAGCTCTCTGAACCTGTGCAACATTCATACCCACACCAATGCCGAACACATGGGACCGGGGTTTTCGATCTTTGCCGGGGATCGTGAACATGGCGGGTTCAAGTGCTCTGGCTCCAATAACCTGACCGAAGAAGAGCTGACTCGCCCCGGCAAACCCGCCAAGGCCGCCCATGGCGACGATCATGGTGACGATCATGCGGATGATGGGCACGGCGGCGGTGACAGCCATGCCGCGTCCAAGGATGACCCCCATGGCGGCGGGCATGGCGGGTTCCAAGCGGTCGAGCCGGGCGACACCATCGAGGTGCATTGGGTCTATTCCTCTTGCAATATCGAACCGGGCAAAGGGCTTGGGGCCTGCCTGTCCGACGGCTGCGCCAATCCGCAGCTGCGTGTGGAAAGCCAGGTCTTTTTGGTGGTGAACGACCCCAACGCCTTGGATTTCATGGATTTCGTCTATCGCGGCACTATGCGAAACGGCCTGCACCAACCGCGTAGCCTGCCCACGGGGACCGGCACACCGGTGGTGTTCCGCGGCTCGACCACTGGCACGAGTTACGACCAGAATACATGCTCCCCGTTGCAGGTCACGTGGTCCGTGCGCCCGCGCTGTGCCCGGCTTGACATCTCGTCACTGGATGCTTGGGCCGATGCCGGCAACGTCTTTGAAGAGAACCACAGCCACGGCGTGCGCCAGTTGGTCACCTCGCCAGAGCTGCTTGCCCCCATCGAGTGAGGTGCCCCATGCGTGTCTTGGCCTTGACCCTTGCCCTATGCCCCGTGACGGCGCTGGCGTCGGACAACAGCCACGGCGCGCCCGCGCCTGCCCATGCTGCCCCGTCGCATACGGCGCATGACCTGCCCGACCCCGGCCCGCTCTGCGAAGGGTTTGGCCCCCAGACCCCGCGCGACATTGGCAACTATCACGGCGCCAACCACCGGGTTTTCACCACCGCGCCCCCCGCAAGCTCGCTGAACCTGTGCAACATCCACACGCATACCAACGCCGAACACAAGGGACCGGGCTTTTCGATCTACGCCGGTCCGGGGGATCACGGCGGCTATATGTGCAACGAAAGCTACGACCTGACCCCCGCCGAACTCGAAGACCCGGCCCACGGCCATGGCGGTTTTCACGGTGTCAAACCCGGCGACACGATCGAGGTCCACTGGGTGCACACCAGTTGCGAGGTTGGCCCCGGTCCCGGCCTTGGCTCTTGCCTGTCCAGCGCCTGCGCCAACCCGCAGCTCCGGGTCGAGGCGCAGGTATTTCTGGTGGTCAACGACCCTAACGCGCTGAACTTCATGGACTATGTCTACGGCGGCGAGGTGAACGGCCTGCATCAGGCCAAGCGCATCCCATCCGATACCGGCACCCCGGTGGTCTTTGCCGGGTCCACCACGGGCACCACTTACTCCCAGCAGATCTGCTCGCCCTTGCAGGTCACGTGGTCGGTACGCCCACGCTGTGCCCGCCTGGACATCTCGTCGCTCTACGAATGGGGCGAGTCGCAAAACGTCTTTGCCGAAGAGCACAGCCACGGGGTGCGCCAATTGGTGACCGCACCGTCGCTACTGGCGCCCATCCGCTAGCGAATGCGCCAGCCGTCCTGCGCGGGCAGGAACACCTCAACCGCCGCGCTGGCCACCACATGGCCGCCTGCCCCCACGTCCATCCCGCCGTGGCGCACCGCAACCTCGACCTCACCAACCGGGAACATTGCCGGGAAAACAGCCGTGTCCACCGCTTCGGGCCTTTGCACCCCGATGGTCACCCGCACCACCGCGCCGGGCACCTCATGCAGGATCGGCAAGGCCGAATGCCCCAGGCAATCGCGCACCGCGCGCTGCGCCGCCTTGGTATAGTCGCCCCCCGTCAGGTCCACGCCCATCCCCATCTCGATGATCAGCCGCCTCATGCCACCCGCTCCATATCAAAGGACACCGTGATCGAGGCCACCGCAATCACCGTCGCATTGCCCACGCCTTCGGGGCGCGGCACGTCCAACCCGCCCTGCCCCACCGTGATCTCAGGCACACCATAGGGGAACACCTCGGCCACCTTCCCCACATCCACAAGGTCCGGCTCTGCCACGCCGATCTGAACCGCCAGCCGCATGTCCTCCTTGGCGAATCCAAACAGCTCGGCGGCATTGATCGAGTTGTGCCACAGCGCATCACGCAGCGCCCGGCAGGCCGCTTCGGTGTAATCGCCCCGCCGCAGCGACGTGCCCATGCCAAATTCCGTCAATATGCGCATCCCTGCCGCCTTTCCCCATATTGCCATTTTCACATCTCCCGCCTATCAGAGCGCATGACCCAAGCCCAGCATGACCGCCTCCTCATCATCGACTTCGGAAGCCAGGTGACGCAGCTGATTGCGCGCCGCCTGCGTGAACTTAACGTCTATTGCGAAATCCACCCCTATCAGAACGTGACCGACGCGTTCCTGGCAGAGTTTGCACCCAAAGCGGTGATCTTCTCTGGCGGCCCCGACTCGGTCACGCGCGACGGCTCTCCGCGTCCGCCGAAATCGGTCTATGACCTCGGCGTGCCGATCCTGGGTATCTGCTATGGCCAGCAGGTCATGATGCAGGACCTCGGCGGCAAGGTCGAAGCGGGCCAGTCGCACACCGCCGAATTCGGCCGCGCCTATGTGACGCCCAGCGACGAGCGCGTCGATCTGCTGACCGGCTGGTTCATGGACGGCTCGGGCCGCGAGCAAGTCTGGATGAGCCACGGCGACCACGTCTCGGAAATCGCTCCGGGGTTCGAGGTTTACGCCACCTCCCCCGGCGCGCCCTTTGCCATCACCGCCGACACCGCGCGCCGCTTTTTCGCCGTGCAGTTCCACCCCGAGGTGCACCACACCCCGAACGGCGCGACACTGTTCGAGAACTTCGTGCGCATGGCGGGCTTTGAGGGCGACTGGACCATGGGCGCCTACCGCGAAGAAGCCATCAAGAAGATCCGCGAACAGGTGGGCGACGCCAAGGTCATCTGCGGCCTGTCCGGCGGCGTCGACAGCTCGGTCGCGGCGGCCCTGCTGCACGAGGCCATCGGCGACCAGCTGACGTGCGTCTTTGTCGACCACGGCCTGCTGCGCCTGAACGAGGCCGAAGAAGTCGTCACCATGTTCCGCGATCACATGAACCTCCAGGTGATCCACGCCCAGGAACAGGAACTCTTCCTCGGCGAGCTCGAAGGCGTCTCGGACCCCGAAACCAAGCGCAAGATCATCGGCAAGCTCTTCATCGACGTCTTCCAAAAGTACGCCGACCAGATCGAGGGCGCGCAGTTCCTCGCCCAAGGCACGCTTTATCCCGACGTGATCGAATCCGTGTCCTTCTCGGGCGGCCCGTCGGTCACGATCAAATCGCACCACAATGTCGGCGGTTTGCCGGAAAAGATGGGCCTCAAGCTGGTCGAACCGCTGCGCGAACTCTTCAAGGACGAAGTCCGCGCGCTCGGTCACGAACTCGGCCTGCCCGCCAGCTTCATCGGCCGCCACCCCTTCCCGGGGCCGGGCCTCGCGATCCGCTGCCCGGGCGAGATCACCCGCGAAAAGCTGGAAATCCTGCGTAAAGCCGACGCGGTCTACATCGACCAGATCCGCAAGCACGGCCTGTATGATGACATC
Source organism: Tropicibacter naphthalenivorans (assembly GCF_900176475.1). Classification (GTDB taxonomy): domain Bacteria; phylum Pseudomonadota; class Alphaproteobacteria; order Rhodobacterales; family Rhodobacteraceae; genus Tropicibacter; species Tropicibacter naphthalenivorans. The sequence goes on from NZ_FWXX01000002.1 coordinate 459,192, forward strand.
TGGCAAGCCTTCGTAGCGATCCTGCCGGTGCGCACCGTGGGCGTGATGGGCGATGGTCGCACCTACGACTATGCCTGCGCCCTGCGCGCGGTGACCTCCGTGGACGGCATGACGGCGGACTACTACCCCTTCAGCCACGAATTCCTCGGCGAGACCGCCACGCGGATCATCAACGAGGTCAAGGGCATCAACCGCTGCACCTACGACATCACCTCCAAGCCTCCGGGCACGATCGAGTGGGAATGACCAACACCCAGAACTGCGCCTCCACCACAGGGCGCAGTTTTTTAATGCCCGCCCCGCCCTAGCTTCTTCTCTTTAAAAATATCCCGGGGGGAGACCGCAGGGCGGGGGGCAGAGCCCCCCCTCCATTCTAAAGTGGCTCACCTCCGGTGAGACGGGCAGCGCCCCCCCATTCTTAGTAACTCGCCTCCGGTGAGACGGGCAGAGCCCCCCTCCATTCTCAGTGGCTCACCTTCGGTCAGACCGGGCAGAGCCCCAGCCCCCTCACCAACTCGCCTTTAGCCAGAGGGCAAATCCCCCAAACATCCCATGTCGCCTTCCCACTCCAATCTGCCTCACAAAGATCATGCAGATTATGAATTTGTCTTGTAGACCGGGATGTGAAACACCTCCCCTCGCATGCAAAAGAGGCAATATTCATGAGCGACGCACTTTCCCGCGCCTTGGCTTCCCGCGATTGGCTTCTGGCCGACGGCGCCACCGGCACCAACCTGTTCAACATGGGCCTGCAATCGGGCGACGCCCCCGAGTTCTGGAACGAGGACGAGCCGGAAAAGATCCGCAACCTCTACCGCGGCGCGGTCAACGCAGGCTCCGATTTGTTCCTGACCAACTCCTTTGGCGCCAACGCCTCGCGCCTCAAGCTGCACGACGCGGGCCACCGCGCCTACGAGCTGTCGAAACTCGCCGCCGAGCTTGGCCGCGAAGTCGCTGACGCCGCGGGCCGCGAGGTCATCGTCGCAGGCTCCGTCGGCCCGACCGGTGAAATCATGGGCGCGGTCGGCACCCTGTCCCACGAAAGCGCCGTGGAAATGTTCGAAGAAACCGCCAAAGGCCTGATGGACGGCGGCGCAGACGTGCTCTGGGTCGAGACGATCTCGGCCCCCGAAGAATTCCGAGCCGCCGCCGAAGCCTTTGCCAACATCGGCGCGCCGTGGTGCGGCACCATGAGCTTTGACACCGCCGGGCGCACCATGATGGGCGTGACCTCTTCGGCGATGGTCGAAATGGTCGAAGCGCTGCCCAACCCGCCCCTCGCCTTTGGCGCAAACTGCGGCGTGGGCGCGGCGGACCTGCTGCGCACCGTCCTGGGCTTTTCCGCCACCGGCACCGAACGTCCGATCATTGCCAAGGGCAACGCGGGCATCCCCAAATACGTCGACGGCCACATCCACTATGATGGCACGCCGGAACTGATGGGCGAATACGCCCTGATGGCGCGCGCCTGCGGAGCCAAGATCATCGGCGGCTGCTGCGGCACCATGCCCGTGCACCTCAAGGCGATGCGCGAGGCACTGGAAAACCGTGAACCCGGCCCGCGCCCGTCGCTGGAAGAAATCGCAGAGACCCTCGGCGGGTTCTCGTCCGACAGCGATGGCACCGGCGAAGACGCCACCGAAGGCCGCGCCCGCCGGGGTCGCCGCCGCTCCAAGGCCGATTAAACCGGCCTTAACTGATGTGATCCATGATCCGGGCATGAGCCACGTTCGCGCCCGGATCAGTCCCGAAAACTGGCTGCGCCAGATGTTCACCGCCCGCGCGGCGGCCGAAGGGGGCGTGGTGCGGCGCAAAACGAAAGACATCGACAGGATCATCGGACGTGAACGCTTTTTGTTTGAGATCGACAGGCGCGGCTACACCGCCGTGGAAAACGCGGGCCAGATCATCGTCTTTTGCAATCGCGATCCCGTTCGCCGCCTGCGCTGACAAATCTTTTCCAAAAGATTTGCAAATTCCTTGCAAGGAATTTGGCCCCGCCCGCCTAGAACAAGCTCAACTGATCCCCGGCGCGCGGGGGGACACGGAACAGATCACTGCGCAGCGGCGGCTGCCTTTGATCCAACCCCAGCGCCCGGACAACCCGGTTAAACCGCTGACCGATCAGCTGCGCATACGGCCCCTCGCCGCGCATCCGTTTGAACCACTCGGACGAGTACACCTCGCCGCCGTGCATGTCGCGCAGATGCCCCATGATGCGGCCTGCCCGGTCTGGGTAGTGCTCGGCCAGCCAGTCCTGCCACAGACCCGCCACTTCGCGCGGCAGACGCAGCATGATCCAGCTGGCCGCCGTCGCCCCGGCCTCGGCCCCTGCGGTCACAATCGCCTCCAGCTCGGGATCGGTCAGCGCTGGCACGAGGGGCGAGGCCATGACACGCACCGGCACCCCTGCCTCGGTCAGCCTTTGGATCACGGCCAAGCGGCGGGCGGGCGGCGGACAGCGCGGCTCCATCCGGCGCGACAGCTGTGCATCCAGGGTCGTGACGGAAATCCCGACCCGCGCCAGCCCCTTTGCTGCCATATCCGACAGAATATCAATGTCGCGCTCGATCAGCGTGCCCTTGGTGACAATCGCCACCGGATGGCGAAAGTCGCGCAGGACTTCGAGACAGGCGCGCGTGATGCCCCGGTCCCGCTCCACCGGTTGGTAGGGATCTGTATTCGACCCAATAGACAGCGGCGCACAGTCATAACGATGCGCCCGCAGCTCACGCGCCAGCACCTCTGGCGCATCGGGCCGCGCGATCAGCTGCGTCTCAAAGTCCAACCCCGGCGACAGGCCCAGGTAGGCATGCGTGGGCCGGGCAAAGCAATAGATGCAGCCATGCTCGCACCCGCGGTACGGATTCACCGTCCGATCAAACGGCAAATCGGGCGAGCGCACGTAGTTAATGACACTGCGCGGGCGCTCTTCGCGCACAACCGTCCGCATCACCGGCAGCTCTTCGGACAAGTCCCAGCCGTCGTCGACCGCCTCGCGACCGTAGCGTTCGAACCGTCCGACATCACAGCTGGCCGCCCCGCGTCCGGGCCGCCGCGCCGGGTCGATCTTGCGCGCGTCCCAGTCCATGCGCCCAATCTAGAACACATCAAGAACATGCGCAACTTGTGTGCATTCCATGGCATACAGGTCGCAGGCGCATCGGCCAGTGTCGGAATTCGCCAACCGCACTTGCAAAACTTTGACAAATAGTCGCAATAGAAGCGGGCCGTTAACGGCTCAGGATCAAGGGAAACGCACATATGTCCGACGAAGAAGACGACATCATCCTCTCTGAACTCGATGACGAGGAACTCGTCCAACAGATGTTCGACGACCTTTACGACGGTCTCAAGGAAGAGATCGAAGAAGGTGTGAACATCCTGCTGGAACGCGGCTGGACCCCCTACGACATCCTGACCAAGGCTCTGGTCGGCGGTATGACCATCGTGGGCCACGACTTCCGCGACGGCATCCTGTTCGTTCCCGAGGTGCTGCTGGCCGCCAACGCGATGAAGGGCGGCATGGCCATCCTCAAGCCGCTGCTGGCCGAAACCGGCGCACCGCGCATGGGCAAGATGGTCATCGGCACCGTCAAGGGCGACATCCACGACATCGGCAAGAACCTCGTGTCCATGATGATGGAAGGCGCAGGCTTTGAGATCGTCGATCTGGGCATCAACAACCCGGTCGAGGATTACATCGACGCGATCAAACGCGAAGAGGCCGACATTCTCGGCATGTCCGCTCTGCTGACCACCACCATGCCCTACATGAAGGTCGTGATCGACACGATGGTCGAACAGGGCATCCGCGACGATTACATCGTTCTGGTCGGCGGCGCGCCGCTGAACGAAGAGTTCGGCAAGGCCATCGGCGCTGACGCCTATTGCCGCGACGCCGCCGTGGCCGTGGAAACCGCCAAGGAATTCGTTGCGCGCAAGCACAACCAAATGTCCGCAGGCTAATCCAGCCTGCAGCATTTCAAAGGCTCCGCCACCTGCGCGGGGCCTTTTTCGTTGGCGCCGCCTGCAACGCCGCCTGCCACGCCGATTTGCGCGACATAGGGCCCGGCGTTTACGCTGATCGGCGGAACTTGGCGTTTCCTTGGGCTTGGCCCTTTTTATTCGCGCAAAGTTACGCCATATTGACAGGGAGAGGAGACAAGAATGCCAGTCACATCCTTCGCCCTTTTGGTTTGTTCCGTGATCGCGGCTGCGGCTTTGACCGTGTGGGCCGTGTCCGCTTGGGGTATGCTGACGATGCTTCCGCTCTTCCTTTTCGTTGTGGTTCTGGCCCGTTGGGGGCTGGCCCATGTGCCCTACGATGACCACCGCACCTGACGCTTTTCCCACCGATGACACCGCGCTGACGCAAGACGGGCTGGCCCCGTCGGGCAAGGGGCGCGTGCTGCTGATCGCCTGCGGGGCGTTGGCGCGGGAAATCCTTGATATCAAGGCGACGAACGGCTGGGATCACCTTGATCTGACCTGCCTGCCCGCGATTTTGCACAATCACCCCGAAAAGATCACCGACGCCGTGCGTGCCGCCGTGGCCAAGCATCGCGCCGCCTACGACCAGATCTGTGTCGCCTATGCCGATTGCGGCACCGGCGGGCTGCTGGAACAGGCCTGCGCCGAGATGGGGGTCGAGATGCTCGGCGGGGCGCATTGCTATGCGTTCTTTGACGGGGTCACTCGCTTTGCCGAGCGCGACGAGGTGACGGCCTTTTACCTGACCGACTTTCTGGCGCGGCAGTTCGATGCCTTTGTGTGGAAGCCGCTTGGTCTGGATCGGCACCCGGCGCTGCGGGACATGTATTTCGGCAATTACCAGACGCTGGTGTACCTCGCCCAGACCGACGACGCCGCGCTGACCGCCAAGGCCCAAGACTGCGCCGACCGGCTTGGCCTGAAGTTTGAGCGGCGCATGACCGGCTACGGCGATCTGCAAGCTTCGGTGGCCGACTGGGCCGCGCGCTAAGGCCCGGCCCGTTCGGCTCAGACAACCGGCGCGCGGATTTCGCGCCTTACTGGGTCACCGCTTCGGTCAGCACCGTGGACACCGGCACCAAGGCGACAGAGCCGGTGCGGTCCTGCAACCCCCACAGCGTCAGCTGCGACATGGTATCGGCGCTTAGCCGGGCCAGCATGACCACCGCGCCTTCCTGGCGGGCGCGGAAGGCGGCTTGGTTCAGGGTGCGCTTGATCATCTCGCCGTCCTGCCCGGCCCCGTCGATGTCGCGGAACAGGGTCACGGCGGGCACGCCATCCTTCAGCGCCAGCTTTTGCGCCGTGTCCATGCCCTTGGGCATCATGACGATGCCATGCCCGCTTTCCTTGAGGAAAGAGGTCGTCTGATCGGAAATATCGCGGCTCTGCTGAAGCCCTCCGGTGGGCGCTTCGAGGATGCCGACCGCTTCGGGCACGGCAGAGACCAGCCCGGCCAAGGTCACCTCGACATCGCTGGGGGTCGCGCCCTCGGGGACCGCGCCGATGGCGAGGATGTCAAAGCCCAGCTTGCGATAGGCGACCGCCGCCTCGGCAGCATTGGGGTGCTCCGGCCCAAGCGCGATGGTCAGCGGAAAGGGAAACGCCTCGAGCGTGTCCGGCCCCAGCGGCGTGCTGCCGTCGTCGATCACCACCACGGCCATGCGCGGCACGTCCGCCGCCACGTCCACCTCGGCGGCGAATTTGACCAAGGGGCTGTCCGCGGGCAAGGCCGCAACCTGCGGGGCGTCGGCCTGTTCTTCGGGCGCATCTGCGGTGATGGTGGCAAGGCGACCCGTGGGCACGGCCTGTTTGTCCAAGAGCGATCCGGCGGGTTTGCCGATGCTGGGCCCAGCAGTCTCGGGCTCTGGGTCCGGGGTATTCACGACAACCTCGGGCTCTGGTGCGGGCTGAGGCTCTGGCTCTGGCTCTGGTGCGGGCTGGGGCTGGGGCTGGGGCGCGGGCGGCGCGGCAGGATCGGTTTCAACCACGGGCGGCTGATCCGGCGCAGCGGCGGCGGGCGCGGCGCTTTGCCCCGCAGGCGTCACCGGCGCATCCGCTGCCACCGCCAGATCGAGCGGCGCGTCGGCCTCGGGGCCCGCCGGGGCTTGCGGCGCATCCCCAATATCGGGCCCAACATCGGGCGCTGCGGTCTGGGCGGGGTCGGCCACCGGCGCGCTATCTTGCGGCTGCGGCTGCGGCAAAGCGGGATCAGGCGCGGTCGCCACAGGCGCATCGCTCGCAGGCTCTGGTGCCTCTGGGCTTGGGGCCGCATCAGGGGTGGCGGGCGCCTCGGGGGCGTCGGCCTCGACCTGCGGCATCGCCACGGGGGCCTCAACCGGCGCGTCCAACGGCGCGGCCAGCTCTGCCGAGGTATCGCTCACCGGGGCATCGTTCGCCGGGACAGGCATCTGCGCGACCACCGACAGCGTCCCCGCGCCAATGCCCGACACCACCGTGCCCCAGACCACACCTGCCAGAAATCCGCGTGCCATCGCCTGTACCCCTTGCCCAATTCCCCACCCGATCACAAGAACGGGACGGTTTTCATTCCGTGGCGGCCTTGACGCCATGCCGCCTGCCTGCGCATGTATACCGCGACCTTTGGCCTTCGTGCCAGCCCTTAGAGACGGGTATTGCCATGCTTTTGCTGATAGATAACTACGACAGCTTCACCTACAACCTCGTGCACTTCTTTGGTGATCTCGGGGCCAATGTCGAGGTGCGGCGCAACGATGCGATCACCACGCAGGACGCCATGGCGATGAAGCCCGCGGGCATCGTGCTGTCCCCCGGCCCCGGCACCCCGGACGAGTCCGGCATCTGCAAAAGCATGGTCGAAGCCGCCGCTGAAACCGGTATCCCGCTGTTTGGCGTCTGCCTTGGCCACCAGACCATCGGGCAAGTCTTTGGCGGCTCCGTGGTGCGCCATAGCGAAATCGTCCACGGCAAGATGGGCGAGATCCAGCACGCGGGCAAAGGCGTCTTTGCCGGGCTGCCCTCGCCGCTGAAAATGACGCGTTACCACTCGCTGGTGGTGCAGCGCGACACCGTGCCTGACTGCCTTGAAATCACCGCCGAGCTGGCTGACGGCACCGTCATGGGCCTGTCCCACAAGACCCTGCCGATCCACGGCGTGCAATTCCACCCCGAAAGCATCGCGTCCGAACACGGCCACGCGCTGCTTCAGAACTTTTTGAACGAGATCAAGGTCCCCGCATGAGCGACAACTTCAAGCCCCTCATCGGCACCGCCGCCGAACGCCCTCTGACCCGCGCCGAGGCGGAAATCGCCTTTACCGCCCTGTTCGAAGGCGCGGCGACCCCGGCCCAGGTGGGCGGCTTGTTGATGGCTTTGCGCACGCGCGGCGAGACGGTGGATGAATATTCTGCCGCCGCTTCCGTCATGCGGTCCAAGTGCAACGCGGTCGCCGCCCCTGCGGGCGCGATGGACATCGTCGGCACGGGCGGCGACGGCAAGGGCACGCTGAACATCTCGACCGCCACGGCCTTTGTGGTGGCGGGCGCGGGTGTGCCGGTGGCCAAGCATGGCAACCGCAACCTGTCGTCGAAATCCGGCGCGGCGGACGCCTTGGGCGCCATGGGGATCAACGTGATGGTTGGCCCCGACGTGGTGGAAAAGGCGCTGGCCGAGGTCGGCATCTGCTTTATGATGGCGCCCATGCACCACCCGGCCATGGCCCATGTCGGCCCCGTCCGCACCGAGCTGGGTACCCGCACGATTTTCAACATCCTTGGGCCGCTGACCAACCCGGCGAGCGTCAAGCGCCAGTTGACCGGGGCCTTTACCCGCGATCTGATCCGCCCCATGGCCGAGACCCTGGGCCAGCTTGGGTCCGAACGCGCGTGGCTGGTGCACGGCTCTGACGGCACCGATGAGCTGACGATCACCGGCGTGTCCTGGGTCGCCGCCTTGGAAGAAGACGGCAGCATCCGCGAGGCCGAACTGCACCCCGAGGACGCCGGCCTGCCCGTGCATCCCTTTGAGGCGATTGTCGGCGGCACGCCAGAGGAAAACGGCAAGGCGTTCCAAGCGCTGCTGGACGGCGCGCCCTCGGCCTACCGTGATGCGGTTCTGCTGAACACCGCCGCCGCGCTGACCATCGCGGGCAAGGCCGCCGACCTGCGCGAAGGCGTCGCCATGGGCCGCGAGAGCATCGACAGCGGCGCGGCCTTGGGCAAGGTTCAAGCGCTGGCCAAAGCCACGCAGGCCGCCAGCTAATCCGCCGTGCCTGACCTGACGCCCCCCGCGACTTGGCAGCATCTGCCGTTTTTCGTGCAGGATCTGCCCCAGATCGCGGCGGATCTTGCGCAAAGCGCCCAGCTTAACGATCAGGGGCACCTGCCGCCCGCGGGTCAGGTCTTTGCCGCGCTGGACGCCTGCGCGCCTGCACAAACCAAGGTCGTGATCCTTGGCCAAGACCCCTATCCCACGCCGGGCCACGCCCATGGGCTGGCCTTTTCGGTCGAACCGGATGTGCGCCCCCTGCCCCGGTCCTTGCAGAACATCTACAAGGAGTTGGACGCCGAATTCGGCGCGGTCCCGCCCAATGGCGACCTGCATTTCTGGGCCGAACAGGGCGTCCTCTTGCTGAACACCGCGCTGACCGTCCTGCCGGGCCAAGCCGGGGTCCACGCCAAACTCGGCTGGGCCGAGCTGACGCGCCAAGTGCTGGCCGATCTGTCACAATCCCCGCGCGCCTTTCTGCTGTGGGGCAACCACGCCCAAGGCTTTGCCAAGCACATCACCGGCGACAATCACCTGATCCTGACCTCCGCGCATCCCTCGCCCCTGTCGGCGCGGCGCGGCTTTTTCGGCTCGCGCCCCTTTTCTCGCATCAACGCGTGGCTTAAAGCCAATGGGGACACGCCCATCAACTGGACGACACCGACATGACCACGACCATTCTTGACAAGATCAAAGCCTACAAACTCGAAGAGGTCGCCGCCGACAAGGCCGCGAAACCGCTGTCCGAGGTCGAGGCAGAGGCCAAATCCGCCAGCCCCATCCGCCCGTTTGGCCAGGCGCTGTTCGACGCCGCCAAGACCGGCTACGGGCTGATCTCCGAGGTCAAAAAAGCCTCCCCGTCCAAGGGGCTCATCCGCGCCGATTTCGAACCGGCCAAGCTGGCCAAAGCCTATGAGGACGGCGGCGCGACCTGCCTGTCGGTGCTGACGGACACGCCGTCTTTCCAGGGCGCCAAGGAATTCCTCGTCGCTGCCCGCGCCGCAACCAACATGCCCGCCCTGCGCAAGGATTTCATGTATGACACCTACCAGGTGGCCGAGGCGCGCGCGCTGAACGCCGACTGCATCCTGATCATCATGGCGTCGGTCTCTGACGCGCAGGCCGCCGAACTCGAAGACGCCGCCTTCAGCTGGGGCATGGACGCGCTGATCGAGGTCCACGACCGGGCCGAGCTTGACCGCGCACTGGCGCTGAAATCGCCGCTGATCGGGGTGAACAACCGCAACCTCAAGACCTTTGAGACGACGCTGGACACCACCCGCGAGCTGTCCAAGGCGGTCCCCGAGGGGCGGTTCCTTGTGTCTGAATCTGGCCTGAACACGCCCGAAGACCTCGCCGACATGGCGCAATACGGCGCGCGCGCCTTCCTCATCGGCGAAAGCCTGATGCGCAAGGACGACGTGACCGCGGCCACCAAAACCCTGCTGCAAAACCCGGTGCTGGCATGAGCGACCTGACCCACTTTGACGACTCTGGCAACGCCCACATGGTCGACGTGTCGGAAAAGGCCGTGACCTCGCGCATCGCGACCGCGAGCGGCTGGATCAAGATGGCCCCCGAGACCTTTGCCCTGATCACCGAAGGCCGCGCCAAAAAGGGCGACGTGGTCGGTGTGGCCCGTCTGGCCGGGATCATGGGCGCAAAGAAAACGCCCGAGCTGATCCCGCTGTGTCACCCCCTGCCGATCACCAAGGTCACCGTCGATCTGACCCAAGACCCGGACCTGCCCGGCCTGCGCATCGAGGCCACCGTCAAGACCACCGGCCAGACCGGCGTCGAGATGGAGGCGCTGACCGCCGTGTCTACCTGCGCCCTGACGGTCTATGACATGGTCAAGGCCGTGGACAAGGCGATGGAGATCGGCGGCATCCATGTGACGCTGAAAGACGGCGGAAAATCAGGACGTTACGAAGCACAATGATCCCCGTTACCGAAGCGCTCGACCGCCTGTTTGCCCTTGTCCGCCCCTTGGAAGTCGAGGAAGTGCCGCTGCTGGCGGCGCATGGGCGGGTCTTGGCCTCGGATGTGGCGGCGCGGCGTGACCAGCCGCCCTTTGCGGCCTCGGCGATGGACGGCTACGCGGTGGTCTCGGCTTCGGTGGGCGAGCGATTGTCCGTCATTGGCGAAAGCGCTGCGGGCCATGGCTTTGGCGGCGCGGTCGCGGCGGGCCAAGCGGTGCGCATCTTCACCGGCGCGCCGGTGCCGCAGGGCGCAACCCGCGTGGTGATCCAAGAGGACGTGACCCGCGAGGGGGGCGAAATCGTGGTAAACGAGGTCGAACCCGGCACCAACATCCGCCCCGCCGGAACCGATTTCCTCACCGGCACCTTGATCACCGCGCCGCGTGTGATCACCCCCAACGACATCGCCCTGATGGCCAGCATGAACATCGCCCGCGTGCCCGTGACGCGGCGGCCCAAGGTGGCGCTGATTTCCACCGGCGACGAGCTTGTCATGCCCGGAGAGACCCCCGGCCCCGATCAGATCATCGCATCGAACACCTTTGGCCTGCATGCCTTGCTGCGCGATCTGGGGGCCGAGCCGCGTCTTTTGCCGATTGCGCGCGACAATGAGCCGTCGCTGAAATCCGCCTTTGGCCTGATCGACGACGCCGATCTGGTGATCACCATCGGCGGCGCGTCGGTGGGCGATCACGATCTGGTCGGGGCCGTGGCGCAGGATCTGGGGATGGAGCGCGCCTTTTACAAAGTCGCCATGCGCCCCGGAAAACCCTTGATGTCCGGGCGGTTGGGCGACGCCATGATGATCGGCCTGCCGGGCAATCCGGTGTCGGCCATGGTCTGCGGCCATGTGTTTGTCGCCCCGGTGATCCGCGCGATGCTGGGCCTTGGGGCCGCGCCTGCTGCGCGTTTGACCGCCCCCTTGGCCGAGGGTATCGCCGCCAACGGTCCGCGCGAGCATTACATGCGGGCGCGGCTTGACGCCGAGGGGATCACCTCCTTTGAACGGCAGGACAGCAGCCTGCTCAGCGTGCTGGGTGCGGCCAATGCCTTGTTGATCCGGCCTGTGGGTGATCCGGCGCGTCAGGCCGGGGAAGTGGTCGAATATCTGCCACTTTGAATGGCTTTGTTAACCACGTCTTAGGTGTTGTTGCCGAAACTGACCTTGTGGGTCGGTGTTTGTTGACACAAAACAAGAACACCAGTAGAACAAATGTTAACAAATCAAACGAGGGCACGAGCGATGCTAACCAAGAAACAACTCGATTTGCTGGATTTCATTAACAAGCGGATGCAGCGCGATGGCGTGCCGCCCAGCTTTGATGAGATGAAAGAGGCGCTGGATTTGCGCTCTAAATCGGGGATTCACCGGCTGATCACGGCGCTTGAGGAACGCGGGTTCATCCGCCGTCTGGCGCACCGCGCCCGCGCCATCGAAATCGTCAAACTGCCCGAAAGCCTCGGTGGTCGCCCAGCAGGCTTTACGCCGCAGGTGATCGATGGCGACCGCCCCGACAGCGTGCCGGGCAACGCCCGCGACATTGACCGCGCGTCGGTGGCCGAATTGCAGATCATGGGCCGCATCGCCGCCGGTGTGCCCATCGAAGCGATCAACGACCAGCCCCCGTCGATCGCCGTTCCCGGCGCCATGATGCAGGGCAAAGGCCGCCATTATGCGCTTGAGGTCAAAGGGGATTCCATGATCGACGCCGGGATCAACGACGGCGATGTGGTGGTGATCCGCGAGACCTCTCAGGCGTCTGACGGCGATATCGTCGTCGCCCAGGTCGAAGGCTATGAGGCCACGCTGAAATACTTCCGTCCCAAGGGCGACAGCATCGTCCTGGAGGCCGCGAACCCCGCCTATGAGTCCCGGGTTCTGCCCAAGGGGGCGGTCAGCGTGCAAGGTCGCCTAGTCGGGCTGATCCGCACCTACTGATTTTTCGCCAACTTGAGCGCGCGTTTTTCCCGAGCGGGGTGCCACAACCGGCGCCCCGTTTTTTCTGCGTCGGTGACAATGCGCGGGCCGCCCTCTTCGAGGTAGAGCGCGACCGACCCGGTCCTGCGCAGCGTCATCGGGTCAAACAGCGTGCAGCCACCTGTTAAGGTTAATTCGACGCTGGACACCACAACTTGATCGCGCGCGCAGCGGCTGACCTGTTTCGCGCCGGTCTTGCCTTGGATGTGCATCACGCCGATTTGCGGCAATTGCGCCTCTGCCACCCGTTTCAAGGGGCTTTCGGGCCAAAGCAGTGCCGCCCCGATCTGGTCCCCGCCGCGACCGTCGTTTTCCAGCCAGGTATCCGCGATGAACCCCGCCCCGCGATCGCGCGACAGGGCGCGTCCCTCAGGGGTCATCATCCCCACAAGCGTTCCGGTATCGGCGATCAGGATATCGGGCCGCTGGGTTTGCGACCACGCAACCACGGCCACCGCTAGCGGCACCAGCCCGGTCCAGCGCCCCCGGCCATGCCACAGGCACAGCATCAGCCCGGCCAGCGCCACCACCGGCAGCACCCAAGGATCGGGCGACACCACGGGCCGCACCGCGCCGTCCCACTCGGCCACGCGGTGGGCGACGAACAGGATCCAATCCAACCCCAAACCCATGATTTTCAACGCAATCCAATCCAGCCCAAAGGGCATCAGAAGCGCCGCCAAGACGCCCATGGGCACCACCACCAGCCCCATCACCGGCACCGACACGAGGTTCGCAAGCAAGCCATAAGTTGCGATCTGGTTGAAATGGGCCATGCCCACCGGGCCCGTCGCCGCGCCCGCCACCGCCGAAGAGATCACCACCGACGCCACCGCGCCCAGCCATCCCGGCAAGCGAACCTGCCGCGCCGCCATGGCCGAAAACACCGCGACCAGCGCCGTGGTGGCCGCAAAGGACATCTGGAAACCGGGGGACAAGAGCGCTTCGGGCCGGATCAGCAGGACAACCACCGCCGCCATGGCAACCGAGCGCAGGGACAAGACCCGGCGGTCCAGCATCAAGGCAGTCAGCCCCGCCGCCGCCATGATAAACGCCCTTTGCGTGGCGATGGACCCGCCCGACAGCGCCAGATAGCCCGCCGCCGCCAGCAGCGCGCCAAAGGCGGCGTATTTGCGCACATGTCCGCTGTGGCGCGTCCATGGCAGCAACAGCAGACCATAGCGCAACGACGCATAGACAAACCCCGCCACCAGCCCCATGTGTAGCCCCGAAATGGCGATCAGGTGGGCAAGGTTGGTCTCTCGCAGCGCCTTGATCGTCTCTTGGCTCATGCCCGACCGCTCCCCCGCCATGAGGGCCGCCGCAAAGGTTCCCGTCTCTCCCTCTAGCTGCGATTGGACGCGGGCGGACAGCCACATGCGCGCCTTGAACAGCCACAGCCCCTCCCCGGCTTTTTCCAGCAATAGCACCGGGGTGCGGGTGTATCCCACCGCGCCGAGGCGCTGAAACCACGCGTGGCGGCGAAAGTCGAAACCGCCCGGTTCCACCGCGCCGCCGGGGCCGGACAGATGCGCCGTCAGGATCACCACGTCGCCGGGCCGCGGATCGCTGAACCCTTGCTGGCCATGCAGCGACACACGCACGCGGGTCGGCGTTCGGCTTGGGTCCATCCGTTCCAGCACCACCCGATCCAAGGTCAGGCGCACCGCATCGGACGACGACCGATCCATCGCCACGATGCGCCCCTCGACCGCGCCATAGTACCGAAAATCCAGAACCGGGCTGGCGACCTGATGCGCGCGCATCCCCGCCAGACCAAAGCCAAAGGCGGTCAGCACCATCAGGCACACCAGCGGCCCGACCACCGCGCCATAGCGCGTCCACAGCAGCGCCAGGGGGGACACCGCCAGGCACAGCCACAGCACCCACATGGCCGGTTCGATCCGCAGTTCGAAATAAAGGCCGATCCCCACCGCCAGACACACCGGCACCCACGGGAACAAATGCCCCCGCTGGCTCAGCATCAGCTGGCTAGGAAACTGCAAAAAGCGGCCCATGCTTGCCCCGAGGTTGGTGGCTGGGTAAGGAATGTCCAAACTGCCAGAACACCCGTAAGGAAAGAGTTAATCCCCATGACCCAAGTCGTGACCCGCTTTGCCCCCTCGCCCACCGGCTACCTGCACATCGGCGGCGCACGCACCGCCCTGTTCAACTGGCTGTACGCCCGTGGCCGTGGCGGCAAGTTCCTGCTGCGCATCGAAGACACCGACCGCGCCCGTTCCACCCCCGAGGCGACCGCCGCCATCCTGCAAGGCATGAGCTGGTTGGGTCTGGACCACGACGGCGAGGTCATCAGCCAGTTCGAGCGCGCCGACCGTCACCGTGAGGTGGCCCTCGCGCTGCTGGAGAAAGGCGCGGCGTATAAGTGCTTTGCCACGCAGGAAGAAATCGAAGCCTTCCGCGAAAAGGCCCGCGAGGAAAAGCGCTCGACCCTGTTTCAGTCGCCTTGGCGTGACGCGGACCCGGCGACCCACCCCGATGCGCCTTACGTGATCCGTCTCAAGACCGCGCAGGACGGCGAGACGGTGATCGAGGATGAGGTGCAAGGCACGGTCAAGATCAAGAACGACCAGCTGGACGACATGATCCTGCTGCGCTCGGACGGCACGCCGGTCTATATGCTGGCGGTTGTGGTCGACGATTACGACATGGGCGTCACGCACGTCATTCGCGGCGATGACCACCTGAACAACGCCGCGCGCCAGATGGGGATTTACACCGCCATGGGCTGGGACTTGCCGGTTTACGCGCATATCCCGCTGATCCACGGCCCCGACGGCAAAAAGCTGTCGAAACGCCACGGCGCGCTGGGGGTCGAGGAATATCAGGCCATGGGCTACCCCGCCGCCGGCATGAGAAATTACCTCGCGCGCCTCGGTTGGAGCCACGGCGATGACGAATTCTTTACCGATGATCAGGCAAAGGAGTGGTTCGACCTTGATGGAATCGGCAAATCCCCCGCCCGGTTCGATTTCAAGAAACTGGAAAACCTGTGCGGCCAGCAGATCGCCATCGCCGACGACGCTGCGCTGCTGCAAGAAATAGAGGCATATCTCACAGCCAGCGGTGGTGCGACGTTGGGTAGCGCGCAAAAAGACGGTTTGCTGCGGGGCATGTACTGTTTGAAGGAACGCGCAAAGACCTTCCCGGAACTACTTGAAAAGGCTCACTTTATCCTTGCGGACACGCCGTTGGAAATCGAACCCAAGGCGGCAAAGAACCTTGATACGGTATCCCGTGGTATACTGGATGCGTTGACGCCGCATTTGCAAAATGCTAGCTGGACGCGAGACGATCTGGAGGCGGTACTGAACCGCTTTGCCGAGGATCAGGGCACCAAGTTCGGCAAGCTGGCCGGACCGATGCGCGCCGCCCTTGCGGGGCGGGCTGCGACGCCCTCGGTCTTTGACATGATGCTCGTTCTGGGCCGCGAAGAGACTATGTCTCGACTGGCACAGGCTGCGGCCGCAGGGGATGCGGGGTCGAACTGACCCAAGGCCCGATGGCCATGTGACTTGAATCGGCTGGGGCCCCCGCGGCCCAGCCAATGGAATTTAGAGGGATGACAAGCATGGCTGAAACCAAAAGCGCAAAGCTGACTATTGATGGGCAGGACTACGAGCTGCCGATCCACTCGCCCACCGCCGGCCCCGATGTCATCGACATCCGCAAGCTGTACGGTCAGGCGGGTGTTTTCACGTATGACCCCGGCTTTACCTCGACCGCCAGCTGCGACTCGACCATCACCTTTATCGATGGCGAAAAGGGCGAGCTGCTGCACCGCGGCTACCCGATCGACCAGCTGGCCGAGAAATCGCACTATCTCGAAGTGTGCTTCCTGCTGCTGTATGGTTACCTGCCCAAGGCCGAGGAACTGGAAAAGTTCGAAAGCACGATCACCCGTCACACGATGATCCACGAGCAGATGTACAACTTCTTCCGTGGGTTCCGCCGCGACGCGCACCCGATGGCGGTGATGGTGGGTGTGGTTGGCGCCATGGCGGCCTTCTACCACGACAGCACCGACATTGCCGACCCGCGCCAGCGCGAGATCGCGTCGCACCGCCTGATCGCTAAGATGCCGACCATTGCGGCCATGGCGTATAAGTACTCGGTGGGTCAGCCGTTCGTGTATCCGCGCAACGATCTGGATTACGCCGCGAACTTCCTGCACATGTGCTTTGCCGTTCCGGCGGAAGAGTATCACGTCGATCCGATCCTGGCCCGCGCCATGGACCGCATCTTTACCCTGCACGCCGACCACGAGCAGAACGCCTCGACCTCGACCGTGCGTCTGGCGTCGTCCTCAGGCGCGAACCCGTTCGCCTGTATCGCTGCGGGCATCGCCTGCCTTTGGGGTCCGGCGCACGGCGGTGCGAACCAGGCCTGCCTTGAAATGCTCAAGGAAATCGGCACCCCGGATCGCATCCCCGAGTTCATCGCCCGCGCCAAGGACAAGAACGATCCCTTCCGTCTGATGGGCTTTGGCCACCGCGTGTACAAGAACTTTGACCCGCGCGCCAAGGTGATGAAGCAGTCCGCCGACGAAGTGCTGGACCTGCTGGGTGTGGAAAACAACCCGATCCTCGCGACCGCCAAGGCGCTGGAAGAGGCCGCGCTGGCCGATCCCTATTTCGCCGAGAAAAAGCTGTTCCCGAACGTCGACTTCTACTCGGGCATCATCCTCGAGGCGATGGGCTTCCCGACGTCGATGTTCACGCCGATCTTTGCGCTGTCGCGCACCGTTGGCTGGGTGTCGCAGTGGAAAGAGATGCTGAACGACCCGCAGAACAAGATCGGTCGTCCGCGCCAGCTGTACCTCGGCGAGACCGAGCGCGACTACGTCGACATCGAAAACCGCTAAGCTCCTTTACAGGAGAGGCGCGAAACCCGGTCCTTTTGGGCCGGGTTTTTTCTTGGGCGCAGTCCAGCACAGGCCGCAGACGCGCCACAAAGGTTAAGAGCTGCCCCGCCGGGGCGGCTTTTTTCGTCTGTTTGGGGCTTGAATCCCCAGAATTGCGAATCGAAACGGGCGATTCTGGGCGTCGCCGTTCAGAATTTGGGCATCCCTGCCCCATTTTCCCCGTTCCAAACCGTGAACAATTCTTTAACAGTCGTTTTAATTGTCTCAATGCGAAATGGGTTCCCTCCTGAATTGAGGCCCAAATACGGCGGAAACAATACGTTTCCACAAAAAGGCGCGCAATTACGGCAAGTTGGAGGCATTAACGTCTCAAGCAAGTCAAATTTACGCCCCCTTTTACGAGGATCCCCACAATGTCTACTGGTCAGAACACTGAAATTCTTCTTGGTTGCGATCCGCAAGTTCGTGTCGTTGTTATCGAGGACGCTGGCGCTCTGGTTATGCAGGTCTTTGCCGAGGATCCCGCCGCCGTCGATATGGACGCGCTGTTCTTTAACCTGACCGATGACGCGGTTGCGACCAACATCAACGTGTGGCCGGTCGTGAACGACGGCCAGAACATCACCGGCTTTGACGTGGCCGTCGGCCAGCTGGCGTCGATGGACAGCGGTGTGCAGATCCAGGAAGCCTATGACGTACGCGTTCAGTTCGGCGAATTCCCGGACACCTCCTGGGGCGACATCGACCAGGCCGGCTTTACCCTGTGGGTCGAAGGCGACGCGCCGCTGACCGCGGACAGCATCGACCTGACCAACATGACCTGCGTCGTGAACTCTGACGGGTCCGACAACACCGGCCTCGCGCTGACCGGCGGTCTGGGCAACACCGGCGACGACACCACCATGATCTACGAAACCAGCACCGTGCTGACCGAAGATTTCAACGGTGGCTCGCATTGCGCCACCGGCAGCAACACCGTCACGCACAACGACTGGGCGCAGACCTGGGGCGGCGAGCTGATGACCTCTGGCTGGCATGACGGCGCGGTGCAGTTGGCCCCGGTCGAAAGCGACGGCGCCGTCACCCTGTCCTTTGACATCCGCGCAGAAAACGCCTGGGCGTTTGAAAGCTCGGGCGCAGGCGCGGACCGCCTCGACGTGCAGGTCCGTCTGGACAACGGCGACTGGGTCACGCTGGACACCTTTATCGTCAACGAGCACACCGACACCTTCACCGGGTCGGAAACCGGCCAGACCTTTGGCTGCCAGTCGACCACGCTGACCTACTCGGGCGGCGTTCTGGATGGCGTCACCGGCACCGCCGAGTTCCGCATCGTGTCCGACATCACCGCCTGCGATGAGAAAATCTACATCGACGACGTGCAGATCACCGCGACCGAAGCCATCGAAGTGTCCCCCGAGGGCACCGTGGCCGTGGCCGAGGATGACTTCGAAGGCATCCACTACGCCAACGACTCTGACCTCGTGGACTACACCCACGACTGGGACATCCAGAACGGCGAGCTACAAACCGACGGCCGCGACGATGGCCAGATCTGGTTCGAAACCGTGGATGTAGACGGCGACGCCGCGATCTCCATCGACGCCCGCGCCCCGCACACCGAGTACTTCGAGGACGGGGGCTGCTACGGCGACAGCCTCGATGTCTGGGCGCTGGTCGACAACTACAACTGGGTCCACCTCGACACCTTTGTGGTCAACGCCGAAGGCACCGCGCTGGTTGGCTCCAACACCGGTCAGGAAATCACCGCCGAGAGCGACACCCTGACCTGGACCGCAGGTCTGGAAGATGCGGACAGCGTCATGCTCTACATGGACTCGAAAATCTCGGGCGCGGAAGAGGAGATCTTCTTTGACAACCTCACCATCTCCGAGGCGGTCGACCTGCCGCTGGACGGCGACGACATTCTGACCAACGGCTCCTTCGAAAGCGGCGTCGCCGCGGGCCACGTGAACATGAACGCCTCGGTCGAGGGCTGGCAGTCCGACACCGGCATCGAAGGCTGGGGTACCGGCTTTGAACATCAGGCAGCGTCCGAAGGCCAGTCCTTTATCGAGCTGGACCGCAACGCTGACGCGCACCAGGTGGACAACATCTATCA
Source organism: Tropicibacter naphthalenivorans (assembly GCF_900176475.1). Taxonomy (GTDB): domain Bacteria; phylum Pseudomonadota; class Alphaproteobacteria; order Rhodobacterales; family Rhodobacteraceae; genus Tropicibacter; species Tropicibacter naphthalenivorans. The sequence goes on from NZ_FWXX01000002.1 coordinate 478,397, forward strand.
GGACGTGCAGACCGAAGAAGGCGAGACCTACCAGCTGTCGCTGGACGTGGCGCAGCGCTTCCACGGCGAGACCGACAGCGTCGAGATCTACTGGAACAACGAGCTGGTCGACACCGTTTCGCCCGATGGCGAAGACTGGGAAACCTTCACCGTGGACGTCACCGGCACCGGCGGTCTGGACCGTCTGGAGTTCCGCGAGCTGGCCTCCGAGAACGACTCGACCGGCCCGCTGCTGGACAACGTCTCGCTGGTTGGCGGCTCTGACGCGGGCGATGCGACCTGCGGCCAGTACGAGGTCACCTACGACGAGCTGGTGAACAAGCAGCTGACCGACGAAGAGATCGACGCACTGCTGGGCAACACCGACGACGAAGAAGAGGCCGACCTGGTCGACGCCGCCTTCCCGTAATTTCAGCAAGACCGGCCCGGTGTTTTCGAATGCCGGGCCGTATTTATGGCGAGATTTGCGAAATTGGGGCGGAAACGCTCCGAATGAGGCATAGAATTGGACGGAAACAATGCGTTTCCCCAATTCATGCCTCATTTCGTTTGAATTGCCCAGATTTTGCCACAATTGGGCGACATTAAGGCATCAACAGGTGGGGGCCTGTTATACGGATGACCTAAAATGAGCTTCGGTTTCTTTTCCTTCAACTGCCTGTCCTTTATCGTTTCCCACAAATCCGACGTTTGTGTCCGTATCTCTGAAACCCAAGAGGGTGCGCTGAAATGCGACCTGAAGGTTTTGGACGCAGACAAGGCCTGCTCGCTCAAGAGCTTTTCCTGCGATTTCAAAGACCCCAGCCTGGCCGATGGCCTGAAGATTGACGGCGACGACGTGTCGGGCGGCAAATGTGGCGGCAAGACCTTTGGCGACTGGGGGCGCAACAGCCACCGCGACCGCGACGAAGACCGCGATTGCGACCGGGACGGCGGGCGTCATGGCCGCCATGATCGCGACGACCGGGATCACGACCGCCACCACGATGACACCGACCGCGACTGCGGCTCCAAGTTCGACGGCGGCGAGGAGGGCTGCAAGGAAACCAGCTTTACCATTTCGCATCCCGACTGCGCGCTGAGCGTTCAGGACCTGTGCGGCATGGACTTTGACCTTTGCGTCACCGAAGAGGGCGAAGACGACGACACCGTCCTGTGCGCCGAACTGCCCGAGGCCGAAGAGACCATCGAATTCGAACAATCCACCGAGGAAGACCCGGCCGACGAAGCCGATGATGCGGATGATGCGGATGACGCCGACGAGATCACCGCCGACGACATCCCCTATGTCGACATGACAGAGGACGAGCGCGCCGCCATGGCGCAGGCTGATGACAACGCCGCCGAAGAGGCCGACCTGCCCGACTTCCTGCTCTAACGACAAAGGCCGGGTGTGATGCCCGGCCCCCTACTCTCTCTCGTCTCTCTGACGCTTTAGCGCCCTTCGTATTCCGCGGGGCGCTTTTGCATAAAGGCGACCACGCCCTCTTTGAAGTCGCGGGTCTTGCCGCATTCCCCTTGCAGCCGCGCCTCGACCGCCAGCTGTTCGTCCAGCGTATTGTCGAAAGAGCCCATCATCGCCTCTTTGACGCGGGCGTAGGCTTGGGTCGGGCCGTTGGCCAGATGGGCGGCGCGGCGGGCGATGTGGGCGGCAAAGCCTTCGTCCGGGACGGTCTCATAGATCATGCCCCAATCGCAGGCCTGTTTGGCGCTGATCTTGTCGGCAAACAACGCCGCGCCCATGGCCTTGGCCAGACCGACCTGGCGCGGCAGGAACCACGTCCCGCCCGCATCAGGGATCAGGCCGATGCGCGTAAACGCCTGAAGGAAAAAGGCACTTTCGGTGGCGATCACCACGTCGGCGGCCAGCGCAAGGTTCGCCCCCGCCCCCGCTGCCGCGCCATTGACGGCGGCAATCACCGGCACCGGGCAGTCGTACATCGCCTTGAGCATGGGCACGTATTCGTCGCGCAAAATACGCTCCAGATCGAGCTGCGTGGCATCTTCGCCGTTGCCCAGATCCTGCCCCGAGCAGAACGCCTTGCCCACGCCGGTCAGCACCACCACCCGCGCCTCGCGCCCGCCGCGCGCCACCGCATCGGTGATCTCGGCGCGCATTTGCGTGTTGAGCGCGTTCATCACATCGGGCCGGTTCAGCGTGACCGTGGCGATGTTGTTGTCCAGCGAATAGGTGATCGTGTCGTACTGCATGAAGGCCTCCCAAAGCGTTGGCCGCATGAAACACCGCGCCCGCGCAAAAGGCAAAGCGAAACGCGGCGTCACATGGGGAATGCTCTGGCGATTACTCTGGGCGGGAAACCCTTTGGCGCCCGCAGCTTAGCTCTTGAGGATTTCCTCAAGGCGTTTGCGTTCGTCGTCGGACAGGCCGGCCTCTGTGGGGGCGTCCGCCTTGGACCGTCGGCCCACGTAGACGATGCCCAGCCCTAGGGCGAGGATGAACATCAACGGCCCCGCCCCCCAGAGCAGCCAGTTCCAGCCGCCGGTCGTGGGCCGGAGCAAAACGAACTCGCCATAGCGCGCGACGATGTAATCTACCGCCTCTTCGTTGGTGTCGCCCGCGGTGATCCGCTCACGCACGAGGATGCGCAGATCGCGCGCCAGCGAGGCGTTGCTTTCGTCGATGCTTTCGTTCTGGCAGACCAGACAGCGCAAGCCCGCCGAGATTTCGCGCGCCCGCGCCTCTTCCGCAGGGTCGGCGAGCATTTCGTCCGGTTGCACGGCCAAGGCCGCGCCCGGCAAAGCCAGAGAGGCAACCACGGCGAGGGTTTTTATCAGGCGCATTGGGGCGTTTCCTTGTTTCATTCCGCAGGCACCGCCGAGGTCTTGGCCAATTTGCGCGCGCCTGCCGCCACGCGGTAGCGGCGGTCAGACAGGCTCAGCAAGCCGCCAAGCGCCATCAGGATCGAGCCGCCCCAGATCCAGTTTGCCAGCGGTTTGATATAAATCCGCATGACATAGCCGCCGTCATCCTGCGCATCGCCGATCACCACGTAAATGTCGCGCAGGAAGCGATAGTCGATGGACGCCTCAGTCGTGGGCATCTTGGCCACCGGGTAGTTGCGCTTTTCCGGGTAGAGATGCGCGATTTCGCCATTGTCCTGAACGACGCTGACCTCACCCATGGTCGAGAAATAGTTCGGCCCCTGCACCTGTTTGACGTCCAGCAGGGTAAATTCGTAATCGCCCACCGTCCACGGCTGGTTCAGCTGAACGGCGCGAATGTCCTCTTCCTGCCAAGCCATCAGGCCCGCGATCCCCAGCATGGTGATGCCCAGCCCCGCGTGCGCAACCGCCTTGCCCCAATCGGCGCGCGGCAGGCGCAGCAGACGCGCGTAATCGCGGCTTTGGCCGATGCGGCTGAGCAGGTCGACCACCGCGCCCGACACCAGCCAGGCGCCAAGGAACACGCCCACCGGCCCCAGCATCGACCGCCCGCCCTGCATGACCCAGACCAGCGCCAGCAGCGCGATCGACAGGGCAAAGGCCGGGGCGAGCGAGCGCAGCACCCGGCCCAGCTTGCCGCGTTTCCAGCCGATCATCGACCCGATGGGCAGCAGCAGACCCAACATGACCATGAAAGGCGTAAACGCCATGTTAAAGAACGGCGCACCAACCGACAGCTTGCGATCCCAGATCATCTCGGCCACCAGCGGCCAGATCGTGCCGACAAAGACGACAAAGGCCGCGACCGCCAGCAGGATGTTGTTGGCGACCAGCGCGCTCTCGCGGCTGACCACGCTGAACACGCCCTTGGCCTCCATCGCGCTGGCGCGGACGGCGTACAGGGTCAGCGCCCCGCCGGTAAAGAACACGAGGATCATCAAGATGAACACGCCGCGTTCCGGGTCGTTGGCGAACGCGTGGACCGAGGTCAGCACGCCCGAGCGCACGATGAATGTCCCGATGAGCGAAAAGCCAAAAGCCAAGATCGCCAGCAGCACCGTCCAGCTTTTCAAGGCTTCACGCTTTTCCACAACGATGGCGGAATGCAGCAGCGCGGCGGCAAACAGCCACGGCATAAAGGACGCGTTTTCCACCGGGTCCCAGAACCAGAAGCCGCCCCAGCCCAGCTCATAGTAGGCCCACCATGACCCCAGCGCGATGCCGATGGTCAGGAACATCCACGCCGCCAGCGTCCACGGCCGCACCCAGCGCGCCCAGGCAGCATCGACGCGCCCTTCGATCAGGGCGGCGACAGCAAAGCTGAAGCAGATGCTCAGGCCGACGTAGCCGAGGTACAAGAACGGCGGGTGAAACGCGAGACCGGGGTCCTGAAGCAGCGGGTTGAGGTCTTGGCCATCAAACGGCGGCACCGACATGCGCAGGAAGGGATTCGAGGTAAACAGGATAAAGGCGAAAAAGGCCGCGCCAACCGACGCCTGAATCGCCAGCACCCGCGCCTTGAGCGTCGGGGGCAGATTCCCGCCAAACCAAGCGGCCATGGCGCCGAACAGCGCGAGGATCAAAACCCACAGCAGCATCGACCCTTCGTGGTTGCCCCAAACGCCGCTGATCTTGTACAGCATCGGCTTGGCCGAATGGCTGTTCAAATAGACCAGGCGCAAAGAAAAGTCAGACACAACAAAGGCATAGGTCAGCGCCGCAAAGCTCGCCCCGACCAGAAAGAACTGCAAACTGGCGGCAGGTTCGGCCACGGCCATCCAGCCCGGCCAGCGTTTGTGCGCCCCGATCAACGGGACAACCATTTGGACGAGGCTCACCAGAAAGGCGAGGATGAGGGCGAAGTGACCGAGCTCTGTAATCATGGCCCGGTTATAGATGCAGCTTAGTTAAGGGCCAATGATTTTCCGGCCCGCGCGGTGTTCACATTGTCGCAATCAAATCCGGTTTTACGAATACGTAAGGAAAAAGGGCGGGAAAGCCCCGCCCTGTCTTGATCCGTTTGCCAGATTTTAACGCCCCGCGCGCCAATCTGCGAGCGCGGGGTTACTCTGAGCCTCTGGCGCGTCTGGCTCTGGCGTCACATCCCGCAAGGATTCGACGTTTTTCACCGTCCGCACCACCTGCGGCACGGCAGCCATGGTCTCGGCCAGTTCACGCTGGAAGTCTTGGCCTTTGGCCTGATGCCGCGCCCCAAAATAGAAGGAGACGATTGCCGCCAACAACCACCACAACGGCTCTGGCACCAGGGCAATCCCCGCCATGCGCGCCGCGAACCACACCGGGTCGACCATCGCCGCGATGAACAGCCCCAACGTCCCCAAGGCCATCGCCGGGCGCGGGACGCGGTTGAGTGCGTCCATGAAGCGGTCAAACCAGCCCCGCTGCGTCAGGCGGAACTCGCCGCCAAACTGCTGCAAGGCCGCGCTTTGCATCTGGTGAGCGCGCTGCGCATCGGCTTCGGCATTGATCCGGAACACCTCTGCGGTTTCGGCGACCACGTTGCGACCAGACCCAAAGATCACGCCAAGAATACGTTCGATCACCCCCATGCCGCGACCCGAGCGTCGAACTCGGCCTCCGACAGGTGATACCGGGGCGAAATGAACTCTTCGGCGCGCTTGATCCAGCCTCCTTTGCCGCCCGCCCGCGTGCGCGCGTATTTGCGCGAGGCCGGGCGACGGTCCGCAATGCCGAAGTAATAGTTGCGCCGCGCGATGCCGTAGGCATCAACGATATGCGACGGCGCCTTGGCCGCCGCTGCCTTGGCCGACGCGATGGTCTGCGGGCCGATGACCCCGTCGACCGAGGCCGCCTCGCCCATGTCGTTCAGCAAGCGCTGAAGGATCTTCACCGCGTTCGCCCCGGCGTTCACGTACATGTCGAACACCGTCTCGTGCAAAGCCTCGGGCAGCTCTGCGATACGCGGTTTCACATAGTAATGCTGCAAGAAAATCTCGACCGCGTGGGTACGGGTGATCTTGCGCACGTCCTCGGCGTCGATGCGCCCGTCGCCGGTCAGGTCCAGCCCCAGCCGTCGCATGGTGTGGATCGTCACGCCATATTTCGTCGCCCCGCCCGGATCGTCCGGGTCGTTGACATAGCCGCCCTCTCGGGCGACGATTTCTTCGGCCATCTGCCGAACGCGTTCTGCAATTGCCGCCATGTTTGCCTCCTGCTCGAAGCGGTTGAACGGCCAAAGTTTGCAAATGAGGTGTTAACGGCCCCTCGCCCCGCCGTGCGCCGCCCTTAAGAAAGTCTGAACATGACCGCTGATGAGATCATCGCCCTGCTCGATCTGGCCCCCCATCCCGAGGGCGGGCACTATCGCCAGACCTGGATGGACGACGCGCAGCCGCGGGCGGCGGGCACCTGTATTTACTTCCTGCTCAAGGGTGGTGAGCGCAGCCATTGGCACCGCGTCGATGCCGCCGAGATCTGGCACTATTACGCGGGCGCGCCGCTGACGCTGTCGCTGTCTGAAACGGGTGCCGGGCCGCGCGCGGACCTGACGCTGGGCCCCGATCTGGCGACCGGGCAGCGGCCCCAATTGATCGTGCCGACGGGGCACTGGCAGGCGGCCCAAAGCCTTGGCGATTGGACGCTGGTGGGCTGCACAGTGTCCCCCGGTTTCCAGTTTTCGGGATTCGAATTGGCCCCCGAGGGGTTCGACATTCCTTAACGCGCCCAAAATTTGGGCAGTTGAAAGACTTCAAGAACAACACCCAAGCTCCTGAAACTGCGCAACATTAATCAAGTCAACTCCGTTAAGGTAGAATAAATTAAGGTCTCATTCTCAAGATTTCATCGCCGCTCTAGCGTCCACGGCATCGGCCAACGCCACCACGGCGGGCCGGACATTTTGGGAGGAAAATACATGAATTTGATCAACGCGCTGGCGATCTCGATCGGCCTTTTGGCCGCGCTCGCCACTTGGGTTTGCCTTGGCAACGGGGCGGGCCTGCACGTCTGGGCGCTGTTCGTCGGCTGGGGCAGCTTTTACCACACAGGCGGCGGCACCGACGGGCTGACCAAATCGGCCATCAACCACATCTGGGGCGCGGTTGTGGCGACCCTTGCGCTGGTCGTCGTGGGCACCGTGGGCGGCTCTGTGGTGGTGACCTCGGCCATCGTCGGTGCGTCGGTCGTGGCGCTGGTCTTGGGCGCGCATATCCCCGCCCTGTCGACCATCCCGGCGGCCGTTTACGGCTATGCCTCGACGGCGGCGTTTTGCCTGCTGTCGGGCGTCGCGATTGGCGACATCACCGCCGTCGCCACCGCTGCGGCCATGGTTGTCGCCTCGCTGATCCTTGGCAACATCTTTGGTTTCGTCAGCGAAAAGCTGGCCGGCATGATGGCCAAGTCCGAGGCGTAAACCCCCGGCACAAAACGCAAAAAGGCCCGGGCGCACACCCGGGCCAATCTTGGCTAAACCGTCAAGGGTTAGTTCCAAAAGCCTTCATCGACGCCTTCCATGGCCTTGAGTTCTTCGAGCGTGTAGGACACGACGATCGAGTAGGATGCATCGTCCACCGGCACCAGCATGGCATTACTGACGGGGATCATCACGTGCTTGTCACCGATGTCCAGAAAGCCGCCAACCTCGGCCACGATGCCCTTGAAAGAGCCGTCAGCGGCCAGAACGATGTCCTCGATTTCACCCACGGCGTCCCAGCTGTCGTCCACGGAGTCGAACATCATGTTGCCCCAGTCGGCCACGGCGTCGGTCGATTCCGTCATGGTGTAGACGGTGCCACCGGTGATGTCGCGGGTGCGGATCAGCTTGGGGTCGCTGCCCATATCCATATCAGCGGCCGCCATGTCATCGACTTCGGGCTGCGCCGGGCGCATCTCGGCTTCGTCGGTCTGGTCCATTTTCATCATACCGTCAGTGGCGGCATGGCTTTCGGCCAGGGCAACAACAGGGATCAGGGCGGCGGCGGCGGCGGTCATCATAAAGCGGTTCATGTGCGATCTCCTTTTCGCGTTTGATCTGCTTGGGCAACTCGTGCCGGACCGTCGCCGTTCCCTTTCTTTTTAAAGTTTATTTTTTGGTTTGGCCGGAACCTTAGCGCGCTTGGTGCGTATGCACGAACCGCAAAAGTTGCGCGGTCGAGCCGTCTTTGCCTTGCACGGGTGCCTCGCCCGTGACCAGCGGGCCAAGCGCGGTCGCCAGCTCTTTGCCCAGCTCGACACCCCATTGGTCATAAGAGTTGATCCCAAGGATCACCCCTTCGACAAAGACGCGGTGTTCGTACAAGGCGATGATCTTGCCCAGCGTTTGAGGGTCGAGCTGGTCGTAGATCAAGGTCGTCGAAGGCCGGTTGCCGGGGAAGACGCGGTGGCGCGCCTGCCGTTCCAGCTCGGCCCCTTCGAACTTGTCCGCCACCTTAGCGCGCGCCTCGTCCAAGGTCCGCCCGCGCATCAGCGCCTCGGACTGGGCAAGGCAGTTGGCAACCAGCAGATCGTGGTGGTGTTTGAGGTCAGGCTCGTGCCCGCGCGCCGCGACAAGGAACTCACACGGCACAACCCGCGTCCCTTGGTGGATCAGCTGGTAAAAGGCGTGCTGGCCGTTGGTGCCCGGCTCGCCCCAGACCACGGGGCCGGAATGATACGGCAGGTCCGCGCCGTCCATGCTCACGCCCTTGCCGTTGCTCTCCATCTCCAGCTGTTGCAGGTAGGCGGGCAGCCGCGCGAGGCGGTTGTCATAGGGCAGCACGGCGCGGGTGGCATGGCCCAGCACCTGATTGTGCCACAGCCCGACCAAGGCCAGCGCGACCGGCATATTCTCTGCCATGGGGGCGGTGACGAAATGGCGGTCCATCGCCTCGCCCCCCTTCAGGAAAGCGCGGAAATCCTCGGGGCCGATGGCGATCATCAGCGACAGGCCGATGGGCCCCCACATGGAATAGCGCCCGCCGACCCAGTCTTCGAAGCCAAAGACCCGCTCCGCCGGGATGCCGAACTCGCCTGCCTTGGCCACGTTGGACGACAGCGCAATGAACTTGCCCGCGTCGCTGACGCCCTGCGCGGCGAGCCAATCCTTGGCGGTTTGCGCGTTGGTCATGGTCTCGATGGTGGTGAACGTCTTGGACGCCACGATAAATATGGTCGTCGCCGGGTCGCATTTGGCCAGCGTGTCGGCAATGTCCGCCCCGTCGACGTTGGACACGAAATGGCAGCGCGGCCCGTCGTGAAAGGGCGCAAGCGCCAGCACACCCATGGCCGGCCCAAGGTCAGAGCCACCGATGCCGATGTTCACCACATCCGTGACGTCGCTATCGCGCACGATCTGCGCCAAGCTTTCCATCCGGCTGAGGGTCTCCAGCACCTCGGGCATGACATCCTTGCCATCCACCAGCACCGGACGCGCCTCGAGGTTGCGCAGCGCGGTGTGCAAGACGGCGCGGCCTTCGGTTTCGTTGATCTTTTGCCCGGCGAACATGGCGTCGCGTTTGGCGGCGACCCCGGCTTGATCGGCAACCTCCAGCAGGGCGTCATAAATCGGCGCGTCGATCTGCGTTTTGGAGAAGTCGAACAGCATCCCCAGCGCACTCAGCGAATAGGCGGCGGCGCGGTCGGGGTCAGCAAAAAGCGCCTCGATCCGGCGATCGCCAAGGCCCGCCGCTTTGGATTTCAGGTCGTCCCACATGGGCAGTCTCCGTCGGTTTAAGCGGCCCAGTGGACCTTGGCACCGTCAAGGACGGCGTTGATGGGGGCGTCGTGCACGGACAGGCCACGCGCGCTTTCCAGCGCCTCGCGTTTCTCTGCGCCAAAGATCAGCACGTGTTTGGCCAGCGCCCCGTTCAGCACCGGCGCCGACAGGGTGATACGCGGCTCGGGCGCACCCGGCGCGCGCATCGCCAGCAAGGTCGGCGCGTCATGGGCCAGCGCCGCGTCCAGCTGATCGGCGCCGGGGAACAGCGACGCGGTATGGCGATCCGCGCCCATCCCCAGCAGCAAAACCGCCAGCGGCAGTTCCTCTTCGATGGGTTTGGCCAGCTCGGCCAGCGCGTCGTCCGGTTCCGGATAGGGGGCGTACAATGGCAGATAACGGGCGCTTGCCGCACGATCCACCAGCAAACGCTGCCGCAAAAGCGCGGTATTGGACCGCTCGTGATCCTCGGGCACCCAGCGTTCGTCGTTCAGCAGAACGTCCACCCGCGCCCAATCCAGATCGGCGGCGCACAGGTCGTCAAAGATCGGCCCCGGCGAGGTCCCCCCCGGCACGGACAAGACCGCACGGTCGCTGTGCGACAAGGCCGTGCGCAGATCACCCGCCAGCTGGTTCGCCAGATCGATCACCAGCATCTCACGGTCGGGGTATTCGATGAACTCGTACGTCATCCCTTGATCTCCCGCCACTTGCGCCCGTCGCGGTGCATCAGCATCAAGGCATCCTCCGGCCCGCTTGATCCCGGCTCGTAGGGCTTGGGCACTTCGCCGCGCGCGGTCCAGCCTTCGATGATCGGATCGGTCCAGCGCCAGGCCGCCTCGACCTCGTCGCCGCGCATGAACAGCGTCTGGTTGCCCCGGATCACGTCCATGATCAGGCGCTCGTAGGCGTCCGGCACCTCTTCGGCATCCGGGCCCAGCGCCTCGGCAAAGGACATATCCAGCGGCACATCCAACAGGCGCATCCCGCCCGGCCCCGGTTCCTTGATGGTCACGCCCAGCGTCATCCCCTCGTTCGGCTGCAAGCGGATCACCAGCACGTTGGCGTGCCGTCCGGCTTCGGGCCCGAAAATAGAGTGCGGCGCATCCTTGAACACCACGGCAATCTCAGAGGTCCGCGCTTTGAGCTTTTTGCCGGTGCGCAGATAGAACGGCGTGTTCGCCCAGCGCCAGTTCGAGATATGCACCTTCATGGCGACAAAGCTCTCGGTGGTCGAACGCGGGTTTTCCACATGGGCGCGATAGCCCGGCTGGCTCTCGTCCGCCGCGTATTGCCCGCGCACGATGTGGTGATAATCCACCGGGTCCAGCGCGCGAATAACCTTGAGCTTTTCGTCGCGCACCGCGTCGGGTTCAAAGCGCGCGGGCGGCTCCATCGCGATCAGGCAGAGCAGCTGCATCAGGTGGTTCTGCACCATGTCGCGCATCGCCCCCGAGGTATCATAGTAACCGCCGCGCCCGCCCACATCGACGGTCTCGGCCACGGTGATCTGGATGTGATCAACGTATTGCGAATTCCACAGCGGCTCGAACAGCATATTGCCAAAGCGCACCGCCATGAGGTTCTGCACCGTTTCCTTCCCAAGGTAGTGGTCGATGCGGTAAATCTGCGTCTCGTCAAAGTGCTGCGCCAGCGTGGCGTTCAGCGCCCGCGCGCTGGCCAGATCCTTGCCAAAGGGCTTTTCAACCACCACCCGGCTGTCATCATCGGCCAAACCAAAGCTGCGCAGCCGTTCCGCGATATCGCCAAACAAACTGGGCGCAACCGAGAAGTAAAACGCCCGGACAAAGCCGCTCCGCAGCCGTTCTTTCAGCTCGCCCCAACCGCCGTCGCCCTTGGCGTCCACGGTGACATAGCCGATGCGCGTCAGGAAATCGTCCAGCGTGCCGTCCTCACAAGAGCGCCCGCCGCCGAACTCGCGGATCGCCTCGGCGACCATCTCGCGAAAGCCCGCGTCATCCATGTCAGAGCGCGCAGCCCCGGTGATCCGCGCCTCTTCGGGCATCTGCCCCGAACAAAAGCGGCGGAACAGCCCCGGCAGGATCTTGCGCCGGGCCAAATCGCCGGTTGCACCGAAAATGACCAGATCAAAGGGGTCCACCGGGATGACTCGAGATACCATGCTGCGGGCCTTTCCATTGGTTGCGCAGCGCAAGTTAGCGCTAACGAAGTCTCACTGATTGGGCATTTACCCGAGTTTCGAGCAGGAGTCTAACACCCAATTTCGCCTTCACAATGGTGTGGGCGGTATTCTTTGGTCTGGTCAGGGCAATTTCCTTTGGCTACCCAATCCTTAGGCAAGCAAGGGAAAAGACATGAAAGACAGCGCCCCCGCCAACCTTGGCAAATTCCAGGACCCCAAAGTCACCGCCAAAGGCGAGCCGCGCGCCAATGTCGCCCTAAGCAATCCGCAAACACTTTGGTTCAACACCGGGACGCTGTGCAACATCGAATGCGCCAATTGCTACATCGACAGCAGCCCGGAAAATGACGCGCTGGTCTATCTGACCGCCGACGAGGTGGACAGCTACCTCGACCAACTCTCAGAGCGCAACTGGGGGGTGCGCGAAATCGGCTTTACCGGCGGCGAGCCCTTTATGAACCCGGCGATGATCGACATGGCCGAGCGCGCCCTGTCCCGTGGCTACGAGGTGCTGATCCTCACCAACGCCATGCGCCCGATGATGCGCCCGCGCGTGCGTGCCGGTCTTGAACGCCTCCATGCTGCCTACGGCGACAAACTGACCCTGCGCATCTCCGTCGATCACCACAGCGCCGAGTATCACGACACCGAGCGGGGCGTTGGCACCTTTGACAAAACGATCGAGGGGATGCGCTGGCTGCGCGATACCGGCATCCAAATGGCCGTGGCAGGCCGCACCATGTGGCACGAAACCGAAAGCGACAGCCGCAAAGGCTACGCCACGCTTTTTGAGGCCGAAGGCTTTGCCATCGACGCCCACAACCCCGCCATGACGGTGCTCTTTCCCGAAATGGACACCTCGGTCGAAGTCCCGGAAATCACCACCGCCTGCTGGGGCATCCTGAACAAATCCCCCGACGACGTGATGTGCGCCTCCTCCCGCATGGTGGTCAAACGCAAAGGCGCGCAATCCCCCACGGTCCTCGCCTGCACCCTGCTCGCCTACGACCCACAGTTCGAACTGGGCGAAACACTGGCCGAGGCCGAAGCGGACGTCGCCCTCAACCACCCCCACTGCGCCAAGTTCTGCGTCCTCGGCGGCGCCAGTTGTTCAGCCTAAGCCCCCAATAATCCCCCCAAGCTTCTTCTCTTTGAAAATATCCCGGGGGAACGCCAAAGGCGTGGGGGCAGCGCCCCCCTTCTGCCCTACTGGCAGGCACCGGGCTCATCCTCCCACACCCAAGCCAACCATCCCGCTTGATCCCCCCGCGCGCCCGTGTCACCACCTAAACCAAACAACACGAGGCTTCCCCATGACTGCGCGCAAGATCATCATCGACACCGACCCCGGCCAGGACGACGCGGTCGCCATCCTCCTCGCGCTCGCCTCCCCCGAAGACCTCGACGTCCTCGGTCTCACCTGCGTCGCAGGCAACGTCCCTCTGAACCTCACCACCAGAAACGCCCGCATCGTCTGCGAACTGGCGGGCAAGCCCGAGACCCGCGTCTTTGCGGGCTGCGATGGGCCGATAGCCCGCAAGCTCGTCACCGCCGAACACGTCCACGGCAAGACCGGCCTTGACGGCCCTACCCTGCCAGAACCGACCATGCCGCTTCAGGACCAGCACGCCGTCGACTTCATCATCGACACCCTGCGCAATGAGCCCGCGAAAACCGTCACCCTATGCCCCCTCGGGCCCCTGACCAATATCGCCACCGCCCTGACCCGCGCCCCGGACATCGCCGAGCGCATTCAGGAAATCGTCCTCATGGGCGGGGCTTACTTCGAGGTCGGCAACATCACCCCCGCCGCCGAGTTCAACATCTATGTCGACCCCGAAGCGGCCAAGATCACCTTCGCCTGCGGTGCGCCCATCACCGTCATGCCGCTGGACGTCACGCACAAGGCGCTGGTCACCTCGCCGCGCAACGAAGCCTTCCGCGCCTTGGGCACCCGTGTCGGCACCGCTGTCGCCCAGATGACCGACTTCTTCGAGCGCTTCGATCTGGAAAAATACGGCTCCACCGGCGCGCCGCTGCACGACCCGTGCGTCACCGCCTACCTGATCGCCCCGCACCTCTTCCAGGGCCGCTTCATCAATGTCGAGATCGAAACCCAGTCCGAGCTGACCTTGGGCATGACCGTCGCCGACTGGTGGCGCGTCTCTGGCCGTGCGCCCAACGCCACCTTCATGGGCGACATCGACGCCGACCACTTCTTTGCCCTGCTGACAGAGCGCCTCGCGCGCCTCTGACCCCGGATCGGACCTTTTATGAAATCGCTCCACCTCGCCACAGCTGACGACGCGCCGAAACTCCTGGCCCTCGTGGCCGCCTTCCACAGCGAACAGGGCCACGAGATCACGCCCGAACACCAAGAGCACGCCATCCTGCCCCTGCTCGACGGCGCCCCCCACGGCGCAATCTGGCTGATCGGCCCGCGCAAATCCCCCGTGGGCTTTGTCGTGGTCACCTTTGGCTGGTCGCTGGAACTCGGCGGGCTCGAAGCGCATATCCCCGCGCTCTACATCCGCCCCGCCGTGCGCAAACGCGGCATGGGCGGCGAGGCCCTCGCAGGCATCTCCAAAGCCATGAGCGACGCCGGGGTCGCCGCGCTCCACCTGCGTATCCCACGCGACGATGAGGCCACCCAAAGGTTCTGCCAGCGCGCGCGCTTTGCCCCGCAAAAAGACACCCTCCTGCTCACCCGCCTGCTGTAGCGCGGGGGGCAGCGGGACGGCGGGCGGGGCGTGGTTCCGCAGGAACGAGCGCCGGACCGCCTTCCCCTGCAACGCACGCCCCCTATATAGATGCCATGACCTCGAACATGACCTTAAACATCCCCTTCGACAACAGCTACGCCCGCCTGCCCGCAGGCTTTTACACGCGCCAGGACCCCGCCCCTGTCAAAGCCCCCTCGCTGATCGCGTGGAACGCCGCGCTGGCCGCAGAGCTCGGCATCACCGGCACCCCCGACGCCGCCACCTTTGCAGGCAACGCGACGCCCCACGGCGCGGCCCCCCTCGCGCAGCTCTACGCCGGGCACCAGTTCGGCAATTACAACCCGCAGCTCGGCGACGGGCGCGCGCTGCTCTTGGGCGAGGTCATCGACACCACCGGCACCCGCCGCGACATCCAGCTCAAAGGCTCCGGCCCCACGCCCTATTCGCGCAACGGCGACGGGCGCGCCGCCCTTGGGCCTGTGCTGCGCGAATACGTGGTCTCCGAGGCGATGCACGCCCTTGGCATTCCCACAACCCGCGCTCTGGCCGCCACCCGCACGGGCCAAGAGGTCATCCGCGAACGTCCCCTGCCCGGCGCAGTCCTGACCCGCGTCGCCTCCAGCCATATCCGCGTCGGCACCTTTCAGGTCTTTGCCGCGCGCCAGCAATACGCCGACCTGCAAACGCTCTTCGACTACACGGTGGATCGCCACTATCCCGGCGTCACCAGCCCCACAGACCTGCTGCGCGCCGTCGCCACCCGCCAAGCGCAACTGATCGCCGCGTGGCTGTCGGTCGGCTTTATCCACGGCGTGATGAACACCGACAATTGCAGCCTCTCGGGTGAGACAATCGATTACGGTCCCTGCGCCTTTATGGACACCTACAACCCAGAGACCAAGTTCTCCTCTATCGACCGCATGGGCCGCTACAGCTATGCCGCGCAGGCCGATATCATCGTGTGGAACATGGCGCAGCTGGCCACGGCCCTCGTGCCGCTCATGCCCGACGACGACAAGGCCATCGCCGAATTCACCGAGATCCTGCACGGCATGGGCGACACCATCCGCGCCGAATGGCTGACCCGCTTTGCCGCCAAGATCGGCATCAGCGATCCCACGCCAGAGGATGCGCCCTTGATCGGTGAGCTTCTGGTCCTGATGGACGGCCAGCAAGCGGATTTCACCAACACCTTCCGCGCGTTGGGCGATGGCACCGCCCGGGATCAGTTCACCGACCCAACCGCTTTTGACGCGTGGGAGGCGCAGTGGAAACCCCGCCTCGACGCGCAGGCTCAAGCCCCCGTCGCGCTGATGCAACGGACCAACCCCGCCATCATCCCGCGCAACCACCGGATCGAACAGATGATCGCCGCCGCCGAAGCCGGCGACGACAGCCTGTTCCACCGCCTCAACGCAGCCTACGCCAATCCTTATGACGCGCCAGAGGCAGACGCCGACCTGCGCCGCCCGCCCTTGCCCGATGAACGCGTGCGCGCGACCTTTTGCGGGACCTAAGCCTCAGACGCGCTTGCGGCGGTTGATCAGCACGATCCCCACCGCCACAAGCGCCAAAGCCCCAAGGAACCCAAGGCCCACCGGCTCGTCCAGCAGCGCCCAGCCAAAGCCCACCGCCAGCACCGGCGACAGGAACGAAAAGGCGGCAATGTCCGACGCCGGATAAATCGCCATCAGGTACAGCCAGAACAGATAGCCCATGCAGGCCACCACGACCTGAAAGCCCATCCCCGCCCAATGCAACGCCTCTGGCGCGCGCATCAGGTCTCCGAACAGCGGCGAAATCGCGGTCAGCACCACGGCGCTGACGCCCAGTTGATAGAACAGCTGGCTCTCGGCGCTGACCTCGGACACCCGCGTCAACCGCACGGTCAAGGCGATCCCGGCCCAGGCAAAGGCACCGCACAGCGCCAACAGATCGCCCGCCCAGGTCCCGCCGCTTTGGCTATCCTTGTCCGCCAAGGCCCAGATCACCCCCGCCATCGCCAGCACCAGCCCCAAGGCACGGCGGCGCGACAGGCGCTCTCCCGGCAGGGTAAAGTTGGCGATGATCGTAAGCCACACCGGCATGGAATAGAACAGGATCGACGCGCGGCTGACGCTCGTCATGTCCAAGGCATTGAACAGAAACACAAACTCGGCGCTGAACAAGACCCCCAACAACAGCCCCGGCCCCAGCGCCGCGCGCAAGCCATTTAGCTTGCGACCCGACAGCAGGCACCACAGCAACAGCAGCCCCACCGCAAGGATGGACCGGAACCCGGCGGCAAACACCGGGCCAAAGCCGGCATTGGTCACCTTGATGACCACTTGGTTAAAGGCGAGCGTTGCGGCAAAGCCCACCATCCCGGCGGCCCCCACCAAATCCATAGAGTCTTTGCGTTCCATCCGACGGTTGGACACGTCTTTGACCGCCCGGTCAATCCCTTACCGCGCGGGCAACCGGGGGCTGTGCAAGCGCGGCCTTCTCTGCTTAACTCTGTCCAAAGACGATGACCAAAAGGAGTCTGGGTATGGGTTTGATGGGAACACTGGCCAAGGTCGCCATCGGCTACGCCGCCGCGCGCGGGGTCGACAAACTGGCACAGGGCCAAGGGCTTGGCGGGCTCTTTCCGGGCAAACAGGTCGCCGCGAGCGATCCCAATGCCGCCGCCCAGGGCCAAATGCTCAAGGGTGAGATGCCGCAGGCCGCCCAAGCCCCCTTGGGCGGGATGATGGACATGTTCAAGCAAAACGGCTTTGGCCAGATGTCCGGCGGCCTTGCGGGCGGCCTCCCCGGAGGACTGGGGGACCAAGTCTCCGGCATGATGGATAAGCTCAAAGAGAACCCCGCCATGGCGGGCCTCATGGGGGCCATGTCCGGCGCAGCGGTGGCGCAGGGTCAGGGCGTCGGCGCGCTTCTGGATGCCTTTAACACCGAAAGCACCGCCCCCGAGGCCGAAGAAGCCGCCGGCCTGATGCTGCGCGCGATGATCCAGGCCGCCAAGTGCGACGGCGTCATCGACGAATCCGAAAAGGCCAAGATCCTCGAAGCCGTGGGCGAGGATGCCGATCCCGGCGACATGAACTTTGTCCAGGAACAGCTCGCCGCCCCCGTCGACCCCGAAGCGCTGGCCGCCGACACGCCAGAGGCGCAGCGCGTGCAGGTCTACAGCGCTTCGCTGATGACCATCAGCGTCGACAATGACGCCATCGCGCAGTACCTCGACCGCCTCGCCAAGGCGCTGGAGCTGGACGAGATGACGGTGAACACCCTGCACGCACAGATGGGGATGCAGCCTCTCTATAGCTGACCCTAAGCGGACAAGGCTTGGCCCCGCGCCCGGCCTTGTCTACAAAGAGCATCCGACAGCCAAAGGCCCCAGATGCCCAAAACGATTTCCGAACGTTGCGCCGCCGCTGGCTTGCGCATGACCGGCCAGCGCCGCACCATCGCCGAGGTGCTGGAAACCTCGCGCGATCACCCCGACGCCGAGGCGCTGCACGCCCGCGCCGCCGCCCGTGATCCCAATATCTCGATCGCCACGGTGTACCGGACGGTGAAACTGTTCGAGGAATCGGGGATTCTGGATCGGGTGGATTTCGGCGATGGTCGCGCCCGGTACGAAGACGCCCGGCGCGACCACCACGACCACCTGATCGACATCGAGACCGGCAAGGTCATCGAATTCGTCGACCCGGAAATCGAGGCGCTGCAAGAAAAGATCGCCGAGAAACTCGGCTACCGTCTGACCGGCCACCGGATGGAGCTTTACGGCACGCCGATAAAGAAACCGTAGTGGGGCGCGTCGCCTATCCTCTGGGGGGATAAAAGCGCGCGGTAGCGCACCTTTGGATCACGCTGCCTTAGTCCAAAGCGATGTTCACCCGGCGGTTCTGTTTGCCCTTGTTTTCGATCCGGCCCAGCCGCAGCGCGCCGATCTCGCCGGTGCGCGCCACATGGGTGCCGCCGCAGGGTTGCAGGTCGACCTGCTCCGCCCCCGCGCCAATCCGCACCAGCCTGACTTCGCCGCCCCCGCGCGGAGGCCGCACCGACAGGGTTTTCACCAGCCCGGGGTTGGCGTCCAGTTCGGCGGTGGTGATCCAATCCTCGGACACCGCCAAGTCGCGGTCCACCAAATCGTTGAGCGCCGCCTCCAGCGCGTCGCGGTCCTCGGGCGGCTCGGGCATCATAAAGTCCAGACGCCCGGTGCCTGCGCTGATCTTGCCCCCGGTGACCGGCAGCGGGATCACCACGCTCAGCAGATGCAAGGCCGTGTGAATGCGCATATGCCGGTGCCGCCGCTCCCAATCGAGCACCTGCACCACATGCGCGCCCTTGGGCGGCAGCGCGGCAGGCTCGGCCGGGACCAGCACCGACAGACCGTCGTCGCCCTTGACCGCCGTGGCGATGGGCAGCTTTTTCCCGTCCCATTCCAGCCAGCCGCTGTCACCCGGCTGCCCGCCCCCTGTGGGGTAAAAGAGGCAGGGCGTGACGATCACGCCCCCCTCATCGGTATAGCCAACCACGCGGCCCGGCGCTTCGCGGGCGTAGGCGTCATCGCGGTACAGCAGATCGGACATCAGCGGTCTCCTGCGTCGGGCTCGATCCCGGCGGCGCTGTTGGACACATCCGCCTCGGACTTGGCCGCGGGCGAGGTTTCCTCCTTGGGCGCCTCGGGCGGGTGCGCCGCGCCGGGCTGCAAGGCCTCTGGGTTGCGCAGCCAGATGTCGCGCTGTGCGAAGGGAATCTCGATGCCCTCTTCGGTGAAACGCTCGACGATCTGGTGGTGCATCTCTGTGCGCACAACCAGCCCCTTGCCCACGTCGCGCAGGATGCAGCGGATTTCAAAGTCCAGACTGTCCGCGCCGAACCCCTTGAAGAACACGAACGGTTCGGGGTTCATCAGCACCATGTCGTGCTGACGGGCAATATCCAGCAGGATCTTTTCAACCTTGCGGGTGTCGTTGCCATAGGCCACGCCAACGCTGACGATGATCCGCCCCAGAGAGTTGCCGCGCGTGTAGTTCGACACGGTGCCCGACACGAAATCGGCGTTGGGGATGATCACGTCGTATTTGTCAAAGGTCTCCATCCGGGTGGAGCGCACAGAGATGTCCTTGACGATACCATGCGTGCCGTTGACCTCGATCCAGTCGCCTTCGGAGATCGGGCGCTCGATCAGCAGGATGATGCCGGACACAAAGTTCGACACGATGTTTTGCAGGCCAAAACCGATCCCGACGGACAAGGCACCAGCAACGATGGCCAGCGACGACAGATCCAGCCCCCCGGCGGTGATCGCAATGATCGCCGCGACAAAGATGCCCACATAGCCCATGCCCGACACGATGGCGTTCTGGCCGCCTTGGTCGATCTTGGTCTTGGGCAGGATCGAGGTGCGGAACGCCCCTTGTAGCAGGCGCGTCACGGTGTAGCCGATGACAAAGACGATCACCACGACCATGAAATCGGTCGGAGAGATGCGCGTCTCGCCAAAGGTAAAGCCCTCTTGGAACTGCGCCCAGATCTCTGTCAGGTCGGCAACGCGCGCGCCCCAGATCAGCGCGAGGAACGGCAGCATCACCAGCGTCAGGCCAAAGCCCGCCAGCACCGGCAGCAGGCTGTCCTCTTCGTCGGCGCGCTTGCCGGTGATCAGCTCGTACAGGTCGTTGACAAAGCGTTGCAGGATCAGCAGCACGCCCACCACCGCCAGCGAAGCGATAAACGGATAGACCAGCGCCTCGCCAAAGCGGGCATAGCCGATCGCGGCCATCACCGGGCCGATCACGCCGATGATCATCGCCGCGCGCCCCATCAGCCGCGCAAAACGCAGACGGAAGACGCCCGCATCATCGGTCACCGCGGCAGACTGGCTGCCCGCCATGGCGGCATGGTTGCGCACCCGGCCCAGACGGAACAGCAGAACGCCGGAAATCACCAGCAGCGGAAAGTCCATGACCGCGCTTGTGGCCGTGGGGTAGTTGTCGAACTGGCTGACCGCGTCGAGAACGCTTTTCAGCACATAGGTCCAGGCCAGCAAATCGGCGATGCGGCGGGCGCTGGCGCGGTCGCTGGCCTCGAGCGGCAGGGTCGCGATCTCGTCGTTCTCGTGAAAGCTTTCGTCCGCAAGCCAGTGGATGCCCAGCAGCAAGGTCGCCCAAAGCGGCACCTGATCCAGCAGCACCAGCCAGCGCGCGCCCATGAATCCCGTGGCCTCAAAGGCTTGGACCAGCGCGTAAATCCCCAGCAAGGGCAGGATCACCTGCCCCAGCGACACCAGAAAGCGGAACACACCCGTGCCGCGCGGCGCTTTGCCCCGCAGATAGGCCACCGCCGCCCGAGACCAGCTTTCGCCCTTGATCACCAGCATCAGGCCGATGACCACCAGCAGCAGGATCAGCGGCAGGTTCTGGCGCGCCTCGGCTTGATATTCCGGCGAGGAAGCGTTGGCCTTGATCTCGACGCCCGCGCGGTGGAACGACATCAAGACGTCCTCCAGCGCGGTGGGCCAATAGGCCGGGTTCAGCGGCGTTGGCCCCAGTTCCAGCAGCTCGTCGGTCTGACGCTCGCGGATGATCCGGTCAATCTCGGCGATCAGCCCGTTCGAGCGTGTGTACGCCTCTTCGGCCCGCAGCGAGGGCGCGCGCAGCTCTGTCAGCGTGGCGTTCAGCTCTTCGCGGCGCTCGGCGATCTCGGGGTCTTCGGTTTCGCCATCGGCGGGCGGCTCGCCCAAGGCGGCGATCTGGTTTTGCAGCGTCTCGATGCGCGCCGCGTTCACGTCCTGCGCCGCAAGGAATTGCTCGCGCCAGTCGGCGATGGTCTCGCGCAGCAGCTCCAGCGCATCGTCAGAGGCGCGACCTTCGCTCAGCGTCTGTTCGGCGCTGGTCGCCGTCGACGTCCATTTGGAATAGTCCGGCAGGCCCGCGTCCTGCGCAAAAGCAGCCCCCGCCAGCATGGCGAGGGAGAAGATCATGGCGCTAAGCCAACGGTAGATAAAGGTCATTAGTCCTCGAATACACCGGGGATGCTGGCGGGCGCGCGGTCAAGCCACGGCGGCGTCGGCAACCCCTTTTCTTTCAGGAAGTCCGGGTTGAACAGTTTCGACTGATACCTAGTGCCATAATCGCAAAGGACAGTCACAATTGTATGTCCGGGGCCCATTTCCTTGGCCAGACGCATGGCACCGGCCACGTTCACGCCAGACGAGCCGCCAAGGCACAGCCCCTCTTCGGACAGCAGATCGAACACCACCGGCAGCGCCTCGGCGTCGGAAATGCGATAGCAGAAATCGGGGGTGAAGCCTTCGAGGTTGGCGGTGATGCGCCCCTGCCCGATGCCCTCGGTGATCGAGTTGCCGGGGTTCTCAGCGCCGGTATACAGTTTGAACAGGCCCGCGCCTTCGGGGTCGGCCAGACCGATCTTGACGCCCTTGGGCTGCAAGGCCATGCCGACACCGGCCAGCGTCCCGCCCGAGCCAACGGCGCAGATAAAGCCGTCAACCTTGCCGCCGGTCTGTTCCCAGATCTCGGGGCCGGTGGTTTCGATATGCGACTGGCGGTTGGCGACGTTGTCGAACTGGTTGGCCCAGATCACGCCCTCGTTGGTGGTGCGGGCCAGCTGTTCGGCCAGACGGCCCGAGTAGCGCACATAGTTGTTGGGGTTCGAATAGGGCGCGGCGGGCACCTGCACCAGCTCCGCCCCGGCAAGGCGCAGCATGTCCTTCTTTTCCTGACTTTGCGTTTCAGGAATGACGATGACGGTCTTGAACCCCATGGACGCGCCCACCAGCGCAAGGCCGATGCCGGTGTTGCCCGCTGTGCCCTCGACAATGGTGCCGCCGGGCTTCAGCAAGCCCTTTTCCACCGCGTCCTTGATGATGTACAGCGCCGCGCGGTCCTTGACCGACTGGCCGGGGTTCATGAACTCGGCCTTGCCAAGGATCTCGCAGCCGGTCAGCTCGGACGCCTTGTTCAGCCGGATCAGCGGAGTGTGCCCAACAGCCTGAGCCAAATCGGATGCGATACGCATGTGCGGTCCTTTCATACACGTCTTGCCCTTGGTGTATGTCTGGCGGGGCGTAAACTCAAGCCGCTGCGCGCAAGGCTTCGCGCTTTGTCGCCAGCCAGAGCAGCATCATCGCCAAGGGGGCCGCGTTGATTTCCCCGGTGTCTAGCAGGTCCATGGCATCGGTAAAGGCAATGACGTGGTTGCGGATATCCTCGTTCTCGGCCTCCAGCCCGCCCTGGCTTTGGCCGCGGCCCGACAGATCGCACAGGCCCAGAAAGCTGTGGTAGAACTCGGTCGAATAGCCGGGGCTGGCATAGCCGCGCACCATGGGGCGCAGGTCCGTCAGGGTCAGATGCGCCTCTTCGACAGCCTCGCGGCGGGCGGCGGCTTCGGGCGTCTCGCGCGCATCGACCAAACCCGCGATCGGTTCCAGCACCCAAGGCGCGGGGTCGCCGCGCTGGACCGGGCCAAAGCGCAGCTGCTCCACCAACAAGACCTTGTCCAAGACCGGGTCATAGGGCAGCACCAAGGCCACGTCGAAGGACATGAAACACTCGCGCGGCAGCTCTGGCGACCAGTCGCCATCAAAGCGGCGGTAGCGCAGCTTGAACGCATTCATGGTGAAAAACCCGTGGAATCCCGGACGCTTGCCGGTGATCTCGACCTGATCCATGGTCATCGGGTTGCGCACGGTCTGCGGCGCAGGCGTGCGGGCGATCTGCTGCGCCCAGGCGCGCGAGCGGAAAAACGGCAACATCCCGCGAATCTCGGCGGCGCTGTGGGTGGTGCGGCGGGCCATGACCTCTGCGGCGGCGCGCATGGTGATCTCTTCCCAGTCCTGCCGCCACGCGTCCAGCGACCACGGCGCTCCGGCGGTGAACTTGCCTTCGGGCGGGAAGTAGACCAGCGCCTGCGCCCCCTGCCCGTCCACCGTCACCGTGACGGGGCGCGCGTCATAGCCAAAGCCGCCTTCGTAGAAATCCAGCGCCTCAAGGTCCGCGCTCGTCAGCCCGCGCACCAGCAGCCCCTTGGCCTGTGCGCCCGGCTGCGGGGCGATCACCGGGAAGGCCTCGTCCTGTGCCCAATACACCGCGTGATCGGCCAAAACCGCCGGCGCATTGTCCGGCACCCGCCCAAGCACACACTCCAGCAGCGGCAGATGCCGCAGCGTTCCATAGAAAAACAGGTCCGAAATGGCTTATCTCCAGTGACGAGAGACTTTTTCCGCGATCAATCCCGTGATGATCCCACCCACAAGCATGGTCAGGATCACCATCGGGTCAACCAGCTTTTCGGAAAAGTCGATGGCGATCTCAAAGACCGACATCAAAGCATCCACCACCGTGCGGTACTTGCGGTCAAAAGAGTTGTCGACCATCTCGTTCGCCGATTGCACGAAGAGGCACCAAAACAAGGCCGCCGCCGTGCCGGTGAACCCGTTGGCAATGGCCGCCGACACGCCCCGCCCGGCGCGCGGGCCGACGATGAACCAGCCGCACAACCCGCCAATCGCCGCGTTCACCTCGCTGAACAGCCCAAAGTCGCGCGACGCCGGCATTCCCGCTTTGACGAATTCCGATGTGACATAGGCCACGATCACAAGGCATATCGCGGAAAAAAGTTTCGCGGCTGTGGGCATTCGGTCAGGTGGGCCTTGCAATCGTAATCTGGGTTACATCACAGTTTCCGCTATGAAACGTCGCCGCGCAAGAGGCGAGATAGAAATTCCACATCCTCCGGAAACGTTTATCAAACCCAAGTTGCGAGATAGCGTCCCACTTCTCGTTAAACGTATCATGCCAGCGCATAAGGGTCTGCGCATAGCTTTGTCCGAACTCGACAGAGCCGACCACGTCCAGCCCGGCCTTTTGCACCTCTTGGCGCAGCACGACGGGGCTGGGCAGCATCCCGCCCGGGAAAATGTACTTTTGGATAAAGTCCACGGTGTTGCGGTAAATGTCCCAGCGGCGGTGCTGAACGGTGATGATCTGCAAGGTCGCGCGCTTGCCGGGCTTGAGGCTTTGGTGAACGGTGTCGAAATAGGTCTGCCAATAGCGCTCGCCCACCGCTTCGAACATCTCGATCGAGGCGATGCCGTCATAGGTTCCTTTTTCGTCGCGGTAATCCTGAAGTTTCAGCTGCACGCGGTCCTGTAGGCCGGCCTTTTGGATGCGCTCCTGGGCGTAGTTGAACTGTTCCTGCGAAATGGTCAGGCCGGTGACCTTGAGCCCCCGTTCCTTGGCCGCATATTCCGCAAAACCGCCCCAGCCGCAGCCGATTTCCAGCACGTGATCGCCGGGCTGCGCGCCCATCTGATCCACCATAGAGGCGTATTTGGCGGTTTGCGCGTTCTCAAGGCTTTCCTGGCCCGTCTCGAACAGCGCCGAGCTGTAGGTCATCGTGTCGTCCAGCCACAGACCGTAGAATTCGTTGCCAAGGTCATAGTGGTGCGAGATGTTTTTCTTGGCCTGCCGTTTGGAGTTGGACTGAAACCAAAAGCGCACCTTCTCAAAGGCGCGCACCAGCCCCATGCCGGGAAAGCCGTCGTACATTTCGTCATTGGCGTGCACGAGGTGCATAAAGCCCATCAGATCAGGGGTGGACCACCAGCCGTCCACATAGGCTTCGCAAAAGCCCAGGTCGCCCTCTCGGATCAGGCGGGCAAAGATGTCGGGGTTGTGGATGTCCAGTTCCGCCACCGGACCGGGCGCTTTGCCTTCGGCGCGGAACCGGCGGCCGTCGGGCAGGACGAAATCCAGCCGCCCGTGGTCCATCTGGTTGGCCATGTCGAAGACGTGGGAAAAGTAGCGCGGCAGGTTGGTTTGGTCGCGGGTATCGGTCAGGATCATGAACAGTCCTCAGGCTGGCGTGGGAGGGACCTTGTCTTGCCTGATGGCAAGCCGCGGCCCGTTATAAACCTTACGCAGCAGAGGCGCGTTTGGATGAGTTTAAGTTAAAGTAATGTGACGGTCGGTCAAATCCGCCCCTAGAAGCCCTTGTTTTCATAGGCATTCAGGGCGGCTTCGCGGCCATCCTTGGCGCTGACGATGGGATCGGGGTAGTCGTCGCCCGCGCGCATCGGCCAGCTTTCGGGGATCGCATCGAAGTAGGACAGCGCCTCTGCGCCGGGGTTTTTCTGCCCCTCGGCGATCCAGCGTTTGACGTAAGCCCTGTCCGGGTCGAATTTCTCGCGCTGTGTCACGGGGTTGAACACCCGAAAGTAGGGCGTCGCATCGGGGCCGGACCCCGCCACCCACTGCCACCCCATGGCGTTCGAGGCCGGATCCCAGTCGATCAGGCAATCCTCGAACCATTTCATGCCGATCTTCCAGTGACACAGCAGGTGTTTGGTCAGGTACGATCCGACGATCATCCGCACGCGGTTGTGCATCCGCCCGGTCACATACATCTCGCGCAGGCCCGCGTCGACAAAGCGGATGCCCGTGCGCGCCTGTTTCCACGCCTTGACCTCGGCGCGGCGCTCATCCTCGTTCCACGGGAAAGCGCCCCATTCCTCGCGCCAGTTGTCGGTCAGGATACGCGGCGAGTGCCACATGAGGTGATAGGCGAACTCGCGCCAGACGATCTCCTTGAGAAAGGTCTCGGCCCCCGCTTTGCCCTCTTCCAAAGCGCGCTGGCCTGCATGCCACATCTGCGAAGGGCTGATTTCCCCCACGGCGAGGTTTTCCGACAGACAAGAGGTGCCATCCTCGGCGGGGACATCGCGCTGGTCTTTGTATGCCTCCACCTTCGATGCCATGAAGGCGCCAAGACGGCTTTGCGCCGCCTGCTCGCCCAGCCGCACATACGGCCGTACCACCGCCGCCCCGCGCCGCATGGCGTCGCCCAGACCCCAGTCGTTCAGATCGTCACTCACGGGCCACTGGTCTGGCGCAGGCAGGTCAGACGGCGCGGGCAAGGGTGCAGGCACCTCGCGGTCCTTCACAGCGCGCCAAAAGGGCGAATAGACCTTGTAGTAACCGCCCTGCTTGGTCTCGACGGTCCACGGCTCGAACAACAAATGCCCCTCAAAGCTCTCGGCCTGCACCCCGGCGTCCTTGAGCGCGGATTTCACATCGGTGTCGCGCTCGACGCTGTCGGGGTCATAGGCGCGCTGCCAGTAGACGGCGCTGGCCCCGACCTGTTTCGCCAGTTCCAGCAAGACTTCGCGCGGCGGCCCCGCCCGCAGGATCAGGCGCGATCCCTTGTCTTCCAACGACTTAGAGAAACTTTCCACACCAAGGCCCAGCCGCCACTTGGGCGCGGCCCCCAGCCCATCGACCAAGGCATCGCGGATGAACACCGGGATCACCGGCGCGCCCGATTTGGCCGCCTGCGTAAAGGCCGCATGATCGGTCAGCCGCAGATCGCGGCGCACCCAGACGATAACGGGGGCTTGGCTCATGGAATGTCCCTCAAACTCTTTTGACGCGATCTAGCGCGCGGACACCAAAAGCAACCCCTCGGGGGGCGCAAATGACGGGACGGTGGGCGGGGCGATGTGCCATGGCACGAGCGCCGTCAAGCGTCCCTAGAGCCAGGGCCCTTCGCTCGGCATGAAAATCATGTCCGTCACCGGCGCGTCCCTGCCCGCCGCAGTCAGCATCGCGTGGATCTGCCCGCGGTGGTGGGTCTGATGGTTGAACATATGCGCGGCGCACTGCGCTTTCGGCATCGCGCGCACCTCACCCGTGCTGCCAGACGTCCACTCCAACGGTCCGGCCAGATCAATGCTCCGCAGCCCCTTGGCCCATTCCAAAAGCGCGCCATCGGTCTGGAACCGCGCGATGTCCCAATCGGACAGGGTCTCGGTCATCCGCGCGCTGTCTGCCATGCCCACGCTTGGCGGCGGCATCCCGGCAATCCGCGACAGCCACAGCTGATCGCCCCACAGAATGTGGTTCGCCGTCTCAAGGATCGAGCCAAAGAAACCATTGCGGTCGCGCCGCAGCTCTGCCTCGCCAAGCGCATGAAAAGCGGCCTTCAACTGTTTGTTCTGCCACGCATTATAGCGCGCAAAGGTCAGGCAATACTCTGCCGTGATCATCCGGATTCTCCGTAGCTATCCTCGCGCCGCAGCCGGACCCCAAGCCCCCAACCTTGGCCTCTGACGACACCGCAAAGTAAGCCAGCGCAAAGGCAAAGACGCAAGTCTTTTGCCCGAATGGTCAAGAATGTGAAGAAATGGCGCACCCATCAGGATTCGAACCTGAGGCCTCTGCCTTCGGAGGGCAGCGCTCTATCCAGCTGAGCTATGGGTGCCTAGGGGCGTCTATACAAGGCGCCCCGCCCCCCTGCAAGCGCATTCCTGCGCCTTGGGGCGTGTTCATTGGGGCCTGTTCAACAGAACAGATCGTGCGCCAGTTCCAGCGCGTCCACCAGTGCGTCAACCTCTTCGGTGGTGTTATACATGGCAAAGGACGCGCGGCAGGTGGCTGCGACGCCCATATGCTCCATCAACGGTCCGGCGCAATGCTGACCGGCGCGCACGGCAACGCCCTTTTTGTCGAGCACGGTGGAAATGTCATGCGCATGCCCTGCCCCGTCCATGGTGAACGAGAAAATCGCGCCCTTGTTCGGAGCCGTCCCCTGCACTTGCAGCCAGTTCAGCCCGCCAAGCCGTTCCACCGCGTAATCGCGCAAAGCCGTCTCATGGGCGGCGATATTCTCCATCCCGACGGTCATCATGTAATCCAAGGCCACGCCCAGACCGATCTGCTGGACGATCCCCGGCGTGCCCGCTTCGAACTTCATCGGCGGGTCGTTGTAGGTCACCGCATCGCGGGTCACTTCGCGGATCATGTCGCCGCCGCCCATAAAGGGGCGCATCTCGTCCATGCGCTCGCGGCTGATCCAGATCGCGCCAGAGGCGGACGGCCCATACAGCTTATGCCCTGTAATCGCAAAGAAATCACAGCCCATGTCCGCCACGTTCACCGGCATGTGCACCGCCGACTGAGAGCCATCGACCAGCACCGGCACACCCTTTTCGCGCGCGCCGTGGCAGATGGTTTTCACGTCCACCACCGTGCCCAGAACGTTGGACATCTGGGTGATGGCGATCAGCTTGGTCTTTGGAGTGATGGCGTCCAGCACCGCCTGCGGGTCCAGCGCGCCGGTGGCGTCACAATCGACCCATTTGATCACCACGCCCTGACGTTCGCGCAGGAAATGCCAAGGCACGATATTGGCGTGATGCTCCATCACCGACAGGATGATCTCATCCCCGGCTTGCAGGTTCGGCATCGCCCAGCCATAGGCCACAAGGTTAATCCCCATGGTGGTGCCGGTGGTGTAGACGATCTCTTCGGGATCGGGGGCGCCAAGGAACCGCGCAATCACCTCCCGCACGCCTTCGTACTTGTCGGTGGCCAGGTTCGACAGATAGTGCAAGCCCCTGTGAACGTTGGCATATTCCTCGGCGTAGCCCTTGGTCACCGCCTCGATGACAACCTGCGGCTTTTGCGCCGATGCGCCGTTGTCGAGGTAAACCAGAGGCTTGCCGTTGACCTGCCGCGACAGGATGGGAAAGTCTTTGCGCAGCGCGTTCACATCATACATAGGGCCGTCTTTCGTTCTATGCGGGCCACGATCCGGCCCGTCTGTCTTGCTATACCTCAAGGGGCCAGCGCGCCAGCCCCCCGAAAGTCTGCGTTAGCTCTCGCGCCCATAGACCACGCGCAAGCCGCTGATCCAAAAGACGAAAAAGGCCACGGCCCAAAGCACCCCAGTGATCTGCAACTGGATGCCCGGCCCCACGAACCCGGCGGTCAAGCCGTTGAGCAGCGCCAGAGGCCCGCTTGCCAGCAGCGCCCAGAACAGCACGAGGCGTGATCCATAGCCCGTCCCGCGCTTGGTCAGCGTGCCCAGCACCAGATGCACCACAAAGGCCACGGCATACAAAGCCAGCGGCAGGAACATCAGCGTGCCCAGCAGCGCCCCGCCCATCTGCATGTTCAGATCCAAGCCCGACAGATGGGCCTCACGCGCAAGGCTCGGCCATTCCGAGATGAACAGGATCGCGCAACCGCCCATGACAAAGGCCAGCGCCCGGTCCTCGCGAGGGCCGAACGCCAGCAACCGGCGCACCACCTCGCGGGGGCGCCGATAGGTGGCGACGATATCCTGCGTCAGCGGCATCAGTCGCGCCGCCGTGCCAGCCAGGCTTCGACCCGCGCGACGATCTCTTCGCCCAGGGACTCGTCTTCGACCTCTTGCACCGCTTCGGCGATGAAAGCGATGGTCAGCAGGTCTTCGGCGATGCCTCGCGGCAGGCCGCGCGCGCGCAGATAGAACAGGCTGTCCTCGTCGATCGCACCCGAAGTGGACCCGTGCGAGCAGGCCACGTCATCGGCGTAGATTTCCAGCTCGGGCTTGGCGAGGAACTGGCTGTCGTCGTCCAGCAGCAGAGACTGGCTGATCTGGTAGCCATCGGTCTTTTGCGCGCCCTCTTTCACAAGGATCTTGCCCTGGAAGACGCCGGTCGCACCGTTGCGCAGCACCTTTTTGAACACCTGACGGCTTTCGCAGTTCACCGCGTCGTGGGTGATGAACACCGTGTCGTCGTGGTGGAAATCGCCGTCGCCCATGCAGGCCCCCGCCACATGGGCCACCGCGTCGTCACCGGTCAGCTCGACGATGACTTCGTTGCGGGTCAGCACGCCGTTGACGGTCAGGGTAAAGGTCTTGAACACGCTTTCGGTGCCGAGGCGCGCAAAGATATGCGTCGCGGCGCGGCGTTCGTGATCGCGGCCTTGGGCGCGCACGTGGTGCAGCTTGGCGGTGTCGGCCAGATCGACCTCCATCACCTTGTTAAAGCGCGCAGCGGCAGGCCCGTTTTCAAGGATCGTCACCTCTGCGCCCGCGTCCACCTTGACCACGTGGTGCAGCATGGCGTCGGATTGCTCGGCGCTGTGCTTGTAGAGGATGTGGATCGGCTTGGACGGCGTCGCGGTGACGTGGATCAGCAGGCCATCGGTGGCAAAGGCGGTGTTGAGCGCCGCCAAGGGGCGTTCCACCGGGGTTTGCCCAGCGGTTTCCAGCGTGCCGTAGATGTCCTTGGCCCAGTGGATGTCGGTCGCCTCGGCCAGACGGTCGATGGAGACCCCTTCGAGCGCCAGATCGTCAGAGGCCTCGGCGTCGAACACACCGTCCACAAAGACGATTTTCAGCCGGTCACGGTCCGCGAACAGCGCCTCTTCGTCCGCCTCAAACACCGTTGCCTTGGGGGCCTCGGCGGCGACCAAGGTTTCGGGCTTGGTGTACTTCCAGTATTCGTCGCGCGCCCCGGGCAGGCCCATGGTTTGCACGCGGGACAAAGCCTCGCGCCGCGCCGAGTCGGCCCAGCCCCCGGTCGGCAGCGTCAGCGCGTCAAGGCGCGCCTCGGTTGCGGTCAGTTTCGCTTGCGGCAGAGCCATTATTCGATCCCCTCAAGCAGGTCGGCATAGCCGTTCTGTTCCACTTCCAGCGCCAGCTCGGGGCCGCCGGTCTTGATGATGCGGCCCTTGGCCATGATGTGCACCACGTCCGGTTTGATGTGGTCCAGCAGACGCTGGTAGTGCGTGATCACAAGGAACCCACGCCCCTCGTCGCGCAGCGCGTTCACGCCATCGGCCACCAGCTTCATCGCGTCCACATCGAGGCCCGAGTCGGTCTCGTCCAAGATGCACATCTTGGGTTCCAGCATCGCCATCTGGAGGATTTCGTTGCGCTTTTTTTCACCGCCGGAAAAGCCGACGTTGACCGGGCGCTTGAGCATGTCAGCGTCGATCTTGAGATCCTTGGCCTTGGCGCGCACCAGCTTGAGGAAGTCGGCCGAGGACATTTCCTCTTCGCCGCGGGCCTTGCGCTGTGCGTTCACCGCCGTGCGCAAAAAGGTCATGTTACCCACGCCGGGGATTTCCACCGGGTATTGGAACGCAAGGAACAGGCCCGCTGCGGCGCGCTCTTCGGCTTCCATGTCCAGCAGATCTTCGCCGTCCAGCGTCGCCTCGCCATCGGTGACTTCATAGCCGTCCTTGCCGGACAGCACATAGGACAGGGTCGATTTGCCAGAGCCGTTCGGCCCCATGATCGCGTGCACCTTGCCCGCCTCGACGGTCAGGTCGACACCCTTGAGGATCTGCTTGTCCTCTTCTTCCAGTTTCACGTGCAGGTTCTTGATTTCCAGCATCTTTCGATCCTTTTCTTTCGCGCCTCAGGGGCGTTGCATCAGGTTGATCACCCAAAGCAAACGTTCGGGCGGGATGGGGTTCGGGGTCACATGGAAATGCGCCATGCGCCCGGTGATGTGCGGTTGGCCGAGCAGCTCTTCGACCTTGTGGTAATGTTTGCGCTGCACGTAGTCGTCGAAATACACATCGACAGGCTTCTTCGACATGAACGCCGCCGCCAGCGCGCAGCCCTGACGAAAGCGGCCATCGACCAGCACCACGTCGGGTGTGCAGGCGTCCAGCTCCCAGACTTGCAGCGGATAGCGGGCAAAGCGCCGCCACTCGGTCTCATCCACAGGGTGGCCCCAGGCCTTGGTGGTGCCGATGTCGCTCCAGAGCATTTCGACGGTGGTGCCGTTCGCGGGCGGGTTTTCGTCGAGGTATTCCAGCATCATGCCCGCCCAATCCTTGTCGGATTCGACGCTAAGCACGGTCTTGCCGGGCATTTCCGACGCCATGACGGTCGAGCCGCCAGAGCCGTATTCAAGGATGCAACCCGCCCGCGCGTAGGCGTCGCGCAGCAGCATTGCCTCGGGTTCGGGCAGGGTCAGTTCCGGACGGGCCACAGCCATCAGACGCGCCCCCCGATACGGGGACACGTCGCGCGCGCCTTGCGGCAGGATATGACGACCCAAAGGCGCATTCAGCCCAGCACCACCGCGGTGCCGGTGGCCGACACCATCAGCATGTTGTTGATGGTCTCATAGTCCAGATCGACCGCCACAACCGCCGTTGCGCCCAAGGCCGCCGCGCGCTCTTCCATCTCGCGCAGGGCGGTTTCGCGCGCCTTGCCAAGGCTCGCCTCGTAGGCACCAGAGCGCCCGCCGATGATGTCGGTGATCCCGGCAAAGAGATCGCGAAAGACGTTCGCCCCAAGGATCGCTTCGCCGGTGACGATGCCCTTATACTCGGCGATTTGATAGCCTTCGACGCTGGGGGTGGTGGTGATAATCATGGACTTCCTCCAAACTGTTTACGTAAACATAGCGATCAGCGCGGACAGGAACCACGCCAGCATCCCCGCCACAACGGCGGTCTTCCAGACAGAGCCCTGGACCAGCCCGGCGGCATTGCCCTTGCGCGCGCGCAGGCCAAAGCCAATCAGCGTGCCAAGGAAAATCCCGACACCGATACCCACGGTTTGATTCACGGCTTCAGCGAACACGGCGCTCTCCTGACTTTTGAAAACGCACGAAAAGCCGTGACCCGCCGAGCTGGAAAAGATCGGCAGGCGCAGCTGTGGTGCTGTTGGAAATGCGGGACGGCGCGGTTAGCCGATGACCAGATAGATCGCCTGCTGGCACAGGTCGATGACAAACCCCGCCATGTGGTACATCACATAGCCCGTCGCCCCGGCCAGCACCAAATGCGTCTTGGTCCGCCAGCCCAGAAGGTAGCTGAGCACAAAGGGCAGCGCGGCGGACATCGGCCCCAGCGCCTGCGCCATATAGGCCCAAAGGTACAGGTTGCCCACGTCCTGCGCGAGGGTTTTGGCCTCGACCGGTGCCCAGACGGGCATGGCCAGCAGAACCTTGCACAGGATGCCCGCACAGATGCCCAGCAGCAGCACGCCGAAGTAGCCAAAGGTCTCCCACGCGATGGTGCGATCCGTGCGATCCTTGCGGGCTTTTACTGGGTCGGGCCGCTCGGCCAGGGGCGCGATGTCCACGTAGCTGTCCGACGCCCTGATCCGCGCGAGGCGATCCTGAAACGATTGGCTGTCGTTCAAACCCGTCGATGTGTGCATACCCGTACCCTTTCACTTGCACTGCTGGTGCAAGCGAATAGGCCATGCAATCATGGCGGGAATATGCAACGGAAAGGTTCATTTTCAGCCTATCGCAAGCCGGGGGCCTTAGCCCACCGACCCTTCCAGAGAGATCGCCACAAGCTGTTGCGCTTCCATGGCAAATTCCATCGGCAGCGCTTGCAGCACCTCACGGCAGAAGCCGTTGACGACCAGCGCCACCGCCTCTTCCTCGTCCATGCCGCGCTGGCGGCAGTAGAACAGCTGCTCGTCGTCCACCTTGGACGTGGTCGCCTCGTGCTCGACGCGGCTGGAGTTGTTCTTGACCTCGATATACGGCACCGTGTGCGCCCCGCATTTGTCGCCGATCAACAGCGAGTCACACTGGGTGTAGTTGCGCGAGTTCTTGGCCTTGGGGTGCATCGAGACAAGCCCGCGGTAGGTGTTCTGCGCGACGCCCGCCGAGATGCCCTTGGACACGATGCGCGAACGGGTATCCTTGCCCAGATGGACCATCTTGGTGCCGGTGTCCGCCTGCTGGTGGTTGTTGGCGATGGCGATCGAGTAGAACTCGCCCTGCGACTCGTTCCCGCGCAGGATGCACGACGGGTATTTCCACGTCACGGCAGAGCCGGTTTCCACCTGCGTCCACATCACCTTGGCCCGGTCGCCCCGGCAGTCGGCGCGCTTGGTCACAAAGTTGTAGATGCCACCCTTGCCGTTCTCATCGCCGGGGAACCAGTTCTGAACGGTGGAGTATTTCACCTCGGCGTCTTCTTCGATGATGATTTCCACCACGGCGGCGTGCAACTGGGCGGTGTCACGCTGCGGCGCGGTACAGCCTTCGAGGTAGGACACATAGCTGCCCTTGTCGGCGATGATCAGCGTACGCTCAAACTGGCCGGTGTTCTCGGCGTTGATGCGGAAGTAGGTCGACAGCTCCATCGGGCAGCGCACGCCCGGCGGCACATAAACAAACGAGCCATCCGAGAAGACAGCCGAGTTAAGTGTCGCGTAGAAGTTGTCGGACACCGGAACCACGCTGCCCAGGTACTTTTTCACCAGTTCGGGATGCTCGCGGATCGCCTCGGAGATCGAGCAGAAGATCACGCCCGCCTCTTTCAGTTCCTTCTGAAAGGTCGTGCCGACAGAGACCGAGTCAAACACCGCGTCCACCGCGACCTTGCGGCCTTCGGCGGGCATGTTTTCCGCGCCCTCAACGCCCGCAAGGAGCATCTGTTCCTTCAGCGGGATGCCCAGTTTCTGGTAGGTTTCCAGCAGCTTGGGGTCCACGTCATCCAGCGACTTCGGCTTTTCCGCCATGCTCGCGGGGCGCGCATAGTAATACTGCTCCTGAAAGTCGATCTCGGGGTAGTCGACCATCGCCCACTTGGGCTCTTCCTTTTGCAGCCAGCGCTCATAGGCGGCCAGACGCCAGTCCAGCATCCACTGCGGCTCGTTGTTCTTTTCCGAGATCAGCTTGACGATATCGGTGGTCAGCCCCTTGGGGGCGTATTCCATCTCGATCTCGGTGTTCCAGCCATGCTTGTAGGTGCCGACGGATTTGACCGCATCCACGGTTTCCTGATCGACGCCTTCCTTGACCGTGACTTCATCCATGGATGTCATGACCGTATCCCTTTTCCTCATGCGGCCCGTTCGCGATGCCGCTTGTATTTCGCCGTCCACGCCTCAGCAAAGCGTAGAACCTCATCTTGTGTCGTGGTGGGCCCAAGGCTCACGCGGATCGCAGAGCTGGCCACCACATCGTCGTATCCCATGGCGCGCAGCACCCGGCTGGCCTTGACCTTGCCGCTGCTACAGGCACTGCCCGCGCTGACGGCAAACCCGGCCAGATCCATCTGCATGACCTGCGTCTCGCCCTTCCACCCCGGAAGAGCAAAGCAAGCCGTGTTGGGGAGTCGCCGCGCGCCTTTCCCGACAAAAATAGTCTCTTTTGCGCCAGCCTCAATAGTGGATTCTAGAATGTCTCTAAGTTTTTCAACCCGGTCCCATAGACCTTGGTCCAGATCGCGCGCCGCTGCCTCTGCTGCCGCGCCGAAACCGGCGATGCCGATGACGTTTTCCGTGCCAGAGCGTCGGCCCATTTCCTGCCCGCCACCCTTGATCTGCGCCGCGATGTCAGTGCCGCGTTTGATCACCAGCGCGCCGATGCCCTTGGGGCCGCCGAGTTTATGCGCCGAGATCAGCGCCATTTGACAGCCCAGCCAGTTGAAGGCAACAGGCACCTTGCCAAAGGCCTGCGTGGCGTCGACCACGGCGAGCCCCTGCGGCAGGTCCTGGAGAACGCCGGTTTCCGAGTTCGCCAGTTGAAGCGCGGTGCGCGCGGGGTCGGTCACGCTCACGGCCCCCTGCCCGTCCACGGACAATTCGGGCGACACCCAGGACACCACCGCGTCATGTTCCACGTCCGCGCCTACAAGGCCACGCCCCGCACAGGCCAGCGCCGCCGCCTCTGTCGCGCCAGAGACAAAGACCACGTCCGCCCCTTCGGCCCCAAACGCCGCCGCCACCTGCGCGCGCGCCTTTTCGACCAATGACTTGGCCGCGCGCCCTTCGGCATGGACGGACGAGGGGTTGCCCGCCACATCCATCGCCGCGATCATCGCCGCGCGCGCCTCTGGCCGCAAAGGGGCCGTGGCGTTCCAGTCGAGGTAGACGCGGTTCATGACGGCAATCCCGGCTTACTTGTCATCGTCCACCACCGCGAAAATATCCGGCACGGCAGGACACGGCGCCATGGTGTTTTCCACCACGTCCGACAGGCGCGCCTGATGCAGGAAAACGTAGACCTGCGCCGACAGGCTCTGCCACAGCCGGTTGGTCAGCGACTGCGCGCGCGAGCCCGACGCCGCCCCGGACGCGCCCGCGCCCTTGTGCATCGCATCCACCGTCTCATCGACCGCCGCCAGCACATCGACCACGCGAATGTCACTGGCAGACTTGGCCAGACGATAGCCGCCCCCCGGCCCGCGCACCGATTCCACCAGCCCCGCGCGCCGCAGCTTGACGAACAGCTGTTCGAGATAGGGCAAGGAAATGTCCTGACGTTTGGAAATATCGCCCAGCGTCACCAGACAGCCGTCCGCCTGCAAAGCAATATCCGTCAGCGCCACCATCGCGTAGCGTCCCTTTGTGCTCAGCTTCACCTTGCCGCTCCCCCATAACGCGCCAGACAATTGACGTTGGCTTGTCAATTGCCTATCTGCAATCAACCCCGGTCCGGAAAACATCCGGATTAGAACGTTTCTAAGGTGCCCAAGCGAATTCGTCAAGAATATCGCCCACCGGATTGAGGAGCCAAAGTCGCCCTATGCCAGAGGTCATTTTTCCCGGACCCGAAGGCCGCCTCGAAGGCCGCTATCACCCGCAAAAGGACCGCGATGCCCCCATCGCGATCGTGCTGCACCCGCATCCGCAGTTCGGCGGCACCATGCGCAACAAGGTTGTCTACAACCTGCATTATGCGTTTTATAACATGGGCTTCACGGTTCTGCGGTTCAACTTCCGCGGCGTCGGTCGCAGCCAGGGCGAGTACGACCAGGGTGTTGGCGAGCTGTCCGATGCGGCTTCGGCGCTCGATTACCTGCAATCCATGAACCAGAACTCCAAGCACTGCTGGGTCGCGGGTTTCTCGTTCGGCGCGTGGATCGGGATGCAGCTGCTGATGCGCCGCCCCGAGATCACCGGATTCGTCAGCGTGTCGCCCCCGGCGAACATGTATGACTTCAGCTTCCTCGCGCCCTGCCCTTCCTCGGGCCTGATCATCAACGGCTCGGCGGACCGCGTGGCGCCGCCCGCCGACACCCGCGCGCTGGTGAACAAGCTGCACGAGCAAAAGGGCATCACCATCACCCACGAAGAAATCGAAGGCTCTGGCCACTTCTTCGAGGAACCGCATATGGACACGATGATCGACAGCGTCACCGGCTACGTCAAACGCCGCCTGACCGAGAATTCGCGTTAAACCATGGGTGTTGTCGACGATCTCGCGGACAAGCTGGCGCAGGACGTGATCAAGGCG
Organism: Tropicibacter naphthalenivorans; assembly: GCF_900176475.1. Classification (GTDB taxonomy): domain Bacteria; phylum Pseudomonadota; class Alphaproteobacteria; order Rhodobacterales; family Rhodobacteraceae; genus Tropicibacter; species Tropicibacter naphthalenivorans. The sequence continues at coordinate 515,872 of NZ_FWXX01000002.1, forward strand.
ATGGACGCTTTGGGCGACGAGAACCTGCCGGACGAGGTGGCGAACGTGCTGGGCGCGTCCTCGCCCTCTTCGGAAGAGATCTTTCGCGCCGCCGTGCGCATCCGCTTGGCAGAGCGCCGCGCGCGGGCGTTCCTGAACGATCACGTCAAGGCGGCGATCGAGGCGAAAAAGGCGGGCAAGGCCCCGCCCAAGGCGCTCGCCCCCGGATCGGACAACGAAAACCTGTAAATTCCCGCGGTCCCGCTTGCCAAAGCCGGGGCCGCGTGACCTTTTGGGGCCATGACACAGCCCTCCCCCTCCCGACTCGACCGCCAGATGGATTTCCTGATGGAAATCGACCGGCTGAAATCCGTCCATCGCGCGACCAAGCTGGCCGATGGCACGCGGCGTGAAAACTCTGCCGAGCACAGCTGGCACGTGGCGCTATTCGCCCTGACGCTGGCCGAGCACGCCCCGCAAGGCATCGACCGCGCCCGGGTGATCGAGATGCTGCTGTTGCACGATCTGGTGGAAATCGACGCGGGCGACGCGCCGGTCTATGGCAACCACGACGCCAGCGCCGTGGCCGAGGCCGAGCGCAAGGCCGCCGACCGCATCTTTGGTCTTTTGCCCGAGGATCAGGGCGCACACTTCCGCGCCATCTGGGAAGAATTCGAGGCGATGCAAACCCCCGAGGCGCGCTTTGCCAAGTCGCTCGACCGCTTTGCCCCGCCGAATATGAACATCGCCAACGGCGGCGGGTCCTGGGCCGAATACAACGTCGATTTCGGCACGTTCCAAGCCAACGTCGGCATGAAGATCCTGCAAGGCGCCCCGGCGCTGTGGGAGTGGATCGCCCCGCGCGCCAAAGCCGTGATCGACCGTCTGCGCGAGGGGCCTAAGCCTTAGAAGTGGATCGCGCGGTTCCACGCGTCCAGCACGCTTTCGTGCATGGATTCCGATAGGGTCGGATGCGGGAAAACCGTCTGCATCAGGTCCTCTTCGGTGGTCTCGAGCTGGCGGCCGATGACGTAGCCCTGGATCAGCTCGGTCACCTCGGCCCCGACCATATGCGCGCCCAGCAAAGCGCCGGTTTTGGCGTCAAAGATCGTCTTGATCAGCCCCTCGGGTTCGCCCAGGGCGATGGCCTTGCCGTTGCCGATATAGGGGAAGCGGCCCACCTTGATGTCGTAGCCCTTGTCCTTGGCCTGCGCCTCGGTCAGGCCGACGCTTGCAACCTGAGGGTGACAATAGGTGCAGCCCGCGATGCTGTCCGGATCGACCGCGTGGGGGCGGCCCCCAGCGATGAGTTCGGCGACCATGACGCCCTCGTGGCTGGCCTTGTGCGCAAGCCAAGGCGCGCCTGCGATGTCACCAATCGCAAAGACCCCCGGCACGCCGGTGCGGCACATGGGATCGGTGACGACATGGGTGCGGTCGACCTTGATGCCTGCCTCCTCCAGCCCGAGGTCTTCGACATTTCCGACAATTCCAACCGCCGAAATGACCGTATCCACGGTCAGCTTTGACATTTTTCCATCTTTTTCAATGTGGGCGGTGACTTGCCCCTTGGCCCGGTCGAGCTGCTTGACCATGGCCTTTTCAAGGATCTCAAGCCCCTGCTTTTCAAACTGTTTCTTGGCGAAAGCGCTGATCTCCGCGTCCTCAACCGGCAGGATGCGGTCCATGACCTCGACCACCGTCACCTCGGCCCCGAGGGTGTGGTAGAAACTGGCGAATTCGATGCCAATGGCGCCCGAGCCGATCACCAAAAGCTTTTTCGGCATCCGAGGCGGTTGCAACGCATGCTTGTACGTCCAGACCAGATCGCCGTCCGCCTCCAGCCCCGGCAGCTCGCGCGCGCGGGCGCCGGTGGCCAGCACGATGTTCTTGGCCTGAAGGGTCTCGGTGCCCTTGTCCGTCGTCACCTCGACCGTGCCCGGCTTGCCCAGACGCGCCTGCCCCATGACCGTGGTGACCTTGTTCTTTTTCAGCAGGTGGCCCACGCCAGAGTTCAGCTGTTTCGCCACCCCGCGCGAGCGTTTGACCACCGCGTCCAGATCGTAGCCGATCCCCTGGGCGCTCAGCCCGAATTCCTTGGCGCGGTGCATCAGGTGGTACACCTCGGCCGAGCGCAAGAGCGCCTTGGTCGGGATGCAGCCCCAGTTGAGGCAAATCCCGCCCATATGCTCGCGCTCGACAATGGCGACCGACAGGCCCAGCTGCGCGCCGCGAATGGCCGCCACATAGCCGCCGGGGCCGGCCCCGATCACCACCATGTCATAGGTTTTCGCGCTCATCCCATCCTCCTGCCTTGGGTTCAGGAGAAGGCTACCGCAAGCCCACGCCTGCGGCAACGTATCGCGCGCAATTGACCGCTTTACGCCGCCTCTGCCTGAAACTGCCGCAGGGTATGGCCATACCCGCCCGCCTCGACATAGCGTTGCTCGGCGTCGGTAAAGCGCCGGTCCAGCGCCTCGTTCCGGTAAGGAAAGCGGCCAAACTGGCGGATGACCTCGCGGTGGACCTTGGCGTGCAGCAGGTTGCTGTCGCCGCTTTGGGTCATGCGTTCCTTCATCAGGCGCACGCAACGGTCCTGATCACACAGGTTTTCCGAGTGCATGAGCGGCAGGTAGAAAAACTGCCGCGCGGGTTCGTCAATGCGCATGTCCCAGCCGCGATGGATCGCCTGTTTCGCCGCCGCAAGCGCGACACGGTCAGAGGCAAACGCCTGCCCCTGCCCGCGGAACATGTTGCGCGGGAACTGGTCGGCAAGGATGATATAGGCCAGCACGCCGCTGGGATAGGTCAGCCACAGACCATAGCTGCCCTCTTGCAGCGCCTCCCACGCGGGCAAAAACCGCGCGCGAATGTCGGCGTCCAGCGCCTCGTCCTGCTTGTACCAGCCGCTTGGGCCGACCTCGTCCAGCCAAAAGGCCAAAACCTGCTCGGGCGTTGTCATGTTGTCCTCCACCGCACCCTTGTCGTTAAGGACTAGCCTACGCACGGCCAAGCCTCTGTCGCCAGTCACGAATTCTGTCAGTTTCTGTCAACAGGGCCAAAGTCGGAGGCGGGTTCACCCTTGGGTTTATGCGGCGCTGGACTCCTCTGCCTCTTCGGCGGCTTCCTCGGCGGCCTCGATGGCGTATTCCTGCGCCGCTTCCATGGCGACCGGGGTCACACCATAGGCCACCGGCGCATAAACTCCGGTGTCCTCGACCGGCAGGCTGGGACGCTTGGTCATGCGATACAGCGCATAGGCCGTCAGCGCGCCAAGCAGGCCGGTGATCAGCATAAAGTACCCCTGCGGGCCGACCACCTCCATGCCGTAGCCGATGATCAGCGGACCGGCAATGGCGCCCAGCCCGTTGATGAACAGCAAACCGGCAGAAGCGGCGGCCATATCCTCGGCCTGCAAAAAGTCGGTCGTGTAGGCAATCAGCAGCGAATACAGCGGGTTACACATGCCGCCAATCATAAAGGCCGACACCAGCAGCATCGGGAAATAGCCCCCCAGCAGGATCGCCATCACACCCGATCCGGCCCCGATCCCCGCCACGATGGTGATCAGCAGGCGGCGGTCCATGCGGTCCGACAGCCAGCCCAGCGGGTATTGCAGCAGCACCGCGCCCACGTAAAAGGCAGCGACAAACATCGAGATTTGCCCCAGCTCCAGCCCGGCCTGCATCCCGTAAACGGCGGACATGCCGAACTGCGCCGCGAAGACACCGCCCAGCAGGAACATCCCCACGATCCCCAGCGGCGAGACGTCGTATAGCTCGCGCAGGGTCATGGGCTTGGTCGCCTCAAACGCCGGCGTCGGAGAGATCGAGAGCAAGATCGGCGCAAAGGAGATCGACACCAGCACGCTGGGGATCACGAACAGCAAGAACCCCGAGGTGTCCGGGATCACCAGCATCGCCTGAGAGATGATCACCCCCAACATTTGCACGATCATATAGGCCGACAGCGCCTGCCCGCGCGTCTCGTTGGTGGCGGAATTGTTCAGCCAGCTTTCCGCCGTCACATACACGCCGCAGTAGCAAAAGCCGATGATCACGCGCCCCGCCGTCCAGGCAAACGGGTCCTTGAACGCCGGATAGAGGATCAGCACCGCCGAGACGAGAGACCCAAGCGCCGCAAACACCCGCACGTGCCCAACGCGCCGGATCATCCCCGGCACGACGCGCGAGGCCACCAAGAAGCCCGCGAAATACCCGGCCATGACGACGGACATGGTACTGGCGGAAAAGCCCGCCTCGGCCCCGCGCACCCCCAGAAGCGAGCCTTGCAGCCCGTTGCCCAGCATCAGCAGCAGCATCCCCAGCAGCAGAGCCCAAGAATTTCGTAGCACGTCCAGCATGGTGTCTCCTTACATCTTAGGCCCGAGGTAGCGCGCGCACGCGCGGGTCAAGTTGGCCCATAGCGACATTTCGCAACGATTGGCGTCGCGTTCACCCTATGCGGTGCGCGCCGCGCGCTCAATCTGCCGATGGCGGGATCAACAGCGACGCGTCACCGTATGAGAAAAACCGATACTCTTCGCTTAACGCATGGTCATAAATCTTGCGGATGCGGTCCTGCCCCATCAGCGCCGACACCAGCATCAGCAGCGTCGATTTGGGCAGGTGAAAGTTGGTCATCAGCGCGTCGGTGACGTGGAAGTCAAAGCCGGGGTAGATAAAGATGTCGGTCACGCCCTGAAACGGTGCGATCTGCCCTGCGCGCGCCGCCGTCTCGATCAGACGCAGCGCGGTGGTGCCCACGGGGATCACCCGGCCCCCGGCCTGTTTGGTCGCTTGGATTTGAGCGGCGGCCTCGGGCGATACTTCGCCCCATTCGCCGTGCATCTTGTGGGTGGTCACGTCCTCGACCTTGACCGGCAAAAAAGTGCCCGCGCCCACATGCAGCGTCACATGGGTAAAGCTCACGCCGTGATCGGCCAGCTTTTGCAAGAGGTCCTGATCGAAATGCAACGAGGCGGTGGGGGCGGCCACGGCCCCAGTGTTGCGCGCCCAGACGGTTTGGTAATCAGTCCGGTCCTGCGCATCGGCGGGCCGCTTGGCGGCGATATAGGGCGGCAAGGGCATGGCCCCCGCGGCGTTCAGCGCGGCGTCGAAATCATCCCCCGACAGGTTGAACCGCAGCAGCCCCTGTCCTTCATCCTTTACTTCAAGAATGGCGGACAAGTCATTGGAGAACTTGATTTCTTCACCCTCTTTGACTTTCTTCAAGGGCTTAACCAAGGCCGACCACAGCCCATCGGCGCGCGGCTCTAGCAGGGTGACTTCGATCTTGGCCTGCATCGGCCCTTGGGCGGTGTCACGCGCCCGCGTGCCGGACAATCGCGCCGGGATCACCTTGGTGTCGTTCAGCACCAGACGGTCGCCGGGGCGCAGCCAGCCTAGGATGTCATACACCCGCGCATCGGTGATCTGATCGCCCTCCGCCACCAGCAGCCGCGCCGAGGGACGCGGTTTCGCAGGGCGCGTGGCAATGAGACGATCGGGCAGATCGAAGTCGAAATCCGAGAGCTTCATAGGGTAAGCCTTTGAGTTTATTCAGACACCGTCGGCGGCGGCCTGCGGAAGATGTCACGGAACATCCCCGGCGTGAAGACCGAAAGCGGATTGACCGCCACACGCGGCCCCGACACTGGCCCACGCAGGTTGAAGTTAAAGCCGATCAAGCCTTCGCCCTTGCGCGCGATCAGCCGCCCGATGCCGTTGACGAAATAGATCGGCGACAGCACGCCCTGCATGTCCATATTGCCGCTGGCCAGATCGTAATAGCCATCCATGGACACCCCCATCGACGGGCCAACGGCGCTGGATTCGGTGACGATGACCTGGCTCGGGGACAGGCGGAACTTGGCGTCGACATTGCTGAAGAAAATCCCCGGCCCATCGAGCTGGTCGATCAGGCCGACGATGCTGATGGCGTCCAGCAGCGCACCGATGGCCGGGGCGTCGCGCAGCCGCGTTTCCGCGATGGTCATGGCGCCGTCATAGGTGCCGGTCCGCCCGGCGACCGGGATCAGGTCCAGCCGGAACGCCCCGCCGCTGAGGGTTTTCAGCATCCCCGCGCCGCGCAGCACGTCGCCTGCATCGTTACTGGTGATGGCAAAGGCGCTGGCCCCGTTTCGCGGCGCAACCGTTCCGGCGATGGCCGCCTGCCCGCCCAGCATGGCGTCGAACCGCCCGCGCAGCCCCGTGCCTACGTCGAAATTGCCCCGGAACCTGCGCATCACGATGCTGTCGGTGACCTGCAAACTGTCCAGGGTCAGGGCGACCGGCAGGCTGGTCCCCGTGGCCCTGCCGCCGCCAGAGCCGCCGCCCCCAAAGCTGGCGTTGCGCAGGTCGATCTTGCCAGAGGCGACCTCGACCGCTGGCGGCAGGCCGCGCCCCCGGCCACGCAACCGCCCGGTCACATCCAGCCAATTGCCCAGGCTCATCCGCGAAAAGCTCAGGGATTGAAAGGCGTTGCCCTGCCCCAGCGTCAGATCGCCCACGGCGTCCAGACCCGCGCCGGACAGCGACAGACCATTCACCCGGATCGGATTGCTCAGCGCACCAGAGATCTGGAACTTGCCCTGAAGGCCCTGCGGCAAGGCCCAGCCCAGCTGCGGGATCGCCACGCCGAGGCCGTCCAGATCGGTGCTCAGCGCGAATTCCACCGGCTTGCCCTGCGGCATCCGCAGCTCAAGCTGGCCTTGCCCCTGGCCCGAGATCATCCCGTCCGGCAGGCTGATCCCCAGCGTTTGCAGCGCCCGCGGGCTTAGCGTCACATCGGCGGCCACGCGCCCCTGGCCCGGCGCAAAGGGCTGCGTCCAGGTGCCCGTCGCCGGAATCCCCGAAAGCTGCACCCCGCCAGAGACCTCAAGCCGGCTGTTGCTGACCTTGAATGTCAGCCGATCGGCGGTCAGGCTCTGCCCCGGCACGATGGTGTCGCTGACCAGATCGCGCGCCGTGCCGCCAAGGTCGAGGGTGATGTCAGGCAGCTTTAGCCCCTTGCGCAGCTCCATCGCGATCAGGCCCGACACTTCGACCTGCCCGGTGGCAATAGAGGCATCGCGCCCGGTCTTGGTCAGCACCTGCCAGGCGTCATTGTCCAGATAGGCCAGCGCAGCGGTCAGCGCGCCCTTGGCCTGCAAGCGCACCTCGCCCGGCGCGGGTTTGACGCGCAGGTTGGGGATAATGAATTCGGTCCCGGTGATGTCGATGGGCCCGCCCAGACCGGGGTCAATCTGGCCCGCATCAACGCGCAAGCCCAGCCGACCGTCATACATGGTCATCCGACCCTTGCCGCCGGTGATGGGCGGCAAACGCTTATTATACAGAACTTTTCCGTCCTCGAACCCCACATCCAGAAAAGTGTCGGGCCGCGCGTCCGGCTCTAACCGTAGGGCAAAGACGATGTCGTGCAAGCGCCCGCCCAGCACGTGCTCTGACGCCCAATTGCGGGTTTGCGGGCGGAACTCCTTGGGCCAGAAGGCCAGCACCTGATCCGGCGTGGTCTGCTCGGCGGTGGCATCCAGCGACAGCTGCCAGCCATCGCTGCGCGCCAGCAGGTCGGCCTTGGCCCGGATCGGAAAGGCAGGATCGGTGACGCGCAGCCGCCCCACCGTCAGGCGAAACGGATCAAGCGTCAGTTTGAATTCGGACACCGCGCCGGACATCTCGACCGATTGGTCCCACAGCAAGCCTTCGGCAAGTTTCAGATCGGACAGGCGGAACTGGCCGGAAATCGCTTCGGGCCAGCCTTGGTCCAGCCCTTCGAGCCGGGCGTCGCCACGCGCGCTGACCTGCCCCAGCGGAGAGCGGACGCGGATTTCGTCAAAGCTCAGCACCGCCTGCGCGGGATCGTAGCTGAAATAGGTGCGCGCGCCGTCGAAATGCAGCGCCTTGGTGGCGCGGTTGGGTTGCAGCACGCCCGCGCCGATCTGCAAGGTCGCGCTAAGCGTATCAAGCGCGCCGTCGTCGCGCAGACCCGAGCGCAGCGCGCCGGAAATGGGCGCATCAAGGTTGGCGAGCCACGCCAGGGCCGGGCTTTGGGTCGCGATGTCCTGAGACCGCAAATCCTTGAGAACCATACCGAAATCCAAGGACCGCTCGCCGATTTCACTTTGCGCGTTCAGCTCGAGCGTGGCGACCCCGTCGCCGCCCGCCAGCAAGGCCACATCGCCGGACAGGCGCAGCTCCCCGCCTTCGCGCGCCAGCCGCAGACGCCCGCCATCGGCGGTCCAGCCCCGCCGCGCGCGCTGATCCTCGTAGCGCACGGTCAGCGCGTCGGCCTCGAAAACGTCGAACTTGGCCAGCCGCTCATCCTCAAAGGCGGCATCGACGGCGGCGATGATCGCGCCCAGATCAGGCACATCGGTGCCCTCGGCAAAGGCATCCCCCAGCGCCAGACCAAAGCGCCCGCGCATGTCGCGCTGAAGGGTGACAAAGGCGCCCGAGACCTGCGCCTCTCGCAGCACCAGATTGCCACGCAAGAGCGCCGCGGGGGACAGGCCGGCCTCGATGTCGGACAGCTGCGCCACCTGCTGGCCCTGCGCATTGGTGATGTTGACGTCCCACAGGATGATCCGCGCAAGGCCGGTCCGCTGGACCAATAGGCTCATCCGACCAAAATCGACGTTGATCCCCGGCAAGGTCTGGGCAATGCGTGCCTCGATCTTTTCGCGCACCCACACGGGGGCGTCGACGGGGCGGCCAATCATCACCATCGCCCCGGTGCCCGCCGCGGCCAGCAGCAAGACAAAGGCAAACAGCACCGCCAGCCCGCTTTTGCGGCGGCGCGACCGGCGAGGTTTTGGATTTTCTTGCGCGTCGCTCACTGGAAGCCCGGCCTTTGCGGTTTATTCTTGGCTTGCATCTGCTTTGTGATCGTCACACTACCCCAAGTAAAGGAGACACGCATGTCCGAGTTGATCCCTGATGTCACGCTTCCCGGCACCTCCGGCGAAGTTTCGCTGAGTGCATTGAAAGGCACGCCCTTTGTGCTGTTCTTTTACCCGCGCGACAATACCCCCGGCTGCACCACCGAGAATTTGGACTTTACCGCCAAGAAGGCAGAGTTCGACGCGCTTGGCGTGAAACTGTTCGGCGTGTCCAAGGATAGTCTTGAGAGCCATGAAAAATTCGTTGCCAAAAAGGAATTGGCGGTGCCTTTGCTGTCCGATGAGCACACGGATTTGAGCGAACGTCTGGGCGTGTGGAAAGAGAAAAAGATGTACGGCAAAACCTTTATGGGGATCGAGCGGTCGACGTTTTTGGTGAATGCGGCCGGCGAGATTGTGCGCGAATGGCGCAAAGTCAAGGTCGCAGGCCACGTGGATGAGGTTTTGGAAGCGGCCAAGGCGCTGTAAGACCGGTTTGACGGGCGCGGGCCAAATCTTTTTGAAAAGATTTGCAAATTCCTTGGAAGGAATTTGGCCGCGCGAGACGAAAAGGAAAGCCCAGAATGCAAACCTTGTGCGAAATGGCTGTGGATGTTTTGACCACCGCCGATGGCCGTGAAAAGACCCGCAAATCGCGCGCCTATGCCGCCGCCTATTTCGCCGCGCGCGAGGCCGGAACACCGTTGCCCTTGGGCCGGGCCGAGCCGCCCTTGCGGCCTTCGCGCCCCGAGAAACCCGAACTGCTTGATCCGCGCGATGTGCCCAAGCGCAAGCCCGGCAGCGAAAAGGGCCGTATTGCCCTGCTGCACGCGGTGGCCCATATCGAACTGAACGCCGTGGACCTGCATTGGGACATCATTCCGCGCTTTGCGGACACCGCCATGCCGCAGGGATTTTACGACGATTGGGTGAAATCTGCGGACGAAGAATCCAAGCATTTCAACCTGATGTGCGATTGCCTCGAAGAGCTGGGCAGCCATTACGGGGCTCTGCCCGCCCACGCTGGCATGTGGCGCGCCGCCGAGGACACCGTCGACGATCTCATGGGCCGCCTTGCGGTGGTGCCCATGGTGCTCGAAGCGCGCGGGCTGGACGTCACCCCCGGCATGATCGCCCTGTTCAAAAAGGCCAAGGCCGACAGCGCCGTCGCCGCCCTGGAGACCATCTATGGCGAAGAGGTCGGGCACGTGGCCTATGGCTCCAAGTGGTTCCATTTCCTCTGCGGCCGCCACGACCATGACCCAAAAGAGACATTCCACGCGCTTGTCAAAAAATATTTCCACGGCCCCTTGAAACCGCCGTTCAACGAAGAAAAACGCGCCGAAGCTGGCCTGCCGCCCGACTTTTATTGGCCGTTAACCGATTAACTCCTCGTGAGAACCCCTTGAATCGGCGGTTTTTTGCCATTTCGGCCACAACCTGCCGTCTTACCCGAATCATCCGCCCTATTTTGTTGCGCTGACCTAAAGCGCTCGTTAATCCCTTGTGGGACGCTGGCTTGGGGAGCCGACGTCGCAATTGGGACGGGTAGAAGGAAAGTCAGGTGAGAACACGTCTGGCAATCAAGACACATGCACTCCTCGAGCGCTTCTTTCCGGAACGTCGACTGTTTTTGCGGTCCGACACCGATACGCGGTTCATTCGCCTGCGTCCGGAAACCCAGGCGGTGGCCTTTGTGGGCGGGGTCCTTGTGGTCGGTTGGACCACGATTGCAACGGCAATCCTGTTGATGGACTCGATCGGCGCGGGCAACTTTCGTGAACAGGCCCGCCGCGAGCAAATCACCTACCAGCAACGGCTGAACGCCCTGTCGTCCGAACGCGACGCCCGCACCGCCGAGGCCCTCGCCGCCCAAGAGCGTTTCAACGCCGCGCTGCGTCAGGTGTCGGTCATGCAGTCCGAATTGCTGGACTCCGAGGCGCGCCGCCGCGAGCTGGAAACCGGCATCGACGTGATCCAGACCACCCTGCGCGACACCATGAAGGAACGCGAGCAGATCGCGGACCGTCTGGCGGCGCTGGAAACCCAGGCCGAGGGCGGCGTTGCGCTGGCCATGGCCGGTCAGGATGACAGCACGCTGAACTTCCTGTCCGACGCGCTGGCCCGCACCGCGCAGGAGCGCGACAAGGTCATCGCCGACGCGCAACAGGCGCTGATCCGCGCCTCTGAAATGCAGGCCGAAATCGAGCAGATGGAAGAGCAGAACGACCGCATCTTCCGCCAACTCGAAGAGGCCATGACCGTCTCTGTCAAACCGCTGGACAAGATGTTCGAAAAGGCCGGGATGGACCCAGACCGCATTCTTGGCCAGGTCCGCAAGGGCTATAGCGGTCAGGGCGGCCCGCTGACCCCGCTGTCCTTTTCCACCCGTGGCACCGTGGATATCGCCCCCGAAGACACCGCGCGCGCCAACGACATTCTCAACCAGATGGACCGCTTGAACCTGTACCGGATCGCGGCCCAGAAGGCGCCCTTTGCCTCGCCGCTCAAGGATCCGTTCCGCTTTACCTCTGGCTTTGGGCACCGCTGGGGCCGGCTGCACGCGGGCACCGACTTTGCCGCGCCGCATGGCACGCCGATCTACGCAACCGCCGATGGCGTCGTCACCCATGCTGGCTGGTCCTCGGGCTATGGCCGTCTGGTCAAGATCCAGCACGAGTTCGGCATCGAGACCCGCTATGCCCACCAATCCAAAATCCGCGTGAAGGTCGGTCAAAGGGTCTCGCGCGGGGAGCGGATCGGTGATATGGGGAACACCGGACGGTCGACCGGAACCCATCTTCATTACGAAATCCGTGTCGGCGGCAAACCCGTCAATCCGATGATCTATATCAAGGCTGCGAACGATGTTTTCTAAGAGCAAAATTAACGAGCCGGGCCCCAAAGCAGACGACACCTCTGCCAAGCCCGCTGCACCGGAAATGCCCAAGGCATCCCCGGCTCCCACTGATTACAAGGCCGCCGCGCCCAAGGCCAAGCCGCCCGCATCGGTGCTGAGCCAGGATCTGCACGTGACCGGCAACATCAAGACCACCGGCGACATCCAGGTCGAAGGCACCGTCGAAGGCGACATTCGCGCCCACCTGCTGACCATCGGCGAATCTGCCACCATCAAGGGTGAAGTAATCGCGGATGACGTGGTGGTGAACGGCCGCATCGTGGGCCGCGTGCGTGGTCTCAAGGTGCGCCTGACCGCAACCGCCCGTGTCGAAGGCGACATTATCCACAAGACCATCGCGATCGAATCCGGCGCTCACTTCGAGGGTTCGGTTCAGCGTCAGGACGACCCGCTCAACGGTGGCAAGGCCCGCGCAGCCGCCGGTCAGGCCGCACCTGCCGCGCCGACGCAGCAGGGCTAAGCCGCACAGGCACCTTTGCCAGAACAACGAAACGCCGGGCCACTCGCCCGGCGTTTTGCGTTTGAGCCGCTGATAATTACGCCTCCAGCTCGGCGTCCCAGTACAGAAAATCCATCCAGCTTTCGTGCAGGTGGTTGGGCGGGAACTTGCGGCCCGTGTTCATCAGCTCGGACGCCCCCGGCTGGCGCGGCGGTTTGCGCAGGGCCATGTTGGCTTGGCGCAGGCTTTTGGATCCCTTGCGCAGGTTGCACGGCGCGCAGGCGGCCACCACGTTTTCCCAGCTCGTCACGCCCCCCGCCGCCCGCGGCACCACGTGGTCAAAGGTCAGCTCTGACTTGGTCCCGCAGTATTGGCAGCGAAATTCGTCCCTCAAGAAAAGATTAAAGCGCGTGAAGGCCACGCGCTTTTGAGGTTTGACGAAATCTTTGAGGACAACGACGCTGGGCATCCGCAGGGTCATGCTGGGGCTTCGCACGACCTCGTCGTATTCGGCGACGATATCCACCCTGTCGAGGAAAGCCGCCTTGATCGCATCCTGCCACGGCCAAAGACTGAGCGGATAATAGGAAAGCGGCCTGTAATCCGCGTTGAGCACAAGCGCCGGATGGTTCTTTAACCCACCGGATTCGCGCACGAAATTCGTTCTGAAATTGCCGTCCATTGGGGGACTCATCCTCCGCCCTGTCTGCTTGTTCCAAAGCACCAAGGCGGGACAACCCGCCCCAGCTTATGTATGACTATATATCGTGTTTGTTGTCTGGCAAGCCCCACGACATAGAGCGCACGCCCAAGGGGGTAACGCGGGGCTGTAACGCCTATATGACAGGCAGACGGCGAAAGGGCCCCAAGTTCGGGGCCCTCTCAGAGGTTAGGCCTTGGTCAGCGCCCGCAGTTTCGGGAATGGCAGCTGATCGCCGTCATACATGGCGATAAAGTTTGCTGCCCCATCGCCCGGGTCTGCCCACGCCGCCGTGCGTTTGAAATCGCCCGGTTTCAGCACGCCCTTGGCGACCAAGGCTTCGGCGTGATTGATCAGCGCCACCAGCTCGCCCTTGATCTGAGCCTTTTCCTCGGGCGTGCGCACCGCGCCATAGGCAGAGACGAAATCCACCTCGGGCAGAGGAATCTCCAGTGTGCGTGCACCAACGGTCACCTTGCCGTCCTGCACCGCGTCCAGCCGCAGCAGCATCGAGGGGGCCATGCCCTTTTCGCTGGCCGCGCCTTCGTGCCAGCGGGCAAGATCCGCGACGCGGGCCGGGAAAAAGTAGCGGTTGTACCAATGGGGAAATTCGCCTTCGAGGAAGGATTTGACATAGGTCTCGTCCACCTCACCCAGGGCCAGAAGGCGGTCGACCTTTTTGTAAAAGTGCTCGATGTGCGAGACGTAGCGCCAGTTGTCATTGCGTAGCACGTGATAGAGATCGTCCAAGCCCTTGGTGGGGAAATGCAGGTGCGATTTGAACACCAGCCCCGCGCGGTTCCGGGTTTCGAGGAAATCGTACGAGGTGAACTCTTCGAGGATGGCGACGGCGGCCTGGCGTTTGTCGCGGTTGTCCTCGATGATAAAGACCACAAGCGCGGTGAGCAGCGAACCGATGGCGGCGGCGGCAAGGCCCGCAATCAACTGGTTCTCAGAGATCTTGCCAAAGGCAGTATAGGCCGGGGCGCTGGCGTCCCCTTCGCCATAAGAGAAAAAGAGCAAGGCGGTGAGCGATGCAAAAAGGCTGACCGATAGGATCAAAAAGACTTTGGCTTTGGACATCCTTCCTCGGGTATTCAAAGTGTGAAAAGGGCCGAACCGGGGGGATGCCCTTGTTCGGCCCGACCGGGAAGAACGTGAAAACCGGCGTCTCGTCAATGGGATAAACGTCGCGGCTGCGCGTTTAGAACCCGCATTTGTCGCGCAGGAAGGCAAGGCAGACGGACAGCCCGTCGGGGGCGATGCCGTGGGCAGTGCCCTTCATGACGTGGGCGTAGACCTCTTTCCAGCCCGCGCCTTGCAGCGCCTCGGCGGCCTCGGGCAGCGATTGCGGCGGCACCACGTCGTCCATGTCGCCATGGATCAGCAGGACCGGGGGCTTGCTGACCACCTCATCGGCCAGCAGCTCAGGGGCCAGCAGCCGCCCAGAGAACCCGACGATCCCCGCCAGTTCATCTTCGCGGCGGGGGCCGACGTGCAGGCTCATCATCGTGCCTTGGCTAAACCCGACCAGAGCCACCTGTTCGGGCAGCAGGTCTTCGTCCACCATCAGCGCATCGAGAAAGGCGTTCAGATCGTCGATGGCGCGCGCCATGCCTTCCATGGATTCCTCTTCGCTCGACCCGTCGATCCACGGGATCGGGAACCACTGAAAGCCCATAGGCGCCCCGGCGCAGCTTTCCGGCGCATCGGGGGCGACGAACAGCGTATCGGGCAGGTGCTCGCCCAGCGGATCGGCCAGCCCCAGCAGGTCCGCGCCGTTTGCGCCGTAGCCGTGCAGGAACACCACGCAGCTGCGGGTTTCACCAGAGACCGGCGCCTTGCGGCCAGTGTTCAGAACGCGTGTCATGCAATGCCCTCTCGCTGTTTGCACACATGGTAGTAAGCCCAGAGTACGCGCGCCGCAACCGATCTCCATGGGCTCCACGCCTCGGCCATCTGGCGCAGGGCGCGGTCCTTGGGGCGCTCTGGCAGATCGAACAGCAGCCGCGCGCCCTCTTGCAGGGCGAGGTCTCCGGGGGCAAAGACATCCGCCCGCCCAAGGCTGAACATGGCGTAGATTTCCGCCGTCCAGACGCCGATGCCCTTGACCGCCACCAGCGTTTTGACGACCTCGTCCGTGGGCAGCGCGCGCAAGGCGTCAAAGTCGATTCCCGCCTCGGCCAAGGCCTGCGCGTAGGTGGCCTTTTGACGGCTCAGGCCAAGTGCCCGCAGGTCGTCATGGCTGACGGATTGGATCGCGTCCGGCGTGGTCATGCCCGCGTCTTGAAGTTTCCCCCAGATCGCCCGGGCGGAGGCCACGCTGACCTGTTGGCTGACGATGGCCGACAGCAACTGGTCAAACCCATCGGGCCGCAACCGCAGGGGCAAAGGCCCGGTCTGCGCCAAGGCCGCACCCCAGCGCGGGTCTTGCTGGGTCAGCCACGCGGCCCCCTCGCTCACGCAGGCATCGCTGCGGATGATCCGTCCGGTTATTGCTTCGCGATCCATGCCAAGGCCTCTGCCACTGTTTGCACCCTCGGGCCATCCGGCCTGCGCGGTCGGTCGATCATGGCGACAGGCAAGCCCAGCCGCCGCGCCGCGCCCAGTTTCGGCCAGCCCCCCGGCCCCCCTGCGTTATGCACCAGCAGCCAGTCAATCCGATCCTTGCGCAAGGCGCGCATCTCTTCCGCCACGGTGAACGGGCCTTGTTTCGTTTGAAAGCGCCCACGGCGCAGGGGAAAGCGGTCCTCCCCGCCCTGCCCGATCCGCCGCGCGATGACATAGGCCTCCAAAGCCTGCATCCGCACCAAGGCATCGCGCCCCGCCGCCATCAAGACGCGTGCGCCCTTTGGGATGACCTCTGCCGCCTTTTCGGGGCTGCGCAGCCGGTGCCATCGGTCGCGCGCCCCTGCCCGCCAGGCCGGGCGCACCAGTTGCAGAAGCGGCAAGCCCTCGGCCCGCGCCAGTCGCGCCGCCGCTTGCGCGGTCTCTATGTCACATGGGTGCGCCGCCTCAATCACCATCTCGGCGCCCGTTTCAGCGATCCACGACGGCTCCAGCGCGCCTGTGGACACCGCCGCGGGCCAGCTTTGCGCCACCCGTTCGGGGCTGACCAGCCGCACCTCGGCCTGCGGGATCGCCCGCGCCAAGGCGCGCGCCTCGGCAGAGCCTGCAATGATCGCTATCCGTGTCATGGCCCCTGTCTAGCGCGCTCCCGCGGCGCGCACCACTGGGACAAAAGCGTCGCCTTTGGCCTTGCGGGAAATCGGCGCGCGGAAGCGCCCCTTTGGATCACGCTCACCTCGCGCGCAACCCTAGATAACATTCCCCTCTTGCGATGCGGCGCGGGCGCGCTTAACGCTTGGCGCATGACACATGCCTCCGATGCCCGCGCCCGCCGTAACGTCTATGTCCTCGTCCTCGCTCAGGCGATCATGGGCGCGCAGATGCCGATGATCTTTACCATCGGCGGTCTGGCCGGGCAGTCGCTTGCGGGCAACCCCTGTTTCGCGACGCTGCCGATTTCGATGATCGTGCTGGGCTCGATGCTGTCAGCGACGCCGGTCTCGGCGGTGATGCAGAAATATGGCCGCAAGGTCGGCTTTTTCATGGGCGCGTTTGCCGGGGCGCTTGGCGCGCTGATCGCCGCCTATGGCCTGCAGACGGGCAGCTTTGCGATCCTGCTGGTGGGCAGCCTGATCACCGGCATGTATATGTCGGCCCAAGGGTTTTACCGCTTTGCCGCCGCCGACACCGCTTCGGACGCGTACCGCCCCAAGGCGATTTCCTACGTCATGGCGGGGGGGCTTCTCGCGGCGATCATCGGCCCGCAGCTGGGCAACTATTCGTCCTTTGCGCTGGGGGCCGTGCCGTTTGTGGGCACCTACGTCGCTGTCGCGGCGCTGAACCTGATCGGCTGCTGGATGTTCCTGTTCCTCGACATCCCGCGCCCGCCGGTGCCTGACGCGGACGCCCCGCATGGGCGCACCCGGATGGAGCTGCTCAAGACCCCGCGCATCGCCGTGGCGATCATCTCGGCCATGGTGTCCTACGCCTTGATGAACCTCGTGATGACCTCGACCCCGCTGGCAGTTGTGGGCTGCGGCGTGGGCGGCGCGACCGAAGTTCCCGCCTACCTGTCCAACCTCATCCCCGCAGGCACCGCGCGTGAGCAGTTCCAGTTCATCGCGGGCTACGTCGTGACCGCGCATGTGCTGGCGATGTACATCCCCAGCTTCTTCACCGGCCACCTGATCGTGCGCTTTGGCGTGGAAAAGATCATCGCCGCCGGTCTCGTGATCCTCGCAGGCGCGGGCATCGTCGGCCTGTCCGGCGTGCAGCTGGAACAGTTCTTTGTCGCGCTGATCCTGCTGGGCGTCGGCTGGAACTTTGGCTTTATCGGCGCGACCTCGATGCTGGCCAGCGCGCACGAACCGCACGAGCGGGGCCGCCTGCAAGGCATGAACGACCTGCTGGTGTTCGGCGGTGTGACCTTTGCCTCGCTGGCCTCGGGCGGTCTGATGAATTGCTCGGGCGGGGCGCCGCAGGACGGCTGGGTCGCGGTGAACCTTGCGATGGTGCCGTTCCTTGCGCTGGCCGGGGCGGCGCTGATCTGGCTGGTGCTGCGCCCGTCTGAGGACTAAGCGCTCAGTTCACCAGCGCCCTGTGAACGCCCCCCGCAGGCGTCCCCACCGCACCGCAGCCTCTGGCGGCGTCAGATCGCCGCTGGCCACGCGGGCCGGATCCTGAGCCACGCGCCGTAGCACCGGCCCCGCCGTCACAGCAGGCGCAAAGGCCGCCCGCGCCGCCTTTGGCACATGTTTCAAAGCGCGCCGCGCCTCGGCCAGATGCGCCAGCCCCTCGTCGGCCAAGGCCTTGACCGCCTCGGGACGTCCATCGGCCAAGGGCTGCTTGCCGCGCGCCTCGAGTTCGGGGACCGCGCGCAGATATCCGGCCAGCCCGACGGCCAAGCCATAGCTACGCGCCGCGCGCCCATCGGTATCGCCCAAGGCCGCCGCCGCAGCGACGGTCAACGCCCCCGAGGTGTCCCCCAGATAGGTCCAGAACGCCCCCACGTCGTCAAACGGCGCGCGCTCGATGTCCAGCCGCCGCGCCTCGACCACCTGTTGCAGCCGCTCCGCCACCGGCGCAGAAATTGCCAAGGCCAAGGGCGTCACCACCTCGTGCCGCCGGATAAAACCACCCCCAGCGATCTCTTCCAGCGCATCCGCCCACCACTGAAGGCGCATCTGCGCGATCATCGGCTCGGCGGTCATCCACGGCACACGCGCCACCTCGACGTTGAAGGCGTAGATCGGGAACAGCACCCGCCGCGCCGCCACATCCGCCGCCATGACGCTGGCAAAACGCTCGGCGTCGCCCTTTTCGACGATCTGCGCGCAGGCGTGCAAATCGCCTCCGGGCGCGAAATCCCCGCTCACGAGGCTGCGCCGTCGCGGATCAGCTTCCAGCGCACCGCGTCCAGCAGCGCCTCAAAGGACGCGTCAACTATGTTCGCGCTGACGCCCACGGTGGCCCACCGCCGCCCCTGCCCGTCTTCGCTGTCGATGATGACGCGGGTCACGGCCTCTGTGCCGCCTTGGGTGATGCGCACCTTGAAGTCCACCAGCCGCATGTCGTCGATCATCGACTGGTACGGCCCCAGATCCTTGGCCAAAGCCTTGGCCAGCGCGTTCACCGGGCCGCGGTCGTTGCCGCAGTCGTCCATCGACTCGGACACCGACAGCTTTTTCTCGCCGCCGACTTTGACCACCACCACCGCTTCGGACAGGCTGACCATGCGGTCGTACTTGTTCTTGCGGCGCTCGACGGTGACGCGGTAGCGCTTGACCTCGAAAAACTCCGGCAGCTGCCCCAGTTCCTCGCGCGCCAGAAGCTCGAACGAGGCCTGCGCGGTGTCGTAGGAATAGCCCTCGGCCTCGCGCGCCTTGACCCGGTCAAGAATGCGCGCCAAGGCGGGATCGCCCTTCTCGACGCTCAGCCCCGCATCGGCCAGACGGCGGCGAAGGTTCGACTGCCCCGCCTGGTTCGACATGGGCACCACGCGGCGGTTGCCCACCAGCCCCGGCTCGATGTGCTCATAAGTCGTCGGGTCCTTGAGGATGGCGCTGGCGTGCAACCCCGCCTTATGGGCAAAGGCCGAGGCGCCCACATAGGCCACCTGCTTGGCCGGCACCCGGTTGAGGATATCGTCCAGCATCCGGGCGACGCGCGTCAGCCCCTTCAAGGCCTCCGCCGTCACCCCGGTGTCAAAGCGGCTGGCGTAGGGCTCTTTCAGCAGCAAGGTCGGGATCAAGGCGGTGAGGTTGGCATTGCCGCAGCGCTCGCCCAGCCCGTTCAGCGTGCCTTGGATCTGCCGCGCCCCTGCGTCCACGGCGGCCAAAGACCCCGCCACCGCCATTTCGGTATCGTTGTGGGTGTGGATGCCCAAACGCGCGCCCGGAATGCCCGCCGCGATCACCTCACGGACAATCGCTCCGATCTCATGCGGCAAGGTCCCGCCATTGGTGTCGCACAGAACGATCCAGCGCGCCCCCGCCTCCAACGCCTCGCGCAAGCAGGCCAAGGCATACTCCGGGTTCGCCTTGTACCCGTCAAAGAAATGCTCGGCGTCAAACAGCGCCTCACGCCCCAAGGCCACCAGATGCGCCACCGAGGCGCGGATATTCTCGCGGTTCTCCTCCAGCGAAATGCCAAGCGCGGTGGTCACATGGAAATCATGCGTCTTGCCCACCAGACAGACCGCAGGCGTCCCGGCATTGGTCACCGCCGCCAAGACGTCGTCATTCTCCGCCGAGCGCCCGGCGCGCTTGGTCATCCCAAAAGCGGTCATCACCGCCCGCGTCTTGCCCACCTCATCGAAAAACGCGCTGTCGGTTGGGTTCGCACCCGGCCAGCCGCCCTCGATGTAATCAACCCCCAAAGCGTCCAGCGCCTCGACGATCCGATGCTTCTCTGCGGTGGAAAACTGCACGCCTTGAGTCTGCTGCCCATCGCGCAGCGTGGTGTCATACAGATACAACTTCTCTTTCATCACACCGCCCCCTGCTTCTTCTCTTTACAAATATCCCGGGGGTGTGGGGGCTGGCCCCCACTCCCGTTCTTGAGAATGCGCTCCCCACCAAATCTCACGCGATCCCCTCCAACTTGGCCGCATCAAAGCCCGCCCCCGGCACCAGCTCGACGCCCGCCTTGGACATGCGCACCTCGACGCCTGCGTCGATCAAAGCCGCCTTCAACCGGTCCACCTCCGAGAAATCCTTGCTCTCCATGGCTGCCGCTCGCACCTCGGCCAGGCGCGCCGCCAAACCCGACAAATCGACAGACACAACGTCCCAGCCGCCAAGTTCTTCGGTCAGCAGCCCCAGCAAGCCCGCGCCCGCCTTGAGCCCCGCCGCATCGCCTGCCGCCGCCAGCTTGTGCAGCTCGGCAATCGCCCCGGCGGTGTTCAAATCGTCGGCTAAAACGCGCAAAACCGCCTCGGGCACAGCGCCAGCCGCGACGCCGTCCACCATCCCGCGCCACTTGCGCAAGGTCGCCGTGGCCTCCCGCGCCTTCTCGGCGGTCCAGTCCATGGGCTTGCGGTAATGGGTCGACAGCATGACAAAGCGGATGACCTCGCCCGGCACCCCCGGCTGGCCATCATGCCCGTCCAGCAGATCGCGCACGGTGAAAAAGTTGCCGAGGCTCTTGGACATCTTCTTGCCCTCGACCTGCAACATCTCGTTGTGCAGCCAGACCTTGGCAAAACCACCCTCGGGATGGGCACAGCAGCTCTGCGCCACCTCGTTCTCATGGTGCGGAAACAGCAGATCGTTGCCGCCGCCGTGGATGTCGAATGTATCCCCAAGCAGCTCATAGCTCATGGCCGAGCATTCGATATGCCAGCCCGGACGACCCCGCCCCCAAGGGCTGTCCCACCCCGGCACATCGACCGAAGACGGCTTCCACAACACAAAATCCATCGGATCACGTTTGTAAGGCGCCACCTCGACCCGTGCCCCCGCGATCATGTCATCCACAGAGCGCCCCGACAAAGCGCCATAGCCCTTGTACGAGGACACCGAGAACAGCACGTGCCCATCAGCGGCATAGGCGTGGCCCTTGTCGATCAACCCTTCGATCATCTCGACCATCTGGGGAATGAACTGCGTGGCGCGCGGCATCTTGTTCGGCTCCATCACACCCACCGCGCCCATGTCGTCTAGATACCACTGGGTGGTCTCGGCGGTGATGTCCGCAATGGGCCGCCCCGACTCCGCCGAACGCGCGTTGATCTTGTCATCCACGTCGGTGAAGTTGCGAACATAGGTCACGTGATCGGCGCCATAGACCTCGCGCAACAGACGGAACAGCACGTCAAAGACAATCGCAGGCCGCGCGTTGCCAATATGGGCGCGGTCGTAAACCGTCGGCCCACAGACGTACATCCGCACGTTGTCAGCGTCGATCGGAGCGAAAACCTCTTTGGTTCTCGTGCGAGAGTTGGTGAAGCGCAGTTCCATAGGCCGTTCCTTCGCGAAAGCTCGCGGCGGGCTTAGCAACTAACGTCACGATTTGGAATAGAAGACCGACCCGCCGACTATGTCAGCAGATAATGCAGCAAATGATGAGGGTTGCAGCGGTGGTCATACCGCCCATGTATCACGAAAAACGCGCCCCGACAACGGGACGCGTCTGATCTGATGCGCTTCGCCTCCTCACGCGCGGACCAAAACTTTTTCAAAAGTTTTGCAAATTCCTTATCCAAGGAATTTCCCGCGCGCGCCTCAGTTGTCGCGGGCCGCCTCAAGCGCACGATAGGCCGCCACGTTGCGGTTGTGCTCGTCCAGCGTCACCGCAAAGTTATGCCCATCCGCCGGGTTCAGCGTCTTGGCGACAAAGTAGATGTAATCGGTATCCGACGGGTTCATCACCGCCTCGATTGCAGCCCGGCCCGGATTGGCGATCGGCGTCGGCGGCAAGCCATTGATCCGGTAGGTGTTCCACGGCGTTTCGCGGTCCAGTTCAGACCGGCGCAGCCCGCGTCCCAAGATGCCTTCGCCCTTGGTGATGCCGTAGATCACCGTCGGGTCCGTTTGCAGGCGGATGCCTTGGTTCAGGCGATTGACAAAGACCGAGGCCACATCAAACCGCTCTTGCGCGTTGCCGGTTTCCTTTTCCACGATGGACGCGAGGATCAGCGCCTCTTCCGGGCTGTCCAGCGGCAGACCATCGGCACGGTTCGCCCAGGCCTCCGCCAAAATCCGGTCCTGCGCGCTTTGCATCCGTTCAATCAACGAGGCCATGCTGTCGCCCGGCGCAATCTCGTAGCTGTCCGGCGCCAGAGAGCCTTCGTCCGGCACCGCAACTTCGCCGTCCAGTACGCCGATTTCGCCAAGCTCCTGCACCACTTGCCAGCTGGTCACCCCTTCGGCCAGCGCCACGCGGTAGCGGGTGTCCGCCGCCGCGCGCACCTTTGCGTAGATCGCGGGCTCTTCGTCACTGGGCGCAAACTCGGCCCGCTCGACGTAGCGGCCCGTCGCCGGGTCCAGCTCTCGGACCTGCACCGTCGCGCGGGTGATGCCAATGCGATAGACCACCTCGGTGCCGCAGGTGGACGCCCCGCCGCGGGTCACAATATCGGTGATCTCGGCCATGGACGCGCCCTCGGGCACCAAAAAGCTCCCCGCCTTCAGCGCCTGCGTCTTGTTGGTGTAATCCGCCCCCACGCGGAACATCGCGCCCGAGATGATCGCGCCTTGATCTTCCAAATCCCGCGAGACCGCGCGCATGGTGCTGCCGCGCGGCACCTGCACGCAAATCGGCTGCGTCAAAGGCCCTTCGGCGGAATACTCCTGCTGCGCCCAGATCAGCATCCCGCCCAGCAGGAACACCGCGACGACCAGAAAGGTCAGCGCGTTTGACGCGATGTTACGCCACATGGGGGTTACTCCACCTTCCCGAAGATCACGCTGGCGTTGGTGCCGCCAAAGCCAAAGCTGTTGGACAGCGCATAGTCGATCTTGCGCGCGCGCTTGGCGTTGGGGGCCAGGTCCAGCTTGCTCTCGACCGCCGGGTTATCCAGGTTGATTGTCGGCGGGGCCACCTGATCGCGGATCGCCAGAATGCTGAACACCGCCTCGATCGCGCCAGCCGCCCCCAGCAGGTGCCCGGTGGCCGATTTGGTCGAGGACATAGTCGCGCCAGAGGCCGCATCGCCCAGCAACCGCTCTACCGCGCCCAGCTCGATCGTGTCCGCCATGGTCGAGGTGCCATGCGCGTTGATGTAATCAATCGCCGACGGCTCCAGCCCCGCATCCTTCAGCGCCGCCCGCATCGAGCGCTCACCGCCCTCACCGCTCTCGGACGGTGCGGTGATGTGATAAGCATCGCCCGTCAGACCATAGCCGCACACCTCTGCGTAAATCTTGGCCCCGCGCGCCTTGGCGTGCTCGTACTCTTCCAGCACCACAACACCCGCGCCCTCACCCATGACAAAACCGTCACGGTCCGCATCATAAGGGCGCGAGGCCGCCTTGGGGTCATCCGCGCGCTTGGTCGACAGCGCCTTACAGGCGTTGAAACCGGCGATGCCAATCTCGCCAATGGCCGCCTCTGCGCCGCCTGCGATCATCACATCCGCGTCGCCATACTTGATCAACCGCGCCGCGTCGCCAATGGCGTGCGCGCCGGTCGAACAGGCCGTCACAACCGCGTGGTTCGGCCCCTTAAAGCCATAGCGAATGGACACGTTCCCCGAAATCAGGTTGATCAGCGCGCCGGGAATAAAGAACGGCGACACACGGCGCGGCCCCTTTTCCTTGATCATGATCGCAGTGTCCGCGATGGCGTTCAGCCCGCCAATGCCAGAGCCGATCATCACGCCGGTGCGCAGACGATCCTCTTCGCCCTCGGGCTTCCAGCCCGCATCGCTGACCGCCTGCTCGGCCGCCGCAATGCCAAAGCGAATGAACTCATCCACTTTGCGCTGCTCTTTCTTGTCCATGTACAGATCGGGATTAAACGTCCCGTCGGTGCCGTCCCCATAGGGAACCTCACAGGCGTAAGTCGTCGCCAGATGGCTGGCATCGAACTTTGTAATGGTGCCCGCACCGGACTGACCATCCAACAAACGGTCCCAGGTTTCTTCCACACCACAAGCCAGCGGAGTGACCAACCCAAGCCCTGTGACAACAACGCGACGTGCCATGGCGGCGCCCTTTCCTCAATCTATCTTGGCGACGCTCTTACCCCGCCATCGCCCACGGGGGCAAGAGCACAGCGCCCATACGGCGAACCCCCGCCCACCTTTTCTCTCAGACAAGACGCCCAAACGCGCCCGCCGCATCTTCTTCTCTTTAAAAATATCCTCGGGGGAGCTCGAGGGGGCAGAAGGCCCCCTCGTTTAAAACGGGGGAGCTCGAGCGGGCAGAAGGCCCCCTCGTTTAAAACGGGGGTGCGCGAGGGGGCAGACAGCCCCCTCGTTACCGCGCCCTCAACCCGCGATCCGGCAAACGGTTCACGCCCAACCGTCCCCCAAGTCCGCCCGCGCGCGGTCGATCCAATGCTCCTGCAACCAATCGCAAGGCTTGGAATAGCGGATCACAGACCCCTTCCACCCGGCCAAAGCATCCGTCATCTTGGGCCGCCCGTGGAAACACACCACCCGAGCATCGGCGGGCAAACGCGGCGCGTGCAGGTAGTTGCCGGGGAACGGGTTGCAGTCATACTTGAACGACACCACCCACTCATCCGGGATGTAGCTAAAGCACCCGTTGTCCATCGCCTTGTGCGAGGTATAGCGCTGTTCCGACCCGCGCGCCTTTTCAACCTCTGCATAAGGATTGGCCGCCAAGTCATTGTACAAAAACGTATGTTTCGCCGGATCAAACCGAAAGACCGACCCATGCCCGGTGGGCCGCCCCTTGCGCTTTTCGGTCCAGTCGTGGCGCATGGCGATGTCGCCCGGCGCCATATCGTGGATCTCATCCAAAGATCCGGTGATCACCACGTCCAGATCGAACCCCAAAACCGGCCCCTGCAAATCCGGCACCAAGCCGGGCTTGAACAGCGACACCTTGCGCATCGCGCC
This sequence comes from Tropicibacter naphthalenivorans, assembly GCF_900176475.1. Taxonomy (GTDB): domain Bacteria; phylum Pseudomonadota; class Alphaproteobacteria; order Rhodobacterales; family Rhodobacteraceae; genus Tropicibacter; species Tropicibacter naphthalenivorans. The sequence goes on from NZ_FWXX01000002.1 coordinate 540,888, forward strand.
TTGCCGGTTTGCCACGGCCAAAGCCTGCGCCATCGGCTCGGCAAAGGGCTCCACCGGCAGGTCCAGAACCTCGATATCGGGGTGAAAGCCTTCCGCGTGTTCGGTCATACACATGAACCGCACCGGGCGTTTCATATTGCGCCGCACGCCGGAATACAGCCGGTTGACGTATTCGGGGCCGAACAGCGTGCCCCACTTGATGCACATGATATTGACGGTCTCAGTCATCGCAAAACCCCGGCGCGCTTGGTGTGGCGCTGCCATAACAATGACCGCGCCATTTTGCCAGCACCCTTGCACCAGACCGCCCCCGGCGCTACCTCGGGTGCATGAAATCAACCGCCGGAGACCGCATGACCCATGCCGCCGTCCTCCGGGCCGCGGCCTGAGCGTGCCGTTGCCCGCACCCGCCCGCCTTCAGTCGGCCATTTGCCATGACTGAGCAGACCCTCGCTGACCTCGGCTGGGGCGCCTTCTTTGCCCAGCAACTGACCGATGAGGACGCAAACCTGCGCCCCGCCCGCGTCACCGAAGTGCAACGCGACCGCATTCGCGCCATGGACACGGGCGGCACACATACGCTGATCCCGGCGCAGCACGCTGGGACATACGCGGTGGGCGATTGGGTGCTGACCGACGGCACCCACGCGCAGCGCCGCCTTGACGCGCGCTCGGCCCTCACCCGCAAGGCCGCCGGCCACGTGGCCTACACCCAGCGCATCGCCGCCAATGTGGACACGCTCGGCATCGTCACCAGCTGCAACCACGATTTCAGCGTCGCGCGGGTGGAACGTTACCTGACGCTGGCCGCGCAGGCTGGCTGCCGTCCGCTCTTGATCCTCACCAAACCGGACAAGGTCGAGGATCATGAGACCGCCGAAGATTACCTCACCCAGGCGCATGCCATCGACCCCGACCTGACCGCGATCATGATCAACGCCAAGGACGCCGAACAGGTGGCGCGGCTGCACCCTTGGTGCGGGAACGGGCAGACGCTGGCTTTGCTCGGCTCCTCCGGGGTGGGCAAAACCACCCTGCGCAACGCCCTGACCGGAGAGAACGCCCCGACCCAGAAAATCCGTCAGGACGATTCAAAGGGCCGCCACACCACGACTTACCGCAGCCTCGTGCAGACCAACCTGGGCGGTTGGCTGATCGACACGCCGGGGATGCGCGAGCTGCAATTGGCGGACGCGCAGGAGGGCATCGAAGAGGTCTTTGACGATCTGGTCGAGTTGGAAACCCAGTGCAAGTTCCGCAACTGCGGCCACGGCGCCGAGCCGGGCTGCGCGATCCAGGCGGCGATTGCTTCGGGCGATCTGGATGCCGCCCGTCTTGAGCGCTGGCGCAAGCTGATCGAAGAGGACGCGCGCAACTCCGAAAGCGTCGCCCGCCAGCGCGAGCGTCAAAAGGCGTTTGGCAAGATGGTCAAAGGCGCAAAAAAGGCGAAAAAGCAGGCCAAGAAACAAGCCCGCCGCCCTATTCAGCATGGGCCGGAGGATTGAGGGGTTGGCCGGCCTAAACTGAAATTAGGTCCACTGTCCGTTTTTTGAGCCCGATCCTACCGATGCAGCAAGTATTGTGAAGGTCAGCTCCCTTCGATCCCAGAAACACAAGCATAGATTAACTCGAAGTATTGACATTCCTCACGGAGCCGAGCGCTCTAACGAGTAGGAGGCTGGATTTGTGCGCAGAATAGGACTGCTCGCGCGTGGATGCCTCTTCACCGTATCGAACCGCAGCTGAGCACTGGATATCATTTAGGAGGCGGTCCAAATCCAATCCCATGATGGAACTTGCCAACTTTTTGTGGAGCTTTTTCAGGTCATGAGTATGAGGAATGGGCGATACATCACCGATCACCTCAATCAAGCCCTTCATGAACTTCTCAGCAAGTTGGAGTGATGCCCATCTTGCCTGCCCATGGTTCGGCTTCTGGCTAGTCATGTGCATCACAGCAGTCATCCAATCGCTCTGTGCTTCTGCGAAGAAGTGGCTCGATTTCGAAAATCGGTCGAATGCGGCTCGAACGTCCATGCCTACCATGAACATACCATAGACCTCGGCGAGATCATTGTCGCTGAAGTGATTTAGTCGCGCGGCGGTTATTCCCGACAACTGCTTACAGGCGTTCAATCTAGGGGCGCCAACAACTGCGTCATGGTCATCATACAACTCTCGTTCAACTACCGGCGTGAAACGCCCATAGATGATTGGCAGCTTGAGTTCCCATAGATCACCATCAGCTTGCACCGCGACCTTTGCGTTTGCAGATGGATCGAGCTTGATACCGTCTCCATAGACTTGCCCATACCAATCCCGAATTTTTGCTGCGTACTTCCAACTGCTAATCAGATGATCAGGGACCCCAGGCTGAGGCTCCGTGAACGGCATCGACATATTGAAACGTTGTCCGAACTTGATAATCGCATTCATTGGACGACCCAACGGAGGCACGCCTGCCGCTTTTAATTCATTGTCGATTTCAAGGATGACTGGGGTGATGTCATTTGGAATGCGTGACATGATAGCCCTTCAGGTATTGCCCGGTAAATCTGGTATCCCGCGTCGGTTGGTCGACGCTCATTTCTGAGAAGTATCTATGTCTTCCGGAACTGAAAAGCAGTCATTCGAGAAGACACAGCGAAAGTCGGCTTCGTCCGCATCCCACCCCGCCAGTCCCGGCGGGGGCGCTTATTTTCCCTAACCCGTTACGCCGCAGGCATCCGGCGTTCCACGATCTCGGCCCACCACGAACAGCCCGCGGGGATCGCTTCGTCGTTGAAGTTGTATTCGGGGTTGTGCACGTCCGCCGTGTCCCCGTTCCCCACAAGGATATACGCGCCGGGGCGCTCTTCGAGCATATAGGCAAAGTCTTCGCCGCCCATGGTGATCGGCGCGTCACGCTCGCAGGCTCCGGACACGGCCTCGGCCACGTCGGCGGCAAAGGCGGTCTGCGCCTCGGAGTTCACCATCGACGGGTAGCCGGGAATCCAGCGCACCTCGGCGGTGCCGCCAAAGGCCGATGCCGTCGCGGGGGCGATGGCCTTGATGCGCTCTTCGCCAAGGGCGCGGTTTTCCTTGGACATGGTGCGCATGGTGCCGCGCAGGGTCACCCGCGCCGGGATCACGTTGAACGCCTTGGACGAGCTTTCGATCGAGGTCACCGACACCACGATCTGGTCGGCCGGGTCCGAGTTGCGCGAGGCAATGGTCTGCATCGCCTGCACCACCTGGGCGGCGATGATCACCGGGTCGATGGTCTGGTGGGGCTTGGCCCCGTGGCCGCCCTTGCCGTGGATGGTGATCTCGAACTGGTCGGTGGCGGCAAAGAAGGCACCGGGGCGGATGGCAAAGCTGCCCACAGGCTGGCCGGGCCAGTTGTGCATCCCGTAGACCTCTTGGATGTTCCAGCGGTCCATCATGCCGTCTTCGCACATCTCACGGCCACCGCCGCCGCCCTCTTCGGCGGGCTGAAAGATCACCACAACCGTGCCGTCGAAATTGCGCGTCTCGGACAGGTACTTGGCCGCGCCCAGCAGCATGGCGGTGTGGCCGTCGTGGCCGCAGGCGTGCATGGCACCCGGCGTCTTGGAGGCGTATTCCAGCCCCGTCTGTTCGTGGATCGGCAGGGCGTCCATATCGGCGCGCAGGCCGATCACCTTGCCGCTCGAGTCGGTCTTGCCCTTGATGACGCCGACAACGCCGGTGCGGCCAATGCCGGTGACGATCTCGTCGCAGCCGAACTCGGCCAGTTTGTCGGCCACCACCTGCGCGGTGCGGTGCGTTTCAAAGAGGATTTCGGGGTTTTCATGCAAGTCACGTCGCCAAGCGGTGATCTCTGGTTGCAACTCGGCAAAGCGGTTCTTGACGGGCATTTTCGGCTCCTGTTGCGCGGGTGTTAGCGCTTTTGAAGGTGAGTTTGGCGGGGGCATACGCCCACCGCGATGGGGCTAAGCCTAGACAGATACATGACAAGTGCAAGCATTCTTGCGCAGGTTTTTGACCCTTTGGTCAGGGCTTGCTTCGGGATGCCTGCGTTTGCGGCAGCCCTTAGATATTCGGTCCGGGGACCAGCCGCGACCCATCGGAAAAGCGGCTCAGGCGAAAGCGGGTCAGGTCGATACCGGGGTCTTTGCCCGAGGCCAGATCGGCCATGATCCGGCCAAAGCCCGGCCCCGCGCCGAACCCATGCCCGCACATCCCGGTGCAGACCATCAACCCCGGCAAGGCGCTGACGTGATCCACCACCGGCACCACATCGGGCAGCACGTCGATCATTCCCGCCCAGAGCGCCTGTACCGGGATCTCGCCCACCTGGGGATAGAGCTGGGCAAAGCGGCGTGTCAGATCGGCGGCCTTCTTGCGGTTTGGCTCGGGGGTCAGGATGCGCATCGCCTCGAACGGGCTGGGCGCGTCCTCGGCCCAGCGGCGCGGCGTGGTAAAGGCATCCGGGTAGCCACGCGGCGCGGCGGCGCGCAGGCGCACGTCGAACTCTCCCGAGACGGCAAGGCGCGCATAGACCGGCAGGTGGCGGATCGCGTCCGGCCCGATGAACAGCTCGGAAAAGGCAGAGGGCGCAAGGGTATAGCCCCCGTCCTCGCGCGGGCGAAAGGCGATGCGGTCATCGACGCCTGCGCTGGCCACGACCTGCGGCAAAGGCCCGGTGGCCAAAGCGGTCGAGCGCACCGACAGCTGCGGGATCGACACCCCGTGCCGCCGCAAGAACAGCGAAGACCACGCGCCCCCGGCCAGCATCACCCGCTCGGCCCTGATGCGCCCGGCCTCGGTGATGACCCCGGTGACCTTGCCCCCTTGGATGTCCAGCGCCCGCACGGCACAGCCTTCGCGGATCAACGCCCCGCTGTCGCGCGCCAGCCGCGCCAGTTCGGGAACGGCGACCCAAGGCTCGGCCTTCATGTCGCTGGGCGTGTGCAACGCCCCGACCCAGTCGGAATTCGGCGTGCCCGTGATCTGGGCCGTCTCGGCGCGCGACAGCATCTGCGCCCCCGCCCCCAGCGGATTGGCCTCGTCGCGCCACGCCTCAAAGGCGGCCAAGTCCTTGGCGGTCTTGGCCAGATAGGAAATCCCCACGGTACGCAGGCCCAAACGGCCTTGGCATTCGGCGTCCAGCCCCTGCCACAGCCGCTGCGACTCTCGCGCCACGGGGATCTCGGCCATGTCGCGCCCCTGCACCCGGATCCAGCCCCAGTTGCGGCTCGATTGCTCGGCGGCGACGCGGCCCTTTTCGAGGATCAAGACCTTCAGCCCCGCCCGCGCCGCATAAAGCGCCGTGCATATGCCAATGACCCCGCCGCCGATGACGATCAGATCAACCGCATCGGGCAAAGGCGCGCCATGTTCGGGCGTGGCGGGCAATGAAAACGGAAACGTCATGGCCTAACCCAACCGGTCCAAAAGCCGCTCCATAAAGCGCTGCCCCTCGGCCAGTTGCGCCAGAGACAGATACTCATCCGGCTGATGCGCCACGGTGATCGACCCCGGCCCGCAGACCGCCGCCTTGTAGCCCGCCGCCTGAAAGTGGCTCGCCTCGGTGCCATAGCTGACCATGTTGTCGCCATTGTCCCCGGTGATCTGCCGGACGAGGCTTTCGGCAGTGTTCTCCGCCTCGGGCGCAAAGGGCGGCAAAGCGAATTCCTCGGTGATTTCGATCCACGCCTCGGGGCGGATCGCCTGCATCTGGGCGGTCAACTCATCGACCTTCTGCTGCAGCAACGCACGCCATTGATCAAGGCTCTCCCCCGGCACCACGCGAAAGCCAAAGCCGAACTCACAGTCCTTGGCGGCGATGTTATGCGCGGTCCCGCCGCGGATCTGCCCAACATGGGCGTTGGTGTAGGGCGGGTCAAACAGCGCCGCCATGCCACTCGGCTCAGCCGCCATCAGAGAGGCGTTCAACTGGTTCGCCCAGTCGATCAACTTGGCCCCCCACATGATCGCCGACACCCCGGTGTGCAGCAGCGAGGAATGCACCTCAAAGCCATGCACATGCACCCACCAGGTGATGCCGCCCTTGTGGCCCGTCACTGCCTTCATCATGGTCGGCTCGCCAATGATGGCATCCGAAGCCCGCGGCAAATGCCCCATGGCCTCGATCAACGGCGGCGCCCCGGCACAGCCAATCTCTTCGTCATAGGACAACGCCAACTGCAAAGGCCGCCGCACCCCGCGATACCGCGCCTCAACCAAAGCCCAAATGGCCAGCGCGTCGAACCCCTTCATGTCGCAAGTGCCGCGCCCATGCAGCCGCCCGTCCCGCTCGGTCACCACAAAGGGATCGCTGGACCAATCCTGCCCCTCAACCGGCACCACGTCCGTGTGCCCAGACAACAGCACGCCCTCGGCAACCTCTGGCCCCACATGGGCAAACAACGCCGCCTTCACCTCGGGCTCCTCGGGCTTCAAAAACCGCTCAGCACCAATCCCATGAGACGCCAAATACCCCTCAACCCAGTCAATCAAAGGCAAGTTCGTCTCCCGACTGACCGTCGGAAACCCCACCAAAATCTCCAGAATCTCTCTGGGACCGAGCCGCTCAACCATGCCCACCGCCTGCCTTCCTCTCTTTTCAAATATCCTGGGGGAATTCGGCCAAAGGCCGAAGGGGGCAACGCCCCCAAAGAATTTTAGATAAAATTCTTAGCCACCCAGCCTCACCCGAAGGTCAATATCCGCTCTCGGACACCAGGACGAAATGGCCCGGGCTGACCTCGCGATACTCCGACGGGCCCGGTGCATAGCCGACAGGGTGGATCGGCGAGGGGATCGGCTTGAAGTTCAAATCCTTCTCGGACTTGCGCCGGCGCGGATCCGCGATAGGGACCGCCTTCATCAGCGCGCGGGTATAGGCGTGCTGCGGGTCTTCGAACACCGCGCGGCGCGGGCCGATCTCGACGATCCGGCCGAGGTACATCACACCCACGTTGTGGCTGACACGTTCGACCACCGCCATGTCGTGGCTGATAAACAGGTAGCCAAGACCCAGATCCGCCTGCAATTCCATCATCAGGTTCACCACCTGCGCCTGCACCGACACGTCCAGCGCGCTGACGGCCTCATCGGCGACGATCAGCTTGGGGTTCAGCGCCAAGGCCCGCGCGATGGCGATCCGCTGGCGTTGCCCCCCCGACAGCTCGTGCGGGAAGCGGCGCATGAAGCTGCGCGGCAACTCGACCCGGTCAAACAGGTTCGCCACCTTGTCCATCACCGCGCTGCCGGTCTCTGTCTTGTAGTTGTGGATCGGCTCGGCCACCTGATCGGCCAGCGGCAACTGCGGGTTCAGCGAGGCAAAGGGATCCTGAAAGATCATCTGCATCTCGCGCCGCTCTTCGCGCAGCTGCGCCGCCGACAGGGCCATCACGTCCTTGCCGTCCAGCTCAACCTTGCCCATCAGCGGCTCGACCAGCCGCAGGATCGACCGGCCCGCCGTGGATTTGCCGCAGCCCGATTCGCCCACCAAACTCAGCGTTTGGCCCTTGTTGAGGGTAAAGGACACGTCCTCGACCGCGTGGACATTGGCCACGGTGCGGCGGAAGAACCCGCCCTTGACCGGAAAGCGCGTGGTCAGCCCTTCGACCTTCAGCAGCACGTCGTCTGTGCCTTTGATCGGCTCGGGCGCGTGATCGCCCTGCCCCACCAGACGCATGGGTTCGGGCAAATCCTTGCCTGTCATCTCGCCCAGCTTCGGCACCGCCGCCAGCAACGCTTGGGTATAAGGATGCTGCGGGCGCTCAAAGATCTCTTCGACCGTGCCCTCTTCAACCTTGTTGCCGCGGAACATGACCACCACCCGGTCGGCCATCTGCGCCACCACCGCCATGTCGTGGGTGATGAACATCACCGCCGTGCCGGTTTCGCGCTTCAAACGGTCCATCAACGCGAGGATCTCGGCCTGAATGGTCACGTCCAGCGCGGTCGTCGGCTCATCCGCGATCAGCAGGCGCGGCTTGCAGGCGAGCGCCATGGCGATCACCACCCGCTGGCGCATCCCGCCCGACAGCTCGTGCGGATACTGGTGCAAGCGGCGTTCCGGCTCGGGGATGCGCACCTCTTTGAGCAGCTTCAACGCCTCGGCCATCGCCTCGGCCTTGGACATGCCGCGATGGATGCGCAGGCCTTCGGTCAGCTGGCGGCCCACGGTGAACACCGGGTTCAGGGCCGTCATCGGCTCTTGAAAGATCATCCCGATCTCGTTGCCGCGAATGGTCCGCATGAGCGACTGGTCCGCCTCGGCCAGATCAATCTCTCCGCCGTCTTTTCGATCAAAAATCAGGCGACCGCCCGCAATATCACCGCCGCCGTACTCGATCAGCCGCATCAGCGACAGCGAGGACACCGATTTGCCCGACCCTGATTCCCCCACGACACAGACGGTTTCCCCCGGCCCGATCTCAAAGGAAACATCCTCGACACCCACAACGGTGCCGTTCTTTGTCTCGAACTCGACGCGCAGATTTTCAATCTTGGCGATGGGTCCGGTGGGGGTGCTGTCCAGCATGGGCGCGCTCCGTCGTCTAAGTTTCCAACAGGCTAGGTCCAGCCCGAGCAAAGTGTAAAGGCCCCGTCTGCCTTTCCTTTAGGCAATGCTTGCAATTTGATCATTTACCGTCTTGGGTAGAGGCAGAGTCGGGAATTTATCGGTGTAACGAGGTTTATGGTTGCACATTTGTGTGGCCTCGTCAGATTAATTCCCTACCAACCGGTAAAAAACTGGGAACGGCGCGCAGAAGCCGTCCCGCAACAAGGAGAAACGCATGAAACTCAAGGCTATGATGCTGGGTGCAGTGGCGGCGGCGGCATTTGCCCCGGCGGCCTTCGCCGAGCGCGGCGCGGACGGTGAAGTCAAGATCATCTACTGGCAGGCGCCCTCGATTCTGAACCCCTTCCTGTCGGGCGGCACCAAGGACGTCGAATCGGCCTCGATGATCGTCGAGCCTCTGGCGCGCTTTAACGCGGCGGGCGAGATCGTGCCGTGGCTGGTGGACGAGATCCCCACCGTGGCCAACGGCGGCATCACCGAAGACCTCAAGCAGATCACGTGGAAGATCACCCCGGGCCTGAAATGGTCGGACGGCAGCGACTTCACCTCTGAGGACGTCAAGTTTACCTATGAATATTGCTCGCACCCCGAAGGCGGCTGCGCGCAGCTGACCAAGTTCGACCCGATTGAAAGCGTCGAAACCCCCGATGCGCTGACCGTGGTGGTCAACTTCAAGGAACCGACCCCCTATCCCTATACGGCCTTTGTTGGCGGCGAGAGCCCGATCCTGCAAAAGGCACAGTTCGAAGCCTGCGTGGGCGCTGCGGCCTCCACCTGCACCGAGCAGAACTTCAACCCCATCGGCACCGGTCCGTTTGTGGTGGATGAGTTCAAGCCCAACGACGTGATCACCATGTCCGCCAACCCCAACTACCGCGACCCGGCCAAGCCCGCCTTTGCCAAGGTCACCTTTAAGGGTGGCGGCGACGCGGCCGCGGCAGGCACCGCGGTCATGGAAACCGGCGAGTTCGACTATGCGTGGAACCTGCAGCTGGCGCCCGACGTCATCGCGGAAATGGAAGCGGGCGGCAAAGGCAAGCCGGTCGCAGGCTTTGGCCCGCTGCTGGAACGCATCGAGATCAACAACACCAACCCTGACCCGGCGCTTGGCCCGGATGAGCGGTCTGTCGTGCGCCCGCACCCCTTCCTGGGCGATCCGGCGGTCTACAAGGCGATGTCCATGGCCATCGACCGCGCGCTGCTGGTCGAAGTGGGCTATGGTCAGGCGGGCCGTGTGACCTGTTCGTGGGTCCCCGCGCCCGAGGCGTTCGCCTACAACGATGCGCCGGGCTGTGACGTTCAGGACATCGAAGGTGCCAAGAAGATGCTGGATGATGCGGGCATCGTCGACACCGACGGCGACGGCATCCGCGAAAAAGACGGCGTGCCGCTGTCGATCCTCTACCAGACCTCAACCAACGCCGTCCGTCAGGACTTCCAGGCGCTGATCAAGGATTGGTGGGAACAGATCGGCATGGAAGTCGAGCTGCGCAACATCGACGGCTCGGTCTTCTTTGGGGGCGATCCCGGCTCGCCGGACACCTTCCAGAAGTTCTACGCCGACGTGGAAATGTACGCCAACACCTTTAACGGCACCGACCCGCAGTCCTACCTGGGCAACCGCCTGTGCGACAAGGCACCGACCCCCGCCAGCCAGTGGCAGGGCGAGAACGTCAGCCGCTTCTGCGATCCGGAGTATGACGCGCTGCACGCCGAGCTGACCAAGACCTCGGACATCGCCGAGCGTCAGCGCATTGGCCGCGAGCTGTCCAAGATGGCGTTCGAGCGTGGTTCGATCATCCCGATCGTGCACCGTGGCCGCCTGTCGGCACATTCCAACACCCTTGGCGGCGTTGACCTGAACGTCTGGGATTCGGAACTGTGGAACGTCGCGGACTGGTACCGCATCAAGTAAATCCCTTTGGGGGCGCGTCCGATGCGGCGCGCCCCTGCCCTTGCCCGTGATGGGATGCAAACTCACCCCAGCGTGGTTTTTCACCCCGCCACAGGCCGCAAGGCCGACGACCCAAGAATAGAGGGGCCCGATGCTCGCATTCGCCACGCGACGGTTGATCCTGTCGATCCCGACGCTGATTTTCATCAGCTTTATCATATTCATGCTGCTGCAACTGGCGCCGGGCGATCCCATGGCGCAGGTGCCGCTGACCGTCCCGCCAGAGGTCAAGGAAAAGATGCGTCAGGCGCTTGGCCTCGGCGAGCCGCCCTTGGTGCAATACTGGAAGTGGCTGGTTCAGGTGTTCTGGATCGAACCCCAAGTTTTGATCGACCACATCTTTGGCACCTCCTTTGCCGCCGGAGACCTGCGGGTGATTTCGTGGCAGACGCGCTCGCCGGTGATGGAGATCGTGATCCAGCGTATCCCCCAGACCCTGTGGGTGGTGGGCGTGGCCTATGTGGTGGCGATCCTGATCGCCCTGCCCATCGGCGTCTATTCGGCCTATCGCCAGTATTCGGTCTTTGACCAAGCGGGCACCTTTGTGACCATGATCGGCTTTTCGATCCCGCCGTTCTTTACCGGCCCGCTGCTGATCGTGATCTTTTCGGTGCAGCTGGGGTGGTTCCCGTCGATCTATGACACCACCCACGTGGTGAACGACTGGGAAAGCTTCAAGGTCCAGCTGCAACAGATGGTCATGCCGGTGATGGTGCTGGCTTTTCAGATCACCGCGCAGCTGTCGCGTTACATGCGCGCGTCCATGCTGGACAACCTGAACCAAGACTACGTGCGCACCGCCCGCGCCAAGGGTCTGTCCGAGGCGGTGGTGGTCAATGTCCACGTGCTGCGCAACTCGATGATCCCGGTGGTCACGGTGATCGCCCTTGGCATCCCGTCGATCTTTGGCGGCGCGATCATCACCGAAAGCGTGTTCAAGGTGAACGGCATTGGCCAGCTCTTGCTGACCGCGCTTTTCGCCAACGACCTGCCGATGGTGATGACGCTGACCTTTATCTTTGCGGTGCTGATCGTGCTGTTCAACCTGATCGCAGACGTCCTGTACGGCCTGCTCGACCCGAGAATTCGCTATGACTAACAGCCCCCAAGACGACGTGATCGTGGCCTCGACCGCCACCCCGACCGCCATCGAAGCGCTTCAGGACAAGGAACCGCTGGCCCCGCCCTCCTCGCGCAGCCGCGACATCTGGGACCAGTTCCGCAAGCACAAGGGCGCGATGTTTGGCCTGTGGTTCCTGACCTTTATCACGCTGGCCGTGCTGATCGGCCCTTATATCTGGCAGGTGGACCCGCAAAAGCTGGACATCCGCAACAAGGACATGCGCCCGATCTACACCGCGCTCTGGGACAGCGGCGCCAAGGTGGGCTGGAACAAGCCCCTTGGCTCTGACCAGTTGGGCCGCGACAACCTCGCGCAGATCCTCGCCGGGGGGCGCGCGTCCATGGCCGTGGGCTGGGCGGCGATGCTGCTGTCGCTGCTGATCGGCACCGCCGTGGGTGTGGTCGCGGGCTATTTCCGCAAGCTCGACAGCCTGCTGATGCGCACCACCGACCTGTTCCTTGCGCTGCCGATCCTGCCGCTGCTGCTGCTGGCCGTGACGCTCTTCCGCCAGCCATTGAGAGTGGCTTTCGGCCCCGAAGGCGGCATGTTCGTGCTGATCGTCACCATCATCGCTATCACGTCGTGGATGCCCACGGCGCGCATCGTGCGCGGCGATGTTCTGGCCATCAAGGAACGCGAGTTCGTGCTGGCCGCGCGCTCGATCGGCACCACCAACGGCAAGATCATCCGGCGGCACCTGCTGCCCAACGTGCTGTCCCCGATCATGGTCTCGGCAGCCTTGGGTCTGGCCACGGCGATCATCACCGAAAGCGCGCTGTCTTTCCTCGGGGTCGGCTTTCCGTCGGACTTCCCCACATGGGGCAAGATGCTGGCCGATGCGGTGGTGCGGATGGAACGCTTCCCTGAACGCGTGCTGCTGCCGGGCGTTGCGATTTCGCTGACGGTGCTGTCGGTGAACTACCTCGGCGACGGCCTGCGCGACGCGCTCGACCCGCGCATTCGAGGACGGTAAAGCCGGGAAAGGCAAAAAATGGGGCGGGCCGCTGGGTCCGCCCTTTTTCGTTTCGCTCTGCCATGCGGATCAGCGGCGCGCTTTGGCGACGCGCGCGCCACCGACTCAGCCTCTGCTTTGGCCCGGCACATGCGCCCGAACCTGACGCTTTTAAGTAAAATGCCCGGTTTTTGGGCGCCCCGTGAAATAAGGACCACGCCCCACCGCCCCCTGCGCCCGTGCAACAACGGTTCCAGCGGCGCAGGCCGGATCGGAATGCCCCTCCCGCAACATGGTTAAGATTGGAACGCTGTTCCAGCCCCAACCTTGCAACACCTTATATATACCCTTGCCAGACGCAAAATCCCCGGCCATTTGGAACAACATTCCAAAACCCGGAGGCACACCATGTACGAGACATTCGGCTTCGAAGAGCTTACCGCCCCCCAAGCAGCGGTCTATTTCGCCCTCATCGTCGGCGCGCTGTTCGGCATCCTCGCCGAACGCACCAAGTTCTGCCTCCGCCGCAGCCTGATCGGCACCGACCGCCGCGCCGCCTCCGGCGTCTGGCTGACCGCGCTGGCGGTAGCCCTGCTTGGCACCCAAGCCTCGGTCTACGCGGGGTGGATCACATTTGACGAGCACCGCTTTCTGGTCTCCGACCTGCCTATCGCGGCGATCGTTATCGGCGGCCTGATGTTTGGCTCTGGCATGGTGCTGACCCGCGGCTGCGCCTCGCGCCTGACGGTGCTGGCGGCGACCGGCAACCTGCGCGCGCTGACCGTGCTGGTGATCTTTGCCATCACCGCCCACGCCCTGCTCAAAGGCGTGCTGGCCCCGGTGCGCACCACCCTCGGCAGCGTCACCGTCCAACTGGGCGAGGCCACCTCTCTGGCCGCCCTGCCCGGCGGTGCGCTGGTCTGGAGCGCGCTGATCGCCCTGCTCGCGCTTGGCCTCGCGCTGCGCTCCGGCAACCGCGTGAGCACGCTGGTCCAGGCTGCCGTGCTCGGCGCGCTGGTCCCGCTGGCATGGGTCGGCACCGGCTTCATCCTCTATGACGACTTTGACCCGATCGCGCTCCAAGGCCTCGCCTTCACCTCGACCTGGGCCGACAGCCTGTTCTGGACCATCGCCTCGACCTCGATCCCCGCAGGCTTTGGCACCGGGCTGGTGGGCGGCGTCCTGATCGGCAGCTTCCTCTCCGCCGCCGCCTCCAAGCGCCTCTCCTGGACCAGCTTCACATCCCCGCGCGAGACTGGCCGCTACATGACCGGCGCGCTGCTCATGGGCGCAGGCGGCACGCTGGCCGGCGGCTGCACCGTGGGCGCAGGGCTCGCGGGCATCCCGACCCTCGGCACCGCCGCGATCCTCGCCACAGCGGCCATCGCCACCGGCGCGCTCACCCTGAACGCCCTCCTGCAAGCAGGCCAAAGCAACGCCACCCTGCACCCGGCAGAGTAACCCTGCGCTCTTCTTCTCTTTGAAAATATCCCGGGGGGACGCCGCTCTGCGGCTGGGGGGCAGCGCCCCCCTTTTCCTTTTGTGGCGCAGCTGTTGCAAGCCGGGAATAACGCCGCAGCCGAAGCTTTACATATCCGGACCGTCATGCGCGCCCGCGTGCAGCTTGATGCGGCGGATCATCCACCACACCACCAGCACAACAGGCAAGGTCACCAGCGCCGTCAACTCGCCCTTGGAAATGCCCAGCAAACCGGTCAGCGGGTACAGCAAGTACCCCGCCAGCGACACCGCGTAATAGCTGATCGCCACCACCGACAGCCCCTCGACCGTCTCTTGCAGACGCAGCTGCAACTCGGCGCGCTTGTTCATGCTCTCCAGCAACTGCTGGTTCTGCGCAGACCGCCCCACCTCGACCCGCGTGCGCAGCAAATCCGCCGCCCGCGTGGCGCGCTGCACCATGCTTTCCAAGCGCCGCTCGGACGACTTGACCGTCCGCATCGCCGGATCATAGCGGCGGGTCATGAACTCTCGGAACGTCTGCCGCCCCTTGAACCGCTCTTCCCGCAGCACCTTGATCCGCTGCGCTACAAGCGCCTCATAAGCCCCCGTCGCCCCCAGCCGGAACGACGTCTCGGCGGACAGCTTTTCCAACTCGGCCGAGATCGCCAAAAGCGCTTTCAGCGTCGCCTCTTCGCCTCCGTCGTTCAGCGTCATCGCCTGCATGAGGCCGGTCAGCTCATTGTCGATCTCGCCCATCAAGGGGCTGACCTCGTTCATGCGGGTAAAGCCCAGCATCGACATGGCCTTGTAGGTCTCAATCTCGCACAGGCGTTGCACGATGCGGCCCACGCGGCGCTCGCCCACGCCCTGTTTGACAAAGACGCCAAAGCGTTGGTGCCCCGCCGGGTCGATCCGAAAATCCGCCGCCACCACCGCGTCGCCGTCCAGCACTTCGGACACGGCGACGCTCTCGGGGACAAGCCAATCGTCGATCTGCCGGTTGATGTCGCCATCCGCGGGCCGCTCGCAGATTCGCAGCATGGCAGAGGTCACCCGCATCCCCGGTGCCTCCTCCAGCCAATCCTCGGGGAACACTTCGAAGTCCGCCGGATCGAACGCCCGCTCGCCAAGGCCCGACAGGAACACCGTGTAGGTCACGAATTCCGTGTGCTGTTCCCATTTCAGCGTGTGCTGCCCGATCCGGCCCGAAAAATGCGTCGCGCCGGGCTGCGGGTGCTGGGTGCCGTAACGGTCGAGCAGCGCGATCAGATGCGCCATATCCTTGGACCGATCGCGCGAGGCCGCATCAAAGGGCTGTTTGATCGCCAGATAGACGGCGCGCACAGGCGCGGTCAGCGCAGGAAAAGGGCGCGCGTGCAGCTCATTGGCAAGCCGGTAGCGCAAGGGGTGGTCTTGAATCGGGGGCATGGGTCGGCTCCGGTTATTGGGCTCAAAATGCCGCGCGACCGCCCCCGTGTAAACAGGATAATCCCCGCATTTTCAAAGTGTTAGCCGGATGCAACGGTATACACTTGTGGTCAGTCGCTTACCACCCCGCTCAGGCGCGCAGGTAACGGCTTGTCATCATGTAGTTTTTTCGCGGCCCGCGCACCTGCCAGCGGCACGACCACGCGGGCCAATCGGTAAACATATATGTCACATCATATTGGTCCGGGTCACACCAATGCCCCGTCTCGCCGCCCCCAGCCGGGACCGAGTGAAAGAACCGCCCATCCTCGAAATAGACCGACAGGTCGTCCCCCCAGCGATAGCTGCGCTCGGCGGCAAAGCGCCCCTGCGGCATGATCAAAGCGCCTTTTTCCAAGTAAAGCGCCCCGCCCTCATCGGCTGTCCACGACGCCACCCCTTCGAACCGGCCCGTGGTGCCGTCGGCATGGGTGATCTCACGCAGTAGCGTCCAGTCCCCGAGGAAGTCAGTTAAGGTCAGATCTCTCATGCCCTTCTCAAACGCCAAGCGATGCTGCGCGTCAAGTCATGCCCCAAGCGTGCGCAAAAACGTCACCGGGACCCAAGCGGCGCAACGTCACCTTGAGATACGCGGCGATCAACGCTAAAGGGCGCGCAACCCTCCACAGACGTAGGACGGATGGCGATTCCGTTCCTACCGCTGAACACAAAGGACGCTGCCGATGATCCCCCGCTATTCCCGCCCCGAGATGGTCTCGATCTGGTCCCCGGAAACCAAGTTCAAGATCTGGTACGAGATCGAGGCGCACGCCTGCGACGCCATGGCTGATCTGGGTGTCATCCCGAAGGAAAACGCCGAGGCCGTCTGGAAAGCCAAGGACGTGGAATTTGACGTGGCGCGCATCGACGAAATCGAAGCGGTTACCAAGCATGACGTCATCGCCTTTTTGACCCACCTCGCAGAACACGTGGGCAGCGAAGAGGCGCGTTTTGTCCATCAGGGCATGACCTCGTCGGACGTGCTGGACACCTGTTTCAACGTGCAGCTGGTGCGCGCCGCCGACATCCTTATCAAAGACCTCGAAGACCTGCTGGTGGCGCTGAAAAAGCGCGCCTACGAGCACAAGATGACCGTCCGCATTGGCCGCAGCCACGGCATCCACGCAGAGCCCACCACCATGGGTCTGACCTTTGCCCGCTTTTACGCCGAGATGGACCGCAACCTGTCGCGGATGCGCGATGCGCGCGCCGAAATCGCCACCGGCGCGATCTCTGGCGCGGTGGGCACCTTTGCCAACATCGACCCGCGCGTCGAAGAGCACGTCTGCGATCAGCTGGGTCTGGTGCCCGAACCGATCTCCACGCAGGTCATCCCGCGTGACCGTCACGCGGCGTTCTTTGCAACCCTCGGCGTGATCGCCTCGTCGATCGAAAACGTCGCGATCGAGATTCGCCACATGCAGCGCACCGAGGTGCTGGAAGCGGCTGAATTCTTCTCCATGGGCCAGAAAGGCTCCTCGGCGATGCCGCACAAGAAGAACCCCGTGCTGACCGAGAACCTCACGGGTCTGGCGCGTCTGGTGCGCATGGCCGTGATCCCCGCGATGGAAAACGTGGCGCTCTGGCACGAGCGTGACATCTCGCACTCCTCGGTAGAGCGCAACATCGGCCCCGACACCACCATCACGCTGGACTTTGCCCTGTCGCGTCTGACCGGCGTCATCGACAAGCTGCTGGTCTATCCGCAGAACATGCTGGACAACATGAACAAATTCCCCGGTCTGGTGATGTCGCAGCGGGTGCTGCTGGCCCTGACCCAAGCGGGCGTGTCGCGCGAAGACGCCTACCGTCTGGTGCAGCGCAACGCCATGAAGGTCTGGGATCACCGCACCGACTTCCGCGAAGAGCTGCTGGCCGACGAAGAGGTCCGCGCGGCGCTGTCCGAAGAAGAGATCAACGAAAAGTTCGATCTGGGCTATCATACCAAGCACGTGGACACGATCTTTGCCCGCGTGTTCGGCGAGGACTAAGGCCCCTTCAGGCAGAGTTTTGAGATAACGGCGTTTCGTGGTAGGCTGCGCAGGCATTCCCCACGAAAGGACGACCAGAATGATCAAGACTCTGCTTGTCGCCACCGCGTTGACCGTGGCGCCCATGATGGCCTTTGCACAATGTTCGGGCCACAAGGACCAAGCGATGACCTGCGCGGCAGGCACCGTTTATGACGCGGACAGCAACAGCTGCAAAACCGTCACCGGCTAAGAGTTTCAAGCGGGCTGCCTCAGGCAAAGGGCGGCCCGTTTTTCTTGGGGCCACCCGATTGATCCACAAAATTTTCTGCGATTGCACAGGCTTCGGACAATCAAGATTAACGGGGCAGAAACCTTGAGACGCTAACCATGACTCGAAAGTTCATGGAGCGTCTGAAATGTCATCACTGCCTGCCCTTGCTGGCCTGCCCGGCCCTGCTGCCCGTCTGGGGAAGGCGCCGCTGTCGCGGAAGGCCAAAGCGGCGATCATCGTCCAGTTTCTGGTGAACGAGGGGTCTGATGTCCCCCTGTCGTCCTTGTCCGAGGACACGCAGGCCGAACTGACCCTGCTGATGGGCAACATGCGCTATGTTGACCGCGACACGCTGAACACCGTGGTGCAGGAATTCGCCGACGAGCTGGAGGCGGTGGGCCTGTCCTTTCCCGGCGATATGGCCGGGGCGCTGAACGCCCTTGATGGCAAGATCAGCGCCCGCACCGCGCAGCGCCTGCGCAAAGAGGCCGGGGTGCGCCAGACCGGCGATCCCTGGGATCGGATCAACGCGCTAGAGGTCGAGCGCATCGAAAAGCTGGTGCTTGGGGAGAGCATCGAGGTGGCCGCCGTCATGATGTCCAAGATCGACGTGGCCAAGGCGGCAACCGTGCTGTCCAAGCTGCCCGGCGACAAGGCGCGGCGCATTTCCTTTGCGGTGTCGATGACCACCGGGGTGACCCCCGACGCGGTGGACCGCATTGGCCTGAGCCTTGCGGCGCAGCTGGACGCCGAGCCGGACAAAGCCTTTGTCGCGCGGCCCGACGAGCGGCTTGGCGCGATCCTCAACTATTCCAACGCCGCCGTGCGGGACGAGCTGCTGCAACAGCTCGAAGAGGATGACGCCGAATTCGCCGAGGCCGTGCGCCGCTCGATCTTTACCTTTGCCAACATCCCCGAGCGTCTCAACGCCATCGACGTGCCCAAGATCACCCGCGACGTCGAGGCCGATGTGCTGGCCACCGCCATCGCTGCCTCCGAGAACGACGACGACAAGGCTGCGGCGGATTTCCTGCTGGCGAACATGTCGAAACGCATGTCCGAAAGCCTGCGCGAAGAGGCCGACGCCAAGGGCGCGGTCAAACCCAAGGTCGGGGAAAAGG
Source organism: Tropicibacter naphthalenivorans (assembly GCF_900176475.1). Taxonomy (GTDB): domain Bacteria; phylum Pseudomonadota; class Alphaproteobacteria; order Rhodobacterales; family Rhodobacteraceae; genus Tropicibacter; species Tropicibacter naphthalenivorans. Next base: position 559,770 of record NZ_FWXX01000002.1, read on the forward strand.
CCATGGGCGCGGTGGTCGGCGCGATTCGCGATCTGGTCAACGTCGGCGAGATCGAGCTGCTCGACCCGAACGCCGACGAGTAACGCGGTCTTGCCGCCCTGCGCCCGCCCGCGTAAAACGGCCCCTGTTCACTGACAAAGGGCCGTTCCTTTCATGGCACAGAAAAAGCGCAAACACGGCGGCTGGCAGGATCGGCTGGTGGATTACGTGATCCGCGCCCTGATCTGGTCGGCCCTGCGCCTGCCGGTGAAACGCCGCCTGCGGGCGGTGGGCTGGCTGGTGCGCCGGGTGATTGGTCCGGCGGTCAAATGGGATGACCGGGTGCGCGCCAACCTGGATCACGTCTGGCCCGGCCTGCCCGAAGCGCGCATCCGCGAGATCACGAATCAAGTGCTCGACAACGTGGGCCGCGCCTTTATCGAGAATTACGATGTGCCGGAAATGCTGGCGCGCGGCGCGCGCTATCAGGTGTCCGGCCCCGGTCTGGCGGCGGTGGAACAGGCGCGGCGCGACGGCACCCCGGTCTTGTTCGTCTCTGGCCACTACGGCAGCGCCGAATGCGCCCGCTGTGCCATGGTCGCGCGCGGCTACCAGATCGGCGGGCTGATCCGCCCCATGTCCAACCCGTTCTTTAACGAACATTACACCAAGAACATGCACGACATCTGCGAGCCGGTCTTTGAACAGGGCCGCCGCGGCACCATGGGTCTGATCAAGCATATCAAGTCCGGCGGCATGGCGGTCTTGCTGTTCGACATCTACGACAGCAGCGGCGTTCCCATTGATTTCCTTGGACAACCCGCGCCGACGGTGACGTCTATCGCGGACATCGCGCTGAAAACCGGCGCGCTGGTGGTGCCGTTTTTCGGGGTGCGCCACCCCGACCGCTACGGCTTTGACGCGATTTTCGAAGAGCCGATTCCCCACGGCGATCCCGTCGAGATGATGCAAGAGGCGACCCGCCGCCTGGAGGCGCGCATCAACGCCGATCCCGGCCAATGGATGTGGATTCACCGCCGGTGGAAGCCCGAACGGCAGGCCCGCAATCAGCGCAAACGCGCGGCGGCAAAAATCTCGCCATAACGCTGGCCTTGCACCAACACGACCAAGGGGGCATCACCGGTTACCGGCACCGACACCTCATAGACGCCCTTCCCGTCCCACTGGTCCGCCACGTCCCACGCCTGAACGATGTTGGAGTAGCGCACCGTCTTACCGGCGTTTTCGCCGCGCTCGATCATCACCTCTTCGCCCGCGTCATACCGCACGATCTGGATATCGCACGGTTTTAGGGCAGTCAGCGCCTCTGCGCGGATGTGCAGCACGTCGCCCTCGCGGCGCAGATCAAGGTCCACACGGCGCGGTTCGGACAACTCGCGCTGGATCTGATCGACCACCTTCATCGGGCGGTTGCCCACCACGTCATGCTCGCCGTTGACGATCATCTGCGGCGTGTAAATCATTTTCCAGCCGCCCGCGCGGGCATAGCCCTTTTGCCGTTTGGTGAACCGGGGATCGGCAAAGTTATCCTTCCACCCGATGTAGTCCCAGTAATCTACGTGCAAAGCCAAGGGGATAACGTCATCGCGCCCGCCCAATTCGTCCAGCAGAGCATCCGCCGGCGGACAAGAGGAACAGCCCTGCGAGGTAAACAACTCGACCACCACGGCGGCCTGCTGGGCCTGCGCCCACCCCACCATGGTCGTGCATAAAAAGGCTGTTCCAAGCAAAAGCTTACGCATGTGATCCATCATTCCTGTGCGATACCATGCTGAGATAAAGAACCCGTTTGCAACATTCCAATCAATCATTCGCGACATGTGCGTCATTCGCGCAAATTTTCGGTATACTATTGCATACGGCGCTGACAGCCCTAACTCATTTTTAACAGGGCTTGATGCTTCAACCCCATGAGTTACTTTCTTAATCGACATTCAATCGGAGGTTTCTATGACCGTTATCGTAGGCCATGACAGCGCCAAAACGCGCAAGACGCTGAAAGCGGGCGGCGCGAGCGTCGCTTATTACTCGATCCCCGCTGCCGAGGCGGCTGGTCTGGGCGATTTCTCGCGCCTGCCTGCCGCGCTCAAGGTGGTGCTGGAAAACATGCTGCGGTTCGAGGACGGCAAGACCGTCACGCTGGACGACATCAAGGCGTTCTCCGACTGGGCCAAGAACGGCGGCAAGGGTGACCGAGAGCTGGCCTACCGCCCCGCGCGCGTGTTGATGCAGGACTTTACCGGCGTGCCGGCGGTGGTGGATCTGGCGGCGATGCGCGACGGGATCAAGGCGCTGGGGGGCGATCCGCAAAAGATCAACCCGCTCAACCCCGTGGATCTGGTCATCGACCACAGCGTGATGATCGACGAATTCGGCAACCCGCGCGCCTTCCAGATGAACGTCGACCGCGAGTATGAGCGCAATATGGAGCGTTACGAGTTCCTCAAGTGGGGCCAGACCGCGTTCCAGAACTTCCGCGTTGTGCCGCCGGGCACCGGGATTTGCCATCAGGTGAACCTTGAATATCTGGCCCAGACCGTCTGGACCGACGAGGACCAGAACGGCGAAACCGTCGCCTATCCCGATACGCTGGTGGGCACCGACTCGCACACCACGATGGTCAACGGCGCGGCGGTCCTTGGCTGGGGCGTCGGCGGGATCGAGGCAGAGGCCGCCATGCTCGGCCAGCCGATTTCCATGCTGATCCCCGAGGTTGTCGGCTTTAAACTGACCGGCGAGATGGTCGAAGGCACCACCGGCACCGACCTTGTGCTCAAGGTGGTCGAGATGCTGCGCGAACACGGCGTGGTGTCCAAATTCGTCGAATTCTACGGCGACGGGCTGGACAATCTGCCGCTGGCGCAGCGCGCCACCATCGCCAACATGGCGCCCGAATACGGCGCGACCTGCGGCTTCTTCCCCATCGACGACGAGACCCTGCGCTACCTGCGCAACACCGGCCGCGACGAAGACCGCATCGCGCTGGTCGAAGCTTACGCTAAGGAAAACGGCTTCTGGCGCGGGGCGGATTACGATCCGGTCTACTCCTCGACGCTGGAGCTGGACATGGGCACCATCGTCCCGGCGATCTCCGGCCCCAAGCGCCCGCAGGATTACATCGCCCTGACCGAGGCCGCCCCGGCCTTTGCCAAGTACATCGAAGGCGTGCGCGACGGTCAGGATGTCCCGGCCAAGGACGACATCCGCTGGGAAGGCGAAGGCGGCCAGCCCGAACCGCGCGACATCCCCGGCGACGTGGGCCGTCACAAGCGCGGCTACGTGGAAACCGCCGATGGCAACTATCAGCTGCATGACGGGTCCATCGTGATCGCCTCGATCACGTCGTGTACCAACACCTCGAACCCCTACGTGATGATCGGCGCGGGTCTGGTGGCGAAAAAGGCGCATGAGCTGGGCCTGAACCGCAAGCCGTGGGTGAAAACCTCGCTGGCGCCGGGCTCTCAGGTCGTGTCCGAATACCTCGAGGCCGCGGGCCTGCAAGAGCATCTGGACGCGGTGGGCTTTAACCTTGTGGGGTATGGCTGCACCACCTGTATCGGCAACTCGGGTCCGCTGGATGCGCCGATCTCGGCGGCGATCAACAAGTATGACCTCGTGGCGACCTCGGTGCTGTCGGGCAACCGGAACTTCGAAGGCCGGATCAGCCCGGACGTGCGCGCCAACTATCTGGCGTCGCCGCCGCTGGTGGTGGTCTACGCGCTGGTGGGCGACATGAACGTCGACATCACCAAAGACCCGCTGGGTCAGGACAAGGACGGCAATGACGTCTACCTCAAGGACATCTGGCCCTCGTCCGCCGAGATCGCCGAGCTGGTGGAAAAGACCGTCACGCGCGACGCCTTCCAGTCGAAATACGCCGATGTGTTCAAGGGCGACGAGAAATGGCAGGGCGTGCAGGTGTCCGGCGGCGAGACCTACGATTGGCCCGCCTCGTCCACCTACATCCAGAACCCGCCGTACTTTCAGGGCATGGGCAAGGAACCCGGCACCATTTCCAACATCGAAGGGGCGCGTGTGCTGGCCGTCCTTGGCGACATGGTGACCACCGACCACATCAGCCCGGCGGGCTCGTTCAAGGACACCACCCCGGCGGGCAAATACCTGCTGGAGCGGCAAGTTCCGGTGCGCGAGTTCAACTCTTACGGCTCGCGCCGGGGCAACCACGAGGTCATGATGCGCGGCACCTTTGCCAACATCCGCATCAAGAACGAGATGCTGGACGGCGTCGAGGGCGGCTATACCAAAGGCCCCGATGGCGAGCAGACTTCGATCTATGACGCGGCGATGGCCTATCAGGAACAGGGCACCCCGCTGGTGATCTTTGGCGGCGAACAGTACGGCGCGGGCTCTTCGCGCGACTGGGCGGCCAAGGGGACGAACCTCTTGGGCGTCAAGGCGGTGATCGCCGAAAACTTTGAGCGTATCCACCGCTCTAACCTTGTGGGCATGGGTGTGATCCCGTTTGAGTTCACCGGCGGCGACACCCGTTTGACGCTGGGCCTGACCGGCGATGAGACCATCGACATCAAGGGCTTGGACGACGTGAAGCCGGGGCAGATGACGCCTTGCACCATCACTTCGCCCGACGGCACGGTCAAAGAGATCGAGCTGAAATGCCGGATCGATACCGCGATCGAGGTGGAATACATCGAACATGGCGGCGTCTTGCACTACGTGCTGCGCAACCTTGCGGCGGCGTAAGCTGCGCTTTGAACGATTGGAGACCCCGGCAGAAATGTCGGGGTTTTCCTTTGCGCAAAAGCGGCTAAGCTGCTGGGATGAAAGTTTTTGCCCCGCTGATTTTGTGCCTGTTGCCCCTTGGGGCCTTTGCCAACACCGATGACATGCCCGACTGCCTCGCGCTGGATGCGCAAGACCGCCCGCAAGCGGTGGTCAGCGCCTGTGACGCCCTGCTGCCGACGGTGACGGGGGATGCCTCGCTGCACGCGGCGGGCTTGCAGGCGCGCGGGGTGGCCTATCGCGCCTTGGGGGATCTAACCGCCAGCGCCCGCGATCTAGAGGCGTCCGTGGCAGAGTTCGAGGACGCCGCCGCCCTGCGGATGCTGGGCTGGACCTACCGGCAGATGGGCCGCTATCGTGAGGCGGTGGACGTCTACACGCAATCCTTGCGGCTCGAAGATCACTGGCAGGCGTGGCTGTCGCGCTGCGTCGTGCGCCAAGACCTCGGCCACGATTGGCGCGCGCTGCGCGACTGCCGCAAGGCCTTGCAGCGCACCACAGACAACACCGACGTGCTGTATTTCACCGCCCGCGCCCTGAACGAGATGCGCCGCCCCCACGAGGCCAAGCAACTGGCGTTGGAGGCGATGCAACTGGCCCCCAGCGACCCGCGCCACGTCACCCAATACGTGCTGGCGCTGCACTTGCAGGGGGACGCGCGCAAGGCGTCGAACGTGGCGCGTCTGGGGCTGGAACGCTTTCCCGCCGAGAAAAGCTTTGAAAGTTTTATCCAAGACTAAGCCGCGCCTGCGGGTATTCCAGACCTGACGCGTGGGGGATTTCCCCCTACCCTTTCCCCATCTTTAACAGACGCGCCAAACGTATAGTGGCGTGAACCCGCGCAATCCGGCCCCCTTCGGCGGGGCTTTGCGCAAGTTTGGACAATTGATTGTAACGAATGCTTCGCGGTCCGGCGTCTTGGGTTTAATTTGAAACGAGGGGCCACAGGTATGGATAGCAAGTTTAAAAGGGCGAGAAAGATGAAAGCGGTCACCATCCTTCAGGCAGCGGCGTTGTTGGCTTTGGCCATGTTGGGCGCTTATGCCAGCGCGCATGAGCCCAAGGCAGAGCCGCCGCAACTGTGTGTGCCGGCCCTGTCGCAGACGGATTGCACGCTGTAAGAACAGCAAAAGCCGCGACTATTGCGCGGCTTTCAAAGCGTTTTCCAAGGCGGGCATAAACCGCTGTTCATAATCCGACCCGACAAGCGGGCCGACGAATTTGAACAGCACCACCCCGTCGCCATCCAGGATAAAGGTCTCGGGCGGGCCGGTGACGCCCCACTCAATCGCCGTGCGCCCCGCCGGGTCAAAGGCAACCGCCTTGAACGGGTTGCCATCCTCGGACAGGTATTTCTGCGCCTGCGCCTCTTGGTCCTTGAAGTTGACGCCGATGATGTCCAGCCCCTCGGCCTGCATTTCCAGCAGACGCGGGTGTTCAGCCCGGCACGGCGGGCACCACGACGCCCAAAAGTTCACCAAGGTCACATTGCCAGAGGCCAACATATCCGGCGTCACGGCGTCATACCCCGGCAGAGCCATATCGGTCATGGCCGGATGCGGCTTGCCCTCGAACACCGATTCCAGATCGTTTGCGCCTTCGCGCCCGAGGCCGACAAAGGCCAGGATGCCAAAGGCCGCAAAGATCAGCGGCGGCAGCACCATCAGCGGAGAGATCTTAGTCGCCACGTTTGATCCTTTCCTCGATACGTTCCAGCTCGGCGCGGACCTTGCGGGCGCGCAGGATGGACGCCCCCACCAGCACGGCAATCAGGCCGATGGACACGGCATAAGACGACAGGACAACCCCTGCATATTTCCCAAGCTCCGGCATCATGCGGCGCGCTCCCTTGCCAGCAGCGCGCGGGCGCGGCGCGCGCGGATTTCCGTTTGAGTGCGCAGGAACACCAGCGCGATGAACAGCAACACAAAGCCCGCGATGCAGACCAGCGCCGGATACCAGAACACGTCGGCGACGTTTTCCTCGGCGTCGAGCGACATGGACGCGCCCTGATGCAGGCCCTGGTTCCAGAAGTTCACGGCATAGCGCGAAAGCAACGCAAAGACCGACCCCACAAGGCACAGGATCGAGGTCAGATCCGCCGCCGTGTCGTCGTTTTCAATGGCCGACCACAGCGCCATGTAGCCGAGGTAGAACAGGAACAGGATCAGGAAGGACGTCAGGCGCGGATCCCACGCCCACCACGTCCCCCACATGGGCTGGCCCCACAGCGCGCCGGTGGCCAGTGCAATTAACGTCATCACCGCGCCCACCGGGGCGGCGGCGCGGGCGGCAAGCGCGCTGACGTGGTGGCGGCGCACGATCCAGATCAGCGAGGCCACCAGCATCATCATCCACGCATTGATCGCCATCAGCGCGGACGGCACATGGAGGTAGAAAATCTTGACGGTCGAGCCTTGGCGATAGTCGGCGGGGGTGAAAAAGAACCCCCAGACCAGACCGCCCACAAGGCAGACCACAGCCGCAATCGACACCCACGGCAGGATCTTGTCCGTGGTGCGGATGAACTTGACCGGATTGGCGTATTCCCAGATCGACATGTTTCCTCCCGGCTGTCGGTTGCAGCGGTTACACCCCAAATATCCGCGCGGTGCAATATGTAGGGGCTTCACAGTTGCGTCGAAAGGGGGACCTTTTGCCACAAGCCCCTAGCGCAGGTTCACCCGAAGCACCCCGGCGCTGGCAAAGGGCAGCAGCGCCAGCGCGCCAAAGCTGATCCCCGCGAGCATCAGCAGCGGCGTCTGGACGGTCAGCCCTTCGGCCCCTCGGCGGGCGACTTCGGCGCCAAAGATCAGCGTCGGCACGTACATCGGCAGCACCAGCAGCGACATCAGCAGGCCGCCGCGTTTCAGCCCGACGGTCAGCGCCGCGCCAAAGGTGCCGATCACCGACAGCGCGGGCGTGCCGACGGCGAGGCTGACCACCAGCCACAGGTAGCCCTCGGTCGGCAGCGACAGCAGCACCCCCAAGGCGGGCGCGGCCAGCACCAGAGGCAGGCCGGTGGTGATCCAATGGGCCAGCGCCTTGATGGTGACGATGCCTTCCATCGGCAAGGGGGCGGTGGCCAGCAGATCGAGGCTCCCGTCCTCCCAATCGAGGGCAAGGATCCGGTCGAGCGACAGCAGGCAGGCGAGCAAAGCGCCGATCCACAGGATGCCCGGCGCAATCTTGGTCAGCAGCGCGGTTTCGGGGCCAACGCCAAAGGGCACCAGCACCGTGACGATCAGGAAAAACGCCAGCCCAAGGCCAAAGCCCCCGCCCGCGCGCACCGCCAGCCGCAAATCGCGTGTGAGCAGCGCAATCATAGGAAGGCCTCGTCTTGCGCCGCGACGCCTGGTTTGGCGCGGTAGGGGGTGACGTCGAACACGTCGGCTTCGGGGATGCCAAGGTCGATGTGGGTGGCCATGAGCGCCGCGCCGCCCGCCTTCAGATGCCCGCGCACGGCGTCGGCGAACAGCGCGACCGAGGCGGCGTCGAGCGATACCGTCGGCTCGTCCAGCACCCAGACCGGGCGGCCCGTCACCATCAGCCGTGCAAGGCCAAGGCGGCGTTTTTGCCCTGCGGACAGCGTGCCTGCGAGGCGATCGGTGAGTTTGTCCAGATCAAAGGCGGTGATGGCAGAGGAAATGTCATTGGTGCCAAAGACTTGCGCCCAAAAGCTCAGGTTCTCGGTGACCGTCAGCATGGCCTTGAGCCCGTCGGCGTGGGCGGCATAGGCGATGCGTTCGCCCGCGCCTTGGATGTCGCCTGTCAAAGGTGGTTGAAGGCCGGCGATGGTGCGCAAGAGCGTGGTCTTGCCCGCGCCATTGGGGCCACGCAGCACCAGCGCGCGGCCATCTTGCAGGGAGAAGTTCACCCCGCTTAGCACCGGCACGCCGCCCCGGGCCACCGTCAGATCAGATACCGTCAGTTCCATGGCTTTGGCTTACCCCACCGCGCCTTCGCGCAAAAGCGGCAAAACGCCCTAGACGGGCAGCACGGCGATGGCGACGCGGCGGCCTTCGCTGAGCAGGACGTTGTAGGTGCGGCAGGCGGCGGGCGAGTTCATGACCTCGACGCCGAGGCCCGCGGCCTCTAGATCGGCGCGCAGGTCGGCGGGCAGATGGGCGATTTCCGCGCCCATGCCAACGAACAGCACGTCCACCTGCCCCGCCAAAGCGAGCAGCGCGTCCCGCTCATCCAGCCCGCCCCAGCGCGCTGGCTTCGCTCCGGCCATGATCATCGCACCTTCGATGGCTTCGCCCGCGACGCGAAAGAACCCCGGCCCGTAGCCGTCGACCGGCACCGCGTCAGAGAAAGAGACTTCGTTCAGGTTCATGGCGCTCTCCTGTGGTTCAAAGGATTACCAGATCGGCAGGCCCGACAGGGCCGACACCGCGATCAAGCCGTAGGCCACCCCGCGATACAGCCGTTCCTTTTCGGGGTCAAACAGCCGTCCGCCCAGCCAGTTCCCCGCAATCGCAGGCGCAGCCATGGCCAACCCCAGCGCGACCCACGCAAGTTCCAGGCGGCCAAAGACGCCCATCCAGCCAAGGATCACCACGTCAAAGACGAACAGGAACAAAAGGATGGTGGCGCGGATGACCGTCGTGGGCAAAGGGCGCGCCATGTAGAACAGGATCACCGGCGGCCCGGGCAGGCCCGCCACGCCGCCAAGGAAGCCCGCCGCGCCACCAATGCCCAGCACCGCACGCGGGCGAATGTCGCCCTGATAGCGCAGGCCCAGCGACAAGATGCCCAGCATCGCCAGCGACAGCAGGCTGATGGCGGTGCGGTAGATGTCCGGGGACACCTGCCCCAGCACCCACAGCCCCAGCGGCAGCGCCAAACCCATGGCCAGCGACAGGCGCAACAGATCGGGGCGCGCCGCCTGCCCCCACGCTCGGCGCAGCAGCGGCAGAGGCCCGAGAATATCCATGGATGTCAGACAGATGATCGCCGCGAAGGGCGGCAGGAACTGCGCGGTCACCGGCAGGAACACCAGCGCCGTGCCAAACCCCGAAAAGCCCCGCACCAGCCCGCCGACAAAGGCCGCGAGGGCGATCCAGCCCAGCCCCACGGGGGACAGGCTGGACCAGATTTCAGGCATCAATGTTGCCGTATTGGTTGCCCGTGGTGTCGGTGGGCTTGGACCAGTCGCGCTTGACGCCCAGTTTCATCAGCACCGCCGAGGCCACAAAGATCGAAGAGTACGTCCCGACCACAACACCCCAGATCATCGCAAAGACAAAGCCGCGGATCACGTCCCCGCCCAGCACGAACAGCGCGATCAGCGCCAGCAGCGTGGTGACAGAGGTCATGAAGGTCCGGGACAGGGTCTCGTTGATGGACAGGTTCAGCACCTCTTTAAGGTCCTTGGACTTGTACTTGATCAGGTTCTCGCGCACGCGGTCGAACACCACCACCGTGTCGTTCAGCGAATAGCCAACGATGGTGAGCAGCGCCGCAATGATCGACAGGTCAAACCGGATGCCCACCTCGGAGAAGACACCGATGGTCAGCACCACGTCGTGGACCAAGGCAATCACCGCGCCAAGCGCGAACTGCCATTCAAAGCGCAGCCAGATGTAGAACAGCACCGCGCCAATGGCCAAGGCCACGGCAATCGCCGCCGTCTGGATCAACTCGCCCGAGACCTTGGGGCCCACGGATTCGACCGAGACAAACTTGATGTCCGGGCTGACGGTTTGCAGCGCCGTGCGCGCCGTGTCGATCAGGTCCGAGGTGACAGCCTCTTGGCCGTCTTGTGCCTCGATCCGGACCATGGCGACGTGCTGGTCTTCGCGAAAGTTCGGGTCGAACACTTCGGAAATGACCACATCGCCCAAGTCCAGCGCGCCCAGGGCGTCGCGGTACTGCGCCACGTCGATGGCCTGCGTGCTTTCGGTCCGGATGGTGGTGCCGCCCTTGAAGTCGATGCCGTAGTTCAGGCCACGCACGCCAAAGCTGACCAAGGCCAGAACGATCATCACCGCCGAGATGCCCAGCCACAGGGTCGGACGGGAAAAGAAATCCCACGCGGTATTTTCAGGAACCAGTCGGAGTCTCATGTCACACCTCGATCTGCTTGGGGCGGCGGCGTTCGTACCACATGACGATCAGCAGCCGGGTGACGAAGATGGCGGTAAAGACCGACGTCAGGATGCCGATCCCCAGCGTCACGGCGAACCCGCGCACCGGGCCAGAGCCCATGACATAAAGGATCACAGCGGTGATAAACGTGGTGATATTGGCGTCGACAATCGCCGACAGCGCCTTTTCATAGCCCAGCTCGATGGCGCGGGCGGGCTTTTTCCCGGCTTTGAGTTCCTCACGGATCCGCTCAAAGATCAGCACGTTGGCGTCCACCGCCATACCGACGGTCAGAACGATGCCCGCAATGCCCGGCAGGGTCAGCGTCGCGCCGATCAGGCTGAGCAGGCCAAAGATCAGGCCGATGTTGATGATCAGCGCGATATTGGCGAACGCCCCGAACAGACCGTAGCTGAGCAGCATAAAGATCAGCACCGCGGCAAAGGCGACGATGGTCGCGATCTTGCCTGCGTCGATGCTGTCCTGGCCCAGTTCCGGCCCGATGGTGCGCTCTTCGAGGAACTCCATCCCGGCGGGCAAGGCCCCTGCGCGCAGCAGCACGGCCAGGTTGGTCGATTCCTCGACGGTGAAGTTGCCGGTGATGATGCCAGAGCCGCCAGAGATATGGGTTTGAATCACCGGGGCGCTGATGACCTCGTCGTCCAGCACGATGGCAAAGGGCGAGCCGATGTTCGCCGCCGTATAGTCACCGAACTTGACCGCGCCCTGCGGGTTAAAGCGGAAGTTCACCGCCGGGCGGCCGTTCTGGTCAAAAGCAGGCTGCGCGTCCACCAGCTCTTCGCCGGTGACTACGGGGGCCTGTTCGAGGATGTAGAACACGCCCTCTTGGTCGAGCGAGGGCAGCACCTCGTTGCCCACCCCCGCCGAGGCGTCGGCGCTGGCGGCGCGGCCCACAACCGGCTGAAAGGTCAGCTGGGCGGTGGTGCCGATGATGTCCTTGAGCTCCTGCGCAGAGCCAAGCCCCGGCACCTGGATCAGGATACGGTCCGCCCCCTGACGCTGGATCGTGGGTTCGCGCGTGCCCACCGCGTCGATGCGGCGGCGAATGATTTCAAGGCTTTGCTGGATGGTGCGTTCATCCGTGGCGCGCTGTTCGGCCTCGGACAGGGTGACGACCAGCACATTGCCTTCGCCGCGCACCTCCAGGTCGGTGGTCCCCGCCCCGGTCAGCGACACGACAGGCCGCGCCAGACCGCGCACCAGTTCCAGCGCGCGGGTCATGCCCGCCTCTTCGGAAATGCGCACGCGCAGTTCCCCAGCCGGGGACGGTTGCAGACGGATGGTGCCGACGGTGGCGCGCTCGGGGCGCAGGATGTCGCGCACCTCGGGCCACAGCGCTTCCATGCGCGAGGCGTAGACGTCCTGCACCTGCACTTCGGCCAGCAGATGCGCACCGCCCCGCAGGTCAAGCCCAAGGTTCACCAGCCCAGACGGCAGGTAATCGGGCCAAACGCTTGCGGCGTCCCGGTTTTCCGAGGTATCCGCCCCGGCCTCGATCAGCTTGACCGCGTCATTATGTTGCTCAACGCGCGTATAAAACCCGTTGGGCATGGCAAGCAGCAGACCGACCACCACAGTGGCCCAGATCAGTACCCGCTTCCAGAGATCGATCTGCAACATGTGTTAGCCGTTCGCCGGTTCGGTCTTGGACAGCACCTGGGCGATGGTCGACTTGATCACGCGGACCTTGACGCCCTCGGCGATTTCCACTTCGATTTCAGCACCTTCCAGAACGCGGCTCACCTTGCCGACGATGCCGCCCTGGGTGACGACCTTGTCGCCCTTGCGGACGGCTTCGACCATGGCCTGATGCTCTTTCATCTTCTTTTGCTGCGGACGGATCAGCAGGAAGTACATGATCGCGAAGATCAGGATAAGCGGAAGGAATTGGCCGATTGCTGCGGGGTCCATGGGATGCTCCTATAGAAGTTCTGCGGGGCACCCCCGCGTTATCGCGCGGAACCTATGAGTTGCGTGGACCAAGTGCAAGGCACGGGCGCGCCGGGATCGCCTGTTTGCTTGGGAAAATCGGCGGTTCGCGCGATTGCGGAGGCTTTGCTTCGCCCCTAAGGTGCATGAGCCTTCCTGTAGGAGCCTTCATGCAAGACGTCACGACCCTGCCGATTTCGCCCGACGTGTTTTGGCCCGCGTTGGGTTTGGTTCTGGTCGCGCTGGCCGTTTTGGCGGTCTTTGGCCTGCTGGCGGGCTTTGGCCGCGTGGCGCAGGACGGCCCGAGCCATCTGCAAAAGCGCATGGGCCTGACCGAGCTGCCCCCCGCCCTGTTCCGCCTTGGCGCGGTCCTGTGGGCGGGGCTGGCGACAGTTTTGGTGGCGGGGCTGTTCTACATGCTGCTGGACGTGATCCTGCACGCCTTTCCGGCGTCGGATAGCGTGATTGGCAAGCTCTGGGATCAGATCACCGGCAGCACCGCCGAGACCTGGGACTTTCGCTTTCGCTTGGCGCAACTGACGGTGCTGACGACGGTCTTGGGGGCGGTGATTGCGCTGCCGGTGACGCTCAATCGGCTGCGGCTGGCGAGTGAAACCCTCTTCAACACCAAGATTTCCGAAGCGGCAGCGGACCTTTATGCCCAACGGCAGGTGACGCGCCGCTATGCGAATGGTCTGACGCAAGACGAATACGAAGACGACATCGTCCGCCGCAACGCCGCGATCAACCGCCTTGAAGACCTCGTCCGCGAGCGCCCCGCCGAAGCGGGCCGGGTTAGTCGGCTGTTGTCGACGTATGTGAGGGAGTTGAGCAGGCAGTTTCCACCGGTCGAGCTTCCTGCAAAAATGGTCGTGGGTGACGTCGCCGAATGGGCGTCCGACTTGCGCCCAGCTCGATCAGATATGGAAAAAGCAGTGCAAACGCTGGGCCGATTGACAGAAATCCCTAGCGTCGCGCCGAAAGATCGGCCAATCGACCTGACCGGGGCTAATCTCCAAGGAATGTTCTTTCGGAAATCTCATTTTCAAAAAGCAATTTTGACAAATGCAAACCTGCAAGGCACCCGCTTTTCTTCGTGCCAACTGCAGGGCGCTAAATTTGACGGCGCTATTGCCCACGGCTCAAAATTTGAAAATTGCACAATGTTGGAGCGGGTCAATTTCCATGGTTCGAATTTCAGTGGCTCGGAATTCGCGCGAACCGATATGACAAGCGCGGAAGCTTACGAGGCGACATTTTTCTATGTAAAGTTTTACGAATCCTGCTTGAACGACGCGAGGTTCATAAAGTGCCATATGAGAGAAAGTGTGTTCATGGGCGCATCCCTGAAGGGAACCCTTCTAAAAGCCAGCGGCTTGGAATACACCCTGTTTGACGAAGTCAAGTTCTCGCACCGCACCTATTTCACTAGAGTCAATATGGATTTTTCAGCGCTGTCCGATCTGGCTGTATTTCAATCGAACGGAATATTGGAACATTTGGAAAAGGTGATTGGAAACGGTTCGGTGGCTCTCCCTGAGAGCACGGCGACACCGAGACATTGGCCAAGTAACGTATTGCCGATTTGGACATTCGAAGAAGAATGGAAAAAATGGTGCAAAGACCCCGATAACTACGAATACAAGCCCCCCGCCTGACCCCTCTTGCCCCAGCCTCAACCGCCGCCTACCTTTCTCCTGCCCCCTCAGGAAAGGCCCGTGATGCTGCGCCTCCTCGCCCTTCTCCTCCTTCCCCTCCCTGCCCTCGCTGATCCGGCGGTCGGCAGGCTGAACCTTTCGGGCTACAAACACCGCGAGATGTGTTCGGGGACGCTCATTGCGCCGGACAAAGTCCTCACCGCCGCGCATTGTGTCGCCACCGTGCAGGACGGGTATCTGAAACGCTTGGGGGATATGACCTTTGTCGCCGATTGGAACGGCGAGAGCCACAAGGGCGCGGCCAAGCTGCGCGCCGTGCAGGTGCACCCCAAGGCCTTTACCGACGGGCGCTTTGATCTGTCCCATGACATCGCCGTGGTCGAGCTGGCCCAGCCGCTACAGCCCACGCCGCACCCGCTTGGGGACAAGGGCTTGCCGGGGCCGCTGACCCTGATCGGCTATCAGCGCAGCGCGCCGCATCGGCAGGCCGAGACGGGCTATTGTTATGGCGCGCCCGAAGGCCCTCTCTGGCGCATCGCTTGCCGGGTGGAGCCGGGCCAATCGGGCGGCCCGGTTCTGAATGACGCAGGCGAAATCGTCGCCGTGATCAGCGCCGTCCAAGAGGAACAGGCGCTGGTGGTGCCGGTGGACGAATGGCTGCGCGAGCAGCTCAGGCGGTAGCCGCGTCGCCGGAATAGTCGTACAGATCCACCGTGATATACGCCCCGGCGTTGCCAAGCACCCGCACCAGCTCGACGCCGTTGGCCTGCACCGAGGCATAGTCGCCCAGGTCCACCACTTCGACCACGTCACTTCCGTCGTTCAGCAGCAAAGTCGGGTCGTAGTTGAAGACCTCGATGACCTCGCCAGTCTCATAATCAAGGATCTCGACCGGGGTTTCATCGTCGCCGAAATACTCGACCCCGAAGGCGTCATAACCCTCGCCGCCGTCCATCACGTCGCCGTCATGGCCCAGCAGGTAGTCGTTGCCATAGCCGCCGGACAGGGTGTCGGGAGTCTCGGTGCCAAAGTCGTCGACGGACACGAGGTAGTCGCCCCCGGTGCCGCCCAGCAGCACGTCAAAGCCGTCGTTCACGGCGATAAAGTCATCGCCCGCCCCGCCGTAGAAGGTGTCATTGCCCGAAGCGCTCTCGGTCGCATCGTCCTGGTCGTCGATGATGGCGTCATCACCCGCGCCGCCGCGCACGTAGTCGTCACCGTCCATGCCGTAAACAAGGTCGTCGCCGTCACCGCTGTAGACGACGTCGTCGCCGTCGCTGCCAAGGATCGTATCGTCGCCGTCGGTGCCTTGGGTCCGGGTCAGGTCGTCGTCGCCGCTGTCACCGGGGGCCAAAGCGCCGATCGCCAGCGCGCCAAAGAGCAAAAGTAAAAGACCGCCCATGTTGTTCCTTTCCATAGGGGCCGTGCGCCCCCACCGGGCCACGGGTCGTTAGAGTCAGGCCGTGACGTCGATCAGCTCGAAGGTCAGGCTGGCGTGGTCCGGGCCTTCGACGCGGGCCAGCTCGATGCCGTTGGCGTAGATCGCCGTGCTGTCGTCGTGCTCCACCGCCTCGACCACATCGGTGCCGTCATTGGCCAGCAGGCCGGACTGGTAGACATAGACGAGGATCGTGTCCGAGGCTTCATAATCAGCGATCTGCACCGGGTCGTCCGCATCGTCAAAGCGGCTCACCACGAACAGATCGTCCCCTTCGCCGCCCAGCAGCACGTCGCCGCTGTCGCCCACCAGCGTGTCATTGCCATAGCCGCCGGATACCCAGTCGGGCTGGACGTCTACATCTACGTCGATGGCCACCAGCTCGTCATTGCCCAGACCGCCATACAGGCTGTCTGCCCCGTCCAGCGCGGTCAGCGTGTCGTCACCGCTGCCGCCGTAGAATGCGTCATCGCCAGAGGCCACGCCCTCGTAAAAGTCGTCGTAGATCTCGTCGTTGCCGTCCCCGGCGCGGATCGTGTCATTGCCCGCCCCGCCGGACATGCTGTCGTCGTCATCCGTGCCGGTCAGGCGCTCGTCCGCGTCGCCGCCATCGACCTCGTAGCCGAGGGTGTCGATGTTCTCGGGATAGTTTTCGTCCTCGTCATAGACGATTTCTTCGTCGTCCAGATACTCGTCCTCGGCGTCCTCGATGCGGTCGTTGATCTCATCCTCGACCGAAGAGACGACCATCGATCCGATGGCAAGCGAGCCGAACAAAATGAGCAAAAGGGCAGTCATGGCGATTCCCGAGTGTTTTTTGGTTAACTTCTTCAACTTATACCAAAACTGTCACAATCTGTGTCAGGTCAATTTACACACTGCGTTTCCGATTTAGCATCAATCCGCCGCCCTGCCTTCTTGCGCCTCGCGCGCTTTGGCCCACTACCAGCGCGTGACGGAATGGGGCATAAGACACGCGACTCAAACGAACCCTTGGAGGATACGATGCACGACATCCGAGCGATCCGCGAAAACCCGGCAGCATTCGACGCGGCGATGGCCCGCCGCGGGGTGGAAAACGCATCCTCAGAGATCCTCAAGATCGACGAGGCGCGCCGCGCTGCGATCCACGCCGCCGAGACCGCGCAGGCCGATCAGAAAAAGGCCGCCAAAGAGGTGGGCGCCGCCAAGGCCAAGGGCGACGAGGCCGAATTCGAACGCCTGCGCGCTCTGGTCGCCGAGAAAAAGTCCGAAGTCGCCGCCATGCAGGACAAGGCCAAGGAGCTGGACAAGGCGCTGGAGGATGCCTTGATGGGCATTCCGAACCTGCCGTTTGACGATGTGCCGGACGGGGCAGATGAAGACGACAACGTCGAGGTGCGCCGCTGGGGCACGCCCGGCGAATTTTCCTTTGCGCCCAAGGAACATTACGATCTGGCCGGGGTTATCCCGGGGATGGATTTCGAAGTGGCGGCCAAGCTGTCGGGCTCTCGGTTCGTGGTGCTGCGCGGCGCTGTCGCCCGCATTCACCGCGCGCTGGCTCAGTTCATGCTGGACACCCACGTCGAGGAAAACGGTCTGACCGAGGCATGGACCCCGGTTCTGGTGAAAGAAGACATGATGTACGGCACGGGCCAACTGCCCAAATTCGGCGAGGACAGCTATCAGACCACCAATGGCTGGTGGCTGGTGCCGACCGCCGAAGTGCCGCTGACCAACTTTGTGAATGGCGAAACGGTGGACGAGGCGTCCTTGCCGCATCGCTACGCCGCGCACACGCAGTGCTTCCGCTCCGAGGCGGGCAGCGCGGGGCGTGACACCTCTGGGATGCTGCGCCAGCACCAGTTCGAGAAAGTGGAAATGGTCTCGATCACCCACCCCGACGCCTCGCGCGCGGAACTCGACCGCATGACCGACTGCGCGCAGGGCATTCTGGAAAAGCTGGGTCTGCCCTATCGCACCGTGGTGCTGTGCACCGGCGACATGGGCTTTGGCGCGCGCCGCACCCATGACATCGAGGTCTGGCTGCCGGGGCAGAACACCTACCGCGAGATTTCCTCGGTGTCGGTCTGCGGCGACTTTCAGGCCCGCCGGATGAACGCCCGTTTCAAGGCACCGGGCGGCAAGCCCGAGTTCGTGCATACTTTGAACGGCTCTGGCTTGGCCGTGGGCCGGACCTTGATCGCCGTGCTGGAGAATGGCCAGCAAGAGGACGGCAGCGTTGTGCTGCCCGAGGTGCTGCACCCCTACCTGCGCGGCAAGACCACCCTAACGGCGGAGGGCACGCTGGTATGACACGCCTCTGGGCGATCATGTGTTTCGTGGCGGCGGTGGCTTTTGCGGCCTCGCCGCTGCTGTTCCCCGGTTTCGCGGGCTATGCGCCCGAGCAATTCCCGGTGCAGATCGACGAGCCGCCGGTGCAGCCCGCGGGCTATGCCTTTGCGATCTGGGGGCTGATCTACGCGTGGCTGATCGTCGGCACCGGTTTCGGGATGCTCAAGCGCGCCGATGACCCGGATTGGGCCGAGATGCGCAAGCCGCTGTTTGTCAGTCTGCTGATTGGCTTTGCGTGGATTCCCATGGCGCAGGTGTCGCCGGTGGCGGCGACGGTGATGATCTGGGGGATGCTGGCGTCTGCCTTGGTGGCATTGTTCCGCGTGGGTGACACCGACCGCTGGCTGCAACAAGCCCCTGTGGCGATCTATGCCGGCTGGCTGTCGGCGGCGGCCTGCGTCGGCACCGGCGTGGTGATTGGCGGCTACGGCTGGCTGCCCCCCACCCCGGCGGCGCTGCTGTGCCTGTTGGTGGCGGTGGTCATCTCGGTCACGGCGCAGTACCGCCTGCACCGCGCGCCGGAATACGGCATCACGGTGATCTGGGCGCTGGTGGCGGTGATCGTGCAGAACGCCTCGCCGTTCAACGCCGCCGTCACGGGCTTGGCGGTGATCGGCATCGGCGTGATCCTGTCGCTGCGGGCCACGGACACCGAATAGAGTTTCTGTTCAGTTTCAAAGCGAAAGAGCGGGCCGCTAGGACCCGCTCTTTTTTGTTGTTCTAGAGGCGCTTACTGGCGCTCGCCGCCCTGCTTGGACTGCAAGGACCGCTTGTGCTTTTTCAGCGCCCCGGCATTTTTCTTGCGTCGCCCTTTGAACGGGTTCTGGTCGCTCTGCCCGCGCATGTGCAGCCGGATCGGCGTGCCGGGCATGTCAAAGTCCTCGCGCAAGCCATTGACAAGATACCGAGAATAGCTCTCGGGCAGCTTGTCCGGGTGGCTACACATCACCACAAAGCCCGGCGGACGGGTCTTGGCCTGCGTCATGTAGCGCAGCTTGATGCGCTTGCCCTGCGGCGCGGGGGGCGGATGGCGCGAGATCATGCCCTCGAGCCAGCGGTTCAGCTGGCCGGTCGGAATGCGGCGGTTCCACGTGGTATAGGCCTGCATGATCGCCTTTTGCAGACGGTCCATGCCGCGCCCGGTGCGGGCCGAAATGGTGACAAGGGGCGCGCCGCGCAGCTGCGGCAGAACATGCTCGAACTCATCCTTGAGCCACTTGAGCTTTTCTTGCTTTTCGTCCTCGATGTCCCACTTGTTGACGGCAACGACCACGGCGCGGCCTTCACGCTCGGCCAGGTCAGCGATCTTGAGATCCTGGGTCTCGAACGGGATGGCGGCGTCCAGCAGGACCACCACAACCTCGGCGAATTTGATCGCGCGAATACCGTCAGAGACAGAGAGTTTTTCCAGCTTTTCCTGCACCTTGGCGCGCTTGCGCATCCCGGCGGTGTCAAAGATCCGCATGGGCACGCCGTCCCAGGTCTTTTGCACGGAAATGGCGTCGCGGGTGATGCCCGCCTCGGGGCCCGTCAGCATCCGGTCTTCGCCGATGATCTGGTTCACAAGGGTGGATTTGCCCGCGTTGGGACGGCCAATGATGGCGATCTGAAGCGGCTTGGCCTCGGTGGGCATGGGCACGTCTTCGGCGAGAACCTCGTCCTCTTCGTCGTGGACAGTGACCTCGACCTCGGGGGCGTCTTGTACAGCGCGCTCTTCGAACTCCTCCGAGATCGGCAGAAGCACAGAATAAAGATCCGGCATCCCCTCGCCGTGTTCGGCAGACAGGCGCATGGGCTCGCCGATGCCCAGCTCAAAGGCCTCGAAGTACCCCGCATCGGCGGCAGCGCCCTCGGCCTTGTTGGCGGCGAGGATCACACGCTTGGCACGGCGGCGCAGAATCTCGGCAAAGACGCGGTCGTCCGGCAAAATCCCGGCGCGGGCGTCGATCATGAACAGACAGACGTCGGCCATGTCCACGGCACGCTCGGTCAAACGGCGCATCCGCGCGGGCAGAGAATCATCGGTCTCGTTTTCCAGACCGGCGGTGTCGATCACGGTAAAGCGCAGATCGCCCAGCTTGGCCTCGCCCTCGCGCAAATCGCGCGTCACGCCCGGTTGGTCATCGACCAAGGCCAGACGTTTGCCCACAAGGCGGTTGAACAGCGTCGACTTGCCCACGTTGGGACGGCCGACAATGGCGAGAGTAAAGGACATGACTCGGGGCTCCGCAGATCAAGGCGCGGGCTTAGCGCATTTTTTTGGATAACGAAAGAGGCTCGCGCGGGTCAAATTCCTTAAGCAAGGAATTTGCAAAACTCTTGATCAAGAGTTTTGGCCACCGCGCCCCTGCCCCGGACGCTGATTAACGATAGGCGTGCAGCATGCCTTTGGCCGAAACCACGTACATCACGCCGCCCGCCACGATGGGCCGGGTGGTTGCGCCGCCCGCGATCTCGAGCGAGGACACCAGCGCGCCATCCTCGGGCGCAAAGCTGCGGATCAGCCCGTCGGACCCTGCAACGATCAAGCGCCCGCCGGCCAGCACCGGACCACTGTTCACAAAGGCCGCATCGCGGCGGCGGTTGGGATTGCGCGAGGGCTCATACCCCGGCAGGTCCACCGCCCAGACCTGGCTGCCGTCTTCAGCGTTCAGGCGCACCAGCTGATTGCGGTCAGACACAAAGAACAGCGCGTTCCCGGCCACCGCCGCGGGGCCAAGCGCGCCTTGCTGCGCGGTCCATTTCCGCTCGCCGTCGTACAGCGACAGGCCGACCATTCGGCCCGAGTGGGTGCCCGCGTAAAGCATCCCGCCCGACACCACCGGATCGCCGGTGATGTCCTGCACATTGGCCAGCGCCACGCCGTTGCGGCGGCCCAGGATATCCGCGCTCCATAGGCGCAGGCCGCCTTGGCGGAACACCGTCGCCACCGAGCTGGAGCCAAACGAGAAGGTCACGAACTTGTCGCTGATCGCAGGGGCCGGTCCGCCCGCCACGTTGTTTACATCGGACGGCACGTCGAACTGCCAGCGCACCCGGCCATCGTCGTCTTCGATCGCCCAGCCGGTGGTGTCGCCGGACACCACGTAGACCACGCCGTCGCGCCAGCTGGGCTTGCCCGTGGCGGTTGCGCCCAGACGTTGCGTCCAGTTTTCAGCTCCCGTCGCCGGGTCCAGCGCGGTCAGCGTGCCAAAGCCAGAGGACACGAACAGCTGTCCGCCGCCCACGGCCAAGCCGCCGCCCTGCGCCTGATAGTTCTGGTCGCGCAGCGGGGTCAGGTCGTAGGTCCACAGCACCTCGCCGGAGGTCGCCGTCGCCTGCACCATGTTGTTGCTGTCGACGGTAAAGATGCGGCCATCCGCCATCACCGGGTCCACCACAACGCGCGCCCGGCGGCCATCGCCTGCGCCAATGCTCGTGGCCCAGATCGGAGACAAATTCGCCCCAAGCGCCGCATGGGCCACCCGCGCGTGCGGCGAGACGTAGCTTTGCGGCCACGCGCCATTGCTGGTCATAGCAGGCAAGGACACCGCCACAGAGGCATTTTCCGGCGCGGGCGCCTCTGCCTGAGAGCGCGTCTGAAGCACCTCGCGCACGTTCAGCCGCTCACCCTGCAAAGGCGCGTCCGTGTCCGTACAGCCCGCAAGGGCCAGTGCCGCCACCGTTGTCAGAAAACTCGCCTTGCGCAGCATATTCTTGCCCTCTTGTGCCTTTAGCCTTTCGCGGTCGGCCCCCGAGGTGTCCCCAGGGGCGGCCCGGCGTTTTACGCCTGATCCAGCTCTCCGCCCAGTGCCACAATCAACTGACTTGCGCGGCGGCGCAAGCCTGCCGTCACTTCGCTGTCCGCCACAAGCGCCTGAAGACGGCTCAGCGCCGCATCCACATTGCCGGTCTCGATGTCGATCAGGGCCAGTTGTTCCTCGGCCAGCAGGCGCAGCGGTTGGCCCGGAACGGCCAGCGCCTCGAAACCTGCGCGACGCGCGTCGGCGTCCAGCACCTCGGTGCCGCGGCTCAGCGCCTTGTAGCTGGCGATCTGGCGGTAAATCTGCGGCAGCTCGGCGTTGTTCGCCAAGGCTTGCAGGCGTTCGACCGCCAGAGCGTCGTCGCCCTCGCCGCCCGCGTCCGCTGCGATCAGCAGGCCCAGAATGGCGTCGGCACCGGGCTGCGACGGCTCGATCCCTTCCAGCGCGGCAATCCGTGCGGCGCTGTCCTCGGCTTGCAAGGCGCTCAGGATGCTGTCGCCAAAGGCCTGCGCCTGCGTCTCAGCTGCGGAAATCTGGTACTCGCGATAGGCGGTGCCGCCCACGATCCCCAGCACAATCACCACGCCGATCCAGCCATAGCGCTTGAGCGCCTTGAACAGACGGTCGCGTTTGACCTCTTCGGTCACCTCGTCGATGAAACTGTCGGTGTCGCTCACCTGTGCCCCCCGGGGTTAACTTTTCCCCCTCTTACCCTGCCCTTTGGCCCGTGCCAAGGGACCGGATTTGACCTTTATTCCCACCAAAAGACCGAAATTATGCCCCATGTTTGCACCAAAGCCCTAGTTTACCTTGATGCAAGGCGGGGGAGCGCCTAAAAACTGAACCAAATAGTTTAGGCGGCGGGCCTCTGGCCATCCCCCTATGCAGACGACAACGGGACGGCCCGCGCGAGGGGGCCAATGGATACGGACGGGCGCGAGACATGCGATTTGTTTCACTTATCACGGCACTGGTCGTGGCAGCGGTGCTTTTTGGGTTGGTCATGAAGCGCGAAGAGATGTTGGCCTTTGCCGGGGTGGCCGCGCAGGACGCACCCGCCCCCGAAGAGGTCGCAGAACCGCCCGCCACTGACGCTCTGCCAGAGGGCACCGTGCGCGTGATGGCCAAGCATTCGGTGGCGCAGGAAATCGACAGCGCCGTGGTGCTGCGCGGCGAGACCGAGGCGGTCCGTCAGGTCGAGGTGCGCGCTGAAACCGCGGGCAAGATCATCTCGCCGCCTTTGCGCGCGGGCCAAATGGTCGAAGCAGGCCAGCTTTTGTGCGAGATCGACCCCGGCACCCGTCAGGTGCAACTGCGCGAGGCCGAGGCGGCGCTGGCCACCGCGCGTGCAGGCCTTCCCGAATCCATCGCCCGTCTGGCCGAGGCGCGCGCGCAATTGCCCGCCGCAGAGGCCGCGATTGCCCAGGCCGAAGCCGCCATCCCCGCCGCAGAAGCGCAACTGGCGCAGGCGCGCGCCGGTCTTCCTGCTGCTGAGGCATCCTTGAAAGAGGCGCAGGCCGCCGTGCCCGCCGCAGAGGCCGCCTTGGCCGAAGCCGAATCCCGCTTGCCCGAAACCGAGGCCCGTCTGGCAGAGGCGCAATCGCGTCTGAAAGAGGCCGAAATCAACCTGACCGCCGCGCAGAAACTGGCGCAGGGGGGCTTTGCCGCCCAGACCCGTCTTGCCGGGGCCGAGGCCGATTATGAAAGCGCCAAGGCCGGGGTGCAGACCGCGCTGACCGGGCAGAAAACCGCCGCCACCGGGGTGGAAACCGCCCGCAGCCAGCTGGAAGGCGCGCATGCCCGCGTCGAAAGCGCCCGGTCCCAAGTGGAAACCGCCCGCGCCGCCGTGGAAACCGCCACCAGCGGGATCGCCAATGCCAAGGCGGGGCTCGCCTCTGCCAAGGCGCAAAAGGAAAGCGCCGCCGCCGCCGTGCAGGCTGCCATGACCGGCGAGGAAAGCGCCCGCAGCGCGATCCAATCGGCAGAGGCCGCCGTTGCCTCGGGTCAGAATGAGCTGGACCGGCTGGCGATCCACGCGCCCTTTGGCGGGCTGCTGGAAACCGATACGGCAGAGCTTGGGGCCCTGATGCAGACCGGCAGCGCCTGCGCCACGGTGATCCAGCTGGACCCGATCAAGCTGGTGGGCTTTGCCCCCGAAACCGAAATTGCCCGGGTCAAGGATGGCGCCCGCGCAGGCGCGCGCATGGTTGACGGGCGCGAGATCACCGGCACCGTCAGCTTTGTCTCACGCAGCGCCGATCCGGTGACGCGCACCTTCCGCGTGGAAATCACCCTGCCCAACGCCGACCTGTCGATCCGCGACGGCCAGACGGTGGAAATCGCCATCGAGGCCGACGGCGCGCCCGCCCATCTGCTGGCGCAATCGACCCTGACCCTGAATGACGAGGGCGAGCTGGGCGTGCGCACCATCTCTGACGCCAGCGAGGCGCTGTTCATGCCCGTCACCCTCTTGCGCGACACGCGGCAAGGCGTCTGGGTTACCGGCCTGCCGGACGCGGTCGACGTCATCACTGTCGGCCAAGAGTACGTCACCGACGGCGTGCCCGTTGCGCCCAGCTTTGAGGAGATCCTCCAGTGACCGGGATCATCGACTGGGCCGCCGCGCGCGCGCGGATGGTCATCGCCTTTATCGTGCTGTCGCTGGTGGTGGGGGGCTTTGCCTATGCCACCCTGCCCAAGGAGGGCGAGCCAGACATCGAAATCCCGGCGCTGTTCGTGTCGGTCAACTTCCCCGGCATTTCCGCCGCCGACAGCGAGACCTTGCTGATCAAGCCGATGGAAACGGAAATGGCCGATCTGGACGGGCTGAAATCCATGTCCGCCACCGCCGCCGAAGGCTATGCCGGCGTCGCGCTGGAATTCGAATTCGGCTGGGACAAGACCCAGATCATGGCCGATGTGCGCGACGGGATGAACAACGCTCAGGCCGAGTTCCCCGAGGGTGCGGATCAATACACCATCACGGAAATCAACTTTTCCGAGTTCCCGATCCTGATCGTGAACCTGTCCGGCCCGGTGCCGGAACGCACGCTGAACCAAGTGGCCAAGGATTTGCAGGACCGCGTCGAAGGGCTGGATTCCGTTTTGGAGGCCGGGATCGCAGGCAACCGCGACGAGATGCTCGAGGTGGAAATCGACCCGCTGCGGCTCGAGGCGTATAACGTCACCGCCATGGACCTGATCAACGTGGTCCAGAACAACAACCAGCTGATCGCCGCCGGTGAGGTCGAGACCGAGCAAGGCACATTTGCGGTCAAGATCCCGTCTTCGTTCGATGAATCGCAGGACGTCTACAACCTGCCGGTCAAGGTCAACGGCGACCGCGTGGTGACGCTGGGCGATCTGGCGACGATCAACCTGACCTTCGAGGACCGCAAGGGCACGGCGCGGTTCAATGGCGTCAACACCGTCGCCTTGCAGGTGGTCAAGCGCAAGGGGTTCAACATCATCGACACCGTGGCGCAGGTCCAGGAAGTGCTGGGCGTGGCGCGTCAAAGCTGGCCCGATGGGTTGCAGGCGGTGCTGGACGTGGGCACGTCGAACGACCAGTCGCGGCAGGTCGAATCGATGGTTTCGCAGCTTGAAGGGTCCGTCCTGACGGCCATCGCGCTGGTGATGATCGTGGTGCTGGCCTCGCTTGGCCTGCGGCCCGCGCTGCTGGTGGGCTTTGCGATCCCCACGTCTTTCCTGCTGTGTTTCGTGCTGCTGGCGCTAATGGGGGTGACCATTTCCAACATCGTGATGTTCGGCCTGATCCTTGCGGTGGGGATGCTGGTGGATGGCGCGATCGTGGTGGTGGAATACGCCGACAAGCGCATCGAAGAGGGCTCTGGCCCCATGCACGCCTATGTCGAGGCGGCGCACCGCATGTTCTGGCCGGTGGTGTCGTCCACCGCGACGACGCTGTGCGCGTTCCTGCCGATGCTGTTCTGGCCGGGCGTGGCGGGGCAGTTCATGGGCATGTTGCCGGTGACGTTGATCTTTGTTCTGTCCGCGTCCCTCGTGGTGGCGCTGGTCTACCTGCCAGTGATGGGCGGCGTCTCGGGGCGGTTTAGCCGCAACGTCGGCCGCGCTGGCGACGCGTTGCGCGGCAGCCTGCCTTGGGCGGTGCGCGCGCTGCTGGTCTTGGTCGGCATGTTCGGCATGTTCGTGGGCGCCATGATGGTGCTGAACCCCGGCTACCTGTCGGGCGAAGCGGTTCAGGGCGGCTTTGCCACCCGCCTGCCGGGGATCATCCTGTTCCTGATCATGGCGGCGTTTTCGGCGGTGGCCATGGCCTCGGCCGAGATCCGCCGCAAACCGAAAAAGATCGACGCCGGCTATCGCCGCTCGCTCTTTGGCGGGTTCATCCACCTTGTGGCGGGCAACCCGGTCATGCCGCTGGTGACCGTCGGGGCCATCGTCTTTTTCGTGGTCAACGTCTTTAGCTACTACGGCGAGAACAACAACGGGTTCGAATTCTTTGTCGACAGCGAGCCCGAGCAGGCCATCGTCTACGTGCGCGCCCGCGGCAACCTTTCGCTGGCGGAAAAGGACGCGCTGGTCAAACGCGCCGAAGCCATCGTGCTGGCCGATCCCGGCGTGGAAAACGCCTTTGCCTTTGCGGGCGAAGGCGGGCTGAACAACAACACCGGCGGCGCGCAGGCCCCCAAGGACACCATCGGGCAGGTCCAGATGGAAACCATCCCCTGGGAGGACCGCCCCGCCTATGCCGCCAGCCACCAAGGCGAGATCACGCTGGAGGAACTGGACGGCGATGTGATCATCGACCGGCTGACCGCGCAGCTGGAACAGATCCCCGGCATCGAGGTCGAAATCCTCGCGCAGGCGCGCGGCCCTGCCTCGGGAAAACCGGTGCACCTGCGGCTCAAGGGCGACGACTGGGACGACCTGATGGCGGCCACCGCCACCGCCCGCGCGCAATATGACGCGACCGCCGGTCTGACCCTGATCGAGGACACGCGCCCCCTGCCCGGCATCGACTGGCAGATCGACGTGGACGTGGAAAAGGCCGGGC
This sequence comes from Tropicibacter naphthalenivorans, assembly GCF_900176475.1. Classification (GTDB taxonomy): domain Bacteria; phylum Pseudomonadota; class Alphaproteobacteria; order Rhodobacterales; family Rhodobacteraceae; genus Tropicibacter; species Tropicibacter naphthalenivorans. The sequence continues at coordinate 586,785 of NZ_FWXX01000002.1, forward strand.
GCTTTGGTGCGGATGTGGCCAGCGTCGGCGCGATGGTGCAGCTGCTCACGCGCGGCAACCTGCTGGACACCATGCCGGTCGACACCTCGGACGAGGAAATCGAGATCCGCGTGCGCCTGCCCGAGGAGTATCGCGTGCTGTCCACCTTGGACACGCTCAAGGTGCCAACGAACTCGGGCCTCGTGCCGCTTGCGAACTTCATCACCCGCACGCCGGTGGAAAAGCTGGCCGAGATCAACCGCATCGACCAAAAGCGCTATTTCGACATCAAGGCGGATGTGGCCGATGGTTTGGTCAAGTTCGTCTCGGGCGGCGACATTCTCGCCTATGGGCGCGCCGAACCCGCCGAGGGCCAAGAGCGGTTTGCGCTGGACGGCAAGGTGTTTGGCGTGGCCCCCGTCGATCTGGACATGCTGGAAAATGCCAACCGGCTGAACGCCGTGCCCGTCACCGCCAACGAGCGGATTGAAACCCTGACCGCATGGCTGGACACCGCCCCCCTGCCCGCCGGGATCACCTGGGAATGGACCGGCGACCAAGAGGATCAGGCCGAATCCGGTGCCTTCCTTCAGTCGGCCTTTATGGGGGCGCTGGGGCTGATGTTCATCATCCTGCTGGCGCAGTTCAACTCGTTCTATAACTCGGTGCTGGTGCTGCTGGCGGTGATCCTGTCCACGACGGGCGTGCTGATCGGGATGCTGGTGATGGATCAATACTTCAGCATCATCATGACCGGCGTCGGGATCGTGGCGCTGGCCGGGATCGTGGTGAACAACAACATTGTTCTGATCGACACCTACCAGGAATACAGCCGCTACATGCCAAGGATCGAGGCGATCACCCGCACCGCCGAGGATCGCATCCGCCCGGTGCTGCTGACCACCATCACCACCATGGCGGGGCTTGCGCCGATGATGTTCGGCCTGAGCTTGGATTTTTTCGGTGGCGGCTACAGCGTCGACAGCCCCACCGCCCTGTGGTGGAAGAACCTCGCCACGGCGGTGGTCTTTGGCCTTGGGATCGCGACGGTGCTGACGCTGGTCTTTACCCCGTCGATGCTGGCGATCCGGGTGTGGGCGACGACCTATGTGCTGTGGTTCGCCCGCCTGCTGGCGCGGCTTGGGTCCGGGCGCGGCAGCCGGGTGGCCCGCGACTGGGCCTTGATGCGCGCCGCCAAGTCCGTGCGCGCCCCAGAGATCATCTGGACCGACGAGGACAACCCCAGCCGGGACGCCCATAAATTGCGTGCGGCCGAGTGAAATCGCGCAATGATATTCATTACCTAAGGTAAGATTTACCTTATCTCGACTCGTTCCCCCCCGCCGCGTTAACATTTCGCTAATGCGCGGGGAATTGCCCCCCGCGTTCTTTTTACCAAAAGCATTTTCGCGCGCGGGCCATTCACACACTCAGCCGGACCACGCGCGCCCAAGCGACAGGAGCGCCCAAATGGCCGACGAATATATCACATCCGACATCACTGGCACCTACACCGTCGGATACGCCGATGACGTGTACCTGTTGCCGGGGGTCACGTTCTACGAAATCGGCACAGCCTTTGAAATCAACCAGACGGCGGACATTGTCATCGGGGGGACCGTTTTTGGCGGAACCATTTTCGAACAGACTGCCACGTCCAAGGGCTATTTTGGCATCAGCGTCCTTGAGTCAGGCATCGTTCACGGCGAAATGAAAGTCCTGGAGTCCTCGGCGACCAACCCGATTGCTGGCCTGTATTTTTCCAATGACGGTTCGGTCACGGCAAACTGGGAAATCATCGACGTTTATACGGACTGGTTTTACTTTACCAACACCGGAACCATGACCGCGCGCCAAAGCTCTGTCCTGACGGCCGTCTCTCTTGACGCGAATGACGACGCGCGCGTGGTCAACACGGGAACGATGACCGCAAACTACTCCGAAGTGATGCGGTTCGATGATTACGACAACGTGTACATCAACAACACCGGCACCATTCAATCCCGTGAAGCGATCAGAGCCTATGACATCGGCACCATAAACATCCACAATTCGGGCACGATCACCGGCTATCTCAGCTTTTATTCCACGAACCAAGATGTCAACGTCAACAACAGCGGCCTGATGGATGGCAGCGGGTTCGCTGCACTCGGAATGTACGTCGAGGGCGACGTTCACGTGATCAACAGCGGCACGATTGTCGGCCTCTACACCACCGAGGTGACGGACAGCTTGACGGTGTTCAACACCGGCACGATCACGCGCGTAGGCCTTGCGGACACGGCGTTCAGCCTGAACGAAAGCGCCATTTACGTGGGCGGCGCGGACGCGGTGCTGCACAACAGCGGCCTGATCTCCGGGGATGTGACCGGGGGCGACGTAATCGGGTTTGGCTACGCCGAAGGCACCTTGACCATGTACAACGGCGGCACCGTTCAGGGCAGCGTGAACGGAATGAACCAGGGGGATTTCTATCGGGCCAATGGCGCGGGCGTGGTGACGGGCGGCGTCTTTGGTCAGGAAGGCGACGACACCCTGATCGGCGGCAGCGACAGCGACCTTCTGGACGGCGGCGATGAGAACGACTTGCTGCGCGGTCAGGCTGGCAACGACGAGATGATCGGCGGCAACGGGGCTGACACGCTGGACGGCGGCGACGGCAACGACACGCTGACCGGGGGGTCGGGGCTTGACCGTCTGGTGGGCGGCAACGGCGATGACAACATGGACGGCGGCGCGGATTTCGACCGCCTGTACGGTGGCAACGGGGCCGATACGCTGAACGGCGGGACGGGCAACGACAGCCTGTGGGGCGGCAACGATGACGACCTGCTGATGGGCGGCGACGGCGATGACCGGCTGTTCGGCGGCGTCGGCGTGAACGAGTTCGACGGCGGCCTTGGGCGCGACATCTATTACGCGCAGGCGGGCGAAGACATCCTGATCTTCCGCGATGCCGCCGAAAGCGCCACCGGCGCGGCGCGCGACGTGGTCTATGGCTATGACGTGGGTCAGGACCAGATCGACCTCGCCGCCGTGGCCCCCGGCGTGCTGACCTATCTGGGCACCAGCGCCTTTAGCGGCACGGCGAACGAGGTGCGGATCATCGAATACACCTCGGGTTCCACGGTGGTGCAGGTGGACGTCAACGCCGATGGCGCATCGGACATGGAGCTGATGGTCTACCGCGTTCAGGGTCTGACCGAGGACGACTTCGTTTTGTAAATTTTTCAAAGGGTTACCGTTATGGCCTATCGTCTGATCACGAACAACCAGACCGTTCCAATTCTGCTGTATACCGACGACACGCTCGTCCAGCCGGACGGCCGCTATTATTCTTCTGGCTTCGATACCTTCAACTCCCCTGCTGCGCTGGGAGATCTGCACCTGATGCTGCTGGGGCAAAGCCTAGCACAGGACACGGTGCTGGATGTGACCTCCAGCACGGCGACCAGCATCCGCGTCGACGTGGGCACAACCGGGCAGCTGATGACCGGCAGCGCGGCCTTTTTGCTGACCTCCATGGCGGTGGATGAATTCCACCTCGATAACCAAGGCAGCATCAGCGCAGGCTCGCTCGGCGCGGTCTATTACGTCAAGGGCGACGCCTTTATCAGCAACAGCGGCGTGATCAGCGCGCAGGGGGGCACGCTGGGGGTGATCGCCCTTGGCACCCACGCCACCGGCAACACCTACAGCGAGCGCGCCTATGTGACCAACTCTGGCACCATCCGCCAGAGCGACCTCAGCAGCGGGGCCTATGCGATCACCGTGCAGGACGGGCTGATCATGCAGGTCAGTAACAGCGGCCTGATCGACGGCGGCGACACCGCCATCAGCGGCGAGACCACGCTGGCGCGGGTGCTCAACAGCGGGCAGATCGTGGGGCAAGTGCGCTTTGAGAACACATTGGACAACCAGACGCTGACGCAGCTGGCGGTGGTGGACAACAGCGGGCAGATGGACACCTTTTCGACGCAGGACGTCGAAAACATCTTTCTGCGCAACTCGGGCGAGATGGACGCCGCCACGCTTCAGACGGTGACCAACGCCAGCGTGACCAACACCGGAACCATCTCGGGCCGGGTTTATGTCTCTCCGCTGGGCGAGGACATCACCACGGGAACAGAGATCAACTTTGCCAACCACGGGCTGATCGCCACGGCCATGGACAGCGGCAAGATGGTGGACCTCAGCGCCGAGGAGATCTTTTTCATCAACAGCGGAGAGATCGGCGGCGCGGTCGACCTTGGCGTCTATAAAAGCGAGTTCAGCACAGTGGTCGCCCATAACAGTGGCACGATCATCGGCGGCCCGTCGGAAACCGCCCTCACCGTTCAGGCGGGCGACGACGCACGGGTGACCAACAGCGGGGTGATCCTTGGCGGGGTTGAATTTGCCTCGGCCTCTTTCCTGTTTGGCAGCGCGAGTTTCGTGAACAGCGGCGAGGTGACGAACGTGGGCGGCAATGCGCTGTTCATCACCGATCTGTATCAGGACGCGCGGGTGTTCAATGCGGGGCTGATCAGCGGCGAAGTCCTGATCGACGCCGACCGGGCCGAGCTGTTGAACGCCGGGATCATCGACGGCGACGTGACGCTGTCCTATTCCTCCGACAGCTATCGCGCCACGGGGGATGGCGCGGTGACGGGCACGGTCTTTGGCCGCTTTGGAGACGACACGCTGGTGGGCGGCGCGCTGGACGACCGCTTTGACGGCGGCGCGCAGAATGACCTGCTGAACATGCAGGGTGGCAACGACCTTGGCATGGGCGGCGACGGCAGCGACAGCCTTTATGGTGGGGATGGCAACGACACGCTGACGGGGGACGCAGGCCTTGATACGCTGTTCGGCGGCAATGGGGACGACAACCTTGCCGGCGGTGCGGACAGTGACCGTCTGGCGGGCAACAACGGCGCGGATGTGGTGAACGGCGGCGCGGGCAATGACAGCATCTTTGGCGGCAACGACGACGACACGCTGATGGGCGGCGACGGCGACGACCGGCTGTTCGGAGGCTCTGGCGTCAACGAGTTCGACGGCGGCCTTGGGCGCGACATTTTCTATACGCAATCGGGCGAGGACATCATCGTGTTCCGCTCAGCCGCCGACAGCGCCACGGGCGCCCAGCGCGACGTGGTCTATGGCTTTGACCTTGGGCAGGACAGCATTGATCTGGCCGCCGCCGCGCCGGGGGTGCTGACGTTCCTTGGCACCAGCGCCTTTACCGGCACCGCGCGCGAGGTGCGGCTGGTGGAATATGCCTCTGGCTCTACCGTGATGCAGGTGGACACCGACGCCAACGGCACTTCGGACCTGGAACTGATGATCTACCAAGTCCAAGGGCTGACCGAAAACGACTTTGTCCTGTGACGGACCGAGGGGCGGCTTAGGGGCCGCCTTTTTTGCATTTGAAACCAGACGTTTGAACACAAACCCGGCGTCTGCGCCCGCCGGACAGGAGATTTGATATGGCCTATATCGTCGAAAGCACCAACCAGACCGCTCAGTATGACGTCACCAACGGCGACGAAGTGTCGATCCTGCCGGGGACGATCTTTACCGCGCCTGCTGATGCCATCTTCGGCACCGGGTACACCGACATTCTGCTGATGGGTCAGGTGACAGCCTTTGACGACGGGATCGTCTATGACGAAGGCAGCCACCAGTTGACCGTCGCTCAGCAAGGCGCGATCCACACCAATGGCGATGGGGTCTATTCGCTGAACAAAGCCACCTATCTCGACATCGTGAACCTTGGGACGATCAGTGGCCATAACGACGGGATCGACGTCAGTTCGAGATACACCAACATCGCCAATGCGGGCACCATCGCAGCCTCGGACGGGCGCGGCATACGTATTGGGAACCTCAGCTACGATGAACTGGCCTACGCCGAAGTCAGCAACACCGGCACCATTGCCACAAGCGGCCGTATTTCGAACGGGGGTATCCAAGTTACCAATGTTGGCTATTTTTCGCTTCACAACAGTGGCGTGATTTCCAGCCAGAACCTGGCGTTGAATATGGCAACCGGCATAGATGTCGCGGTCACCAACTCTGGGACGATCACTGGGATGATCACGGTGGCCCCCGATCTGACGCTGGTGAACACCGGCACGATCCAGAACGCGGGCTATTGGGGCGTCGAGGTCTATGGCGCGGTGTGCACCATCACCAACTTTGGCCACATGGACGCAATCAACGCGCAGCAGGCCAGCCTCGCGCTGAACCTAGAGGTGTTCAACGGCGGCACCATTGCGGGGTACAACGGTGCGGCGATCACCTTTGCCACCACCACCAACAAGATCAACAACACCGGGACGATCACCGGCGATGTGGGCTATGCGGGGCTGAGTTCGGTGGACACGGTGCTGAACTACGGCACCATCGTTGGCGATGTGCTGCTGGACGGCGGCGACGACCGCTATCTCAGCAACGGAATGGGCGTGACCACGGGCACCGTGCTGGGCGGCGCGGGCAATGACACGCTGTTCGGCGGCGATCTGGGCGACCGTCTGGACGGCGGCGCGGCGCAGGATCGGCTGGTGGGCCAAGGCGGCAATGACGAGCTGTTTGGCGATGCAGGCGTCGACACGCTGTTCGGCGGCGACGGCAATGACACGCTGGATGGCGGCGACGACCGCGACACCCTGAATGGGGGCAACGGCGACGATGAGCTCTATGGCGGCAACGATGTGGACCGCCTGAGCGGCAACAACGGCGCGGACAACCTGTTCGGCGGCAATGGCAATGACTCGCTGTTTGGCGGCAACGACGACGACACGCTGAACGGCGGGGCGGACGACGACCGGCTGTTTGGCGGCTCTGGCGTGAACACCTTTGTCGGCGGTTCGGGGCGCGACGTGATGTATGCGCAATCGGGCGAGGACACCTTCTTGTTCTACGAGATCGGCGAGAGCGTCGTCGGCGCTTCGCGCGACGTGGTCTATGGCTATGACCTTGGGCAGGACCAGATCGACTTTGCCGCCGTGGCGCCGGGCGTGATGACCTTTATGGGCACCGACGCCTTTAGCAGCACGGCGCGCGAGGTGCGCCTGATCGAAAGCGCCACCGGCAGCACCGTGGTGCAGGTGGACGTCAACGCCGACGGCGCGGCGGACATGGAGCTGATGATCTACCGCGTTCAGGGCCTGAGCGAGGACGATTTCGTGCTCTGACCCCCTGCCCCCGTTTTTAACGATCCGGTGGGGCCATGCCCCGCCGCCTTTCACAAAGGAGTTTTCCAATGGCCACCGAATTTATCACAACCGCGATTTCCGGCCCCTATAACGTCGACGATGGCGACGAGATCCTGATGTCCGCTGGCGCATTGCTGACCTCGACGGACGACGGCTTTAAAACAACAGCCGGGACAACCGCCTCTTTTCTGATTGCCGGCGAGGTGCTGACCTATGACGACGGCATTCAGCTGTTTAATGGCTCTTACGAAATCACAATCGCTGCGCAGGGCTCTCTTCATGCCAACGGCGACGGGATCTATACCGGGGGAGCACTGGACCGGATCGGCGTCCTCAACGCTGGTGAAATCCTGTCCAACGCGACCGCTGTCGACATTCGGTCCACGCAAACCCGGTTCGAGAACTCTGGCACGATCGCGGGCCAAGAAGACTATGCCATGTATTTTCGCAACAACAGTAGCGTCACGGGCCCGGCGGAGCTTCACCTGATCAACAGCGGCACCATTTCCAGCGGGAGCACGACCAGAGATGCCGTGCGCACATACGAAGTGGACAACGTGCGGGTCTTGAACTCCGGGACGGTGTTGGCCAGCGAGGACGCCTTTTCCTTTGTGTCGGGGGACGTGGTCGCGATGTCGAACTCTGGCGACATCCAGGCCGGGATCGAAGCCACGTCCAACAGCGATTTTCGCCTGACCAACACCGGCGACATTCAAAGCGCCCACAGCTATGCGCTGGAACTGTCGCAGGGGACCGGCTTTGTCGCCAACGAGGGCACCATGGCAGGGATTCTCGTCAACTCGGGCAGCAGCTTTGCCTTTAGAAACTCTGGCACCCTGACCAGCGTGACCATTGATGCGCTGAGCAGTTATGCGCTGACCTCAGCCATCTACAACTCTGGCACCATCGCCGGGGACGTGGTGCTGGGCAACTTTACCGCAAGCGATCTGGTGGTCAACCTTGGCACGATCCTGGGCAGCGTCGAGATGGGCGAAGGTGCGGACCGCTACCAAGGCAATGGCGCGGGTGTGGCCACGGGCGGGGTCCATGGCGCGGCGGGCTCTGATACGCTGGTGGGCGGTGATCTGGCGGACGCCCTGTATGGTGGGGCAAACAACGACCGTCTGGTCGGTCAGGGCGGCAATGATCTGCTTGACGGCAGCGTCGGGGTGGACTCGCTGTATGGCGGCAATGGCAATGACACGTTGAACGGGGGCGGCGGCGAGGACGTCCTGTTTGGCGGCAATGGCGACGACGAGATGCTGGGCGGCGCCGATACAGACCGGCTGTCGGGCAACAATGGCGCGGACATCCTGAACGGCGAAGACGGCAACGATTCCCTCTTTGGTGGCAACGACGATGACACGCTGAACGGCGGGGCGGATGACGACCGGCTGTTCGGCGGCTCTGGGGTGAACACCTTTATCGGCGGCACCGGGCGCGACGTGATGTATGCGCAATCGGGCGAGGATATTTTCCTGTTCTATGACGCCAATGAAAGCGCCACCGGCACGGCCCGTGACGTGGTTTATGGCTATGACCTTGGGCAGGATCAGATTGACCTTGCCGCCGTCGCCCCCGGTGTGCTGAGCTATATGGGCACCAGCGCCTTTAGCGGTACCGCGCGTGAAGTCCGCCTGATCGAATATGCGTCAGGCAGCACCGTGGTGCAGGTGGACGTGGATGCCGACGGCTCCGCTGATATGGAATTGATGATCTACCGGGTCCAAGGGCTATCCGAGGACGATTTCATTCTCTAAGTTCACCCATAAGGTGAAAAATCTGGCGGGCCATATCCTTGGCTTGCCAGCAAGATGGAGAGTAAATTCGTGACAATTTATTTTGTGGACGGTCTTGAGACAACGACGTAAACGCTTTTGGACGGCGATGAGCTGTTTCTCGTATCCGGAGGGCGTTTCAATACCGTCTCGGATGCCATCCAGGCCAGCGGCCAGACCGATATCTTTGTCGGCGGCGAAATCGTCTCTGCCGAGAATGCCATTGAGCTGAATGGCGGCACGCATCGCATCAATATCGCCCCAACCGGGCTGCTCTATTCGGACAGCGACGGGATTTTCAGCACCTCTGCCTTGGATGCCTACGCCCTGACCAACGCGGGCACGATGATGAGCAACGGCATCACCGCCAATCTCATCGGAGATGGGACGATCAACAACTCTGGCTTGATAAGTTCCAATGAAAGCAGTGCGATAAACGCCTCTGGGCTGGGCTACAGCTCCTTTACTTACACGCATCTGACGAACAGTGGGACACTCTCGACGTCGTCTGTAACGGACGCGGTTGTTTCCGTCTCGGACGTGCGTTCCGCGTATATTGCGAACACCGGCCAAATTCTTGGCCAAAGCGAGGCCGTCGCCGTTAGAGACGCCACAACCGCGGAGATAACCAATAGCGGCACCCTCTCTGGTGGCGTTTCAGTCGACGTTGCGGCCACCTTTGCTTTGAGGAACTCTGGTGAAATCAGCACGTCAGACGGCGCTGCACTGATTTACGACGCGCAGACGGCGTATATTACCAACAGCGGTGATATGGGCGCAATCTCTGCGGGCAACGCCTCGCAGTCTCTGACGATCAACAATAGCGGGACCATTTCGACCCCAAACGGCGCTGCGATTATCGGGGCCCAGGTTCGGACAGCCATCAATAACTCGGGGGTGATCGAGGGCGATATCCGCACCGGCTCCGATTCCGGCTACGACGTTGTCTTCAACAGCGGGACGATCTTTGGCGACGTCTATCTAAGGGGAGGCTCAGATACGTATCGTGGCCTCGGTGACGGGATAGTTTCCGGGACCGTTTTCGGTCTCGGTGGCGACGATACGCTGGTCGGGGGCACCTCGGACGACCGCCTGAACGGCGGCGCAGACACGGACCGCTTGGTTGGCGCGGCGGGCGATGACGAGCTTATCGGTCAATCCGGTTCCGACAGGCTCTTTGGCGGCAGCGGCGAAGACACGCTGTACGGCGGGGATGACAATGACCAGCTGTGGGGCGGAAGCGACAACGATGAGGTCTACGGAGGCGACGGCAACGATAACGTCAACGGCAACGACGGCTCGGATTACCTGCATGGCGGCGACGGCAACGATCGTCTTTACGGCGGCAGTGGCAATGACACGCTAAATGGCGGAGATGGCAATGATCGGTTGATCGGCGGCAGCGGCCAAAACGTTTTGGTCGGGGGCGCAGGCAATGACGTTCTATACGGGCAATCCGGCGAGGATACCTTTCAGTTTCTCAGTGCCTCCGACGGCTGGGACATCATCTATGGCTTTGAGATCGGGCAGGATGTGATCGACCTTGCACGCGTCCGCTCTGGTCCGCTGACCTTTATCGGGACCGATGCGTTTTCGGGCACGGCTTCCGAGGTCCGCCTGAACCATAGCGCAAACGGCAGCACCTTTGTCCAGGTTGATGTGGACAGGGACGGCACGCTGGACATGCAGATGATGATCCATCAGGTTCAGGGGCTGACCGCGGACGACTTCGTGCTCTGAGAGCGCGCGCCCCGGCAGCGCTCCGAGCAATAGCGCACGTCGTCCCAGACCTTGGCCCATTTCTTGCGCCATGTGAACGGGCGCCCGCAGGTGGCGCAGGTCTTGGTGGGCAGGTCGGCTTTCTTGCGGTGTTTCATTGCGCGCTCATCAGGCAAAACAAAGGGCAGAGGGCCACCCAGCCCCCTGCCCTACGTTCTAGTGCCTTTGAAACACAGCGCCAGTTCAGCCACCCGGCGGCGGCGCGACGATCTCTCCGGTAGAGGTGTCCTCGATCCCGACACCGGGGATCACCTGACGCTCTGCGGTTTCGGGCTCGCCGCCTTGGAACACCGTGTAGGAAACAAACACCAGCAGCAGCAGCGCAACCAGACCCAGCGACAGCCGGATGCCGGTCAGAGCGGGCTTGTGTTCGTGTTCTTGCGTTTGCAGGTTGGTGTCGGGTGCCGACATGGAATTTCCTTTCAGCTTTGTCTGTTGCCGCCATTGCAGCGGCCTGTTCATGTGCCTAACACTTGACCCGACAAATGGTTCCAAGATGCGAGGCCCAAGATGAAAGACGCCGCCCCCGAAACGGTTTACCTGCGCGATTACACCGCCTTTGGATGGCAGGCGCAGGACGTTCACCTGACCTTTCGTCTGGCCCCCCATGCCACGCGCGTTGTGGCGCGCATCCACTTTGCGCCCAACCCCGACGCGCCCGCGCAGGACTTTTTCCTGCATGGCGAAGAGTTAAAGCTGATCCGCGCCGCCATCGACGGCACAGAGGTGACGCCAGAGCTGACGGACAAGGGCCTGACCTGCCCCGTGCCCAGCGGGCCGTTCCTGTGGGAATGCGAGGTCGAGATTGACCCGGCCAGCAACACCGCCCTCGAAGGCCTGTACATGTCGAACGGCATGTATTGCACCCAATGCGAGGCCGAGGGCTTTCGCAAGATCACCTACTACCCCGACCGGCCCGACGTCATGAGCGTCTTTACCGTGCGCATTGAGGGCGATGAGCCGGTCAAGCTGTCCAACGGCAATCCCGGCAAATCGGGCGATGGCTTTGCCGAATGGCACGATCCCTGGCCCAAGCCTGCCTATCTGTTTGCGCTGGTCGCGGGCGATCTGGTGAACCACCCCGGCAGCTTTACCACCGCGTCCGGTAAAAAGGTCGAGCTGAACATCTGGGTGCGCCCCGGCGACGAGGGCAAATGCGCCTTTGGGATGGAGGCGCTGAAGACCTCCATGAAGTGGGACGAAGAGGTCTATGGCCGCGAGTACGATCTGGATATCTTCAACATCGTCGCCGTGGACGATTTCAACATGGGCGCGATGGAGAACAAGGGGCTAAACGTCTTTAACTCCTCCTGCGTGCTGGCCTCGCCCGAGACCTCGACCGACGCGAATTTCGAACGGATCGAGGCGATCATTGCGCATGAGTATTTCCACAACTGGACGGGCAACCGCATCACCTGCCGCGACTGGTTCCAGCTGTGTTTGAAAGAGGGGTTGACCGTCTATCGCGACAGCCAGTTCACGTCGGATATGCGATCGAGCCCGGTCAAGCGGATCTCGGACGTGATCGACCTGCGCGGGCGGCAGTTCCCCGAGGATCAGGGGCCTTTGTCCCACCCGGTGCGGCCCGAAAGCTTTCAGGAAATCAACAACTTCTACACGGCGACCGTGTACGAGAAAGGCGCAGAGGTCATCGGGATGCTGCGCCGCCTTGTGGGGCCGGAGGCCTATTCCAAGGCGCTGGACCTCTATTTTGACCGCCACGACGGCGACGCCGCGACCATCGAGGATTGGCTCAAGGTGTTCGAGGATGCCACGGGCCGCGATCTGACCCAGTTCAAGCGGTGGTATTCCCAAGCGGGCACGCCGCGCGTCACGGTGTCGGAGGACTGGCAGGACGGCACCTTTACCCTGACCTTCAGCCAGATGACCCCGCCCACGCCGGGCCAGGACGACAAGCAACCTCAGGTGCTGCCCATGGCGGTCGGCCTGCTGTCCCCGAACGGCGACGAGGTGGTCCCGACGCAGGTTCTGGAGATCACGGAGGCCGAACAAAGCTTTACCTTTGAGGGGCTTGGCGCGCGACCCGTGCCGTCGATCAACCGCGAATTCTCCACCCCCATCGTGCTGGAGCGGGACAGCAGCGCCGAGGAAAAAGCCTTTCTCTTGGCGCATGACACCGACCCCTTCAACCGCTGGGAGGCGAACCGCGCGCTCGCCCGCGACTGCGCGCTGGACATGATCCTGACCGGCGCGGGGCCCAACGTGGCGTGGCTCGACGGGCTCGAAGCGGTGCTGCGCGACGACACGCTCGACCCCGCCTACCGCGCCCTGATGCTGGCCGGTCCCGGCGCGTCCGAGCTGGCGCAGGTGCTGCATGAGCGCGGCCATACCCCCGACCCCGAGGCGATCTACGACATGGGCGAGACGCTGACGCAGTTCATGGCCGAACGCTGGGTCGATCTGCTGCCGAAACTGCTGGCCGAAACCCGCGTGACCGATGCCTACCGCCCCGACGCCGAGCAATCGGGCAAGCGCGCGCTGGGGGCTGCGGCCTTGTCGCTGACCACGCGGCTGGATGGTGGGGCCGCCGCTCAAGCGCAATATGACGCCGCCGACAATATGACCCTGCAACTGACCGCGCTGATGCAGCTGGTGAAATCCGGCAACGGCGAGGCCGCCTTGCAGGCCTTTTACGACCAGTGGCAGCATGACCGGCTGGTGATCGACAAGTGGTTTGGCTTGCAAATCATGGGCTTGCCGCCGGGCCAAGCGGTCGAGCGCGCGCAGGCGCTGACCCAGCACCCGGACTTTACCATGACCAACCCCAACCGTTTCCGCGCGACCCTCGGCGCTGTGGGGGGCTATCACGCCGCTTTCCACCGCAAGGACGGGGCGGGCTATGCCTTGCTCGCGGACAAGCTGATCGCGCTCGACGACATCAACCCGCAGACCACCGCGCGCATGTGCAGCCTGTTCCAGACGTGGAAGCGCTACGACGCAGACCGCCAAGCGCTGATCCGCGCCCAGATGGAGCGCATCATGGCCAAGGACAAGCTGTCGCGCGACACCTCGGAAATGGTCGGAAGGATGCTGTCATGAGCGGGTTGCTGATCGTCACCGGGGCAAGCGCCGGGATCGGGGCTTCCACCGCGCGCATGGCGGCCTTCAACGGCTGGAGCCGGGTGATCGTCCATTACGGCAGCGACAAGGACGGCGCGGATGAGACCGCCGCCATGGTCGAGAGCATGGGCGCGCAGGCTTATGTGGTGCAGGCCGACGTGTCCAAACCCGCCGCCGTGGCCAAGATGTTCAAAAAGGTGTCAGAGCTGAAGCCGGGGCGCATTGGCCTGGTGAACAATGCCGGGATCGTGGCGCCCAAGGGGTCGTTGATGGACCTGACCCCGGACCGGGTGAAAAAGGTCTTTGAGGTCAATGTCTTTGGGGCCATCGAAGTGGCCCGGCAGAGTGTGCAGTTGATGCGCGACTGGGGCAAAGGCGGCGCGATCGTCAATATCTCTAGCGCCGCGGCGCGGCTGGGCAGCGCGGGGCAATACGTCGATTACGCCGCCTCCAAGGGCGCCATTGACACGCTGACCTATGGCTTGGCCGACGAGCTGGCCCCCGAGGGCATCCGCGTCAACGCCATCCGCCCCGGCATCATCGAAACCGCGATCCACGCCAAGGGCGGCCTGCCGGACCGCGCCGCCGAGCTTGGGCCCAGCGCGCCCTTGGGCCGGGCGGGCACCGCCGATGAATGCGCCGAGGCGATTCTGTGGCTGTTGTCAGAGAGGGCCTCTTATGTGACGCGATCCATTCTGGACGTGGCCGGGGGACGATGAGCGATCGCTTTGCCCGTTCGGGGCGGTCATGGACGGCTTTGGTCGTGCTGGCGGCGGTCTGGGCGGCGATTTTCGCGGCATGGTTAATGCTGGACGCGGCGTGGTGGATCGTCGCGGGCTTGATCGCTGTCACCCTGCCCGCCGCGTGGGAGTTCGCCACCGCGCGGCAGGCGTGGCTATGCGTCGACGCAGATGGGCTGACGTGGGCGTCGGGACGCACCAAGGGTCAGGTTTCGTTTGAGAAAATCGACCATGTGCGGCTGGAAACCCGGCTGGATTTCAGCCCCAGGGTCCGGCTGGTTTTGACCGATGGCAAGCGCCTGCCCCTCCCCCCCGATTGCACCCCGCCGCATGCCCAGCTTGAGCCGAAATTGCGGGCCCAAGGGCTGCGCTGCGAACGCCACCCCTTTGCCTTGCTCTAGCCGCGCCCCATGGAGTGGTTTACATTGCGTTAACGGCCTATCGCGCTTTTTCGAGAACCGCCCTATGTTGTCCAAAGTGCCCGCGTCGGCATGCCCCAAGACCAAAGTGATCCTACAGCCATGACCATCAAAGACCGCATCGACCCGCTGATCGCTGAACGCGCCCCTTGGCTGTTTTCGGGCCGTCCCGGCACCGGGATTGCGCGCGCGGGGCTGGACGCTCTGTTGGGGTACAAGCGCACGGTCGAGATCGGCAACCAGGTCCAGCACCTGAGCGCCGATGGCATCATGGAGCACGTGGGCAAGATGCTGGCCAACCACCTGACGGTGACGGGCCTGAGCCACATTCCCAGCCACGGGGCCGCGCTGATCGTGGCGAACCACCCCACGGGGATCGCCGATGGGGTGATGCTGCACCACCTGCTGCGCCCGATCCGCAACGACACCTATTACTTTGCCAACCACGACATCATGCGGGTGCTGCCGCAGTACTCGGAAATGATCGCCCCGGTGGAATGGCGGCAGGAAAAGCGCAGCCACGCCAAGATGCGCGAGACCATGGCCTATACCCGCAAAGCGGTGGAAGAGGGCCGCTTGGGCGTGATTTTCCCGTCGGGCCGACTGGCGAAACGGCGGGGGCTGTCGCTGCACGAGCGGCCCTGGATGGCGTCGGCGGCGATGATCGCGCGCAAGTTCGACCTGCCGGTGATCCCGGTGAACATCCAGGCGCGCAACTCGGCGCTATTCTACCTGTTCGACCTGATCCACCCGACGCTGCGCGACATCACCCTGTTCCACGAGACATTGAACAAGGCCACGCAGCCCTATCACTTTACCATTGGCGAGCCGATCTCTCCGTCGGCGTTGCCTGCGAAATCCGAAGAGAGCATCGAGATGCTGCGCAAAGCGACGCTGGCCTTGGGCGGGCCAAAAGCGCCGGTGGTGCCCTTGCTGGGCAATCGGCGGTCGGTCTAACACCCCGTTAAAAGGCGGGGTCATCCCCGCCCTTTGTGTTTTAGCGAATGGTCGACTGCGTGCCGATGATCGGCACCGCGCCGTGATCGGCGGCCATAACCGCATCGGGCAGGTCGGGGCCAAGTCCGTCAGGGCGGGCGACGGGACGCAAAGACTTGCCGATCCCTTTGCAATAGTCCTGATTGCGCACCCATTCCTTCATGTCGTTGCGCTTGCGCGCGGAATGGAACGGCCCCCAATCGGCGGCAACGCCGCGCATCTTGCGGCTGATGACCTGATCGCGCGGCACCGTGACGGCCATGATCCGCATGGCGCAGGACAGGTTATCCTCGGGGTCCTTCAGCGCTGCCCCGGTGCGCGCCTTGCATTTGTACAGCTTGGCCGTGGGCGGATAGATCTGCGTCAGACCGTACCACAGCCCGCCGCCGCCCACCGCCGTGGGCCGATGGGTGCTTTCGTGCCACGCCAAGGCAGACACAAGGCCGACCCAGAACGCCTCTCGTTCGGGGCGTGAGGCGGTGGGATAGGCCGGACAGTATTCGGCAATATCCTTGGGGACCACGTCCGGCAGGTTATTGGCATGGGTTTTAAGGCTCTTGAGGATTGCAAGGCTCCAACTCGCCTTGGTGTCCCCCCAACGGGCCTCGGGAATCGTCATCTGCCGCGCCATCGGGCGAAGCGAGACGGAAACGGCTTGCTCGGACACAGCCTGTTCAACCGCGGCAACAGGGACCTCGGCGGGGGCGGGCACGGGATTGGCCCAGGACTGCGTAGCGAGAAGCGTGGATATGGCAGCAACACGCAACATACCCGGAACATGGCGCGCAAATCGTAAAATTTCAACTTACGCCTACGGATAGGGGTTTGGCCGGATTGTCGCGCCCTTGCAAACAAAGCGTTTTTTGTTTCGCACCAAGCCCCGCAATGGTCCGCACAGCGCCCGCCAGATACCCGCATCCTGCCCCGATTTGGCCCAGAATCGCCGCCAAGTTAGACGTCATGTCGATGTCTGAATTCATCCCCAACATGCGCTCCTTGACCAAGGGACTGTCTGCCCGCCGCCCGCGTCTTGGCCCTCTGCCCGGTCAGGATGCGGCCGGCTCTGCGGTGCCGCCGTTGCGCCCGCGCGTTGAAATCCCGGTGCGCGAGCCGTCCCCCGAGGTCGAGGCCATTGACCGCCACCGCGCCCGCGGGTGCTTTTTGGCGCGGCAAGAGGCCTGGGACGACCTTGGCCAAGAGATTTGCGATGCAGACGCAGCGCGCCTGTTGTCCCCCGGCCTAACGCCCGTCGCGGCCCTTTTGGCCGAAGGCGCACGGGCCGACGTGGTGGGGGCCGCCAAGGCCGCTGTCATGCGCGGAGAGCCGCGTGCCGCCATGGCTGTGCTGGGCGCTTTGGAGGTGAACCTCGACGATATGCCGGGTTGCCCGGCGATCGCCTATGTGGTCGCCATGGCGCATGTGGATGTGGCCCACGCGTGGCGCGGCGCATCGCGGGTGCGCGATCTGGCCCCGCAGCGGCGCGACGCCTTTGACCGGCACATGCGCGCGGCGATGGATCTGGTGGACCAATTCGACCCGTTCGAGAACGACTCGCCCCTGTGGGCCAGCGTGCGCTGTGCGGTGCTGGAGGTTGACGCCCGCCCGTCCCAGCGCGTGAGCGACGACTACGAGGACCTGATCGAGCTGTCGCCGCAGGTGCCCGACTACATGACCCGTCTGGGACGTGACCTGTTGCCGGGGCGCTTTGGCACGTGGGAGCTGCTGGATTCGCAGGCCCGGCGCCTGATCAGCCTGACGCGCGATGTGTGGGGCACGGGCGCCTACGCTTGGGTTTATATCGGTGCGCTGGAGGCCGACCCGCGTGCCGTGCGCCGCCTCGACACCGAGCTGTTCGTCGAAGGGCTGCACGAGATCCTCGAGCGCCATCCGGATCAGCACATGGCCAACCGGCTGGCCTCCTTTGCGGGGCTGACGCTGGGCCGTACGCCGATGGAGGGCGAAAGCCTGCAACGGCTGGTGGATTGCTTTGGCTGGATCGTGCAGGACCACTTGCGCGAAATGCACCCGATGCTCTGGGCCAAAGCCCCCGTCCCCGGCCCCCCCGATCACGCAGAGCTCGAAGAGGCCGACCTGTCGCGCCGAGGCCGCGCGCGGGCGATCAGCACTTTGGCGGAATACTACGCCCCGGCGCTGGACGCCGGTCGCCGTCTGGTTTTCACCCCCGGTGGCCTACAAATGCTGAAGGGGGATTGAGTCACAAAAAGCCCCGGCTTTTTGTGACGGTGGGCAAGGTCATGCCTGTAAAGGCGTGACAGCCCACACCCTGTCCGCAGCGCCACCAACCGTATCCAAAAGCCCCGGCTTTTTGTGGCCGTGGGCAAGGTCATGCCTGCAAAGGCGTGACAGCCCACCCCCTTTTCCGCAGCGCCACCTGCCCCTTTCCTCCCCTCGAACCCATCCAAAATCCACCTCCCTCTCCCCCCGCACCCAAATTCCTTATCTAAGGAATTTGCCCCCAGCCGCGCGGGGGACTTGCCCCCAAAAGCGTCCCGCATTAGACCACCGCCAACCCTGCATAAGGAGCGGCCATGCTGGATCTGACGTATGAAACCCCTAAGCCCAAGGTCATCGCGGGCGCAAAGCACGACTGGGAACTGGTCATCGGGATGGAGGTGCACGCCCAGGTCGCCTCGAAATCCAAGCTCTTTTCCGGTGCCTCCACGCAATTCGGCGCCGAGCCGAACTCGAACGTCAGCTTCGTGGACGCCGCCATGCCCGGCATGTTGCCCGTCATCAACGAATTCTGCATCGAACAGGCGGTGCGCACGGGTCTTGGCCTCAAGGCACAGATCAACCTGAAATCTGCCTTCGACCGCAAGAATTACTTCTACCCGGACCTGCCGCAGGGCTACCAGATTTCGCAGCTCTACCACCCGCTCGTGGGCGAAGGCGAAATCCTCGTGGACATGGAACCCGGCATCGCGCGCATGGTCCGCGTGGAACGCATCCACGTCGAACAGGACGCGGGCAAGTCGATCCACGACATGGACCCCAACAACTCCTTCGTGGACCTCAACCGCACCGGCGTCGCGCTGATGGAAATCGTCAGCCGCCCCGACATCCGTGGCCCCGAAGAGGCCGCCGCCTATCTGGCCAAGCTGCGCCAGATCCTGCGCTACCTTGGCACCTGCGATGGCAACATGCAGAACGGCAACATGCGTGCGGACGTGAACGTGTCGGTCTGCCGCCCCGGCCAGTACGAAAAGTACCAGGAAACGCAGGATTTCTCGCATCTTGGCACGCGCTGCGAGATCAAGAACATGAACTCCATGCGCTTTATCCAGATGGCGATTGATTACGAGGCCAAGCGCCAGATCGCGATCCTCGAAGCGGGTGGCACGGTGGATCAGGAAACGCGCCTCTATGACGCCGACAAGAACGAAACCCGGTCCATGCGATCCAAGGAAGAGGCGCACGACTACCGCTACTTCCCCTGCCCGGACCTGCTGCCGCTGGAGATCGAACAGGGCTGGGTCGACGACATTGCCGCGTCGCTCCCGGAACTGCCGGATGAGAAAAAGGCGCGCTTTGTCAACGACTTCGGTCTGTCCGAATATGACGCCAACGTGCTGACCGCCGAAGTTGTGAACGCCGCTTACTTTGAGCAGGTGGTGACCGAGTCCGGCGACGGCAAGCTGTCCGCCAACTGGGTCATCAACGAGCTCTTTGGCCGCCTGAAAAAGGACGACAAGGACATCACCGACAGCCCGGTGACCCCCGCGCAACTCGCCGGGATCATCAAGCTGATCAAGTCCGACGCCATTTCCGGCAAGATCGCCAAGGACGTGTTCGAGATCGTCTACACCGAAGGCGGCGACCCCGAGCAGATCGTCGAAGCGCGCGGTCTCAAGCAGGTCACCGACACCGGCGCGATCGAGGCAGCGGTCGATGAGATCATCGCGGCCAACCCCGCTCAGGTGGAAAAAGCCAAGCAAAACCCGAAACTTGCAGGCTGGTTTGTGGGTCAGGTGATGAAAGCCACCGGCGGCAAGGCCAACCCCAAGGCGGTGAACGAGATCATCGCGCAAAAGCTGGCCGAAAGCTAAGCTGACCGCGCAGGACGGAGGGGCCCCAAGGAGCGATCCTTTGGGGCCTTTTTCTTTGCCCGCGCAGGATGTGGCGAAAAGGTTAACCTCGCCAAGAACCTGTCCCCGCCCGCTTGCCCGGCCCGATGACGCGCCTTAGCGTCCCGGCATGGCATTTGATAAATTCATTGATTGGCTTGCGCCTTGGATGGGGCTGCCCGTGGCGCTGATGGCCGCGGTCTGGTTCCTTGCCTACAGCAGCTTAAAAGAGGCTGGCGGCCATGACGGCGACCGCGCCCGGATGATGACCTTGGCGACGCGGTTGCACCGCCCTTACAAGGCCACGCTAGAGGCCGTGTTGCGGTGGCTCGAACGGATCTTGATGCCCGATACCGTGACGAACACGCCGATGCCCGACAAGGGATGGTTCGATCGCCTTATCTGGCGGATGGAGCCTTTGGCACAGGATGAGGCGGCGGCCCTTGCGCTGCGGGACAAGCCGTGGTCCTGGCCCGTGCTCAACTTCGCCCTTCGGGTCGCCCTAGCCTATCCTATTGTCATCAGCGGACACCAATGGATGCTGTCGGGCAGCGCAACTGGGCTGGGCGGGTTCGAGCTTTTCCCCGAAGGGGTCGGCTGGCTCTGGCGGGTTGCGCTGATCGGTCTGATTGACATCGGGTTTCTGGCTGGCATTTTGGCCTCAGCCTTTCCAGACGGCGCTTGGAAAAGCCGTCTGAAAGGGCTGCAAGTCGGCGCCCTCGTACTCGCATTAGCATTCTCAGTCGTATCCGCAGTCGCACTCATACTGGCAGGCGCACTCGTATTCGCAGTCGGAGGCCCACTCGCACTCGCACTCCTCCTCGCGGGCCCACTCGTACTCGCAGTCGCAGGCCCACTCGCATTCGCAGGCGCACTCGCAGTCGCAGGCGCAGTCGCAGGCGCAGTCGCCTTAGGTGTGCGAAAGGGGCACGGCACCGTCAGCTACCTGTTGTATCTGAGTTGGATTTTTGGTGTCGGTCTGGTGGCGGCATATTTTGGCCGAGACACAGGGCCGTTGATGTGGTCCATCGCCCTTGTCCTGCTGCCCTCGATCAACGCGCTCTTTGACTGGCTCAGCTATGGGTTCACCATCTGGCTGTTGCAGATGGGGCGGCGCAAGCGCGGGGTTTGGCCGTTTCTCGCCGGGATTGCCGATATCGCCATGGCGGCGCTGATCTTTGCCGCGCTGGCGACGGCGCTGGTGGTGACCTTTCAGCAGATCAACATCTGGCGCGGCGAGGTTTTGATCGACGTGCGGGAGATTCTGGATGATCCCGGCGCACATCTGTGGGTGGTGGCCATGGTCGCCTCGACCCTCTTGCCGACGATGGTGCATCTGGGGCTTGCGGCGTTCAGCGTCATCACGTGGGTGCCGGTCGGGGTGTGGCAAGGCTTGGTCGCGCGACTGAATAGTGACCGCAGCGCCGTGCTGACCCACCTGTCCGCCGCCAGCCTCGCCACGATCCTGACCGGGCTCTATGCCCTGCCCGTGGTGGGCTTTGGCGCGGTGGCGGTGTTGCTGTGGCGGCATTCTGCTTGGGTGCTGGATGGCTATCTGTGGTGGTTGCGAGAGGTGCTGATGTGGATGGGCGGCCCCGGAACCGGGCTTTGGTCATAAATCTTTTACCCTAAGGTAAGGATTCCCATACTGCCCCTACGTCACGGGGAAATGCTATCTATTGTTCACCGGCGCGGCATTGGCCGGAACGCCTCAGCATTGATCGAGGTTAGTGACCAGTATCTTGTCTGCCTATTTCCAGTCGGGGGGCTTGATCCCTTTTTCAGACCATCGGGGCGGTGCCGCAAGGCCCGCCCTTATTCGTTGCGCGAACCCCCGCCGAGCGGCATTTTGCAAGCGCAGAATTTGCCGTTAGCCACAGAAATTTTACACGCCTCCCCCTGTAAGTTCCCCGCGAAATGTCTAAACTCTGGCGTCCGAGTCGAGAAGAGGTGCCCGATGAGCAAAGCAGATCCCTTCGGTTTCGATATGTCCGTCAAATCGGCAAAGAAGAAAAACCCGCGTGGCCGCAGGAGCATGACGGGTGAACAAGAGCATTCCCAGCGGGTCTGCGAGCATGACGGCTGCCAGGAACCGGGCAAGTTCCGCGCGCCCAAGGCGCCCGACGTGCTGGATGATTTCTACTGGTTCTGCAAAGATCACGTGCGCGAATACAACGCCAAGTGGTCGTTCTTTGACGGCAAGACCGAGGCCGAGATGAACGCGCAGGCGTCCTCGGACAAGGTTTGGGAACGCAAGACCAAGGATTGGCGCGATCCCGAGGCAAAGGCCTGGGCGCGTCTGGGCATTGAGGACCCGCATCAGGTGCTGGGCAACAACGCCACGCGCAACCCTGGCCGCAACAAGCCGGGCGGCGGGCGCAAACTGCCCCCAACCGAAAAGCGCGCACTGGAGATCCTCGAGGCCGAAACCGCCGAGACCAAGGCCGATATCCGCAAGGCCTACAAGAAGCTGATCAAGGTGCTGCACCCGGATATGAACGGCGGCGACCGCTCTCAGGAAGAGCAGCTGCAAGAGGTCGTCTGGGCTTGGGATCAGATCAAGGACAGCCGCAGCTTTAAGTAAGCTCTTGCTATTGCTGAAAAATGGCGCGCCCTGAGTGTTCGAGGCGCGTTTCTTTTTGCGCAAATACGCATATGACGGTTATATTTTCTTTGAAATACACGCGTTGGTTGCTAATCTCAGTCCTATCCGCACCCATGCCACACTCACGGGTTGGACGGGCGCCCGGTTCACTCCCTCCGGGTGTCCGTCGGCACGCTGGCGCTGCTTTGCGGGCATGGCACGTTGTAGGCCGCGTCGCACTGCGCCTCCGGCCAACTGGGCACCGGAGGCGCGCGCCCGCGCCATTTTGCGTGGGGCCTGACGCGGACTCTGCACACCCCTAGGTTAGTACATGCCGAGGTTTGTGCGTGGCGCGACTATGGCTGCACGGGCGCCAAGTCGGTGTGATGCACCTCACAACCCTTGCGGCTTTTGCCGCCGGTCGGCGACCGCCCCTACCCGGCCAGACGCAGCACGGCGGGAACCGGCTTCCACGGGGCGTCGCTGCGCCGCCAGGGACCGGGGCGCAGGATCGGGCGCACCGGGGCATAGCTGCGGCCCAGCACCTTTTGCAGCACGCGGGCGCGCATCTGCGGCGGCAAGGACCGCAATGCCTGCCCGCCGGGCAAAAGGCTCTCGGCCAAGGCGCCCTCGGCGCTGAGGACCGCGTGTTCGGGCAGAAGGATATGCCAGTATTCCTGCGCGCCGCGATCCACCAGCCGCACCCCGCGCTGGTTCAACAACGCCTTGACCGCGATCAGCTTTTCCGCGCCATCGTAGTCGATCAAAACGCGGTGGTTCTGCGACAGGATCAAGGGGTGATGGTTGCCCAAAACGCCCTGCGCCACGCGCACCGGCTGAGACTTGCCGCGCCCATCGGTCTGGTGCCCGGCCGCCAGCAGCACCGGCATCGGCCCCTTGTCGCGGGTCAACACCAAATCCCCCTCGCGCAGTTTTTCCACCCGGCACGGCCCGCGCGGCGTGGCGATCCGCGTCCCCCGCGCAAAGCACACAATCAGCGAGGAAAACGCGACGGTTGGGTCGTTGTTGCCACCGGCGATGATCTCGTAGGTGACGTTGGGGGCAAGCCGCTGATCGGTAACAAAGCCGTGGCGGTCGGCGGAAATATCCAGCTCGTACAGGTTGATCTGTTCGGCGGGATCGGTCGAGCCAACGGGCCGGATGACGTAGGAATACTCTGTCTCGACCCCGGTGCCGGTGCCAAAGGACGTCCCGTTGAAGGTGATCGGATTGACCAGCTCTTGCGCGCCGTCGCCATCCTCAAAGGTGGCGTCATCGTCGAAAACATCGAACTGGGTGTAACTCGCGCCGGGGTTCAGCGTGATGGTGCTGTTGTTGGTGATCGCATCCGCGTTCTGGACATTGTCCGAGCTGAACGGATCCGGCCCGGTTGTGGTGATCTGGTCAAATCCCAGAGCAAAGAACGTATACGTCGGCATGGCAGTCCCGTGTGTATCCACCCCCAAACTGCCGCGCGTTTGCGCAAGTTTACCGCCGAAAATGCGCCCAAAACGTGGCCTTCGCCGCCAATTCTTGGCGTTTTGATCAGATCCCCGTGATAACCAATTTCAGGGACTCCGGTTTTGGCGATCCTTAGGACGCTTTCGGACTTTCGCCCCGCATCGGTTGGCCTAAGCTGCCGGTAAGACGTGGTTTTGCGCGGCAGACCACGCTGTCATTCGCAACGCCCCATAGGAAGCGCCCCCTGATGTTCCTCTCTGTCTTCGATATGTTCAAAGTGGGCGTTGGCCCGTCGTCGTCGCATACCATGGGGCCGATGGTCGCCGCCGGAAAGTTCCTGGACCGGCTGCGCGCCGCGCCCTTTACCGCGCATGGGTTGCGCGCGTCGCTGCATGGCTCGCTGGCCTTTACCGGCGTCGGCCACGCCACCGACCGCGCCACCGTGCTGGGGCTGGCGGGGTTCCTGCCCGACATCTACGATCATGAACGCGCCGAGGCGGTCTTGGCCGATATCCGCGATACGAAAATGGTCAAACCCGAGGGGCTGCCCCCCCTGGTCTTTGATCCCAAAACGGACCTCAAGTTCGATTTCGGCCCCGCCTTGGAAGGCCACGCCAACGGAATGATCCTGATGGCCACCGACGCGCAGGGCGACGTGATCCTGCAAGAGACCTACTTCAGCATCGGCGGCGGCTTTGTCCTGACCGAGGATGAGCTGGCCGCTGGGCGTGACACCGACGATGGCCCGCCCGTGCCCTTCCCCTTTAAGAGCGCGGCGGAAATGCTTGAAATGGCAGCGAATTCCGGAAAATCCATTGCTCAGATGAAGCGCGCCAACGAGATCTCGCGCAATGGCGCGGCGCATCTGGATCAGGGCATCGACCGCATCTGGCAGGTGATGGAGGATTGCATCAACCGAGGCCTCGCGAACGACGGCACCCTGCCCGGCGGTCTGAACGTGCGCCGCCGCGCGCGCGGTATCCACGACCAGCTTCAGGCCGAGCGCGGCATGAACATGAACGCTCCGCACACCATCAACGACTGGATGAGCGTCTACGCCATGGCCGTCAACGAAGAGAACGCCGCCGGGGGTCAGGTGGTCACCGCGCCCACAAATGGCGCGGCGGGCGTGGTGCCCGCGACCATCCGCTATTGGCTGGACCATTGCCCCGGCGCGTCGCGGTCTCGCATCCCCGAGTTCCTTCTGACCGCAGCGGCCATCGGCGGATTGGTGAAATACAACGCGTCGATTTCCGGCGCCGAAGCGGGCTGTCAGGCCGAGGTCGGCAGCGCATCGGCCATGGCAGCGGCGGGGCTGTGCGCCGTGATGGGCGGCACCCCGATGCAGATCGAAAACGCCGCCGAGATCGCGCTAGAGCATCACCTTGGGATGACCTGCGACCCGGTCAAGGGTCTGGTGCAGGTGCCGTGTATCGAACGCAACGGCCTTGGCGCGATCAAGGCTGTCTCTGCGGCCTCGCTGGCCTTGCGCGGCGATGGCACCCATTTCGTGCCTTTGGATGCCTGTATCGAAACCATGCGCCAAACAGGCCGCGATATGCACGAGCATTACAAGGAAACCTCGCTGGGCGGATTGGCGGTCAATATTCCCAACTGCTGACGGCTCCGCCGAGCCCCTCGCGCAAAGGCCGCTTTGGTCTTTGCGCGGATTATCGTACCAAAAGGCATCGCGGCGTGGGCGTCAGAGGCAGTTGACGGTTGCCGGTCCGGCCCTGCCTCGCCCTCGGCCTATGCCATCAGGGTAAAGAGAAAGAACTTTGCCCCCTGCCCCTTGGCCGTCATCAGCCGCATCTGGCCGTGGCGGCGAAAGCGCAGCACGTCGCCGGGGCCAAGCGCGTGGCCTTCGTGGCCCAGCTCGACCCGCATAAAGCCGGAAATCATCACGAGGTGGTATTCCAGCCCCTCGACCTGCCCCGCCTCTTCGAAGACGTCGCTGCCGGGGGACAGTTTGCATTCCTGCACCTCGCCCGCCAGCGCGCCGGTGCCCGGCGAGACGATGCGCTTGGACAGGCCGCTTTCGCCGTCGCGCCACGTCGCCTGATCGTCGCGGCGGATATGCGCGACAAAGCCGTCCTCGACCAGCGACAACAGCCGCGCGAGCGACATGCCGTGGGCGTGGGCCAGCTTGTCCAGAACATCCGCAGAGGGGCTGACCTCGGCGTTTTCAAGACGCGACAAGGCGGCGCGGCTGACCCCGCTGGCACCGGCCAGTTGATCCAGCGTCCATCCTTTGGCAGCACGCAGGCCCGCCAGCCGCTTGGCCAGCCGGACCGTAAGGTCGCTTTTCATGTTTATCCCCCCCGGGAAACAATCTCTGGATAGAGACTAGCCCGATTTTTGCGGGAATGGCAACAATGACAATGACCTAACGGCAGGGTTTCACGCCCCGCTTACGGAAAAACCCGAGGCTTTGCGCCTCGGGTCTGTGGATAACTTACTCAGCGGGGACGCGTTTGGGATCGTGGCCCAGCACCTTGGACAGCAGCCAGCGCCCGCGCATCCGCATCCCCGCCATGACCGAATGTAGCGACGGGACGAACAGCAGCGACAGCGCCGTCGACCACAAAAGGCCGCCGATCACCGCGATGGCCATGGGCGCGCGGAACTCGCCCCCCGTGCTGTGCGCCAGCGCCGAAGGCACCATCCCGGCGGTCATCGCCACGGTGGTCATGATGATCGGCCGCGCGCGCTTGTGGGCGGCGTCGATCATGGCGGTGGCGCGGTCCACGCCCTTGGCGGCGGCCTCTTCGGCGAATTCCACCAGCATGATGGCGTTCTTGGTCACGATCCCCATCAGCATGAGGAAGCCGATCACCACCGACAGGCCGATCCCCGACCCATAAAGGAACAGCGCCAAAATCGCGCCCCCGATGGCCAGCGGCAGCGACAGCATCACCGTCAGCGGCGTGACAAAGCTGTGGAACAGCAGCACCAGCACCACGTAGACCAGCAGGATGCCCGCCCCCATGGCCAGCCCGAAAGAGGTGAAGATGTCGTTCATGACTTCGACGTCGCCAGCGGCCTGGAGGGACGTGCCCTGCGGCATGTTTTGCGCCTGCGGCAGGGCGCTGATCGCCGCCGTGGCCGGGCCAAGCGAGGCGCCTTCGGCCAGATCCGCCTCGATCGCGACCATGTAGCGGCGGTCATAGCGGGTGATCGTCGCCGTCCCAGAGGACAGTTCCACATCGGCCACCACCCCCAGCGGGATCAGATCCCCCGAAGAGGTCGGCACCCGAAAGCCCGCCAGCCGGGTGACGTCGTTGCGCGCAGCCTCTTCGAGGCGGACAAGCACGGGGATACGCTCTTCTCCGGCGTTGAACTGCGGCAGGTTCGCCTCGGCGTCGCCGATGGTCGCCACGCGGATCGCCTGCGCAAGGGTTTGCGCGTTGACGCCCAGTTCTGCGGCCACTTCGGTGCGGGGGCGGATGATGATCTCAGGCCGGGACAGCGCCGCCTCGGAGGACGGGTTGCGAATGTCCGGCAGGGTTTTCATCCCCGCGAGCAGCTCGGTCGCCGCTTGCTGCGCCGAGGCGACGGTATCGCCCAGCACGTTGATGGTGATGTCGCGCGCGCCATCGTCGGCGGTCACAAAATAGCGCACATCGGCCAGCCCCGCCAAAGCCGCGTCGATATCGGCGTTGATCTGGGTAAAGTCCCGCTCCCGCTCAGATTTATCCCCGTAGTTGATTTGCAAGGACAGCGAGGTTTCCGACGAGCCATCGACAAAGACGCTCTGGACCTCGGGCACGTCGGCCACCCGGCGCGAGGCCATGGTCCCCGCCGCGATGGCGTCGTCAATCGTTGAGCCCGGCGGCAATTCCACCGTGACCATGGCGCGGCCCGTGTCGGACGGCGGGATGAACTCTTGCGGCAGCAGGGTCGCCGAATAGAGCGAGCCGAAAAAGATCCCCAGACCCGCGATCAGCGTGATCGTGCGGTTGCGCAAGGTCCAAGCCAGCACCCGCAGGTAGCCGCGCATGATCGCACCATCCTTGGCCTCGTGCACCTCTGCCTTGGAGCGCATGAAATAGGCGGCGAACATCGGCGTGATCAGACGCGCCACCACCAGCGAGAACAGCACCGCCACAGCCACCGTCAAGCCAAACTGCTTGAAGAACTGCCCGGCGATCCCGCCCATGAAGCTGACCGGCGCAAACACCGCCACGATGGTAAAGGAAATGGCGATCACGGTCATGCCGATCTCATCCGCCGCCTCCATCGCCGCGTCATAGGCGCTGGCCCCCATATGGATGTGCCGCACGATGTTCTCGATCTCGACGATGGCGTCATCCACGAGGATGCCGGTCACCAGCGTGATCCCGAGCAGGGAAATGGTGTTCAGCGAAAAGCCCAGCATATCCATGACGATAAAGGTCGGGATCACCGACAGCGGCAGCGCCACAAAGGCCACCACCGTCGCACGCCAATCGCGCAGGAACAGAAAGACGACGATGATCGCGAGGATGCCGCCTTCGTAGAGGGTGGCCATGGCGCTGTCGAAGTTCGCCTTGGTGTAGATGGTGGCGTCGTCCACCAGCGTCAGGGTGACATCGGGGTATTGCGCCATGACCTCGGCCAGCTTGGCCTGCGCATTGGTGGCGGCCAGCAGGTCGCTGGCCCCGGTGGCGCGGAAAACGCCAAAGGCCACCACCGGCGACGTGTTCAGCAGGGCAAAGGTCTCTTGATCCGAGGCGCCCATGGTCACCGTCCCCAGCTGATCAAGAGAGACGATATCCCCCGTGGGCAGGCGGATCGGCGTTGCGGCCAGCGCCTCCATCGTGTCGGCGGCCCCCAGCGCGCGGATCGCATAGGCGCTGCCCGCCAGATCGCCAGAGCCGCCCCCCATGTCGGAGTTCGCCTGCGCAAGCTGACCAGAGACGTTGGCAACCGACAGGCCCATGGCCAGCAAGCGGTCGGGATCAAGGTCAACGATCACCTGCGCTTCGGCCCCGCCCAGACGGTCCACCGAACCGACGCCGTCCGCCCCCTGCACCGCAGGGGAAATCACGTCATCGACAAAGCGCGACAGGTCCTGGATCGTCTGGCTTCTGTCCTCGACCGCATAGGTCAGGATCGGCGCGCCGGTAAAATTCAGCCTCTGCACCACCGGTTCGGAAATCGTCTCTGGCATGTCAGAGCGCGCGGCGGTGATGGCGTCCTTGACGTCGTTCAACGCGCGGTCGGTGTCGGTGCCCATTTCAAAGGCCAGCGTCAGTTGCGCCGCCCCTTCGGAAGCCGTTGCGGTGATGTGGTCAAGGCCCGCGATATCCGCCGCCTCATCCTCGACCGGCTTGATGACTTGGTTCGACATCTCCGACGGCGAAGAGCCCGGCGCGGTGATATTCACGTTGATGACGGGAATGTCGACGTTGGGCATTTCGGTCACCGGCAGGCGGCCAAAGCTGACCAAGCCGACGATCACCAGCACAAGGAAAATCGCGATCGGCGGGACCGGGTGTTTGATCGACAGCGCGGAAAAGTTCATTGCGCGTCCTCCACCGGGGTGACGCTGTCACCGTCCTGAAAGAACGCCCCGGCGCGGGCGACGACACGGTCCCCCGGCTCCAGCCCCGCTGCGATTTCGCGCAACGCGCCGCTCAGCAGGCCCGCGGTGACATTGACCCGGTGCAGCACGCCGCCGCGTTCGACCAAGACGTAATCGCCCTGCGCATCGCTCAGCACGGCGGCGGCAGGCACCCCAATGCTGTCACGCTCGGTCAGGGTGATCTGCGCCTGCGCATACATGCCGGGACGCAAATTCTCTTGTCCGTCCAAGGCGATACGCACCTCTCCAAGGCGGTTCGAGGTGTCTACGGTCGGCGCGACCAGACGCACCTGCCCCGGCATTGGCGGCAGCCCTGCGATGGACACCTGCGCCGACTGACCGACACGCAGACGCGCCAGATCGGTTTCCACCACATCGGCGCGGAACTCGACAATGCCGTCCTGGATCAAGCGGAACATCGGCTCACCGCCAACGGCGACGATCATCCCCAAGGTCGCGTTGCGTTCGGAAATGATGCCCGCCGTCGGGGCGATGATCTCGGCGTTTTCGAGGTTGAGCTGCGCCACCTCCAGCGCGGCCTGCGCCTGCGCCACGGCGGCCTCGGCGGCGCCCACCCCGCTTTGGGCGTTGTCGCGCGCGGCGCGGGCGCTCAGCTCGGCGGCCTGCGCGTCATCGAGAGCGGCTTGGGTCGCAGCGCCGCGATCCAGCAAGGATTGCGTGCGCGTCAGGGTCTTTTCGGCATTGGCCAGCGTCGCCTCGGCCGAAGAGACCTGCGTTTGCGCTTGGCGCAGACTGGCCTCGGCGCTGGCAAGGCTGGCCTCGGCCTGACGCACGTTGGCGGACAGGACGCGCACATCGACGCGGGCCAGCACCTGCCCCTTGTCCACGCGGTCCCCCACTTCGGCGTTCAGGCTGACCAGCGGATAGCCCCCGATCTGCGGCGAGACCAGCGCAATATCGCGCGCCACCAAAGACCCCGACGCCGTGGCCATCTGCCGAAAATGCGTCTGCACGGCGGGGGCCACGGTCACGGTGGCGGTGCGGCTGTTGCTGACTGGCGGCTCTGGCGCGTCTTGGGCATAGAGCGGCAAGGCACATGAAAAACCCAGCGCAACCGCTTGGAAAAAAGTGATAATCTGGTTTGCGGCGCGCGTCATGCGGTCCTCCGGCGTCTCAACTTCCCCGCATCCGGGGTTGATTGTTCAATTTCAACTGAACATATATGGGTCAGTATGCTGCACTTGCAAACACCTAAACCGTTTTTTCCAAGTTTCCGGTTAATTCCCGAAAGTAGGAGCGCTCATGCCTGACGATTTTGCCCCGGCCCGCGCCGCTTTTGTCGATCTGCTGGCGCGCAACGCCGAACGGCACGGGCTTGCGCCCATTGCCGGACGAATCGTGGCGCTGCTGTTGTTCGAAGGCGCGCCGGTGCCCTTTGGCCGTCTGGCGCAAGATCTGGGCGTCTCGCGCGGCAGCATTTCGGCGAACACCCGCACGCTGGAGGACCGCGGGATCATCGAGCGCCTTCAGCCAGAGGGCAGCCGTCAGGTGCTTTACGCGATCCACAAACGCTCGCAGCGTGAATTGCTGACCGAGATGGCGCAGCACATGCTGGACACCGCCGCCGAGGCGCGCGCCATTGTCGCCACCCTGCCCAAAGACGCAGCGGGCCCCGCCGAGCGGATCGAAGGGTTTGCAACCTATCACAGCCATGTCGCCGAAGGTCTGGGCCATGTGATCGCCCGCCTCGCCCCCGAGAACAACGCGCCACAGGGCTGACAGACACAGGGCTGACCGCCAGAGACGACAAAACCGGGCGCGATGGCCCGGTTTTCCGTCTTTCCCTTGGCAGGGAATGGTGCGGTCGAGAGGACTCGAACCTCCACGGGAGTTACCCCACAGCGACCTCAACGCTGCGCGTCTACCAATTCCGCCACGACCGCACTGTCTTGGCTTGGTGAAGCGGTCTCTAACGAAGCGCGCCGGGGTTGCCAAGAGGGAAAAACGCGAAATCGCCTCTTTCTTTCAAACAAGCGCCTCTTGCCCCCGCTGTGCGCCGTGCTGGCGCCAGATATCCCAGGCGATCACCGCCAGCCCAAGCGCGATCACGATATAGCCCGCCTCGCGCATGTCGTTGAAAAACATGCGGTTGACCACGCGCCCCGGCAGAAAGTTGAACACCGCCGCCACCAGCACCCCGCGCCAGTAGAGGCTGCGAAAGGTCATCAGGTGCCCGCGAATGTTGCCTTGGAACGCGTAAGCCATGCCACGCCACAGCGACCACAGCGCCATGACCGAGAGCAGGTGAATCGGGCTCCAGATCCAGAGCACCGCATAGGCGCGGATGCCAAAGGACGACAGCGCCGCAAAGGCCATGGCCAGCACCCAGACGTAGCCCAGCACCTTGTGCAGGCGGTCCCGGCGCTGGCGGTAGATCACCACCGGGCCAAGCCCAAGCGCGACAGTCGCGGCCAGCGCGTGGGTCTGGATGATCGGGGCGGCGTCAAGGAATGGGGTCAGGGACATAAGGGGCCTCCTAGGGCTGTGCTGAGGGCTGAGCTGAGATCAGCAGGAACAAGAACTGCCCCGGTTCTGGACAACCGCCGCGCCCCATGCCATGCGGGATGCGCGAAAATGGGGGCTGGCTACGTGAACGACAGGCGCTCGCAACTCGCGCTTCGTGAATGGCGGGCGCAGATGAGACATCCGGTGACGCTGATTGCGCTGGCCGGGACCGGGGCGGTGCTGGGCCTTGCCGGGCCGTTCGGCACGGTGGACCTGCTGCCGCTGCTGCCGCGTCTGGCCTATTGGATCGCGGTGGTGACGCTGACCTACGGGGCGGGATCGCTGGTCAATGGGCTCTTGCGCCCGGTGATCCGGGTGCGCCGCCGCACTGGGCAAGTGGTGCTGACCGGGCTGGCGGCTGGCGTGGCCATTGGCGTGGTGGTTCTGGTGCTGAATTGGCTGGTCTTTGGCTGGCTGCCCTCCGGGGATGAGGCCGCGCCCTTTGCCGGGACGCTGCTGGCGATCTCGGTGATCGTGACGGCGGCGCTGGACCTTGCCGCACAGCATCGCGCGATGCCGGAACCTGCCGCCGAGACGCCCCAAGAGGCCAAACCCACCCCGCCCCGCTACTGGACCGTTTGCCGTTGGACAAGCGTGCGCCGCTGGTGGCGCTCAGCGTCGAAGACCATTATGTGCGCATCACCACCACCAAGGGGCAGGAGCTGATCCTCATGCGTCTCTCAGATGCCGTCCGCGAGGTGGGCGACACCCCCGGCGCGCAGGTTCACCGCTCGCATTGGGTCAGCTATAGCCAAGTCACCGCCGCCCGCCGCGAGGGAGACCGCGCCATCCTGACCCTGAGCGATGGGCAAGAGCTGCCCGTGAGCCGCGCCAATGTGGCCAAGATCAAGGAGGCGGGGCTGCTGCCCCGGTAAGCCATGGAATGGAAGATCACCGACGGGCTGACCCCCTATGAGGACGCCCTGACCTTTATGGAGGCCCGCGCCGAAGCGATTGCCAATGGCGAGGCCGAAGAGTGCATCTGGCTGCTGGAGCACCCGCCGCTGTACACCGCCGGGACCTCGGCCAAGATCGAAGACCTCAAGGACCCCGACCGCTTTCCCGTCTACCCGTCCAAGCGCGGCGGGCAGTACACCTATCACGGGCCGGGCCAGCGCGTGGTCTACGTGATGCTCGACCTGAACAAGCGCGGCAAGGACGTGCGCCTGTTCGTGCAAAAGCTAGAGGCTTGGGTGATCGCCACGCTGGGCGAATTCGGCCTGACGGGTCATATCCGCGAAGGCCGCGTCGGCGTCTGGATCGAGCGCCCCGACCGCCCGCGCACCCCCTCGGGCCACACCGCCGAGGACAAGATCGCCGCCATCGGCATCCGCCTGCGCAAATGGGTCAGCTTTCACGGCATCTCGATCAATGTCGAACCAGAGCTTGAGCATTTCGGCGGCATCGTTCCCTGCGGGATCACCGAATACGGCGTCACCAGCCTTGTGGATATGGGCCTGCCCGTGGGGATGGACGATCTGGACGTGGCGCTGCGGCGGCAGTTCACAGAGGTCTTTGGCGACGCCTAAGTAAACGGCTCACCGGGACGCAGCACGTCACGCTCGTACTCTGTCAGCTCTGCCAAGGGCACGTAGCCACAGGTGCGCGCGCAGCTGATCGCCGCGGGCAGACCGTCCAGATGTTGCATGACCGATCGCACCGCGCGGGTCCTGCCGGTGATTTCCAGCGAGCCGAACGTCAAAAGCCCGGGCCAAGGCCCGTAGCTCGTCATGGAGTTGCGCGGGTAGAATTCAAAATACACGCCGCCAGACCAGTTGGGATAGGTCAGCACATAGCTGCCCTCTGCGACCCCGCGCAATTCACCAAAGTTCTGGCGCTCCGAGAGTCTGGGGACACGGCCCAGCAACCGGGCCGCAATGCCCCGCGCCATGTAGCTTTTGCTGATCCAGAGCGGCCCGCTGCGCTTGATCTGGCGGATCTGGCGCACCGCAAATTTTGGCAGGCGCGGGCTGACGATGGTCGTCGAGTAGAGGCCCGGCGCGAACTGCGGCGCAACGCGCGGGCCGTCCAGCGCAACCCCCACCACTTGCTGGGCGCGCTGCGCCTCGACCTCTTCGAGCGGCTCGGTCATGATCCGCGCGTCGGTGCCGAAGTAGGCGCATATCTCCTTGAGCAGCTGCGGCTTGGGATAGCTTTCGCCATTTAGGTAGCGGTTGAACTGGACCTTATTCACATCCAGATCGCGCGCCACAGCCGCAATCGACGGGCGCCGTTCACAGAGTTTGCGAAGGTTTTGCCCAAACAGCCTAGCTACTGTCATTCCTTCCCCAAGAGTTCGCGTTGCGGACACGGTACGACGGGGCACCGTCAAAAACAACCTCAAGGGGCATAAATGGGCATGCTACACTTTGCTTTCAAGCCGGGACGACAGCATCATCAGTTCGGCCACCAGCAAAGAGTCAACCTCGCCCGCCAGCGCACGGGCCATGTTCTGCAGATCGACAGAGGCACGTCTCAGCAGCATTTCGCGGCTCATGCCCTGATATGACGGGTCACAAGTGGCAGGACATGGTGCAACGCGTGCAGTAATAGTCACAGTCTAGTCTCCAGAAATAATAATCAACCTCTGTGAATTATTATTCCGGATCATATACCAAAGTATAGACTCAGTTCTGTTGCCGCTCACATTTTTGCAGATACAAAACTGTTACCTTTGGGGCGCTTTGGCCCGGTTGTCCCCACCTATGCGGATATATCACGCCGGTTGCGAGAACACGTAAGGCAGGATCGCGTCGCGCGTCAGGCCCATGTTAGCCAGCTCCGAATCTGTCATGGCGCGCAACTGCGCGATCCGGGTCTGCCGCGCCCGCAGGCGGCGATCAAAGGGGGTTTCCAGCAGACGGCTGAGGGTCTCGCGCAGGGTGGACAGAACGGGCGAAGCGGTGTGGTCGACATAGGCCATGGGACACTCTTTCGGTTTGGCAGCAGTTGCGTCACTATTGACCAGCCCAGCCCCCTGCCCCAGTCAGGAAAGCCCGACCTCGGCCCTGTTCGAGGGCAGGGAATTCCCGACCTTTTAGTCAAATACGTCCAAAAACGGCACCTTCATGGGGATTGACAGCCCCTGTTCCAAAGGGGTGCGACAAATTTGTTTGATCTGCGTCAAATACCTCCATTGCCGCCGGGGGTGTCACATTCTAAAACCGATAGTGATCTATGGGCGCGGGGGGATTCCCTTTGTGCCTGTTTTTTGGACACCAGCAGGAGGCACAAGATGGCAGACGCCGCCATTCACGGCCACGAGCATGAGGACAACCGGGGCTTCTTTACCCGGTGGTTCATGTCGACGAACCACAAGGACATCGGGATTCTGTACCTGATCGTTTCGGCTCTCGTCGGTCTCGTTTCGGTCATTTTCACCGTTTACATGCGCATGGAGCTTATGGAGCCCGGCGTGCAATACATGTGCGCCGAAGGGTGGCGCCTGACGGCTGCGGCCGTTGCGGACTGTACCCCCAACGGGCACCTGTGGAACGTCATGATCACCGGTCACGGGATTCTGATGATGTTCTTCGTGGTTATCCCCGCCCTGTTCGGCGGCTTTGGTAACTACCTGATGCCGCTTCAGATCGGCGCGCCGGACATGGCGTTCCCGCGCATGAACAACCTGTCCTTTTGGCTGTATGTGGCCGGCACGACCCTGGCTGTGATGTCGGTGTTCTCGCCGGGCGGCAACGGCCAGCTGGGTTCGGGCGTGGGCTGGGTTCTGTACCCGCCGCTGTCCACCAACGAAGGCGGCTATTCCATGGACCTCGCGATTTTCGCGGTTCACGTGTCGGGTGCCTCGTCCATTCTGGGCGCGATCAACATGATCACCACCTTCCTGAACATGCGCGCACCGGGCATGACCCTGTTCAAGGTTCCGCTGTTCTCGTGGTCGATCTTTGTCACCTCGTGGCTGATCCTGCTGTCCCTGCCGGTTCTGGCGGGCGCGATCACCATGCTGCTGACCGACCGTAACTTTGGCACGACGTTCTTTGATCCGTCGGGCGGTGGTGACCCGATCCTGTATCAGCACATCCTGTGGTTCTTTGGCCACCCGGAAGTGTACATCATCATTCTGCCGGGCTTTGGCATCATCAGCCACGTCATCGCGACCTTCTCGCGCAAGCCGGTCTTTGGCTACCTGCCGATGGTCTGGGCGATCATCGCGATTGGTGCTCTGGGCTTTGTCGTGTGGGCGCACCACATGTACACCGTTGGCATGTCGCTGACCCAGCAGTCCTACTTCATGCTGGCGACGATGGTCATCGCGGTCCCCACCGGGGTCAAGATCTTCTCGTGGATCGCCACCATGTGGGGCGGCTCGATCGAGTTCCGCACCCCGATGCTGTGGGCGTTCGGCTTCCTGTTCCTGTTCACCGTTGGCGGCGTGACCGGCATCGTGCTGTCTCAGGCAGGTATCGACCGCGCCTACCATGACACCTACTACGTCATCGCGCACTTCCACTACGTGATGTCGCTTGGCGCCGTGTTCGCGATCTTTGCGGGCATCTACTTCTACTTCCCCAAGTTCACCGGCAAGATGTACCCCGAGTGGGCGGGTAACCTGCACTTCTGGATGATGTTCGTCGGTGCAAACCTGACCTTCTTCCCGCAGCACTTCCTGGGTCGCCAGGGTATGCCGCGCCGCTACATCGACTACCCCGAGGCATTCGCCCAGTGGAACTATGTGTCGAGCTGGGGTGCGTTCATCTCCTTCGCGTCGTTCGTGTTCTTCTTTGGGATCATCATCTACTCGCTGCTGGCCGGCCGTGCCGAGCGCCGCGAGAACCCGTGGAACGAATACGCGGATACGCTGGAATGGACCCTGCCCTCCCCGCCGCCGGAGCACACTTTCGAGCAGCTCCCGAAGCAGGAAGACTGGGACAAGAGCCCCGCGCACTAAGCGCCGCTTGATCCAAAACGAAAGGCCCCGCCAGATGTGCGGGGCCTTTTCTTTTGGCCTGAACACTTTGTCGCAGGGCACTGAAAGGGGGGGCTAAGGAATGGGCTGTACACGTTGCCGGATCAGTACAGGAGCTTGTGACCATGCCAATGATTTCCGGCACGAATAACGCCGACACCCTCACCGCCACGACCGCCGAAGACACGATCTATGGTCAAGACGGCGATGACAGCCTGACGGCGGCGGGTGTTGCCGTTGACTATATGGCGTTCATGCCGCTCGAGCTGCACGGCGGCAACGGCAACGACACGCTCGTCGGCGGCGACAACAGCGAGAACCTGTTTGGCGACGCGGACGATGACCTGCTGTATGGCAATGGCGGGTACGACATGATCGACCTTGGCAACAACGGCAATCCCAGCGGCAATGACACCGCCTATGGCGGTGCGGGCAACGACACCTTTCTCATGGGCGATGGCAATGACGTGGTGGATGGCGGCGATGGCATCGACATCATCGAATTCGACATGACCGACGAAGCCGCCGCCAGCAGCTTTAGCCTTGATCTGTGGCGTGACACCAGCATCACACATGCCAATGGCACGCTCAGCTTTACCTCGGTCGAAAGCTTCAAACTTAGCAATGCGGCGCATTTGTCGGCGATCACCCTGCAAGGGCGCCCCGCTGCCCAGGACAAGTTTTCGGTGAGCAGCGCTATCGCCGTAAAGATGTATGGCCTTGGCGGCAACGACACCCTGTACAGTTGGACCGCCGACGATACGGTGCTGGGCGGCAATGGCAACGATGCAATCAACGGGCGGGCCGGCAATGATTACCTCGATGGCGGGGCCGACGACGATTATATCTGGGGCGACCTGGACAATGACTTTATCATTGGCGGCACCGGGGCCGACACGCTTCAGGGCGGCACCGGACGTGACGTGTATTATGGCGGCGCGCGCGGCAGCGGTGCAGACGGGGATGTGGACACCTTCAGGTTCTATTCGGGCGACATGGGCGTTGGCGCGACGCGTGATGTCATTCGCGATTTCGAAGACGGGGTGGACCTGATCGACCTTTCCGGGTTTTCCGGAACCTTCACCTTTATCGGGGCGACCCGGTTTACCGGCGCGGGCATGGAAATTCAGGCCGGCGTTCTGGGCAGCGGCAACACTCTGATCCGGATCGACACCAATGGCGACAGCAACGTCGACGAAGAATTGCTGCTGCTGGGCAGTCAAACGCTGACAGCGGACGATTTCGTCTTGTAAAATCGCCTGATGGACCGGGGCAAAAGCGTTCTGTGGCGCTTTGCCCCTGTCCTTTTTCGGCGGGCGCGATATTTTGCCAGCCATGCCCCACACCTGGACCGAAACCTCGCCCCCCGATGCCCGCATGGAACTGCGCGCCTGGCCGCATAACTCGCTGTCGGCCCAAGGGTTTGCGGTGATGATCCTTGGGTTTTTCCTGTTTGCCTCGATCCCTCTATACGGGCTGCTTGGCACCGTGCTGCTGTGGGGGCTGTTGCCCTTTATGCTGGCCGCCGTGGCGGGGCTGTATTACGCGCTGCGCCGGAATGAGCGCGACCGGCAGATCCTCGAAGTTTTGACGATCACCCATAACAGCACCCGCCTGCTGCGCACCAACCCCAAGGGCGACACCCAAGAATGGGAGGCCAACACCTATTGGGTCGAGCCGCAGCTGCACCCCTCCGGCGGGCCGGTGCCGTTTTATGTCACGCTTAAAGGCGCGGGCCGCGAGGTGGAAATCGGCGCGTTTCTGTCCGAGGATGAGCGCAAAGCTCTTTACGGCGACCTTGTAGAGCGCCTAAACCGCGCCAGAAACCAACGTGAGTTTTCTTGATGGCACAGGCCCCGGCGACCCCGAAATGGCACCGATACGCGTTGCGCGCGGCGGCGCGGTTTGGCTTGGCGGATCGGCTGCGGCCCGTTCCCAGCGAAGAGGCCGCGCTGGCCCTGCGCGCCGAACTGGCCGGGCATGTGCCGCCCTTGCGCAAGCAGGTGTCCTTTTTGATTCCGCTGGTCTCGCCCGAGGATGTGAGCGACTGGGACGCGGTCACCGACCGGCTGAACGCGACGCTGGCCTGCATGATCGCGCAGAATGATCCGCATTGGCACGCCATCATCTGCTGCCAGACGCGCCCGCCCCTGCCCGAGGATGAGCGCATCGCGTGGCTGCCGTTTCACGACGAGACCCCCGGCAATGACAAGTGGCGCAAGCTGGGGGCGTTGATCGACTGCCTTGGGCGGCTCGACCTGCCGCCGGGCTATGTCATGACCTTTGACGCCGATGATCTGCTGCGCCAAGGCGTGGTAGCCGAGATGCTGCGCCGCCAAGCCCCCGGCGGCTACGTGGTGGAATCCGGCTACGTGATGGATGACGCGGCGGGAACGATTGCTTTGGCTGATGCGCCGTCCTTGCGCACGCCCCTGCGCAAACCGTTCTGGAAGCTGTGCGGATCCTGCGCGGCGGTGGCCTATGATCCGTCGATACCACAAAGCCTTGTGTTCCTGCGTGAAATGGTGCTGCACGAGCACCGCATGTTCCCCTATCTCGCCGCCTTGGCGGGCAGTCGCCTCGCGCCCCTGTCGGAACCGGCGGTGCTGTACGTGCTGAACCACGGCGAGAACTTTGGCGCGCGGCGCGGGCGGGTTGGGTTCAAGACCCGTTTCGTGGAACGCTTTCGCATTGATGACCCGCAAGAGCTGGCGCGGATCGCCTCTGGCTTTCCCACCGACTAGGCCATCAAAACGCGAAAAGCCGGGGACATGCCTCGGCTTTTGCAATTGTTTCGTGGCAGATCAAGCCGCCAGACGGTCCTTGACCTTGGCGCCCACCGCGCCGAAATCCATCTGGCCGGTGTATTTCGCCTTGAGCACGCCCATGACGCGGCCCATGTCGCGGATCGACTCGGCGCCGACCTCGGCCACGGCGGCATCAATCGCTTGCGTGACCTCTTCGTCGCTCAGCGCCTTGGGCAGGAATTGTTCGATGATCTCGATTTCCGCCAACTCGCGTTCCGCCAGGTCCAGCCGGCCACCCTCTTCGTAGGTTTTCGCGCTTTCGCGGCGCTGCTTGACCATTTTGCCCATGATCGCAAGCACTTCGGCCTCTTCGACGCCGGTTTCATTGCCTTCGGCGCGGACGGCGATATCGCGGTCCTTGATGGCCGCATTGATCAGCCGCAGCGTCGAAAGCCGCGCTGCATCCTTGTCTTTCATCGCCTGTTTCACGGCGGCATTTACGCGTGCACGCAAGTCCATTTTCGTCTCGTCCCCAATTTCTCAAGACACAAAGGCGGACACTACCCGATCACAAGATTTGGCGCAACTCTGCCTTTCACTTGCCAACCCACTGAAAACGCTGGACTTTCATTTTCACATCTCCCCTTGACCCTTAAGGCGCTCGGTCCTATTTTCCGCGAAATTTTGCCCCAAAAACCGGAGTCGCGCCGATGTCTGCTGCCCAGACCAAGCCAACCGCCTGCCTTGCCCTCGCCGATGGGACCATTTTCTATGGTCACGGGTTCGGCGCAACCGGCCAGACCACGGCCGAGCTGTGCTTTAACACCGCCATGACCGGCTATCAGGAAATCATGACCGACCCGTCCTATGCGGGGCAGATCGTGACCTTTACCTTTCCGCATATCGGCAACACCGGCGTGACCCCCGAGGATGACGAAACCGGCGATCCGGTTGCGGCGGGCATGGTGGTCAAATGGATGCCGACGCAAAGCTCGAACTGGCGCGCGGCGCAAGAGCTGTCGGACTGGCTGCGCGCACGGGGCCGCATTGCCATCGGCGGCGTCGACACCCGCCGCCTGACCCGCGCGATCCGCCAGCAAGGCGCGCCGCATGTGGCCTTGGCGCATGACCCCGAGGGCAACTTTGACCTTGAGGCGCTGGTTGCCGCCGCACGTGGGTTCTCTGGTCTCGAAGGGTTGGATCTGGCCAAGGATGTCACCTGCGCCCAGTCCTACCAGTGGAACGAGATGCGGTGGGCCTGGCCCGAAGGCTACGCGCCCCAGACCGCGCCCAAGCACAAGGTTGTCGCCGTCGATTACGGTGCCAAGCGTAACATCCTGCGGTGCCTGGCCTCTGCGGGCTGTGACGTGACCGTCCTGCCCGCCTCGGCAACCTATGACGATGTCATGGCGCACAACCCCGACGGCGTATTCCTGTCGAATGGCCCCGGCGATCCGGCGGCGACCGGCGCCTATGCCGTGCCGATGATCCGCGATCTGCTGGACAAGACGCAGCTGCCGATCTTTGGCATTTGCCTTGGGCACCAGATGCTGGCGCTGGCGCTTGGTGCGAAAACCATCAAGATGAACCACGGCCACCACGGCGCGAACCACCCCGTTAAGGATAAAGAAACCGGTAAGGTTGAAATTACCTCGATGAACCATGGATTCGCGGTGGATACGCAGACCCTGCCAGAGGGCGTGACCGAGACTCATGTGTCGCTGTTCGATGGATCGAACTGTGGGATTCGCGTGGCAGACCGTCCGGTTTTCTCGGTTCAACACCACCCCGAGGCGAGCCCCGGGCCGCAGGACAGCTTCTACTTGTTTGAGCGCTTTGCCAAGTCCATGGATGCGGCGTAAAGCTCTGAAAAGCGGTTAACATTTTGCGATAAAAGCAATGGTTTACCACTTATTAATTATCTGAATGCGACAACGGGTCCACGTTCTGAGGGACCCGTTATGTCATCGCATCGACCGACCACCGCAAATCCCGCTCTGGCTCAGGCCAGTTCCAAACGCGGTCAGCCAATCAGCCATCTGCTGATCGAGCAAGGTATCGTTGCACCGCGCGTGATGGTCGGGGCTTTGGCCGAGGCGGCCCGCATCGCCCAACCCGTCGCCCGCGTGATCGAGGCAGAGGCGCTGGCCAGTCGCGAAGAGGTGATCCGCGCCCAATCCGAGCACTACGGCGTGATGTTCCTGCGCCGCGAGGACACCCCGCCCGACCCCGATGTGGTTGGCCTGCTACCGCCGGAATTTTGCCTTGCCCATGGCGTGCTGCCGTGGATGCGCTTGGGGCAAACGGTGGTGCTGGCGATGGCCCGGCCAGAAACGTTTGACGATGTGGTGCCGCTGTTGCCGGACGATTTTGGTTCGATGACCATGGCCTTGGCGCTAGAGGCCGATATTCACGATGAAATCGCTGATCGCCATGGCGCGGCTCTGGCGCGGATCGCCGAAACATCGCTGCCCGCCGAGGAAAGCTGTCGCGATCTGAACAGGACCACCGGCCGCACCCGCAAGATTGCCGCGCTTGGCGGCTTGGCGGGCGTCGCCCTGCTGGGGGCCGCACCGCAACTGTTTTTCGCCGGGGCGCTGATCTTGGCCCTGGCGTCCTTGCTGATCGCGCAGGGCATGAAACTGGCCGCGCTTTGGGCCTCTCGGCGGCAGGATCGGCCCGCGTCGGTGCCCTTGCCGCAGGTGCCCCCCGCCGTCTCGATCCTTGTCCCCCTTTACAAAGAGGAGAATATCGCACGCACGCTCGTGCGTCGATTATCGAGATTAAGCTATCCCAAATCCCGCCTCGAAGTGATCCTTGTGCTCGAAGCCATGGACGACACCACGCGCGAGACTCTATCGCGCACCAATTTGCCGCCGTGGATGCGCGTGGTCACCGTGCCCCCCGGCGATGTGACGACCAAACCGCGCGCGCTGAACTATGCGTTCAATTTCACACGCGGCGACATTATCGGCATTTACGACGCCGAAGATGCCCCCGCCCCGGACCAGATCGAACGGGTGGTGGCCCATTTCGAACACGCCCCGGCGCAGGTCGGCTGTGTGCAGGGCATCTTGGATTTCTACAATCCGCGGGCCAACTGGCTTTCGCGGTGTTTTTCCATCGAATACGCCAGTTGGTTTCGCATCCTGTTACCGGGCCTCGCGAAAATGGGATTTGCGGTGCCCTTGGGCGGTACAACAGTGTTTT
Organism: Tropicibacter naphthalenivorans; assembly: GCF_900176475.1. GTDB lineage: Bacteria > Pseudomonadota > Alphaproteobacteria > Rhodobacterales > Rhodobacteraceae > Tropicibacter > Tropicibacter naphthalenivorans. The sequence continues at coordinate 629,865 of NZ_FWXX01000002.1, forward strand.
TCCGGCGTGACGTGCTACAGCGGGTGCGCGGCTGGGACGCCCACAATGTCACAGAGGACGCCGACCTTGGCATCCGGCTGGCGCGCCACGGCTACCAGACTGAATTGGTCGCCACCGTCACCCGCGAAGAGGCCAACAACCGCATGTGGCCGTGGATCAAGCAACGCTCCCGCTGGCTCAAGGGGTATGCCATCACCTGGTGGGTGCACAGCCGCCGCCCCATCGCCTTGTTCAGGGACTTGGGCGCGCGCCGCTTTTTGGGCGTGCAGATGCTGTTTCTCACGACCCTGCTGCAATTCACCCTCGCACCGATCCTGTGGTCTTTTTGGCTGATCCTCGCCGGCTTGCCGCATCCGCTGGACAGCTATCTTGATCGCACCATGATGCTTTGGCTGACGGGGATCTTCCTCTCCGCCGAGGGGACAAGCCTGCTGATCGGCCTGTCCGCCGTGGCCCGCACCCCGCACAGTACGCTTTTTGTCTGGGTGCCGACGCTCTTTGCCTATTTCCCACTGGGCACGATGGCCATGTACAAGGCGCTGTGGGAAACCCTGACCAACCCGTTTTACTGGGACAAGACACAGCACGGCCACTCCGCGCCGGACACCCCGCACGCGGATCTGCCGCCTGATTTCAAAGGCTGATCAGCTGCCGTATTTGTCTTGCGCGTCCAGCTTGAGCCGGGTCACGAAGGCCACCGAGATATGATCGCGCAGCGCCTTGTAGGCGGCGTCCTCATCGCGGCGGCCAATGGCATCGACAATCGCCTGATGCTCGGCCAAGGCCACTTCGCCCCGCCCCTGCGCCGCCAGCGACGTGGTCGCCATCAACGCCATGGAGCGGTGGACCAGATCAAGCTGCTGCACCAGGAACCGGTTGTGCGAGGCCAGGTGGATCATCTTGTGAAACCGCCGGTTCGCGCGGGCCAGCGCCGCGGAATCGCCCAGCAACGCCTTGTCCTCGACCACCATCTCGCGCAGCACCTGCACCTCTTCCTCGGTGGCGTGACGCGCCGCAAGACGGGCCGCCAGCCCCTCCAGCTCGGTGCGCACGGCGTAAAGCTCCGCCATCTGGTTGTGATCCAGCGACGAGACGATCAGCGACCGCCCATCCCGCGACAGCAGCGACTGCGTCTCCAACCGTTGCAACGCCTCGCGAATAGGCGTGCGCGAGACGCCAAACCGCTCTGCCAGCTCACTTTCGACCAACCGGTCGCCCGGACGATAGACCCCAGAGTCGATTGCCTCCAGAATCAGGGAATAAGCGTCCGTGTTTTGCGATCGGACTTGGTTCATCGCGCGTCTCCTCGTTGGGTCGGCAAAGATTACACGGCGGGATATGTTAACCGCAAGTCAGGCCAATTGCCTCACCCCCTGAAAGGCTTTAGCAAGCAGATCATGCCAAAACGTAACTTTTCCCACGTCCGAGCCTGGGTCTTTGACCTCGACAACACGCTGTACCCGCCTGCGGCGCGACTTTTTGACCAAATCGAAACAAAGATGACCGACTATGTGATGCGCGTGGCCGGGGCAAGCCGGGCGCAGGCCGACGGGCTGCGGCGCGACTATTGGCAGCGCTACGGCACCACCTTGGCGGGCCTCATGCGCCATCATGACATCGACCCGGATGACTATCTGGTGGATGTGCACGACATCGACTTTGCCGCGCTCGACCCCGATCCGCACCTGTCCGAGCTGATCCAGGCCCTCCCCGGCCGCAAGATCGTCTACACCAACGGCAGCGCGCCCTATGCGGCCCAAGTGCTGCGCGCCCGCGGTCTAGAGGCTGCCTTTGACGCGATTTACGGCGTCGAGCACGCCGATTACATGCCAAAGCCCGACCGCGCCGCCTTTGAGCAGGTCTTTGCCATGGACGGCCTTAGCCCCGGCGAAGCCGCCATGTTCGAAGACGACCCACGCAACCTTGCCGCGCCCCACGCCATGGGAATGCGCACGGTTCTGGTGGGCCCCGACGCCCACGACGGCGACCACATCCACCACCATACGGACAATCTGAACGACTTCCTCAAACGGCTGCTGGGCTAACCCCACCTGCATAGTTTTGTCGCAGTCTCCGAGGCTTAGGGTAACCATTCCTCAAGAAAACCGGCTTTTACGATAATATACCTTAAGGATGCGACATTTCGCACCTGTCGCATTTGGCACATGCCGTTATCTCCTGCATCGACATCAAATAAGGAGTTCCGAATATGTCGATGAACGAAGCTGCCGCGCAGGGCAACACGGAAACCGCAAGCTTTCTGTCGGGCACCGCTGGCATCCTGACCTTTGTCGCGCTGTTCCTCGCGTGGGTGGCCCTTGCCACCGCAACCTGGGGTCTGCCGGGCCTTGCCATGACCGCGCTGGCCTGCGTGCCGGTGATGTACACGGTGCTGATCCTGATCACCTTCGGCAAGTAAGCCGCATGGTCTTTTCCTCCCTTGCGCCCTACATAGGCAGCAAGGAGAAAGACCATGGACCATGACATCGTCATCTCGGGCGGCGGCATCGCGGGTTTGACCGCCACCGCCGCCTTTGCTTCCGCCGGGTTTCGCGTGCTTTGCGTCGACCCAAGCCCCCCCGTCACGGACCGAGAGGCCGAGGGCGCCGACCTGCGCACCACCGCTTTTTTGCAACCGGCGCAGGCGTTTCTAGAGGAAACCGGCCTGTGGGCGCGGCTGGCCGATCATGCCATGCCGCTGGATGTGATGCGCATCGTGGACGCGGGCGGCGAAGTGCCAGAACCCCGCGTTATCAAGGACTTCCAGTCCAGCGACCTGTCCGACAAACCCTTTGGCTGGAACCTGCCCAACTGGCTGCTGCGGCGCGAAATGACCGCGCGGCTGGGCGAGTTGGCCAATGTCGACTTCCGCCCCGGCACCGCCACCACCAGCCTCTTTACCCGTCAGGCAGAGGCCCGCGTGGGCCTGTCCGACGGCACCCGCGTGCGCTGCAAGCTGGTGATCGCCGCCGACGGACGCGCCTCGCCCATGCGGCAGGCAGCAGGCATCGGCGTCAAAACCACCCGCTTCGGGCAAAAGGCGCTGGCCTTCGCCGTCACCCACCCGATCCCGCACGGCAATGTCTCAACCGAAATCCACCGCACCGGCGGGCCGTTCACGCTGGTCCCCCTGCCCGATTTCAACGGCCGCCCCTCCTCGGCCATCGTCTGGATGGAAGAAGGGCCAAAGGCCGAGGCGCTCTTCGCCCTGCCCGACGACGCCTTCCAGGACGCCATGTCAGAGCGCTCCTGCCACCTCTTCGGCCCGCTAACCCTCGCCTCGCGCCGCACCATCTGGCCGATCATCGCCCAAGAGGCAGAGCACCTGACCGCCCAGCGCCTCGCCCTCGTGGCCGAAGCGGCCCACGTCGTCCCGCCCATCGGCGCCCAAGGCCTGAACATGAGCCTGCGCGACATCACAACCCTTCTGGACCTCGCCAAGGCCAGCCCGGACACCCTCGGCGACCAAGCCATGCTGGATGCCTACCACCGCCGCCGGATCACCGACATCCGGGCGCGCGTCGCGGGCATCACCACGCTCAACAAAATCTCGATGATGTCCGCGCCAACCCTGCGCGACCTTCGGGCCAAAGGGCTTGACGCCCTCTACAGCCTCAAACCGGTGCGCACCAACCTCATGCGCCTCGGCCTCGGCGCGGGCAGCTGACGCCCGCCCCCTTCTTCTCTTTGAAAATATCCCGGGTGGGGTGTGGGGAGGGCAGCGCCCTCCCCGCTGCGCTCAGATCACCTCGTCCACAACGCGCTTGAGACGCGCCACCGTGGCGTCCACGTCATACAGCTTATCCAAGCCGAACAAGCCAATCCGGAAGGTCGAAAACCCCTCAGGCTCATCACAGGCCAAGGGCACCCCCGCCGCGATCTGCATCCCCCGCTCGGCAAAGGCCTTGCCGGTCTGCACCTCGGTCGACGGCGCATAGCTCACCACGACCCCCGGCGCGCCAAAGCCCTCTGCCGCAACGGATTTCACTCCCTTGGCAGCGAACATCTCGCGCACGGCGTTGCCCAGCTTCCACTGCGCCTCTTTCAGCCGCTCGAACCCGTAATCGCGGGTCTCGGCCATGGTATCGCGGAAGGCGCGCAGGCTGTCCGTCGGCATGGTCGCGTGATAGGCGTGACCGCCGTTCTCATAGGCCAGCATGATCTGGTGCCACTTCTTGAGGTCCACGGCAAAGCTGTCAGAGGTGGTCTCTTCCATCCGGGCCAAGGCCCGCTCGGACATCATCACCAACCCCGCGCAGGGCGTCGCGGACCACCCCTTTTGCGGCGCAGAGATCAGCACATCGACGCCGGTCGCCTTCATGTCGACCCACACGCAGCCCGAGGCGATGCAGTCCAGCACCATCAGCGCGCCCACCTCATGGGCCGCCGCCGCCATGCGGGTGATATACTCGTCCGGCAAGATCACCCCCGCCGAGGTTTCCACATGCGGCGCGAACACGATGTCTGGCTTGACCTCGGCGATCTTGGCCTCGACCTCTTCGATGGGCGCGGGCGCAAAGGGCGCGTCCGGCGCGTTCCCGGTCTGGCGCGCCTTCATCACCGTGGTCTCGTCGGCAAAGGCCCCGGCGTCGAAAATCTGCGACCAGCGGAACGAGAACCAGCCGTTACGCACCACAAGCACCTTGGCCCCATGGCCAAACTGCCGTGCCACAGCCTCCATCCCATAGGTGCCACCACCGGGCACCACCGCCACCGCATCAGCGTTATAGACGTCCTTCAGCATCCCAGAGATGTCGCGCATCACCTGCTGAAACGCCGCCGACATATGGTTCAGCGAGCGGTCCGTAAACACGACCGAGAATTCCTCGAGGCCGTTCGGGTCGATATTGTCCAAAAGTGCAGGCATGACACCCTCCTTGCTGCGTTGCCACCACAGGTAGCCGCCCCCGCGCCCAAAGGCAAAACCCATTTGGACGCATCCCCGCGTCCGGCAGCGTGGCGCTTTTGCACGCTTTCCGCGAGTTTCCGCACAGGCAACCCAAGTTAACCCTTTATCGCCGAAAACAAATTGGTAAAAATCTGGTTAAATTGCGGCATAAAGCGGGCATCAGACCTGCCGCCGCCCGAGCAGAGCAGACCAAAAGCCACATGGCCAGCACGACCCTGTTTATCAATGGGTTCAGCGTTCTCGGCGAGTCGCGTTCCAACACGAACGCGTCCAACGGCGGAGAGTTGATGATCCACGACGGCACCGCCGTCTTCGAGGATGACGATATTATCGCCATCGTCGTGGATGACGTGGACGCAAATGGCATCCTCACCGACGCCTCGGTCATCACCCAGATCATCGTCTATGACAATGCCGCCGACTACTATGCCGAGGTGCCAAAGTTCACCTATGACTACAGCGGCACGGGCACCGGCGCGGACATCCCCGACGGGCGCGCGGGCATGGGCGATGCGTATTTGCGCTTTGACGCCGCCGAGCTGACCTCGACCGACGCCTCTGCCCCAGCGCTTAGCGATCTGGTCATGGTGGCGGGCGTCGATCTGGTCGAGCTGATCGAAAGCGGCGTGAACCCGATCGAGACGCCGACCTTTCAGGACATCGACTATAACCAGAACGGCACGATTGACACGGGCGAAGTCGCAGACGGTGCCTTTTCCAGCGAAATCAATGAGATCATCCCGATCTGCTTTGCCCGCGGCACCCTGATCGAAACCCCGGACGGCCCGCGTTATATCGAAACCTTGCGTGTCGGAGACCTCGTCACCACCCTCGACAATGGCCCCCAGCCGATCCGCTGGATTGGCGCGCGCAAGTTTCCGGGCACCGGCGTGCACGCCCCCGTGCGCATCAAGGCGGGTGTGCTTGGCAATATCCGCGACCTGCGCATCTCGCAGAACCACCGGATGATGGTGCGCGGCGCGCAGGCCGAGCTGCTCTTTGGTCAGTCCGAAGTCCTCGTGGCCGCCAAGCACTTGGTCAACGACGACACGATCCGCATCGTGCCCTGCGAGACCATCGAGTATTACCACTTTCTCTTTGACACGCATGAGATCGTTTTTGCCGAATGCTGCGCGTCGGAATCGCTCTTTCCCGGCCCGCAAACCCTGCGCCACGTGGATGACACCGCCCGCGATGAGATCACCGCGATCTTCCCAGAGCTGGCCCACTACGACGATGGCGCGCCCACCTCGCGCCTGTCGCTGCGCGGCTTCGAGGCCCGCGCCCTACGCCGCGTCGCCTGACGCCTAACCCAACGGGCCGGGCCTGCGTTCCTCCGACAGCAGCACATTGGCATCCAGGTTGCCCACCCCCGGCAGCGTCATCACCCGCCGCCGCAGCACCCGCTCGAAATCCGAAATGTCCCGCGCCACCACCCGCAGGCGATAGTCATAGGCACCCAAGACATGCTCGACCGTTTGCACCTCGGGGATGGCCTGCACCGCGCGCTCGAAATCCTCGACCCCCGCGCGCCCCTTGGCCGCCAGCTTGACCCCCAGGAACACCGTCACGCCAAAGCCCAAGGCCTGCACGTCCAGTTCCACCTGCGCGCCGCGAAACACCCCCGCCTCGCGCAACCGCTTGATCCGCCGCCAGCAGGCGGGCTGCGACAGGCCCAAGGCACGCCCCAAGGCCCCCGCACTGGCGGTGGCATCCTCGGCCAGGGCCCGCACCAAGGCGCGGTCCGTCTCGTCCAGATCAATCATAGCGGCAAGGTCTCCTCTGCCTTCAGGCGTGCGACGTGCATCAAGCCTTCGATGTCGGCGATATGCGGCAAGGTCAGCAGACGCTCGCGGTAAATCCGCTGGTAATGCGGCATGTCCCGCGCAATCACGCTCAGCCGCACGTCCACCTGCCCCAGAAAGGTCTGGATCTCCAAAACCTCGGGCACCTCGCGCGCCGCCGCGATAAACTCGTCAAAGGCGCGCGGCTGCGTCTTGTCCAAGGTCACGCGCAGGGACACCTCAACCTCATAGCCCAGGGCCGGCCAATGGATCACCCCGCGCACCCCGCGCAGCACACCCGCCTCGCGCAACCGCTCCAGCCGCCGCGTCAGGGTCGACCCGGTCACCCCCGCCCGCTCTGCCAATTCGGACAACGGCACCTCCGGGTCCGCCTGATAGTGCCGTAGAATCCGCCGGTCCGTATCATCAAGCATGATTTCCCCACTTTCTCACATTTACGCGAATACTTTATCTTCTTCTCTTTATAAATATCCAAAAAACGCAAACACACTCACCCGTCCCCCGCTATGGTGCGCCGCAGAACAACAGCACCCATCGGTGCCCCAAGCGAAGGAGACCGCCATGCGCGTCTATTACGATCGCGATTGCGATGTGAACCTGATCAAAGACAAAAAAGTCGCCATCCTCGGCTACGGCTCGCAGGGCCACGCCCACGCGCTGAACCTGCGCGACAGCGGCGCGAAAAACGTGGCCGTCGCCCTGCGCGAAGGCTCCGCCTCGGCCAAGAAATGCGAAGCCGAAGGCCTTCAGGTCATGGGCATCTCCGAAGCGGCCGCATGGTGCGACGTCATCATGTTCACCATGCCCGACGAACTTCAGGCAGAGACCTACAAAAAATACGTCCACGACCACATCAAGCCGGGCTCGGCCATCGCCTTTGCCCACGGCCTGAACGTGCACTTCGGCCTGATCGAGCCGAAAGAAGGCGTCGACGTCATCATGATGGCCCCCAAAGGCCCCGGCCACACCGTGCGCGGTGAGTACACCAAAGGCGGCGGCGTGCCCTGCCTCGTGGCTGTCGACACCGACGCGACCGGCAAAGCGCTGGACATCGGCCTGTCCTACTGTGCCGCCATCGGCGGTGGCCGCTCGGGCATCATCGAAACCAACTTCCGCGAAGAGTGCGAAACCGACCTGTTCGGCGAGCAGGCTGTTCTGTGCGGCGGTCTGGTCGAACTGATCCGTTGCGGCTTTGAGACCCTGGTCGAAGCCGGTTACGCGCCCGAGATGGCCTACTTTGAGTGCCTGCACGAAGTGAAGCTGATCGTGGACCTGATCTACGAAGGCGGCATCGCCAACATGGACTACTCGATCTCGAACACCGCAGAGTACGGCCAGTACGTCACCGGCCCGCGCATCCTGCCCTACGAGCAGACCAAGAAAGCCATGAAAGAGGTCCTGACCGACATTCAGCAGGGCAAATTCGTGCGCGACTTCATGCTCGAGAACTCCGTTGGCCAGCCGACCCTCAAGGCGTCGCGCCGTGCAAACGACGAGCACATGATCGAAGAAACCGGCGCCAAGCTGCGCGGCATGATGCCGTGGATCTCTGCCGGCAAAATGGTCGACAAAGAGCGCAACTAAGCGCCCTTCAAGCGATCGCAAGATTAGGGAACGGGGGCCGCTGTGCCCCCGTTTTCTTTTGCCCAACGCCACGCGGGCACGGGCCTTGAATTAACCAAGACGCTCTCTGCAACCCAAGGCTGCGCGCGCCCCTGACAAAATGGTCAGGATTTCCTTACCCACCCCAACAAACTGTTGACCAAGGGGCAACTCCGGCAGAGAATCCGCACGTATTTTCTGGAGAAGCCCTTAATGACCGTCCTTACCGATGCCAGCCTCGTCGCTGGGTCCGTTGTCACACCCGTCGATCCCGCCACCGCCGAAACCTACGCCATCGTCGGCCAGCCGGGCAGCGTCGAGCAGATCAACCCGCTGGCCGCTGTCGCCATTCCCGATCCTTTTGGTGGCCCCGCGCTGGACCGCCTTGGCGGCGTGGTCGTGGCGATTTCCGTGGGCGGGCTAGAGGCAACCGTGACCGCGCTGACTGCGCAGTCCCCCACTGCGTCCACCACGCTCAACCTGTCGCAGCAGGCCACCTCGCTGCTGTACTCCTTTGAGCAGAGCGACGGGTCGTACCTGTCCACCCGCACCGTCTTTACCGGCGGGGAGGGGCCGACCCTGCAAGAGGTGCTGAATGGCACCTATGACTTTGGCGACATGCTGGCGGCCACCGACACCATGAACGGCGCGCCCTACACGCCGCCCGTAGATCTGTCCGGCGACAACGACCTGCTTGGCACCTTTGGCGATGACGCGCTCAGCGGCGAAGGCGGCGACGACACGATCGACGGCGGTTTCGCGGGCAATGACACGCTGGATGGCGGTCCGGGCAATGACAGCCTGACGACCTTCCTTGGCGACGACCTGCTGCTGGGCGGCGACGGCGACGACATCCTTGCGGACGCGGGCGGCACCAACAACACGCTGCGCGGCGGCGACGGCATGGACACGCTCAACAGCGCCGGTGAGCTGGACGGTGGCCGCCACGCCGACCTGATCCGCGCAGGCTATGCCGACAACATGATCTATGGCCGCGGCGGCTATGACACCATCCTTGGCGGGTCGCTGAACGACACGGTCAAGGGCGGCACGTGGAACGATCTGATCCTGGGCAATGACGGCAACGACTCGCTTATGGGCAACCGCCACAATGACACGCTCGATGGCGGTCATGGGGACGATTACCTCAATGGCGGCGGCGACAATGACGTGCTGATGGGCTTTAACGGCAACGACACGATGCACGGCGGCGACGGCGCGGACAAGTTCCTGTTCGACTTCACGCCCGCGGCCTTCACCGACATCATCGACGATTTCGCCGTCGAAGAAGACCTGCTGATCGTGTCGGGCAACCTGGCCGATGGCATGACCCGGCGCGAGATTTTTGAAACCGCGTCGGTGACCGCTGCGGGGGTCGAGCTGTCGTTCAACGGCCAGACCATCATTTTGGAAGGCTTGACCAGCACCAACGGGCTGCAATCGGCGATCCGGGTGTCGGATCAGGATTACTTTGATTTCTACCCCTATGAAATCCTGACGTAATGGCGCGGTGGGGCGCTCCTAGCCCCCGCGCATCAAAAAAGGCCCCGTCCGAGGATGGGGCCTTTTTCATTGTTAATTGTAATCTGTGCGGTCAGGAGGGCTCCGCCCGTAAAACCCACAAACTTTCCCCCGGAAAGTTTGCCGCGCCTTAGGGCTCGGTCAGGAGGGCTCCGCCCGTAAAACCCACAAACTTTCCCCCAGAAAGTTTGCCGAGCCCAAAGGGCTCGGTCAGGGTTTTACTCCCAACAACTCACCAGAACGGTCATGTCGGATGCGAGGGCCGTCAGGTCTTCGGGGTCCATCACGCCATTGGTGGCGCGCGCGACCGGCTGGATGCCGTTGTCGCGCAGCCAGTTCAGCACCATCCGCCCCGACGCGGCAAAGCTCACCTGATCGGGCAACTGACGCCCCGCCGGGTCTTGGCGCGGCAAGAGCATCCCCATGACAGAGCCGCCCGCGTCGAACACCGGGCCACCCGTATCGCCGGGCAAGGACGCCAGCGCCAGACGCGTCAGACGGTCTTCGCCGCCCAATCCCTTGACGTCTTCGAGCGTGCCAAAGGTCATGGTCGGCGCGGTCAGCACGCCGCCAAAGCTATAGCCCGCCACGGCCACCTCGGACTGGATGCGCGGCACGTCGGACAGGAACTGCGCAACCCCGCGCGGCGCGATGCGCTCTTCGGGGGTCAGCACGGCCACGCCCAGCGTCGGCTCGGTCGCCATGACGCGCGCCTCGTAAACGCCGTTCAGCGTGACGCGGTCGCATTGCGCCACCGCCTCGGCGGAGGTCAGCACCGTGCCGCGCGATTCCACAAAGAAGCCCGAGGCGTTCAGTTTCGGCGTGCGCACTTCAAGGCCGGACACCAGATCAACCGCCTGCCCCTCGTCGGTAACGGCGGCTGGGTCCAGCACGCCGTTCGTGCGCTCAAAGCTCGCCTGCATCGCGTCCAGAATACGGCTGCGGCGCTCTTCGTCGTTCGCGGGCCAGACCAGCGTAAAGCCCTTGATCTCGCCATTGCGCAAGGACACCTCTGTGTGAGAGACGATGCGGTCGTTCGCGCCGGTCAGGGTAAAGCCATCGCCGCGGCGTTCGCGCGCGCCCTCGACCGGGACGATGCGCAGGGTCTGCATGATCTCATAGAGGCCGTTCATGGTGCTGCGGTCGCCGGGCTGCGAGATCAACAAGACCTGCGCGCCCTCGACCATGCCCGTCGGGTTGAACAGCGCAAAAGGCGCCTCGTAACGGTCGAACTTGACCGCGCCCAAGGGCAGCTCCATCGAGATGCCGGACCGCGCATCAGCGACAAGCGACAGGTCCATCCCGTCCAGCACCGCGTTATACTGCGCCAACAGCTGCGCGCGCTGGCGGGTGGTCAACACGCCGGTGGCCTCATGGCCGTTCGCCTCTTGCCACGCGGCCATGGAGCGGCGGGTGCCGGGGCCAAACGCACCGTCGATGCGCGCCTGATAAAAGCCCGCCCATTTCAGCGCGATCTGCAAGGCATCGCGTTCGGCGCGGTTCAGCTGTCGCTCAGACGCGCGGGCCTCGCGGACGGTTTCCTCGGGCTCGGGCTCGGGCGCGGCCTCTACGACAGGTGCGGCCACAGGTTCGGGCTGTTCTACCACCACAGGCTCTGCGGGCACGGGCGCAGCTTCGGCCTGTTCGACCGGGGCGGCGGCGGGGCGATCAGCCTGTGCGCCAACCGGGAAGAACTGCTGCCCATAGGCCTGCGCGGGCTCAATATAGCTGTCCGCCGGGATCGCGCGATCCGCCAAAAGCTGCCCCAAGACCTCTTGCGCCCGTTCGCGCGTATAAGGACCGATGGCCACGCCATACCAGCCCCCACCCAGCGAAAAGCCGTTCACGTCCTGCACGGCTTGCGCGTAATTCTGCACGCTTTGCTGCGCGCCGGACAGGCTGGTGCGCGCCTCGACCTGAATGTAAACCAAATCCTCTTGGGCAAAGGCGCCCTGAGCGAAAAACAATGCGGTGGTAAGGGCAAATACTTTTTGTTTCATTCCTGCTTTCGACCTCTGGGGCAGAAGGTTATCCTGATCATTGAGGCATTCTTATCAGAAGATTAACGCGTTGCACGCGCAATTTGCCCGATAAACCCCTCACAATCCCGCCACAATCCGTTGACCACGCCGCCCGCAAACCCTAATCAGACGCATGATTTGACAGGGGAGCCCGCGACCATGGCCGAAGCACTGGCGAAACCGCGCAGTTTTCAGGAGATCATCCTGCGCCTTCAGACCTACTGGGCGACAAAAGGATGTGCGATCCTGCAACCTTACGACATGGAAGTCGGCGCGGGCACGTTCCACCCGGCCACGACCTTGCGCGCCTTGGGGACCAAGGCATGGGCGGCCGCCTATGTGCAGCCCTCGCGCCGTCCGACCGATGGCCGCTATGGCGAAAACCCCAACCGCTTGCAGCATTATTACCAGTATCAGGTGCTGATCAAACCCAGCCCGCCCAACCTGCAAGAGCTGTATCTTGGCTCGCTCGCAGCGATCGGCATCGACATGGAGCTGCACGACGTGCGTTTCGTCGAGGACGACTGGGAAAGCCCGACGCTGGGCGCTTGGGGGCTGGGCTGGGAAGTCTGGTGTGACGGCATGGAAGTGTCGCAGTTCACCTATTTCCAGCAGGTCGGCGGGCATGACTGCCATCCGGTGTCCGGCGAGCTGACCTATGGTCTGGAGCGTCTGGCGATGTACGTGCTGGGCGTCGATCACGTGATGGACATGCCCTTCAACGATCCCGACGCGCCCATCGCGCTGAAATACGGCGACGTCTTCAAGCAGACCGAGCAGGAATACAGCCGTTGGAACTTTGACGTGGCCAATACCGAGGTGCTGCTGCGCCACTTTGAAGAGGCAGAGGCAGAGTGCGCCGCGATCCTGTCGCAGGAGCACATCGACCCCAAGACCGGCAACCGCATCATCATGGCCCACCCGGCCTATGACCAGTGCATCAAGGCCAGCCACATGTTCAACCTACTCGACGCGCGCGGGGTGATCTCTGTCACCGAACGTCAGGCCTATATCGGCCGCGTGCGCGCGCTGGCCAAGATGTGCGCCGACGCCTTTGTGCAGACCGAAGCCGGGGGATTTGCCGCGTGAGGATGGGCAAGATCCTGATGGCCTTTACCATCATCAGCGCCTTTGCCGTGGGCTTTGGGGTCTATTACACCCAAGTCTATGCGTTTTATTCCCAGATCGAGGGCAACGGCACCACCGACGTGATGCTGACCCCGGTGGGCGGCGGCGCGCCCGAGGTGATCGCTTACAGCGATTTTCAGGCGATTGACCGCGAAAGCTCGCCCCTTGCCTATCGCGCCTGTTTCACCACGACGCAGTCGCTGGCGATGTTGACCGAAACCTTTGAGATGTACGAGCGCGCGGTGCCGCGCATTTCTCCGGCGTGGTTTGAATGCTTTGACGCGCAGGCCGCGGGCGACGCCATCGAGGCGGACAAGGCCGTGGTCTTTACCGGCCAGCGCAACATCGAGTTCGGCATCGACCGCGTGGTCGCCATCACCGAGGACGGGCGCGGCTATATCTGGCAGGAAATCAACGAATGCGGCGACAAGGCCTATGACGGCTCGCCCTTGGGCGAGGATTGCCCGGAACGTTAAGTGCTGCCCCCAAGGCTCTGGCACAGAACAATAATCGCAAAGCGCGTCCCAGACCTCGGGGCGCGCTTTTGCTTTTGCGCGCGCGCCTCAGGGAACCAAACCGCCCATTCAAACGCTGTCCTTTTAACCACGAGGAGTTCAGCCATGTCCGACAAAGCCCCCGCTTGGGTCGTCCCCGTCATGCGCGCCGGATACAGCGCGCGCGGCGTCGTTTACACCGTTGTCGGGGGGCTGGCGTTGCTTGCCGCTGTTCAGGGCAACCCGGCCCAGGGCACCACCGACGCGCTCGCGGATCTGCGCGCCATGCCTTGGGGCTTTGCTGCGCTCTGGGCCATCGCCGTCGGGCTGTGGGCCTATACCGCGTGGCGCTTGATCGACGCGTTTATGGACCTCGAGGACTACGGCCACGACGTCAAGGGGATGCTGGCCCGTGCAGGTCTGGTCATCACCGGGCTGATTCACGCGACGATCGGCCTGTCCGTCGCCACCACAGCCATAGGCGGCAGCGCCTCGGGCGGCGGCACGCAAAGCGCCACGCAAAAGCTGATGGCCCTGCCCTATGGTCCGGTCCTTGTGGGTCTGGTGGGGATCGCGACCGTCGGCGCCGGGATTTACTACGCCTACAAAGGCTACGCTGAGACGTACAAGGACCACATCCGCGTCACCCCCACCGCCCGCAAGCTGGACCCGGTGATGAAGTTCGGCTGCATCGCCGAGGGCGCGGTGGTCACCATCATCGGCACGCTCATCCTGATCGCCGCATGGCGCACCGATCCCGCGCAGGCGGGCGGCGTGGGCGAGGCCTTGGGCGAAATCCGCTCGGTCGCCTATGGGCGCATCCTTTTGGGCGTTGTGGCCCTCGGGCTGATCGGCTTTGCCGTCGAGAACTTTGTCGAGGCCGCCTACCGCATTGTGCCCCGCCGCGCGGGCCGCGATGTGATGACCCTCGCCCACCGCGCGAAACTCAAAGCGCAAGGCAAGCTGCGCCAAGCCACCGCTTGATGGGTTCATAGCCTTAATCGCTTGCCCCCCGGCCCCTGCCCCGGTAATCACCTGCAAAAGAAACCGCCCGCGCTCACCCGCGGGCGCCTGCTTTGGTGAGACGATGCCCGACCTCTTGATCGAACTATTTTCCGAAGAAATCCCGGCCCGGATGCAAGCCAAGGCCGCCGAGGACCTCAAGAAACTGGTGACCGATGGTTTGGTCGAGGCGGGCCTGACCTACGCCGGGGCCGCGGCCTTTTCCACGCCCCGCCGTCTGGCGCTGACCCTTGAGGGGCTGACCAGCAAAAGCCCGACTTTGCGCGAAGAGCGCCGCGGGCCGAAAGTCGGCGCGCCCGAAAAAGCCCTGGAGGGGTTCATGCGCGGGGCCGGTGTCACCCGCGATCAGCTCGAAGAGCGCGAGGAGAAAAAGGGCGCGTTCTACTACGCCACCGTCGTGACCCCCGGTCGCCCCGCCGCCGAGATCATCGCCGAGGTGCTGGACAAGACCGTGCGGAACTTCCCCTGGCCGAAATCCATGCGCTGGGGCGCGGGGTCGCTGCGCTGGGTGCGTCCGCTGCACTCGATCATCTGCCTTTTGACCGATGAATACGGCGCAACCGTGGTCGATCTGGACATCGACGGCATCAAGGCTGGCCAAAGCACCGAAGGCCACCGTTTCATGGGTGATGGCCGTTTCGAAGTGACCTCCTTCGAGGATTACGAGGCGCGTCTTAAAGCCGCCAAGGTCGTCCTGAACGCCTCTGAGCGGGCCGAGACGATCTGGCACGACGCCACCAACATGGCCTTTGCCCAGGGGCTGGAAGTGGTTGAAGACGCTGGCCTTTTGCGCGAAGTCGCGGGTCTGGTGGAATGGCCCGTCACGCTGATGGGCGACATTGGCGAGGATTTCCTTGGCCTGCCGCCCGAGGTGCTGCAAACCTCGATGAAAGAGCACCAGAAATTCTTTTCGGTGAAAAACCCGAAAACCGGCCGGATCGAGAAATTCATCACCGTCGCCAACCGCGAGACCGCCGATCACGGCGCGACGATCCTTGCGGGCAACCAAAAGGTGCTGGCGGCGCGTCTGTCCGACGCCAAGTTCTTCTGGGAAAACGACCTGCGCGTGGCCAAGGATGAGGGCCTGACGGCGTGGACCGAGCGTCTTGGCAACGTGACCTTCCACAACAAGCTGGGCAGCCAGCAGGCGCGCATCCAGCGCATTGCGGACCTCGCGCGCGAGATTGCCCCGGTGGTCGGCGCCGAGCCCGATCAGGCCTATCTTGCCGCGCTGGTGGCCAAGGCCGACCTCAGCTCTGAGATGGTCTATGAATTCCCCGAACTTCAAGGGCTTATGGGGCGGTATTATGCCGAGGCCGCCGGGCTTCCGGCGGACGTGGCTGCCGCGTGTCAGGAACATTACTCGCCGCTTGGCCCGTCCGATGACGTGCCGACCGCGCCTGTGTCTGTCGCCGTGGCACTGGCGGACAAGATCGACACGCTTACCGGGTTCTGGGCCATCGACGAAAAGCCCACAGGGTCCAAAGACCCCTACGCCCTGCGCCGCGCCGCGCTGGGGGTGATCCGTCTGGTGCTGGCCAACGATCTGCGGATGCACCTTGACCGCTTTGTCGACGCGCAGCTGGTGCGCCACGAAAAGCACGTCAAAGCCGATCAGGACGGCGTCGGCGTGCTGGACGACCTGCTGGACGAGATCGCCGAGCACGGCGTCTTTGGCGGCGCGGTCCGCACCCTGCTGGACAAGCTGACCGAGGAGAAACCTCAAGAGGTGCTGCGCACCGTGGGCGATCTGGTCCCCGACCTCAGCACCGATCTGCTCGCCTTCTTCCACGACCGTCTCAAGGTGCACCTGCGCGACGCGGGCATCCGCCATGACGTGATCGACGCTTGCCTGACCATGGACGGGGCCGACGACTTCCGCCTGCTGGTCAGCCGCGCCGAGGCGCTGTCGGCCTTTATGAAGACCGACGACGGGGTCAACCTGCTTCAGGGCTTCAAGCGCGCCAACAACATCCTCACGCAGGCCGAGGAAAAGGACGGGGTCGAATATTCCTACGGCGCGGATGTGAAATTCGCCGAGGAAGACGCGGAAAAGGCGCTTTTTGCCGCCCTCGACGCCGCCGAGGCACAGATCACCCCCGCCATGAAGGCCGAAGATTACGCCGCCGCAATGGAGGCGATGGCCGCCCTGCGCGCGCCGATCGACGCGTTCTTTGAGGCGGTGCAGGTCAACAGCGACAACCAGGTGGTGCGCCGCAACCGCTTGAATTTGCTCAGCCGAATCCGCCACATCTGCCTTCAGACCGCCGATCTGACCCGCGTCGAAGGCTAACTGCCCCAACGTCACGCACGGCCCCTGCCCTCACCGGCGGGGGATTTTCGCGTTTTTGGCGCCACAAAACGTTAACGCGACCTTTGCCTGCCTTGTCATATGCTGCATCGCGCGTATTCTGCGCCGACAGAGAAAAGGTGCCGCAGTGCAGAAAGCCGACCCTCAGAACCCGGATGTCACGGTCATCACGCCGACCTCTCCGATGACGCCCAGCACCCACGGCGGGCGGGCCAAGTGTTTGCAACGCTTGGTGCGTCTGGATTTGCCGGTGCCGCGCACGGTGGCTTTGTCCTTTGCCGCCGTACATGACATTGCCGCCGGGATCATGCCGGATGTGCCTGCCCTGCTGGCCAGCTTTGATGAGGGCGCACTGCTGTGTGTGCGCCCCTCCTCGCAGGATCCCGACTGGGGCGGCCCCGGTGCGATTTTGAACATCGGCATGAATGACGCGCGCTATGTGGAGCTGTCCGACGAGATGGGCGCCGATAGCGCGGCGTCCCTGTATATGCGGTTTGTGCAGTCCTACGCGATCCACGTGGCCCGGCTGGACCCGGATACCTTCGACGAGATCGAAGATACTGGCCGCGACGGGCTGTCCGCCGCGCTGCAAGCCTATGAAGAAGAGGCCGAAGAGCCTTTCCCCCAGGATCCCGTTGTCCAACTGACCGAAGTCTTGCGGTCCATGGCCCGCGCGTGGGAAGGCACCACGGCGCGGCTGCTGCGTCAGGCCCGCGGGGCGCCCGCCGATGCGGGTCTTGGCCTTGTGGTGCAGGAAATGGCGCTGGGGCTGGGGCAAGGCACGGGCGAAAACGGCTCTGGCGTCTTGCAACTGGTTGATTCTGAAACAGGTTTGCAGCAAATCACCGGGCGCTACCTGTCGCAAAGCCAAGGGCGCGAGGCGCTGGAACAGGGCACCGCGAGCCTGTACCTGACGCGCGATCCGCGTGGCCCGTCTTTGGAGGAAATCGCCCCCGAAGCCTTTGCCCAGCTGGTCGCCCATGCCGAGCTGATGCGCGTGCGGCTGCGCGCCGAGATGCAGATCGAGTTCACCATTGAGAACGGTCAGGTGCATATCCTTGACGGTGTGCGGGTGCAGCGGTCGTCCCGCGCCGCCGTGCGGATCGCCGTGCGCTTGGCCGACGATGGCATCATCCCCCGCCAAGAGGCCGTGCTGCGGGTCGAGCCGCGCGGGCTGTCGGAACTGCTCCACCGGCAGATTGCCCCAGAGGCGGTGCGCGACGTGGTGGGCTATGGCGTTGCCGCCTCTCCCGGTGCGGCCACGGGGCGGATCGTGTTTTCCGCCGCCGAGGCGCAGGCCTCCGCCGCGCGCAACGAGCCGTGTATCCTCGTGCGCCGCGAAACCTCGCCCGAGGATATTCGCGGGATGCACGCCGCCGTTGGGGTCTTGACCGAACGCGGCGGGATGACCAGCCACGCGGCGGTGATTGGCCGGGGGCTTGGTCTGCCGTGCGTGGTGGGCGCGGCGCGGATGAAGTTCGACCTCAAGCGCCGCCGCATCACCACCGAAGATCGCCGCACACTCAAAGAGGGCGACATCATCACCATCGACGGCACCAACGGTCAGGTTCTGGCCGGCGCGCCCGAGATGATCGAAGCGGTGCTGGACGACAGCTTTCAGACGCTGATGGCCTGGGCCGATGAGTTCCGCGACATCGGCATCCGCGCCAACGCCGACACTCCCGCCGATGCGGCCACCGCGCGCAACTTTGCCGCCGATGGGATCGGGCTGTGCCGCACCGAACACATGTTCTTTGACGCCGACCGCATCACCCCCATGCGCGAGATGATCTTTGCCGACGCGCCAGAGGATCGTCAGGCGGCGCTGGCGATGTTGCTACCCATGCAGCGCAAGGACTTTACCGAGCTGTTCCGCATCATGGAGGGGCTGCCGGTCTGCATTCGTCTGTTTGACCCGCCTTTGCACGAATTCCTGCCCACCGACCGCGCGGGCCTGCGCGATCTGGCCGAGGCGCTGGACTTGCCGGTGTCGGACGTAACGCGCCGGGTCGAAGCCTTGCAGGAATACAACCCCATGTTGGGGATGCGCGGTGTGCGTCTGGGCATCACGGTGCCGGAAATCTACGACATGCAGGCGCGCGCGATCTTTGAGGCGACGCTGGACGCCAGCCATGATGGCGACCCGGTGGTCCCAGAGATCATGCTGCCCCTCGTCAGCGCCAAGCGCGAGGTCGAGCTGATCCGCACGCGGATCGAAGCCGTCGCCGCCGAGGTGCGCACCCGGCGCGGCCAGGACTTTACCTATCGTCTGGGGGTGATGGTGGAAACGCCGCGCGCCTGCTTGCGCGCCGATGAAATCGCGCCGCACGCGCATTTCCTGTCCTTTGGCACCAACGACCTGACGCAGATGACCTACGGGCTGTCGCGCGACGACGCCGGGCGCTTTATGTCGGAATACGTCCAGCAGGGGCTGTTCGGCGAAGACCCTTTTCACGTTCTGGATGTCGAAGGCGTGGGCGAGCTGGTCGCCACCGGGGTGGAACGCGGCCGTAGCACCAACAACCAGGTCACCCTGTCGATCTGCGGCGAGCACGGCGGCAACCCCGAATCCATCGCTTTTTGTCGCGCCGTGGGCATGGATTACGTCAGTTGTTCGCCTTTTCGGGTGCCCGTCGCCCGCCTTGCGGCAGCACATTTGGCGATACGCAACCAAACCTTGTAGGACTCCGCGACCAAGGCCGCAAGACTCGGCGGCTGGACGAAATATAAAATTTTCTATAAACCGCCTTCCGTCGCGCGGGCCACAGGGCTGTGCGCGGCGTGTAACGGCTGATGAGAAAACCCATGTTTCGACTGCTATGCTTGGCGCTTGCGCTGTTGACCGCCCTGCCCGCGCAGGCCGATTCGATGACAAACGCCAAACGGCTGCTCGAACTGGAGCAAAACGCGCTCGCACGGGCCAGTAGTGGCTATCTCAAATCCTTGCTGACGCCGGTGGCCGCAGGCGCGATCCAAGGGGCCGGCGGGGTGATCTACACCAAGGATTGGCTCAACGCGCAGCCCAGCGCCAAGGGGGGCGCGGAATGGCGCTGTCTGGCCGAGGCGCTGTACTTTGAGGCGCGCGGCGAGACCGTCAAAGGCCAGTTTGCCGTGGCCGAAGTGATCCTGAACCGCGTCGACTCGGGCCGGTTCCCCGACAGCGTCTGCGGTGTGATCAACCAGGGCACGGGCCGCAAGTTCGCCTGCCAGTTCACCTACACCTGCGATGGCCGCCCCGAGCACATCACCGAAACCGCCAGCTGGGAACGTGTGGGCAAGGTCGCCCGCGCGGTGCTGAACGGGCGCGCGCCGCGTGTCCTGACCCAAGGCGCGACCCATTACCACACCACCGCCGTGCGCCCCAAGTGGTCCAAGAAATACACCAAAACCACCAAGATCGGCGTGCACGTCTTTTATCGGCACACCTGGAAGTCGGCCAAAGGTTAACGGGAAGCCTTTAAGGTCGCCTTTGTGGGCCTGAATGCCGCCCCCGGTCTGGGATTGCCCGGCGTTTGCCGCTATGACGCGCGCAAACGATCCAATGGAGGCCGCCCATGGCCAGCGAAATCCGTCTAGCCTTTGCCCATCCGTCCGAGCGCGCCATTGCCACCGCAGGCGACGCCCCGCGCGACCGCATCAGCGTGCGCGACCACGTGGTCGAGGTCGAGATCGGCGCCTTTCAGGCCGAGCGCGGCACCAAGCAGCGCGTGCAGTTCAACGTGGTGGTCGAGGTCATCCCGGTCACTGGCGTCTTGGACGACGATGTCGATCTGATCCTGTCCTACGACCGCGTCACCGAGGCCATCGCGCATGAGCTGGCCGCCGAGCGGCTCAACCTGCTGGAAACCCTGGCCGAACGGATCGCCGAGCGCATCCTTTTGGAGCCGCAGGCCCTGCGCGCCTTTGTGCGCATCGAAAAGCTTGATCGCGGCCCCGGTGCCTTGGGCGTGGAAATTGTCCGCACGAAACGCGACTATGGCGGCCACCTTGAGACACTCGCCGAAGAGGTCGCGCAGGAGCAGCCGCACCCGCGTGTGGTTTACCTCTCGAATGCCGCCATCGAAGACCCGCGGCTGACCGCTTGGGTCGATGAGCTGGCCAGCCGCCGCGCGCCGGTGATCCTTTGCGTGGGTCGCCCCGACCTGCCCGCGCCGCAGACCGGCCATGCCATGACCCAGCGCCGCGTCGATCTGCTGTCTCTGGAACAAAACGGCTGGGTGCTGGCCGCGCGCGACCACCGCTGCAAGGTTGTCGCCACCCGGACCGAGCTGGACTGGGCGATGAAGAACGGCCAGATCTGCGTCTGGGCCCCGTCCAAGATCGTGCTCGATGCCACCCAAGGCCCGCAGGCGCAGCCGCGCGACTCTGTCGCTTTGGCGGCATGGTTCGCTGGCGAAATGGAGGCCTGCGAGCTGGTCGTCATCGGCGAAGATTTGCCGGAAGGCGCCGCAACCCCGGCGCGCGCCGTCACACCCGATGACGCGCTGTTCTGAACGTCTTGCCAAGCGCGCGCGGATCGTTCAGTGACGAAAGCATGACTGATTACTACCGCCCGATTGTTTGCAATGCCCTGCCCATGCCGGATGGGGCTTTGCCCCTTGCGGGCGGGCCGTTGTGGTTCACCCATGCCATGCGCCATGTGCGCGGTGCGGAGCCGGTGCACGTCGCCGTGCAAGAGATCCCGCAAGACTGGCAGGATCGCCTCAGCGCGCCGCGGGCCGCGATGGCCGGGCTGACCTTTGACCGCCCGCATATCATGGGCATCCTCAACGTCACCCCCGACAGCTTTTCCGACGGCGGCTCGCACAATGGCGCGGCGCAGGCCTTGACCCATGCGCGCCAGATGGCCAGCGATGGCGCAACGATTATCGACGTGGGCGGCGAAAGCACCCGCCCCGGCGCGATCACCGTCCCCCCCGAGGCCGAGATCGCCCGGATTGAGCCTGTGATCCGCGCCATTGCCCACGAGGTGACGCTGCCGATTTCCATCGACACGCGCAAATCCTCGGTGGCCGAGGCGGCCTTTGCCGTGGGGGCGAAGATCGTGAACGACGTGTCGGGCTTTACCTATGATCCGATGCTGGGCCAGTATTGCGCCGATCAGAACCTGCCCGTCTGCGTGATGCACACGCAAGGCGAGCCAGAGACCATGCACCTTGACCCGCACTACGACGACGTGCTGCTGGACGTGTATGATTTCCTCGAAACGCAGGTCCAGAGCCTCGAGGCCATGGGGATCATGCGGTCCAAGATCATCGTTGATCCGGGCATCGGCTTTGGCAAGACGATTGACCATAACCTGACGGTTCTGCATGGCATGGCGCTGTTTCACGGGCTGGGCTGCCCGGTGCTGATCGGTGCCTCGCGCAAGGGGTTCATCGGCAAGATTTCCGGCGCCAACCCCGCCTCGGCGCGGATGCCCGGATCGGTCTCTGTGGCCCTTGCGGCGGTGGCGCAGGGCATGCAGATCGTGCGGGTGCATGACGTGGCCGAAACGGCCCAGGCAATTTCCATTTGGCAAGCAATTTCTCAAGGAGCGTATTATGACGCGTAAGCTTTTTGGCACCGACGGGGTGCGCGGGACAGCGAACACCTACCCGATGACCGCCGAGATGGCGCTGGGTCTGGGGGCGGCCGTTGGCCGCTATTTTCGCAATGAGCACAATGGTGTGCACCGTGTGGTGATCGGCAAGGACACGCGCCTGTCCGGATACATGTTCGAAAACGCGCTGACCGCGGGCCTGACCAGCACCGGCATGAACGTGCTGCTGCTGGGGCCGGTGCCGACGCCTGCGGTGGGGCTGTTGACGCCGTCCATGCGGGCCGATCTGGGCATCATGATTTCGGCCAGCCACAACCCGGCGGCGGACAACGGGATCAAGTTCTTTGGCCCCGACGGCTTTAAGCTGTCCGACGAGGTCGAGGCGGAAATCGAGGCGATGGTCGCCGCCGGGGTCCATCCCGCCCAGCCGCAGAACATCGGCCGCGCCAAGCGCATCGACGATGGCCGCTCGCGCTATCAGGAGCGGGTGAAATCGACCCTGCCGAGCGGCCTGCGTCTGGATGGCATCAAGGTGGTGATCGACTGCGCCAACGGGGCGGCCTATCGCGCAGCCCCCGAAGTCCTGTGGGAGCTGGGCGCTGACGTGGTCGCCATCGGCACAGAGCCGAACGGGCTGAACATCAACCAGGAATGCGGCTCGACCAAGCCGCAGCGCGCCGCCGACGCGGTGCTGCGCCACAGCGCGGATGTGGGCATCTGTCTGGATGGCGACGCCGACCGCATCATCCTTATCGACGAAAAGGGTCAGGTGGCCGATGGCGACCAGCTGATGGGGCTGATGGCCTCGCGCTGGGGGGCCGAAGGGCGTCTGGCCGGGGGCGCGCTTGTGGCGACGGTGATGTCGAACCTCGGGCTGGAGCGGCACATGGAGTCGCAGGGCCTGCGGCTGGAACGCACCAAGGTGGGCGACCGCTACGTGGTGGAACGGATGCGTCAGGGCGGCTTTAACCTCGGCGGCGAACAGTCGGGCCATATCGTGATGACGGATTATGCCACGACGGGCGACGGGTTGATGGCGGGCTTGCAGTTCCTTGCGGAAATGGTGCGCAGCAACCGCACGGCGTCCGAGCTGACCGACTGCTTTACCCCGGTGCCGCAGCTGCTGAAAAACGTGCGCTTCGAGGCCGGACAAACCCCGCTGGAGGCGGCGGGCGTCAAGGCGGCGATTGAACAGGCCGAAGGGCAGCTGCAAGGCAAGGGCCGCCTGTTGATCCGAAAATCGGGGACCGAACCGCTGATCCGCGTGATGGCGGAATGCGAGGACGACGGATTGCTCACGCAGGTTGTCGACGGCATCGTCGCGGAAATTCAGGCGGCGACGGTTCCGGCCTGAGGAGACAAATTCCTTTCAAGGAATTTGCAAATCTTTTGGAAAAGATTTGGCCCGCGCGAGACGACAGCGCGGGCTATTTCACGCCGCCCGGCGGCGAAACAGCAGCGACCAGCCACCCGAAAGAAACGCCCAAACCGCCGAGACCGTCAACCAGCCCCCGGCGAACCCCGTCCCGGCAAAAACCGCGCCTTCAAAGGTCACCGGCACGGCGGGCTCAAACGCCTCCCACGCGCGGGCGGCGATCTCTGGGTCTTCCATCCACGCCGCCTGTTTGGCGCGCATGAACGGGCCCGCATCTTGCAACCGCGTCAAAGCCGCTGAGAGGCGCTCATACCGCGCAATATCCGCCGCCATGTTCTGCGCTTGGGTTTGGGCCAGCGGACCTTCGGCGGCCAAGGTCTCTAGATACGCGGGCAACCCCATGCCAGCCGCCTCGGCGTCGCCTTGATAGCGCGTCACCTGCCGCGCCAGCTCGTCCACCGCGCCGCCGAGGCGCTGCTTATACTGCTGAGAATACTCGGGAAATTGCGACGAGACCCCCGCCCCGGCCAGCCCCGCCACCAATGTCAGCGCGCGTAGGATCATCGCCCCGACCCTAGCACGGCCCAAAGCCCAGCGACTTGCCGAACCGCCCCGGCAAATCGTCATAGCGCGACCGGAACTCCACCGGGTAGGTCACTTCGAAGAACGCCCGTGCGTCCTCGCCGCCGCAGGTCTGGCCATCCTCGACGCGCAGGTAGAACACCTCGCGCCCGAGGTAGCCGGACAGCACGAACCACGTCTTGCCGCCCGCCTCGTAGGTGATCTCGGCCCCTTGTTCGAGGTAGCTGGACTTGCGAAAGGCGCGCTCGTCCGCCAGGGGCTCGATCTGCCAGCTGCCCCAAACGCTCAGCCGCCCGCCCGCGCGGTCGGTAAAGCCGCGCCCGTCGTCATTGCCCGGCGGGGGCAGCATTTCGAACCCACCCGGCACGTCCAAGGTTACGCCATAGCGCCCATAGACCCCGGCCAAGGCCGCGTCCCCCAGCATCACCAACGCCAGCACAAGTTTCTTCATCGCCACTCTCCTGTTGCGCCCAATTTGCCCAGCCAAGCGCCCGTGCACAAACAAAAACGCGCGCCAGCGAGGGGCGCGCGTTTCCATGTCTTCCAAGACCAAATCAGGCCGAGGCTTTGCCGTAAATCTGTGCGATCCGCGCGATGGCCTGTTCGGGGGGCAGCTCTTCGCTCTCGCCGGTGCGGCGCGAGGTCAGCTCGACCACGCCGTTTTTCAGGCCGCGCGGCCCCACGGTGATCCGCCACGGCAGGCCGATCAGGTCCATGGTCGCGAACTTGCCACCGGCGCGTTCGTTGCGGTCGTCATACAGCGGCTCAAGGCCCAGCGCGGTGAGCGACTTGTAGATCGCCTCGCAGGCCTCATCGGCCTCGGCGTCGCCCTGCTTGAGGTTGACGATCCCGCAATGGAAAGGCGTCACGCCCTCGGGCCAGATGATGCCCTTGTCGTCGTGGCTTGCTTCGATGATCGCGCCCAGCAGACGCGACACGCCGATCCCGTGGCTGCCCATGTGCACCGGCACCTTGGCGCCATCCGGGCCTTGGACCGTGGCGCCCATGGCTTCGGAGTATTTGGTGCCGAAATAGAAGATCTGGCCAACTTCGATGCCGCGCGCGCTGCGGCGGCGTTCCTCAGGCACCTCGTTAAAGATCGCCTCGTCGTGGGTCTCATCCGTGCGGGCATAGCGCGAGGTGAACTCTTCGAGAACCGCCTGACACTGTTCAACGTTGTCGTAGTCGATCTCGCGGTCGCCGAACTTCAGATCGGTGATCTGGCTGTCATAGAACACTTCGGATTCGCCGGTTTCCGCCAGCACGAGGAATTCGTGGGTGTAGTCGCCGCCAATCGGGCCACCGTCGGCGCGCATGGGGATCGCTTGCAGGCCCATGCGTTCGTAGGTGCGCAGGTAGCTCACGAGGTGGCGGTTGTAGGCGTGCAGCGCGTCCTCTTTGGTCAGGTCAAAGTTGTACCCATCCTTCATAAAGAACTCGCGCCCGCGCATCACGCCAAAGCGCGGACGGATCTCGTCGCGGAACTTCCACTGCACCTGGTACAGGGTCAGCGGCAGGTCCTTGTAAGAGGACACGTTCGAGCGGAAGACATCGGTGATCTGCTCTTCGTTGGTGGGACCGTACAGCATGTCGCGGTCGTGGCGGTCGGTGATGCGCAGCATTTCCTGACCGTAGTCGTCGTAGCGGCCGGACTCTTTCCACAGCTCGGCGGACTGGATGGTCGGCATCAGCATGGGGATGTGACCTGCGCGGGCCTGTTCCTCGTGGACGATATTCTCGATGTTCTTGAGAACCTTAAAGCCCAGCGGCAGCCAGGTGTAGATCCCGGCGGAGGCTTGTTTGATCATCCCGGCGCGCAGCATGTAGCGGTGGCTGACGATCTGCGCTTCGGCGGGCGTTTCCTTGAGGACGGGCAGGAAGTAACGGGACAGACGCATGGCGGCTCCATAAGAGGTGGTTGCCTTGTCCTAGCCTGCTGTCTCGGGTCAGGCAATCCCCCGGTGGGTGGGCCTTGGCCTCAAGTCCAAGGGCTGCGCCTGCCTGGGCGGGCGCGAATGCGTCCGACTTTGTTGAATGCAGACCTCTGGTCTGACGGGGCAGGCAGGCGCAGCCCGGCGATGCCGGGCAAATCCGCTTTCCTTATACGTGTGCAAAGTCCAAACTGTCGCCAAACCGCACCAAGACGAGACGGGCATGACCGAGACTTTCACACTTACGTTTCCAGTATCGCCATTGGTTGGCCAAGTTCTCCTTGCTGCAATCGCTTTAGCGCTCACGACGGGCATCGCCTTTTGGGTGCTGAAAAAAGTGCGACCGACGCCGACGTCCTCCAATGCTCTGACGCTTCTTCAAGCGTTTGCTTTGATCTTCGCGCCGATCTGGACCCTAGTTTTGGGTGGCACGCTGTGGAACCTATGGCTTCTGTTTACCGAAGGAGGGTCAGTCCTGAAGGAGGCCCAAGGGCTCGGCATCGGCGCACTAATCGCCGCTCTGCTCGGCTCGCCCTTCGTGGTCTGGGGCACGATCCTGAAACAAAAGACCGTGGATTTCCAAAAAGAAGGCCACATCACCGACCGGATCAACAAGGCGGTCGAGATGCTGGGCGCGGAGAAGACGGTCAAAGAAGTGGTGCCCGGCGAAAACGGCAAGGACACGTCAGTCGAGCGCACCGTCCCCAACATCGAAGTCCGCCTCGGCGCGTTGCTGTCGCTGGAACGCATCGCCCAAGACAGCACCCGCTACGACAAAGGCCGAGACCACGTCCGCGTGATGGAAATCCTCTGCGCCTATGTGCGCGAGAATGCGCCTGCGAGTGAAGCGCAGATGAGCTTGCGCGAAAAATGGGTATTGTGGAATAAATCAACTACTCCGGAAAACCAGAATGCAAACACCGACTACTTTGTAAAAGCACACGCGCTCAAAGATGTTGAGACCCTTCACCGCGAGACAAACTATGCTTCCGTTAAAAAGTGGTCAACCAGCTTACCCAAGCCTCGTTCGGATATACAACTAGCCATAACTATTATCGGTCGCAGGTCCGCATCTCAAAAAGAAATTGAGGCGGTGTGGCTTGCGGGAGAATCGAACGAAAACCGTTGGCCATTCTCAGTAGGATTCGCTGAACAGGACGCCGCCAAAGATCACCTCGGGACATACCAAGGTTACCGGTTGGACTTGCGCCACTCAAACCTCCAAGCGATAGATTTCAAAGATTTGGATTTTGCAGCGGCTAGGTTCGATTATAGCCGTCTAGATGCGGCAAACCTTTGGCGCTGCCACTTGATTGGATGCCTATTTATCGAAACGAGTTTTGTGGGTGCCGATTTTTCACAAACCAAGTTACACTTTTCGCAGGCAGTTCTCTCCAATTTCGAAGCTTGCAGTTTCAACAACACCTACTTGGATGATTTTTCACCGATAGCATCAGAGTATGGTGGTGCTGCTTTCCGAAATTGCAGACCTGATTTTGGCTTGGGTTGGATGATTGCAGCGAGGAATACATTTGCAGACGCCAGTGTTAAACTCCTTCCTGACGTGGAACGACCGAAGCACTGGCCGGATTGGGAGCTAACCGAATTTCATGACAACTCGTTTCACACTCAATACCAAAAATGGCTCGCCAACCCTGACGCCTACACGCCGCCCCCTCCGCCCCACCATTAACCCTTGATTTCTGCACCTGCACGGCTGATCTAAGAGGGGCGCAAGACAAGGAAAGCTCATGGCTCTGCCCGTTCGGCAACAGATGAAATATTGGGGGATCGCGGCGGCGGTCTTTGCGGTTGTGCTGTGGTACCTCGGCGATGTGCTGCTCCCCTTTATCCTTGGGGCGGCGATTGCCTATTTCCTGGATCCCGTGGCGGACAGGCTTGAAAACACTGGGTTTTCCCGAGGGGCCGCGACGGGCATCATCACCGTCGTCGCGCTGGTCACCTTTATCGTGCTGGCCCTTGCCGTCGTCCCTGCGCTGGTGCAGCAGGCGGTGCAGCTGTTCGATACCGCGCCAAAGCTCTTTGAGAACCTCCAGACCTTTGTGGCCACCCATGCGCCCGATATCCTGATCCAGGACGGGGTGGTGCGCGATACGCTGAACTCCATCGGGCAGACGATCCGCGACAAGGGCGGCGAGCTGGTGCAGACCGCGCTGACCTCTGCCGCCTCGCTGATCAACATCGCGCTGCTGTTCGTGATCGTGCCGGTGGTGGCGGTCTACATGCTGCTCGACTGGGACAATATGGTCGCGCGCATCGACGAGCTGACGCCGCTGGACCACCGCCAGACGATCCGCACGCTGGCCTCTGACGTGGACCGGGTCTTGGCCGGGTTCGTGCGCGGGATGGGCACCGTGTGCCTGATCCTTGGGGTCTATTACGCCTTTGGGCTGTGGCTGGTGGGCTTGCAGTTCGGGCTGGTCGTGGGCGTCATCGCGGGGCTTTTGACCTTTATTCCCTACGTGGGTGCCATCGTCGGCGGCGTTCTGGCCATCGGCCTTGCGCTGTTCCAATACTGGGGCGCGGCCCCGGCAGGAGAGGCCGACTGGATCCGCATCATCATCGTCTGGGCGATCTTCCAGTCCGGGCAATTCATCGAAGGCAACTTCCTCACCCCCAAGCTGGTCGGCGAAAGCGTCGGTCTGCACCCGGTCTGGCTGCTGCTGGCGCTGTCGGTGTTCGGCTCGCTGTTCGGGTTCGTGGGGATGCTGGTGGCGGTGCCGCTGGCGGCGGCTTTGGGCGTGTTTGCCCGCTTTGCCACCCAACAATACCGCGACAGCCGCCTGTATCGCGGCCTGTCGGAGCAGGACACAGAATGACCCATCCAAAGCAGTTGGCCCTACCCCTGCCGTCCCGCGCGGCACTGGGGCGAGAGGACTTTTACGTCACGACCGCCAATGCGCTGGCCGTGGCGCAGATCGAAGGCTGGCAAATCTGGCCGAACCGCAAGTTCATCCTGTCGGGGCCAAAGGGCGCGGGCAAGACGCATCTCGCCCACGTCTGGGCGCAGCTGACCGGGGCGCAGATCATGCCCGCGCGTGATCTGACAAACGCCGACATCCCCGCGCTTGCGCAGGGCGCGGTCTGCGTCGAGGATGTCGAAGAGATCGCGGGCGACCGCCCCGCCGAAGAGGCGCTGTTCCACCTGCACAACCTGGTGCTGGCGCAGGGGCACGCCTTGCTGCTGACCTCGCGCAATGCCCCGGCGCAGTGGGCCTTGACCCTGCCGGACCTGAAAAGCCGGGTGATGGGCGCGCAGGCCGCCACGCTGGCCGAACCCGACGACGATCTGCTGTCCGCCCTGCTGGCCAAGCTCTTTGCCGACCGCCAGATCGTGCCCGCCCATGACGTGATCCCCTACCTGACCAAGCACATGCCGCGCAGCTATCGCGCCGCGCAGGAAATCGTCGACACGCTCGACACGCAGGCGCTGGCCCGGCCCAAGGGCGTCAGCCGCCCGCTGGCCATCAGCGTCATCGAGTCCCTTGCAGAGCTGCTTCAAGAGGATCACACTCGGGCTTCATAAAAACGTTGCATTCCGAACGGCATAAGCCCCCCATGACCCAAGCTGACTTTCTCAAATCCCCGCTTCCCGCCCCCGCCGAGCTGCCCGATCTGGACCTGACCGGCCCGCAGCGGTTCAACAACCGTGAACTGTCGTGGTTGGGCTTTAACTGGCGTGTGCTCGAAGAGGCCGAGAACCCGCGGGTGCCGCTGCTGGAGCGGCTGCGCTTTGTGTCGATTTCGGCGGCCAACCTTGACGAATTCTACACGGTGCGCGTGGCAGGCTTGCGCGAATTGGCGCAGGCCGGGAACACCACCCCCGCCGCCGACGGGCTGACCCCGGCCGAGCAGCTGGTGCTGATCGACGAGGATGCGCGCAACCTGATGGCGGCGCAGCAACGCGCGCTTGGCGAGCTGCGCACCCAGATGGAGGCCGAGGGCATCAGCATCGTCGGCCTTGACGGTCTGTCGCAGGACGACATCGACTATCTGGAAACTGCCTTTCTGGACAATGTCTTTCCTGTGCTCTCGCCGCTGGCCATCGACCCGGCGCACCCCTTTCCGTTCATCGCGAACATGGGCTACTGCCTTGCGCTGCAACTGGAACGGATGCGCGACCGCCGCGCGCTTCAGGCGCTGTTGCCGATCCCGGCGCAGATCGACCGCTTTATGAAGCTGCCCGCGCCGGACGGTCAGCACCGCTTTATCCTGCTCGAAGACGTGGTTTTGCTGCACGTCGACAGCCTCTTTCCCGGCTACCGGGTCAAGGATCACTTTGGCTTTCGGGTGCTGCGCGACAGCGATCTCGAAGTCGAGGAAGAGGCCGAAGACCTCGTGCGCGAATTCGAAGTGGCGCTGAAACGGCGGCGGCGGGGCGAGGTTGTGCGCCTGACCGTCTCCAAGGGCGCGCCAAAGGCCTTGCGCGGCATTGTCATGCGAGAGCTGCATGTGCGCGACGAAGAGGTGATCGAGCTGGATGGGATGATTGGCGTCGCCGACACCAAGGAACTGGTGCTGGACGACCGCCCCGACCTGCTGTGGCCGGTGTTCACCCCGCGTGTGCCGGAACGGGTGCAGGACCACGACGGCGACATGTTCGACGCGATCAAGCAAAAGGACATGCTGCTGCACCACCCCTATGAGACCTTCGATATGGTGGTGCGGTTCCTCAATCAGGCGGCCAGGGACCCGGACGTGGTAGCGATCAAGCAGACGCTGTATCGCACGTCCAAACGCTCGCCCATCGTCTCGGCGCTGTGCGAGGCTGCCGAGGATGGCAAGTCGGTGACCGCGCTGGTCGAGCTGAAAGCGCGCTTTGACGAGGCCGCCAACATCCGCCAGTCGCGGCGGCTGGAGCGGTCGGGCGCGCACGTGGTTTACGGCTTTCTCGACTGGAAAACCCACGCCAAGATTTCCCAAGTGGTGCGCCGCGAGGGTGACCGCCTTGTGACCTATACCCACTGGGGCACCGGCAACTACCACCCGATCACGGCCAAGATTTACACCGACCTGTCGTTCTTTACCTGCGATGCGGCACTGGGGCGCGATGCGGCCAAGATCTTTAACTACCTCAGCGGCTACGCCATGCCGGCCAAGCTGGAGAACCTGAAAATCTCTCCGCATACGCTGAAACCGTCAATGATCGAGCTGATCGAGGCCGAGATTGCCCATGCGCAGGCGGGCCGCCCCGCTGAAATCTGGCTCAAGATGAACTCTCTGATTGAACCGGACATGATCGACGCGCTGTATCGTGCCTCGCAGGCGGGGGTGCGCATCGAGTGCGTGATCCGCGGCATTTGCGGGCTGCGCCCCGGCGTCAAAGGTCTGTCCGAGAACATCCGGGTCAAGTCGATCATCGGGCGTTTTTTGGAACACAGCCGGATCATATGCTTTGGCAATGGTCACGGGCTGCCGAATGCGGGCGCGCGGGTGTTCATGTCGTCGGCGGATTGGATGGGGCGCAACCTCAACCGGCGCGTGGAAACCGGGGTCGAGATCCTCAACCCCACGGTCAAGGCGCAGATCGTCAGCCAGATCATGGCCGCCAACCTTGCCGACACCGCGCAAAGCTGGGTGATGGAACCCTCGGGGCATTTCGTGCGCCATCCCGTCCCGGAGGGCGTCAAACCGTTCAACTGCCACCGCTTTTTCATGGAGAATCCCTCTTTGTCGGGGCGCGGATCGGCGGGGGCGGCCGATGTGCCGGACCTGACACATGATGACTAGCGCGTTAACCTTGCGCTTACACAAATGAAGTGAAATCAAGAGCTTCGGGGGCGTTTCTGCCCCCGTTGACACATTTCTGCCCGATTTCGCCGCACAATTGCCTTGGAATCACCTTTGCGCTGCCGGGATTCGTTAAAGGCCGGTTAAGCACATTAAGGCAATTTAACACCTGCATCGAAATCCGATGGCGCGGCCCTGAAACACGGGGCGCAATGTCAGAATGACTTTGGTCCGATCGGCGTAGTCCGGTCATTCTGGCGTAAAAAACGCCTTAACACCGTAAAGGCGAGTGTAATGTCGAGCATCTTAACAAACCGTGGGGCAACGGTCGCCCTACAAACCCTGAGATCCATCAACGACCAATTGTCCACCGTTCAGACCGAAATCTCGACCGGGCGCAAAGTATCGCAACCGGGCGACAACTCGGCCGTTTGGGCAATCTCGAAAACCATGGAAGCGGACGTGCGCGGGTTCAAAGGCGTGTCCGACAGCCTGAACCTTGGGCAATCCACCGTGTCCGTTGCGCGCCAGGGCGCCGAGACCATCTCTGAGCTGCTGACCGAGGTCAAAGGCAAGGTCGTCGCCGCGCAGGAAAGCAACGTCGACCGCAACAAGATCCAAGCCGATATCGAGGCGCTGACCGAGCAGATCGGCTCTATCGTCAATGCCGCGTCGTTCAATGGGCAGAACCTGCTCAAGAACTCCGACACCGAAGCCGGGTCGGGCGACATCGACGTGCTGGCGTCGATCAACCGGTCCCCGACTGGCGTGACCACCTCTGACATCAACATCGACAAGATCGATCTGGGCATCAACGAGGGCAGCGTTGCAGCCACGGGGGGCACCTTTGCCGCCGCGGCCGCCACCGGCACCGTCAACGCCACGCAATCGGTGGACATCGACGTCAGCGGCCTGACCGTCGAAACCGGCACGGCGTTTTCGCTTCAGATCTTTGGCACCGACGGCGACAATTCCAGCTTTACCGCCGCCGATTACCAAAGCACCGCCGCCGCCGCGCAGACCCAGGCCGAGATGGCCGCAGGCGACATGACCTACGTGGCCCGCGACGGCGACACCATGGAAGACGTGGTCTACGCGCTTGGCAAAAAGTGGGAAGCCTACGCGCAGGGCAACGGCCTGAGCTCTGACGTTCTGGACCTTGATTTCAAGGGCAGCACCATCACCGCCTCGTCCAATGTGACCGATGGCACGGACAGCATCGCGGTCAACGTCAGCACCATTTCGGCGGACGCGGGCAACACCATTGCGGGCGGTCTGGCGGATCTAGCCTCTATGGATGTGACCTCTGACGCGGGGGCCAGCAAGGCCTTGGGTCAGGTCGAGGCGCTGCTGGGCATTGCCGTCGACGCCGCTGCCTCCTTTGGCTCGGATGAGCGCCGCCTGCAAACGCAGAACGACTTTATCTCGGGGCTGTCCGACTCTCTCAAGTCGGGGATTGGCACGCTGGTCGACACCGACATGGAAGAGGCCTCGGCCAAGCTTCAGGCGCTGCAAGTCCAGCAGCAGCTTGCGATGCAGTCGCTATCCATTGCCAACTCGCAACCGCAAAGCATGTTGGCGCTGTTCCGCTAAGTCTTTGCGCTAAAATGACATTGGTGCCGGCCCCGGTCCTTACGTGACTGGCACCATGTCCCCCTTTTCCCTGCAAAAGTTTGCCGTGCTGTGCCGGTCCGGTGATTGACCCTGCCCCGCGCTACGGGCCATAAGTTTGAAAAGACAGGGAATCCGATGCACGCGCATGATGACACTCACGGGCACTGGGACCCGTTCGGCCATCCTCTTTTCAACGATCCCAAGGCGCGCGCGCTAAGCCGGGTCGGCGTGGTGGATATCGGCTCCAACTCGGTGCGTCTGGTGGTGTTTGACGGCGCCGCCCGCAGCCCGGCCTATTTCTTTAACGAGAAAATTCTGTGCGGTCTGGGCGCCGGCATGGCCGAAACGGGCCGCCTGAACCCGCAGGGGCGTGAACGGGCCTTGCGCGCCATGAAACGGTTCAAGCTGCTGGCCGAGGGCATGGACCTGCCCGCTGTCACCGTGGTTGCCACCGCCGCCATGCGCGACGCCGAGGACGGGCCAGAGTTCCGCAAGCTGCTGGAAAAGGAAACCGGCCTCAAGGTGCACGTGATCGACGGCACCGAAGAGGCGCGCCTGTCCGCCCAAGGGGTGCTGCTGGGCTGGCCTGCCTCCTATGGCTTGGTGTGCGATATTGGCGGCTCTTCGATGGAGCTGGCCGAAATCCAGAAAGGCGAGATCGGGCGGCGCATCACCTCTCCGCTTGGGCCGCTGAAACTGCAAGGGCTGGGCGACGATCCCAAGGCGCGGGCCAAACACATCGCCAAGGAAATGCAGAAGCTGGCGGACCACATGGGCACCCAGCGCGACCGGTTGTTCCTTGTGGGCGGCTCGTGGCGCGCCATTGCCAAGATCGACATGGAGCGGCGCGATTACCCGCTGCACGTGCTGCACGAATACCGGATGGATGCGAAATCCGTCGCCGACACCATCGCCTTTATCAAGGACCAAGACCCAGAGGCGCTGCGCAAAAGCTGCGGCATTTCCTCGACCCGGATGGCGCTGGTGCCCATCGCTGCCGAGGTCCTGTCCGAGCTTTGCGCCACCTTCCAGCCCAAGGACATCGCCATTTCCAGCTATGGCATCCGCGAAGGGCTGCTGTTCGAACAGATGCCGCAAGACCTGCGCGACCGCGATCCCCTGATCGAGGCCTGCCGCTTTGCCGAGGCCAAGGATGCGCGCCTGCCGGGCTTTGGCTCGGCGCTGTATCACTTCGTCATGCCGCTGTTCCCCGACGCGCTGCCGACCATGCGCCGCCTGATCAAGGCCGCCTGCCTGCTGCATGACGTCAGCTGGCGCGCGCACCCCGATTACCGCGCCGAGACCTGTTTCGACAACGCCACCCGCGCCAACCTCGGCGGGCTCAAGCATTGGGAACGGGTGTTCCTTGGCCTTGCGCTGCTGCACCGTTATCGCAACAAACGCGAGGGCACGCGGTTTGAGCACCTGTATGACCTGCTCGACCTGATCCACCAGCAAGAGGCTGAAATCCTTGGCAAAGCCATGCGTCTGGGGGCGATGCTCTGGACGTTGGAGGCCGAAGAGGCAGAGGTGCGTCTGGAGTGGGATCGCGAGGCGTCGACGCTGCGGCTGCACCTGTCCGAGGCGACAGAGGCGCTGTTCGGCGAGGTGGCCGAGTCGCGCTTTAAATCCTTGGCGCAATCGCTCGGGGCCGAGAATTTCGAAAGCGTGACGGGCTAAAGCTCAATCGCCTCTTGCTCGACCTCTTCGGGGGTCTTGCGGCGCAGGATAATGTCCCCGTTCGGCAGGATTTCCGGCGGGTGGTACAGCGACCAATCCTCGACCTGATCCATCAGATCGCGCAGCGCCGGGCCCATCTCGGCCATAAAATCATCCAGCATCGGCCCCATGTCGCGGGCCATGCCTTCGAGGTCTTTCAGCGCCGGTTCCATCTCGTCCATGAGGCCGCGCATGAACAGGCGCGCGCCCTCTTCCATCAGGGACAGGCCTTCTTCCTCCGCCATGGCGGGGGTGGTCATCAGGGTCAGGGCTAGCACGGGCACAAAACGTTTCATAACGCCAATATAGGCCCCCTGCCCCAAATCACCAAGCGGTCAGAGGTCGATGTCCAGCGTCACCGGGAAATGGTCCGAGGCAGTCAGCAAGGCTTCGCGCAGTTCCGGCACCGCATAGCAGCGCGGGTCGTTGAACGGATGCCAGATGCGCCACTGCGGCGCCCGGGCGCGCAGGTCGGGCGAGACCATGATGTAGTCCAGCAAGGCTTCGAGGTAATGCCCCTTGTCCTTGAGGAAAAACCGCGCGGTGGTCGGCTGCGCCCCTAGCAGGCTTTGCAAGGCCAGTTCCGCGTGCGGGTCATACAGATGCGGGCCGCCATCGCCGAGGATGATCTCTACCGACGAGCGGCCAAAGAGGTCTTCGTATTCATCCAAGCCCGGACCGTCGTTGAGGTCGCCCAGCACGATCAGGCTTTGCTCGGCGGTCAGATGCGAGTCAATCCGGCGGCGCAGCCAGATCGCCTGCGCCAGTTGCTTGCGCCGGTTGGCGATGGCGAACTGCATGATCTCGTCGCGGGTGCGCGCGCCGTGGGGGGCCTTGGATTTGAGATGCGCGCCAATCATCCGCAGCTCTTGCCCCGCATTGGTCGTCACCGACAGCTCTAGCGGGGGTTTGGAAAACACCACCCGGTCCAGCGTCGCGTCCACGTCGAGGTCGATCTCGAACTGGCCATCAAAGCGCGGAGCCGCGTCCGAGGCCAAGGGATCGTGCCGCACCGTCAGCACCGCCGGGTCGTACATCAGGGCGATTTCCTGCTGGGTGTCGTTGGCAAAGCCGGTCACCACCTCGCGCGTGCGCAGATCAAAGCTCTCGGCGAAATGCGTCAGCGCCCGCACGGACGAGCGCCGCGAACTGGTGTCCGGCGCCTCAATGACCATCACCGCATCGGCGTTCATCGCGGTGAACACGATCCCAAGCGCTTCGGCCTGCTCGGCGCGGGTCACGTCATGGCGCGAGGACCAGCGGCGATCCATGTGCAGCCGGCCCTTGTTGTCAAAGAGGCTATCGAACCATTCGACGTTATAGGTGGCGATGCGCACCTCAGGCGGCATCCTGCGCGCGGATTTCCTCCCACGCGCGGTTGATGTCGGCAAGGCGGCGCTGCGAGAGGGCGACCGCCTCTTCGGGGACGCCGCGGGCGATCATCACGTCGGGGTGGCTGTCGCGGACCAGCTTGCGGTAGGCGGCGCGGATGTCGTCCAGGGACATCTCGGGCGAGACCCCCAGCACCGTGTAAGGATCGGGCACCTCATCGGGGACAAAGCGCGCCCGCAGCGCCCGAAATTGCCGTTCCTCCATGCCGAAAATCTCGGACACGCGGTGCAGAAACGCGTCCTCGGCGGGGTGATAGGTGCCGTCCGCCATGGCGATGTGAAACAGCCCCTCCATCAGGTCGCACAGCGTGCCGGTCTCGGTGTCGAACATGCGGGCGATGCGGCGGGCGTAGTCTTCGAACCCCGCAACGTCCTGCCGCGCGAGGTTGAACACCTTGGCCGCGCCGCCCTCGTCCTCGGGGGCGATCTGGAACACTTCGCGAAAGGCGGTCACCTCGTCCCGGGTCACGAGGCCATCCGCCTTGGCCATCTTGGCCGACAGGGCAATCACCGCGATGGTAAAGGCGACCTTGCGCTGCGGCGGGCTGCGCAATTGGTCGAACACGGCTGTCAGCCCTTCGCCAGAGGCAAGAGCTTGAATCGCTTGGGATATGCGGGACCAGATCGACATGGCGCGCAGTTTACGCCGAAGCGCGGGCGCTGTCAGGGCTGGAATTCATGAATTTTTTGTAGCCAGCGGATCAGCGCAAGGTCACGGAGCCATGATCGACGGCGATCTCGGCGGCCATGCCCGGGAGTCCGGTTTCAAACCGCACCAGCGGTGCGTCCAGATAGGGCTTCAGCAGGCTTGCAAGCTCATCCGCTTGCGGGTGGGTCACCGTCAGCGATTGCAACGTCAACCCAGAGGTCGGCAGCGCCTTGCCCGGCGGAACATCGGTGTGCCACTGGATCAACGCCGGGAACAGCCCGTCAAAGGGCAGCATCCCGTCCAAGGGCACCGCCATCGCCCAGCGCAGATCGCCGCGCTGCAATTCCAGCCGCCGGCCCGCCATGGGCAACAGCTGCAACGCCGCGTCCAGATCGTCCACCCGGCAGACCCATTTGTCCAGCCGCGCGGGCCCGGCAAAGGCATCCAGCCCAAACCAGCGCGGATCGTCAGGCGCGGGCGCGGAGGGGTCGATGGCGATGGCTTCGATATAAAGGTCCGGCTCCAGCTCGAGCAGTTGGTTGTGCGTGCCGAACCGGCCATGCACGCCGCCGGGGTTCAGAGGCTGACCCAGTTGCTCTTCGGTGTGGGCCGTCGCTTCGGCCAGCGTTCCGCCCAAGACGGCAATATGATCGAGTACAAGCATAACGGCGTCCTGAAACCTCATCTTACAGGAAAGATAGGTCACGTTAACCAAGCTGACCAGAGACTTTCGCCCACGCTGCGCTGCGGCATTATCGCCCCGCCCCAAAATCAGCTTTCGCCTGTGCGCCGCGTCACAGGTCACGGCGGACTTCACCTTGACGGGTGCGGGGCTGCGCGTGTTCACTTTAGACAGGAGGACGGCGCGCATCCCTTCTGACCGATGCGGCGCATCGCATAGCGTATTTACAATTTTTCACAGTGCCTCCTGCATTGAAAACCCCCGGCCGACCACCCGCCTTGGCGGACCGATCGGGATATGGAGAAACCTGTCACGTGGGGACATGGAACATGACTTTATTGACCAAAGCCAAGGCGGTCACAGCCGCTGCCGCGCTGATGCTGGGGGGCGGGCTGGCCGCGCCAGCACAGGCGCAAATAATTGACTATACTGGAAATATCATCACCGTCGCCTTTGATTTTTGCCCGCGGGGCACACTGCGCACGGACTCGCAGTTGCTTTCAATCAATTCAAACCAGTCGCTGTACGCACTGCTGGGGCTAAGCTACGGCGGCAACGGGGTTCAGACCTTTGGCCTGCCGGATCTGCGCGGGCGCGTGTCCATGGGCTGGGGCGATGGGCCGGGCCTGACGCCCAACGTGCTGGGCGCTCAGGCAGGCTTTACGACCGTAACCCTGTCGCAGAGCAACCTGCCCCCGCACAGCCATACGGTGAACGCCACCAACGAAGCGGGCACGCTGGACGATCCCACCGGCGCCTTCCTTGGCCGTTTGGCGGGGGCGTATCACGACGGTCCGGCAAGCAGCACCATGGACCCCGCCATGCTGAGCATCGCCGGGGCGACCGGCAATCCGGTGAACAACACCATGCCCTACACGACGCTGACCAACTGCATCGTGACCCAAGGGATTTTCCCGCCGCGCAACTGATCGGCGCACTGACTTTCCTCGGCACTCTGCCGACCTGACCCTTTATCGAACTGGATACATCCTATGACACTTTTCGCAAAAACCCGCTCTGTCATTGTTGCCGCCGCCGTGGCCGCCACCAGCCTGATCGCCGCCCCGCAGCAGGCCGCCGCCCAGGACTATTACATTGGCCAGATGATCAACGTCGGCTTTAACTTCTGCCCCCGCAACACGCTGCAAGCCAATGGCCAACTGCTCGCAATTGCGGATAACATGGCGCTGTTTTCCCTGCTGGCCACCAATTTCGGCGGCGACGGGCGCACCACCTTTGGCCTGCCGGACATGCGCGGGCGCGTGTCGATCCACAATGGAACCGGCCCCGGCCTGCCGAACTATCGGCTTGGGCAAAAGGCGGGCGTGGAAAGCAACACGCTGACCGTGGCGCAGATGCCCGCGCACACGCACACGGTGAATTCGGTCAACGAACAGGGCGACCGTCAGCGCCCCAGCACCGATTTTCTTGCCAAGTTTCCGGGCATTTACCACGATGGCCCCGCCAATACGACGATGGATCCGGGCATGATCGGCTCGACCGGGGACGGCCAGCCGATCACCAACATGCAGCCCTACCTTGTCACCAACTGGTGCATCGTCACGCAAGGCATCTACCCGTCGCGTCCGTGACATTTGGTGACGGGGGGCCGATGGTCCCCCGCCCTAGCCCAGCATCTGCACGCCTTCGCGCAGCACCCACAGGGCGGCCAAAACCGTGGGCGTAAAGCTGGCGACTTGGGCAAAGCGGCGCACCGCCGGGACCAGCCCGAGCAGCTGCATCGCGGCAAACGCGCCCCCAAGCGCGAGCACCGT
Organism: Tropicibacter naphthalenivorans; assembly: GCF_900176475.1. Lineage (GTDB taxonomy): Bacteria > Pseudomonadota > Alphaproteobacteria > Rhodobacterales > Rhodobacteraceae > Tropicibacter > Tropicibacter naphthalenivorans. Next base: position 669,690 of record NZ_FWXX01000002.1, read on the forward strand.
CCCCGACCCCATGACCCAGCCGGTCAACGGCCAGATGCAGCCCGCGAGGACCAACATCGCGGCACTCTGCGCGGCCCCGGCGTCGCGCCCCATGAGGCCCACGCCGATCTGCACCATCAACGGCAGACCCGCCACGCCAAAGCCGATCATCACCGCCAGCTCCAGCGGCATGTCCTTCCAGATCGGGCCGGACCAGATCACCAGCCCCGCCCAGAGCGCCGCTGCGCCCCAGATCGCCAAGCCTTTCATTTCCCTACCCTTTCATAGCAAAACGCGCGCCGCAGATGGGCGCGCGTTCAGTGTCAAAATCCAGGGCGGTTTACGCGTTGCCCTTGGCGTCGCGGATCAGGCGCAGGATGTCCTTGGCCGCTTCGGGGATGTTGGTACCGGGGCCAAAGATCGCCTTGACGCCCGCGCCGTACAGGAATTCGTAGTCCTGCTGCGGGATCACGCCGCCACAGATGACGATGATGTCGCCCGCGCCCTGATCTTTCAGTTCCTGAACCAACTGCGGGGCCAGCGTCTTGTGCCCGGCGGCCTGCGACGAGATGCCGATCACGTGCACGTCGTTGTCGATGGCGTCCTGCGCGGCCTCGGCCGGGGTCTGGAACAGCGGGCCCACGTCCACGTCAAAGCCGATGTCCGCAAAGGCGGTGGCGATCACCTTGGCACCGCGGTCGTGACCGTCCTGGCCCATCTTGACCACCAGCATCCGCGGGCGGCGGCCTTCGTCCTCGGCGAACTGGTCGACCGCCTTCTGGATCGAGGCGAAATCCTCGTCGCCCTCATAGGCTGCGCCATAGACACCGGCGAGCGTTTTCACTTCGGCGCGGTGACGACCAAAGACCTTTTCCATTGCCATGCTGATCTCTCCTACCGAAGCGCGGGCGCGGGCGGCCTCGACCGCCGCTTCGAGCAGGTTACCGCCCTCTTGGGCGCGGCGTTCCAGCTCGGCCAGGGCCGCATCGCAGGCGGCCTGATCGCGGGTTGCGCGGATTTTCTCCAGACGGGCCACCTGGGACTCGCGCACCTTGGCGTTATCGATGTCCAGGATGTCGAGGTCTTCTTCCTTGGCCAGCTTGTACTTGTTGACGCCCACGATCACGTCGTCGCCGCGGTCGATGTCGGCCTGACGCTTGGCGGCGGTTTCCTCGATGCGCAGTTTCGGCATCCCGGAGGCCACGGCCTTGGTCATGCCGCCCATCTCGTCGACCTCTTCGATCAGCTTCCACGCGGCCTCGGCCAGATCGTGGGTCAGCTTTTCGACGTAGTACGACCCGGCCAGCGGATCGACCACCTTGGTCACGCCGGTTTCCTCTTGCAGCACCAGCTGGGTGTTGCGGGCGATGCGGGCGCTGAACTCGGTCGGCAGGGCGATCGCCTCGTCCAGAGCGTTGGTGTGCAGCGATTGTGTGCCGCCCAAAACCGCGCTCATCGCCTCATAGGCCGTTCGGATCACGTTGTTATAGGGGTCCTGTTCGGTCAGCGACACGCCCGAGGTCTGGCAGTGGGTGCGCAGCATTTTCGAACGCGGGTTCTGCGCGCCAAGGTCGGTCATGATGCGGTGCCACAGCATCCGCGCCGCGCGCAGTTTGGCCACTTCCATGAAGAAGTTCTTGCCGATGGCAAAGAAGAACGACAGACGGCCGGCGAACTTGTCGATATCCATGCCCGCTTCCATGGCGGTTTTGACGTATTCCTTGCCGTCCGCCAGCGTGTAGGCCAGTTCCTGCACCAGCGAGGCGCCCGCCTCTTGCATGTGGTAGCCCGAGATCGAGATCGAGTTGAATTTCGGCATCTCGTTCGAGGTGTATTCGATGATGTCCGAGATGATCCGCATCGACGGCTCGGGCGGGTAGATGTAGGTGTTGCGGACCATGAATTCCTTCAGAATGTCGTTCTGAATGGTCCCGGACAGGACCGAGCGGTCATGGCCCTGCTCTTCGCCCACGACGATAAAGTTCGCCAGCACCGGGATCACCGCGCCGTTCATGGTCATGGAGACGCTGACCTTGTCCAGCGGGATGCCGTCAAAGAGGATTTTCATGTCCTCGACGCTGTCGATGGCCACACCGGCCTTGCCGACATCGCCCACCACGCGGTCGTGGTCGCTGTCATAGCCGCGGTGCGTGGCAAGGTCGAAGGCGACCGAGACGCCCTGTTGGCCTGCGTCCAGCGCCTTGCGGTAAAAGGCGTTCGATTCCTCGGCGGTCGAGAAACCGGCATACTGGCGGATCGTCCAGGGACGGCCCGCGTACATGGTCGCCTTGACGCCGCGCGTGAACGGGCCAAAGCCGGGCAGCGTGCCCATATGCGGCAGATCCTTGGTGTCGGCCTCGGTGTACAGCGGCTTGACCTCGATGCCTTCGAGGGTGTTCCACGTCAGGTCGTCCACCGCGCGGCCGCGCAGTTCCTTTTCAGCGAGTTGGCGCCAATCTTCGGGCAGGTCTGTCATGTCGTTGTCCTCTTGCTTGCAGATCCTTGCCGAGGTTTGTCCCCGGTCGGTCGGAGGCTGCGGTCTCTGTCAGGGTGGCCAGACCATCGGCCCCGGCGCGTAGCCAGAACAGATCGTCCGCGTAGGCTTCGCGCAAACGCGCCGCCTGGGTGAAATCAAAGGGCTGCCAGCGGCCTTCGCCGGGCAGCTGGGCGGGGTCTTCGCCGCGCTCGGCCAGGCAGGTGCGCAAAGCGGCCAGGTCGGGGCAGCGGTTGGCCCAGAACGCGCCGGGCTGGCTTTCGGGGCCGGATTGCCCGGTGATCGCCTCGAACAGCGCCTCGGGGCGGTCGGCAAAGCGTTCGAACACGGTCACGGTGATGTCCGCGCCCGGGCAGGCGCAGGCCAGATCGGTGATCACATGCCGCCAGCTGCGGCTGGCATTTGCCAGCGCCTCCAGCTTGGCTTCGGTCGGCAGGGGCATCCCGCGCGGCACCAAAAAGGCCAGGGCCGAGGCCCACCACATGTCCAGCGACCGGATTTGCAGGTTGACCCGCGTCACCGGCGCAAAGCCCGCCGCCACCCGCGCCATACGCAGGCCAATTTCGGGGTACAGCGCCCCTGCCCGCACGCAGCGGCGCGGCGTGCCGATGAGGTTCTCGTCCGAGACGACCAGCGCCCCTAGCCCGCGTTTTTCAGCGCTGCGCAGGTTCATCTGCACGCGGCCCGCGCGGCGGCGCGCCTCTGCCGGGGTGGCGGGCGTGTCGGTCAAACCATCAAGCACCCCTTTGCGGGTGCGCCACGGCCCCCAAAACCCGATCCCCGCCCCATCCAGCGTGGCCCGGTTGGCGCGCATATAGTGCTGAAAACTGGTCGAGCCGGTGCGGTGTGCGCCGACGTGCAAGATCACATCCATCTGGCTTGCTGCCTTCTTGTGCGGGGTGCGTTCTGCGACCACGAAGCTGTTGAAGGCATAAGATGCACCCAAGCTGGTGAGCATCTTGTTAAAGCTAAAATTTTCACGGATCTGGGGCGTGCTGCCCTGTGCAGGACGGTCCGGCGGACATATATCTTGATCCATGAAGATCAAATTGTCCGTATTCACCGCAGTTTTTGTCGCGTCCCTGAGCGGGGCGAGCCTTGCGCAGGATGTCACCGTCGATCCGCCCGCCGTGGTGACGGTGGACCCGGCGCAGATGATCCGCCCCGCCGCCGAGGTTACGCTGGACGAGTTCTTGTGGATCAAACGGCCCGTGGTGGTCTTTGCCGACAATCCCGCCGATCCGCGATACGTCGAGCAGATGGATTTGCTGACCTCGCGGCTGGACCCATTGGACGAGCGCGACGTGGTGATCATCACCGACACCGACCCAAAGGCGCGGTCCGCCGTGCGCCAAGAGCTGCGCCCGCGCGGGTTTAGCCTGACGGTGCTGACCAAGGACGGGACGATCATCTTTCGCTCGCCCGCGCCGCGATCCGAACGCGAAATCAGCGCCGCCATCGACGCGGTGCCGCTGCGGCGGCAGGAAATCCGCGACCGGCTGAATACGGTGCGCGAATAGCCTAGACGTTGCCCCGCATGAACAGCAGCAGCATTTCCGGCGGATAGAGCATCAGCAGCGCGTTGGTCGCCGGATCGTAGACTGTAATGGCCTTGTCCGAGGTCATGACCGCATGAAACCCGTTGGAAATCCCCGGATCCTCGATGCAATCGAGCGCCGGCCCAACCCCGGCGGACACCAGCCCCAGCCCGGTGGGCAAATCCAGCGACATGATCCCGCGCGACACCTGATGCGGCGTCGTTCCCGGCATATCGAACCACACCGCCCGGTTGCGTTTGAGGTACAAGACCGCCTCGCGGTAGGTCGTCACCTGACGCGGGCCCGCGCTGCGCAACACCTCGGACGCCAGATCGTAGACCGCGATCGTACAGGTCGATTTCGAGACGAAATGGCGCTGCTGCGCGAGGAACACCCATTTGTTGAGGTAAGCCCGCAGCTCTTCCTCGGTGTCCATGGCAAAGCAGCCACCCAGCGTCGCCAACAGCGCCGCCATCATCGCAAGCCGCCGCAAAGGCAGCGCCGCCAAATGCCAAGCCTTCATCCACATAGGCCCAAGGCATAGAGCCAAATTCTGAACAAAGGGTTGCGAGGGCCGCCCCCGACCCGGATCGCAAACCGCGATCCGCAAGCCTATGGGCGGCCCAAGACATCATTCGAATTCCATGATCACTTCGTCGACCGCAAGGCTGTCGCCCGCAGCCGCGTTGATCTTGGACACAACGCCCTTCTTCTCGGCGCGCAGGATGTTTTCCATCTTCATCGCCTCGATGGTGCAGAGCGCCTGGCCCTCTTGGACCTCCTGCCCCTCTTCCACGTCGATCTTGACCACCAGACCCGGCATCGGGCAGAGCAGCATTTTCGAGGTATCGGGGGGCAGTTTTTCCGGCATCAGCTGGGCCAGTTCGGCCTGACGCGGGCTGCGCACGTGCACCTTGAGATCCGCGCCGCGCGAGCGAATACGGAAGCCTTGGGTGATCTTGTCGACCTTGAGCACCAGACCTTCGCCATCGACCAGCATCCGCGCGAGGCTGTCGCCCGGTGTCCAGTCGCCTTCGACGCGGGCGGAGGTGCCATCGGCGAATTTCACCGTCGAGCCCGCCGGATCGGCGTCGATGGACACGTCAAAGGACGCGCCTTGCAGGGCCACGTTCCACTCGGTGCCGACGCGGCGTTCGTGGTTGTCCAGACGGCCCGACACGCGGGTGCGGCGGATTTCCGCGACGCGGTTCATGGCCGCACAAGCCGCCGCGATCTTTTTCAGACCGTCCTCGGCCAGCGTCACGCCTTCGAACCCTTCGGGGTATTCTTCGGCGATAAAGGCGGTGGTCATCTCGCCCGAGATGAACTTGGGGTGGTCCATCACAGCCGCCACGAAGGGCAGGTTGTGGCCGATGCCTTCGACCTCAAAGCTGTCGAGCGCGTTGCGCATCACCTCGATGGCCTCGGCGCGGGTCGGTGCCCAGGTGCAGAGCTTGGCGATCATCGGGTCGTAATACATCGAGATCTCGCCGCCCTCGTAGACGCCGGTGTCGTTGCGCACCAGCCCCGCGCCCAGCTTGCCCTCTGCGGGGGGGCGGTAGCGGGTCAGACGGCCAATCGACGGCAGGAAGCCGCGATAGGGGTCTTCGGCATACAGACGGTTTTCGATGGCCCAGCCGTTGCGCTGCACGTCCTCTTGCTTGATGGTCAGCGGCTCGCCATTGGCGACGCGGATCATCTGTTCCACGAGGTCAACGCCGGTGATCAGCTCGGTGACCGGGTGTTCCACCTGAAGACGGGTGTTCATTTCGAGGAAGTAAAAGTTCCGCTCGCCATCGACGATGAATTCCACGGTGCCTGCGCTGGTATAGCCCACGGCCTTGGCCAGCGCGACGGACTGCTCGCCCATGGCTTTGCGGGTTTCTTCATCCAAGAATGGCGACGGTGCCTCTTCGACGACCTTCTGGTTGCGGCGCTGGATCGAGCATTCGCGCTCGTTCAGGTAAATGCCGTTGCCATGGGCGTCGCACAGCACCTGGATTTCGATGTGGCGCGGCTGGGTGACGAATTTCTCGATGAAAATTCGGTCATCACCAAAGGAGTTCGCCGCCTCGTTCTTGGACGACTGAAAGCCTTCGCGGCAGTCGTCGTCGTTCCACGCGATGCGCATCCCCTTGCCGCCGCCGCCAGCCGACGCCTTGATCATCACCGGGTAGCCGATCTCGTTCGAGATTTTCACGGCCTCGTCGGCGTCCTCGATCAGGCCCATGTAGCCGGGCACGGTGCTGACGCCTGCTTCCTGCGCGATCTTTTTCGAGGTGATCTTGTCACCCATCTTCTCAATGGCCCCCTTGGGCGGGCCGACAAAGGCAACGCCCGCGGCCTCGAGCGCCTCGGCGAACTTGGCGTTCTCCGACAGGAAGCCGTAACCGGGGTGCACGGCCTGCGCGCCGGTCTGCTTGATGGCGTCCATGATCTTGTCGATCACGATATAGGATTGGTTGGCCGGAGGTGGGCCGATGTGGATGGCTTCATCGGCCATTTCCACGTGCAGCGCGTTTTTATCCGCGTCTGAATAGACCGCGACGGTCTTGATACCCATGGCGCGGGCGGTCTTGATGACCCGGCAGGCGATCTCGCCCCGGTTGGCGATCAGGATCTTGTCGAACATGTCTGTCCCTTCTTTAGTGGCCCCATGGCGGGGCGTACGTCTCGGCATGACAAAGCCGCCCACGGGAGAGACCCCGGGGCGGCTGGTGATAGAATTACAGTCGGGCCAAGGCCCGTGGATTTAGCGGCAGAACTGCGGGGTGACGTCGTCGCACACAACGCCAGCTGCGCCGCCAATGGCTGCACCGGCCGCGACATTGCCGCCCGTTGCTGCTGCGCCCGCCGCGCCGATGCCCGCGCCAAGCGCGCCGCGTTCAAGGTCGGTGCCTTCGCAGGCCGCAAGACCAAGGCTGGATGCAAGGGCGAGGGAAAGGGTGAGAATGCGCATGGGACTGTCTCCGTTCGTTGCTCGGTGGCGCGCTGTTGCGGCGCGCGTTCATGACCCATTAACGAAGTCGTCCGAGCAGAAGTTCCCTGCCCTTCAGCATTTTTCTGGATGCAACGCGTGGAAAAAAGACGGAGGACACGCATTGGGGACTGCACGCGCCCTCCGTCAAGGGAAGGGTAATGCCCGGCGCTGGCCGACAATTGACCAAAGCCTGACAGGGTGCAGTTGGGGGCAAAATCGGGCGCGCGCACAAGGGGATTGCGCACCGAGCCGGTACAATCGGCGGTGGTCTGCGCAAATTCGCTGTGCACGCGCGGAATCATGCCCAATCGTCCTCTTCGAACGCCTCGGGAAAGGATGCGCGGGCGGCGGTCTCGTTGATGACCAGCAGCGCCTCATAGCTTTCGGGGTCGAAATCTTCTTCGACGGCCACGACCTCGCGGCCAAACAGCCACGACAGGCGGCCCGCGTCGAGGTTGCCGCGTTCGAACGGCTGGTCGCCGAAATGCTCCCACAGGGCTTTCATAAAGCCCGCATCGGCGCGTTTGTCCGCTGGACGGCGATCGCGATAGCGCTCCAACGGCTTGAGCGGCGTCGCGCCCTTGGGATTGGCGCGGCGCAGGGTAAATTGGAAATCGGTTCCGGGCAGACGGCCCGGAAATCCGCGATGCTTCAGCATGGGACGCCCCTTACCGCGACGGGGCGTCCGAAAGGGCGCGATGCACCCCCAGCGTCAGCCGTTCGTGTTGCGGTTCTGGTTGGTGTTGCGGTTTTGGTTGTTAAGCTGGTTCTGCGTGCCGCCGCCATTCGGGTCGACCACGTCGCCCGGATCGGTGACATCTGCCACGTCATCGATGACGCCATCGCCGTTAGTGTCCAGCGCGGCTGCGGTGTCTGCGTCGGCCACGCACAGATCACCGGACAGGACAAAGCCGGTCGGGCAGTAGGCCAGCCCCAGCTTGTCGTAGGTCGGCAGGGCCGTGACGGACGGCGCAGCACAGGCCGACAACAGGCCAGCAGCAGCAAGGACGAAAACGGTGGTGATTTTTGCAGACATGACTTGGTCCCCTTGAGATGCGCAGGCGTTTTTCCCTGCGGTTTACAAAGGTTAACGTAGTCACTTGCGGCGCGGGCACCTTGATCGGTGTCAACTGGCGCCATTTTCCCGCAGGGCGGGAACGGAGCGGACAACAAAGCCCGCCCCGATAGGTTACTTGTATTTGCCCGTGTAGACCGGTTCAACGCTGATCGGCTCGGGGTCGACCACGATGTACTCTTCTTCCGGCGCACCACCACAGGCGGCAACGCCTGCGACGAGTGCGAACATGGCAAGCAGTTTGACGCTCTTGGACATCTTCTACTCCTGTCACTTTCTATGAAACCTGCCGGGCCTGTTAGCCCAACCTGTCCCCGTTTCGAGGTTACGATTGCTTGGGTGCAATCGAGAGCAACGGTAGCGCGCGCGCGGTCAAAAAGATACGCGCATTGGGCCAGACTTGCAGGCTGTGACGCAGAAGCCTCAGAAAGTTGTCCACATGAGAGTCGCCGCGCAACATATTGTGCACCCATCAAAAAGCCTCCCAGATGCAGAGGTCGTTTTCGACGAGAAAACTCTCGAAAAACTGGGTGATCTCGGGGTTGCGCACGCCAAATTCGGTGGGCGCGGACATCAGCGAGATCACAACACGTTCGGGAGCAAGTCCCGATTCCGAGAGCTTGGGCAGCGCAAACCCGGCGCAAAGCAGCGCCAGATCGTCGGCCAGATCGACGTAGGTCATGCCCTCCTGCCCCAAGGCAGGCTGGACAAAGCGGAACCGATAGGTCGGCGCCTCGTCGATCATGTCGTGAAAGTCGAACACCTTGCCGGTGCCTAGGTCCACCGGCTCTTCGGCCGCTAGGGACGGGCCGCAGGTCAGCGACAGGGCGCTCAACGATAGGGTGATTAAAGCGGCGCAGCTCCAGCCTCGTTTCCGAGCTCCTCCTGCCAGAGCTGCGCGCACCCCGGACGCGTCCGGGGCTGGTGTTTCGGTGCGGGAAACGGCCGCTGTACTGATACGCGGGCTCATGCCGAGCCCCCCTTTGCCCAACGGGTCCAGCGCGCACGTCGCGCAGGATCGTTCAGCAAGGCGCGGATGCGATCCTCCAGACCAGCCTCGGGACGGCCCAGCAGGCGGCCCCCGGCGGTCACGGTCAAAACATCTTCCGCTGCGGCAATCTGTATCACGGGGGAAAATCCACGCAAGTGTTTTAAATCGCGCCACAGATCCTGGCGGATATGACGCGCCAGACGCGCCCGCCCCATGATTGGGAAGGACGCAGTTGCACAGACATCGAACCGAGGGGGCCACTGCCGCGCGAGGGTATAGCCCCCCGCTGCATCGCGCGCCTCTAGCCAGCCGCCCCGCAACCGATGCGGGACAGCGGCCAAAGCCGCAGCGCTATGTTGCCCCCCCTGCCCCATCGCTTAGAGCGGGATGTTGTCGTGCTTTTTCCACGGGTTCGTCAGCTGCTTGTTGCGCAGCATGGCGAACGCCTTGGACACGCGGCGGCGGGTCGATTTGGGCTGGATCACCTCGTCGATAAAGCCACGCTCGGCCGCCACAAACGGGTTGGCAAAGCGGTCTTCGTATTCCTTGGTGTGGGCCGCGATCTTGTCCGCGTCGCCCAGATCGGCGCGGTGGATGATCTCGGTCGCGCCTTTCGCGCCCATCACGGCGATCTCGGCGGTGGGCCAGGCATAGTTCACATCGCCGCGCAGGTGCTTGGAGGCCATAACGTCGTAGGCGCCGCCATAGGCTTTGCGGGTGATGACGGTGACCTTCGGGACGGTGGCTTCGCCATAGGCGAACAGCAGCTTTGCGCCGTGCTTGATGACGCCGCCGTATTCCTGAGAGGTGCCCGGCAGGAAGCCCGGAACGTCCACGAAGGTCAGGATCGGGATTTCAAAGCAATCGCAGAAGCGCACGAACCGCGCCGCCTTGCGCGACGAATCGATGTCGAGGCAACCCGCCAGCACCATCGGCTGGTTGGCGACGACGCCCACAGTCTGGCCTTCGAGGCGCATGAAACCGGTGATGATGTTGCCCGCGAAATCCGCCTGAATCTCGTAAAAGTCACCTTCGTCGGCCACTTTGTGGATCAGTTCCTTCATGTCGTAGGGCATGTTGGGGTTTTCGGGGATGATCGTATCCAGCGAGGTTTCGATCCGGTCCACATCGTCAAAGAACGGGCGGACGGGCGGCTTTTCGCGGTTGTTCAGCGGCAGGAAGTCGACCAGACGGCGCACTTCGGCCAGCGCTTCGACGTCGTTTTCAAACGCGCCATCGGCGACCGAGGATTTCTTGGTGTGGGTGGACGCGCCGCCCAGTTCTTCTGCGGTGACGACCTCGTTGGTGACGGTTTTCACAACGTCAGGGCCGGTCACGAACATGTAAGAGCTGTCTTTGACCATGAAGATAAAGTCGGTCATCGCGGGCGAATACACTGCGCCACCGGCGCACGGCCCCATGATGACAGAGATCTGCGGCACAACGCCGGAGGCCATGATGTTGCGCTGGAAAATCTCAGCATAGCCACCAAGCGCTGCAACGCCCTCTTGGATACGTGCGCCACCCGAGTCGTTCAGACCGATGACCGGCGCGCCGTTTTGCACAGCCATATCCATGATTTTGCAAATTTTCTCGGCGTGGGTTTCGGACACCGAGCCGCCCAGAACGGTGAAGTCCTGAGAGAAGACGTAAACCATACGGCCATTGATGGTGCCCCAGCCGGTCACGACGCCGTCGCCGTAGGGGCGGTTGTTCTCCATGCCGAAATCGGTGCAGCGATGCGCCTTGAAGGTGTCATACTCTTCAAAGCTGCCCTCATCGAGCAGCAGTTCGATGCGCTCACGCGCTGTCAGCTTGCCCTTGGCGTGCTGCGCGTCGATCCGCTTTTGCCCACCACCAAGCCGAGCATTTTCGCGGCGGTCGTGCAGTTCCTGGAGAATGTCTTTCATCTGGTGGCCCCTTTAACGTTTGCACGGAACATACAGTGCAGACGCAGCATCACAAGGATTTCCTCGCAAATTTGCAAACCGTGAAAACATCAAACTTTGAAAATCGCAAATCCGCAAATTAACCTTATTTTACGGAAAATTTACATGCTGGCGGCATGTATTTGTTGGACTTTGGTCTAAAATCACCCTACCGCTAAACGAATGAGTTCAGCGACCCCCGTGCGCTTTTTAGATCGCGCCACCCCGCCACATATTGTCACACTTATCCTCATGGCCGGGATGTCGGCCCTGGTGATGAACATCTTTGTGCCCAGCCTTCAGGCGATGGCCGACTGGTTTGAGGCCGATTATGGCCTGATGCAGCTGTCCGTCTCGGGCTATTTGCTGATGAACGCGGTGCTGCAAATCTTTATCGGGCCGATCAGCGACAAGATGGGCCGCAGGCCGGTGATCCTCTGGGGGACGGTGATTTTCCTGATCGCGACGCTGGGCTGCATCCTGTCCACCAACGTCACGGTGTTCCTGATTTTCCGCATGATCCAGGCGATGATCGTCACGTCGATGGTGCTCAGCCGCGCGGTGGTGCGCGACCTGTTTCCGGCGGATGAGGCCGCCAGCCGCATCGGGTACGTCACCATGGGCATGTCCATCGTGCCGATGATCGCCCCGGTGATAGGCGGCGGATTGTCCGAAGCCTTTGGCTGGCACGCGAATTTCTGGGTGATGTTCGGCCTTGGCGCGGCGCTGCTCTGGCTGGTCTGGCAAGACTTGGGCGAGACCGCCGCCAAAAGCGGGCTAACCTTGGGCCAGCAGTTCCGCGAATACCCCGAGCTGCTGCGCTCGCCGCGATTCTGGGGCTATGCCTTGGCCTGCTCTTTCTCTTCCGGCGCGTTCTTTTCCTACGTGGGCGGCGCGGCGTTTGTGGGGACCGAGGTCTTTGGCCTCTCGACCACCACGCTGGGTCTGTATTTCGGCGCGCCCGCGGTGGGCTATGCGTTCGGCAACTTTATCTCAGGCAAGTTCTCGGCCCGGATCGGCGTCAACACCATGGTGCTGGCGGGCGGCGTGATCATTACCTTTGGCATGGCGCTGTCGATGCTGGTCTTTGCGGTGGGGCTTGGCTCTGCGCTCAGCTTCTTCGGCTTTATGACCTTTGTGGGCTTTGGCAACGGCTTGACCATCCCCAACGCCACGGCGGGCGCTTTGTCGGTCCGCCCCTACCTTGCGGGCACCGCCTCGGGCCTTGCGGGGGCGATCATGCTGGGCGGCGGCGCGGCGCTGTCGTCGCTGGCGGGGGCTTTGCTGGGGCCGGGCACCGGGGCTTGGCCGCTGTTGTGGCTGATGCTGCTGTCGGCGGTGGCCTCAATCGCGGCCACCATGGTGGTGATCCAGCGCGAACGCCAGCTTGGGGGGCTGGACGCGGCGGAGTGATCTATGCAAAATCCGCGCACGTAAAGTGCAAAGGTGCAAAGACCCCAAGCCATGGCCACTCAGAAACTCTACGCTGGCGCGAAACTGCGCGACATCCGCACCCGCCTGTCCCTGACGCAAAAGGACTTTGCCAGCAAGCTGGGCATCTCGCTGCCCTATCTGAACCAGATGGAAAACAACAACCGCCCGGTGTCCACCACGGTTGTTCTGTCTCTGGCGCAGGAATTCGGCTTTGACGTGACCGAGCTGGGCCAGGGCGACGCCGAGCGGCTGGTGTCGGACATGCGCGAAGCCCTTGCCGACCCCGTTTTTGGCGAAGCCGCGCCGCAGCTGGCGGACTTGCGGCTGACCGCGTCGAACGCCCCTGCCCTTGCGCGCGCGTTTCTCGCGCTGCACCGCGCCTATCGGCAGACGCACGAGCGGCTGGCGTCCTTGGATGAGGCGCTTGGCCGCGAGGGCGCGCAGCTGCAACCCAGCCCGTGGGAAGAGGTCCGCGACTTCTTTCACTACTGCGACAACTACATCGACGCGGTGGACCGCGCGGCGGAACATTACGCCCAGTCCCTGCGCACCGACGGCGACATCCGCGCCGCCGCCATGGCCCGGTTGAACAGCAGCGGCATTCAGGTGCGCCTGTCGCAAAGCGCGCCCATGCGGGCCTTTGACGCCGAAACGCAGGTGCTGACGCTGTCCTCGCTGCTGCCTGTTGAAACGCAGACCTTTCAGCTGCTGGTCCAAGTGGCGCTGCTGCGGCAAAACCAACTGCTGGACGCGACGCTGGACCTCGCGCGGTTTCAATCCGAAGAGGCGCGATCCATCGCCAAGCTTGGCCTTGCCAACTACTTCGCGGGCGCGGCGATGATGCCGTACAAGGCCTTTCTCGCCGCCGCGCAGGAAACCCGCCACGATCTGGAACTTCTCGCCGCGCGCTTTGGGGCCAGCATCGAGCAGGTCGCGCATCGGCTGTCGACCCTGCAACGCCCCGGTGCCAAGGGGGTGCCGTTTTTCTTCGTGCGCGTCGACCAAGCCGGGACGATCACCAAACGGCACTCGGCCACGCGGTTGCAATTTGCCCGTTTCGGCGGGGCTTGCCCGCTGTGGAACGTGCACCGCGCATTCGAGACGCCGGGCCGGTTCCTGCGTCAGTTGGCGGAAACGCCGGACGGGGTGCGCTATGTCTCGCTGGCGCGGGACGTGTCAAAAACCGGTGGGCATTTCGGCGCGCCTGTGCGGCGCTACGCCATTTCCATCGGCTGCGAGGTGCGCCACGCGGCGGCGCTGGTCTATGCCGACGACATGGATGTGACCCGCGCCACCAGCTTTGAACCCATCGGGATTTCCTGCCGGATTTGCGAGCGCACGAACTGCCACCAGCGGTCGGTTCCGCCGCTGGAAAAGCGCCTGTCGATCACGCCGACGCGGCGCGACACGCTGCCCTACAAGTTGGAGTAAAGGTTACGCAGTGGCCGCAGGCGCGGGCCATTTTGCGGCCAGCTCTGCCATGAGCGACGCGTCCTCATCCGTCAAAGGCCCGTCTGCCCAAGGCCGAAACCGCATCCGAAAGGCGCGCAGGACGTCATCCTCCGCCGCATCCGGCGCATAGCCAAAGCGCACCGCGTCGCGGTAGAAGTCACCGGGCTCGGCCCTTCCTTCGGGCCACACAGCCAAACCGCGCCGCGCCAAGCGCCGCCAGTCAAAACGCCCGCCGGGGTCGATCTTGCGCCCCAGGGCGGTGTCGGAATGACCCACCACGCGTTCGGGGCGGATCGACCAACGTTGCAGAATGCCCGCCAAAAGCTGTTCCAAAACAGAAATTTGCGGCTCTGGGAAGGGGTGATAGCCGGTGTTGGCGATCTCGATCCCCACCGAGGCAGAGTTCACATCCGCGCACGCCCCCCAAGAGCCCGCCCCGGCGTGCCACGCGCGATCCGCCTCGCGCACCAGCTGCCACAGCCTGCCATCCTCGGCGAGGACGTAATGCGCCGAAACCTCGGCCTGCGGGTTGCACAGCCAGTCACGCGCGCCCTCCGCGCTGTCCATCGCGGTGTAGTGCAGCACGACCATATCCGGCGCAGACACCCCACGCCGGTCCCCAAAGTTCGTCGATGGATGCCAGATCGCCCCGGCGTGGTCGGCCTCAGCCACCGCGCGCCGCGCGGAAGGGGGCCGGGCTCCAGGTGCAGGCAAAGCCGTCGCCGTCCGGGTCCATGCCCTTGCGGTCTTTTTCCGGGCCACCGAGCGCGAGGAACTCTTCTTGGGCGAGGTCCGCCGAGGCGTAGCTGCCGCAGGCGCGGTCATACTTGGACGCGGCGTTAAAGCTGGAACGGTTGTACAGCGCGGTGCCCACCGGGTTGGTGGTGCGCAGGGCGTATTCCACGATGTTCGGGCGGTTCGAGCCGGGGCGCGTCGGCAGCGCTTCGGGCTGGATGATCTGGTATTGCGCGCGGTTCTGGGCGATCAGCGCGGCGTCCTGTTTGATGTCGCGCTCGGCCGAAACGGCGGCAAAGTCATTCTCGCCAGAGATGCCCGCCGCGTTCGACACGATCTGCGGCGCGGGGTTGCCGGGGGACGCTTCCAAAGGCGCTTGGCCAGAGTTCAGCGCAGCGGCGCGGGCGGCGGCGGCTGCCTCGGCGGCCACATCCTGCGCGTCATCGAGCGGCGTGGCCTGCACGCCTGCCGGGCCGGGGACAGTCATGGGTGAGCCGTTGATCAGCGCCTGCTCGCGGCGGCGCTGGTATTCGGCGTAATTGCCAAAGCCCACGCCCTGCCCTGTGTCGACCACACCGGCTGCGCTGTCGGGCACCGACGGACTGCACGCGCTGAGCGCCAATGCCGCCACACCACAAAGGAAATACCGCATAACTCGTGTCCTGCCTTGCTCTTGTTTTGGCGCGTTTACCATCAATCCCGAGGCTTGGCCAGAATTCCGCCCACGCGTCGGCAACAAACAGCAAAACGCCCGCTGAAAAGCGGGCGCATGGAGCGGGTCGCAGTCTGTAAGGGGATTATTCGACCACCTTGGGCACGGCAAAGAAGCCTTCGCGCGCGTCGGGCGCATTGGCGAGGATCTTGTCCTGCATATTGCCGTCGGTGACCGCGTCGGTGCGGCGCTTGAGGCGCATGGGCGAGACCGAAACCATCGGCTCGACGCCATCGACGTTCACTTCGTTCAGCGCTTCGATAAAGCCAAGAATGTCATTGAAGGAGCCGGCCAGCTCGGGCAGCTCTTCTTCGGTGACCTTGATCCGGGCCAGTTTCGCCACGCGTGCGGCGGTCTGAGTATCAATCGACATGGGGCGCGCCTTTTTTCTGCACAGATCGGTTGGGGGTTGCTTTACCCGTCCGGGGCGCGCGCTGCAAGCCTCTGGCGTCTTGGCGCGGCGGTGTTAAGCTTTGATCGATTGGTTAAGGGAGACGAGAGATGAAGATCATTTGGATGGGCCACGGCAGCTTTCGCATCGAGATCGCGGATCAGGTGTTGCTGATTGATCCGTGGGTGAATGGGAACCCGATGATGCAGGGCCAAGACGTCGAGGCGGCGATTGGCGGGGCGACGCAGATTTTAGTGACGCATGGGCATTTCGACCACACGCAAGATATTGTCGAAGTGTCGGAGCGCACCGGCGCGCCAGTCACCGCCATGTATGAGCTGGCGCAATACTTGTTTTCGCAGGGCGCGAAAGAGGGGCATGCCTTTAACAAGGGCGGGACTTTGACCTTTGGCGAGGTGCAGGTGAATATGGTTCCGGCGTCCCATAGCTCGTCGGTGGTGGTGGACGACCGGCCTGTCTATATGGGCGCCGAGATCGGTTATATAATTCGCGGCGAAGGCAAGACGATCTACTTCTCGGGCGATACCACGGTGATGGCCGATATGGGCTGGATCGCCGAGTATTATAAGCCGGAGATCGGGATTTTGTCGGCGGGCGGCTATTACACCATGGATATGGAATTGGCGGCTTTTGCGGCCAAGACGTATTTCGATTTCAAGACAGTGATCCCCTGCCATTACCGGACCTTCCCGGCGCTGGAGCAATCGGCCGAGAAACTGGCGGCGGGTTTGCCGGGGGTCGATGTGATTGAGCCCGAGGTTTTGCAGGCGATTGATCTTTGAAGGGGGGGCGTTGCCCCCGCGCCTTTGGCGCTCCCCCAGGATATTTTGAAAGAGAAGAAGCAGGGCGCGTTACGGGATGAGCGCGCCCTGGCGGTTGAAGGTGGCTTTTTCGGTGGTGAGGTCGTCGTAGATCAGCTCGACCGTGACGGTTTGGACGGAGCTCAGCGGGTAGCTGCGGTAGGGCAAGCCGTCCTCGGGGAGGATGGCGTTGGGGCTGGCCGTGTCTTCGTGGCAGGCGGGCAGCGGCCAGGGTTCGAGCGGGGCGTCGTTGACGGCGTAGTGGATGGCGACCAGACCGCAGCGCCAGGACCACAGGTGGGTGACGTAGACGAGGTCCTGGCCATCGTATTCGCGCACCGCGAGCCAGTTTGCGCGCGTCGCCTGCATGATCGGTTTGATTTCCAGCGCGGTGGTGAAGCGGCCCGTGGCGACCTGTTGTTCGGCCTCGTAGGGCAGCGGGTTGGGCGCATCGGGCTGGGGCATTTGATAGCCCGGCGGGGGCGCTTCGCCTGCGGTGGTTTGGGCGGTTTGCCCCCCACCGCCCGTGGCGATTGCGATGATAAGCAGAATGAGATCGAACATAATGGCCTCGGAAAATATGTCGGCTGGGACAGATCGGCGCTTTTGACCGGCGCGTATCCGCCCTATACTGCCGGAAAAACAAGGGCTGACGAGCAGCGATATCATGGCACGCAAGACAGGCGGTTCTCAAACTGTAAATCTTCTTATTGTTGGGCAGGCGGGGCGGCTGACCTATGAGGCGCTGCTGTTTGCGGCGTCCTTGGCGCAATCCGGGTCGGGCAAGCGGTTCAAGCTGTTCGTGGCCGAACCGCAGCCGGGGCCATTGTGGCCGCAGGATCCGTCGATCAATGATCCGGCCTGCCGGGAGTTGTTGGAGGATTTGGGCGCAATGATTGTGCCGTTTGAATCCAAGCATTTCGGCCATGCCTACCCCTACGGGAATAAAATCGAGGCCTTGTTTGCCCTGCCCAAGGGCGAGCCATTTGTGTTTTTCGATACCGACACGTTGGTGTTGGATGATCTGGGCAAGGTGCCGTTTGATTTCGACCGGCCCACGGCGTCCATGCGCCGCGAGGGGACTTGGCCCACGTTGGAGATTTACGGGCCGGGGTACACGCAAACATGGAAGTCTTTGTACGACAAGTTTGGGTTGGATTTCGAGAGCAGCCTCGATCTGTCGTGGCCGGACGAGTATTGGAAGCGGTATTTGTATTTCAATGCCGGGTTCTTTTTCTTTCGGTGCCCGCATGAATTTGGCGAAACTTTCCTGCGGTATGCTTTGGCGATCCGCGATGATGCACCGGCGGAATTGGTGTGCCAGAGCTTGAACCCATGGCTGGATCAGGTGGCTTTGCCCTTGGTCATTCACGCTTTGGGTGGGGGGCGCGATACGCTGCCCGAGGGGTTATTGGACGGGTCGGTGACCTGCCATTACCGCTTGTTGCCGCTGCTTTATGCGCGTGAGGCCGATGCGGTGGTGGAGGTCTTGGACAAAGTTTCAGAGCCGAACCGGGTCAAGAAGGTGCTCAAGCAATATGATCCGTTCAAGCGGATGATCTACCAAAAGCGCGGGCAAAAGGTGCGGGCGCTGTTTGATCGCAATGACTTGCCGCGCAAGGAGCAGGCCATTCGCAATACGATCAAGCGTGAAGGGTTCTGGATGCGGTGAGCGGCTTACGGCGCTGATTTTACGCCGAAGAGTTCCACCTATATGAATTGAGATCGAGACTTGCCGCGCAAGGTCCACTCCCCGATCAGAATAACTCTGATTGAATTGGTTTCATACCATCGACGAAAACAGATGACAGCTGAGGGTGATAGAAACCAGTCCGCCCTTTCATGTCCGCACACAAAAAAGCCGGGGTCCCTGCCCCGGCTTTTACGTCGATGTCGCTGCGCTTATTACTCGGACTCCGCTTCTTTGCGCTCCAGCAGGGAATAGGACGTGATGATCTCGCCCGTGACCTGCGCGCGGATGGCGCGGCCTTCTTCGTTGCGCTTGGAGCCGGCGTTCGCGGCCTTGCGGATCAGCCGGCCAAGCTGCTGGTTCAGCGTCTGCTGCAACCGCGCGGCCTTGCGGCCCTCTTCGCCGGTGACTGTTTTGTACAGCTCCATGAACTCTTCGTCCTCAGAGGCGGTTTTCATCACTGTCAGCACAAAATGTTCGTCGAACTTGCCGTCCTTATCCAACATCTGGGCCAGAGCGACCACGTGGTCGATGACTTCGCGCTTGGCCTTGAGACGCTGCGCCAGCAGATCGCCCTCTTCGGCGGTCTCCAGCAGGTGCAGTTCCAGAACCTTTTGCAGGTAGTGGCCCAGCGTCATGCCTTCGGCTTTGGCCAGACGGGTCAGGCGCGTGCGCACCTGCGGATCCAGCGGCAGGGCAATGTTCGCAGTCGCCGCCGCGCGGGCACGCTTTTTGGGGGCCTGTTCGGCCTCGGGAGTGGTTTCGGTTGCCATGTTTGGCGTCTCCTTGCTCAGGGAGTTTATTGTTTTGATAACCGCTACAGTGAAGGAAAACTCTACTGCTTTGTTAACCATTTGGCTGCACCCAGCATTGGCGCAAAGGTTAACTTCCGTCAAGGCTTCTCCTCATACAGTGACTCTATGTTGCTCGCCTTGGTTGCATATCGCACCTAAACGCGCAGAATTCGGGCAAATTCCCCGCGCCCCAAGGGCAACAGGGCCGTTGTTCGGACGCACACAATCGCATACCCATATCCTGACGGAGAATTTTGGGAGGATTCTATGACCGACGCACCCAGCTACGGCTTTGATACGCTACAGATTCACGCGGGCGCCCGCCCGGACCCGGCCACCGGCGCACGCCAGGTGCCGATCTATCAGACCACGGCCTATGTGTTCCGCGATGCCGAGCACGCGGCGGCATTGTTCAACCTCCAAGAGGTCGGCTACATCTATTCGCGCCTGACCAACCCCACCGTGGCGGCCTTGCAGGAACGGGTTGCCACCCTCGAGGGCGGCGCGGGCGCGGTGTGCTGCTCGTCCGGCCACGCGGCGCAGATCATGGCGCTGTTCCCGATCATGGCACCGGGGCGCAACATCGTGGTGTCGACGCGCCTGTATGGCGGCTCGATCACCCAGTTCAGCCAGACCATCAAGCGCTTTGGCTGGTCGGCCAAATTCGTGGATTTCGACGACACCGACGCGGTGGCGGCCGCGATTGACGACGACACCCGCGCGGTGTTCTGCGAGAGCATCGCCAACCCCGGTGGCTATATCACTGACCTTGACGCCATCGCGGCGGTGGCTGATCAGGCCGGCCTGCCCCTGATCGTGGACAACACCTCGGCCACGCCCTATTTGTGCCGCCCGATCGAACACGGCGCGACGCTGGTGGTACATTCCATGACCAAGTACCTGACCGGCAACGGCACGGTGACCGGCGGCGTGGTGGTGGACAGCGGCAACTTTGACTGGTCGGCCAGCGACAAGTTCCCCTCGCTCAGCGCACCCGAGCCCGCCTATCACGGGCTGAAATTCCACGAGACCTTTGGGCCGCTGGCCTTTACCTTTCACGGCATCGCCATCGGTCTGCGCGATCTGGGCATGACGCTGAACCCGCAGGCGGCGCATTACACCTTGATGGGGATTGAGACGCTGTCGCTGCGGATGCAGCGCCACACCGAGAACGCCATGCGCGTGGCCAGCTGGCTGGAAAACCACCCGGCGGTCGAGCTGGTGACCTATGCGGGGCTGCCCTCTTCGCCGTATAACGACCGGGTGGCGCGGATTTGCCCCAACGGCGCGGGCGGGCTGTTCACCGTGGCGCTCAAGGGTGGGTACGATTCCTGCGTCAAGTTCGTGGATTCGTTGCAGATTTTCAGCCATGTGGCGAACCTTGGGGACACGCGCAGCCTTGTGATCCACTCGGCCTCGACCACCCACCGCCAGCTGACCGAAGAGCAGCAGATCGCGGCGGGCGCGGCCCCCAACGTGGTCCGCATTTCCATCGGGATCGAAGACGCGGACGACCTGATCGCCGATCTCGATCAGGCGCTGAACCAAGCGTAAATCGTCAGGAGACTAATCAGGGGGGGGCAAAGCGCCCCCCCTTTTCCTTACTCGCCCAGCGAAAAGACCACTGTCACGCTATCGGACACCACCGTTTCCCCGGCTGCGACGGGCACGTCCGCCATCGCTTCGACGCTGCGCGCGGACGTATAACGAAACTCGGGCAAGCTCCCGCCCTCTTCGATCGACAGGATCGGCCCAAGCGGCATCCCCGCCGCCTCGGCGTACAACTGCGCCTTGGCCAAGGCATCCGCCACGGCGGCCCTGCGCGCCTTATCCTCGACGGGGCGCGGATCGGTTAGGCCAAAGCTGAGACCCGACAGGTCGTTTGCCCCGCTTTCCAGCACCGTTTGCAGGATCTCGCCAAGGCCGTCCAAGTCCCGCACCCGCACGCGCAGCAGGTTGCTGGCGCGATAGCCGCTGACCTCATTGTCGCCGCTGGCAGTGCGGTTCCACACCTCGCCCACCGACAGGTTCGCGGTCTGCATGTCGCGCGGCGCGATGCCCATTTCGGTCAGCTTGGCCATGATGGCGTCCACCGCCTCGGATGTCTGGTTCACCGCCAACAAGGGTTCAGCCGCCGTGTATTCGACGCCCAAAGACACGGTCGCCATATCCGGGGTCGCGGCGATCCGGCCCTGCCCCGTGACCGTCAGGGTTGCAGGGTCGGCCAAGGCGGGCAGCGCCGCCCCCAGCGCCAGACACAGGCTTAGGATTCGCGCGTGGGTTCTCATGGTTGGATGTCCTCCGTTAAAACATCATTAAAGTCGTCGCTGAACGGCCCCCAGACAAGTGGGGAAAACCCAGTCTTTCGTTGCCTCGGCAAAGACTTGCTGTAGACTGTTCATCAGACGCATAAAGACTCCCACCGGCTTGGCAGGACTGGTAAAGAGCGGCCCATGGTACCAAATTTCGCGCTTTCTCTTTCATTCGAGGGCATCGCCCTTTTGCGCCGGATGGGCGACAAATGGGCTCGGATTCAGGAAATCCCGTTGGACGGCGGCGATCTGGACGCGGCAGTGATTGCGCTGCGCGACCGAGCGGAATCGCTGGACCCAAAGGGCTCCGAAGTTGTTGTGTTGATCCCCGCCGAGCAGATCCGCTTTTTGGACTTGCCCGATCTGGGCGGCGATGACATTGCCCGCGAGGTGGCCATTCGCGCCGCGCTGGACGGGGCGACGCCCTATGCGGTCAAGGATCTGACCTTTGACTATTCGCTGGCGGGCGGGCGGATGCTGGTCGCCGCCGTGGCGAATGAGACGCTGCAAGAGGCGCTGGAGTTTTCCAAGTCGCACGGCTTTACACCCGTGTCCTACGCGGCGCAGGCCCCTGAGGGGGCGTTTGCGGGCGCGGTGCACTTTGGCAAGGCCAAGGGCTGGCGTCGCGCGGCCAAGCGCTTGCCGCAAGCCATTGATATCGTTGCCGCAGATGAGGCGGCCTTGATGCCGGTTGCGGCTGAGGTTGCGCCAGAGCCGGTAGCAGAGCCAGCGCCAGAGCCAATGCCGGAACCGGCGGTGGACACGCCCCCGGCCCCCGCCGCAGACGCAGCGCCAGAGGCCGAGCCCATCGCAGAGGCAGCGCCCGAAACACCTGCGCCCGACACGCCCGAGCCGACCGACGAAGACGCGCCGCAGCTGGCCCTTGATCTGCCTGCCCAGACGCCAGAGGCCGATCCCGCAGAAACCGAAGAGGAAGAGCGCCAGCGCCGCCGGGCCAAACGCGCCGAGCGCAAGGCCCGCAAGCAGGCCGAGGAAGAGGCGACCGCCGAGGCGGCCTTGCCCGCCGCAGACGCCGACCCTGTAGAGGACGCGCCCGTTGTTCCGCTCGCCGAGGACGAGCCCGCCTCGCTTGCGCAAACGCCCGAACCAGAGACCGGCGCGCCGCAGCAGGCCGAGGTGGAAACCGCCGCTGCCGAGGACGACGCCAAGGCCGATGCTGCGGCTCAGACCGACGCGCCCGCACCTGACGAGCCGCAAGATCCTGCGGACGAGACCGCCGAAGACGCGCCCGAGCCAGAGCCAGAGGAAACGCCCAAACCGCCCGAACCGGGACTGGTCGCCTCAATCCCCGAGCCGCCCGCCACCGCCCCGGCCTTCCCCAGCGTTGCGCCAGAACCCACTGGCACCCCGCGCGTTTCCGCGCCTTCCGTCAAAGCTGATGACGCCAAGGGCACGCCGATCTCGATCACCGCCGAGGACACCGTTTCTGCCGAAGGCGAGGCTCCGGCTTTTGCCTCGGTGCGGGCGACGCGCGGCACCGACGCGATCCCGCCCGCACCGCGCCCTCTGACGCTGGGCGATGGGGATGGCGCTGCCAAACCGCGCTTTACCCCGGTTTTGGACGGTGCGTCCCCGCAGGCCGCACCCGCGGTTGCCAAGCCAGACACCGGCGTTCCATCCAGCGATCAAGGCGATGCGGACGCTCAGGCCGACAAGGGCGCGCGCGCCTCTGTGCCCAAAGCCGCCGCCGGGGCGCTTGTTGGCGCTTTGGCCCGCGGGGGCGGCGTGCTGCGCACGCGCCTGAACCAAGCCAAGGCGGACAAAGCTGCCAAAGCCAAGGACAAACCCAAGGCGAAGGCCAAATCTCAGCCGCCTGCCGAACGCCCCACCGCTCCGGCGGTCACGCCCCCGGCAGCCCCCAAGGACGTGGCGGCTAAGGATACAGCCAAGGCACCCGCCCTTGCGGCCCGCACCGCCGAGCCGACACCCGCAGCCCCCGCCGTCAAAGGCCCAAGCACCCTGTCCAAGCTGGCCGCCCTGCGCGCGGCGGCCCCCGGCACCCCGGCCTTGGCCGCAGGCGGCGCGGCGGCTCTGGACGCCAGCGAAGCCGAACGGATGACCGTCTTTGGCGCGCGCGGCCAGCAAAAGGTCGGCGGCAAGCCGCGCTTCCTTGGTCTGATCCTGACCGCGACGCTGATCATGTTCCTGATCGCCGTGGCCGCTTGGGCGTCGGTGTTCCTTGACGATGGGCTGGCGTCTTTGTTTGGCGGGGAAGAGCCAGAGGCGGTCGCCTCTCTGCCCCAAGACGCGATTGTTGTCCCCGACGCCCTGCCCGAAGCGCCGGTGACCGTGGACAACGCCGTGGAACTGGCCGCGCTGGAGACCGGTCCCGCGCCAGACACCGCGCCGCCCGCCCTGACCGTTCCGGTCGATCCGCAGACTCTGACGCCCGAAGAGGCCGCCGCCACCTACGCCGCAACCGGCATCTGGCAGCGCACGCCCACGGCGCCGATGCTGCCGCCCACCGACGGTGTGGATGATGTTTATGTCGCCTCGATCGATCCCAAGGTGCAGGAATTGGACGCGGTCGCCCTGCCCGACCCGCTGGACATGGCCCAAGAGCCGCGCATGGACGATCCGGGCCTGCCACCCCCCGCCGGGATGGTGTTCGACTTTGACAATCGCGGCTTGGTGCGCGCCACGCCCGAAGGCGCTTTGACGCCCGATGGCCTGCGGATTTTCACCGGCCTGCCCCCGGTGATCCCGCCGCTGCGAAATCCGCCGCTGGTCCTGCCCTCGGAAGACCCTGCGCAAGAAGACGCCGCCAACCCACTGCGCAACCTGCGCCCCGAAGCGCGCCCGGACGACCTGCTGGAACAGCTGGAACGCGCCACGCTGGGCGGGATTTCCTTGCAAGAGCTGGCCAAGATCCGCCCGGTGATGCGCCCGAAAACCGCGCAGGAAACTGCGCAAGAGGCAGAGCCTGACACCCCCGCCACCGCCCAGGCCGTGGCCCAGTCGCTGAAACCCGTGCCGCGCCCGCGCAACATCGCCGCCATCGTTCAACGCGCCGAAGCGCAGCGCCCCGCCGAGCCGGTTCAGACCGCCGCCGTGGCGCCGCGCACCGTGTCCCCCTCTGGTCCGACCGCCACCACCGTGGCCCGGGCCGCCACGGATAACAACGCGATCAACCTTAATAAAATTGCGCTTATCGGGGTCTATGGCACGCCGTCCAAGCGCCGCGCGCTGGTGCGCATCCCCAGCTCTGGCAAATACCAAAAGGTCACCGTGGGCGACCGCCTCGATGGCGGCCGCGTCAAGGCGATCCAGGAAGACGCGCTGATCTACGTGAAAAGCGGCCGCTTGATCACCCTGAAGATGCCGCGCGGCTAAGCGCTATTCTGCGGCGCTCAACTCGCCGTTTGCGATCTGCTCTTGCTCGATGGATTCGAACAATGCGCGGAAGTTGCCTTCGCCAAAACCATCGTCACCCTTGCGCTGGATAAACTCGAAAAAGATCGGCCCGATCACGGTTTTCGAGAAAATCTGAAGCAGGATCTTGGTCTCTCCGCCGTCCAAAACGCCTTCGCCGTCGATCAAAATGCCGTGGCGTTTCATCCGCTCGACCGGTTCGCTGTGGCCCGACACCCGGTCAAACGACAAGTCATAGTAGCTGTCCGGCGGCCCCGGCATGAACTGCACGCCCATGTCCGCAATCGCATCGGTGGCGTCATAAATGTCGCGCGCGCCGACCGCGATGTGCTGGATGCCCTCGCCCTTGTACTTCTTGAGATAGGCCACGATCTGCCCGGTTTCGCCCCGGTCTTCGTTGATCGGGATACGAATGCGCCCACACGGCGAGGTCAGCGCACGGCTGAACAGCCCGGTGAACTTGCCCTCGATGTCAAAGAACCGAATTTCCTTGAAGTTGAACAGATCGCCGTAAAAGCGAAACCACGTGTCCATGTTGCCCTTGAACACGTTGTGGGTCAGGTGGTCGAGATAGTAAAAGCCGACGCCGCGCGGCTTGGATTGCGCGATCCAGTTAAACTCGGCGTTATAGGGCGAGGTGTCGTAATACTGGTCGGTGAAATACAGCAGCGAGCCGCCAATGCCCTTGATCGCGGGCCAATCGACGGTTTTGCCGGGGCCGTTATAAGGCTCGGCCCCCTGCGCAATGGCGTGCTGATAGGCGTGCTGGGCGTCCACCACCCGCCACGCCATAGAAGGCGCGCAGGGGCCGTGTTCTTCGGTGAACCGGGCGGCAAAACTGTCCGGGTCGGCGTTGAGAACGTAGGTGATGTCACCCTGCTGCCAAAGCTCAACCGGCTTGGTTTTATGCGTGGCGACGTGGCTGTAGCCCATGCGCGTAAAGGTCTCGCGCAGCTCCTGCGGATTGGGATGAGCGAATTCGACGAACTCAAAGCCGTCGGTGCCAGCGGGATTGTCTTGCGTAATGGTCGACTGCGGGGCGTCGTGCGGGAACGGTCCCATGATGTATCCTCCTGCGCGTTGTGCACATAGGATATCGGTGGCGACGCGCGGATGGCGCGCATAGTCGTGACATAATCGCGCCATTACGCTAAGTTGCCGCACAAATTCAGATATTGACGCGAAAACTCCGCATGATCCTCGATCCCACCGACATTGCCTTGCTTGCGGCCCTGCAACAAAATGGCCAAGCTACAGCCCAAGAGCTCGGCGCGCGCCTGAACCTCTCCGCCAGCCAAGCCGGTCGCCGCCGTCAACGGCTCGAAGAGGCGGGCGTGATCCAAGGGTACCGCGCTTGGCTCTCGCCGCAAAAGCTCGGCCTCACGGTCCAAGCCTTCATCCAAGTGCAGCTCGCCCGCCACGGCGCCGAAGAAGGCCGCAGTTTCGCCCGCCTCCTCAGCACCCGCGCCGAGATCACCTCGGCATGGACGATGACCGGCGATGCGGACTATCTCTTGCGCGTCTTTTGCGGCGACCTGACGGATCTCAACCGACTGATCCACGACGTGCTGCTCGCGCATCCACTAGTGTCCCGAGTGCACAGTCAAATCGTCATGGATCAACCAAAAGCCGACGCGCCCTTGCCAATCGGCTGACAGGGGCCTTGCCCCTCTGGCCTGCGGCCATTCACCCCAGGATATTTACCAAAGAGAAGAAACCCAAAGACCCGCGCCCTGTCTTCTTCTCTTTCAAAATATCCCGGGGGAGGCCAAAGGCCGGGGGCAGCGCCCCCAAACACCCTCAAAAAGGCACGTCGTCCGCTGCACAGATAAAGCGCGAAACAACCTTTTTGGTCCCGGCTTTTTCAAAGTCAATTTCCAGCTTGTCACCTTCGATACCGATGATTTCGCCATAGCCGAACTTGTTGTGAAAAACGCGTTCGCCGGTGGTGTAGGCCGAGACCGCTGTCAGATCGATCACCGTATTGCGGCTTTCGCGCGGTTGACTGACGGGGCGATCGGACTGGCGTTCTTGTAGGCGACGCCAGCCCGGGGAATTGTACACGTTCGCTTCGGCTACCCGGGTTTCGAGGTTCGATTTCATCCCTGTCGGCGCGGCCGCGCCATAGCCTCCGCCGTAAAGGCCCGGCGGTGTCAGGATGTCCACGTGGTCTTCGGGCAGTTCATCCACAAAACGCGAGGGCATTTGCGATTGCCACTGGCCAAACACGCGGCGGTTACCCGCAAAAGAAATCGTGCAGAGTTCCTCGGCGCGGGTGATCCCGACATAGGCCAGACGGCGCTCCTCTTCGAGGCCTTTGACGCCGCTTTCGTCCATGCTGCGCTGCGACGGGAACAGGCCGTCTTCCCAGCCGGGCAGGAAGACCACCGGGAATTCTAGCCCCTTGGCGGCGTGCAGCGTCATGATGCTGACCTTGGCCCCGCCGTCGTCGCTTTCGTTATCCATCACGAGGCTGACGTGTTCGAGGAATCCTTGAAGGTTTTCAAAGCTTTCCAGAGCCTTGACCAGTTCCTTGAGGTTTTCAAGGCGGCCCGGTGCCTCGGGGGTTTTGTCGTTTTGCCACATCTCGGTGTAGCCGGATTCGTCGAGGATAAGTTCGGCAAAACGCACATGATTTCCCTCGAGAATCTCAATGTACACTTCCAAGACTTGAATGCGAGACTTTAGCTGATCGATTTCGTACTGGATATCTTCATTCGAGCGTGTGCCGAGATTTTCGTCGTCTATGACCGCGTCTTCAGAAGCGAACTGCTCCATTAAACGCAAAATCTTTGCGCTGTGGTCAGCGCTTTCAGCTTTAAACTCATCAATCACGACTTGATTGCCGACATTCACTTGCAAAAAACGCCAAGAGCTTGCTCGCGTGGTCAGCTCGCCCAGCGCCTTGGCCCCCTTGCCCTTGATCGCGCCCTGTTCCACCGCCATCGCCGCGCCGTTGACCAAGGACACGCCGTTTTCGCGGGCGATCCGTTGGATCGTTTGTTGCGCTTTGTCGCCGAGGCCGCGTTTGGGCGTGTTGACGATGCGTTCGAAGGCCAGATCGTCGTCGGGCGAGACCACGCAGCGGAAGTAGGCCATGGCATCGCGGATCTCCATCCGCTCGTAAAAGCGCGGGCCGCCGATTACGCGGTAGGGCAGTCCGATCGTCAGAAACCGGTCTTCGAAGGCGCGCATCTGGTGCGAGGCGCGCACCAAAATCGCCATGTCATCAAGGCTATAGGGACGTCCGCCACGGGTGCCGCCCTGTTGCGCCTCGATCTCTTCGCCGATCCAGCGCGCCTCTTCTTCGCCGTCCCAATGGCCGATCAGGCGGACCTTTTCGCCATCCTCCGCCTCTGTCCACAGCTCCTTGCCAAGACGGTTGGTGTTGCCGCGAATGACCGAGGACGCCGCCGCGAGGATATGCGGCGTCGAGCGGTAGTTCTGTTCCAGACGCACCACATGCGCGCCCTCGAAATCCTTTTCAAAGCGCAGGATGTTGCCCACCTCGGCGCCGCGCCAGCCATAGATCGACTGGTCGTCATCGCCCACGCAGCAGATGTTGCGGTGCTTTTGCGCCAGCAGCCGCAGCCACATGTATTGCGCGACGTTGGTATCCTGATATTCGTCCACGAGGATGTAGCGGAACCAACGTTGGTATTGCTCCAGCACGTCCTCGTGCGTCTGAAAGATCACCACCATATGCAGCAGCAGGTCACCGAAATCGACGGCGTTCAGCTCGCGCAGGCGTTCTTGATATTGGGCGTACAGCTTGGGTCCGGCGTAGTTATAAGCCCCCGCATCCGCCGAAGGGATCTTGTCCGGGGTCAGCGCACGGTTCTTCCAGCCGTCAATGATGTTGGCCAGCTGGCGCGCGGGCCAGCGTTTGTCGTCGATCCCGGCGGCTTGGATCAGCTGTTTGAGCAGGCGGATCTGGTCGTCGGTGTCGAGGATCGTAAAGTTCGACTTCAGCCCCACCAGTTCGGCGTGGCGGCGCAGCAGCTTGACGCAGATCGAGTGAAAGGTCCCCAGCCACGGCATCCCCTCGACCGTCTGCCCAAGCATCCGCGAGATGCGATTCTTCATCTCGCGGGCGGCCTTGTTGGTGAAGGTCACCGAGAGGATTTCGTTCGGACGGGCGCGCCCGGTGTTCAGCAGGTGGACGACCCGGGCGGTCAGCGCCTTGGTCTTGCCGGTCCCTGCCCCGGCCAGCATCAGGACCGGGCCATCCAGCGCCTCGACCGCCTCGCGTTGGGCCGGGTTCAGTTCGTCCAGATAGGGCGCGGGCCGCGCGGCCATGGCGCGGGCGGACAACGAAGAGGCCTCGAAGGCGTCGAAATCATCATAGCTGCTCATGCCCACAATCTAGCGGGCCTCGCGGCAAAGGGAAAGTGCATGTTCGCAGTCTGTTCCCCCGTGCCGCGCAAATTTGTCGGCCCTCAGGCGGCCTGTGTCGCCTTGGCGCGGCTGCGGCGGGTGGACGAGAACACCGGAGCGACCGAGCGCACCGGGCGGGCGGTGGCTTGGGCCTCATCCTCGTGCACGATCTGCGGGCCGTTTTCGCCTTGAACCACGCGGGCGACCTGCACGTCTTCGGCGCGGATCATGCGGGCGGGCTGGGGCGATTGTTGTACCGGCTGCTGAACGGGGCGCGGCTGCGGCGCAGGCTGGGGCGTGGCCACCTCGTCAAACCACTGCGGCTGCGGTGCCGGGGCTGCGGCGGGCTGGGGCGCGTATTGACCGGGGCGGGTCAGCTGGATGTCGCTGTCCTGCGGCACACGCGGCACTTCGACTTCGCGCGGGGCCATGCCGCTGCCGGTCGATTCGCTGACCGACGCCATCGCCAGTTTCGCCGCCACCGACGGCGACAGATCATCGCCCAAGACGCAGTGCATCGACGGGAACGCCTGCACCATCCGGTCGGTGTCGCCCGACACATCCGGCGTCAGCGCGATGGACACCAGCTTGGGGTTGCGGCGCTCGGCCGTGCGCACGATCTCGGCAAAGCGTTTGCCCGCGGTGCGCCGATCAATCACCAGGATATCCACGTCGAATCGGTCCAAGGCGATCTCGGCCACGGCGATCGAGCCGCTGCCCGTCACCTGAAGCCCCTCTTGCAAAAAGGCGATCTGCCCCTGTTCGAGCCGCTTTGTATTGTTGTCCAAAACCAGTGCGTGCATCGTCTTTCCCCTCAGTGTGCATGGTGAATGGGATAGGAAGATTCACTTAAAAAGTGCTGAATTTACGCGGTGGTTTTTAGATGAATGCGCCGGACCCTCTGGACACAGGCGCATTCGGCGGCGCTAATCGGCCCATGGATTTGCACAGCCGATACATGACGATCAAGGACTTACGCGATGCGGCGCGGCTTCGGGTTCCGCATTTCGCATGGGCCTATCTGGATACGGCAACCGGGACCGAGGCGACGCTGCGGCGCAACCGCCGGGCCTTGGACGCGGTGCTGTTCGAGCCATCGATTCTGCACGGAGAGGTTGCGCCGAACCTGACGACAACGCTTTTGGGCCGTGACTATGCCCTGCCCTTTGGGGTTGCGCCGGTGGGACAGTCGGGCCTGCTCTGGCCGGGGGCCGAGACGCTGCTGGCCAAGGGCGCGACCAAGGCCGCCCTGCCCTACACCCTGTCCACCGTCGCCAATGCCACGCCCGAAGAGGTCGGCCCGCATCTAAATGGCCACGGCTGGTTCCAGCTGTACCCGCCGCGCGATGTGGACATGCGCCGCGATATGCTGGCGCGGGCCAGGGACAGCGGCTTTGACACGCTTGTGCTGACGGTCGACGTGCCGGTGGCCTCGCGCCGCGAGGCGCAGGTTAAAGGCGGGTTGGTGCAGCCGCCCCGGCTAACGCCGCGAATCCTTGCGCAATGCGTGCAGCGCCCGACTTGGTCCATTGCGCGCGCCCGCGCCGGGATGCCGCGCATGAAAACCCTGGACAAATACACGCAGGAAACCGTCACCCGCGACCCGACGGCGCATGTGGGCTACCTGCTGCGCACCGCGCCCGACTGGGACTATCTGCAATGGATTCGCGACGCGTGGGACGGCAAGTTGATCGTCAAAGGCGTGATGCGCGCCAGCGATGCGCCCCGCCTAGAGGCCGCCGGGGTCGATGCGATCTGGGTGTCCAACCACGCTGGCCGCCAGTTCGACGCCGCCCCCGCCGCCATTGAGGCGTTAGCGCCCATACGTGCCGCGACAACGCTGCCGCTGATCTTTGATAGCGGTATCGAAAGCGGGCTGGACATCCTGCGGGCCATCGCCTTGGGGGCCGATTTTGTCATGATGGGACGCGCGTGGCACTACGCGGTTTGCGCGCTTGGCGCCCGCGGCCCGGCCCATCTGACAGAGCTGCTGCGCCGCGACATAATCGCCAATATTGGCCAGTTGGGCGTCGCGCACCCGCGCGCGCTGCGCGGCAAACAGATCGTCGAAACCGCCTTTATGGGGCTGAAACGCGACGGTTAGCGCTATCGGTTTCAAAATTTGCAAAGTGACGCAGGGTTTTCAATTAATTTGCAAACCCTCTTGCGCCGCACCGCAGCAACCGCATTAATCCACGCCAACCAATTAGACGACCGGCGTTTTGCCGCCTTGTAGAGGACGACCCATGCCCGAGTTTCAGAAAATCCTGATCGCCAACCGGGGCGAGATCGCCATCCGCATTATGCGGGCCGCCAACGAGATGGGCAAAAAGACCGTCGCGGTCTATGCCGAAGAAGACAAGCTGGGCCTGCACCGCTTTAAAGCCGACGAAGCCTACCGCATTGGCGAGGGTCTTGGCCCAGTTCAGGCCTACCTGTCGATCGAAGAGATCATCCGTGTGGCCAAGGAATCCGGCGCAGATGCGATCCACCCCGGCTATGGCCTGCTGTCGGAGAACCCCGACTTCGTGGATGCCTGCGCCGAGAACGGCATCACCTTTATCGGCCCCAAGGCGGAAACCATGCGCGCCCTTGGTGACAAGGCCAGCGCTCGCAAGGTCGCCATCGCCGCCGGTGTGCCGGTGATCCCCGCCACCGAAGTGCTGGGCGACGATTTCGACGCCATCACCGCCGAGGCCGCCGACATCGGCTATCCGCTGATGCTCAAGGCCTCTTGGGGCGGCGGCGGCCGCGGGATGCGCCCGATCACCAAGCCCGAAGAGCTCAAGGAAAAGGTGCTCGAAGGTCGCCGCGAGGCCGAGGCCGCCTTTGGCAACGGCGAGGGCTACCTGGAAAAGATGATCACCCGCGCCCGCCACGTCGAGGTGCAGATCCTTGGCGACAAGATGGGCCAGATCTATCACCTGTACGAGCGCGACTGCTCGGTCCAGCGCCGCAACCAAAAGGTCGTGGAACGCGCCCCCGCGCCCTATCTGTCCGAAGCCCAGCGCGAGGAAATCTGTGAGCTTGGCCGCAAGATCTGCGCCCATGTGAACTATGAATGCGCGGGCACCGTCGAATTCCTGATGGATATGGAAACGGGCAAGTTCTACTTTATCGAGGTGAACCCGCGCGTTCAGGTCGAACACACCGTCACCGAAGAGGTCACGGGCATCGACATCGTGCAGGCGCAGATCCTGATCGCCGAAGGGAAATCGCTGGCCGAGGCGACGGGCCGCGCGTCGCAGTATGACGTCAAGCTCAACGGCCACGCGCTGCAAACGCGCATCACCACCGAGGACCCGACCAACAACTTTATCCCCGATTATGGCCGCATCACCGCCTATCGCAGCGCGACCGGCATGGGCATCCGTCTGGACGGCGGCACCGCCTACGCGGGCGGCGTGATCACGCGTTATTACGACTCGCTTCTGGTCAAGGTGACCGCCAAGGCCCCCACCCCGGAAAAGGCCATCGCCCGCATGGACCGCGCCCTGCGTGAGTTCCGTATTCGCGGCGTGACCACCAACATCGAGTTCGTCATCAACCTGCTCAAGCACCCGACCTTTTTGACGAACCAGTACACCACCAAGTTCATCGACACGACGCCCGAGCTGTTCGACTTCAAAAAGCGCCGTGACCGCGGCACCAAGGTGCTGACCTATATCGCGGATATCACTGTGAACGGTCACCCCGAGGTCGCAGGCCGCCCCAAGCCCGCCGCCGATCTGAAACCGGCGCGCGCCCCGCGTGTCCCGACAGAGGCCCCGACCGCGGGCACCCGCACCCTGCTGGAGGATAAAGGCCCGCAGGCGGTCGCTGATTGGATGCTGAACGAGAGCAAGCTGCTGATCACCGACACCACCATGCGTGACGGCCACCAGTCCTTGCTGGCCACCCGGATGCGCTCGGCGGATATGATCGCCGTGGCCCCGGCCTATGCGCATAAGCTGCCGGAGCTTTTCAGCGTGGAATGCTGGGGCGGCGCGACCTTTGACGTGGCTTACCGCTTCTTGCAGGAATGTCCGTGGCAGCGCCTGCGCGATCTGCGCACCCGGATGCCCAACCTGATGACGCAGATGCTGCTGCGCGGGGCGAATGGTGTGGGCTACACCAACTACCCCGACAACGTGGTGCAGTTCTTTGTCAAACAGGCGGCTGAGACCGGCGTTGACGTCTTCCGCGTGTTCGACTCGCTGAACTGGGTCGAGAACATGCGCGTCGCCATGGACGCGGTGCTGGACAACAACAAGGTGCTCGAAGGGACGATCTGCTACACCGGCGATATCCTCGACCCCGACCGCGCCAAGTATGACCTGAAATACTACGTCGCCATGGGTCAGGAACTGAAAGCCGCCGGCGCGCATATCCTTGGCCTCAAGGACATGGCCGGCCTGCTCAAGGCCCCCGCCGCCGGTCCGCTGGTCAAAGCCCTGAAAGAAGAGGTCGGCCTGCCCGTCCACTTCCATACGCATGACACCTCTGGTGCTGCGATCTCCACCATTGTGGCCGCCGCTGCCGCTGGCGTGGATGCGGTCGATTGCGCCATGGACGCGCTGTCGGGCAACACCTCTCAGCCGACGCTGGGCTCTGTGGTCGAGGCCTTCCGCCACACCGACCGCGACACCGGGCTCGACATGAGCGCGATCCGCGAGATCTCCAACTATTGGGAAGCGGTGCGCGGCCAGTACGCGGCGTTCGAATCCAGCATGCAGGCCCCGGCCTCCGAGGTGTACCTGCACGAGATGCCCGGCGGCCAGTTCACCAACCTCAAGGCGCAGGCGCGGTCCTTGGGTCTCGAAGAGCGCTGGCACGAGGTCGCCCAGACCTATGCCGACGTGAACCAGATGTTCGGCGATATCGTCAAGGTGACGCCTTCGTCGAAGGTGGTCGGTGACATGGCGCTGATGATGGTGTCGCAGGGCCTGACCCGCGATCAGGTCGAAGACCCCAAGACCGACCTCAGCTTCCCCGACTCGGTCATCGACATGATGAAGGGCAGCCTCGGCCAGCCCCCCGGCGGGTGGCCCAAGGCGATCCAGAAAAAGATCCTCAAGGACGACAAACCCTTTACCGAGCGTCCCGGCCTGCGCGCCGCCCCCGTGGACATCGAGGACAAGCGCACCGAGGTCAGCCAGATCCTCGACGGTGCGGCCATCGACGACGAAGACCTGAACGGCTACCTGATGTACCCCAAGGTTTTCACTGACTACGCCCAGCGGCACGAAACCTATGGGCCGGTGCGCGCCCTGCCGACACGGACGTTCTTTTACGGGATGGAAGCGGGCGAAGAGATCACCGCCGAGATCGACCCCGGCAAGACGCTGGAAATCCGCCTACAAGCGGTGGGCGAGACGCAGGACGACGGCGAAGTGCGCGTGTTCTTCGAGCTCAACGGCCAGCCGCGCACCATCCGCGTGCCCGACCGCAAGGCCAAGAGCTCCTCTGCCGCCCGTCCCAAGGCCGAGCTGGGCAACGCCAACCACATCGGCGCGCCGATGCCGGGTGTGGTGGCCTCTATCGCGGTCAAGGCCGGTGACACCGTCAAGACCGGCGATCTGCTGCTGACCATTGAAGCCATGAAGATGGAAACCGGGATTCACGCCGAACGCGACGCCACCATCAAGGCCGTGCATGTGCAGGCCGGTGGCCAGATCGACGCCAAGGACCTGCTGATCGAGCTGGAATAACCCCTACTCATCGCGCGATTGGGCCGCTCCCTGCCGGGGGGCGGCCTTTTTCGTTTCCGCAGTTTTCTCGTGAAAAATCCGATGCCTGCGCGGCATGTGGTGGACGCGACGCCCCCGGCTGGCTAACGTCGAGGACAATGTATCCATAGGGGGACTGATTGTTGATACGCGGCGCTGCCTTGGCCCTGTTGATCTGCTGCGGCAGCCTGCCTGCGCGCGCCGAAGTCCCCGTGATCCACGTGCAAAGCAGCGATTACGCCATGGCAAAGGCGTTCGGCCAAGCCCGCGCAACCCTGAACGACGCCCTCGGCGCGATGGAAAAGCGGCACGGGCGCTTTTCGCCGTCCTTTGCTCTGAAAGTCGCCCTGCCCGTCCCCGCCCCCGAGCGGATCGAAATGATCTGGGTCGATACCATCCGCCGCGACGGCAAAGGATTTGTCGCGCAACTGGCGGGCCACCCGGCGCATATGCCCGATAAACGCATCCGCGATCTGGTGCGCTTTTCCCACTCGCAAATCGCCGATTGGGCCGTCCAGGCGGTCGATGGCCGCTACTACGGCTATTACACCACCCGCGTGCTGCTAAATGGCGCCAAAGGCCCGCTGGCCGAGGAAATCCGCGCTCTTCTGGTGCCCAATCCTCTCCCGCCCGAGTGGCGTTTCAACCCCAGCGAGTAGCACCCCCAACAGCGCCCGTGACGCGGGGGCAGGTATTCCTGACTGGCCTCCAACCGCCCCACAGCGCACCATCGGGGCATGAAACAGGTAGACGGTACGCCGCCCATCGGCGCAGAGGCTTTTTTCCCGCAAACGCTTTGCACCTATTTGCAAGCGCTGAGCGCGGCCACCACCAGCGATGCGGTCTGGGCCGGACTGGTGACGCTGGCCAAGGCGCTGCGACTGGAGCTGGTGGATTACGTCCATTCTGCCGATGAGCACGGCGCGCATATCCGCAGCACCCTGCCCGCCCGCAGAGAGGCGCCCTTTGTCCGGCCAACCACGCTGGGCCCGCGCCTTGTGGGCACCGCCTATGGCGACAACACCGGGCTGCGACAGCTGAACGCCGGGCTGCTGATTCCGCTGACCAGCGACACGCCCGATCAAACGGCGATGATCGTCTTTGGCAGCGCCGCCCCCCGTGCCACCTTTGAACACCTGATTGAAACCCAGGCACACACCCTGCACGTGGCCGCCATGGCCGCCCACACGCGCTATGGCCAGCTGCACAACGCCGAATTCGTGACCCGCGCCGGGCTGACGCCCAAGCAAAAGGAACTGCTGCGCTACGTCGGCCTTGGCTACATGGACAAACAGATCGCCCACAGCTTGGGCATTTCCTTTTCCGCCGTGCGCCAGCGGCTGGCCATGGTACAGCAAAAAACCGGCGCGCAGAATCGTTCCGAACTGGCCGCCATGGCCACAAAGGCGGGTCTGGTGGGCAATCCGCTGGCCAAAACCCCCTGCCCCGAAGGCGACACGGACCA
This sequence comes from Tropicibacter naphthalenivorans, assembly GCF_900176475.1. Taxonomy (GTDB): domain Bacteria; phylum Pseudomonadota; class Alphaproteobacteria; order Rhodobacterales; family Rhodobacteraceae; genus Tropicibacter; species Tropicibacter naphthalenivorans. The sequence continues at coordinate 705,959 of NZ_FWXX01000002.1, forward strand.
CCCCGTCGCCGCGATCCAGACCCACGCTGCAGAGTAGCCCTAAAAACCCTTTAATTTCAGTAATTTGAAAAAAGTCGAAAAAAGGCGCAATTTTCCTCTTGCGCCCCCCGGCACTGGGCGGTAAATCCCCGCTCACCAACTGGTAAGCGGGCGTAGCTCAGGGGTAGAGCATAACCTTGCCAAGGTTAGGGTCGGGCGTTCGAATCGCCTCGCCCGCTCCAGATGGTCAGCTTCGGCGCGGCGCCTATACCCAAAGGCAAGCAACCGCTCCAAAGCAAGAAGAAAATGGTTTGCGGGCGTAGCTCAGGGGTAGAGCATAACCTTGCCAAGGTTAGGGTCGGGCGTTCGAATCGCCTCGCCCGCTCCATTTTCTCTTCTTCTCTTTTCAAATATCCAAAATCGCAGCCTTCAAACGGGCACCACGTATGTGGGCTTGAGACCCTCCCCCGCTCGCGCTTATAAGGCGCCAAGCAAATCAGGAGACAGCCCATGCGCCGCGCGTCCGTCACCCGCACCACTGCGGAAACCAAGATCGAGGTCTCGATTAACCTTGATGGCACCGGGGTTTACGACAACCAGACCGGGGTGGGCTTTTTCGACCACATGCTGGACCAGCTGTCGCGCCACTCGTTGATCGACATGACGATCCGCGCCGAGGGCGATTACCACATCGACGATCACCACACCGTCGAGGACACCGGCATCGCCATCGGGCAAGCGCTGGTCGAGGCGCTTGGCGACAAAAAGGGCATCCGGCGCTACGGCGAATGCCACCTGCCCATGGATGACACGCAGGTGCGTGCGGCGCTGGACCTGTCGGCGCGGCCTTTCCTTGTGTGGAACGTCGATTTTCCCTCGGCCAAGATCGGCACCTTCGACACCGAACTGGTGCGCGAGTTCTTTCAGGCGATCTCGACTCACGGCGGGATCACGCTGCACATCGACCGGCTGCACGGCTTCAACAGCCACCACATCGCCGAAGCGGCGTTCAAGGCGGTGGCCCGCGCGCTGCGCATGGCGGTGGAATACGACGCCCGCGTGGCGGACAAGCTGCCGTCGACCAAGGGCGCGCTCTGAGCCCTTTTCCCTGAGGTATAACAAAAGGTTGGCCCGATGCTGACGGCGATCATCGACTACGAAAGCGGCAACTTGCACTCTGCCGAAAAGGCGTTTCAGCGCATGGCCAAAGAGGTTGGCGGCGGCGACGTGGTTGTCACCGCGGACCCCGACGTGGTCGCAAAGGCGGATCATCTTCTGCTGCCCGGCGATGGCGCGTTTCCGTCCTGTGCGGCGGCCTTGCGTGCCTCGGGCTGCTTTGACGCCATGGTCGAGGCGGTGCAGGTCAAGGGCCGTCCCTTCATGGGGATTTGCGTCGGGATGCAGCTGATGGCCCGCAAGGGGCACGAGTACGAAACCGTCGAGGGTCTCGGCTGGATCGACGGCGAAGTGCGCGAGATCAAACCGGCGGACGCGTCGCTGAAGATCCCGCATATGGGCTGGAACGATCTGGTGATCGACACCGCCCACCCGGTGCTGGACGGCGTCGCAACCGGCGAGCACGCCTATTTCGTGCATAGCTACCAGATGGAAATGGGCGACGCGGCCCAACGCATCGCCCATGTGGATTACGGCGGCGATGTCACCGCGATTGTCGCCCGCGACAATATGATCGGCCTGCAGTTCCACCCCGAGAAAAGCGCCGACGCCGGTCTGCGGATGATCGGTAACTTCTTGAAATGGCGGCCTTAAGGGGCAGTTGGCAGGCCTGAGTGGCCTGCCGCCTTACCGCGCGCCTTACTTCACCCGCGTCCAGGTCTGGCCGCTGCACAGCAGGCCACCCGCCACGCAGCCCTTTAGCTTGGCGGTGTTGCCCTTCACGTCCATCTTGCCGATGTACATCTTGTTGTTGGACGGTCGCCAGACCTTGCCCTCGTATTTGCCGCCGCCCTTGGGCACCATGTCATGGACCAGCCGCTTGCCGGTGTTGCCCGTCTTGAAGACCGAGCCATCGGCGTTGAACGACTGGCTGATCGTGCCGCAAAAGCCGCTGCCGCAGGGCTTGATCGTCACATGGGCGTATTTGCCGTCATCGGGCTGGGTCTTCCACACGCCTTCGATGGGATCGGCCCACGCCGCCCCCGCCAGCAGCGTCAGCGCCGCGGCCATAGCAAGTTTCTTCATCTTCTCCTCCCTAAGATGCCTTACCCATGGTGACGCGAACGTCAGCTTTGGATCAAGCATGACGCGAGGTCGCCTTGATTGTAGCGTGGCGTCATACTAAAGGGCGTCAAGAGTTTGTAAGGACGGCGAAATATGATCCTCTATCCGGCAATCGACCTGAAAGACGGCAAAGCGGTGCGCCTGCTGCGCGGCGACATGGACAAGGCTACGGTCTTTAACGACGATCCGGCGGCGCAAGCGCTGGAATTCATGGCCAGCGGCTGCGAGTGGCTGCACCTCGTCGACCTGAACGGCGCTTTCGCCGGTGAGCCGGTCAACGCCGCCGCCGTCGAGGCGATCCTCAAGCAGACCCAGACCCCGGCGCAGCTGGGCGGCGGCATCCGCGACATGGCCACCATCGAGATGTGGCTGTCCAAGGGGCTCGCCCGCGTGATCTTGGGCACCGTTGCGGTGGAAAAGCCCGAACTGGTGCGCGAAGCGGCCAAGGCCTTTCCGGGCAAGATCGCCGTGGGCATCGACGCCAAGGACGGCAAGGTTGCCACCAAAGGCTGGGCCGAGGTGACCGACGTGGACGCGGTGGAACTGGCGAAAAGCTTTGAAAACGATGGCGTTGCGGCGATCATCTACACCGACATCAACCGCGACGGCGCAATGCAAGGCCCGAACGTGGAATACACCGCCGCCATGGCCAACGCCGTGACGATCCCGGTGATTGCCTCGGGCGGCGTGTCGTCGCTGGACGACCTCAAGGCACTGCGCGATTGCGGCGCGCCCCTGAACGGCGCGATCTCTGGCCGGGCGCTGTACGACGGCGCGCTGGACCTGAAACAGGCGCTCGACACGCTCAAGGGCTGATCCGAGACCGGCGCCACAGGCGCTTGAACGGAAAAGGCAAAGCGGACCTCCGCCTTGCCTGCCATTGCTGTACTACCTAAAAATTTCGTTGGAAAATCAAACCCATGCTGGACCCGAGCGTTTTCCTGCCGTTTCAATTCGGCCTTGATGTCGGGGCGGTCATCGCTCTGGTGCTGTCGGCCTTGGGCCTTGTCTGGAACAGCCGCGCCATGGCCCGCCGCAAACGCGCGGTGCAGCTGCGGGACGAGCTGCGCCACACGGTCGTCGAGACCCTGAGCGCCGCCCATCGCCGTATCCTCGACGTGCTCCAGCGCAACAGCGACACGCTTGAATCGCTCATCCAGCTCAACGCGCTGGAAACGCTGGGGGCAGAGCAAAAAATGCGCTCCGAGCAGATGCGGGCGCGTCACGCCGAGACAGAGGCGCTGTTTGCCGATGACGAGGAAATGCGCCTGCTGGCGGAGGACGCGCACGAGCATGACACCCGGATGGAGCGCCTGGGCCGGCGGCTCTCGCAGCTCTCTAACGATGCGCTGGACGATATCCGTGCCGCCCAGCACGACATGCGCGCCTTTGCCCCGCAGACCCAAGCCTGCTGGCGGGCGCTGCGGCTGGAGGTCACCACCTGCGCGCCCTTTATCCGGGCCATCGACGATGGCGGCGAGGGTCAGCTGTGGACCTTGCTCGACACCGAGCTCCAGGATCTGCGTCATGTCTGGGAAAACTACGAGGGCATCAACTGGTGCTTTGAAAATTTCTGCGCCGCCGCAACGGCTTGCATCGACCAGAGCGCAACCGGCGTGGACGACGTGCAAAACGCCCTGACGCGCCCCGACACCTATGTGCAAAAGGCATGCCTTGCCATCCTCGTCAGCAAGGAATGGGAAGAGCGCCTGACCAGCGACGAAGACGAGCCCGAGATCACCGACACCGACGTTGATCAAACCCTACGGCTGGCGGCGCGCCACATGGCGCAGGACCCGGTGGGCTTTCTGTGGTATGTCGTGAAGCTGCAAAAGGCCTATTCCCAAGGCGTCGCCCGCTCGCTGGAACAGATGCCGCTGGCCTTTCACGCCGCAATCGAATCCCTCTTGGACAAGAACGAGACGCCTTTGGCCAGCGAACGTCTGGCGCGGTTGAAAGCCGCCCAGTCCAAGGCCGCCTGAGCCTGTCCGCACTGTTACCCGCAAGCCACCGTCACCGGGCGCGCGCAGGCCCGAGCCGCGCTCTGCCCCTTCCCCAACGCACAGAATCGCGATACCGGGAGACCTATGCTCAAGACACGTATCATCCCCTGCCTCGATGTGGCCGACGGCCGCGTGGTCAAAGGCGTGAACTTCGTCGATCTGATCGACGCGGGCGATCCCGTGGACGCGGCGCGCGCCTATGACGCCGCAGGTGCCGACGAGATATGTTTCCTCGACATTCACGCCACGCATGAAAACCGCGGGACCATGTACGACATGGTGACCCGCACGGCGGAACAGTGCTTTATCCCCCTGACCGTGGGCGGCGGTGTCCGCACGGTGGCCGATGTGCGCGCCCTCCTGCTCGCGGGTGCGGACAAGGTCTCTTTCAACTCGGCAGCGGTGGCGAACCCCGACGTGGTGGCCGAGGCCGCCGACCAGTTCGGCAGCCAGTGCATCGTCTGCGCCATCGACGCCAAGACCGTCTCGCCCGGCAAGTGGGAGCTGTTCACCCACGGCGGGCGCAAGCCCACGGGCATCGACGCGGTGGAATTCGCCAGCATGATCGCGGAAAAGGGCGCGGGGGAAATCCTGCTGACCTCGATGGACCGCGACGGCACCAAGGCGGGCTTCAACCTGCCCATGACCCGCGCCATCGCCGATGCGGTGGACATCCCGGTGATCGCCTCTGGCGGCGTCGGCACGCTGGACCACCTCGTCGAAGGCGTCACCGAAGGGCATGCCTCCGCCGTGCTCGCGGCCTCGATCTTTCACTTTGGCACCTACACGATCCAAGAGGCCAAGGAACACATGGCCGCCGCAGGCGTCCCCGTCCGGCTGTGAGGAGCGACGGGGCAGACGTGACCGTCCAAGAGGGCGAGGTCGAACAGACGCAGTGCAACTGCTGCGGCAAGCCGACCACGGTTGTGACCGGCTACCTGACCTCGGGCGATTACTCCGCCGGGTGGTACACCGTGGGCGTGACGCTGGACGCGCCGGGGCACCTGCCCCTGCTGCGGCTTTACATCGGCGACTGGTCCGAAGGCGCCGGGCCCGATGAACGCTGGGGCTTTCGCATCGGCATCGACGGCGACGGGCCGCAGCTGGTCGACTGGAGCGCCGAAGACCGCAGCGAAGCCGCCCCCGTCTTTACCCCGCTGGACCGCGCGCAGGTGCTGGGCACCCCGATGGAACGGCAGATTTTCACGCTGGTCGAGCGTATCCTGACGCAAGACAGCCGCCTTTAAGGACCACAGGGATGACCCTCGAAGAGCTTGAACAGATCGTCGCCGCCCGCGCCTCCGCCTCGCCCGACGAAAGCTGGACCGCGAAGCTGCTGGCCAAGGGGCCGGAAAAATGCGCCGAAAAGTTCGGCGAAGAGGCGGTCGAGGCGATCATCGAAGCGGTCAAGAACGACCCGGAAAAGCTCGCCTCCGAAGCCGCCGACGTGCTGTTCCACCTGCTGGTGATGCTGCGCGCGCGCGGCGTCAGCGTGGCGCAAGTGATGGATGTGCTGGCCTCGCGCCAGTCGCAATCGGGCCTCGCCGAGAAAGCCTCTCGCCCAAAGTAACGCGCCAAATCACGGGACGGTGGGCGGGGCGCCTTTGCCGCAGGCAAACAGCGCCGTCTGCCGTCACAGCTTGGACGAAATCACACCGGTGTTGAACCCGCCCATGCGCAACTCGCCGAACAGGCGTTGATACTCGATCTTGGGGCACAGGTTCTGGATCACATCCACGCCCGCCTCATGCGCCTTGGCCGCCGCTTCGGGATGGCTCACCCCGATCTGCATCCAGATCGTTTTCAGCGCCGGAAACACCTCCAGGGCCTCATCGACGATGGGCGGTACATGCTCGGACCGGCGAAAGATATCCACCATATCCACGTCTTTGGGGCAATCGGCCAAACTGGCCCGCACCTCTTGGCCGAACAGCATCTTCCCCGCAGCGCCGGGATTGACCGGGATCACCGTGAACCCCTTGAGCGACAAATACCGCGCCACGTAATAGCTGGGGCGCACAGGGTTCAGCGACACCCCCACCACTGCCACCACCTTGGTGCGTTGCAGGATCGTTTTGATATCAGAGTCGGAATAGCGCATGGGCTGAGCCTATCCGCCTTTCCCACAAAGAAAAAGCGCCCGAGTGACACCCGGGCGCAAGTTACGGAACGAGGGACAGTGAAGGTCTCGCGGGGGTTCCGTCCCCGCGACCTGAACAAGAGATAGGCGCGAAAGACACAGTTTAAACCCCGCTCAAGGCTTCGTGAGTAAAAATTCTTGACTAGCCCTTAACAGCCACTTTCGGCGTGATCTGCCTGCGCACCGCAACGCTGTCGTGCAGCCGCTCGGACGGGTCCGCTCCGACCACACGCGGCCTGCGCAGCACAAACAGCTTGGCGATCCCGGTCCACAGCCCCACCGAGGGCGCATCCGGATCGCAGGGAAACCGCAGCCGCCATCCGTCCGGCAAGGCCACGCCGCGTTCCTCCAGCCGTTCAACCATCCAGACCAGCGGGATGTTCGACAGCGGCCGCCCGGCCTGAAACTCGCCCAACTGCCCGCCCACATCGGCGTGGGTGCCACGAAACCAGACCTGCTCGACGTGGCCTTGCCAGCCCGGCGGACAGGACCACAGCACCGGCGCATAGGCGTTGCGCGTCTCGTCCAGCGCCAGCGCGTGAAAGCCCGCCTTGATCGACGGCCCCAGCTCGTGCGAGTGAAAGCCATGCTGCGCCTCGGACAGCCGCCACAGGATCGGCAAGCGCAGGCCCAGCGCCTTGACCGTGTCCCAGACGCCGACCATCTCGATCTGCACGCCCGCGTGGCAATAGGCATCGTGGAACACCCGGTCCATGCCAGCGCCGGACTGAAACTGATACAGCCTGTACGCCTGACGAATATTGCGCTCGGTGGCGCAATCGGCGCGCAAAAGGCCCACGCGGTCAATGATCCCCGCCAAGGACCGCACCGCATACCCCCCGCGCGAGTAGCCCAGCAGGAAAATCCGGTCACCGGGCCGATAGCGCGAGGCCAAGTACCCGTAAGCCCTACGGATTTGCCGGTTAATGCCGCGCCCAGTGGCAACCCCCGGCGTGTCGCGCCAATCGCTCCACTGGACGCCGGCCTCGTAGTACAGCGACACGCGCCCGCCCTCTTTGAGCAGGCGATAGGTCAGACCCGCGTTGGTTTCCCAGCCCTCGCGGAGCGTCGACATGGTGCCATCCAGGATGATGACGTGATCCATCGGACCACGGCGCGCAGAATAGGCCGAGTGGCCCGAGGCAAAGCGCCGCCGGACCCACCCGAGAACCGTATCACTCAGCCGCGATCTTTGATCCATCCCTCAACATGTCCCACATACGCATCGGGGTGAACGGCATGTCCACCTGCCGGATGCCGCGATCCCACAGCGCGTCCTGCACCGCGTTCGACACGGCGGCCATGGCGCCCACGGTCCCCGCCTCGCCGCAGCCTTTCATCCCCATGGGGTTGGCGGTCGACGGCACCGGCTCGGTGTCAAAACCGATCATCGGCACGTCCAGCGCCCGCGGCATGGCGTAATCCATGAAGGTCGCGGTCAAAAGCTGGCCATCCTCGTCATAGACAACCCGTTCGCTCATCGCTTGACCGATGCCCTGGACAACGCCGCCGTGGACCTGCCCCTGCGCCAGCATCGGGTTGATCAGATTGCCGAAATCGTCGACCACGTTAAAGCGATCCACCCGCGCGACACCCGTGTCCGGGTCAATTTCCACCTCGGCCACGTGGCAGCCGTTGGGATAGCTGCGCCCCGGCAAGGTCGCCGTTGCCTGCCACGTCAGCAGATCCTCGCGGCCTGCCTCGCGCGCCATCTGTGCTGCTTCGATCATGGTGGGGGACAGGTTCGACCCCTCGGCGCGAAAGCGCTCGTCGTCAAAGCTGATCTCGGACGCCGCGACGCCCATTTCATCGGCGAGGAACTCGGCAAAGCCCTGCTTCATCTCGGCCACCGCTTGCAGCGTCACGTTGGTCTGCACGGTGACAGAGCGCGACCCGCCCGTTCCCCCGCCCGAGGCGATGCGGTCAGAATCGCCCTGCACCACCTCGATCAGCTCGGCGGGAATGCCGGTCTGGTCGGACAGGAACTGGCGGAACACGGTTTCGTGCCCTTGGCCGTTCGACTGGGTGCCCACGTAGATCAGCGCGCCGCCTCCTTCGGTGAATTCGACCTTAACGTCTTCGTTCGGTGCGCCGAGGATAGACTCGATATAATAACAAATGCCCAAGCCGCGCAGTTTTCCCGCCGCCTCGGACGCCGCTTTGCGCGCGGCAAAGCCCGTCATATCGGCCAAATCCGCGCCATGGGCCATCACCCGGGGGAAATCGCCCACGTCATAGGTCTCTCCCACCACGGTCTTATACGGAAAATCTTTGATAAAGTTGATGCGCCGCAGCTCTAGCGGGTCAACGCCCAGCTCGCGCGCGGCGCGGTCCATGATCCGTTCCAGCACATAGATCGCCTCGGGGCGGCCTGCCCCGCGATAAGCGTCGGTCTGGCAGGTGTTGGTGTAGAACCCTTCGGTGCGCAGATAGGCCGTCTGGATGTCATAGGTCCCGGTCAGCACCCGCGCGAACAGGTTCGACTGGATCGGCTGGCCGAACTGCGAGTTATACGCCCCAAGGTTACAGCGGTTGTGCACCCGGTAGGCGGTGATCTTGTTGCTCTCGTCAAAGGCCAGCTCGGCAGTCGTGGTCAGATCGCGCCCGCCGTTGTCGGTCAGCATCGCTTCGGTGCGGTCGGACATCCAAGCCACCGGGCGGCCCAGCTTTTTCGCCGCATAGGGGACAAAGAAATACTCGGGGTAGATCATCCCCTTCATCCCAAAGCCGCCGCCCACGTCGGGGTTGACCGTGTGGATCGCCTCTGGCGGCAGACCAAAGGCGCGGGACAGTTCGCGTTTCATCACCCAGACGCCCTGCCCGCCAAAGGTCAGGTGCAGGCGGTCGTCCTTATACTCGGCAAAGCAGCCGCGCGGCTCCATCGAGTTGGCGATGATGCGGTTGTCATCCACTTGCAGGGTGACGGTCTTGGCCGCGGTTTTGAACGCCGCTTCGGTCGCCGCCTCGTCGCCGAGGCCGAAATCAAAGGCGCGGTTGCCGGGGGCTTCGGGGTGGATGGTGGTCTCGCCCATTTCCAGCGCAAGGCTGACGGGCAGCTCTTCGTAGTCAAAGTCGATCAGCTCGGCGGCGTCGCGCGCCTGTTGCAGTGTCTCGGCGACGATCACGGCGATGGCCTCACCGACGAAACGCACCACGCCTTCGGCGAGGACCGGGCGCTTGGGGGCCGCGCCCTTGGTGCCGTCGCGGTTGTCCACGGTCACCGCCCACATGTCGGTCTTGATCCCGTCGTCCAGCATGTCCTGCGCGGTGAAAATGCCGTGCACGCCATCGGCGGCGCGGGCGTCCTCCAGCCCGAGGCTGATGATCCGCGCATGGGCGACGGGCGAGCGAAAGACATAGGCCCGCAGCGCATCCTGGGGAAAGATGTCCTCCATATAGCGGCCCTGCCCGGTCAGAAACCGCTGATCTTCAACTCGTGTGACCGACTGGCTCTTGCCGAAATTGTCCATGGGGTGTCTCCTCGCGCATGTCTTGAGGCGGACTGTAGCGGGCAAAGCGCCCGTGTCCACCCCGGCGCCGGAGCTATCGCGCCAAAGTCACCACCCGCCGCGCGCCATAGCCGTTAAAGCGGGTCGAAAGCGCGGTGGAATAAGCCCCGCAGGCTTCGAACAGCAGGTAGTCGTCGTCGCGCAGATCGCCGGGTAAGGCGACGCGCTCGGACAGGCGGTCAAGGCTGTCGCAGGTGGGGCCAAAGACGGTGAATTCACGCGCGGGGCCAAGGCGCGGCTGCCCCTGCGGGGTCAGCACCCGGATGCGCCCGCCGGGGCCAAGGTCGCGCCATTCGCTCAGCCCGCCGTAGATCCCATCGTTGAGGAAGACCGCCCCGCCGGTGACCGCCTTGGCACGCAGCGCCAGCTGATAGCTCTCGGCGACCATGGCGCGCCCCGGCTCGCAGACCAGAGGAGGCGGGGCGTCAAAAGCCACCGTCGCAGCGGCCCGGATGGCGGTGAAAATCCGTTCCAGATCCGGGGCCTCGCCGCCCCGATGCGCCGGAAAGCCGCCGCCCACGTTCAGCCGATGCAAGGCGATGTGGTGGTCGCGGGTCAGGTCTCCGATGGCGGTGATGTAGCTGACCCAGGCCAGCGGGTCGTCGCATTGCGTGCCGGGATGAAAGGTCACCGAGGGCAAGCCGCCGCGCGCGATCACTGCCCGCAGCAGCGCCGCCGTCTCGTCCAGCCCCGCGCCGAACTTGGAGCCAAAGTCATAAACTGCGCCCTTGACCGGCAGTTTCAGCCGCACCGCGATGTCGAGGCCATGCAGATCGCCCAGCTTGTCCAGCTCTGACATCCGGTCCACCGACCAACTGGCGCAGCCGTAATCGCGGGCCTGCGCGATCTCGGCCCTTGAACGCACCGGGTTGTGGTAGTGCAAAACCGCGTCCGGCGCGATGTCGCGCACCAGCGCCATTTCCTCGATTGAGGCGACGTCAAAGGCGGTCATCCCCGCGCTCACCAGCGTCTCGATCACGCCGCGATCCGGGTTGGCTTTGACCGCGTATGTCGTCAGGCCGGGAAAGCCTTTGTGAAAGGTGTCCGCCGTTTGCCGCAGCCGCGCCGGGTCAAAAAAGAACACCGGGTCGTCCGGCTGCATCTTTGCCAGCCAAATGCCGGGATCGGTTTGAAATGCCTGTTGAAGTCCCATCGCGCGCGCCTTTTCGGTTGATCTGGCTTTAGCTTTGCAAAGGAAACGCTCGATTTCACGTGGCAGACATGGCAAGCTGCCTGGAATTTCACGACAAATCGCAGGGCAAATGATGCAGATCGACGAAACGGACCAAGCCTTGATCGCCGCCCTAACCGAAAACGCGCGCCTGCCGGTGGCCGATCTGGCGCGGCGGCTGGGGGTCGCGCGGACCACGGTTCAGGCGCGGATTGACCGGCTGGTGGATCGCGGGTTGATCACCGGCTTTACCCTGCGCAAAGGCCCGGGACTGCGCCCCCCTTTGCGCGCCACGGTGTTGATCAGCGTTGAACCGCGCGCCACCCCCGCCGTGCTGGACCGGCTCAAAGCCTTGCCGCAGGTGGATTGCGTGCACACCACGTCGGGGCGCTTTGACCTGATCGCGCAGTTGGCCGCACAGGACACCGAAACGCTGGACCGCTGCCTTGACAGCATCGGCGAGGCGAAGGGGGTGAAAAGCTCGGAGAGCCTTATTCACCTGTCCACGCGCATCGACAGGACGTGATTACTCCGCAGGCTCGTCGCTTTCCTCGAGGGCGTATTCCTTGAACAGCTTGCCCTGAAAGATGAAGAACAGGAAAATCGCCGCCGTCAGCCCGAAGGTCTTGAAATAGACCCAAGTCTCGGTGGTCTGCGTGCGCCAGATGATCTCGTTCAGCGCCGCCAGACCAAAGAAGAACAGCATGATCCGCTTGGTCAGCAGCATCCAGCCTTCGTGGCGCAGGGGCATCATGCCCTCCATCACCTTTTCCAGCCAGCTTTCGCCGCGCATAATGCCAACCGCCAGCGCGCCGCCAAACAGCAGGTAGATCAGCGTCGGCTTCATCTTGAAAAAGCGTTCATCGTTCAACCAGACCGACAGCCCGCCAAAGACCACGATCAAGACCGCCGTAACGATCTGCATCAGGCTTAGGTGGCGCGTCAGTATCCACTGCGCCGCCATCGACAGCAAGAACACCGGGATGAAGCAGGCGGTGACGACGATAAAGCCCTGATACTCGGTCCCGGCGATCTCGAAGACGCGGTCCTTGAGCCACATGTAGGCGGCAAAGAACCCGATGATCGGGCCGTACTCGAGGGCGGCTTTGACACCGGGGCTGATCTGTTTCGTCATCACGAGGCTCCTTAGCGTGGGGCAGACATAAGCGCGCTAGCCGCCAAGCTCAACAATCACCGCGCCGATTGCGATAAGCGCCATCAGCGCGATGCGGCGCGGGCCGACCTTTTCGCCCAGCACCAGCCAGCCGATCAGCGCTGCAAACACGGTCGAGGTTTCGCGCAGGACGGCGGCTTCGCCCACGTTGTCCAGACGCGTCGCCAGCATGATCGAGCCAAAGCTGAAGTAGGCTACAAACGCCCCTATGATGCCGCGCGCGACCAGCGGTTTCAGCGGCGGCACATGCCCCGCGCGGCGCAGACGCACCCCCGCGATCACCGGCATCAGCCAGCCGTCGATGAAAAAGAACCACGCGAGAAAGGTGAACGGATCGGCGGTCGCCCGGATGCCATAGGCGTCGTAGGTGGTATACAGCGCCACGAAGAGGCCCGTCGCCACCGCCAGCGCCAGCGCCTTGGGCAGCTTGTCGCGGTCGTCGGTGATGGTGCGCAGGTTATAGACCGCAAGGCCGTAGATCCCCGCCAGCAGCACCGCCACCCCCAGCCACTGCACCGGGCCGAAATGCTCGCCAAAGATCAGCGACGCGCCGATCACCGCGAACAGCGGCCCCGTGCCACGCACCACCGGGTAGACCACGGTATAGGCGCCTTGGGTGTAGGTCATGGCTTGGAGCAGCTTGTAGGCACCGTGGATCACGAAAGCGCCGGCAAAGATCGGCCACATATGCGGCTCTGGCCACGGCACCACGAACAGCGCGAAAGGCGCGGCCATGATCCCATAGCTAAGGTCCATGGCCCCGCGCGACAGCCACGGGTCGTGCTTGCCCTTTTGCAGCGCGCCAAACAGCGCGTGCAGGAACGCCGCAAGGACCGCGAGGGCCAGCGCGAGGTTATGCCCGGCGGCGGTGCCTTCGAGAGAAATCAACCAGTCGCTCATGCGGAAAATCCTGTTAAAGTGGCGAAACCGCTCTGAAATATCCCAAGAGGCACGGCATGTGGCAGCAGATCGTCAACGAATTCACCGGCAACTTTTCCGTGGTGCCCGCGCCCGTGGCCTTTGCCCGGCTGCTGATCGCCATCGGCTTGGCCGCCGTGATCGGGCTGGAGCGCGAGATGCGCCGCGAACCGGCGGGGCTGCGCACCCATATCCTTGTGTCCGTGGCGGCGTGTTTGTTCGTGATGATCGGGCAGGAGCTCAGCGCCATCGACTTTGGCGGCGCAGGCGAGCAGCGCCAAGACCCCCTGCGCATGATCGAAGCGGTCACAGCGGGGGTCGCGTTTTTGTCGGCGGGGGGCATCTTTGCCAGCGGCGGGCACCATCGCGGGCTGACCACCGGCGCGTCGCTGTGGATGTGCGGGGCGATTGGTCTGGGCTGCGGGGCGGGCAACACGGTGCTGGCCGCCATGGCGACCGCAATCGTGCTGACCGTTTTGCTGTTGTTGCGTCAGATCGAGCGGCGCATGGGCACCCACGATTAAGCCTCTAGCCCCGTCAGCGCGGCGGCGAATTCCTCGGGATCAAAGGGCGCGAGATCGTCGATCTGCTCGCCCACCCCGATCGCATGGATCGGCAGGCCGAACTTGTCCGCCAGCGCCACCAACACGCCGCCCTTGGCGGTGCCGTCCAGCTTGGTCATCACCAGCCCCGACACATCCGCCAGCTTTTGAAAGGTCTCGGTCTGGCTGATGGCGTTTTGCCCGGTGGTCGCGTCCAGCACCAGCAGCGTGTTATGCGGCGCGTCGGGGTCTTTCTTGCGGATCACCCGCACGATCTTGGCCAGCTCCTCCATGAGATCCTGACGGTTTTGCAGCCGGCCCGCGGTGTCGATCATCAGCAGATCCGCCCCTTCGGCCTGCGCGCGGGTCATGGCGTCAAAGGCAAGGCTGGCAGGGTCGGACCCTTCGGGCGCGGTCAGGACCGGCACCCCGGCGCGGTCGCCCCAGACTTGCAGTTGTTCAACGGCGGCGGCGCGGAAGGTATCCCCGGCAGCGATCACAACATGCTTGCCCGCCGCCTTGAACTGGCTGGCGAGCTTGCCGATGGTCGTCGTCTTGCCAGAGCCGTTGACGCCCACGACCAGCACCACCTGCGGCGTCTTGGGGTACAGCGGCAAGGGGCGCGCCACGGGTTCCATGATGCGGGCGATTTCCTGCGCGAGCAGTTCCTTGATCTCTTGGACGGACACCTTCTTGCCATAGCGCCCCTCGGCGATGTTGGCGGTCACGCGCAGCGCGGTGTCGACCCCCATGTCAGAGGCGATCAGCAGCTCTTCGAGCTGTTCGAGCATGTCGTCGTCCAGCTCGCGGCGCACCACGGGGGCGGCGCTGTTGCGGCCCAACAGACGGTTGAGGAAGCCTTTGGGCGCTTCGGGCGCAGGCGCAGGAATGTCCAGAGGTGTCAGATCGGGGGCCGGATCGCTGGGCTGCGGCGCCTCGACCGGCGTTTGCACCGGGGTCGGATCGACGGGCTGCGGCATGTCCGGGGCGGTGTCGGGTAGATCCGCGGGCAGCTCTTGCGGCACGTCCGGCGCAGGCGTGTCCGCAGGCTTGGGCGCTTCGACAGGGGCCGCAGGGGCCGGGACGGGCTCTGGCTGAGGCGCTTCAACCGGCGGCTCAGGCGCTTCTTCGACGCCGCCATCCTGGACAATCGCGTCCAACCCTTCATCCAGTTTCGACGACGATTTAAAGAGCTTGTTCTTGAGTTTGCCAAAAAGGGACATGAAAACGCCTGTGTTCCGGTGGTCCCCCTCACCTAATATGCCTGACGCTTTAATAAAAGTCTCAGTTGCCCCCCGTGGCCGCTGCACCCCGGTTCAAAGCGTGGTTTTGCGCCGTGGCGTGGGGTTTGGCCGGAGATTGCGGGGGATTTGCCCCGGATTGCCTGATGTGGCGCGCGTTAACGCTCCTGCCCTCGAATCAGGCCGACATCACAGGCGGCGCGGCTGCGAGGCCGAAAACCCACAAGTGGAGATAGCACAAAACCAACCTTTCCTGCCAGCTAAGGCAAATACAAGCTCTCTAGATTTCATAAAGGCCATCTTTTTCACGAAAAAGGCGCCCCGCAGGGCGCCCTATCGTTTCGACCCCTCAAGGGCGGTTAAATCTCGTCGGGGAAGTGCCGCATCACCAGCCGGATCGGGTTCGGCGCCGCCTGCCCCAGACCGCAGATCGACGCGTCGCCCATGGCCTGACACAGCTCTTCGAGCAGGGGCTTGTCCCAGTGATCGGCGCTCATCAGCTTGACGGCTTTTTCACAACCCACGCGGCAGGGCGTGCACTGGCCACAGCTTTCATCCTCGAAGAAACGCAGCATGTTCAGCGCGGCATCCTTGGCGCTGTCCTTGTCGGACAAAACCACCACGGCGGCAGAGCCGATAAAGGTGTCGTGGTCCTGCAAGACGTCGAAATCCAAGGGAATATCGGCCATGGACGCAGGCAGCAGCCCCGAGGACGGACCACCCGGCTGGTACGCTTTAAAGGTGTGCCCGTCGAGCATTCCGCCCGCCGCCGCGATCACATCGGTGATGGTCGAGCCCGCAGGCAGCAGGTGCACGCCAGGCTTGTTCACGCGCCCCGAGACCGAATAGTTGCGCAGCCCCTTGCGGCCGTTGTGTTCGGTATCGGCAAAGACCTGCGGGCCTTCGCGGCAAATCTTGCCCACCCAGTACAGCGTCTCGACGTTGTGCACGAGCGTCGGCTGGCCGAACAGACCCACCTGCGCCACAAAGGGCGGACGGTGACGCGGGATGCCGCGCTTGCCTTCGATGCTTTCAATCATCGCGGATTCTTCGCCGCAGATGTAGGCCCCGGCGCCCCGGCGGACCTCGATATATCCCGGCTCGGCAAGGCCCGCGGCCTCGAGCGCGGCAATCTCGCGGCGCAGGATTTCCAGCACGGCAGGGTATTCGTCGCGCATGTAGATATAGCAACGCTCCGCCTCGATCGCCCAACCCGCGATCAGCATTCCTTCAAGAAAAACATGGGGTTCGCGTTCGAGGTGAAAGCGATCCTTGAAGGTGCCCGGCTCGCCCTCGTCACCGTTGACGGCCACGTAGCGGGGGCCGGGATTGGCGCGCACAAAGCCCCATTTTTTACCCGACGGAAAGCCCGCCCCGCCCAGACCGCGCAGACCGGCGTTCAGCACTTTGTCCTGCACTTCTTCCCAGTCGCCGTTCTCGCGCAGCGCCTTGAGTTCGGCATAGCCGCCGTCCGCCTCATAGGCCGCCAGCGTCTGGTAGTCGGGCAGATGCGCGTGGAAGTCCTTGGCCGCAATCGCCGCCTCCACCTTTTCCGGGGTCGCGTGGTCGATGTGGTTGTGGCCGATTTCCAGCACCGGCGCGGTGTCGCAACGGCCCATACAAGGCGCACGCAGCACGCGCACCTCGGCGGGGTCCATGCCGCTTTCCAGCGCCGCGCGCAGCTGTTCCGCCCCGGCCAGTTCACAGGACAGGGAATCGCAGACCCGGATCGTCAGCGCAGGCGGCGGCGTCTCGCCCTCTTTGACCACGTCAAAATGCGCATAAAAGGTTGCGACCTCGTAAATCTCGGCCATGGACAGGCGCATCTCTTCGGCCAGCGCGCGCAGATGCGCGGCGGACAGATGGCCATAATGGTCCTGAATCAGGTGCAAATGCTCGATCAGCAGATCCCGCGCACGCGCGCGATCGCCCAGCAGGTCGCGCACCTCGGCCCAGGCCTGATCCTCGACCTGTCGACCCTTGGGGGTGTGCCGCCCCTTGCCCTTACCAGATTTCCAGACGCCTTTGCGTTCGTCGAGTGCCATGCGTGTCTCCTTGCGTTGCGGGCAATTTACCGTCCAAAACGCCGCAGGCGCAGACGGAAAACGACGCAAAAGACGCAGGCAGCGCCCAGAAACGCACCCGATTTCGCCCGATGGGTGACGGAATGTTCCGATAGCGGTACACGGGGACGCATCAAGAGGGGCTGCAATGGCACGGTTCGCACTCGTCACGCTGGGCATGGTGGCGCTGCTTTTCATGGGGCTGGCGTGGGGCGGGCCGTGGGCTTTGGCGGCGCTGCTGTATATCACGGTGTTCACCTTTTTCATGGACAAGGTCACGGCGCTGGCTCAGGTGGACCATCCGGGGGCCGAGTTCCCGTCGGGCAACGGGTTGTCGGTGGTGCTGGCGCTGGTGCATTTCCCGCTGCTGTTCGGCGGGGTTTGGCGGCTGGGTGGCGACGCATTAACAACGCTAGATAAAGTATTGATGTTCCTTGCTTTATCTCTGTTCTTTGGGCAGGTGAGCAACTCCAACGCGCATGAGCTGATCCACCGCAGCGCGCGCGGGCTGCGGCGGCTTGGGGTGGCTGTGTATGCCTCGGTTCTGTTTGGGCATCACGCCTCGGCGCATGTGCGGGTGCATCACGTTCATGCCGCCACCGATGCGGACCCGAATTCGGCGCGGCTGGGCGAGAGCTTTTATGCGTTCGCGTGGCGCGCGTGGCGGGGGGCGTTGCGCGAAGGCTACCGCGCCGAATCGCGTCTGCGCGCCGGTCGCGGCGTGCATCCTTATGTCTGGTACGGGCTGGGCGCGCTGGCGTCGCTGGGGTTGGCCTATGCGCTTGGCCAAGGCAAAGCCGTGCTTTGGCTGCTTGGCCTGTCAGCCTACGCACAGGTACAGCTGTTTCTGTCGGATTACGTGCAGCATTACGGGCTGCGCCGCCTCCTCACGCCGCAGGGCAAGCCCGAGCCCGTCGGCCCGCAGCACAGTTGGAACGCGCCGCATGGGTTTTCCTCGGCCCTGATGCTGAACGCGCCGCGCCATTCGGATCACCACGCGCGCCCGGCCCGGCCTTATCCGGGGCTGGAAATTGACCGCCACGCCATGCCGATCCTGCCGCAATCGCTGCCGGTGATGGCGGTGCTGGCGCTGGTCCCGCCGGTCTGGCGGCGGGTGATGGACAAACGCGCGGCTCGCTGGGCGGAGCCTCGCCCAAGTTAACCAAGCATTAAAACCTGACTATGCGGCGGAAATGGTTTCTGGCACCTTAAAGACCATGACACACCGCATGACACACGCCCTGATCAAAACCCCGCTGCTGGGGCTGGCCTTTGCCGCGCTCAGCCTGCCCGCCCTTGCTGCCGAGGCGCTCTCGGCCAGCGAATTCGAAGCCTACACCTCTGGCAAGACGCTGTATTTCGGGCTTTCGGGCCAATCCTACGGCGTCGAAGAGTACCTGCCGAACCGCAAGGTGCGCTGGTCGTTCCTGGACGGCAAATGCAAGGACGGCTTTTGGTACGAAGAGGCCGGCCAGATCTGTTTCGTCTACGAAGACACCCCCGACCCGCAGTGCTGGTCATTCTTTCAGGACGGCGACAAGCTGCGCGCAGTGTTCGAAAACGACCCCAGCGCAACCGTTCTGTACGAGGCTGGCCAGAACGATCAGCCGATGAGCTGCATGGGCCCCGACGTGGGCGTCTGAGCGCCCTTCGCCTGTTGCAGCTTGCCAAACCCTTGGCGCAGGTAATCGGCGATGGCGTGCACCGCCGGGTGACGCGCCGAGCCGAGATACAGGTTGATCTTTTGCATCCCAAGCTCGGGCAGCGCGGCGATGTCTACATGCACCAGATTGCCCGAGGCGTGCCCTTCGAGCGAGGCGGTCACCGCCAGATCGGCCGAGACGCTGGCGTCGATGGCTTGGTCGTTGTCGGAATGCACCGCCATTTCCCACGGCACATCGGCGCGGTCCAGCGCGCTGGTCGCCGGGTCGCGGAACGCGCAGAACGAGCAGAACGCCAACCGCAGCGGGCGCTGCTTAAAGGCGATGCCATCGGGCGCACTGACCCAGCGCAGGGGGACCTCGGCCAGTGTCTCGCCGCCATTGCCCACATCCGCTTCGGTGGTCAGGATCACATCGACCTCGCCGCGGGCAAATTGCGCCTTGAGCCGGTTGCTTGAACTGCTGATCAATTCGACCTGCACGCGCGGATGACTGCGGCCCATCCGCTTGAGCACTTCGGGAATCACCGGATAGACGATGTCGTGGGGCACCCCCAGCACGACCTGCCCTTCCCAGCTTTGATCGGTCAATTTGGTATAAATCTCGTCGTTCAGCTCGATCATGCGCTGCGCGTAGCCCAGCAGTTGCACCCCGGCAGGCGTCAGCACCACGCCCCGGCCAGAGCGCTCCAGGACCTTTTGCCCCAGCAATTCCTCGAGCCGTTTCAACTGCATAGAGACAGCCGATTGGGTGAGGTTCAAGAACCCGGCAGCGCGGGTAACCCCGCCGGATTCGGCCACGGCCACAAAGGATCTCAGGGCGGTCAGGTCGAGATTTCGCATTCATCACCCCTTGTGATGTGTGGGTTCAAAAACATTCGTTTCACTAATGGCAGTCGTCGCAGCATATTCATCAACATCGAATATGGAAACACAAACAGTCATCACAAGTTTTGAAGGATACCATCATGATCCGTGTTGCCCGCCGCCTGTCCGCCCCCTTTGCCCTGCCCCGCCTGAGCCTGCGCAAACTGTTTGCGCTGCACCAAAGCCGCCAGGCGCTGCGCGCCCTTGACGCCGACCAATTGCGCGACGTCGGCCTGACCAAGGCGCAGGCCCAAGCCGAAGCGAACCGCCCCGTTTGGGACGCGCCCGATTACTGGTCGCGCTGAAACAGCACGTTTCGCCGGAATTTAAAGGTTTATTCCTGCCATATCTTGAAAACGCGCCCCCGTCTGCCAATATCCGTACCTGAACACCTCGGACAGAGGTCCGGGGTTCAGAGGGATTAAAACGGAGGCTGCTATGGCAGAATTTGACACAATCCGGACGGCGGGCATCTCTGGCGCCCGCGCCGCCCAGATTGATGAGGGGCTGCGCGCCCATATGAACAAGGTCTACGGGACGATGTCCGTGGGCATGTTCATCACCTTCCTCGCCGCTTGGGCGATTGCAGGTCTGGCGGTGACGTCCGATCCGACCGGCGCAACGGCGATGATCCGCGAAGGGCAGTACCTGACCGGTCTGGGTCAAGCGATCTACATGTCGCCGCTGAAATGGGTGATCATGTTCGCGCCGCTGGCCTTTGTCTTTTTCGGCTTTGGCGCCGCCATGAACCGCCTGAACGCCGCTGGCGTGCAGCTGACCTTTTACGTCTTTGCGGCGCTGATGGGTCTGTCGCTCAGCTCGATCTTCTTGGTCTACACCGGGTTCTCGATCATTCAGGTGTTCCTGATCACCGCGATTTCCTTCGCCGGTCTGTCCCTCTGGGGCTACACCACGAAAAAGGACATCTCGGGCTGGGGGGCGTTCCTGATCATGGGTGTGATCGGCCTGCTGGTGGCATCGGTGATCAACATCTTCCTTGGCTCGGGCGTCATGCAACTGGCGATCTCGGTGCTGGGTGTGCTGATCTTTGCCGGCCTCACCGCCTATGACACGCAGAACATCAAGAACACCTACGTGGCACACGCCGCGCATGGCGATCAGGAGTGGCTGGGCAAGGCCGCCATCATGGGCGCGCTGAACCTGTACCTAGACTTTATCAACATGTTCATGTTCCTGCTGCAACTGCTGGGCAACCGCGAATAAGCGGCTGACATTCGAACGCACTAAGGGGGCTGACCTGCGGGTCGGCCCCTTTTTCTTTGGGCCTAGTTTCTTTGGGCCGAGGCTTTTGTCAGCCCGAACCGCCTGAGCAAATAGAATCAGCGCATAGAAAAAGGGCCGCGCGATTGTCTCGCACGACCCTTTTTACAATCCGTAAGGATCAGCCAAGATTACTTGATCTTGCCTTCCTTGTATTCGACATGCTTGCGCACGACCGGGTCGTACTTGCGCACGGTCATTTTCTCGGTCATGGTCCGTGCGTTTTTCTTGGTCACATAGAAGTGGCCCGTGCCTGCGGTCGAGTTCAGGCGGATCTTGATGGTGGTCGGCTTCGCCATGGTTCGTCTCCTGCAACGAGGGCGAGCGCCCTTCGTGAAATCTCTATGAAGCCCGCCTTTTACTGGTCCGCGCGCCCGAGTCAACAGGCTTTGAGCAGGTTTCTTGCGTGGAAGACCTATAAGCCGGATTTTGTTCCCCCCGTTGCCGGGGTTCGACGACCATTCATCTAGGCGGCGCGTTGCCACGCCGCTCTTGCTGCCAACCCGGACCTCTCGGGCCAAAGCCGCCCTGTGCCGATATCCCGTGCAGGATCAGCGCACGCGAGGTCCCTATTTGGCATTGCTCCCGGTGGGGCTTGCCATGCGGGCGCTGTTGCCAGCCCCCCGGTGGGCTCTTACCCCACCGTTTCACCCTTACCTTTTGGCGAACCAAAAGGCGGTCTGTTTTCTGTGGCGCTATCCGTCAGGTTGCCCTGCCCGGGCGTTACCCGGCACCAATGCTTTGTCGAGTCCGGACTTTCCTCTCCCCGTTACCGGGCAGCGGCCGTCCAGTCTTCCACGCGAGGGGCAGATAGGCGCGAGCACAGGGCGCGGTCAAGGGGCTTTGGCTCTTGCCCTTGGCCCAGCCACGCGCAAGATGCGCGCCAAAGCCCGGAGACAGCCATGAAACAAGTCCTACTGGTCCGCCGCGATCTGAACATGCGGCGTGGCAAGGAAATCGCCCAGGGCGCGCACGCCTCCCTGTCCGCCACGCTGCAAAACCTAGACGACGAGCGCGTGCACACATGGCTGCAACAGGGCATGGCCAAGATCGCGCTGGTCGTCGACAGCGAAGAGGACCTCTTGAAACTGACCACCAAGGCCAGCGAGGCCGGCCTGATCACCGCTGTGATTACCGATGCGGGCAAGACGGAATTCGGCGGTGTTCCGACACGCACCGTTGCGGCCATAGGGCCGGACGAGCGGATGAAGATCGACTTGATTACAGGTCATCTCAAACTCAGATAACCGCCCCGCGCTTGACCCTTCCTGCGTCCTCCTAGATACCCCTACATCAAAGGAGCCGCCCATGATTACCGACAGCCATTGTCACCTCGACTTTCCCGATTTCAACGAGGAACGCCCCGAGATCATCGCGCGGGCGGTCGAGGCCGGTGTGCACCGCATGGTCACCATCTGCACCCGCCTGCGCAACGAACCCCAAGTGCGCGCCATCGCCGAGGCCCACGCCCCGGTGTTCTACGCCGCGGGCACCCACCCCATGAGCGCCGCCGAAGAGCCTCTGGCCACGGTGGATGAGCTGGTCGCCCTGTCGCAGCACCCGAAATTCGTGGGCATCGGCGAGACGGGTCTGGACTACCACTACACCGCCGAAAGCGCCGAGATTCAGAAAGACTCGCTGAAAATCCACATCACGGCGGCGCAGGAAACCGGCCTGCCGCTGATCATCCACGCACGCGCCGCCGACGAGGACATGGCGCAGATCCTGACCGAGGCGCACCGCGCCCGCCCCTACACCTGCGTGATGCACTGCTTCTCTTCGTCGCCGGAACTGGCCCGCGCCGCGCTGGACCTTGGGTTCTACCTGTCCATGTCCGGCATCGCCACCTTCCCCAAAAGCCAGGAGGTCCGCGACATCTTTGCCGCCGCGCCCACCGACCGCATTCTGGTGGAAACCGACAGCCCTTACCTTGCGCCGCCGCCTTTCCGTGGCAAACGCAACGAGCCGGCCTATGTGGTGAACACAGCCAAGGTTGGGGCAGAGCTATATGGCCTGTCCTACGACGATTTCGCTGTCCAGACCGAGGCGAACTTTGACCGCCTGTTTTCCAAGGTATCCGCATGGGAGCCGACCCCCGCATGAGCGCAGAGCTTGTCTTTACCATTCTTGGCTGTGGCTCTTCGGGGGGCGTGCCGCGCATTGGCGGCCATTGGGGCGCGTGCGATCCCGCGAACCCCAAGAACATCCGCCGCCGCTGTTCCATGCTGGTGCAGCGCGTCACCGACGCAGGCACAACCACCGTTCTGATCGACACCGGCCCCGACATGCGCGACCAGCTGGTCAGCGCCGGGGTGGGCCGTCTGGATGGCGTCGCCTGGACGCACTCCCACGCCGACCATGTGCACGGGCTGGACGACCTGCGCCAAGTGGTCTTCAACACCCGTGAGAGGCTGAACGTCTGGGCCGATGGCGATACGCAAAACGACCTACTCTCGCGCTTTGGCTATGCCTTTGTGCAACCCGAAGGCTCGCCCTATCCGCCGATCCTGAACCTGCACACCATCCCCGATGGCCCGTTCAGCATCAGCGGCGCGGGCGGCGACATCACCCTGACCCCGTTCAAGGTGAACCACGGTGCGATCGACGCCCTCGGCTTTCGCATTGGTGATCTGGCCTATCTGCCGGACGTGGCCAAGATGAACGACGCGGCGTGGCCGCTGCTACAGGGGCTCGATTGCTGGATCGTCGATGCGCTGCGCCGCGACCCGCACCCGACCCACGCCCATCTGGCGCTGGCGCTGGAATGGATCGAGCGCGCCCGGCCCAAGCGCGCCGTGCTGACCAATATGCACATCGACCTTGATTACGCGGCGGTCGAGGCCGAAACCCCCGCGCATGTCACCCCCGCCTTTGACGGGATGGTGCTGCGCTACCCCGACTGACCGCCGCCAACAAAGGGGCACCCGCCCGTGCAAGCGCTCTTAGACGTCATCCTGCCGGTCTTTATCGTCATCGGCGCGGGCTATCTGGCCAGTTGGCGCGGGTGGTTCCCCGAAAGCGCCGTTGATGGCCTGATGGTCTTTACCCAGACCTTCGCGGTGCCTGCTCTGCTGTTCCGGGCGATTTCCACGCTGCATCTGGAATCGCAGTTCGACCCTTGGATTCTCGTCAGCTTTTACACCGGCTCGGTGACCTGCTTTATCGTCGGGCTGCTGGCCGCGCGGCATGTGTTCAAACGCGACTGGCAGGACAGCGTCGCCATCGGGTTCGTCTGCCTCTTTGCCAACTCGCTGCTGATCGGCCTTGCCATCACCGAGCGCGCCTATGGCCCGGACGCGCTGCAAGCCAACTACCTGATCGTCGCCCTGCACTCGCCCATTTGCTACGCCATCGGCATCACCGCGATGGAGATCGCCCGCGCCGAGGGCGCCCCGGCTAGAGAGCTGCCCGGCAAGGTCGCGCGGGCCATGTTCCGCAACGCTCTGGTGATCGGCATCGCGCTGGGGGCCGTGGTGAACATCAGCGGCCTGCCCTTGCCCGGCCCGTTCACCGACGCGCTCGACATGCTGGTGCGCACCGCCCTGCCCGCGGCGCTCTTCGCCATGGGCGGCGTGCTGTTCCGCTATCGCCCCCAAGGCGACACCCGCATCATCCTGTTTGTCTGCGCCGTCTCGCTGGTGCTGCATCCGACGATCACTTGGAGCTTGGGCAAGGCGACGGGGATTTCCACCTCTGCCTTCCGCTCTGCCGTTGTGACCGCGTCCATGGCGCCGGGCATCAACGCCTATGTCTTTGCCAATATGTACGGGCGGGCACGGCGGGTGGCGGCCTCCAGCGTGCTGATCGCCACGGGGTTTTCCATCGTGACCGCTTGGGTCTGGCTAACGCTGTTGCCATAGGGCGGCGTCCTGCCTAACGATAGCGCAAACAGTCGGAAAGCGCGGCTCATGTCTCAGTCTAAAACCACCCTCGGCATTCTGTTCATGCTGGCCTTTTGCGTGCTGGCCCCGATCATGGACGCCTTTGCCAAGGCGACACCCGCCGAGATTCCCGTCACGCAGATCTTGGCCGCGCGCTTTGCCGTGCAAGTGATCGTGCTGTTGCCTCTGGCGCTGACCATGGGGCTGTCGCTACGAATGCCTTTGCGCGATGCGGGGCTGCATCTGGCGCGGGCGGCGGCCTTGGTGCTGGCCACGGCGCTGTTCTTTACCGCCCTGCGCGCCATGCCCATCGCCGACGCCATTTCAATCTTTTTCGTCGAGCCGTTCATCCTGACGCTGATGGGCGCGCTGTTCCTGCGCGAACCCGTGGGCTGGCGGCGTCTGACCGCTTGCGCCGTGGGCTTTGGCGGCGCGCTGCTGGTGATCCGGCCCAGCTTTGGCGATCTGGGGCTGGTGGCGATGCTGCCCTTGGGGACGGCGCTGATGTTCTCGATCTACATGCTGATGACCCGGTCCATGTCGCAGCGGATGGAGCCGATCGTGCTCCAAGGTCATACGGCGCTGGCCGCCTGCGTGCTGGTGTTTCCGCCGCTGATCGTGATGGATGGCTCGGGCGCTGCGCTGTGGGATCCGGTCTGGCCCACGGGCTTTGCGCGCTGGTCGCTGCTGGGGGTCGGGATCGTGGCGACGGTCTCTCACCTGTTCTTGACGTTTGCGCTGCGCTTTGCGCCGGCGGGCACCATCGCCCCGCTGCAATACCTGGAAATCGTCGGCGCGACGGTGATCGGCTATCTGGCGTTTGACGATTTCCCCACGCCGCTGACCTTTGTCGGCATCGCGATCATTGTCGGCGCGGGCCTGTACGTGTTCGAGCGTGAGCGCCGACTGGAGCAACAGCAAGACACCCCGCCACCGCTGCCTTAATCCGTGGCTTCCGGCCAGCGCGAGGGAGAGGCGGCAAGCCCCGACAGCAAGGCCGGCAGCGCCTCAATCGGCAAAATCACCAGCATTTGCGGACGGTCCATGGCCAGCCGCACCGGGCCGCTCACCTCGTTCGAGGTGCCAATCCGCGCATTCGGGGCAAAGTCGATGTGGTCGATGGGCCATTTCAGCCCCTGTGAGCGCCCCCGCACCGGCCCCATAGGAAACAGCGACAGCCGCATCCCCACCGGCAAGGCCAGCGTCAACGACGGCGGCACCACGCAAGCGACATCCTCGTCCCCGATCAGCAGACACAAGCGATCCGCCCGCCGCACCAGCACGGTCAGCGCCGCCAGTTGGTGATCCAACCGCGCCCCAAGGAAACCATAGCCCAGCACCAGAGGCGACTGGATATTGCGAAGACATTTATCGAAATCGGTACTGTCTTGTTCATCTATCTGGTGCACGATGCCCGCTGGCAAACCCAAACGAACCTCAGCAGACAACGAATCCATATCGCCAATGATCACATCCGGCATCCGCCCCGCGTCAATACACCGCTGCGCCCCGCCATCGGCGGCCACAACCACCTCTGTCGCGTTTAGCGCATCAATCAGCACGGCTGGGTCGCATTGCCCGCCGCCGACCAGAACCACTGGCTTTGATGTATGAACAATTTTAGATTTCATGGCGAATTAATGTCAAATTGGGAAACAGACCACAATCAAGTCACGAAATGATACGCTCTCGGGCACAGATTCGGTCACGTTTGGTCTCGGTCGTCGTGGTAAACACACTGTTGCAGAACGTATGAAAGTGAGCAGGAACATGGTGAGTTCGAGCAAGATATTGACGGTTTCGTATGGAACCTTCTCGTGTACGGCCGAAGGCTTTGACGATCCGCTCGCCGTGGTCAAGGAAACCACCCATTTTTTCCGTGGCGTTGTGGGCGAGGATCGATTCTTTGGGGCCGAGCCGCCGCAGTTCGACCCGGAACTGGCCTCTGAGATGATGCGCAACCAGCTGTCCGCCGAGATGGGCCAGGGCAAGCTGAGCATTGGCAATGCGGTTGGCGCTGCGTCCTCTGGGGCGTTGGCGGCGGCCTTGTCGGCAGGTCCGGCGCGGGCAGCAGCCCCCGTGGCCCCCGCAACCCAAGACGCGCCGCAGCCGGTCTATGAGGATAGCCTGCCCGACGACGACACGATCGAGGCGACCGCCGTTCTGACCGAACGCCCCCTGCCCGGCTCGGACCCCGAGGACTTAACCGAAGAGCCGCAAGACGACGCCCCGGCGCAGCCCGTGCTGGAAACGCCGGACATCGACCTTGGTGACTTTATGGCCGCGCAGTCCATGCCGGACCTGTCTGACGAGGCATCCGAGCCCGAGATCGACATCGTCGAGCCCGCCGCCCGCCTGACCCCGTCCAGCGACGTGGCGGCCAAGCTGGACCGCATCCGCGCCGTGGTCGCCGAAGCGCCCGAGGCCTATGATGACACCTCCGAGGCAGAGACCGCCTATGATGCCAGCTACGACGATGAGGACGACGGCGAAGAGGTCGACGACGACGCGCTGACCGCTCTGCTGGGCGAATTCAACGCCGATGACGACGAAGAAGAGCTGTCCGATGTCGCTCTGGCTGAGGCCGCCGAAGAGCTGTCCGATGACGACGCAGAGGATAACCTCTTTGCCGATACGCTCGCGGGCCTGATGCAGAATCAGGACTTCGACGACGAAGACGCCGCGTTGGACACCGCCCCGACGGCTGCGGGCGATGCGTTCTCGGCCTGGGACGATGACGCCGAGGATGAGTTCCTCGACACCGCCGAGGACCCTGCGGACGACACGCCGAAGGCCGCTGAACTGGACGAGACCGACGCCTTCGATGACTTCGAAGACGAAGACGACGCCCTCCCCGAGGCACAGGCGGCTCCTGAACCCGCTCCCACGCCGGCCCCCGCGCCGAAACAGCCGATCCGCGCCCGCGTGGTCAAGGTCAAGCGCGCCGTCTTTGAAGAGGCGGTGAAATCCGGCCAATTCGAAGAAGTCGACGAGACCCCCGCCGCGCCGCAGTCCGAGGAAAGCTCGCTCTCGCCCGAGGAAGAAGACGACCTGGCCCGCGAACTGGCCGCCGTCAAAGCGGAACTGAACGGCGATTGGGATGACGACGACGAGGACGACGATTTCCTCGACGACGCGCCCGCCCCCGCCGCGAAAACCGACGACTGGGGCTGGGACGACGAGGACGACGCAGAGGATCTCGCTCCGGCCGCAGCAGCGCCCGCGCCCGTGTCCGATTGGGATGACGACGACGAGGACGAAGACGACATGGCCGCCCCCGCGCCGCTGCGTCTGGACAACCCCGTCTCGACCCCGAAACGCCCGTGGGACACCGACCTCGACGCGCTGGACGCCCGCGCCTCGGCCGCCCTTGGCGACGACGAGGACGACATCGACGCACTGGTCCGCGACAGCGCCCGCAAGGCCGTCAAGATGGCCAGCCCGGCCCGCGCCATGCTGACCGAAAACACCGTCGAGGATGACGACGCCTCGCGCATCCTGAACGAGACGAACAAGGAACTGGACGAACCCGAAGGCAACCGCCGCCGCACCGCGATTGCGCACCTGCGCGCCGCCGTGGCCGCGACCAAAGCCGACCGCCTGCTGGGCCGCAAAGCCGACAAGGAAGAAGAGATCGAGCCCTACCGCGAAGATCTCGCCAACGTTGTCCGCCCGCGCCGCCCGCAATCCGGTGCCCCCCGCACCGAACGCCCCGCAGAGGTGCCCGCCCGTCCGGCCCCGCTCAAGCTGGTGGCCGAACAGCGCGTGCCCTCCGACGAGGCGCCGCAACAGCAGGTGACCCCGGTCCGCCCGCGCCGCATCCAACGCAGCGCCGCCACCACCCCGCGCGAGGTACCTGCCCCGCAAGCGCCTGAAATGGATGGCGGTTTTGCCGACTACGCCGCATCCGTCGGCGCGGTCGACCTGCCCGAATTGCTCGAAGCTGCGGCGGCCTACATGTCCTACGTCGAGGGCCGCGAACAATTCTCGCGCCCCCAGCTGATGACCACCGTGCGCCAAGCCGAACAACAGGAATCGAGCCGCGAAGATCGCCTCCGCTCCTTCGGCCAACTCCTGCGCGAGGGCAAAATCGAAAAGACCTCCGGCGGGCGTTTCACCGCCTCGGACCGGATCAGCTTCAAACCGGATCGCGCCGCAGGCTGATCCTGACCACCAAACAAGAAAAGGCCCGCCAAATCCGGCGGGCCTTTTTTGTTGCAATTCGACAGGGTCGGCGGGTGGGCGCCTTTGGCCACAGGCCAAACAGACCAATCGACGACCTAGTCCTGATCGCGGCCTTGATCCGGATCCGCCTGCCCAACGCCGCGAAACACGAACTTGAACGGCATGGCCCATAGGAACCCAAGACCGACATAAACAAGCAATTCCAAAAGGATAGAGGGACGGTCCAGCAGATTCACCACCGTCACCGCCGCAACGATATAAAGCGGCAAGCCGACCAGCAAAATCACCAGCGACCACCGCCGCCGCGCTTTGTAACTCAAGGCCATCTCGTCCCCCTCCGCTCAATCCTCAAAGGGATCGGTCACCAGAATCGTATCGTCCCGCTCGGGCGAGGTCGACAACAGCGCCACCGGGCAGCCGATCAACTCTTCGACACGGCGCACATATTTCACCGCAGCCCCCGGCAGATCGGCCCAAGAGCGCGCGCCTTCGGTCGATTCGGACCAGCCTTCCATCTCTTCGTAAACCGGCACACAGCGCGCCTGCTCTTCGGCGGCAAAAGGCAGATAGTCCAGCGTCTTGCCGTCCAACTCATAGCCCACGCAGATCTTCAGCGTCTCAAAGCCGTCCAGAACGTCCAGCTTGGTCAGCGAAATGCCGTTCACACCAGAGGTCGCGCACGTCTGGCGCACCAGAACCGCATCGAACCACCCGCAACGACGCTTGCGCCCGGTGGTGGTGCCAAACTCATGGCCCCGCTCGCCAAGGCGCTGGCCGTCCGCGTCTTCCAGCTCGGTCGGGAACGGGCCCTCGCCCACGCGCGTGGTATACGCCTTGACGATCCCCAGCACAAAATCGATGGAACCCGGCCCGATGCCGGTGCCCGTCGCCGCCTGCCCCGCGATCACGTTGGACGAGGTCACAAAGGGATAGGTGCCAAAGTCGATGTCCAGCAGCGCGCCCTGCGCCCCTTCGAACAAGATGCGATCCCCGGCGCGGCGTTTTTCATTCAGCACCTTCCAGACCGGACCGGCATACTCCAGAATTTTCGGAGCGATTTCCTTGAGTTGCGCCATCAGCGCCTCGCGGTCCACCGGCTCGATCCCCAGACCCTTGCGCAGCGGATCGTGGTGCTGCAACGCCCGGTCCACACGCGCCTCCAGCGTCGCCTCATCAGCCAGATCGGCCACGCGGATCGCACGGCGCCCTACCTTGTCCTCATAACAAGGCCCAATGCCGCGCCCGGTGGTGCCAATCTTGGTCCCCTTGCTGGCGGCCTCTTCGCGCGCCCGGTCCAACTCGCCGTGGATCGGCAGAATCAGCGGCGTGTTCTCGGCGATCATCAGCGTCTGCGGCGAAATATCGACGCCCTGCGCCCGCACCGTCTCGATCTCATTGATCAAGTGCCACGGGTCCAGCACCACACCGTTGCCGATCACCGACAGCTTGCCCTTGCGCACCACGCCAGAGGGCAGCGCGTGCAGCTTGTACACCTTGCCATCCACAACCAGCGTGTGCCCGGCATTATGCCCGCCCTGAAAGCGGCAAATCACATCGGCCCGGCTGCTCAGCCAGTCCACGATCTTGCCTTTGCCTTCGTCGCCCCACTGGGCGCCTACGACGACCACATTTGCCATAATCCAGGTCCTTTCGGTGATCTCAAACCCGCGCCCGTATAATGCGCCTCCCTTGCGCGCGAAACCACTAAATCGCCGCAACGGGCTGGACAGCGGCCGGAACTGCCGCCACCAAAGGGAAAAACCAGACGAAAGAGACGATATGAGCTTCCTTCTCCGCTGGCTCTTTGCCTTTTTGTTGCTCAGCGCGACATACAACCCGACGCCGTTCAATTTTGTGCGCCTGTCCATGGCCAACTGGGAATCATCCAAATCGGTGATCGTACTGATGGGGCTGATCCTGCTTGTGGGCTACATTATCTACCTACGCGCGACGCTGCGCTCGATCGGGGCGTTCGGCATGATCCTTGTGCTGGCCGTCTTCGCCGCCCTCCTATGGGTCGCCGCCGATTTCGGCCTGATTGACCTGACCGATCCCGGCCTTGCCACGTGGATTGCGCTCTTTGCCGGCAGCGTTGTCCTTGGCATTGGCCTAAGCTGGTCGATCATCCGCAAGCGCCTGTCGGGCCAGCTCGACGTGGACGAAGTCGAAGACTAAGGCCCCCGGGTCGGTGGGTGGGCGCCTTTGGCCGCAGGCCAAACAGAGCCATCCTCCGACCTACCCGCTTGCGCCGCCGCGCCCGATCCCCTACATACCCGCAAAACCGCAAACTCGTGCAGGTCTCATGCAAAACGTCATCCTCATTATTCACCTTCTCCTTGCCCTTGGCCTGATTGGCGTCGTGCTCCTGCAACGCTCCGAAGGCGGCGGCCTCGGTATGGGTGGCGGTGGTGGCGGTGCCATGAGCGCCCGCGGCGCGGCGACCGCTCTGGGCAAAGTCACCTGGATCCTTGCGATTGCCTTTATCATCACGTCGATCACGCTGACCGTTTTTGCGGCCCGTAACGCCGAAGGCACCTCGGTCCTGGACCGCATCACCGATGCCCCCGCCGCAGCGCCCGCGACCGACACGCCGGAACTCGACACCGACGCCCTGCTGCCCCCGCCCTCTGCGGATGGCGCAGCCGACGCACCGCTGGTTCCGCGCGCGGACTGATCCGTTAACGATCTACTAGGGGTGGCCCCTGCCACCCTCACCGCAACAGTATCTTGCGGATGACTGGACATTTCCAGACGAATCTACTATGGCTCAAATCCCGTGATACTGCCGTGCGACAGCCCGGCGGGAGAGCACTTTATTGGCCGTTCCACTGCTCGGGAACGCGCTGGAAACGCAGGCAAAATCACGGGGTAGCCCAACATGGCGCGCTTTATTTTCATCACCGGCGGTGTTGTTTCTTCGCTTGGCAAAGGTCTGGCCTCGGCGGCGCTTGGCGCTTTGCTTCAGGCGCGTGGCTACTCGGTCCGCCTGCGCAAGCTTGACCCCTATCTGAACGTCGACCCCGGCACCATGTCGCCTTTCGAACATGGCGAAGTCTTCGTCACCGATGACGGCGCAGAGACCGACCTCGACCTTGGCCACTACGAGCGTTTCACCGGTGTGCCCGCGCGCAAGACCGATTCCATCTCGTCTGGCCGCGTCTACACCAACGTGCTGGAAAAAGAGCGTCGCGGCGATTACCTTGGCAAGACGATCCAGGTGATCCCCCACGTCACCAACGAAATCAAAGACTTCATCTCGATTGGCGAGGATGAGGTCGACTTTATGCTCTGCGAGATCGGCGGCACCGTCGGCGACATCGAGGGCCTGCCCTTCTTTGAGGCGATCCGCCAGTTTTCCCAGGACAAGCCGCGCGGCCAGTGCATCTTTATGCACCTGACGCTGCTGCCCTACATCAAGGCCTCGGGCGAGCTGAAAACCAAGCCGACTCAGCACTCGGTCAAGGAGCTGCGCTCGATTGGTCTGGCCCCCGACATCCTCGTCTGCCGCTCCGAAGGGCCGATTCCCCAGAAGGAACGCGAAAAGCTCGCCCTGTTCTGCAACGTGCGCCCCGATAGCGTGATCGCCGCGCAGGATCTCAAATCCATCTACGAGGCGCCCATCGCCTACCACCGCGAGGGCATGGACCAAGCCGTGCTCGACGCCTTTGGCATCAACCCCGCGCCGAAACCGAACCTGTCCAAGTGGGACGACGTCACCGACCGCGTCCACAACCCCGAAGGCGAAGTCACCGTCGCCATCGTTGGCAAATACACCCAGCTCGAAGACGCTTATAAATCCATAGCCGAGGCGCTGACCCACGGCGGCATGGCCAACCGCGTCAAGGTCAAGATCGAGTGGGTCGACGCCGAGCTGTTCGACCGCGAAGACCCCGCGCCGCATCTGGAAAAATTTGACGCGATCCTCGTGCCCGGCGGCTTTGGCGAGCGCGGCACCGAGGGCAAGATCAAGGCGGCGCAATACGCCCGCGAGAATGGCGTGCCCTATCTCGGGATTTGCCTTGGGATGCAGATGGCCGTGATCGAGGCCGCCCGCAACGTCGCCGGTCTGACCAAGGCCGGCTCCGAAGAGTTCGACCACGAAGCCGGCGAGCGCCGTTTCGAGCCGGTGGTTTACCACCTCAAGGAATGGGTGCAGGGCAATGAAAAGGTCAACCGTTCTGTGGCCGACGACAAGGGCGGCACCATGCGTCTGGGTGCCTATGACGCCGTGCTGACCGAAGGCTCTCGCGTCGCGCAGATTTACGGCAAAACCGCCATCGACGAACGCCACCGTCACCGCTACGAGGTCGATACCTCGTATAAGGACACGCTCGAAGAGGTCGGCCTGAAGTTCTCCGGCATGTCCCCTGACGGCAAGCTGCCCGAGATCGTGGAATGGCCGGACCACCCGTGGTTCATTGGCGTGCAATTCCACCCCGAGCTGAAATCCAAACCCTTCGCACCGCACCCGCTGTTCCGCGACTTTGTCCGCGCGGCGAAAGAGGTGTCGCGGTTGGTCTAAGCCACCGCGAATAGGTTAGAACGGGGCCCCCAAGCGGCCCCGTTTTTCGTTCAGGCCTTCCAAACACCGCCCGTCAGGGTGTCGATGATATAGGTCGCGCCTTGGCTGCATTTGACCTTGTACATCTCGTCGGCCTCCGTCGGGGCGACGCGCAGCACCTCGGGGCAATCAAACCCGCTATAGTTGATCACATGTGCCGACAGCTGGTACAGCTCATTGCGGTCCATCGAGGCCACCGCCCCCGCCGTAAACCCCAGAACCAGCGTCGAATAGAACCCGATCTCAAAGATTTTTTTGAACATTGCTCGCGTATCCTTTGCTTTGTTGCCCAATAGGTGACAGCCGATCTGGGCGAAAAAGCGGCAAATCTCCCCCTTGGGTTGCAAGCGTGTGATTGCATTTTTGCGCGTAGCGCCCCTCGCCCATGGTCGCGATCTACGATAGGAAGGCGCGCAAAGCCGTTTGGAGCCGCGCCCATGCTGTCCTATCAACACGCCTACCACGCCGGGAATCTGGCCGACGTGCAAAAGCACGCGCTGCTGGCCCGCGCGCTGGACTACTTAACGCGCAAGGACAAACCGCTGTCCTATATCGAAACGCATTCGGGGCGCGGGCTGTACGATCTGGCCGGGGCCGAGGCGCTCAAGACCGGCGAGGCCGCGCAGGGCATTACGCTGGCCGAGGCATGGCTGCCCGCCGATCACCCTTATTTAACCGCACTTAACAAAGTCCGCGCGGCGCATGGCAAAACCGCCTACCCCGGCTCGCCTCTGATCGCGCAGAACCTGCTGCGCGACATGGACAAACTGCATCTCGCAGAGCTGCACCCGCAGGAATACACCGCCCTACGCGGGGCGGTGCGCGCGCCGAACACCAAGACCTACCAGCAAGACGGGTTCGCACTGGCGCAAAGCCTTTGCCCGCCCGATCCGCGCCGCGGTCTGCTGCTGATCGACCCCAGCTGGGAGGTCAAGTCCGACTACCAGACGATTCCTAAAGCCATGACAACGCTAGCGAAAAAGTGGAACGTCGGCATCTTGATGCTGTGGTATCCGATCCTGACGGACGGCCCGCACAAACCGATGCTGAAGGCCTTGCAAGCCAGCTTCCCCGAGGCGCTGCGCCACGAGGTCCGCTTTCCCCCCGCGCGCAAAGGCCACCGCATGGTTGGCAGCGGCATGTTTGTCGTCAACCCGCCCTGGGGGCTGGAGGATGAAGCCAAACGCCTGACCGCCGCCTTTGGCAAGGTCGCCAAACAGGGTTAATTTTCCCCGTAGCGAGGGCCAACAGACGTGTTAGGGTGTGATTAACCTTAACGCTGGAAAGATCCCATGCTCGAACGCCTCACGCAGTTCTTCAAACGCAAAACCCCGCCGGAACAGCCGCTGCCGCCCTTGGATGCGCGCTATGCCATGGGAACCCTGTTGGTCCGAGTTGCTCAGGCCGATGACGCCTATCTGTTTGAAGAGATTGAGACAATCGACAAAATCCTCGCCAAGGCCTATGATCTCAAACCGCTGGAGGCGGCCAAGATGCGTGCGGTCTGTGAAAAGCTGGCGCATGGCATCGAGGACGACGAGCATATGGCCGCGCTGATCCGCGACGGCGTTGACTATGATCACCGCATGGAAAAGGTGCAGGCCCTGTGGGACGTGGCGCATTCCGACGGCTTCGTCGACGATAACGAGGCGGCTTTGGTGGCTTTTGTCGAAAAATCGCTTGGCGTGGATCGCAGCGATTCCGAGGCCGCTCGCGCCGCCGCTGTCATTCCTTAACGCCCCATTGCCCTGAGGCAGACCGCCCCCTATATCCTTCATATGTTTGCTGATTTTCTCAGACGCCTGACGGCGCCCGCCCCTGATCCGCTGAACGATGGCGATGCGCGTCTTGCTTTGACCGCGCTCTTGGTGCGTGTCGCCCGCGCCGATGAACAGTACGATGAGGGCGAACAACAGCGCATCGACAAGATCGTCACCGCCCGCTACGGCCTGTCGCCTTTCGAGGCCACCAAGCTGCGCCGCGACGCCGAACAGCTCGAATCCGAAGCGCCCGACACGGTGCGATTCACCCGCGCCATCAAGGACGCCGTGCCGCATGACGATCGCCTCGGCGTGATCGAAGCACTGTGGCAGGTTGTGCTCGCCGATGGCGTTCGCGAAGCCGAAGAAGACGCGCTGCTCCGGCTGGTGTCGAACCTGCTTGGCCTGTCTGACATGGACAGCGCAATGGCCCGAAAACGCGTGGAAGCGGCGCAGTAACCGCCCCACTCGCCTTAAAAACAAGCTGACCTGTCGTCAAATCGTGGGTGAATGCCCAGAATCTTGGCCTTTGCCCATTGCATCAGCGCCAATTCGAGTCATTCTGACCGGCAAGTCAAAAACCCGGTCAGGTGGGACGTGAGCGCAAACAATCCCGTTATCGAAATCCGCAATCTTCACAAAGCCTATGGTGAGCTTGAGGTCATCAAGGGCGTCAGCATCGCCGCGCATAAGGGGGATGTGCTGTCGCTCATCGGGTCTTCGGGATCGGGGAAATCGACGATTTTGCGCTGTTGCAACCTGTTGGAAGACAGCCAGCAAGGCGACATCCTGTTCAAAGGCGAGCCGGTGAAATGGAAGGGCACGGGACACGCCCGTCGCCCCGCTGATGCGGCGCAAGTCTTGCGCATTCGCACCAATCTTTCGATGGTTTTTCAGCAGTTTAACCTTTGGGCGCATATGACGATCCTGCAAAACGTCATGGAAGCGCCGGTGACGGTGCTGGGCCGCGACCGTGCCGAGGTCGAATCTGCCGCCCGCGCTTATCTGGACAAGGTCGGGATTGGCGACAAATGCGACGCTTATCCGGCGCAATTGTCGGGCGGCCAGCAGCAACGCGCCGCCATTGCGCGTGGGCTGTGCATGGAACCCGAGGCGCTGTTGTTCGACGAGCCGACAAGCGCGCTCGACCCCGAGCTGGAACAGGAAGTCATCAAGGTTATCAAGGATTTGGCCGCCGAAGGGCGCACCATGATGATCGTCACCCACGATATGAAGATGGCCGCCGATGTCAGCGATCACGTGGTGTTCCTGCATCAGGGCTTGATCGAAGAAGAAGGCGCGCCAGATGCCCTATTCGGCGCGCCCAAATCCGAACGACTGCGGGGGTTCTTGCAGTCCACCTCGCACACCTAAGGCCACGCGCCGACACATTTAAATTCCGTGAAACACTCAGGGAAAATCAGGGAGCAAAATGATGAAAAACCTTCTGATCGGAACCGCCGCTCTGGCGATGATGGCCGGCGCTGCGCTGGCAGAAAGCCATTCGGTTGTGCGTATGGGCACCGAGGGCGCTTACCCTCCGTATAACTTCATTAACGACGCGGGCGAGGTTGACGGCTTTGAACGCGAGCTGGGCGATGAGCTGTGCGCCCGCGCCGAGCTGACCTGCGAGTGGGTCACCAACGAGTGGGATTCGATCATCCCGAACCTCGTTTCCGGCAACTATGACACGATCATCGCGGGCATGAGCATTACCGATGAGCGTAAAGAGCAGATCGACTTTACCCAGAACTACACCCAGCCTGACCCCTCCGCCTATGTGGCGCTGGCCGGGGCCGAAGTGGATCTGGCGGGCGGTGTGATCGCAGCGCAAACCGGCACGATCCAGGCGTCCTACGTGGCCGAACACGGCGCGACGCTGGTCGAATTTTCCTCGCCGGATGAAACCGTCGCCGCCGTGCGCAATGGCGAGGCCGATGCAGTGCTGGCGGACAAAGCCTACCTCGACCCGATCGTGGCCGAATCCTCGGACGTGGCCTTCACCGGCGAAGACGTGCTGATCGGCGGCGGCATCGGTCTGGGCATCCGCAAGTCGGACACCGAACTGAAGGCGAAATTCGACGCCGCGATCCAGTCGATGAAGGACGACGGCTCGCTTAACGCTTTGATTGAAAAGTGGGAAATCGGCGAAACCTTCTGATCCTGAAAGGGGGGCGGGCCTTGGTCCGCCCTTTGGCCCTGCGCGATGTTCAGCTACTGCACCGACCCCGCTACGCTCGACGGCCTGACTTGGCTGTCGTGTTATTTGACCACCGGCAAGCACCTGTCGATTTACTGGTCGGTGGGCACGGTTTTGCTGTTGCTGGCGATCACCGCGCCGGTCGCCCTGATGTTCGGCTTTGGCGGCGCGGCGGCTGCACGGTCGCGATTTGCGCCCCTCAGCTGGCTGGGCAAAGCCTATATCGCCGTGGTGCGCGGCGTCCCGGACATCGCGTTTTTCTTGTTTTTTGTCATAGCCTTGGATCAAGGGTTCGAGTGGCTACGGCATCAGGTCAAATGCCCCGATTGGGATCAGCCAATCCGGCAGGGCAACGATTTCGTGGTCTGCGCCGAGGCCAAGCTGCCGCTGGGCAATGCCGCGCAATGGGTGCATGAAACCTACGGCTTTATGCTCGCGGTTCTGACCTTCTCCATCGTTTTTGGGGCCTTTGCGGCGAACGTTTTGTTCGGGGCCATGCGGGCCGTGCCGCGCGCCCAGTTGGAGACCGCCGAAGCCTACGGCATGACCCCGCGCCAAACGTTTTGGCGCATTCTGGTGCCGCAGATGTGGGTCTTTGCCCTGCCCGGTTTGTCCAACCTTTGGATGGTTTTGATCAAAGCCACTCCGCTGCTGTTCCTGCTGGGCGTCGAGGACATCGTCTATTGGGCGCGCGAGCTGGGCGGCGCGAAAACCGCGCGGTTTACCGACTATCCGCATCCCGATTGGCGCATGTGGTACTTCTTTGCGCTGCTGGTCTTTTATCTGGCGTTCACGCGCGTGTCGGAAATCGTTCTGGACCGCATTATGAAACGTCTGACCCACGGCCAAGCCACCACGGGCGGCGAAGCCCAGCGAAAGGCAGCCTAATGTTCTGTCAATTGCGCCCCCTGCCCCGAACCATGGAGTCGCCGCTGTGAGCTGCTGGGAAACCATCGCCGATTACGGCCTGCGCTCCATTGGAATAGGCGAACGCCTTTTGCCGCGCGAAGATTTCACGCTGTGCCAGCAGGTCACGCTGATTGGCTCTGGCATGATCTGGAATATCTATTTCGGCTTCATGGCGCTGTTTTCTGGCTTTTTCCTTGCGACCACGGTGGCCATGGGCAAGGCCGCGCAAAACCCGTGGCTGCGCAAACCCAGCGAGTGGTTTATCTTTGTCTTTCGCGGCAGCCCCTTGTTTATTCAGTTCTTTTTCGCCTACTTCTTGTTCCTGAGCCTCAAGAGTGTATCGGGCTTTTTCGACGTTTTCACGTCCGCTTGGCTCGGTGCTTTGGTGGTCTTGTTCCTCAATACCGCCGCCTATTCCGGCGAAATCTTTTATGGCGCGCTTTTGTCGATCCCCAAGGGGGATATGGAAGCTGCCGACGCCTACGGCTTTTCCGGCTGGGCGCGATTTCGCAAGATCACATGGCCCACGATGCTGCGTCTGGCGTGGCCCGCTTATACCAACGAAGCGATCTTTTTGTTTCATGCCACGACACTGGTTTATTTCTCGGGGTTCCCGGCGTGGAAGCAAAAGGGCGATGCGCTCTATTACGCCAACTATTTCGCGGACAAGACGTTTAACCCCTTTGTTCCCTACCCGATCCTTGCGGGCTATTTCATCTTGCTGACCCTGATCATCATCGGCGGTTTCGGCCTGATCAACCGGCGTCTCAACCGTCATTTGCCGCAGAACACCCGCTCGAAGATCCGCCTGCGCCCCACGCTCATGCGCTGATAATTTAAGCGGCAGATCGCGCGGGCCAGCGCCTGTCCGAATGCCCCCTTGCCAAGGCCCCCTCGCCCTCGCTACCATAATTTGATCAAAAAATCTCAAGAGGCCCCATGTCCACCTCCCCCGAGCTTTGGCTCCGCGAGCATCCGCAGGTCCGCACCATTCGCGCGGCGGCCTGTGACCTCAACGGCGTGGCGCGCGGCAAGCGAATGCCCATCGCGTCGGCGCTGAAAACCCTGTCGGACGGGACCAAGTTCCCCATGTCCGTGCTGTCGCTCGACATCTGGGGCGAAGACATCGAGGACAGCCCGCTGGTGTTCGAAACCGGCGACCGCGACGGCCTTCTGTTCCCCACCGAACGCGGGTTCGTGCCCATGCCCTGGCTCGAAGCGCCGACCGCGCTGCTGCCGATCTGGATGTTCCACGAGGACGGGCGCGCCTATGACGGCGACCCGCGTCATGCGCTGGCCCGTGTGTCGGAACGCTATACTGCCAAAGGATTAACCCCCGTTGTCGCGGTCGAGCTGGAGTTTTTCCTGATCGACGATTCGGGGCGGCATTTGCAGGTGCCGGTCAGCCCCAGATCCGGCAAACGGCGCAAGGCCGCAGA
The DNA here is from genome assembly GCF_900176475.1 of Tropicibacter naphthalenivorans. Lineage (GTDB taxonomy): Bacteria > Pseudomonadota > Alphaproteobacteria > Rhodobacterales > Rhodobacteraceae > Tropicibacter > Tropicibacter naphthalenivorans. Next base: position 745,683 of record NZ_FWXX01000002.1, read on the forward strand.
AATCCTGTCGATCCGGGCGCTGGACGCCTTTGATACTTTCTTTACTGATCTTTATGAATATTGCGAGATCATGGACATCCCCGCCGACACCGCCATTTCCGAGGCGGGTCTGGGGCAGTTCGAGATTAACCTTGTTCATCAGGCTGATCCGCTCAAGGCCGCCGATGATGCTTGGCTGTTCAAACAGCTGGTCAAGGGGCTGGCGCGGAGGCACGGGTTTGCGGCGTCTTTTATGGCCAAACCCTACGAGGATTACGCCGGCAGCGGGATGCACGCGCATTTCTCGGTGCTGGATCGCACGGGCAAGAACATCTTTGACGACGGGACAGAGCGGGGGACCGACGCGCTGCGCCACGCCATTCGCGGCTGCATGGATGCCATGCACGGCAGCGCGCTGATCTTTGCGCCGCACCTGACGTCTTATGACCGCCTCGTTCCCGACGCCCACGCCCCGACCGAGATTTGTTGGGCCTATGAGAACCGCACCGCCGCCATTCGTGTGCCCAGCGGCCCGCCCCCCTCGCGGCGGATCGAACATCGCGTATCGGGCGGTGACGTGAACCCCTACCTGGCGCTCGCAGCCATTCTGGGCGCGGCTTTGAACGGCCTTGAAGACAAAAAAATGCCACCCGAGCCGATCACCGGAAGCGCCTACGCACAGGACCTGCCCAGCATGCCGACCGACTGGGCCAGCGCCATCGAAGCCTTTGATAAGTCAGAACAGGTTAAGCGAGTCTTTCCCCAGCAATTGATCGACAACTTTCTGTTGACCAAGCGTCAAGAGCTGCGCGACATGGACGAGCTGACCCGGCAGGAGCAGGTGGAAATTTATCTCGATACGGTGTGACCTTGAAGGTCGCCCCGGCCCACCCTAGCTTTGCCCGAAACAGACAGGTGTCTTATGAAAATCGGCATTTTGCAGACCGGGTTGGTGCCGCCCGATCTTGTTCCTCAAAGCGGTGAATACCCGGATATGTTCCAGCGGTTGCTGGCCGATCAGGGCTTTGAGTTTCAGACCTTTAGCGTGGTGAACGGTGACTTTCCCGCCAGTGTGGACGACGCCGATGGCTGGCTGATCACTGGCTCGCGCCACGGGGTCTATGAGGAACATCCGTGGATGGCGCCGCTCGAACAGCTTATTCGTGACATCTATGCCGCCGATAAGCCGTTGATCGGCGTGTGTTTTGGCCATCAAATCATTGCCCAGGCGCTTGGCGGCAAGGTGGAAAAATTCGATGGCGGCTGGTCGGTCGGCCCCAAAGATTACCAGTTCGCGGATGGCGTTAAGACTTTGCACGCCTTTCATCAGGACCAAGTGATCACGCCGCCCGAGGGCGCGCAAACCGTCGCGCATAACGATTTTTGTGCCCACGCAGCGCTGCTTTATCCGGGCAAAGCCTATACGGTGCAGCCACACCCCGAGTTCCAGGACGGCTTTATGCGCGACCTGCTTGAACTGCGCGGCAAGGGCGTGGTGCCCGACGACCGCCTACAGGCTGCGACGACGCGCACCGGCACCCCGCTGGACAGTGCCGAGATCGCTCAACAATTCGCGCGGTTCTTCCGCGAAAGGAGCATCTAAATGACCACCGACTGGACCGAAAGCCTGCCCGAAAGCGCGCAAGCGTTCCTGGAGGGGCGCAAGCTGGATGAGGTCGAGTGCATCATTTCCGACCTGCCCGGCATTGCCCGCGGCAAGGCGGTGCCGGCGACGAAATTCGCCCGGCAAAAGAACTTTCACCTGCCGGATTCGATCTTTTTCCAAACGATTACAGGGGATTGGTCGGATGCGAACGACTCGGACGGATTTATCGAAAAGGATATGATCCTGACCCCGGATATGAGCACGGCGACCGCCGCGCCCTGGACCGGGGACTGGACCTTGCAGGTGATTCACGACGCCTGCGACCGTCATGGCAAGCCGGTCCCCTATAGCCCGCGCAACGTGCTGAAACGCGTGGTCGATTTGTATCACGCCCAAGGATGGGAGCCCGTTGTCGCCCCTGAGATGGAGTTCTATCTGGTGGCGCGCAACATTGATCCGGCCAAGGACATCAAGCCAATGATGGGGCGTTCCGGGCGCCCCGCGGCGGCGCGGCAGGCCTATTCGATGACGGCGGTGGATGAATTCGGCCCGGTGATCGACGACATTTACGATTTCGCCGAAGCGCAAGGTTTCGAGATTGACGGCATCACCCAAGAAGGCGGCGCGGGCCAGCTGGAGATCAACCTGCGGCACGGAGATCCGGTCAAGCTTGCGGATGAAGTCTTTTATTTCAAGCGGTTGATCCGCGAAGCGGCGTTGCGGCACGATTGCTTTGCGACCTTTATGGCCAAGCCCATCGCCGACGAGCCGGGCAGCGCGATGCACATCCACCACTCGATTTTGGATCGCGAGACAGGCAAGAACCTGTTTTCCGGCCCGCAGGGCGGTGAGACGGACGCGTTTTTCCAATTCATTGGCGGTTTGCAAGCCTATATGCCTGCGGCGATTGCCGTACAGGCGCCTTATGTGAACAGCTACCGGCGGTATGTTAAGGATCACGCCGCGCCCATTAACCTTGAATGGGGGCGGGACAACCGCACCACCGGCATCCGAATTCCGCTGTCCGGGCCGGAGGCGCGGCGGGTGGAAAACCGTTTGGCGGGCATGGATTGCAACCCCTACCTGGGCATCGCCGCGTCGCTGGCCTGTGGGTATTTAGGCCTGATGGAAGAGCGCTGGCCGTCGAAGCAGTTCAAGGGCGATGCCTATGAGGGCGAAGGCGATATCCCTCGCACGTTGGGCGAGGCTTTGGATACCTTCGAAGAGGCGACCGCTTTGCACGAGGTTTTGGGCCCCGAGTTCGCGCGGGTCTACGGGATCGTGAAACGCACGGAATATAATGAGTTCCTTCAGGTGATTTCGCCTTGGGAACGCGAGCACTTGCTGCTGAACGTCTAAGCGGAGCGCTGCGCGCACCGGTTTAGCGCTGCGCGCCAGTGGGGAGGGCGCTGCCCCCCCCAAACCCCACCCGGGATATTTTGAAAGAGAAGAAGCCAGGAAGGGCCGCATGAACCTTTTGTTTTCCAACGATAAACGTGGGGACTATCCGCAGAGCTGGTATGCGGCGAGTGCCGACCTGCTGGCGCCGTTTGCGCCGTTGGGTGGGGTTCAGCGGGCGGATGTTTGCGTGGTTGGCGGGGGCTATACCGGGCTGTCGGCGGCGCTGCATTTGGCAGAAGCGGGTTTGGATGTGGTTCTGCTGGAGGCGCATCGGGTAGGCTTTGGCGCGTCTGGGCGCAATGGTGGGCAGCTTGGGTCCGGTCAACGGTTGGATCAGCTGAAGCTGGAGAAGATGCTGGGGGCCGAGGATGCCCGGCGGATGTGGGAGTTTGGCGAAGAGGCCAAGGCGCTGGTTCGCGGGTTGGTTGAGCGCCACGGGATCGATTGTCATTTACGCGATGGTGTGGGCTGGGCGGGCAGTTCGGCTGGATCCGTCGCAGAGTTGCACGACTATGCGGCGCATATGGATGCGCGCTATGGCTATGGCTTGGAGGTTTTGGACCGGGAGGCGTTTGCGGCGCTGTGCCGCTCGCCCGATTTTCAGGGCGGCGTTTTGGACATGGGGGCGGCGCATTTGCATCCGTTGCGCTTGGCTTTGGGGCTGGCGGAGGCTTGTGTTCGGGCGGGCGTGCGCATTTACGAGCGCAGCCATGTGCACCATATCCAGCATGGGTCCAAGGTCGTGGTGCAGACCGATGCCGGGCGCGTTGAGGCGGATCATCTGATCCTTGGGTGCAACGGGTATTTGGGTGGCCTGGATCGCAAGGTGGCCGCCCGCGTTATGCCGATCAACAATTTTATCGTTGCGACAGAACCGCTTGGGGACAGGGCTGCAGAGGTTTTAACCCGCGATGTGGCCCTGTGTGACGACCGTTTCGTGGTGAATTACTGGAAGCTTTCGGACGACAAACGGCTGCTGTTCGGCGGCGGCGAGAGCTATGGCTATCGTTTTCCCAGCGATATTCGCGCGGTGGTGCGCAAGCCTTTGGCGCAGATTTACCCGCATCTGGCGGATGTGAAGCTGGAGTACGCCTGGGGCGGCACTTTGGCGATCACGATGAAACGCTTGCCCCATCTGGCGCGGGTTGCGCCGAACGTGCTCAGCGCCTCGGGCTACTCCGGGCATGGGGTGGGCAACGCCGTGCAGGCGGGCAAGCTGATGGCCGAGGCGGTGCGTGGGCAGGCCTCGGGCTTTGACGCTTTTGCCGCTTTGCCGACGCCAGCCTTTCCGGGGGGCGCGGGGCTGCGCACGCCATTGTTGGCGCTGGCCATGAGCTGGTTTGCGCTGCGCGACAAGCTGGGACTGTAACCGTGACATTTTAATGAATGGTCAACTTCGCATAGACGCGCGCGCGCCTTTGTTTTACGTTTCTGAAAACCGATATTTCAGGAATGTAAAACATGCTCCCGAATATGCACCATGCCGAGCCGATCCCCGAGGAAGCCCGCGCCGAGATTGACCGGCTTTTGCAGTCGGGCGATTTGTTCCGCTACACCGCCCCCGAGAATGCCCCGGTCAGCCTGCTTGAGGCGGAATTCGCGGCCCATATGGGCACGAAATACGCGCTGGCGGTCAGCAGCTGTTCGGCGGCGCTGTTCCTGTCTCTCAAGGCTTTGGGCCTGCCGCGCGACTCGCGCGTGTTGATCCCCGGCTTCACTTTTGCCGCCGTGCCGTCGAGCATCGTGCACGCCGACTGCATCCCGGTTCTGTGCGAGGTGGGCGAGAATTATCGCATTGATCTGAAGGACTTCGAGGCCAAGCTGGACAATATCAGCGCGGTGATCGTCAGCCACATGCGCGGGCATACCTCGGACATGGATGCGATCATGGCGCTGTGCCAGGCGCGCGACATTCCGGTGATCGAGGACGCGGCGCACAGCCTTGGGACCACGTGGCACGGGCGCAAGATCGGCACGTTGGGGCGCGTTGGCTGTTTCAGTTTCCAGAGCTACAAGCTGCTGAATGCGGGCGAAGGCGGCATCCTTGTGACCGACGATGCCGACATCGTGGCGCGCGCGGTGATCCTGTCTGGCGCCTATGAGCATAACTGGCGCAAGCACATGGATCGCAAGGATAATTCCGCCGAGCTGGAGCAGGCGTTCGCGCGCTGGCAGAACAAGCTGCCGCTCTATAACCTGCGCATGTCGAACTTGTCGGCGGCGGTGATCCGGCCTCAGATTCCGCAGATTGACCGGCGGGTGACGGATGGGCGGCGCAACCACGATCGGGTGGCTGGTTTAATTGAACAGAGCCCCTTTATCACCGTCCCGGACAAGCTGCCGCCCGAGGAGCGCGCGCCGGATTCGCTGCAATTCAACCTGACGGGGATGCGGGATGAGGACGTGCGCGCCTTTGTCAGCGCGGCCGAGGCGCGCGGCGTCAAGGTGCAGGTCTTTGGCCTGACCACCGACAATGCGCGCGCCTATTGGAACTGGGAATTCCTGCCCGAGATGCCGGACCTGCCCGCGACCCGCGCCATGCTAATGCGCGCCTGCGACACCCGCTTGCCCGCGCGTCTGACTGCCGAAGAATGCGACGCCGTGGCGGCCATTCTGGTCGAGGCCGCCGACACGGTTATGGCGCAGACCCGCGCCTACGGCACCTGACACAGGCATAGAAAAAGCGCGCGAGCCTCCCCTCTCGCGCGCTTTGTCATTTCACTTGTCAGACAATTAAATGTCAGACGTTTACTTTCCCATCTTGGACAGCTGCTGCTGAAGCGCGGCGAGCTGTTTCTTGATGGCGTCCAGATCCTCGGCGGGTTCCGGTTCCGGCGCGGGGCCAGTGCTGCCCGCGGTCCCGCCGGTCATCGCCTTGAGAAACGCCTCTTGCTGCGCTTGCATCGCCTCAAAGCCCTTGGCCATCGGGTTGTTGGCCAGCATCGGGTTCTGCCCCATGTTCTCGACCCACTTGGACTGGCTCTCGCGGAACATGTCAAAGCTGGCGGCAAGGAACTGCGGCACGGCGCTGGTGGCGGTGGTCGTGTAGGACCGCACGAGGTCGGTCAGAACGTTAATCGGCAGGACGCTTTCGCCCTTGCTCTCGTGCTCTGCGACGATCTGCAACAGGTACTGGCGCGTCAGGTCATCGCCCGATTTCAGGTCGACGATTTGCACGTCGCGCCCGTCCCGGATGAACCCGGCAATATCTTCGAGCGTCACATAATCCGAAGTCTCTGTGTTATACAGTCTCCGGCTTGCGTAGCGCTTGATCAGCAGCGGTTTTTCCTTGGTGGCCACAGGCTCCCCTCCTCCGGCAAAATGCTTCATTGCAGAAAAGCTTATGCGAGCGCAGCACAAAAAGAAAGCCTGTGGTTTCACACAGGCTTAACTGCTTTTTCGTAATCCTACGGTTTCAGAAAAGGCTGCCCTGTTCGGGGGGCTTGGGCTTGGCGGTCTTTTTCGCAGGCTTGCCGCCCAGTTTAAAGGTGCCGTCGGCGAATTCGATCTCAAGCCCCGTGGCCGCTTCGGCGCCCGCTTTGGTTGTGACGACATGGCCATCGCCGCGCACCACCGCATAGCCGCGCGCCAGCGTCGCCTTATAGGACAGCGTGTCGCTGAGGCGGGCGAGCGCGTCGAGCTTGCGCTTTTGTTCAAGGATGCGGGCCGCTTGCGCCTCTTGCAGGCGGCGGGTCAGGCTGTCCAGCTTGTCCCGTCCGGCGACAATCTCGCGCTGGATGGGCCGGGGGGACAGGCGGTCGGCACGGCGGGCCAGCGCCTCGCGCCGTTGCACCACCAGCCGGTCAAGCGCCGGGGCCAGCCGCGCGGCACGGTCCGTCAGCTTGGCCTTTTCCACGGTGATCGCACGGGTCAGGACGACGGGGCGCAGGCTGCCCGCGCTTTCCGACAGGCGCAGCCGCTGGCGATCCACCAGCCGCCGCAGCGCGTGGGGCAAGCGTTCGCCCACCACGTCCAGCCGCTGCCGAGGGCCATCGAGCAGCTCTTGCGGACGCGGCAACGCGCGCGACACATCGCGCAGCCGCTGCCCACGCACGTCGATGCGCTGCCCCATGGCCCGCGTCATCCGCGCGCCGTAGTCTCCAACCAGCCCCAGCAGTTCCATCCGCACTGGCACCGCCAGCTCCGCCGCCGCCGTGGGCGTGGGCGCGCGCATGTCCGAGACAAAGTCGATCAGCGTGGTGTCCGTCTCGTGCCCCACCGCCGAGATCAGCGGGATCTCCGAGGCCGCCGCCGCCCGTGCGACGCTTTCTTCGTTAAAGCCCCAGAGGTCCTCGACCGAGCCACCGCCGCGCGCCACGATCAAGAGATCGGGCCGAGGCAAAGCGCCCCCCGGCGTCAACCGGTTGAACCCCTGGATGGCGCGCACCACCTCGGGCGCGCAGTTCTGCCCCTGCACGGCGACCGGCCAGATCAAGACCTTGCGCGGGAAACGGTCGCGCAGCCGGTGCAGAATATCGCGGATCACCGCCCCGCTGGGAGAGGTCACAACCCCAATGATTTCAGGTAGATAGGGCAGACGTTTCTTGCGCCCGGCATCAAACAAACCTTCGGCCTGCAACATCGCCTTGCGCTTTTCCAGCATCGCCATCAAGGCCCCGGCCCCGGCGGGGCGCAGGTCTTCGATCACGATCTGATAGCGCGACTGGCCGGGGAAAGTGGTCATCTTGCCGGTGGCGATGACCTCCATCCCTTCCTCAGGCTGGTTTTGCAGACGGGCGGCGACGCCCTTCCACAGGATGCCGTTGATGACGGCCTTGTCGTCCTTGAGATCAAGGTAAACATGCCCCGATTTGGGCCGCGTCACCCGCCCGACCTCGCCGCGCACGCGCACATAGCCGAAATTGCCCTCGATGGTGCGTTTGACCGCCCCCGCCAGTTCGGACACCGAGAATTCCGGGGCGTTGCCCGGCGCGTCATCTTCGAACATATCCATGTGCAACCCTCTTGCCTTGCGGCCAATCTAGCCAATCGCAGCGCCGGACAAAACCGCCCGCGACACGATTTGAGGTTAAAATCGGCCCGGTGGGGCAAAGGCTTTCCAACGGGCGCAACCTCGCTTAAAAGCGCCGCCAACAGCTAGATCAGGAGCACTCCCATGAACATCCTCATCCTCGGCAGCGGCGGGCGCGAACACGCTTTGGCATGGGCCACGCTTCAGAACCCCAAATGCGACAAGCTGATCGTTGCGCCGGGCAACGCGGGCATCGCGCAAATTGCCGAATGCGCCTCGATCAACACCGAGGACGGCGGCGCGGTCAGCGAATTTGCCAGCGAAAACAACATTGATCTGATCATCATCGGCCCCGAGGCACCCTTGGCCGCCGGTGTGGCGGATACCCTGCGCGAGGCAGGTTTCGCGGTCTTTGGCCCGTCTGCGGCCGCTGCGCGCCTTGAGGCGTCCAAATCCTTTACCAAGGAAATCTGCGACGCGGCCAACGCGCCGACCGCCTCTTACGGCCATTTCACCGACGCCGAAGCGGCCAAGGCGCATGTCCGGGAACAGGGCGCGCCGATTGTGGTTAAGGCCGACGGGCTCGCGGCGGGCAAAGGCGTGATCATCGCCGAAACCGTCGCGCAAGCCGAGGAGGCCATCGACGACATGTTCGGCGGCGGCTTTGGCGCGGCGGGCGCAGAGGTGGTGATCGAAGAGTTCATGACCGGCGAAGAGGCGTCGTTCTTTGTGCTGGTCGACGGCGAGGTCTGCCTGCCGGTCGGCACCGCCCAAGACCACAAGCGCGTGGGAGACGGCGACACCGGGCCGAACACAGGCGGCATGGGCGCGTACTCGCCTGCGCCGATCATGACCGATGAGGTGACGCAAAAGGCTTTGGACGAAATCGTCCGCCCGACCATGGCCGAGATGGTCCGCCGCGGCACCCCCTATCAGGGCGTGCTGTATGTCGGTCTGATGATCGAGAACGGCCAGCCGCGCTTGGTCGAATACAACGTGCGTTTTGGCGACCCGGAGTGTCAGGTTCTGATGCTGCGTCTGGGCGGTCAGGCGCTGGACCTGATGCAGGCCTGCGCCGAAGGACGTCTGGCCGATGCGCAGGTCACCTGGGCCGACGATCACGCCATGACGGTGGTTCTGGCCGCGCAAGGCTATCCGGGCGCTTACGAAAAAGGCTCTGAAATCAAGGGGCTGGACAAGCTGCCCGAGGACAGCGCCCACATGACCTTCCACGCCGGGACGACGGCGGTGGATGGCAAGATCACCGCCACCGGGGGCCGCGTGTTGAACGCCACCGCGCGCGGCGCGACGCTGGCCGAGGCGCAAGAGCGCGCCTATGCGCTGGTGGACGCCATCGACTGGCCGCAGGGCTTCTGCCGCCGTGACATCGGCTGGCGCGCGCTCTAAGTGGCACTGACCGAGCACCGCTTTGCCCGCGTGCCGGGGGCCGCGCAGGACGTCTGGACCTTGTCCAATTCTGTGCTCTCTGGACGTGGCATCGCTGCGCTCGACCTGCCCCACGTGCGTGCGGTGACCTTGCGGATCAGCCGCGCGGACAAGACCCTGCGCCGCGATCTGTTGCTGGATCATCCCGGCGGGCGGGCGCAGATCGACTGCACCACCGCCAAGGATATGGGCTGCGCGGGCTTTGACGCTTTGCTGAGCGCAATCACCGCCGCCCTGCCCCCGTCCACGCCTGCGAACCTTGAACAAGGCCGCCTGCCCGACTGGCCCAAGCACCTGCTGGGCTGGTTCGCGCTGGTGGTGTCGGCGGCGCTTGGCTGGCGTGCGGCGCAGATCGGGCTGACCGGCGACCGCATGGCCACCGTCGCCGCGCCGATGCTGATCCTTGGCGCGATCGGCGTGATCTTGATCCTCGCCTACCGCCCGCGTCCGCGCCTGTCGATGCCGCTGCCCGTCACGCATCTGCCCGCCGCGCTGGCCGCGCTGTAAAGGTCGCAAGCCGCGCCTACAGGGTCGCCCACGGCGCGCGCCGCAGCGCAGCATTGCGCCAAGCTACAGGCGTTCCAGCCAGAAAGGCCCACCATGATCGTCGGCAAACGCAAAAGCACCCTCGCCTTGCTCTTTTCCATGCGCGGATCGGTTCTGCCTCATATTTTGCCGCGTATTCTGGCGGTTATGGCGGTGTCCATCGTGGTCGTGGTGGTCGATGCGCATATCTATCCACTGCAACACGCGGGCAGCAGCGCCTTTGCGGTTTTCGGGATCGCGCTGTCGCTGTTCCTAGGGTTTCGCAACAACGCCGCCTATGAACGCTGGTGGGAGGGGCGCAAGCTGTGGGGGCAGTTGGTCGCGGACACCCGCGCGCTGGCGCGCGAGGCCGAGCTGTTTCTCGACGCCCCCGAGGCGCGCGAAAGGCTGGTTCGGCTGACCTTGGGCTTCCTGCATCTGCACCGGCTGAACCTGCGCCGTCTGCCCCCGGACGAGGCCGCCCGGCAATGGGCGGACGAGGCGCATTTCAAGGCTCCGCATCCCCCCTGCGCCGCGCTGAACGCCATGGCGAAACTCTTGCGCGAGGAACGTCAGGCCGGGCGGCTGGACGGATTTGGCGCCAAAGCGTTGGACGAGCGGTTAACCTCGATTGGGCTGGCGCAGGCGGGATGTGAACGGATCGCTACGACGCCCCTGCCCTTTGTCTATTCGCTGCTCGTGTACCGGACGTCGATCCTTTATTGCCTGCTGGTGCCGCTGGGCCTGATCGAGGCGTCGGGGTGGCTGACGCCGCTGTTCGTCGCGGTGATCGCCTATGTGTTCTTTGGCCTCGCCGAAGTCACCGAAGAGCTGGAAAACCCCTTTGGCACCACCGTGAACGGGCTGGCGCTGGACGCCATGTGCCGCACCGTGGAAATCAGCCTGCTGCCGCACATTGGGCTGCCCGCCCCGGCCCCGCGCCAGCCGGTGGACAGCTATCTAAGCTAGGGTTTGCCCGGTCTAAGCAGGTGTAATCACTTCGTTTTCGGTGATGATCATGTCCAGCGGCTGGTCCGTGGGTTCCAGCGGGAGGTCGTCCATTTCCTGCGCCGCAAAGGCAAAGCCGATGGCCATGGTGGGCCGTTTCGCGCGCAGCAGTTCCAGCGTTCGGTCGTAGAAACCGCCGCCGTAGCCGAGCCGCCCGCCCGCGCGCGAAAACGCCACCAAGGGCACGATCAGCAGCTCGGGTTCAAAGAACTCTGGGTTTGCGGGGATCATCGCCTTGAACGCCCCTTCGACCATCTCGCAGCCCGGCTCCCACCGGGCGAATTTCAGCGGTTGTCCCGCGGCGGTGATCACCGGCACACCGACGGGGCCATAGGCCGACGCCTCTTCCATGGTGGGCAAAGGGTTAATTTCCGTGCGGATCGGCATGTAGCCCGACACCGGCACGCCGCGATGGCCCGCGAGGATTTCCGACAGCTTGCCCGCGCTGCCGGGACCGCGCGTATCAAACGCCTGTTTGCGCGCGGCAAAGGCCGCCTTACGGGCGGCGGCTTTGCGGTCTTCCAAAGTCATAGCAATACCACCACAGCAAGGCCCAAAAAGGCGAAGAATCCAACGACATCCGTGACGGTTGTCACAAAGGCACCAGAGGCCAGCGCCGGGTCCACCCCGACTTTTTCCAGCACCACGGGGATGACGATCCCGGCAAGGCCCGCCACCAAAAGGTTAATGATCATCGCCGTGGCGATCACCCCGCCCAAGGCAAAGGAGCCGAACCAGACGACGCCGACGATGGCCATGATCACCGCGAAGGCGAGGCCATTGATCAAGCCTACAAGGGCTTCGCGGCGGATCACGCGCCAGATGTTCGCGCCGGTCAAGTCCTTGGTCGCCAAGGCGCGCACCGCCACCGTCAGGCTTTGCGTACCGGCGTTTCCGCCCATCGACGCGACGATCGGCATCAAGACCGCCAAGGCGACGACCTGCGCGATCGCCGCCTCGAACTGGGCGATCACCATGGACGCCAGCACGGCGGTGACAAGGTTAACGGCCAGCCACGGAAAGCGGCGTTTGGTGGTGTCAAAGACGCGGTCGGACAGGCTCGATTCCCCGTCCACACCGGCGAGGCGCAGAATGTCCTCTTCGTTTTCCTCATCCAGCACGGCCATGGCGTCGTCGATGGTGATCACACCCACCAGCCGTTCGTTTTCATCGACCACCGGCGCAGAAATCAGGTGATACTGGTTAAAGGCATAGGCCACATCCGCCTCTGGCCGGGTCACCGGAATGCTGTGAAAGGTCTCTTCGGCGATGGATTTCAGCAAGACCTCGCGGCGCGAGGACATCAGCTTGCCCAAGGTCACATTGCCCACCGGGCGCAGTTTCGGATCGACCAGCACAATGTGGTAAAACTGCTCGGGCAGATGGTCGGTATTGCGAAGGTAATCAATGGCTTCGCCGACGTTCCAATACTCCGGCGCCATGACGACTTCGCGCTGCATCAGGCGGCCCGCCGAGAATTCCGGATAGGTCAGCGATTGCTGAACGGCGGCCCGGTCGCTGTCTTCGAGAACCTCGAGGATCGCCTCTTTTTGCGGGTCGTCAAGATCTTCGAGCAGGTCGACCACATCGTCCGAATCCAGCTCGCGCACCGCGTCGGCCAGAACCTCGGGGTGCAGAATGCCGATGACCTCTTCGCGGATCGTCTCGTCGAGTTCGGACAGGATCTCGCCGTCGAATTCCTTGTCGTACAGCTTGATCAGCCGCATCCGGTCAAAGGCGTTGATCTGCTCCAAAAGGTCGGCGATGTCGGCCTGGTGCAGCGGGTCCATCAGGGCGATCAGCCCCTCGCGGTCCTCGGTGTCGACCGCGAACATGATCTGCGCCAGCGCTTTGCGGTCCAGCGTATAGCTGTCCTCGCGCTCGGCGTCGGCTGCGAGTTCTTGAATGTCGTCCGCCATGCGCTGCCCCCGTGATATGTCCGGCCTGTTCGCGGTCAACCTAGGCCAAGCCGTGCCCGAGAAACAGGGGGGCAGAGCGATTTACCTTTCCAAATTCTGTCCCTAGGGTCGCAGGCAAAAGGAGCCCCCATGACCCAGACCCTGCACCTTGGCCAGACGTTGGAATTTACCTCCAATCCGTTCGAAACGGGGCCGGATGCGGCGCGCCATCGCGCGCGAGGTGCGGTGCTGGTCGATGCCGGGCGGATCATCGCGGTGGATGAGGCAGAGGCGCTGCGCGCCGCCCATCCGGGCGCGAAAATCGAGGATCACGGCACACATCTGATCCTGCCCGGTTTTGTCGACGCGCACACCCACTACCCCCAGACCGCGATGATCGCCAGTTGGGGCAAGCGGCTGATCGACTGGCTGAACAGCTATACCTTCCCCGAGGAAATGCGCTTTGCCGATCCGGCCTATGCCTCTGATATTGCAGGGCGTTACCTGGATCTTTTGCTGGCCAATGGCACCACGAGCGTGTGCAGCTATTGCACCATTCACCCCGCCTCGGTCGATGCGTTTTTCAAAGCCGCCGAGGCGCGCGGGATGCGGGTGTTCGCCGGCAAGACCTGCATGGATCGCAACGCCCCCGAGGGTCTGCGCGACACGCCCCAGTCGGCCTATGACGACAGCCTTGCGCTGCTGCAACGCTGGCACGGGCGCGGGCGCGCGTCCTATGTGATCACACCGCGGTTTTCGCCGACCTCAACGCCTGAACAGCTGAGCGCTTTGGGGGCGTTGTGGGCCGAACATCCAGACTGCCTGATGCAGACGCATCTGTCTGAACAGACGGACGAAATCGCTTGGGTCAAAGGGCTTTTCCCGCAGGCGCGCGACTATCTGGACACCTACGAGGCGCATGGTTTGCTGGGGGCAAATGGCCTTTATGGGCACGCGATCCATCTGGAACCGCGCGAGCGTGATCGCCTGCGCGAGGTGGACGCGGCGCTGATCCACTGCCCCACGTCGAACACCTTTATCGGCTCTGGGCTGTTCGACATGGACGGCCTGACACGCGCAGGCCATCGCGTTGGCTTGGCCACCGATACCGGCGGCGGCTCGTCCTTTTCGATGCTGCGGACCATGGCGGCGAGCTATGAAATCGGGCAGCTGCGGGGGCGGCCTTTGCACCCGTCAGAGCTGATCTGGCTGGCAACGGTTGGCTCGGCCCGTGCGTTGCGGGTAGACGACCGCATTGGGCAGTTGGCGGCGGGGTTCGAAGCAGATTTAACGATTGTGGACCTCTGCTCAACACCGGCGATTGCCCAGCGCAGCGCCCGCGCGGCGGACATTTGGGAAGCGCTCTTTCCGACGATCATGATGGGCGACGACCGCGCCATCGTGCAGACCTATGTGGCGGGGCGCGCGGCCAAAGCCTAGCAGCCGCCCTGCCCCAACACCAAAACCCAGATGTCGCCTTCGGCCCGGACGAGACCGTAATCGGTGATGCTGTCCAACAGGATATTGGCCCGGTGGCCGGGGGAATTCACCCAATCCCCAAGGACTTGGCGCAGATCGGTCTGGCCTTGAGCGATGTTCTCGGCGATCACGCAGGGGCCGTAGCCAGCGGTTTTGGCGCGCGCCATCACGTCCGATCCGTCAGAGCCTCGGTGATCGAAAAAGCCGTTCTCGGACATGTCCAAGGCGTGTGCCATGGCGGCCGCCTCTAGCATGGGGGAGGCCTGAACGGGGCCAAGCCCCTCTTCGGCGCGCACGCCATTCAGCATCTGCGCCACCTGCTGTGCCTGCGCCGCAGCGCCCAGCGCCATTACCCCCAGTGCCACCAGCATTATACGCATCTTAACCCTCAACCGATTAAACCCGTTCAATCAAACGTTGCGCCAAACGGGTCTGTTTGGCAATCGCTGCCGTTAGATCAAAGCTAACGATCTGGCCGTCGCGCACGATTTGCCGCCCTTCGATCAGCAAATGACGCACGCGCGTCGGCCCCGCCAGCAGCAGCGCCGCGACGTCCCAGCTGCCCGCGCTTTCGATGCCGGAAATGTCCCACAGGGCGATGTCGGCGCGCTTGCCCACGGCGATCTGGCCACAATCGTGACGGCCCAGAACTTCGGCCCCGCCACGGGTGGCAATGCGCAGCGCCTCACGCGCGCTCATGGCATCGGCCCCAAGGCTGACGCGCTGCAACAGCATGGTCTGGCGCGCCTCGCCGATCAGGCTGCCGGCGTCGTTCGAGGCAGAGCCATCGACCCCAAGGCCCACCGGAACGCCCGCATCTCGCATGGCGCGCACCGGGGCAATCCCCGACCCAAGGCGGCAGTTCGAACAGGGGCAATGGGCGACACCGGTCTTGGATTTCGCAAAGAGATCAATCTCTTGCCCGTCGAGTTTCACGCAATGCGCATGCCAGACATCATCGCCGGTCCAGCCCAGTTCCTCGGCGTATTGACCGGGGCGGCAGCCGAATTGCGCCTCAGAATAGGCGATGTCTTCGTCGTTTTCAGCAAGGTGGGTGTGCAGCATGACGCCCTTGTCGCGGGCCAAAAGCGCCGCGTCGCGCATCAGCTCACGGCTCACGGAAAAGGGCGAACAGGGCGCGACGCCAACGCGGACCATCGACCCTTCGGACGGATCGTGGAAAGCGTCGATGACGCGAATGCAATCCTCTAGGATCGCGCTTTCGCGTTCGACCAGCGCATCGGGCGGCAGACCGCCGTCGCTTTCACCGATGCTCATGGCGCCGCGCGTGGGGTGAAACCGCAGACCAACCTCGGCGGCGGCGTGAATCGTATCCTCGAGCCGCGCGCCGTTCGGGTACAGATACAGGTGGTCCGAAGACAGGGTGCAGCCAGACAGGGCCAGTTCCGCAAGGCCGATCTGCGCCGAAGTGAACATCTCGTCGGGGCCAAAGCGCGCCCAGATCGGGTAGAGCGTTTGCAGCCAGCCGAACAGCAGCGCGTCCTGCCCGCCGGGGACCGCGCGGGTCAGGGTCTGGTACAGGTGGTGATGCGTGTTCACGAGGCCCGGAGTGACTACGCAAGTGGCGGCGTCGATCACCTCGCCCGTCGTGTGCAGCCCGGTGCCGATCTGCGCGATCACCCCGTCCCGCAGCAGGATGTCCGCGCCCGTCAGCTCGGCGCCGCCGTCGTCCATCGTGAGGATCGTATGGGCGTTGCGGATCAGCGTTTCGGTCATGACTTACCCTTGGGGTTGGTCGGACAATAGCGCCATGGCGGCGGCATGGATATCCGAATTGGCGGCCGCGATGACCTGACCGCCATTGTGCGCGGGGCCGCCCTGCCAGTTGGTGACGATGCCGCCTGCGGCCTCGATCACAGCCAAAGGGCCTTGGATATCATAGGCTTGCAGGCCCGCCTCGATCACAAGGTCAATCTGCCCCGTCGCCAGCAGCACGTAGGCATAGCAGTCCATCCCGTAGCGCACCAGCTTGGCCCGCGCGGCAACACGGTCAAAGGCGGCGCGTTCATCGGGGGTGCCGACCTCGGGGAAAGTGGTGAAAAGGATCGCGTCGGACAGCGCCCGCGTGTCGCGCACGTGCAAGGCTCCGCCGCCATGGGGGCCGGTCCATTCCGCGGTGCCGAGACCGCCGATAAATCGCTCGCCCGTGTAGGCTTGGTCAACCACGCCCAGCGCCGGGCCGTCGTCATCGCCCACCGCGATCAGCGTGCCCCAGGTCGGCGTGCCGGACAGGAAACCACGCGTGCCGTCGATCGGGTCCAGCACCCAGGTCAGCCCGCTGGTGCCGCCTTGCGCGCCGTATTCCTCGCCCAAAATCGCATCATCGGGGCGGCGCTGCGCCAGCACCTCGCGCATGGCCTGTTCGGCGTTGCGGTCGGCGATGGTCACGGGATCGAAGTCTTCAGACAGCTTGTTGTCCGCCGACAGCCCCTTGGAACGAAAGAAAGGCAGAATCGCCTGCCCCGCCGCGTCTGCCATGGCATGTGCGGTCGAGATAAGCTCTTCTGCCAAATCTTGTGAAATCTGTGCCATGTCCCCTCCGAAGCGTTGCTACAGAGGGGCTATCGCAGGATCACGCGCGGCTCAAGCCACGTCGGACAGCACGCGGGCCAGTTCGAACAGGCGGCGGCGCTGGTTTTCCGGAATTGCGTAGTAAGAGCGCACCAGATCGAGCGCTTCTTTGTCGCCGAGGATGTCGGCGGGGACGCTTTCTGCGGCCTCTGCGGCTTCGCCGTTTTCTGCTTCGATGCCTTCGAAGAAGAAGCTGACCGGCACGTCAAGCGCGTCGGCAATGTCCCAAAGACGGGAGGCGCTGACACGGTTGGCACCGGTTTCGTATTTCTGGATCTGCTGGAACTTGATACCAACGCGTTCCGCCAGCTGCTGCTGAGTCATGCCGACCAGCCAACGGCGGTGGCGAATGCGTTTACCGACGTGAACATCAACGGGATGCGCCATCTAAGTCTTCCTATTCTTTAAGGGCCGCGTCATGTGGATAGAGCGACGTCTGCTCGCTTCACCTTGGACGTGTCATATTCTGATTTTCTACTACAAGATATAGATGCAAATCAAGAAATTCCAGACCTCAAAGATGGTAAATAGTCCAGCAAAACAACACAAAGTTGAAATAACTGCGGTATTATACATGCGTTAAGAAATGACGTCGCGGCAACTCTGGATGGGCGTCACAAAAACTTTGCGCTATTAAGCTTAAAATTATCGGAGTTTGCCATGCGCGCCTATCAGCTGACGTCACACGATTCTCTTCCCGCCTTTGCCGATCTGCCGATCCCCGACCCCGCCCCCGGCGAGCTGCGGGTGCGGATTGCCGCCTGCGGTTTGAACTTTGCAGATCTGCTGATGCTGAAAGGCACCTATCAGGACACGCCCGCCCTGCCCTTTGTCATGGGGCTAGAGGTGGCGGGTGTCGTCGATGCGGTGGGCGATGGCGTCAGCGATTTTGCCCCCGGTGATCGGGTGGCGGTTTATGGCGGTCAGGGCGGTCTGGCCGAGTACGGCTGTTTCCCCGCCGAGCGCGCGGTCAAGCTGCCGGATGGCATGTCCTGGACCGATGCCGCCGCCTTTCAGATCGCTTACGGCACCTCGCATCTGGCGCTGGATCACCGGGCGCGGTTGCAGCCGGGCGAGACGCTCTTGGTGCTGGGCGCGGCGGGCGGTGTGGGCCTGACGGCGGTGGAAATTGGCAAGCTGATGGGCGCGACGGTTGTGGCCTGTGCGCGTGGCGCCGACAAGCTGGAGGCCGCCAAGGCCGCCGGGGCCGATCACCTGATCGACGCCAAGACCCAGGACATTCGCGAAGAGATGAAGGCGCTTGGCGGCGCGGACGTGGTCTATGACCCCGTGGGCGGCGATCAATTCACCGCCGCATTCCGCTCGTGCAAGCCCGAGGCGCGTATCCTGACCATTGGCTTCGCCTCTGGTGACGTGCCGCAGATCAAGGCTAACCATTTGCTTGTCAAGAATATTTCCGTTCTGGGCCTGTATTGGGGCGGCTATCTGACCTTCAAACCGCAGGTGCTGACCGGCTCGCTGGCACAGCTGCTGGACTGGCACGCGCAGGACCGTCTGCACCCCCACGTCAGCCACGCGTTGCCGCTGGATCAGGTGGCCGAAGGGATGGAGCTGCTGCGCACGCGCAAGTCCACCGGCAAGGTGGTCATCACCATTCAGGACCTGTGAAAAAGGGGGCCTCGGCCCCCTTCTGTTTTAGCGCGCAGCGTCCTTGGCCCACACCATGTCGATCATCTCTTGGGTGCCGCGGCTGAACTCCAGCGGGCACGGATACGCCGCGCCGTCCAGCACCGAGGCGTTGAAGGCTTCGACCTGATGGACGTAGTGATTGTCGCCGGGAAAGCGCCAGCGCGTCACCTGCAAGTCGGCGGTTTGCAGCTCGACCGAAGCCTCGCCGTAAACGCCCGCGTTGAAGGGCGCGGTCAGGCGCAACACGCCGCCTTCGCCGTGGAACACCACCTCTTGCCACGGTGCCATGCGCATGGACACAACGCCGGTGTAGTGGAATGACGGAAAGCGCGCGGTGATGTGCGACCAGACGTCGACGCCGTTTTCCCGTTCGATCTGGGTCGAGAGGATGTCCTGCGGCTCTTCGCCGGTCACGAACCGGGTCGCGCCGTAGATGTAGACGCCGATGTCGGGGATCGCGCCGCCGCCGGTGTCGGGGCGGTTGCGGATGTTGCCGCCGTCGCTGCGGTTGTCATAGGAAAAGGCCGCAGACACACGTATCAACTTGCCGATTGCGCCGCTGCCCACCAGCGCCTTGGCCTTTTTCCACTGCGGGTGGTGAACGATCATATAGGCTTCGGCGGCCAGCTTGCCGGACGCCTCGCGCGCCGCGATCACCGGGGCGAAATCCTCCGCCGTCATCGCCAGAGGCTTTTCCACCAAGACGTGTTTGCCCGCCTCCAGGGCTTTGACGGCCCACTCGACGTGCAGGTGGTTGGGCAGCGGGACGTAGACCGCGTCAATCTCTGGGTCGGCCAAGAGCGCCTCATAGCTATCGTGCACCTTCAGCCCCGGCGCAAAGGCGGCGAACCCACCGGCCTTATCTGCAGATGAAGTCGCCAAGGCGGTCAAAGCGCCCCGGCGCGCGGCGTGGATCGCCGGCCCCATGTGTTCGCGCGCGAATTTGGCCGCGCCAAGAATGCCCCAACGGACGTGATCTGCCATGGTTCTCTCCTCTGTGTATGCGGGGGACCTTAGCGCTAACAGCCCGCACCGCAAGGCACGAAAAACCCCCGCCCTGACAGTCAGGACGGGGGCAACGCGGTGCCTTTGAACAATTGAGGGAAGTCTTGGGCGCCGGTTTTCCGTGCGTTACGCGTTACGCGCTGGTCAGCATCCCTTGCTCTTTGGCCAGCTCGCGCATCCGCGCTTGCAGCTTTTCAAAGGCGCGGACCTCGATCTGGCGGATACGCTCGCGCGAGACGTCGTATTGGCTGGACAACTCTTCCAGCGTGACGGCCTTTTCGGCCAGACGGCGCTGGGTCAGGATGTCCTTCTCGCGGTCGTTCAGCACGTCCATGGCATCGGCCAGCAGGGCGCGGCGCGCCTCGAGCTCGTCACGTTCGGCGTAATCCCCGGCCTGATCGGCGTCTTCGTCCTCGAGCCAGTCCTGCCACTGCATGGTACCTTCGCCCTCGGAGCCGACGGTGGCGTTCAGCGACGCATCCCCGCCCGACAGACGGCGGTTCATCGAGATCACCTCGGCCTCGGTCACGCCCAGATCGTTGGCGATCTTTTCCACGTGTTCCGGGCGCAAATCACCGTCTTCCAGCGCGCCAATGCGGCTTTTGGCCTTGCGCAGGTTAAAGAACAGCTTCTTTTGCCCGCTGGTGGTGCCCATCTTGACTAGGGACCACGACCGCAGGATGTATTCCTGGATCGAGGCGCGGATCCACCACATGGCGTAGGTCGCCAGACGGAACCCCTTTTCCGGGTCAAAGCGTTTGACCGCCTGCATCAGGCCGACGTTCGCCTCGGAGATGACTTCGGCCTGCGGCAGACCATAGCCACGATAGCCCATGGCGATCTTGGCGGCCAAACGCAGGTGGCTGGTGACCATCTTATGCGCCGCTTCGGTGTCTTCGTTTTCGACCCAGCGCTTGGCCAGCATGTATTCTTCTTCGGGCTCCAGCAGGGGGAACTTGCGGATTTCCTGCAAGTACCGGCTGAGGCCAGCCTCCGGCGAGGGTGCCGGCAGGTTTGCATAGGTGCTTACGTTGCTCATGTCCCTGTGCCTTTCTCATGTTATGCGGCTTAACATCAACGATATGGGAACGCTGCCGCACGATTACAAGACTGTTCGGTTCAGTTTCCGTTTCAGCACCTAACCTAGAGGAAACGGCAGATTTGACGAGGGGGGACGCGGTGCGCTCACGCACATGGGACATCTTGTAACACGCGAGGTCGGGTATTCCCGCCCTTTGCCACAAAGCCCTTTGAGCACGCCTGCCTTCGCGTTACCGTTTGGGCATTTCCAAGCTTAGACACTCTCAAACCAAGGACTTTCCCCATGGCTTTTACCGTCACAGGCGCTGACCTTACCTCCCAAGTCGTCGTTGCCGACACCGACATGTACGTTTTGCAACAGCCCGGATCGATCGTCACAACCACCTCCGGCATGAACCTTCAGGGCAGCGCGGATGTGCGGATCGAAGGCGACATCTTTGCCCGGGGCGCAGCAATCAACGACAGTGGGTCCACCATCGAAGGCGACATCTTTATCTCGACCGGGGTGAACGCGACCCTCTGGAGCACGGGGGACACCGTCTCTTTGCAGACCGACGTGGCGCTGTTCCAATTGATGAACCAAGGCACGATCCAGTCCATGGACTCGGGCGTTTTCGTCAAAGCCAAAGCGGCCGAGGTGATCAACACAGGCTATATTGGCGGCCACGGCGACACCTATACCAACGCCATCTGGCTCAAGGGCTTCGACACCGCAACCTCTGATCTTTACGTCAGCAACAGCGGGACCCTCGCGGCGCTGCAAACCAACACCGCAAGCGGGGTGTCGACCGTGTTTTTCGACGACGCGGATTTGGTGCGGTTCAGCAACTCGGGCGAGGTGCTGTCCGACGGGCGGTCGCTGCGCATTTACGACACGGTCCGCGCTTATGTGGACAACAGCGGGCTGCTGGATGGCCGCGTCTATGTGCACTACGACACGGATGAGGTGAACTTCACCAATTCGGGCACCATCGGGTTCAACACCGCGAACGAGTCGCTGTTGCTGTACGCGGATATCGTGCGGCTCAACAACTCGGGCTTCGTGGGGGGCGACATGGACGTCTATTACTCCTCGGTGGCCACCGTGACCAACACCGGGTATTTCGCGGGCGACATCACGTTTGACAACCAGAATGACACCTATCGCGGGCTGGGCGACGGGCTTGTGGCGGGCACGGTCTATGGCGACG
Source organism: Tropicibacter naphthalenivorans (assembly GCF_900176475.1). GTDB lineage: Bacteria > Pseudomonadota > Alphaproteobacteria > Rhodobacterales > Rhodobacteraceae > Tropicibacter > Tropicibacter naphthalenivorans. The sequence continues at coordinate 767,475 of NZ_FWXX01000002.1, forward strand.
CTGGTGCCGACACCCTCAGCGGCGGCGAGCTGGGTGACCGTCTGGACGGCGGTAATGATAACGACCGCGTGCTGGGCGGCGGCGGCAACGACATTCTGGCGGGCGGCGACGGCGCGGACCGGGTGTTCGGCGACAACGGCGATGACGTGGTCGATGGCGGCACCGGCGACGACTTTATCTTTGGCGGCAACGGCGACGACCTGATGACTGGCGGGGGCGGCGCTGACTTTGGCCGCGGCGGCTATGGCAACGACGAGATGAACGGCGGCATCGGCAACGACACCTTCTACGGCGGTGTGGGCGACGACACGCTGAACGGCAACGACGACGCCGACCGCCTGTATGGCGAGGACGGCAACGACGAGATCGACGGTGGCGCAGGCCGGGACGTGATCTACACCGGCTCTGGGCTTGATACCATCGTGTTCACCAATGCCGCCGACAGTGCCGTGGGCGCGCAGCGCGATGTGATCTACGACTTCGAGCAAGGCGCAGATGTGATCGACGTAGTGAACGTGGTCGGCGGGGTGCTGTCGTTTGTGGGAACGTCGGCCTTTACCGGCAGCGCGAATGAAATCCGCGTTGTCGAGGCGGCTGGCTCGTCCCGTGTGCAGATCGACGTCACCGCGGACGGGGTCGCGGATATGGAGTTCCTGCTGTCCGGCTTTACCGGGCTGGAAGAGAGCGACTTTTTGCTCTGAGCGGCAGGTTTAGGGGGCGTCGCCCCCTCTTACCCCTGCAAGGCGGCGATCAGCTCGGCCATATCGGCGGGCAGAGGCGCTTCGAACAGCATGCCTTCCTCGGTGCCGGGGTGGACAAAGCCTAGTTCGGCGGCGTGCAGCGCTTGGCGGTCAAAGGCTTGCACCGCCGCCAACCCTGCGTCGCTGAGGGCCTTGGCCGACACCTTGCGCCGCCCGCCATAGACCGGATCGCCCACCAGCGCGTGACCGGCGTGGGCCATGTGCACGCGGATCTGGTGGGTGCGCCCGGTTTCCAAACGGCATTCCACCAAGGACAGCGTCGGCGGCGTGCCAAAGGTCTCGAGCACGCGGGCGTGGGTGATGGCGTGCCGCCCCTGCCCTTCGAAGTAGACCGCCTGACGTTGCCGATCGGTCTTGTGCCGCCCCAGGCCCGAGGTGATGGTGACCTCACCCTGAACACCGGCCGAGACGCCCTTGGTCCCCATCAGGCGCGGGTCCGCCTTGTCGAGGACACCGTGCACCACCGCCAGATAGGCCCGGCGGGCGGTGTGCTTTTCGAACTGTTTGGCAAGACCGTGGTGCGCGCGGTCGGATTTTGCCACGACCAATAGGCCAGAGGTGTCCTTGTCGATGCGGTGCACGATGCCGGGGCGCTTTTCGCCGCCGATGCCCGACAGGTTGCCGCCGAAATGGTGCAGCAACGCGTTCACAAGCGTGCCCGAGGGCGATCCCGGCGCAGGGTGCACGACCATCCCGGCGGGTTTGTTCACCACGATCAGGTCGTCATCCTCGTAGACGATGTCCAGCGGGATGTCCTGCGGCAGCACGTCGTAATCCACCGCTTCGGGGACCGCGACGGTGATCTTGTCACCCTCGGCAATCTTGGCCTTGGGGTCGCGCGTTTCCACGCCGTTGACCGCAACCGCCCCTTCGGCGATCAGCTTGGCCAGACGGGTGCGCGACAGGGACGCGCCCTCTGGAACATCGCGTGCAAGCGCCTTATCAAGGCGCGGCGGCGGATCGGCCGCAATGACCACAGTTAGGATTGTCATGTCGTCTCCCGAGCCCGAAGAGCTGCCAGAACCCGCCTCCTTGCGCTTTTTGCGCGTGCTGGTGACGGTGCTGACCGGTGTGATGATCGCGGGGATCACCTTGATCCTCGGCTTGATTTGGATGAGCTATAGCAATGCACGCGCGCCCTTGCCAGAGGTGATCACCCTGCCGGACGGGACAGAGGCAACGGCCTATACGCAAGGCAACGACTGGTACGCGGTGGTGACGGCTGAGGACGAGATCTTGATCTTTGACCGGGCAACAGGGGACTTGCGGCAGACCTTGAGGATTGAAAGCGGCTGGTGAGGGGCGCGCAAAAGTTTTCAAAAACTTTTGCAAATTCCTTTTTCAAGGAATTTGGCCGCGCGTCAGGCGAATGTGATCGCGACGTCGCCAAGCGCGCCAAAGTCAGCCTCAATGATCGACCCACGTGGGCCGCCTACTGGCCTGACCAAGCTGCCAGACAACACCACCTGCCCCGCGTCGATCCTATGGCCGTTTTGCGCCATGCGCTCGGCGAGCCAGACCATGCCCGCCACAGGGTCATTGAGCACCGAGGCCCCAAGGCCGGTTTCCTCGACCTCGCCGTCGCGCGCCACAATGGCCCCGACCCAGCGCAGGTCGATCAGGCGGGGGCTGCGGTGGGTCTCGCCCAGAACGATCCCGGCGGTGCCTGCATTGTCCGCTATGATGTCGCAAGGGGTGCGGCGCTGGCCTGTCTCCGGATCTGTCTGTCTGATCCGTGGGTCCAGGAGGCGCAAGGCTGGGCAGATATAATCGATGGCGTCCACCACCTCTTCGCGGGTGATACCCCCAGACGGGGTCGCTTTCAGCGGCGCTTTCATCACAAAGGCGATTTCCGCCGTCACACAGGGGCTCCCGACACGCCCCTCCGGCACCACGCCCCCTGTCTCGAACAGCATGTCGTCAAACAAGACCCCGCGGCTTGGCGTATCGCCCCCAAGCGCGCTTTGGCCCCTGCCCGGCATCAAACCGATCTGCCACCCCAAGATCCTGCGCCTGTCCACCAGCTTGGCCGTCGTCACTGCCGCCTGAATGGCGTAGGCATCCGCCCTGTCCATCTGCGGATAGGCCAAGGAGAGCGGCCCGATCTGCTGGCCTGCCCTTTCCGCCTCCACCAAGTCGCGGGCCGCTTGGTGTATGTTGTCTGGCGTCACACCTCGTCCTCTACTCCATTGCGCAGCACGCCGATGCCGTCCGCCTCGACCTCAATCACATCGCCCGGTTGCAGCCAGATCGGCGGGTCGAACCGCGCCCCGGCCCCTGTAGGCGTGCCGCAAACGATCACATCGCCGGGCACCAGAGTCGTAAAGGTCGAAACATAAGAAATGATGAACCGGAAATCGAACATCATATTGGCGGTGTTGTCCTGCTGACGCACTTCGCCATTGACCCGCGTCGTCAGGGTGATCCGGTCGAGCTGCGCGGCATTGGTAAAGGGCACCAGCCACGGCCCCATGCTGCCAGAGCGATCCCAATTCTTGCCTTGGGTGACGTTGAACTTGGCGTGGCGGACCCAATCGCGGATCGTGCCTTCGTTGCACAGGGTCAGCGCGGCGATGTGGCCAAAGGCCTCCTCGGGCGCGATGCGGCGCCCCTCCTTGCCGATGACGATGGTGATTTCGCCTTCGTAATCAAGCTGTTCGCTCTCGGGTGGCCGCACCAGATTGGCCTCATGCCCCACGAAAGAGCGCGCAAAGCGGATAAACAGCGACGGCTTGGTCGGTTGCGCCTGACCGTCTTTGTATTCGGCGTTGCGATCGGGAAAGTTGACGCCAACGCAGATGATTTTTTCGGGGCGCGGCAAGGGGATATCAAGGCGCACGGCGTCGTGCGGATGGCTGGCCTCGCGCCCCACGGCGGCCTTGGCCAAGTCCTTGAGCCCGCCCGACGCGACCACCGCGCCGAGGTCCGGCCAATGCGGAAACTCGGCGGCCAGATCGACCACACCGTCGTCGCGCCACATCCCATAAGAGCTGCGCCCCTGGGCAGTAAAACTGATGAATTTGGCGCTCATGGCAGGCTCCTGTTGATCTCTTGAATGACGTCCAGCGCGATGGCGGCGTCGGCCTCTGTCATGCCAAAGGCGCCGGCCTGAAAACGAATGGCAGTGCGCCCGTCAACCAAAGTTTGCGTCAGGTAAATGCGCCCATCGGCGTTGATCGCCTCGACAAGCGCCAGATTGCGCGCGTCATCGCCTGACGTACGAAAGGAAAACAGCGACAACACCGGCTCTGAGACGATCTCGAACCCGGCAGCGCGCAGCCCCTCGCAGACTTGACCGGACCAAGCCACGTGATTGCGGATCATCGCGCGCAGACCGTCCAGCCCATAGGCCCGGATCAAGAACCACAGCTTGAGCGCGCGAAACCGGCGGCCCAGCGGAACAGACCATTCGGAAAAGTCCGTAACCTCTTGTTGTGCGTGGGTTTTGAGATACTCAGGCCGGATCGCCAGCGTCTGGCGCAAGGCGTCGGGATCGCGGATGAAGTGCGCCGAACAGTCAAACTGCGCGCCCAGCCACTTGTGCGGATTGAACACCACGCTGTCGGCGCGCTCGACCCCCGCCCAAAGGTCGCGATACTCGGGACAGATCATCGCCGCCCCGGCCCATGCCGCGTCCACATGCAGGTACAGCCCCTCTTCGGCGGCCACTTCGGCCAGCGCGGCAATGTCATCGCAGCCGCCAATCGAGGTGCCCCCGGTCGCGCCGATGATCCCGGCCGGGATGTGACCCGCCGCACGGTCGGCCATTATCTGGGCGCGCAGAGCGTCAACGTCCAAGGGACGGCGCGGCGCATCGAGACTGGCGATTTTTACGAGGTTTTCCTGCCCGATCCCCGACACCCAGATGGCGCGATCAATCGACGTGTGCACCTGCCCCGAGCAATAGACCCGAGGGGCCGCGCCCCCCGCCAGCCCACGTGTATTGCCCTGCCAGTCCAACGCGCGCTCGCGCATCACCAGCACCGCTGCCAAGGTCGCCGAAGACGCGCTGTCCTGGATCACGCCAGAGAAATCTGCTGGCAGACCAATGGCTTGGCGCAGCCAGTCCAGCATCCGCTGTTCCATTTCGGTGGCCGCGGGCGAGGTCTGCCACAACATGCACTGCGGCGCGAGAACCGTGACCAGCATCTCTGCCAGCATCGACGGCGGCGCGGCATTCGCCGGGAAATAGGCAAAGAAACGCGGGTGCTGCCAGTGGGTCAGGCCCGGCATCACCACGCGCTCGAAATCGGCCATGATGGCGTCCATCGCCTCTGGCGCTTCGGGCGGCGCTTCAGGCAGTTGCGCTGCGATCTCGCCGGGCTTGGTCTGCGCGCGCACGGGGCGGTCGCGCAGGGTCTTGTGGTAGTCAGCCCCCCAATCGGCAATCTGCTTGCCCCACTTGGAAAATTCGTCCCAGTCCATGCGCTGCTCCCTTCCCTGATGCCGCGACGCTTAACGTGTTAAGTCGCTGGGGTGAAGTCAACCTAGCCCTGCGCGGCGGCGCGGATTTGGCTAAGGGTGCGGTCGACGGTCAGGCTTTCGGGATCGATGAGGCAATGAATGATCGCGGGCTTGCCGCTGGCCATGGCGCGGTCATAGGCAGGCGCAAAATCGGCGGTCTTTTCGACCCGCTCGCCGTGTCCGCCAAAAGCGCGCGCATAGGCGGCAAAGTCGGGGTTTTTCAATTGCGTACCGGAAACGCGACCGGGATATTCGCGTTCTTGGTGCATCCGGATCGTGCCGTACATGCCGTTGTCGATGACGATCACCAAGATGGGCAGATCGTATTGCACGGCGGTCGCGAATTCCTGCCCGTGCATCAGAAAACAGCCATCCCCGGCAAAGGCCACCGCCCGCCGCCCCAGCCGCGCCGCGCCCACGGCTGCGGGCACGCCATACCCCATGGAGCCAGAGGTCGGCGCGGCCTGCGTTCCAAACTTGGTAAATTGGTAAAAGCGGTGGACCCAGGTCGCGTAGTTCCCCGCCCCGTTGCAGATCACCGTATCGTCCGGCAGCGCATCGTTCAAAAAGGCCATCACCTCGCCAAGCGCCAGATCGCCCACGGGCTGCGCCGGGATGGTACGGCGTTTGTCCAGCGCCGCGCGCAAGGAGGCGATCAGCTCGGCCCTGGGCACCGTTTTAGGGGCTTGGGCACGCGCGGACGCCAGGAATTCCGGTACGGCGCAGGCGATACCGAGGGTCGGCTGATACACGCGCCCCAGCTCGGAGGTATCCGGGTGCACATGGATAAGCTGTTGTTGCGGAACGGGAATATCCATGGCCGTATAGCCTTGGGACGGCATTTCGGAAAACCGTCCGCCCAACATCAGCACCACATCGGCGGATGTCGCATAGGCCACCAAAGCCGGATCGCCCCCCACGCCAAGATCGCCGACAAAGTTCGGGTGATCGCTGGGGAAATAGCTTTGACGGCGGAAAGAGACCGCGACCGGAAGGCTCATGGTTTCACAGAGAGCGACCAGATCGTCAACCGCTTGCGCTGTCCACCGAGACCCGCCCGCAATGACTAACGGCCGCTGCGCGTCGGTTAACATCTCCAGCGCGCGCGCCATATCGGGCTGCGACGGCACAGGCGCAAAGACCTGTGCGGCGGCGGCGTCCTGCGTTTCGCTGGCTTCGGTTAACATATCCTCGGGCAAGGCCACAACCACCGGTCCGGGCCGCCCGTTCATCGCCACATGGAAGGCGCGGCTGACGATTTCAGACAGGCGCGCGGGGTCGTCAATCTCGACCGCCCATTTTGCCAAATCCCCAAAGGTCTGTTTGTAATCAACCTCTTGGAAGGCCTCACGCCCGCGCATCCACCGCGCAATCTGCCCGACGAAGAGGATCATGGGGGTCGAGTCTTGCTTGGCGATATGCACCCCGGCGCTGGCATTTGTGGCCCCCGGACCGCGCGTGACAAAACACACACCGGGCCGTCCCGTCAGCTTGCCCTGCGCCTCGGCCATGATCGCCGCGCCGCCTTCCTGGCGGCAAATGGTGACGTCGATCCCGCTATCATAAAGCGCATCCAGCACCGCAAGATAGCTTTCCCCGGGCACGCAAGAGACCGTCTTAACCCCTTGAATTTTCAGTTGATCCACAAGGATTTGCCCGCCGGTCCGCTGTGTCATGCCCCCCCCTTTCATGTCATATGCGCCGCGGCAAAGCCGTTCAGACCTTCACCGCTGAAGCGGATGCTATACTGCATTTCAAAAGGGTTAAATGCCGCAATCGTGCGGTTGGACACGTGATAACCTTTGTCGCCGGCGCGTGAGGCCAATGCCCTTGCGTCAGCGTCGTCACCTGGGACGGTAACCACCAGCATCCTGACTTGGATGTGTTTGGAAAGCTGTTGGAGCTGCTTACAAAAGCAAAGCCCGCCTTTGGGGGGGGGCTTGGTTTCGAACGGTTGTTCGCTAGACTTGGTTGCGGGAGTAGGATTTGAACCTACGACCTTCAGGTTATGAGCCTGACGAGCTACCGGGCTGCTCCATCCCGCGGGAGTTTTGTGTCCTGATCGGTGTTTTGATCGTGATAGAGATAATAATTTGGTATTTACTAGGTTTGGCGGTGACCTACTCTCCCACGTCTTAAGACGCAGTACCATCGGCGCTACGGCACTTAACGGCCGGGTTCGGAATGGGACCGGGTGTTTTGCTCGCGCTATGACCACCAAACCAAGGAAATACCAGATCGCTGCGCGATCTGCATTTTCTTGGTTTGGTGGGTGGCGGCAGGGTAT
>NZ_FWXX01000007.1 GCF_900176475.1 Tropicibacter naphthalenivorans
CATCCTGGTGCAGCTGCCCCTGCCCAAGCACCTGAACGAAGACCTCGTGATCAACTCGATTGATCCGGCCAAGGACGTGGACGGGTTCCACATCTCCAACGTCGGCCTGCTCGGCACCGGGCAAAAATCGATGGTGCCTTGCACGCCGCTGGGCTGCCTGATGATGCTGCGCGACCACCATGGGTCGCTCTCCGGCATGGACGCGGTGGTCATTGGCCGCTCGAACATCGTGGGTAAACCGATGGCGCAATTGCTGCTGGGCGACAGCTGCACCGTGACCATCGCGCACTCGCGGACCAAGGATTTGGCCGACGTGGTGCGCCGCGCCGACATCGTGGTCGCCGCCGTGGGCCGCCCCGAGATGGTCCCCGGCGACTGGATCAAAGAAGGCGCGACGGTCATCGACGTGGGCATCAACCGCATCGACGCGCCGGAAAAAGGCGAAGGCAAAACCCGCCTCGTGGGCGATTGCCACTTTGACAGCTGCGCCGAGCGCGCGGGCGCGATCACCCCGGTTCCGGGCGGCGTCGGCCCGATGACCATCGCGTGCCTCCTGGCGAACACCGTGACCGCCTGCTGCCGCGCCAACGGCCTGGCCGAGCCCGAGGGGCTGACGGCGTAAGGCCTGCTTTTCAGATGACAGGGACGGCCTCGCAGCGATGCAGGGCCGTTTTTCTATGCCGGGACGGGAGTAAGTATCCGCCTAAGCCGGAACGGGGATCATCGTCCCGGTCAGCAGGGCGATCTGCTTTTCTACACCATCGTTCACGGCAAAGACCTCTGACATCACCACGATCAGCCGCTTGCCCGGTTTCACCACCTTGCCCCGCGCGATCAGCCGCTCGCCAATCGCAGGCGACAGCAGGTGGATCTTGATCTCTGACGTCACCACCGCCTGATCCGCTGGCAGCAGCGTCATGGCGGCAAAGCCCCCCGCCGTATCCCCCAGCGCAAAGGTCAGGCCCGCGTGGCCAAAGCCGTGATGCTGGCGAAATCCCTCGCCAATGGGGGCGGTCAGGGTGACGGCACCGGTCGCGACATCCGCTACGGAGGCCCCGATCGAGGTCATCATGGTCTGGCTGTCAAAGGCGGCAAGCAGGTGATCATAACTCATGCCGCCATCAGGCCCCGGCGCGGGCCTACGGGCAAGCAAAACCCTACGTCAGACGCGCCACAGGCACCGGCACCGGCTGCGGCCCCGTCAGGATCGCCAGCGCATCCGGCCCCATCATGTCGCACAAGGGCGCGCGTTTGCAGGACAGCCCGCCGGTGTAGGCGCCATAGGCGGGCAGGATCAGCCGCCGCGCATCGACCAGAAAACAAGGCCGCGACAGCGCCCCGCCGCGCAGGGCCAGCCGCGCCTTGGGGTGGTAATGCCCCGAGACCTCGGCGGCGGCGTCACTGGCGATGTGGCGAAACACGAGCGGCCCAAGGCGCACTTCGGCCAGATGTGTCCCACCCAGAGAGACCGGACCGGGGTCGTGGTTGCCTTCGATCCACGTCCAGTCGCGCCCCGCTTGCAGGCGGGTGATCCACAGGCGGTCGTCCTCGGGCAGGGCAGCGTCCAGCCCCACGGCGTCGAAACTGTCGCCCAGACAGATCACGCGTCCAGCCCCGGTGGCCTCGATGTCGGCCTCGAGCCGCAGCAAGGTCTCGCGCGTCTCATAGGGGGGCAGCTGCGCGCCGCCCACCGCCGACAGCCGTGCCGATTTGCCGAAATGCAGGTCCGAGACGACCAGCAGACCTTGGTCCGGCCAAAACAGGCCACCCGAGGGCAGGGCGCTGAGGCGCGCACCGCAAAAATCGAAACCGTGGGTCTTCATGGCCCCGATCTAAGGCCCGCGCGCGCCCCTCGCAAGCTAGACCGTGATCTGCGCCAGCCCGCTGTCGTCCATCAGCTTGGTGATTTCCTCTTGCAACAGGCGCTCTTCGGCAGAGCCGCGCACCGGCACCCGCCCCGGTTCGAGGAAGAGCGGCGCGGCCAAGGGCGTCACCCGGTCCAAGGCGACGTGGTCGATGCGCCCCCCAACCCGCGCGCACATCTCGCGCAGGCGGTCAAAATCGATCAGCCCGCGCATGGCCTCCTCGCGGGTGATCTGCATCAGTAGGTGGTCGGGATCGTATTTCAGCAGCGTATCATAGAGGATGTCCGACGACATGGTCGCCTGCCGCCCGGTCTTGCGCTGCCCGCCCACCTGCCGCTCGATCAACCCGGCGATGGTGGCCGAGGCGCGAAAGGTCCGCTTCATCACCGCGTTGCCCGCCAGCCAGTCGTCCAGCCCCGCCTCGAGCCGGTCCAGATCGAACAGCGGCGCAGGGTCGGTGACCGCATCCAGCCCCCAGATCAGCGTCGCGTAATCGGTGGACACAAAGCCCATGGGCGCGAGGCCAAGTTCTTCCATCCGTTTGGTCAGCAGCAAGCCCAGCGTCTGCTGCGCGTTGCGCCCGGCAAAGCCATAGACGACCATCTGCTGCCGCCCGTCCTGCGGGAAGGTTTCCACCAGCAGCCGCCCCGGCTCTGGCAAGCGGCTGACGGCGCTTTGCAGGCGCAGCCACTCGGCGGTGTGGGCGGGCAGGGCGCCCCAATCGCCGGACTGGAACATGCGCAAAATGCGTTGGGACAGCTGCGTCGAGGTGGCGAACTTGGTCCCGTTGAAGGTGGCGATCTTGGGCTTGCGGCCGGGGTCGCGGGTCACCTCGACCACCAGCTCACGCAGGCCCGCATAGCGCACGATCTGCCCGCCGATCAGAAAGGTGTCGCCGGGCGTCAAGGACGCCGCAAAGCCTTCTTCGATCTCGCCCAAAGGTGCGCCGCCCCGCCCGCGCCATTTCACTTTCAGCGTGTCAGTGTCTTGAATTGTCCCGATATTCTGCCGGATGCGCACGGCGGAGCGCGGGTCGCGCAACTGCCAAAGCCCATCGGGCCGCTGCATCAGCCGCTGCCACTGGTCATAGGCGCGCAGGGCGTAGCCCCCCGTGGCGCAAAACTGCAAACAGGCGTCAAAGCCTGCGCGCGTCAGCCCGGCATAAGGCCCGGCGCTGGTCATCTCGGCATAGAGCGCATCCGCCTCGAACGGCCCGGCGCAGGCGGCAATCAGGATATGCTGGCACAGCACGTCCCGCGGCCCATCCCCGCGGCCATCGCCGTCCAGATCGTGGGCTTTGACGGCCTCCAATGCCGCCACACATTCCACCACCTCAAAGCGGTTCGCCGGCACGAGCAGCGCCTTGGACGGCGCGTTATAGCGATGGTTCGCCCGCCCGATCCGCTGCACGAGGCGCTTGACGTTCTTGGGCGCGCCGATCTGGATCACAAGGTCGACGTCGCCCCAGTCGATCCCCAGATCAAGGCTGCCGGTGCAGACAATCGCCCGCAAATCGCCGCGCACCATGGCCTGCTCGACCTTTTCGCGCTGGCCCCGATCCAAAGACCCATGATGGATGCCAATCGGCAAAGCCTCTTCGTTGGCGAGCCACAGGTTGTGAAAGAAAATCTCCGCCTGCGCGCGGGTGTTGTGGAAAATCAGCGTGGTCTTGTGGCGTTTGACCTGCTCCAGAACGGCGGGGATGGCATAGGCCGCCCCGCCCCCGGACCACGGCGGGGCCTGATCGCAGGCCAGCATAGCAATGTCCGGGTTGGGGCCGGGGTCCGCCTGCACGATCTCACAGGGATCGGGATGCTTGGCCAGAAAGCGGGCAATCGCCGCCGGGTCCTCCACCGTCGCCGACAAGCCAACGCGCCGCAACCCGGGGCAGATCTGCTGCAAGCGCGCCAAGGCCAGCATCAGCTGATCGCCCCGCTTGCTCTCGGCCAGGGCGTGGATTTCATCGACCACCACCCGTTGCAGCCCTGCAAACATCCGCGGCGCATCCTCGTAACTGGTCAGCAATGCGAGGGACTCCGGCGTCGTCAGCAGGATATGCGGCGGGTCCGCCCGCTGCCGCCGCTTGCGGCTCGATGGCGTATCGCCGGTGCGATCCTCCACCCGAATGGGCAAGCCCGCCTCCTCAATCGGAACCAGCAAATTGCGTTTGATATCAGAGGCCAAGGCCTTCAACGGCGAGACATACAGCGTATGAAGCCCGCCATGACCTCCCCTGGCCAACTCGGCCAGTGTCGGCAGGAACCCGGCCAAGGTCTTGCCTCCACCGGTCGGCGCAATCAACACCGTGGCAGGCGCGCCCGCCCGCTCCAGCATAGCCCTCTGGTGCGGATGAACAGCCCACCCGCGCCCCGTAAACCACCGCTGCAAAACCTCGGGCAAAGACGTCATCCCCGATACATAACGCCCCCCAGGCAAAATCCAACTCGGTCTTCTTCTCTTTCAAAATATCCTGGGGGTGAGGCCGTAGGCCGAGGGGGCAACGCCCCCTCTTCTTTCTGAGTGGCTCACCTCCGGTGAGACGGGGCAACGCCCCCTCCCTTTTTTAAGTGGCTCGCCCCCGATCAGACAGGCCAACGCCCCTTCCTTTCCCCGGCCAAATCGGCTCACATAGCCCCAAACAACCGATAGGCCTCAAACGTGACCGACCAAGCCGCAACCTTCGCCGACCTGCTGCGCGCCCGCTATTCGTGCCGCGCCTACCTCGACACACCCGTCCCCCGCGCGGACATCGACGCCGCGCTAAGCGAGGCCCAGCACGTCCCCAGCTGGTGCAACTCGCAGCCCTGGCAGGTCATCGCGCTCTCGCAGCCCGAAACCCAGCGCTTTGCAAACGCGCTCTACGACCACGTGGCCGAGGCCAAGCACCAATCCGACATTCCGTTTCCCGCCGCCTACGAGGGCATCTACAAGACACGGCGCAGCACCTGCGGCTGGCAGCTGTATGACGCCGTCGGTATCCAGCGCGGCGACCGCGCCGCCTCTGGCGCACAAATGCGCGAGAACTTCCGCCTCTTTGGTGCGCCGCATTTCCTGCTGATCACCACACCTCAAGCGCTGGGGGCGTATGGCGCGCTCGACTGCGGAGCCTACGTGACCGCTGTGTGCCTCGCTCTTCAAGCGCGCGGCATCGGCTCGGTGCCCATGGCCTCGACTGCGGGCTTTGCGCCCTTTGTCCACGACTGGTTCGACATCCCCGAGGATCGCGCCGTTCTGTGCGGCATCGCGCTGGGGTACCCCGACCCGGACGCGCCGGTGAACAGCTTCCGCACAGACCGCGCCGAGCCGCCCGAGGTCGTCACCTGGCGCTAATCCCTAGACAGGGGCAGGCGCGGCTGGCAGGCTGAAACGATGCTCCGCGCCGCGCTCATCACCCTGCTGACGCTCTCGCCCGCCCACGCCAGCGACAGCTGCACCGAAGACGCCATGATCGTCTTTGACGGCTCGGGCAGCATGGCCGAAACCGGCTATAACAACATCGGCGGCCCGCGCATCACCGACGCCCGCGCAGCGCTGCACAAGGTCGTTCCCAGCATCGCAGACGCCCGCCGCCTTGGGCTGATCCTCTATGGTCCGGGGCCGGAAGAGTCCTGCGAAAACATAGACCTCCGCTTTCCCCCACAATGGAGCGCCGCCCCGCGCATCCTGTCAGATGTGGACACCCTGGAGCCCTCGGGCGAGACCCCCTTGACCGAAGCCATCCGCGCCGCCGCCGAAGCGCTGGACTATAAAACCCGCCCCGGTGCCATCGTTCTGGTCACCGACGGCAAGGAAACCTGCGGCGGGGCGCCCTGCCAACTGGCCGCCGAACTGGCCGCAGACGGCTTTGACCTGACCGTGCATGTGATCGGGTTCAAAGTGCGCGGATCGCATTTCTCGTGGGATGGGACCAACTCGGGCTACAATTCGGAAACCGCAGTCGCGCGCTGTCTGGCCGACCGCACCGGCGGGCAATATGTCAGCGCCGAGAGCGTCTCTGACCTCATTGCCGCCCTGCGCGTCACGCTGGGTTGCCCGGTCTTTGGGGCGCTCGGCCCGATGTCACAGGCGACGCAGCCGCCGCCCGTGACAATGATATCAAAGCCTTAATTCGGCACTTCGGCGGTGATGCCTTCGACGTAGAAATTCATGCCCGCAAGGCTGCCGTCATCGGCCACTTCGCCCTCGGCCAGCCAGACAGAGCCGTCCTGCTTGTTGATCGGACCGGTGAAGGGGTGGTACTCGCCCGCCGCCATCGCATCCTTCAGAGCCAGCGCTTCGGCTTTGACATCCGCCGGAACCGCGTCGGTGATCTCGCCGATGCCGACCATGCCGGTGCTGATGCCATCCCAGGTGTCGGTCGACGTCCAGGTGCCATCCAGAACGGCCTGCACGCGGTCGATGTAGTAGGGCGTCCAGTTGTCGATGATCGAGGACACGCGCGGCAGCGGTGCATACTCGGCCATGTCAGACGCCTGACCAAAGGTGATCACGTTGCCCGCCTCTTGGGCCGCCGCCTGAGGCGCGGTCGAGTCGGTGTGTTGCAGGATCACATCTGCGCCGTTTTCGATCAGCGCGCGGGCCGCGTCGGCCTCTTTCGCCGGGTCGAACCACGTGTACAGCCAGATGATCGAGAATTCGACGTCCGGGTTCACCTTCTTGGCGTGCAGGTAGGCAGAGTTGATGCCACGGATGACCTCGGGGATCGGCACCGATGCGATGTAGCCGATCTTGTTGGTCTTGGTCATCTTGCCAGCAATGTGACCCTGCACGGCGCGGCCTTCGTAGAAACGCGCGCTGTAGGTCGACACGTTGTCGGCGCGCTTATAGCCGGTGGCGTGCTCGAACTTCACGTTCGGGAATTTCTCCGCCACGGCCAGCGTCGGGTCCATGTAGCCAAACGAGGTGGTAAAGATGATGTCCGCCCCGCCCAGAGCCATCTGGGTGATCGCGCGCTCTGCATCGGCGGATTCCGGCACGTTTTCTTGGTAAACGGTTTTCACCTTACCTTCGAAATGCGCTTCCATCTTTTGGCGGGCCTGATCGTGCTCATAGGTCCAGCCGCCATCGCCCGGAGGGCCGATGTAGATAAAGCCAGCGGTGATCTCTTCTTGGGCGAAGGCCGCGGTGCCAAGGCTCAGCGCAATCGCGGCAGAGGCGAGAAGGGTTCTTCTTTTCATAGGTCGTATCCCCTGTTGGTGGTTAATTTAGCCCTTAGTGAGAGGCGTGGAACGAACGGCCCAGAGAGGCAGGCGCAGCATGCGCCCCCCGGGCCGAGATGATCACAAGCACGATGATCGTGATCAAATACGGAGAGGCCGACAAGAGCGCGACCGGCACGTCCGCCCCCGCAGCCTGAAGGTTGAGTTGCAGGACGGTGACGCCGCCGAACAGATACGCGCCGACCAGCACGCGGCCCGCGCGCCAGCTGGCGAACACGACAATGGCAAGCGCGATCCAGCCCGCGCCCGCCGTCATGCCTTCGGTCCATTGCGGCACGCGCACGAGGGACAGGTACGCCCCGCCCAGCCCCGCGCAGGCCCCGCCGAACAGGATCGCGGCCATGCGGATGCGCGTGACCTTGTACCCCAGCGCGTGGGCGCTGTCGTGGCTTTCGCCCACCGCCCGCAGGATCAGGCCTGCGCGGGTGTATTTCAGGAACGCCCAGACAGCGGCGACAAGGATCAGCGAGACATAGACCATAATGTCATGCGAAAACAGCATCTTGCCAAAGACCGGCAGATCCGACAGCAGCGGGATTTCCGCCTTGGGCAGGGTGGGGGTCTTGAGCCCCTCATAGGGTTTGCCGATCAGGCTCGACAGGCCAAGGCCCACCAAGGTCAGGCCCAGCCCCGTGGCGACCTGGTTCGACAGCAGGAACTGCGTCAGCACACCAAAGGCCAGCGACAAAGCCGCCCCCGCCAGCGCCGCCGCCACAAAGCCCCAGCCCGGACTGCCGGTGTTCACAGCGATGGCAAAGCCGACCACCGCGCCGGTGATCATCATGCCTTCGACGCCAAGGTTCAGCACGCCGGATTTCTCGACGACCATCTCACCGATGGCGGCCAGCAGGATCGGCGTGGCCGACACCATCAGCGAGGCAATCAGCAGGACGGGATTGATCGAAGACAGGTCCATCACGCGACTCCCTTGGTGCCGAAACGCAGGCGGAAGTTTGTAAACACATCCGTCGCAAGCAAGAAGAACAGCAGCATCCCCTGGAACAGTTGGATCGCCGCGCCGGGAAGCTGCATGGTGGTCTGCGCCGCTTCGCCGCCGATATAGGTCAGCGCCATGAGCAGCCCCGCCAACAGGATGCCGATGGGATGCAACCGGCCCAGAAAGGCCACGATGATCGCGGTAAAGCCGTAGCCCGCGTTGAACGCGCCGCTGATCTGGCCCGCGGGGCCGGTGACTTCGAACAGCCCGGCGACACCCGCCAGCAGCCCCGCAAGGCCAAGACAAAAGAAGACGATCCGCGCCGGGTTCACCCCGGCAAAGCGCGCGGCCCGAGGCGCCTCGCCGGTGAGCCGGATGTTGAACCCGGTGATGTGGCGCGACATCAGCACATAGGCGCCGATCACGGCGATAAAGGCGGCCACGACGCCCCAGTGCATCCCGGTGCCTGCGATCAGCTCTGCGTTATGGGCCGCATCCCACTGTTTAAAGTTGCGGCTGCCCGGAAAGCCCATCCCGTCGGGATTGCGCAACAGGCCGGTCGACACCGAGATCAGGATGTTCTGCGCCACATAGACCAACATGAGTGAGACGAGAATCTCGTTGGTGCCAAAGCGGGTCTTGAGCACGGCGGGGATCATCGCCCAAAGCCAGCCGCCCAACGCCCCCGCGATCACCATCACCGGAAAGATCAAAACGCTCTCGGACGGATACAGCGCCAAGCCCGCGCCAGCACCGCAAATGGCACCCATGATGTACTGGCCCTCGGCCCCGATGTTCCAGACACCGGCCTTGAAACCGATGCTCAGACCAATGGCGATCAGGATCAACGGCCCGGCTTTGACCAAAAGCTGCCCGCGATAGTAAAAGGCGAACTCGCCAAAGATCGGATCCCAAAAGATGGTGCGAATGGTCTCGAACGGGTCGGCACCCAAAAAGGCAAAGAGCAGCCCGCCGACGATCATGGTCAGCAATACGGCCAAGAGAGGCGAGCCAGCGGTCCAAGCTTGCGACGGTTGCGGACGCTTTTCCAGACGGATCATCGCGATGCCCCTCGTGCTTGCGTGGGCCAAATTCCTTTCAAGGAATTTGCAAAAGTTTTCAAAAACTTTTGGCCGCCCGGACGTGCGGTTTTCATCCTCTCAAGCCGCCCCATGAGCCACCTCCATATCGCTTGCGCCGCCCATCATCAGGCCGATCTGCTCGATGTCCAGGCCCGCCACATCGCGGATCTGCGACAAACGACCTTCGTTCAGCGCGCCGAAGCGGTCTGACACTTCCATCAGCTCGTCGAGGTCCTGAGAGATCACCACCACCGCGCTGCCCTTGGCCGCCAGATCAAGGATCGACTGCCGGATAAAGGCAGCCGCCGCCGCATCCACGCCCCAGGTCGGCTGGTTCACGATCAACACGTCGGGAGCTTGGACAATCTCACGCCCCACCACGAATTTCTGCAAGTTGCCGCCGGACAGCGCCCGCGCGGCGGTGCCGGGGCCGGGGGTGCGCACGTCGAACCGCTCGATCACCTCTTCGGCAAAGCTGCGCGCCTTGCCCCAGCCGATAAATCCGTTTGACAGCAAGCCCATACGCCGCGCCGCCGTCAGCACGCCGTTCTCGATCAGGCTCATATCCGGCGCGGCGGCATGGCCGAGCCGTTCCTCGGGGCCGGACAGCAGGCCCGCTTCGCGCCGCTCGGTCGGCCCCTTGCGGCTGACGTCTTCTCCCTTCAGCGTGATCGACCCGCCGTCCGACAAACGCTCGCCCGAGATCGCGGCCAGCAGCTCATCCTGGCCGTTGCCCGCCACGCCGCCAAGGCCCAAGACCTCGCCCGCCCGCACGTCAAAGCTGATCCCGCGCAGGGGTGTGCCGAAACTGCCGGGCGCGGGCAAGGTCAGCCCTTTGACGGACAGCAAAATCTCGCCCAAGGCCTTGGCCCGTGCCTCTGGGGCGGCAAAGCTGTTGCCCACCATCATCTCGGCCATCTCGCGGGCGGTGCGTTGCGACGGGGTGCAGGTGCCCACGTTCTTCCCCAGCCGCAGCACCGTGGCGTGGTCACAAAGCGCGCGGATTTCCTCAAGCTTATGAGAGATATAGAGGATCGAAGTCCCCTCGGACCGCAGCTTGTTCAGGGTCTGGAACAGGATGTCCACCTCTTGCGGCGTCAGCACAGAGGTCGGCTCGTCCATGATCAAAAGGCGCGGGTCTTGCAGCAGGCAGCGGATGATTTCCACGCGCTGACGTTCCCCCGCCGATAGCGTGCCGACCGTGCGCGACGGGTCCAGCGGCAGGCCATACGTCTCTGACACTTCGCGGATTTGCCGCGCCAGATCGCGCATCGGCGGCGGGTTTTCCATCCCCAGCGCCACGTTTTCGGCCACGTCCAACGCGTCGAACAGCGAGAAATGCTGGAACACCATCGCAACGCCCGACTGGCGCGCCTCGGACGGTTTGCCGGGGGCAAAGGGCGCGCCGTTCATGCGCATTTCGCCCTTGTCCGGCGTCACCAGCCCGTAGATCATCTTGACCAGCGTCGATTTTCCCGCGCCGTTTTCCCCCAGCAGGGCGTGAATCTCGCCGGGTTTGATGTCGAAGGACACGTCGTCATTCGCCACCACGCCGGGGTAGGCCTTGGTCAGACCGCTGATGCTAAGGAGGGGAGTGTCCACCGCTGTCCGTTCCTTTTTTCAAGCGTGAGTAGCTGCGCCGCGACGCCGATGGCAATGGCCTGCGGGGCTTTGCCGAGGTCTTTTTGACCAATTGGACAGCATATGCCGTCGATTTCAGCAGGCGAATGCCCCAAGGCGCGAAGCCGCTTCCAGAACCTCGCCTTTTTGGTGTCAGAGCCGATCAGCCCGGCGAATCCAAACCCGTGGGTTAATGCTGCGTGGCACAGGGCCAAATCCAGCTCGTGGCTGTAGGTCAGGATCAGATGCGCGGCGTGTTTGGGTGCGTGGCGCATGGCAAGACAAGGCTCGGCGGCGGGCAGGGCCGTGACGCCTTGCGGGACCACGTCGGGAAAGCGATCGGGCGCGGTGTCGACCCATGTGATCGCCCAGTCGGGCAGGGGGCTGAGGACATCGACCAAGGCCCGCCCCACATGCCCCGCGCCCCAAATCCACAGGGAGTTTTGCGGCCTCAGGACGGCCTCAATCATCCAGCCTTGGATCAGCTGCGCCGTCGGCTCCGCCCCACGCGCACGGGCGCGATCAAGGCTGCGTTTCACGGCCAAGGGCATGTCCCCCGGACCGCGTGCAATCACACTTTCGTCAAGTGTTTCAACCGCTTGGGCATCGTAGACCTCGGTCAACAACGTCACCGCCCCGCCGCAGCATTGCCCCAGCTCTGGCCCCAGCGCGTGGCGCGTCAGCCCCTTGCGGGTGAAGGCCTGCTGCGCCGCTTGCAGCTCCAGAGCGCCGCCGCCGATGGTGCCCGATTGCCCGCCGTCCCAGACCAGCATCGCCGCGCCGACCTCTCGCGGCGAAGACCCCGCGACCTCGGCGATCACCACGCGGGCGACGCGGCCATGCGCCTGCACCGCGGCGCGCAATCCGGCCAGATCAAAGCTCATCGCGCACCTTGCGAATGGCGGCCAGCAGCCTTTCGGGCGTCGCCGGGGCGTCCAGCGCGGGGTAGGCCACACCGCAAGCAGCGACCGCGTCGGACAGGGCCATCAGCACCGAAATCCCGTGCATAAAGGGCGGCTCGCCCACCGCTTTGGACCGGTAGATGGTGTTTTCCTCGTTGCGACGATTGTGCAAGGCGACGTTGAAAACCTCGGGCCGGTCGGAACAGGCGGGGATTTTATAGGTCGAGGGCGCGTGGGTGCGCAGCGCGCCCTTGTCGTCCCAGACCAGCTCCTCGGTCGTCAGCCAGCCCGCGCCTTGGACGAACCCGCCTTCGATCTGGCCCACGTCCAGCGCCGGGTTCAGCGACAGCCCGCAGTCGTGCAGGATGTCCGTGCGCAAAATGCGGTTCTCGCCGGTGAGCGTGTCGACCACGACCTCGGAACAGGCCGCGCCATAGGCGAAGTAGAAAAACGGGCGGCCCTGTCCTTTGATCCGGTCCCAGCTGACTTTGGGCGTCTTGTAAAACCCGGTGGCGGACAGGCTAATGCGCCCCTCGTAGCAAAGTTTCGCAGCCTCGGCAAAGCTCAGCTCCTTGCCGCCGACCTGCACCGCGCCGTCCTCGAAGATCACGTTGTCGGGCACGTCCTGACCGAGGGCGGCCAGATGCACGGCCATGCGGCGGCGGATTTGCACGCAAGCGGCCTGCACCGCCATGCCGTTCAGGTCCGACCCCGAAGAGGCAGCGGTGGCCGAGGTGTTGGGCACCTTGCCGGTGTCGGTGGCGGTGATCCGCACCATGTCCATCGGCACGCCAAAGATGCTGGCGGCGACCTGCGCGACCTTCTGGAACAGCCCTTGGCCCATCTCGGTGCCACCGTGGTTGAGCTGAATTGAGCCGTCCTGATAGACATGCACCAAGGCGCCTGCTTGGTTAAGATGTGTCAGGGTAAAGGAAATTCCGAACTTGACCGGGGTCAGCGCAATGCCACGCTTTAGGATCGGGTTCTCGGCGTTCCACGCGTGCACGGCGGCGCGGCGGGCGCTGTAATCACAGCTTTTCGCCAGCTTTTCGGTCATCTCGTGCAGGATGAAATCCTCGACCGTCTGGCCATAGGGCGTGGTCTGGCCCGGCGCTTGGGCCACGCTGCCGGACGGGCCTTTGGCCCCGCGCGAGGCCAGATCGCCGGTGCCCTGCGGCGCGTTAAGGTCTTGATCCGGCTTGGCTTTGGCGGCGGCGGGGCGGTCAATGTCGGTATAGTAGTTGGCGACGCGTACCTCGAGCGGATCGCGCCCCAAGGTATGCGCCACGTGGTCCATCACCCGCTCGATCCCCAGCATCCCCTGCGGGCCGCCAAACCCGCGATAGGCGGTGGCGCTTTGGGTGTTGGTGCGCAGACGGTGGCTTTCGATGCGCACATCCGTCAGGTGATAGGCGTTGTCCGCGTGCAGCATGGCGCGGTCGGCCACGGGCAAAGACAGATCCTGCGCCCAGCCACAGCGGGCATATTGCGTGAAATCAACGCCTTGCAAGCGGCCTTCGTCGTCAAAACCGACGCGATAGGCGATCCGGAAATCATGCCGCTTGCCGGTGATCATCATGTCGTCGTCGCGATCATAGCGCATCTTGGCGGGCCGCCCCGTCGCCGCCGCAACCACCGCGCAGGCGATGGCGAGCGCGTTGCCCTGGCTTTCCTTGCCGCCAAAACCGCCGCCCATCCGCCGGGTTTCCACCCGCACCGCGTGCATCGGCAGGCCAAGCGCCTCGGCAACCTTGTGCTGGATCTCGGTCGGGTGCTGGGTCGAGCTGTGCACGACCATGTCGCCGTTTTCCTGCGGGATCGCCAGCGCGGCTTGCCCTTCGAGGTAGAAATGCTCCTGCCCGCCCATTTCCAGCACGCCCTCAAGACTGTGCGGGGCGCTGTCTATCGCTTTCGCCGCATTGCCTTTTTGCCAGATACGCGGGCCGTCTTCGAAATGCGAATTCGCCGCCAAAGCGTCGTCGATGGTCAAGATCGCATCGCGCGGGGTGACGTCCATCGTGCCGAGACGCGCTGCTTTGCGAGCGGCGAGGTGACTGCGCGCGGCCACAAGGAACACCGGCTGGCCAAGGTATTCGATCCGCTTGCCGGACAGCAGCGGCTCATCATGGTTCGAGGGCGAGCAATCGCAATCGGACGGCAAATCCTTGCGCCGCCACACGCCGACAACATCGGGGGCCGCGCGGACCTTGGACACGTCAAGGTTGTTCAGGCGTCCAGCGGCGTGCTGCGACAGGCCAAAGGCCAGATGCAGGCAATTGGCGGGCGTCGGGATGTCATCCACGTAGCGCGCAGCGCCCGTCACATGCAGGCGCGCGGCGTCGTGGGGCAGGGGTTTGCGGACACTCATGCGCGCACCTCCAGCACGTTTGTGTCCCCGCCGAAATCCTCGATCAGGTAGCGGGCCAGCATGTTGCGCGCGGTCTCCAGCCGGTAGTCGGCGCTGGCCCGCATATCGCTAAGCGGTTGAAAATCAACGCTCCATGCGTCCCATGCCGCCTCCAGCGCGTCGTCGTCCCACAGCTGGCCCACCAGCGCCGCCTCGACCGCGCTGGCGCGTTTGGGGATGCCCGCCATGCCACCAAAGGCGATGCGGGCCTGCGCGACGATGCCGTCCTCAACCGTGATGTTGAACGCGCCGCAGACCGCCGAGATGTCCTGATCGAACCGCTTGGACAGCTTGTAGACCTTCAGGCGTTGCACCGGCAACGGGAGGGTGATCGCCTCGACGAATTCGCCGGGATGGCGGTCTTGCTTGCCGTACTCAAGGAAAAACGCCTCGATCGGCAGCTCGCGCCGCGTCTCGCGATAGCGCAGGTGCAGCGTGGCGCCCATGGCGATCAGCACCGGCGGGTTGTCCCCAATGGGAGAGCCGTTGGCAATGTTGCCGCCAATCGTCGCCGCCGAGCGCACCTGAGTAGACGCGTAGCGCCGCAGCATTTCGCGGTAGGACGGGGGTAGAAGGTCGGTCTGGCGCAGTGCCTCGATGGTGACGCCCGCGCCGATCCGCAGCCCTTCGGCAGTCTCTTCGATCTGCTGCAAGTCCTTGCACTGGTTTAGGAAAATCACTTCGTCCAAATCGCGAAGCTGTTTCGTCACCCACAGCCCGACGTCCGTTGCCCCGGCGATCAGGGTCGCCTTGGGGTGGCGGGCATAGAGCTCTGCCAATTCGTCCGAGGTGGTCGGGGCGTGGTGGGTTTGCGCGGGCTTGCCTTCAAGCACGGACAGATCCTCCTTGATCCACGCGGGCACCGGGGCGTCCTGCGCGGCCTCGGCGGCGCGGATGATCGGGGCGTAGCCGGTGCAGCGGCACAGGTTCCCGGCCAGCGCGTCGTTGTGATCACGCGCGCCGCGCGTGTGCGCCACCGCCATCGACATGACGAATCCCGGCGTGCAAAAGCCGCATTGGCTGCCGTGATGATTGATCATCGCCTCTTGGACCGGGTGCAATTCCCCGCTGGGCGAGTTCAGCCCTTCGACCGTGCGCACCGCCTTGCCATGTAGCTGCGGCAGGAAAAGAATGCACGCATTCAATGCCTTAGCCCCTGCGTCATCGCTCACCATCACGGTGCAAGCGCCGCAGTCGCCTTCGTTGCAGCCCTCTTTGGTGCCGGTTAACCCGCGCGTGTCGCGCAACCAATCGAGCAGCGTCGCGGTCGGGGCCACGTCGCGTAACTCCACGCTCTCTCCGTTCAGAAGAAAGGTGATATCCATGTGAAAACCCGCCGCCTTACCGTCTGTCGGGAAACCCCGAAACGCGTGCCCTCGATGCGGCGTAGAAGGCGCGCCCCTGTCTTTGATGCTTGGGGTCAGGCTAGGCGGGGGGGCTTTGCGAAGGCAAGGGAAAAATGATTAACGCAGCGGCGCTGGCGCGATTTCTGCCGAGATTTTGGGCAATCGCGCGTGTTGCTAAAATGCAACTCATTTTCTGGGGCGGGGTTTAATTGTCAGACATTTAAATGTCAGACAATTGATCGCGTAGGCGCGCCACCTCTTCTTTGACGGGTCCGCCGGGGCAGGCGGCGCGTTCGGACCAAGCGGAAAACCGTTCGAGCAGCGGCAGGAAGGTGCTGATTTCCTCGGGCGTCCAGTCGCGCAGGTACGACCCTAGCACGAGGAACTTATAGGTGCGCACTGCCTCGACGATGCGGGTGCCGCTTTCGGTGGCTTCCAGCACGGCGCGGCGGGCGTCCTGTTGGCTGACGGCGCGGCGCAGGTGGCCCTTTTTGATCAACTCAGAGGTGATCCGGCTGGCGCGCGAGGGATCGATGTTCAGACGGGTGGCCACGGTGGACACCATCGTTTCGCCCGCGTCATCGCCAAATTCGTTCACCGGCGCCCAGACCGCCATAAGCACGTCCAACTGCGCAAGGTCGATGTCCAGCCCCAGCTCGTCCAAGGCGCGGTGCCCCAGCTCGCGCTTGACCACCTTGCGCCGCCAGATCTGCAAGACGGCGTCGATGTCGAGCGCGGCTTGCGCGGTCGCCTCTTCGATCCCGGCCTGCGCCAGCTTGGCCTTTAACGGAATGTCTCGGTCACCCAAAAGCTGCTCTCCTCAATTACATGCCGTTGACATGTAAATGTCTTGGTCACATATATAGGGCAAGATACAGACACCTGCAATCCGTCCCCCGTCCGGCAAATCCCCCGCGACGGCGTGCGCTGTAGGTTTGCCTGCCGCGAAGGAAGTTAACACATGTCACTGGCCGAAACCTCTGCCGTTTACAAGGCGCCGCCAGACCCCGCGCTGATACGCCTGACCTTGGGTGCCGTTGCTGCAACGCTTTTGTTTGCCTCACTGGGGCAAACGATCGTCTCGACCGCGCTGCCGATCATGGTGGCGGACCTTGGCGGGATGGATCACATCACCTGGGTCATCACCGCGTACCTTTTGGCCTCGACCATTGGCGCGCCGGTGGCGGGCAAGCTGGGCGACATGTACGGGCGCAAGGCGGTTTTGCAGGTGGGCATCGGCATTTTCATGGTGGGCGCGGTGGTCTGCGGGCTGGCCTCAACCATGAACGCGGTGATCCTTGGCCGCGCGATCCAAGGCGCGGGGGCCGGGGCGTTGATCGTCACATCCATGGCGACCGTGGGCGACCTGCTGCCAGCGCGCGAACGGGGCGCGGCGCAGGGATTGATGGGCGCGGCCTTTGGCGTGTCGACGGTGATCGGGCCTCTGCTGGGCGGGTTCATCGTGCAGAACATCGGCTGGCACTGGATCTTCTTTGTGAACCTGCCGGTGGGGGCGATTGCCTTTGTCGTGCTGGGGATGGCCCTGCCCAAGCGTCTGAACCGCGAAAAGCAGCGCATCGACTATCTGGGCGCGGCCCTGCTGGCGAGCCTTTTGGCGACGATTGTCTTGATCCCCAACGCCGACCAACTGGGCGAAGGCGCGCTGTCCGGGCTGTTGGTGATCGGCCTGATGGCGCTGCTTGGCTTTATCCAGGCAGAGCGCCGCGCGGCCGAGCCGATCCTGCCTATGTCCTTGTTCCGCAACAACACTTTCCTCGTGGTGAACTTTGTCGGCTTTATGGTGGGCATGGCGATGTTCGGCACGATCACCTTCCTGCCGCTGTTCTTGCAGATCGTCAAAGGCGTCTCGCCCACCTCGTCGGGCCTGTTCCTTGTGCCGATGATGGGCGGGCTGCTGACGGCGTCCATGGGCGCGGGGCGGCTGATGTCCAAGACCGGGCGCTACAAGCTGTTGCCGACCCTGTCGACGGGGCTTCTGGCGGGGGCGATGCTGTCGCTCGCCGGGATTTCCGAGGCAACGCCGCTATGGCAAATCGCGCTGTCCATGGTCTTTGTGGGGCTTGGGCTGGGGCCGGTGTTCTCGGTCGGGGTGGCCGCGATTCAGAACGCCATTCCGGGGCATATGATGGGCGTCGGCACCGCCAGCGCCAACATGTTCCGGCTGATCGGCGGGTCCATCGGCACGGCGGCCTTTGGCGCGGTGTTCAGCGCCGGGCTGGCGCGCAACCTATCGGCGCATCTGCCGGGGGCGTCTGGCGGTCTGTCCTCGATCGGGGCCGAGACGGTGCAGGCCTTGCCCGCCGCGACGCAAAAGATCGTCCTCGCGGGGTTCAGCGACGCGCTGCACCCGGTGTTCTGGATCGCGGCGAGCGCGGCCCTGATTGCCTGCGTGGTGTCCTTGCTGCTGCGCGAGTTGCCGCTGGCGACGCGCTAAGACGGGGCTGACGCAAACTCTGGTCTGGTCGCTGCGCAGGCGACCAGATACTGTGCCGCCATGGCCGATCCTCGATTCATTCACCTGCGCGTTCACACCGAATATTCCCTGCTCGAAGGGGCGATCCGTCTGAAAAAGCTGCCCGGCCTGTGCGCCGACATGCAGATGCCCGCCGTGGCGGTGACGGATACCAATAACCTCTTTGCTGCATTGGAATTTTCCGTCGGGGCAAGCGGTGCGGGTGTGCAGCCGATCATCGGTTGCCAAGTCGATCTGCGCTATGAGGAGCCCGCGCCCGGCCAACGCCCCAAGCCCCCCGCGCCGGTGGTTCTGCTGGCGCAGACCGAACGCGGCTATGAGCATCTGATGAAGCTCAATTCCTGCCTCTATATGCGCCGCGACAACGAGCTGGCGCATGTGACGCTGGACGAACTCGCGCAACATTCCGAGGATGTGATCTGCCTGTCCGGTGGCCCCGACGGCCCCGTCGGTCGCCTGCTGCGCCACGGCCAGCGCCCCGCCGCGACCCAGTTGATGACGCAGCTGCACCGGATCTTTGAGGATCGTCTGTACGTCGAGCTACAGCGCCACCCCGAGGAAGAGGGCAACCTGCCCGAGGCCGAACAACTGACCGAGCGGCCTTTTGTGGAAATGGCCTATGACATGGGCATTCCGCTGGTGGCGACCAACGACGTCTATTTCCCGCAGGAAAAGATGTACGAAGCGCACGACGCGATGATCTGTATCGCCGAGGGCGCCTATGTCGACCAGTCCGAGCCGCGCCGTCGCCTGACCCCGCAGCACTATCTCAAAACGCCGCAAGAGATGGCTGTCTTGTTTGCGGACCTGCCCGAAGCGCTTGAGAACACGGTGGAAATTGCGCGGCGCTGTGCCTTTATGGCCTATCGGCGCGATCCAATTTTGCCGAAATTTGCCGATGACGAGGTGGCCGAACTGCGCCGCATGGCGAACGAAGGCTTGCAGGCGCGTCTGGCCGTGATCCCCCACGCGGTGACCCCCGAGAAATACCAGGAACGCTTGGATTTCGAGCTGGGGATCATCGAGGGCATGGGCTTTCCCGGCTACTTCTTGATCGTTGCGGATTTTATCCAGTGGTCCAAGGACAACAATATCCCGGTTGGGCCGGGGCGGGGGTCGGGCGCGGGTAGTCTCGTGGCCTATGCGCTGACGATCACCGACCTTGATCCCTTGCGCTATAGCCTTCTTTTTGAACGCTTTTTGAACCCGGAACGGGTGTCGATGCCGGACTTCGACATCGACTTTTGCATGGACCGGCGCGAAGAGACGATCCGCTACGTGCAGGACAAATACGGTCACGACCGGGTGGCGCAGATCATCACCTTTGGCGCGCTTTTGTCCAAGGCGGCGGTGCGCGACATGGGCCGCGTTTTGCAAATGCCCTATGGGCAGGTCGACCGCCTGTCCAAGATGATTCCGGTCGAAGGGGTCAAGCCCGTGTCGATCGAACAGGCCCTGCGGGACGAGCCGCGCCTTGCCGAAGAGGCCAAGAACGAAGAGGTCGTGGACCGTCTGTTGACCTATGGCCAGCAGGTCGAGGGGCTCTTGCGCTCTGCGGGCACCCACGCGGCCGGGGTGGTCATCGCCGACCGCCCCACGGATGAGCTGGTGCCGCTGTACCGCGATCCGCGTTCGGACATGCCGGCGACGCAATTCAACATGAAATGGGTTGAACAGGCCGGTCTGGTCAAGTTCGACTTTCTGGGTCTGAAAACGCTGACCGTGATCCAGAACGCCATGGATCTGATTTTCAAATCCGGGCGTGATCTGCACACCGCCGCCGACGGCACCGAGCTGTACCAACCCGCCGAAGGGGCCGAGAACCAGATCAACGCCATCCCGCTGGACGACGAGGCGACCTATAAGCTCTATGCAGCCGCGAAAACTGTCGCCGTGTTCCAGGTGGAAAGCTCGGGGATGATGGACGCGCTCAAGCGGATGAAGCCCACCTGCATCGAGGACATCGTTGCCCTTGTGGCGCTGTATCGTCCCGGGCCCATGGAGAACATTCCGACCTATTGCGAGGTCAAGAACGGGCTGAAGCCCATCACTTCGGTGCACCCGCTGATTGACCATATCCTTGAGGAAACCCAAGGGATTATCGTCTATCAGGAACAGGTGATGCAGATCGCCCAGGTGATGGCGAACTACACGCTTGGCGGCGCGGACCTGCTGCGCCGCGCCATGGGTAAAAAGATCAAAGAGGCGATGGACGCCGAGCGCCCGAAATTCGAGGCAGGCGCGGCAGAAAACGGTGTCGATAAGAAAAAGGCATCCGAAGTCTTCGACCTTCTGGAAAAATTCGCCAACTACGGCTTTAACAAATCGCACGCGGCGGCCTATGCGGTGGTGTCCTACCAGACCGGCTGGCTCAAGGCGAACCACCCGGTTGAGTTCATGGCGGGCGTCATGAACTGCGATATTCACCTGACCGACAAGCTGGCGGTCTACTTCGAAGAGGTGCGCAAGGGGCTGAAACTGCCGTGGGTACCGCCTTGTGTGAACCGCTCACTTGCCACATTCGATGTTGTAAACGGAGAGTTGGTTTACGCCCTTGGCGCGCTCAAGAACGTCGGCGTCGAGGCGATGAAAATGATCGTCGAAGGGCGTGGCGACCGCCCCTTTGCCACGCTGTTCGACCTCGCGCGGCGCGTCGATCTGAAACGTGTGGGCAAGCGCCCGCTGGAAATGATGGCGCGCGCCGGGGCGTTTGACGTGCTCGACAGCAACCGCCGCCGGGTGTTCGACAGCCTCGACGCGCTGGTCGCCTATTCGGCGGCGATCCAGGAACAAAAGGCCAGCGCGCAGGTGTCGCTGTTCGGCGAAGCGGGCGAGGATTTGCCCGAACCGCGCATGTCTCCGGTGCCCGACTGGCTGCCCGCCGAACGCCTCGCCGAAGAATTCAAGGCCGTGGGGTTTTACCTGTCCGGCCACCCGCTGGACGACTACATGCCCGCGCTGAAACGCCAGGACGTCAGCACCCTGGATGAGGTCACCGCCAAGGCCGAACGCGGCCCCTGCATCGCCAAGCTGGCGGGCGTCGTGGCGGGCCGCCAGGAACGGAAATCAGCGCGCGGCAACCGCTTTGCCTTTGCCCAGCTGTCCGACCCGACCGGCGCGTATGAGGTCACGCTGTTCTCGGAAGCGCTTGAAAAGTCACGCGAACATCTCGAAACCGGGTCCAAGGTGGTGGTCACCGTCGAGGCGACCATGGAAAGCGATCAGCTGAAATTGCTTGGCCGATCCGTCGCGCCGGTCGATGCGATTGCCTCGGGCGGCGGGCCTGCCGGGATGCGCATCTACGTCGATAACGCCATGGCCTTGCCGCATATCGCCACCGTTCTGGGCCGCGCGCGTGAGCAGATGCCAAAGGCGCCGCGCGGGCCGGTACATCTTTTGTTGACCGACCATGGCTTGCCGGGCGAAGTTGAGATGGACTTGCAGCAGCTGTTCCCGGTCTCGCCAGAGATCAAGGGCGCGGTGAAATCGCTGGACGGCGTCTTGCAGGTCGAGGATTTCTGACGGCGGAGGGCCGCTGATCAGGCGGGCTTTGGCTGGACGGGCCGGGCCGTGGCAGGATAGACCCGTGCGAAACGGGCGGACATATGGGGGGCGTATGGGGCGCGCAACGATTGCAGTGATGGTGGCGATCAGCCTTGCGGGCTGTTCCGATCCGCTAAAAAAAGTGCCGAATTTACAGCAGGTTGAGCTGTCCGAGGGGGCGGGGCAGGCAGATATCGTCGCGCCCGAAGAAGAAGCTCCCGCTGCGGCTCTGAGGGCTGAAGAGGCCCCCAAGAGCGGGCTGTTCGGTTTTCTGAAACGCAAGGCCGACGAGGCAGAGGCAGCCCCGGCGCAGGATGTCACGACGTTGGCCGAGGCGGCCTTGGCAGAGGCCGACGAGGCCCCCGAGGAAACCGCCGCGAATGAGACCGTGCTCGATACCCCCAAGCGCGGGTTGTTCAGCAAGATCCTGCACGGCGGCGCGCCCAAACCCAAAGCCGCGCCCGAGCCTCAGCCCGAGGTGCAACTGGCCGCTATGGCCCCGCCAGAACCCCAGACCGCGCCCAAGCCCAAACAGAAATCCGGGGGGCTGTTCAGCCGCATCCTGAACAGCGGCGACACCGATCGCGCGGGTGGCACCTCCGCGCCCAAAGCCGCCAAAACCGCCAAAGGCCCCAAACCCGGCGCGCCGGACTATCAGCAGGTGGCGCTGGGCGACCGTCTGCCCTATGGCGCGCTCGCCCGCGTGTGCGACGCCCCGCGCGGCAAGCTGGGCCGCAAGATCGGCGGCTACCCCGAACGCGGCAGCCAGTATACGCTCTATGACAGCGCCCCCGGCAGTACCGCGCCGCACAACTTTTACCTGACGGGTTTTGACGACAATTGCGCCCGCGTCTTTACCGCCGCGCTGGTCATGTTCGGCTCGCCCGAGAGCTACGAGCAGATCAACTACGGCCCCGCCGGAAACACCCAGCCCAAGTCCGACACCGATCGCGCCTATGAGCAGGTCAAGTCGCGCGTCTGTAAGGTGGGCAAGGGCAAGCCCTGCGGCTCGGCCATGTCGCGTCTGGCGCGCGATACGGTTTTTGTCAGCGTTTACGAGAGGTTCGACAGCAACCCGCGCTGGAAGAACATGCTGCTGCACGATGGCGAAGTCGTCGCCGTCGACATGAAGCAGTAAGCCGCCGCGCGCCCTGCCGTCAGTAATGCGGCGGGCGCTCGTCGCCCATGTAGACGCTGCCGGGGCTGTTGGCTTCGCGCTCGGCCTCGCGCATCATCAGCATCTCGACCCGGCCCGTGAGGCGGGCGATTTCCTTGTCCTGACGGGCGACGGTTTCGGACAGATCGTCCACGGCCCGGATCAGGTGGGCCATGCGTTCTTCGAGCGAGGTGGTCATGATGCGCCTTGCGTTGATGCTTTGCCCGCATCCTAACCGCTTTGCGCGCCGGGTGGTAGAGCGGGCGGCAACCCGCTATGTCGGGCGCGAGCGACTCGAAGGAGGGGACATGGCCTATTTGGGTGTCGAACACAGCCTGACCGGGCGGCGCTGGGTGGGGCCAAGCGTCGAACAGGAACGCCACGCCGAAGCCATGGTGCAGCTGACGCAGCTGCCGCGCGCCTTGTGCGGCGTGTTGGCGCGGCTGGGCGTGCCTGCCGAAGAGGCGGCCGAGTACCTTGAACCCAAGCTGCGCGACCTGCTGCCGGACCCTCGGTCGCTCAAGGATATGGAGGTTGCGGCGGGGCGCTTTTTGCAAGCCGTCAAACGGCGCGAGCGGATCGCGGTCTTTGCCGATTACGACGTGGATGGCGGCACCTCGGCGGCGCTGCTGATCGACTGGCTGCGGCAGATGGGCCTGCGCGCGACGCTGTACGTGCCGGACCGCATCGACGAAGGCTATGGCCCCAACGACGAAGCCATGGCCCAGTTGGCGCGCGACCACGATCTGATCGTTTGCGTCGATTGCGGGACGCTGTCGCACGGGCCGATTGCTGCCGCCAAGGGGGCGGATGTGGTGGTGCTGGACCACCACCTTGGGGGCGAAACCTTGCCCGACTGCGTGGCCGTGGTGAACCCCAACCGGCAGGACGAAGACGGCGCGCTGGCGCATCTGTGTGCCGCCGCCGTGGTGTTCCTGATGCTGGTCGAGGCGGGGCGGCAAATGCGAGCTGACGGTGCGCAAGGCCCTGATTTGATGGCAATGCTTGACCTCGTGGCCCTGGCGACGGTGGCGGATGTGGCCCCCTTGAAGGGGGTGAACCGCGCGCTGGTGCAGCAGGGGCTGAAGGTCATGGGGCGGCGCGCCCGCCCCGGTTTGGTCGCCTTGTCCGACGTGGCGCGGCTGGAAAGCGCGCCTGCCGCCTATCACCTTGGCTACGTGCTGGGGCCGCGCGTCAACGCGGGCGGGCGCATCGGGCAGGCGGACCTTGGGGCGCGGCTGCTGTCCTGTGACAACCCGCACGAGGCGCAGGCCATGGCCGAGCGTCTGGACATGCTCAATACCGAACGCCGAGAGATCGAGGCCGCCGTGCGCGCCGCCGCCCTTGCGCAGGCCGAAGAGCGCGGGCTGGACGCGCCGCTGGTCTGGGCGGCGGGCGAAGGCTGGCACCCCGGCGTGGTGGGGATCGTCGCCTCGCGCCTGAAAGAGCAAACCAACCGTCCGGCGATCGTGATCGGACTGGATGGCGACGAGGGCAAAGGCTCTGGCCGCTCGGTGAACGGCGTCGATCTGGGCGCGGCGATCCAGCGCTTGGCCGCCGAAGGCTTGCTGATCAAGGGTGGCGGGCACCGCATGGCGGCGGGTCTGACCGTGGCCAAGGATCAGCTCGACGCGGCGATGGAACGGCTGAGCGCGCTGCTCGAAAAGCAAGGCGCGGGGCAGGGCGGGCCTGCGGATCTGCGCGTCGACGGGATGCTGATGCCGGGGGCCGCCAGCGTCGAGTTGGTCGAACAGCTCGAACGCGCGGGGCCATACGGGCAGGGCGCGCCGGGGCCGCGCTTTGCCATTGCCGACGCGCGCATCGCCTTTGCCAAGCAGGTCGGCAGCGGCCATCTCAAGATCAGCTGCGACGACGGTCTGGGCAAGCGGCTGGAGGGCATCTGCTTTGGCGCGTTTGACGGGCCGATGGGGCAGGCCTTGGTGAACCACGGCGGCGCGCGATTCCATCTGGCGGGGCGGCTGGATATCAACGAATGGGGTGGCCGCAAAACCGCACAATTGCGTCTGGAGGATGCCGCACCCGCGCAGGGTGATTAAAGTCGCGGTCTATGTGTATGAAAAGGCGTGAGTTTTTCGCGCCTTTGGCCTGTATCAGATTTCGGTAATAATTTCTGCGTTTGAGCCAAGAAATCACTTGCACGCGGGCAAGGCTTTGCATAGAAACCGCCTCACGCAAGAGAGATGGCCCGTTCGTCTATCGGTTAGGACGCCAGGTTTTCAACCTGGAAAGAGGGGTTCGATTCCCCTACGGGCTGCCACTCTCGCTTGCTACCTCGGTGGAAACGCCGCTGTGTGGCCCGTTCGTCTATCGGTTAGGACGCCAGGTTTTCAACCTGGAAAGAGGGGTTCGATTCCCCTACGGGCTGCCACTTCCCCCCCCCTGCGAAAATCTAAGACGTTTCAGGCGCTTGGCGCTGTTTTTGCCTGCGCTCAGGCATGAAAAAGCCCCCCGTCCGCAGACAGGGGGCTGTGCCATGTACAGTGTCGTCACAGCATGAAATCGGACGCATCCAGCGCGATCACCCCGTTCAGGAAGATGTCCAGATCGGCGGTGCCGTCCCCATCCACATCGCCGCGCACAACCGTGCTTGCGCCGGTGTTGAAGTAGCGCAGCTCGCCCGCGGTGCCGCTGAACCGCGACGTCCCGATAAAGGTAAAGGCGTCCTCGTCACCGGTGTTCATATCCGCGTCGATGAGCGCCAGGTTGATCAGGTCAATCCCGTCCTCAAAGTCGCGGATGATGTCGCGGGTCGCCCCACCGGGGGAGCTTTCGGACACGTCGGTAAAGACGAACACATCCGTCGCGCCATCGCCGGGAAAGCCGAGGGCCACGTAGTCGCCGCCGATCAGCACGTCACGCCCGATGCCGCCGATCAAGATGTCCATGCCATCGCCGCCGCGCAGCTGGTCGTTGCCCTCGTCGCCGTTGAGATAGTCGTTGCCCGCGCCGCCCAGCAGCACGTCGATCCCCGCGCCACCGTCAAGCGAGTCCTCGCCAGAGCCGCCCTGAAGGTTGTCGTTGCCCAGCCCGCCGAACAGCGTGTCATCGCCGCCAAGGCCGAACGCGCGGTCGGACCCTGCGCCCATGTCCAGCAGGTTGTCGCCGGTCGAGCCGGTGAAGCGGTCGTTGTAATCGCCGCCGATCAGGTTCTCGATATTGCTCAGGACGTCGGTGCCGGACGCGCCGGTCGCCTGCGCCGCCGTGGTGGCAAGGCTGACGGTGATGGTGCCGCCAAAGCCGGTGTAATCGGCAAAGTCGATGTCGTCGCCGCCGTCCAGCGTGTCGTCGCCGTAGCCGCCGATCAAGAAGTCGGTGCCCGCGCCGCCGGACAGATCATCGGCAGAGGCGCCGCCATCCAGCGTATCGCGCCCTGCGCCGCCGCTCAGTACATCGTTGCCCAGCTCGCCCAGCAGAGAGTCATTGCCAATGCCGCCGTCCAGCGTGTCCTGGCTGTCGCCGCCCAGCAGGGTGTCGTTGCCTTCTTCGCCCGAGACGAGGTCTTGGCCGTCGCCCGCGTCGATGGAATCGTTCTCGGCAGAGCCTTGGATCGTGTCGTTCTCGGTGCTGGAGGTGAATCCGATCGCCGCCAGCGGGATCGTCTCGCCCGCGGCATAGGTGGTGCCGCTGGGCACATCCGACAGGCCGGTGATCTGGTTGTCGTTAAAGGCTTCAAACTCCGCCAGCGTGGTCATCGCGGGCAGGGGCGTGCCGGCGATGTAAAAGGCGAACTCGCCCAGGTCGGGGGCAACCAGATCCATCAGCAGCATGGTCGTGGTCTGCGGGTTGCCGCCAGCGTCATCCCAGCTGAGTTCGACAAAGTAGGAATCATTGTCCGGCGAGAACATCTCGCCGCCGTTGACGCTAAAGCCATAGACGTCGGTGCCCAGCCCGTCGATCAGCGTCGTGGTCGGGTAGGCGGGATCGGGGGTGTTGTCATAGGTGTAGGAAATCGAGGTGACGGAGTCGTTCAGAATTAGTTCCAGCGTGGCGGAGGAAAACTCTTCGGCGACGTCGGCGGCGTCGAAATTGTAGTAAAAACCTTGGAGGATATGGGTGGTCATTCGGGTCTTCTCCCCTGCGCGAAAAGTGATTTGGCGCAGCCCTTTGGAATGACACTCGGATTGGGATCGTTAACGAAGGTGGGCTACGTGCTTACACGGCAATGCTAGGGGCCGCAGGGGCGCTTTGCAACGCGACTAACCTATGGTTTAGCTGTGCGCGGCCACACACGTAAAACGGCGCACCACGGGGGCGCGCCGTCTGGTTTTTTCACTGTGGCCGTAGTTTGGCTTAGCCCAGGGCGTCGTTGCAGCGCTTGCAGGTGCCTGCGTGGCTGTGGGTGCCCACGTCCGGCAGGATCTTCCAGCAGCGTTGGCACTTGTCGCCCTCGGCCTTTTCGAACACCACGCCCACGCCTTCGATTTCCGGCATCCGGAAGGCGGTTTCCGGGATCGGGTCGGCGGTCAGGGACACGTCAGAGGTGATGCAGATGTCCTCGAACGTGGTGGATTTCAGCGCCTCGAGCATGGCCGCATCGCGCACGTGCACCACCGGGGCCGCTTCGAGCGAGGCACCGATCACCTTGTCGGTGCGCTGCACTTCGAGCGCGGCAGTCACGGCGCGGCGGGCGCGGCGGACCTGACCCCATTTGGCGGCCAGCGGCTCGTCGAGCCAATCCTTGGGCGTCTGCGGGATGTCGGTCAGGTGCACCGAGCTATCGTCACCCGGGAAACGCTCCAGCCAGACCTCTTCCATGGTGAACACAAGGATCGGGGCGAGCCAGGTGGTCAGGCGGTGGAAGAGGATATCCATGACCGTGCGCGCAGCCCGGCGGCGCGGCGTGTCGCCATCGCAATACAGCGCGTCCTTGCGGATGTCGAAGTAAAATGCCGACAGGTCCAGCGTGCAGAAGTTGAACACCTGCTGGAAGACGCCCTGGAAGTCGTACTCGGAATAGCCCTTGGTGACCACGTGATCCAGTTCCGCAAGGCGGTGCAGGATGTAGCGTTCCAGTTCCGGCATATCCGCCGGTTCCACCCGCTGGCTGTCGTCATAATGCGAAACCGCGCCAAGCAGGTAACGCATGGTGTTGCGCAGGCGGCGATAGCTGTCGGCCACCCCCTTGAGGATTTCCGGCCCGATGCGCAGGTCGGTGGTGTAGTCGGACTGCGCCACCCACAGACGCAGGATGTCCGCGCCGTACTGCTTGCAGACCTCGTCCGGGGCCACGGTGTTGCCGAGCGACTTGGACATCTTCATGCCCTTTTCGTCCAGCGTAAAGCCGTGGGTCAGCACGCCTTTGTAAGGCGCGCGGCCCTTGGTGCCGCAGGCCTGAAGCAGGGACGAGTGGAACCACCCGCGGTGCTGGTCGGTGCCTTCGAGGTAGAGGTCAGCGATGCCGTCCGCCGCGCCGTCCTCGCGGTCGCGCAGCACAAAGGCGTGGGTCGAGCCACTGTCGAACCACACGTCGAGCACGTCGAACACCTGCTCATAGGCATCGGCGTCGACCACGTTGCCCAGCACGCGTTCCTTGAAGCCGTCCTCGTACCAGACGTCCGCGCCCTTGGCCTCGAATTCCTCTTTGATGCGGGCGTTGACGCCTTCGTCGCGCAGCAGGAAGTCGGGGTCGGTGGGCAGAGCGCCCTTTTTGGTAAAGCAGGTCAGCGGCACACCCCAGGCGCGCTGGCGCGACAGAACCCAGTCCGGGCGCGCCTCGATCATCGAGTGCAGCCGGTTGCGCCCGGTCTGCGGCGTCCATTTGACCAGCTCGTCGATGGACCGCAGGGCGCGTTCGCGGATGGTGTCGCCGTAGGTGCCCATGCCATCGTCCAGCTTGCGATCCACCGAAGCGAACCACTGCGGCGTGTTGCGGAAGATAACGGGGGCTTTGGAGCGCCACGAATGCGGGTAAGAGTGCTTGATCTTGCCACGCGCCAGCAGCCCGCCGACCTCGATCAGCTTGGCCATCACGGCGGCGTTGGCGTCGCCTTCCCAGTCGCCTTTCTTGGGCTTGTTGCGCAGGATGCGTTTGCCGCCAAAGAAGGGCAGGTCCTCGCGGAAAGACCCGTCGTCCATCACGTTGTAGGTGATGACCTGTTCGAGCATCCCCTGATCGCGGTAAAGCTCGAATTCCTCCATGCCGTGCGAGGGGGCGCAGTGCACGAAACCGGTGCCTTCCTCGTCGGTCACGAAAGGCGCGGCGCGGAAATCGCGCGGGTCGTCCCATTCGCCATTGCCGCCTTCGGCCCCGGCGAGCGGGTGGAGTAGCGTCTGAACCGAAAGCTCGTCGGCACTTACGCTATCGACACGCACCCATTGCTCCTCAGAAAGTCTAGCTTTTGAAAAGGTTTGCTCTGCCAGTTTGTCAGCGAGGATGTACCGTTCGCCTTTCTTCAGCCAACATTCGTCCGGAGTGTCCAAGAC
Source organism: Tropicibacter naphthalenivorans (assembly GCF_900176475.1). Lineage (GTDB taxonomy): Bacteria > Pseudomonadota > Alphaproteobacteria > Rhodobacterales > Rhodobacteraceae > Tropicibacter > Tropicibacter naphthalenivorans. Next base: position 29,016 of record NZ_FWXX01000007.1, read on the forward strand.
CTCGTAGAGACCGTAATCAAAGTCCGCGCCATAAACGACTGCTTTGTTGGACGGGATAGTCCACGGGGTCGTCGTCCAGATCACGACATATGCACCGGCCAGTTTGTTAACTGCAGCCTGAGCGGCCCGATCTTTTTGGCTATCGTTGACGTCGAAGGCTTCATCGCGCAGCGACAAGCTGTCATCATAGCCCAGTACCTTGAACTTCACCCAGATGGTAAAGCTTTCCTTGTCGTGGTACTCGACCTCGGCCTCGGCCAGCGCGGTTTCCTCAACGGGGGACCACATGACCGGCTTGGAACCCTGATACAGGGTGCCGTTCATCAGGAACTTCATGAATTCGTCAGCGATGACCGCTTCGGCGTGGTAGTTCATGGTCAGGTAGGGATCGGCCCAATTGCCGGTCACGCCCAGACGCTTGAATTCCTCGCGCTGCACGTCGATCCAGCCCTCGGCGAACTTGCGGCATTCCTGACGGAAGTCGATGACCGGCACGTCGTCCTTGTTCTGGCCTTTCTCGCGGTACTTTTCCTCGATCTTCCATTCGATGGGCAGACCGTGGCAATCCCAGCCCGGCACATAGCGCGCATCGCGCCCCAGCATCTGCTGCGAGCGCACGATAAAGTCCTTGAGGACCTTGTTCAGCGCGTGGCCGATGTGCAGGTGACCGTTGGCGTAAGGAGGGCCGTCATGCAGGATAAAGGGCTCGCGCCCCTCTTTTTCGCGCAGGCGGTCGTAGACGCCGATCTTGGCCCAGCGGTCCAGCCAGCCGGGTTCGCGTTTCGGCAGGCCCGCGCGCATGGGAAAGTCGGTTTTGGGCAGGCAAAGGGTGTCTTTGTAGTCGGGTTTGGTCGTGTCAGGCGTATCGGCGCACATGGGATGTGTCCTTGAAGGTCTATCAATGTCAGGGATGAGGTGCGGCGCGGTGTTCCATACGCCTTGTCCCGGCGGCTCGTATCGTCAGAGCGCCGGGCATGTAATTCGAATGATGATCGCGAAATGGCACATCATAGGGGCCTTATAGGCGCGCCAAAGCCTCGCGTCCAGAGGCGCGACATGCGGCCTGCTGGCGCTGTGGGGGCGGTGCGTGTTAGGGCTTGGGCAGGAGAACCCGCCATGACCCAACTGCCCCCCCGTTTCGAGATTTCCCGCCAAGACATCGCCCGCGTGGTGGCGGTGTTTTACGAGCGTATCCGCGGGCATCCGGGGCTGGGGCCGGTGTTCGCGGCGCATGTGGACGACTGGCCCTCGCACGAGGCCAAGGTCACCGATTTCTGGGCCAACGCGATCCTGCATGAGCGCAGCTATGACGGCAATCCGGTCGAGGTTCACCGCCGCGCGGGCAACGTGCGCCCCGGCATGTTCGACACCTGGCTGGCGCTGTTCGATCACGTGCTGGCGCGCGAGGTGACGCCTCAGCAGGCGCAGGCGTGGTCGGCCTTGGCCCATCGCATCGGGCGCACGGTCCGCGCGGGCGTCGTGGACCAAGCCAAAGGCCCCGGCGGCGTGCCGATCCTGCGGTGACGGGCCGATGAGCGTGTTGGACATTGCGATCGCAGGCGCCGGCATCGGCGGGCTGGCGGTGGCCACGGGGCTGGCGCGGGCCGGGCACCGTGTGCGGATTTTCGACCAGTTCGAAGCGCCTGCGCCGGTGGGCTCTGGCCTCGTGGTGCAGCCCGTCGGCCTAGAGGTCTTGCGCGCCTTGGCGGCCGAGGACAGCGCCCTTGCGCGCGGCAATCGCATCACCCGGATGCTGGGCCACGAGGTCGCCCGTGGCCGCCCCGTGCTGGACGTCAGCTATGACGCGCCGGGCGGGCGCTTTGGCCTTGCGATCCACCGCTCGGCCTTGTTTCAGGCGCTGTTCGACGCGGCCCTTGCGGCAGGTGTGCAGATCGAGGCCGGCCAGCGGGTGACCGGCTTTGACGGGCGTTTGCATGTGGGCGAGGCGTCTTATGGCCCCTTTGATCTGGTGATCGACGCCAGCGGGGCGGGGTCCGTGCTGTCGCCTTTGCGTTCGCGGCCCTTGGGCTATGGCGCGCTGTGGGCGACGGTGGACTGGCCCGAGACGGACCTGCCCCGCGATGAACTGCGCCAAGCCTACCGCCGCGCCGACCGGATGCTGGGCGTGCTGCCCATCGGCGAAGTGGTCGGGCAAAGCGGGCGCAAGGCGGCGGTGTTTTACTCTCTGCCCAGCGATGGGATGGGGGCGTGGCAGGCCAAGGGCTTGGACGCGTGGCGGGACGAAGCGATGGCCCTGTGGCCTGCCTTTGCCCCCTTTGCGGCGCAGATCACGGACCCCGCTCAGATGCAGATGGCGCGCTACACCCATGGCACCCTGCGGCGGCCCTATGGCGATGGGATCGCCTATATCGGGGACGCGGCGCACCGCGCCAGCCCGCAGCTGGGGCAGGGGGCGAATATGGCGCTGCTGGATGCCCATGCGCTGGTGCGGGCGCTGGAGCAGGCGCGCGGCGACGTGGCGCTGGCCCTGCGGTGGTACGCGCAGGCGCGGCGCTGGCACGTGCGCGCCTATCAGATCATGAGCGCGCTGTTCACCCCGCAATATCAATCGGATAGCCGGGTCTTGCCGAATTTGCGCGACCGTGTGCTGTTCCCCGCCTCGCGCATTCCCCCGGTGCCGAGCATCCTGACGCGGCTGGTCTGCGGCGATCTCTTGCCGCCCAGCGGGTCGCTTTAGACGTTAAAGAGGGTGCCCGCCCAATAGGCGATGCCCGCCGCCGTGCCGCCGATGGCCAGCGTTTCCAAGCCCGACCGCCACCAAGGGCTGAGCGACCACAGGCTTTTGGCCGTGCCGATGGCAAAGAAGGTCGTCAGCGTCAGCACCGACGAGATCAGGAACGACTGCCCGAGGCTCAGCAGGAACGGGATCAAGGGCACGATCCCCGCCAGCAAGAACGCCGCAAAGGTCACCAGCGCGGCGCGCAAAGGGTGAGGGTCGACGCTGCCGATGCCGTATTCGCCTTCGAGCATGGTGTCGATCCACGTTGCGCGGTGGCTGGCGATCTGGTCGACGGCGCTGTCCAAGGTCTCGCCCGACAGCCCTTTTTGCGACAGGATGGCGCGCAACTCGCGGCGCTCGCCCTCGGGGTCCAGCCGGATGTGGCGCTCTTCGACGGCGCGCAGGCGGCGGGTGTCGTCCAGCTCGGCCTTGGTGGCCGAATAGTTCCCGGCGGCCATGGAGAAGCCGTCCGACAGCACGTTCGCCACGCCCAAAGCGACAATGATCATGGGCGGCAGCCCTGCGCCTGCGACCCCCGCCACGATGGCAAAGGTGGTGACAGAGCCGTCAATCGCGCCATAGACAGCATCCCCCAGATTGCCGCGCCCGCGCGGGGCGGACAGGCGGGCGTCGATCTCGGCTTGGCTGTGGCCGTGTTCGGGCAGGTCCATGAGGTGTCCTTTTGGGCGCAGCTTAGCGCGCTGGGCGGGCCGGGGTCACTGCGGCATAGCGCTTCGCCGCGCGCGGGTCTGCACCCACCGGTTGAGCCACGCCAGCCCCGCCAGCGACAGCCCCAGCAAGAGAAAGGAAAACACCCGCGTCAGCCCCGTCAGCCCCGAGATGTCGATCAGGAAGACCTTGGCCACCGCCAGCCCGATGACCACCACGCCAATGCGGCGCAGCCTGTCGGACTTGCGGGCCAGCGCCTGGTAAAACAGCAGCGCGCCGGTCAGCAGCAGGGCCACGGTGTAGGTATACAGCTCGGGCTGGGTAAAGCCGCGGCGGGCGACGACACCGTCCCCGCCGTTCCAGCCGTGGCGGATCACCAACGCGGCCCAGTAGACCGCCATCGTCCCGCCCAGCAGCGCAAAGCCAATGCGCAGCCAGCGCCGCAGATGCCCCAGCCGCCACGCCGCCGCCAGCAGCACCAGCGCGGGCAGCAGAAAGGCGGGGGCGAGGGTGTTGACCAGCGGCGGGCCAAGCACGCGGTTGTTGGTGGCAAAGAATTCGTCCACCAGCAGCGGGTTCGCCAGCGTCACCAGCAGCGCCAGCAGCCCCAGCGCCATCAGGCCAAAGACCCCGGCAAGCCCCAGCCGCAGCCAGCGCATCGCCCCGCCCATGCGCAGCCGGTCCAGCTGCGCCAAGGCGACGCCCAGCCAGATCGCCAGATGCAGGCCAATCGCCCAGTGGGTCGTCTCGGCGCCCTTGACGCTCGCCCAAGACTCGATCGCGCGGAAACAGACCAGAGAGGCGGTCATGCCGCCCACCGACCAGGCGGCGCTTTCCAGGTAGGCGCGGGCGCGTGGGCGCTGCGCAGGCAGGATCACCAGCCCCGCCAGCAGCGCCGCCAAACTGCCGCCATAGGCCAGCAGCACCTGCGGGATGGCCGCGTCCACCGCCCAGTCCAGCCCCGGATCGACCACCAAGCGGTAGCCCAGCCCGATCACCCCGGCGGCGATATACCACTCCATCAGCGGCAGGGCGAACCGCCGGTCCAGCGCGGCGGCTGCAAGGATCGTGGCGGCAATCGCCAGCGTCAGCGCGGTCTCGGTCAGCATGATCCCGAGGGCAAAGCTCACGCACCCCAGCGCCGACAAAGCCATGAGCGACACCCGCAGGCGATCCGCGCCATCGACGCGGGCAAAACGCTCGGCCGCAAAGGTCATCCCGGCGGCCAGCCCCAGCACATGCAAAGCCCAAGGATAGGTGCCGATGATCTCGGACGGCTGCCAGGCGATTTCCAGCGCGACACCCACCAGCGGCGCGATCAGGGCGGCGGCCCCGGCCCAAGCGGCGGCAAAGGGCGCGCCTTGCCGCGACCGGATATAGGCCGCGAGGCTTGGCAGCACGCCCGCCAGCAGCACCCAGGTCACCTGCCACAGCATCCGCGTTTCCGTCTCGCCTTCGCGGTTGGTCAGGGTCTCTGTGATGGTCCGGCGCAGATCAGCGGTCCAATCGGGGAGCGCAACGAGGGCCAGCAGCGCCAGAACAGGCAACACGGTCAGGTCCGACAGCCCCGGCGCGCGCCGCGACCACGCGATCATCAGCACCGCCATGCCGGAGGTGAGCGCCAGAGTGTTCCACCATACAAGGGTCGAAAAATGCGCGCCCAAGACCCAGATCAGCGCGGCGCTGAGCATCGCCCCCGCCGCCAGCCGCACCGGAAAGATCGGCCACTGGCGCGTTTTCACCGCTTGCAGCAAGGTGGGGCCAGCGTGGTCGGGCCACAGCGCGCGCGCCGGGATCAGCACGGCCGCGACAACCAGCGCCGCGGCATACAGCGCAAAGCTGATGGCAAAGCTGTCATCGGTGCCGCCAAGCGCCAAGAGCCAGCCCGCGCCGACGCCAAGCCCCAGCGCCAGCACCGACACCCACGCCCAGCGGCGCAGCGTGTCGATCCCAAGCCCAAGCGCCGTCAGCAGCGCGAAATAGGCGAACAGCATCTCTGGCGTGTCGCTGTCCCCGCCCACAAGGAACGGCGCGGCCATGCCTCCGATCAAGCCAATGGCCGCCAGCAAAGGCCCATGCAGCCACCCCAGCAGCAAACCGCCAAAGGCGATCCCCGCCAGCGCGATCAGCGCCACCCCGGGCGCGATCAGGTCATAGAGGACACGGGCCGACACCACGCCGCCCATCATCGACACCAGCCCCGCCCCGGCCAGAACCGCGGGCAAATAGGCGGTGGCGCTGGCCTCGCTGTCGCCGAACCGGCGGCGGATGACCTCGCCCCCGGCGATCAGCGCGCCGCCGAACAGAAGGGCCGAGACGACCCGCAGGGTCGGCGAGAGCACCCCCGCCTCGATGCCGTATTGCACAAGGAAAATCCCCGCCAGCGCGAGGGACACGGCGGCGATGGCGTAGAACCAGTTCTGAAACAGCCATTTGGCCAGCGCCGCCGCGCGGTCTGCGCGGAAAACGGTCGGGCCTTGGGGCGCGGGCTGAAGGTGCGGGCGCGGCGCTTGGGCCCACGGGGTCGACGAGGAGGGCTCGGGCGCGGCCCCGGCGATGGGCGCAGGCTTGGCGGGCGTGTCCGGAATCGGCTGTGGGTGAACCGGCGCGGCCTCAGCCCCAGCCTCACCCTTGGGCGCAGGCGCGCGCCCTTCGAGGATCGCCAGCCGCTCTTGCACCCGCCGCAGCGTGCGCCGTGTGCTGACAGTCATCACGATCAAAACAATGATCGACACCGGGATCGCCAAGGCCACAAGCGCCAATAGCGTGATCAAGAACTCTTCCACTCGGCCATCCCTTGCAATTTTTGGGCAAAGAGTAATCACCCTCGGGCGCAAGGGGAAGCGCGGAATTCCAGACCCTTAGCCAGACCCTTTGACCGGGGCGCTTAGACTGGGTGCTTAGTCCTTGGCCACCAGCCCCGCCAGCGCCGTGCGGATGATCGACCGGACCGAAGGCCGTTTCGACGCCACGAAAGGCAGCGGGCGGCAGACCTCGATCGCAGCGACGCCGACGCGGGCAGTGAGAGCGCCGTTCACCATGCCTTCGCCAAAGCGGCGCGAGAGCTTGCCAAGGATGCCGCCGCCAAGGATCGGCTCCAGCATGTCGTCGCCCACGGCCACAGCACCGGTCGCCACCAGATGGCTCATGACCGCGCGGGTCAGCCGCAGACTGCCCAAGGTGCCGGACCGCCCGCCGTAAATCTCGGCAATGCGCCGGATCATCCGCAGGTTCGCCGTCATCGCCGCCACCACATCCGCCAGCGCCAAGGGCACCAGCGCCGTGACCGTGGCGACCTGCCGCGCGGCGGCCTCGACCTCGCGCCGCGCGGCAAGGTCCAAGGGGGCCAGCAGGCTGGTTTCGGCGTGGGCGATTAACCCGCTTGCGTCAAAGATCTCGTCCTGCCGCTCGCGCAGCTTTTCGCGGCCCCAGCGGGTGTCCTCGCGCCCGGCATAGAGCGCGGCCAACTGCCCCGTCAGCTTGCGCGCTTGGCCCAGGTCGTCGTCCGCCAAAGCGCTGTCGGCCATGCGGTGCAGGCTGTCGATCTTGGCCAGCCGCGCGAAGGCGGCGATTTCCTTAACGGCGATCATCCCGCAGACCAGCACAAAGGCCGCGATAAGCGCGCTTACCGCCCAGCCCAAAATCGGGTTCGCGGCAATCAAACCGGTGGCAAAATTCCATGCCGCCAGCGAGATCAACGTCCCCACCAGCGCCAGCAAAAGCCGCCAGAACCACCGCGCGAGCCGCGACGGGGGCCGCGCCGCCAAGGCCGCAACGGTCGCCATGGCCTGCCCCTTGGGCAACTCGGGCGTGATCTCCGGCACCGGGGGCGCGTCGGAGGGCGAGGGCGCGCCGCTCTCGTCTTCGAGGTCGATCAGGACGGGGCCTTTGGGATTGGTCATGCTTGGTCCTTTGCGGGGGGCTGCGGCGGCGCTTTGGGGCGCGTCCAGCGATAATGAATGTCCGACAGGCCTTCGTCGTTGGTCTTGCCGATGCCCCGTTCGATTTCGACAAATCCTTCGCGTTCATAGAACTTGCGCGCGCGGCGGTTGGACTGGAACGCCCAAAGGTCGAGCGTCTCGTGCAACTCTTTGGCATGGTTCAACAAAACCACTCCAAGTCCTGCGCCCTGCGCATCGTCCCGCAGGAACAACCCGTGGATATAGCCGTCTTCCAGCGCGATAAATCCGCTGACGATGTCACCCCGCACCAGCACCGTCACCCAGCCCCGGTCGATCATTTCCCCGGCGTGGGCGATGTCCTGCGCGCCGGTATACAGGCGCGGTTTCCAGCGATGCGCGCGCACCGTTTGCGTCATCATATCGCCGATCTTGCCCGCATCGGTGCTGCGCGCGGGCCGCAGCCAAACGTCGCTCATAGCCGGTCTCCGAACAGGAACTGCGCCGCCCGGTCAAGGCGGATATGCGGCGGCCCTTCGCCCGGTTTCAGCGACAACGGGGCCGGGGCAAAACGCATGACCTTGTAGTCGGTATCCAGCCACTTTTCCGCGCCCTGCCGCGCCGGCGCCAAGAGGTGGCCGGGGTCTTCGGGCAGCTCACCGGGGTAAAACGCCGCCTGCTTGCCGCGCGTCCCGTCGGCGTTCAGCAAGGCCCCACGCACACAGGCCAGATCGCGCCCACCGTGGTTAATCACTTGCTCGGTGGTGGCGCGCAAAGCGGCCAGCGACAGCGCCTGCGTCTCGGCCCCGGCAAAGCGCGCCCGGTCGCGGGCATCGCGCGTCAGCGCCTCCATGATGGCGGTCAGACGGGGGTGCTGGGTGTGGTGCAGATGGTCGGCCTTGGTGGCGGCAAAGAGGATCTTCTCCACCCGCTTGCCGCGCAACAGCTGCGACAAAAAAGCATTCCCGCCGGGGCGAAAGGCCGTCAGGATATCGGCCAGCGTCTGGCGCAGATCTTCGACCGCGCGCGGCCCGGCGTGGATCGCGCCCAAGGCATCGACCAAGACGATCTGCCGGTCGATCCGGCTGAAATGATCGCGGAAAAACGGGCGTACCACCTTGGCCTTGTAGGCTTCAAACCGCCGCTCAAACTCGCGGTACAGCGACTTGCGCGCAGGTTGCTCGACCAAGGGCAGGGGCGCAAAGGTCAACACCGGCGATCCCTCCATCTCGCCCGGCAGCAGGAACCGCCCCGGCGAGCAATCGGAAAACCCATCGGCCCGCGCGGCGTGCAACACCTCGGTGTAAGCGGCGGCCAACCGCTTGGCGAGCACCTCGTCCATCTCCTGTGCCCCCACGCCAGACAACTGCCCGGCCAAAGCCTCGCCCCCCGGCCAATGCCCCATCCGCCCCAGCATCTGCTCGGACCACTGGGCAAAGCTCTTGTCCATCAAGCCCAGATCCAGCAGCCACTCGCCGGGGTAATCAATAATGTCCAGATGTACCGTGCGCGGCCCTTGCAAACCCGCCAGCAACCCCACGGGCCGCACCCGCAACGACAGGCGTAGCTCGGAAATCGCCCGCGTGCTGTCCGGCCAAACCGGCTCCGGCGTGGTCAAGGCCGCCAGATGGCTCTCGTAGTCAAAACGGGGCACGGTGTCGTCGGGCTGCGGCTGCAAGAACGCCGTCAACAAACGCCCCTCGCGCTCCGCCACCAGCTGAGGCATCCGCCCCCGATCCAGCATATTCGCGATCAAGGACGTGATGAACACCGTCTTGCCCGCCCGCGACAGCCCGGTCACGCCCAAACGAATGCTCGGCTCGAAAAAGCTCTCCGTCAGCGTGTCGGTGACATTCTCGACCCCGCGCGTCAGTGTGTCCGCAATCGTTCCAATGACCATCAGAGCCCTTTCCTGCACAGCCCTGCCAACCTAATCACCCGGTCGCCCCACCGCTAGGGGGAACCCGGGCCAAAAGGCCGCATCCCGCCCCTCGCGCTTCTTCTCTTTAAAAATATCCCGGGGGAGCTCCGCAGGAGCGGGGGCAGCGCCCCCTTGCCCAACCGCGCCCCAAACGATACTCCCGCCACATGCCCAGATACGCCTTGCTTGTGGAATATGACGGACGCCCCTTCGCCGGATGGCAAAGGCAAGCCGACCAGCCCTCGGTCCAGGGGGCCATTGAGGCCGCGCTCGCACGCCTCGAACCGCGCGATCACACCATTGCCGCCGCCGGTCGCACCGACGCGGGCGTACATGGGCGCGGGCAGGTGGCCCATTGCGACATGGATAAGGACTGGGACCCGTTCCGCCTGTCCGAAGCGCTGAATTACCACCTCAAGCCCAACCCGGTGGGCATCCTCGCCTGCCGCCGGGTGCCGGACGATTGGCACGCGCGCTTTTCCGCGGTGGAACGCCGCTACCTGTTCCGCCTGCTCATGCGCCGCGCTCCCGCGACGTTGGAAACGGGCCAAGTCTGGCGCGTCATGCACGACCTCGACGTGGACGCCATGCGCGAAGGCGCCCAGCACCTCATCGGCCTGCACGACTTCACCACCTTCCGCTCGGTCATGTGTCAGGCAAAGTCCCCGGTCAAAACCATCGACGAGATCGATATCCAGCGCATCGAAGGTTTTGCCGGCCCGGAAATCCAGTTCCGCCTGCGCGCGCGGTCGTTCTTGCACAATCAAGTGCGCTCCATCGTTGGTACGCTTGAACGGGTGGGGGCCGGGACATGGCAGCCGGACCGGGTGCGCGCGGCGTTGCAGGCCTGTGACCGCGCCGCCTGCGGGCCGGTTTGCCCGCCCGATGGACTGTACCTGACTGGCGTCGGCTATCCCGAAGATGTCTTTGCCTGAAAGGGCTTAGTCGTTGTCGATGTCGCCCGCCCCGGCACCGCCGCGCGCGCCCTGCGTCGCGGGGACCAGGCCGCGCGCGGCCAGCTCTTTCAACGTGCTGAGCACCTCTGGCGAGACCTCGACCCGCGCGGGCAAATGGGCCGCGTCTGGCCCGAGACGGAGGTTCAGGCGCGGCGGCGCATTCTTGGCCCGCGTAACCTGACACGTCGCAAACCCGATCCCCGCAAGCCTCGCATAGCTGGGCGCAAGCGCTTCGTCCCCAGGTTGCAGGCTCAGCGTCATGTCCGGCCCCGCCAGCGCGCGCGCCCGCAAGATGTCATCGGGCAGCAAATGCAGCCGCAAGATCGGGCTGTCGGCGGGATCGTCAAGCGCCGCCAGCACATCGGCACCCGCGCCGCCCTGGGCCAAATGCCACACCGCCGCCCGGCCAAAGCTGTCCGATTGCGCCGGGGGAAAACCCGCGCCCACGGCGGCTTTGCACGACAAGGTCCGGATTTCATTTATGGAAAAGCTCACGCCAGCCACCAGTCGTCCGCAAGAGTGGTGCCCAAGTCCTGCGGCAAGGGCGCCCCTTGGGCCAGGGTCACGCGGGTCCACAGGTTAGACTTGGGGTCGAACTTGGTGGCCCCAAAGAACGACAGCTTGCAGCGCAGCATATCAATCGGCAGGCAGTCGGCGGCGATCAGGTTGTCACGGATTTCGGCGTAGGGGTGCGCCGCGGAACAGGCCACCCGCGCAATCGCCAACTCGTGCATAGGGTGTGCCATCCGAAACGCGCGCAAATCGCCGCGCCCCAGATCGCGGTGCAACGCCTGCACCCGTCGCGCCACGTCCAACGGGCTTTCCAGATGCGCGCCGGGGTCGCGATGGCGGTCGCCCAAACGCGGCTCATCCTTGTCGGCAGAGACATACCAGAACCGGGCGCAGGCGTCGGGCGCGGCGTAATCGCCGGCCAAAGCCCACCCGAAATGAGCCTCGATCGCGGTGCGCAGCGCCTCTTGCGTGGCAAAGGGCACGGGCTGCGGCGCGGCGCAGTCGGACATCTCGTCGGCCAGATCGTCGATCAGCGCGCCAAAGGGTTCCAGCAAGAGGGCGACGGTCAACTCTTGGGTGTCCAGCGACAGCGCGGTGGCGGTGCGCAAGATCTCTGCCGGGGACAGATGCATGCTGGCCTGCACCCGTGGCCACTCTGCACGCAGGCGATCAATGCGGGCCTGATGCACCGAGTCAGGCACGCGCCACTTGCCCAAGTGATCCGCCGCGCGTTGCCCAAGAGACTGTAACTCTTCGGTTTTCGTAGGAGCGCCCAAGGCGCAGACCCGCGCCAAAGCGGTCTCTCGCGCCGCCATCCAGCGATGCAGAAGCACTGGATGGGACACCAAAAACGGCGCCATCCCAAGCCCCGTTGAATTGCCGATGCCCAGCTGGCGCTTGAGGTCAGGGTCTAGCTGCGCGCCGCCCAGATGTTCGGCCAGATCATGGGTGAAATTGCGGATCATCCAGACGGTCAGCATCTCGGCGGCAAAGGGGCCGGACAGACCGGGGCGATCGGCGATCAAAGCGCGGTCGGCAATGCCGAACTTGCCGTTGCCATAGACCGCTGTCGTGCGCATCAAGTATCCAACATCGTTTATGAAATCCGCATCCGGCTGCGCTCCGGCGCGCAACCGTTCGACCACATGGGTGAACAGCCGTACCGACTTGTTGGCGCGCGACAGCACCAGATCGGATGGGGTAAAGCGCCCCGCCTCTTGCAGCGGCGCCTGGGCGACGATCCGCGCGATCTCAGGCGCATCGGGCCGGCCATCATAAAGCACATAAGCCGTGTCCCAGGCGGTCGCGATCACCCTGTCACTGCGCATCTCGGCGGGCAAATCCGAGGACACCGCCACAAGGCTGTAGTCTCGTCCGCCAAGCGCGATGGTATAGACCGCGTGGCCATGGCCTTGCTCATCGATCTGCCAGAGCGGGCGGATCAGCCGCGCACCTTGCGCCCCTAAGCCTCGCGTCAGCACCCGCAAAAAGGACAGGCGCGTGGGAAACATCGCGCCCATGCGGCGCAGGCGCATCACCTCGGAAGGGGCGCGCAGCGGGGCAAGAGGGGGCAAACCGTCTTTCATATCCCGAGTGTGCGCCCACCGGTGGATTCGACAAAGCGTTTTTGTGTCTAGGCGGGCCCAAAGCTGGATTTGTAGAAGTTCAGCCAGTTTTCCCCGAGGATTCCATCGGTTTCATGTCGGGAAAATCCAACCTCGCGCAGCCCGTCGCGCAGGTTATCCCAGTCGCGATTGTCGTTGAACCAGTCAGGCTGGGGCGGGAAACCGGCGTTTGAAGCGCTGCCTTCGCCATAGTCGATGTCCTTGGTCCAGCGCCCCACGCGCATCCATTCGACGACGCTGTCGGGCTGGTCCTGACACAAGTCCGTGCCGATCCCAAGGTTCTCTGCGCCATAGCGGTCCGCTGCCTCGGCGACCATCTCGCAGAAATCTGTCAGACGGCAGTTGGTGCCGTTGTTTAGATGGTGAGGATAGAGCGAAAACCCCAGCATCCCACCGGAATTCGTGAGTGCTTTCAAGACCGTATCGGATTTGTTGCGCAGGGCAGGGTGCCACCAATCGGGGTTGGCGTGGGTGATGGCAATGGGCCGGGTCGAGTGGTCAATCGCATCGAGCGTGGACCGTTCGGCGCTGTGGCTCATGTCGATCACAAGCCCGACGCGGTTCATTTCGGCCACCACAGCGCGGCCCATACGGGTCAAGCCGCTGTCCTCATCCTCGTAACAGCCGGTCGCCAGCAGGCTTTGGTTGTTATACGTCAGCTGCATAAAGCGCACGCCCAGCTGGTGGACGATCTCGATCAGGCCGATGTCATCTTCGATGGGCGAGGGGTTCTGAAAGCCGAAAAACACCGCTGTGCGCTGGGTTTGCTGGGCCTCTCGCACGTGATGCGCCTGAGTTCCGCGCATGATCAGCGTCGGAAACTGCTCGAACCAGCGGTTCCAGCGTTCGAGGTTCGCGATCATCTCGCGGAACGATTCGTGGTAGGCGATGGTCACATGGATCGCGTCCACGCCGCCTTCGCGCAGCTGGCGAAAGATCTTCTCCGAGAAGTTGCAGTATTGAAGATTGTCGATCAGCACGGCCATGGGCGCGACGCTAGCCCCGCGCCCCGGCGGCGTCCAGTATTAACCAAGAGTGGTTAACCACGTCCGCGATAGGTCGGCACGTTCTGATCGGGAATCCACACCCCCTGCGGGGTCTCGCCCGTCTGGTAGAACACATCGATCGGAATGCCGCCGCGTGGGTACCAATAGCCGCCGATCCGCAGCCATTCGGGATCAAGCAAATCGACGATCCGCTTGCCGATCATCACTGTGCAGGCCTCGTGAAAGGCGCCGTGGTTGCGGAAGGAAAAGAGAAACAGCTTCAACGACTTACTTTCCACAAGCCAATCGCCGGGGACATAGTCGATCACCAGATGGGCAAAGTCCGGCTGCCCCGTCATCGGACACAGAGAGGTGAACTCTGGCGCGGTGAAGCGCACGCAATAGCGCGTGCCCGCCTCGGGGTTGGGCACCCGTTCCAGAACCGCCTGTTCGGGGGCCAAAGGCACCTCGGTCTGTTTGCCCAATTGCTGAAGGCCAGAGTAAATATCTTCGCTCATATTTTATCCTTTTTCCGCTGCGCGAGACCTAGCGCGCCCACGCGCTGCGCACAAATTCTCTTGCGTTTTGCGCGCGCCCGGCGCATCACGCCGCCATGACCAAAGCGACTCAGATCCGACGAGCCTAAGCTCTGACATGGCGTGCAAGCGACACGCCCGGTTCCCTTTTGTCTAAATCCCCTAACAAAACTTGACTTGCCCCAAGGGCCTTGGCACCAATCGGGCTTCTTATTTCTAAGGACAACGACATGATCCCTTCTGTTCTGCCGACTTATGCGCGCGCCCCTTTGCACTTCGTCAAAGGCGAAGGCAGCTGGCTGATCGACGAGAATGGGCGACGTTTCCTTGATCTGGGGGCGGGCATCGCGGTGAACGCGCTGGGCCACGCGCACCCCGATCTGGTCAAGGCGCTGACCGATCAGGCGCAGAACCTGTGGCACGTGTCCAATCTGTACGAGATCCCGCAGCAGCAGGCCTTGGCCGACGCGCTGGTAGATAACTCCTTTGCCGATACGGTTTTTTTCACAAACTCGGGGACGGAGTCCTGCGAGCTGGCGGTCAAGATGGCGCGCAAGTACTGGCACGACAAAGGCCACCCGGAAAAGATCGAGATCCTGACCTTTGACGGCTGTTTCCATGGGCGGTCCTCGGCGGCGATTGCGGCAGCGGGTACGCCCAAGATGATCGGCGGTTTTGGTCCCGTTCTGCCGGGCTTTGTGCACCTGCCGTGGGGCGATCACGACGCGCTGAATGCGGCGATCAACGACACCACCTGCGCCATTCTGATCGAGCCGGTGCAGGGCGAAGGCGGCATCCGTCCGCTGCCCGATCAATGTCTGCAAGGGCTGCGTAAGCTCTGCGACGACAAGGGAATTTTGCTGATCCTCGACGAGGTGCAATGCGGCGTGGGCCGGACCGGCAAGCTGTTCGCGCATGAATGGGCCGGGGTTTCGCCGGACATCATGATGGTGGCCAAGGGCATCGGCGGGGGCTTTCCGCTGGGCGCGGTTCTGGCCACCGAAGAGGCCGCCAGCGGCATGGTTGCGGGCACCCACGGCTCGACCTACGGCGGCAACCCGTTGGGCTGCGCGGTGGGCAAAGCGGTGCTCGACCACGTGGCGGACCCGGCGTTTTTGGAGGGCGTGCGCGCCCGCGCGGGTCTGCTGCGCCAGCGGCTCGAAGGCTTGGTCGCGGCGCACCCCGACGTGTTCGAAAGCGTGCGCGGCACCGGCTTGATGCTGGGTCTGCGCTGCAAGATCGCGCCGGGCGACGTGGTCAAGGCGGGCTATGACAAGGGCGTCATCACCGTGCCTGCCGCCGACAATATCGTGCGCCTGCTGCCGCCGTTGAACATCACCGAAGACGACATCGCCGAGGCCATCAACCGCCTCGATCAAGCGGCCTCTGCGCTGGAAGCCTGACGCGGGCCTAGAAAAAGAACAAAGATATGAACCACTTCCTAGATATTCACAAAACTGACAAGGCCGCCCTGCGGTCGATCATCGACAACGCCAAGGCGATGAAAACCGCCCGCAATGGTCGCCCCAAAGCGATGCCCGACGACGAACAGCCGCTGGCTGGGCGCATGGTCGCGCTGATCTTTGAAAAGCCGTCGACCCGGACGCGCGTGTCCTTTGACGTGGGCGTGCGGCAGATGGGCGGGCAGACCATGGTGCTGTCCGGCAACGACATGCAGCTTGGTCATGGCGAGACCATCGCCGACACCGCCCGCGTTCTGTCGCGCTTTGTCGACATGATCATGATCCGTACTTTCGATGAAAGCGTGCTGGAGGAGATGGCTGAGTACGCCTCTGTTCCGGTCATCAACGGCCTGACCGACCGCACGCACCCCTGCCAAATTATGGCGGATATTCAAACGTTTGAAGAGCATCGCGGCCCGATCGCGGGCAAGAAGGTGGTCTGGTGCGGCGATGGCAACAACGTCTGCGCCTCCTTCCTGCATGCGGCGGGGCAGTTCGGGTTTGACATGACCTTCACCGGTCCGGTGCAGCTGGACCCCGAGATGGAGTTCGTCGGCCTCGCGCGCGCTGCGGGCAGTGAAATCACCATCGAGCGCGACCCCTTCAAGGCCGTCGAGGGCGCCGATCTGATCGTCGCGGACACTTGGGTGTCGATGCACGATGCGCAATCGGCGCGCGAGCGTCGCCACAATATGCTGCGCCCGTTCCAGGTGAACCAAAAGCTGATGGAGGCCGCCGGCCCCGACGCGTTGTTCATGCACTGCCTGCCCGCGCACCGCGAAGAGGAAGTCACCTCGGAAGTCATGGACGGCCCGCAGTCGGTCATCTGGGACGAAGCAGAGAACCGTCTGCACGCGCAAAAGGCGATCATGCGCTATTGTCTTGGCGTCTAAGTCTCTGACGTAGAAATAAAAAGGGCGGGGCTTCCCCGCCTTTTTCTTCAGAACACCATGCGGGCGAACCACGCCACGGTCACCATCCAGAACAACGGCACAAAGGTCAGAACCACGGCCCAGACCAGCGGTTGGGCGGGGTGACTGCGCGCGGCGCGCCGTTCAAAATGGCTTCCGAATTGATAGGGCGCGGCGGCGAAACGTTGCGGTTTGTCCATCGCGGTGGCCATGGGTTCGGGCAGAAGTTTAGGCATCAGACGCTCCTGTCATCGGACATCGTTACGCCCCGAGTCATGCGCCCAAACTGTTAAGATTGCCCTATCCGCTGGTGGCCTCTTTGCGGCAATGTCGCGGAAAATTCGCGCGCGCGTCAGGTGCCGCGCGGCTTGGCGCGCAGGGTCGGATCGGCCTCGGTGGGGTCTTCGGGCCACGGATGGCGCGGGTAGCGCGCGCGCATGTCCTTGCGCACATCGGCGTAGGATCCGGTCCAGAAACCGGGTAGGTCCATGGTGGTCTGAACCGGGCGCTGCGCGGGGCTTAGCAGGGTCACTTTCAGCGGGGTGCGGCCCACTGTCGGATGGGTCTTTTGGCCGAAAAGCTCTTGGAGACGCAGGGAAATTTCCGGATACTCGCCCGAGTAGTCAATCGGGATCTGCCGTCCCAGAGGCGTGGTGAAATGCGCCGGAATCGCGCTGTCGAGCGCCTGCATCTGCCCCCAATCGAGCCGCGCGCGCAAGGCGGGCAGCAGGTCGAATTTCTTCCAATCGGCGGCGGTTTTCACCCCGCTGAGATAGGGCAGAAGCCACTCTTCGATCTGCTCCATCAGCGCGTGGGGCGACATGTCTGGCAAATCGTGTCCGGCTTCGCGACCAAGCGCGACACGGGCGCAAAACCGCCGAGCGGCATCGGACAGCGTGATCCCAAGGTCGCGCACACCGTCCAGCATGGCGCGGGCCATGGCCTCGTCCGGGGCGTCCTTCCACAGGCGATCATCCAGCGCGATGGCGCCAAAGCGTTCCTGTTGGCGGGCGATCACCCGGCGCTCGCGCTTGGACCATTCGCAAAGGTCATGCCATTGAATTTGTTGTTCAAATAGCCCGCGCAGTTCCGATTGGCGGATGGCGATGGCCTGGCGGATGCGGGCCTCGCGCGGGTTGCCGTCGGTGTCTGTCACGACGATCAAACGTTCGCCCGCCAGCGGGTCGCTGTCCTCCATCACCGCGCCTTTGCCGCCGGACAGTTGGAACCGCGCGGCGTCGCCTTTGCGGCGCAGGCTGATCCGGTCTGGATAGGCCAAAGCGGCCATTTCGGCGGGGCTATGGCCTCCGGAGGGCGTTTTCACCGTGGATTCAAGGCGTTTCGCCTCGGACTTAATGCGCTCATAAGCCGGACGGTTGACGCCAAAGCTGCGGCGCTCGGAAAACGCGCGCAAATCTTGCAGGGCTTCCAGCCTTGGGGATAAATCTGTGGATGCCCCTGTGAGGAAGTCCCGATCTGACAAGAGCGCCGCCAGTTTTGCCGCAGGTTTGCCCGCAACATGTAGCATATGGGCAAGCCGAGGGTGCAGCGGAAGCGCTGCAATTTGCCGTCCATGCGCCGTGATCTGCCCATTTTTCAACGCGCCGAGCATCTCTAGCAGGGCGACCGCTTCGGCGTAGGCGCCTTCGGGCGGAGGCGTGAGGAATGGCAATTGGTCGGGCGTCGCCCCCCAAAGTGCCAATTCCAAAGCCATCGACGACAGGTCGGCAGCCTCGATTTCCGAAGGAGGAAAGGGGCTTAGCGCGCCTTCTTCACCCTTGGTCCACAGCTTGTAGGCGGTCCCCGGCGCGATACGTCCGGCGCGACCGGCGCGCTGTGTCGCCTCGGCGCGGGTCACGCGTTCGGTCACAAGACGCGACATCCCCGAGCCGGGGTCGAACCGCGCGCGCCGGGCAAGCCCGCCGTCCACCACGACGCGAATATCCTCGATGGTCAGCGAAGTTTCGGCGATGGACGTGGCCAGAACCAGCTTGCGACCGTCCGTTTCGGGGCGGATCGCGGCGCGTTGCGCGAACAGGTCCATCGCGCCGAACAGCGGGCGCAGGTGGACGCCAGCGGGCAAGCGCGACCGCAAGAGCGCCTCTGTCCGGCGAATTTCGCCTTCGCCCGGCAAAAAGGCCAAGAGCCCACCGGTGGTCTGCGACAAGGCGTGCAGGATCAGCTCGGACATGCCCTCTTCGAACCGTTGACGTTTGGGGCGGGGGGCGTCCAGCCAGATGGGCTCCACCGGAAAGGCGCGCCCTTCGGACGTCACGGTCGGCGCGTCCATCAGCGCGGCCACGGGCGCGGCGTCAAGCGTGGCGGACATGGCGATCAGCATCAGATCGTCGCGCAGCGCCTCGGTGATTTCCAGGCACAGCGCCAGCCCCAGATCGGCGTTCAGAGAGCGTTCGTGGAATTCGTCAAAGATCACCGCGCCGATGCCCGGCAGGTCCGGGTCGGACTGGATCATCCGGGTCAGGATGCCTTCGGTGACCACTTCAATGCGGGTGTTCTTGGAGGTTCGGGATTCGCCTCGGATCCGGTAACCCACGGTTTCGCCCGGCTTTTCGCCCAAGGTTTCGGCCATGCGGGCGGCGGCGGCGCGGGCGGCCAGACGGCGCGGCTCCAGCATGACGATGCGCCCTTGCGCCAGCCCCGCGTCCAGCAGGGCCAGCGGCACACGGGTGGTTTTGCCCGCGCCGGGGGGCGCTTGCAGCACCGCGCGATTGCGCGTCCGCAGGGCGCTCAGCAGTTCGGGCAGGGCGGCGTCTATGGGCAGGGTCTGTGTCACGCGCCCCTTATCCACAAGGGGAGGGGGCGCGGCAATAGGTCAGGCGAAGATGAAATCGTCTACGGTCAGGCTGCTCAGCCATTTGAGGTGCGCCTCGAAATCCGCCGTGCCGTCGCCGTCGGTGTCGATTTGCAGCTGCTTATCCTTGAAACGCACTGCCGCGGTACCGTCAAAGGCGAGGTCGCCGATAAAGCTTAGCGCGCCAAACCCGGTGAGGTCGATCAGGTCTTGCCCGGATTCAAAACCGCGCACGGTGTCCATCTCGGCGGTGGTGCTGTCGCCGGCGTTGAAGATGAGCACGTCGGTCGCCTCGTCGCTGTCCCACAGGGTGATCAGGTCGGCCCCGGCGCCGCCAGACAGCGTGTCGGACCCGGCGCCGCCGTGGATCGTGTCGGCCCCGGCATCGCCTGCGATCAGGTCGTTGCCATCGTTGCCCCGCAGGATGTCATCGCCCAGCCCGCCGCTGATCTGGTCATCGCCATCGCCGCCGCTGGCGCGGTCGTCGTCTGCCCCGGCCAAGAGGCTGTCGTTGCCATCCGCGCCGAACAGGGTGTCGCGCCCCGCGCCGCCGTCCATCACATCATCGCCGGTGTTGCCGTTCATGCGGTCATTGCCCGCATCGCCGATCAGGCTGTCGGCCCCGTCGCCCCCGAACAGGTAGTCATGGCCGTCTTCGCCCAGCAGTTGGTCGTTACCGCTGCCACCGATGAGCCGGTCGTTTTCGGTGCCGCCGATCATGGTGTCGTCGCCCGCGCCGCCGCGCAGGTTGTCAAAGCCCGCACCCCCGAGCAGCAGGTCGTTGCCATCGTCACCCACGAGCACGTCATTGCCCGCGCCGCCGTCGGCGGTGTCGTCGCCAAGGTGGCCACGGATCACGTCGCGCCCGTCTTCGCCCCGCATCAGGTCGTGGCCGAGGCCGCCCCGGATAATGTCATTGTCCGCGCCGCCCGCGATCTGATCGTCGCCATCACCGCCGCGCAGCGTGTCGCTGCCCGCCCCGCCCAGCAAGGTGTCGGCGCCATCCTGGCCAAAGAGGTTGTCGTTGCCGTCCTCGCCCAGCAGCGAATCGTCGCCGGTCTGGCCGTTGATCCGGTCGCTGCCCGCCCCGCCCAGAACGGTGTCGTTGCCGGTGCCCGCCCGCACGGTGTCATTGCCAAGCCCCACCGTGAACAGCTCATGCGCGGCTTCGGCCACCTCGGCCGAGTAGGTGCCGCTGCGCACGAGGTCATCGCCATCGGTGCCCGTCAGGGTGTTGACGTCGTTCACAAGGTGGTTGAGCCAGCCCGCGATGCGCGCGACCTCTTCGTTCTGGTTGCCGTCTTCGTTGACAAAGCGCCCGTCCGAATAGTCGAACCCGATGTGATAGATGCCGTCGATCACGCGGTTGACCATGTTCTTGCCCTGAAAACGCAGGGTCGCGCCATCGTTCTGGATCAGGTGAAAGCCGGTCTCGCCCATGCGGGTGTCGTCGCCGTGGGCCTCGGTAAACTCGGCCAGCCGCGTGGCATCGGCGCGAATCCAGTCGCTGATGGCCCGCACGTCATCGGCAGAGATGTCGCCATCGGCGTTCAGCCCCAGCGTGTCGATCCCTTGGGCGATCAGGGTGTTGATCCGCTCCGCCGCCGCAAGCCCTGCGTCAATGTCCGCCTGCGGGGCAGAGGCCGCAAGGCCGGGATCGAGGCGGATATAGTCCAAAAGGCGGTTCAGTCCGGCGAGCGTGGTCATGGGGCAGCATGTCCTGTGGGTTGTGGCAGATTATGGCGTGATCGCAGGGCAATGGGGCGAAATCTTGGCAAATTAAGATTTTATATAAACTTCGCCGCCACGCGGCGCGGCGCCCCTGCGTCCAGCGGTCACTGGACAGCGCGCGCCCCTCAAGGCACAAAGCGCCCGGTATTTAGGGGGACGACGATGCAGGACATGGCAGAGCAGATCTTGGCCGGGAACCGCCGGGCCTTGGCGCGGGCGATCACCTTGGTCGAAAGCGGGCGCGGCGATCACCGCGAACAGGCCTTGGCGCTGTTGGAAAGCTTGCGCGGTCATGGCCGCCAAGCCTTGCGCATCGGTCTGTCGGGCACGCCGGGGGTGGGGAAATCCACCTTTATCGAGGCGTTTGGCTGTATGCTGACAGGGCTGGGGCTGAAGGTCGCCGTATTGGCGGTGGACCCCAGTTCGGCGCGCTCGGGCGGGTCAATCCTTGGGGATAAGACCCGGATGGAACGCTTGGTGCGCGAGCGCAACGCCTTTATCCGCCCGTCGCCCTCGCAAAGCCAGCTGGGGGGCGTGGCGCGCCGCACGCGTGAGGCGATTGATCTGTGCGAAGCGGCGAATTTCGACGTGATTCTCATCGAGACGGTGGGCGTCGGCCAATCCGAGACCATGGTGGCCGAGATGGCCGACCTGTTCTTGTTGCTGCTGGCCCCGGCGGGCGGCGACGAGCTGCAAGGGGTCAAGCGCGGCATCATGGAGATGGCCGACATTCTGCTGATCAACAAGGCCGACGGTGATCTGAAACCGCAGGCGATCCGGACCTGTGCCGATTACGCTGGCGCTCTGCGGTTGTTGCGCAAACGTCCCCAAGACCCCGAAGGCTTTCCCAAGGCGCTGACAGTCTCGGCGATCGAGGAAAACGGGCTGGAAAAGGCGTGGGAAGAGATGCAGGCGTTGAACACGTGGCGGCATGAAAGTGGCAACTTTGACGCGCGCCGCGCCGCCCAGGCCCGATTCTGGTTTGAGGCCGAAGTGCGCGAGCGTCTGCTGGCCCGTCTGACCCGCGAGCCGGTCAAAGGCGCGATGAAAGCGCTGGCCGGGCAGGTGGAAGACGGCGCTTTGACGCCTTCTGCGGCGGCAGAAGAGCTTTTGCGCGAACATCTGATGATGGAATAGCGCTCGAGGCTTGACGGCACGCTCGGGTGAGTCTATTGCGACCCGACAAGATTCAGGGCGCCATCGCGGCGCCCTTGCATATTGGCAAGGCTACCTCATGGGGCCTCGCCCCAGAGGATGAGGATAAACCTATGTCGCGTGTTTGCGAACTGACCGGTAAAGGCCCGATGGTTGGCAACAATGTCAGCCACGCCAACAACAAAACCAAGCGTCGTTACTTGCCCAACCTGAACGATGTGACCCTGCAGTCCGAGACCCTCGGTCGCGGTGTCAAGCTGCGCATCTCTGCGCACGCCCTGCGTTCGGTCGACCACCGCGGTGGTCTGGACAAGTTCCTGGCAAAAGCCAAGGACGTCGAGCTTTCGGACCGCGCTCTGAAGCTCAAGAAAGAGATCGCAAAGGCCCAGGCAGCCGCCTAAGTCTTTGAGAAACCTTTACGGTTTTTTGTTCAGCCCCGTGGTCAGATCGACTGCGGGGCTGTTTCCATTTGTCGCGTGCGCTTTGCGGCGGCAGGGATTATATCGGGATTGATGAAAAGATTTGCGCGCCCCTTTGCCGGTGTTCTGCTGGCGCTGATGTTGGCCGTGACGAGCCTGTCGATGGCCGTCGCGCGCGGGCAGGCTGCGCCTGTGGGGACTATGGCCCTGTGTGCCGGTGGCGTCTTGCAGATCGTTCCCGTCGATGCCGACGGCCAGCCGACCGCCCCGGCGCATCTGTGCCCCGACTGCGCCTTGTCGCTGTTCGTGGGGCTTGGCGAAGGATTCGTCCTGACGGCCCCGCAAGGGGTTTGGCTTGCTGCGCCTGCCGAGGCCCGTTCGTCCCGGTCTGGCGGGCGTGTGGCCCCAAATGCCGTGGCACGGGGGCCGCCTTCCTTGGTTTGAAATCCCTTATTTTCAAATCAACGAAGGATAGACTGATGAAACCGACCTTTTTGATCGCGGGCGCTGCCCTGATGATGACCGCTGTGCCTGCGCTGGCCGATATCGTGGTGAAAGACCCCTATGCGCGCGCCGCCAACACCATGGCCGGTGCGGCATTCATGATGATCGAGAACACCGGCGATGCGGCGGACCGCTTGATCGACGCGCGCGCCGATGTGTCCAAGCGGGTGGAGCTGCACACGCACAAGGACATGGGCGACGGCATTATGAAGATGGTGCACGTGGAGGAGGGCTTTGCCATTCCGGCGGGTGAGACTCATGCCTTGGCGCGCGGTGGCGATCACGTTATGTTCATGGGGCTGAACGCACCGTTTGTTCAGGGCGAGAGCTTTGCGCTGACGCTGGTGTTCGAAAACGCCGGTGAGATCGTGGTGGATGTGCCCGTCGATCTGGAGCGCAAGCCGATGCACGGCGGTGGGATGAAGCACGGTGCGATGAATGGCGCGATGAAGCCGTCGAACTGATTTTCTAAATCAGGATTTGGGGAAGGGGGGCGCTGCCCCCCGGCCCGTTGGGCCTTCCCCCCGGGATATTTTTAAAGAGAAGAAGCGGTTAGAGAAGGGTGGCAACCCAGTCGGGGACGATTTGGCTGGCGGGGCCGATGTGGTGCTGGTGGAACGCGCGCGAGATGTCGGTGGCGTTCAGGTTGAGTTCCACGGTTTCGGCCCCGGCGTAGAGCGCCTCTTGGACGAAGCCGGCAGCGGGGTAGACCTGGCCCGAGGTTCCGATCGACGCGAAGAGCGTGCAGGTGGCGAGGTGATCGGCGATTTCGTCCATGTGGTAAGGGATTTCGCCGAACCAGACGATATCGGGGCGGGCGTTCGGGGTCTGGCAGTGGGGGCAGAGCGTGCTGCCGTCCATTTCCAGAGGGGCGGGCCAGCGGTGCGTGCAGGCGGCGCAGAGCGCGCTGTCCAGCTGGCCGTGCATGTGGATGGCGGTGCTGCCTGCCTTTTCGTGCAGCCCGTCGACGTTTTGGGTGACAAGGATGACCTCTGCCTTGCCGCTGTTTTGCAGTTTGGCAAGCGCGTGGTGGGCGGCGTTGGGCGTGGCCTGTAGGCTTTGGGCGCGGCGGGCGTTGTAAAAGCCGTGGACCAGCGCGGGGTTGCGGGCGAAGCCCTGAGGCGTGGCGACGTCTTCGATGCGGTGCTGCGCCCAGAGGCCGCCTTCGTCGCGAAAGGTGCCAAGGCCGCTTTCGGCGGACAGCCCTGCGCCGGTGAGGATGACGATCTTGTCCATGTGGTCTTGACCCTTTGTGCGTGCGCCGGATAGGCGAGGGGGATGACCTATCGTATCCTATTCGTTTGTCTGGGCAATATCTGCCGGTCGCCCTCTGCCGAAGGGGTGGTGCGCGCAATGGCGGAGCAGCGCGGCGTGGATGTGGAACTGGACAGTGCGGGCACCGGGCGCTGGCACATTGGCGAGCCGCCCTATGCGCCGATGCAGGCGGCGGCACGGGCGCGCGGGTACGATCTGTCGGAGTTGCGCGGGCGGCAGGTCTCGCGCGGGGATTTCGCCGCCTTCGACCTGATCGTGGCCATGGACGGCGACAACCTGCGCGATTTGCGGGCGATGCAGCCCAAGGCGGGCGGGGCCGAGCTGCGCCTGTTCACCGACTATGCGCCGCAGGCCGGGGCCGATGAGATCCCCGACCCCTATTATACGCGCGACTTTGACGGGACGCTCGATCTGGTCGAAGTCTGCGCGCGCGGCTTGCTCGATCAGCTGTAGATTTGCTTGGCGACCAGCCAAGACACCGGCAGCGCAAGAATCGCGCCCGCGGCGGCGGCCAGAAGGATCGGCATCAGCGTGCCGTAGCCTGCGACCAGAACGGCGATGACGCCTGTCCCGGCAAGGGTGGTCGAGATTAGCGAAAAGAGAATGCTAGCAAGGCGAAACATGGTGCCCTCCGAAGGTTGATGCGCCAAACATATAGGTGACGGAATGTGTGCGCTTTGATCTGGCTCAGATTTACGGCAGCGACGCGAGGGAACCTGTCAGTTTTGCTTGGTTTCGGTTTGGTTTGCTTGAACCACGTGGCAAAACCCACATACCAATCGGTCAAATTTCTAAGCTTGGGTGATTTTGATGAAACCGTTTTCGCTTTTTGTGGCGGGGATGCTGGTTCTGTCGGCGTGCGATACCGCGCAAGTGCCGCAGCCCGGTGCCGCCGAACCAGAGATCAGCTGCCGGACGCAGCCGGGGTGCGCCTTTGATCGCGCGCCTCTGCGGGTGCTGAACGAGCCGGTGACGATCCCCAGGCGCGCCTATACCTTTTTCCCCACGGCGCAGAGCTTGACCTTTGTGGACGCGACTGGGCGGCAGTGGTTTGCGCCGCCGCGGACGTTGACCGATGGCGCGTCCATCCCGCCGATGTTCGTTGAAATCGTCGGGGATCCGACCTCGCCCGAGTTCATCAATGCCGCCGCCATGCACGACGCCTATTGCGGGATCGGCAACGAGGAAGGCTCGCGCTTTCACCAAGCGCTGTGGCAGGACGTGCACCGCATGTTCTATGACGGGCTGATCGTCGGCGGCACGAACGAGACGACCGCCAAGATCATGTTCGCCGCCGTCTGGCTGGGCGGGCCACGCTGGGCCGGGCCGGGGCGCGCTGCACGTGTGTCGACGCAGGGGCCGGCCTTGGGCGCGCGGGCGGGTTATGTGCGGACGCTGGATCACATCCCGGTGTCCGAGCGGCAGTCGATGATGCGCCAGACCAAGGCCTATATCCAGCGGGCCAACCCGACCCTGCCGCAGCTCGAAGGCTATTTGAACAGGATCGAAGCGCAGACGCTTGCGCGGTTCCCGCTGGTCGATGCCAGTGAGGAAGAGGCGCATCACGACGACGATTATGCCTATGACGACACGGCCTATGATGACACGACCGCTGCCGGTGGGACGACCGACGCAGGTGGGACCAGCACGGCCGGGGGCGTGATCGACACGCCGGTGGTGACCGATCCGGGCGATCTGCTGCTGGACCCGTCCACGGGCTGCGTGGGCGATCCGACCGGGGTCGACTGTTAACGGCTAGAGGCTTTCCAAAGCGCGGGCAAAGACGGCGGGGTCGGTGTTGCCACCGGAAATCGTGGCGATCACCGCATCCCCCTGTAATTGCGCTCCATGGAACAGGGCACCGGCCAGCGCAACCGCGCCGCCGGGTTCGGCCACCACCTTGAGATGGCGAAAGGCCAGCGCCATGGCCCTGAGGACCTCTGCGTCGCTGACCACGACGCCGGGTCCGCACAGGCGTTTGTTGATCGGAAAGGTCAGCGCGCCGGGGCGCGGTGTCAGGATCGCGTCGCACAGCCCGCCCGATTGCGTGGCATTGCCTTGGGGCGTGCCGCTGGCCAGCGAGCGCGCGGTGTCGTCAAAGCCTTCGGGCTCGGCGGGGCGGACGCGCAGGCCGGGCGCGCGCGCCTCTAACGCCAGCGCAACCCCGGCGGTCAGCCCGCCGCCGCCGCAGCACACCAGCACGTCGCCGTGGGTCACGCCCGCCTCGGCGGCTTGGTCTGCGATTTCCAGCCCGACGGTGCCTTGGCCCGCGATGACCTGCGCATCGTCATAGGGCTTGATCAGCGTCAGACCGCGCTCGGCCGCCAGCCGGTCGCCGATGTCTTCGCGCACCTCTGTGGCGCGGTCGTAGAGGATGACGTCGCCGCCAAGCGTCTTTGTCCCTTGGATTTTCGGGGCAGGGGCGTCGGAGGGCATGACAATCACCGCCGGGATGCCAAAGGCCCGCGCCGCCGCGGCCACCCCCTGCGCGTGGTTGCCAGAGGAATAGGCGATCACCCCCTTTTCGCGCACTTCGGGCGGCAGGGCCGAGACCGCCGCCCAGCCGCCGCGAAACTTGAAGCTGCCGGTGTGTTGCAGGCATTCGGCCTTGACCAGCACGCGCCGCCCGGCGATCTCGTCCAGCTGCGGCGCGCTCAGCAGCGGGGTGCGGCGGGCGTGGCCCTTTAGGCGGTCGGCGGCGGCGGTGATCATCTCGATATTCATGCGTGGGCTCCTTTGGCGGCATGGGATCGCGGGCGCGGCGCGGCGTCAAGCGGTCTTGTCCTCTTGTTCTTGCGGGCTGTGCGGGGCAGATTGCGCGGCGATGATCGAACGACACGCCGAAACCGACGGGCAGCGCAGCATGGCGCTGTATTCCCCCTGCGAGACCTACCGCTATGGGCTGGCGCGCCGCTGGAGCGATGGCCCCGAGGTGCTGTATGTGATGCTCAACCCCTCGACCGCGACCGAGATGGCCAATGATCCGACCATCGAACGCTGTCAGCGGCGGGCGGTGCAACTGGGGTTTGGCGCGCTGCGGATCGCCAATCTCTTTGCCTTTCGGGCGACCAAACCGGCGGATTTGCGCCGCGCGGCGGACCCGGTCGGGCCAGAGAATGCAACGCTTTTGAATGAATGGTCGGGGGCGGCGGATATGACCATCGCCGCCTGGGGCGCCCATGGCGCGCTGCTGGGGCAGGCGGCGCGGATTGCCCCTGTTTTAAAGGGGGATGTGCGCCATTTGGGCCTGACCAAGGCGGGTCACCCGCGCCATCCGCTCTATGTCTCCTACGATGTGACGCCGCTGCCGTGGACGTCGCAGGCACGCGCGCAACTGGCGATCTGACCCTTGGATCATTAACTTTCTAAGGGAATTTCATTTGCCGGGGCCGGGGGTTTGATGGATACTCGGGCGGTCTTTATCGTATGGGCGTAGGCTGATGTTCTTTCTCGCGGGTTTACTGGGCATGATGGCGTTGGGATCGGTTGCGATCGTCAGCACCTATTCGCCTGAGCTGGACGGGGATGCCGACGATCAGGCCGACACCCCCGAGGATGATCCCCAAGAGCTGGAGAGCGCCCCGACGGGGTCGTTGTTCGAGCAGATGGGCCTGATCAACATGCCCGTCGATGGCGCGGACGATGAGGTTTCCGAGGACATTCACCAACAGCCAGAGCCGGGCTCGATTGCCGTTGGCACGGATGAGGCCGACACCATGACCGGCACCGATGCCACCGACCTGATGGGCGGCATGGACGGTGATGATCTGCTGGACGGTGGTGCCGACACCGACGAGCTGCGCGGCGGCGACGGGGACGACACGCTGCTGGGCGGCGAGGGCGACGACAGCCTGCACGGCGAGGCCGAGGATGATGCCATGTATGGCGACGCTGGCGACGACACGCTGTTCGGCCACGAGGGCGAGGATTCGCTGTTCGGCGGCGACGGCGATGACGAATTGCAAGGCGGGTTGGATTCTGACGCCCTATATGGCGAAGGCGACGACGACGCGCTGCATGGCCGCGAAGGGGACGATACGCTGGACGGTGGTCTTGGGTATGACACGCTGTTCGGCGGCTGGGACAATGACCTGCTGAACGGTGTCGTGCGCGGCGCCGACGGCACCGACATTGACCAGATGGACTTTTTGAACGGTGGGGACGGTGACGACACCATCGGCACCGGCGCGGGCGACATCGTGTCCGGCGGGGCCGGGGCCGATGTTCTGGTGCTGGGCGATTGGATCGTGGATGAGGCCGCCGAGCTGGCCGATTTTGACAACGCCGAGGATCAGATCGTGATCGTCTATGACGACACCGACGGTGGCCCGGACCCAGAGCTTGAAATCCGCCCGATGGAGGGCGACCCAGAGCTGACCGAGATCCTCGTGGATGGCGTCGTGCTGACGGTCTTGCCGACCGAGGACGCCCCAACCATGGATCAAATCGTGCTGGTCGGCGAAAGCGCCGCGGGCGACATGGCCTTTGGCTAGCGGCGTTTACCACCGCGCGCCATTCCCCCTTTGCAAATTCCCCAGAATCGCGTAAGAGCGCGCATCCGCAATCGCGGATATCTCCACGGGCCTTGCTGGACGACATCCCGGCTTGTGCCATAACCCTTTGATCCGAAAGGAGACCCCGATGTCGATCACTGCTGAAGAAAAAGCACGCCTGATGAAAGAATTCGCCACCAAAGAAGGCGATACCGGTTCCCCCGAAGTGCAGGTCGCCATCCTGACCTCGCGCATTTCGACCCTGACCGAGCATTTCAAGACCCACAAGAAGGACAACCACTCGCGCCGTGGCCTTCTCAAGCTGGTCGCACAGCGTCGTAAGCTGCTGGACTACACCAAGGCAAAAGACGTGGCCCGCTACCAGGACCTCATCAAGCGCCTCGGCATCCGCCGCTAAGAGCGTTTTCCTCGACCGAGGGACAGGCGCCCGTCTGCATCACGCAGGCGGGCGTTTCCTTTTTGCCGCAGGCGACAAGCGTCGTTAACCCAATCGGTCCTTTCCAAAAGGCCCAAAAACCTGTATGGGCAGGCCACATCTGAGACGTGACGCCCGGACCCCGGCGCATGACATGATCGAGTAGGGGTCGGCGGCAATGGGGCCGCCATGCAATCGGAGGACCGGCAGGGGCCGGAGTGCCTCCAAGAGGATACATGATGTTCAAAGAAGTGAAGAAGAGCATGCAGTGGGGCGAAGAAACGCTCACACTGGAAACGGGCAAGGTTGCCCGTCAGGCCGACGGTACCGTGATCGCCACGCTGGGCGAAACGAGCGTGATGGCCAACGTCACCTTCGCCAAGACGCAGAAGGAAGGTCAGGATTTCTTTCCGCTGACCGTGCACTACCAAGAGAAATACTATGCCGCCGGTAAGGTTCCGGGTGGCTTCTTCAAGCGCGAGGCGCGTCCGACCGAAAAGGAAACGCTGACCGCGCGCCTGATCGACCGTCCGATCCGCCCGCTGTTTGTCCCCGGCTTCAAGAACGAAGTGCTGGTGATGTGTACTGTTCTGTCGCACGATCTGGTCAACGACCCCGACATCGTCGCGATGATCGCCGCGTCCGCCGCGCTGACCATTTCCGGCGCGCCCTTCCGTGGCCCGATCGCCGGTGCCCGCGTTGGTTTCGAGGACGGTGAATACGTCCTGAACCCGACCGTGGAAGACATGGACATGCTGCGCAACAACCCCGAGCAGCGCCTCGATCTGGTTGTGGCCGGCACCAAAGACGCCGTGATGATGGTCGAATCCGAAGCTTACGAGCTGACCGAAGACGAGATGCTGGGCGCGGTTCTGTTCGCGCATGAGCAGATCCAGCCGGTGATCGACCTGATCATCGATCTGGCCGAAGACGCCGCCAAAGAGCCGTTTGACTTCCAGGCACCGGATTACTCCGAGCTGTTCGAGGCGGTCAAAGCCGCTGGCGCTGACAAGATGAAGGCGGCCTACGCCATCACCGACAAGCAAGAGCGCGTCGCCGCTGTTGCCGCCGCCAAGGAAGACATCAAGGCCGCTCTGACCGAAGAGCAGCTGGACGATGCCAACCTCGGCTCCGCGCTGAAAAAGCTGGAATCGACGGTTCTGCGCTCTGACGTGGTCAAGAACAAGCGCCGCATCGATGGCCGCGCGCTGGACGAAGTGCGCCCGATCGTGTCGGAAACCGGCCTGCTGCCGCGCACCCACGGCTCTGCGCTGTTCACCCGCGGCGAAACGCAGGCGCTGGTCGTGTCCACCCTCGGCACCGGCGACGACGAGCAGTTCATCGACGCGCTGCACGGCAACTTCAAATCCAACTTCATGCTGCACTACAACTTCCCGCCCTATTCGGTCGGCGAAGTGGGCCGCGTGGGCTCCCCCGGTCGCCGCGAAATCGGTCACGGCAAGCTGGCATGGCGCGCGCTTCAGGCGGTTCTGCCTGCGGCAACGGATTTCCCCTACACCATCCGCATCGTGTCCGAGATCACCGAATCCAACGGCTCTTCGTCGATGGCCTCGGTCTGCGGCGGCTCGCTGTCGATGATGGACGCAGGTGTTCCGCTCAAGGCGCCGGTGGCCGGTGTGGCCATGGGTCTGGTGCTGGAAGATGACGGTGACTACGCGGTTCTGACCGACATCCTCGGCGACGAAGACCACCTCGGCGACATGGACTTTAAGGTTGCAGGCACCGAGAACGGCATCACCTCGCTTCAGATGGACATCAAGGTCGCAGGCATCACGCCCGAGATCATGAAAACCGCGCTGGCACAGGCCAAGGAAGGCCGCCTGCACATCCTGGGCGAGATGAACAAGGCTCTGTCTTCGGCAGGTGAGTTCAGCGTGCACGCGCCGCGCATTGAGACCATGCAGATCCCGACCGACAAGATCCGTGAAGTGATCGGCTCGGGCGGTAAGGTCATCCGCGAGATCGTGGAAACCTCGGGCGCCAAGGTCGACATCAACGACGACGGCATCATCAAGATCGCCTCGCCGGACGGTGAGTCCATCCAAAAGGCCTATGACATGATCCACTCGATCGTGGCAGAGCCGGAAGAGGGCCAGATCTACAAGGGTAAGGTCGTGAAGATCGTCGATTTCGGCGCCTTCGTGAACTTCTTTGGCAAGCGCGACGGTCTGGTGCACGTGTCCCAGATCGAAAACCGCCGCCTGAACCACCCGTCGGACGTGCTGAAAGAGGGCCAAGAGGTCTACGTCAAGCTGCTGGGCTTTGACGACCGCGGCAAGGTCCGTCTGGCCATGAAGATGGTTGACCAGGAAACCGGTCAGGAAGTCGAAAAAGAGAAGAAAGAAGAAACCGCCGAGTGATCGCGGCCTTCTTGAAGTGATGAAAAGGGCGTCTTTGCGGGCGCCCTTTTTGCATTTTGCCACTCGTTAAGGGTACGCAGCGTTTTTTGGGGAAATAAAGGGTTTCTTTACCCATTTAATAGACAGTTCAATGTGAGACTTAGCACGTAGAAGTTGCGATCCTTCGTCCACACTCACGGGATGCGTCGCAGGGCCTTGGCATTGGGATATGCCAAGGCCCAATCTTGGGGGCCGTTTCCTATTGCCTCGCTGGGGCGCGGCGATTACCCCGGCCTTATGCTTGTCTTGGAAAACATCATTTCTGATCGCGGGTCGCGCTATGCCGTGTCGGGCGGGCCATGTGCCAGTGCCGATGAGGCGGCGGCCTTCCTCAAGGAACTCAAACGCAAGAAGAAATTCGCCAAGGCGACGCATAACACCTGGGCCTGTCTGACCGATGAGGCGCCGCTCAAGAACGACGATGGCGAGAGCGGCGCGGGGATGGTGATCCTGCGGATGCTGGAGCGCGAAGGCGTGACCGGCGAGATCGTCGTGGTCACGCGCTGGTATGGCGGCAAGCATCTGGGCGGCGACCGGTTTCGCCACGTGCAGGACGCGGTGCGGATGTATCTGGACGCGCGAGCGTAGGCGCAGGGCAAAAAAAGACCGGGCACGAGGCCCGGCCACAGTCCAACAGGGAGGTGCATGTGATGACCCGCACATGCGACGGGAACTGTGTGTGTTTTCCCAAATCTAAAGGTGCTCGCGCAATGCGACTTTGATGTGAGTCAACCTAGGCGGCGAACGCTCTGGGTCAACGGGACCGCTGTACGGCGCTTGTTCTGCGAACATCGCCCCGCCCACCGTCCCGTTGTTGCAAGGGCCGCTTTAGGCCACCAGACGATAGCCCCCCGATTCGGTCACCAGCAGACGCGCGTTCGAGGGATCAGGCTCGATTTTCTGGCGCAGGCGATAGATGTGCGTTTCCAGCGTGTGCGTCGTGACCCCGGCGTTATAGCCCCAAACCTCGTGCAGCAGGGTGTCGCGGGGGACCACGCCTTCGGTCGCGCGGTAGAGGAATTTCAGGATGTTGGTTTCCTTCTCCGTCAGGCGAATCTTGCGCTCATCCTCGGTGATCAGCAGCTTCATCGACGGCTTGAAGGCGTAGGGGCCAACGGTGAACACCGCATCCTCGGACTGTTCGTGCTGGCGCAGCTGGGCGCGGATGCGGGCCAAAAGCACGGGAAACTTGAACGGTTTGGTTACGTAATCATTCGCGCCCGCGTCCAGCCCAAGGATCGTATCCGCGTCACTGTCATGCCCGGTCAGCATCAGGATCGGCGCTTTGACCCCTTGTTTGCGCATCAAACGGCACAGCTCGCGCCCATCGGTGTCGGGCAGGCCCACGTCAAGGATGATCAGATCGTAGTTCTGTTCCTTGGCGCGCGTCATGGCGGCCGCCCCGGTTTCGGCCTCGAAAACCTCAAAGTCTTCGGTCATCACCAGTTGCTCGGCCAGGGCTTCGCGCAGGTCGTCCTCGTCATCGACGAGCAGGATATTCTTGAGCTGGGGCATATCACGTTCTCCTGTGTTGCCTTTCCTGCCAGATGTGGACATTTTGCGCCTCCGGCAAGGAATGCTGCAAACGTTCACGCTCTCGTGTCCGAGGCGGGGAAATGTTACAGCAATTCCGCGAAATTGTAACCGAAAGGGGCGCGTCTTGGGCCTGAGAGCGGATCTGAACGAGACACTGGCGCGGGCGCGGGGCGACCTGCGGATGGGCGTGCCGGTGGTGCTGATGGGGCAGGCGGGGGCGGTGCTGGTGGCCAGCGCGGAAACCGTTGCGCCGGAGCGGATGGCGGCGATGGCGGTGCTGGGGCCGCTGGACCTGGCGCTGACCGGACGGCGGGCCGAGACGCTCAAGGCGGTGGCCTATGACACCGATGTGGCGCGGGTGATCGTCCCCGAGGGCGCGCCCTTGGCCTGGGTGCGGCAGTTGGCCGATCCGGCGGATGACATGGACTATCCCATGAAAGGCCCGCTTCAGACCCGGCGCGATGGCGATGCAGCGCTGCACCGACTGGCGCTGACCCTGTGCAAGGCCGCGCGCCTGTTGCCCGCCGCGCTTGTGGTGCCGGTGCCGTCGGATTTTGCCGCAAAACACGGGCTTGTACAGGTTCCGGCGGCCGAGGCAGCGCCCTTGATGCTGGTCCTGCCGCCCTTGGATCACGTGATTTCGGCCAAGGTGCCCTTGCGCGCCGCTGAAAACGCCCGCCTGCATATTTTCCGCCCCGAAGACGGCAGCGACGAGCATTACGCCATCGAAATCGGTCGCCCCGACCGCGAGGCGCCGGTCCTCGCGCGTCTGCACTCGGCCTGTTTCACCGGCGATCTTCTGGGCTCGCTGAAATGTGACTGTGGCCCGCAGCTGAACGCGGCGCTGGGGCAGATGGGGATCGAGGGCGCGGGGGTGCTGTTGTACCTCAACCAAGAGGGGCGCGGCATTGGTCTGGCGAATAAGATGCGCGCCTATGCCTTGCAAGATCAGGGCTTTGATACGGTCGAGGCGAACCACCGTCTGGGCTTTGAAGATGACGAGCGGGACTTTCGCCTTGGGGCGCAAATCCTTGAGGAAATGGGGTTTTCCGCTGTGCGGTTGATGACCAACAACCCCGCCAAGATCGCCATGATGGAACGTTGCGGCGTGCAAGTGGCCGAGCGGGTGCCGCTCAAGGTCGGTCTGTCCAAGCACAACGAACGCTACCTCGCGGTCAAGGCGGCCAAGTCCGGGCATCTGCTGTAGCGCCTTGGGTTGAAACCATAGCTTTTGCGCCCCATCCTTAGGCGCAAAGGAGTCGATCCCATGCACTATTCCCTGCTCGATCTTGCGCCCGTCCCCGAAGGGTCCGAGGCCGCCCAAGCGCTGCGCAACACCGGCGATCTGGCTGTCCACGCCGAGCGTTGGGGCTATCACCGCTACTGGCTGGCCGAGCATCACAACATGCCGGGCATCGCCTCTGCGGCGACGGCGGTGCTGATCGGCCATGTGGCGGGATTAACCAAGACGATGCGCGTCGGGGCAGGGGGCATCATGCTGCCGAACCATGCGCCGCTCGCCGTGGCCGAAGCCTTTGGCACCCTCGCGACGCTCTATCCGGGGCGCATCGACCTTGGCCTTGGGCGCGCGCCGGGGGGCGATCATGCGGTGATGCAGGCGCTGGGGGTGCACCACGCCCGAGCCGAGAATTTCCCTAATGAAGTCGCAGAGTTACGCGACATGTTCGGCCCGCTGAACCCGGATCGCGCGGTCAATGCCCATCCCGGCGCAGGCACCGAGGTGCCTTTGTGGGTGCTGGGCTCGTCTCTTTATGGGGCGCAGGTGGCGGCGGCCTTGGGGCTTCCCTACGCCTTTGCCTCGCACTTTGCCCCCGCCGCGCTCGAGCAGGCGTTCGAGGTCTATCGCCGCTACTTCCAGCCGTCGCAGACCTTGGCCCAGCCGCACGCCATGCTGGCCGTTAACCTCTTTGCCGCCGATACCGAGGCCGAGGCGCATCGCCTGCGCACCTCGATGCAGCAGTCGTTTTACCGCTTGCGCACCGGCACACCGGGCAAGCTGCCTGCGCCGGTGGATGACCTGTCCAGCGTCGTGCCCGCCGGGGCAATCCCCCAAGTCAACGAGGCGCTGCGGATCACCGCCGTTGGCACGCCCGCGC
The DNA here is from genome assembly GCF_900176475.1 of Tropicibacter naphthalenivorans. Lineage (GTDB taxonomy): Bacteria > Pseudomonadota > Alphaproteobacteria > Rhodobacterales > Rhodobacteraceae > Tropicibacter > Tropicibacter naphthalenivorans. The sequence goes on from NZ_FWXX01000007.1 coordinate 64,133, forward strand.
AGGTCCAGGACCAGCTGAGCGCCCTGATCGCGCAGCACCAGCCGCAAGAGGTCATCCTGACCGGGCATATCTATGACCACGCGGCGCGCCTGCGGTCCTTTGAGATCGGCGCCGAAGTGATGCAAGCCCTTACGCAGGCACAGGCCGCATGACCCCGCAAGACATGGTCCTGACGCCCATGGGGCTGCGCTTTGCCGGGCAGATTTGGCCTTGTACCATCGGCAAAGGCGGCATTCGGACGGACAAACGCGAGGGCGATGGCGCGACCCCGGTGGGCGTGCATCGCATTGTCGGGATGCTCTATCGGGCCGACCGGATCGCGCGCCCCAACGTTTGGGCGCGCCCCATTGGCCCGCGCGATCTGTGGTCCGATGCCTCTGGCGAGCCGGATTATAACCACCTCGTCCGCGCGCCCTATGCGCCTTCGCACGAGCGGCTGCGCAGGGCGGATCGCCTGTACGACTTGGTGCTGCTGACCGATTGGAACTGGCCCAATGCGCAGGCGGGGCGCGGCTCTGCCATCTTTCTTCACCGCTGGCGCAGACCGGGGTACCCGACCGAAGGCTGCGTGGCCTTTCGCCCCGATCACCTGCGCGCCATCGCTGCAAAGATCGCGCCGGGAACGCGGCTGATCGTCCCGAAAGGGCTGGCTCAGGCGTAAAGCCGGTTCATGCTCATGGAAATATGCGCGCGCCGGATGAGCGCCGCCGCCTGCGGATCATTGGCCGCCAGCGCGGTGCGTGTCTGGTGCAATTCATCAAGGAAAATCGCGCATTCGCTGGCCAGATCCATGCGCGGGATGCTTTGCAGCCAAATGCGCGCGGTGCGGAAATAGAGCCGCTCTGACGCCTCGCGCAGGGCCACATTCCCGGTCAGCGACAGCCCAAAGGCGTGGTAGTCCATGTTGAGCTGGGCGAACCCGCGCGGGGTCGGGGCTGCGGCCAGCGCGTCTGCGCGCTGGACAAAGTCCTCGAGCTGGGCGCGCGTTTCATCAGTGATCGGCGCGGGCGAGAGGACACCCGCCAAATGGGTCAGTTCCAATCGCAAGGCATAGACTTGGCGCAGTTCTTCCGCGTCCACATCCGTCACCAAGGTGCCGACGCCATGGCGCGATTCCACCAAGCCTTCGTCCTCGAGCCGCGCCAGCACCCGGCGCAGCGGCGTGCGCGAGGTGCCGAACTCGGCCGCCAAGGCCTCTTCGGACAATTTGGTGCCGGGGGGCGCATCGAGCAGGCAAATGCGTTCGCGCAGGGCGCTGTAAAGGCGGGTGAAACGGTCGGAGGCTTCGGTCATGCCGCCAGCGTTCGCCCAAGTCCGTGCAGCATGTCAAGGCAGGCTTTCAACTCGGATCGGGCGATGAACTCGTCGGGTTTATGCGCCTGCGCGATGGAGCCCGGCCCGCAGACCACCACGCTCATGCCCATCTGCTGGAACAGCCCCGCTTCGGTCCCAAAGGGCACCAATTCGCAGGCGTTCTGCCCGGTCAGGCGACGCACCAGATCGCGCGCCGCGTTATCCTCCATCGGGCTCAGGCCGACGACCTCGCCGATCACTTCGGTGGTGATCTCGGCACTGGGCGACACCGCGCGCATGGCGGGCAGCAACGTATCCTGAACATAGGCGTCCAGCGCGTCCTTGACGAAATGCGCGTCGTCCCAATGCACGGGCCGCATTTCCCAGTCGATCTCGGCCTTGCCGGGGATGACGTTATGGGCCACGCCGCCAGACAGGCGGCCAATGTTGACGGTGGTCCACGGCGGATCAAACCGCGAATTGGCCGGGGTGCGGGTTTTCAGCTGCTCGGCCAGCTCCAGCAGGCGGGCGGCGTAGCGCACGGCATAATTCACCGCGTTGACGCCCCGGTCGGGGGCAGAGCCGTGCCCTTCGAGCCCGGTGAACCGCGCGGTGTATTCGCAACAGCCCTTGTGGCCTTCGATGATGCGCATCTCGGTCGGCTCGCCGATGATCGCCATGGTGGGCGCGATGCCACGCTTTTGCAGTTCCGGCACCAGCGCGCGCGCGCCGAGGCAGCCGACCTCTTCGTCGTGGGTAAAGCACAGGTGCAGCGGGCGGCGCAGGGTGGCGTTGGCCCATTGCGGCACCATGGCGAGGCAGGCGGCGATGAACCCCTTCATGTCGCATGTGCCGCGCCCGAACAGCAGATCGTTGCCGGACCACATCTGAAACGGGTCCTGCGTCCAGTCTTGGTCAGCGGTGGGAACCACGTCGGAATGCCCCGACAGCACGATCCCGCCATCGCCAGAGGGGCCAAGCGTCGCCCACAGGTTGGCCTTGCGCCCGCTCCGGTCGTGATGCAGGTCCACCCGCGCGCCGAAACCTTCCAGCCAGTTGGCCATATAGGCCATCATATCAAGGTTGCTGTCCGCAGAAACGGTGGGAAAGGCGATCAGATCGCGCAGCAGGGTTTCGGTTTGCTTGAGCGTGGACATGGGCGGGCCTCCGGCGCGCGTAGCGGTCAGGGTTTGACGAACATCTGGCGCGGACGGTCGCACAGGCATTCCGCCGGGCCGTCTTCGGTGATGACGATGGATTCGGTGATTTCCATGCCCCAATCGGACATCCAAAGCCCCGGCATGAAGTGAAAGGTCATGCCCGGTTGTAGAACCGTCTGGTCCTCGGCGCGCAAAGACACGGTGCGCTCGCCCCAGTCGGGGGGGTAGCTCAGGCCGATGGGATAGCCGCAGCGCGCGCCGCGTTCGATCCCGGCGCGCTCCAGCGGCGCGGCCAGCGCGTTGGCAATGTCGCAGGCGCGGTTGCCGGCGCGGGCGGCCTCTAGCCCGGCTTCGAGACCTTCGACCAAGGCGGCCTCGGCGGCTTTGAAGATGTCCGGCGGCTCGCCCAGGAAGATCGTCCGGCACAAGGGCGCGTGGTAGCGGCGATAGCAGCCCGAGATTTCAAAGAACGTCGCCTCGCCCTTTTTAAAAGGGCGGCCATCCCACGTCAGGTGCGGCGCAGCGGCGTCAGACCCCGAAGGCAGCAGCGGCACGATGGCGGCATAGTCGCCCCAGTGGCCATCCGCCCCGGTGATCGCATCATGTTGAATTTGCGCGACAATATCGTTCTTGGCGACGCCCGGTTCCACGCGTTCCAGCAGCCCGTCGACGATCTTTTCCGAGATGCGGGCGGCGCGGCGCATAAAGGTCAGCTCTTCGGCGGATTTGATGCCGCGCTGCCAGTTCACCAAGGCCGTGGCGTCGATCAGCTGCGCCCCCGGCATGGCGGTTTGCAGCGCAAGGTAGGCCTTGGCCGAGAAGTAGTAGTTTTCCAGCTCGACGCCCAGACGGGGGCTTTCGAAACCCATGCCCTTCAGACGCAGCGCGAGGTCTTCCATCGGGTGCTTGTCGGGGTTCTGAACGTAGGTGTCCTCGTAGCCGACAACGCGGTCATCGCCCATCCAGACGGTGCGCAGCGCGCCGTTGGTGTCCTGATTGCGCCCCCACCACGCCGGGTCGCGGTCGTGGAACACCAAAACGCCCTGATGCACGTAAAACGACCAGCCGTCATAGCCCGTGAGCCACGCGATGTTCGACGGGTCAGTGACCAAGAGCACTTCGATTCCCTTGGCGTCCATCGCGGCGCGAGTCAGCCTCAGGCGGCGGTCATATTCGCCTTCGGTAAAGGGGATATCCTTGTCGAAACGGTGCTGGCGCATCGCGGTCTCCATCGTCTGTGATGCCTTCAGCTAAGCAGTTGTGCACAACTTTGACTGTCCGAAAGCGACATCTGCTTGTCACATAAGGACAATAGGTTTCGATTTTGGGCGTTTGCTCAAATGCTGTGCACAAATTGGCCTGCGACTCGGGTCTGATCGCCTTTTCGGTGTGTTTGGGCCGGTTTTGCGCCCCTAAGGGTGGGGTATCTGGTTACTTTTTACGCAGAGGGTGAAAGGAAAATGTCCTGAATCCGTTGCGATTTTGTCGGTTTTCGACCGCGAAGCGCCGGTTTTTCTGAGCGCCCCGCCTGTATTGCGCGAATTCCACCGCGAATCTTGGCGAAACAGTTGCATCCCGTTCTGTGAGCCGCTTTAGTTTGGCCAACGACAGCGGGCACCACCCGCGAGACATAAAACAGGGAGCCGACTTTGGCCGAGACATCCTCCGGTGACGCGTTCGTCGCCTTTGAGCGCGTGCAAAAGAGCTATGACGGTGAAAATCTCGTCGTCAAGGATCTGAACCTGACCATGCCGAAAGGCGAATTCCTGACCATGTTGGGGCCGTCGGGGTCGGGCAAAACGACCTGTCTGATGATGCTGGCGGGCTTTGAGACCGCGACCCACGGCGAGATCAAGATCGACGGTGTGTCGATCAACAACATCCCGCCGCACAAGCGCGGCATCGGCATGGTGTTCCAGAACTACGCCCTGTTCCCGCATATGACCATCGCCGAGAACCTCGCCTTTCCGCTCGAAGTGCGCAAGATGGGCAAGTCTGACCGCGAAGCCAAGGTCAAGCGTGCGCTGGAGATGGTGGAAATGGGCGCCTTTGGTGGCCGCCGTCCGGCGCAGCTGTCCGGTGGTCAGCAGCAGCGTGTGGCACTGGCGCGCGCGCTGGTGTTTGAACCCGAGCTGGTCCTGATGGACGAACCGCTGGGCGCGCTGGACAAGCAACTGCGCGAAAAGATGCAGTTCGAGATCACCCACTTGGCGCACCAGCTGGGCATCACCACGGTCTATGTGACCCACGACCAGACCGAAGCGCTGACCATGTCCGACCGCGTGGCGGTGTTCGACGATGGCCGCATCCAGCAGCTTGATCCGCCTGACGTCCTGTACGAAGAGCCCAAGAACTCTTTCGTGGCGCAGTTCATCGGCGAGAACAACACGCTCGAAGGTGTGCTGACCGAGATCCGCGGCGATACTTGCGTGGTCAAGCTGGACGATGGCCAGATGATCGACGCCGTGCCGATCAACGTCAGCAAGGTTGGCGAAAAGACCCGCGTGTCGATCCGCCCCGAGCGCGTCGAGTTCAACAAGGACCGGATGTCCGAGGGCGCCCATACGCTCAAGGCCGAGGTGCTGGAGTTCATCTACATGGGTGACATCTTCCGCACGCGTCTGCGTGTGGCCGGCAACGACGATTTCGTCATCAAGACCCGTAACGCGCCCGATCAGGTTCGCCTGACCCCCGGCAGCCAGATCGAGATCGGTTGGCTTCCGCAGGATTGCCGCGCGCTGGATGCGGTGTAAGATGATCTAAGAATGTCTTCTTCGCCCCCTGCGCAGCGGCGGGGCGGGGGACGCATTAAGGGGTCGGCGTCAGCCCGGACCACGGCCCTCTCCACTCAAACGGGTAACCTTAGGGAGTATAGTATGAAACTCACCAAGACTCTTCTGGCGACCACCGCCCTGACCGTTGCTGCGGCAGGCGCGCACGCCGAGAGCCATGGCAACATGGCCAACGACATGACGCTGGTGTCCTGGGGTGGCGCTTATCAGGCGTCGCAGGACAACGCCTACGTCAAGCCCTACGTCGAAATGCACCCGGACGTGTCCGTGTCCTGGGACGAATCCTCCAACGAGGCCGTGGCCAAGCTGCGCGCCATGAACGAGGCGGGCAACATCACCTGGGATCTGGTTGACGTCGTGGCATCCGACGCCATCCGCCTGTGCGACGAAGGCCTCGCGCTGGAAATCGACCCCGAAGAAGACCTCGCCGCAGCCCCCGATGGCACCTCGGCAGAGGATGACTTTGGCGACCTGCTGGTCTCTGACTGCTTCATCCCGCAGATCGTGTACTCGACCACCTTTGGCTACCGCACTGACATGGTCCCGGAAGGCGTCGACGCCCCGTCCGAGATCTGCTCTGTCTTTGACCTGGAAACCTATCCGGGCAAGCGCGCGCTGGAAAAGCGTCCGATCAACAACATGGAGTGGGCTCTGCTCTGTGACGGCGTTGCCAAGGAAGACGTCTACGACGTTCTGGAAACCGAAGAAGGTCAGGACCGCGCTCTGGCCAAGCTCGACACCATCAAGGACGACGTGATCTGGTGGTCCGCGGGCGCCGACACGCCGCAGCTGCTGGCCGATGGCGAAATCTTCATGGGCTCGACCTACAACGGTCGTCTGTTCTCGGTCATCGAAGAGCAGGGTCAGCCGGTTGGCATGATGTGGGACGCGCAGGTGTTCGACCTTGACGGTTGGATCATCCCGGCGGGTCTGGACGATGCTGCTCTGGCACGTGTCAAGGACTTCGTGAAGTACGCGACCGACACCCAGCGTCTGGCAGACCAGGCCAAGTTCATCTCGTACGGTCCGGCGCGCCTGTCCTCGGCTCCGCTGGTCGGCCAGCATGCATCGCTGGGCATCGACATGGCGCCGCACATGCCGACCGATCCGGCAAACGCCAAGAACACCTTCCTGTACAACTACGAGTTCTGGGCTGACTATCGCGACGACATCGACGCGAAGTTCCAGGCGTGGCTGGCTAAGTAATCTGAGCGGGCGGGCCTGATGGGCTCGCCCCTTACACAAAAGGCGTCTGGCGGCCGGCATCTGCTGCGGCCAGACGCCCCTGCGATGGGGAACGCGCGATGGCCAAGGGCTATATCATCGGACACATCACCGTCACGGACCCGGACGCCTACCAAGAGTACATTGACCGCGACACGCCGATCCTTTTGGGGCTTGGGGGCAAGTTCATTGTGCGCGGCGGGCCATCCGAAACCGTCGAAGGCGAGACCTTGGAACGGCATGTGGTCATCGAATTTCCCAGCTATGAGGCGGCCCTCGCGGCCTATCACGATCCAGACTATCAAGAAGTGGCCGAGATCCGCCGCCGCACGGCGCAAAGCGTGATCTTGGTTGTCGAGGGGACAGAATGAGCGAAGCGACCAACGATCCCGCGCAGACGGGCGGCCCGACGCCCGAGACCGCGCTGGCGGCTGCCGACCAGAAAGGGCCGATGCTGGCCGCGGATGGCACGCCTTTGAAGAAAAGCCTGGCACGGGCGCTGCGGCGGCAAAAGCTGCGGGCCTTGATGCTGATTGCACCGTTGCTGTTGTTCGTTCTGGTGACGTTCATTGCACCGATCGTCGACATGCTGTTCCGCTCTGTCGAGAACCAGATCGTGTCCGACACCCTGCCGCGCACCGTTGTGGCGCTGGAGGACTGGGATGCCGACACCGGCGAGCTGCCGGGCGACGCGGTGTTCCAGGCCGCTTACGAAGACATCTTTTACGCCGCCGAGCGCAAGCTGCACACCCGCCTTGGCACCCGCCTGAACTATGAGATGACCGGCGTGTCCTCGCTGTTCCGCAAGTCGGGCCGGGGTCTGGACGACATCGGCGAGGTCTATCAGGACCAGTTCAAGGACGTGGACCGCGCCTGGGACAAGGCACCGCTCTGGGCCGAGATGATGGGCTCTGACGCGTGGCACGCGCAGGCCGAGGCGTGGACCAAGGGCGAGCCGCTGCCCGAGTTCGAGCTGCGCGCCGGCATCGCCGACGTTCTGCCGCGCACCGCTGCGGCCTATGCCGCATTCGCTGAATTCCAACGCGTCGAAGAGGAAAAGAGCCTTCTGAAGGAAGAACCTTGGACGCTTGTGCACACCGCGCTGTACCAAGACCTCGCCGCAGGGGACGTGTCGGGCTACACCGGCCCGCACGCCGCTGAACTGGCAGAGCTGGACGCGCTTGTGGCCAGCCCGGACTTTGAGACGGTGGATATCCGCGCCGCCTTCGAGGACATCGACGAGGACTGGATGGACCCCGAGGTCTGGACCACCATCAAGATGTATTCGCCGAACTACACCTCGGGCTACTTCCTGAACGCGGTCGACATGCAAAAGACCCCCGAGGGCGCAGAGTTCCGCGACGAGGATGAGCGCATCTACGGTCTGCTGTTCAAGCGCACCATCTTTATGAGCCTCGTGATCACCTTTAGCTGCATCATGCTGGCCTATCCGGTGGCGTACCTGCTGGCCAACCTGTCCGCGCGCAGCGCCAACATGCTGATGATCCTCGTGCTTTTGCCCTTCTGGACCTCTCTTTTGGTGCGGACCTCGGCGTGGAAAGTCATGCTGCAACAGCAAGGTGTGATCAACGACGTGCTGGTCTGGCTGGGACTGGTGGGCGATGCGGATCGTCTGGTGATGATCAACAACCAGTTCGGTACCATCGTGGCGATGACGCACATCCTGCTGCCGTTCATGATCCTGCCGATGTATTCGGTCATGGCGACGATCCCGCCGTCCTATACCCGCGCCGCCAAGAGCCTTGGGGCGACCAACTGGACAGCCTTCTGGCGGGTGTATTTCCCGCAGAGCATTCCGGGCATCGGGGCGGGTTCGATCCTCGTGTATATCCTGTCGATCGGCTACTACATCACGCCGGAAATCGTCGGCGGCACCACCGGGACGTTCATTTCCAACCGGATCGCCTATCACATCTCGTCCTCGCTCAACTGGGGTCTTGCGGCCGCACTGGGGACCATTCTGCTGGCAGTCGTGCTGCTGCTCTACTGGGCCTATGACCGCATCGTGGGCATCGACAACGTGAAGCTGGGGTAAGGGACATGGCTGTTCTGACTGAAACCAAGAAAATGCCCATGGGCTTTACCACCGCGACCGTGGGGGCCTTTGGGGCGCTGGCCGGGGTCTTTGTGGGGGCGGCCAATGGCTCGACCCTGCTGGGGATCGTGGCGGGGTTCGTGGTGCTGGCGGCGCTGGCCGCTGCGGGCCTGACCCTTGGGCGCGAAAAAGAAAAAGCCTTTCGCTGGGGTGTTCTGGCGCTGATGGCGATTGCCGGTTTCGCGCTGGGGGCGCTGCCCGGTCTGGTGATCGGTGCGCTGTTCGGCTGGTTCTTTGGCTGGCTGGTCTACTGGGTGGGCTTTCGCCGCTATCGCGTGCCGCTTGCGCCCTATCTGACCGCGAACCAGGTGCTGTGGCACTACACTTTCCGGGTGATCTGCGGGGCGATCTTTGTCTTTCTGATCACGCCGATCCTTGTGGTCATGCCGCTGAGCTTTAACGCCGAGGACTTCTTTACCTTTACGCCGGAAATGCTGCGCTTTGATCCTGCGGGCTATAGCCTCAAGCATTACCGCGACTTCCTGACCAACTCGGAATGGACCAACGCGGTGTGGAACTCTGTGACGATTGCGCCGGTGGCGACGTTCATTTCGGTGTCTCTGGGCACGCTGGCCGCCATTGGCCTGTCCCAAAGCCACGTGCCGGGCAAGCGCGCGATCATGGCGATCCTGATCTCTCCGATGATCGTGCCGCTGATCATTTCCGCGACGGGCATGTACTTCTTCTACTCCAAGATCGGCATCGTCGGCACCTACTGGGGTGTTGTTCTGGCGCACGCGGTGCTGGGTATTCCCTTCGTGATCATCACCGTGACCGCGACTCTGGTGGGCTTTGATCGCTCGCTGACGCGGGCGGCGGCGAACATGGGCGCGGACCCGATCACCACCTTCTTTCGGGTGCAGATGCCGCTGATCCTGCCGGGGGTGATTTCGGGCGGTCTGTTCGCCTTTATCACCTCGTTCGACGAAGTGGTCGTGGTGATCTTTGTCGGCTCTGCCGAGCTGCAAACCCTGCCGTGGCAGATGTTTACCGGCCTGCGTGAGCAGATCAGCCCGACCATTCTGGCGGCGGCTACGATCCTTGTGGGGATTTCCATCGCGCTGCTGGCCACGGTCGAGTTGCTGCGGCGCCGGTCCGAGCGTCTGCGCGGCATGAGCCCCAGCTGACGCACGGCGAATTCGCCCAATCTTAACAAGAAAATGAGGCCGCGGGTGAAAATCACCGGCGGCCTTAATGGTTTGATGGGGATTCTTGGAGATGATCGCGGACAAGCGCTTAGTTTCAGGAGTCGTCGATGACCGACCAAAGAATGTCCGCAGAGCTGTCCAGCTCTGAAGTCTTGTTTCAGCTTCACGAGTTGTTTTTCTCGCGTACCGATGAACACGGCGTGATCCAGGCCGGCAACTCGGTGTTTCAGCGTGTCGCAGGGTTCGAGTGGGGGGATCTGCGCGGCGCGCCGCACAAGATCGTCCGGCACCCGGACATGCCAAAGGGGCTGTTTGAAATCCTGTGGTATCGTTTGAAAAACGGCCGCCCTACAGGCGCTTATGTCAAGAACAAGCGCAAATGCGGCAGGTTCTACTGGGTCTTTGCCTTGGTCGCGCCCTGTGAGGGCGGGTATATTTCCACCCGGATCAAGCCAACCTCCAAGCTGTTCCATGAGGTCGAAGAATTCTACGAGAAGCTGCTCAAGCGCGAAGCCGAGGGGCTGAACCCGGTCGACAGCGCCGAGGCGATCCGCGAATTTGCCCGCAGCAAGGGGTATCCCAACTACGAGGCGTTTCAGGCCTTTGCCATCGCCGAAGAGTTTGAATCGCGCCAGCGCCAGCTTGGTCGCCCGATTGATCAGGTCCAGCGCCGTTTCGTTGATATGTCCCGCGCGATTTCGCAGGTGCAGGTCGAAACCGCCGAGATGACCGAAGCCTTTGACGCCATCCGAACCGTGCCCATGAACATGCGCATCATTGCCTCGCGGTTGGAAAACGCCGGCGGTCCGATCAGCGCGATTTCGGTGAACTACAGCCAGATGCTCGAAGAAATGTCGACATGGGTGAACACCTTTGTTGATGGCGAAGACTGCGTTTTTGCCCGCATTCGCGATGCGATCCTGCGCGGCCAATTCCTCAGTTTTGCCACCGGCGTGGAGGGTGAGATGATCGAAGCCTTTTCCGCAGAGGACGGCGATGGTGCCGACGGTATTGATGCTCAGGCCGAAATCGCGGGGCTGAAAAAACACCGTATGCAGTTCCGTGATGACATGGTGTCTTCGCTGGCGGATGTCGAACTTGAAGCGAAACGGTTTGCGCGATCCGTTCTGGACATGAAACGCTATGTGACCGGCCTAAGCTCGACTCGCATGATGTGTAAGATCGAAAGCGCGTCCTTGTCGGATTCCGGCACCGCTTTGGCGGGTATCGTCGAACAGCTTGATGCGTGCCAGAACGAAATCGAAAAGCGCCTCGCCAAGGTGGTCGAGCTGAACTCGGTTGTGCAGGGCAACACGTCGATGCTGCGGTCTCTAATGTAAACCCGATGAAGCGCTTAACCAAAGACAACCATACAGAGTTCGAGGTCATCGCATGAGTGATCTAAGCCCGACGTTTCACGCTGGCAGCAGTATGTCCGGCACCGAGGCATTGTTCCAACTGCCCGAGATGTTCTATTCGCGCACGGATGAAAGAGGCGTCATCAAGGCGGGCAACATGGTGTTCCGCCGGGTCGCAGGGTACGACTGGCCCGACCTTTTGGGTGCGCCGCACAAGATCATTCGCCACCCCGATACGCCCAAGGCCGTGTTCCATCTGCTATGGGAAAACATCAAGGCGGGCCGGGCCACAGGGGCCTATGTCAAGAACCAGCGCAAGGGCGGCCGCGCCTATTGGGTGTTCGCCTTGGTCGCCCCGGTCGATGGCGGGTATGTCTCGACACGGATCAAACCAAGCTCCAAACTTTTTGGTGAAATCGAAGAGCTTTACGCCGACATTCTCGCGCGCGAAAAATCCGAAGGACTGACCTCCGAACAAAGCGCCGAGGCGCTCACCCGCGCGGTTCAGGCCATGGGCTACGCGAACTACGATAGTTTTCAGTCGCACGCGTTGGCGTCGGAATTCGAGGCCCGCGCACGGCAATTGGGTCGCCCAATCGGACAATTGCAGCGCCGCTTTATGGATATGTCCAAGGCGATCACGCAGGTCGAATCGGAAACCACTGAATTGACCGAGGCGATCAAATCCATTCGCACCGTCCCCATGAACATGCGCATCATCGCCTCGCGGTTGGAAAACGCAGGTGGCCCGATCAGCGCGATTTCCGTCAACTACAGCCAGATGCTCGAAGAGATGTCGACATGGGTCACCACATTCGTCGATGGCGACGCCTGCGTTTTCGCGCGCATCCGCGATTCTATCTTGCGCGGCCAGTTCCTGAGCTTTGCGAGCGGGTTGGAAACTGAGATGACCGAACATTTCCGCGCCACGGACCAGGAATACCCAAGCAACGTCATACCCGAGGATGAGATCGCGCAACTTTCGGCCCTGCAACAGGAATTCAGCGAGGCCATGACGGCGGTGTTGCAGAAAGTCGAGACGGAGGCCAAGCGTTTCGCCCGATCGGTCTTGGATATGAAACGCTATGTGACGGGCCTAAGCTCGACCCGCATGATGTGCAAAATCGAAAGCGCGGCCCTGTCTAACAGCGGCACCGCCTTGGCTGGCATCGTGGACCAGCTGGATGAATGTCAGGAAGAAATCGAGCAGCGTCTCGCCAAACTGGTCGAGCTGAACTCTGTTGTTCAAGGCAACACGTCGATGTTGCGCACCTTGGTGTAAGAGAGTGGCGGCAGGATCAACGCCTGCCGCCGTCACTGTTTACGCGCGCACCAGCGCCTCGTAGCTTTCCGCGATGTCGCGGGTCAGGGCGCCAACCTCGAAGGTGTAGTCGCCGATCTGGCCAACCGGGGTCACTTCGGCGGCGGTGCCGGTCAACCAGCATTGCTCAAAGCTCTCAAGCTCCTCGGGCATGATGTGACGTTCGTTCACGGTGATGCCCTTTTCCTTGAGCATCTTGATCACCGTCTGACGGGTCAAACCGTTGAGGAAGCAATCGGGCTTGGGCGTGTGGACTTCGCCATCCTTGACGAAGAAGATGTTCGCGCCGGTCGCTTCGGCCACATAGCCGCGATAGTCCATGAACAGCGCGTCGGAACAGCCCTTGGCCTCGGCGGCGTGCTTGGAGGTGGTGCAGATCATGTAAAGACCGGCAGCCTTGGCGTGCACCGGGATCGTCTCGGGCGAGGGGCGCTTCCACTTGGAGATATCCAGCTTGGCGCCTTTGAATTTCGCGTCGCCGTAGTAGTTGCCCCAAGACCAAGCCGCGATGGCCAGACGGACGGGGTTGCGCGCCGACGCGACCCCCATGTCCGGGCCCGCACCGCGCCAGGCCACCGCGCGCACATAGGCGTCGGTCAGGCCGTTGGCTTCCAGAACCGCCTTTTTGGCCGCCTCGATTTCATCAACGGTGTAGGGGATCTGGAAATCCAGTTCGCCGGCGGAAAAATGCAGCCGCTCGGAGTGCTCGCGCGACAGGAAAATCTTGCCGTTGTAGGCGCGCTCGCCCTCGAAAACAGAGCTGGCATAATGCAGGCCATGCGTCAGCACATGGACCTTTGCCTCGCGCCATTCCACCATCTGACCGTCCAACCATATCTTGCCGTCGCGGTCGTCATATGCTCCTTCAGCCATCGCAGCTCTCCTAGGTGTTTTGCGAATATTGCGCAAATCAGGTCCGCACCGGACATATAATTGCGTCAAATCTGGGATTCGCTACCATTCCCTGCTTGGAATGTCAACAAGACTGACGTAAACTGACTGAAAACAGGTTAAGGGGCGCAGACGAAGATGGCCGAGGGACCAAACGCACAGGGCGAAACGCTGCTCTATCTGACGGATGAACAGCTGCGTCAGGGCATCGAGGCGATGTTTTTCGCCTATCGCGGCTTTACCGCCGATCCCGATCGTATCCTTGCGGGCCTCAGTTACGGGCGCGCGCATCACCGCGCCTTGCACTTTATCAATGGCGCGCCGGGGACCACCGTTAACAATTTGCTCAACATCCTGGGTGTTACAAAACAATCGCTGAACCGTGTGTTGCGCACCTTGATTGAGGATGGTCTTGTCGAAAGCCGAGTGGGGCGAAATGACAAGCGGGAGAGGCATTTGTACCTGACCGACGAAGGCGCAGCGCTAGAGCGTGACCTGTCCGACGCGCAGCGCGCGCGGATGCGCGCGGCCTATCGGCAGGCCGGCCCCGAGGCGGTTTCAGGCTTTCGCAAGGTGCTTGAAGCGATGATGGACCCAGACATGTTAACCAGTTATCAAAGGCTCAGGGAGGGCCGCGGATGAGCGACAGCGATGCGCATCTTTTGATCGTCGACGACGATGAGCGGATACGTGGGCTGTTGCAAAAGTTCCTGATCCGCAACGGTTTTCTGGTGACGGCGGCGCGCGATGCGGCCCATGCACGGCGGCTGCTGTCGGGGCTCGATTTCGACATGATCGTGCTGGACGTGATGATGCCCGGCGAGGATGGCATCAGCCTGACCCAAGGCATTCGCGCCACCAGTGCCACGCCAATCCTGCTGTTGACTGCGCGGTCCGAGACCGAGGATCGCATTAAGGGGCTTGAGGCGGGGGCCGACGATTACCTTGCCAAACCCTTTGAACCCAAAGAGCTTTTGCTGCGGATCAACGCCATTCTGCGGCGGATGCCCGAGGTCAAGCCAGAGGCCACCGCGCCAAAGCTGCTGACCCTCGGCGACATCCGCTACGACATCGAACGCGGCGAGATGTGGCAGGGCGAAGACCTTGTCCGGCTGACCGCCACCGAAAGCCAGCTGATGCGCATTTTCTCGGCCCGTCCGGGCGAAGCGCTGAGCCGCGCCAACCTCGTCGAGGAGCTGGGCCGCGACAAGGGGCAGGCGCAGGAGCGCGCCGTCGACGTTCAGATCACCCGGTTGCGGCGCAAGCTGGAAGCGGACCCGAAACAGCCGCGCTACCTGCAAACGGTGCGCGGCGCGGGGTATATGCTGGCCCCGGATTGAGCCTTGTTGCCCCCCTTGTTGATCCGCCGTATTCCTGTTTTTCTGGCGTAGAAAACAGGGAGGGGCGACATGGCCACTGCATTGATAACTCACGCGGATTGTCTGGAACATGTGACGCCCGATGGCCACCCCGAACGGGTCGCGCGGCTGGAACATGTCTGGCACGCTTTGGCCGATCTGGACCTCGTGCGGGAAAGCGCCCCCGAGGCGGACGACGCCGCGCTACTGCGCTGCCACCCGCAGGCCTACATCGACCGGATCGCGGCGGCGGAACCGGCGGAGGGGATTCACCAGCTTGACGAAGATACGTGGATGTCGCCCGGGTCCATGCGGGCGGCGCGGCGTGGGGTCGGCGGGGCTTTGCGCGCGGTGGATATGGTCTTGGGCGGCGAGGTGCAGAACGCCTTTTGCGCGACGCGCCCCCCGGGGCATCATGCGGAAACCCAGACGCCCATGGGCTTTTGCCTGTTCGGCACAGCGGCCCTCGCGGCGAAATATGCGCTGGATGTCAAAGGGTTGTCCCGCGTCGCGGTGGTGGATTTCGACGTGCACCACGGCAACGGCACCCAGGATCTGCTGTGGGACGAGCCGCGCACGCTGTTCATCGGTTCGCACCAGATGCCGCTCTGGCCCGGTACCGGCACGGCGGATGAGCGCGGCGCCCATGACAACATCCAGAACATCCCGCTCGACCCCGGCAGCACCGGCACCGAGATGCGCGCCGCGTGGGAGCCTGCCATCGCGCGCTTGGCCGCGTTCAACCCCGAGCTGCTGATCATCTCGGCGGGGTTCGACGCCCACAAGGACGACCCCTTGGCGCAGCTCGACTGGGAAACAGAGGACTTCGCCTGGATCACCCGCGCGCTGTGCGACATGGCGGCTAAGGTCTGCGGCGGACGTGTGGTCTCGACTTTGGAAGGCGGGTATGATCTTTCGGCGCTCAGCGCTGCGGCGCGCGTGCACGTACAGGAATTGATGGGGGCAGCCCGATGAGCGACGATATCAACGAGATGAGCTTTGAACAGGCCATGGCCGAGCTGGAACGCGTGGTGGGCCAGCTGGAACGCGGCGACGTGGCCTTGGAAGAATCGATCACGCTCTATGATCGCGGTGCGAAACTGCGCGCCCGTTGCGAGACCAAGCTGAAAGAGGCCGAAGAAAAGGTCGCCGCGATCACGCTGGACGGCGGCGGCACTCCGGTCGGGACGAAGCCGGTCGAGGGGCTCTGATGCAGTTCCAGACGGGGCTTGCGGCGGCGGCGGACGCGGTCGAGAGCCATTTCGGATCGGTTTTGGCGGGCTATGACGCTTTGCCAGTGGTGGATGCCATGCGCTATGCGGCCTCGGGCGGCAAGCGTCTGCGCGCTTATCTGGTGATGGAAACCGCGCGGCTGCATGACGTGCCCGCCAGCAGCGCGATCTGGCCTGCCACCGCGATCGAGGCGATCCACGCCTATTCGCTGGTCCATGACGATCTGCCCTGCATGGACGACGACGACGTGCGGCGCGGTCTGCCCACCGTGCACCGCAAGTGGGACGAGGCGACCGCCGTGCTGGCGGGGGATGCCCTGCAAACCTTGGGGTTTGAGCTGGTCTCGCGCCCCGAGTGCCACCCCGACGCGGTGGTGCGCGCCGATCTGACGCTGAGCCTTGCGCGCGCTGCCGGGGCAGGGGGCATGGTGCTGGGGCAGGCCTTGGATATGGCCGCCGAGCAGGCCGATACGCCCCTGACCTTGGACGAGATCACAAGGCTGCAAGCTGGCAAGACCGGCGCGCTGATCGCTTGGTCCGCCGAGGCGGGGGCGCGTCTGGCGCAGGCGGACATCACGCCGTTCACCACCTACGCGCAGGCCATCGGCCTCGCCTTTCAGATCGCCGATGACATTTTGGACGTCGAGGGCGACGCCGAAACCGTGGGCAAGGCGGTGGGCAAGGACGCAGGCCGCGGCAAGGCGACCTTTGTCAGCCTTCTGGGGCTGGACGGGGCAAAAAGCCGCGCATCGGACCTTGTGACACAGGCCTGCGACGCCCTATCTGACTATGGAAGTCGGGCCGAGAGCTTGCGAGACGCGGCGCGCTTCGTTATCTCGCGTCGGAATTAACGCGAACCTGCGCAGCGCGCGCCGAACCAGACCGGAGGACCCATGTCCGACAGGCCCCAAACGCCGCTTCTTGACCGGGTGTCAATTCCCGCCGATCTCAAGCAGTTTTCCGATGCCGAGCTGATCCGGCTGGCCCACGAAGTGCGCGAGGAGACGGTCTCGGCGGTGTCCGAAACCGGCGGGCACTTGGGCGCAGGCCTTGGTGTGGTCGAGCTGACCGTGGCGTTGCACGCGGTGTTCGACACGCCGCGCGACAAGATTATCTGGGACGTCTCGCACCAGTGTTATCCGCACAAGATCCTGACCGGTCGGCGCGACCGGATGCGGACTTTGCGCCAAAAGGACGGCCTCAGCGGATTCACCAAACGCTCTGAATCGCCTTACGATCCCTTTGGCGCGGCGCATTCCAGCACCTCGATAAGCGCGGCGCTTGGCTTTGCCGTGGCGCGCGATCTGGGTGGGAACTGCGACACCGGCCATGGTGACGCGATTGCGGTGATCGGTGATGGGGCTATGAGCGCGGGCATGGCCTTTGAGGCGATGAACAACGCGGGCCATCTGGGCAAGCGCATGATCGTCATCCTCAACGACAACGAGATGAGCATCGCGCCCCCCACCGGCGCGTTTTCGTCCTACCTCAGCCGGCTCTACGCCGAAGCGCCCTTCCAGGATTTCAAGGCCGCCGCCAAGGGCGCGGTCAGCATGTTGCCCGAACCTTTCCGCGAAGGGGCCAAGCGCGCCAAGGAAATGCTCAAGGGCATGACGGTCGGCGGCACTCTGTTCGAAGAGCTGGGCTTTAGCTATCTTGGCCCCATCGACGGGCACGACCTGAACCAGTTGCTGCCGGTGCTGCGCACGGTGCGCCAGCGCGCGACGGGGCCGATCCTGCTGCACGTGCTGACCAAAAAGGGCAAAGGCTACGCCCACGCCGAGCACGCCGCCGACAAGGGCCACGCGCGGGCCAAGTTCGACGTCATCACCGGCAAGCAGAAAAAGGCGCCGTCCAACGCGCCCAGCTACACCAAGGTCTTCGCCGAGGCGCTGCTGCAAGAGGCCGCCGAGGATTCGCAAATTTGCGCGGTGACGGCGGCGATGCCGGATGGCACTGGGCTGGACCTGTTCGCCGAGCGCTACCCCAGCCGTTGCTTTGACGTTGGCATTGCCGAACAGCACGGCGTGACCTTTTGCGCAGGGCTTGCGGCGGGGGGGCTGAAACCCTTCTGCGCGATGTATTCGACCTTCCTCCAGCGTGGGTACGATCAGGTGGTGCATGACGTGGCGATCCAGCGCCTGCCGGTGCGTTTCGCCATCGACCGCGCCGGGCTTGTGGGGGCCGATGGGGCCACGCACGCCGGGTCGTTCGACGTGGCATATCTGGCGAACTTGCCGGGGATGGTGGTCATGGCCGCCGCCGATGAGGCAGAGCTGAAACACATGGTGGCCACCGCTGCGGCGCATGACGAGGGGCCGATTGCCTTCCGTTATCCGCGCGGCGAAGGCGAGGGCGTCGAGATGCCCGCACGCGGCGAGGTGTTGGAAATCGGCAAGGGCCGGATGATCCGCGAAGGGTCGCGCGTGGCGATCCTGTCGTTTGGCACCCGCCTTGGCGAAGTCCTGAAAGCCTGCGAAGCCCTTGAAGCGCGGGGGATTACCCCCACCGTGGCGGACGCGCGCTTTGCCAAGCCGCTGGACCGCGAGCTGATCCTGAGCCTTGCGCGCGAGCACGAGAGTCTCATCACCATCGAAGAGGGCGCCGTGGGCGGTTTCGGCAGCCACGTGGCGCAGCTGCTGTCCGACGAAGGCGTCTTTGACAACGGTTTGCGGTTCCGGTCGATGGTGCTGCCGGACGTGTTCATCGACCAGGCCTCGCCCCGCGACATGTACGACACGGCGGCGATGAATGCCGAGCATATCGAGGCTAAGGTCTTGAATGTGCTGGGGGTCGAGGTGCTGGACAAGCGCGCCTGAGCATGGTCGTCTGATCGCAACCTTGTGGTGTGATTGGATGACGTGATGCCCGTGCCTGACTACCAAACCCTGATGCGCCCCGTGTTGCAGGCCTTTGCCGACGGGGCGCTGAATGTGGGGCAGACCCTGCCGGGCTTGCAGGCGCAGTTCGGGATTAGCGACGAAGAAGCGCAGGAGTTGATGCCGAACGGGAGGAAAACATTTCTGGCCGATCGTGCGCATTGGGCGCGGACCTATCTGTCCAAGGCGGGCTGCCTGACCTCGCCTAAGCGCAATGTGCATGAGATCACCAGCTTTGGCCGGGAACTTTTGCAGCGCCATCCAGACCGGATCGACAACGCGGTTCTCGCCCAAGTTGCAGACTTCAAAGACTGGAAAGACGCATCGGCTCAGACGCCAGAGCCAAAGGCACCCGCTGTATCCACTCCCGAAACGTCAGAACAGACACCGGAAGACGCAATCGCTTCGCTGCACAAGCAAATCTCGGACGTGTTGGCGCAAGACTTGCTGGAGATGGTGCTGACCGTCACGCCCGCCCGTTTCGAAAAGCTCATCGTCGATCTGCTGATCGCCATGGGCTATGGCGGCGGTGATCCGGCCATGGGGCAGAGCATCGGGAAATCCGGCGATGGCGGCATCGACGGGGTCATCAACGAAGACGCTTTGGGCCTTGATGCGGTCTATATCCAAGCCAAACGTTATGCCTTGGACAACAAGGTGGGGCGGCCTGCCTTGCAGGCGTTCGTTGGGTCTTTGACCGGCGAGGGGGCGTCCAAGGGCGTGTTCGTGACGACTTCGGATTTCTCCAAAGAAGCCCACGCCTATGTGGACCGCATCCAGCAGCGGATTGTTCTGATCAACGGCGACCGTCTGGCGCGGCTGATGATCCAGCACGAGGTCGGTGTGCGGGCGCGCAAGGTCTATACGATCCGCTCCGTTGATGAAGATTACTTTGGTGATTTCTAAGGCTTAGACGATCCCGGTCGCCACGGCGAGCACCGCCAGATACAGCAGCGCGCCCTGGACGTAGCCCCAGAGCAGGTATGCGCCGTCGCGGGTCATCACGCCGAACATCACCATCGCCACGGCCCCCGCGCTGAACGAGGTAAAGAACGGCACCAGTTCAAGGATCGGCCAGCCGATCACCGTCAGCAGCACAAACAGATAGGCCAGCGGGCGGGTGGGCCGCGCGGTCAGAAAGCACAGCCTGTCCTTGGAGTACCGATCCATCCACGCGGCGGGTTTGCCCAGCCAGTTCAAGGCTTTGGTCATGCGTTTGGCACTGACCGAACGGCGCGTCAGCCAGCCCGGAAGCCACAGATGTTTGCGGCCCAGCACAGCTTGCAGCGCGCACAGAAAGATCAGGCAAGCCCCCAGCGTCGGCGTGCCGGGGATGCCAGACAGCGGCGAGACCAGCAGCACCGCCGGGATCAGGATCACCGCCGGAAAGGACTGCGTGCCCACGCGGTCCAGCGCCTCGTGGACGTAGACGCGGGCGTCATCGGCCTGCGGGCGCAGCGCCTCGATCAGATCGCGCAAACTGCCGGGGCCGTCGTCCTGGCCGATTTGCTGGCCACACGCCATGTTGGTTAATCCTGCTCTTCGCGCAGCAGCGCCAAAAGGCCCACGCGGTAGTCGGGATACAGCAGCTCGACCCCCAGCTCTTCGCGCAGGCGGCGGTTCGAGACACGCTTGTTTTCCGCGTAAAAGCTGCGGGCCATGGGGGTGAACTCGGCCTTGTCATAGGGGATCGCGGGCGGCACCGGCTTGCCCAGCAGCTCGGCGGCATAGGCGATCACGTCCTGTGGCGGGGCGGGATCGTCGTCGCAGGTGTTGTAGATCGCGCCGGGCTGGGGCGCCTTGATCGAGGCGTGCAGCGTCTGCGCGATGTCCTCGACGTGGATGCGGCTAAAAACCTGATCTTCCTTGATGATCCGCCGGGCGGTGCCGGCGCGCACCTTGGCAAAGGGGCCACGGCCCGGCCCGTAGATGCCCGCAAGGCGAAAGATATGCAGGGGAAGGTCCGGGATGGCCTGCCACTCGGCCTCGGCGCGGGCGCGGGTCTGGCCACGCTTGGTGGTCGGGGCGAGGGGCGTGTCTTCGTCGATCCAGTCGCCGCCGTAGTCGCCATAGACCCCGGTTGTGGACAGGTAGCCGACCCATTCAAGCCGTGAGGCGTTGTCGGTCAGCGCCTTCTTGGCGATGGAGAGCGAGGGGTCGCTGCCGTCCTTGGGGCCCGCCGAGACGAGGATATGGGTCGCTTTGGCGATGGCCTCGGCGAGGTCCTCGGGCGTCCAGAGGACGGGCGTCACGCCTGTCTCGCGCAAGGCGTCCATGTTGCTTGGATCACGCGTCGTGCCCATGACCGTCCAGCCGAGGGGGAGAAGGCGGCGGGTGAGCGCTTGGGCCGAGTAGCCGTGGCCGAGGCAGAGGAGCGTCTGTGTCATAGGGCATAGGTGGCTGCGCGCGGGGGAAAAGGCAAGAGGGATGAAGGTGGGGGGATGCCCTTTGGTTGGAGGGGGCGCTGCCCCCCGCCCTGCGGGCTCCCCCCGGGATACTTTTAAAGAGAAGAAGGGCTGGGCGGTGGTTTGCCTAAAGGGTGTGGTTTGCGCGGGGTTTCGCCGGGGGTTTTCGGCGGGAATGGCTTGGGGATTTAGGGATGGTTAAATGGGGCGGTCTTTGGAGAGAGTCGCATGATTGGCCGTCGGTTTTTGATCTTGTCCGGTTTGAGTTTGGTGGCCTGCGGGCCTTTGGTCGAGGCGGAGCGTGTGGCGGTGGTGGAGGAGCCGCCTCTGTATCCGAACGAGACGCCGGAGTTGCGGGCGTTGATCAACCAATGGGCGGATCATTACGAGCTGCCGCGTCATCTGGTGCATCGTCTGGCCATTCGGGAGAGCACGCACCGGCCCTGGGCGCGCAATGGGCCGTATTGGGGGTTGTTCCAGATCCTGCCGGCGACGGCGCGGAGCATGGGCTTTCGTGGGCCGAACGAGGATCTGCTGAAGCCCGAGGTGAACCTTGAATTCGCGCTTAGGTACCTCAAGGGCGCGTATATCGTGGCGGATGGCGACGAGGATGCCGCCATCATGTGGTACGCAAAAGGCTATTATTACGAAGCAAAGCGGCTTGGCCTGCTGGTAGAGACTGGGCTGCGCCCCGGCTAGGTCGCGTAGTTCGAGCCTTCTTCGTCGAGGATCGCCTTGAGTTCGGCGAGGTGGCGGATGTCTTGTTCGGGGTAGTCCTCGATTTCCTGCGCGGTCTTCTCGGCCACATCATCGGGCAGGATCGCCAGCTCTCGGCCGGTTTGCAGCGCCATGATATAGGTCTGCGCTGCGCGTTCAAAATAGAACAGCCGGTTGAAGGTTTCGGCCACCGTCGCGCCGATGATCATCACGCCGTGGTTGCCCATGATCAGGGTTTTGACTTTGGGGTCGGACAGCAGCTGGGCGCAGCGGGCGCCTTCTTCTTCGAAGGCCAGACCGCCGTAGTTGTCGTCGATCGCGATACGGTTGTAGAAGGTCGCGGCGTTCTGATCGATCGGCGGCAAGCGCTTGTCCTTGAGGCTGGCGAGCACGGTGGCGTAGGGTGAATGCACGTGCATGGCGCAGCGCGCGTGCGGGCACAGGCGGTGCAGTCCGCCGTGCAGGCCCCAGGCCGTCGGGTCGGGTGCGCCGGGTTTGTTCAGCGTCTCGGGGTCGTTGGCATCGACGATGATCAGGTCAGATGCCTTGATCCGGGCAAAGTGCATCTGGTTGGGATTCATCAGGAATTTCGTGCCGTCGTCGTTGATCGACAGGCTAAAGTGGTTGGCCACCGCTTCGTGCATATTCAGCCGGACGGTCCAGCGAAAGGCGGCGGCCAGATCGACGCGCTCTTGCCAGTGGTCGATATTGGCGATGTTGTGTGCGGTCATTTTGGCCTCCTGTTGATGGGGCCATTGGGCGGCGCTGGGCCGGTGTTGTCAATCCGATAGCAGGTGCAGCAGGCGGGCTTCGGTCTGGCGCAGGCCATGGACGGTGGGCGCCTTGGACAGATCGCGCGGGGTCTCGCACAGGTTAATGACGCTTGGGTGGATATAGCTTTTGCGGGCAATCGCCGGGGTGTTGTGCAGGCGCGCGGCGGCGGCATCGGCCATGGCTTTGATCGTAGGCTTGGGTTCCAGGGCGACCTGCAAGGCGGCGGCGCTGCCGTTCCACGTGCGAAAGGTCTTGGCGGTCAGGTCGGGCTGACCGGTGATCTCGGCGAGGGCGGCGTTGACTTGCCCGGCGCTGATGCCGTGCGGGGTGCCGCCATCGTCGAGCCAAGTCACCAACTGCGGGCCTGCCAGATCGCCGAGACGGGTCAGCGTGCGATTGAGGGTCTGATCCCGCAGGGTCTTGCGCACCGTTTTGCCGCCTTTGCCCTGATACCGCAGGGTTAGGCGATCATCGTCCAAGGCAAGGTGTCGCCGCCGCAGGGTCGTCGCGCCAAAAGTCTGGTTCTCGCGGGCGTAGCCGGTGCTTCCGACGCGCAGGCTGGCGCGGTCCAGCAGGGCAAGAATGGCGGCGAGGGCGAAATCGCGGTCCCCGGCGGTGCCTTCGCGCAGCGTTTGGCGGATGCGGCGGCGCAGGGCGGGAAGCGCCTCGCCAAAGGCCCGCAGGTGGTCGAACTTTTGCGCGTTGCGCCATGCGCGCCAATCCGGGTGATAGCGGTACTGCTTGCGCCCGCGCGCATCGCGCCCCGTGGCCTGAAGATGGCCGTTGTCCGCGGGGCAAATCCACACATCCTGATAGGCGGGTGGGACGGCCAAAGCCTTGATCCGGCTGCGTTCTTGCGGATCGTCAATGCGGGTGCCGTCCGGGGCCAGATAGCTAAAGCCGCGCCCGCGCCTCTGGCGGGTGATGCCGGGGCGGTCGTCTGGGAAATAGATCAGGTCGGGCGGTTTGAGCATACCGGGGCAACTCGAAAAGCGCCCGCGAGGTTCCCGGTGTTTGAACCTGTCTTGAACCTGCTGGGGCAAACTGTCACGCTGCCGGGTAAGAACAACGAAAGGAACCAACGTGCAGGATCAGGCCGGACAATTGGAAATCATGTCGCCGCGGGTGCCCGCATCCGAACTGTTCGACGACCCCAAGGCGGCGGTGGACCGCCTGTGCGCGCTCTATGATGCGGCCGCCGAATTTTTGCGCGATCACTTCCTTGACTCGATGTCCAAGGGGCATCCGGGGGTGCGCTACCGGGCCTACTACCCAGAGGTGCGCCTGACCACGACCAGCTTTGCCAAGGTCGACAGCCGTCTGAGCTTTGGCCATGTGACCGCGCCGGGCACCTATGCGACGACGGTGACGCGGCCGGGGATGTTCCGCAATTATCTGGAGCAGCAGATCGGGCTTTTGCTGGAAAATCATGGGGTTAAGTTGCAGATCGGCCTGTCGGACACGCCCATGCCTGTGCATTTCGCCGTGGCGAATTACCCGACCGTGACAGTCCCCCAAGAGGGGGCGAGCGCCTTTGTCCTGCGCGACGTCTTTGACGTGCCGGACTTGGACACGACCAACGACGACATCGTCAACGGTGTGGCCGCGCCCGGACCCTTGGGCGAGGCACCGCTGGCCCCCTTTACCGCGCAGCGGGTGGATTACTCGCTGGCGCGGCTGGCGCATTACACCGCCACCGATCCCCAGCATTTCCAGAACCATGTGCTGTTCACCAACTACCAGTTCTACGTCTCGGAGTTCGAGGCCTACGCCCGCGCGCAGCTGGCGGACCCGGACAGCGGCTACACCAGCTTTGTGTCCACCGGAAACGTCGAGATCACCTCGGCAGAGGAGCCGCTCGCGCATCCCGAGCGTATGCCGCAAATGCCGACCTATCACCTCAAGCGCAAGAACGGCGGGGGGATCACGCTGGTCAACATCGGGGTGGGGCCGTCGAACGCCAAGACCGCCACGGACCATATCGCGGTGCTGCGGCCTCATGCTTGGCTGATGGTGGGGCACTGCGCGGGGCTGCGCAATTCGCAGAGCCTTGGGGATTTTGTGCTCGCTCACGCGTATCTGCGAGAGGACAAGGTGCTGGACGACGATCTGCCGGTCTGGGTGCCGATCCCGGCGCTGGCGGAAATCCAGATCGCGCTGGAAAACGCCGTGGCGCAAGAAACCCAGCTGGAAGGCTATGATCTGAAACGCGTTATGCGGACCGGCACCGTGGCCAGCGTCGACAACCGCAACTGGGAGCTGCGCGAGCAGACCGGGCCGGTGCAGCGCTTGTCTCAGAGCCGGGCGATTGCCCTGGATATGGAAAGCGCCACCATCGCGGCGAACGGGTTTCGCTTTCGCGTGCCCTATGGGACACTGCTATGCGTCAGCGACAAACCTCTGCATGGCGAGCTGAAATTGCCGGGAATGGCGTCGGATTTCTATAAAACGCAGGTGGCGCGTCACCTGATGATCGGGATTCGCGCGATGGAACAACTTAGAGGGATGCCGCTAGAGCGTATCCACAGTCGGAAATTGCGCAGCTTCGAGGAAACCGCGTTTCTCTGACGTAGGGGCACCTGCTACATTATGCCTATAACTAAGGGGTTTTTGACCGCGAATTATTGTGTTTCCCGTCTACATACTGTTTTATCCGCGCTCAGGGGCCCAAGTGAGTGGGCAGTGAAGGAGACCATGAAATGGCGACGAAACCCATGACGAAGACTCAGCTGGTCGCAGCACTGGCCGAGAAAATGGAAGCAGACAAGAAGACCGCCGGTGCGGCTCTGGATTCGCTTGTTGAAATCATCACCTCGGAAGTGTCCGCAGGCGGTGCCGTGACCCTGCCGGGCGTGGGCAAGATCTATTGCCGCGAGCGTCCCGAGCGTATGGTCCGCAACCCCGCAACGGGCGACCAGTTCAAGAAAGAAGCCGACAAGCAGGTCAAGATGACCATTGCCAAGGCTCTGAAGGACAGCGTCAACGCGTAAGTCCTGAATGGATTTAGTGGGAAGGGTCGCCTTGGGCGGCCCTTTTTGCTTTTGCGGGGGCGGTAGACGGCGCTGTTCACCTGCGGTGAAGGCGCCCCGCCCACCGTCCCGCTAGCCGCAGTCCTGCAGGCGTTTGATTTGCTGGCCTTTGTCGTCGAAGTTTTCGGGCGAGAGCCAAGCGGCGTAGCGCGGGCGGATGTCTTGCCAGTCGCCGTCGGTCATGGCGAACCACGCGGTATCGCGCGAGCGGCCCTTGTAGACGGTTGCGTTGCGGAACACGCCCTCAGGGGCGAAGCCAAAGCGCTGGGCGGCGGCGCGCGAGGGGGCGTTCAGCGCATCGCATTTCCATTCGAAACGCCGGTAGCCGAGATCGTCAAGGCATTGAGACAACAGCAGGAAAATCGCTTCGGTCGCGGTGGGGGTGCGTTGCAGGCGCGGCGCGAAATGGATGTAGCCCACCTCGACGCTGCCGACGCCGGGGTCGATGCGCAGCAAGGACAGGAACCCGCTGATGACGCCCGCGCGGTCGGTGACCGTGTAGAACATCGGATCGGCAGAGCCCTGCGCCATACGGCAGAACGCCGTCGCATCGGCGAGCGAGATCCAGGGCGCGTCGGGCAGGTAGGTCCAGCCCTTGCCGCTGGTATCCTCGGCGAAGGCATCGAGCAGCCCTTGGGCATCGCTTTCGCGGGTCGGGGTCAGCGTCGCCCAGTGGCCCGCAAGTGGGATATGCGCGGGGCGAGGTCGGGGCAAAGCGCAAGTGACGGGCAACCCGATGGGCTGCCCGTGTTCGTTCATCCGGGACGTCATGTGTTAGCCAAAAACCTTGGTCAGAGCGCTGTCCGTGGCGGCGATGATCTGGTCGATGTCGTCCTTTGTGGCGATCAGCGCCGGGCTGTAGCACAACGTATTGTTGTATCCGGGCACCGAGCGGTTGGTCGCGCCGATGATGACGCCCTGTGCCATGCAGTCACCGACAACGGCCTGCACCTTGGCTTCGGGCGCGGGTTCGCGGGTGTCGCGGTCGGCAACCAGCTCGGCCCCGAGGAACAGCCCCTTGCCGCGCACATTGCCGATGACGCGATGCTTGTCCGCCAGCTCAAGCAGGCAACCCATCATGTAGTCGCCCATTTCCACGGTGTTCTCGAGCAGGTTTTCCTCTTCGATGATGGCGAGGTTCTCAATCGCCGCGGCGGGGCCAGCGGTGCAGCCGCCAAAGGTGGAAATGTCACGGAAGTAGTTCAGCGGGTCCGAGGCGTCGTCCTTGAACAGGTCGAACACGCGCTCGGACGTCACGCAGCAGGCAATCGCCGCATAGCCAGAGGCCACGCCCTTGGCCATGGTCACGAAATCCGGTTCGATCCCGTAGTGCTGATAGCCGAACCACGTGCCGGTGCGCCCGACGCCGCAGACGACTTCGTCGATGTGCAGAAGGATGTCGTACTTGCGGCAGATGTCCTGAACCTTTTGCCAGTAGCCCTCGGGCGGGGTGATGAC
Organism: Tropicibacter naphthalenivorans; assembly: GCF_900176475.1. GTDB lineage: Bacteria > Pseudomonadota > Alphaproteobacteria > Rhodobacterales > Rhodobacteraceae > Tropicibacter > Tropicibacter naphthalenivorans. The sequence goes on from NZ_FWXX01000007.1 coordinate 91,288, forward strand.
GCCGCCGCCAGCGGTCACGGGTTCAAGGCAGATCGCGCCGATGGTATCCGGCCCTTCGGCGAGGATCACCTGTTCGATCTGGTCCGCCGCCCATTCGCCGTAGCCTTCGGTCGGGGCGCCCTGATCGGCGGCGCGGTATTCCAGGCAGTGGGGCACGCGCACAAAGCCCGGCGTGAACGGGCCATACTGCGCGCCGCGCTCGTCCTGCCCCCCGGCGGACAGGCAGGCGATGGTGGTGCCGTGATAGTCGCGGTCGCGGAAGAGGATCTTGTTCTTCTTGCCGCCATAGCGCTTGTGCGCGATCTGGCGCACCATCTTAAAGGCTTTCTCGTTCGCCTCGGAGCCAGAGTTGCAATAGTAAACGCGGGTCAGGCCGGGCATCTTGGCGATCAGCTGCTCGGCGAACAGCGCCCCGGGGACCGAGCCCGCAGCGCCCGCGAAATAGTTCATCCGCAGCAGCTGGTCATAGACCGCCTTGGCGATGCGCTCGCGGCCGTAACCGACGTTCACCGTCCAGACGCCGCCCGACACCGCGTCGAGATGCTCTTTGCCCGCTTGGTTCCAGACCCGCATCCCTTTGCCTTCGACAATGATGTTGGGGTCTTTTGATTCGAACTGTTTGTGCTGCACGAGATGGTGCCAGACGTGGGCCTTGTCGGCGTCGACCACGTGGCTGAGATCGTTTTGAGAATAGGTGCCGTCCATGGTGCGCTCCTTGGAATTCGGGGGAGGAATGTTCCGCACATGAGCCACAAAAAGCAGCAACGGATAGGGCCAGATTAACTATCGATGTAAGTCCAATTTGATGGTGGTCAGGTATTTGCGCTCTGACGTTTCTGGATAATGTGTTTAAAAACAATGGATTGTCGGGTTTATTGAGGCGCTCTTCGACGCGCCGTCTTTAACAAGACGGGCTGCGTTTTGTGAAAAATCGTTGATCCATTGCCTATTTTCCGGTCGGATCATGCTCAGAGCGCCCGAGACGAGGCGTCAATCCAAGCCGTCGGTCTTTGCGGTTGGCGGAAACAGGGGAGTAAGAGTTATGAACATCAAGGCAAGCCTGATGGGCGCAGCAGCGCTGGCAATGACGGCCGGTTTGGCGGCGGCAGAAAGCCACGGCGGCGCGATCACCGTGGGCTATTTCCTCGAATGGCCGATGCCGTTCGAATACGCCAAGGCCGAAGGCATGTACGACGAGGCGCTGGGCATGACGGTCAACTGGGTCAGCTTTGACACCGGCACGGCGATGTCTGCGGCCATGGCCTCTGGCGATGTGCAGCTGAGCGTCAGCCAAGGGGTGCCGCCGTTCGTCGTTGCGACCTCGGCGGGGCAGGATTTGCAGATCCTCGACGTGGCGGTCAGCTATTCGGACAACGATAACTGCGTGGTGAAAGAAGACCTTGAAATCGACAAGGACTCGGCTGGCGAACTGGCGGGTAAAAAGGTCGCCGTGCCGCTGGGGACCGCCGCGCACTATGGTTTCCTCAAGCAGATGAGCCACTTTGGCGTGGATATTTCCGGCATGGAGATCGTCGATATGGCCCCGCCCGATGGCGCGGCGGCGCTGGCCCAAGGGTCGGTGGACATGGCCTGCGGCTGGGGCGGCTCGCTGCGCCGGATGAAAGAGCATGGCAACGTGCTGCTGACCGGGGCAGAGAAAGAAGAGCTGGGCATTCTGGTGTTCGACGTAACGTCCGGGCCCTCGGCTTGGGTCGCGGTAAACTCTGATATTGTTGCGAAATTCCTGAAGGTGACGGCAGATGCCAACGCCATGTGGGCGGATGAGGCGAACCAGGCCAAGATGCTGCCGGTGATCGCCAAGGACGCGGGCATGGATCCTGACGCGACGGCTGCCACCCTTGCGACCTTTGTCTTTCCGACGGTAGAAGACCAGCTGTCGGCCAAATGGCTGGGCGGCGGCGCGCAAGAGTTCATGAAGGGCGTGGCAGATGTGTTTGTCGAAGCCGGGTCGATCGACGCCGCGCTGGACAGCTACGCCGAGAACGTGAACACCGGCCCGCTGGCCGCCGCAAACGGCATGTGATCGGTTTGGTCCGGGGCGATACAGTGCGTCCCGGACCGACCAAAAATCTTGCAAGATTTTTGCAAATCTTTTCTGCAAAAGATTTGTGCGTCCGGCCAAACCCGGAAGAAAGACCTCATCGACATGCGTGGATTGACCATCGAAAACCTGTCCATGCGCTTTGACCTGCCCGATGGCGGCTCTGTTCAGGCGCTCAAGGACGTGTCTCTCACCCTGCAACAGGGCGAATTGCTTAGCGTTCTTGGTCCCTCGGGCTGCGGCAAGACCACCTTGCTGAACATCGTCGCGGGGTTCTTGGCGCCGACCGAAGGCCAGATCGTGCTGAACGGTCATCCCGTCACCGGCCCCGACGCCGAGCGGGGCATGGTGTTCCAGCAAGGGGCGCTGTTCGAATGGATGGACGTGCGGTCCAACGTCAGTTTCGGCCCGCGCATGGCCGGCAAAAAAGAGGCCGAGTGGGCGCAGACCGTCGATCATTTGCTCGACGTCGTTGGCCTGCGCGATTTCAAGGAAAAAGCGGTTTACGAGCTGTCCGGCGGGATGCAGCAGCGCGTGGCCTTGGCCCGCTGTCTGGCCAATGATCCGGACGTGATCTTGATGGATGAACCCTTGGGCGCGCTGGACGCCTTGACCCGTGAAAAGATGCAAAGCCTCGTGCTGAAGCTGTGGAAAGAGACCGGCAAAACGATCATCCTGATCACCCATTCTGTCGAAGAGGCGTTGCTACTGGGCGAGCGATTGCTGGTCATGGCACCGCGTCCGGGCCGCATCCACACCGAATACCGATTGCCCTTTGCCGATCTGGGCGTTGGCCAAGACCTGCGCGAGGTCAAGAAACACCTCGATTTTGCTTCCAAACGCGAAGAGATCCTGTCGATGATCTGGGACATGGAAGAGGAAATCATGGGCCGGACGGAGGAGGCCTGAGATGATCGTTTTTGCCATCTATGCCCTTATTTTCATTACCTCTTTCGTGGTGGTCAAAACTCTCGCCCGCAAGGCCATGACCGATTACACTGCTCTCAAGACCGTGACCTTCGGCGACGAAAGCGCAGTGCGGCCCAACCGCATCGCCTCTGTCATTTCGGTCCTGACGATCTTTTTGCTTTGGGGGGCGTTTACGGGATCTAAACTGGTGCCCTCCATGCTGCACGCGCCGGGGCCGTTCATGGGGGACGCTAGTTTTAACTACACCGCCGAGGCGGAGGGCGTGGCGCCGGACGACGCCACCGTCACCGTGCGCGTGTTCGAGGTGGGCACCGATGTGCAGCCCCCAGAGATCGCGCCGGGAAGCGGCTGGGCCAAGAATGACGTGGATACCGTGGGCGCGTGGCGCTCGGGGTTGATCCGTGTGGACAAGAACGACGAATACGGGCGCGACGTGGGCCACACGGTCACCGCCGTCAACGGCCAGCCCATCGCGCCCGGCGGCGAGGTCATGACCGAATTTGGCCGGGTGGGGATGTCGCCCAAGGGGACGCTGAACTTTGAGCCCGCCAAAGGCTGGCAGATGGAGCCGATCTGGCTGCCCCCACCCGAAGCGGTGGTCGCCCGTCTGGTCGAGATCGCAAACGAAGGCTACCGCGACAGCACCCTGTGGGAGCATCTCGGCTGGTCATTGTTCCGCGTGATCGTAGGCTTCTTTTTCGGCGCTTTGGTGGGCATCCCGCTGGGCTACGCCATGGGGCTAAGTGATTGGTTTCGCGGCTGGTTTGACCCGATCGTAGAGTTCATGCGCCCAGTGCCGCCGCTGGCCCTGATCCCGCTGGTGATCATCTGGGCGGGCATTGGCGAGCTGGGCAAGATCATCCTGCTCTTCCTCGCGGCGCTTTGGATCATGGCCATTGCGGCGCGCGCCGGGGTGTCCGGTGTCGCAATTTCTAAGGTCCACGCGGCCTACAGCCTTGGCGCGTCCAAGTGGCAAATCATGCGCCACGTCATCGTGCCCAACTCGCTGCCCGAGATTTTCACCGGCGCGCGGGTGGCCATGGGGGTCTGCTGGGGCACGGTGGTGGCCGCCGAACTGGTCGCCGCCGAAAAGGGCGCAGGCATGATGATCATGGTCGCCTCCAAGTTTCAGCTGACCGACATCGTCATCATGGGGATCATCCTGATCGGCCTGATCGGCTTTGGCATCGACATCCTGATGCGCCTTGCGGAAAAGGCACTGGTGCCGTGGAAGGGGCGCATCTAAGCATTGGTAGGCACGAAAAAAGGGCGGGAACCCCCGCCCTTCGTCTTTCTAAATCAACGATTTAGCTATCGCTCGCCGCTTCGGAACTCATGGAGTCGAGCGATCTGAGCAGCTCGGTCACTTGACCATCCAGCCAGAACCGCCCTTCGTTCACCTGAGCCACATAGCCATCCAGAACCGGGCCAAGCTGCGGCACCATCTGCGTCAGTTGCGGCGCATAGGCGTAGACGGCAATCGCCGCTGCCGCGAGCAGAACCACCAAGAAAAACCCCTGACGAAAGCCGCTGCGCTGCGCGGCTGCGGTGTCCTCTGGGTAGGCATCTTTGTCGTCTTGGGTGTGTGGATCGCTTTCGGCGCGAAGGGTCTGGTTGATCTCGTCGACGTTGGGCAACAGGTCACGGCGCGACCCCGCAGCGGCAGCCGCCGCGGCCGTTTCGGCCACATGGCGCGCCTGTTCGTCGTCCTCGTCCTCCTCGGGGGGCGCGACGATCGGGGCAGGGCGCGGCGTGGCGCGACGGGTGGTTTCAGAGGCCGGATCTTCGCCGCGCAGACGCGCCATCCGCTCGCGCGACTCGCGGGCACGGCGGGCGTGCTCATCCTCGTCCGGCTCTTCCAGGCCCAAGTCCGGCTGGCTTTCCAACGCCTCGGCCTGACGGCGCTTGATTTCCAGATCGCGCTCTTCGGCGAACAGCGCGGCCATCTCCGGGTCGATCTGACGGCGCGGCGGATCAAGCGGCGGCGCAGGCGGCACGACCTCTGGATCCGGCTCGGGGCCGTCTTCTTCATCCTCGGGTTGCCAGCTTTGGTCCGGGACCGGCAGGTTCAGCTCTTCGGCAAGATCGGGGTCGTCGTCGGGGTGGCGCTGGAACCACGTATGCCCGCAGTTCGAACATTGCACGTCGCGACCGCCCTCGGGCACCACCTCGACGGGCACCTCGTATTGTGCGCCGCAGTTCGGGCATATCAGCCGCATCTTGCTCACGTTGTGCTCCTTGCCTTCCCCAATGGCTTGTTTCGACTGTAAGCTGCACGAAACACGGCGGAAAGTCCAATTCTTAACCGCGTGCGACATTGCAAGAAACGTCCCGGTCGGGCAAAACGGTGACAGTTTTACAAACGGGCGGGTGCGGCGTGATCGAGCTGGAAAATGTGGCCTATTCCTATGGCAGCGACGCGCTGTTGACGGATATGTCGCTGCAATTGGCGCCCGGGGCGTTCCATTTCCTGACCGGCCCTTCGGGCGCGGGCAAGACGACGTTCCTAAAGCTGTGCTATGGTGCCCTGCGTCCGACCGAAGGCCGCATTCGCCTGTTCGACCAAGACTTGGCGCAGATGGGGCGCGATGACGTGGCCTTTGCCCGGCGGCGGATCGGCGTTGTTCACCAAGATTGCCAGTTTCTGGACCATCTGCCGCTGGCCGAGAACATCGCTTTGCCGCTGACGGTGTCCGGGCAGGCGAGCCCGGAACAGGTGGACAACCTCAATGAACTGATGAGCTGGGTGGGCCTGACCGACAAATACGACGCGCTGCCGCCGGAGCTGTCAGGCGGGGAACGGCAGCGGGCGGCGCTTGCGCGCGCCTTGATCCTGTCGCCGGACGTGATTTTGGCCGATGAGCCCACCGGCAACGTCGATTGGGAGATGTCCCAGCGGTTGCTGCGCCTCTTGGTCGAGCTGAACAAGATGGGCAAGACGGTGATGATCGCGACCCATGATCTGATGCTGATCCGCGCGGCCAAGTCGTTGGTTTCCGCGCGTAATCTGCGGATCGCCAACCGCACCTTGCAGGCGGCGGGGGTCGACCTGTGAGGGCGCTGCTGGATAAGCTGCGCGGGCTCACCAGCCCCGACAGCGGCGCCGACCGCGTCGTCCCGCCCACCGGGTTCACCGCGCGGCTGACGGTCTTTACCTCGGCGGCGATGGCGTTCTTGACGATCTTTGCGCTGGCCTTGTCGCTGGCCTCGGGGCGGCTTGCGACCTCTTGGGGGGACGAGCTGGCGCGCGAGAGCACGATCCGCATTTCCGCCCCCGCTGGGCAGATGGCGGCGCAGACCGCTGCTGCTTTGCGTGTCTTGGAACAGACGCCCGGCGTCGCCTCGGCCCGCGCGCTGACCCCCGAGGAACAACAAGCCCTGCTGGAGCCGTGGTTCGGCCCCGACCTGCCGGTGCAGACCCTGCCGATCCCGCAGCTGATCTCTGTGATCGAGAGCGACGAGGGCTACGATTCCGAAGGTCTGCGCCTGCGTCTGTCCGCCGAAGTTCCCGGCGCGGTGCTGGACGAACACACCCGTTGGCGGCGGCCCTTGATGGTCGCGGCGGGGCGGCTGCGCTTGCTGGGCTGGGTGTCGATCCTGCTGATTGGCGCGGCGACGGGCGCGATGGTCACGCTGGCCGCGAATTCTGCGCTGGCCGCCAACCGCCAAGTCATCACGGTGCTGCGTTTGGTCGGCGCCACAGACGGTTACATCGCCGGGGCCTTTGTGCGCCGGTTCACTCTGCGCACGCTGCTGGGCGCGGGCGTCGGCACGCTGGTTGGCCTGCTCGCCGTGCTGCTGATGCCCGGTGACAGCGGGGCAGGCGGTTTCCTGACGGGGCTGCGATTCGAGGGCTGGCACTGGCTGTTGCCCTTGCTGGTGCCGCCGCTCGCCGCCGTGGTCGCCTATCTCGCAACGCAAATGGCTGCGCGCCGGGTTCTGGGAGGACTCGCTTGATACAATACATTCGTTCGCTGATCTTCGTGGTGCAAAACGCGCTGGCGATGCTGGTGCTTGGCATCGTGTTTCTGCCCTGGGCGCTGGTCTCGCCCAAGGGGGCGCGCCTCGCCTGTCGCAGTTTCACGCTTTGGGTGCGCTGGACGGCCTCTTGGATGGTCGGCCTGAAAACCGAAGTGCGTGGCCCGATCCCCACCGGCGAAGTGCTGATCGCGGCCAAGCACCAGTCTTTCCTCGACATTTTGATGATCTTTTCCGAGGTGCCCGCCGCCAAGTTCATCATGAAGCGCGAGTTGCTGTTCACCCCGATCATTGGCCTCTACGCATACCGTATCGGCTGCGTCCCGGTGCATCGCGGCAAGCGCGGGCAGGCGATTACCAAGATGCTGGCGGACGTAGAAAAGGGCCGCGCCGAACCCGGCCAGCTGGTGATCTACCCCCAAGGCACCCGTGTCGCCCCCGGCGTGGTCAAACCGTATAAGGTCGGCGCGGCGCTGCTGTACGAACAGGCGGGGCAGCCTTGCGTACCCGCCGCCACCAACTGCGGGCTGTTCTGGCCGCGCACGGGCATTCTGCGCAAGCCGGGTCTGGCGGTGGTCGAGTTCCTGCCGGAAATCGCACCGGGGCTGGGGCGTGAGCCGTTCATGCGCCGTCTGGAAACAGAGGTCGAAGCGGCCTCTGACGCGCTGATGGCCGAGGCTGGGTTTACCCCCGAGGTGCTTACGAAATCGTGAAGGCGGAAAACGCGGGTTCGTGCGTTCAACCTAGGAAACGCACGAACAAAAGGCCTGATCATGTCTGCAATACCGTACCTTAATCGTCGCTCGCTTTTGGCGGGGCTGGCGGCATCCCCCATCGCGCTGACCGGGATTGGCGCTTTTCCCAGCGCTGCGCGGGCCCAAGCCCAGGGCGCTGGCCTGATCTCTCCGAACGTGTGCCTCGTGACCCCGGCGATGACCGAGGGGCCGTATTACTTTGACCCCGATCTGGTGCGCGCCGATGTGACCGAGGACCGCGAGGGGATGCCCCTGCGCCTGCAAATCCAAGTCGTGAGCGCTGATTGCGTCGCTATCCCGAACGCCCGCGTGGATATCTGGCATTGCGACGCGCGGGGCATCTACTCGGGCTATCGCAACCGCGGCACGGGCAATGACGCCCGCGGCGAGACGTTCCTGCGCGGCACCCAGATGACCAATGCCAACGGCACCACGACCTTTCAGACAATCTATCCCGGCTGGTATCCGGGGCGCACGACGCACATCCACTACAAGGTGTTTCTGGACCAGCGCACCGTGCTGACCAGCCAGCTGTTCTTTCCCGATACCGTGTCCGAGGCGCTGTTCGACAGCACCGCGCCTTACAACGAACGCGCCGGGCAGCGCGATACGATGAACTCCAGCGATGGCATTTTGCGCCGGGCGGGCGATGGCGCCTACGCGGCGGTCCAGCAATACCCCGAGTATTACGACGCCGCTCTTGTGGTGGGCATTAACGCTTAAAAACGTGAAAAAAGGGCGCGAGGGGGGAACCTCGCGCCCTTTGTTTATCTCAAGGTTTCCAGAGGCTTACGCGTGGATCGCCCCGTCGCCACAGGCCAGCGCTGCCTCCCGCACAGCCTCGGAGAAGGTCGGGTGCGCGTGGCAGGTCAGCGCGATGTCCTCGGCAGAGGCACCAAATTCCATGCCGACGCAGATCTCGTGGATCAGGTCGCCCGCCGCCGGGCCGATGATGTGGCAGCCGAGGATGCGGTCAGTTTCCTTGTCCACCAGCAGTTTGACAAAGCCGTCGCCCGCGAACACAGCCTTGGCGCGGCCATTGCCCATGAACGAGAACTTGCCGACCTTATAGGCAACACCGGCCTCCTTGAGCTGGTCCTCGGTCTTGCCCACAGTCGCCACCTCGGGGTGGGTGTAGATCACGCCGGGGATCACGTCGTAGTTCACGTGACCATGCTTGCCCGCGATGACCTCGGCGGCGGCCATGCCTTCATCCTCGGCCTTGTGCGCCAGCATCGGGCCTTCGATCGCGTCGCCAATGGCGTAGATGCCCGGCACGTTGGTCTTCCAGTGGTCGTCGGTCTTGATCTGACCGCGCGGGGTCATCTCGACACCAAGCGCTTCAAGGCCGAGACCATCCACAAACGGACGGCGACCGGTGGCGCAGAGCACCACATCGGCGTCGGTGGTATGCTCGGAGTCGTCCTTGCGCAGCTTGTAGGTGACGGTGGCCTTGCCGCCCTTGGTTTCGACCTTTTGCACCGCCGCGCCCATGGTGAACTTGAGCCCCTGCTTGGTCAGCAGCTTTTGGAAGGCGCGCTGCACCTCGGAGTCCATCCCCGGCGTGATCGCGTCGAGGAATTCGATCACCTCGACCTCGGCGCCGAGACGCGCATAGACCGAGCCCATTTCCAGACCGATGACGCCCGCGCCGATCACCACCAGCTTTTTCGGCACCTTCGGCAGCTCGAGCGCGCCGGTCGAGGTCACGACGATTTTCTCGTCGACGGTCACATCGGCACCCGGAACCGGCGCAGGCTCGGACCCGGACGCGATGATGATGTTCTTGGCCTCATAGACCTCGTCGCCGACCTTGACCTTGCCCGCCTCGGGGATAGAGGCCCAGCCCTTGATCCAGTCTACCTTGTTCTTTTTGAACAGAAATTCGATGCCCTTGGTGTTCTGGCCAATGACGTCGTCCTTATAGGCCAGCATCTGCTTGAAATCGACCGACGGCGCTTTGCCCTTGAGGCCCATCTTGGCAAAGTTGTGCTCTGCCTCGTGCAGCTGGTGCGACGCGTGCAGCAGCGCCTTGGACGGGATGCAGCCCACGTTCAGGCAGGTGCCGCCCAGCGTTTCGCGCCCTTCGACGCAAGCGGTTTTCAGGCCCAGCTGCGCGCAGCGAATAGCCGAGACGTAGCCGCCGGGGCCAGCGCCGATCACGATGACGTCGTATTGTGCCATGTCGTTTTCCTTTTGTTTGCAAAGAACGGCGCGTGCCGTCCCTTTGGAATGAGGGGCCCCACGCGGGGGCCTGGGTTTGAGGGTCGATCTAGAGCAAAGCCTTGATCAGCATAAAGACGGTGGCCAAAAGGCCGATAAACCAGATGAGCGAGCGCCACGGCGTCCAGCCCCAGACATAGGCGGGCACGTACAGGACGCGGGCGAGCAGATAGGTCATGGCGGCCAACGCGGTGGTTTCGGACGCCTTGTCGGCATAGGTCAGCACGGTGGCGGCGATGCCAAACAGGATCAGCCCTTCGAAGTGGTTGGCCATAGTGCGTTGCAGCCGCCCGGCCTTGCCGGTCAATTCGCGCGGGGTGTCGCGCGGCGAGGCTGCGTATTTGCGGCCGACCTGCATTTGCGCGGTGATGGAATAGGCCACGAAGATGCAGACTTGCAGCAGGGCAGACAGGGTGAGGGCGGTCAATTCGGGTGTCATGCGGTGGCCTTTCCTCGGGTCCATGCGGCGCGGTTTTCAGGCGTTAGAACCTGCGCGCGGCGGGTGATGAACCAGTTGTGGCAGGCTTGCTCGGCAGATGCCACCGCCGGATCGGCGCGCCATGCGGCAATCTGCGCCTCAACCTGCGGCAGATGCGCCAACATCGAGCTTTCTTCGGCGTCGTTGCGGTTTGCCTGCGCGTGCCAGCCGCTGCCAAGGTGGTATTTCGCGCTGGCCTTGCCCTGGCCGTCGCCGCGGTCGTTCTTCATCAGGAACAGGTCCTGCGATTTCACCGCGTAGTGAAACAGGAACGCCGAGGTCACGTCACAGGCCTTGCCCAGGGGACGAAAACGCGCGGATTTCTCCTGATAGAGCGTCCCGTTGCGCAATTTTTTTCCGTCCGGCGAGCGCACCTGCGGATCATCCACCAACGGCTCCAGCGGGTTGTGATCGGTGGCCTTGGCAAAGCTGGCGACCCGGAACAGGCATTTGAACTTGGTAACCCCCGGTTCAAGGCCCAAGGCGGCGCGGGTATTGCGGGCAAGGACCAGATCGCCGGGCGTCCAGTCGGTGACGCCGCTGTCGCCCAAGGCGAGCCACGGGATCGGCACCACGTCGGCGTCCTGCGTGCGCTCCAGCAGGTCAGACAGGGTGCCGTCCGGCAGATGCAGGAATTCGTCGCTGTCGATGTGCAGGACGTGGGTGATTTCGCTTTCACGGCAAAGCGTTAGAACATGGTCCATCCCGGCGTCTTGCGGCGATGCGCCGTCCGGCACGTCTTGGCGGATGTGGGTCACGACGCCCATATCGGCCAAAGCATCCAGCAACATGTCAGACCCATCGGTGCAATCGTTCGTCACCACGACAATGCGGTCGAACCCAAGCGCGCTGTGAAAGGCCAGCCATTCGAGCAGGAAAATCCCTTCGTTGCGCATACAAGAGGCGAGGGCGATCGTCATTGTGCCGCCTCGAACCGTGCCATGAGGCTTGAAAGCCGCGCCAAGTCTGCGGGCGCAAGCGTGGTCTGGCCCGAGTGATCCGTCAACTCGCGCAACATGCGCCATTCCTGAGTGGATGTCACATGGCCGCGTTTCAGCACTTTGGCCGCCAGCTTGGGCAAGAGCCCGGTTTCCTCAAGGAAATCAAAGCCGGTCTCGGCCCGGAAATGCGTCAGGAAGGCGTCGATGTCAGACCCGCCGCCGTGCATCTCATCCGCCGTCACCGAATACCACATGCGCAGATCGCGCAGCAGGTAGTCACCGGCGGAGACGCTGGGGTTTTGGTCAAACATGTCGAGAAAACTCTGCCCCGGCTCGACGATCTGGTTCAGGTCGGGATCGGTGCCATGGGCGGCGCGATAGGCCTGAATGACCCAGTCGCGGTAGACATCAACGCCAGAGGCCAGACGCGCGATTTCGAGGCGCATATCGGATGTGGTTCTGCGCTGTGCCATGACGTGTCGCGTATCTAGAGCGTTCGGGCGGGGGGGGGGGGCGCCGCCCCAGACGAGGGACGGCGCAAAAGGTTAGCCTCGGATTACAGGTCCATCAGCAGGCGGCGCGGATCTTCGAGCGCTTCCTTGACGCGCACGAGGAAGGTCACGGCGCCTTTGCCGTCGACGATGCGGTGATCGTAGGACAGGGCGAGGTACATCATCGGGCGGATCTTGATCTCGCCGTTGATGACCATCGGACGGTCCTGGATCTTGTGCATGCCGAGGATGCCGGACTGCGGGGGGTTCAGGATCGGCGAGGACATCAGCGAGCCATACACACCACCGTTGGAGATGGTGAAGGTGCCGCCCTGCATTTCCGCCATGGACAGCTTGCCGTCGCGGGCGCGCTTGCCCTTTTCGGCGATCGCCTTTTCGATCTCGGCAAAGGACATCTGGTCGGCGTCACGGATGACCGGAACCACCAGACCCTGCGGGGTGCCCGCAGCGATGCCCATGTGGACAAAGTTCTTGTAGACGATGTCGGTGCCGTCGATCTCGGCGTTGACTTCGGGCACTTCTTTCAGGGCGTGGCAGCACGCCTTGGTGAAGAAGGACATAAAGCCCAGACGCACGCCGTGCTTTTTCTCAAAGAGGTCTTTGTACTCTTTGCGCAGGGCCATGCACTCGGTCATGTCCACCTCGTTGTAGGTGGTCAGGATCGCGGCGGTGTTCTGCGCGTCCTTGAGACGGCGGGCGATGGTCTGGCGCAGACGGGTCATCTTGACCCGCTCTTCGCGCGAGGCGTCGTCAGCGGACACCGGCGCGCGCGGGGCAGCCGCGGCCGCAGCAGGCGCGGGCGCGGATTTCGCAGCGGCCACGGCGGCGGCAACGTCGGCCTTGGTGGCGCGGCCATCCTTGCCGGTGCCGGTCACGGCATCACGGGAGATACCCGCTTCGGCCATGGCTTTCTCGGCGGCGGGGCCGTCCTTGATGTCCTTGCCAGCGCCGCCGTTCCCTGCGGGGGGCGTGCTGTACTGGGTGTCCGCCGGAGCCGCCGCAGGCGCGTCGCCCGAGGACATGACCGCCAGCTTGCCGCCGGCTTCGACTGTGCTGCCTTCGGCGGCGATGATCTCGGTCAGGGTGCCGGAAGCGGGCGCGGGAACCTCGACGGAAACCTTGTCGGTTTCCAGCTCGCAGAGCATCTCGTCCTGCTGGACGCTGTCGCCGACCTTCTTGAACCACGTGGACACGGTTGCTTCGGACACGGACTCGCCCAGCGTCGGGACCATCACGTCAACCGATTCCGATGCGCCGCCGGACGCCTTGGGCGCCTCGGCTGCGGCTTCCTTGGCCTTGGGCGCGGTGTCGCTGCCCGCGTCGCCTTCGGAGATGTTGGCCAGCAGGGCGTCGACGCCCACGGTGTCCCCTTCGTTGGCGACGATGTCGGACAGGGTGCCAGCCACGGGCGAGGGCACCTCGACGGTGACCTTGTCGGTTTCCAGCTCGCAGAGCATTTCGTCCACGGCAACGGTGTCGCCGGGCTTTTTGAACCATGTTGCCACGGTTGCCTCGGTCACGGATTCGCCCAGGGTGGGGACGCGTACTTCGGTCATTTTCATCAATCCTTTTTAGATACCCTAGGGGTTATTCGATGGTCAGCGCTTCGTCGACGAGCGCCGCTTGCTGTGCTTTGTGAGCGGAGGCCAGGCCCGTTGCGGGCGAGGCGGATGTGGCGCGACCAACGTAACGCGGGCGCGGGTGCTTGGCGTCGATGCGGCCCAGAACCCATTCGATGTTGGGCTCGATAAAGTGCCACGCGCCCTGGTTCTTGGGCTCTTCCTGACACCAGATCATCTCTGCGCCTTTAAAGCGTTCCAGTTCCTTCACGAGGCTCAGCGCCGGGAAGGGGTAGAACTGTTCCACACGCAGCAGGTAGACGTCGTCGATGCCGCGGGCGTCCCGCTCTTCGAGAAGGTCGTAGTACACCTTGCCCGAGCACATGACCACGCGCTTGATCTGATCGTCGGCCTTCAGCTGGGTGTCGGAATGACCCTTTTCGGCGTCGTCCCACAACACGCGGTGGAAGCTGGACCCTTCGACGAAATCCTCGACATCCGAAATGCACAGCTTGTGACGCAGCAGCGACTTCGGCGTCATAAGCATCAGCGGCTTGCGGTAGCTGCGGTGCAGCTGGCGGCGCAGGATGTGGAAGTAGTTCGCCGGGGTCGAGCAGTTCGCCACGATCCAGTTGTCCTGACCACACAGCTGCAAGAACCGCTCCAGACGCGCCGAGGAGTGTTCCGGCCCTTGGCCTTCAAAGCCGTGCGGCATCAGGCAGACGAGGCCGGACATACGCAACCACTTGGATTCGCCCGAGGAAATGAACTGGTCGAACATGATCTGCGCGCCGTTGGCAAAGTCGCCGAACTGCGCTTCCCACAGGGTCAGGGCGTTGGGTTCGGCGAGGCTGTAGCCGTATTCAAAGCCCAGAACCGCGTATTCGGACAGCGCCGAGTCGATCACTTCGTAGCGGGCCTGACCTTCGCGGATGTTGTTCAGCGGGTAGTACCGCTCTTCGGTGTTCTGGTCGATGAACGCCGAGTGACGCTGGCTGAACGTGCCACGGGTGCTGTCCTGACCGGCCAGACGGATCGGGTAGCCTTCGAGTTGCAGCGAGCCAAAGGCCAGCGCCTCGGCGGTCGCCCAGTCATAGCCCTTGCCGGTTTCGAACATCTTGGCGCGGGCGTCCACAAGGCGGCCCACCGTTTTGTGCAGCGGGAAGCCGTCGGGGATGCGGGTCAGCGCGCCGCCCACCTCTTTCAAGGTCGCCTCGGCGATGGCGGTCTTGCCACGCTGGTACTTGCCCTGCTTTTGCTTATCCAGGTGCGACCAACGCCCGTCCAGCCAGTCAGCCTTGTTTGGCTTGTAGGTCTTGCCGGCCTCGAACTCTTCGTTCAGGTGGGCCTGGAAAGCGGCCTTCATATCCTCGATTTCGCCCTCGGGGATCAGACCGTCCTTGACCAGACGCTCGGTGTACAGGGTCAGCGTGGTCTTTTGCTTCTTGATCTTGTTGTACATCACCGGGTTGGTGAACATGGGCTCGTCGCCCTCGTTGTGACCAAAGCGGCGGTAGCAGAACATGTCGATCACGACGTCCTTGCCGAACTTCTGGCGGAACTCGGTCGCGACCTTGGCGGCGTGCACCACTGCCTCGGGGTCATCGCCGTTCACGTGGAAGATCGGCGCCTCGACCACCAGCGCGTTGTCGGTGGGGTAGGGGGACGAGCGCGAGAAGTGCGGCGCGGTGGTGAAACCGATCTGGTTGTTCACCACGATGTGCATGGTGCCGCCGGTGCGGTGACCGCGCAGACCGGACAGCGCAAAGCATTCGGCCACAACGCCCTGACCGGCAAAGGCGGCGTCGCCGTGCAGCAGGATCGGCATGACCTGCGTGCGGGTCGCGTCGTTCATCTGGTCCTGCTTGGCGCGGACCTTGCCCAGCACAACCGGGTTCACCGCCTCAAGGTGCGAGGGGTTCGCGGTCAGCGACAGGTGCACCGGGTGGCCGTCGAATTCACGGTCAGAGGACGCGCCGAGGTGATATTTAACGTCGCCGGAGCCGTCCACATCCTCGGGCTTGAACGAGCCGCCCTGGAATTCGTTGAAGATCGCCTTGTAGGGCTTGTTCATCACGTTCGCCAGAACGCTAAGACGGCCACGGTGCGGCATCCCGATGACGATTTCCTTGACCCCAAGGTTGCCGCCGCGCTTGATGATCTGCTCCATCGCGGGGATCAGGCTTTCGCCGCCGTCCAGACCAAAGCGTTTGGTGCCCATGTACTTGACGTGCAGGAACTTTTCAAAGCCCTCGGCCTCGACCATCTTGTTCAGAATGGCGCGGCGCCCTTCGCGGGTGAACTTGACCTCTTTGCCGTAGCCCTCGATGCGCTCCTTGAGCCAAGCGGATTGCTCGGGGTCGGAAATGTGCATGTATTGCAGGGCAAAGGTGCCGCAATAGGTGCGCTTGATGATCGAGAGGATCTCGCGCAGCGTGGCGATCTGAAGGCCCAACACGTTGTCGATAAAGATCGGGCGATCCATGTCGGCTTCGGTAAAGCCGTAGGATTTCGGGTCCAGCTCGGGGTGGTTCGAGGTGTCGCGCAGACCCAGCGGATCGAGATCAGCGGCAAGGTGGCCACGAATACGGTAGGCGCGGATGATCATCAGCGCGCGGATCGAATCCAGCACGGCGCGTTGGATCGCGTCGTCCGACACCTTGACGCCAGCCGCCTCGGCCTTTTCCTTGATCTTCTTGCCCGCGCCCTTGGCTTCGGCGGGGACCATCGGCATGGGCCACTCGCCGGTCAGCGCGCCGGTCAGGTCATCATTGGGGGCAGGCGGCCAGTCGGTGCGCGCCCAGGACGGGCCGTCGGCCTCTTTCTTGACGTCCATGTCGTCGTCGCCCAGCTGGGCAAAGAATTCCTGCCACGCCGCGTCAACCGCGTTGGGGTCGGCCGCATAGCGCGCGTACATCTGTTCGAGGTACTCAGCATTGTGCCCCTGCATAAAGCTGGAAGCATGGAAGAGGTCGTTGGGGCTTTGGTCGTTCATATGTTTAACCTCGGGATTGAGGGGCGTCGTTAAATCGGGTTCAGGGCAGGCAGGGCTGGTCGCCGTACTCTGGCGAGGAACAGGTTATGTCGGCGTAAAGACTGGCGTCTGGCGTGGCATAGGTTGTGACATGGGGGCGCATATCCCATTGTCCAGCCTGTTCCTCGCGCACGATGGCCATGGCGCGGTCCGGATCGGCCAGTGCCTCGGCAGAGCGGTGGTCGGGAATGCGGAACCATTGCCCGCCGATTTCGGCCAGCGTCATCTGGTTGCGCCGCTCGCTACAGCCACCAAGGGCAGTCAGGCACAGGGCAAGGCAGGTCAGACGGGCAAAACGGGTCATACGGGCACCTTTACTGGAACAAAAACGGGGGCAAACAGGTGGGCCGATGCGTCGCCCGCGCAGGATTGCACCCGCGCCATGGCGTTCCGCGCCCAAGCCTCGGCCCCGTCAGAGGCGCTGAGGTCGTCGCGAAAACGCGTCTCCTCGGTGATCATGCGCTGCATATAGGCGGTTTCATGCGACCCGGCGGCGCGCAGACGGGCCACACGCAGGCTCATGCGCTCGGACAGGTCGGCGAAATGCGCCACCTCGGCGCGCGAGACCGCACCATTGGCCGCTTGCAGGCGCGGCAGCAGGTCGGCCAGCACAAGGGCCGTCGCGGCGCAGCGCACCTCGGCCATGACCAGCGGGTCGTCATTTTCCGGGTAAAACGCCCAGAGCAGCAGCAGCCCGCAGGCCACGAGGATCAACAAAACCGAAGGTTGGCGCAGCGCACTCATGCCAGCCCCCCTTTGGCGCGGTGATCATGGCTGACGAAGGCGGACCCCTTCGGCAGGCAAAATCCCGCGAATGTCACAGGTACAAAAGAGCAGGCGGCCAGCACAAAGCCAGCCGCCATGCGCCGCATGGCGCGGTGCGCGAAGATGCCTTCGCACAGCCACGGGATATGCGGCGCTTTTGCCATTAGCCCAGCTCGATCGCTTTCATGACGGCCTCGCCCAGGGTGGCGGGGCTGTCTGCGACGACGATACCGGCGGACTTCATCGCTTCGATCTTGTCCTCGGCACCGCCCCTGCCACCGGCGACGATGGCGCCCGCGTGACCCATGCGGCGGCCCGGAGGCGCCGTGCGGCCAGCGATGAAACCAGCGGTCGGCTTCCAGCGGCCTTTTTTCTTCTGCTCCTTGAGGAACTCTGCCGCTTCTTCTTCGGCCGAGCCACCGATCTCACCGATCATGATGATCGAGGTGGTTTCCGGATCGTCGAGGAACATGTCCAGCACGTCGATGTGCTCGGTGCCCTTGATGGGGTCGCCGCCGATGCCCACGGCCGAGGACTGGCCCAGACCCATGTCGGTGGTCTGCTTGACCGCCTCGTAGGTCAGGGTGCCGGAGCGCGAGACCACGCCGCACGAACCGCGCTTGTGGATGTGGCCGGGCATGATGCCGATCTTGCAGGCGTCCGGCGTGATGACACCGGGGCAGTTCGGGCCGATCAGGCGCGATTTGCTGTCCACCAGCGCGCGCTTGACGCGCATCATGTCGAGCACCGGGATGCCCTCGGTGATGCAGACGATCAGCTCCATCTCGGCGTCGATGGCTTCCATGATCGAGTCCGCAGCGAAGGGCGGCGGAACGTAGATCACGGTGGCGTTGGCTTCGGTCACGTGCTTGGCCTCGTGGACCGAGTTGAAGACCGGCAGGTCGAGGTGCGTGGTGCCGCCTTTGCCGGGCGTCACGCCGCCAACCATCTTGGTGCCGTAGGCGATGGCCTGTTCAGAGTGGAAGGTGCCCTGCGAGCCGGTCAGGCCCTGACAGATCACTTTGGTGTTTTCGTCGATGAGGACGGCCATGTGGCGTTCTCCTGTCTGTGCGGATCATCCGCGTAAATCTTTGAAGTCGAACGTTTGCCGGGGCGCAGCGCCCCGGAAAGACGCTTAGCCCTTGACCGCTTTCACGATCTTTTCGGCACCGTCGGACAGGTTGTCCGCCGCGATGACGTTCAGGCCAGAGTTCGCGATGATCTCTTTGCCCTGCTCGACGTTCGTGCCTTCGAGACGGACAACCAGCGGAACCTGCAGGCCGACTTCTTTAACCGCGGCGATCACGCCCTCGGCGATGACGTCGCAGCGCATGATGCCGCCGAAGATGTTCACCAGAATGCCTTTGACGTTGGGGTCAGAGGTGATGATCTTGAACGCCTCGGTGACCTTTTCCTTGGTCGCGCCGCCGCCCACGTCGAGGAAGTTGGCAGGCTCTGCGCCGTACAGCTTGATGATGTCCATGGTCGCCATGGCCAGACCCGCGCCGTTCACCATGCAGCCGATCTCACCGTCGAGCGCGATGTAGTTCAGGTCGTACTTGGAGGCCTGAAGTTCCTTGGCGTCTTCTTCGGTCTCGTCGCGCAGTTCGGCGACGTCGGGCTGGCGGTAGATCGCGTTGCCGTCAAAGCCCAGCTTGGCGTCGAGCACTTTCAGCTCGTTGCCCGGCATGACGATCAGCGGGTTGATCTCCAGCATCTCCATGTCTTTTTCCATGAAGGCCTTGTAGAGGATGCCCATCAGCTTGACGCACTGCTTGACGGCTGCGCCCTCAAGACCCAGCGAAAATGCGATGCGGCGGCCGTGGAACGGCTGGTAGCCGGTGGCCGGATCGACGGAGAAGGACAGGATTTTCTCAGGGGTGGACGCGGCCACCTCTTCGATGTCCATGCCGCCCTCGGTCGAGCAGACAAAGGACACGCGGGAGGTCTGGCGATCCACGAGCAGGGCGAGGTACAGCTCGCGCTCGATGTCCGAACCGTCTTCGATGTAGATGCGGTTGACCTGCTTGCCTGCCGGGCCGGTCTGGTGCGTGACCAGGGTCTTGCCGAGCATCTTCTTGGCTTCTTCGGCGGCCTCTTCGACCGACTTGGCCAGACGCACGCCGCCCTTTTCACCGGCTTCCGCTTCCTTGAAGGAGCCCTTGCCGCGACCACCTGCGTGGATCTGCGCCTTGACCACCCAAAGCGGGCCGTCAAGCTCGCCAGCGGCGGTTTTGGCATCCTCGGCGCGCAGGACTGCGCGACCGTCCGACACCGGCGCCCCGTAGGAACGCAAAAGTGCCTTGGCCTGATATTCGTGGATATTCATGGGTCGTAAACCCCCGTTTTGCTGCGGTTTGCATAGGGTTTACGCCTGTATGGGCGTCGCTGAAAAATACTTTCTTGCCGCATATAGGAAAAATGCGCGCTTTTTCGACATTTGTGATCACACGTTTGCAAGGTGTGATCACAAGCTGTCGGAGCGTTAGCGCCAAAGGCCGGGGGCGGGTGAATCGGCCACCCCGTAAAGCGGCTTTACCAAGCGCCGATCAGCTTTCGCGTCGTTTCGATCAACCGGGCCTTGCGGCCTCTGGGGCTGTTCTTGCGGGTGTATTTGAATTGCGTGGGTTCGCGCTCGGGTTCCGGTTCGCCGCGCACGCGCAGCAAGGTGGTGTCCTGCTCCAGCAATTCGGTCAGGCGCGCGGCCACGTCCGGGGCAAGGATCGACTTGTAGTCGAACGGCGCGGTCGGGTCGGCGCTGTGGTGGGGCATCCGGTGCAGACGGGTCAGGTGCAGCAGCCGCGGGGCGGTCATCTGTTGACCAGAGCTGCGAATCCATTCGGTGTGCATCAAATTGTAGTCGGTGGGCAGAATCCCAAGCCGATAGTTGCCACGATACAGCAGCTCGCGCAGCAAAGGCTGATCCCATTTGAAGTTCGACTGACGAAGCTTGGCGTGCCAGTCGATCATCAACCGGCGGGTCTTGCGGCTTTTGCGCAGGCCCAGAACACCACCGTTCACCTCGGGAAAGCTGTTCGGCGGGCCGGACGGCCCCAGCACAAGACCCGAGCGCGACAGCCGATATTGTTCGTGGGCGGCGACGATGTCGTGGCGGCGGATCAGGTCAAATACGTCCGTCAGCGGCGCAACCACGATGGTGTCGCAATCAAGGTAAAGGGTGTTCTGAAACCGAGAGCGACGGAGCGCTTCCATCTTCGGGCGATGATCGACTTCGCGCAGGCGGACCACGCGGTCAAACACCGGATCATCAACGGGGCGATCGGTAAAAAGATCAATCTGCACATCGCCCATGACGCTGCGTAGGGTCCGGGCGGAACGACGGGCCAGATCGATATACGTCTGGCCCGTTGCTGCAAAGACGAAGCCGTCTTTGGTCATGCGAAAAGCGCGGCTTAGGCGAGCGAGCCGTCGATGCCTTTGCAAGCTTCGACCAGACCCTGAACCGCCTTGACCGAGGTGTCGAACATTTCTTGCTCTTCCTTGTTGAGCTTGATGTTGACGATACGCTCGATGCCGCCCGCGCCGATCACGGTCGGAACGCCAACGTACATGTCGCTGACGCCCAGATCGCCGTCACAGTAGGCGGCGCAGGGCAGGACGCGCTTTTGGTCCTTGAGGTAGGCTTCGGCCATTTCGATCGCCGAGGTCGCCGGAGCGTAGAACGCCGAGCCGGTTTTCAGCAGGCCAACGATCTCGGCGCCGCCGTCACGGGTGCGCTGAACGATCGCGTCCATCTTGTCCTGCGTGGTCCAGCCCATCTCGATCAGGTCGGGCAGCGGGACGCCGGCGACGGTCGAGTAACGGACGGAGGGCACCATGGTGTCGCCGTGGCCACCCAGAACGAACGCGGTCACGTCCTTCATGGAGACGTTGAACTCTTCGGCCAGGAAGTGGCGGAAGCGGGCCGAATCAAGCACGCCAGCCATGCCGCAGACCTTGTGCGCGGGCAGGCCAGAGAATTTCTGCAGCGCCCAGACCATCGCGTCGAGCGGGTTGGTGATGCAGATCACAAAGGCGTCCGGCGCGTTGTCGCGGATGCCTTCACCGACGGCTTTCATCACCTTCAGGTTGATGCCCAGCAGGTCGTCGCGGGACATGCCCGGCTTGCGCGGAACGCCCGCGGTCACGATGCAGACGTCTGCGCCAGCGATGTCGGCGTAGTCCTGCGTGCCTTTGAGCTTGGCGTCAAAGCCTTCGCTCGGGCCGGATTCGGCGATGTCGAGCGCCTTGCCCTCGGGCGTACCCTCGGAGATGTCGAACAGGACGACGTCGCCCAGTTCTTTCATTGCTGCAAGGTGGGCGAGCGTGCCGCCAATCTGTCCCGCGCCGATCAGGGCGATCTTGGGTCTGGCCATGGATGTGTTCTCCAGTCCTTCGTGAATTTGGTCGTTTGGCTACGCCTAAACGTCGCATTGCGCAAGTGTGCTGCGACGCGGCGGGACCCGTTGTTAGGGCTATCGCTTTATCTTTCAGCAGGATAAAGGCAAGGTTAAGCGCAGCTTTGAGGAGAGCAAGGTGGAGCTTTTTACCCTAAGTGTCTTTGCATTCACCATTCCGGCGGTGATTTTCGCTGGAATTTCCAAGGGTGGCTTCGGCTCTGGGGTGGCGTTTGCAAGCTCTTCGATTCTCGCGCTGGCGCTCGATCCGGGAGTCGCCTTGGGGTTGATGCTGCCGCTTTTGATGCTGATCGACGTGGCCAGTTTGCCGGCCTATTGGCGCAAATGGGACTGGGGCGCGGCCAAGGTGCTGATGATCGGGGCGATTCCCGGCACGCTGATCGGGGCGCTGTTCTACGCCTGGGCCAACGCGGACATGATTCGCTTTTTGATCGGGGTGGTCGCGGTCGCCTTTGTGCTGTGGCAGGGGGCCGTGACCAAAGGCCTGATCCGCCTCGGCACGCAGAAATTCGGCCAAAAGACCGGGCTGGTGTCGGGCGTTGTGCTGGGGTTCACCAGTTTTGTCAGCCATGCGGGCGGACCGGCAGCGGCGATTTTCCTGCTGGGGCAGGGGCTGCAAAAGACCACCTATCAGGCGACGACCGTTCTGGTGTTCTGGGCGGTGAATTTCTTTAAATCGGGCTTTTACGCCAGCATGGGCATCTTCACCAAGGACACCCTGCTGATGGATCTCGCCCTGGCGCCCTTTGCGGTGCTGGGCACCTACATCGGCATCAAGGCCCATCATTATATGTCGGAAAAGCTATTCTTTGCGGTGACTTACGTGGCGCTTGGCCTGACGGGGCTGCGCCTGATCTGGGTCGCCGTCACCTAACGGCACATCTGGGGGAGCCGACCCGGCGCGCAATCGCCAAGCGGAACCTCCCCCTCATAGCTCACGCATCGTCCCCCTTGGGCGGCAGCGCTTCGGCAAGTTCTTCAAAGGCTTGGCCAGACGCCACAAGGCAGGTCATGCCGTTCGCGGTGGTCACGGTGATCGTCCAGGATCCACCTTCGACGTTGGCATAAACTTCCATCACGGCGTTGTTCGACCCAAGGCCCATGCTCTGGCGGGTTTCACCATATTTGGCGGCCAGACGGTCCACGACCTGATCGCGCGGCGCACAATGTTGCAGGCCCTGCGCCTCGACATAGGTGGCGGCGCCCAGCAGGAGACCGGCGGACAGCAGGCCCAGTTTCATCATTTTCTCAGTCATCTCTTTACCTTTCGGCTTGACCCGGATGCGCATTATCGGCGGCACTCCGTGATCCATTGGGTCCCCTCGTTCCCGGGACGCTGGCCCTGACCAAACCCGCCCCAGCCGCTTTTCGGCCTGCTCTCACCATCCGCCCCAACCGCCTTAAATGAGGTTAACGCGGCGCGCGGTGCTTCGAATGCAATCTATTCTGAGGGCATTTGCGCCCAAATATCGGGCTTTTTCTGCGATGCGGCGTATTCACCCTTGAAATATCCTGCCCAAACTGCGCACAAACGCGCAACATTATTACCTGACGGAGATTCTCATGGACATGGCATCGCGCCCCTACCGCTCGGTTCTCTATATTCCCGGCTCCAAGGACCGCGCCTTGGAAAAGGCCCGCACCCTGCCGATCGACGCGATCATCTTTGATCTCGAAGACGCGGTCGCCCCGGCGGAAAAGGTCGGTGCGCGCGCCACGCTCAAGACCGCGTTGGAAACCAGCTACGGCAACCGCACCCGCATCGTGCGCATCAACGGGCTGGACACCGAGTGGGGCGAGGACGACGCCAAGGCTGCCGCCGACATGGACTGCGACGCGGTGCTGCTGCCCAAGGTGGAATCGACCGAGCAGCTCGACCGTCTCGCCGCGCTGGTGGACAAGCCGCTCTGGGCGATGATGGAGACCCCCAAGGGGATGCTCGCCGCCGCCGAGATCGCGGCGCACCCCAAGCTGGCCGGGATGGTCATGGGGACGAACGACCTTGCCAAGGAACTCAACAGCCGTTTCCGCGCCGACCGTCTGCCGATGATGCCGGGGATTGGCCTGTGCCTGCTGGCCGCCAAGGCGCATGACGTGGTGATCGTCGATGGCGTGTTCAACGCCTTCAAGGACGAAGAAGGCCTCAAGTTCGAATGCGACCAAGGCCGCGACATGGGCATGGACGGCAAGACGCTGATCCACCCGGCGCAGGTCGACGTGGCGAACGCAGCCTTCGCGCCGTCCGAGGCGGAAATTGACCTCGCCAAGCGCCAGATCGCGGCCTTCGAGGAAACCGTCGCTCAGGGCGGCGGCGTGGCGGTCGTGGACGGCAAGATCGTCGAGAACCTGCACGTGGACACCGCCCGCAAGACCCTTGCCAAGGCGGATGCCATTGCGGCGCTGGCCGAATAAGACCACGTTGCGCCGGGACTGACATAAGGGAACACCATTATGACCATTCTGATTCTCGGCGTTGCGCTCTGGTGGGCGGCGCATCTGTTCAAACGGCTCGCGCCCAGTGCGCGGGCGGGGCTGGGCGCCAAGGGCAAGGGCATCGTCGCCATCGTGCTGGCGGTGTCCGTCGTCTTGATGATCGTCGGCTATCGCGGGGCGGAGGGCGCGTTCTTCTGGGGGCGTCACCCGGCGACCGTGGGGATCAACAACCTGATCATGATTTTCGCGCTCTATCTGACTTCGCCCGGCCCGTCCAAGGGCGCGCTGCTCTACAAGATGCGCCACCCGATGCTGATCGGCTTTTTGCTGTGGACGGTTGCGCACCTGTTGGTGAACGGCGATGTGCCGTCCTTTGTGCTGTTCGGCGGGCTTGGCCTGTGGGCGATTGTCGAAATCCTTGTCATCAACCGTGCCGAACCCGATTGGACCCCGCCCGCCAAAGGCCCGATCAAGAAAGACATCATCTTTATGGTGGCAAGCCTTGTGCTGCTGGCGGTGATCGGCGGCATCCACACCTGGCTTGGCTACCCAACTTTCGGATAACACCATGAAACTCTATCGCTTTTTGTCTGCCGACGACACGTCGGACTTTTGCCACAAGGTGACCGACGCGCTCAACAAAGGCTGGGAGCTGCACGGCGGCCCCACCTATGCCTTCGACGCGGCCAACGGCGTGATGCGCTGCGGCCAGGCGGTCATCAAGGACGCCGAGGGAACCTACACCCCCGACACCAAACTGGGAGAACACTGATGGCTGCCAAGACCAACGCGGGCCGTTTTTTCGAAGATTACGCCATCGGCCAAGTGCTGGAGCACGCGGTGCCGCGCACCGTTTCGGGCGGTGAGCGCGCGCTGTACCACGCGCTTTATCCGGCGCGTCACGCGCTGTATTCCTCGGACCAGTTCGCGCAAGATTGCGGGCTCAGCGCCTCTCCGATCGACGATCTGGCGGCCTTTCACGTTGTGTTCGGCAAGACCGTGCCGGATGTGTCGCTGAACGCGGTGGCGAACCTTGGCTACGCCGAAGGCCGCTGGCTGCTGCCGGTCTACCCCGGCGATACGCTGCGCTCGACCTCCGAAGTCATTGGCCTGAAACAGAACTCCAACGGCAAGACCGGCGTGGTCTATGTCCGCACCCGCGGTCTGAACCAGCGTGACGAAGTGGTCATGGAGTACTGCCGATGGGTGATGGTGCGTAAGAAAAACCTCGACGCGCCTGCGCCGGAAACCGTGCTGCCCGACCTGAAAAAGGTCCTGTCTGTCGAAGATCTGGTGATCCCCGAGGGGCTGGATTTCACGGGTTACGATTTCACGCTGGCCGGAGAGCCGCACCGCTGGGGCGACTACGAGATCGGCGAGACTATCGACCACGTGGACGGTGTCACCATCGAAGAGGCCGAGCACATGCTGGCCACCCGCCTGTGGCAGAACACGGCCAAGGTGCACTTTGACCTGACCTTCCGCCCCGATGGCCGCCTGATCTATGGCGGGCACGTGATATCCATGGCGCGGGCGCTGTCCTTTAACGGCTTGGCCAACGCGCAGATGATCGTCGGCCTGAACGGCGGCGCACACGCCAACCCGTGCTTTGCGGGCGACACGGTCAAGGCCTGGACCGAGGTTCTGGACAAGGCGGAAACCAGCGCGCCGGGCGTTGGCGCGATCCGCCTGCGTCTGGTGGCGACCAAGGGCGGTGCGCCGTTTGTGCTCAAGGGAGAAGACGGCCGCTACGACAAGAACGTGCTGCTGGATCTGGATTACTGGGCGCTGATGCCGATGTAATCCGGCCCACCGGAAACCATGAACGCCGTCCGTCAGATCGCTGCCGGGCGGCGTTTTTGTACGGGGCAGGGGGCATTCCCGACAGAATCCGTCATAAACACGACGTAAACCTGTTAGCGCATAAAATGTGATCACGCCGCGCGCCGGTGTGATCACAAAGCAAAAGATTTCGATCAATTGCGCCAAAAAACCGCGCCTTTGCAGCTGCGGCATAGGTGACAGGGGCGAAAAAAACGATAGAACACTCGGCAAAGGTACCCGAAAGGACATCCCATGCCAGACGTGAACCGCGGCAACCGCCCGCTTTCTCCCTTCATGATCGGGCCGTACTATCGCCCGCAGCTGACTTCGATGACTTCGATCATCACGCGCATCACAGGCAACGCCTTGTTGGTCGGCGCGCTGATGATCGTGTGGTGGTTCCTCGCCGCCGCAACGTCCGAGGAATACTTTGCCATCGCCAACGGGTTTGTGACCTCTTGGTTCGGCGATCTGGTGATGTTCGGCTCTGTCTGGGCGCTGTGGTATCACACGCTGGCGGGCATCCGTCACCTGATCTGGGACAACGCCATGATGCTGGAAATCGACAAGGCCGAGGCGCTTGGCTGGCTCGTCATCATTGGCTCGGTCCTGCTGACCGCCTTTACCGTCATCGTTGTCTAAGGAGCGCGCACCATGGCTTTTCTGACTGACCGCAAACGCGCTGTGGGCCTTGGGTCCGCGAAATCCGGCGTTGAACATTTCTGGGCGATGAAGAAATCGTCGATCGCTCTGCTGATCCTCGTGCCGTTCTTTGTCTTTACCTTTGGCGGCGCGCTGGGGGGCACCTACGAAGAGGTGCTGGCCTATTACAGCCGCCCCTTCCCGGCGATCATCGCCGCGCTGACCATCATTGTCGGCTTTCACCACTTCAACATGGGTGTGCAGGTCCTGATCGAGGACTACGTTCACGGTCTGGCTGAAAAAGTCGCGATCCTGCTGATGACCTGCCTCTCCTACGGTGCCGCAGCGGTTGGCGTGTTCGCCATCGCCAAGCTGGCCCTTTAAGAACGGAATAGACTTATGGCTGCATACGAATACGAGACGCATGATTATGACGTCGTGGTCGTCGGTGCCGGTGGCGCCGGTCTGCGCGCCACGCTGGGCATGGCGGAACAGGGTCTGCGCACCGCTTGCGTGACCAAGGTGTTCCCGACCCGCTCGCACACCGTCGCCGCGCAGGGTGGCATTGCCGCGTCGCTGTCCAACATGGGCCCCGACAACTGGCAGTGGCACATGTACGACACGGTCAAGGGCTCTGACTGGCTGGGTGACACCGACGCGATGGAATACCTCGCGCGCGAAGCCCCGAAGGCGGTTTACGAGCTGGAACACTACGGCGTGCCGTTCTCGCGCACCGAAGAGGGCAAGATCTACCAGCGTCCCTTCGGCGGTCACACCACCGAATTCGGCGAAGGCCCCCCCGTGCAGCGCACCTGTGCCGCCGCCGACCGCACCGGTCACGCGATTCTGCACACGCTCTATGGCCAGTCGCTCAAGAACAACGCCGAGTTCTACATCGAATACTTCGCCATCGACCTGCTGATGGAAGACGGCGTCTGCAAGGGCGTTCTGTGCTGGAAGCTGGACGACGGCACCATGCACGTCTTCAACGCCAAGACCGTGGTTCTTGCGACCGGCGGTTATGGCCGTGCGTATTTCTCGGCGACCTCGGCCCACACCTGCACCGGCGACGGTGGCGGCATGGTGGCGCGCGCAGGCCTGCCGCTGCAAGACATGGAGTTCGTCCAGTTCCACCCCACCGGCATCTACGGCTCGGGCTGCCTGATCACCGAAGGCGCACGCGGCGAGGGGGGGTACCTGACCAACTCCGAAGGCGAGCGTTTCATGGAACGCTACGCGCCGACCTACAAGGATCTCGCGCCGCGTGACTATGTCTCGCGCTCGATGACCATGGAAATCCGCGAAGGCCGCGGCGTCGGCAAGGAAGGGGATCACATCCACCTGAACCTGTCGCACCTGCCCGCCGAAGCGCTGGCCGAACGTCTGCCGGGCATCTCGGAATCGGCGAAAATCTTTGCCGGTGTCGACGTGACCAAAGAGCCGATCCCGGTTCTGCCCACCGTGCACTACAACATGGGCGGCATTCCCACCAACTACTGGGGTGAAGTGCTCAACCCCACCGCCGACGACCCGAACGCCGTTGTGCCGGGCCTGATGGCTGTGGGGGAAGCGGGCTGTGCCTCTGTTCACGGTGCGAACCGTCTGGGCTCGAACTCGCTGATCGACCTCGTGGTCTTTGGCCGCGCCGCCGCGATCCGCGCCGGCAAGGTTGTCGACCGTGACGGCGCTGTCCCGACCGCGCCCAAGGCCGAGATCGACAAGGCCTTTGACCGCTTCGACGGCCTGCGCCACGCCAAGGGCAACATCGCCACCGCCGAACTGCGTCTGGAAATGCAAAAGACCATGCAGCGCGACGCTGCGGTCTTCCGCACCGCCAAGACCATGGCCGAGGGTGTCGAAGCGATGACCGCCATCGCGGGCAAGATGGACGACCTCAAGGTCACCGACCGCTCGCTGGTGTGGAACTCGGACCTGATGGAAACGCTGGAACTGACCAACCTGATGCCCAACGCCCTGGCGACCATCGTCGGCGCAGAGGCGCGCAAGGAATCCCGCGGCGCCCACGCGCACGAGGATTACACCGACCGCGACGACGAGAACTGGCGTGTCCACACGATCAGCCGCGTCGAAGGCAACTCGGTTGATCTGACCTACCGTCCCGTCGTCGTCGACCCGCTGTCGACCGAGGCCGAAGGCGGCATCAGCCTGGCGAAAATCGCGCCCAAGGCACGGACGTTCTAAGGGTTGGCGCGATGACCATGCAAACTGGCCCCTTGGTGCCCGCATCGACCCCTTTCGGTCGATGCAAAAGCTCGCTGGCTTTTCGGCTGCGTAGCCATCCGCTGTATCGCGGGTACCGCACCAAGCTGCGCCGGCAGTCGCAGTCGTCATTCCTGTGGCGTCTGCGGGCGTGGTTGGTCCGGCATCCAATGGTCATCGACAAATCTTGGAACGGCCTTTACCTGCGTCTTTATCCCGGTGAAAACACCTGTGATTTCATGATCACCATGGATGCGCCGCACGACGCCCCCGACCAGATCGGCCTGGCGGCTGAAAGTCTGGCAACGGGCGGGGCCTATGTGGATATCGGCGCAAATGTTGGCCTTTTCGTGCTGCTGGCCCGCCAAGAGATGCCTTCTGGTGCGCCGATCATCGCGATCGAACCGCACCCGCGCACGCTGGAAAAGCTACGCTGCAATCTCGCGTTCAACGAGGCCAACGACGTGCAGGTGGTCGCAGCAGCCGTCGGCGATACCGAGGGTACGGCCAAACTGTGGTCCGTGGCCGAGGAAAACGCAGGTCAGAATTCGATCCTGCGCGAGCTGGCCGATGATGACGCCGCAGCCGTCGAAGTGCCGCTGCGCCCTCTGACCGCGATCTTGGCTGAGGCGGGGGTGACCCGTATCGCGGCCCTGAAGATCGATGTCGAAGGCTTTGAATGCGCGGCCCTGCTGCCTTTCTTTGAGCAAGCCGACAGAACGCTTTATCCGCGTTACGTCATGATTGAGATCGCCCATGCCCACCTTTGGCCCCAAGACCTGATCGGATATCTGCAGGGTTTGGGGTACGCGGTGGCCATGCGCAACGAAACGGATGTCCACCTCATGCTTGATGCCGCGAGGGCCCCCGAGACACGCACCGGTGCGGTCGCATGAGCGCGCCTGTTCCACATTTGACCACGGCTCTTCGGACCGACACGCGCCGCCACCCCGGCTGTGGCAAGCCCCTTCAAGGAGATTGAAATGGTACAATTCACTCTGCCCAAGAACTCGAAAATCCGCACGGGCAAAACCTGGCCCAAGCCGTCGGGTGGCAACGTGCGCAAGTTCCAGATCTACCGCTGGAACCCCGATGACGGCGAAAACCCGCGGGTCGATACCTATTTCATCGACATGGATGACTGCGGTCCCATGGTTCTGGACGCGCTGATCAAGATCAAGAACGAGATCGACCCGACGCTGACCTTCCGCCGGTCCTGCCGCGAGGGCATCTGTGGCTCTTGCGCCATGAACATCGACGGGATCAACACGCTGGCCTGTATCTACGGTCTGGATGAGATCGACGGCGACGTCAAAATCTACCCGCTGCCGCACATGCCGGTGGTCAAGGACCTGATCCCCGACCTGACGCATTTCTACGCGCAGCACGCCTCGATCATGCCGTGGCTGGAAACCAAGACCAACCGCCCCGCGAAAGAGTGGAAGCAGTCCATCGAGGACCGCAAAAAGCTGGATGGCCTGTATGAATGCGTGATGTGCGCGTCCTGCTCGACGTCCTGCCCGTCCTACTGGTGGAATGGCGATCGCTACCTTGGACCGGCCGCGCTGCTGCACGCCTACCGCTGGATCATCGACAGCCGCGACGAGGCCACCGGCGAGCGTCTGGACGAGCTGAACGACCCGTTCAAGCTGTACCGCTGCCACACGATCATGAACTGCGCCAAGACCTGCCCCAAGGGTCTGAACCCGGCCAAGGCCATCGCAGAGATCAAGAAACTGATGGTCGAACGCGCCGTCTGATATGCGCGTTTCATTTTGACGGAACGGGCCCCTGCGGGGGCCCATTTTTGTTTGCCATGACGTTGGTTTGCCGACTGACGCAAGGGAATTTTGCGCCTGACGCATGGCAAGTTTGCCCTTTTGTCAGATGCTTTTCCCGGCCAGAGGCGTATGTAAAGCCGCAGGGAGGGACGCCAACAAAGGAATGGCAACCCATGAACGAACAGCAGAAAACCCCCGCAGAACAAGCGCTTGAAGTTTTGGAACAGGCTTGGGCCTATTTCACCGCCGAGCCGATCAAAGCCTCTGACGCGCCCGTCTACGAAGACCTGCCCCTGGCCGCCTGATCCCAGTCGACCCTTAGCGTTTTACGCTTTCCCGCCGCGGTGGCCTTTGGCCTGTCCGCGGCGTTTGTGTGTTGTTTGCCGCCCGCGTGGCGCGTAGGGCAGGGGCATGATCTATCTGCTTGGCCTGCTGCTCGCCTTTGTGCTGGTGGCGATCTATTCCAACCCTGCAACCCGCGCCTGTCGCTGGCGCGAGTACCGGCAAGAGGACGGCGCGCGCTGGGTTTGCGTGCACTGCGGGGCCGAAACCTTAGGCGAGGCGGGACAAAAGCCCAAGACCTGCCTGCGCGACCCGCGCCCCTGAGTCATTTCTGCCGCAGTTTTGCCGTGAAACCCGCCTGCGCCGGAAATTTTCAATGCGACGAAATTTTCCCTTGATCGACTCAATGGTCTGCCCCATATGCGCGTTTAGATAGACGCCAACGCACGCGCCTCTGGCGAGGTGGGCGAGTTTCGGGACCACGGTCCCGGAGGCACCCACGCGGTTACGTAGCGACGGTAACGTCTCTGTTTGGAACTGAGCGGTCTGCGCCGGGAAACCGGAATGGCCGGGTCTAATTGGAGATGACCCATGAATGCTTACGTAACCGGGTTTGCAGCCCGCGAAGAACTGACTCTGTCGCGCGCCGAAGCTTACATACACCAGCATCGTTTTGAGCGTCCGACGCTCGTGATCGACACGCAGGCCGTGGCGCGTCAGTATTCCGCTCTGGCCCAGGGGCTGGGCCGTGCGCACATCCACTTTGCGGTCAAAGCCAACCCGGCGCCGGGAATCCTGTCCACGCTGGCGGCCCTTGGGTCGAACTTCGACGCCGCCTCGCGCGCCGAGATCCAGATGTGCCTCGACGCGGGTGCAACCGCCGACCGTATCAGCTTTGGCAACACGATCAAGCGCGTGTCCGACATCGCATGGGCGCACGCGCAGGGCATCGACCTGTTCGCCGCCGACGCCGAAGAAGAGCTGCACAAGATCGCAGCGCACGCCCCCGGCGCCCGCGTATACATCCGCATCATCGTCGACGCCTGCGAAGCCGACTGGCCGCTGTCGCGCAAGTTCGGCTGCGCCCGCGACAAGGCGCTGGAGCTGATCGCGCTGGCCAAAACGCTGGATCTGCGTCCGGTTGGTCTGTCCTTCCACGTGGGCAGCCAGACCCGCCGCGCCTCGATGTGGGCGCCGGTGCTGGATCAAGTCGCTGCCGTTTGGCACGCCGCGCAGGCCGAAGGCCACGAGTTCGAGCTGCTGAACATCGGCGGCGGCTTCCCGGCCTTCTACGGTCAGGAAATCGACGCGCCCATGAACTACGCCGCCGAAGTCATGGCGCAGGTGACCGAACGCTTTGGTGACGTGCCGCACATCATGGCAGAGCCGGGGCGTGGTCTGGTGGCCGAAGCGGGCGCGATTGCTGCCGAGGTGCTGCTGGTGTCGAAAAAGACCGACAGCGATCTGCATCGCTGGGTGTACCTCGACATTGGCAAGTTCTCGGGTCTGGCCGAAACCATGGACGAGGCGATCCGCTATCAGTTCATGACCTCGCGCGACCACGAGCCGACGGGCCCCTGTGTGCTGGCCGGTCCGTCCTGCGACAGCGCCGACGTGCTGTACGAGAAGCAGCCCGTGCAGCTGCCGCTTGGGCTTCAGTCCGGCGACCGGATCGTGATCCGTTGCTGCGGGGCGTATACGTCGACCTACGCGTCGGTGGGCTTTAACGGCTTCCCGCCGCTGGATGTGGTCGCGATCTGATCCGGGCTAAAAGACGTTAAAAAGGGCGCGTTCGCGAAAGCGGCGCGCCTTTTGCGTTTCCGGTCTGGACATCGCCGCGGGGGCGTTTGCAAATGGCCCGAAAAAGGAGGCGCCCCATGTCCGAACCCGCCGATGCTGCCGACCGCCGCGCCATTCCGCCGGTGATCTGCTATCCAAACGAAACCCTGCCCAAGGTGCCAATGGATCTGTATGCGCAGGCGCTTGGGGGCGCTGTCATCACCGATACGGTGATTGCGGACCCGCGAGAGGCGTGCAGCTTTCATGTGCCTGCCGGCCATTTCTTTCGCATTGTCAGCGTGGACGGCCCGCAGGTGGGGGACTTGAACCTGTGGAATGCCAATGACCTGTCCGAGAGGTTTTATTCCGGTAAAACCCGCGCCTTGCACGGAACGCATGTAACCACCGGGGACCGGCTTTGGTCGTGTTTCCCGCATTTGCGACCCATGGCGACCGTGGTGCACGACAGCTTGAATTGGTACGGCATCGACGCATTTGGCGGCTCGGTCCATGATGTGATCGGCACGCGCTGCGATCCCTATACCGGGCATTTGCTGCAAGGGGGCCATTACCACCACTGCTGTCATTCGAATTTGACCCGCGCATTGGCGGATGCGCGCGGGTTGTCTTTGCACGAGGCAGAGCCGCATATCCACGATGTGCTGAACGTCTTTATGTGCACTGGGTTTACGCGCGACACCGGGCAGTACTTTATGAAGGCCAGCCCCGTTCGCCCCGGCGATGCCATCACGTTCTTTGCCGAGATTGATGTGCTGGGGGCGCTTAGCGCCTGTCCGGGCGGGGATTGTTCGTCAGAGCATAGCTCGGACACGGCGGCGTGTTATCCGCTGATGGTCGAGGTTTTGAAACCGGCCGAAGGCGCATTAGGCGATTGGCAATCGCCGACGCCCAATGGCTATGACCGCACGCACGGGCGGTAAAAAGGCAGGGCGGCGCGTGAAACGCCGCCCGCTGATTTATTGCGGAAAGGCCGCGTGCAGCGCGATTTCCACCATCTCGCCAAAGGACTTTTCCCGATCTTCCGAGGGCAAGGCCTCTTCTCGCAAAAGGTGATCGGATACAGTCATCACACCCAAGGCGCGGACCCCATGGCGCGCCGCCAGAATGTAAAGCTCGGCCGCTTCCATTTCGACGCCAAGAATGCCGTGCCGCACCATTTGCTCATTCAGATCAGGGCGTTCGTCGTAGAACACGTCTGACGAGTATATCCCGCCCACATGGTGCGTGATGCCCTTGGCCTTGGCCGCAGAAACCGCTGCCTCCAACAGCCCGTAATCGGCGCAGGGCGCGAAATTCAATTCGCGGAAAATGCCAGAAGAGGGTGTGGAGAGCGTGGTTGATGTCATTGCAATAATAACATCTCTTAATTGAATGCGCTCTTGCATTGCCCCGCATGATCCAATTCGGATCAGGGTTTTGGCACCAAAATCGCGGATCAATTCATTGGCGTAGATCGACAGGCTTGGCATCCCCATACCAGAGCCATGGATCGTCACGCGATTGCCGCGCCATGTGCCGGTATAGCCCAGCATTCCGCGAACCCGATTGACGCAGATCGCGTCCTCTAAAAAGGTCTCTGCCGCCCATTGCGCCCGCAAGGGGTCGCCCGGCATAAGGACCGTCTCGGCGATATCGCCGGGTGCAGCACCGATGTGGATCGACATTTACAGCGCCATATCGTCCAGGGATTTGCCCGCTTCGAGCGCTTCGATCAGCCAGTTGGGTTTGCGGCCACGGCCTGTCCAGGTTTGGGTTGCGTCGTCCGGGTTGGCGTATTTCGGCGCGCCTTTGCTGCCTTTGACACCGGCGTCCAAAACTTCGTCCAGCGAAAAGCCAAACTCTTTGGCGGCTTTTTCTGCGGCACGCTTGGCTTCGGCTTTGCGGCGGGCATCCACGGTTTTCAGCGCCTTTTGAGCGTCCGAAATCAGTTGGACCAGTTCATCATGTGAGAGGGTTTCTAGGTTGATATCCATTGGTCTCGCTCCTGTTTTTCGATTCAATTCCCCGAATTTTGAATGGAAGCAAGATATTTATTGTGACATAGCGATTTTGCGCGCAAAAGTAGACGGCTCTAAAATTCGCTCTCGTGAAACAGTTAATATATCGTTAACCATTTGCCGCCAATCAGCGTCTTTCGCGCGATTTGTGTGGAAAAAGCGCCGATGACCCGCACCGGCGCTTTGGAAATCTTAATAGGTGAATGTTTACTCTGCGGCAACCGATTTTGGGTCCGCAAGGCTCACGATGTCTTTCATGATCGTGTTCAATTCGAAATCCTTGGGCGTATAAACGCGCGCAACGCCCATCGCCAGCAGACGCTCTGCGTCATCGTCGGGAATGATCCCGCCAACGGTGACCGGCACGTGGGACAGGCCCGCTTCGCGCATCCGCTGCATGGTTTCCTCGACCAGCGGGATGTGCGAGCCGGACAGGATCGACAGGCCCACCACATGGGCGCCGTTCTTGGCCGCTTCGACGATCTGCTCGGGCGTCAGACGGATGCCTTCGTAGTCGATGTCCATGCCGCAATCGCGCGCGCGGAAGGCGATCTGCTCTGCCCCGTTCGAGTGCCCGTCAAGGCCGGGCTTGCCCACGAGGAAGCGCAGGCGCTGGCCCAGACGGTCGCTGACCGCGTTGACCGCGTCGCGGATGTCGTCCAGCCCTTCGGTCTTGTTCGACACGGATTTCGACACGCCGGTGGGGCCGCGATATTCGCCGTGGACGTTGCGCATCTGCGCTGCCCATTCGCCGGTGGTGACCCCGGCCTTGGCGCAGGCGATAGAAGCGGGCATGACGTTTTCGCCCTTGGCCGCCGCTTCGCGTAGCGCACCCAAGGCGGCCTCGACCGCTGCATTGTCGCGATTGGCGCGCCAAGCATTTAGACGCGCGATCTGGTCCTGCTCGACCGACGGGTCAACGACCATGATGCCACCGTCCTCGCCCATCAGCGGGGAAGGCTCGGTCTCGGTCCACTTGTTCACGCCGACAACGATGGTCTCGCCGCGCTCGACGCGGTTGACGCGCTCGGCGTTCGAATCCACCAGACGGCCCTTCATATAGTCGATGGCCCCGATGGCGCCGCCCATGCTTTCGATGTTGGCCAGTTCGGCGCGCGCGCCCTCTTTCAACGCGGCGACCTTGCGATCCACGGCGGGGTTGCCGTCGAACAGATCGTCGTATTCCAGCAGGTCGGTTTCATAGGCAAGGATCTGCTGCATCCGCATGGACCACTGCTGGTCCCACGGGCGCGGCAGGCCAAGCGCTTCGTTCCACGCGGGCAGCTGCACGGCGCGGGCGCGGGCGTTTTTCGACAGCGTGACGGCCAGTGCTTCGATCAGAATGCGGTAGACGTTGTTTTCCGGCTGCTGCTCGGTCAGGCCGAGGCTGTTCACCTGCACGCCATAGCGGAAACGGCGGTATTTGGGGTTCTCGACGCCATAGCGCTCTTGCAGGATCTCGTCCCACAGATCGACAAAGGCGCGCATCTTGCACATCTCGGTCACAAAGCGGATCCCGGCGTTCACAAAGAACGAGATCCGCCCGCAGAGCGCCGGGAAGTCCTCATCCGCGACGCGCGGGCGCAGCTCATCCAGGACAGCAATCGCGGTGGCCAGCGCAAAGGCCAGTTCCTGCTCGGGCGTCGCGCCGGCCTCTTGCAGGTGGTAGGAACACACGTTCATCGGGTTCCATTTCGGCACGTTGGTATAGCAATACTCGGCCACGTCCCCGATCATCTTGAGCGAGGGTTTCGGCGGGCAGATATAGGTGCCGCGCGACAGGTATTCCTTGATCAGATCGTTCTGCACGGTGCCTTGCAACTTGGTCACATCGGCGCCTTGCTCTTCGGCGACGGCGATATAAAGCGACAGCAGCCAAGGCGCGGTGGCGTTGATCGTCATCGAGGTGTTCATCTGCTCCAGCGGGATATCCTGAAACAGGCTGCGCATGTCGCCAAGGTGGCAAACCGGCACGCCGACCTTGCCCACTTCGCCCTTGGATAGCACGTGGTCGCTGTCATAGCCGGTCTGGGTCGGCAGGTCGAAGGCCACGGACAGGCCCGTCTGCCCCTTGGCCAGGTTCGAGCGATACAGAGCGTTGGATTTCTCGGCGGTGGAGTGACCCGCGTAGGTGCGGATCAGCCAAGGGCGGTCACGTGTGGTCTCGGTCATTTGGGCCTCCGTCAGGCGAAACACTGGATCGCAATCTTGTTGCGTTGATGTCGGTGTATGCGAAAGATTATGTCTCTGTCAATTCGCTGCATCGCGGCACAGGCGCGGTCTGACGTCACGCTAGTGCCTTCGCCGCGTTTCGCAAAGGCTGTTTGCGCTGCGGTGCAGAATGTCGCGGCCTTGCCGCTGACACCGTGGGCGCTAGGGTCGGGCCATGAATACGCCTGTGACCCTGCCTTTGTGGCTTTTTGCGCTGATCCTTGGTTTTGCCGGGGCGGCCTTTGCGACGAATTTCCTGTTCCCTTCGGTGCGCTGGTTCTTTCGCCGCCGGATGGAACGGGCTGTCGCGCGGCTGAACAAACGCCTCGCACGGCCCATCGAGCCGTTCAAGCTGCTGCGGCGCTACGATCTGATCCAGCGGCTGGTGTATCACCCCGAGGTCACGCAAGCGGCGGTGGATTATGCCCGCGCGCATGATCTGCGCGAAGATGTCGCCGTTGAACGCGCGCGCGATTATGCGCGCGAGATCGTGCCGTCCTTTTCCGCGCTGGCCTATTTCGGCTGGGGGGTGCGGCTGGCGCGCTGGCTGTCCAACGCTTTGTACCGTGTGCGCTTGCAGCACCACGATCCGGCTGAACTGACGGGCATCCACCCCGAGGCGACAGTGGTGTTTGTGATGAATCACCGGTCCAACATGGATTACGTCTTGGTCACGCATCTGGCCGCCAGCCGGTCGGCTTTGTCCTATGCGGTGGGCGAATGGGCGCGCGTCTGGCCGCTGAGCGTGTTGATTCGCTCCATGGGGGCGTATTTCATTCGGCGCAAATCGCGTGACGATCTCTATCGCAAGGTGCTGCGCCGCTATGTGCAGATGGCGACCATTGGCGGCAGCACGCAGGCGATCTTTCCCGAAGGCGGGCTGTCCCTGACCGGCGCGCCGCAGCCGCCCAAGGTGGGACTACTGACCTATATGTGCGAGGCGGCGCGGGACTCTGGCAGGGACATCGTCTTTGTGCCCGTGGGTCTGAACTATGACCGCGTGCTCGAAGACCGCGTGTTGGTCGCCGCCGATCAGGCGGGGACGCGGCGGTTTGATACCTCGGTCCTGCATGTGTTCCGCGCCGTGCTCAAGCAACTATGGTTAAGGCTGACCGGCCGCTATCATCGGTTTGGCTATGCGGCGGTCAGCTTTGGCGTGCCGGTGTCGCTGTCGGCGCAGCCGGACTTGGCCAGCGATCCGCAGGCGCTGGCGGACGCGCTGATGGACCGGATCGCGCGTATTATTCCCGTGCTGCCCGTGCCCTTGGTCGCGCAGCTTTTGATCGAAGGTCCAAAGACTCGCGCCGAGCTGGACCAGGCCGCCGCCGAGCGGATCAAAACCCTGTCCGACTGCCACGTCCATCTGCCCCGCGATGATGTCGCCTATGCGGTCGAGGTCGGCCTGCGCGCGCTGACCGAACGGGGCATCGCCACCGCAGAGCCGCACCAAATCACGCCAGACGGGCAGGGGCTGGCAGAATTCTACGCCGCCTCGATCCGCCATCTTTGTTAAGGATTTGCTGCGCTTGCAAAGGAAATGCTGCGTCCGCTGGGTTATAAAATTACAAAATACGTCACGTTGATGTTGCAATGTTGCGCGCCCCCGCGTATCTCAG
Source organism: Tropicibacter naphthalenivorans (assembly GCF_900176475.1). Classification (GTDB taxonomy): domain Bacteria; phylum Pseudomonadota; class Alphaproteobacteria; order Rhodobacterales; family Rhodobacteraceae; genus Tropicibacter; species Tropicibacter naphthalenivorans. The sequence continues at coordinate 129,749 of NZ_FWXX01000007.1, forward strand.
TGCCAATGCAGCACGATTCTGCAGCGCAGTAAGTGCGAAATATTAACGAACGGACCAGATAGGAGGCCGACATGGCTCTGGACACTGAGACGGGCATCGCCCAGTACGACGCGCCGGAAAAAGACCTCTATGAGATCGGCGAAATGCCCCCCTTGGGTTATGTCCCCAAGAAAATGTATGCGTGGAACATCCGCCGCGAACGCCACGGCGAGCCGGATCAGTCGTTTAAACAGGAAGTCGTCGACACCTGGGAAATCGACAGCCACGAAGTGCTGGTCCTCGTGATGGCCGCGGGCGTGAACTACAACGGCGTCTGGGCCGGTCTGGGCAAGCCGATTTCGCCGTTCGACGTGCACAAGCAAGACTACCACATCGCCGGGTCCGACGCCTCTGGCATCGTCTGGAAAGTGGGCGACAAGGTTAAGAACTGGAAAGTCGGCGACGAGGTGGTCATCCACTGTAACCAGGACGATGGCGACGACGAAGAGTGCAACGGCGGCGATCCGATGTTCTCTCCGACGCAGCGGATCTGGGGCTACGAGACCGGCGACGGTTCGTTCGCACAGTTCACCCGCGTGCAGGCGCAGCAGCTGATGCCGCGCCCCAAGCACCTGACCTGGGAAGAATCGGCCTGCTATACGCTGACGCTGGCGACCGCCTACCGGATGCTGTTCGGCCACCACCCGCACGAGCTCAAGCCCGGCCAGAACGTTCTGGTCTGGGGCGCGTCGGGCGGTCTGGGCTCTTACGCGATCCAGCTTGCGAACACCGCCGGTGCCAACGCGATCGGTGTGATTTCCGACGAATCCAAGCGTGACTTCGTCATGGCGCAGGGGGCCAAGGGCGTCATCAACCGCAAGGACTTCAAGTGCTGGGGCCAGCTGCCCACGGTCAACACGCCGGAATACAACGAGTGGCTCAAAGAAGCGCGCAAGTTCGGCAAGGCGATCTGGGACATCACCGGCAAAGGTGTGAACGTCGACATGGTGTTCGAACACCCCGGCGAGGCGACCTTCCCGGTGTCGACCCTGATCGTGAAAAAGGGCGGTATCGTGGTGATTTGCGCGGGCACCTCGGGCTTTAACTGCACCTTCGATGTGCGCTACATGTGGATGCACCAAAAGCGTCTTCAGGGCTCGCACTTTGCGAACCTCAAGCAGGCTGCCTCGGCCAACCGCCTGATGTGCGAGCGCCGTCTGGACCCCTGCATGTCTGAGGTCTTCCCCTGGGCGGAAATCCCGGATGCCCACATGAAGATGCTGCGCAACGAACACAAGCCGGGCAACATGTCCGTGCTGGTTCAGGCCCCGACCACCGGCCTGCGCACTTTTGAGGATGCTCTGGCCGCGCGCGGCTAAGCCTTTCGTCTAAAATCTCTGAAACGCCCGCGAATCGCCAAAATGGTTCGCGGGCGTTCTCTTTTTGTTCATACTCTTCGTGTATTCAATTCCTTAACGGTGCGCCCCCTCGCAGTTTCTGGGGAGGAGGATTCCGTGAATTTCGCGATGAATGGCTGAGTGGTAGTCTTACGTTAATCACTCGTTAACTACCTATGAAAGAGGTTCAATATGGGACATGACTGGATTTTGGACGTACTGACCGACCTGAAGACGTTCGCACGGGCCAACGGTATGCCGTCTCTGGCCTCTCAACTGGACGACACTGCTTTTGTAGCGCAGGCCGAGATTGCGTCCCTTGCCGAAGGAAATGGCATTGGGCTTCTTGGGAAACGCTCCGCGACTGGACACGCTGATCGAACGGTTGGAGTCCGCTAAGGGCTTAGACGATCTTCAAATCGTAATCGAAGAGCTGCGCGATCAATATGGTGTGGACCACATGGTCTATCACTGGGTCAACAGCAACGGCGAGCAATACGGTTGCGGCACCTATGACCTGGAATGGGTGAACCGCTACGTGGAAAGAGGGTATCTAAGGATCGATCCAGTGATCCAAGGATGCTTTCAGCGCTTTCATCCCGTCAATTGGAAGCGTTTGGACTGGTCCTCCAAATCCGCGCGTGCCTTGCTCAAAGATGCCATTGAACATGGGATAGGCAACCAAGGGTTTTCCATCCCGATCCGCGGTCCGAATGGCCAATTTGCCCTGTTTTCGCTGACGCATAACTGCTCAGACGCCGAATGGGAGGAGTTTACAGAAAGCAATCGCCGGGATCTGATCCTTGTGGCGCATTACTTCAACCAAAAGGCTCTGGAATTCGAACCGGGCCGCACACCCGAGCCCGCCCAGCAATTGTCCCCCCGGGAACTGGAGGCGATGACGCTCTTGGCGATTGGTTATTCCAGGGCCCAAGCAGCGGACACGCTATCGATTTCCGAACACACCTTGCGGGTCTACGTGGAAAGCGCGCGGTTCAAACTCGGAGCGATGAATACCACCCACGCGGTGGCACGCGCCCTTAGCCGAGGGTTGATCGTGGTCTAGGGACCGCTTTGGTAAAGCGGGCCTTGGGGCTGCGTACGGTGCTGCTGAAACCCGTTAACCACTGCCGGACAAATCTTTCCTCAGCAAAACACACGCAGAGGAATAAACACATGATCCGCTACATTTACGGTGAAGACCTTCACAAGTTCCCCAAGCTGGCCCGCTCCATGTTTCTGGATCGCGCCGATCAGTTCAAAACCCGCTTGGGTTGGGCCGTAAACGTCGACGATCGCGGCTTTGAGCGCGACGAATACGACGACGAAAACCCGCTGTATGTGATCTGGGAAAACGCCGATGGCACCCATGGCGGCTCTATGCGCTTGCTGCCGACAATCGGTAAAACAATGGTGAATGACCATTTCATTCACCTCACGGATGGCGTGCGCATCCAGTCGCCGTTGATCTGGGAATGCACCCGTTTCTGCCTGTCCCGCACCGCCACCCCCGGCGTCGCGGCGGCCTTGATGTTGGCGGGCGGCGAGGTCATGCAGGAATTTGGCGTCGAACACTACGTCGGTGTCTTTGACGCACGCATGGTGCGCATTTACCGCCGTATCGGCTCTTCGCCCGAGGTGCTTGGCAGCGAAGGCGAAGGTCGCGAAAAGATCAGCGTCGGCCTGTGGGAATTCACCTCCGAAGCGCAGGCCTCGGTGTCTAAAAGCGCGGGCATCACGCCCGAAATGTCCAAGCGCTGGTTCGAACTGTCCTTTGGCACCGTCGTCGATCTCGAAGGTCAGATCGCAGCCTAATCTCAGGCCCACTGCAAAAAAGCGCGTGTCGGTTCCCGCCGGCGCGCGCTTTTGCGTTTGTGTCTCTGGCGCACGCCTGCCACCGGATATAGGGTGCGCGCATGACTGTTCCCGCGCTCCAACTCTCCGAAGATCAGGCCGTTGCCTATGACCGTGTCGCCGAGATGCTGCGCGGCGCGGGCGTTGACATCGTGCAGGGAACAACAGAGCCGCCAATCGAAGGCCGAGCCCGCGTCATGGCCCTGATGGGCAAGGCGGGCAGCGGTAAAACGCTCTTATTGTCAGAGCTTTACAAGGCGCTTCAGGCGACCGGTGTCGATATCGTTTCGGGCGATTACGAAGGTAAACGGTCCAAGGACACCCGCACTCTGGCCATTCTCGCGCCGACGAACAAAGCCGCCAGCGTCTTGCGGATGCGCGGCGTGCCTGCGACGACGATCCACCGTATCCTCTACACGCCTGTCTACGACCCGGAATACGAAAAGATTGCCGAATGGTTGATGGGCAACGAGGAAGCCCCAGAAATCGAAGACTTGCCCCCCGAGGCGCTCGCCCGCGCGCAGGCCAGTTATGAATTGCACAAGTCCATTCCGGCCGCTTTGGCTGCGGCGGGGTTGCGCGGCAGCGATTTTATCACCGGGTGGAAACGCCGCGAAGAGCCGCTCGACATTGGCTTTGTCGACGAATCCTCGATGCTTGACGATCGTCAGTTCGAAGACCTCCAAGAGATTTTTCCCAACCTGCTGATTTTTGGCGATCCGGCGCAGCTTGCCCCGGTGAACCAATCGGGGAAAATGGTGTTCGACACGCTGCCCGACACGCTGAAAATGGAGCTCAGCCGCATCCACCGGCAAGAGGCCGACAATCCGATCCTCGATCTCGCGCATGCTCTGGCTGATCCGCAGCTGGGCTTCGAAGACTTTGAGCGCATGATCGAAGACGCCGCCCGCCGCGATGACCGTGTCGTCTGGGGGCAGCGGGTCGAAGTGGATCTGATGGCGCGCTCGCCGGTCTTGGTCTGGCGCAACGCGACGCGAATCCGCCTGATTAACGCCTTTCGCGCGGTGCATGGCGCGCCCGAAACCGAGCTGTTGGCGGGCGAGCCGCTGATCTGCGACGGCATCGAACTGCCCTTGAAACACCGCAAGAAGCGCCTCGACCTCGAAGCGCGCGGTCTGATCAAGGGCGCGCAGGTCATCTACCTTGGGCCGGGGCGCAAGCCGGGGTTTTCTAAACTTCACGTGGTCGGCGCGGTGGAACCGCAGGTGTCCGCAGCCTCTATCGTGAAAATCGAAAAACCCGAGGAAGAAGAACCGTTTATCCCCTTTGCGGCGCGTATGGGGGCGACCTTTTTGCACGGTGCTGCGGTGACAATTCACAAGGCGCAGGGCAGCCAATGGGACGAGGTTCAGGTTTTCGCCCCCGATCTATACGCCGCCGCGCGCATGGGCCGGACCGAGGCCGGACAGCCCTTGTGGAAGCGGCTGGCCTATGTCGCGATCACCCGTGCGCAATCCCGCCTGCATTGGGTGGTGCGTAATCGGCTGTCACGTCCCAATGGCCCGCTGCGGATTGACGATCTGGGTGGGGCGCCCGCGCCGCTAGAGCTTGCGGTGCAAGAGCCAGAGTGATCACAGCTTAACGATTTGTTTGCCTGTGTTACCGCCTGTCAGCATCGAGATGAAGGTCTGAGGCATGTCGTCCAGCCCGTGGGCGATGTCTTCGAGGTAGGCGATGTCGCCGGCGGCAACCTTGGGCGCCACATCGCTCAGGAAATCGGGGAAATCGTCCCAGTGATCAAAGATGATCAACCCGTTCACCGACAGGCGTTTCGTCAGTACCGACCGCCAGATCAACGGCAATTTGTCCCCAGCTTCGGCCCCATTGTACCACGCGATCATCCCGCAGACCGGGATGCGCCCGCCGACATTCATCAGCGGCATGACCGCTTCTAGAACTTTGCCGCCGACATTTTCCCAATAGATATCAACGCCATCCGGGGTCGCCGCTGCGATAGCGGCGCGCAGAGACGCGGCATCGTCATGTGCCTTGTGGTCGATCGCAGCGTCAAACCCAAAGGTCTCGACAGCCAGCGCGCATTTCTCGGGCCCGCCCGCGATGGCGATGGTCCGCAGGCCCGCAGCCTTGGCCAATTGGCCAACCATGGACCCCACCGGGCCGGTCGCGGAGGCCACGACCAAGGTCTCTCCCGCTTTGGGCAACCCATATTTCCGCAAGCCCGTCCAAGCGGTAAACCCAGGCATCCCGAGCACCCCTAGGGCCGTGCTTTCGGGTATATCTTCTGGCAGTTTGCGCAATTCTGCGGCGGGTAGTACGGCGTGGTCAGCCCAGCCGGTCATACCTGTTACCAAATCCCCAACAGCGAAGCCGTCCGCCTTGGACGCAACCACGCGGCCCACGCCCTGGCCGGTCATCGTTGCGCCCAAATCGACCGACGGCGCATAGCTCGGGGCGTCGCTCATCCGCCCGCGCATATACGGATCCAGCGACAAACAGCTGACTCTAACCAACACTTCACCTGCCTTAATGGCCGGTATGTCCATGGTTTCTATGGAAAAATCCTGCGGAGCCGGAACGCCTTCGGGGCGGCGGGCCAGCGCAATGCGTTTCATTTGGTCGGTCATTCGCGTCCTCACGTCATTTTGCAGATTTGCGGTTGCCACAGCGCCGCTAGACTGTTCACTCTAGCGGGACATAGGCAGACGGCAAGGGAGGGCCCGATGCAAGGCACAATGATGCACGTACCGCTCAGGATCATCGAGATTCTGCGCTACGCCGCCAAAGCGCACCCCGGCGCAGAGGTGGTTTCGGTTCGCACCGAAGGCGATATTCACCGCGAAACCTACACGCAAGCCTACGCCCGCGCCGGGCAGTTGGCGCATGGGTTGGCGTCCATCGGCGTGCAGCCGGGCGACCGGGTCGCGACGCTGGCGTGGAACGGCTATCGCCACTTTGAGTTGTATTACGCTATCTCGGGGATGGGTGCCGTCTGTCACACGATCAACCCCCGCCTGTCCGCCGAACAGATGCTCTACATCATCGAACACGCGCAGGACAAGGTGCTCTGCCTGGACCTGACCTTTGTGCCACTGATCGAGGCGTTGGCCGATCATCTGCCCCAGGACTTGCAGCTGGTCCTGATGACCGACCGGGCGCATATGCCTGAAAGTGCAGTGAAATTCCTGTGCTACGAAGAGTTGCTGAACGGGCGGCCCGAGCATTTCGACTGGCCCGAAATGGCCGAAGATACCGCTGCGGGGCTGTGTTACACCTCTGGCACCACTGGCCATCCCAAAGGCGCGCTGTATAGCCACCGCTCGACCGTACTGCACGCGATGACCTTGGCGATCACCATTCCGCGCTCTTTGCACGAATGGGCGCGTATCCTTCCGGTTGTGCCGATGTTCCACGTCAATTCGTGGGGGCTGCCCTATGCTGCGCCGATGGTTGGCGCGTCCTTGATTATGCCCGGGCCGCAACTGGACGGGGAATCTCTGTACAATTTGATCGAAGAAGAAGCCGTCACCGCCTCGTGGGGCGTGCCGACGGTCTGGCTTGGCCTTCGCACAGAGATGGAGGCACGCGGCGGGGCGCCGTCGACGCTGGATCAACTGGTGATTGGGGGCTCTGCGGTTCCGCGTGCGATGATCGAAGCCTTCGAAATGATGGGGGTCGACATTTGTCACGCGTGGGGGATGACCGAAATGAGCCCCGTCGGCACCCATGGGCAGCTGTCTGCCTCTATGAAGGACTTGAATTTCAAAGAGAAAATCGACCTCAAAGTCAAACAGGGGCGGCGGATATTTGGCGTCGACCTCAAGCTGGTGAATGAAAACGGCCAGCGGCAGCCGCATGATGGTAAGGCCGTGGGCGAGCTTTTCGTGCGGGGCAATGCGGTCGTTTCGGGCTATTTCAACAACCCAGAGGCGTCGCAGGCCGCCATGGATTCCGAAGGCTGGTTTGGCACTGGCGACGTGGCCAGCATCGACCCCGACGGGTTCTTGTATATTCAGGACCGCGCCAAGGATTTGATTAAATCCGGCGGCGAGTGGATCAGTTCGATCGACCTTGAAAACGTGGCCATGGCGCATCCCAAGGTGGCCAATTGCGCGGTGATTGCCCTGCCGCACCCCAAGTGGGATGAGCGCCCTTTGTTGGTCTGTGTGGCCAACGGCGACCGCCCGAGCCTAGAGGAAATCCACGAGATGATGATAGAGCATTTCGCCAAGTGGCAGTTGCCGGATGATATTGTTTTCGTTGATGAATTGCCGCTGACCGCGACGGGGAAAATCTCCAAGCTGACGCTGCGCGAGCAGTTCAAAGATCACGTGTTGCCCGATGCTGGCTGATGACCTGCGCGCGCTTGCGCCGCAAACAACCCGTTGGTTTGAAATGGACGCCGCAAGGGTCAAGGCGTTTGCCGATGCGACCGAGGATTGGCAGTTCATTCACCTTGATGAAGATCGGGCAAAGGCGGAAACGCCCTTTGGCGGCTGCGTCACCCATGGTTTTCTGACGCTGTCGATGCTCTCGGCCATGTCTTACCAAGTGGTTGAAGGGATCGAAGGGTTTGCCTCGTCCATTAACTACGGTTTCGACCGGATTCGCTTTGTCTCGCCGGTGCGGGTGGGCAGCAGCATCCGCGGCGAATTCACCGTGGCCTCGGTAGATGAGGGCGACGGTTTCCTTGATGTGCATTGGGATGTGCTGGTCGAAGTGAAAGGTCAAGACCGCCCGGCCTTGGCTGCCAATTGGATCACGCGGGTCTATCTGGCAGAGGGGCAGTAACGCTTTTTTAAATTGTCAGACATTTAAAACCCCGCCGAGGATGGGCCTTGGCGGGGTGTCTTTTACAATCTGAGGTAGATTAGCTGATCGACGCGCGGATCGCCCGCATGTTCTCGCCGTAGGGTGCGGGGTTGCTGACCGAGCCGCCCTTGAACACGGCAGAGCCGGCCACCAGAACGTCGGCGCCAGCCTCCACCACGAGGGGCGCAGTCTCGGGCGTGACGCCCCCGTCGATCTGGATATGGATCGGGCGGTCGCCAATCCACTCACGAATTGTGCGGACTTTGGCGGTCATGTCGATGAATTTTTGCCCGCCAAAACCTGGGTTTACGGTCATCACCAGCACCATGTCCGCCAGCGGCAACAGCTCGCGCACGGCCTCTGCCGGGGTGCCGGGGTTCAGCGCGATACCGGCCTGCATCCCGGCGACTTTGATCGCCTGAAGCGTGCGGTGCGGGTGCGGACCTGCCTCGACGTGGGCGGTCAACATGTCGGCGCCAGCGTCCGCATACGCATCGATATAGCTGTCCACCGGCGCAATCATAAGGTGAACGTCCATAAAGGTCTTTACATGCGGGCGAAAGGCTTTGACCGCCGGAGGGCCAAAGGTGAGGTTCGGCACAAAGTGCCCATCCATTACGTCCACATGGATCCAGTCGGCGCCTTCGGCCTCGACGGCCTGAATCTCACGCCCGAAATCGGCGAAGTCGGCGGACAGGATGGACGGGGCGATTTTCACGCTGCGATCAAAAGTCATGGGCGGTCTCCTTTAAGGTCTCGCTTAATAACCGGCGTCGCGATCCACAAGATGCAACATCGGCGCACCGGCTTCGGAGCGGGCGATATTATCGGCGATGGCATGCGCGGCGGTGTCCGGGCGCGTGCAAGACGCGATATGCGGGGTCACGGTCACGCGCGGATGCGTCCAAAACGCATGATCTTGGGGCAGCGGCTCTACGCGAAAGACATCGAGAGTCGCATGGCCGATCTGCCCGCTGTCCAAAGCGGCCAGCAGGGCGTCGTCATCAATTAACGGCCCTCTTCCCGGATTAACCAAGAAGGCGCCGGGCGCGAGCAGGGCAAGGCGTTCGGCATTCATGATGTTGGTCGTGGCCGAGGTGTTGGGGAGCAGCAGGACAAGGATCTGCGCATCGCGCAGCGCTTGGGTCAGACCATCATCGCCGTGCAGGGCGCGAATGCCGAGGATGTCTTTTGCCGAACGGCTCCATCCCGTGACGGGAAAGCCTAGATTTGTGAGGGCCTTGGCGCAGGCTTGCCCCAGCACCCCAAGCCCGAGGATCGTGACGGGACGGTCCTTGGACAAGGGCGGGGGGGTGTCATCCCAGATCCGGTCTGGATTGTTGATATGCGCGTCCATTCCCAGATGGTGCCGCATCACATGTCCCGTCACCCATTCGACCATGCCTTGGGTCAGTCCATGTTCATCGACCATTCGCGCCAGCGGCACGGTTAACGTCGGGTTGTTCACAACGGCTTCGACCCCGGCCCAGAGGTTCAGAACCGCCTTCAGGTTAGGAAAGATGGAAAAATCCTGAACGGTCGAGTTGGGCGCGTAAATGATATAATCCACCTCCTCAGCCGGCAGGTCCGTGCCAAGGCAATAGGCCAGTCCGGTGGCTTCCAACGCCGCGCGCAGAGGCGTTTCATATTGTTCCCAACGCTCGGTCAGCGCCGCAAAGAGGATGTTAATCATCGTTAAGTCCTACGTGGTTAACGGGGCCTGTGCACATGCGCGCTTTGGACTAAGCCAAAGGCCAGCATCAACACCAGCATCGCAGAGCCGCCATAAGACACAAGAGGCAAGGGTACGCCCACGACCGGCGCCAGCCCCATCACCATCGACATGTTCACTGCAAAGAACAAAAAGAATGTCAGCGCAATGCCAAGGATCAACAGTGAAGAAAACCGATCCTTGTTCTGTAGCGCCGCGACGACGCAAAAGAACAGGATCAACACGTAAAGCGACAGTAGGGAAAAGCCTCCGACAAAGCCGAACTCTTCGGCCAAGGTATTGAAAATAAAGTCAGTATGCTTTTCAGGCAGGAAGTTTAGGCGGCTTTGAGTGCCTTGCATGAAACCGCGCCCCGTCCAGCCGCCAGAGCCCATGGCAATCTTGGCTTGGGTGATGTGATAGCCCGCGCCCAACGGGTCAGAGGACGGGTCCAGAAAGGTGTCGATGCGTCGAAACTGATAGTCCTTGAGCAGCTGCCAATCGGTGCCGCGCGACTGAAACACCGCCCAGATGGTGCCCACCCCGGCGCTGATCACCGTCGCGAAATACAGCCAATGCACCCCGGCCAGGAACATCATCAGCCCGCCGCCAATCATTAACAAAAGCGCCGTCCCGAGGTCCGGTTGCGCAAGGGTTAACGCGGTGGGCAAAAGGATAAAGACCACCGGGATCGCCACCCACAAGGGCCGCGACACGCGGTTGTTCGGCAGCCAATCGTAATAGGCGGCGAGGAACATAACGAGGGTGATCTTCATCACTTCCGAAGGTTGCAGGCGCATGAACCCAAGGTCGATCCAACGCTGCGCCCCCATGCCCACGGTGCCGAAAAGTTCCACCATCAACAACAGGCCCAGACCAATGCCATAGGCCACCAAAGACACGTTTCGCCAGAACCAGATGGGCACCATCGCCACGATAAACATCACTGTTAAACCAAGGACATAGCGCTTGATCTGCGGCTCGGCCCAAGGCGTCCACGACCCGCCCGCAACAGAGTAGAGCATCAGGAACCCGATGCTGGCCACGGCGCTGAGCAGCACCACCAGAGGCCAGTTGAGGTGCAGGATCTTGCGCCAACCGGTGGGGGCGGATTTGATGGAATACTCAAGATAGGTCATGCGCGGCTGGCCAGTTCGGCTTCGCGGGCTTTACGTTCCTTAGCAAAACGTTCCTGCTGTGCGGCGATGCGGCGGCGGTCCTTGGTCGGGTAAGCTTCGAGCGGGGGATCGCCGTTGTAAAGCGCCTGCAAGGTCACGTCACGCGCGATGGGCGCCGCTGCGGTCGAACCGCCGCCGCCGTGTTCCACCACGACCGACACCGCGATACGCGGATTGTCCCACGGTGCAAAGTCAACGAACAGCGCGTGGTCGCGCCGCTCCCACGGCAGATCGGCGTTCGAGGTCACGCCGCGCGCCCGTTCGGCGGCGGTGATGTTGCGCACCTGAGAGGTGCCTGTCTTGCCGGCCATGCGCATCTCATCGGCGATGATCCGGCTGCCGTAGGCCGTGCCGCGCCGATTGTTCGATACCGCGAACATGGCGCGTTTGAGTTGCAGCAAGTGGTTGGGATTAAGGCCTAAATCCACCCCGCCTTGGGATGGCGTCTCGATCCCGTCGATGCGTTTGATCAGGCGAGGCGTCACCGACCGTCCGGTCGCCAGACGCGCGGTCATCACCGCCAGCTGCATGGGCGAGGCCAGCACAAAGCCCTGACCGATCGAGGCGTTCACGCTGTCACCGATCACCCAATCGGCGCCGCGTTCGCGCAGCTTCCACGCTTTGTCTGGCACCAGCCCAGAGGTCACGGCCGACATGGGCACGTCATGGGATTCGCCAAGACCAAGCCGCCGCGCCATCTGGGCGATCCGTTCGATCCCGACTTTAAGCGCAAGTTCATAATAGTAAACGTCGCAGCTTTCGCGGAGCGATTGTTCGAGGTTCACGTGACCGTGCCCGGCGCGTTTCCAACAGTGGAACTTGCGCCCACCCACGTCCAGATGGCCGGGGCACCAGACGGTTTCATCGGGGGCAACCAGACCGGCGTCCATCGCCGCCAAGGCCGTCACCATCTTGAAGGTCGAGCCGGGCGGGTAGGCATCCTGCACGGTTTTCGACGCTAGGGGGCGGTGGTTGTTGTCGCGCAAGAGGCTGTAATCGGCCACGGAAATGCCGCGCACGAACTTGTTCGGATCGTAAGACGGCGCCGAGGCGATGGCCAAAAGGTCACCCTTTTCCACGTCCATCACCACGACCGACGCGCTTTCCTCGCCCAGCCGCGCCTTGACGTATTCCTGCAAATCCGCGTCCAGCGTCAGTTGCACATCGGCCCCGGCCTCGCCTTCGCGGCGGCCAAGTTCGCGCATCACGCGCCCGACGGCGTTCACCTCGACCTGCTTGGTCCCGGCAGTGCCGCGCAGCGTCTCTTCGAGTTTCGCTTCGACGCCGACCTTGCCGATCTGAAAGCGCGGAATGCGCAGGATCGGCGGCGGGTCTTCGTAGCGTTTGAGATCGCGGTCGGACACCGGCCCCACATAGCCCGCCACATGCGCAAACAGGTCGCGGCGCGGGTAAAAACGCGACAAGCCGACCTCGGTGGTGATGCCGGGCAGGGCAGGGGCGTTGACCGCAACGCGGCTGATGTCCTTCCAGCTGACACGGTCGGCGATGGTCACGGGAAAGAAGGGCGGCGTGCGCTCCATCTCTGCCAAGGCGCGGTTCAGATCGTCCTCGTCCAGCTCTACCAACTGGCCAAGCCGCGCGATGACGTCGGCCACGTTCCCGGCATCTTCGCGTTTGATTGTAATACGATAGGTCGGCTCGTTCTCGGCGACGACCTTGCCGTTGCGGTCAAAGATCCGCCCGCGGGCCGGGGGCAAAAGATCGAATTTGACGCGGTTTTCTTCGGCCAGCAGGCGGAATTCATCGGCCTGATCCACCTGCACATAGCGCATCCGCAGCGCCAGCAGCGTGGCAAAAGCCAGCTGTCCACCACCAAGGATCAGCCCGCGGCGGCTGATCGTGCGGGCGCTGTCCTGGGTCTCGCGCGGTGTGCGTCTCATAGCGTGCGTCCCGTGTGATCATATTCCCCCGGCGTGCTGCGGCGCACGCCAAAGACCAAATAGCTGATGCCGGCGACCAGCGGGTAGGCCAGCACCGACAATCCGTATTGCATGACGCTTAGGAAAAACGTTCCGGGCGACACGATCAAGAGCGACAAGATCACACGATAGAGAGCAGTGATCGCCAAAAGCGTTGCGGCAAAGGTAAGCCATTCGGCTGCAAAGGTATTTTCCCGCAGGTGGCGGCCTTTGCCCTTGAGCCATTCGGCGCCCATCAGGACCAGCACAGCCCAAAGGCCCGGCGGGCGTTGCAGCAGCAGATCGGCCAGCAGCAGCATCAGCGCGATCAGCATGGCAGGCACGTAATCAGGGCGGCGCAGCGCCCAGGCAAAGGTAAAGGTCACCAGCAGGTCCGGCCCGGCAAAGCCGCGCGGCGCGATGTGCAGCGGCATGAGGTGCGCGAACATGATCGCCAGCATCAGCCCGCAATAGGCCAACCGCATGGCCCAGAGCCGTCCGGGGCTGTTCTCAGCCATCGGTCGGGGGCTCCTGCGCAGGGCCGGCGTCGGGCAGCTCTTCGGGCAGGATCAACTCGGACGGATTTTCCACCCGGCGCGCGCCGTGATCGCGCAAAACCCGCAGGAATTCGAGCCGCTCATAGTCGGCGGCAAGGCGCACACGCAGGCGGCCGCCGGGGTCTTCGGCGACTTGGCCGATCAGCAAACCGGGGGGGAAGACTTCGCCGTCGCCGGTGGTCACGATGCGGTCGCCGGGGCGCACAAGGTCCGGGTTTTCAAGGAAATCCACCAGAGGGGCCGAGGTGTTGTCACCGGTGACCAGCGCGCGCTGCCCCGAGGGCTGGATTTCAGCGGGGATGCGGCTGGTGGCGTCGGTCAGCAGGATCACGCGGGAGGTGTTGCGCCCGACGCCGGACACGCGGCCCACAAGGCCGATCCCATCCATGGTCGCCCAGCCATCAACGATCCCATCGCGCGAGCCGACGTTGATCAGGGCGGACTGGCGAAAGGGGCTGCCGCTGTCGGCCAGCACCACGGCGGTGATATAGGTCAGGCGCGGGTCGAGGCGCACGTTGTTCAGGTCGCGCAGGCGGGCGTTTTCCTGTTCCAGTTGCAGCGCCGCTTCTTTCCAAGCGGTCATCTGGCGCAGCTCGCGGCGCAGCTCGTCGTTTTGCTCGGAAAGCTGCTGGTAGCTTTGGAAATCGCGCAGCAGGCGGACGGTGCCGGTGACGGGCGCCATGGCCCAATCCATGCGGGGCACCACGCGGTCGACCACCTGCGCGCGAAAGCGTTCAACGCGGGGGGAATCGATCCGCCACAGCAGGAAAATCCCCAGCAGGCACAGCACCAGAACCGCCAAAAGCAGACGCTTGAGCGGCGTGGTGAAATCATCGCTGTTGGTGCGATCGCTGGCCAATCGGTCCTCTTGAGCAGATGAGACGGCGGCAGTTTAAGCCAGGTTTGGCAATGTGCCAAACGGGCCGTGGCAGCGGCCCGTCCTGATGCGTTTTCAGCGGTTTAGCTGTCGTAGTCGATGGCGTGGCGCAGTTGCTTTTCGTACTCCAGCGCCTTGCCGGTACCCAGCGCCACGCAGTTGAGCGACTCGTCCGCGATGGACACGGCAAGGCCGGTCTGTTCGCGCAAAGCCAGATCGAGATCGCCCAGCAGCGCGCCACCGCCGGTCAGCATCACGCCGCGGTCGACGATGTCGGCGGCCAGATCGGGCGGGGTCGCTTCGAGCGCGGTCATCACCGCTTCGCAGATCGCCTGAACGGGTTCGGAGAGCGCCTCGGCCACCTGGGCCTGGCTGATCTCTGTTTCCTTGGGCACGCCGTTCAGCAGGTCGCGACCACGGATCTGCATCGAGGAACCGCGCCCGTCGTCGGGCATCCGCGCGGTGCCGATCGAGGTCTTGATCCGCTCGGCGGTGGCTTCGCCCACCAGCAGGTTTTGCTGACGGCGCAGGTAGTTGATGATCGCCTCGTCCATGCGGTCACCGCCGACGCGCACCGAGCGCGCATAGACGATGTCCCCCAGCGAGAGGACCGCGACCTCGGTGGTACCGCCGCCGATGTCCACGACCATGTTCCCGGTGGGGTCGGTGATGGGCATGCCTGCGCCGATGGCCGCCGCGATGGGTTCGGCGATCAGGCCCGCCTTGCGCGCACCGGCGGACAGAACCGACTGACGGATCGCACGTTTTTCCACCGGGGTCGCGCCGTGGGGCACGCAGACGATGATCTTGGGCTTGGAGAAGGTCGAGCGGCGGTGCACCTTGCGGATGAATTCCTTGATCATCGCTTCGGCGGTGTCAAAGTCGGCGATCACCCCTTCGCGCATGGGGCGGATGGCCTCGATGCTGCCGGGGGTGCGGCCCAGCATCAGCTTGGCGTCTTCGCCCACGGCGAGCACTTTTTTCTGCCCGTCCTTGATGTGGTAGGCGACCACAGAAGGTTCGGAGAGGACAACGCCTTTGCCCTTCACGTAGACCAGCGTGTTCGCGGTCCCAAGGTCGATGGCCATGTCCGATGAGAACATGCCCATGAGTCCGTCCAATCCTAACATTCGTCCTGCCCCATTGCCGTAAAGGCCCGCGACTCTGACAGCCCGGACCGACGCCCTTATAGGAGTGCGCAGCGCCGACGAAAAGGCCTGAGGCTGTATGGATCAGCGTGAATTCGCCGGATTCGTTCCCCGTGGTTAGCGCTTTGCTGTGGTTTTGCAGGGGAAAGGCGACAGAGCGCGGCACAACGTCCTAGCGGTGCGGCGGCTTTTCACGCGCCCCGACTGCCCGTTCCGGGCAGCGGCCCGCCCTCCAAGCCACGCCGCGAAAGCGATTTGTTTCGCTCGTAACTGTTTGTGGTCGTTTTTCTTGCATGACAGGTCGGGCGGGGGCGGCGCAGATTCGCCCCGCACGTTAAGCGTGAAGCACTACGTTCGGGAGAGTCGTTCATGAAGACCCATGTCAAAGCCCTAGTCGTCGGCGGTGGTGCCGTCGGGACATCTATCGCGTACCACCTCGCCAAAGCGGGCTGGGACGATGTCATGTTGCTGGAACGCGACGAGTTGACCTCTGGGTCGACTTGGCACGCGGCGGGCCTGCTGCCCTATTTCAACATGTCCTATGCGACCACGCATATTCACGACTATTCGATCAAGTTCTACAAGACGCTCGAAGAAGAGACCGGTCTTGATGCGGGCTTTTTCGTGGTCGGCAACCTGCGCATGGCGCAGACCGATGAGCGCATGGACGAGTATCGCGTCTACGCCACCACCGCCGAAACCTGCGGTGTCCCCTATGAGTGGATGACCCCGGAGCAGATCAAGGAGCGGTGGCCGCTGATCAACGTCGAGGGTCTGAAGGGGGCGATCTATCACCCGACCGACGGCTATATCAACCCGGCCGACGTGACCATGGCGATGGCCAAGGGCGCCCGTCAGCGCGGCGTCGTGATCGAACGCAAGTGGCAGGTCGACGGCTACGAATGGAGCGGCACCGAGTGGAAGGTCACCATCACCAAGATGGTCGAGAAGGGCGGCAACCTTGTTCCCTCTGACGAACAGCAGGTGATCACCGCCGAGCACGTCGTGACCGCGACGGGCAACCACGCGCAGCGCACCGCCAAGCTGCTGGGGATCAAGATCCCGGCGATCCCGGTGGAGCACCAGTTCATCGTCACCGAGCCCGACCCCGAGCTGGTGAAATACCGCGAGGCCGGCAACGAACAGCACCCGGTGATCCGCGACGCCGACGCCAAGTGGTACGTGCGCGAAGAGCGCGGCGGCTGGATCCTTGGCCCGTATGAGCGTAACGCCCCGGCGCGCTTCCAGTATGGGGTGCCGGATTCGTTCCGCGCCGACCTCTTTCCGCTGGATCTGGAGCGCATCGAAGAAGAATACATGTCGATGATCCACCGTCTGCCGTCCTCCGAGACGGTCGGTCTCAAGGACGACTTCAACGGCCCGATCTGCTACACGCCGGACGGCAACCCGCTGATCGGCCCGGCGCCGGGTCTGCGCAACATGTGGCTGGCCGAGGGCTTCTCCTTCGGGATCACCGCTGCCGGTGGCGCGGGTTATTACCTGGCGCAGATGATGGTCGACGGTGAAGCCGAGATCGACATGGCGTCGCTCGACCCCAAGCGCTACGGCGATTGGCAGACCGTCGAGTGGGCCGTCGAAAAGAACGAAGAGGCCTACGAGCACGTCTACATCCTGCACCACCCTGATGAGGAACGCCCGGCGGCCCGCCCGCTGCGCACCTCGCCCGCCTATGACCGTCAGGCCAAGCTGGGCGCGCAGTTCGGCTGGGCTGGTGGCTGGGAACGCCCCAACTACTACGGCCCGCTTGATGCGCCGGAGAACTTTGACCACGACGCGCGGTCCTTCCGCCGCGGTGGCTGGTGGCAGTATGCCGTGGACGAGGCCAAGGCGATCCGCGAGGGCGTGGGCCTGATCGACGCGACGGCCTTTGCCAAGCACACGGTCAAAGGGCCGGGCGCGACCGAGTTCCTCGACCAGTTCACCTGCAACAAGCTGCCGAAAGTGGGTCGCATCAACCTGACCTATGCGCTGACCTCCAAGGGGACGACCCGCACGGAATACACCATCGTCCGCAACGGCGAGAACAACTACTATCTGGTGTCGGCGGGCGCATGGGCGGCCTATGACAGCGACTTCCTGCAAAAGGCAGCCGAGGACTTTATGGAAGCGACCGGCAAGCTGGTGATTGTGCAGGATGTGACCACGCAGTGGGGCGTCTTTGCCATCGCAGGCCCGAAATCGCGCGACGTGCTGAAAAAGCTGATCCGCGACGCCGAGCCGGAAACCGCGCTGACCAACAAGCGCTTTCCGTGGCTGTCGGCCAAGCAGATCGAGCTGGGCATGGTGCCGGTCAACGCGATCCGCGTGGCCTACACCGGCGAGCTGGGTTGGGAATTGCACCACCCGATCGAGATGCAGAACCACCTGTGGGATCAGCTGATGGCTGCGGGCGAAGAGTTCGGCATCAAGCCGGTGGGCGCGCGCGCGCAGAACTGGCTGCGTCAGGAAAAATCCTACCGCGCCTTTGGCAACGAGCTGGGCCGCGACGCGACCCCGGCCGAGGCGGACCTGCCGCGCTTTATCGACCTGTCCAAGGACTTCGCGGGCAAAGAGGCGATGGAAGCCACCGGCATCCGCTCCAAGTGCTGCACTCTGCTGATCGACGGCCCGGCTGACGCCGATCCGTGGGGCCGCGAGGCGCTCTACACCCCCGAGGGTGAGCGCGTTGGCCGCCTGACCTCCGGCGGGTACTCGGTCGCCTTCGAAAAGTCGATCGGCATGGGCTACGTCAAGCCCGAGCTGGCCGTCGAAGGCACCAAGCTGAAGGTCAAGATCCTGGACGAGCTGTGGGATGCGGTTGTGACCTGCGATTCGCCCTACGATCCCAAGAACGAGACCATCCGTAAGGATGGGTGAGACGCCTTTCCGGTTGGCGTTAACAGTGAAAAGCGAAAAGGCGGCCCTTGGGTCGCCTTTCTCCGTTCCCGACTATTTTTATCCGGTTTGGCGTTAACAAAAAGCTAAACCAGTTGATCACTCGGGCGCGCTGTCTCACCATGCTCCCATGGGTTGTGCGCGCCGGAGAGGGGTAAGCGCAATCCAGGTCATTTTGGATAAGGAGACACGCAATGACTTTTCTTCGCCACGCGGCTGTTGCGACCGCGCTGACGACTTTTGGCACGGTGACGTTTGCTGCAGACGACCAGACCGTCGCGGATGACTACATCGCGGCCCAACGCGCGGCGCTTGCCGAAAAAGCTGCGGGGGCAGGCTTTGGTCCGCAAGCGCCGCGCGACATCTCGTTGATCATGGGCGAAAACCCGGTGCAGTTTCAGCCCGCGCCGGCCTACACCCAGATGAACCTGTGCAACATCCATTTCCACGAAAGCGCCGAACATCGCGGCGGCGAGTTCACGACCTATCGGGGCAATGGCGACGGCAAGGGCTATGGCACGGGCTACGTCTACGACGGCACCCTGACCGAGGCAGAGCTGGCCGCCTATGACGGCCCGGTGGGCTCGGGCGAGCACGGCACGCTAGAGCCGGGCGACACCATCGAGGTGCACTACGTCCACTCCACCGCGCGGGTCGAACCCGGCCCGACGCTGGGCGCGTGCCTGTCCGACGACCTGATGAACCCGCAATTCCGCGTTGAAACGCAGGTTATGGTGCTGGTGAACGACCCCGAGGCGGCGGACTTCACAGAGCTGGCCGCGCTGGACGTGGTGGACGGCTACCATCAGGCGCCGAACATCCCCACCGACACCGGCGCGCCGGTGCAATACCTCGGCTCGACCACCGGCCCCAGCTACAATGAGACCGGCTCGCCGTTCCAGGTCAGCTGGTCGGTGCGCCCGCAGGTGACAAAGGTCAACATTGCCACGCTGGCCACTTGGCTCGACGACAACCCGTTTGACGAAGACCACGCCCACGGTGTGCGCAACCTCGTGACCAACCCGGATTTGCTGTCGGCGAAATAACCGGCCCTTCATGGGTTGAACCGAAGACGGGGCAGGCTAAGGTCTGCCCCGACCTATTTTCGGAGACCCAGAATGCCGCTTAACGTTTACCTTTCAGGCGAAATCCACACCGATTGGCGCGAGCAGATCATCGACGGCGCGCAGGGCTTGGACATCACGTTTCACGGGCCGGTGACCGATCACGCGGCCAGCGACGACTGCGGCGTCGAGATCTTGGGCGCAGAGCCGAACAAGTATTGGCATGACCACAAGGGGGCGATGGTAAACGCCATTCGCACGCGCAAGGGGATTGCGGACGCCGATGTGGTCGTCGTGCGCTTTGGCGAAAAGTACAAACAGTGGAATGCCGCCTTTGATGCGGGATACGCGGCGGCGCTGGGCAAGTCCTTGATTATCCTGCAACAACCCGAGCACGATCACGCGCTGAAAGAGGTGGACGCCGCGGCGCTGGCGATGACTCGCACGCCCCAAGAGGTGGTCCAGATCCTGCGCTACGTGCTGACGGGCAGCCTGCCCGGATAAGGACGGTTAACGCAGGTAAAACGCACTGGCCCAGCCGATTTGCCCATCCGGCAGCGTGACGGACCACCGCAGCAGGTTGTCCTTGAAACAGGCGTCGAGCGTCGCTTTGACCTGCTCGGCGCCGTCGCTTTGCAAGGAGGGGTCAGCGCGTTCGGCCTGACAGGCGTTCAGACAGGCTGTGCGCTGTTCATCCGAGCCGATGACGCGCCCGGCGCTGTCCCCACGGGGCAGGCGCGTGAAAGGCAGCGCATAGGCAATCACATCGCTGTCGGAATGTTCCGTTTGCCGAATTGGCAGCGCTTCGCCCCTGGTGACCACCGAGACAAAGCTGCCGTCGTCTTTGGAGCATTTGTAGGTCGCCGCCGGCATCAGCGCCCGTTCGATTTCAGCGGCATTTGTTTCGATTTGGCGGGAAACGGCCTCTAGCTCGCTCAGCTTGGTGTCCGAAGGGTAAATCGACAGCTGCGAGATTATCGTCATGGCATCAGAGGGTTCGTCTAGATGGCAAAACTCACCAAAGGATTGCCCCAGCACCCCGTCGCCGCCACAGGCGCTCACTGATAGCGAATTTCCGTATTGCGACGAGATCGTCGGACGAAAAGCAACTTGGCACACACGCTCGCCGCCTCCACCTCCGGCGCGATGGTGAAAAATATCGCGCCCGCGTACGTAGTAAACCGGATGAAGTTCAGTGCGGGGGCCAGCCACGGTCCACATTTCGCTTTGGCGAAAGGTTAATTGCGCTAGGGTGTCGGGTGCGGCGTCCACGACCGGGAATTGCGCAAGACCCGCTACCCAGTTCGAGGCATTGTCGCACACGTTCATCGCTTGCACAGCGCTGAGCCGGGAAGGCGGGGAATAGCCAAAGACTTCAATGTCATAGCGGCCCGCTTTGTCCACCGTATCGATGTAAAAGAAGTCTTCGCTTCCCTCGTGTTGCAGGAGGTTTTCGATGAGATCGGGCTTCATCGCAGAGGCGCCTTCGGAGGCTTTCCAGCGATTGGCGATGCGCATGAATTCCAACGCGGAATCGATGGCGATGCGAAAGGCCGATTCCATTTCGGCAGCGGAATAGCTGCGGGTTGTGTTGAGTGTCGCGGCGGGCCGGTGAAACCCGAGCGTCGCGTTGATGTGCATCTTGCGATTGAACTCTAGAAGGACGCGGTTGTCGCCGATGTCGCTGGTCAGACGCGCGCCGGATTGATCGGCCGCGCCGAGCATAAAGATCAAAGAGCAGGCAGAGCGGCATTGATCGCCGTCGTCGATCACCGTGCCGATGCGGTTGTCTTCGATGAAGGCGGCGATGCGGCTTCCCTCTAGGAAAGAGCCGCCGGGGCTGTCGAGGCAGACGCTGAGATGGCCTTGGTTGGCGGCTTGGGCGTCGCGCAATCCGTCCACCAGGCGTGGTAGGTCACCGTTCTCGATCAGACCTTCGAGGCGGGCTTGGCAGTGGGGGTTGCCGGTTTCCGGCGTCAATGTCATGGCCTGCGCACACAAAGGCGCGACGGCAAGAAGGAGCAATAGGATAAGGCGCATGGTCCCGCGTGTTATTGGCACGGGCGACCATCGCCCGTGTGACAAGGTTAACGCGCCGGATCAGAATGGCACAACCTCAGCCCTCGCGCGGCGGGGTATTTAGCCCCGTCTGCACTGCAGGCCGCTCTAGGAAGCGTGCAAGATAGGCATTGGTGCGCGGGAACTGATCCCAGCCCACGATGTCCTGTGCACCATAGAATTCCAAGGCGTTGAGCCACGGCGCAATCGCGATATCGGCGATGGAATACGTCCCGGCGATCCAGTCGCGCCCCTCCAAAGCGCCTTCGATCACGCCCAGTAGACGCTTGGCTTCGTTGATATATCGTTCACGGGGCAGGGGGTCTTGGACTTTGCTTCCCGCGAATTTGTAGAAAAACCCAAGTTGTCCGAACATGGGCCCGATCCCACCCATCTGGAACATCAGCCACTGCGTGATCTGGTGGCGGTCTCTGGCGGTCTCGCCAAGGAGTTTCCCAGATTTTTCAGCAAGGTACAGCAGGATCGCCCCGCTTTCGAGCAGGGTGATCGGCTTGCCATCGGGGCCGTCCGGATCATAGATCGCGGGGATCTTGTTGTTGGGGTTCAAGGCCAGAAACTCGGGCGATTTGACGTCTGAATCGGACAGAGTGACGCGGTGCGCCTCGAACGGCAGGCCCGCCTCAAGCAACATGATCGAAGCCTTAACGCCGTTGGGCGTCGGAAAGGAATAGAGCTGAATGCGGTCCGGATGCTGCGCGGGCCAGCGGCGGGAAATCGGGTGATCGGCAAGAGACGTCATCAAGCGGCCTTTCTAAAAGGGTTCTGGGGAAATCTAATGACGCATTCCCGGTTTTACAGTCCAGAAGTTGTGCGATGACGCAAGTGTTGTGTTAACTAAAACAGGATCCGGGTGGGATCTGATAGACTTAAGGGCGTGGGACATGCTTCAGGAATTCAAAGACTTCATTGCCAAGGGCAATGTGATGGACATGGCGGTGGGTATCATCGTCGGTGCCGCATTTACCGCGATTGTACAGTCGCTGGTCAAGGACATCATCAACCCGATTATCGGTCTGATCACCGGCGGGATCGACTTTAGCGGCTGGTTCTATGCGCTGGATGGCGGCGAATATGCCTCTCTGGCGGCGGCAACCGAAGCAGGGGCGTCGGTCTTTGCCGTGGGCAGTTTCATGATGGCTGTTATCAACTTCTTCATTATTGCTTTCGTCGTCTTTATGCTGGTCAAGACCGTTAACCGGGTCAAAGCCTCCGCCGAAAAGCCCGATGAGGTCGCCCCAGAGGTGCCGACCGGGCCGTCCGAGCTGGATGTCTTGCTGGAAATCCGCGACTCGCTGCGCAAGTAACAGCCGAACAATCCAAAACGCGCGGCTCGCCTGATCGGCGGGCCGTTTGCATTTGTGACACAGGCTTGCGTTATATGTCCGGGGTTGGCAAAGACGCGGGCTCTGACTCGGGGACCATGATGACCAAGACTGTGAAACTCGCATGGGGCAGCGTGGCTGTCGGGCTAATTGTGTTGGCCATCAAGACCTTGGCCTGGTCCATGACCGGGTCTGTCGCGCTGTTGTCGGATGCGTTGGAAAGCATCGTGAACGTGGCGACGGCGGTGGCGGCGCTGCTGGCGGTGCGCTGGGCGGCACGGCCGGCGGACGACGATCACCCCTTTGGTCACCATAAGGCGGAATATTTTAGCGCTGTCCTCGAAGGCGTGCTGATCGTGATCGCCGCGATCTTGATCCTGCGCGAAGCATACGCGGGCTTTTTGGACCCGCAGCCCTTGGGGCAGGTCTGGTCAGGCCTTGGCGTAAACCTTAGCGCAAGTGTTCTGAACGGCGTCTGGTGCTGGGTGCTGCTGCGGCAGGGGCGGGCGCTGCGCTCTCCGGCTTTGGTGGCCGACGGGCACCACCTGCTGTCTGACGTGATCTCTTCGGTCGGGGTGACGTTGGGCGTGGTCGCGGCGATCCTGACAGGCTGGTTCTGGCTGGACCCGGCCCTGGCGGCGATTGTCGCGGTCAATATCCTGTGGTCCGGGTGGAAGGTCATCCGGTCTTCGGTCGGCGGGCTGATGGACGAAAGCGTGCCTGAAAGTGACCTTGCGGTGATGCGCGAGCTGATCTCGGCCAACGCCGACGGCGCGGTCGAAGCGCATGACTTGCGGGCGCGGCACGCGGGCAGCGCGACTTTCGTCGAGTTCCATCTGGTGGTCCCCGGTGAGATGACCGTGGACGAAGCGCACGGCATTTGCGACCGGCTGGAACTGGCGCTGCAAGAGGAAATCCACGGCGCAACCGTGACCATCCACGTGGAGCCGGATCACAAGGCCAAGCACACGGGGATCGTGGTTTTGTAAGGGTTTAACGCGCGGCGCATTGCCAAGACCGGGGGGATGCGCCCGTTTGCACAAAAGGGATGCGCCGCGCGAAAGACAGCCCCGCGAAAGGGCCGCCTTGGACCTTAGGCCGCCAGCTGCGGCGGGGTAAATTCGAGGTTCAGAGCCTTGGAAACAGCCTCGTAGGTGATCTGCCCGGCGTGGACGTTCAGCCCGTTCATCAGGTGCGGATCGTCGGCGCAGGCCTGCTTCCAACCCTTGTCTGCGAGCGCCAGCATAAACGGCATCGTCGCGTTGCCCAAAGCCAGCGTCGAGGTGCGCGCCACGGCCCCCGGCATGTTCGCCACGCAGTAGTGCACGATGCCGTCGACCTCGTAAATCGGGTCTTGGTGCGTGGTGGCGCGCGACGTCTCGAAACAGCCGCCCTGGTCGATGGCGACGTCGACGATCACCGCGCCGGGCTTCATGGTGGACAGTTGCGCACGGCTGACCAGCTTGGGCGCGGCGGCGCCCGGGATCAGCACCGCGCCGATCACCATATCGGCCTCGGCGACCGCTTCGGCGGTGTTGCCACCACTGGCGTAGCGTGTCTTGAACAGCCCGCCAAAGGTGTCGTCGAGATAGCGCATCCGCGGCAAAGATCGGTCGAGCACGGTCACATCCGCGCCCATCCCGGCGGCCACACGCGCCGCATGGGTGCCGACCACGCCGCCCCCGATCACGGCGATTTTCGCGGGCGAAACCCCCGGCACACCGCCCAGTAGTACGCCGCGCCCGCCGTTGGCCTTTTGCAGCGACCAAGCGCCCATCTGTGGCGCAAGACGGCCCGCGACCTCTGACATGGGTGCCAGCAACGGCAGGCCGCCACGCTCGTCGGTCACGGTCTCATAGGCGATGCAGGTCGCGCCCGAGGCCATCAGATCGCGGGTCTGCTCGGGGTCAGGGGCGAGGTGCAGATAGGTGAACAACAGCTGATCTTCGCGCAGCATTTTGCGTTCAATTGCCTGCGGTTCCTTAACCTTGACCACCATGTCCGCTTCGGCAAAGAGCTGCTCGGCGCTGTCCACCAGACGCGCACCGGCGGCGGCGTAATCGGTGTCGGCAAAGCCCGCGCCGACCCCTGCGCCCGACTGGATCAAGACCTCATGCCCATGGGCGACAGCCTCGGCGGCGGCAATCGGGGTCATCCCGACGCGGAATTCCTGCGGTTTGATTTCGGTGGGGCACCCGATTTTCATGGCGTTTCCTCCTCATGGCGTTCATGTGCGACATTCTGGCATGGGGCGCTTGCAAAAGGTTCCGAGAGTGGGGCATTGTCGCCCCACCTTGCGCAAGATCCTTCGACCGATAAGCGCTTTGACCGGAGAATTCTTCGCATATGGCCTTGGACGAGACAGATAAACGTATCCTACGGGTGATTCAGCGCAGAGGCCGCATTTCCAACGCCGAGCTGTCCGAAGAGGTGAACCTGTCGCCGTCGGCCTGCCACCGGCGGGTGCAGCGGCTGGAAACCGACGGCTATGTGCGCGATTACGTGGCGCTGCTGAACGCGCGCAAGCTGGGGCTGCCGACGACGGTTTTCGTGGAAATCACCCTGAACGCGCAGGCCGACGAGGTGCTCGAAGCCTTCGAGACCGCCGTGGCCCGTGTGCCTGCCGTGCTGGAATGCCACCTGATGGCCGGAACGGCGGACTATATCCTTAAGGTCATCGCCGAAGATACCGAAGATTTCGCCCGCATTCACCGCCAATATCTGACTCGCCTGCCGGGAGTTGCGCAGATGCAGTCGTCTTTTGCGCTCCGCACAGTGTTTAAAACCACCGCCTTGCCGGTTTGACTAAAACCTTTTTGATTTTGCGTGGTTAAGAGGGGGCAAGGTTAACCTCTGCTTCGCTGATTTCTGAGACAACCAAACCACCTAGGAGGTCGGTCTTGGTTTTTTCGATCTATGCCGCAGACAATGAATTCGCGACATCGACCGGCGCCAACGTTGAAGTTGAGCCGGGCAAGTCGGCGTTCGACGATCCGCCCAACGCGGTGACCGGCCTTGTGATCACCACGCAGGCCGGGGACGCAGACCCGCGCCTGTTCGAGATCGGCGATACCTATGATCTGGTCTGGGACCAAGGCTCGATCACCAACGCCGCCGTGGTCCGGTCGGATGCGGCGGGGCCGGACGGCATCATCGTGTTTCGCGGCACCAACGGGCTGGGCCAAAACGCCGAGGTGATCTGGACGCCGGGGTTCGATCTGGACAACTGGTATTTTTCGAACTTTGTTGACGGCCAGCCGCCGCAGTTTTTCAACACCGACCAAGACCCGGCATACACCCATGAATACATCTGTTTTGAACGGTCCACCCGCATTCATACGCCGCAAGGGTTGATCCCGGCGGGGCGGCTGCAAACTGGCGATTGGGTGTGCACGTGGTCCGGGCGCAAGCAGCAGATCAAGTGGATCGGCAGCAAGACCGTCGAAGGGGCGGGGGCCGCCGCGCCCATCCGCTTTGACGTTGATACCATTGGGAATTTTCGCCCGGTGAAGCTCTCGCCCCAGCACCGCGTGCTGATCTCCAGCCCACAGGCGGAACTGATGTTTGGGGCTCGGGATGTGCTGGTCCCCGCCATTGCGCTGCTGGATGGCAATCGCATTCGCCAAGTGGCGCGACGGCAGGTAAGCTATGTGCATATCCTGTTGGACCGGCACGATATTCTGATCGCCGAAGGGGCGCCGTGCGAGAGCCTTCTGCCCGGTTGGCGCACCCGCGATATCCTGACCGCGCAGGACCGCGAGGAAATCCGCGTTGCGCTGAATGACGAAAGCCGCGAGCCCTGTCGCCTGATCCTCAAACGCCAAGAGGCGGTGGCGATCGCCGCCAGCCGTTTTACGCCCTACCGGGAAGCTGCCTTGATCTAGCAGGGCGGGCGCGGCACTGTGTCCCCGGAGTTGAGGGGAAAGCAAATGTCCGAGTGGGATCATATCGTTATCGGTGCGGGCAGCGCCGGCTGTGTCATGGCCAAACGTCTGGCCGAAGGGGGGCGCAAGGTCTTGTTGCTCGAGGCAGGCGGGCGCGACAATTACCATTGGGTGCATATCCCGATGGGGTATCTGTACTGCATCAACAACCCGCGCACCGATTGGTGTTTCAAGACAGAGGCCGATCCGGGCCTGAACGGGCGGTCGCTGCTGTATCCGCGCGGCAAGGTGCTGGGCGGCTGTTCGTCGATCAACGGGATGCTCTACCTGCGCGGGCAGGCGGCGGATTACGACGGCTGGCGGCAGATGGGCCTGACGGGCTGGGGCTGGGACGACGTGCTGCCCTATTTCAAAAAGTCCGAAGATTACTCCGAAGGCGGCTCTGACCTGCATGGCACGGGTGGCGAATGGCGGGTGGAACAACAGCGCCTGCGCTGGGATGTGCTGGACGATTGGCGCGATGCCGCCGCGGCCGCTGGCTTGCCCAAGACCGAGGATTTCAACACCGGCGACAACGAAGGCGTGGGGTATTTCCGAGTGAACCAGCGCGCGGGCTGGCGCATGAACACCGCCAAAGCCTTCCTGCGCACCGCGCCTGCGGACAAGATCCGGGTGGAGACGAACGCCCATGTCAAACGCCTCCTGATCGAGAACGGCACCTGCGTGGGTGTTGTCTATGACCAGGGCGGCACCGAGCATACGGCCCGCTGCGGGGGCGACGTGGTCTTGTCCGCAGGCGCGATCGGCTCACCGCAGATTCTGAAGCTGTCCGGGATCGGGCCGGGGGCCGAGCTGGCCGAACACGGGATCGAGGTGGCGCAAGATGTCCCTGAGGTTGGCGCGAACCTGCAAGACCATCTTCAACTGCGCTGTTCGTGGCGGCTGACCGGGGCCAAGACGCTGAATACGATGGCAAATTCCTTGATTGGCAAAGCGATGATTGGCGCGGATTACGTCTTTCGTCGGCGCGGGCCGATGTCTATGGCCCCCTCGCAGCTGGGAGCGTTTGCCAAGTCGCGCGACAGCGTTGCGACTGCGGATCTGGAATACCACGTCCAGCCCCTGTCGCTGGAGGCCTTCGGTCAGCCGCTGCATAATTATCCGGCGATGACCGCTTCGGTTTGCAATCTGCGGCCCGAAAGCCGGGGGACGGTGACGTTGCGCTCGGGCGATTATCGCGATGCGCCCAAGATCGCGCCGAACTATCTGTCGACCGAGGGCGACCGCCAGGTGGCTGCCGATGCGATCAAGCTGACCCGGCGGATCATGGCGCAGGCGCCCATGGCGAAATATGCGCCCGAGGAAATCAAGCCCGGCCCGAGTTTCGAAAGCGACGCCGAGCTGGCGCAAGCGGCGGGCGATATCGGCACGACGATCTTTCACCCGGTTGCCACGGTGCGGATGGGGGCCGACGACGCCGCGCCTCTGGACGCGCACCTGCGGTTCAAAACGGTGGGCGGGCTGCGCGTTGTAGACGCGAGCGTCATGCCACGCATCACCTCTGGGAACACCAATTCGCCCACGATCATGATCGCTGAAAAGGCGGCGGATATGATTCTGAACGCTTGAGCGGTGAGGGGGTTAATCCCCCTGAGACGCGTTAAGGTTTGGGGTGATCGTCATACTCGCCCGAAAGGATGCGCTGGGCATCGCCTTCGGGGTCGTCATATTGGTTCGTCTTGATCGTAAAGATAAAGAACAACAGGCCCACGCCGCCCAGAACCAGCGAAATCGGGATCAGATAGGTCAGGATATTCATAGGGTTACCTCAGGCGTAGCGCGTTGAGCGACACGGTAATCGAACTGGACGACATCGCCAATGCGGCAATCAGGGGCGAGCATAGACCAGCCACCGCCAGCGGCACGGCGATGATGTTGTACCACGTCGCGATGGTAAAGTTTTCCTTGATGCGTTTGGTGGCTTTTCGGGCGGTCTGCACGGCATCGGGGATCGGCGCAAGGCTGCTGCCCAACAACACGATGTCAGAGGCAACCCGCGCCGCATCCAAGGCAGAGGCGGGCGAGATCGAGGCATGGGCCGCCGTCAAAGCCGCCGTATCATTAAGCCCATCCCCAACCATCAAGACCTTGGCCCCTTGGTCGGTAAGGGATTGAATCCGCGCTGCTTTGTCTTGGGGTAGGGCTTCGGCCATCCATTGGGTGATGTTCAGGCGCTGCGCCAAGGATTCGACGGCGGCGGGCGTGTCCCCGGACAAAAGGATCACCTTGGTACCATTGCTCTGCAGCTCTGCAACGGCCTCTTCAGCGCCGTCGCGCAGCCGGTCGGTAAAGGTAAACGCTTGCGCCGGACCTTCACCAATACGCAACCAAGCTGACGTCATGTCCGACAGGCCGCCGCCAACCCAAGAGGCGCGTCCAAGACGCACGGTTTGCCCGCGCCAGACGCCTTGCGTGCCGTGACCCGGGACTTCGCGCAGGTCGGTCACCTTGGCGGGTTGAAGGCCGGCCTCTTGCGCTGCGGATGTCAGGGATTGCGAAAGCGGATGGGCCGAACCAATGGCCAGCGCCAGTGCAATTTCCAGATCGCAGCGGGTGAAATCGCCAAGGTTGGTCAGCTCTGGCGTGCCTGCGGTCAGCGTGCCAGTCTTGTCGAACACCACGGTGTCGATTTGCGACAACCGCTCCAAGGCTGTGGAATCCTTGATCAAAAGCCCGCGCTTGAACAGCCGCCCCGAGGCTGCCGTCGTCACGGCAGGCACCGCAAGCCCCAGCGCACAGGGACATGTGATGATCAGGACCGCAGCGGCGATATTCAACGCCACGCGCAGATCACCCGAGTAGAGGTACCATCCGACGAAGGCCAAGGCCGACAGGATGTGAACCCCCGGCGCATAGAGTTTTGCGGCGCGATCGGCCATGGATGTATAGCGCGAGCGACCAGATTCCGCGATGGCCACGAGGTCGGCCATGCGGTGCAAGGACGTGTCCCGTCCCACAGCCGTCGCACGGATGACCAGCGGCCCGGTAAGGTTTACTTCACCTGCACTAACATCACGCCCCGGCTCGGCGTAAACCGGCAAGGTCTCGCCGGTCAAAAGTGACCGATCCAGCTCTGACGTGCCTTCGGCGATGACGCCATCAACCGGCATCCGGCCACCGGGGCGCACGCGGATCATGTCCCCCACGGACAAATCCGCGACGGATACCTGCTCTTCGCCGTCCGCTGTCAGGCGCCACGCGCGCGGGACCTCTAGCGCGGCCAGTTCCTCGGCCGCGGACCGCGCCACAGAGCGGGTGCGGTGATCAAGGTAACGCCCTGTCAACAAAAAGAAAGTCAGCGCGATGGCAGCGTCAAAATAGGCGTGCTCGCCGGACAATGACGTCTCCCACAGGGAGGTGACGAGCGCCAGCAGGATCGCCAGCGTAATCGGCACATCCATGTTAAGCGCGCCCGCTTTCAGCGCCATCCACGCGTTGCGAAAGAACGGCTGCGCAGAAAAAGCGACAGCGGGCAGCACGATGATCGCGGACACCCAGTGGAACAAATCGCGCGTCTCGCCAGCGGCCCCTGACCACACCGCGATCGACAGCAGCATGACGTTCATCGCGGCAAAACCTGCAACCGCAAGGCGCATCAACAGGTCGCGGCCCGCCCGATCAGTCTGCGTCGCAGAGATCGCGGTGGTGTCCAGCTCGTGCGCCTCGTAGCCAGCGCCGACGACCACTGGAATCACGTCCTGAGCGGTCAATTCTGGGTCGGCTTCGATGCTCACGCGCTTCATCGTCAGATTGACCCGCGCAGAACGCACCCCCGGCATTTTGCCCAGGGCGCGCTCGACCGTCGCCATGCAGGCCGCGCAGTGAATTGTCGGCAAAGACAAGACGATATGCGCCTCTGTCGGCTCTTGCATTTCGGCCAGACGCTCGGCGGCAGGGGCCGCGGAACAGGCGGGGCAGGCCGAAACCTGCGGGCGCATGGTGGCGGTCATCTTAGCCTCCGATGGTCATTTCCAGACGTTGCTCGAACAACGAGCCGTCAAGCGCGGTCGCCGTCAGCCAGACATCCCAATTGCCAGGATTCAGCGTCTCATAGGCGACGTATTCACGCCCGTTAAAGGCGAACTCGGGCGTCCGGTCCTCGGAGACGTTGGTCGGGCGGCCAACCACGGCAGAGAGGGTCCCGGCCTGCACCGGGCGACCCTCGTTGTCGGTGATCGACAAGATCAACTTGTCCGCTTCCAGCCGCGCCTCGACGGTCCAGCCAAGGGCTTCTTGTTCGGCGCGGCGTCGGTCAAAGGTCTGGCTCGCCACGTAGGAATTCTTGACCTCCAGCCCCGGAAAGGTTGCCACTGCATTAACCGCCAAGGCGATGTTCACCGTGATGATCACGCCGAAGGCCCCGCCAAAGATCGCCAGCACATGCCAGCCGGTGAGTTTACGCTCTTTCTTTGCCATCAGTTTGCCCGTCCGTTAAAGATGGTGTCCTTGTGCGCGCGTTCGCCGTTGGTCAGGTCTTCGACCCAGAAACGGAACTCGGTGCGTTCCGCTTCGGCCGGGCCCGATCCGCGCGGTGCAATGACATAGACCTTTTGAATCAAGGTTTCATTAGCAGGCACGGTGACCGTCTCGTAAGGCGTACCTTCCAGCTGCACGCGCAGGAATTCGTCGCCATTCAGGGTTACACGGAACGGGCGGTCGTCACCATGTTTGTTCAGCAAGCGCACGTCATAAGTGTTGCGAATCGAGCCATCGGACAGCGTCACAAAGGTCGGATTGCGCACCGGCGCCACGGTTATTTCAATGTCGGGGCGGATGAACAGCGCAAACACCAGACCAATGCCGACCAAGGACCACAGGGCCGTGTACATCATTGTTCGCACGCGGAAAATATGCTGCCAGACCGGGCGAGGTGCGTTGCCTTCGCGTTCGCGCGGCTCGTCCGAAAGGGCGAGGTAGTCGATCAGGCCGCGCGGCTTGCCGATCTTTTCCATCATATCGTCGCAAGCATCAATGCACAGCGCGCAGGTGATGCACTCCAGCTGCTGGCCGTCGCGAATGTCGATCCCCACGGGGCAAACGTTAACGCACGCGTTGCAGTCGATACAATCGCCCAGACCTTCGCGCGATTTGCCTTTGCCGCGCGGCTCGCCCCGCCACTCGCGGTAACCGACTGTTAAGGTGTCTTCGTCCATCATGGCGGCCTGAATGCGCGGCCACGGGCAGGCATAGATGCAGATCTGTTCACGCGCGAACCCACCAAAGAAGAAGGTCGTCAACGTCAGGATCAACATCGTCGTATAGGCCACCGGGTGCGCGTTCAGGGTGACCAGATCGCGCAACAACGTTGGTGCGTCGGAGAAATAGAACACCCAAGCGCCGCCGGTCGCCAGACCGATCAGGAACCAGGCCACCCACTTGGTTGCACGCAGGCGCGCCTTGCGAAAATCCATCTTTTTCTGGCGATGCAGGCGCAGACGGGCGTTGCGGTCGCCTTCGATCCAGCGTTCCACCAGAATGAACAGGTCGGTCCAGACGGTTTGCGGGCAGGCATACCCGCACCACACACGGCCCAACGCCGAGGTGAACAGGAACAGGCCGAGGCCCGCCATGATCAAAAGGCCCGCGACAAAGTAGAATTCGTGCGGCCAAATCTCGATCCAGAAAAAGAAGAAGCGACGCCCGGTCAGGTCGATCAGCACCGCCTGATCCGGCAGTTGCGGGCCGCGGTCCCAACGAATC
The DNA here is from genome assembly GCF_900176475.1 of Tropicibacter naphthalenivorans. Classification (GTDB taxonomy): domain Bacteria; phylum Pseudomonadota; class Alphaproteobacteria; order Rhodobacterales; family Rhodobacteraceae; genus Tropicibacter; species Tropicibacter naphthalenivorans. Next base: position 162,164 of record NZ_FWXX01000007.1, read on the forward strand.
CAAGGGGTTATATAGTAAATCCCAAGCGTGATGATCATGATGATCCACTTGAGATTACGGAACTTACCGCTCACGCGCCGGGGGAAAATGGGCTCGCGGGCGGCGTATAAACTGGGGGCAGGATTGTCGGACACGGGGAATCGCTCCGTTAATGGCTTCATTGCCGCCCTTGTCCCAATTCGGCGGGGGCGAAGCCTTGACCTGTATCAATTTCTGAATGTGGGATTCAGCTTTTCGCAGCTTCTCGCCGGAGCCAGGCCAAAAACGCCTTGAGCGGCGGGCGCGGTACGCCGGGGCGCGTGACGATATGATAGCCATTCTTACGGTCATCTTCGAACAAAACACGCAAGCGGCCCGCCTGAATATCCGGTTCGGCAAAGAGGCGGGCGACAATCGCGACGCCCTGACCTTGGCGCGCCGCTTCGATCATCAGGTTGCCCGGCATGGCCGAGGTGCCGCGCGTGGCGGCGCGTTCAATGCCGTGCAGAGTGAACCATTCGGTGGCCTCGTTGGTGCCCAGTTCCTGCATCCAATGATAGTCGAGCAACTGGCTGGGAGAGGTGATTTCAGCAGTTCCGACCAGCGACGGCGCAGCGACCACAGCCACCGGTGAGGCAAGGAAAAACTCCGAAGTGAGCCCCGGCCAATCGCCCGAGCCATAGCGAATCGAGACGTCGATGCCGCCGGGTTCCAGCGGCTGAACCTTGGCGCTTGGGTCAATCATCAGACTGATATCCGGATGTTTTTCCCGGAACCGGGCAAGGCGGGGCATCAGCCAAGCGGCGGCCAGGGTCGGCGTGGTCGAAACCTGCAAAGGCCGTGTGGCATCCGCGCCGGTCAGCGCTTCGGCCACTTGGATCATGGTGCCGAACCCCTCGAGCAGGGCGCGCGCCAACGTTTCGCCTTCGGGCGTTAAAGTGGCCTGCCGTTTGCTGCGGTCCAAGAGCGCGTGGCCGAGGTGGCTTTCGAGCGCGCGGATCTGCTGGCTGATCGCGGCATGGCTTACATTCAGCGCATCCCCGGCCTGTGTGACGGACCGGGTTTGCGCATAGGCCGCAAAGGCTCGCAGCGCAGACAGCGGGGGAAGGGCGGACCAGTTCATATGTAATCCAGGCTTACACGGCGCATTTCTTCCTGAGTGGCATGGGCCGCGCCAATCCGTCAAGGATCAGGCATGGACCACGAAAGGAGACGACCATGTTCGGCATTTACGCCCATAGCTTTTTGACCGCCACGCGCAGCGATGCCGTGCGTGATCCCCGCGAGATGCGGCCCGGACCGTGCCCCGGCACAGACGCGGCTTTGCGCCGGATCGAGGCCAAGACCGAGGTACGCGATGATTGATCCGATTGTGCTGTGCCGTCACGCGCTGCCGCCCGCCGGGCTGCCTCAGATCAAGCGCAGCGTGAAGGCCGCCCAAGACGTCAGATGAACGGCCGTCATCACAACGGCGACCCAGAAAGAGACCAAACCCAAGGGCGTCGCGAGTGTGCGGCGCCCGATGTCGTCCAGGCTGATCCCGCGCGCGGCCAGTCGGCGGCGACAGTACAGATGCACCGCCAAAGCGCCGAAAAGAACAAGACCGCTGAGAACAAGCCAAGTGAGCGAGGACATGATCCTCTTCCGTGCTGCGACACGTCTTTGAAACATAAATCGGCGGAAAAGAAAATGCGTCGGTGCCCTAGGAAACGCGCGAACAGGACAGGGCACCGACGCAATACGCCCCGGCCCGAAGGCGAGGGGTATGTGGACCGGGGGGAGGGCCCCGGCTTATGTCCCTGACTATGCCTGCACCTTGGTGATGCTGCTTTGACATGGGTCAAGTTTTTTGGCGTAATTCATTGTTTGCAAAGATTATTTTCCGTGCATCTTTTCGGGCGTAGACCCCGTCTGCGCATAGAAAAACGGGCCGAAGCAATGCCTCGGCCCGTCGTTTTTCGTCAGTCCCGCAAAGGGTTACTCGGTGGCTTCGCCGCCGCCCAGACCGTGGACATAGGTTGCCACGGCGCGAATCTCGGCCTCGGAGAGGCGCTCGTTCCAGTTGGGCATCACGCCGTAGCGTGCATTCCAGACTGTCTCGTGGATGTCCTCGTAGGACCCGCCGTACAGCCAGATCTGGTCCGCCAGGTTTGGCGCACCCTGAAAGCGGTCGCCGGTGCCGTCTTCGGCGTGGCAGGCGGCGCAGTTGTCTTCAAAGACAACCTGACCGGCCTCGACCAGAGAGGCATCCTGCGGCGCGGCGCCCGAGAGGGTCATCACGTAATTCACGACCTGATCCACCTCTTCAGAGGCCAGCAGCTCGTCGCGCCCGAATGCAGGCATCTCAGAGTAGCGGGCTTCGTCGTCGGTTTCGTTCCGGATGCCGTGGGCGATCGTGTACTGAATGTCCTCGATCGTACCGCCCCAGAGCCAGTCGTCGTCGAGCAGGGCAGGGTAGCCCTTGGCACCGGCGCCGTTGGTCTGGTGACACTGAATACACCACGTGTTGAACACGGCCTTACCGGCGTTCTGCGCGTAGCGGTTCAGGTCGGTGCCCGTCGCGGACGCCAGCTGCACCATGTCGGCGTCAACCAGTTCCTGGTTGATCCCGGCGTTGGCTTCGGTGACGCGGGCGATATCCTCGGCCACCTCACCGCGGGTCGAAAAGCCCAGCAGCCCCGGCGTTGCGGCCTTGATGCCCGGCCATGCGGGGTAGGCGATGGTGTAGCCAATTCCCCAGATGATGCAGGCATAGAAGGTGTACAACCACCAACGCGGCATCGGCTTGTCATACTCGCGAATACCGTCCCACTCGTGGCCGGTCGTCGGGTAGTCGTGCTCGTCGTGCTTTTTGTTGTCGCTCATATCCCGACCTCCTTATTCGGCGGGTTTGTCATCGTGACGGAACGGGATGTTGGCCACATCTTCGTGGAGGCTGCGCGATCCGGGCCGAAAGGCCCAGAACACGATCCCCATGAAGAAGGCGAACATCGCCAGAAGCGCCCAGCTGTCTGCAAGTTGCCGAAGGAACGAATAGGTTTCCATGCGTCCTCTCCTTTAGCGGCTTGCGTCAGGCGTGAAGGTCGAGAAATCGACCAGCGTGCCCAGCATTTGCAGGTAAGCGATCAGCGCGTCAGCCTCGGAGATCCCCGGCTGGCCGTCAAAGTTACGCACGTTCACGCTTTCTTCGCCGTAGCGTTCCAGCAGACCGTCATAGTCGGCATCCGGGTCACCCTGCGCGAGGAAGTCGGCCTGACCGTTCTCGATCATCTCGTCGGTGTAAGGCACGCCGACCAGGCGGTGCGTCTTCATCAGGTCAGAGATGTACTCGCCTTCGATCAGCTTGGCTTCGAGAAAGCCGTACTTGGGCATGACCGATTCCGGCACAACCGACTGCGGGTCGCGCAGGTGATCGATGTGCCATTCGTCCGAGTAGCGGCCGCCCACACGGGCGAGATCCGGGCCAGTGCGCTTGGAGCCCCACTGGAACGGGTGGTCGTACTGCGATTCCGCTGCAAGGCTGTAGTGGCCGTAGCGTTCGACTTCGTCACGCATCGGGCGGATCATCTGCGAGTGGCAGACATAGCAGCCCTCGCGGATGTAGACGTCCCGGCCCGCCAGTTCCAGCGGGGTGTAGGGGCGCATACCTTCCACGTCCTCGATGGTGTTTTCGAGGTAAAAGAGCGGCACGATCTGCACCAGACCCCCGATCGTCACCACCAGGAAGGCAAAGATTGCCAGCAGCGAGACGTTCCGTTCGAGGATCGCGTGTTTGTTGAGAATACCCATTATACCAGCTCCTTATTCTGCCGGCGTGGCATGGGCCGCAGCGGCGGAGGCTTCGACAGCCGGAGCGCGCTTAACGGTCATCCACAGGTTGTAGCACATGATCACGCCACCTGCGACGTACAGCACACCGCCCAGAGCACGCACAACGTACATCGGGAATTTGGCGGCCACGGTGTCGGCAAAGGTGTTCACGAGGAAGCCGTTGGCATCCACTTCGCGCCACATCAGGCCTTCCATGATGCCGGTCACCCACATGGAGGCGGCGTAGAAGACGATGCCGATGGTCGCCAGCCAGAAGTGCCAGGACACCATGGACAGGCTATACAGACGCTCGCGGTTCCACAGTTTCGGCACCAGGTAGTACAACGCACCAAAGGTGATCATGCCGTTCCAACCCAGCGCACCAGAGTGCACGTGACCAATGGTCCAGTCGGTGTAGTGGCTCAGCGAGTTCACAGCGCGGATGGACATCATCGGGCCTTCGAAGGTCGACATGCCGTAGAAGCCAACCGAGATCACCATCATACGGATGACGGGGTCGGTGCGCAGCTTGTCCCATGCGCCGGACAGGGTCATCAGGCCGTTGATCATGCCACCCCAGGACGGCATCCACAGCACGATCGAGAACACCATGCCAAGGGTCGAGGCCCAGTCAGGCAGCGCGGTGTAGTGCAGGTGGTGGGGGCCCGCCCAGATATAGATGAAGATCAGCGCCCAGAAGTGGATGATCGACAGCTTGTACGAGAACACCGGACGTTCGGCCTGCTTGGGGATGAAGTAGTACATCATCCCGAGGAAGCCCGCGGTCAGGAAGAAGCCCACAGCATTGTGGCCGTACCACCACTGGGTCATTGCGTCTTGCACGCCGCTGAACACCTGCACCGACTTGGAGCCAAAGATCGACACCGGGATGGACAGGTTGTTGAACACGTGCAGCATGGCCACGGTGATGATGAACGACAGGTAGAACCAGTTCGCCACGTAGATGTGCGGCTCTTTGCGCTTGACCAGCGTGCCGACGAAGACCGCCAGATAGACCAGCCAAACGATGGTCAGCCACAGGTCAACGTACCACTCGGGCTCTGCGTATTCCTTGGACTGGGTGCCGCCCAACAGGTAGCCCGTCGCGGCCAGCACGATGAACAGGTTGTAGCCCCAGAACACGAACCACGCCATGTTGCCGCCCCAAAGGCGCGCAGCAGAGGTCCGCTGTACAACGTAAAAAGACGTTGCGATCAGCGCGTTACCACCAAATGCAAAAATCACCGCACTGGTGTGCAGCGGGCGCAGGCGGCCAAAGTTCGCGTAACCTTCGGCCCACTCAAAGTTGAGCACCGGAAAGGCCAGCTGGGTGGCGATGAACGTCCCGGCGATAAAACCGATCACGCCCCAAAAGGCGGTGGCAATCACGCCGGCGCGTACCACGCCATCCATATATTCGTTTTGCGGAGCCGGCGTGACCGGCTCATCGGTGCGGCGCAAGACCCACAAGAACATCCCCGCCGATACCAGCAGGATGATGATCATATGGACCATGTAAGCCACATCACGTGCGTAATTGGCTGCGATCATTGCGAAAATCGCGATCACGCCAAGCACGATGAGCTTGAGATAGTTCAACATGTTTCGTCCCTTCGTCTGACGCGCACGATTCGTCCCGCCGTGCGCGCGGTTTGACTAGGACGTATTTGCGCGTTCAAGCTTAAGGCGACATTGATCTGCATCAATGGATGCGGCTCTCGTTATTGACCCGCGTCAAAGTGCGCCGCTTTTTCATCCGCTAGCGTGAGGGGGATAGCGGTTCAGGAGGATAGGATGGCCTTCAATACAATACTTACGGTGTGCACGGATGCGGATTTGCTGAACGTCACGCTGGATCACGCAGCCGAGCTGGCGACGGCCCAGGATGCGCATTTGGACGTGATGTGCCTTGGCGTGGATCGCACGCAGACCGGGTACTATTACGCCGGGGCCAATGCGATGGTCCTGCAAGAGGCCTTGACCCGCGCGCAGGCCGAAGCCGAAGAGCTGGAAAAGCTGGCGCGCGCGCGTTTGAACAATGTCGAATGCCGCTGGGGCTTGGAAAGCGGTGTGGCGCAACTGGCCGACATTGGCCGCCACGTTGCGGCGCGGGCGCGGTTCACCGATCTGGTGGTCTTGCCCAAACCTTATGGCGATGACCACGGGATCGAGCTGGAACCGGTGCTCGAAGGGGCGCTGTTCCAAGGCCAAGTGCCCGTTCTGGTGGTGCCAGATGATGTGACGCCCCCGGCCAACCCCAAGCGGATCGTGATTGGCTGGAATGAAAGCTCCGAGGCGCTGCGCGCTGTGCGTGCGGCCCTGCCGGCGTTGCAGCAGGCGGACGCGGTGCATGTGGTGGTGATCGACCCGCCGAAACATGGCCCGAACCGCTCGGATCCGGGCGGCGCGCTGTCGCAGTTCCTCGCCCGTCATGGTGTCAAAGCCGAGATCGACGTGCTGTCGAAAACCATGCCGCGCGTGTCCGACGTGATGCAGCGCCATGTGGCGGATGTGGACGCCGACATGATCGTGATGGGCGCTTATGGGCACTCGCGCTTCCGCGAAGCGATCCTTGGCGGGGCCACCCGCAACATGCTGGAGCACGCCAAGGTCGCTGTGTTTATGGCGCACTGAAGCCTGCTGCGCCGAGTGGTGAAAGGTGGCGAAAACGAAGAGGGCGGCCCGTTTGGACCGCCCTTTTTCACGCGTTCTGCGCGTGGATCAAACCAGCATCCCGCCGTCGGAATCGTCCCCGGCCTCTTCCATCAGGCGGTCCATGTCAGGGACCGTCACGTGGCGCTTACCTTCGAGGTGAATCACCCCGTCTTTCTTCAGGGCCGACATCTGTCGGCTGACGGTTTCCAGCGTCAGGCCAAGGTAATCGGCCATCGCTTCGCGCGTCAGCGGCAAGTCAAAAGTCCGAGGCCCATCAGCACCTTGCATGTTCAGCGTCGCATCCCGGCGCGCGATGATCGACAGCAGAGAGGCAATCTTTTCCCGCGCGGTTTTGCGCCCCAGAACCAGCATCCACTCGCGCGCGGCGTCCAGCTCATCCAAGGTCATTTCCAAGAGCCGCTGGGCAATGTGCGGCGTGTGCGCAATCATCTCTTCAAAGGGGTTGCGGCGGAAACAGCACATCACCAGATCGGTCGTGGCCACCACGTCATAGGCGGCGGTGGCGCGCCCCGGACGGCCCACGAAATCGGACGGCAAAAGCAGGCCCACCATCTGCGTGCGCCCGTCTTCCATGGTCTGTGTCAGCGTCGCGATGCCCGAAACCACAGAGCCGACAAAATCCATGCGATCGCCGGACCAGATCACCGTCTGACCGGCTTCGAACTTGCGGTAGTATTTGATCTCTTCGAGGCGCTCCAGCTCATCTGTCTCACAGCGCGCACAGACGGCACGGTGCCGAATGGGACACTCTTCGCAATCGTTGTGCACCGCCAGGCTTCTTTCATTCAGCATCGGTTTCCCGTCCCGTGTTGATCTGGGTCAAAGTACATCTGTTCTACCCTTTTTAAGGGTACACCCATGACAAATCGAACACAACTCGCACGGCTTGGCTTGTTTGACGCCAAAGTGCCGCGTTACACATCTTATCCGACGTCGCCGCATTTTGCCGGAAACGTCGGTCCTGACCGCTTTGCAGAGTGGATCAGCGCCGTTCCTCAAGATGGGAACGTATCGCTGTATTTGCATGTTCCATTTTGCCGCAGGCTGTGCTGGTTCTGTGCGTGCCGCACCCAAGGCACGGCGACTGCCTCGCCGGTCGAGGCCTATGTGGACACGCTTCTTGCAGAGTTGGCGATATTGAAAAGCCATTTGCCGCAGGGGGTTAAGCTCTCTCGCCTGCATTGGGGCGGGGGGACGCCGACGCTGTTGTCGCCGGACATGATGACCCGTCTGACCGATGCGATTCATGATGTGGCAGGCTTTGCGGACGGGGCGGAATTCTCGGTCGAGATTGACCCCAACGAGATCGACGAGGCGCGTCTGGATGCGCTGGCGGCGGGCGGGATGAACCGGGCCTCGATCGGCGTTCAGGACTTTGACGAGCAAATTCAGGAAACCATCGGACGCCAGCAAGGGTTCGAGGTCACTCGCCGCGCAGTTGATATGATTCGCGAGCGCGGCGTCGCCTCGCTGAATGCCGATATTTTATATGGTTTGCCGCATCAGACCAACGCACGGATCACTGAAACGGTGCAAAAGCTGCTCAGCTTTGGGCCGGATCGGGTTGCCTTGTACGGCTATGCGCATGTGCCCTGGATGGCCAAGCGCCAGCAGATGATCCCGTCGGACGCGCTGCCGACGCCCGAAGAGCGGCTCGACCTGTTCGAAACCGCGCGCAAGCTGTTCCTGTGGGACAATTACGACGAAATCGGCATCGACCACTTTGCGACCAAGTCCGATGGTCTCGCCGTCGCGGCGCGGGCAGGGCGGCTGCGGCGCAACTTCCAAGGCTACACCGATGACACCTCTGAGGTGCTGATCGGCGTGGGTGCCTCTTCGATTTCCAAGTTCCCGCAGGGCTACGCGCAGAACGCGCCGGGCACCTCGGCGCACACCCAAGCGATCCGCGAGGGGCGCTTTTCCACGGCGCGCGGGCATATGTTCCAAGGCGAAGACGTGCTGCGCGGTCGCCTGATCGAGGCCGTGATGTGCGATTTCCGCGTCAGCGCCGCCGAGATCACGCGCGATCACGACATCACGCGGGACGGGCTGTTTACCATGTTCCGGCAGGTGAACGACCAATTCGAAGGCTTGCTTCAGATCACCGACGATGGGCTGTACATTCCCGAAGCGGTCCGCCCGCTGACCCGGCTGATCGCGCGCAGCTTTGACGGCTACGAATTGTCCAAGGCTGGGCACAGCTCTGCCATCTAAAAGGTGGCCCCCCCTCGGGCAGGGGGGCTACGTCAGATCGAAAGCGGCGGACAAAAGGGTTTTGGTGTACTCGGTCTTGGGCGCGTCAAAGATTTCCTGTGCCGTCCCGGTCTCGACCACATCCCCTTGTTTCATAACCATAACTTTGTGGCTCATGGCGCGCACGACCTTGAGATCGTGGCTGATGAACAGGTAGGCCAGATCGTATTTCTTTTGCAGATTGCGCAGAAGTTCGACGATTTGCACCTGCACCGTCATATCCAACGCAGAGGTCGGTTCGTCCAAGACGACCAATCGCGGGCGCAGAACCATGGCCCGCGCGATGGCGATCCGCTGGCGTTGCCCGCCCGAAAATTCGTGGGGGTAGCGGTGCATGGACGCCGGGTCGAGCCCGACCTCGGTCATCACGTCGGTCACCACGTCCCGCTTGGGCCGGCCGTCGGGGGATCCGTGCACCTCCAGCCCTTCGGCAATGATTTGTTCACACGTCATGCGCGGTGACAGGCTTCCAAAGGGATCCTGAAACACGATCTGCATCTCGGATCGCAGCCGCCGCAAATCCTTGGTCGACCATTTCCGCAGGTCCTGCCCGCGATAGTTGATCCCGCCGGTGGACTGGATCAGGCGCATGATGGCAAGGGCAAGCGTGGTCTTGCCAGAGCCGGATTCCCCAACAATCCCAATGGTTTCCCCCGCACGAACAGAGATCGTCGCCTCGTTCACGGCCTTCACATAGCCCACCGTGCGCTTGAGAAACCCGCGTTGGATCGGGAACCAGATGCGCAGGGCGTCGGTGCTGGCAATCTCGGGGGCGCTGTCGGGCACGGGATCCGGCGTGCCGGTGCTTTCAGCGGACAGCAGCATCTGCGTGTAAGGGTGTTGAGGATTGTCGAAAATCTCAGAAGTTGGCCCCTGCTCGACAATCTCGCCGTTCTTCATCACGCAGACCCGGTCCGCGATTTTCCGCACGATTCCAAGATCATGGGTGATGAACAACAGGCTCATCCCCTCAGCTTCCTTGAGATCAGCAAGCAAGTCGAGGATTTGCGCCTGAATGGTCACGTCCAAAGCGGTGGTCGGTTCATCCGCGATCAGCAATTCCGGCCCGTTTGCCAGCGCCATGGCGATCATGACGCGCTGCCGCTGCCCGCCTGAAAGCTGGTGCGGATAGGCGCCCAGCCGGGACTCCGGGTCTCTGATCCCGACTTTGGTCAACAGCTCAATGATCCGCGCACGCACGGCGGGGCCGGTCAACCCTTGGTGCAGTTCAATCGACTCTGCCAGCTGTTTTTCCAGCGTATGCAACGGGTTAAGCGAGGTCATCGGCTCTTGAAAGATAAAGCTGATGTCGTTTCCGCGCACTTGCCGCAGGTGCCTGTCCGAGGCACCGATCATCTCTTGGCCTTCATACTTGACCGATCCGCCCACGGTCGCCGTCTCGCCCAGCAGGGACACAGTGGACAAGGCCGAGACGGACTTTCCCGAGCCAGACTCGCCGACCAAGGCCACTGTTTCGCCCTTGTTCACCTCGAAAGACACGCCTTTTACAGCAGGTACAGTTTGCCCGTCTTGGCGAAAGCTGACAGTCAGATTTTCGACCTGAAGCAAAGCGGTCATGAGAAAGTCTTTCTGGGGTCAAAGGCATCCCGCACGCCTTCGAAAATGAAAACGAGCAGCGAAAGCATGATGGCGAACACGGTAAACGACGTAAATGCGAGCCACGGCGCTTGCAGGTTTTGTTTGGCCTGCAAGGTGAGTTCACCCAATGACGGTGCCGAAGAAGGCAGGCCGTAGCCGAGGTAATCAAGCGTCGCCAACCCGCCAATTGCGCCTGTGATGATAAACGGCAGGAACGTCAAAGTGGCAACCATTGCGTTGGGCAACATATGGCGAAACATGATTTTCCAGTTGGAGACACCTAGCGCTTTTGCAGCACGTACGTATTCCAGATTTCGGGCTCTTAGGAATTCGGCGCGCACCACACCGACCAAACCCATCCAGCCGAAGAGGACTGAGAATATCACCAACAGCCAAAAGCTTCGCCCAAAAATGGCGAACATGATGATGATGATATAAAGTCCCGGCGTCGCGCTCCAAATCTCGATGATGCGCTGGAATACAAGGTCAACCCAGCCGCCGAAAAAGCCTTGGATCGCGCCTGCAATGATCCCGATAATAGAACTGAGTGTCGTGACAATAAGAGTATAAAAGATCGACAGGCGGAAGCCATAAATAATGCGCGCAAGCACGTCGCGTTTGGTATCGTCGGTGCCCAGCCAATTCTGTTCATTCGGCGGAAGCGGCGCAGCGCCGGGGCGATCCACCGGCGTGCTATAGCTGTAGGGAATAGCGGGCCAAATCATCCAACCTTTTCGGAAATCACCTTCCAGTTGTTCTCCGGCTTCCGCCCGCTCGATCAAGCCCTCGGGGTCGTCAAAGCATTCTTCCAATCCTCCGGTCGTGATCAGGCATTTCACCTCGACATCGCGATACGGCGCTTCGGTTCGAAAGTCGCCGCCGAATTCGGTTTCCGGATAGAACTTGAAGATGGGCATGTAAAGCTCGCCGCGATAGCTCACGACGATCGGTTTCTCGTTGGCCAAAAACTCTGCAAACAGCGATAGACCAAAGAGAACCAGGAAAATCCATAGCGACCAAAAGGCGCGCCGATTTTTCTTAAAGTTATTCCAGCGTCTTTGGTTGAGCGGAGAAAGGCCTAAACGACGGTTTGGAGTTGTGGTGTCGGTCATTCACCCCTCCCGTTTTTCAAAGTCGATACGTGGATCGACAAGAACATACATCAGGTCGGATATAATTCCCATCACAAGGCCAATCAGCCCGAACGCAAAGAGGGTGCCAAAAATAACTGGGTAGTCACGCTGGACCGCCGCTTCGAATCCCAAGCGCCCCAAACCATCGAGCGAGAAAATCGTCTCGATAATAATTGATCCGCCAAAGAATACACCGATGAAAACACCGGGCAGACCTGCGATAACAATCAGCATCGCGTTGCGGAAGATGTGCCCGTAAAGGACACGCCTTTCCGACAGGCCTTTCGCCCGCGCTGTCATAACGTACTGCTTTTTGATCTCGTCTAAAAAGCTGTTTTTTGTCAGTAGTGTAAGTGTCGCAAAGGCTGCGATCGTCGAAGCAAGAACAGGCAGAGTGATGTGCCAGAAATAGTCCGTGATCTTTCCGAATAAAGAAAAGTTTTCCCAGTTGTCTGAGGTTAAGCCTCGTAGCGGGAAAATTTGCCAATAGCTGCCACCGGCGAAAAGCACAAGCAGCAAAATAGCGAAAAGAAACCCTGGGATCGAGTATGCCGCAATGATGACACCAGATGTCCAAGTATCAAAAGAGCTTCCATCACGTACGGCTTTTTTGATGCCAAGAGGAATGGAAACGAGATAAGCGATCAGTGTAGACCAGAGCCCCAAAGTGATTGAAACGGGCATCTTTTCCATTACCAAATCGACGACTGTAATTGATCGAAAATAACTCGTTCCAAAGTCGAACTGCATGTATTTCCACATCATATTCAGGAACCGCTCCAAAGGCGGTTTGTCAAACCCGAATTCCTTTTCGAGCTGCTCAATAAATTCCGGTGGAAGACCTCGGGCACCCGCGTATTCGGTATCGCCAGCCGAAGCCGTATCCATGTCGGGGCCGGAATTTCCGCCAGTGAAGCCGCCGGTAACGTCACCTTCGCCTTCCATATTTGCGATGATCTGTTCAATCGGTCCGCCGGGAACAAATTGCACCAACGCAAAGTTCACAATCATAATCCCCAAAAGGGTGGGGATTATGAGGAGCAGACGTCTTAGGATATAAGCGCCCATGTTATTTCAGGTAACCTTGCGCTTTGAGATTGGCTTGTTTTTCTGGATTTGCCCACCAGAAGGACAGGTAGCCGAGGTCGTAGGGCGGAATTGTCTCCGGGTGTTCATACATGTCGTAGTACGCAACCCAGTGGTCGGCGATATATCCCGTCGGGATCATGATAAATTCGTAGCGTAGCGCGCGATCCAGTGCTTTCAGAGCGACATCCGTTTCATCCTGATTTTCGGCATTGAAGCTTTCGGCAATGATTGCGTCTACTAGAGGGCTGGCCAAACCGGCAGGGTTGAAAACGCTAAAAGCGGCCTCTTCGGAGCCATACATTTGGCTCAACCCGCCGCCCGTCGAAAGAAATGTCCCGTATCGGGTGGAATAGAGGACGTCATAGTCCCGATCCCGTCGACGATTGGTATATTGCGAGGGGTCCACTTTTTCCACCGACGCATCCACGCCGATTTGTTGGAGGTTTTGAATAAACGTTTCGTGCATCCCCTCAACCGACGAGTCGATATTGCTTGGGATCAGGAACGTCAGGCTGAGCGTGTTGCCTTGAGCATTGCGTCGCACGCCGTCATCGCCAACTTCCCATCCGGCATTGCTCAGCAGGTTTGACGCCTGTCGCAGATTGCGCCGGTCGGGCAGGCGGGAAGCGTTGGATTCGTGAAATTGGTAAACGGGTGTGTCGTAAACGTCGCTCGGAACGACATCACCAAGCGATTGCAAAAATGCCAATTCGGCGCCAGTGGGCACATCGGTCGCTTCGATATGTGTGCCTTGGACAAAGGAACTGCGCGGCGAATACAGGCCAAAGAGCAGCGATTCATTGGTCCATTCAAAGTTAAAGGCCAAGGCCAAGGCCTCGCGCACGCGTTTGTCCTGAAGCGGTTCTTTACCAAGGTTAAAGACAAAACCGGTGGGATTGGGCGGGCTGCCGTCGGGCAGTTCTTCCTTTACTACGATGCCATTTTGGACCTTGGGGAAGTCATACCCCGTTGCCCATTGCTTTGGGTCACTCTCGGTGGTGAAGGTGTATTCCCCGGCTTTGAAGGCCTCGAATGCGGCGGTTTGATCGGCGAAGTACTCCAGCCGGATCTCGTCGAAATTGTTGCGCCCCGTTTGGTAGGGCAGGTCGGCCCCCCAATAGTCCTCGACACGTTTGTAGACGATGCGGCGGTTCACCTCAAAGCTGTCCAGACGATAGGGGCCAGAGCCAGGGGCAACCTCGAGTCGGGGTTGATCTAGGCGGCGGTTTTCGGGATCGGCTTCGAACCACGCCTTTTGGAAAACCGGGGTTGAGCCTGCGGTCTCAATGCGCGAACGCTTTGTTTCCTCAGGATTAAAGGTGAATTTAACCGTGTAGTCATCCAAGGCCTCTGCGCCGGTGATCATCTTGGACACGGCGGCGGCATAGGACGGCAAGCCTTGGGTCGTGAACAGCTTGTGAGAGTAGACCACATCATGCGCGGTGACGGGGCTGCCATCCCAGAACTTGGCGTCCTGCCGCATGTGAAAGATCACCCAATCGCGGCTCTCGGGGTACTCCAAGCTTTCGCAGAGCAGGCAGTAGTATTGACCGACGCTATCCTCGACCGACTCGATCAGCGAATCGTATTGCAAGGTCGTTAGCGCACCAGAGCGCCCCTTGACCGTGTAGGGGTTCAGACTGTCGAAGGTGCCGGTTGCGCCAAGCACCAGCGCCCCGCCCTTGGGCGCATCTGGGTTAACGAAATTGAAGTGGGTGTAATCGGCGGGGTAGTCGAGGTTGCCGAAATATGAATACCCATGCGCCGTGGTGACGTTTTCGTCTTGGGCAAAGACACTGGACGCCAACAGCGCGACGCCAAGCGCCAGCGCCCCGGTGGCCCAAGGACGCAAATCGGGCAAAGCGCGGGCCTTGGCTGCGGCGCGCGGACGGTGCGAGGGGCGTTTGTGCAGGACGGTCATGTGTTTCTCCCTGATCGGTCGAGACCTTCGGTGGATTCATTCCACAGCATTCTTGGTTAATTTTAAGCTAAGTGTTTCGGCTGACCACATTCAAGGTGAGAATATACCTGCAATTAGATGAAAACACTGTGAGGTTCCGGTGAACCGGCAAAGAAAAAGGCCGCGACCCCTAGGGGTGCGGCCCAAATCACAGGTTTTCAAAAGGGCTTAGCCGCCCAGCGTCGCCAGATACGCGATCAGGTTCACGCGATCCGCCGGCTTGTTCAGGCCAGAGAACGACATGGTCGTGCCCGATGCCGAACCGCGCGGGTTTTCGAGGAAGGTGTTCAGGTTCTCGGCAGTCCAGACGTCGCCAACCTGGTTCAGCGCACCCGAGTAGCCAAAGCCAGCAACCGAACCGATGGCGCGGTCGACCACACCGTTCAGGTGCGGGCCGGTCTTGTCGGTGCCGTCGATGGCGTGGCAGGCGCGGCATTTGCCAAAGACTTTTTCGCCCTTGGCGGCATCGGCGGAGGCCATCATGGTCGCAAAGTCGATTTCTTCTTCGGGCTCGGCAGCGGCGCCGCCGTCGTCCACTTCAATCACGTAAGCGGCGTGGACTTCTTCGCCGTGACCACCGACTTCGGTGTGGTACAGCGTTTCCGCCGTCCATTTTGCCAGCAGGAAAACCAGGAAGGTGCCGCAAACGCCGCCCACGGCTTTGGTAAGTGTCATCGTGTCAAACATTGTGGTGCCCTGTTCGTCAGAAAGCAGTATTCCGGCGCGTGTCTATTGCTTCCCATCTTGCAAAGCAAGGTGTAGAAGGCGCGACCAATCGCCCGCATGCCGGGGTATGCAGAGAAAGTTGTGAAAAATGCCGCAGAAAATTGCGTTCCAAGGCGAACTTGGCGCCTATTCGCATCAAGCTTGCGTCGATGCACGCCCGGATATGGCCCCGCTGCCCTGTAAATCCTTTGAGGATGTGATCGCCGCGGTGCGCACGGGGGCGGCTGAATTGGCGATGCTGCCGGTGGAAAACACCACCTATGGGCGCGTGGCGGACATCCATCGCCTGTTGCCAGAATCGGGTCTGCGGATCGTGGACGAAGCCTTTGTCCGGGTGCACATCAGCATGATGGCGCTGCCCGGCGTGCAGATCGAAGAGCTCAAATGCGTGCGCGCGCATCCGGTCCTGCTGCCGCAGGCCGCGACCTTTTTGAAAAAATACGGGATCGAGGGCGAAGCCTGGGCCGATAGCGCCGGTGCCGCGCAGGAGCTGGCGGACACGCAGTCGCGCGAGATGGGCGTGCTGGCCTCGGACCTCGCGGCAGAGATTTACGGGCTGCACATCTTGGCGCGGCACATCGAGGATCACGCGCATAACACCACGCGGTTCCTGATCATGGGCAAGGAGCCCAATCTGGAGCGGCGCGGCGCGCATGGGATGATGACGACCTTTGTCTTTCAGGTGCGCAACATTCCGGCGGCGCTGTACAAGGCGATGGGTGGATTTGCCACCAACGGCGTCAACATGACCAAGCTGGAAAGCTATATGGTGGGCGGCTCTTTTACCGCGACGCAGTTCTACGCCGATATCGAAGGGCACCCGGATGATCCGGCGGTGCAGCGCGCGCTGGAAGAGCTGGACTACTTTACCGATGTGCTGGAGATCCTCGGGGTCTACCCGCGCGATCCCCGCCGCGACTAAGCCAAACGGTATCTAAAGGGGCGCTGCGCGCACAGGGATAGCCGCCCCGGCCATTGGCCCGGTCGGCCCGTTGTCGCGCGGGGATAGGGCAGATGTCCGGTCGAGGTCAGATCAAGAGGCTGGCGGCACCTTCGTGTTTCAGGAGGTGGACCTTGGTTTCGATGCCGGTGCCGCCTGAGAAGCCGCCAAGGCCGTCCCGCCCCAAGACGCGGTGGCAGGGGATCAGCAGCGGCAGGGGATTGCCGCCGCAAGCCTGCCCGATGGCTTGGGCCGGGACGCCCAGCGCCGAGGCCAGATCGCCGTAGGTGCGTGTTTCGCCAAAGGGGATGGCCGACATGGCGGCGCAGACGGACGCCTGGAAGGGCGAGCCTTGGACGTGCAACGGCAGGTCAAACTCTTTGAGGTCATGGGCAAAATAGGCGTCGATCTGGCGCTTGGCCTCTGACAGCAGCGGCGTTGTGTCCTGCCTGTGTGCGCTGTCCCACGTGAGCCGTACGAGGCTCTCATCCTCTTGGGTGAGGGTCACGGGGCCGGTAGGGGTTGGGACAGTCAGCTGGGCGCGCATGGGGGCAGGCTAGGCGGGACTGCGGGGCAGGGCAAGGCGTGGCGCTTTTCAGCGGGGGCGCTTTTGTCTAACAGGGGGGGCAGTGAGGCAAGGGGACCGACATGCAGGATACGGAAATTGCACGGGTGAGCGCTTCGGCGCCGCGCAGGGTCATCGGGGTGGCCGCGATGATGGGGCTGGGGGCGCTGCTGCTGTACGTGGCCTTGGCGACGCCGCCGAGCCTGATGTGGCAGGCGTTTCTGGTGGTGCTGGGGATCGCCGCGCTTTGGGGCGGGCAGATGCTGTGGCAAGCGACCGGGCACGCGCTGATCCTGACCGAGGAGGCGCTGGTCGACAGCGATGGCACGGTGGTCGCGCGGCTGGAGGATATCGCCAAGGTCGACCGCTCGCCCTTTGCCCTGAAGCCCTCGAACGGGTTCCTGTTGATCCTCAAGGAGCCGTCGTCGCGCGTGTGGCGGCCCGGTCTGTGGTGGCGTACGGGCAAGCGGGTGGCCGTTGGCGGCGTCACCTCTGGGGCAGAGACCAAGCCTGTCGCCGATATGATCGCGCTGCGGATCGCGCCCCCCATGGGGTTTGACCCGGAATAAAACGCAAAATCCCGGCAAAGCGCGATGGCCTTGCCGGGGGTTTTCTTTTGCCTATGCGCGGGGCGTTAGTTGCCCTTGCCCTTTTTCGAGGGTTCGATGTTCAACTGGCCGCTGTCGTTCACGCAATCGGTGGCGTTTTCGGCGTTGTTGTTGCACAGCGAGTTGCCGGGCGCATCTTGGTCACCGTTGCCCCAACCGTTGTTCTGACCCGGATCGTAAAAGATGATCTGCGGCGCGTAACGCGGACGGGTAAAGCTGTAGGTGGTGATGTCGAACTCGGACAGGCCAACCTCGAACGCGGGGTCGTATTTGTCCCATGTCTCGACCAGCACCAGCTGTTCCGAATTGCCCGCCACCGGCAGGCGTTCGGTCATCCCGTTAAGGTCGCCGTTGTTCATGGGCGCTTGACCGCCGCGGGCCTCGGACCATTCCAACGACCACTTTTTGTTGTTGGCGTTGTACTCGGCCACGGTGATGCGCATGACGCTTTCACCGTTTTGCGATTTGTTCATCACGTTCAACAGCTTGAAGGCGTTGTCGATATAGGTGTCGTCGATCGGATCGGTTTCCCGAGAGATCATGTCACCAATCACGTAGTTGGCCTTTTGGTTCACGGCCTGCTGGCGGAACACGTCAAAGTAGACCCAGCCCACGCCGAACAGCCACAAGAGCGCCGGCATGACGATCACCGCTTCGACGGTGACATAGCCGCGCGTGTCCTTGGCAAAGGCGCGCAGACGGGAAGTGAGGATGGATTTCAGCATAGCCCGTCTCCTTTAGGTGGGTTCGTGCACAAAGGCGGTGGTCGAGATGATCGCGGTGTAGCCTTGGGCATCTTTTTTCATGCTGCCGCCCAGCATCCCTGCTGGGGTGATCGGCTGGTATTTAAAGCACGCGCGGATCATCATCATTTCATGCGCACCGCCGTGTTCAAAGTTGCGCAGCGGCGTGATCGCCTCTGGCGCAGTGTCGGTGCATTGTGCCTTGGCCGGGGGGTCCGACCAGTCGCGCAGGTCCAGACGCACCATTTCCAGATGCAGCTTGTCCATGCAGTCGGGCAGGATATTGGCGCTCGAACAGATCTTTTCCTTGATGATGTCGTTCGAGGTGCCGCCCGTCCCCAGACGCAGGTCACGCACCGCCTGGTCAAGGCTGCGCTCTAGCGCGGTATGACGGACGGTGACGGTGCCCAATTCGATCGAAGAGCCGATCAGGGCCAGGAAAACCGGGGTCCACAAAGCGACCGGGACCACCATGGACCCATCTTCGCGCTCGAGGAAACGACGCAGGGGGTTCTTGAGAAAGCCGATCATTGGGTGAGCCTCAACTGGTTAATGGTGTGTGCAATCGACGAAAACGCATCGGCGATATCCAGACCTTCCACACGGAAGAAGTGCGAGGGCGAGGACGCGCATTTTTGCAGAACAGACGCGCCGTGGTCGGTGGTTTCAAAGCCAACGGTCCAGATGATCACACCCTGGTCCTTGGCGGCGGAACAGATGTTGTTCAGCAGGGTGTCGCCCTGTGCGGCGTTGTACTTTTGCTCGTAGAAGTACCCCCAGTTGTTGGAGTGCACCGCGTTCACGAGGTAGTACCACATGTTGTAACGCGCCCAGAGCTGGATTTCCGAGTCCGAGTTGTAGGCCCAGTCGCGGATGCGCATGGACTGGTCATGCTGACCGTCGGTCATCAAAACGATGGTCTTGATGGTCTCGGTGTCTTCGTATTGGACGGGACGCCCAAGAAAGGCGCTGTCCACGGTGCTGCGCGAAATCAGGCCAGAGGTGACGTTCTGCGTGCTGGGGTCCAGCAGGGCCGCGCCCCACTTCATCCCCAGGAACATCGAGGTGCCCGCCCGCGGCTGCAACGCGTCAATCTGCGCCTTCAGCTCGGTGATGTCCTGGCTGAACGGGGTGATCCGCTCATAGCTGAACTGCGGGCAGATCGTGTCATCGCGATCGTTGGCCCCAAAGTAGTTCCACTGGAAGTGCTGGGTCTGCTCATAGGTGATGTCATAGTTCAGCTCGGTGCTGGCGAATTCCTCATCGGGGAATTCCAGACAGTGCGAATAGCCGTGCCGCCAGTTCACATTCAGATTGCTCGCGATGTCCGGGCCGGGGTTCACGTGCTCGGAGTAGGGCACCAGCGAGATCGACACGAGGTCTTTGTTCGCCGGGGTCAGCAGCGTGTCGAAAAAGCTCTTTGCGGCGGTGCGCAGGTTCGACATCTTGTTGTTGTCGGCCATAGAGCCGGACACGTCGAGTACCAGCGAGACCTCGATCTTGTTCACGCCTTCCTCGGCGCGGGCCAGCCCATCAACGCCCAGCGATTTGACGCCGAGCAGTTTCATGAAGTTGGCCTGGATCTCTGCCGTTCCGGTGGCGGTGACGCGGCGGGCGTTGATGCCGCCCCCCGTCTGCACATCCACCAGCGTGTCCGACATGTTCATGGCGCGGAAGTAATCCTCGACCACGAATGTCGGGTCCATCTCGTTTTGCAGATCGGCTGCGGCCAGCACGGCGCGGTCCAGCGTGTTCTGAATCTTGTTCCGTTTCAGTTCGGCGTGGATCATATCGATCCCGATACCGCCAAACACCATCATCACCAGCGCGCCGGTGATGGCGAGATAGGACATGTTGCCGGATTGGTCGGACCAAAACCGCCCCAGCCAGCCGCCTGTTGCGGAGGTGGCAGAGTTTTGGGGGCACGTCACACTCGTTACCTGTTTATTCATTTCGTTCGACATCCCGTCACCTTTCCCCCGAGTTTTCCCAGGTCAAAGTCCACGTTTCACACGTTGCGATAGACGAATTTATGCCATTCCATGATGGCCAAAATGGGGCGCATTAAGTTGCAATTTGCCCTTAAATTTAAGGGAAATGTAGACATTCACGGGTCTAAATTGCGCTCTGTTTCCATGGTCCCAACAATGCGCCGAAATCATCCGAAAAGGTGCCTGCCAGTTGGGCGCCACGTGGACAGATTCCTTTTCGCCGGGGAACCGATGCGCGTTAACGTGATTATTACGCTGAAATCGTAGGCACAAAGAAGCTGACCAAAAGCATATGGCAGCATCTCATCGGGAGGCATCTTATGTCCGTTGGACCATCGAACGAACCCACTTTCAGACAATCCGTGGACCTGATGTATAACCGGGCTGTCTCTTTGATGGACCTGCCGCCGGGGCTCGAGGAAAAGATACGGGTGTGCAATGCCACCTATACGGTGCGTTTCGGGGTGCGCCTGCGCGGGCAGATCCAGACCTTTACCGGCTATCGTTCCGTGCATTCCGAACATATGGAGCCGGTCAAGGGCGGCATCCGCTTTGCCCCCGAGGTCAATCAGGACGAGGTAGAGGCGCTCGCTGCCCTGATGACCTATAAATGTGCGCTGGTCGAAGCGCCCTTTGGCGGCTCCAAGGGCGGGCTGTGCGTCGATCCGCGCAAGTATGACGACCACGAGCTGGAACAGATCACCCGGCGGTTTGCCTATGAGCTGATCAAACGCGACCTGATCCACCCCTCGCAGAACGTGCCTGCGCCGGACATGGGCACCGGCGAGCGCGAGATGGCCTGGATGGCCGATCAATACGCACGCATGAACACCACCGACATCAACGCGCGCGCCTGCGTGACCGGGAAACCCTTGAACGCGGGCGGCATCTCTGGCCGGGTCGAGGCGACCGGGCGCGGGGTGCAATACGCCCTGCGAGAGTTCTTTCGCCACCCAGCGGATGTGGCCGCCGCAAAGATGGATGGCTCGCTGGACGGCAAGCGGGTGATCGTGCAGGGGCTGGGCAACGTCGGCTACCACGCCGCCAAGTTCCTGTCCGAAGAGGACGGGGCCAAGGTCATCGGCATCATTGAACGCGATGGCGCGCTGTTCGACCCCGAAGGCCTGAACGTGGAAAAGGTGCGCGACTGGATCGTCAAACATGGCGGCGTTTCGGGCTTTCCTGATGCCAACCACGGCGCGGACGGGGCAAAGGTGCTTGAAGAAGACTGCGACATCCTGATCCCCGCCGCTTTGGAAGGGGTCATCAACCTGTCCAACGCCCACAACATCAAGGCCAAGCTGATCATCGAGGCGGCGAACGGCCCTGTGACCGCGGGCGCGGATGATATCCTTCGGGCCAAGGGGGTGGTGATCATCCCCGACATGTATGCCAACGCGGGCGGCGTGACGGTGTCCTATTTCGAGTGGGTCAAGAACCTCAGCCACATCCGCTTTGGCCGGATGCAGCGCCGCCAGGAAGAGGCGCGCCACCAATTGGTGGTCGATGAACTCGAACGTCTGGATGAGGCGATGGGTGACGCCTGGTCCCTGACCCCGTCCTTCAAAGAGCGCTACTTGCGCGGCGCCGATGAGCTGGAATTGGTGCGTTCGGGGCTCGATGACACCATGCGCATTGCTTACCAATCCATGCGTCAGGTTTGGCATGGGCGATCCGACGTGACCGACCTGCGCACCGCTGCCTACATTGTCGCGATCGAGCGTGTCGCCAGCAGCTACCGCGCCAAGGGGCTGTAAGCCGTTGGAAACAGGGCGTGCGCTGGGCAAGGCGCGCGCCATTCCCCTGACGGAATTCAAACGAGTTTAGTGAAAATGGGAAGGATAGTTCACCTTTCCGCCGCATTTACGCCCCGTGTTTGGAACGGGTATTTCGTGAATCTTACCAGAACAACCGCAGAACCCCGTCAATGCGGTAAGGTTTGGGAGACAACGAAATGCGCCTTTCACGTCAGGACATCACACGCTTTGCCCGCGAAGAAGACGGCAATGTGACGATCTTTTCGGTCTTCAGCGTCATGACGATCCTGACGATCACCGGGGCGGCGGTCGATCTGATGCGCTCCGAGGCGGCGCGCGTGAAAATGCAGGCCACCGTCGACCGCGCGGTTCTGGCGGCGGCCGATCTGGACCAGATGCAGGCGCCCGACACGGTGGTGCGTGACTACGTGGCCAAGTCCGGTCTGGCCGAAATGCTGACCAACGTCTCGATCGAGACGGGCGTCAATGATCGCGTCGTCTCTGCCACCACCGAAGGGATGCTGGAAACCCTGTTCCTGCGCTTGGCCGGGCACGACACCCTGACCCAAGGCGCGCTGGCCACCGCCGAAGAGCGCATCGCCAACGTCGAGGTGTCCTTGGTTTTGGATATCTCCGGCTCCATGCGCTACAACCAGCGGATGGAACGGCTGAAACCGGCGGCCAAGGCCTTTGTCGACAAGGTGCTGACCGAGCGCAGCCAGGGCGTCACCACGCTGAACCTTGTGCCCTTTGCGGGCCAAGTGAACCCAGGCGACATCATGTTCGATTACTTCCGTGGTGAGCGCCCCAAGCTCAAGCAGAACAACGGCTGGGGCAACGGCGATCAGGACGCGCCGGGCAACTCGCTGTGCAACAACAATGCCGAGAACGCCGACGAAGGCGCTGCCGATCCGTCCTGCGCCGATGGCACTGCCACCGTGGACAACAGCTTTTTCCCCGTCTGGCCGCAGGCGATTTCCAACGTCGTGATGTATTTCGACACCGACGGCGACGACATCTTTGACCGCGCCCACAAGATCGAGGGCTTCCCCGAGGATGCCCCGCGCGATCTGGATGACATTATGGCGGGGGCGGCGGCCTATGCGGTGAACTACGATCCGAGCCTGTATAGCACCACGCAGCTTTTGGGCTTTTCGATCAAGGGTGGGCAGGAAAAGACGCGCTATTTCACCGTGCGCGGCAACACCAACGGCCCGGCGTCCGAACTGGGGCCGACCAAGAACAACGGCAAGATCCCCGGTCTGACGTTCCAGTACCCGTGGATCAACTACGCCTATTGGGAAGCGTCCTACGTGGCCCAGCCAGAGGTGGCCGACGAGCAGAACGTGAACATGCCGTCCTCTTGTATCGAGGTGTATGACGACGAGTTCTGGACGACCGCTTTGCCGCTGTCAGACGATTTTGTCCCGCATTTCAACTTTTGGCCTACCGATGAGACGGTCATGGACTGGGGCTGGTGCCCCGAGGATGACAGCGCGATCCAGTATTATTCGTCGGACGCCGCGCAGCTCAAAACCTTTATCGACGGGCTGCGGATGCACGACGGCACCGGTATCCACATCGCTTTGAAATATGCGCTGGCGCTGCTGGACCCGATGACACGCGAGGCGGTGGGGCATCTGATCGACGCTGATCTGGTGGCACCTGAATACCTCGGGCGACCCATCGACTGGCATGATGGCGAGACCGAAAAATACATCGTTCTTATGACAGATGGGCAGATCACCGACCAGTATCGCCCGGTTGATCCGGACGCGGCCATTAACGGAGAGGTTGATCTGCAAACCCAAGGGCCGGGCAGCTACACGGTGCTGTCGGATCAGGCGACCAACACGCAGCAGTTGTTTCGCCAATGTGATCTGGCGCGGCAAAATGGCGTAGTTGTGTTCACCATCGCCTTTGAAACGAACCAAGCTGCCGCAGACGATATGCGCGCCTGCGCCTCTTCGGACAGCCACTTTTTTCACGTCCAAGGCACAGAGATCGCCGAAGCCTTTGACTCTATTGCGCGTCAGATCAACAACTTGAGGCTGATCCAATGATTTGCGCGATTTCTATCTTTTCGCCTACAGCTGACTATACTTTCGGACAGGGCGTTAACAACATCTTCACGAAATGGAACCTGAATGTGCCCAAGTGCGCCACAATCCAGACCCATTCCTTAACTAATTCCTATTCTTGCCGGACTGCACTCCCCGGCCCGACAAGAATAAGGAACCAACCGCATGCAAAGAACTTGCGCGTTAAAAAGAACGTTAAAATCGTTCAAGGAGAACGATGCGGGCAACGTGACCATCTTCTCCATCTTCATGATCGTTCTCATTCTGACGATCACCGGCGCATCGGTGGACATCATGAGATTTGAAGCCACCCGGGCCAAGATGCAATCCAGCATGGACCGCGCGGTTCTGGCCGCCGCCGATCTGGACCAGCTGCAAAAGCCCGATGTCGTCGTCAAAGACTACATGGACAAGGCCGGTCTGGGCGACGCGATCGCCAGCGTCAACATCAAGTCCGGTCTTGCCTCGCGCACGGTCGAAGCCACGGGCACCGCGTCGATGAAAACGCTGTTCCTGAAAATGGCCGGTGTCGACACGATGACCGCCCCGGCTGTCAGCATCGCCGAGGAAAAGATTTCGAACGTTGAGGTGTCCTTGATCCTCGATATTTCCGGCTCGATGACCCGCAATGGTCGTATGGACAAGCTCAAGCCCGCCGCGCAGGACTTTGTGAACAAGGTCATGACCGACGAAAGCAACGGTGTGACCACGCTGAACCTTGTGCCGTTTGCGGGCCAGGTGAACCCCGGCGACATTCTGTTCGATTATTTCCGCGGCGAGCGTCCCAAGATCAAGCAGAATAACGGCTTCGGCAACGGCGATCAGGACGCGCCGGGCAACTCCTTGTGCAACAACAACGCCGAGAACGCCACCGATTGCGACGATGCGACGGTCACGACGACCCCTGCGGTTCCTGATTACTTCCCCGAATGGAGCGGCAAGCTGACCAACGTGGTGTTCTATTTCGACACCGACGGCGATGACATCTACAATATCGCGCATAAGATCGAAGGGTTTCCCGACTATGCCTCGCGCGATGTGGACGACTTCTTTCGCGGTTTCGTGGCCTTTGCCTTTGCCCATGACTGGCGCCTGACGGACCCCGAGCAGTTCCTCGGCGTGTCGATCAAGGGCCGCGGTGACAAGACGCGCTACTTCCAGGTCAAGGACGACCAGAACGGCACGGAATCGGACATCGGCCCGACGCGTAACTCGCGGTACATCCCCGGTGCGACGCTTCAGTACAGCTGGATCGACTACGACTATTGGGCCCCCAGCTACGTGCCGCCTTCGCGTACGCCGCCGGCCCCGGTCGAAACCGCAGAGGACAACGCCTACACCGACACCAATGTCAACATGCCGTCCTCCTGTGTCGAGATTTATGCGGACGAATTCGCCAACACCGAACTGCCCAAATCCAGCGACTATGTCCCGCACTTCAACTACTGGGGCTATGACGAGGAAACCATGGACTGGGGCTGGTGCCCGAGCGAAGACATGGCGGTGCAGTATTACTCGGCGGACCGTCAGGCGCTGGTGGAGTTCATCGGCAACATGCGGATGCACGACGGTACCGGACTGCACTATGGCATGAAATACGGCCTCGCGTTGCTGGACCCGGAGAACCAGGACGAGGTGAGCCACCTGATCGCCAACGGACTGGTCGACGAGCGCTTTGAAGGTCGGCCCATCGCCTGGGGCGACCCGGAAACCGAAAAGTTCATCGTGCTGATGACCGACGGTGACACGACCGACCAGTGGCGTCCGACGAACCCCAAAGATCCGCGCAACGGCGACACCCCGCTTCTGGCCCAGCACAGCAGCAAAAGCAAACTGCTCTCGCCCCGGTCCGAGAACGTGGCAGCCCTGCTGAAGCAATGTGACCTGGCGCGGGAAAAGGGCGTGACCGTCTTTACCATCGCCTTTGAAACCAGCGACTCCGGGGCGGCTGACATGCAGGCCTGCGCCTCTTCGCCCAGCCATTTCTTCCGGGTGGAAGGATGGGCCATCGACGAGGCCTTCGACACCATCGCCCGCCAGATCAATAACCTGAGGTTGATCCAATGATGTGCAAACTCAAGACTTACCTGTCCCGCTTTCGTCGCGAAGAAGACGGAACCGCGACCATCGAATTTGCGCTGTATTTCACGGTCTTCTTCTTCTTGATCGCCGCCGGGGTGGAAATCGCCTACATGAACCTGCGTCACGCGATGCTGGAACGGGGGGTGGATCTGGTGACGCGTGACATTCGTCTGAGCACCGGCAACGTGCCCAGCTATGACGACGTGCGCGCCAAGATCTGCACCGAGGCGGCGATCCTTGAAAGCTGCAATGAAAACTTGCGGTTGGAAATGGTTCAGGTGAACCCGCGGGCCTTTACCGCGGTGCCGGCCTCGGCCGACTGTAAGAACGCCGAAGAAGACCCGCGCCCGGTGCGCGCCTTCAACCCCGGTCTGGACAACGATCTGATGCTGATCCGCGCCTGCCTCAAGTACAAGCCCGTCATGCCGACCACCGGTCTTGGCAAGGCTTTGAACAAAGACGCCGATGGCTATGCCCAGATGGTCGTGACCTCTGCATTCGTACAGGAGCCGAGATAAGCCATGCTCAAGACCTTTCTTGCATCCCGCTTGCGCCGTTTTGCCCGCTCGGAAGAGGGCAACATGACCATCGAGGCTTTGATCTGGATCCCCTTGATTATCGCCCTGCTGGCCGCGACGTTTACCTTTCACGACGCGTTTCGTTACAAAAGCCTGAACGTTAAGGCGGCCTATACGATCTCTGACGCGCTGTCGCGTGAGACCGATCCGATCGACAACGCCTATCTGGACGGCATGGTTGATCTGCTGGAGTTTCTGACGCGCGGGCAGGGGCCGTATTCGTTGCGGGTGACCTTGGTCCGTTACAACGGCACGGACACCAAGTTCGAATCCGAGTGGTCGCAAGGCCGCGGCGAGTTTGCGCCGCTGACCGATGCCGATCTGGTGACCTTTGCGCCTAAGCTGCCGAATTTGCTGCACAATGAGCGGGTGATCCTGGTGGAAACCTCGTCCAACTATCAGCCGCCGTTCGAAATTCCGGGGCTGGTCGATAAGGGGCTGTTCTACAACTTTGGCTTCACCCGACCGCGTTTCGCCCCCAAGATCGTTTGGTCGGACGCATGACGATTTAGCGCCCCGTTTTGTCGCATACAGACAAGGCGGTGTCGCAAAATCACGCGGGAATTGTAAGCACGCATTGATACTCGACGACGGGGCTGGTTCACTGGCCCCGTCTTCGTGTGGAGAAAGCGATGTGGTTTTCAGGATGGCGCGTGCTGAAAGAGGGGCTGACCGGCAACAAAGGCTGGCGGCCACACTGGCGCGATCCTGATCCCAAACCGGTCTATGACGCGGTGATCATTGGCGGCGGCGGGCATGGGCTGGCGACGGCCTATTACTTGGCCGCCGAGCATGACATGACCAATATAGCGGTATTGGAAAAAGGCTATTTTGGCGGTGGCAACGTCGGGCGCAACACGACCATCGTGCGCGCCAACTACAACCTGCCCGGCAACTCGGAGTTCTATTCCCATTCGCTGAAACTGTGGGAAGGGCTAGAGCAAGAGTTGAACTTCAACACCATGTTCAGCCAGCGCGGGGTGCTGAACCTGTTCCATTCCGATGGCCAGCGCGATTATGCGGCGCGGCGTGGCAACTCCATGATAAGCCAAGGCGATGACGCGGTGTTGCTGGACCGCGAAGGCGTGCGCAGCATGGTGCCGTACCTTGATTTCGACAACGGGCGCTTTCCGATTTACGGCGGGCTGTTCCACCCGCGTGGCGGCACCGCGCGCCACGATGCGGTGGCGTGGGGCTTTGCTCGCGGGGCGGACCAGCGCGGCGTCGATCTTATTCAAAATTGCGAAGTCACCGGGATCGACATTCAGAACGGCAAGGTCACCGGCGTGCAAACCTCGCGCGGGGCGATCCGCGCCAAGAAGGTGGCGATTGTCGTTGCGGGGCGGTCCTCGCAGGTGGCGGCCATGGCCGGGATGCGCCTGCCCATCGAGAGCCACGTCTTGCAGGCTTTTGTCACCGAAGGGCTGAAGCCCTGCATCGACCAGGTTGTGACCTTTGGCATGGGGCATTTCTACATCAGCCAGTCCGATAAGGGCGGTTTGGTCTTCGGCGGCGATCTGGATTTCTATGCGTCCTACGCGGCGCGCGGCAACTTGCCGATGCAAGAGCACGTGATGGAGGCCGCCATGACCCTGATGCCGATGATCGGCAAGGCGCGGGTGCTGCGGTCCTGGGGCGGGATCATGGATATGTCGCCCGACGGCTCGCCGGTGATTGATCGCACTGGGGTCGAGGGGCTCTATCTGAATTGCGGCTGGTGCTACGGCGGCTTCAAGGCGGTGCCGGGCTCGGGCTTTGCGCTGGCGCATTTGATGGCGACGGGGCGGCCGCATGGGTCTGCCGCGCGCCTGCGGCTGGACCGGTTCGAGACCGGATATGGTTTGATGGACGAAGAGGGCACCGGCGCCCAACACAACCTGCATTGAGGGGCGAGAGCGATGATTTTGGATATTTTCAAAGAGAAGAACCTGCTGGCGTTGGCGCTTTGTTTTTGGGGTGGGGCGCTTGCGGCAGAGGATATTCGTCCCGGCTGTTACGAGCGGGTCTACACCGAGGATCATTTGCGCAGCCATCCCGAGCAGGTGGTCTGGCAGATCCGGCTGAAGGTTGGGGATTGGTTCACCGAAGTGTCGCGCGAGGGCAAGCTGGAGGTGGTCGCCGCCAATCAGGGCCACGCGCGGTCCAATGACATGATGGGGCGGGTGTTGGAGCAGAGCCTCTATTGCGGGACGGAAACGCGCGGCGATGTGTGTCAGGCGGAATGTGATGCGGGTCGTTTGGAGGTGATCAAGCAAGACAGTTCAGGGATGATTTTTCGGACGCGGTTCTTGCTGGTGGGCGAGGACGGCTGCGACGGGTTGATGGACTTGGCCGAGGTGCGGGACCAGTGGGTCAGTTATCGGCTGAACCGGGTGTCTGCTTCGGTTTGTTCAGGGATGTGAGGACGTTATGAGATTGCCTTGCCCCATTTGCGGCACGCGGGACCGGCGCGAGTTCTACTATCAGGGCGCGGCCTCGATGCTGGAGCGGCCCGTGTCCGGCGAATTGGACGCTTGGCATGCCTATGTGCATGTGCGCGATAATCCAGCAGGGCGGACGCGTGATCTTTGGCACCACGAGGCGGGGTGCGGGGCGTGGGTGATCGTCGAGCGGGATACCGTGACCCATGAGGTGTTCGGAGCCGTTTTGGTGGAGGATGCCGATGCGGATTGAGGGCAAAGGGCGGATCGGCACCGCGCCTGTGGACTATGTCTTTGACGGGGTGCGGCGGCGCGGGCGTGTGGGTGACACGCTGGCCTCGGCCTTGATGGCGGATGGCGAGATGTTGCTGGGGCGCAGTTTCAAATACCATCGTCCGCGCGGGGTTGTGACCGCCGACAGCGCCGAGCCGAATGCTTTGGTCACCGTGGGGACCGGGGCGCGGGCCGAGCCGAACACGCGGGCGACCGTGCAAGAGCTGTATCCGGGGCTCGAGGCGCGGAGCCAGAACCGCTGGCCGTCGCTGGGATTTGACTTGATGGGCGTGACCGATCTGGCGGCGCCGCTGCTGGGTGCGGGTTTTTATTACAAGACGTTCATGTGGCCTAAATCTTTTTGGGAAAAGCTGTACGAGCCGATGATCCGCCGGGCTGCGGGGCTTGGTGCGTTGTTTGGCGCGCACAACCCGGACCGCTATGAAAAGGCCTATGCGTTTTGCGACGTGCTGGTGATCGGCGGCGGCCCTGCGGGGCTGATGGCGGCGCTCGCGGCGGGGCAGAGCGGCGCGGATGTGATCCTGTGCGATGAGGGGCCGCGGTTGGGCGGGCGCTTGTTGGCCGAAGATGAAACCATCGACGGGCGTGACGCCGCGGTCTGGGCGCAAGAGACCGCAGAGCAACTGCGCGCCATGGACAATGTCCGGGTGATGACCCGGACAA
Source organism: Tropicibacter naphthalenivorans (assembly GCF_900176475.1). Classification (GTDB taxonomy): domain Bacteria; phylum Pseudomonadota; class Alphaproteobacteria; order Rhodobacterales; family Rhodobacteraceae; genus Tropicibacter; species Tropicibacter naphthalenivorans. The sequence goes on from NZ_FWXX01000007.1 coordinate 192,111, forward strand.
CCGTGACGGGGGCCTTTGACCAAGGCACCTTTGCCGCGTTGGAACGGGTTGCGCAGCATTTGGCTGACCCCGGTGGGCGGCCCTTGGAGTGTTTCTGGCGGATCGCTGCCAAGCGTTCGGTCCTGTGTGCCGGCGCGTTGGAGCGGCACATCGCCTTTCGCGACAATGACCGGCCCGGTGTGATGATGGCCGGGGCCATGCGCGCCTATCTGAACCATTGGGGCGTGGCGGCGGGTCAGTCGGTCGCGGTCTTTGGCAACAATGACGACGCCCACCGTACCGCGCGGGATATGGCGGCAGCGGGGGTGCATGTGGCGGCCTTGATCGACGCACGCCATGACGCGCAGAACCTTGCTGGCAACGTGCCCTTTTACCCCGGCTTTCAGGTGACGCGCGCGCATGGGCGCAAGCGGCTGGAGGCGATCACCCTGCGCGCGCCGGATGGTGGACGGGAAAGCATTGCGGTGCAGGCGCTGGGCGTGTCCGGCGGGTGGAACCCCGCGGTGCATCTGACCTGTCACATGAATGCGCGGCCCGTGTGGCGCGACGATATCGCGACTTTTGTGCCGCGGGACGGTGCGGTGCCGGGGATGCGCGTTGCGGGCGCGGCGCGGGGCGCGTTTACCACGATGACGTGCCTCACCGACGGAGCCGAGGCTGGGCGGGCTGCGGCCCAAGATATTGGTTTCAAGGGGCAATCCCCGGATCTGCCCGACGCCGAAGACGCGCCTTACCGGCTGCGCCGTCTTTGGGCGGTCGAGGGCAAGGGGCGCGCCTGGCTGGACTTTCAGAACGATGTGACGGTCAAGGATGTGCGCCAGGCGGCGGCGGAAAATTACGCCTCGGTCGAGCATATGAAGCGGTATACGACCCAAGGCATGGCCACCGATCAGGGCAAGAACTCGAACGTTCAAGCGCTTGCGATCCTCGCCGATGCCACCGGGCGCGACATTCCTGAAACGGGGACGACCACTTTTCGCCCGCCCTACACGCCGGTGGCGATTGCGGCGATGGGCGCGGGCGCTCAGGGGCACGGGTTTGCGCCGCAGCGGTTCACCACCTCGCATTCTGCCAGCGTCAAAATGGGCGCGCCGATGGTCGAGGCGGGGCTTTGGTACAGGTCGTCTTTCTTTCCGCGGGAGGGCGAAAGGACGTGGCGGCAAAGCTGTGATCGCGAGGTGCGCATGGTGCGTGACGCGGTCGGGATCTGCGATGTCTCGACCCTTGGCAAGATTGATCTCCAAGGGCCGGACGTGGGCGCATTTCTCGATTTCGTCTATGCCAATCGGTTCAGCACCTTGCGGCCGGGTCGGGTGCGCTATGGTCTGATGCTGCGCGAAGACGGGCATGTCATGGATGACGGAACCACGGCGCGCTTGTCGGAAAATCAATGGGTTATGACGACCACCACCGCTGCGGCGGGCGAGGTGATGCGCCATCTCGACTGGGTGCGGCAGGCGTTCTGCGCGCAGATGAACGTGCGCTTTACCTCGGTGACCGAGGCGTGGGCGCAGTTCGCCATCGCAGGGCCAAAAGCGCGCGATCTGCTGAACGGGATGCTGGATGCGCCCATCGACAACGCCAGTTTTCCTTATATGGCGTGCGGCGAGGTGTCGGTCCTTGGGGCGGCGGCGCGGCTGTTCCGGATCTCTTTCTCTGGCGAGCACGCCTATGAGATCGCGGTGCCCGCGCGCTACGGGGCCAGCCTGTTTGAAAAGCTGGTCGAACGGGCCGAAGCGATGGGCGGCGGTGCCTATGGGATGGAGGCGCTGAACGTGCTGCGCATCGAAAAGGGCCATATCACCCACGCGGAAATTCACGGCCGGACGACGGCCTTTGACATCGGGTTCGGGCGTATGGTCTCGGCGCAAAAGGACTGTATTGGCAAGGCGATGGCCGCGCGTCCGGGGCTGATGGACCCCGAGCGGGCGCAGCTCGTGGGGCTGCGGCCCATCGGCGCGGTCAAGCAGTTGGTCGCCGGGGCGCATCTGTTCGCGCCAGAGGCCAAGCCGGTCAGCGCGGCGGATGAGGGCTATATCACTTCGGCGTGTTTTTCCCCCACCTTGGGCGAGACGCGGGCGCTGGCGTTTTTGGCGAATGGGCGCGCGCGACATGGCGAGACGATCAAGATGGTGGACCACCTGCGCGGTCTGACAGCGGTGTGCGAGGTGACGGACCCGGTGGCATTTGATCCGGATGGAGGACGCTTGCGTGGATAGGTTAACGGCTGTTTCCCCCGGCGCGGATTTGCTGCCGGTGCGCCAAGGGGCGCTGACCCTGGAAGAGGTGCTGCCGGGGGAGATCACCTCGATTGCCCCGTTTCGCGGGCAGCGAAAGGCGGTGACGCAGGCGTTGCTGGCGGCGCTGGGCGTGGGCTTTCCCGAGGCCAATTGTCTGACAAGGAAAGGCGAGCTGCGCTGTGTCTGGATGGGGCGCGATCTGGCGTTCCTGATGGGCGCGCGCCTGACCGCAGACCTTGGCGGCTTGGCCGCGGTGACGGACCAGTCCGACGGGTGGATCGTGCTGAAGCTCAGCGGCGCGGGCGCCGAGGACGTCTTGGCGCGTCTTGTTCCGGCGGACTTGCGCGCCGCCGCGTTCCCCGAAGGCGCGGCGATCCGGACGCAGCTGGGTCATATGAACGTGTCGGTTGCGCGAACGGGGGGTGGTTTGCAGATCATGGGGTTTCGGTCGATGGCCCGAACCCTTGTGCAAGAGATCGCTGACGCCATGGCATCGGTTGCCGCGCGGGCAGGAGCGGGCTAAATACGGCTAAACGGCAAGGAGGAACTGTCATGCGTGCTGTGATGTTTGTGGCATTGATCGGGTGTGCCGCGCCGGCTTTGGCCGAAGAGGCCGCTATGGATTGTGCCGCTCAGGCCGAGTTTGTCATGGGTCTTGTCCAAGGGCGCACGGATGGTGTCGAGGCCGAGGCCGCACGCAAGAGTGCCGCCGACGTACTGGATAAGGACGCCGGAGCCATGCTGGTGGATTGGATCTACGCGCTGCCCAAAGAGCAGCTGACCCCCGATGTCGGGACCGCGTGGAAGCTGCAATGCGAGGCGCTTTGACCTAAAGGCGCGCTGTTTGCGCACAGGTTGGTTTGCGTTCAGGCCACGCAGGCCTTGGGGCGGTGCCCCAAACCCCGGCACTTTGTGAGGGCCCGGAAAGTTATCCCAAAGAAGCTGCTTGGATTCGGTCTCGTGAGGGCCGATATTGACCGCTATGAGTCTGCCCCCCGGTTTTCTTGACGAATTGCGCACGCGCACGAGCCTGACCCAAGTGGTCGGTCGCAAAGTCATGTTCGACATGCGCAAATCGAACCAAGGCAAGGGCGACATGTGGGGGCCGTGCCCCTTTCACCATGAAAAAACCGCGTCTTTTCATGTGGATGACCGCAAGGGGTATTACTACTGCTTTGGCTGTCACGCCAAGGGCGACGCCATTTCCTTTGTCCGAGAGACAGAGAACGTCAGCTTTATGGAAGCGGTCGAGATCCTCGCGCAAGAGGCCGGGATGCCGGTGCCGAAGCAGGACCCGCGCGCCCAGCAAAAGGCCGATCGGCGGAGCTTGTTGTCCGAGGTGATGGAACAGGCGGTGCAGTTTTTCCGGCTGGAGCTCAAGCGTGGCCCAGCCCAAGAGGCGCGCGCCTATCTGGCCAAGCGGGGGCTGTCGCAAGAGGCGTTGGACCGCTTTGAGATCGGTTTTGCGCCCCCCGGTTGGGAAAATCTGCGCGAGCATCTCAAGCAAAAGGGCGTCGATCCAGAGCTGATGCTGGCCGCCGGTTTGGTCAAGAAATCCGACAAGGGACGCGAGCCGTATGACGTGTTTCGCCATCGGATCATGTTCCCGATCCGCGACGGGCGCGGGCGGGCGATCGCCTTTGGCGGGCGGGCGATGGACCCGAACGACAACGCCAAGTATTTGAATTCGCCGGAAACCGAGCTGTTCGATAAGTCGCGCAACCTTTACAACATGCGCGCCGCGCGTGAGGCGTCGGGCAAGGGCAACCGCCTGATCGTCGCCGAAGGCTACATGGATGTGATCGCCCTGTCCGAGGCGGGGTTCCCGGCGTCGGTGGCCCCTTTGGGCACCGCCGTGACCGAGCCGCAGCTGCAACTGATGTGGCGCATGAGCGAAGAGCCGGTGATCGCGCTGGATGGGGACACGGCGGGTCTGCGCGCCGCATATCGTGTGATCGACATCGCGCTGCCGGTGCTTGAGGCGGGCAAGGGCTTGCGGTTCGCGATCATGCCCGAAGGCAAGGACCCGGACGATCTGCTGCGCGCCGAGGGGCCAGAGGCGGTGTCCAAGGTCCTGGATGAGGCGATGCCGATGGTCAAACTGCTCTGGCGGCAGGAAACCGAAGGCAAGGTGTTCGACAGCCCCGAACGCAAGGCGGCGCTGGACAAGGTGCTGCGCGCGCGCATCGCCAAGATCCAGGACCCCTACCTGCGCCGCCATTATGGCGACGAAATCAAGGAGTTGCGCTATGCGCTGTTCCGTCCGCAGCGGGCGCCCTTCAAGCCCGGCGGGGGCTTTGGTGGCGGCTTCAACGGCGGGAAACGCCGCGATTGGCGCGCGCCTCTGCCCGCCAGCCCCACGGCGAAACAGTCGCTCTTGGCCTCGGCGGGGGACGACGCCGAACTGATGTTGCGCGAGATGGTGATCTTTGCCGCGATCCTGCGAACGCCGCAGATCGCCGAGGAGTTCGAAAGCCAGCTGGAAACCATGCCCTGCCGCGACGCGGATCACGCGACCTTGCGCGACGTGATCCTGCGCGCCATCGGCAACGAGGACCGCATGATCGACATGGCAGAGGGCGCAATTGGCCCGGACGCCCTTGAAACCCTGTTCGCCGCACGCCATGTGGCGATTGTGCCCTGCATTCGATCGCCGGGGAACATTGTGCAGTCACGCAAGACGGTGGCCGAGGAATTGGCCAAGCTGGAGGCGCATCTGGGCTGGAAGGCGGAGCTGGCCGAGGCCGAACAGGATTTGGATGAACTGGCCGACGAGGCTTTGACCTACCGCGTTGGGGAGGCCGCCAAAGCCCGCGCGCAGGCGGGCCGTCTGGTCGATGAGGACGACGCTGAATACGAGATCGGGCCCAACGGGGCTTCGGTCGACCGCAACGAGAAGAACGCGCTTGATTCGCTGATATCGCAGATTTGGTCCTCCAAAGGATCGGACTAATTGGTATTTTGGTGAGGAAGCCGTAAAGAAATAAGGTTAAACGGGTGTGCGAATCGCCGATTCTCGGTATTGATTCGGATCAAACGAATCGCCCGCCCATTTCCCGATCAGGAGAGCCGCATGGCAGCCAAGGACAACGACGACGCCAAGACGCAGGATCAGGATGAGGACGTCAGCCTCGATATGAGCCAAGCTGCGGTCAAGAAGATGATCGCCGAAGCGCGCGAGCGCGGCTATATCACCTATGACCAGCTTAACCAGGTTCTGCCCCCCGATCAGGTCAGCTCGGACCAGATCGAAGACGTCATGTCGATGCTGTCCGAAATGGGCATCCAGGTGACCGAGGACGACGAGGAAGCCGAAGAGGACGACAAGGGCACGACCGATCTGGTCGAGACCAAGAAGCCGGGCGAGGTCGCTCTGGCCGGCTCTGGCAACGAAAAGCTGGACCGCACCGATGACCCGGTGCGCATGTACCTGCGCGAGATGGGTTCGGTCGAGCTGCTGTCGCGTGAGGGCGAGATTGCCATCGCCAAGCGTATCGAGGCGGGCCGCAACACCATGATCCTCGGGCTGTGCGAAAGCCCGCTGACCTTCCAGGCGATCACCATTTGGCACGAGGAACTTCTGTCCGAAGACATTCTGCTGCGCGATGTGATCGACCTTGAAACGACGTTTTCAGGCCAGATGGGCGAGGATGGCGAGGTTGACGAGCCGGTGGTTGACACCTCGGCGGTCGAAGCCGCGCCCAAGCCCAAGGGCAACGAGCCAGAACTGGACGCCGATGGCAACCCGATCGCCAGCGATGACGATGACGACGACGACGAGGCGGCCAACATGTCGCTCGCCGCGATGGAAGCGGCGCTGAAGCCGCGCGTTCTGGCCACGCTGGAGCAGATCGCAGGTGATTACGAGCAGCTGGCCGAGATGCAGGACAGCCGGATTTCCGCGACCCTGAACGAGGACGGCTCCTTCACGGCGGCGGACGAAGCGATTTACCAAAAGCTCCGCAGCGAGATCGTCGAGCTGGTGAATGGCCTGCACCTGCACAACAACCGTATCGAAGCGCTGATCGACCAGCTGTACGGCATCAACCGCCGCATCATGCAGATCGACAGCTCTATGGTGAAGCTGGCGGATCAGGCGCGCATCAACCGCCGTGAATTCGTTGAAGAATATCGCGGTCGCGAGCTGGACCCGAACTGGCTGGAGCGCATGGCCGAAAAGCCCGGTCGCGGCTGGCAGATGTTCATCGAACGCTCTTCGGACAAGGTCGAGGAACTGCGCGCTGACATGGCTCAGGTCGGTCAGTACGTCGGTCTGGACATCTCCGAATTCCGCCGCATCGTTAACCAGGTTCAGAAGGGCGAAAAAGAAGCCCGTCAGGCCAAGAAAGAGATGGTCGAGGCGAACCTGCGTCTCGTGATCTCGATCGCCAAGAAATACACGAACCGTGGTCTGCAATTCCTTGATCTCATTCAGGAAGGCAACATTGGCCTTATGAAGGCCGTGGACAAGTTCGAGTATCGCCGCGGCTACAAGTTCTCGACCTATGCGACGTGGTGGATCCGTCAGGCGATCACCCGCTCGATTGCCGACCAGGCGCGCACGATCCGTATCCCGGTCCACATGATCGAGACGATCAACAAGCTGGTCCGTACTGGCCGCCAGATGCTGCACGAAATCGGCCGCGAGCCGACGCCGGAAGAACTGGCAGAAAAGCTGCAAATGCCGCTGGAAAAGGTCCGCAAGGTGATGAAAATCGCCAAGGAGCCGATCTCTCTTGAAACGCCGATTGGCGACGAGGAAGACAGCCAGCTGGGTGATTTCATCGAGGATAAGAACGCGATCCTGCCGCTGGATTCCGCGATTCAGGAAAACCTCAAGGAAACAACGACCCGCGTGCTGTCGTCCCTGACCCCGCGTGAGGAACGCGTTCTGCGGATGCGTTTTGGCATCGGCATGAACACCGACCACACTCTGGAAGAGGTCGGCCAGCAGTTCAGCGTGACCCGCGAACGGATCCGCCAGATCGAAGCCAAGGCGCTGCGCAAGCTCAAGCACCCTTCGCGGTCGCGCAAGTTGCGGTCCTTCTTGGATCAGTAAGCGTTAAGATTTCTCGCTACAGCGGCGTCCCATACTGGGGCGCCGTTTTTGTGTTTGCCTAGGGAAAAACGTCAGCAATTTGAGCGAATTTGGAATCAGATCGTTCTGCATCAGGCGAGGCGTTTCAAACGTGTTGGGAACTTTTCAAGTGTTTTCTGGTTATCCAGACACGAAGGAGATCAGCATGAAAAAGCTTTTGGCATATAGCGTTGTATTGATGGGCACGGCTGCGGGCGCTCTGGCGGCGACCGATATGCTGGTCCCCGAGGAACCCACCGTAATCGAGATCGAGGTCGACGCAGTCGATCTGGAACGCTGCCGCGAAACCCTTGCGCAGGTGGCGATGACCCCTGCGGTCGCGGATAACGGCTCGCGGCTGCTGTTCGCCGCAGACGAGAGCCTTCCGACGGTGACCTGCGTCGTCAAAAACACCTAAAGCCCTGCAACGCTCCGATTTTCGGGGCGTTTTGTTTGCACGAACAGGCTGGGCGTGGCACCACGTGGACAACGCAAGCCTGAGGCCTCCATGCAGACCGAATTCACTCTCCAAACAAACGGCCAAGGGCTTTATGAGTTCACGGACGCGGTGCGGCGCTGGGTCAAAGGCACTGGTCTGCTTACTCTGTTTATTCGCCACACATCGGCCTCTCTGGTCATTCAGGAAAACGCCGATCCCGAAGTCCAGGACGATCTTTTGGCGTATTTCCAGCGTCTTGTGCCGCCCACGACCGACCCCAGCATGTCCTACCTGACCCACACCTATGAAGGGCCGGATGATATGCCTGCGCATATCAAGGCCGCCATTCTCCCGGTGTCGTTAACCATTCCTGTCACAAATGGGCGCATGGCCTTGGGCACGTGGCAAGGCATTTACCTGTTTGAACATCGCAGCGCGCCGCACCAACGCAAGGTTGTTGCGCATTTGGGGAACTGAGTCGCAAAAGCCACGATCACCCATCACGATATTGCGCCGAAAATTGCCCTCTACCCAAAGTATGGATGCGGGCCTATAGTGCCTGTGGATAAGTGGGGCAAACCCACCCCATGAGGCATATCGGCGGATAAAAACGAGGGGGACGGCCATGCGCTGCCCATTTTGCGGAAATATTGATACTCAAGTGAAAGATTCGCGCCCCGCAGAGGATCACGTTTCGATCCGGCGTCGGCGCTTTTGTTCTGCCTGTGGTGGGCGGTTTACCACGTACGAGCGCGTGCAGCTGCGCGACTTGGTGGTGATCAAAACCAACGGTCGGCGCGAAGATTTCGACCGCGACAAGCTGGAGCGTTCGATCCGGATCGCGTTGCAAAAGCGCCCGATTGAACCAGAGCGCATTGATCAGATGATTTCTGGCATCGTGCGGCGACTGGAAAGCATGGGCGAAACCGACATCCAATCCAAGATGATCGGTGAGATTGTCATGGAAACCTTGGCGCGCATCGATACGGTCGCCTACGTGCGTTTTGCGAGCGTTTACAAGAACTTCCAAGCGGCGGATGACTTTGACAAGTTCGTCTCCGAGCTGCGCCCGACCGGCCCCGGCGAAAAGTGAGCGAGCACGACGCGCGTCACATGGCCCATGCGCTTGCGCTTGGGCGGCGTGGGATGGGTCAATGTTGGCCCAACCCGGCTGTCGGCTGCGTGATCGTTAACCAAGGTCGCATCGTTGGGCGGGGCTGGACCCAGCCCGGCGGGCGGCCGCATGCTGAAACGCAGGCGCTGGCCATGGCGGGCGAGGCGGCGCGCGGCGCGACGGCGTATGTCACGTTGGAGCCGTGCTCTCATACTGGTCAGACGCCCCCCTGCACGCAGGCGTTGATTTCTGCCGGGATCGCGCGGGTTGTTGCCCCGATCAACGATAATGATGATCGCGTGTCCGGTCGTGGATTTGATCAGTTGCGCGCCGCGGGGATCGAGGTCTCGACGGGGTTGATGGCCCAAGAGGCATTGTTGGATCACGCGGGATTTTTCTTGCGTAATTCGCAAGAACGTCCGTGGGTTACGCTGAAGTTGGCGATGACCTTGGATGGCCGGATCGCGACCGCGACAGGAGAGAGTAAGTGGATAACGGGCGCACCCTCGCGCAAAAAGGTCCACGCCTTGCGCGCAACCCATGATGCGGTGATGGTTGGTGCGGGTACGGCGCGCGCAGATGATCCGGCGTTAACCGTTCGCGGCTTCGGCGCGCATCGCCAGCCGGTCCGCGTGATCGCCTCTAGGTTGTTGGATGTGCCCTTGATGAGCCAACTTGCCCAGACGGCACGGGACGTGCCGGTGTGGCTTTGTCATGGACCGGATGCGCGGCCCGAACTGCGCACCGCGTGGGATGGCTTGGGCGCGACGCTGTTGCCCTGCCAGATCAACGCAGGCCGCCTTGACCCCTCTTCAGTTTTGCAAGCGCTTGGCGCAAAGGGCATAACGCGGGTGTTCTGCGAGGGCGGGGGGCAGCTGGCGGCGTCGCTGTTGTCGCAGGATCTTGTGGACGAACTGCATGTATTTACCGCGGGCGTCGGTTTGGGCGCAGAGGGGCATCCGGGCATCGGTGCGCTCGGCGTTGATCATCTTGTCGAAGCGCCCCGCTTTCAACTTAAGAGTGTTTCTTCTTGCGGTGAGGACATTCACCATGTTTGGCGGCGTAGCGATCAGGGTTAACGCCGCCAGAGGTGGGCTTGTGACGCAAAGAGCCCTTGAAGTTTCGCCAAGCTGCGATTGAATGGCCCCGGTCGCGGAAGACGCCCGGACCGAAGGCGTTCAATGACGACTTCGATGGGGCAGGCAAGGCCCGTGAGGGGGTCAAAGTAGCGCGGATAGTCGATCAGCGTCGCGTGTGCGAGCGCCTCCAGTGTGGGGCGCGGCCCTTGTAGCCGCCGCGCGGGGACCGGCCCCAGATCGCGGGTCAGCCCCCAGCCCGCATAAAAAGGTGCGCCCAAAACGGTGACCGAGCACCCGCGGAGCAGGGCTTCGAACCCGGTGAGCGACGTCATGGTCCAGACTTCGTCGACTTGGGTCAGTAATTGAGCCATGTCCGCCTGATCCACGGTCAGATCTGCGAAGTCCAAAGGCGCGTCTACATGCCCGCTGCGCAACCCCGCAACCACATCCGGGTGGGGTTTCCACAGCAAGATCGCGTCGGGGTTCGCGGCGCGTGTGCGCTTGAGAAGCTCCAGATTGGACTGAATGTCTGGGCTGCCCTTCAGGATCGAGGCGTCGTCTTCAACCTGTCCGGGAACAAGGATCGTTCGACCTGCGGGAAGCTTGGGGATAACTCCAGAAAGGTTGTATTTGGTCAAGTTTGACGCGGAAATCTGAGCCTTAACTTGGTTAATACGTCGGATTTGATCTGGTCTTAGATCCGTGCTGCGCTGTCTGATCAGCTGTTCAAGGCGCGAGGCATGGGTCGGATCGTAGTAAATGCCGATCGGGTCCACCACGAGGGACAAGGGCGGGATCAATTCTGCGCCAAGCCCGCGCGACCGGAGGAAACCATCTTCGACACGGACTTTGGAACCAGTTGCCTTGCCGGCCCAAACCATGTGCCGCCGCTCGGAGTTTTGTAAGAGTTTCTCGACCTTTGCGGGGCGATCTTCATAGATCACTTTACGCGTCTGTCCAAAGAACTGCTGCAAGGGCTTGCGCTTCCACAACCGCATTCCAGTGGCGATCCAGCCCCGGTGATCTTCGCGCCAAGCGCGTGTCTGGGCGTCCAGCGCGTTTACTACGTTTTCCAGCTCGCACAGCTGGTCGGAATAGGGATCGTACCAACGTGGGTATAAAATCATCGATCCTGCAAACAGCTGCGCGCGCGTTAGGCTGCGTTGCCTCCGGTAAACGGGGTTTTCGTCGTCGGTCAGGTTCCAGCCCGCATAAAACGGTTGGCCAAAGACTCGCGGTCGGTGCCCTGCGAGGATCGCTTCAAAGCCCATTTGGGACGAGACAGTGTAGACCGCGACAGCGCCCTCAAGCAGCGCCCAAGGCGAGGCGGGCCCGTCATAAAGGGTGATCCGGTCGGTCTGTTCGGCGGTTGTGTAATGGCCGCTGCGATGACCTTGGGCCGTTTCCGGGTGGGTTTTGATGACAAACCGCGCGCCGGGGTGCTCTTCTTGAGCGACAAAGAGCATCTCGAGAAATCGGTTGCGGTCCGCGCCGCTGGCGATCACCGAGGCGTCGTTGCGTGTCTGGTCGATGATCAGCACATAGCCCGGAGCGGGCAGGGGGGCATCCAGCCGCGTGGCGCTGTATTTCGAAAGATGCGTTTCCTGCATCCGGGCGATGGCGCCACGTGCGCGGTCCAGTAGGGCGGTGTCGTCAAACGGATCTGTTTTGAGCAGCGTTTCCAGGTCAGAGGGCACACGGCCATCGAAATGAACGCCGGTATGGTCGATGACCAAGCCCATGGGCGGCTCACCGCTGCGTCCGGGATGAAGCGAGCGCAAAAAGGCGTCTTCGATGCGGACGATAGGCGCGCCTGTGCGTTTTGCCATGGCCTCGCCGCGATGGGCATAGGGCGACTGGCCCCAGACGCCGATCAGGTCTTGGGGCGTCGGACGCCCAAGTCGCAGCTGATAGCCGGACAACTTTAGGATGCGCCGCACGCGCGGTTGGGTCAGGAACCCGCCGTTATACACAAAAAGACGCCGGGGGGTGGTTTCCCCGGCGTCTGTCTCGTCCCGAAAGGGGAGCACGCGTCAGCCTCCGGACAGGGTGTCGGCAGCTGTGGTGATCGTGCTGACCGCGCCAAGCGAGCCGGTCAGCGAGCCAATGGTCTTGTCCCACTGGGTGAACGGCGCTTCGGTCACATAGAGCGTATCGCCATCGCGCACGGCAAAATCGCGGGCCATGAACATGCCATTTGGCTCTGTCAAATCAAGCACATAGACCATACGCTGGGCGCCGATCAGATCGCTGCGGCCAAGCACTTGGTTGGCGATTTCAGCGGGCTCGTTTCGGAAAATGAAGACGCCGGTGGGATCCGCTGCGGTCGGGATCAGGCCGCCGACTTGGGCGATGGCCTCGACGCCGGACAGGGTCTGCGTTTCAAAGGGCACGCGAGCCTGGGTGCCGGTCGCACCAAGCGCGGTAAAGGCGCGGGTGTCCTGTTCCACTAGGATACGGTCGCCACCGCGCAGGGCGATGTCAAACTCGGGATGGTTGTAAAGATCCTCGAACCAGATCTTGCCCTTGGCGCTGCCGCGCAAGACGGTGACTTGGGCAATTTCGGGCTCGATCGTCACGCCACCCGCGCGGGCCAACATGGCCGAAAGGGTGCGGGTCGGACGTTCGATCGCGTACACACCTTGGCCGCCCACCGCGCCCACGAGGCTTACGGTCGAGCCATCACCGGCGACGCGGCGCACCTGCACCTGCGGATCGGGGGTCTGGTCTTCGAGCTTGGAGGTGATGATCTGGCGCACACGTTCCGGCGTGTTGCCAGCAGCTTTGATCCGGCCCGCATAGGGCACAAAGATAAAGCCCGACCCGTCGACCTGCACCTCTTCGAGGATGGTCGAGTTGGTCGCTTCGGCGGCCAGCAGGCCATCGTCCACGTTTTCCCAGATCGTCAGGCCCAGCGTGTCGCCCGGACGGATCGTGTCAGAGCCGACAACGCCCGCGTTCTTGAACGCATCGGTAAAGCCAAGCGCGGGCACAACGGCCGTCGCGCGCGTCACCCGGTCGTTGACCGCGACGATAAAGGCATCGCCTTCGCGCTGCACAGAGCCTGCAAAGATTTCTTTTTTGGTGGGGCCGCTACGGGGCAGGCCGCAAGATGCCAGAACGGACACCGCAGCCAGCAAGGCGACGGACCGCGCCCAGCGGGTATAGGAGTTTTTCACTGCTCGGTCTCCTCGACCTTATAATTCTGCCTCAGTTTTTCAACCAAACTACGGCAAGTGCAAGAAAAACGCTAGTGTTTCAGAAAAATGCACCTAGTGGACAACGCGCAACTGTTGCCTCGGGGCCGCGGTGCCTTGGCGGAGGGCGTCGTAAGGATCGTCGGGCGCGAGCATCATATCGACCACTTGGCGCAACAATTGCCGCCGCCCGCGCGCCGAGTAGAACCCGCCCGGAAGTTGCGAAGTTTCAAGCAAATAGCGGCGATAATCCTTGTAGGCGTGCATATTTGGACGTGAAGGGGTGGCGAAAAAGTCCGGCAAAGGCTGGGTCGAGACGAACTCTGGCTTGGCATAGACCGCATCGCCAAAGACCTTGAGCGGAATGCCGCGCCACAGGACTTGCTGCGCGGCGGTGGAATTGACCGTCACGGCGGTGCGCGCATCGTTCAAAAGCTGCGCCAGCTTGCCGCCACGCACATAGTGGACGCGGTCGTTCACGCCGTAGCGTTTGGCGCACGCGCGGATGGCCTGGCGTACATTGGCGCGCCCGTCTTCCAGAGGATGCGCTTTGAACACAAGATGATGGTGGCCCGGCGCGCCTTCGGCAAAGCCTTGGACCACCAGCTCGATAAAGTCGGTCATCGACTCAAACGGCGAGTGCTTTTGAAAGCTGGAGTCGTGTTCCAGTTGCATCAGCGCGAGGTGATAGGGAAAGCCCCCCAGCCGGATGCGCTGGGTGCTGATGACCCGGTCGACCCAGCTGAACGGCATCAACGTCAAGCGTTTGAGATACAGGGCAAATTCCTGAAAAACCGTCAGTGATCGATGCGGTTTGAAATTCTTGTAATCCCCGTTTCGGAACATCACGAACCAGTGGTAAAGCGCGCCGTAAAAGATGTGATGCCGCATGTCGCCCCAGTGGGCGGGGGGCAGGGGTGCCTCCATGTCCGACAAGGCGAGCGTTTGCTGCATCTCTTCGATGCTCATGCTCATGAGGCGCGAATGCCCGTTCGAGCCGCCGCGCTCATAGGTCACCCAATAGGGGCGCATGTACCCTTCTTCAAAGACATGTACGGTCAGGCCGCGCCGCTTTGCTTCCTCGACCGCTTCGGCGTGGATGCGGCGCACATCCCCGTAGAGCACGATGTCCGTCACCCGTTTATTGTGCAGCAGATCGACAAAGGTGTCGCGCCATTCCTCGGGTTTGCCGCGAAACGGGATCAAGCTCTTGGGGTGGAACCAAAAGGCCCGGTCCCCGGCGTTAAAGCTGACACGCCAGACGTCTGCGCCGGTTTTGCGCAGCATAGCGCCCAGTCTGTTAAAGAAGGGGCCATGCGGACCCTGCAAGAACAGAAAGACACGTCTATCGCTGGTTGCGTTGCTCATATTGCCGAATTATGCCGTTTGTTTAAAGGAAACGCTAACGGCGGATCTCGGCGAAATTAAGGCCGCAGGCACCGTCCAAGGGAGACCATTGATGTTTACAGGTATTGTCACTGATATCGGCGAAGTTCGGTCTCTGGAAGACCTCGGCGATCTGCGGGTGCGCATCGGCACCCATTACGAGACGCAAGGGATCGACCTAGGCGCCTCCATTGCCTGCGATGGCTGCTGTTTGACGGTGATCGCGCTGGGGGATGACTGGTTCGACGTGGATATCAGCGCCGAGTCGGTGTCCAAGACCAACATCGGCGGGTGGTCCGTGGGCAAGCGCATCAACCTTGAGCGCGCGCTGAAGGTGGGTGACGAGCTGGGCGGTCACATCGTGTCGGGGCACGTGGATGGCGTGGCCGAAATCGTGCGGATGCAGGACGAAGGCGACAGCACCCGCGTCACCTTGCGCGCGCCCGAAAGCCTTGCGCGGTACATTGCGCCCAAAGGATCGGTGGCGCTGAACGGCACATCTTTGACGGTGAACGAGGTCAATGGTTGCGACTTTGGCATCAACTTCATTCCGCACACCAAGGCTGTGACGACTTGGGGTGACGCCAAAGAAGGCGACAGGATCAACCTCGAGATTGACACCTTGGCGCGCTACGTGGCGCGTCTGCGCGAGTTTGACTAAAGGTTTCAGGGTCGCCTCCTCGGGCGGCCCTTTTCATTCGGCGGGTTGAAAGCCGACGATCAGCTGGCGCAGGCCAAAGGCGGCCCCGGCAAAAATCGCCGCGGTGGTGACCGGCGCAGAGATCGCCAACACCGAAAAGGCCGACAGCCCTTGGCCGATGGAGCAGCCCAGGGCGATGACGGCGCCCGCGCCCATCAGGGCCGCGCCGATGATCTGGCGGCGCAATTCGCGTGGGTCTTCGCAGGCTTCCCAGCGGAAATGGCCCTTGATGAGCGAGCCGACAAAAGCGCCGCCCCAGACACCCGCGACAGAGCCCACGGCAAAGGACAAGGGCCGGGCCGATCCGGTCATCCACCACAGGATCGTCTCGCCCAGCGGCGCGGCAAAGCTGTGCGAGACGACGGGTAGGCCTTCGAATCCGCTGCGCGCGACCCAGGTGGTTCCCGCCCAGGCCAGGATGACCGCGAGGCCCACGGCCCCCGCCCAAGCGACTTGGGCCGGCTTGCGCCAGAGCGGCTTTGACGCGGCAGAGCCGACGAGGATCAGCGCGCCGATCAAAATGCCGATAAGGTTAACAGAGACGCCAGTCATGGCCCCCAATTGGTGGGCAATCCCCGGCGCGACGTCGGTCGTGACAGGGTTCTGCGGGAACAGCGCGCCGCGGATCGGGGCGAGGGGGCCAGAGAGCACCACATAGGTCGACACCCCCATGACGAGCACAATGACAAAGCTGCGCAGATCCCCGCCGCCCAGCCGTGCTATCGCGCCGTAGCCGCAATTTCCCGACAGGGCCATGCCGTAGCCAAAGATCAAACCACCTGCAATCGACGCCAATGGCATCCAGCGGATCGACAGGTAATAGGTGTCGCCTCCGGCCAGCAAACCCGCCTGCATAAAGGAAAAACTGCCAACCACGGCGATGCCGATGGCGATCCCCCACATGCGCAGGCGCACGGTCGATCCGCCGTAAAGCGCGTCTTCGATTGCGCCAAGCGTGCAGAACCGTCCCAGCCGTGCCGCGAGCCCCAAGAGCAAGCCGCTGCCAAGGCCGATCAACGCCACCAAGTGATGTTCCGACAACATGTCCAGCATGTCCGGGCCCTCCTCCTGCTCGGATATTCAAGACGTGGAATGAGTATGCGGTTGTATTCCGCATTGCGCAAGACGATCGTTAACAGCCATCGTCTTTGCAGAAGAGTTCGTAAACGGTTTCGAGAACCTTACGCGGGCGATCATCTGCCAAGCGGTAAAAGATCGCCTTGCCGTCGCGGCGCGGGGTCACCAGCCCTTCGAGCCTCAGGCGCGACAACTGCTGGCTCACGGCGGCTTGGCGCGCGGACAGCAGGTCTTCGAGCTCGGTGACGGATTTCTCGCCGGTCACAAGATGGCACAGGATCATCAGGCGGCCTTCGTGGCTGATCGCCTTGAGGAAAGAGGACGCAGTTGTGGCCTTGTCGAGGATCTCGTCAAGTTCCGCCTCGCTGAGGTCGCCATCCAGTACGGGCAGGCCCGAGTGATCTGTGCTTTGCTTGTTCACGGCGTTTCCGCTTCAAACTCTGTCTTGTCTTGCAGCAGCTTTGTAAAAATCGGCCAAAAGAAATCTTCGCCAGGATACCCCTCGATACGCGCTATTTCTACCCCACCGTCAATTAAGATGAAAGTCGGAGTAAAGTTCACGCGCCGTGCATAGGTGACACCGGCGGGCGGCCCCATGTGAAGGTCGGCCCGGTCCAGCGGGGCAAAGCGCCCCTCGGCGGTGTTGGGGTAGGCCGGCGCGATCTGATCGTCCCACGCGGCGCAATAGGCACAGCCGGGTTGCTCGACCATGATCAGCCGGATCTCGTCGGCGGTTGACGGGGTTGCCACCAGCAGACCGCTCATAAAGGCGATTGTTCGATAAATAGTACGGAGCATTTTACACCGATTGACGGGCGTCTGACGTACAACCTAATCTGAATATGTGAATTATTCAAGAAGAGGGCGGGAATCGTGCTTGATATATCCTTTGCGGGGGCGGCCTTTGCCGGTTTGCTAAGCTTTTTTACGCCCTGCATCCTGCCAATGGTGCCGTTTTACCTGTGTTACATGGCCGGGATTTCCATGAACGAGCTGCGCGATGATGCGGGAATCGCGCCCGGCGCGCAGCGTAAACTGATCGTCTCGGCAGTGTTTTTTGCGCTCGGCGTGACGACGATCTTTGTGCTGTTGGGGATGGGCGCAACCGCGGTGGGCCAAGCCTTTGCCGACTGGAAAGACACCCTGTCCTACGTCGCGGCGGCGGTTCTGCTGGTGTTCGGGCTGCACTTTCTGGGCGTGATTCGCATCGGCCTGCTGTATCGCGAAGCCCGTCTGGAAAGCAGCGCCGAGCCCACGTCGGTGATGGGCGCCTACGTGATGGGGCTGGCCTTTGGGTTCGGCTGGACGCCTTGCGTCGGACCCGCCTTGGCGTCGATCCTGATGATCGCGTCGGGCATGGGGGACGTGCTGCGCGGGGGGCTTTTGCTGCTGGTCTATGGTGTCGGGATGACCGCGCCTTTTGTGGTCGCTGCCTTGTTTTCCGGCCCGTTTTTGCGCTGGACGGCGCGGCACCGGTCCAAGCTGCAATACGTGGAAAAAGTCATGGGGGTCATGCTGATTGTGTTTGCGATCCTGATTGCAACCGATAGCGTTAACCTGATTGCACAGTGGATGATTCAGACTTTTCCCAGTTGGACCTCGCTCAGCTGAGGAAATTAACGGGTTGTTAGGAGCCGGGCGCTACTCAACGTCAAGCGCCCCAGAGGGAGTAGGAACATGAAGGCTTGGATCGGAGCGGTTTTTGCAATCGCGATGGCTTTGCCCGTCGGGGCGCAGACGATTGGCGACGATGGGCTGCACAAGCAGCCTTGGATGCGCGAGACGTTCAAGGATTTGCGGGAGGATCTTGCAGAGGCCAACGCCGAAGGCAAACGGCTGGTGCTGTTCTTTGAGCAACGCGGCTGCATCTACTGCAAGAAGATGCACGAGGAGGTGTTCGTTGATCCTGCGGTCAGCGAGTACATCGAAGAGAACTATTTTGTCGTCCAGCTGAACCTGCATGGCGACATCGAAGTCGTCGATTTCGACGGGGAATCGCTGCCGGAAAAAGACATGGCGCGCAAGTGGCGCGTGATGTTCACGCCCAACATCGTTTTCCTGCCAGAGGACGTGCCAGAGAAGCAATCCGCGCTCGACGCGTCGGTCGCCGTCATGCCCGGTGCTTTTGGCAAGGGGACGACGTTGGACATGTTTACTTGGGTGAACGAAAAGAGATATGCGCTTGATAATGGGGAAGATTTTCAGCGATATCACGCGCGCCGCATCCAGGAGCGAAGCAATGGACGGACGGATTGATTTGGCGGTTTTAGACTGCATTAATTCATATCCGTGAATTTGTTGTTGCGTATGAGGCATTCGGTAGCCTACGGTATGCAACAGCCGATACGAGGTACGACCCGTGCGGGTCTGCAAGCCTAGGGAGGGAACATGAGGCTTACAGCAATGACAGCAACGATGGCTCTGGTGGCGGGGGCGGCTTTTGCCGCCGACGTGGCGCCGGGCGATCTGCAGTTCGACGAGTACGGCGCCATCGAGGAGTCGCTGACCGGCATGGCCGGCGATGCGGAGAATGGCGCCAAGATCATGGCGTCGAAATCCAAGGGCAACTGCATCGCATGTCACGAAGTGACGGCCCTGCAGGACGCGCCGTTCCACGGCGAAGTCGGCCCGATGTTGGATGGCGTCGGTGGGTATCGCTCGGCGGCAGAGCTTCGCGGCATCGTGGCAAACGCCAAGATGACCTTCGAAGGCTCGGTGATGCCGGCGTTCTACAAGACCAAAGGCTTCATCCGTCCGGGTGATGGCTACACCGGCAAGGCACCGGCAGGCGACGAACTTCCGCCGATCCTGACCGCGCAAGAAATCGAAGATGTGGTCGCATTCCTGCTTACCCTGCAGGACGGCTGATCAACCCCAAAGCTCTAAGGAGAATGACGATGGAATTTACGCGTCGCGAAACTCTGGCGCTCGGCGCCGGCGCTGCGTTGATGACTGTTCTGCCGTTCCGTGCAAGCGCAGCGGCAGCAGAAGACGTGATCAATGAGTTCACCGGCGGTGCAGCCGTCGCGGACGCAGGCATCGACCTGACCGCGCCGGAAATCGCCGAAAACGGCAACACTGTTCCGGTGTCCGTGTCCGCAGAAGGTGCGACCAGCATCCTGCTGCTGGCAACCGGAAACCCGACCCCGGGCGTTGCCACCTTCAACTTTGGCCCGCTGGCCGGCGCGCAGTCCGCGTCGACCCGCATCCGTCTCGCTGGCACCCAAGATGTTGTGGCCATTGCGAAACTGGCCGATGGCAGCTTTGCCCGCGCCTCCAAGACCGTCAAGGTCACCATCGGCGGCTGCGGCGGCTAAGAATAGGAGTTCAGAACAATGGCATCTGGTGTTAAACCCCGCGTCAAAGTCCCGAAAAAAGCAGCTGCTGGTGACGTGATCACCATCAAGTCGCTGATTTCGCACAAGATGGAATCCGGTCAGCGTAAAGATGGTAGCGGCAACTTGATCCCGCGCTCGATCATCAACCGCTTTACCTGTGATTTCAACGGTCAGAACGTGATCGACGTCACGCTCGAGCCCGCAATCTCGACGAACCCGTACTTCGAATTCGAAGCCCAAGTCCCCGAAGCCGGTGAATTCAAATTCACTTGGTACGACGACGATGGCGACGTTTACGAAGAAACCAAGTCGATCGCAGTGTGATCACGGTTTTCTCTGCCCCGCTGGACGGTGGGGCAGGGACCTTAAGGGAGGGAAATATATGAAATTCAAGGCTCTGACAGCTGCTGTCGCTCTCTTCGCCGCACCGATGGCCTTTGCCGGTGGCGCAGATGACGACAACCTTGTCATCAATGGCGATCTTGAGATCACCACCAAAGCCGCCGCCCCTCAGCACCTTGACGGTGTTCTGGATGAGGTGATTTCCGGCTGGCACTTCCGCTCTGATGAAACTCAGGCGCTGGAAATGGACGACTTCGACAACCCCGGCATGATTTTTGTCGATCAAGCTGTGGACCAGTGGAACACCGCCGAAGGGTCCGAAGGCAAGTCTTGCGCGGACTGTCACGGCGCGCCCGAGGATATGGCTGGCGTGAAGGCCGTGTATCCCAAGTGGAACGAAGCCGCTGGCGAAGTGCGGACACTGCAAATGCAGATGAACGACTGCCGGACCAACCGCATGGGCGCGGACGCATGGAAGTACGATGCGGGCGATGCCATCAACATGGTTGCCCTGATGTCTTCCGTGTCTCGCGGGATGCCGGTCAATGTCGCGACCGACGGTCCGGCCGCCGAATTGTGGCAGAAGGGCAAAGACCTTTACTACACCCGCACGGGCCAGTTGGAGCTGTCCTGCGCGAACTGCCACGAAGACAACTACGGCAACTACATCCGTGCGGATCACCTCTCGCAGGGGCAGATCAACGGTTTTCCGGCCTATCGTCTGAAAAACGCCAAACTCAACGGCGTGCATTCGCGTTTCAAAGGCTGTGTGCGTGACACCCGCGCCGAGACCTATTCGCCCGGCTCCGAAGAGTTCATCGCACTCGAGCTTTATGTTGCATCGCGCGGCAACGGCCTGTCGGTCGAAGGTCCGTCCGTTCGTAACTAAAATCTAAACAAACCCCGCGTCGTCCGCACGATGCGGGGTTTCTTGTTAACAACCCATTCACACATGCGCATGTGTGTCGTGAGACAGAAAGATCCCTTCCTATGATCTCTAGACGCGATTTTCTGCAAGTTTCCATGGCCGCCTCGGCGATGGTCGGCGCTTCGGGCTTTGGCAATTGGGCGCGTTTGGCTGCACAGCAAAGCCTGACCCAAGACCAGTTGCTGCAATTCGACACTTTCGGGAACGTCAGCCTGATCCACGTCACCGACATCCACGCGCAAATGGTGCCGATTTACTTCCGTGAACCGGAGGTGAACATCGGGGTTGGCGACAACAAGGGCCATGTGCCCCACATCACCGGCGCGGATTTCCGCAAAGCCTATGGCATCGCGGACGGGTCTCCCTCCCACTACGCGTTGACCTACAACGATTTTTCGTCGTTGGCACAGGCCTATGGGCGCGTCGGTGGTCTGGATCGTGTGTCCACGGTGATCAATGCCATCCGCGCCGATCGTCCCGACGCGCTGCTGCTGGACGGCGGCGACACCTGGCACGGCTCTTACACCTGCTACAAGACGCAAGGGCAGGACATGGTCAACGTGATGAACGGGCTTAACCCCGACGCGATGACCTTCCACTGGGAATTCACGCTGGGGTCTGAGCGCGTTCAGGAAATCGTGGAAAATCTGCCGTTTGCCGCGCTCGGCCAGAACATTTTTGACGCCGAGTGGGACGAACCCGCCGAGCTTTTCCCGCCCTACAAGTTCTTTGAGCGCGGCGGCGTCAAGATCGCCGTGATCGGCCAGGCCTTCCCCTATATGCCCATCGCCAACCCGCGCTGGATGTTCCCGGAATATTCATTCGGTATTCGCGACGAAAACATGCAGGCGATGGTCGATGAGGTCCGCGCGCAGGGCGCCGAACTGGTCGTCTGCCTGTCGCACAACGGTTTCGACGTCGATAAAAAGATGGCTTCCAAGGTGACGGGCATCGACGTGATCCTGTCCGGCCACACCCATGACGCGCTGCCCGAGCCGGTTCTGGTCGGCGAGACGATCATCATCGCGTCGGGGTCCAACGGCAAATTCGTCTCTCGCGTCGATCTGGACGTGCGCGATGGCCGGATGATGGGCTTCCGCCACAAGCTGATCCCGATTTTCTCGGACGTGATCGAGCCGGACGCCAAGATTGCCTCGCTGATCGAAGAACAGCGCGCGCCCTTCAAGGCCGAACTCGAAGAGGTCATCGGCCAGACCGACAGCCTGCTGTACCGCCGCGGCAACTTCAACGGCTCGTGGGATGACCTGATCTGCGACGCGCTGATTTCCGAGCGGGAAGCCGACATCGCCATGTCGCCCGGCGTACGTTGGGGCCCGTCGATCCTTCCGGGGCAGGACATCACGCGCGAGGACATCTTCAACGTGACGTCAATGACCTACGGCGAGGCGTATCGCTCTGAAATGACGGGCGAATTTATCAAGGTGATCCTTGAGGACGTGGCCGACAACATCTTTAACCCGGACCCCTATTACCAGCAGGGCGGCGACATGGTGCGCATCGGTGGCATGGGCTACCGTGTCGATGTCTCCAAGCCGCAGGGCGAGCGGATCAGCGATATGACCCTGCTCAAAACCGGCGAAGCCATCGATCCGTCCAAGACCTACATCGTCGCCGGCTGGGCTTCGGTGAACGAGGGCACGGAGGGTCCGCAAATCTGGGACGTGGTCGAAAGCCACATTCGCAAACAGGGCACCATCACGCTGGAGCCCAACAATTCGGTCGAGGTGGCGGGCATCTAACGCCCGTCTACTTGAGAGGAGACAAACATGACCACAGAGAACAAGGGCGCATCGCGCCGTCAGTTCCTGACCGGTGCTGCCGCCATTGGCGCGGGCACGGTCGCGGCAACGGTGGCCAAGGCGGCGGGGCCCGATCCGCTGATCACCGAGGTTCAGGAATGGGCCAGCGGGTTGGGCGACGGCGTCGACGCGACGCCCTACGGCCTACCGATCAAATTCGAAGACGACGTGGTGCGCCGCAACGTGCCTTGGCTGACCGCCGATCCGATCTCTTCGATCAACTTCACGCCGATCCACGCGCTCGATGGCACGATCACCCCGCAGGGCTGCGCCTTTGAGCGTCACCATTCCGGCGCGATCGAACTGTCCAAGGCGGATTATCGTTTGATGATCAACGGCTTGGTCGACAAGCCCCTGGTCTTCACCTACGAAGACCTGGAACGCTTCCCGCGTGAAAACCACGTGTACTTCTGCGAATGCGCCGCCAACACCGGCATGGAATGGGCGGGCGCGCAGCTGAACGGCGCGCAGTTCACCCACGGCATGATCCACAATATGGAATATTCCGGCGTGCCGCTGCGCACCCTGCTGGCCGAGGCCGGTCTGGACGCGGCGGGCGATTTCAAGGACAAATGGGTCTACGTCGAAGGCGCGGATGCGTCCTCCAACGGGCGCTCGATCCCGATGGAAAAGGCGATGGACGACGTGTTTGTCGCCTTCAAAGCCAATGGCGAAGCGCTGCGCAAAGAGCACGGGTATCCCGTCCGTCTGGTCGTTCCCGGCTGGGAAGGCAACATGTGGGTCAAGTGGTTGCGCCGCATCGAGGTCATGGATGGCCCGGTTGAATCGCGCGAAGAGACCTCCAAGTACACCGACACGCTGGCCGACGGCACCTCGCGCAAGTGGACCTGGGTCATGGATGCCAAATCCGTGGTCACCTCGCCCAGCCCGCAGTCGCCGATCAAGCACGGCCACGGCCCGCTGGTCATCACCGGCCTTGCGTGGTCCGGCCACGGCAAGATCACCCGCGTGGACGTGTCCAAGGATGGCGGCAAGACCTGGGAAACCGCGCGTCTCGCCGCCGAGGGCGAGGATAAAGCGCTGACGCGTTTCTACCTCGACACCACATGGAATGGCGAAGAGATGCTGCTGCAATCGCGCGCCATCGACGAGACCGGCTATGTTCAGCCCACCAAGGCGCAGCTGCGCGAGGTGCGCGGCCTGAACTCTGTCTATCACAACAACTGCATCCAGACCTGGCATGTGAAAACCAATGGTGAGGCCGAAAATGTCGAAGTCTCTTAATCTCTTCGCGGGCGCAACTGTCGGTGTCGGCTTGATGCTGACGGCGGCCTATAACTTTGCCGACCGCAATGTGACCGCTTTCCCGGAAAAATCGCGTGTTTTGGGCGCTTTGCCCGCGCCGATCCCCGAACCCGAAGCGCCCGTTCAGGTCGCCGAGGCGGCGCCGGCCAGCGAAGGCATTTTGGTCTCGGCGGCTCATGCCGATGAGGCCAGCGCTGGCCTGCGGTTCGGTCTTGGCCGCGAAGCGCTGCCCGAGGAAATCGCAGCGTGGAACGTCGACGTCAGCCCCGATGGCACGGGTCTGCCGGACGGCTCTGGCGATGCCATCGACGGCGAGCCCTTGTTCGAGGAAAACTGCGCAGTCTGCCACGGCTCTTTCGCAGAAGGCGTTGATAACTGGCCGAAATTGGCGGGCGGCGACGGTACCTTGGCGGATGAGGACCCGCTGAAGACTGTCGGCTCCTACTGGCCGTATCTGTCGACAGTGTTCGACTATGTCCACCGCTCGATGCCCTTTGGCAACGCGCAGTCGCTGTCGGCGGATGAGACCTACGCCATCGTGGCCTATATCCTGTATTCGAACGACATGATCGACGACGATTTCGTCTTGTCCCGCGACAGCTGGACCGAGGTCGAAATGGGCAACGCCGACGGGTTCATCATCGATGACCGGGCAGAGACCGAGTATGCGCAGTGGCGCACCGAGCCTTGCATGGAAAACTGCAAGGAAACGGTCGAGATCACCATGCGCGCAACGGTGCTGGACGTGACCCCGGACGAAGAGGGCGCCGAAGAGGCCCCCGCCGAGATGGATCACTCTCCGGCCGTGGCAACCGCAGCGCCTGTTGAAGAGGCCGCAGCCGAGCCTGCCGCAGAAGCGCCTGTTGCCGCCGCTGCGGCTCCCGCCGCGTTGGATGCAGAGCTGGTTGCCGCCGGCGAGAAGGTCTTTAAAAAGTGTAAGGCCTGCCACCAGGTTGGCGACGGTGCCAAGAACAAGACCGGCCCGCAGCTGAACGCAATCGTCGGTCGCGCGATTGGCGGCGTGGATGGCTTCAAATACTCCAGCGCCATGGCCGAGCACGGCGGCGTCTGGGACGAAGCGGCCTTGGCGGCGTTCCTTGCCAAGCCCAAGGACTATATCAAAGGCACCAAGATGGCCTTTGCGGGTCTGCGTAAGGATGACGACATCACCGCCGTCATCGAATACCTCAAGTCCACGGCGCCATAAGCCATGAAGTGGACACTGGTAGCATTCACACTTGCGTTGGCCCCTCCCGGGGCCGCGCTGGCGCAGGACACGGCCGATGCGATTGGTGATGCCGATCGCGGGGCCAAGGTGTTTCGCAAATGTACAGGATGTCATCAGGTCGGGTCCGACGCGAGCAATCGCGCCGGGCCTCATCTTAATGGCATCTTCGGTCGGCGCGCGGGCAGCATCGAAGGCTTTGATTACTCAAAGGCGATGGACCGGGCGCATGACGACGGCATGGTCTGGGACATCGAACATCTCGATGCCTACATCGAAAATCCGCGCGCCTTGGTGTCGGGCACACGTATGTCCTTTCGCGGCTTGAAAGATCCGCAAGATCGGCATGATGTGCTGGCCTATCTGCGCCAGTTCACGGCCAACCCGCAGGACATCCCCGAGTCCGCGCCGACAGCAGTGGCCCGAGAGGTCGAGCTTCCGCCAGAAATTCTCGCGATTGTGGGGGATGCCGAGTACGGCGAGTACCTCGCGTCAGAATGTTTGACCTGCCACCAAAGCGATGGCGCGGATGCGGGCATACCTTCGATAACCCGTTGGCATCCCGAGGATTTCGTCGTCGCAATGCACGCCTACAAGCGCAAGCTGCGGCCCCACCCGGTGATGCAGATGATGGCCGGTCGGCTGTCCGACGAAGAGATCGCGGCGCTGGCCGCGTATTTCGAAAATCTGGAGTAGCGCGCGACAATCTCCGGATTTCATAAAATCTCAACGCCCCGAGCGATCAACTATGGGGCGCGTATCCCGTTTGGTGCCGAACAGACAATAAACAGCGGCACCGCGTTTTTCAGTCCATAGGAGGAGACGGACATGAAGTTTAATCGTAGAGCCTTTATCGGGACAGCGGCGGCTGCCGCGTCCATGGTCGCGCCGATGGTGCGGGCGCAGGGCAAGCCCCGGGTCGTCGTAATCGGCGGCGGGGCAGGGGGCGCAACCGCAGCGCGCTATATCGCCAAGGACAGCAAGGGTGAAATCGACGTCACCCTGATCGAGCCGACGCGCACCTACTACACTTGTTTTTTCTCGAACCTCTACATTGGCGGGTTCCGCGATTTGCAAAGCATTGCGCATACCTACGCGACCCTCGCCAGCGAGTATGGCATCAACGTCGTGCATGACTATGCGACCGGCGTGGACCGCGACGCCAAGACCGTTGCCTTGGCCGGTGGGGGCCGTGTGTCCTATGACCGTCTGATCATCAGCCCCGGCATCGACTTTATCGATGGGGCGGTACCCGGTTGGGACGTCAGCGCGCAGGACGTGATGCCCCACGCCTACAAGGCCGGCACGCAGACCGCGCTACTGAAATCGCAGATCGAGGCGATGCCACAGGGCGGAACCTATGTCATGGTCGCGCCGCCCAACCCGTACCGCTGCCCGCCCGGCCCGTATGAGCGGATTTCCATGGTCGCTCATGTACTTAAGGAGAAAAATCCGACCGCCAAGATCATTATTGCCGATCCAAAGGCCAAGTTCTCTAAGCAGGCTTTGTTCGAAGAGGGCTGGCAGAAACACTATGGCGGGATGATCGAACGCATCGGCCCGGACTTCGGCGGAGAGAATGTCTCGGTGCGCCCCGACACGATGGAGGTCGATGTCGACGGTGAGGTGATCAAAGCCGACGTGGTTAACGTCATCCCGGCGCAAAAGGCGGGCCATATCTGCGAGGCCGCCAGCCTGACCGAGGGCAATTGGGCGCCGGTTGATGGCCATACCATGCAAAGCCGTTTGGACGAGAATATCCATGTGCTTGGCGATGCCACGAACCAGGGCGACATGCCGAAATCGGGCTTTTCCGCCAACAGTCAGGCCAAGGTCGCGGCTATGGCGGTGCGCGGCGCGCTGACCGGAAGCCGCGTCTTCCCGGCGAAATTCTCGAACACTTGTTGGTCGTTGATCAGCACGGATGACGGGATCAAGGTTGGCGCATCCTATGCCGCCACCGATGAAAAGATCGCTAAAACGGATGGCTTTATCTCGGCCACCGGCGAGGATGCGGCATTGCGCAAGGCGACCTACGAGGAAAGCATCGGCTGGTACGAGGGGATCACCTCGGACATGTTCGGTTAACCTTTTGAAAACCAAGAGGGGCGCGGCATTGCGCCCCTTGATCTTTGCCGCGCCGAGGCGCAGCGTCAGATCATGCCACACGGACACCACCACCATCATCACGACCGCGAAGGCGGCGATGGCAAAATGGCCGCCGCCGTCGGTGTGAACCTTTTGTTGACGATTGCGCAGATTATCGGCGGGATCGTCTCGGGCAGTCTCGCGATGATTGCCGACGCGCTGCACAACTTTTCGGACGCGGCGAGCCTGATCATCGCCTTTTGGGCGCGCAAAATCGCCCGCCGTCCCGCCGATGACACCATGACCTTCGGCTACGCCCGGGCCGAGATCGTCGCCGCTCTGATCAACCTGACCACGCTGATTGTTGTCGGGTTTTACCTGATATACGAAGCGGTTATGAGGTTTTTTGCGCCCGAACCCGTGACCGGCTGGCTGGTCATGGTGATCGCCGGAGTTGCCCTCGTGATTGACCTGATCACCGCCGCGCTGACCTATTCGATGGCCAAAAACAGCGTGAATATTCGCGCGGCCTTTATGCACAATCTGGCCGATGCCATGGGGAGCGTGGCGGTCATCCTTGCGGGCGCCCTGATTTGGGCCTTTGGCTGGAATTGGGTCGACCCTTTGATGACGCTTTTGATCGCAGGCTACATTTTGTGGATGGCGTGGTCTGAAATTGGCGGTGTGGTCCGGATTTTAATGCTTGGCACCCCGCCACAGATGGCCCCCGAGACCGTCCTTGCCACCGCCGAAGAGGTCGACGGGGTCGATAGCCTGCACCACGCACACCTTTGGTCGATGGATGAACATGACGCCGCGCTTCAGGCGCATTTGGTCGTGAAATCAGGCGCTTGGGCGCGCGCTGACGCGATCAAACAAGAGGTCAAGATGCGACTGTCAGAGGTCCACGGGCTGACACATGTGACCCTTGAAATGGAATGCGCGACGCATATCTGTTCAGGCGTTAAACGTATTGGCCATTAACCAAATCCTCCGGCGCGCGGGACAACAGGCCGCAACAAAGAGCGCGCATTCAACCTTTTGGCAGCCCATTCGCGTTGAATTCACCGCCCCCTCTTGCGACCCCCCATGGCCGACACTAAGACTCAAGTAACTAATCAGCGTTACTAAAATTCTGGAACACGAAACGTAGGCAGGGCCGATGAAAGATCCGATCGAAACATACATGAACCTCGTTCCCATGGTCGTCGAGCAGACGTCGCGCGGCGAACGCGCCTATGACATCTTCTCGCGCCTGCTCAAGGAACGGATTATTTTCCTGAACGGCCCGGTGCATGACGGCATGTCGTCGCTGATCGTGGCGCAGCTTCTGCACCTCGAGGCGGAAAACCCGTCCAAGGAAATCTCCATGTATATCAACAGCCCCGGCGGTGTCGTCACCTCTGGTCTGTCGATCTACGACACCATGCAGTACATCAAACCCAAGGTCTCGACCCTTGTGATCGGGCAGGCCGCCTCGATGGGGTCGCTGCTGTTGACCGCCGGCGCGCCGGGGATGCGTTTCTCGCTGCCCAACAGCCGCGTGATGGTGCACCAGCCCTCTGGTGGCTACCAGGGCCAGGCAACCGACATCATGATTCACGCCGAGGAAACGCTCAAGCTCAAGCGTCGCCTCAACGAAATCTACGTGAAGCACACCGGTCAGAGCCTCGAAAATGTTGAAAAAGCGTTGGAGCGTGACAACTTCATGTCGCCCGAGGATGCCAAGGACTGGGGCTTGATCGACGAAATCGTGACCAACCGCGTCACGGAAGACGACTAAGACGATTGCCCCGTGGCCATCGGGTTGCGGGGCGAACTTTCGGATTGTGGCGCGCAAGCGCCTGTCCTAAGCTTGCGGGATAGACGGCGACCCGCGCAAGTGGGGGTGCGGAAAACGCCCTCTGAGAAGACGATGAAACCGGCGCAGACGCCGGGAAAGGTGCATGATGGCAACGAATTCAGGCGGTGACAGCAAGAACACCCTCTATTGCAGCTTCTGCGGCAAGAGCCAGCATGAAGTCCGCAAACTGATCGCCGGCCCCACGGTGTTCATCTGCGACGAATGCGTCGAGCTGTGCATGGATATCATCCGTGAGGAAACCAAGGGCGCGGGCCTCAAATCCTCCGAAGGCGTTCCGACGCCCCGCGAGATTTGTGAGGTTCTGGACGATTACGTTATCGGTCAGGCCAAGGCGAAACGCGTTTTGTCGGTGGCCGTGCACAACCACTACAAGCGTTTGAACCACGCGCAAAAATCGTCGGACATTGAGCTGGCGAAATCCAACATCATGCTGATCGGTCCGACCGGTTGCGGTAAAACGCTGCTGGCGCAGACCCTCGCGCGGATCTTGGACGTGCCATTTACCATGGCGGACGCGACCACGCTGACCGAAGCGGGGTATGTGGGGGAGGATGTGGAAAACATCATCCTCAAGCTGCTTCAGGCCTCGGAATACAACGTGGAACGCGCGCAGCGCGGCATCGTCTACATTGACGAAGTCGATAAAATTACGCGTAAATCGGAAAACCCCTCGATCACCCGCGACGTATCGGGCGAGGGCGTTCAGCAGGCGCTGCTCAAGCTGATGGAAGGCACCGTTGCCTCG
This sequence comes from Tropicibacter naphthalenivorans, assembly GCF_900176475.1. GTDB lineage: Bacteria > Pseudomonadota > Alphaproteobacteria > Rhodobacterales > Rhodobacteraceae > Tropicibacter > Tropicibacter naphthalenivorans. Next base: position 222,036 of record NZ_FWXX01000007.1, read on the forward strand.
GTTCCGCCGCAGGGTGGGCGCAAGCATCCGCAGCAGGAATTCCTGCAAGTGGACACGACCAACATCCTGTTCATCTGCGGCGGCGCGTTTGCCGGTCTTGATCGGATCATTGCTCAGCGGGGCAAAGGGTCTGCTATGGGCTTTGGTGCCGACGTGCGTGATAACGACGACCGCGGCGTGGGTGAAATCTTCCGCGATCTCGAACCCGAGGACTTGCTGAAATTTGGCCTGATCCCGGAATTCGTCGGCCGTTTGCCGGTTGTCGCCACGCTTGAGGACCTTGATGAGGACGCTCTGGTGACGATCCTGACCCAGCCCAAGAACGCTTTGGTCAAGCAGTATCAGCGCCTGTTCGAGATGGAAGATACCCAGCTGACCTTCACCGACGAGGCGCTGAGCGCCATCGCCAAGAAGGCCATCGAACGCAAGACCGGTGCACGCGGCCTGCGCTCTATCCTCGAAGGCATTCTGCTCGACACCATGTTCGAGCTGCCGGGCATGGAAGAGGTGACCGAGGTTGTCGTGAACGAAGAGGCCGTCGGCGCCGATGCCAAGCCTTTGATGATCTACGCGGATCAGAAAAAAGAAGAAGCCTCGGCCTAATCTTGCCCAGGCGATTTCAACAAAGGCCAGCCTTTGGGCTGGCCTTTTGCGTTGCGGAACCCTCTGGACGAAACGCGTGCCGCTGGCTAAGCGATGTCCAAACAGGAGAAGCAAAATGACCATCAAACGCATTCACACCGGCAGCCCCTTTGAGGCGAAAATCGGCTATTGTCGCGCCGTTGTCGCGGGCGGTTTCGTCCACGTCGCAGGCACCGTGGGCCAAGGCGACGACGTGGTGGAACAGTGCCGCGCGGCGCTGGACGTCATCGGCGAAGCTCTTGCCGAGGCGGGCAGCGGTTTCGACAAAGCCGTGCGCGTCAACTACTACCTGCCTGATGCCGCCGAATTCGAACCGTGCTGGCCGGTCCTGACCGAAGTGTTCGGCGACAACCCGCCCGCCGCGACCATGGTCGAATGCAACCTGATCGACTCCAAGTATCGGATCGAGATCGAGCTGACCGCCTTGGCCTAAGCCAAGTCGCAGATTTTAAGCGAAAACCGCCTGCTACGGCCCCCTGCGGCAGGCGGCACACTGGACGAGGGCGTCAGATTTCGCCATAACGCTGGCAAGAGAAACAGGAGTCGTCCATGGGCATTCTCAACACCCTTCTCAAAGCGGTCACTTGGTGGAATGGTGCCACCCTCAACACCTTGCTCTACACCCGCCGTCACGGCATCAAGGTGGGCGAGGACGAGCAGGGCAACACCTATTACCGGACCGAGGACAGCAAGCGTCGCTGGGTGATCTTCAACGGCGAATCCGAAGCGTCCCGCGTCAGCCCCGATTGGCACGGCTGGCTGCACTACACCTTTGACGAGCCGCCCACCGACAAGCCGCTGGCGCACAAGTCCTGGGAAAAGCCGCATACGGAAAACCTGACCGGCACGGCCTTGGCCTATGCGCCCGCAGGGTCGATCCGCCGCGCAGCCCCAGCAGAGCGCCGCGACTACGAGGCGTGGAGCCCGGAATGAGCCATTCGGCGACCGAAGTCACCGTCGGCGGGGTCGTCCTTGCCGCGGCCTTGGCCTTTGGTGTCTACACGATCCAAAGCACCGGCTTTTCCATGGGCAGCGCGGGCTATGACCTGCGCGCCTCTTTTCGGTCGATCGAAGGCGTCAGCGTCGGCACCGATGTCCGCCTTGCGGGCGTCAAGGTGGGCACCGTCACGGATGTGGGGCTGAACACCGAAACCTACCGCGCCGATACCGTGGTGACGATTTCGAACGGGGTCGAGATCCCCGACGATTCGGCCATCGTGATCGCGTCCGAAGGTTTGTTGGGCGGTAACTTCGTCGAAATTTCTCCCGGCGGCTCTTTGTTCTACTTCCAGCCAGGTGATGAGATTCTGGACACCCAAGGGTCCGTCAGCCTGATTTCTCTGCTGCTCAAATTCGTAAGCGGCGGCGGGGACAGCGAATGAAACGGCTCGCCTTTGGTGTCGCCTTGCTGCTGGGGCAGGGGGCTGCTGCACAAGAAGCGGTCAACTGGGGCGATGGCGCCGTTCTGCGGTCCTTGGACAAGCTCGACGCCAAGGTCGAGGATCTCACTCTGAGCAACGGAGAGGCGGCCACAATGGGCCTGTTGACCGTCGAGCTTACAGAGTGCCGCTATCCCGTGGGCGACCCGTCCGGCAACGCCTATGCCTTTCTGACCATTCGAGAAAAAGGCGTCGACGAGCCCGTGTTCCGGGGCTGGATGATCGCGGCATCACCGGCGCTGAACCCATTGGAGCACGCGCGCTACGACGTCTGGGTGTTGCGCTGCACCACCTCTTGACCGCTCGCGGCGAGCGGCGCGGATAAGATGTCCGCTTCGACCTCCAGCGCGTCTGTCAGGTGTCTTCGATAGGCGTCCTTGGTGATTTCCTGCCCGCCCAAGCTGGCGAGATGCGGGGTGATGAACTGGGTGTCAAACAGCCGAAATCCCGTTCGGTTCAACAGATCGACGATCCAAGCCAATGCGATTTTCGACGCATCCCGGCGCCGAGAAAACATCGATTCGCCGCAGAATGCCCCGCCAACCGTGACGCCGTAGACGCCTCCGACCAGCTCGTTATCCATCCAGACTTCCAGGGAATGGGCGTCCCCTTGGTGATACAGATCGGTGTAAAGGCTGCGGATTTCATCGTTGATCCAAGTCTCCGCCCGGTCCGCGCAGCCATCTATGACGCCGTCGAAATCGTGGTTCAGCGTAACCTGATAATCGTTGCGTTTCAGACGCTTGGCCAAACTGCGAGAGATGTGGAACCCGTCTAGAGGCAAGATGCCACGCCGCCGCGGCTCGACCCAGAAAATCTCGGGGTCATGGCGATGTTCGGCCATCGGAAAGATGCCCGAGCGGTAGGCGTGCAGCAACAGATCAAGAGTTACAGTCATACCCGAGGTTTAAACACGCCGCGCGCGGCGCTGCCAGACGGAAGCTGCGATTCGGGCGTGGAAAAACCCTTGTGCCAATCCGGTCTGTATCGCGTACGAGGTAAATAAATGCGGTACAGATCGGATCGGCACAAAGGCTGTTCAAAAGGTTAACGTCGCCGCCGGCGAACGGGTTCCCGCGCGGCAAAATAAAACGGGGCCGAAGCCCCGCTATTTTAAGTCAAACCACCGGCATCCAGCCATTTTTCCAACCAGTGAATGTTGTACTCACCGGTGTGAATGTCCTTCTCCTGCAAAAGCGCATGGAACAGGGGCACCGTGGTGTCGACGCCGTCGACGATCAGCTCGCCCAAGGCGCGGTTCAGGCGCGCCAGCGCTTCGGGGCGGTCGCGACCATGCACGATCAGCTTGCCGATCAGACTGTCGTAGTACGGAGGGATTCGGTAACCATCGTAAAGCGCCGAGTCCATCCGCACGCCCAGACCACCGGGCACGTGATACTGCGTGATCGTGCCGGGGCAGGGGGCAAAATTCGGCAGACGCTCGGCGTTGATGCGCACTTCGATCGCATGACCGTAAATGCTCAGGTCATCTTGGGTAAACGACAGCGGCATTCCAGAGGCCACGCGCAGCTGTTCGCGCACCAGATCGACGCCGAAAATCGCTTCGGTGACAGGGTGTTCGACCTGAAGGCGGGTGTTCATCTCGATGAAGTAGAACTCGCCATCTTCGTAAAGGAACTCGATGGTGCCGGCGCCGCGATAGCCCATCTTGGCGATGGCATTGGCGCAAATCTCGCCAATGTTCTTGCGCTCTTCGGGGGAAATCGAGGGGCCGGGGGCCTCTTCGAACACCTTCTGGTGACGGCGCTGCAGCGAACAATCGCGTTCACCAAGATGAACGCCGTTGCCCTGACCGTCCCCAAAGACCTGGATTTCGATGTGACGCGGCTTTTGCAGGTACTTCTCGATATAGACCTCATCGTTGCCAAAGGCGGCTTTGCCTTCGGCACGGGCGGTCAGATAGGCCTTTTCCATCTCGGCCTCGGAATTGGCGACCTTCATCCCGCGACCGCCGCCCCCGGCGGTGGCCTTGATGATCACCGGATAGCCAAAATCCGCACCGATGGCCTTGGCCTCTTCGACAGAGTTCACACCGCCTTCGGAGCCGGGAACCACCGGAATACCAAGCGCTTTGGCGGTATCCTTGGCGGTGATCTTGTCACCCATGGTGCGGATGTGTTCGGCGCTGGGTCCGATAAAGGTCAGGTCGTGATCTTCGACGATCTGCACAAACCGCGCGTTTTCGGACAGGAAACCGTAACCGGGGTGAATCGCCGTGGCGCCGGTGACTTCGCAAGCGGAAATGATCGACGGAATCGACAGGTAGCTGTCGGTGGACGAGGCCGGGCCGATGCAGATCGCCTCGTCGGCCATGCGCACGTGCATCGCGTCCGCGTCTGCGGTTGAATGGACGGCCACCGAAGGAATGCCCATTTCGCGGCACGCACGGATGACGCGCAAAGCGATCTCGCCGCGGTTGGCGATAAGAACCTTGTCAAACATCTGTGCGCTCCTCACTCGAGGATCACAAGCGGGGCGCCGTATTCGACAGGGGCGCCGTCCTCGACGAGGATGCGCTTGACGGTCCCTGCGCGGGGCGCGGGGATGTGGTTCATGGTTTTCATCGCTTCTACGATCAAAAGCGTGTCGCCTTCGTTAACCTGCGTGCCGACGCTGATAAAGGCGGGCGCGCCGGGTTCGGCCTGCATGTACACGGTCCCAACCATCGGAGAGGTCACGGCACCGGGATGTGCGGCGGGATCTTCGGGGGCTGCTGCGGGCGCGGCGGCAGGTGCCGGCGCTGCGGCAGGGGCGGCGGCCACGGCTACGGGGGCGGCAGCAACGGGCGCTGCCACAGGGGCTGCGCGGCTGACCCGGACATTCAGGCTGTCGTCATCGCCATATTCGCGCATGACCTCAAGCTCGGTCAGATCGTTGTCCCGAAGCATCTCTGCCAGTGCCTTGATAAAGGCCACATCCGACTCGTGCGTGTTCTTGCTCATACCATCCTCGCCGTTCGAAAATGCCAACGCGGCAGCATTGGCTGAGGCGTATATAGGCTAAGCTTTCGACGGTGAAAAGCGATGCAAACGCGGGAAAGGCGCATCTGTATCGGAAACGTTAGCGCCATCTAAAGCTTTCCTAACCGACCGAGAGCGTTGGGATCGGACAGTTTGCGGCAAATCGCCAGCGCGGTGACGCGAGGATTATTCCTCGGTCACAGCCTCTTGTGCCGGACTACGCGACAGATTGGCCGCCTCGGCATAGCGCGCAAAGGGCGTGATCTTGGCGTTGGCAGGCTCGGCGTTTTGCTCTGTTTCGGTCCCGGCGACCTCGCTCGGAAGCTTGGTCACAGCCTCGTCATCAGACTTGTCTGACATGATACGGTCGTAGGCTGGATCGATTGTCTCATCTTTCGATTTTTGCTCGGACCGGTCCACGCCTTCCGTTTTCGTTTCCAATTCAACGGCTTGCTGATCAAGCATCTGGCTGATCTTGATCTGCATGATCGATGGCGGTGCCATGTGAGAATCGGGGTCAGGCAGGCCACTTGCGCTCCGCCAGAATTTTTCTGCGGATTGGCCTTCGCGCATAGGCGCTTCTGGATCGCGCGCATCGGCGATCGGTTGAACCCGCGTCTCTCGGAGACCGGTGGCGTTGGTTTCCGAACGGCCCAAGACGTGACTCGAGGGCTGAGGCGTTATCGGGATAGACACGCTTGTTACTTGCATTTTACCGCTCCATCCAGCGTGCCCCCACCAGACAAAGTTAGCATAACGCAACCACTATTGCAGCGTGATCAGTCCAAATGAAGATAGTTTATGAGGGGGTGGTTAATAGATGTGAAGACCGCGCTGACACCTGTGGCGCGCTACGTGCGAAAATACGGCGCAATATGGTGTTAGTCATTGATAACGCTCAGAAAAGTTTGAAGGACTAAAGCCCTTTTTGAGATTGGAAAAGCGGGTGGGTAATTCATCAAATGATCGAGACCAAAAAGGGCGCGCCAATTGGCACGCCCTTAATGGCTCGTTTTAACGGGAATCAACGATTCATGCGATTCTCGATGAGATCGTCGACGACGGAGGGGTCGGCGAGGGTGGAGGTGTCGCCCAAAGCGCCGTAGTCGTTCTCGGCGATTTTGCGCAGGATGCGGCGCATGATCTTGCCCGAGCGGGTTTTCGGCAGGCCTGGTGCCCATTGGATCAGGTCCGGCGAGGCAATCGGGCCGATCTCGGTGCGGACCCAAGTGCGCAGCTCTTTGCGCAGCTCTTCGGTGGGCTCGACGCCGTTCATCAGGGTCACGTAGCAATAGATGCCCTGGCCCTTGATCTCGTGCGGGTAGCCCACAACCGCGGCCTCGGCGACCTTTTCATGCGCCACAAGCGCCGATTCGACTTCGGCGGTCCCCATGCGGTGACCGGACACGTTGATCACGTCATCGACGCGGCCGGTGATCCAGTAATCGCCATCGGCGTCGCGGCGGCAGCCGTCACCCGAGAAGTAATAGCCTTTGTAATCCGAGAAGTACGTCTTTTCAAAACGCTCGTGGTCGCCCCAGACGGTGCGCATCTGGCCCGGCCAGCTGTCTTTCAG
>NZ_FWXX01000006.1 GCF_900176475.1 Tropicibacter naphthalenivorans
GTCACCGTCGATCTGGCAGCGCTTGGCGCGGATGTGGACAGCGACGACGACGGCGCGAGCCTGACCTATACGGTCAGCGGCCAACCGGGCGAAGGCGCGGCGACCATCACCGGCACCACGCTCACCTTCACCCCCGGCGCGGACTTCCAAGACCTCGCCAAAGGCGAAACCCGCGACGTGACGATCCAAGTCACCGCCACCGACGCCCACGGGGCGACAGCCGCGAACGACGTCACCGTCACCATCACCGGCACCAACGACGCGCCGACCATCGTTGCAGGCGGGGCCAGCAGCAGCGGGACCACCATCGACTTTGACAGCGGCAATAACAGCCTCGGGATGAACACCGGCGATTACCGCGAGGGCACCTATACCCAAGACGGCTTTACCGTCGCGTGGAACGTCGAAAACTATGGCTACAATTACCCGCCCGATGGCAGCGAAGTGCGCGTCAACGACGTGGCCGAGATGCCCGTGCAGGACGTGGACGGCGATGGCGACAACGAATTCGGTGTCTTCGACGAGGTGCAGGACCAAGAGTTCGAGTATAACTTCGGTTACTTCTACCTCAGCAGCGATGACGGCAGCAAAGTCTCGCTTCAGGGGTTTGACGTCTTGAACGACGACGGGCTGAACGGCGAACAGAGCCAGGTCCGCCTGTACGGCTTTTCCGGCGATCTGTTCGTCTATGCCGAAACCGAAGATGACGGCAGCGACGACTGGTACATCGAGATTTACGACAACGCCAATTCGGTCAATATTTTCACGACCTATGGCGGCACGCGTGCCGATATTTACGCTTATTTCCAAGGGATGGACGGGATCAGTGCCTATACCCAGAGCTTTGGCCCTGCCTCGGCAGGTTATGGCAACGGTATCGGCATCGACAACCTCGTGGTGACGCGCGGCGGCACCGGGCCGGTCATGGACGTGGCCGAACCGCTGGTGGAAACCGACAGCGGACTGACCGCCTCGGGCAGCTTTGACGTGCAGGACGTGGATGTCTCGGACGTGGTCTCGATCGCTTCGGTCGAGGTGGCGGTGTCCGGGGACAATCCCGGCGTGGCCCCCGATGCGGCGGCCTTGCTGGCGATGTTCACCCCGCAAGGCGGCGTTGCGGTGGACGGCAGCGCGGACACGGGCACGGTGGCTTGGGCCTTTGACTCTGGCTCCGAGCCGTTCGACGCGCTGGCCGTGGGTGAAACCGTGGTTCTGACCTATACGCTGGAGTTGGCCGACGACGCCGCCCCGGCGCTGAGCGTGACCCAAGACGTCACGATCACCATCACCGGCACCAATGATGCGCCCACGCTTCAGGCCGCGGCGACCAACGCGGTTGAAGACGGCCCGAGCGTCTCCGTCGATCTGGCGGCGCTGGGTGCGGATGTGGACAGCGACAACGACGGCGCAAGCCTGACCTATACGGTCAGCGGCCAGCCCTCCGAAGGCGCGGCGACCATCACCGGCACCACGCTGACCTTCACCCCCGGCGCGGACTTCCAAGACCTCGCGATAGGCGAAACCCGCGACGTGACGGTCCAAGTCACCGCCACGGACGCCCATGGCGCGACGGCAGTGAATGATGTCACCATCACCGTGACCGGCACCAATGACGCGCCGACGATCCTGCGCGGCTCTGACCTGTCGGTGACGGTGCAGACCGGGACCACGCGGGTGACCAACCTGTCGGCCCAGGACCTCGCCATGGCCTATTTCGGCAGCGCGCCCGCCTCGGCCACTGTGATCTACGGCCAAGAGGTGTTCGAGGTCACCCCCGGCAACGGCTATCGCATGGTGCACACCGTCGCGGGCCTCTTCATGCCCGGAGAGCTCAAGGCCGACAGCGTGGTCGAGATGACCATGGATGCGGGCTTTGTCCTGACCGGCGGCGATCAGGACTCAATGGTCGGGCTGACCGATGGCATGGGCCACATGACCTACTACACGTTGGAACAGGCAGCGGGGCACTTTTTTGCCGGCGATATCGACATGGCGGGGAACGTGGACATCTCTGGCGGGGCAGCGACCGGCACCACCGACAACGTCAGCTTTACCTTCATGCCCGTGGCCACGGACTACACCTTGGGCTTCACGCTGGATGGCGCAAACGACCAGATGACCTTTATCGCGCCCTTCACCGGCAGCGGCAATCCCGGCGAGTACATCAACCCGGCCAATGGCTTGGCGATCTACCTCGGGCAGGATGAAAGCAACGAGTACGGCACCTTCAAGCCGATCACCGTCGAAAGCATCGTCGAGGCGCAGGACGCCACCGGCAGCCTGCTGTTCGCGGATGTGGACACCAGCGACGTGCAGACGGCGGCGGTGACGGGCTTTGCCATGTCGGGCGCGACGGCAGGGCTGGATGCGGCGGCGATCGAGGCGCTGTTCTCGATTTCCGTTGTGGCCGATGGCGCAACGCAAGGCGGCAGCGTCGATTGGGCGTTCGACAACGTCTCGGCCCTGTTCCAGAGCCTCGGTCTGGGCGAAGTGGTCACCCTGTCCTATGACATCACCGTGGATGACGGGCAGGGCGGCGTCCTGACCCGCACGGTGGACATCAACGTCGAGGGCATGAATGACGGCCCCGTGGCCCAAGCAAGCGCCATCACCGGCGACGAAGACACCGTCATCACCGGCAGCGTCACCGCCACCGATGCGGATGCAAACGCGGTGCTGACCTATATGCTGGAAAGCCGCGCGGCCAATGGCTCGGTGGTGATGAACGCCGACGGGACGTATAGCTACACCGGGGGCGCCGATTTCAACGGCACCGACAGCTTTACCTATCGCGTGGTGGACCAGTTCGGCCTGTCCTCGGTGGAAACGGTCACGGTGACCGTGGACAACGTGAACGACGCGCCGACGCTGGCGGCGGGCGCGCTGGACGCGGTCGAGGACGGGGCGGCGGTGACGCTGGATCTGGCGGCTTTGGGCGCGGACATTGATCCGGGCGAGGACGGCGCGACGCTGACCTATAGCCTCTTGAGCGGCCCCGCCGAAGGCAGCGCCAGCATCACCGGCACCAGCCTGACCTTTGACCCCGGCGCGAATTTCCAGACCCTGCCCGCAGGCGCGACCCGCGATGTGACGGTTCTGGTGATGGCCACCGATGCCGATGGCGCGACGGCCATAAACGACGTCACCATCACAGTGACCGGCACCAACGATGTGCCGACCATCACCGGCACCGCCGTGCAGACCGTGCGCGAAGATCAGACCCTGACCGCCTCGGGCCAGCTGAACATCTCGGACCCCGATCAGGGCGAAGCGTCCTTCCAGGGGTTTGGCACCACCCTTGGCGACAACGGCTTTGGCAGCTTTAGCATGAGCGCAGGCGGAAACTGGACCTATAACCTCAACAACAATCACGCCGCGGTGCAGGCGCTGAACGACGGGCAGTTCCTGCGCGATACGATCACCGTGCTGTCCGCCGACGGCAGCGGCAGCAGAGAGATCGCGGTACGGATCAACGGCACCAATGACATCAATCCGACGCAGCTGTTCCTGACTTTCCGTCAGCCGTACAACTCCCGTTCGACCTTTGACGAGATGCTGTTCGAGAACCTGACCGTGCGTGTGGACGGGGCGGTCACCGGCTATAGTACATGGGCGGTCCGCTACGGTAGCCTGTCGGGTGGGAACGATGTCTTCCTGAACGGCAACATCGGCTCGTTCTCTTCGACGCTGCGTTATGTCGAGCTGAACCTTGGGGTGCATGACGACTCTGGCCGCATCCAGCTGAACTATCTCTATAGCGGCGGCGACAACGTCTCTCTCAACGGCACCTCCAACGGCGCTGTGGACAATGGCGAAGGGGTGCAACTGCAACTGCGCGCCGCCGGGACCGGGACGGTGACGTTCGGGGATTACCGCAACAACGGTTCGGTGACCAACAACGACTACGTGGGGACCTATACCAACTCTGCGCGGCAGGTGATCATCGACTATCAAAAGGTCGGCAACACCCTGCAAGTTCAGCGGATCCAAGACCCGGTGGTGTTGGATCTGGGGGGCGACGGGTTCGACTTCCTCGATCTGGACGCAGGCGTGACCTTTGATCTGGACTATGACGGTGTGGCCGAGAGCGTCACCTGGGTCAGCGGCACTGACGGGATGCTGGCGATTGACCTCGACGGGTCGGGGACCATCGACAACGGTGCGGAACTGCTGTCCGAAGCCTTTGCGGGTGGCTCCTTTGGCACTTCGATGGCGGCGCTGCGGAGTCTGGATGAGAACGCCGACGGGGTGCTGGACGCGCAGGATGCGGCCTTTGCCGATATGGTTGTCTGGCAGGACGCCAACGAGAATGGCGTCACCGATGCAGGCGAGCTGACCTCGTTGCTGGACATGGGTGTTGATCACTTTGACCTGACCGGCAGCGCCCCCGAGGCAGACAGCCCCGATGAGGTGGTCGAGCTGGCCGAGCTGGTGCTGACCGACGGGTCGGTGATGGACTACGCAGGGGTCGAGCTGGCCTCGGCGCCGGAGGAAATCCTTCTGCCGGATGCGCCGATCACCACCGAAGAGCCCTTGATCTAAGCACCGAAGGCATGGATCAGACCGCGGCGGGGGCGACCTTCGCCGCGGTTTTGCGTTCAGGTGGTGTCAGGCGGTGACAGGCAGCATCAAGGACGCCTCGAACCCGCTGGTCTGACCGGGCCGGGGCGAGGTTAGCGTAACCTCTGTCCCGATGCGGCTGGCGATGGCCGCGACGATGGCAAGGCCCAGCCCGCTGCCGCTGGCCTTGGTCGCGCCCCTCTCAAAGCGGGTGGTCAGCCGCGCGAGGGTGCCTGCCTCCAGCGCCGGACCATCGTTGGCGACGCTAAACCGCCCCTGCGGAGACAGGGTGACCGCGACGGGACTGTCCGCCGCACCGTGCCGCAGCGCGTTTTCCAAGAGGTTGCGGCAGAGGATGCCAAAGGCGTCCGGGTCAAGGTCGGACATCACCGGCGCGTCTGGCAGCGACAGCGTCACGCGATCCGGCGCGGCGCGGGTCAGGTCATGGACGATCAGCTGCGCTACGGCCCGCAGGTCCGAGGCATGGCCCAGCCGCAGGGGGCTGCCCTCGGCACGGGCCAGCTGCATCAGGCGTTCGGACAGGCGGGTGAGGCGTTTCAGCGTGCTTTCCATCTCGGCGGCGCGGGCGCGGGCGGTGGCATCCAGCGTTTCGGCCTGAAGGCGCTGCGCCTGCGCGATGGCCCCGGCCAAAGGCGTGCGCAGCTCATGGGCGGCATTGGCGGCAAAGCTGCGCTCGGCGTCAAAGGCTTGATGCAGGCGGCCAAACAGCGTGTTCAGCGTTTGCGCCAGCGGGGCCAGCTCGGACGGCAGGTCCCCGGTCGGCACCGGCGACAGATCGCGGATGCTGCGGTCTCGCAGGATCACGCGGAACCGGTGCAGCGCCCCAAGCCGCTGTGTCAGGCCGGGATCCTCGCGCGCGATGATGTCCGACACGGCCAGCGGCAAGATCCGCTCGGCGGTCTCGCGCAGGGCGCTGTCAAAGACCTCAACCATCTCGCCGCGCAGGATCACCGCCGTCACGGTGGCGGCAACCAGCCATAGCGCCGTCAGCACCACGCCAACCGACAGCGCCAGCCGCGCCTGAAGGCTGCGCGGCATCCTCATGCCGGACCCAGACGGTAGCCCATGCCGCGCTCTGTCTGGATCACGCTTGCGCCCAGTTTCTTGCGCAGGCGGCTGACGTGGACTTCGATGGTGTTGCTTTCGATCTCTGCGCCAAAGGCATAGAGCGTGTCTTCGAGTTGCGCCTTGGACCGCAGCTGGCCGGGGCGCGACAGGAAGGCTTCGAACAGCGCCCATTCGCGGGCGGTAAGCTGCACGGGTTTGCCATCGCGCAGGATGCTGCGGTCCGCGAGGTCGATGTGCAGATCGCCATGGGTGAGGATCGGGTTGGGGTTGCCGCCATAGCGCCGAGCGACCGACCCGATGCGCGCCGACAGTTCCGCCAGATCAAAGGGTTTCACCAGGTAATCGTCCGCCCCGGCGTTCAGCCCCGCAATCCGGTCAGACACCTGATCCAGCGCCGTCAGGATGATCACCGGGGTGACATCCCCCCGCGCGCGCAAGCCTTGGAGAAAGGGAATGCCGCGCCCGTCCGGCAGCATCAGGTCCAGCAGGATCAGATCATAGCCGCATCGCCCGCCGCATCCAGCCGCTGCACCCAGTCGGCGCCATGGCCGTCACTGGCGATCTAGTCGTTGATGGCGGCCCCGACGACTGTGTCGTCTTCGATCAGCAAGATACGCATTTGGCCCCCGGTTTCTTTCCTACATTCTATCCATGATATATCCAGCTTACGTCAACCTGACGAAGCGGCGCGGGGGCGCTTCAAGTCCGTGTCAGGTTGGCGGCGCATAGACAGGGGGTCGCAGACACCCAAGGGGAAAGCAGATCATGACCAGAGCCATCGCACTCATCGCCGCTGTGCTGGCCGGACCGGCGCTTGCGGATGACGACTGCTTTGTCCCCATGGCCGATTGGCATCCGCGCGCGGCGGTCGCCGAGATGGCGCAGGACCAAGGTTGGACCGTGCGCCGGATCAAGATCGACGATGGCTGCTACGAGATCAAGGGACGCGACCAGACCGGGCGGCGGGTCGAGGTCAAGCTGCATCCCGGCACGCTCGAGGTGATCGAGATCGAGTACGACGAGGAAGACGACGACGATTGACCGTTGTCCCGTTGCGTCATTGTCCGCACCCCCCCGCAGCCTGTCTGACGGGGGTTTTTCTTTGCCTGCTCGGCGGTTTGTCAAACCTGACGCCAAGCTGAAGCACAAAGGCGCGGCGCGTCAGGATACGCTCAGGTCCGCTGTCCAGAGTGTCCCCAGTTCAAAAACAGGAGGCATCCCATGACCGGACCGATGACCAAGACCCTCACCGCACTGGCGCTGCTGGCCGTTTTGCCCGCAGGCGCGCTTTTGGCCGATGACGACGATTGCACCGCCGCGCGCGATCAGTGGCAGCCTATGGAGGCCGCCGAGCAGATGGCCAAGGACCAAGGCTGGACCGTGCGCCGGATCAAAGTCGACGACGGCTGTTACGAAATCGACGGAACCGATGCGCAGGGCCGTAGAATAGAGGCCAAGCTTGACCCCGAGAGCCTGGCTCTGGTCGAGATGGAGCGCAAAGGCGGTTCGTCCGCTCACGACGACGATCACGATAACGATGACGACGGCTTTGGCTATGGCGGCGGGGCCACCCCTGCTCCGGCCGGGACCATCGCGCCGCCCCAGAACGGGCTGTTCGGCGATGGCGCGGCCCCGTCTGTCAAAGTGAACTAAGCCCCGCCCACCATCACCTAGAGGACACAAGACGATTAAAACGCTTCTTTGCACACTGGCGCTGACCACGGCGCTGACCGCCCCCAGCCTTGCCGCCGCCAAGCCGGTGACCCTGACCACGCAGATGAACAGCTATGGCGGGGACGGCGCTTATCTGGCGTTCTTCGTCACCGATGCGGCGGGCGACTATGTCGGCAGCCTGTGGATGGCGGGGGCAAATCCAAGTATTACAAGCACCTGACCGATTGGTATCGGATGACCGGCGGGGATACCGCGCAGGTCAACGGCATCACCGGGGCGAGCGTCGGCGCGGGCCGCCAGCTGGAGATCAGCCTTGATCTGTCGAATGCGCTGTTCGATGCGGGCTATACGCTGCACATTGACGCTTCGGTCGAGGATATGCGCGACAGCCCCGCCGAGGTCTCCGTGCCGCTGACGACCCAAGGCGCAGGCACCCCGGTGTCTGGGCGTCGCTACATCCAGTCCTTTACCTACGATATGTAAGGGGGCATCGGCGATGATCCGCGGACTTCACCGCTGGCCGGGTCTGCTGGCCTTGGGGGTGATCACGGTGCTCGCGCTGAGCGGCGCGGCGCTGGCGGTCTTTCCCGCCTTGGAACGCGTCAGCGCCCCGCAAGCGGACCGCGGTCTAAGCGTCGCGACGCTGGCCGAGCGGGTGCAGACCGTCTACCCCGGCGTCGAGGAAATCCGCCGCAGCCCATCGGGCAAGATCACCGTTTACTGGTTCGATGCGGGCGCGCCGGGCGCGGCGGTGATCGACCCCGAGACGGGGCAGGGGGTGGCCTCTGCCGATCCCAACCAGATCGCGCGGTGGCTGACCAATTTGCACCGGTCGCTGTTCCTTGGCGATGCGGGGCGGCTGACCATGGCGCTGGGGGCGGCGGCGATGCTGGTCTTTGCGCTGTGGGGCGTTGCTTTGGTGGCGCGGCGCGCGGGCGGCTGGCGGCATTGGTTTGCGCCTTTGCGCGGGCCAATGGCGGGGCGCTTGCACGTGGAACTGGCGCGCTTTGCCGTGCTGGGCCTGACGTTGTCCTCTGTGACGGCGCTGTGGATGACGGCGGTGACCTTTGGCGTGCTGCCAGAGGGCGATACGGCCCCCGCCTTCCCGCGTGAGGTGTCCATGGACACCGGCGCTGCGCCGTCCGAGATGCCGCTTCTGACGCAAACCCCCGTGGCAGAGCTGCGCACGCTGCATTACCCCTATGCCGGGGATGCCAGCGACGTCTATACCCTGCAAATTGCCAAAGGCAGCGGCTAAGTGGATCAAGGCACCGGGCAGACGCTGGCCTGGGCGGATTTGTCCGCGTGGGAGAAGGTCTCGGACACCCTGTACATGCTGCACACCGGGCAGGGCGCGGCGGCGCTGGGGCTGGTTTTGGGGGTGATGGCGCTGGCGGTGCCTGCCATGGGCGCAACCGGCGTGATCCTGTGGTGGACCGCGCGCAAAACCCGCCCGCGTCTGCGCGCAAATCGCCCCGCCGCGCAGGCCGAGACCATCCTTTTGGTCGGCTCCGAAGGGGGCAGCACATGGGGCTTTGCCGGGGCTTTGCACACCGCCCTGACAGAGGCGGGGCGCAGGGTGCACACCGCCGCCATGTCCAGCTTTGCCCCCGACCGCTATGCAAAGGCGCAGCGGATCATCGTGCTGGCCGCGACCTATGGCGACGGCGACGCGCCGGCGTCGGCCAAGGGGTTCCTTGACCGCCTGTCCAAGGTGCGGGACATACCGATGGCGGTGCTGGGCTTTGGCGATCACAGCTTTCCGGCCTATTGCGCCTTTGCACGTGCGGTGCAGGCCAAGGCGGCGCAGGCCGGGTGGCGGGCCTTGATGCCCATGGACACCGTCGACCGCCAGTCGCCGCAGGATTTCGCCCGCTGGGGGCGTGACTTGGGCGCGGTGCTGGGGTTGGACCTGACGCTGTTGCACCAGCCCGCGCAGCCGGACGGGCAAAGCCTGACCCTGATCTCGCGCCGCGACTATGGGGCCGAGGTCCAGGCGCCCACGGCGATCCTGCGCTTTGCCCTGCCGAACCTGTCCCTGTGGCAGCGGCTGGCCGGCTTTGGGCGGTTTGACGTAGGCGATCTGCTGGCCGTCCTGCCCCACGGCTCTGACCTGCCACGGCTGTACTCGCTGGCCTCGTCGCGCGGCGATGGCTTTGTCGAGATCGTGGTCAAACGCCAGCCCGGCGGGCTGTGCTCTGGGCATCTCACGGCGCTAAAGCCGGGTGATCAGGTGCGCGACTCCGTCCGCCGCAACCCCGCCTTCAAGCCGGGCAGCTCGCGCGTGCCGCTGATCCTGATCGGGGCGGGGACGGGGATTGGCCCGCTGGCCGGGATCGTGCGCGGCAATCGCACAGGGCGTCCGGTGCATCTGGTGTTCGGGATGCGCCACTCGGACAGCGATTTCCTATATGACACCGAGATTGCGGACTGGCAGGCCAAGGGCCGTCTGACCCGTCTGCTGACCGCCGCGTCGCGCGGCCGCCGCCCGCATTACCGGCAGGACGCCCTGCGCGCCGAAGGGGCCGAGGTGGCCGAGCTGATCCGCGGCGGCGCGCGGGTGATGGTCTGCGGCGGGCGCGGGATGGCGGTGGGCGTGGCGGACGCCCTGACAGAGATCCTCGCGCCGGTGGGCCTGACGCCGCAGATGCTCAAGACCCAAGGGAGATACCTCGAAGATGTCTACTGATCCCACCCGCCACGCGCTGAACGGCAGGGCCATGGGCACCCGCTGGTCGGCGCTGTTCTTTGCCCCGCCGAGGGTCGACCCCGCCCCGATCCAGGCGGCCTTGCAGACGGCGGTGACCGAGATCGACGCGCAAATGTCGACCTATAAGGCGGACAGCGCCCTGATGCGCCTGAACGCGATGCCGGTGGGCGAATGGGCGGAGATCCCGGCGCATCTGGCCCGCGTGCTGGACCTTGGGGTGCGGATCGGGCGCGCCTCTGGTGGGGCGTTCGATATCGGCCTGGGGGATGCGGCGCTGGCGTGGGGCTTTGGCCCCGCCGAGGCAAGCCCGGATGCGATCCGCGAAGCCATGCAGGTCGTGCGGGTGCCTGCGACCGAGGCGCTGGAGCTGGAAGGCACGCGGGTGCGCAAGACCGCGCCCATCGCGCTGGACCTAAACGGCATCGCCAAGGGCTATGGCGTCGACCGTTTGGCGGAAACCTTGCTGGCCCATGGCGTCACCGACGCGCTTGTGGGCATCGATGGAGAGCTGCGCGCGCTGGGGCTGCGGCCCGATGGCCAGCCGTGGGGGATCGCGGTCGAAGCGCCCGATGACACCCGCCGCGCCGCCCAGTCGGTGCTGACGCTGGAAAACGCCGCGGTGGCGACCTCGGGTGATTACCGCCACTGGGTCGAGGTGCAGGGCCGCCGCCTGTCGCACACCATGGACCCGGCGCGCGGCGCGCCGCTGTTGGCCTCACCCGCGTCGGTGAGCGTGGTGGCGGGCAGCTGCGCCGAAGCCGACGCCTGGGCCACGGCCTTGATGGTGCTTGGGGCCGAGAAGGGCGCGGCCTGCGCGCGCAAGCGGGGGCTAAATGCGCTGTTCCTGATCCGCTCGGCGCAGGGCATCGCGGCCACCGGCGTTGGCGCGCTCTTTGCCGATCAGGACAGCGCCTTGGCCCAGTCTGCAATGGTCTGACAGGCCGCGTCGAGGTGATCGTCCAGCGTCAGGCCGGTCTCGCGCTTGCGCGGTTTGAGATCGTGATCGCCATCGGCGAACCATTCGACCCGGATCTGCGGCGACAGCCGATAGCCTGCCACCTCGGCGTCCGACCCAAGCGCATCGCGCGTGCCCTGACAGATCAAGGTCGGGGTGCGCAAGCCCTCAAGGTGGGCGGTGCGCAGCTTGTCCGGCTGGCCCCCCGGGTGAAAGGGGTAGCCCATGCAGACCACACCCTTGATCTGGCCTTCGTCCAGCATATCGTCCGCGATCAGGCTGGCGACGCGCCCGCCCATGGATTTGCCGCCGATCAGCACCGGCCCTTCGCTTGCCAAATCGTTCAGGACCGCGCGGTATTCCTCTTCGAGGATCGGCATCTTGGGCGGCGGGCGCTTGGAGCCGCCGCTGCGCCGCTGCGCCATGTAGGCGAACTCGAACCGGGCCACGCTGATTCCCCGCTGGACCAGCCCGCCGGCCACGGTTTCCATCCACGGGGTGTCCATCGGCGCGCCAGACCCGTGCGCCAAAACCAAAACAGGGGCTCTATCCCCGGCCCGTTTCCAAAGAATTTCCGCCATCGCGCCCCCCTATGGCTTAAAATCGCGCGTCCTGCGCCACTTGAACGAAACTTTCTTGCGTAGTGGTATGCGACCCCTCATATAGGTGCAAATTTTTAATCCCCGCCGCACCAAGCGGACCAGACTAAAAAGAAGCCCGCCATGACCATCAGCACACAAGAGCGCGACATCATCCGCGACATCCTTGAAATGGCCGAGACCAAGACCACGCACATGCTGGACGAGGTCATGGAAAACCCGGTGTCGAAATACACCGACCCCAAGCAGCTGGAGCAAGAGACGCAGATCCTGTTCCGCAAGTTCCCGTTGATCATCGGGCATATCTCGGACGTGGCCGAGCCGGGCGATTTTCTGACCCATGACACCACCGGCGTGCCGATCCTTGTGACGCGCACGCAGGACGGCGTGCTCAAGGCGTTCCTGAATGTCTGCCGCCACCGGGGCGCGCGGCTCGAGGACAAGCCCTGCGGCAAGGCGCGCACCTTTTCTTGCCCCTACCACTCCTGGACCTATGGCCTGGATGGCAAGCTGCGCGGGATGCCCCACAAAGAGGGCTTTGACGGCGTCGCGCGTGAGGACATTTCGCTGAAAGAGCTGCCGGTCTGGGAACGCTTTGGCCTGATCTTTGTCATGCCCTCGCAGCCCGATCACGAGGTCGACATCGACGCGTGGCTCGCGCCCTTGGCCGAGCAACTGAATGGGCTGTCGATGGACACGCACCACGTGTTCCGCAAGTGGGAGCTGTCCAAGAACATGAGCTGGCGCCTGCTGCTCGAAGGGTTTCAGGAAAGCTATCACTTTTGCCACGCGCACCGCGACACCGCCTGCGCGGGCTATCTGGACAATCAGAGCATCCACCTGAACTTTGACCCGCATGTGCGCCACGCCCTGCCGCAGCCGAACATCGTGGAACTCAAGGACAAGCCCGAGGAAGAGTGGGAGTACCGCAAGTACTTCATGACGCAGAACTATATCTTCCCGGCGAACTTTGTGCAGGTGCAGACCGACCACATCTACATCCACACGATCATCCCCACTGGCCCCGGAACCTGCGTGTTCCAGTGCATGATGCTGATCGCCGAAGAGCCCAAGACCGAAAAGGCCGAGCGCTATTTTACCAAGAACTACGATCTGATCCGCGTCGTGTTCGAAGAGGATTTCGTCATCGGCGAAGGCATCCAGAAGGGGCTGGAAACCGGCGCGAACAGCGATTTCCTGTTCGGCAAGTTCGAATGTGGGCTGCAATTCGGCCAAAAGGCCATCGACGCGGCGCTCCGCGGGGAAATTACCGTTTAAACGCGGCGTTTCTTGGTTACTCAAACCTTGAGGCACCGGGTCATTCCGGGCTAGGGTCCGCGAGATTTCGCGCGGTCCCGGCTGCGCCATGACGCAGCGACGTAGGCCCAATGACGATCTCTTATCTTGTGACGCATTCCGGTGGTTTCCACGCGGATGAACTGTTGTCCTCGGTCATCCTGACCCGTCTGTACCCGGATGCGCGTATCGTGCGCAGCCGCGATCCCGAATGGATCACGCCGGGCGAGGACCGCATCATCTACGACGTGGGGCGCGAATACGACGCGGATCGGCTGATTTTTGACCACCACCAGCGGCCCACGCCCAAGCGCCACAACCACGACCATCCCTACAGCTCTTTCGGGCTGATCTGGCGGCACTATGGCGAGGCGTATTTGCGCAGCTTGGACGTGCCGGAACAGGACATTGCGAGCATTTTTGCCTCTTTCGATCAAGGCTTTGTGCTGCCCATCGACCTGATGGACAATGGCGCGATGGACCCGTCCGCCGGGGGCAACCTGATGTCCCAGCTGACGCTGCCGACCCTGCTCGAAAGCCTCAAGCCGCCGTTTGATAACCGCGCGCCGGGGGCGGACGATGCGGCCTTTGCGCAGGCCTTGCCCATTGCGCGGGCGTTTGTCGAGGCGGCCATCGCGCGCCGCGCCGCCAAGCACCGCGCCGAAAGCATGGTGATGGAGGCGATTGCGAAAGCGGGGGACAACCGCGTGCTCGAGCTGCCCATGGGGATGCCCTTCCGCTCGGCGGTGGAAAAGGCCGGGGCGGATCACATGCTGTTCGTGGTGCACCCGCGCGACCAGGACTGGGCGCTGACCGGCATTCGCGTGGGCGACGACACGTTCGAGCAGCGCGCCGACCTGCCCGCTGCCTGGGCCGGGCTGACCGATGGCGCGCTCGAAGAGGCTTGCGGCGTCAAAGGCGCCAAGTTCTGCCACAACGGGTTGTTCATCTCCGTGGCGTCCTCTCACGCGGCGATCACCGAAATGGCCCAGCTGGCCGTGGCGGAGTTTGAGCACGCGCAGGCTGCGGCAAAGTAACTTTGGGATTTCTTTGGTCGGGGCGCGGCGGCTGTGTAAGCTGTCCGCAGCCCGCAGGAGAGTCCCATGCCCCATTCCGCCCCCCGCGCGCCCTCTGACGTGAATGCCGCGCTGTTTTGCGATTTCGCCGACGCAGGCTTTTTGGACGCCGCGCTTCAGGGGTTCGTCCACAGCCTTGGGCCGGTTCTGCTGACCGATGACGCGGCGCTTTTGCCCCGGATCGCGCCGCCTCGGCGGGTTGCGATTGCGGGGCTGGGGCTGGACCGTGTGCCGATCGAGTCGAGTGAAGTCCTGGGCAACCTTTGGGGAGAACTGGCGTCTTTCTAGGGGCTTACCTCTGTTGTTGTGGACATGAGCTGGGGCTTGACGGCGGTGCAGGGGGTCACGGGCTATGAGACCTGGGGCGCCATCGCCGAGGAGCTCGCCGCGCAGATCGGCGTGCCGGTGCTGTCGTTCTACAACAAGGAACACATGATCGAGGATCAGGTGCAGGCGGCGTTCCGCGCGCACCGGTAGTTTCTCGCGCCGTCGGGCTGTACGAAAACCCGTTCTGGGTGCCGCCCAAGCTGCTGCGCCAAGGCACCGTGGATGAGCAGCTGGGCTTTATGCTGGGGCGCGTGGTGCCAGATTACGCGGGCGGCAAGTTCTTTAAGGGGGTGGAACGGCAAGCGGCGCGGGGGGCATCGCCCGATTGGCTGAACCGCAGTCGCGCCGCGCCCACAGGCAGCCCGCGTTGGCACATTCACTGTCTGGGGCAACTGACCGTGTTCACCGGCGGCAACCGCCCCGTTGACTGGCAAGTGTCTGGGGCCGCTCCGAATAAACTGCGTGTTCTTTTTGCATATCTTTTGCATACCGGCGAAAAAGGCGCGCATTCCGAACGGATCAGCGAGCTGCTTTGGCCCGAGGGCAGCTTCGAGAAGACCAAGCGCGCCCCTCTGCATCACGCCATCGCCATGCTGCGCAAGGCGCTTGGGTCCAAGGATGCTGTGGTGCGGTCGGGCGAGTATTATCGGCTAAACGTGCCGGTGGGCTCTTGGCTCGACATCACCAGTTTTGAACAAATCTGCCGCCGCGCGATTTCGTTGGCGCGCCATGGCGTGCCGTCGGACGCGCTGCCGGTCTATTTCGCGGCCGAGCGGCTATATGGTGGTGATCTGTTCGAGGACCTGCCGCTGGAGTACCTGCACAACGAGCACGAGGACCGGGTCTTGCCCCGCCGCACGTGGCTGCGCGAGATGGCGATGCGGGTGCAGTATGATATGTCGGCGCTCTTGCGCAAAGAGGGGCGGACGGCGCAAGCCTTGGACCGCGCACAACGTGCGATTGCGCTCGACCCGTCCAGCCCCGAGGCGAATATCGAAGCGATGCGGGTGCTGCACGCCCAGGGTCGCCTGACCGCGATTCACCGCCAATACCGCCAGTTCCGCGCCGCCGTCGAGGCCGCAGGCGACCTGCCGGAACGGGACGAAGTCCATGATATCTATGAGGAACTTTGCGAGTCTCTAGAGGGCCAAAGAAATTCCAAAGTTTTGGCAATACGGTGATTCGCAAGCCGTGATTCAGAGCAGGGAGGCTCATCACGGACCTATGGGAGGATAATAAAATGAACGCGCATGACGGGAGTCTGCCGTCCAAAGGGTATGACCCTTTTGACCTGAACAAACCCCACGCCCGGTGGGAAGAGTTCCGCAAGGAACAACCGATTTTCTTTGACGAGCCAAGCGGTTACTGGATCGTGTCGCGCTACGAGGACTGCAAGCAGATCTTTGACGACTGGAAGACCTTTTCCAGCGAGAACGCCCAGAAACCCATGCGTCCCATGTGCGAGGCGGGGCGGCAAGTGCTCAAGGACGGGGGCTTTACCGCCTATTCCGGCCTGACCGCCCGCGTGCCGCCCGAACACACCCGCATTCGCAAGATCGCGCAGTCGTGCTTTGGCCCGCGCCGCTTCAAATCCATCGCGCCGATGATCAAACAGATCGTTTCGGACCACCTCGACAAGCTCGAAGCGGCGGGCGCACAGCAAATGCCGGTGGATTTCTGGCAGGTCGTGGCCTACCCGGTGCCCGCTTATGTCTTGTTCACCTTGATGGGCATCCCCGACGAGGACGTGCCCAAGATCAAGCGCTACGGCGAGGCGCGCGCCCGCATGACGTGGTCCGATCTGAGTGACGAAGAGCAGATCCCCGTGGCGCACGACATGGTGGCCTATTGGAAATACATCCACGATCTGCTGGATATGCGCCGCGCCAATCCCGGCGATGATTTCCCGTCCGATCTGCTGCGTTTGCAGGCCGAAGGGGCCGTGCTCAGCAACGACGAGATCGCCGGCGTGCTATTCGACGCTTTTTGCAGGGCACGAGACAACCTCGACCTTTATGGGCAACTACGTGCTGGCGATGATGGACAACCGCGATGCGTGGGACGCCGTGCGCGCCGATTCCTCGCTGATCCCGAACGCCGTCGAAGAGATGCTGCGCTTTATGCCGTCGGTTGTCGGTTGGCGGCGCAAGGCCCGTCACGCCACCACCGTCGGCGGCGTCGATCTGCCGGAAGGCGCTGAAATCCTTATGATTACCGGCTCTGCCAACCGCGACGAAGAGCACTTCCCCAGCGGCGAACCACTGGACATCACGCGCCAGAACGCCCGCACCCACATGAGCTTTGGCTACGGCATTCACTATTGCCTTGGGTTTCAGCTGGCAAAGATGGAAGCGCAGGAACTGGTGGCGCAACTGTCCGAACGCTTCCCCTCGCTGCGGCTCGCGCCGGGGTTCGAGGCGGAATACCTGCGCAACATCACCTTTCGTGTGCCGACCTCGGTCATGGTGGAGTGGGATCAGGTATAAGGGGGCCGGGGATGAAGGATCTGGGAATGAATGAGCTGTACACCCTGCCGTTCAACGCCATCGGCAGCGACGATCACAACCGGGTCGGGGGCAAATGCGCCTCGCTGGGCGAGATGACGCAGGCCGGGGTTGCCGTGCCGCCGGGCTTTGCGGTGACCACCGATGCCTATCAGGCGATGCTGGACCATCACGGGTTGCGCGCCGAGATTGAACGCCATCTGACGGGCGTGGACCCCGACGATATCGATAGCGTCGACCGCGCGGCGCAGGCGATCCGCATTCGCATCCGCTCGCACCATTTGCCCGCCGAGGTCGACCAGGCCATCCGCGCCGCCTATGACGCGATGGGCAGCGATATGCCCGTTGCGGTGCGGTCCTCTGCCACGGCCGAAGACTTGCCGGACGCAAGTTTTGCAGGCCAGCAGGACGCTTACCTGTGGGTGAAGGGCGCAAATGACGTGGTGGACAAGGTCCGCGATTGCTGGGCCTCGCTGTTCACCACGCGTGCTGTGGCCTACCGCGAAAAGACAAGATCGCGCATATCGACGTGCTGATGAGCGTCGGCGTGCAAAAGATGGTCAAGGCCCGCACCGCTGGCGTTGCCATGTCGCTGGACCCGGTGACCGGCGACCGCACGCGCATCGTCATCGACGCCAGCTGGGGTTTGGGCGAGCTGGTGGTGTCCGGTGTCGTGACCCCGGACAACTACACCGTGGAAAAGGTGCTCGAAGAAATCGTCGACCGCAAAATTTCTGACAAACATGTCGAGCTGGTCGGCGATGAGACCCTTGGCGAGGCGATCGAGCGCGACGTCCCCGACGAGCGCCGCACCATTTCCTGCCTGTCCGACGCGGAAATCATGGCTGTCGCCCGTCTGGCCAAACGACTGGAAAAACGGAACAAATGCCCGCAGGACGTAGAGTGGGCCTTTGACGCGGATCTGCCCGAAGGCGAGAACTTGCTCGCCCTGCAAAGCCGCCCCGAAACCATCTGGTCGCAAAAGAAAAAGGCAAAGCCGTCAAACGCTTATGCCACCGGCATGATGGGCATCGTCAACACGTTGAACAATCCGCTCGGGTCCAAGACCTGACACCATAACAAGTACGACAACGTACGCCATTCTTAGGGAGGACACAGAAGGGACGCGCAGAAAAGCCTGTTCCCAAGCGCTTTTGAGGTCGCAACGCCCGCCGGGGGCCGACGGCTGGCAGGATCTCTATCCGTATTACACCCAGTTCAATCCCAAACGGCGCGCCGAGGATGACCAGACCTTTTGGTTCTGCAACTCGCAGCACTGGCCGACGCCGTTCCGTCCGTTTGACGTGATCATGGTGGATTTCGCGACGAAATCGCTGGGCCAATACAACACCCGCCACCTGCTGGTGCCGCCCGAGAATGGCGTCGATTACCGCATTCTGAACGGCTATGTGTACTTCTCGCCCGTCGGCGTGAACCCGCAGGACATCGAAGCGTGCGTTCCCCAATTCATGGAGCGCGCCGGGCATTACTTTGCCAACTGGGGTGACCTCTACGCCAACTGGAAAACCAAGGTGATGGCGCAGATCAACGCGCTGGAGTCGCTGGATTTCACCACCCTGCCAGAGGTCGAGCCGCTGGACGTCGTGACCAGCGGTGCGGGGGCCGGACAGCACCAACCAGCTGTTCGACCAATACGACCGCGCGATTGAGCTGTGCTATAAGATTTGGCAACACCACTTTGAGTTCCTGAACCTCGGATATGCCGCCTATCTGGACTTCTTCGGGTTCATGAAAGGCGAATTCCCCAACATCCCCGATCAGGCGATTGCCAAGATGGTGCAGGGCGTCGATAGCGAACTCTTCCGCCCAGATGATGAGCTGAAAAAGCTGGCCAAGCTGGCGGTCGAACTGGATCTGGGCGACGCTCTGGCGACGGGTTCCGTGGATGAGGCGCTCGCCGCTGTCGCCGCGCAGCCGAACGGCGCGCAGTGGATAGAGGCGTGGGAAACCGCGAAAAATCCGTGGTTTAACTTTACCTCGGGCAATGGGTTCTATTCGACCGACAAGTATTGGATCGACCATCTGGACATCCCCATGTCCTACCTGCGCGACTACATTGACCGTCTGAACGACGGCGATGAGATCATGCGCCCCACCGAGCGTCTCTTGGCCGAGCGTGACCGCATCACCGCCGAATACCGCGAGATGATGGAGCCAGAGGCGCAGGCCGTTTTCGACGGCAAACTGGGCCTTGCCCGCACCGTGTTCCCCTATGTCGAAGATCATAACTTTTACATTGAGCACTGGGCGATTGGCGTCTTTTGGCGCAAAATGCGCGCGCTGTCGAAACTGCTGGCGGATCAGGGCTTTTGGGAAAATGAGGACGACATGTTCTTTCTCAATCGCAACGAGGTGCGCGACGTTTGGTGGGATTATTCCTCTTCGTGGGCGATCGGCGTGGCCAAGCGCGGCACCGACGTGTGGCCCGAGGAAATCGCCCGCCGCCGCAAGATCTATGAGGCGCTTTCGGCACAATCCCCGGCCCCGGCGCTGAACAACCCGCCCGAAGTGATCACCGAGCCGTTTACCATCACGCTTTGGGGCATCACCTCCGAGGCGATTGACCGCTGGACGGGTGGGGCGTCTGAGGACGGCATTTTGGCCGGTATGGCCGCCGCCCCCGGCATCGTCGAAGGCACCGCCCGCGTGCTGCGCAGCCCGGACCAGCTGTCCGAGCTGAAAAAGGGCGAAATCCTCGTGACGCCGGTGACCGCGCCGTCCTGGGCGCCGGTGTTCGGCAAGATCGGCGCGGCGGTGGCCGACATTGGCGGCATGATGAGCCACGCCGCGATTGTCTGCCGCGAGTATGGCCTTCCGGCGGTGACCGGCACCGGCACCGCCAGCAGCCAGATCAAGACGGGGATGCGCCTGCGGGTGGATGGCAACACCGGCAAGGTGACCATTCTGGACTGATCACTCCGACCTGGAGGCGCGCGTCTTGCGCCCCCATTTTTCACGCAAATTCCAGAGGATGGATGCTTGATTGCTCAGGACATCTTTTTGCCGCGCGATCGGGCGCTTTGGGAAGAGGCAAAGCCCTATCTGAACGTGCGCAACAATGACGAGCACACGATCATCGCCTACGCGCTCGCGCAGGTGCTGTTGCGGGAAATCCCCGAGGCGGACCCAGACGTGGTCCTGCCCGCGATCCTGCTGCACGATGTCGGGTGGAGCCGTGTGCCCAAGGACTTGCTGTTGCTCGCCGTGGGGCGCAGGCCGACGCGGCTGGATCTGGTGCGCGATCACGAGCTGTATGGCGTGGATATTGCGCGCGAGAACCTTGAACGGCACCGCCTAGAGGGCGTCGACATCGACGCGGTGTGTCAGATCATCGACGGCCACGACACGGTCAAAGAGGACAAGAATATCAACGACGCGGTGGTCAAGGACGCGGACAAGGGCTGGCGCTCGACCCCGCATGGGATGCGCACCATTGCCGGCTGGTATGACGTGCCGGTCACCGAGGTGCTGTTGATGCTCGAGGAACGCTCGAACCCGGTGATGCTGACCGCGCCGGGGCGCGCGCAGGCCTAGGCGCAGACCGCCGCGGTGCGCGCGGAACGGGCGATCCAAAGCTATCTGGGCCGAGGCCCGGAATTCACGACTTTCAATGAAAAGGCAGGAACATCATGGGGGTAACGGGCTTGGGGCTGGAGGGCAAAGCCGTCATCGTCACGGGCGCGGCCCAAGGGATTGGCCGCGCCTTTGCCATGGCCTTTGCGGCCGAGGGGGCGCGGGTGCTGGCCGCGGACATTGCCTGCTGCAAGGACACCTGCGCGTTGGTCGAGGCGGCGGGCGGCACCTGCGTGACGACGGCCTTGGATGTGACAGATGCGGCCAGCTGCCGGGCGATGGCGCAAGCGGCACAGGACGCGTTCGGCGCGGTCGATGTGCTGGTGAATAACGCGGCGTTCTTTGCGGCGCTCAAACGCGCGCCCTTTATGGAGCTGGACGAAGACGACTGGGACAAGGCGATGAACGTCAACACCAAGGGCGTCTGGCAGGTCAGCCGCGCCGTGGTGCCCTTGATGAAAGCGCAGGGCGGGTCGATCATCAACATCGCTTCGGCGACGGTGTTTTCCGGCTCGCCGCACTGGATGCACTACGTCGCCTCCAAGGGGGCGGTGATCGCCATAAGCCGGGTGATGGCCAAGGAGCTGGGCCCCGACAACATGCGGGTCAACGTGATCGCGCCGGGGTTCACCCTGACCGAGGCGAGCTTTGGCCACATTGAAGATGCGCGCAACTATGGCGTGGGCCGCGCCGCGCTTTGCCGCAATGCCGAGGCCGAGGACATCACCGGCGGGGCGCTGTATCTGGCCTCAAAGCTGTCTGGGTTCATGACCGGGCAGACCTTGGTGATTGACGACGGCAAGCAATTCATCTGACGTACGAAGGAAAAGACAGAATGGTCAAAGTGAAGTTCATCGAAGAAACCGGCACCCGCCGCGATGTGGACGCCAAGGAAGGCGAGCCGCTGATGTATGCAGCCAAGGACGCGGGCATCGAAGGGATTATCGCGGAATGCGGCGGCTCTGCCATGTGCGCCACCTGCCACTGCTACGTGGTTGAAGCGCCGAACGGCCCTTTGCCCGCGCCGGACGTGGCCGAGGCCGACACGATTGAGTTCAACGCCGAGACCCCGACCGAGGCCTCGCGCCTGACCTGTCAGCTGGTGGTGACGGCGGCCCTCGAAGGGGCAGTGTTCCAAGTCGCCACCGGGCGCTGAGCCGTCAGGGGACGGCAATTTTTTTATCTAATAAAATTGGGCGCCCGCGGGGATCGGGGCGCCCATTTTCATGTGTGGCGTTTGGCTGCGAAGTCGGCGAACCAGTCCAAGACATCCGGGTTGCGCGTGGCGTCGCGGCTGGCGACGCTCTCCGGCGCGGCCCCCATCAGAAGCTTGCGCACGGGCACCTCCATCTTCTTGCCTGTCAATGTTGCGGGGATGCCGGGCGCTGCGATGATCTCATCCGGGACATGGCGGGGCGAGCGTTCGCTGCGTAGCCTTGCGGCGATGGTCTTGCGGAACTCATCGGTCAGCTCGGCCCCTTCGGCCATCTGCACGAACAGCGGCATGTAATAGCCGCCGCCGGGCTCTTCGATACAGACCACGAGGCTGTCGAGTACCTCGGGGATCGCCTCCATCGTGCGGTAGATCTCGGCCGAGCCGATCCGCACGCCAAACCGGTTCAACGTCGCATCCGACCGCCCCCGCACAAAGCTGCCGCCGTGGGTGTTGAACTTGACCCGGTCGCCATGGTGCCACACGCCGGGGTAGGTGGCGAAATAGCTGTCCTCATAGCGGCGAAAGGCTGAATCCCCCCAGAACATCAGCGGCATAGAGGGCATGGGCCGCTCAATCACCAGCTCGCCTTCGGCATCGATCACCGCCGCGCAGGCTTCGTCATAGGCGCGCGCCAAGGTCCCCAACTCCGGCGCCTGAATTTCCCCGGCGCGGGTCGGCAACAGCGGCGAGCCGGCAAGGATGCCCGAGCAGAACTCGGTCCCGCCCGATTGCGAACTGGCCCAGATGTCGGGCTTGATCGCCTCATGCGCCCACTGAAATGTCTCGGGTGTGGACGGCGATCCGACCAGCATCACCGACTGCAAGGCGCTGAGATCAAACTCTTTTCCCGGCTCGATCCCCTGCTGACGCACCATCTGGATATAGGTCGGCGAGACGCCCAGAACGGTGGCCTGCGCCTGCTCGGCGATGCGCCACAAGAGACGCGCATCCGGGTACGCCGGGTGCCCGTCATATAGCACCGCCCGACCGTTCATCAACGGCCCCCACATCAGCGTGTTCCAGACCATCCAACCAGTGGTCGAGTAAAAGAACAGCGCGCCGCCTTCGCCGATTTCAAAGTGAAACGCGGCGGATTTGTAGTGCTCCAGCACGATGCCGTGGTGGGTGTGGACGATGGGTTTGGGCAGGCCTGTGGTGCCCGAGGAAAACAGCACCCACAGCGGATGATCGGACGCAACACGCGTATACTCAAAGTGTTCACATGGTATATCCAGCCCGTCCAGCATCGCGTCCCACGTCTGGATCACCGCCGCGCAGGGCCCGGGTGTCTTGGCCGCCGAGGGCAGATAGTCCAGCATCACCAAGTGCTCGGCGGTGGGCAGTGCGCCCATGATCTGGGTCAGATCACCGGTGCGGTCATAGTCCTTGCCGCCGTAGCGATAGCCGTTCACGGCAAAAACCATCTTGGGCGAAATCTGGCTAAAGCGGTCGATCACCGTTTGTGCGCCGAATTCGGGCGCGGCAGAGGACCACGTCGCGCCGATGGCGATCACCGCCAGATGCGCCACCACCGTTTCGGGAATGTTGGGCATGTAGCCGACCACGCGGTCGCCGGGGCCAAGGCCCATCTCGCGCAGCCGCGTCGCCAGCCTGCGCACGGCCCCGCCGATCTCCGCCCAGCTAGAGGTCGCGCTCTCGCGCAGTTCCGACGAATGGTGCAGCATGACGCGGGTCGGATCACCCGTCCTTTCGTGCCGCAACACGTGTTCGGTGTAATTCAGCCGCGTGCCGGTGAACCAGCGGGTGCGCGGCATGGGGGCGCTTGCCATCACCTCTTGGAGATCGCCTTCGGCAATGATGTCAAAGTACTCCCACAGCGATTTCCAAAAGCCGGGGATGTCCTGCGTGGACCAGTCCCACAGGTCCCAATAGCCGTCAAAAGTCTGGTCTCGGTCAGATAACCAATTGAGATAGCTCGTGATATTCGCCGCGGCGAGGCGGTCAGGCGAAGCGTGCCAGAGCGTCTGGCCTTCGGTCACTTGAGCCATGGTTGCTCCTGCAATTGGGTCAGCGAGGGGATGACGACATGGGCGCGCTCGTCCTCGGGAAAGCTGTTGAACAGCGCGGCGTCGGCGATGCCGGTGGTCACGCCGACGGTCAACGCGCCCGCGCGGCGGCCCATGCGGATTTCCAGCTTGGGGTCGTCGCCGACCACCACCATCTCGCGCGGGTCAGCGCCGGTGATGGCGGTGACGGTGGTCAATCCGGCGGTCTCGGGCTTGCCGAAAACCGTCACCTTGGTGTCGGTGGCATTCTCCAAAGCGGCGGCGATCGCGCCGGAAATCCCCAGCATCCGGCCCCTGGACGAGGCGAAATAGGGCGCGACCGACCCCGCAAAGGGCGTGGCCCCGTCCCAGACCGCTTGAACCACGGCCTCCAGCCCTTCGGTCGTCAAATCGCGGGTGTAGCCCAGCAAAACCGCATCGACCTTTGGCGCATTCTTGGTGGCGGGGATGACCTCAATGCCCGCCTCAGCCACGGGAACGGTGGTGCCGTCGCCGCCCAAGACCATGACCCGTTTGTAGCCACGCTGGGCCAAGGCTTGCGCCGCGATGGCGGCTGGGGTCAGCAAGTGACCGGGGTCGATAATGATGCCCGCATCGGCGAGCAATGGATAATAATGTTTGGGTGCAAAAAATGTACCATTTGTATACGCAACGATCTTGATCCGCTTGGCCCGGCAGGCGGCCAGCGCGTCCAGCACGCCGGGCAGGGCGGCAAAGGTGCCCTTTTCCTTGTCCATCAGCGCCAAGGTACCGTCGATGTCGAAAACTGCCGCCTTGATCATGCGCTGCCTCCCAGCTCGATCTTCAGGCCGGGGCGTTCGATTTTCACGTGGCTCAGGCCTTTGCGTTTGGTCAGTTCCTTAACCAAGTCCATCACCGGTTTGCTGCCGGGATCATAGCCGCGACGTGCAGGGCCAGCGGAGACCATGGCGTCCACCTGATCGGCGGGCATGGTGGCGCGCAAGAGGAACTCTTCGTCGCTGTAATGCTTGCCGATCTTGGCGCGCAACTCGGACAGCGGGGCCATTTTCGGTTCGGATTCAATCTCTTGCGCGCGTTTCGAGGATTTGATTCGGTCCTCGATATTGGCGTCCATCGGCATCGCGGGCGTGCCGAAGCGGCCCAGCACATAGCGCGTCACCTCGTCGGGAACGGTCTGGTAGCGTTCCTCCGCCGTGACGTTCAGGAGCGCTTGGGTCGCGACCAACTGGCTGAACGGCGTAACCATGATCGGATAGCCCAGTTCGGCGCGGACGCGGGCGACTTCTTCGAGCACTTTGGGGACCAGATGCTCGCGCTTGGTCTCGCGCAACTGGCGCTTCAGGGTGCCCATGACGCCGCCGGGGATCTGGTGGTGAAAGTACGAGCGGTCGAACTCGCCGGGGGTGCCGTGCATCAGGCCTTCGGCGCGGGCGAGGGCGGTGAAATAGGCGTCCATCTCGGCGACGGCGTCGTCGTCTACGTCGACGGTGTGGCCCATGTCGCGCAGGTTGGCGATGACGGGCAATTGCGCGGGCCGCGAAGTGCCGTTCGCCGCCGAAGACGCGCAGGTGTGCAGGTAGCCCGCCCCGGCGTCGGCGGCGTCGAGATAGGCAAAGGGCGCAAGGCCGATGGTGCAGTGGCTGTGGACCTCTAGCGGCGTGTCGCCAACGACGGCCATCAGCGCCGGGATCAAGCTCCGCGCCCGCTCGGGCGAGATCAGCCCACCGGGGTCCTTGACGTAGATCCGGTCGAATTTTCCACTATTGGCCAATGCTTTAGCGCCTTCGGCCCAATGTGCATCGTCGTGCAAAGGCGACAGGGTAAAGGTCAGCGCGGCGACGATCTGCGTGCCTCCGGCCTTGCGCGTCAGCCCCGCCATATTGGTCATATTCGCGATGTTGTTCATCGGGTCCATGACCGCAAAACGGTCAATCCCGTTGTTCACCAGCAGGCGAAAAGAGAACTCCATCAGTTCTTCGCTGGCCGTCTCCCAAGAGATGAACCGCATCCCCGTCGTCAGGAAGGACAGCGGCGTGTTGGGCGCGGCCTCGCGGAACAGCCGCAGACGTTCCCACGGGTCTTCTTGTTTAAAGCGCACGGCCACGGCCATATGCGTCGAGGTTGTAAAGTCGATGGAGTCAAAGCCCACGCGGTCCATCACCGGGGCGATTTGCAGCATCATCCCGGTGTCCAGCCCCGTAGCCCCCCATTTGGACTGGTTGCCATCGCGCAGGGTGCAGTCGATCAGCTTGATATCGCTCATGTTTTGTCCTCCGTGAGGCGGGGCAGAACGCCTGTCAGATAGGTCGTATCGACGCCGCCCTGTTGAAAGGTCTCATCTGCCATGATGGCGCTGTGCAGGGGGGCGTTGGTGGTGACGCCGTCCAGCGTATGTAAATTGAGTACAGCTTGCATACGCGCGATGGCGTCGGCCCGCGTCGGCCCCCAAGTGATCAGCTTGGCGATCATGGAATCGTAAAAGGGCGAGATCATCGCGCCGGGTTGCATGTGCGTGTCGACCCGCACGCCGGTCAGCGACGGAAACCACGCCTGTTTGATCCGGCCCGGAGAGGGCATGAAATCACTTTGTATATCTTCTGCATTCAATCTGCATTCAATTGCGTGGCCGTGCAGAGTGATGTCGTTTTGGCGCATTCCCAAGGGCTTACCCTCTGCGATGGCGATCTGGAGCGCGATCAGGTCGAGGCCCGTGATCGCTTCGGTCACTGGGTGTTCAACTTGTATACGTGCGTTCATCTCGAGAAAGTAGAACTCCTGCCGTTCCACATCGACGAGAAATTCGACCGTTCCGAGCGAGCGATAACTTATGTGCCGCGCGTATGTGACAGCGGCGTCCAGTAGCCCTTGGCGCAGGGTGTCTGGCAGGCCGGGGGCGGGGGCTTCTTCGACCACCTTTTGATAGCGGCGCTGGACGGAACAATCGCGCTCGCCGGTGTGCAGGACCGTCTCGCCGTCCGACAGGATCTGCACCTCGACATGCCGCCCGACGGTGACGAACCGTTCGAGATAAACGCGCCCATCGCCAAAGGCGGCGGCGGCCTCGGAAATCGCGAGGTTGAGTTGCGCGGGCAGTTCAGCGGCAGAGTTTACGCGCTTCATGCCGCGCCCACCGCCGCCCGACACCGCCTTGATCAGCAAGGGAAAACCGACAGCCTCGGCAAGCTTTAGCGCCTCGGCCTCGGTGTCCACCGACCCGCCCGGGGTCAGGGGGACGCCAGCCTTTTCATCGTGGGTGCGCGCGGTCAGCTTGTCGCCCACGGCGGTCAGGTTGTCCGGCGATGGGCCGATAAAGATCAGGTCGGTCTCGGCGCAAGCCTCGGCCAAGTCCTTGTTTTCCGACAGGAACCCATAGCCGGGGTGGATCGCGTCACAGCCGGTGCCCATCGCTGCCTCGATCACCGTGCCGACCTTGAGATAGCTTTGCGTCGCCGCCGCTGGCCCGAGGCAAACCACGCGCGTTGCCAATTGTGCACCCAATGTATCCCGGTTCGCTTCGGACACGCCGAGCACCGTTTCAATGCCCAATTCACGGCAGGTGCGGATGATGCGCACGGCAATTTCGCCGCGATTGGCGATGAAAATCCGTTTGATCTTGGCCATGGGGTCAGGCCGGTTGAATGCGGATCAGGGCTTGGCCGTGTTCGACCAATTCGCCGTTGGGCGCGAGGATTTCGGTGACCACGCCGTCCGCCCCGGCGGTGACCGAATTCATCAGTTTCATGACCTCGATGATGCCGATGACCGTGTCCTTGGTGACCGTGTCGCCGACCTTGACGAAAGGCGGATCGCCGGGTTTGGGCGCGTGGTAAAAGGTGCCGAGCAGCGGCGCGGGCACCTCCGATCCACCACCCGAAACCAAAACGGGGGCGGCCACGGCGACCGGTTCGGCGGCCTTGGGCGCGGGAGCCTCGGGCGCGCTGGGGGCGGGCGCGGGGCTGCTGCCACGACGGCGCAGTTCCAGTTTCAATTCGCCCATTTCCAGCTTGAGTTCATCGAAATCAGAGCTGTCGATCAGCTTGAGAATGTCGTCGATATCCGACCGCGTCAGTCCGCTCATGGCCCTGTGCCCCCCCTAAATCTCCTGACAGCAGGCTAGGGAGGCGGGGCAAACGGCTCAATTCGCCATCGCCCAAAGTTTCACTAAGTGAAACGGTCAGGCGTAGGGCATCCCCTGCGCGCGGACGTGCAAAGCATAGACCGACTGGCTGGCGGCCATATACAGACGGGTGCGATAAGTCCCGCCAAAACAGACATTTGCGCAGCGTTCGGGCAGGTGGATCATGCCAATCGCCTCGCCCAGAGGCGAGAAGACACGCACGCCGTTTAACCCCTCGCCAACGCCCCAGCCGCACCACAGGTTGCCATCGGTATCCAGACGAAAGCCGTCGGGCGTACCCTCTGCCCCGGCCTCGATCAAGCGCCGCCCGTTCGAGACCCGCGCCCCATCGACGTCATAGGCATGGATGCAGCGCGGCAGGCCGCTTTGCACCACGTAAAGGATGGATTCGTCAGGGGAAAACGCCAAGCCGTTGGGGTGGTCGATCTGTGTGATCACAGCCGTCATCGTGCCGTCCGGGTCGATGCGGTAAACGTTGGTGGGCAGCTCTGGCTCGGCGCGGTAGCCTTCGTAATAGTCGCGAATGCCAAAGGTCGGATCGGTGAACCAGACCGAGCCATCGGACTTGACCACCACATCGTTGGGCGCGTTCAGCGGCTTGCCCTGATAGCTGTCGGCCAGCACGGTGATCGTGCCGTCCAATTCGGTGCGCGTCACCCGGCGGTGACCATGTTCGCAGGACACCAAGCGCCCCTGCCGGTCGCGCGTGTTGCCATTGGTGTGCGGGCCGCGGCGAAACACCGACACCGCGCCGGTTTCCTCTTCGATCTTGAGGATCTGGTTGTTGGGGATGTCCGAGACCAACAAACAGCGCATATCGCCGAACCACACCGGCCCCTCGGCCCAGCGCATCCCTGTGTGCAACCGTTCAACGGCGGCATGGGTCACCAGCAGCGGGCGGAACCGCTCATCCAGGATTTCGACGCGCGGGTCTGGGTAGCTTTGGGCCTGTTGCCACATGATATGTCCTCCGGGTTAAAGAGGTGTTAGCGCAAAACGCAGGCCGAGGGTAGGTTTTGCGGCGATGCGCGTGTGACGACGCGGGGCTCTTGCGCGGGGCGGGCAAACGGGGCAAAAGCAAGGTCAGCGGTCCCTTAGCTCAACTGGATAGAGCAGCTGACTTCTAATCAGCAGGTTGAGGGTTCGAGTCCTTCAGGGATCGCCATTTTCAAAATCATAGCTATAAAAATAAGTGCTTTTGCGCCGATTGTGTCCCACTGCTTCGAGTGTGTCCCACGAATCAGGCCGCGCAGATCAGCCGAACAATCCGGCGGCTTTCGTGTGGCGCGCCATCTCGTCAAGCGATGTATGGCCCGCCATCGTGGCAATCTGGTGCGTCGATTTCAACAAACCGATTGTTTTTAAAAGAAGATTCCTAGGGTATTCCAACTGGATTTTGGCTTTCGGGCGCGACACCTTTGATCCTCTCGGGGGCGCAGTTCAGCGCAGTCAGCCTCTTGGGGTGCGGTCAGGGTCTCGGTGCCGTAAGGGGCGACATCCCAGATCGCGATATGTGGTGATGGATCAACCCAAGCCAACCGCCAGCCCGTGCCCTATCCTTCTTGGCCGTGGCCCTTTCGATGGGCGCGCGCCCTAACCGTCGTCGTTCAGCCGGTCGAGATTGTCGATGAACCGCCCCAACATATCGGTGAGCGTCGCGATCTCTTGGGGGCTGAACCCGTCCAGCAGGCGCTTCTGGCGCGTCAGGGCTTCGACGAGCACCCGGTCATGCAAGGCGCGCCCCGCCTCGGTCAGCCACCATCCCCGGCTGCGACCATTGGCGTGCACATCGCCCGCCACCGCAAGCCCGCGCTGTTCCAGCCGCGCCACGGACCGGCTGATCGCTGCCTTGTCGATGCCGATGGTCTGCGCCGATTGCGTCACCGTCGCCCCGGGCACGCGTGTCAGCATGACCAGCATCCGCCAATCCATGATCCCGATGTCGAACTTCTGGGCATAGGCCTTGGCCGCCGCGCGGTTGAACCGGTTCGCGGCAAAGTTCAGCAGCACCGTCGGGCTGCGCGTAAAGCTTAGCGTGCGCGAAGGCGGGCCATCTTCGGCCTCGATCTCGACGGTAAAAAGCGCATTCAGGTCATCAACATCGACAGTCATATGCCTGTGTAGCCCATCGC
The DNA here is from genome assembly GCF_900176475.1 of Tropicibacter naphthalenivorans. GTDB lineage: Bacteria > Pseudomonadota > Alphaproteobacteria > Rhodobacterales > Rhodobacteraceae > Tropicibacter > Tropicibacter naphthalenivorans. Next base: position 29,880 of record NZ_FWXX01000006.1, read on the forward strand.
CGCGTCCGGGAATAGTCGTCACGGTGGTGACAGATCATCATCAATGTTGAGGTGACATCATCGAATCGTTTAGCACCTGTAAAGCGGCCGCGACACGGTTGCCCTTTGGGAGGAGGAACCAATGAACGCACCCTTTGACGGGGCGGCTTCGGGCTGTCCTATGGCTGCCGCGTCGGCAGATTTTCAGCCGTTTGAACATCGCGGCATGTACGAATTTCTCGCGAAGATCCGCGAGGAGGTGCCGATCTTTCACGCGCCGGAAATCGACTACTGGGTGGTCACCCGCCGCGCCGATATCGAAGCGATCATGCCCGACAGCGACCGCTTTACCGCCGTGCTGACGACGCAGCCGATCTTTCCCTGGCCGCAAGAGACGCTGACCTACCTTCAGGAGCGCAAGTTCGCTCATGAGGCCATTCAGGTCGCCTGCGATCCGCCCCTGCACACCCGCGTGAAAAACCACGTGACCAAGTTCCTGAACATTCGCCAGTTCATGTCCTACGAGCCCGCCATCCGCGAACTGGCCCGCAGCTATGTCCAAAAGCTCAAGGGCCAAGAGACCGTCGATCTGGTGGACGCGGTGACCTATGAATACCCGGCGCAGGTCGTCTTTATGCTGCTGGGCGTCAATGATTTCGACCCGCGCCAGATCAAGAAATGGGGCGATCTGCGCCTGCACATGATCTGGGGCCGCCCCGAGGAAACCGACTTTGAACAGGCGGCGCGCGATCTGGCGGACTTTTGGGATTACACCGTCGATCTGGTGGCCCCGCGCAAGGCCGACCCCAAGGATGACTACCCCAGCAAGATGTTCGAGCTGCGCGGCGGGGACGACGAGGTCCTGACCGAGAACGAGATCCGCAGCCTTGTATTTGGTCTGCTGCTGGCGGGGCACGAGACGACCACCAACGCCGCCGGGAACCTGATCCTTGAGTTGCTCAAACGTCGCGAGCAATGGCGCGCCATCGCCCAAGACCCCGCGCTGGCCAAGAACGCCGTCGAAGAGGGGCTGCGCTACGCGACCTCCGTGGTGGCATGGCGCCGCCGCGCAAAAGAGCCGGTCACCATCGGCGGTGTCGACCTGCCCGCCGGGGCGAACCTGCTGCTGTCGCTGGCCTCGGCCAACCGCGATCCGGCGCTGTTCGAAGAGCCCGAAACCTTTGACATTGCGCGCAAGGACGCCCGCAACCACATGGCCTTTGGCAAGGGGCTGCACCATTGCGTCGGCGCGCCGCTGGCCCGTCTGGAGCTGCGCATCCTGCTCGAAGAGCTGACCGCCGCCTTCCCCGAAATGCGCCTCGCCGAGGGCGCCGAAGACACCGATTTCACCAAGACCCTGTCCTTTCGTGGGCCGGCGCAGCTGCGCGTTCACCTTGGACCCTACAAAGAGCAAGACGCATGATCGACATCACCTTTATCCAACCCGACGGCAGCCAAAAGACGGTCGCGGCCAAGGCCGGCCATACGATCATGGAAACCGCGCAGGCGCATGGCATCGACGGGGTGATCGCGGAGTGCGGTGGCTCCATGGCTTGCGCGACCTGCCACGTCTTTCTTGACGACATCGCCCTGACCGCCGCCGGTCCCGCGAGCGACAGCGAAGACGACATGCTCGAATTCGCAGCCACGCCGCGGGCGGACAACAGCCGCCTGAGCTGTCAGGTCACGGTGACCGACGCGCTGAACGGCGCACAGATCACCATACCCGAGACCCAGTTCTGACCGGCCCCCAAACCGGCCCCGCCAAAAGGAGCGCGCCTCATCGCAGGACGGGGCGCGTTTTGTCATTCGCGGTACTTGGAATGACACGCCTTGCAGGTGCCGCCCAACTGGCCCAGCGCGCGGCCAAGGTCGGCCTTGGCGGTGATGGTCCCGGCCAGCGCTGCGGCAGTGGTTTCCGACGCCGAGGCCAGCGTGGCAAAGTCGTCCCACTGCGCCCAGATGATCGGCAGCGCCTCGGACTTGGGATCGTCTGCGCGGGTCTCGAACATGGGCGCGATCTGCGCCGACTGCGCCGCGATCTCGGTCAGGGCAGCGTTCGCGGCGGCAGCGTCAAAGGCGGTCTGCCCCTTGGCCATCGCCCCCAGCACCTTCATCTGCTCGCCAATGGTCTTCATAACTTCCATCCGGGCCAGAACGTCCTTGTTCTTGACCCCGCCATGGGCCAGCGCGGCGGTGCCGAGTGCGATAAGCGTGATCGTTGCTATGGTTTTATTCATCCAAGTCTCTCCTCAGGACACATTGATCCAGGTTGTCATGCCCGATGCAGCATGGGCCAGCATGTGGCAATGCAGCAGCCACTTGCCGGGGTTGTCGGCGGTAAAGGCGATCTCCAGCGGGGTGTTGGGGATCGACAGGATGGTGTCGCGCAGCGGTCCCATCGCGCCATCGGCGCGCACCTCGCGAAAGTGCATCCCGTGCAGGTGCATCCCGTGCGGAAATGCCGTGCGGTTGTCCAGCCTGACCCGCACCACCTCGCCGCGTGACAGCTCCGCAAAGGGCGTCTCGGACAGCCCCGCCTGACCGGCCAGCGCCCAGAACTGGCCGCGATCGATCAGCGCGCGAAAGTCGAGCCGGTCTCCTTGGAACAGGGCGCTGTCCATGCCGGCCATCGCGCCGCCCTCCATCACCATGTCCAGCGCGCGGGCCTGCGACAGGTCCGGAAGGGCGGTGTTCGGGTTGGCGGGCAGGGGCGCGGGGGCGGTGTCGCGCGGGGGGCGCGTGCCGGTGATGGATACATCGACCAAGGCTTCCCACGTGTCGCCGTCGAGGGACATCAGCAGCCCCGCGGGGCCGTCCGTCGCGGTGATGTCAACGATCAGGTCGACACGCTGCGCCGGGGCCAAAACGATCTCGCCGCTGACCTTCTCGGGGGTGTCCAGAGGCATCCCGTCCAGCGCCACGGTCCAGCCGGTCATGCCGTCCAGCTTTAGGCCAAAGATCCGGGCATTCGCGGCGTTGATCAGCCGCAGGCGCAGGCGCTCTCCGGTCTCGGCCTGCATCCTATAGGCATACTGACCGTTCACGCCGATCAGGTTCCCGGTGCGCCCGCCGTGGCTCATCATCATCGGGTGGGTGAACGGCTCTACAAAGCTGCCCGTGTCCGGGTCGAGCAGCCAGTCGTCCAGCATCAGCACCTCGTCGCGGTCCACGTCGGGCGGGGTCGCCTCGTCGACGATCAGCACACCCGACAGGCCGCGCGCGACCTGCTCCATCGAGTTGGTATGCGCGTGATACCAGTAGGTGCCCGCGTCCGGCACCGCGAAATCGTAGTCAAAGGTCTCGCCCGGCGGTACGGCGTCCTGCGTCAGCCCCGCGACCCCGTCCATGGCGTTGTCGATGCGGATGCCGTGCCAGTGCACCGACGTCGGCACCTCGAGATCATTGACCAGCCGCCGGGTGACGCGCCCGCCTTGGGGCACGCGGATCAGCGGGCCGGGAATGCTGCCGCCATAGGACCAGACGGGCGTGGCGGGGTAGCCCTCGGGGGCCAGTTGCACGCTGGCCTTTTGCGCGATCAGCGGGTCTGTGGCTGCCCAAGCCGGGCGGGCAATTGCAGCGCCAGCCAGCCCGCCGCAAAAGGCGCGCCTGTTCAGGGTGATCGTCATGTCAGTTGATCCCGTTGGTTCGTTGAAGTTCTCGCACGTAGGCGATGATCGTGGTGACGTCGCCCTTGGTCAGCCCGTCCTGCGCAGGCATGTTGCCGAACCGCCAGTGGTGCGCCTGCACGCCGTTCTGAACCGCCATGTAAAAGGACATATCGCCATGGTGGTTCGGTTCGTAGATGACGTGGACGAGCGGCGGGCCAAAGCCGTCTTTTCCGGCGGCGTTTGTGCCGTGGCAGGCGACGCAGACCGCATCAAAGGCCCGCTTGCCCATCTGGGCCTGCGCCGACAGCGTGTCCGGGAGGGTAACGTTCACAAGGTCCGTGCCGCTGGCGGGCGCGGCTTCCCGTGCGTTGGTCCGAGGCGAGGCGAGATATGCGAGGGCGGACACGGCCACCACGGCCGCGCCAGCAAATGCGAATTTTTTCATGGTCTTGTCCTGAGGGGCACCGAGGTGTGCGCCAAGGTGCGGAATGCGTTGATCTGATGGTCCCAAAAGAGCCGCCGAACGGCGCAGCGCCTAGGCGCGCGGAGGCGGCAGATCATGCTCGGGCGCGCGGTGCGACCCGGTTTCCGCAGAGGGCAGGCCGTGGACGGCCCGCCCAAATGAAGGCGTGACCAACCCGGTCATTGGCGACAGGGGCGCAAGCGTCAGGCTCATGACGTGATGGCAGTCAGGCACCGTGCCGTCCGCCGCTTGGTGATGCGCATCGGGGCAGTCGGCGCAGGGGACCATCGCAGCCTCATGATGGTCGGGGACGGCGGCCCGCACGTCCGGCGCAGACGCCAGAACAAGGCCAAGACCCAGGAACAGAACGCACAAAAGGCACCACGCGCGCCGCAGAAATGGCGAAACGCAGCTGTCGGCTCGTTTGTCAGCCCCTCTATGAGCGCGTCGGTTCAAATGATCCCTCCGGTCGGGCGCAAGACCGCCCGGCGACAAGCATACACGGAATGCGCCGCCCCCGTCAAAGCTTGGCTGCCCGCAGGCGCAGGGCATTGCCGATGACCGACACGGCGGCAACAAAGGCATAGGACAGCGCAGGTGACGGTCTCGGCTTCGACCTTTTCGACCGGAACAGGCTCGCCGGTGATCATGCTTTCATCGACCGAAGACCGCCCCCCGGTCACCACATCATCCACCGCAATGCTCTCTCCGGGGCGCACGCGCAGCACATCACCGGAGCGGAGCTGGTCGAGCGGCACATCCTCTTCGCCACTGTCGGTGACGCGGCGCGCAGTCTTGGGCGCGAGGTCCATCAGCGCGCGGATCGCATCGCCAGTGCGTTCGCGCGCCGCCAGATCCATGACCTGCCCGATCAGGACGAGGATCACCGCCGTCGTCTCGAAATACATCGGCGTCATGCCCATGCCGTCCTGCATCTGCGCCGGCAGCAGGCCGGGGAACAGCAGCGAGACGATGGAAAACAGGTAAGCCGCCCCGGTCCCCAGCGCGATGAGCGTCCACATATTGGGCGAGCGGTTCACGACCGACGCCCAGCCGCGATCGAAGAACGGTCGGCAGACCTAGACCACCGGCGTCGCAAGCGCAAACGGCACCCAGCCGAACAGCGGATGGCCGAACCATTGGTCAAACGGAATGCCGATAAGCGTGCCCAATTCGAGGATGAACACCGCCAGCGCCAAGGGCGCGGTGATCCACAGACGCCGTTTGAAATCAACGTATTCCGGGTTGGGGCCGGTCTCGGCAAAGGGTGTCATCGGCTCGAGCGCCATACCGCATTTCGGGCAGTCGCCGGGATGATCCTGCACGATTTTCGGGTGCATGGGGCAGGAGTATTGCGTGCCTTCTGGCATCTTGGTGGGGGCGGGTTGGTCGCCGAGGTAAGCCTTTGGCTGGGTCTCGATTTTCGACTTGCAGCGCGCGGAGCAGAAATAGGGCCGTTGGCCGTCGTGCTTGGTCATGTGGGCGGCGGTGCTTCGGTCCACGTCCATGCCGCAGACGGGGTCACGGGGCACGGTCTCCGTAGGGTTGTGATCCGCGTGGGCCTGAGCCATGTGCCATCCTTGCGCTTTAACCTGAAGACGGATCAAACAGATGGGGGTTCCACCCGGCAGAGGGTCAAGAGCGCCTCGTTCACGCGCCCCCAACCGCCTGCGACCGCGCGTAAATCGGGGGCTTGGGGTTGATCGGCGCGCTGAGACGTCGGAAAACGCGACCCCGAAAGGAGCCGTGTCATTCTGTTCACCCGTCGAAACGTGTTGTCGCTGATGGCGGCCGGTCTGGCTGCGCCGAGTTGGGCCGCCCCTGCCGTGACCCTGCGCCCCGAGGCCCGAGAGGTTCCGGTGGCTGGGCGGCGGTTGCCGATGTTGGCCTTTAACGGGTCGGTGCCCGGACCGGAGCTGCGCTTTGGCCAAGGCGACGTCGCGCGGATCACGCTGGACAACGGCCTGGACGACGGGGCGCTGGTGCATTGGCACGGGCTGCGGGTGCCGAACCGGATGGACGTGATCGCCGATGTGACCGGGCCGGTGGTGATCCGTGACACGTACGGTGGGGCGGATGATCTGCTGGGCGCACTTGCGGCGGAGGGTGCGCGTCCGGTTTCCACCGCGCCGATCCCGCGCCTGCCGGCCAACCCGGTGGCGCAGCCCGGCACGGCCAGCCAAACCGCCAGCCTTGCGCTGCAAGGCGGCGCAGGCGGGGCGCCACATAAAGGCACCGGGATCTGGGCCTTGAACGACATCTCGGGCTTGCCGCGGCAGCCCCTCTTGCGTGCGCGGCGGGGCGAGACTGTCAGGATCGAGATGGTGAACCAGACGGGGTTTCCGCATGGAATGCACCTGCATGGCCACCACTTTCAAGAGGTGGACGCATCCGGCGGGCTTGGCCCGCTTCGCGATACGTTGCTGCTGAACGCGGGGGACACGCGGTCGGTGCTGGTGGTCTTTGACAACCCAGGCCGCTGGATGCTGCACTGTCACATGCTCAGCCATCAGGCTGACGGCATGGCCACGTGGTGCGAGGTGATTTGACGCCGCATCACGCGCGGGCTTATGCGGGCCACGGGGCGGAGCATCGCCAGGGTCTTGGCTGGCGGCTATGTCAGTTTTGCGGCTGGACCCCGTCCGTCTGCACATCCCAGACGTAGGGAAACCTGCCGGTAAAATTGGCGTCGATGATGCCGCCATCACCCGCCACGAGGATGAAAACGGTCTCCTCCGTTTACTGGTTCATCACGGCCACGAATTATCGCGTCCACCTCGGCGACGATCCTTGCCGCCGTCACGTCGGTCTTGTCGCGGTTGCGGAAGAACCAGCCGTGGCTGCCATCGAACGCCGCCACCAACGGACCTTCGGCCCCGGTCGATCCGCGGCCCTTTTCATAGGTGGCGTTCTGTCCGCCCCCATGGCCGTGCAGATATAGTTCACCGCGCCGCCGGTCGTGGTCATGCGGTAAAAGGCAGTCGGACCTTCGGTCATATCCATCTTCCACTTGGCGGATTCACCGGGCGCGAGCGTGAAGCTGACCTCATCGCGCTACTCCTCGGCCTGCGCTTCCTGTACGGCGGCGCTGCTTACGAAAACCGAAAAGAGGTCATCCAGCAGCGAGGAATGATCCTGGGCGGCTTCTTCGGCCAGCTGTTGCTTGATCTCGCCCATCTCGGCCAGATCCAAGCTGCGCCCGAAGCCGGTCGGGTCGATGTTGTACTCCGCCGGGAGCACCACGGCGACGAGGATCGCCACGGCAGAGACGGCCGCAATGGCGGTGGATTTCAGCAGCTGCGCCGTGGTCGGCAGCTCTTCGAGCGAGGGGCGTTTGGAATTGAACATGTCTTGTCCCCTTTTCGGTCGCTCAGGCGACGAAATAGCCGGTGATCTGGGTCCCCATGAGGATGAACCCCATGGACATCATCACCACGTTAAAACTGTAGGCCTGCGTCATGAAACGGGCCGAGCGCCGCCAGTAGTCCATGACGATGAGGATCACCGCCAGCGCCATGATCTGGCCGATCTCGACGCCGACGTTGAAGGCCAGCAGGTTGGGCAGCAGCCCGTCGCTGGCGATGTCATATTGCAGGATCTTGGTCGCCAGACCCGTGCCGTGAACCAGACCAAAGATCAGCGTCGCCACCTTGGTGTTCGGCTGGACCCCGAACCACCGCTGGTAGGCGCCGAGCTTTTCGAGCGCCTTGTAGACCACGCTGAGGCCGATGATCGCATCCACGATGTAGCTGTTGATGCCCCAGCCAAACCAGACGCCCAGAAGCATGGTCGACGAATGGCCAAAGGCAAAGCGGCTGACGTAAATTGCCACGTCCTTCATTTTATAGAGGAATAACACTACGCCCAGCAGGAACAGGATGTGGTCATAGCCGGTCACCATGTGCTTGGCCCCGAGATAGAGGAAGGGGATCAGGTGAACCCCCAGATTTCCTGGATATAGCCCGCGTCGCCTTCGGTGACGTTATGGGCGGCGGCCTGCGTGGCAATGGCAAGCAGCATGAGGGGCAGCGCCACGCACCAGCCCGTGAGTTGGGATGTCATGAGAGACTCCAGTTTTGTCCGAAATAAAGGTGATCCAAGTCGGATCAGGCTCTTGGTGGGCGCAACTGTCGGCTTAAGGCGGGCGGCGACGGAATGGTCGCGGTCCCACATGACGCCAGAAGTATCCTCGGGGGCGGTTCACAATTGGTTATGACAGTCTCAAATCGCAAGACTTGCCCGTCCAAGGTCGCAGGTCGGCCCTCCCCCCCCGCCTTGACAAAGGGGATTGCGCGCAGGACCGGCCTATCGACGCTTTCAGGCGCGCGTTTCAAGCGTAGGCCGCGCCACTCACCTCTTGTATCCGGGTAAACAGCGCGTAGCGGGCGTCATGGCGCTCAGCGCGATCACGGTCGGGCTGGCTGACCGCGCCGCTGCGCGACATGGTCTGCATGGCGGATTGCGTGTTGGGAAAAATCCCTCCCGCCAAGCCGCCCAGCATGGCCGCCCCAAGCAGCACCGGCTCTGCGGTTTCGGGCGCAATCACGGGCTTGCCGGTGGTGTCGGCGAGGATCTGCCGCACCAAAGGCGTGCGCCCCGCCCCGCCGCTGACCGCGATCCGCTCTATCCTTGCACCGGCGGCGTCCTGCGCCTCGATGATCTGGCGCAGGCCATAGCCAAGGCCACACAGCGTCGCCAGATACAGCGCAAGCAGGCTGTCCAGACCGCGGTCCATGCCGATGCCCATGATCGTCGCCCGCCGATAGGGGTCGGCATAGGGGCCCGATTGCCAAGCACCTCTGGCACCACATGCACGCCCTCAACCATGTCCAGCACGTCGCGCTCACCGACCTGTGCCGCCAGCCACGCCGACAGCGATTGCCCGGCGGCATCGGCCAGACGATGCGCCTCTGGGGCGAAGGGGTGATGGTCGATCAACTGGTCCACGGCGGCCCCGGCGGCGCTTTGACCGCCTTCGTTCAGCCACATGCCGGGGATCATGGCAGAGTTATACGGCCCCCAGACGCCGGGGACAAAGGCCGGATCGCGGGTTGTGGTCATCGTGCAAGAGGAGGTGCCGAACACATACCCAAGATCGGCGGTCGGATCGCCTGCTGTCCCAACGGTGCCAAGCCCCCCTGCATGTGCGTCGATCAAGCCCGCGCCCACGGGAGTTCCCGCGATCAGGCCCATGTCGCGGGCGGCGGCCTCTATCAGGCCTTGACCCAGCGCAGTGCCTGCGGGAACCACACGGCTGCCGATGCGCTGGAAATCGCCCGCGCACAGATCCCCAAGGCCGATCTGTTCGAAATACCCCGCATCCCAGCGATTTTCGTGCCCCAGATAGGTCCACTTGCAGGTCACCGTGCAGATGGAACGCGCCAGATCGCCTGACGCGCGCCACGTCAGGAAATCGGTCAGGTCCATGAACTGCCAGGCCGCGTCATAGACCTGCGGCATGTTTTCCTTGAGCCACAGCAGCTTGGGCGTTTCCATCTCGGGCGAGATGGTGCCGCCGACATAGTCCAGCACGCCATGCTCCAGCGCGTTGATTCGTTCGGCCTGCGGCGTCGCGCGGTGGTCCATCCAGACGATGATGTTGCGATCCTCGGCCACGGGCAGGGGCGCGCCGCCCTCCCCTGGGATCACCAGCGAACAGGTCGCGTCAAAGCCGATGCCCTGTACCGCGTCCGGCTCCACCCCCGCCGCCGCAACCGCCCCGCGCACCGCCGCGCAGACCGCGCGCCAGATGTCGCCCGAGGATTGCTCGACCCGGTTGCCGGGGCCTTTCCACAGCGCGATGTCCTGCGCCGCGGTGCCATGCAGCACGCCCGAGGGGTCAAACACCCCCGCGCGGGCCGAGCCTGTGCCTACGTCAATGCCGATGAACATCTTACAGGTCCACGCTGTTGGGCAGGATCACCATATCGCGGATCACCACACCTTTTTTGCGGGTCAGCATAAAGACCACCGCCTCGGCCACCTCTTCGGGCTGCATGAGCGAGCCATTGGCCAGCGCCTCTTCCATCTTTTCCTTGGGCCAGTCGTCCAGCAGGGCGGTGACGACGGCGCCGGGCAGGACCGCGCCCATGCGGATGCCGTGCGGGGCGATCTGACGGCGGGTGCTGTGCACAGAGGCTTGGACCGCGAATTTCGAGGCGGTGTAGATCGGCTCCCACACCACCGGAACGACGCCTGCCACGCTGGACGTGAACAGGACGTCGCCCGACTTGCGCGCGATCATGCCCGGAAGGACGGCATTCACACAGCGAAAGGCGGCGTTGATGTTGAGGTTCAGCATCCGGTCCCAGGCGTCCGGTTCGCCCTCGGCGGCGGCACCGCCCATGTAAGCGCCTGCGTTGGCGTGAAAGATGTCGAGCGGGCCGACCAGCTTTTCGATTTCCGGCACCATGGCGGACACCGCAGGCCCGTCAAAGAGGTCCAGAACCAGCGGGTGGGTGTTGTCCCCCAGCTCGGCGCAGAGCTTGGAGAGTTTGTCGCCGTCGCGGTCGATCAGCACGACCTGTGCGCCTTCGTCAAGGAGGCCCTTGGCGCAGGCCAGACCGATCCCAGAGGCAGCGCCGGTGATGGCGGCGGTTTTATTTTGCAGTTTCATAGGGTTGTCCTTAGGCGCGGCCATGAGAGGCACGGGAACGGCGGGCAAGGCTGTCGACGATCACGGCAATGGCCAACACGGCCCCGGTGATCATGTAGCGCAGGCTCGACGAGAGGTTCAGCAGCGTGAGGCCGTTCGAGATGGCTTGGATCACGATGATCCCCAGCAGAGCGGACCACGCCGAGCCACGACCGCCGAACAGCGAGGTGCCGCCGATGACCGCCGCCGCGATGGCGTTGAGGTTCACGTCCCCGGTGCCCGCTTGCTGGCTGGCGGACGCCAGACGCGAGGCGGCAAAGACGCCCCCTAGAGCGGCCAGCGAAGAGCACAGCATAAAGGCGGACAGGCGGATTTTCTTGACCGAGATGCCCGAGCGGCGCGCGGCCTCGGCGTTGCCGCCCACGGCGAACATCGACCGGCCCCAATGGGTGCGGCGCAGCGCATAGTCCAGCGCCACCACGAACAGCGTGAAGACGCCGAACATATACGGCACGCCGCGCCCCTGTTCGAGGTAGGCGACACAGGCCAGCAGCGCCACGGTGATCACGCCTGCCTTGACCAGCAAGACCGACAGGCCGGGGCTGAACAGGTTGGCGGCGCGGCGGCGCTGCATGGTTTTCAGGCCCGAATACAGCATGAATGCGCCGGGCAGGATCGCCGCGAGGTACGACAGCCACGCGGGCATAATCAGGATCTGGCCGAACTTCACCAGCGGCGAGGTGTAGGGCAGGTTGATCGAGCCGGTGCTGCCCAGCAGATAGAGTTGCAGCCCGAGCAGACCCGCGAGGGTCGCCACAAAGGACGGCATCTCGAACTTGTTGCGCAACACGCCATAGACCGCTCCGACGGCCGCGCCCGCCAAGACCGCGCCGACGATGGCGACCATCATCGGCAGGCCGGAATTGACCCAAAGCACGCCCACCAGCGCCGAGGACAGCCCCGACATGGAGCCGATGGAAAGGTCGATTTCCCCCAGTAGCAGCACGCAGACCACGCCCAGCGAGATCAGCCCGATGGCGGCGGCGTCGAACAGCAGGTTCACAAGGTTGTTCGGCGCAAGGAACACCGGGTTCAAGGTGCTGAACACCAGCGTGATCAGCGCAAGGCCGATCAGCACCGGCAACATCCCCAAATCGCCAGAGCGGACCCGGTCGATAAAGGCGCGCAGCGCGCCCGAGAGGCCTTCGTCGTGGCGGACGCGGCTGTCGGCGCGGTCGAGTTGTGCGTCAGTCATGCGGGCTCTCCTAGTTTGCGGGCCATGCGCCGCGAGACGGAATTGTCAGTGGCGCCGGTGATGGCGGCCACGAGGTCTTGGTGGCTGGTTTCGGCGGTAAAGACGCCATTGTTCTGGCCAAGGCGCAGCACGACGATGCGGTCGGCCACGGCGCGCACGTCCTCCATGTTGTGCGAGATCAGGATCACGCCGTGCCCCCGGTCGCGCACGCGCTCGATCAGGTTCAGCACCTCGGCGGTCTGGGCGACACCCAGCGCGGCGGTCGGCTCGTCCAGCATGATGATCTTGGGGTCGAGCAGCAGCGAGCGGGCAATCGCCACGGTCTGGCGCTGGCCACCGGACAGCGAGGCGATGGGTTTACGGACGGATGGGATGCGCGCGGCGAGTTCTTGCAGGAGCGTCCAGGCGCGGACCTCCATTTCGACCTCGTCCAGCGCCCAGGGGTTCAGCTCGTGCCCGAGAAAGAGGTTGGCGACGACGTCGAGGTTCTCACACAGGGCAAGGTCTTGGAAAACCGTGGCAATCCCCAGCTCCAGCGCGGTGCCGGGGCTGTCCAGCGTGACCGGCTTGCCGCACCATTCAATGCTGCCGCTGGTCGGCTGGTGCACGCCCGCAAGCGTCTTGATCAGCGTCGATTTGCCCGCGCCGTTGTCGCCGACGAGGGCCACGACCTCGCCCGCGTGCACGTCCAGCTCGATGTCCTGCAGCGCGGTCACCGCGCCAAACTGCTTGGTCACGCCGCGCAGCTTCAGGATGAGATCACCCTTTTGCATTCCCTGTCCTCCCCGACATTCTGGGCTTTATGAACCGAGGGCGAAACGCCGCCCACGGTGGTCTTTTGGCGCGTGGTTTACTCGATCCCGAGCTTGGCGCAGGCGGCAGCGTATTCGCCGGTGCAGACCTTTGCGGCGGTCTGGATGCCGCTGTCAAAGATCTCTGCCTTGATGTTTTCGGCGGTCACAACCGCAGGCACGAACAGCTGCGAAGGCGTGTTGTACAGCTCGGTGGTGGCTTCGGGCGTCTCGCCGCGCACCAGCTGCATGGCGACCTCGGCGGCGGCTTCGGCGACGATCTCGGAGGGTTTCGAAATGGTGTTGTACTGATCCCCGGCAATGATCAGTTGCAGCTCCGCGATGGTGGCGTCATTGCCGGTGACCGGGGGCAGGGGGTCGACGCCCGCCGCTTTCATCGCCGCAATCGCGCCGCCCGCGGTGCCGTCGTTGGCAGCCACGATGCCTTTGATTTCAGGGCCAAAACGGGTGATCTGACCGGCGGCCCACTCTTGCGCCTTGGGCGGAGCCCAATCAAGGGTGTCGAACTCGGACAGGGTTTTATACGCCGAATTGTCCAGCGCGTCGTCGATGCCGTCGCGGATCAGGCCAGCCGCCGCGTCGGTGGGCGAGCCGTTGATCTGCAAGACGCCTTCGCCGTCGGAAATGCCCTGCGCCTTGAGGTGATCCACGAGGCATTGCGCGATGGCGCGGCCGATGCCTTCGTTATCGAAGGAGACGTAGAAATCCGCCGGGACATCGGGGATCGGGCGGTCATAGGCGATGACCTTGACGTCTTGGGAATGCGCGATCTGCACCAGCGCGGCGGCGGCAGAACTGTCCACCGGGTCCAGCACGACAACCTTGGCGCCCTGCGCAATAACCGAGTTGAACTGCTGCTGTTGCAGCGACACATCCGCGTTGGCGTTCTGCTAGATCACTGTGCAATCGGGGCACAGCTTGTCCATGGCGGCCTTGAAGCCGGGAAAGTCGTGCTGCTCGTAACGGGTGGATGCCTGATCGGCATCAAAAAGGCGACGGTCGCTTCGGCATGGGCCTGTGCGGCGGTCAGCGCCAGCACGGATGCGGCGAGAATTCGGGTCTTGGTCATGGTGCTCCTCCTGTCAGACCGGCCCTTTGGATGGGCGCACAGGAAGGCAGCACCGGACCTGTGGTCCGACGTCATTTGGCAATTCTCCTCCCTATGCGCCATTCTTGGGGCGCTTTTTCGATGGAGCAAGTGCTCAATTACCTGCTCAACCGATGGAGCGTGATTGCCGCCGCCCGCCGCACCTTTCAACGTGGGTTTTCGACAAACCTTGCACAAGAATTGAGCGCATGACGGCCAGCGACGGGAATTCCTCAAAGCGGACAACGATTTACGACATCGCGGAAATCGTCGGCACCTCGCCCACGGCGGTAACCTCTGTGCTCAACGGATCGTGGAAAAAGCGTCGAATCAGCCAGAAACTGGCGGACCGCGTGCTCAAGGCCGCCGAAGAGCAGGGCTATGCGGTCAACATTCAGGCCAGCGTTCTGCGCAAGGACAAATCGAACATCGTCGGCATGGTCATCCCGAAATACGACAACCGGTTCTTTGGCGCGATCGCCGAGCAATTCGAAGAGGCGGCGCGCGCGGCCGGGTTGTTTCCGGTCATCACCTGCACCCAGCGTGACCCCGATCTGGAAGTCGCGGCGGTGCGCGGATTGTTGTCCTATCAGGTGGATTGCCTCGTGGCCTGCGGTGCCACCAATCCTGACCGCATCGCAGAGGTCTGCGCGGCCAATGGTGTCCCGACCATCAATCTCGACCTTCCCGGAAGCCGTGCGCCGTCGATCATTTCAGACAGTTTAATGGGCGCCTTCAATCTGACGAATGTGCTGCTGGATGCCTGCGCGCAAGAGCTGGGACAGGCAGAGCCGTTGGTGTTCATCGGGGGGCGGCTGGACGATCACAACACCCAAGAAAGGCGGCGCGGCTTCGTCGAGGCCCATTCGGCCCGTGGCATCGACGTGCCGCCAGAGTATATCCTGACCCCCGGTTACGCCCCCGACAAGGCGCGCCATCTGCTAGAGAACCTGCCGTTCACGCCCCACGGGATTTTCGTGAATTCCACCATCACCCTCGAAGGCGTCGTGCGCTTGATGCAGTCTTTGCCCGACGCCGAGGCCGCCTCTATTCGGTATGGCAGTTTCGACTACGACCCTTTTGGCGCGCTTCTGCCGCAGACCGTTGCCATGGTGGAACAGGATGTACCCAGCCTGATCGCCAAGCTGATGGCACAGATGCGCGACGGGGCGCAGACCCCTCAGGTGACCAAGGTGCCCTGTATCCTTCACCCCCGGTGAGGGATGTCGCGCCTTGGGATCGCGCAAGGCCCGGCCCCGTGATGCGGCTCGCGCCCTTCAGGCAAAGACCGCGCCGGGGTTGAGCAGGCCCAAAGGGTTCAGCTGGGTTTTCAGAGCGCGCATCATGGCGACTTCGGCGTTCGAGCGGCTGTGCCCGATCCACTGCGCCTTTATCCGGCCAATGCCGTGTTCGGCGGTCACCGCGCCGTCCCAGTCGCGCAGGAGAGCATAGATTTCCGCCTCGATCCGGGCTTCGGCCTGCGCGCTGCCGTCGTGCGCCACCAGCAGGTGCACGTTGCCATCGCCCACGTGACCCACCTTGAGCGTGCCGCGCGCCTGGGGCAGGGGGGCCAGCCGCGCGCCAAAGCGTTTGCGCCCCGCCCCAAGGCAAGCCAGCGCGGCGTCGTGGCTGGGCAGCGCCAGCAGGGCAAGGGCCGACTGCGGCCCCGGTTGGCGCAGTTGCAGCACGGCGCGGGTGACAACGCCCAGCGTGCCTTCGGAGCCGATGAACACCTGTTTGAGATCAAAGCCAGAGTTGTCCTTGACCGTCTTGCCCAGCCGCGAGATCACCGCCCCATCGGCCAGCACCGCCTCCAGGCCCAGAACATTGGCGCGGGTCATGCCGTGTTGCAGCACGCGAATGCCGCCCGCGTTGGTGGCGATGGTCCCGCCGATGGTGGCAGAGCCGCGCGCGCCGATGTCGACGGGGTAATCAAGGCCCGCCGCACGCGCCGCCTCCTGGACGGTTTCCAGCGGGGTGCCAGCCCAGGCGGTCAGGGTCATGGCATCCGGGTCGACCTCGATCACGCCGGACATGCGCTCTGTCGACAGGACAACCGCCCCCGCCGGGCTGCACGCGCCCCCCGACAGGCCGGTGCGCCCGCCTTGGGGGACCACGGCGATGCCGTGCCGGGTGCAAATCGCCAGCGCGGCGGCGACCTCTGCCGTGGTGGCGGGGCGCAGCACGGCGAGGGGCGGCATGCCTGTCAGCCCCGACTGGTCCAACGCATAGCGCGCGCAATCCTCGGGCGCGCTCAGCACGCCCTTGGCCCCGAGCGCCTCGGCAAACTCCGCGATTGCGGCGCTGCTGGGAATGGCCTGTTGAATGCAGGTTCGGTCCATCTATGATGCGCTCCTTGACGCCAGATTATACGTTTGCAGGAATCCCCGATGCCGCCCAGCACCCTTCTTGGCCGTTTGCCCGGTTTGCGGCATTTCATC
Organism: Tropicibacter naphthalenivorans; assembly: GCF_900176475.1. Taxonomy (GTDB): domain Bacteria; phylum Pseudomonadota; class Alphaproteobacteria; order Rhodobacterales; family Rhodobacteraceae; genus Tropicibacter; species Tropicibacter naphthalenivorans. Next base: position 46,123 of record NZ_FWXX01000006.1, read on the forward strand.
GAAGTCGCGCAACAGGGCTCTTTTCGCGCCGCCGCCGATACGCTGCACGTGGCGCCCTCTGCCGTGAGCAAGCAGATCAAGAACCTTGAACTGGCGCTGGACGTCGAGCTGTTCCGGCGCGACCGGGGCGCGGCGGGCTCGAGCTGACCGAGGCGGGCGAAATCCTGTTGTTCCGCTGCGCCTCTGTGGTGAACGAGCTGACCATCGCGCAGGATGAAATCGACCAGTTGCAGGGGCTGTAACGGGGGCAGCTGCGGCTGGGCGTGAACGAAGTGCTCGCTTCGGACCTGCTGCCGGGCATCCTGCGCGACATGAGCTACAACCATCCGGGGTTGAAATTCCATATCGTGGTCGAGAACACCCGCGAGATTGTCCAGCGGTTGCAGGCGGGCGAGATCGACATCGGCCTTGGGTACAACTTTCCCGCCACGCCCGAGATTGAAACGCTGGCGACGCTGCGGCGGCGGACCTATGCGATCACCGCGCTGGATCACCCGATGGCCAAGCTGCGCGACGCGCGGCTGCCGGATTTGGACGGCGAGCGGGTGATCTTTCCCGACGACTCGATCGCCATGCGCGAGATGCTGCAAGATGCGCTGGCGCAGGGGGGGTGCAGGTCCGCGAGGTCATGCGCACCAACAGCTTTACGCTTTTGCGTCAGATGGTTGAAAGCGGCATGGGCATCGGCATCGTCTTTGGCCGGTTTCTGCAAGTACGGCGCGAGAGCATCGCCTTTGTCGAGCTGCGCGATTTGCCCTTTGCCAGCCCCCCGGTGGCCTGTTGCCGGATGGCAGGGCGCACGCCGACCGTCTCGTCCGAGGCCTTTGCCGCCGCGATCAAGACAATCTTTCACAATTATGGCGGCTAGCGCGGTCATCGCGCCGCCAGCGGCGAGCGGTTGTAGTTCTTGTAGATCAGGTATCGGCTGGGCGTGCGCCCCAGCGCGCCGAACCACTGCGGCACATGCGGCCCCATCCAGATCGCGTCGCCCTTGCCCACCGGATACCAGCGGTCGTCCAGCCGGTACACGCCGCCGCCGTCCAGCATCAGCAACCCGTGTTCCATGAAATGGGTTTCCACATAGGCCAGCGACGCGCCGGGGTGAAAATTCATGATGTTCACCTCGCCATCGAATCCTGCGTCGGTGGGCAGCATCTTTTGCACCATCAGCCAGTCGTCACCGCGCAGCGGCGTGCCTTGGATGTCCTTGACATGGCCAAAGACCGGGGCGGGGATTTCCCCGCGCGCCACAAATCGCCACTCCATCAGCAGCAGCGACACCCCCGCCGGGGAGCTCAGCGTGGCGTCTGTCTCGGGGGGCAAAAAGGCGTAGCCTTCGGTGGTCAGCTCTTGGCCGGTGGACAGGGTGACCGCGCCTTCCAGCACAAAGACAAAGCGTGCGATGCCCGTCGGCGCGGGGGCGATGCCGGTCAGGCCGCCTTTGCTGCGCACCAACCCCATGGCAAATTTCGCGCCCATGTCCGGGCTGATCAAAAAGGCGATTTCCGCCCCCGGCCAATCGGGCTGGGTGATCCACTCGTGGCTTTCGGGGGTCAGCAGCGCGTGGTTGCGGCGGATGTCGGATGGGGTTTGGCCAAAGCTCGGGGTCATTGGGTTTCTCCGTTTGGGCGGGTGCCCGCGTAGGTCAGGATCAGCGCGCGCAGCAGCGCCATGCGGCGGGCCAGCGGCGTCACAAGGATATGCTCGGCGGGCGAGTGCCAGTTGTTGCCGATCGCCCCAAGGCCATCGAGCGTCGGCACCCCGGCGGCGCAGGTGAAATTGCCGTCGCTGCCCCCGCCAGAACGGGCTTCCACCATCGGCGCGCCGAGCGCGGTGTTGATCTCTGCCGCGCGGGCGAACATCGCCAGCGTTTCGAGCGTGCGCGCAAGGCACGGCTTTTCGATCTCGCCCGACAGGGTGATCGTCACGGCGGGGTCGTCCGATGTCAGCGCCTTCAGCGCGTCCTCGACCGCAAGGCCCAGGGCATCATCGGCAAAGCGCACGTCGATGTCGCAGGCGGCGTATCCCGCAACCACGTTCGGCTCGGTGCCGCCGCGCACCCGGCCCACGTTGACGGTGGTTTCGGTGGCCAGATCGGTCATCGCCTCAAGCTGGCCAATGGTACGCGCCATCTGCAAGATCGCAGAGCGCCCATCGGCAAAGGCTGACCCGGCGTGGCTTTGGACGCCGTGAAACTCCAGCGTGTACTTGGCGCGACCCTTGCGAAAGGTGATCGCCTCGTCGCCGCGGGCAGGCTCTGGGATCAGCGCTGCGCCCATCTTGCGCGCCTCGGCTTGGATCAGCTGATGAGAGGTCGGTGCGCCGATTTCCTCGTCCAAGTTGTAGATCAAGGTCACCGGGCCGGGCAGCGGCGTGCCCGTCTCGACGATGTCGCGCATGGCACACAGCGCGAGGTAGCCGCCGCCCTTCATATCGGCAATGCCGGGGCCATACTGCCGGTCGCCGTCGCGGCGGATCGGCACCGTGCCGGGGGCGCAGACCGTGTCGATGTGGGAGGTCACCAGCACACCGGGGCCGTCGCCGCCCCTGAAGCGCGCAACCAGATGGTCGCCCATGCCGTCCCGACCCGCGATACGCTCGATCTCGCAGCCCAGCGGGGCCAGTTGCGATTGGATCAGATCGACCAGTTTGGCGATGCCTTGCACGTCGCCGGTGGGCGTGTCGATCCGCACCCACGCCATCAGGCTGTCCAGAATGTCTTGGCTGTCCATGGGCTTAGCTCAGGCTGTCGGCGTAGTCGCGCCAGATGCTTGGCGCGAGGTTCAGCGTCGTCTCGGCGGGATGCACCGCTTGCCAATGCGCGGCGATTTCGGCGCCCGTAGCGGCCCCGGCGATACTGCGCGCGGAACTCGGCCCGCCAGTTGCTCAGCAAAGCCTGCGGACGCTCCAGCCCGATGCCTTCGCGCGGGAACATCAAAAAAAACGTATCATCAAAGTGATAGTAGTAGGGCAGGGCCAAAAGCGACTCTGATTTGGCGGGGTCGGTCACCCAGTAATAGGGAGCATCATCCGCCAGCCCGTTACCGATGTAGGCATAGCCGCGCGCCTTCAGCAGGCTGACGGTGTCATCGGTGGCACAGCCCGTCGCCGCGCGGTCATCGGGGCGCGACAGGGCGAACCAGCCCTTGGGCGCTTGGCCCGTGACGCGGGTCAGCACCTCGGTCGCGCGAATGCCCAGCTGATCAAACAGTTCCAGAAAGCGGTCCAGCCCCTCTTTCAGGCCATAGTGCCACGTGGGATAGGCCAGATCCTTGGCAGTGATGCGCTTGCCCGCGCCGGCGGGGTTCAGGTTGACCGTCAGACCCAGCGCCATGCTCTGCCCCTCGGGCCATTGGATCGCCGCATCGCGGATGCCGATTTCATCGGAGGTGGTGTAAAAGTCTTTCCAAGGCATGGGGTTACTGCGCCTCCGGCAAGGGGTGGTGGGTCAGGATATGCTGGGCGAGCGTATCGCAGGTGGGGAACCAGACGCCGGGCAGGGTCTTTATCCGCTGGATCAGGCGCTGGATTATGTCGACGCGCATGGCGTGGCCCGACACAAACGGATGCAGCAGAAAGTTGACGTAGCCGCCTGCCTTGTATTGCTGCTCGAACGCGGCCCACCAGATGTCGAACACCTCGTCCACGTCCATGACGCGCTGCGCCGCGTTCGGCGTGTCGAGCCAGCCAAAGCTGAAGTACATGGCGTCGTCCAGCGCATAGTGGAAAGGCAGTTGCAGGATCGGATTCTCGCCCTGCGCGTCCAGCTCGTAGAAGGGCAGGTCATGCGCCGAGGTGAAGGAGTTGTAGACCACGCCCTTGGACCGCAGCAGGCCCGGCGTGTGGCTGGACCGCGTGCCGGTGACAGGCCCGCCTTGGATCGCGGACAGGGCTTTGAGTGTGCGGGTCAGGTGGGCATCCTCGATGACCGGGTCGGCGTAGACCTCGTGTTCCCACATGTGATTGCCCAGCTCGTGGCCGTTCTGGATCACGGCGCGCAGCACCTCTGGGTAGAGCTCGCAGATGCGGCCGGGGGTGAACAGCGTGACCTTGACGTCCTCGGCATCGAACATCTCCATGATGCGCCAGACGCCGACACGGCCGCCGAATTCGCCCTTGGCCTTTTGGCCCCAAGGCTCGTTCAGCAGGCGGCGCAGCAGCATGGCGTCGAAATCCAAGGTAAAGTTGACCGCCAGCTTGACGCCCTCGGGATAGGCGAAATCGGGGATCTGGATGCGGCGCGTGCGCTGGAACTGCGCGGTCCGGACCAGCGCGTCAAAGGCATCGGGTGAAGGCTGAGAGGTCATCATGCGCTTCGTTCGGTGGGGCGGGGCAGGCCCGCGCGGTAAAGGACAGCGGCCTCGGCGGCCTTGAGGCCCGCGATGACCGGGTTGACGATGGGCACGCCAGGCGCCGCCGTCAGCCGCTCTGGCAGGCCGGGGATGAACGACAGGGCAAAGCAGCCCAGCACCAGCACGTCGGCGCCTTGGGCCAGACAGGTCCGGGCGCGCTCGACGATGGCGGGCAGGTGGGTGTCCGGGTCGCGGTTGAGATCGGCAACAGAGCCGCCCACGGTGAATTCGCCCGCAAAGCTGCCCTCAAGGCCGAGGCCGCGAATGCGGCGACGCAGGCCTTTGGGGGTGGGGTCCGAGGACAGTACGCCAAAGCGGTCGCCCAACTGGCTGGCGGCCAGCATCCCGGCCTCGCCCGGGCCGATGACGGGGAGGCCTGAGACTTCGGTCAGGGCGTCCACCGCCGGGTCGCTAAAGCAGCCGATCACCACCGCGTCGTGCTTGTCGGCCCAAACCTGGGCCGCCGCGCGCAGGGCGGGAAAGACCATGGCGGCATCGGCGGCGCTTTCGATGGCGGCGGGGCCATCCTCGGGCGAGGCGATGGCCACTTGGGCCGAGGGGGCCCAGCGCTGGAGCATCGTCAGGCCGCGCGCGACGACCTCGGGTCCGGCGGTGCGATGCAGCGGGCTGGCCAGTTGATAGAGCAGACGGGGGGCGTCCGATGAAGCGGTCATCGGGGATTTCCTTTCAGAACGGGAGGGCTGGCTCAGAAGGCGCGTTGCAGTCCGACGAGACGCTGCACCAGCGCCACACCGCCAATCGACAGCAGGATCGACAGGGTCGCGGCGGCGGCGGCGGTGGGCTTGAACTCGTAGGTCAAGAAGTCGAACAGCGCGAGCGGCAGGGTATTGCCCCCCAGCGGTTTGAGCAGCAGCGAGATCGTGTACAAATCAAAAGCTGTTGATAAAGGCAAAGATCCCGCCCATCGCCAGCCCCGGCATCACCAGCGGCAGGATCACCAGCCGAAAGGTCTGCCAGCCGGTCGCCCCAAGGCTTTGGGACGCCTCTTCGAGTGAGGCGGGCACCTGCCGGATGGCGGCGGCAATCGACACGTAGGCATAGGGGAAGGACATCAGGATATGCCCCATTTGCAGGCCGGTGACGGTCTTGGCCAGCTCGATCTTGTACAGAAAGAACAGCAGCCCCACGGCGGTCAGCAGCTCTGGCACCAGCAGCGGCAGCATCATGCCCAGCTGGAACCAGCCCGACAGCCGCCCCGAGATCGCCTGCCCCGCCATGGCCGCCATCATCGCGACGGTCAAGGTGACCACGGCGGTGATCGCGCCAATGCGCAGCGACATCAGCAGCCCGTCCACAAGGTCTTGGCGGTTGAAGAACTCGATATACCAGCGCATGGAAAAGCCCTGCGGCGGGAAGTCGATCATCATCCCATCGGTAAAGGACGCGCCGATGATCATCACCAAGGGGGCCATCAGGAGCACGTACAGCAGCACGATCACGATCCCGAACCCAAGGTTCACGGGGCGCTGGTGCGCAAAGGTGTTGGTCATCTCGCTCATGCCTTGGACCATTCCATAAGACGGGCGGTGAGGGCGGTGAACACGCCCACCACGAGGATGGTGGACAGCGACAGAACGATCGCCAGCGCCGAGCCAAAGGGCCATTGGAACGTGCCGGTCAGCTCGCCAATGATCAGGGTCGGCATATAGCTGACCATCTGCCCGCCCAGCAGCGCAGGCGTCACATAGGCCGCCACGGCCAGCACGTAGACAAGGATCATGCCGGGATAGATGCCGGGAAAGCTGAGCGGCAGGATAATGTCGCGGAACACTTCGCGGCGGGTGGCCCCCATGCTCGAGGCGGCCTCGATCAGGGTGGGGCTGATGTTGCGCAGGGCGTTGTTGATCGGCAGCACCATGAACGGCACAAAGACATGCACCAGCGCCAGGATCACCAGACCTTGGGTGAACAGCATCCGCAGGGGGCGTTCGATCAGCCCCAGCGCCATCAGCGTCTCATTGAGCGGCCCGTTCAGCGCGGCGGCGATCATCCAGCCAAAGTTGCGCACCAAGACGCCGGTCATCAGCGGCGAGGCGATGCAGGCATAGAGGAACACCGCCTTGAGCCCCTTGGCCTTGGACATGTGCCAGGCGATGGGGTAGCTGACGATCAGGCACAGCAGCGTGACAACGCCCGCCGTCAGCAAAGACCGCCCCAGCACGCCCCAGTAGTAGGCATCCCCGAGGATGCGGTCATAGTGCATCATGGTGTAGTCGTCGCCAAAGGGCTCGGACTGGCCGGGGGTGCGAAAGCTCATCTCGAATATGTTGGTGATCGGCAGGATCATAAAGACAAAGATCAGCGCAATTGCCGGGATCGCCAGCAGCAGCTTGGGGTTGCGCATCATGGCGCCACCTCTGGCATCAGCCATGCGTGCGATTGGTCTATGGCGATGCCGACCTTTTGGCCCGCCTCAACCGGGTGGTTCGGCTCTGGGGTGAGTTTCAGCACAGACCCGTCGGCCAGCGTGATCTCGAAGCGCAGCGCCGCCCCCAGAAAGGCCGACTTGCTGACCGTGCCTTGGAAGGTGCCCGCCTCTGGCGTGGTCAGGGCCAGTGCCTCGGGGCGTAGCAGCAGCTCGGCCGGGCCGGTGATCCCCGGCACGCCGTTCAGTTCCAGCGTGGCCCCGGCGGCGGTGATCGCATAGCGCCCCTCGGCCAGCGGGGTGACGCTGGAGCAGGTGATAAAATTCGCCTCGCCGGTGAAATCGGCCACATAGCGTTCGGTTGGCTTTTGGTAGATCTCGCGCGGGGTGGCGAATTGCGCCACACGGCCCGCCTTCATCACCGCGACCATGTTGGACATGGCCATCGCCTCGGACTGGTCGTGGGTCACGTAAAAGGCGGTAATCCCGGACTGTTGCTGCAAGTCGCGGATCAGCCAGCGCACCTCGTCGCGCAGCCGCGCATCAAGGTTGGCCAGCGGCTCGTCCAGCAGCAGCTTGGGTTTCAGCACCAGCGCACGGGCCAGCGCGACGCGCTGCTGTTGCCCGCCGGAAATCTCGCGCGGCAGACGCGTGGCCAGACCGTCCAGACGCACCAGCTTCATGGCGTCATGCACACGCGTGTCGATCTCTGCCTTGGGCAGCTTTTGGATTTTCAAACCGTAGCCGATGTTCTCGGCTACGGTCATATGCGGGAACAGGGCGTAGTTCTGAAACACCACGCCAAAACCGCGACGGTTGGCCGGGACCCCGAGGATCGACTCCCCGTCGACCGTGATTTCCCCGCCGTTCGCCTCGAGAAAGCCCGCAAGGCACCGCAAGGTGGTGCTTTTGCCGCAACCCGAAGGCCCGAGCAACGTCACCAGCTGGCCGCTTTCGGCCCGCAGAGACACGCCATCGAGCGCGAGAAAATCCTGATACCGCTTGCGCAGATCCCTGACTTCAACCGTCGCCATATCTTAGATCGTCCGTTCCCAGAGGTCGTTCAAGCCCGGCATGATGGCGAGCGTTTCGTCCCAGTCAAACCGGATGGCCTGGCTGACAACTTCGGGCTAGAGCGGCCATTTTTGCAGCTCTTCGGGCAGCTCGACCGTCTTGTTGGTCGGCGCGATCAGCCAGTTTTCCGCCATCGACAGCTGGATTTCCGGGGACAGGGCAAAGTTGATGTAGTCAAAGCCCAGCCGCTTGTCTGCGCTGTTCTCGAACACAGAGAACGAGTGGTCGAACACCAACATGCCTTCTTCGGGGACAACGTAGTCGATCGGGATGCCTGCCTCTTGCATCGCCTTGACCTCGCCCAGATCGATGGGGGCCACGGCCACCTGACCCTGCGACAGCAGCGGCGTCAGCTGCGCCGAGTAACCGATCTGCGGGAAGGGGCCGAGTTCCTTGAACTTTGCCACGGCGGTTTCGATGTCGTCGCGGCCAGAGCCAAAGTGCTCGCCCGCCCACATCGCCATCATGGTCGCGGCAGAGTTGGTGATCTTGTACAGGCCCAGCTGACCCGTGAAGCGCTCGTCCCACAGGTCGGCCCAGCCCTTGGGCGGCTCGGACACCAGATCGGTGCCATAGGCAATGACCAGCGGCGCCAGCATCCCGGTCACGGCGGTGTTGCCCTTCAGCACAGCCGGTTCGATCACATCGGCCATGTTCGGCACGTTGTCCGGCGTCAGTTCCGCGAAATAGCCGTCGTTGCGGATCATCGCGGTGTATTTCTCGTTCAGCATCACCGCCGGGAATGGGGGGATTGTCCGGGCCCGCCGCGCGAAAGTTGGAAATCCACGCCATGCCAAGGCCGATATCAAGGTCAAAGTCCTTGCCGATCTGGGCGGCGAATTTCGGCATCACGTGCTGGCGCCAGTCGTTTTCCCAGCGGCCACCGAACATGTTGACGATAAAGGTGTCAAATTGCGCCAGCGCGGGCAGCCCGATCGCCCCAAGCGCAGCCACCCCGGCGGAGGTCTTGAGAAAGTTGCGACGTGTCAAAGTCTTGGGTTTCGTTCACCTGTTGGATTGTCGTGGGTCTACCGCAGGGAGGAGGCGCGGTAGACCCCGGTTTGCCCGCCAAAGGGGAGAAGGCGGGATTTCGGGCTGCGGCTACATCTCGATCTTGATCGGATCCAGTCGCAGGTCGATCAAAAGCGGGGCATCGCGGGTTTTGATAGCCTCGCAAGCTGTCTTGAGGCTGTCGGCATCGCTCACACAGACGGTTTTCAACCCCAGCGTTTGCGCCGCGGCGGCAAAGTCGATTTGCGCGATCATTGACGGGCTCGGGTCCATGGCGCGGTTGGAGAATTGCACGTGCTCGGCGCCATAGCTGCCATCGTTGCAAATGAGGATCACCATGTCGGTCTTCTGGGTCACGGCGGTGGCCAGCTCGCTCAGCCCCGACAGGGTAAAGCCGCCGTCCCCGGCCACCAGAACCGTGGGCCGGTCGGTGATGGCAGTGGCGGTGCCTATGGCCTGACCCATTGCGCAGCCAATCGCGCCAAAGTGACAGGTGTAGACAAGGTCCGAGGGCCGCGTCACCGGCAGGGCGCGCCACGCGGTGGTGACAAAGCGCCCCAGATCGGCGACCAGGACGTGCTCGCGCGGCAGGGCGGCGTTCAGCGCGCGCAGGGCGGGGACCATGTCGACGGTGCCGGGGGCGGTGGGCGCGGGCTGTGCAGCCAGCCGCTCGGCCAAGCCATCGGCGGCCCCCGATCCGGGGATCTCGGCCATGTCCAGCAGATCGGTAAACGCCTGCGCCGTCCCGGCGATATCGCCGATCAGCCGCAGCGACGGCACGTCCATTCGCGCGTTTTCCTGAATGTCGGGCAAGATCTGCACCACGCGATTGCCCTTGGTATAGGCGCGCTCTTCGGTGGTGTGTTTGCTCAGGCTCGCGCCAAAGGCGAGGATGCAGTCCGACTGCATGATGACTTCGGTGGCGAGCGGGTGGCTCAGCCCGCCACAAATCCCAAGGTTATGCGGCTCGCCGTGGAACAGCCCTTGGGCCTTGAGCGTGGTGGCCAGCGGGGCCTGAATGCGCTCGGCCAAGGCGATCAGCGCGGCGCGCGCCTGCGGGGTGCAGGCGCCGCGCCCGGCAAGGATCAGCGGCCGCCGCGCCTAGGCCAGCATCCCGGCCGCCTCTGCGAACAGATCGCCCGGCGCGGTGTCGCCGCACAGCAGGACCAGAGGAATGCCGCCGCGCGCCGCTTCCGCCAGGGCGGTGACCACGTTGGTCAGAGCAGGCCCGTGGGTAATGGTTGCCACCCCCGTCTGCCCGGTCGCCTGCGCAAAGCCGATGGCGGCCAGCACGGCGTTGGCTTCGTGCGTGCAGGGCACATAGCGGCCCGCCCCGGTCCCGATGTAGGCGTCCACCATGAACAGGTTGGCGTCGCCGACCAGCCCATACAGATGGGACGTGCCCTGCGCGATCAGCGCCTGTACCAGCTGTTGGTGAAGTTTCGGGGAAGGTGCAGTGTCTCGCATGTCGCCGCTTGGCCTCGTCTCCTGTCTGGACTCACCCTAGGCGCAGTTCTTTCATGACAAAAGTTCAAGCTTCGACACGCAAAAGTTCCATTATGGCACTTTAGAAAATGAGCCGCGGAAACACCCACACCGCAACCGCTTGCGCGGGTCACAGGCATCGCGGCCCGTCGCGCTCAGGTGTCGTGAAAACAGACGCTGCGACCATGGGCCTGCTCGGCCAGCAGCACGACTTCGGCGGCGGCGCGGGCGTCTTCCCCGGCGTCGTGGTGGTCAAACGACAGGCGCAGGTGCCGCTTGAGCGAGGCCAGCCCATGCCCGCCGTTGCCTTTCAACTCGGGCCACGCGCGGCGCGCCACGGTCACGCTGTTCTGCCACGTCCAATCCGGCTCGGATCGCTGCAAGCCCGCGCAGGCGGCGCGAAAGGCGCTGCGGTCGAACCCAGAGTGCTGGTAGATCGTCACCCCCTGAAGCGGGGCCTCGATCATCGCCAGCGCATCGGCAAAGAAAGGCGCGCCGCGCACGGTCTTTTGGCTGATCCCATGCAGGCCGGTAAAGGCCCAGGTCGCGGTCTGCGGGTCCACAAAGGTCACCCAAGTCTCGATGCTGTTGTCGGGCCGCACGCAGGCGACGCCGATCTGACAGATGCTGCCCCGGTCGTGGTTCGCGGTCTCGACGTCCAGCGCAAGAAAGCGGAACGGCCCGGTGGGGAACGCGCTGTCTGGCTGGCTTGGCGTGTGGCGCTGTGGTGTCGGCATGGTCGCTTCCCGGATTTGGCGGCGTGAAGGGCTGTCGGTAGCGCGATCCTGACGCGGCGTCTAGCTGCGCGAGGGCGCGGTTTCGCGCAGGATCACGCCCGACGCCATAAAGCCGCCGTCCACGTTCAGGATATGCCCGTTGATATAGGCCGCCTCGTCGCTGGCGAGGAACTGGATGGCGCTGGCGACCTCTTGGGGTTTGGCGTAGCGCTTGGCGGGGATCTGGTCTTCCCAGATGGCGCGGTCCTTGGGGCCGTGGACCTGCAAGACCATTGGCGTGTCCACCGGCACCGGGGCGACGGCATTGGCGGTGATGCCGAATTCACCCAGTTCATTGGCGAGCAGACGGGTCAGCATGTCGACGCCCCCCTTGGTGCAGGAATACGCGCCGCGCCCGGTGTTGGCGATCTGACCGTTGACCGAACTGACGGTGATGATGCGGCCCTTGCCCTTGGCGCGCATCTGCCGTCCTGCGATCTGGCAACAGTGGAAGGTGCCGGTCAGGTTCACGTCCAGAATGCGTGTCCAGTCATCGGGGTCGAAATCAAGGATGCGCCCGGTTTTCACGATGGCCGCCGAGGTCACAAGGATGTCGGTCCCGCCGGCTTCTGCGATCCGGGCAAAGGCCGCGTCAAGGCTCGCGCGGTCGGTCACATCGACCTGCATGGCGGTGACGTGGCCCAAGGGGCGCAGGCGGGTCAGGGCTGCGTTGAGCGCCTCCTGCGACCAGTCGAGGATAAACACCCGCGCGCCCGCCTTGGCAAAGCCTGCGGCTGTGGCCTCTCCGATGCCGCCCGCGCCGCCGGTAATGACGGCGATCTTGCCGGTAAAGTCGTGCATGTCTCGGGTCCTTTAGGTTTGGGCTACGGTTGGGGCGGGGCGGCACGCTTGGCCGCGCGGTACTGGCTGGGGGTCCAGCCCCGGTCTTGCTTGAGGGTCTTGGACAGATGTGCGCTGTCGCAAAAGCCGCACAGCTGCGCGACCTCGGGGATCGGCGCATCAGAGCTGGCCAGTTTGGACAGCGCCCGGTCCAGCCGCAGGTCCATGTAAACGCGCGACGGGCTGGCCGCGAGGTCCGCCTCAAAGCGGCGCAGCAGCGTGCGGCGCGGCGTGTCCAGACGATCCGCAAGGGCGGCGACGGTCAGCGGCACCTCTATGTTCTGCTGCATCAGCAGGACGGCGCGTTTGACCAGCGGGTCGCGCGGCTGACGGTCCAGACTTTGCCCCGGCTGCGGACGATCCCCGCCAAGGGCGTTGTCGATCATCATGATGTTCAGGCTCTTGATTGCCGCCGATTGCCCCAAATGGCGCGAGACCAGATGCGCCGCCAGATGCGCCGCGCCATGCCCGCCGGAGCAGGTCAGACGGTCGCGGTCCACGACGAAAATCTGGTCGGAGACCGGGCGCTCTGTCTCGAACCGATCCAGAAAATCTTGGTGGTGGAACCAGCTGACGCAACAGCGATAGCCCGCCAGCAGCCCCGCCTCTTGCAGGTGAAACACCCCGGTGCAAAGCCCGATCAGCGGTGTGCCCTTGGCGGCGCGATCCTGCAAAAAGGTGGTCATCGGCGCCGACAGCCCCGTTTCCTCGCTCATCAGCCCGCCAACGACGATCACATAATCATAGGCCCCGGCATCGCGCAGCCGGGTGTCCGGCGAGACGCGTACCCCGCAAGACGAGCGCACCGGGTTCATGGTGTCCGACAGCACCCCCCAATCGCACAGGATCGGGCGCGAGCGGTCGGCCTCATCCGCCGCGAGGCGCAGCACGTCCACGAAGTTGGCAAAGGCGGATAAGGTAAAGCTTTCCGCCAGCAAAAACGCGACCTTGAGCCGTTTATGATCGGAGTTCACCATGTCCCATATTTACATATGAAGCGGCCCAATACTACCCGCGCGCGCCGGGTTCTTTGCTTAGGGTCGGTCAAATCACCCTCTTCCCACATCGTTGCGAGGCCGCCCCATGACGCGTTTCAACGCCTTTGCCCTGCTCAAGAATGCCCTGACCGGCCACAAAGGCTGGACCGAGCAATGGCCCGACAGCCAGCCCAAGAAAGAGTACGACGTGATCATCGTCGGCGCGGGCGGGCATGGTCTGGGCGCGGCCTATTACCTGGCCAAGCAGCATGGCATCACCAATGTTGCGGTGATCGACAAGGGCTGGCTGGGCGGCGGCAACACCGGGCGGAACACCACGATCATCCGCTCGAACTATCTGTATGACGAAAGCGCGCGGCTGTTCGATCATGCGGTCGATCTGTGGGAAAATCTCAGCCAAGAGCTGAACTACAACGTGATGTATTCGCGGCGCGGCGTGCTGATGTTGGCGCATAACGTCCATGACGTGCAGTCCTTTACCCGCCACATCCACGCCAACCGCCTGAACGGTGTCGACAACCGCTGGTTGACCCCGCAAGAGTGCAAGGACTACTGCCCGCCGCTGAACATCTCGGCCAATGCGCGCTATCCGGTGATGGGCGGCGCCTTGCAGGAACGCGCCGGGACCGCGCGTCACGATGCGGTGGCTTGGGGCTATGCGCGCGGGGCCGCCGAGCGGGGCGTCGACATCATTCAGAACTGCGCCGTGACCGCGATCCGCCGCAATCCCGATGGGTCCGTGGCGGGGGTCGAGACGGCCAAGGGCTTTATCAAGGCCAAGAAGGTTGCGGTATCCGCCGCCGGTCACACCTCGACCGTGATGCAGACGGCGGATGTGCGCCTGCCGCTGGAAAGCTACCCGCTGCAGGCGCTGGTGTCGGAGCCGGTGAAGCCGATCTTTCCCTGCGTGGTGATGTCCAACGCGGTGCACGCCTACATCAGCCAGTCCGACAAGGGCGAGCTGGTGATCGGCTCGGGCACCGACCAGTACACCAGCTATTCCCAGCGCGGCGGGCTGCCGCTGATCGAGCATACCGTGGCGGCGATCACCGAGGTGTTCCCGATCTTTAACCGCATGCGGATGCTGCGCAAATGGGGCGGGATCGTCGACGTGACGCCGGACCGCTCGGCCATCATCTCGAAAACCCCTGTGCAGGGTCTTTATGTCAACTGCGGCTGGGGCACCGGCGGGTTCAAGGCCACGCCCGGCGCGGCACATACCTTTGCCTGGACCGTGGCCAAGGATGAGCCGCACCCGATCAACGCGCCCTTCACCATGGAGCGCTTCCGCACGGGCCGTTTGATCGACGAGGCCGCTGCCGCAGCCGTCGCGCACTGACCTGCGCGCCAGATGAATGCGCACTAAAGGATACGAGACATGCTTCTGATCCATTGCCCCCATTGTCAGGAAACCCTGCCCGAGGCGGAATTCACCTACGCCGGACAGGCCCATATCGTCCGCCCCGCCGATCCCATGAGCCAGACGGACGAACAGTGGGAGGAGTTCCTGTTCATCCGCCAGAACGCCAAGGGCGCGCATTATGAACGCTGGCGGCACCTGCACGGCTGCGGCCGCTTCTTCAATGCGGTGCGCGACACCGTGTCCGACCGCTTTTTGACCACCTATGTCTCTGGCGCGCCGCGCCCTGATCTGAGCAGCCTGATGGAGGGCAAGGCATGAGCTATCGCATTCCCGAACGCGGCCGCGTCGACCGCAGCCAGCCCATCCGCTTTACCTTTGACGGGCGTGAGGTCACGGGCTTTCGTGGCGACACCGTGGCCTCGGCCCTTCTGGCGGAGGGCAACCACCTCATGGGCCGGTCTTTCAAGTATCACCGTCCGCGTGGCCCCGTCGCGGCAGGCTCCGAAGAGCCCAACGCGCTGATCGGCACCCGCCGCGGCAAGGGCCAGTTCGAGCCGAACACCCGCGCCACCATGCAAGAGCTGCGCCACGGGCTTCAGACCACCTCGCAGAACAAATACCCGTCGCTCAAGTTCGACGTGGGCGCGGTGAACGATGCCGCCTACATGCTGTTTTCGGCGGGCTTTTACTACAAGACCTTCATGTGGCCCAAGAATTTCTGGCACAAGGTTTATGAGCCGTTCATCCGCGCGGCGGCGGGGCTGGGCGTCAGCCCGACCGAAGAAGACCCCGACATTTACGCCTCGCGCAACATGCACTGCGACGTGCTGATCGTCGGCGCGGGTCCTGCGGGTCTGGCGGCGGCGCGGCAGGCGGCAGGCAAGGGGCTCAAGGTCGTTCTGGTGGACGAACACGCCGAGGCGGGCGGCACGCTGTTGTCAGAGCCGCAGGCGGTTATCGACGGTGCGCCCGCGTGGGACTGGCTGGCGGCGACGCTGGCCGATCTGAAGGCGGCGGGCGTCAAGATCATGACCCGCACCACCGCCATCGGCTACTACCACGAGAACCTCATCGGCATGGTTGAACGCCTGACCGACCATCTGGACGAGGTGCCTGCCGACACTCCGCGCGAACGCATGTGGCGGGTGCGCGCCAAGCAGGTTGTGCTGGCGCAGGGCGCGCTGGAAAAGCCGTTGGTCTTCCACGGCAACGACCGCCCCGGCGTGATGCTGGCGGGGTCTGCGCAGACCTTCCTCAACCGCTTTGGCGTGCTGGTGGGCAAGCGTCCCGTCGTTATGACGTCGCATGACAGCGCGTGGTACGCGGCCTTTGATCTGGCGGGCGCTGGCGCGCAGGTGCAGGCCATCGTCGACACCCGCGGCGAGGTCCGCGACGACCTGCTGGCGCAGGCCAAGGCGTTGAACATCCCCGTCAAACTGGGCCACACCGCCACGGCGACCTCGGGGCGTCTGCGGGTGTCCTCGCTGCGTGTGAACAAGGTGACGGGCGCGACCGTTGGCGCGGGCGAAGAGATCAAGTGCGACGCGGTGCTGATGTCAGGCGGCTGGACGCCTTCGCTGCATCTGTTCTCGCACACCAAAGGTAAGCTGGCCTGGGATGACGACCTGACCACCTTCTTGCCATCGGACACCCCCGAGGATTGCGTGATCGCGGGTGCAGGCCGGGGGCTTTGGGGCGTCGAAGCGGCGTTGAGGGACGGCGCGGCGCAGGCTCAGGCGGCGCTGGAGGCGCTCGGCCAGACCGAGGCGGCCCAAGGCTACAGCGTGACCGAGGATCGCCCCGGCACCGGTGTCACCCATAAGGAACTGCCGACGGATCGCAGCCCCGGCAAGGCCAAGGCCTTTGTCGACTATCAGAACGACGTGACGGCGAAGGATCTTCGGTTGGCGGTGCGCGAGGGGATGCGCTCCATCGAGCACGTCAAGCGCTACACCACCAACGGCATGGCCACCGATCAGGGCAAGATGTCCAACATCAACGGGTTGAACATCGCCGCCGACGCTCTGGGGAAAAAGCAGCCGCAGGTGGGCCTGACCACCTTCCGCCCGCCCTACACGCCGACGACCTTTGGCGCGTTTGCGGGGTATCACCGGGGCAGCCATTTCGAGGTGACGCGCAAGACGCAGATCGACGCTTGGGCCGAGGAGAATGGCGCGGTGTATGAACCCGTCGGCCAATGGCGGCGCGCGCGGTATTTCCCGAAAGCGGGTGAGGATATGGACACGGCGGTGACGCGCGAATGCGCCGCAACGCGGGCGTCCGTGGGCATCTTCGACGCCTCGACGCTGGGCAAGATCGAGGTGGTCGGCCCGGATGCGGCGGAATTCGTCAACCGTATGTACACCAATCCGTTCCTCAAGCTCGGCGTCGGCAAGTGCCGCTATGGGCTGCTCTGTGGCGATGACGGTTTTATCCGTGATGATGGCGTGATCGGGCGCATCGCCGAGGACCGCTTTCACGTCACCACGACGACGGGCGGCGCGGCGCGCGTGCTGAACATGATGGAGGATTACCTGCAAACCGAATGGCCCGATCTGGATGTCTGGCTGACCTCGGTCACCGAACAGTGGTCCACCATCGCGCTGAACGGCCCGAACGCGGCGAAGCTGCTGCAACCCTTTGTGCCGGACCTGGAGCTGACCGAAGAGACCTTCCCGCATATGTCCTGCGCCGAAGTCAACGTGGCGGGCACGCCTGCGCGCCTCTGGCGGGTCAGCTTTACCGGCGAGATCGGCTTTGAGGTCAACGTGCCCGCGCCGCTGGGTCGCCAGCTGTGGGAAACGCTGTGGCAGGCCGGTCAGCAGTACGACATTTGCGCCTATGGCACGGAAACCATGCACGTTTTGCGCGCCGAAAAGGGCTATATCATCGTCGGTCAGGACACCGACGGCACGGTCACGCCTTTTGATGCGGGCATGGGCTGGGCCGTGGGCAAGAAGAAGGCCGATTTCGTCGGGATGCGCGGCATGGCGCGGCCTGACCTCGTGGCCTCGGGCCGGCGTCAGTTGGTCGGCCTGCTGACCGAGGACGGCTCGAAACTCGAAGAAGGCGCGCAGATCGTGCTCGACCCCAACCAGCCGATCCCGATGAAGATGGTGGGCTTTGTCACCTCTTCGTATGACCAAGGCACCGTGGGCCGGCCCATCGCGCTGGCGCTGATCGAAGGGGGGCAGGACCGCATGGGCGAGACCGTCCATGTCCCGATGCCGCACCGTACCATCGCCGCCAAAGTCGTCTCTGCCGTCTTTGTCGACCCTGAAAACTCTCGTCTCAAGATAGGAGCCGCCGCATGAACGCGCTCACGTCCTTTCCGCAGGGCCAGGAGCCCGAAACCCTCGTGTCCACCGCCGCTGTGACGGTGACCCAAGTGCCGCATCGCGCGCGTTTGTCCTTGCGCGCGCGCGGCGATCTTGCACCGCTGGACCGGGCGCTGGGGTTCGCCCTGCCGCGCGGCATTGGCGGCGTGACCCTTGGCACCGCCTGCCTTGGCCCCGACGAGTGGATCATCCTGACCGATGACGCGGCGGCGGTCATGACGGCCTGCGCCGAGGTGTCCTTGCCGCACAGTCTGGTGGATGTCTCGGGGCGCGAGATCACCTTCGAGATCGAAGGCCCGCGCGCCTCCGAGTTGCTGACGCTGGGCTGCCCGCGCGACATTGACGCGATCCCCGACGGCACCGCCCGCCGCACGGTGTTCGATGGCGTCACGGTGACCCTGTGGCGGGACACGGCGGAACGCTTTCGCATCGACGTGTGGAACAGCTTTGCCCCGCACGTCGCGCATCTTTTGGCCAGCGGCGCGCGGGAGCTTGCCGCCGAAATGGCCTAGGCCGCTGCGTTCGGCCCGCTGATTGCGTGGCCTTGGGCGGCGCAGTCCCGGGCCGTCGGGGCTGTGCCCTCGGCCAAAGGCGCGCTTGCCTCTGGCTGAACGCTGCGGGCGCGGTTTTCTGTGGTGCGGGCGGTGAAAACAGGGCCGCCATTGCCCCCTGCAAATGCTGTCATGATCTATCCTTTCTGCGGGCGATGCCCGAAGTTATGGACAGTATATAGGGCGGATGTTTGCGCCGATCAGAGGGGGCGTTGCGATAGGTCTTATGCGCTGGCTGCATCAACCGGGTGGCGCGGCGCGCCGGACCTGTCCCGGCGGGATGCCAAACACCCGTTTGAAGGCGCGGTTAAAGGCCGGCTCCGACTGATAGCCCAGATCGGCGGCAATGCTGGCGATGGGCAAGCGCGTGTCCCGCAGGCTTTGCCGGCCGAGGTTCATGCGCCACTCGGTCAGGTACTGCATGGCCGGTTTGCCCACCAGCGCCGTAAAGCGCGCCGCAAAAGCCGAGCGTGACTGCCCCGCCACCTGCGCCAGCCCCTCGACCGTCCAATCGGCGGTGGGATCGCGGTGAATGGCGACGATGGCACGGCCAATCTGCGGATCGCGCGCGGCGCGCAGCCAGCCGGTGTTCGCCTCTGGCGCGTGGGCCAGCCAGCGCCGGATCGCCTCGATCACCACAACGTCGGCCAGCCGGGTGATCACCGTCTCGCCCCCCGGTCGCAACGCGCCTGCCTCGCGCGCAATGAACCGCAGCGTGCCCTGAAGCCAGCTGCCCGCCTCTTCGTCCCACGGGTCGATCCGCAGCACGTCCGGCAGCAGCGCCATCAGCATCGGGCTAGAGGCATGGTCCAGCCGCACCAGCCCATACATGGCGCTGCACGGCGCGCCGCCGCCGCCGAATTCCACCGTCTCATACAGGTCGGTGACCTTGCGGATCGGCAGCTCTTCGAGCGTGTGCAGCCGTGCGCCTGCGTCGCTGGACAGGCTGATCGGCGCGCCGCCCGTCATCAGGACCAGCTCGCCCTTGGTGACCTCGAAGGGCGCATCGGTGCCAACCTGCAAGCGGGCGGTGCCGTCGATCACCACCAAAAAGCTCATGACCTCTGGAAAGCCGGGGATGGCGATCCCCCAAGGCGCGGTCATGCGTGATTGGCAGTAAAAGGTGCCGGTCAGCTTGAGCAGATGCAGGATTTCGCCCAGCGGATCGCCGGTGGGCTGGGCAAGGCGCGCGGGGTCGGGGACATGGGGCTGGGTCATGGGCACACTCTGCCGCAGCTCATCCCTCGCGTCCAGACATGCTGGACGATTGGATAAGAAAGCAAGACGTGCGGGAATGGTACGTCCGGCTGGGATCGCCCAAGTTCGGGCCATCGACAACGATGCACCTTCGCTTTTCCAAAGGAGATACCCCATGACCAACGCTCTCAAACCCATCCTCGTCCTTGGCGCGACCGGCAAGACCGGCGCGCGGATCGCCAGCCGCCTTGAGGCCCGCGGCCTGCTCGTGCGCCGCGGCTCGCGCACCGCAGCGCTGCCGTTCGACTGGACCCAGCCGCAGACCTGGGGGCCGGTGCTGGACGGTGTCTCGGCGGTCTATATCTCATATTCGCCCGATATCGCGGTGCCCGGCGCGGTCGAAACCGTCACCGCCTTTGTGGATCAGGCGCGCGCGGCGGGCGTGTCGCGGCTGGTGCTGCTGACCGGGCGGGGCGAGTATCATGCGCAGCGCGCCGAAGAGATGGTCCGCGCCGCCGGGTTGCCGTTCACCATCGTGCGCGCCGCGTGGTTTGCCCAAAACTTTTCCGAAGGCGCGCTGATGGGGCCGGTGATGGCGGGCGTGATGCGGATGCCGGGGGGCGCTGTGCGCGAGCCGATCGTCGACGTGGACGACATTGCCGACGTCGCCGTGGCGGCCCTGACCGAAGAGGGCCACGACGGCCAGACCTATGAGGTCACCGGCCCGCGTCTGCTGAGTTTTGCCGAGATGGCCGAGGTGATGACGCAGGCGACCGGGCGGCAGATCGCCCATATCCCGATCAGCTTTGAGGCGTTTCACGCGGCGCTGTCGTCAGAGCACGGCGCGATGATCGCCGATCTGCTGACCGCCATCGCGCGCGAGACGCTGGATGGCCGCAACGCGCATCTGGCGGACGGGGTACAACGCGCCTTGGGCCGTGCACCGCGCGACTTTGCCGCGTTCGCGCAGGACGCCGCCCGCGCCGGGGCTTGGGCCAAGGCGGCGTGAGGGTGGCCTGACGGATGGGCAGGGGTTTGTAGGCGAGGTTTAGATCACCGGCGCCTTTGCCAAACCCTTGCCCAGGATCGGGCCGGTGGGCAGGTTCGTGGGCGAGCCGCCCGCCGGTTCTGCCGTGATTTCATAGAGTTGCTGGGGGTTTGGCGTCGGCAACCCTTGGATCGTCAGGGTCCGCGAGCGGCCCGTCTCCAGCAGGCCCAGCGACACCGGCGGCCCATCGGCGCGCGGTTTGGTCCAGACCTGCATGACCTGGTCCGGCGGCACGTCCTGCCGCTCCAGCAAGGTCACGCGGGTGGTGTTGTCGGGCATCCCTTCGACCATCGCCACGGCTTCGCCGCGCGCGTCCAGCAAGATGGCCACGACGGCCGGATCTTGCGGGGTCAGCACGTTCCAGCCCAGCAGGATCGCCATCACCAGCGCCGCCGCGATCCCGGTCAGGGCCGAGGCACGCCAGCGCGACACCTGCGCCCGCACGGCAGAGAGGTCAATCACCCCGGCTGAGGGCGTGGGCTGCGGCGCGGTTGCCGTGGGTTCAGAATTCAATTCAGCGTCGATCCGCGCCCATAGGTCTTGGGGCACCGCCAGCTCATCCGCCGTGGCATCCAAGGCGGCGAACTTGGCGCGCGCCACATCCAACCGGGCAGCCAGCACGGGGTCCTCAGCGGCCAGCGCCTCTAGGCGGGCCACGTCGGCGTCCTCGGCCAAGCCGACGACCACCTCGTCAATCAGCACATCCATTGCGCGATCCGTCATGACAGACACTCCCGCAGTTTCGACAATCCCCGCCTGACCCAGGATTTGACCGAGCCGAGCGGCGCTTTCATGCGGCCCGCGATTTCGCCGTGGCTGTGGCCCAGCACGTAGGACGACAGGATCGCGCGGCGGGTGCCTGCGTCCAGCCCTTCGAGACAGCGGCGCAGGTCCGAGGCATGGTCCAGACGGTCCCAAGCGTGGTCCAGCACGCTGCCCTCGCGCGTCTCGTCGATGACATCGGGCGCGGTCGGCGTCTCGCGCGCCTCATTGCGCAGCATGGTCAGGCAGCGGTTGCGCAGGATCGTGTAGATCCACCCCAAGGCACTGCCGCGCTGCGGATCATACTGCCCGGCACGCCGCCAGACCAGAACCATCGCGTCCTGGACCGCGTCCTCTGCCAGATCAGAACGCCTCAGCATCCGGGTGGCCACGCCCAACATGCGCCCGCCTTCGGCGTCCAGCAAACGTTTCAGAGCGGCGCGGTCTCCGGCGGCGCAGGCCTCGATCAATTGGGCGTGGTCGGTCACCGGGGGCTGTGCTCCTGCTGCTGTGGGCCTGTGCCCTTTTCGTCTTTCACAGCTATTGCGTGTCCTATGCCTGTCAAATCCATTGGGCACAACGGCGCATCCGCAGGGGCTAAGGCATTGTCACGCATCGGTAAGTTTCCACAGGCGCAAAGCGATCCGGCGCGCCGAGGGGACGCGCCGGACCATCATAACCGCATCAAAGGCTTACTTGGCGGTCATAAAGGTGATGTCGCGCAGGCTAGCACCATTCGCGCCGGTGATGTCCCAGCTTTCGGTGACCGAGCCATCTTCGAGCGAGACGGTGTGCAGCTGATCCATCGCCACCAGCCACGCGGTGTTCTTGCCCGCAGCATCGGTGGCAATGTCAAAGGCGTAGCTGTCCGAGCCGTCAAAGCCCAGTTTGCCAACCGCCGCCAGTGTGCCGTCGTTGGGCGAGGTCTGCTGGATCAGCGCGACGATGGTGCTGTCGATGTCATACATCGCCGTGGCATCGGGCTGACCGAAGGAGTTGATGTAGGCCGCCGCGACAATCGCCGGGGCTTCGCATGCGTGCATGTCCTGATCTTCGAAGGCCAGCGTGCCGTCCACGGTCACCGCACCGCTTTCGATATCCACGCGGTGGTTGGTGGTGCCGGACATAAAGCGCAGCTTGTTCGCCTTGGGGTTAAAGTCGACGATCACCGGGGCGCCTTCTTCGATGGGCAATTCCTTGTCCATGGTCGAGATCACAGTGGCCACGCCGGTCGAGGGGTCAATCTCGACGATCTCAAAGGCGTCGGTCACGCCGATCAGCTGGCCGGTGGCGGGGCGCAGGTCGAGGCCCAGCAGCCGGTCCACGCCGATGATGTTCATCGTCGCCGTCACCTCGGCCGAGGCCGCGTCGATCGTGTGCAGGGTTTTGTCGCCGGACAGGCCGATGGCCATCAGGCCGCCGTGACCCGCCGCCTGCGCGCCGGTGGCAGAGAGCAGAGTGGTCAGGGTGAGCGCGGTCAAAGTCGTTTTCATCATATGTCCTTTCGGGACGCGTGGCGACGGGTCTGCCGTTGCCTTCTACCTCTCTGACTCGGGCAACGGCGCGTTTGGATGCAGCGGCCCAAAATTTTTTTTGAAAAAATTTTGCGCGCCCCGCGCCGGATGCGCCGAACGACCCGTTGTAGTGATACTTATCAATTCTTACTGATACTTATGGATTTTATCCGGAAGTGGCCGGTAGTCCTCGGGAGTTCCGGGACCGTCCGGACCTTTTGAGGATATCCGGATGGGCCATTACAGGGACTTCCTGCGGGTCCACCACGCATGGATTGCGCTCTTGCGGACGCGGCGATCCTCAGGGAAGGCTTCGGCAATATCAGCTTCGATCTGCGGGAAGGTCAAGCGGTCGATCCGGGCTAAAACGAACGCGCGAAGCTCGGGGTCCGAGTCCAGCTTGGCGGGACGTCCGGAACGGTGCGCGCGGCGATGGTCCGTCACCGGCACATCACAGCGAAGGGCTTCGCTGGGCGGTGCCTTCAATGTGTCTTGAACAAGGTCTTCAAGTTCGGCGTAGGCCAGCCCCAGGCGATCCAATCCGGCCCGCGCAAGTTCGCGGGCATCTTGGATATCCTGCCTGATCTTGTCGGCGCGGCTGAGGAAGTCTGTCATGCGGCTCGCGCCTTCAGCATGTCTCGGCGGATCACGTCTTTGACGTTCCGGCTGGTGGTCTTCAATGTTCGGCAAATCTCGGCAATGCCCTTGCCTTCGGCCTTGAGCGCGAGAATGAGCCACACGCGCGGCACAGGAATTTCAATCGAACGGCTGGGCATTCGCTGGCCCAGGGCTTGCAGACGCGCAGGGCCGATCAGAGCTTCGGCCATGCTTCTTCCCTTCGGATCGTCCGGGAAGTACATCGGGCAACCGCCGAAGGCGATCAGGAAGCGCACTGCCAAGGCTGGCCCCAGTACCTCAACATAGGCGTCGAGGTGCGCGGGGTGGCGAGGGTAGCGGATGGCGGGAAGGTGTTCTGACATTGCGACGGCCTCTTGCCTAAATCGAAGGTCAGGGCGCTGACCTCGCCCTGACCTTTTGCCCGCGCAAGGCGGGATTGCCGCTGGGGATGGAACGCGGCAATTCTGATCAGTCGAAACGGTCGGGCGTGAGGCCCAGTTGTTCGCTGAGTAGCTGCACCTCTTCTGAAGCGTGGGAGGCTGCATCGCGCTTGGATACCGGCGGCGAGCCGTCACACAGCGTTTGCGTGAGGTAGGCCCAAGGCGGCAGTGTGGTCTCAAGGAACTTGTCAAACTGCGCCTCGTCAGATCGGCACAGGTCCAGCGCCCATTCCTTTGCGGCGGGCAGGAAGTAGCCTTCGTCCATGGCCTTTTCGACCTTGGCGTTGATCCGTTCCGCCTTGAATGCTGCCAGCTCTGCCGCCATGTGGCGCGAGGTCTCTTCCCAAGCTTGCACCGGCACATAGTCCTTCGGGTCCGGCTTGGCTTCCAACCGGCGCTCAAGGGTTGCCAGGATGTCGTCTTCGGAAGCGCTCTCTTCGAGCTTCATGATGGCGCGGAGATGGCACAGGAAAGTCGGCGTGTAAGACATTGGGGTTTCCTCGGAAGCAAGGGCGGTCAGGTGCAGAGCGGGATTGTGGACAAGGGCAGCGCCTTTGATGCGCAGCACCTTACCCGTGGTCTTTTCGGCCAGCATGGAAGGGAACAGAAAGCGATACTCGCGCGCGGCGATCAGCGCCCGCGCCCGTTCGGTCCATTCGACGCGTCCCCAAATTCCGTCCGCCCGTGCCGCAAGTTCGTTGATCCAGCCTGCCGCCGGGACGGGACCGGACAGCTTGGCTTCTGGGCGGTCGTTCTGGTGTTCGTAATCCATGGGCAGGTCGATCCCGCCCGCGTCGAAGGCGGCAAGCACCGCCTCCGGTTCGTCCAGAAGGAAGCGCCGCCCGTCGCGCGCATTGTTCCAGCCGATGGACAGCAGGTGGACCCATTCCGGCGCGGTGCCCGCGCATGGTCACAGTGAACGGTGATCATGTCGCTCATGGTCAGGACGTCCCGGCGGCGGCACGGGTCAAGCCCGCGTCGAACCGTACCCACACATGGGTTGAAGTCACGGCCTCCACGATCCCGGCGGGGGACCGTGTGCCCGTCCCATCCGTTGCCGCCACGGTCTGGTCATCGACGAAGTAGCACAGGCCGTCCAGGTCCGACGCGCTCACGGCATCGGGACCGTGGTTGAGCGCCTGAAATACGCCGGGGCACCATGGGACGGACAGCGCGCCCGCCGCGCCGCCGGTATTGTCCACGGCCTCTTCGGCGCGGCCTACGCCGGTCGCGCCCGTGGCCGTCGCGCCGGGTGTCAGATTGCCCGCCGCATCACGCATCAGCAGTGCGCCTGCGAAGATGCGGACATTTGCCGCCACGGTGTCTTGGCGGTTGTCCCCGACGCGGGCCGGGGTGTTACGGTCAGAAGTCAAAGCTGCCATTGGTCCGATCCTTTCGCTTACGCTGCAAGGTACGGCGTGACGATCAGGTCAGCAGTACCCTTCCATTCGTTGGTTTCACCGCCGCTGCCAAGGTCGCTGTTCACCAGCTTGAGCGCGGCGCTTTCCATCGACGGCGGCACCAGCAGCAACTTGGGCTTGACGCCAAGGATGCGACCTTCGGAACTGCGGAAATTCATCATGGCCGCGCGGGCACTGGCGTAGTTGTCGGTGTTCAGTTCAGCCTTCGAGCCGAAGGCAAGTTGCCACAGACCAAAGCCCGCGTTCACACGCGCCCGGACGCCGTAGACATATTCATCCTGCAAGAACACGTGAGTGTCATTCGCCGCCGTGATCTCGGTGAACTCGTACTTGACGCGCTCCTGCCAGATGATCGGGCGCACGGCGCGGCTGGTATCCAGCAGGAACCACGGTTCGCCCGTGCCGTCCTGCATGTTCGAATAGGTGGTTTCCTCGACGTTCTTGTCGAAGCCGGGGTGGTCGGTGTCGAAGTAGTTCTGACCATCGAAGCATTCGGTGTCGAAACCAGCGGCCAGGAGCGCGAAGATCATCTCTTCGGGATGGGTCTTCGCAAGCTGGCCCATCTCCGAGAACATCGGTTTGAAGACGCCCAGCTTGTCGTCTTCGATCTTCTCGCGCGACACGGAAATCGTGCTTTCGAATTTCCGGTTGCGGATGGCAAAGCCATGCGCCGTGAGCGACTTGACCTCACGCGGCCCGATCCACTCACGCAACTGCGGGAACGCGCCAAGCCAGCCGTATTCTTCTTCGCTGCCGTCGCTGTTCACGACCATGGCGATTTTGTCCCAGTCCACCGGGGCATTCAGGAAGGCATCGGTGTAGACGGACTTGAAGCCCTTGAAGGCAAGGGCGAGGTTTGAGGCATTCACGATCATCAGTGTTTTCCCAGGTCAGGCGCGGCCCGCAAGCCGCTGTTGCAATTTCTGGAAACACTCTAGCAATTCAGGAAGGCCCCGGACGTCGGGAAGGTTGATCCCGCACATTCGGGCGGCTGAACTGGAGAAGGTGCAGGCGGCAGGGCCTCGCCCCCGGTTGCCCGGAAACCCTGCATGGCACTCCGGTCCGGTGGACCGTGTTACGGCCGCGAGAATATCACCGTGTCACGCCTGCAAGCCATACTGTAGCAGATGCGCGCCAAGGTGTCGAATGAAATGCTGTCTGAGACTGAATTTGAACACCGTTTGAATACCCGCGAGCGCATTTCAGGTGGCAAGGGTGCCCAAAGGGGAAAGCGGCGCTCTACGGCGCTAAAATCGCCCTTGGCCGAAAACGAAGAAGGGCGGCACCTTTCGGCACCGCCCGTCTTGTCCAGGTCGTCGCGCACCGATCAGGCGGCGCGGCTCTTCATCACCTTGAGCGCGGTGATCACCTTGCCCGCCTTGTCGGCGCGCAGGAACCGCAGGCTGGACAGCTTCCACTTGCTCAGAAGCCATTTGTTCAGCTCGTCTTCGCCCGCCTTGCCGCCCGTGTATTCGTGCCAGAGGGTGCGGATGAATTCGATCTGACGGAAGCTCGCCATGCCTGGGCGATCCCCGTAGTTCGGGCCATGGGCGGAGACGGGATTGAAGCCCATCCATTCCATCAAGCCCATCATCACGTCGAAGCCGTCTGTATCCAGCTCCTTGGTACTGGTGCAGCCGGTCAGGTGGATCAGCGCCACTCGAAAGTCATCATCCTTGAGCCGCACCTTGGTCTTCGCGGTCCACAGCAACTTGAGCTGGTTCGTGGAAATGGTCATGCCGCTTGCTCCTGTTCACGTTGCTTCGCAATGACTTCAAGCTTGAAGTCGCGGTTCATCCGTTCGACAAAATCCCCGTCGCCTTCTGCCGCCGCGCTGAAAGCCTTGCCCGACACTTCGCAGAGAGCAAGAATGCCGGGGTGGTCAGCGCCGAAGTAGCCGGACGCCAGCGCCTCATACATGAAGTCGAACAAAGTGGCCGCGCGCTTATAGGTGTAAAGCACCTCGTCCAGCGCATCGCAGAGACGATCCGCTTCACGGTTCGTCATGGTCAGTTCGACAGTGAGCGGTGTATTCGCCTTGGCCTCGCGCTGTTCGTATTCAGATTTCATCTGCTCATCCGTTTTGCCGGGAATAAAGAGTGCCTTGCCTTCCCGCGCGTTTACCGCGCGGTAGTCTTCTTCTTGATAGATCATCACCGGCCTCCCATCATACGAATTGCCGTGTCCAGGTGCTTCAACTGCACCTCGGAGCCTTCCCGATCCGCCCGCAGAAGGGCTTGCCGCGCCGCAGTGGCGATGCCTCGGAAGTTCCCGCGCTGCTCTGCAAAGGCTTGTGCCCGTTCACGAAGCTGGCGGTATTCGCCCAGCGTTTCCGGAAAAAGGCTGGCGTTGAAGTTGGCAAGATCGGTTTCGGTCGGACGTGCCAGCCGCACGTCATGCGTGACACGATCCAAGAGCGGTAACAGGTTGACCCGATCCTTGCGCGTGCCGTCCGAGAGGAACTGATCATTCCCGACCAAGACAAGGCCGAAGGATGGGCAGTGTTCGTCGCCAAGGCGCGCGGCTTCCCCGCGATCCCAAAGCTCGCGCACCAAGGAAATGACGGAGGCTTTCAACTCTTGCGCCTCATCCACCACCAGAATAACGCGGTGGCCCCACGTCCGGAACGGATAGCCGGAAAGCTCGCGAAAGGCTTGCTCCAGCCCCTCGGAGGCCGAAAGCCCCGCGCGCCCATGAATGGCGCGACAGAACTCGATAACCTTGCCTTCGAGCGAACCGCCCGCAGTGATCAGGAACACAGTCGCGCCGTTGTCCGAAAGCGACTGGCAAACCTGTGCCAGGGCATAGCTCTTGCCGATGCCCACTGGACCGCGCAGAACGGCAAGCCCTGCGCTTTCCAGCACTTCCCCGATGACGCCACGGATAGTTGCGAACAAAGGAGTTTCAATGGTAGGAAGTCTGGGTCCCTCTGTCATTTTATACCTTTTGACAGGGGTTGCATTTAGAAGTGCCGAAGGGGTGACGTCCAAATCAGTTCCCTTCGGCTCTTCGCTCGTCGGAGTACCCGGCCCAGCCGAAGTCTTCCGCAATCTCGATCATTTGCGACCGCCGCCGCTCGATGTGCTCGTGTTCGTTGTGGCGCGGGCTTGCGTCGTCCAGGCCGATGGTGGTTCCGGCCACCACGTCCAACGGGGTCCGATCCACGCCCCTGAGGATCTCCGTCGCCGGATCAACCTTGGGGTCCACGCCCTTCTTGAGCTGGCGAATTGCCTCTTCCTGCAATCGGTTCCGGCGGGCACTCTCCCGCGCGCCGTCACGGTCCAGCGGGTGATACAGGGTCTCCGGAAGCGCGCGCCCATGCAGACGTTGTCCATCATGCAGAACGTAGACGCCTTGAGCGCCGCTTCGCAGGGGAATGCGCAGGTTTACAACATCGCCCGCGCCCAGCCGTTGGGTCGCATCGCTGCTCCACCAGGTGTTGTCCAAACGGAAGCCACCTTGGCGAATGGCACGATCATCGCGACGGGAAAAGGCGAAGTCGAAACTGTCAACATCCATCGTCACCGACTGCCAGCCGCGTTCAATTGCGTCCTGCATTGCGGCGCGGGGCGACGTGCCCTTGAGCTGCCCGCCCTGAGGCGCGGCATTGTAGGCTGCAACCATGTCCAAGACGGCTTGAACAAGCTCTTCAACGGTGCCTGAAAAGCCCTTTACAGGCTTGCCCACAGCATGGGTCTTCTTGTTCGTCCGGTCCCCGCCGATCCATCCGGGTATATGCTTGAAGTAGCCTTGTTCCAGTATCGCAAAGGAATGTTCCAGCAGCCCTTTTGCAGGACCGTTGTAAGGCCGCGCCTTGACCACACCACCGAAGCCTTCGAGCACGTCCACCGCGCCGGGGATTTCCGCCATGGCCTCACCCAGGGCGGAATACTCACCGCCGTTGTCCAGGTACAGGGTATGGGCCACGCCGCCCACGGGGTCGCAGACCATATTGAACAGCGAGTCGGCAATATCGGTCTGACGAATGCCCCGGCCCTTCTCAAATACCGCAACCGAAGCCCACATGTAGCGGGTGCAATCGTCCATCCAAGTGATCAGCCGAAGCCGTCGCTGGCCCTTGCCGTCTGCTGCCTGCATGTAGATGTTGATCGGGTGGACGTCGCCATAGACGACTTCCATCGGCAATGCGCACTTGCCGCGCCTGATCCGTCCGCGATCATTGTCGAAAAACGCTTTGTTGTCATGGTCATGACGGGCAACGCGACGGTATGCTGCAAAGCGGTCGATGTACTTCTGGGTGATCTTGCAGATGCTTTCCAGCTCAGCCAGCGACAACAGGCTTCCCGCCTCCTGACACAGCTCCACCAGCCGGGTTTCCGCCAGTGATCTGGCCTTGATGCCAGACACGCTCTTGGCGATCAGGGACCGCGTGTAGGTGTCCAGGGACCGCGCTACCGCCGCCCGCCGATCTTCGTCCAGGTCAATGCCGCCGTCCCATACACGGCTGACAAGCACCTTGGACCGTCCCTTGAGAGCGGATGCCTCGGGGATCAACCCAGCAAGCCCGCGCTGGTCATAGTCTTGCAGCCATTTCCGCAAGGTAACGATGTTCGGCGGCTTCGATGTTCCCCAGCAAGGCTTTGCACTTGCGGCGATTTTCCGCAACGTGTCCGCCCGTTCCTTGGTGCCCGGTTCCGTGCCGATGGCGGGCTTGATCAGGTCGAACCGCTGGCCCTGAACCTTCGTCCGCCATGGATCGACTTCGGATTTCGCCGCCGGAACAGCGGGCACCGGGGCGGGGTCCAGAAGCTCACCCAAGGCCGGGAAGTCTGCCAGCAACGCGGGCGTGGCCCGTGCCAGGTCAATCGCCCAGGTCGCGCCACCCGCCCCGCCGCGCTGCCCATCGAGCTGCACAACCGGCAGATGGTGGCCGCGCCACGGCTTGTTTGCTGCGGCCTTCACGTAAGCTTTCCGCGCCGCACGATCAGAAATGCCGACAACTTCTGAAAATTGCTCTGTGGTGACGTAGTTCATTCCGTCTCCCTGAGCTTCGTCATGAAAGCTTGAACGAGCTCACGCGCCTTCTTCCCGTCGCGCTTTCCGGCAACCACGTCGCCAACATGCTGGCGCACAAATCCATGCTCCGCACAGAAGGCCGCGAACGACGTTCCTCGCAGCACCAGCTTGGCGCGAACTTCTTTCAATAGCTCAGGAGATGGGGTAACGTTGGGACATATTTATTAGCATAGCTTTCAGGTTGTTCACAATGAGCATACCTGTTCACAAAGGGACGGTCAACCATGGAAGACGCCAATGACGTTGGTGAAATCATCGAACGTATGAAACGGCGCTTCGGCGTTGATAGTGATAGCGATTTGGCCTTCCGGTTGATGGTGAGCAGAAGCGCCATTGCCAACTGGCGCAATCGAAACAGCATCCCAGCTCGGTATCGGAAGCTGGACCAAGGTGAAGGCGATCTCTTTCTGTTTGGTGGGGAGATGACCGATATTGAGCGCGCGGGTATGCGCTTGGCTATCATGCGGCTGGTCCGCGACTTCAGTGATATAGCAAAGGACTTCAGAGGTTTCTTGGCCAACTACGCCAAGGCAGCAGCTTCAGTTCAACCGTATTACGCGGAGGCTTGCCAAGACGTGATGAACGAGATGGAAGCGCGTGGTTCCGACGATCCCGACAACTGCTTGCAGCTCTTGGCATATGCAGAGTTTGAGGATCAATAAGGTTCCGCAATCGGTTCCGCAGTCGGCCCCGATTTAAACAAAATCAATGGGTTAGTCGCTCCAAACCCGCGCTTCGGATTGCGGCAATCTTGCGCTCAAAAATCTTTCGGGAAAATCAGCGGCTTAGCCGCGAATTCTAGCCCCTCCAGGCAAAATCCAAAGGTATCACTCAGGCAAAATCCAAAAGTCGCGTCTCAGCGTCGCGCAAGGGGCAGGGATTGCGCCCTTGGCACAGGGCCGTCTTGCTGCCTACACTGGCCGGGCCCGGCGCGCTGGGATTGAACACACCACTTTTCAGACATGACATTCTGGCCCGGCCAAGCGGTCAAAGCAGGCCGCCAAAAGGGAGAGCATTTCGATGAAACGCGCAGCGATGATCTTGGCCGGGGGGATGGCACTGGCCCAAGGGGCGCAGGCTCAGGACTTGTTGATGTTCGACGCCAGCACCTTTGGCAACACCGTCCTGTCGCGCAATCAATCCGCCCTGCCGGGGGCCGAGTTTGAGGCGCAGATCGGCGATTACAACAATGAATTCGTGTCCAACTACGGCGCGACCTCGGTCTTTGCGCGCACCGGGCGGCCCATCGGGCGGCTGGATATCCTGACCGACAAGGGCCACGCGCCCTGCACCGCCTTTTTGGTCGAGGGCAACAGGCTGGTGACCAACCACCACTGTGTGCCGGGCATTCTGAACAACGAAAAACTAGGGGCCAGCGCGATCATCGCGGTGCAGTTGCGCATGGGCTACCTGCGCGACGGCATCGAAGAGGGCACGCGCATGTTCCACGTCAATCCCGCCCCGCTGGAAACCAGCGAAGCGCTGGATTACTCGGTGCTGCAAGTGGTCGGCGGTGATGCCAACGCCGAGTTCGGCGCGCTGGAGCTGTCGTCCGTTTTGCCCTCTGACCGCGATCCGCTGTGGGTGATCGGCCATCCCATGGGCGAGGCGCAGCGCATCAGCCGCGAAAAGTGCCAAGCCGACAGTCCGGCAGTGGCCTCGGGGCGGCTGCGGCACACCTGTGACACGCTGCCGGGCAATTCTGGCTCGCCGGTGATCGACACCGATCTCAAACAGGTCGTGGCGCTGCACCATGCGGGCAGCCGGGCGGGGGCGGTGAACTTTGCCGTGCCCATGGCCGACATCCTGCGCCAGTCCAAGGTGCTCAAGGCCGCCGTGCGCGGCGACGTGGTGCTGGATGACATTGAGGCAGAGCGCCAGCGCCTCGAGGCGGAAAAGGCCGCCCTTGCGGATGAGCGCGCCCGCATTCTGGCCGAAGCCGAAGCGGCCAAGGCCGCCGCCGCCAAAGCCTCCGCGCAGCAGGCCGACAGCGCCGCCGCCCGCGCAACCGCCGAGCGTGAGAGCCTTGCCAATGCCGCCCTTTTGGACGCGCTGGGGCAGGCAGAGGTCTCCGCCCGCGCCGTGGCTCTGCGCGCTGTGATCGACGATCATCCCGCAACCATGGCGGCGCAGGCGGCAGAGCTGGCCTTGACGCAATTGCGCGCCCCCAGCGAGGCGGACGCGCCTGCCAAGCCCGCGCCGGATGCCAGCCCGACGCGCTTTGCCGCATTGTTGAACACCCCTGTGCCGGACCCGGGCGCCGGCCCCGCTCTGTCGCCAGAGGAAACCGAGGCGGCCCTGAGCCTTGGGCGCGACGACTACCGGGATATTCAGCGCACGCTGGATGCCTTGGGCTATGGTCTGGGCGAGCCGGACGGGCTGTTCGGGCCTGCCTCGCGCAGTGCCGTGCGGGCCTTTCAAAAGGAAAACCTGATCGAAGAGACGGGCTACCTCAGCGCCAACCTGCTTGACCGGATCGCCGATGAATACAACGCCGCGCCCGCCACGCTGGACGGCACTTACCGGATCTTTGTCCGTCGCCGCTGGGACGACGCCTATTTCCGCCGGCGGCCCGATCCGGCCTATCGTCCCGGCAAGATTGAAACCCTCGGGTCGGTGGCGATCAAGGTGGAAAATGGCCGGACCGAGGTGCTGGGCTTTCAGGATTTGTCGCGCCAGAAAACCGATGCCTACAAAGATCTGCGCGTCTCGCTGGATGCGCAGGGGCGGCTCAAGCTGCGCTCGACCATCAACTTTCTCTTCGGCAAGGTGCGGCCCAAGGTGCTGAACCTTGATGAACCGCTTGCCAAACGCTGGGCCACAGGCCGCGCCATCACCTTTGAGGACGGCGAATGGGACGAGGCGTTTCACGTCAACATCCGCGTTTTGCGCAGCGACTGAGGGGCGCAGGGCGCCTAAAGGGCGCTGACCTGTTCCCAATCCAGCCCGAACTTGGCAAGGTACTTGCGCAAGCGGTCGCCGTCATTGGTGCTGGTGCGCCGCGTGCGCGAAACCGAAAAGAGCGTGCGGCCCGCCGCGCTGAGGCTGCTGGAGGCGGCGCAGACGCGCACCACCTGCGCCAGTTGCACTTGATCAAACGGGTCGATGTCCTGCGCCGCCGCGCCCAAGAGGTCCGACAGCAACCGCGTGTCGTCATCGCGGCTGGCCTGCGCCCAGTCGGCTTGCAGCGCGGCGATCTCTTGGTCGACCATGGCGCGGGTGATGCGGCCACGGGGGGCCAGCGTGCACAGACGCCGCACCGACCCGCTGAAATCGCGAAAATTCCCCGGCCAAGCGGTCGCGGGATCGCGGGCAAACCGCAGATAGTGGTCGCGCGCGTCGCTGTTAAAGCCGGTTTGCACGCCCAATTCCCGTTCGGCCCGCGCCAGTTCGAACATCAGGTTCGGCTCTACGTCCTCGGGGCGGGCGCGCAGCGGCGGCAGGGTAAAGCACCACATGGTCAGACGCGCGAGCAAATCGGGGCGAAAGCGCCCCTCGGCGGCGCGGGTGCGCAGATCGACGCCCGCCCCGGCAATGACGTGAAAGCGGCTCGACACCTCGTAATCTGACCCGACGGGGTAAAAACGCCCGGTCTCGATCGCGTGCAGCAGGACGGCCTGTTCGTTCATCCCAAGCGCGTCAATCTCGTCCAGAAACAGCGTGCCGCCGTCCGCTTCGCGCAGCAGGCCGCTGCGTTCACTTCCCGCCAGCCCGGTGTGACTGCGCCGCTGGCCGAACAGCATCGCCATGGCGTCCGGCCCGTTCAGCGTGGCGCAGTTGACGTGGACCATGCGGCCTTTGACCCGGCGTCGGTCGAGCTTTAGGTTGTGGATGCGCGCGGCCAGATCGGTCTTGCCGGTGCCCGTCTCACCCAGCAGCAGGATCGGCGCGTCGGACTTGCTGGCCACCAATTCTATGCGATCAATCAAGGCGTTATAGGCGGGGTTGCGCGTCTCGATCCCGCCTTTCAGCTGGTCCGAGTATTCGCGCGAGAGTTGGTCAAACCGCTGTTGCAGCGCGTTGTAGCGCGACAGGTCAAGGTTGATGATGTCCAGCTTTGACCCTTGTTCCAGCCCGCGCGGCGGCCCGGATTGCAGCAGCTTGGCGGGGACGTGGCGGCTCTCGGTCAGCAGGAACCAGCAGATCTGCGCCACGTGGGTGCCGGTGGTCAGATGCACGTGATAGCGCTCGCGGTCCTCGTCAAAGCCATAGCTGCGGGCAAAGTCGAACAACTTGCCGTAGACTTCCTCAAAGTCCCAAGGGTCGTCCAGATCAAGCCGTTGCAGCAGCACTTCGGTGTCGGGCGAGGCTTCGCGCAGCTCATCCGCAACCCGGTGCGCAAGGCGGCTGAAATTGTGGTCGTACAGCAGCTCAATCCGATCGACGTCAAAGCCGGGGTGGGTCAGAAGGCTGACGGTCGGCTTCCACCGGCGCTTTTTGCCCGCATCCAGTTGGGTGCCCAGAAAGCCGATGACCACGTTGCGCATAGTGCGATCCAATTCGATATACAGCGATACATCTGGATCGTATATTGCGGGACGCCTTGGCGCAATCTGCGAAGTTTTTCAGCAAATCCAGAGTGTTATCCGGAAATCGCTTTTTCTTCGGCACCCAGCGCGGCCCATGGCACAACAGGCCCAGCAAAACGAAAAGGACCACAGCCATGGCAAACGCATCTCTGTTTGCATCCCTGAAAGCGGTGCTGCCGACCACCACCCGCAACGCGGCGGGCGGCGCGGCCTACGCCCTGTCCGACGCCGAAGCACTGGCGCAGATGGCGGTGACCGGCACCTTTGGCGGGATGTTCTACACCCAGCCGCAGCAGGAACTGGCGCAGGTTCTGAAACTGGCCGAGGCGGTCTCGCCGCAAATGTTGGCGCAGACCGCGATCTATGCCCGCGAAAGCGGCTATATGAAGGACATGCCCGCGGTGCTGCTCGCAGTTCTGGCGCGGCGCGATCCGGCGCTGTTCCGCAAGGCGTTTGCGCGCGTGGTCGACAATGGCAAGATGCTGCGAAGCTTTGTGCAGGTCGTGCGCTCGGGGCAGACGGGGCGGCGCTCGCTGGGGTCCGCGCCCAAGGCGATGGTGCAGAATTGGCTGAACGGCGCGTCCGACTGGGCGCTGCTGAACGCGCGTATCGGCGGCAACCCGACGCTGGCGGATGTCATCAAGATGGTCCACCCCAAGCCGCAAACCCCTGAACGCGAAGCGCTTTTTGCGTGGATCGTCGGGCGTCCCTGCGAGGCGGCCTTGCTGCCGCAGGCGGTGCAGGACTGGCTGGCGTTCCGTGAAACGGGGCAGGGCGAGGTGCCGGATGTGCCGTTCCAGATGCTGACGCAACTGCCTTTGACGCCTGAACAATGGGGGCAGGTGGCGCGCAATGGGTCTTGGCAGATGGTGCGGCAGGGCTTGAACATGTTGCTGAGGAACGGCGCCTTTGCCGACCCTGAGGTGGTCGTGCGCGTGGCCGATCTGCTGCGCAATCCAGAGGCCATCGCCAAGGCGCGTGCCTTTCCCTACCAGCTGATGGTGGCGGCGCAGAACATCAGCCCAGAGATGCCTGTGCCGATTGTCGAGGCGCTGTATGAGGCGATGGAGCACGCGGTGGCCAATGTCCCGAGCGTGCCGGGGCGGGTCGTTGTCTGCCCGGATGTGTCCGGCTCAATGCTGTGCCCGGTGACGGGCTATCGGCGGGGGGCCAGCACGGCGGTGCGCTGCGTCGATGTGGCGGCGTTGGTCGCGGCGGCGGTGCTGCGGGCGAACAGGGGCGCGCACGTCCTGCCGTTTGAAGTGCGGGTGCGCGAGGCGTCTTTGCGCGCGCAGGACACGGTGCTGACCAACGCCGAAAGGCTGGCCGCTTTGGCCGGGGGCGGGACGAACTGCGCCGCGCCCCTGCGGTGGCTAAACGACCGAGGCGAAGCGCCCGATCTGGTGGTGATGGTGTCGGACAACGAGTCTTGGCTCGGCGGTGATTTCGGCAACCAAGGCACGCCGGCTTTGCGCGAATGGGACGTGCTGAAACGGCGCAACCCGCGCGCGCGGCTGGTGTGTCTGGACATCGCCCCCTATGCGACGACGCAGGTGCCCAGCCGCCCTGACGTGCTGAACATTGGCGGGTTCTCGGATGTGGTCTGGGACCAGATCGCGATGTTCGCCAAGGGCCAAAGCGGTGGCGCGGATTGGCTGGCCCGGATCGGATCGATCGAGGTGTAAGCGCCCGCCATCAGGAAAAGTGGGCACCGGTTTTCCGCCCGGATGGCGGGGCCAAACGCGCCCGCCATCAGGAATAGTGGAAACCGGTTTTCCGGCCGGATGGCGGGGCCAAACAAAACTGCGCGGAATGCCTGCGGGACTACAGCTTCAAAATGTACCCGTCTCGCAACCCCTTGTCCGCGCAACCAAAACGAAAGGAACAGTCTCGGCGAATGCCCGAGGAACTACAGCGCATCTTTTTCCGGGTCGCCGAGTGGGTTCAATTCCCCTCCTTGCGGGCGCCCAGACGGCAAACGCTTGGGGCAACTCAAGCGGGGCGGGTCCCGGGTTGTTTCTCAGGGTCGCAACTGCGGCCACCTTTGTCGCCGAGACTTTTGACGTAAGCGGGGGACGGCCCCCCGCGGAGGGTAACGATATGACGATTGAAATGATTGACGCCGTGACTGGCGAGCATCTCAAAGAGTGGGGGCATCGCCCCGGCAAGGAATACCCGGCCATCCTGGCACGCGCCAATGCGCTGCGGGCCGAAGGCTTTGGCCTGGCGAAAATCCGTGCGGATCTTGAGGCGGAATTCCCGCTGGACCCGCCGCATCTGCCGTTGCGTGCGCCGGGGGCTGTCGCCTTCCATGAGAACATCGAAACCAGCGACGCCGACGAGGCCGACAACCTGACCAAGGTGCGCGAGACCATGACCGAAGTCATGCGTGTGCCCACGGTCGAGGCCGGAGCGGTCATGCCCGACGCCTGCCCGGCTGGGCCGGTGGGCACGATCCCGGTGGGCGGTGTCGTGGCGGCGCGGAATGCGATCCATCCGGGGATGCACTCGGCCGATATCTGCTGCTCGGTGATGCTGTCGGACCTTGGCGATGTTGACCCCAAGGCGGTCTTGGACGCGGCCCAAGCGGTGACCCATTTCGGCCCGGGCGGGCGGCGCAATGGGACGCGGTTCACCGTGTCGCTCAAGCTGCTCGATGCCTTTCGCGAGAACGTTTTCCTGAACAACCCCAAGGCTTTGCGCATGGCGCAGGAACATATGGGCACGCAAGGGGATGGGAACCACTTCCTGTTTGTGGGGCGCTCGCGCAAGACCGGGCGGACGGCGATGGTGACGCATCACGGCTCTCGTGGGCCGGGGGCGGTGCTGTACAAACACGGGATGATCGCGGCTGAAAAGTTCCGCAAGCGGCTCTCGCCCGAGACGCCCAAGCAGAACGCCTGGATTCCCGCCGACACCGACGAGGGGCGCGCCTATTGGCAGGCGTTGCAGCTGATCCGCAAGTGGACCAAGGCGAACCACACGGCGCTCCATCAGGCCACGCTAGAGGCGACCGGCGCGCAGCTTGGGGACCGCTATTGGAACGAGCATAACTTTGTGTTCAAGCGCGGCGATCTGTACCTGCACGGCAAGGGGGCGACCCCGGCTTGGGGGGATTATGCAAGCGACGCCAATGGCTTGACCCTGATCCCGCTGAACATGGCAGAGCCGGTTCTGGTGGTGCGCGGCAAGGACGCGGATCATGGCTTGGGGTTCAGCCCGCATGGCGCGGGGCGGAACTTTTCCCGGTCCGAGCATCGCCGCCGCATGGGCTCCGTCACGCCCGAGCAGATGCTGCGCGCCGAAACCCAAGGGCTGGACGTGCGGTTCCACGCCGGGGCGGTGGACGCCTCGGAGCTGCCATCCAGCTACAAGCGCGCGGACAACGTTGTGCGGCAGATCGAAAGCTTTGGCTTGGCCGAGATCGAAGATTACATCGACCCCTACGGCTGCATCATGGCAGGGGATGTGCCGCCGTTCTGGCGGACCAAGCGCAAAGGGCGGGCCTGAACGGCCCGTCCCAATCCCAAGTGCGCTTATTCGTCGTAGGTCAGGACTACCTTGTCCGACAGCGGGATGCACTGGCAGGACAGGACATACCCGGCGCGCACTTCGTAGTCTTCGAGCGCGTGGTTGGTCATCATTTCGACCTCGCCCTCGGTGACCTTGGCGCGGCAGGTCGAGCAGACCCCGGCCTTGCACGAATAGGGTGCGTCCATGTCGTTGTCGATCGCCGCGTCCAGCACGGCGGTGCCGTCTTTCGGCATCTTGAAGGCGCGCGTCTCGCCATCCAGCGTGACGGTCACGTCGCATTGCGCGCCGTCGTTTTGTACGTGGCGCGACACCGCGCGTTTCTTGGCCCGGCCCTGCTGGCTGGCGAACAGCTCGAACTTGACCTGATCTTCGGTCAGGCCGTGTTTCAGCAGGCTGTCCTTGATGGTCAGCATCATCGGTTCCGGCCCGCAGATAAAGGCCGTGTCCACGGTCTCGGCGTCGATCCAAAGGCGGAACAGCGCCTCCATCTTTTCGGCGTCGATGCGGCCGGTGAACAGGTCAATATCGCCTTCGGATTCAAGGATATGGATCACCGAGAGACGGCCAAGATAGGTGTTCTTGAGGTCTTCGATTTCCTCGCGGAACATGATCGAGGTGACCTGGCGGTTGGCGTAGACCAGCGTGAAGGTGCTGCCCGGCTCGCGCGCCAGCGTCGTCTTGATGATCGACAGGACGGGCGTGATGCCAGAGCCGCCGGCAAAGCCGAGGTAATTCTTGGCGGTGCTGGGGTCGAGCACGGTGAAAAAGCGGCCCTGCGGCGGCATCGCCTCGAGCGTGTCGCCGGGTTGCAGCTCTTCGTTGGCCCAGGTGCTGAAGGCGCCACCGTCCACGCGCTTGATCCCGACGCGCAGGGCGCCATCGTCAAGGCCCGCGCAAATCGAGTAGCTGCGGCGCAGCTCTTCGCCGTCGAAATCGCGGCGGAAGGTCAGGTA
This sequence comes from Tropicibacter naphthalenivorans, assembly GCF_900176475.1. Classification (GTDB taxonomy): domain Bacteria; phylum Pseudomonadota; class Alphaproteobacteria; order Rhodobacterales; family Rhodobacteraceae; genus Tropicibacter; species Tropicibacter naphthalenivorans. Next base: position 85,350 of record NZ_FWXX01000006.1, read on the forward strand.
CTGGCCTTGGATAAAGTCGAAATCGCCATCGCGTGGGCGCAGGGTGACGGTGACCGCGTCGCGGGTGTTCCGCTCGACGTTGGTGACATCCAGAGTGTGAAAGCGGGGCATGTCAGACCTCCTCTTGTCTGAAAGGGTTTAGGCCATGAGCGGGCAGGGCACCTGCGGTGCCGGACGTGCCTCTAGTGGCACTTGAAATAGTCAAATGGCTCCAGGCAGTCGCGGCACACATAGGCGGCCTTGCACGGGGTCGAGCCGAACTGGCTGACCTTGTCCGTGTGGCTGGACCCACAGCGCGGGCATTCGATGGTCAGGTTCGACCCCGCCATGCGTGCCGCGCGGCCCATCCGGCCATCGCTGGCGGTGCCATCCACCGGCGGAGCAATCCCGTATTCGCGCAGCTTGTCGCGGGCGCTGCCCGTTATCCAGTCGGTGGTCCAAGGCGGCGACAACCGGCGTTCAAGGGCGATCTTTTCGACGCCTTTCTCGCGCAGCTTGTCCTCGACCATCAGGTCGATCACCGCCGTAGCCGGGCAGCCCGAGTAGGTCGGCGTCACCGCAACATGCAGCGTGTCACCGTCCCAGCGGACCTCGCGGATGATGCCCAGTTCCGTCACCGAGACCACGGGGATCTCGGGGTCGGGAACCTCGGCCAGCCATTGCCATATGGTGTCCGGCTCTACCATTCCGCCCCCGGATAGGCACGCTGGAGGAACTGCATCTCGGCCAGGATATAGCCCAGATGTTCCGTGTGGCGGCCCTGCTTTCCCCCGGTGTGCACGTCGGCGCGGCGCTCGGGGCAGACCAAGGTCGCCTCGGCCAGCGTTTCCGACACCAGCGTGTCCCAGCGGGATTCGATCTCGGACAGGGCCGGGGCGATGCCCGCCTGCGCCATGGCCTCGTCCACCGCATCGGCCACGAACATCTCGCCGGTGTAGGGCCAGAAATGCTCCAGCGCGGCCTGCATCCGGTCGTGGCTTTCTGCGGTGCCGTCCCCGAGGCGGACCACCAGGTCCGACGAGCGGTCGAACTGATACGCCACTTCTTTCAAGGCCTTGGCGGCGATCTCGGCCACGCGGGCGTCGGCAGACGCCACCAGCGCCGTCAGCATTTCAAAGTGAAACGCGTCGAACAGGAACTCGCGCATGATCGTCTGACCGATGTCGCCGTTGGGCAGCTCGACCAGCTTGACGTTGCGAAACTGCATGGCGTCGCGCAGATACGCGAGGTTGTCCGCCGTGCGGCCTGCGCCCTCGACTTCGCCCGCCAGCCCCAGCCACATCTGCGTGTGGCCAATCAGGTCCAGCGCGGTGTTCGCCAGCGCGATGTCTTCCTCCAGAACCGGGCCATGGCCGCACCATTCAGACGTGCGGTGCCCGAGGATCAGCGCGTTGTCCCCCATCCGGCAAAGCCAGTCGAACAGCGCCTTTTGATCCACTTGCGTTGCGTCCAGAGCCATCACATGTGCCCCACTTCGTCAGGAATGTCGAAGAAGGTCGGGTGGCGGTAGACCTTGCTTTCGGCCGGATCAAACAGCGGGCCTTTGTCGGACGGGCTGGATGCGGTGATCTCGGACGAGGGCACGACCCAGATCGACACGCCCTCTTTGCGGCGGGTATAGACGTCGCGTGCGTGGTTGATCGCCATCTCGGCGTCCGGCGCGTGCAGGCTGCCGACGTGGCGATGGTTCAGGCCGTGTTGACCGCGGATAAAGATTTCCCACAGGGGCCATTCTTTTTTCGACATGGGGTTTCCTCCCTTATTCTGCTGCCACAGCGGCGCGGCGCGCTGCGGATTTCTCGGCGTAGGCGCTCAGACCGTCGCGGAACCACTCGCCGTCGTCCCAAGCCTTGCGCCGCGCGCCAAGGCGCTCTTCGTTGCAGGGGCCGTTGCCCTTGAGCACCTCGAAAAACTCGGTCCAGTCGGGCTGCGAGAAGTCCCAGTTGCCGGTCTCTTCGTTGAATTTCAGGTTCTCGTCCGGGACCGTCAGCCCAAGGTAATGCGCCTGCGGGACCGTCTCGTTGACAAAGCGCTGGCGCAGCTCGTCATTCGAGTTGATCTTGATCTTCCACGCCATGTTCTGTTCCGAGTGCACGGATTCCGCGTCCGACGGGCCGAACATCATCAGCGCCGGATACCAAAAGCGGTTGAGCGCATCCTGCGCCATGGCCTTTTGTGCCTCGGTGCCCTGAGCCATCTTCATCATGACCGAATAGCCCTGGCGCTGGTGAAAGCTCTCTTCCTTGCAGATGCGGATCATCGCGCGGGCGTAGGGACCATAAGAGGTCCGCTGAAGCGGCACCTGGTTCATGATCGCCGCGCCATCGACCAGCCAGCCGACCGCGCCCATATCGGCCCAGGTCAGCGTCGGGTAGTTAAAGATCGAGCTGTATTTCATCGCGCCCGAGTGCAGCTTTTCGAACAGCTCATCGCGCGAGACACCCAGCGTTTCGCAGGCGCTATAGAGGTACAGACCATGGCCCGCCTCGTCCTGCACCTTGGCCAGCAGGATTGCCTTGCGTTCCAAGGTCGGCGCGCGGGTGACCCAGTTGCCCTCGGGCAGCTGGCCGACAATCTCGGAATGCGCGTGCTGGCCGATCTGGCGGATCAGCGTCTTGCGGTAGCCCTCGGGCATCCATTCCTTGGGCTCAATCCGCTCGCCGCGGTCAATGCGCGCCTGAAAGGCGGCGAGCTCCTCGGGGGTCTCGTTGGACTTTTCGGACTTGATCATCTGGGCGTACATGGTCGTACCTCCTGTGGCTCAAACACGTTCGAGGATCATGGCGATCCCCTGACCGACGCCGACACACATGGTGCAGAGCGCGTATTTCCCGCCCGTGCGGTGCAGCTGGCGCGTGGCGTGCAGAACCAGACGCGCACCGGACATGCCCAGCGGGTGGCCCATGGCAATCGCGCCGCCGTTGGCGTTCACATGCGGGGCCGCATCGGGCAAGCCCAGCTCGCGCAGCACGGCCAAGCCCTGCGCCGCAAAGGCTTCGTTCAATTCTATCACATCCATCTGGTCCAGCGTGAGTCCCGCGCGCGCCAGAACCCGGCGGGTGGCGGGAACCGGGCCGATGCCCATGACACGCGGGGCCACACCAGCGGCGGCCATGGCAACCACGCGCGCCTGCGGGATCAGGCCGTTGGCCTTGGCGGCGGCCTCGGAGGCAACGATCACCCCCGCCGCGCCATCGTTGACGCCAGAGGCGTTGCCCGCCGTGACCGTCAGGTCCGGCCCGTTGACGCCGCGCAGCTTGGCCAGCTGATCCGGCGTGGTCTGGGGGCGGGGATGTTCGTCGGTGTCGACGGTCAGCGGATCGCCCTTGCGCTGTGGGATGCTCACCGGGGTGATTTCATCGGCAAAGATCCCGGCGGCATGGGCCTGCGCCCAGCGGCGCTGCGATTCAAGGGCAAAGGCGTCCTGATCGGCGCGGCTGATGCCATAGTCCTCGGCGACGTTATCGGCGGTTTCGGGCATGGAATGCGTGCCGAACTGGGTGTCCAGCTTGGGGTTCTTGAAGCGCCAGCCGATGGTGGTGTCGTAGATTTCCGCGTTGCGGCTAAAGGCGCTGGTGGCCTTGGCCATCACGAAGGGCGCGCGGGACATGCTTTCGACGCCGCCCGCCAGCAGCAGATCGCCGTCCCCGGCGCGGATGGTGCGCGCGGCAAGGCCAATCGCGTCCATGCCAGAGCCGCACAGGCGGTTGACGGTGGTGCCGGGGATCACATCGGGCAGGCCCGCCAGCAAGGTCGCCATGCGCGCCACGTTGCGGTTGTCCTCCCCCGCCTGGTTCGCGCATCCAAAGATCACGTCATCGACGCTGTCCCAATCCACACCCGCGTTGCGGTCCTTCAATGCGGCCAGCGGCACGGCGGCCAGATCATCGGCCCGAACCGACGACAGCGCCCCACCATAGCGGCCAATGGGCGTGCGGATGCTGTCACAGATGAATGCTTGCGCCATGCGCGTCTCCTCCAAGTCGTTGTCGGTCTCGCCTCCAAACGCTGACCGACCGGTTGGTGAATTGCTACCGGACAAAACATCACGTGTAAATTCATTTTTTCGATGCCGCGTGATGTAATGACGATTTGGCGCGCCTGACTGTGCGGAAAATGTCTCAAAATCAGCAGGGTAGCGCATATTCACAGCGCCATGGCGCGGCGCAGACATGAACAAGCCCCGCCGGGCCAAAAGGCTCTGACGGGGCTGAACAGATTCTAAAAAACGACCCGCGCGGGGGCTGCGCAGCGGCTTAGCCCACCGCGTAAAGGTCCACCAACACCCGAGAGTGCTTGCGCTCGCCGGTGCCGACGAACAGCGTCTTGTTGACCCAATCATAGCGCGGATCGCCGGTTTCCAGCCGCGCGTGGGTGCGCATGTAGTAATCCTCATGCGGCACATCCTCGCCGCGGGCGATGGCGGCGATCACCTCGGCGGGGCCGTGACGGTAGCCGTAGTTGATGATCTCGATCAGCGCGCCGTCATCGGTTTCCATCGCATAGCGGGTGTCCAGCTCGGCCATGCCATTGGCAAAGATCGTCTGCCAATCCGCCCCGAGGTTCAGGATCTTGCCCGACAGGCGCGGCCCGCTGACCGTGCCGCCAATGATCGGGATAATGCGGCGCTGGCCTGCCCGGCCCGCGCCCATTTCCTTGATCGGGTCCAGTTCGACCTCTAGCCGGCAAACCAGCTCAAGCGTAGGCTTTTCCATCGTTTTTCCTTGCCATCATCCAATGCAGCGCAATCAGCGCGAGGGCGGCGGCGATGCCAAAGCCCATCACCGGCCCTGTTTTCCACAAGACCAGCACCGCAAGCAACAGCCGCAGCCCGATTTCCCAAGAGGCCATCGGCCCCCGGTCATACCGCGCCAGCGCCGAGGCCATCAGGTACAGCGCCAGGACCAGCCGCGCGCCCAGCATCGTCAGGGCGACGGGGTCGATCTGGCCGGCGTAGCCTTCGATCAGGGTGCGGCGGCCCATGGCGTCGGTGATCGTGACCGCTTGTTCGATCAGCAGTAGCTCGGGGTACCACGCGAACACAAAGGGGATCGTGAACATCACGATGCCAACGCGAACCGCGGCAATGCCGGTGCGCATGGGTTCGGATTTCGTGATCGACGCGGCGGCAAAGGCGGCAATCGCCACGGGCGGCGTGATCGCCGAGGCCACGGCAAAATAGAACACGAACATATGCGCGGTGAAAAAGCTGACCCCAAGGTTCGCCAGCAGCGGCCCCAGCAGCGCCACGTTAACATAGGCGGGCACGGTCGGCATCCCCATGCCCAGCAGGATCGCGCAGACCATGGCGCAGGTCAGCGCCAGCATCAGGTAGACGCCGCCGACGATGTGGATTTCGATGCCGAACAGGTGGATCACCTGCGCGTTTTCCAGCCAAGAGGTCACGGCGGGGGTCAGCTCGCCGGTCAGGCCGCTTTCGTTGAGAAAGGCCGAGATGATCGACACCGCGAAGAGCAGCAGGAAGAGGCGCGAGACGAGGATGCCGCCTTCGGCCAAGGCGTGCAGGATTTTCGACGGCCTCGCCCGCGTTTCCGGGTCAAGGAACAGCAAGGGCAGCAGCACCGCGACCGCCCACCAGCCTGCGGAAACCGCGTCGCCGGTGGCGTTGGTGATGGTCTGGGTGAAGCCGCGCGGCAGGAGTTGCGACAGCAGTCCGGTGCTGATCGAGTCCTTATTCCCAAGCAAAAGCAAGAGGATGGTCAGGATCGGCACCACGATGATGATCAGGTTCAGCCAGTCTTGGCGGTTCATCACCAAGTCCTGCGGGATGTCGCGCATGGGTTCGACCCGCAGGCGTGCAGTGGCGCGGACGGCGAGCTTGATCAGCGAGGTGCCCCCGGCAGAGGTGCCAAACAGCGCGCCAAGGATCACGTAGGGAAAGACCTGATTAACAACGATGTCCATGAAGCGGCCCATGAAGCCGTCCGGCGTGATGAACACATTGGTCGCCTTTTGCACGGCTGCGGCCATGACATCGCCGCCGTCCGCGCCGAGCTTGGTCAAAAGGAAAGTGTTGTCCGACAGATCGAACATCCAGATCAGCGCCGTGCCCACCGTGTAGGCCACCACCGTGCTGGCCACGGCCACGAGCGGCAGACCCCAGACGCGCCAATTATACAGGAAAAACAGGGTGATGATGGTGAACAGCAGCGGGATGATCCAACCGCCAAAGCGCGCTTGGCAGGCGAGGACTTCGGCTTCGAAGGTCATGCCGGGGATCACCCCCGCCGAGCGTTCCGCCGCCTCTTGGATCAGGCGGGCGCGCTCGCCGGTGATCTGGTCGATCAAACAGACCGAGTCGATTTCCACGAGGAACCCTACCGCGCCAAGCACCGCCGCCAGCACCAAGCCGATGTCCAAGCCCAGGCCCAGCCAGCGCTTTTGTGGCGCCATGACCGACCATTCGCGGTAGACGCTGGCGTCCAATGCCACGATCACCATCATCAGCACGAACACCGGCGGGTAGAAATATTCGGGCGCAAAGCCGCTGACCCGAAAGAAGGGCTGGCCGGTGATCTCGCGGAAAAAGCCTTGGAGGCCGGGGATTTCCGGCATGGTGTTGGTCATACCAAGGACAACAAGGATCAGCGCCAGGGCCACGGCGATGCGTTTGCCCAGCGGAAGGGTTTGTGAATCTGTCATGGGTCAGCCCGCGCAGGTTGGCCCGAGGCACCGCTTAGCGCCTCGGGGGGTGTCGGGATCAGGGCTTGAGGCAGTCAGCCACGGTGTGGCCTGCGTCCTCATAGGCGCGGATCGCGCCGGGGTGCATCTTGATCTGCACCGCGCCGCAGGCACCTTGGGTTTTGCCGTCCAGATCGCCAAAGCTCATCATCAGGTAGGGGCCGCGCGGCGAGCCGGTCTTGAACCGCTCTTCGGCGGCGAGCATCGCCTTGGTGATGTCATAGGCCAGTTGTTCGTCCATATCGGCGGACACGACCTGCGCAAAGGCGGTGGCAAAACTGTCGAACGTGTCATCGTCGGTGACGATGGTGATGTCATTGCCCGCGTAGGCTTTGCGGTATTCCTCGACCGGGACGGAATAGGGCGCATGGCCCGGTGCCGTCATGATCTGTTGGCCCAGCTCGCTGTTGAGCAGGTCAGACGGCACGTCGTAGATGGTGGTCGCGCCCGCCGCCGCAAGGGCGATCTGACGGCCAGAGGGCAGGCCTTCGGGGATGGTCCAGGCGTCCGCGCCGCCCCCAGTGATGGTGGCAACGGCGTCGGGCCACGGGGTCTGGATGCCCTCGTAGGTCTCGCCATCCTTGCCGCCCGCCAGCAGCGACACCATCGCCCGACCCGAGGTCAGGGCCGCGCCGCGCGGCGGACCGTTCCAGACGCGCTTGCCATCGAGGCTGCGGATGTCGTCCACCGGGTTGCTGTCGTAAAAGCCGAACAGCTGCGCCGAGCCGGCGTTAAAGAACAGCGCCCGCAGGTTGCCCGCCAGCTCTGCGCCCTTTTCCGGGCCAACGCCCGAGTACGGCCCGATGCCGCGCGACAGCAGGAACGGCAGGATCAGCGGCGCGGGGGCCATGTCCAAACGCCCGTTGGCGACCGCCTCGACCGAATTGGTCAGCGTTGCGCCTTCGGTGATTTGCAGGCTCGCGACGCCCGCGCTTTCCAGAACGGTGGCCAGCGTGGTGTCGATGTAATGCGGGGTGGAGCCCGGCGTCGTGGTTTCGGCGGTCAGCGTCGCTTGCGCGGCCACCATCATCGGCGCGAGCGCAAGCACCCCGCCCAAAAGCGTCGTTTTCAGCATGTTTCCTCCCTTTAGGTTTCCGCCTTCCTCCAAAGACGGAATGCCCCCAGATGGGGACGTCCTGCCAAAAAGGGTTGCAGAATTATATGACTTGTCACGCATTAATTTTCCGGCATTATCGGCGGCAGGGAGGATGAGACGATGGGCAAGCCCGACACAAAGGACGCCGCGCGGATCAAGGCGCGCCGAACCCGCGAGGACTTCAACGTCTTTTCGCGGCTACCGGCGGTCTATTCGGCCTCGCGCAAGCAGGGGCAGCAGTTCCTGCAAATGGGCGGCGGCTTGTCGATCGTCGAATGGCGCGTGCTGTGGGATCTGCACGAGGGCGGGCCGATGACGATCCGCGATCTCGCGGCGCTGCAACGCACCGACCATTCGCTGCTCAGCCGCGCTTTGCCCGCGATCCGCGACAAAGGCTACGTCACCATGCGCCGCGACGCGGACGACGCGCGCCAGACCATCGTCGAAATCGCGCCCATGGGAGAGGCCGCCTACGCGCAGGCCGCTCCGGTGATGGCCGCACGCCGCGCCGCGTTGCGAGACGTCTTTACCCCGGATGAAATCGAAACCTTCGTCGGTTTTCTCGACCGGCTCGAAGAGTTTCTACGCCAGCCCGTCGAGGCTCTGATCGAAAAGAACCCCGCAGAATGACAGACCGCCCCAACGTGCTTTGGATCATGGCCGATCAGCTTCGGTTCGACTATCTCAGCTGCTACGGCCACCCGCATTTGCACACGCCGCATATCGACGCTTTGGCGGCGCGCGGGGTGCGGTTCACCAATGCCTATGTGCAATCGCCGGTCTGCGGGCCGTCGCGGATGTCGGCCTATACCGGGCGTTACGTGCGCTCGCACGGGTCGACGTGGAACGGGATGCCGCTGCGGGTGGGCGAGCCGACCCTCGGGGACCATCTGCGCGAAGCCGGGGCGCGCGCCGTTCTGGTGGGCAAGACCCATATGACCGCGGACGCCGAGGGCATGGCTTGGCTGGGCATCGACCCCGCGTCGGAAATCGATGTTCGCGTGTCCGAATGCGGGTTTGAACCCTTCGAGCGTGACGACGGTCTGCACCCGGACAGCCCGCGTCAGCAGTGGTCGGCCTATGACGATTACCTCGTTGCGCATGGGTTCCAGTCCGATAACCCATGGGAAGACTTCGCAAATTCCGGTGTCGACCCGGATGGCGAATTGCTGTCCGCGTGGCTTTTGAAGAACTCGCGCCTCGCCGCCAACATTCCCGAGGAGCATTCCGAAACCGCCTATATGACCAACCGCGCCATCGACTTTATGACCGAGGCGCAGGAGGACGGGCGGCCTTGGGTCTGTCACCTGTCGTACATCAAGCCGCATTGGCCCTACATCGTGCCCGCGCCCTATCATGACATGTATGGGCCTGAACATATCGTCGACCCGGTCCGGTCCGAGGCCGAGCGCGACACCGATCACCCCTTGGTGCGCGCCTATCAGGACGCCCGCGTCTGCCGCAGTTTCTCGCGCGATCATGTGCGCGACCATGTGATCCCCGCTTACATGGGTCTGATCAAGCAGCTCGACGACAATTTGGGACGCCTTTTCAAATGGATGGACGACAGCGGGATCGCCGGGAACACCATCGTCGTCTTTACCTCGGACCATGGCGATTACATGGGCGACCACTGGATGGGCGACAAGGATTTCTACCACGAGATGGCGGTGAAAGTGCCGCTGATCATTGCCGATCCGCGCGCCGAGGCGAATGACACGCGCGGGGTTGTGTCCGACGCCTTGGTCGAGATGATCGACATTGCGCCCACCTGCATGAGCGCGCTGGGGCTGGACCCGAAACCGCATGTGATCGAAGGCCGCGACCTGACGCCGATCCTGCACGGGACCGAGGTTTTTTCGCGCCGATACGCGATTTCCGAGCATGACTACCACTGGTCCGAAATGGCGCGCAGCCTGAACCAGCCGCAAGAGCACGCGCACACGGTGATGATCCACGACGGACGGTGGAAGTTCATCCGCTGCGAAGGCTTTCGCCCGGTGCTGTTCGACCTAGAGACCGATCCGCAAGAGCTGACCGATCTGGGGGCGTCTGACGCGCCCGAGCATGTGGCCGTGCGCGCCCGGATGGAAAGCGCCCTGCTGGATTGGGCGCGGCGGCATCACACCCGGATCACCGCCACACACGAGGTGCTCGCGCGGCAGAAACGCGCCGCCGAAAGCGGCATCCTCATCGGGTTCTGGGACGGAAAGGAATACCTTGAAGCAACCGGCAAACCCTTTGACTCGCTCATGCCTCAGGGGCGCCCGGACTGACCCGTTTCCATCAGTTTCAGCCCCTTGAGCTGCGAGGTGGCGGCGGGTGCCTTGGTCTGCTCCGGCGGCGGGCTGGCCAAGGCCAACTGCGGGTCGGGGGCCTCTAGCAGCGCGCCATTCGCCTTGGCAAAGCACCGTTTGAGAAACGCCCCGGTGTCGAGGATCATCACCGCGCCATAGCTGTTGCTTTGGATGCAGCCGCCGTCATCCTCGACAATCTTGAGCGATTGATCGTTGTGGTTCAGCGTCATCTTGTCGGCCACCATGTTCGAGCCGGTCACGACAATCTCATCCACGCCATCCACCACGAAACCGTATTTGCGCCCCTCGTGCAGGAAAATCACGACGCGCGCGTTCTCGCGGTCGACCTTTGGCAGATCGTAGAGCGTCCGCGGATTGATGAGGGTAATCAGCTCGCCGCGAAGGTTGACGATCCCATCAATGAAATCAAGCGCATAGGGCGGTTTGAGCAACTCATCGGGATAGCTGATCACCTCGCTGACGCGAGAGGAGTCCAAGGCAAAGCGGGTGACGATCGTGAACACGATAAAGGTCAACCGATCGCCGTTGATCAGCTGTTTCTTGTAGGATCGCGTGTTTTCCGTGGTGGCGTGCACCTCTTGGCAGCGGCGCGCCGTATCGACCAGCATCGGGTCCGAGCGCAGCGCATCGTCATCCAGCAACATAATGATGTTGCTGCCTTTTCCCACCAGACACCCCCGGACGATTTCGGCGCGGGGCAGGGCGAGCTTGGTGAATTGCAAGACCTCGTCTTCGAAACAGGTCATGATCCTGTCGATCGAATAGACCAGCAGACCGACCAAGCCGCCATCGGTGCGAATGACCAACATCTTGCGGGTGGGCGGTACCTCTGTCGTATCGGCAAGGTTGGCGTCGTCGCCCATGAAATTGCGGAAATCGGCGACCGGCATAATATGCCCGCGCAGGTTCACCACGCCGACAAAACAGTCATGCACGATCATCGAGTCGTTGATATCGGGCGCTTCCATCACCTCTTGGACGTGGCTCAGGTCGATGGCGCAGGTGGTGTGGCCGAACTGGAACGAGATGCAGTTGAACCGGCGCCCACGTGTCAGGCTGGCTGTGCTGGGACGCTCTCGGATCATACGTTCGCCGCGGGGCACCTTTTTGAGGTTGAGCAACTCGCGCGGGTCCAGCACCTGAATGATCCGCTGGCCGTCATCAAGTTTGAGCAACCCTTCGACAACCACGTCTTTTGGCTCGCCGTGGCGGGCGCGAAACTCGACCCGTGCTGCGCCCTGCACATTCAAGACTTCGCCGGTGCGGTCGATGATCAGGCCGATGCACAACTCGCCATCTTCGATGATCGCGACCTTTTGTTCGGACGTGTCACTGTGGGGCAGGTGCAGCAGTTGACGCAGGTCGATCATCGGCACGATTGTTCCGCGCAGGTTGAACAACCCCTTCATGTAAGACGGCGCAAGCGGCATGGGCGCGATCACGTCGGGCAGGGGCACGACCTCTTGGATCATGCTGGCCTCAATGGCGAATTCCGTCTCGGCCATCCAGAAAGAGCCATAAATGTTTGGACGCTTGCGAGGGTCCGCGGTCGCCACCTCGGTCGGAGGCGCGACAGTTATGGGGGGCACGCCGTCGGGCTGTGTCAGCGGATCTTGGGTGATCTCTTCGGTGATCTGTTCGGACATGGCCTAGCCTCCAAATCGCGGAATCTCAGCAACGGTGAATTCGCCCGTGGTGCAGTCGATGGTGATCTGGCGACCGACGACGCCGCCAATGTCTTCGTAGATGTTGCGAAACCCTTGTTTTCGCACGGCTTTGTAGGCGGTGGTGCTGTTGATGCTGCCAACCAGTCGGGACGGTTCGGTGTCGGCGGGCATGGTCATATTGGCCCCGCCAACGACGATCGCCTTGATTTTTCGGTAGTCGTCTGGTGTGATTTTCATCAATGAAATCATGGATTTCAAAGCTTGATCTACATAGCGCCCACTGATTTCGTCGCTTTGCTGGCCAGAGTTCGACAGCAAGCAATGCGCCAGTCCGTAGATTTGCCGAGACGGATACAGCAGACCCAGCCCGATACACGAGCCAAGGATCGCCGTCAGGAGTTCGCCCGGCCCGCCGGTTTTGACCTCGCCGATCTGGACGTGCACCTTGGTTGCCGTGGTCATCACGCGCCTCCGGTCCGGGGTTTGTAGATGATGGGGGCGACCTGTTCGAACTCGGTCGAGATGTGTTTGAGCGACTCACTCTCGCCGATAAACAGGATGCCGTCCGGGTGCATCACCTTGTGAATGTTGCGCAAAATCCGTTCTTGGTTCTTCGCGTTAAAGTAGATCAGCACGTTGCGCAGGAACACCACATCGAACTGACCCGCGTTCATCAACTGGCCCAGCAGATTGTGCTGTTGAAAGCGGATGCGGGTTTTGATCTGCGGTTTGACCTTCCAGCCGTTGGTGTCATCGCCAACCATATGGCGGGCGAACAGCTCTGGCTCGGCCTCTTTGAATCGGGCGACTGGGCGACCGACGTAGTGCCCCTCTGTCGCCATTTCCAGCACGCGGGACGAGATGTCGGTGCCAAGGATCGCATAGTCAAAGCGGGGCGTTTGCAGGCGCATATCTTCGAGCAGCACACCAGCTGTGTGCGCCTCTTCGCCCGAAGAGGAGGCCGCCGACCACACACGCAAGGGCCGGTTTGGGCCATTCACCGCAAAGTTTGGCACGACCTCGTCGCGAAAGTACTGCCAAATGCGCGGCGTGCGGTAGAAATACGTCTCGTTTGTGGTGACCCTGTTGGTCAATTCCTGACGCTCGACCGGGTCGGATTGCACCCGCGAGATGTACTCTTTGTAGGTTGCCAGATCGAGCGCGCGCAGCCGTTTGTTCAGACGGGACATCAGCATCGACTGCCGTTCGGCCCCGATGGAAATGCCTGTCTGATCATAGATGATGGCGCGCAGCTTGGTGAACTCGGACTCTGTCATCGTCTTGGACACGGTCATGCCTATCCCCGTTGCGGCGCTCATCGGTTTGCTCGTGGTCATTTGTCGAGCTTGGCGATTTCGTCGGTCAGCCCGACGGCGCCGTTCTTGAGCCCTTCGGTTGCCTCGGCAATCGAGTCAGAGGCCACCACCGACAGCTCCGAGGCGTTGGCGATGCTTTGGATCGCTTCGGCCACGTCGCGCGCGGCGGTCTGCTGTTCGTTGGCCGCGACGGAAATCTGCGTGATCGACTCGGTCGTTTCCTGGATCCCGGCGAGGATCTTGGAAAAGGCCGCGCCCGCCTCGCGTGAGACATCGCTGCCTTGGTTCACGCGTTTGACCGTTTCGCTGATCAGCTTGGAGATTTCCTTGGTCGCCTGTGACGACCGTTCCGCCAGTTTGCGGACCTCGTCGGCCACAACGGAAAAGCCCAAGCCATGTTCGCCCGCGCGGGCGGCCTCGATCGCGGCGTTAAAGGCCAAGAGATTGGTCTGGCTGGCAATCTCGCTGATCACCTTGACGATTTCATTGATCTCCTCGGAGGAGGCGTTGATCAAATCCATCGCCTCGATGGAACGGTCGATGGCTTGCGCGCCGATGTCGGCCTCGTCCTTGGTGCGCTTGGCGATCTCGTCCGAAAGGACGCTGTTGTGCGCGATGGAGTCGATGGACGCGCTGAGCTCTTCGACCGAGGCGCTGATTTCCTCGGTGGTGCAGCCCAGCGACTGCGCGCCTTCGGCAACCTTTTGCGCCTGGGCGGCGATGTCACCGGATTGGCGCTGGAACTCTTCGGCAATGCGCGAGACGTTCTTTTCGATTTCCTTTTGCGCGGTGATGTCGGTGGCGAATTTCACCACCTTGAACGCCTTGCCGTTGGCGTCGAGGATCGGGTTGTAAGAGGCGTTGATCCACACCTCTTTGCCATTCTTGCCAAAGCGTTGGAACTGCGCCGCGATCACTTCGCCCTCGGCCAGAGCGGCCCAGAACTGTTTGTATTCGGACGAGGACGCATAGGCCGGATCGCAAAACATGCGGTGATGTTTGCCTTGAACCTCGTCCAGTGCGTAGCCGGTCACGGACAAGAAATTATCGTTGGCGTCAAGGATATTGCCGCTGAGGTCGAATTCGATCGTGGCTTGGGCACGGTCCAAAGCCGCCAGCACACCCGAATTTTTACGCGCCTGCGTGACGTCGGCCCATTCAAGGATGTTGCCGGTGTAGGTGCCGTCACTTTCGAAAATGCCGCCCACGTTCAGCGCGAATTTGAAATCGCCCACGGTGATCTCTGTCTGGAAGGGCAAGTTCGCCGGGTCCGACAGCAAGCGGCGTTGGTGCGCCGGGTTCTTGTGGAACTGGTCGATGCAGCTGCCGACGATCTTGTCCGGGTCAAAGCCCGGCCAGACCTGCCCAAACACCGCAGCGTTGCGGCGCAGCAGGTCGCGCGTCGATTTGTTGACTTCTGTCACGATGAAATCACGGTCCACGGTCATCATTGCCGCAGCGGAGTTTTCGAAACCGGTGGTTTTGCGCAACGCCTCGATGCGGGCGGCGCGCTGTGCGGTCACATCCGACACAAAAGCCACCACGCGATGCGGCTTGCCCCCGGCGCCAAGGACAGGGCTATAGGTTGCCTTGGTCCAGATTTTCCCGCCCGATTTGGACATCATGGGGTATTCGCCGGACACGCTTTGCCCCATGGCCAACTGCATCCAGAAATCGCGGTAAGCATCGGTGCCCACGGTCTGCGGATCGCTGAGCGTCCGGTGGTGCCGTCCGGTCAGATCGCCGCTGTCATAGCCTACGATCCCCAGAAAGTTGTCGTTTGCTGAAAGGATATTTCCGTCCAGATCGAATTCGACGACCGACTGTGTGTTGTGAAGTGCGTCGATCAAATAGGCCGTGTCAGCCTGATTCACTGCGCCTGTTTCAGCCTTCGCTGCTGTCTCATTGCCACTCATGGCCCCGCCTCAATTTAAACCTAACCCGACAGCGACCTTGCACCACAAAACTTAAGAGTCGCCTTAATGCTTGGATCAAACCACAGGAGAATATTGAGAATTTTCAACAACCTGTAGGCATCGTTGGGCGCGAGCGTGTGGCATTTGGCAAGACAACTCAGGCGAAAGTCAGCGGATGAGAAAATGTTTCTTTGTGGACAATTTTTGTTGATTTCTTTGGGCCTTTTGATACCAATTACCTCATAGGCCGGGATGGGAGACCCGGCCACATGGGAGGAAATCATGAAAAAGACAACCGTCGCGCTTGGCGCGATCCTTGCTGTCATGGGCCCGCTGGCCGCCAGCGCCCAAGAAGTCACCCTGCGTCTGTCGCACTGGGTGCCGCCGACCATCGCCCCGGCGTCCAAGGGCATCAACCCTTGGGCAGAAGCGGTGATGGAGGCCTCTGAAGGCCGCATCAAGATCGACATTTTCCCGGCGCAGCAGCTGGGTAAGGCACCCGATCACTATGACATGGCCGTGCAGGGCATCGTCGATCTGTCCTACGTGAACCCCGGTTACACTGCGGGCCGTTTCCCGATCTATGCCCTGACCGAGATCCCCTTTATGGCCGATGACAGCGTCGCGGCGTCCAAGGCGATCCACGAGTGGTACCTCGCCAATGGCGCCGAAGCGGAAATGTCCGACGTCAAGATCTGCTTTGTCCACCCGCACGCCCCCGGCGCGCTGCACACGCAGGAAAACGTCACCAGCCCTGCCGACCTGAAGGGCAAGAACATCCGCCCGGCCCATGCCACCATGGCGCGCTTTGTCTCGCTGCTGGGCGGCGGCCCGGTGCAGGTTCCCGCCCCCGAAGTGCGTGAAGCCCTGTCCAAAGGCACCGCCGAGGGTGTGACCTTCCCGTGGGGGGCGCAGTACGACTTCAAACTCACCGAAGAAGTGCCGGTGCACCTCGACATGCCGTTCTACCTGTCCAGCCAGCTGCTGGTCATGAACAAGGGCAGCTATGACCGCCTGTCCGACGCGAACAAGGCCGTGATCGACGATCACTGCAACCTCGACTGGTCGGGCAAGGTGTCCCAGGGCTGGGCCGATGACGACATGGCCGCGCGTGAGCGTCTGATGGCGGACGACGCCCAGACCTTCAACACCCCGACCGAGGCCGAAGTGGCCGCATGGCGCGAAGCCTCCATGCCGCTGTTCGACGAATGGAAAGCCGCCGTGACCGCCAAGGGCGGTGACGCGGACGCGATCCTCGACGCCTACAAAGCCGCGCTCGACAAGTTCGACGCCGCTTACTGAGCCTGAACAGCCGGGGCGCGTGGCCATTTCGGCGCGCGCCCCGTGCCTTTCAAGGCCCGTTTCCCGGAGCATATCATGTCAGAACACCGTCCCGCACGGCGCCCGGTCCGCAGCGCCGTGGTTTTCATCGAGCGCGTGGCCGCCATTATCCTTGGGCTGGTCACCCTGCTGATCGTGGCCTCTGCGATTGGCCGCTATGGCTTTGCTCGCCCGCTGCCCGATGCGTTCGACCTGTCGCGGCTGATCCTTGGGGTGGCGATTGCCTGGGGGATGGCCTCTGTGGCGTGGCATGGCACCCACATCAAGGTCGACCTTCTGGCGCAGATGGTCCACCACCAAGCCCGCCGCGTGATCAACGCCATTGCGTGGCTGGTGCTGCTGGGCTTTACCGCCGCCTTGGTTTGGAAGATCGGCCAGCGGGTGGATGCGGCCATGGGGGGCGGGGACGCGACCATGGACCTGCGCCTGCCGCTTTGGCCGTTTTTCCTTGCGATCTGGCTGGGGCTGGTGGCGGCGCTGTTCACCACCGCGCTGCGTCTGTGGCGGATTGTGCGGCATGGCACCGATTTGGGCGAATTCGACGGAATCGACGAGCAACTCCTTGAGGAACAAAAGAAATGAGCAATGAATTCATTGCCGCCGGGGGCTTTGTCGTCCTGTTTGCGCTGATGGCCCTGCGGGTGCCGATCGGCATCGCCATGGGCATTGTCGGGGTCGGGGGCTTTGCCGCCGTGGTCCACCCGGTGCCCGCGATGAACCTACTTTCGCAGTCGCCCATCGCCTCGATCACCGACTTTAACCTGACGCTGGTGCCGTTCTTTATCCTTATGGGGGTGCTGGCGACGAACTCTGGCATGTCCGCCGAGCTGTACCGCGCCGCGCGCGCGTGGCTGGGCGGGTTCAAGGGCGGTCTGGGGCTGGCCTCTGTTGGGGCCTGCGGGGGCTTTGCGGCAATCTGCGGCTCGTCCGTGGCAACCGCCGCGACCATGACGAAAATCGCCTACCCCGAGATGAAAAAGGCCGGCTACCCGGACGCCGCTGCCACGGGCATCATCGCCGCGGGCGGCACGCTGGGCATCCTGATCCCGCCGTCGGTGGTGCTGGCGATCTACGGCTTTATCACCGAAACCGACATCGGCACGCTGTTCATTGCGGGCGTTGTTCCGGGCATCCTTGCGCTGGTGCTGTACATGCTGACGGTGCGCGTGTGGTACGGCCGTCACTTGCCCGCCGCGGACAAGTTCAGCCTGCGCGAAGGGATCGAAGCCTTGCGCGGCGTCTGGGCCGTGGGCCTGCTGTTCATCGCCGTCATCATGTCGATCTATTTCGGCGTGGTCACCGCCACCGAAGCCGCCGCCGTGGGCGCCTTGCTGACCGCCGTGATCGGCATGGCACGGGGCAAGCTGTCTTGGGCGGGCCTGCTGGACAGCCTTGTCGAAGCCCTGCGCACCTCTGTGTCGATCTATGTCGTCCTGATCGGCGCGACACTGTTCGGCTACTTTTTGGCGGTCACCCAAGTTCCGCAGGACATTACCACCTTCCTGACTGAACTGGGGGCAGGGCGCTATGGCACGCTGGCGCTGATCCTGCTGTTGTTCTTTGTCATGGGCTGTTTCCTGGACGCCATGGCGATGATCATCCTGATGGTGCCGATCGTCTTTCCGGTGATTGTCGAGCTGGGCTTTGACCCGGTGTGGTTCGGCATCATCATCGTGATGACTGTGGAACTGGGCCTGATCACGCCGCCGGTGGGTATGAACGTCTTTGTCATCAACTCCATTGCGCAGCGCGTGAGCCTTGTGACGATCTTCCGCGGGGTGCTGCCGTTTGTGACCATCGATGTGCTGCGGCTGATCCTGCTGATCGCCTTGCCCGGACTGGTGCTGTGGCTGCCGAACACGATGAACTAAGCGGTTTGTCATCCGACGCCAAAGCGCCCCGTGCCGATGACCCGGCGCGGGGCGTTTTTGTGTTAGCCCTATAAACCCTAAGATGTATGTGATGTAGATCACTCGCGAAAAACGCCCCTATAACTACCCTTAAAGGAAAGTGGCCACCACGGGTCACACCCAAGGGGAGGGGCACATGGACAAGGCGTTTGACCACATCATCGTTGTGATGATGGAAAACCAGTATCGCAGCTACGTGATGCAGGACCGCTTTATGCGGCGGCTGGCCAAGGCGGGGATGAGCCTGACCAACTCTTTCGGCTGTTTTCACCCGTCGCAAACCAACTACGTGGCCGCGCTGGCCGGAGAGCTGTGCCAGATCAGCAATGACACCGCGCCGAGCTATGCCCTGAAACAGCGCCTTTTGACGGACCAGCTGAACGAAGCGGGTGTTTCGTGGCGCGCCTATATGGAAGCGCTGCCGCCCGAGCCGTGGAACCCGATTTGGGCGCAGGACAGCTATCCGGCGGGCCAGGCGCCTCTGGCCAGTGCGCCGAACGACCCCGCGCATCTGGCGCGCTATTTCCGCAAGCACAACGCCTTTGCCAGCTTTCACAACGTCCAGAAATCGCAAGCCGAGTGGGCCAAGATCGGTGATGAAAACGCCTTTTGGCGCGACGTGGAAAACGGCGCACTGCCGCAGTTCAGCTGGTTCAGCCCGGACATCTGGAACGATGGGCATTACCTTTATAACACCCACCTCGAAACGCAGCCGCGCACCCATCTGGTGCCGCAGCTATCCTCTTGGCTGGAATATGTTTTCTTTGGCAATCTGGTGGTGGGCGAATTGCAAGGCGCGGCCCCGTCCAATGAAACCCACGTCGGCCTGAACCTCGATGTCGAGCTGCTCTTGACCGATCCGCAGGCCGCTTGGGCCAAGTGCCGCCTGCCGCCGAAAACGCTGGTCGTGGTGACCTTTGACGAGGCCGATTACAGCGCCATTGGATATGACACCAATTACGACGGGCCGAACCAGATTTATACGGTGCTGCTGGGCGATATGATCACGCCGGGGACGACGTGGGACGCGCCGTTTAACCATTACAACCTGCTGCGCACGGTGCAAAAGAACTTTGATCTTGGGCACTTGGGCAAGAATGACATGGGCGCGGGCTGGCTGCGCGCGCTCTGGGGCCAAGCGTTCGGCTGGGGCGCGCCGCAGGATGGCGGCTGGGACACCGGCGGGCGTCTGGTCGCCGGAACCCTGCAAGGGCGCGCCTGTGTGCTGACCGGCGAGGGCGACATGGCGCTGTCGCGGCTGGACGGCGACACATGGACCGACCCGCAGCCTTTGCCATTCGATACCTCCGCGCCGGTGCTGGCGACGAGTTTTGCAGGGGGTCTGATGGTCACGGTGCAGGGCGACGGGTTCGAGGTCTGGCTTTCTCCCGATGGTTGTGAGTGGAACCAATTCGCGCCGCTCTATGCGGACTGGCGCAACCCCTGTCTTGCGGGCTTTACCGACGCGGGTGGGGCCCCGCGCGCCATGCTCTGCGGGCAGGATACGCAAGGGTTCATCCACTCCGCGATCTTTGATGGCAACGGGTGGAGCGCGCCCGCGCCGGTCGGTCAACTCTCTGACGGGCCGATGGCCTTGGGGCAATTGGGGCCGTCCCTGATCCTGACCTACAAGGAGCGCAATACGCGCGGGATGCGCGCGGTGAACTACAACCTCGCGCCGTTCAATGCCATCAAGGCGCTGGATTTCCAAGACAATCGCGCGCCGCAGAATGACACGGGGGTGCATACTTGGGCCGTCGCCGATTTCCCCGTCGGCCATTTTGCCAAGAAATTCGCCGCGCTCAAGGATGCCTACCAGGCGCACGGCCCGCTGTCGCTCGCCGCGATCGAGGGCGAGCTGCATCTGGTCCACCGCGCCGCCTACGAGGACACCCCGCAAGCCTATGACTGCTGCTTTGGCCTGACCGGGCTGCTGGCGCCGGTGGATCAGCGGACCAACGGCTTTGGCAGTCTCGATCAAGCGGGGTGGACCGAGCAGACACAGCTTAAAGGTGTGACCTTGCCCACAGACGGCACCCACGGACTGTGTACCGATGGGGACGATTTGATCTTGCTGTGGCGAGGGCCGAACGGCCCCCTTTGGGCCCGCGGCGGCTATGCGCGCAAGACTTAACCGACCCAGAGGAGGGGTGCGATGACCGATAACGTGGTAAAGTTCTATCTGAACGGCAAGCAGGTCGAGATCGCGAACCCGTCGCCGGATCTGCTGCTGATTGACTATCTCAAGTCGCCGCAGGTGAACCTGTCTGGGCCGAAAAAGCCTTGTGGACAGGGCGGTTGCGGCGGCTGCACGGTGATCCTGTCCGATTGGGACGCTGAAAAAGGCGCGCCGAACCATCGCGCCATCAACTCTTGTCTACGGCCTGTCACAGCCCTGAACGGGCTGGCCGTCACCACGGTCGAAGGCACCGGCACCCCGGTCAAACCAACCCCTGCGCGCCTGTCGCACAACCCGGTTTTCGGCTGGATGGCGGCGACGCAATCGCCGGATCGCCCGGCGGACCTGCCCGAGGTGGCCAAGGCCTTGGACGCGCATATGGACGCTTTGGCCGACATTCTCGAAGACGTCGACGAAGCCATCACGGGCAAGCAGGAACACGGTGGCATGAACAAGGTCGCGCACACGTTGGCCGCAAACAACGGCACGCAATGCGGCTATTGTTCGGTCGGGTTCGTCATGAACATGACCGAGTTTTTCGCCAACAACCCGCAGGCCACCCAGCGCGAGGTCGAGGCGGCGCTGGACGGCAACCTGTGCCGTTGCACCGGCTATCGCGCGATCCTGTCGGGGATGAAATCGCTTGCCTCGGATTGGACAGAGGCCGACGCGGCTGCGCAAATGCCGCTGAAACTCGACCACGAAGCGCAGGTGCAAATTCCCGCGACGGGCTACGACATTCCCTTTCCCGATGGGGCCAAAGCCCCCGCGACCCCGGCCCAGATCGAAGGGAACAAGCTGTGGCTGGTGCCGCGGGATCTGGATAAATTGCGCGATATGATGGGGGCTTACCCCGAGGCGCGGCTGGTGCAGGCGAACACATCCTACGGTGTCTACAAGGACGAATACCTTGCCGCCGACGTGCTGATCGACCTTAGCGCGGTGCCAGACTTGAACCACGCGCCTCAGCTGAGCGACTGTCTGACGGTACCCGCCTCAATCACCTATTCGCAGCTGATTGAGATCTTGCAGCAGGCCATGACCGACTTGGGCCAGAGCGATCCGGATGCCACGGGCGAGGCGCGTTTCCCCAGCACGACGCCGCTGGGCGCGGTGCATTACATGGCGCGGCGCACGGCAGGGCGGCTGGTGCGCAACGCCGCGACCCTTGGCGGCAACCTCATGCTGGTGGCGCATCACATCGCCGCCGGAGAGCCCTTTCCCTCGGATGCCGCAACCGCGCTGGTCGGTGTGGGCGCGCAGGTCGAATGGATGGATTTCGCCGAAGACGGCGTCAAGACGACGCCCTTGGGCGAGCTCTATGATTTACTCGCGCAGGTGCCCGAATTTGCCCGCCGCGTGGTGATCCTGAACGTGCAAATCCCGACGCAGCCGGGGGCCTTTGTCTCGGCCCATAAGACGGCGCTGCGCGAGGTGAACTCGCACAGCCTCGTCAACGCCTGCACGCGAATTTGCGTGGATGACCAAGGGATTGTGACCGAAGCGTATCTGGTCTTTGGGGGCATCCTGCCGCTGCCTTGGGCGGCGCGGGCCACGCAAGAGGCGCTGCTGGGCCGCCCCCTGTCGCTGGAGATGATGGGCGAGATCGCGACCCTTCTCTTGAAAGAGGTGAGCGAGGCGCTCGACGCCACCGCCCCGCGCATGGAGGGCTTGCCGTCCGAGAACATCCCCAACGCCTACAAGGCACAGCTGGCCACCAGTTTCCTGTACAAAGCCGTGGTCGCGGCGCAAAGCGATGTCCCGCCAGAGGTCGCCTCGGCCGGCCAGCAGATGTGGGGCAATTGGCCGATCAGCAAGGGCCATCAGGATTGGGAAAGCGACAAGGATTGGGAACGCCAGCCAGTGGGCGACCCCTACATCAAGTATCTCGCGATGGAGCAGACGGCGGGCAAACTGCGCTATACGCATGAGCTGCCGACGCCGAACGGCACGCTCTACGCGAGCCTTGTCCAGAGCACCAAACCGCTGGGGATGTTCCGCTGGGTCCATCCCGAGACGGGGGCCGACCTGACCGCCGGGGCGCTGTCAGCGCTGCTGGCCGCGCAGTTCCCCGCCTTCCAGGATCTCATCACCTGCGACGACGTGCCCAAGGGCGGGATCAACCTGCAAGGCATGGGCGCGGACCAGCCGCTGTTCTCGACGGGGGCGGTGGTCTACGTCGGGCAGGCCTTGGCCTTGATCGGGGCGAGCGGCCCGCAAGAGGCGGAAACCATTGCGGAATTCGTGACGCAACGCTGCGTGGCTTACGGCCCGATCACCTATGACGGCCCCGATTGGTGGGACGCCCCGGTGCTGACCTTGGACAAGGCGATCGAGCTGGGCAGCATCTATCCCGACTACCCCAGCTCTGCGCCGTTTGTCTCTCATATCTGGCGGATCACCCGCCCGGGCAGCGTGCTGGATTGGATGCCAGAGGCGAACGCCGCCCCGGTTACGGTCGAGGCCGACACGCTGGTGGGCAACATCGCCTGCACCGTGGTCAGCGGCGCGCACAGCTGCGGCGGGCAGGCGCATTTCTACATGGAACCGCAGGCCGTTCTGGTCGAGCCGGGGGACGCGCATAGCTACCTGATCCACCCCTCGACCCAAAGCCCGCAGGAAATGCACCAGACCAGCGCCATGGCGCTCGGCGCGCAGTATAACCACATCGAGGTCAAGGTGCCCCCGGTGGGTGGCGGCTTTGGCGGCAAGACCGAGCAGACCCGGTTTGTGGTTGGCCCGGCGATGGTGGCGGCTGCGGCGACGGATCGTCCGGTCAAGCTGGCGCTGACGCGTGAGCAAGACACGTCGATGATCGGCAAACGCCACGGCTACAAGGGTCATTGCACCATCGCGCTGGACCAAGGCGACATCCGCCCCGAGGATCGCGGCCGCATTCGCGGGCAATCGCTGCAATTCTGGGGCGACGGCGGGGCGTTCTATGACTGCTCGTTCATCGTGTCCAACTGTCTGATAACGCGCGCAGATAACGCCTATAGCGTGCCGAACTACCAAGCGCAGATCGACGTGTGCCGCACCAACACCGCGCCTTCGACAGCCATGCGGTCTTTTGGCGATATCCAAAGCAAGGTGATTGTTGAGGCGGCGATTGATGACGCAGCCCACGCCCTTGGGATGCGCGGCGAGGACGTCCGCGAGAAAAGCCTTTATACCCGAGGTGAGGTCACGCCGTTCGGACAGGCTCTGCCGGAATGTTATATCCGCGAGGTCTGGCACTGGCTCAAGGACAAGTGCGACTTTGACGCAAAGGTGGCCGAGGTCGAGGCCTTTAACACCGCCAACCGCTGGCGCAAGCGCGGGGTCGCCATGCTGCCGGTCAAATACGGCTCGGGATACAATCTGCCGCTGCTGGAACAGGCAACGGCGACGGTCTCGATCTATCAGGCGGACGGCACGGTGGTGATCCACCAAAGCGGCGTCGAGATGGGGCAGGGGCTGCTGACTGTTGCGCGCCAAGTGGTTGCCTTGGTTCTGAATATCCCCATGGACATGGTCCGGGTGGAAAACGCCAATACCTCAGTGACGCCGAACCCCACGTCTTCGGGTGGCTCGACGGGCACCTCCTACAACGCCGAGGCGGTCAAACAACTGGGCCAGCAGATGCGTACGCGGATCAGCAGCTTTGTCGAAGAGCTGCGGCTGGAGCATGGCGACGGGTGGTGCAAGCGCAACCAGATCGACTATTGGAACCACGAAGGCGGCTGGAATGCGGTGGTGAAAACCCCGGACGGCCAACATAAATTGATATGGTCGCTGATCGTGGCCCAAGCCTATCAGGCGCGCGTCAACCTGACCGCCAGCTTTAACGCGGTGATCCAGGGCGGCACGACCGAGATGCCGAACGTCACCTATAAGCCTCTGAACGACCAGCCGAAAATCCCCGGCTATACGGGCACCGATGGCCAACCCGGCAGCTTTACCCAGTTCTGCGGCTGGACCTATTCGGCGGCGGCGTCGGTGGTCGAGGTCGACGTGCTGACCGGCGAGACCAAGGTGATTTCCTCTGACATCGCCTATGACATGGGGATGAGCCTGAACCCTGCGATCGACATCGGCCAGATCGAGGGCGCCTTTGTCCAGGGGATCGGCTATGTGCTGACCGAACGTCTGGCCTTTCAGCCGGACGGGCCGAACGCCGGGACGCTGAACTCGGTCAATACTTGGCGGTACAAGATCCCCGCCACCACGACCATTCCGCTGGAGATGAACACGCATCTCTTCCCGCGGTCCGAGGTGCCCTTCCCGCTGGACCCGATGAGCGGCGTGCTGTCGTCCAAAGAGGTCGGCGAGCCGCCCTTGGTTCTGGCGACCAGCGTCTTCCTTGCGCTGCGCAATGCGGTGCGTGCGTCCCGCGTGGAACGGGGGCTGGACCCCTATTTCACGCTGGATGCGCCCGCCACGGTGGACGCCGTCAGCGCCGCGCTGGGGGTGACGCCAGAGCAATTCGCCACCTGACCCAAGTTTTCTAACCACGCAACAGGAGAAACCCTATGAAACACCGGATTCCCGGCGCGATTTGTGCTGCCATCATGGCATTGCCCGGCGGACTTGCCGCCCAATCCCCAAGCGAAATCAATCCCTTGTGCGACGCCACCGCGACCAAGCCCCTGACCCCGGTCGAGGCGGCCAAGGCCGCGCAGGTCGGCCATACGGCGGGCGGCCCGCAGGCCAACACGCAGAACCCGTACCCGGACTTTGGCTTTATGATCGAGCCGAACGTCTATTTCGCCTGCTTTTCGGACCAGCCGATTTTCCGGTTAAAAACCGATTTCCCAAAGGATTTGCCCAGCGAAATGCCGCCCTTCTGGGAGCTTGATCCCACCGATCCCGTGCAGGCTCTGGACTATCTCGTTGGCGTGAAAACCTATTCGCTCACCGGCAACGCCCCCAGTTGGGATCCTTTCCAGAACGCGCAGGCCAACTGGTATCATATCCCGTGGCTGCACAGCTCGCCCACGGCCTATCCGCCCAACGGCGGCACCGAAGGCTTTCGCGGCCTGATCAAGGAAGCCCCCATCAGCCAAGGCCAGATTGGCCCGAACCAAACCGATCAAGAGGGGAACTATTCGGTCTACGCGATCACACTGGTCAACGACATTGCGGGCTATACGCTGGGGCAGATGTGGGCCGATCCGACCAATCCCGACCCGCGCACCACCGATGCGCGCTATGGCGGCGGGTTCAAGGATGGCGCGGTCTTTGCCAAGCTGCTGTTCACCGATGCGGCCAAGGATGGCGCGGACATTGCCGTCTTGCAAAACCCTGTGGAATGGCGCGGCTACATCACGCAGAACTTCTGGACATCCGACAAACGCACGGTGCAACCGCTGCGTCTGGTGCAGATGGACGTCGCTGTGCGCGACAGCCGGGCAGGGGAAACAAAGTGGGTCATGGGCACCTTTGCCTATAACGGTGCTGCCGACCCGAAGGCGCAGGATGACGCCACCCGGATGCAGAACAACCTGATCCCGGTGGGCGTGCAATGGGGGAACGATCCTGACAACACCGAGCCCGGTTACATCACCGGCTTTCCCGCAACCGAAACGCGATCAAACCCCGGTCTGAAAGAGACGGTGATCTTTGATCATCCGGACCTGAACCCGCATCTGCCGCCGCAGCACCTTGGGTGGAACGGGCGTCTGAACGGGCCGGTGGATCTGAGCACCACGTCGTGCCTGTCGTGCCACATCAACGCGCAATATCCGGCGCTGGTGTCTCTGGTGCCCGATGGCGCGGTTCCCGATGGCGGCACCGAAGTGCCAAAGCAGGCCGGGACAGATGAGTGGATGTTCTGGTTCCAGAACACGCCCGCCGCGATGCCCACGACCGAAGCCGCCTATTCCACGGACTTCTCGTTCCAGGTGGCGATTTCGCTGACCAACTTCTTTGCGGCGCGCAACGCCTTGGACGCAGGCTATTACGCTGATGAGTTCCGCATCAAGCCGGTCCCGATCCAGCGCGGCTACAAGGACTGACACGGATAATCAACGTTATGTAAAGTAAGTGGGCGCAGAGGATTGACTCTCTGCGCCCTTGTTTTTCGCTGGTTTACGCGACCTTCGGCGTCAACTGCTGGTCTTCGATGGGCGGCGCCTCTGACGCGCCGGTCATGATCGCCACCGCATCGGACATCGAGAACTTGGCCGGGTCGATCACCGCGTGACGCTTGCCCAGACGGTGGATGTGGATGCGATCCGCCACCTCGAAAACATGCGGCATGTTGTGCGAGATCAGCACAATCGGAATGCCCCGCGACCGGACCTCTTGGATCAGCTCCAGCACGCGGCGGCTTTCCTTGACGCCAAGCGCCGCTGTCGGCTCATCCATGATGATGAACTTCTTGGCAAAGGCCGCAGCGCGGGCCACCGCGACGCCTTGGCGCTGACCACCGGACAGGGTTTCCACGGCTTGATTGATCGATTGCACGGTCATCAGGCCAAGATCGCTCAGCTTTTGACGGGCGAAGTCTTCCATCGCCTTCTTGTCGAGCTGGCGAAAGACCTTGCCCATGACCCCCGGTTTCAGCAGCTCGCGCCCGGCGAACATATTGTCCGCGATGGACAAAGCCGGAGAGAGCGCAAGCTGTTGATAAACAATCTCGATCCCCATGTCGCGCGCATCCAGAGGGCTGTTGAAGTGGACCGGCTTGCCTTCGATCTTGATTTCGCCTTCGTCGGGATGCACCGCGCCGCAGATCGACTTGACGATAGAGGACTTGCCCGCCCCGTTGTCGCCGATCACGGCGAGGATTTCACCCGGATAGAGGTCAAAATCGGAATGGTCGATGGCTGTGACGTGGCCGTAGCGTTTGACGATCCCACGACCTTGAACGATGGGTTGCACAGTCATGCCGACACCTTTCTGATCCATTGGTCCATGGCCACCGCGACGATGATCAGCACGCCAAGCGCCATGTATTTCGCCTGTGTGTCCAGCGAGGTCATGGACAGCCCCGCGTCGAACACCTGCACGATGATCGCGCCAAAGAACACGCCCCATATCGAGCCGCGCCCGCCAAACAGCGAGATTCCCCCGATCACCACGGCAGTGATGCTTTCAAGGTTAGCCTCGGCGAACGACGTTGGGGACGCCGATCCCAGACGGCCAATCGCCATCCAAGCCGCAAGCCCGCCAACGACACCGGCCACGATGTAGACCTGCCGCAAAACGCGGTCGGACTGCATCCCCGACAGCTCGGCGGCCTCGGCATCATCGCCCACGGCATAGACGTGTCGGCCCCAGGCGGTCTGCGTCAGCACGTACCATAGCACGAAAAAGATCACGAACAGCAGGATGGACCCATAGGTCAGCCGCACCGGCCCAAGCACCAGCACATTGCCCCAGAATTTCAGCAAGGGCGCGACCTTGTCGATGTCGCCGCCACGGATGGATTGCGACCCGAAGACCATGAAAATCAACGCATAAAAGATGCGCCACGTGCCCAGTGTGGTGATGAACGGCGGCAGTTTGACCTTGGTCACCAGCAGACCGTTGAGGAACCCGCACAGGCCGCCGCCCCCAAGACCGATCAGCACCGCCAGCGGCGCAGGCACGCCCATGGACACCGCCAAATGGCCCATCGCCATGCTCATCAGCACCATCAGCGCGCCAATCGACAGGTCAATCCCCGCCGTCAGGATAACCAGCGTTTGCGCCGCCGCCAAGGTGCCGACGATGCTGACCCGCTGAAGGATCACGTTCATGTTGTACAGGGACAGGAACTTGCCATCGGTGACAACCGCAAAGCCGACAATGCCGAGGATCAAGATCACCACCGGCACGATCGTCGGATTGCCATGCAGGAAATGTTGCAGGGATTTCAGAAACGTACGGTCGGTATTTTCGAAACGCGCGACGTTGGTGTCGCTTTGGTTCAGGGTCTGTTCGAAATCCTGACCGCCGGGGCGCTGAGGCGCGGGTTCGGCCATGGCCATACCTCCGGGAATTGGAAAAACGGCGCGCTATGCGGCGCGGGAATAAAATAGGGGCAGGCCAATCGCTGGCCCGCCCCCTTTATCGTGCGGGATTTAGCCCCAGCAGAGCTTGAGCGCTTCTTCCGAGGTGATGGACTCGATGCCGTCAACCGGCTTGTCGGTCACCAGCTGAACGCCGGTGTTGTAAAAGTCCAGACCTTCGGAGTTCTGCGGCTTTTCACCGGTTTCGGCAAAGGTTTTGATCGCTTCGATGCCCTTGGAAGCCATCAGCAGCGGGAACTGCATGGAGGTCGCGCCGATCACGCCTTCGGCCACGTTCTGCACGCCGGGGCAGCCGCCGTCGACGGACACGATCAGCGCCTGGCTTTCCAGACCGACCGATTTCAGCGCCTCGTAAGCGCCCGCAGCCGCCGGTTCGTTGATGGTGTAAACCACGTTCACGCCGCTATCTTTTTGCAGCAGGTTTTCCATGGCGGTGCGGCCGCCTTCTTCGTTGCCGTTGGTCACGTCGTTGCCAACGATACGCGCGTCATCTTCGTCACCGATGTCGGTCGGGTCCTTGATGTCGACGCCAAAGCCCTGAAGGAAGCCGTTGTTGCGCAGGTAGTCCACCGAGATTTCCGACGCGTTCAGGTCGAGCAGCGCGATCTTGGCCTCGTCCGCGTTCATGGACGCGGCGGCCCACTGGCCGATCAACTCACCAGCCTTGAAGTTGTCGGTGGCAAAGGTCGCGTCAGCAGTTTCCGCCGGTTCAAACGGCGTGTCCAGCGCGATCACAAGGATGCCAGCGTCGCGCGCCTGACCGATGACCGGCGCCAGCGCGCGGCTGTCGGACGGGGTGATCAGGATGCCCTTGGCGCCGCTTGCGATGCAGGATTCAACCGCCGCGACCTGGCTTTCGACGTCGCCGTCGATCTTGCCCGCAAAGGTCTGCAAGCTGATGCCGTTGGCCTCTGCCCCTTGCAGCGCGCCCTCTTTCATCTTGACGAAGAAAGGGTTGGTGTCGGTCTTGGTGATCAGGCATGCGCCGGTTTCAGCCTGTGCCGCGCCAGCGGACAGGGCAACGATGGATGCGGTCGCAGCCAATTTGATGGCTGATTTAATGGTCTTCATGGTGTATCCTCCCAAAAGAAATCCGGTGCGATGGTTTGGGCTTGGCCGCCCAGCGAAGCCTCACCTTCTGCATCGCGTGGCCCAAGGTAAGCAGATTCGAACCCCGCGCGTCAATAGATAAAGCAATCTTATTTATTATTGACTTGAGGGCCGACTTGCGGGACTGTTCAGGACACCCTAAACCCGGGTTTTTTACGCAAGCGTTTGAAGTAACGGAAAAAACGTGACACAGGAAACGGCCTATTCGATAGCGTCCATGTCTCGTGGATCGAACCAAAGCGGCATTCGTGCCTACAACGAACGCCTCGTGCTGACTTTGATTCGACAAAACGGACCGCTCGCCAAGGTCGAGATCGCCCGGCGCACTGGCCTGTCGGCGCAGACCGTGTCGGTGATCATGCGCGCGCTTGAGGCCGACGGCCTGCTTGGCAAGGGAGAGCCGGTGCGCGGCAAGGTCGGCCAGCCTTCGGTGCCCATGGGGTTGCAACCCGATGGGGCATTCTTTCTGGGGCTCAAGATCGGGCAGCGCAGTCTGGACCTGATCCTGACGGATTTTCTGGGCGCCGAACTGGGCCGCCGGTCGCTGCGCAACACTGCGCCCCTGCCCCGCACCGTCACCGAGTTTACCAACGCCTCGATTGGCGCGCTGCTCGAGACCCTGACCAAGGCTCAGCGTGCCCGCGTCGCGGGCCTCGGCATCGCAACGCCATTCCGGCTGTGGGAATTCCCGACGCCCTTCAAGGTCGACAAGGCCGAAATGCAAGGCTGGCGCGACTATGACCTGGCGGCGGAGCTGCACGCCGAATGGGGCTTTCCGGTCTATCTGCAAAACGACGCCTCTTGCGCCTGCGGGGCCGAGTTGGTCTTTGGCGATCAGAACAAACCAGCGAACTTTCTGTATTACTTCATTGGCTATTTCATCGGCGGTGGGCTGGTGCTGGACAATGCGCTTTACACCGGCTCGACCGGGAACGCGGCGGCCTTTGGCTCGACCCCGATCGGGGTCAAGGGCGGCAAGATCGTACAGCTGTTCAACGTCGCCTCGCTGGCCAATCTTGAACGCGAGATGAGCGCCGCCACCGGCGACAATGACGCCGTGTCCGAGGATTCACGCGCGTGGAACGTGCCTGATCACATCCTTGATCCGTGGATCATGGGCACGGCGCAGGGGCTGACCTATGCCATCGCCTCGGCGACCAGCGTGATTGACGTGGAATGTGTGATCCTCGACGGCAGCATCCCGCAGGACGTGCGCGCGCGCATCGTCGAGATCACCCAGCGCCAACTGCGCAGCCTAACCATTCCGGGGCTGGAACTGCCCTACATCCGCGAAGGCTCTGTCGGCCCGGATGCGCGTGCCTTTGGCGCGGCGAGCCTGCCCTTGGCGGATCGCTTTATGGTGGATCGCGCGGCGCTGCTGTCTGCCGGGCAATAGCTATTCGCCCCAGACCGCCATCTTGCGGTCGATGGTCTTGCGCGAGACACCCAAGCGCCGCGCCGCTTCGGCCCGGTTGCCGTCACAGCGATCCAGCACGTGCATCATGTGGCGCTGCATCACCAGATCGAGGTTCTCGATGGCCTCGGTGCCCGCGACACTGCCCTGCCCCGAGAATTCGTCGGGGAACCCGCCAAGGATCACAGACCGTTCGATCAGGTTGCGCAGCTCGCGCACATTCCCCGGCCAGTCGTAACGTCGCAGTTTCAGCAAGGTCTGCTCGTCCAGCGCAAGGGGCCGCATCCCCAAGGTCGTGGCGAACTGTTCCATGAACAGCGATGCCAGCTCGACAATGTCGTCTGCGCGTTCGCGCAAAGGTGGCATCTCGATCCGCAAAACATTGATCCGGTGGTACAAATCGGCGCGGAACTTGCCCATGGCCACCGCTTGATCCAGATCGGCGTTGGTCGCAAACAGGAACCGCAGGTTCAGCGGGATTTCCCGCTCGGCCCCGATGGGGCGCACCCGCTGGTCTTCGAGCACACGGAGCAGCGCTGCCTGAAGCTGCTCGGGCATCTGCGCCACTTCGTCCAGGAACAGCGTACCGCCATCCGCCAGCAGGAACAGCCCCGGTTTCAGGCGGTCGTCGCTCTCGACCCGGCCAAACAGCTCCGAGGCCATGTGATCCGGCGCGATCGCCGCGCAATTCACCGCGACAAAGGGTTTTTCGGCGCGGTCCGACAGCGCATGAAGCGACCGGGCCGCGATTTCCTTGCCCGTGCCGCTCGCGCCGGTGAACAGGACGGGCGTCGGCAACGGCCCCAGCTTGTGCAGCATGTCGCGCACCGCAGACACCGCCTGCGAGGTGCCCAGCAGCTTGCCGCGCGCTGCATCGGTGTTCAGCTCGTGGCGCAGCAAGGTGTTGTCGCGCCGCAGATATTTGCGATCAAGCGTCCGCGCCACCGCCCCCAGAATCTGGTTCGCCCGGAACGGTTTGAGCACAAAGTCACTGACCCCGGCGCGCAGGGCGGCAATCGCCGTTTCCAGATCCGCATAGGCGGTGATCATGATCGTATCGGCGAAAAAGCCCTTGCGGCGCTGTTCCGTCACCCATTCCAGCCCGGTAGTCCCGGGCATGATATTGTCGAGGATCACCAGATCGAAATGCGCCTCGTCCAGCAGGCGGGTCGCCTCTGCCGGAGAGCCAGCCTCGGCCACGCGTTTGACGCGCGAGGACAGGATGCGGGTCAGGAAATGACGCATCCCCGGCTCGTCATCGATCACAAGGATCGATGCGCCCGCCAAGGTGCCGCCGTAATCGTCAGGGGTGCTCATGCGCTTGGTGCTACCTGAAAAGGGCCGGTTACTCTAGGCGGACGTTGGGGCCGGACATCACATCCGCCGAGGAAAACCCCATTTCGTGCAGCGCGAAATAGGCGCCGATGGCGATGAGGGTCATGGCGACAAAGCCGGTGAACATGGCTTTCATTGCGGGTTACTCCTGTCGGTTGGCCGTGGTGGCCTGCTTGAGAAAAGCGATCAGATCGGCGCGGTCATTGGCGCCTGCGATCACCTGCATGGGCATTTTTGAGCCAGGAATATAGTGATCCGGCCCTTGGTCGAACAGCGCGTCGATGGTGGCGTCGGACCACGTAAAATCGGCGCTCTGCAAGGTTTGCGAATAGCTGTAGCCCGGCAGGCTTCCGGCGCGGCGGCCAAAGACCCCGTACAGCGTCGGCCCTGCCTTGCGCGATGGGCCCGGCGTCAGGGCGTGGCAGATGGAACACTTGCGCATGAATTGCCGCTCGCCGTTGGGCATTGTGTCTGCCGCGCGCAAGAAGCTGCGCTGCCCGTCGATCCCCGGTTCGAAGGCGTCCAACAAGGCGACGGGCCAGCCATAGGCCACATCGTCCAGCCCTCCGGCCCAGATCACCGCGCCGTCGGGCGAAAAGGCCAGCGCCCAGACCGGCCCGCGCCGGGTCGCGCGGAAATCGCGGGCGATGCGCCAGTTGGCGGTGTCGATGATCATGATGTAGCCTTCACCATCGCCCACGGCGAGCTGATGGGTCTCGGCGTGATAGGCCAGCGCCAGAATCGGGCGCCGATCCAGCGTGAAGTCCGCGATCTCGGCCCCATCTTGGTCGATGATACGCGTGCCGCCATCCACCGCGCCATAGGCGATCCAATCCCCGGTCACGACCAGTTCATTGATGCCAAAGCCGTGCTGGACCACCGGCAGCGCCTCGGCCTTGGTTAGATCGTAGCGCATGAGCACGCCATTCGACGTCCCGGCATAAAGGCGCGATGGGCTTTCAAAAGCGACGGCGTTCACGCCCCCCGGCGCATCAAGGTGTGCCGAGGGCGTGCCAGACAGCGACCAAAGCCCGATCGTCCCATCCCAAGAGGCAGAGGCGAGCAGGCCGCCACCCGGCGACAGGGCAAGATCCGTGACCTTGCCCTTGTGACGCCCCAAAACCCGAGGGTCGGGACCGCCCAGACTGCGCACCGCGAAATCATCGCCCGCCGAGAACACGCCGCACCCCGTCCCGTCGGGACCGCAACCCCAGTGGACCACGGCGTTCACCGCCGCCTCATGGCCTTCGAGCCACTGGGGCACCGCCCCGTCCCACAGCCCGACGGAATTGTCGAAACTGGCCGTCGCCACCTGTCCAGAGCGCGAGACGGCGATGTCCATGATCGGCCCGCCGTGCCCCTTGAGCGTGGTGAACTCCTGCGCCGAGGCGACCCCGGCGCAGAGCATCAGCGCTGTCAGCAGCGCCTTCATTCGGCTGGGGTGGCCTGATCGGACGCTTTGCCCTCTTTGGCCTTGATCTCCTCCAGCCAGATCGAGTGGTGCTGATGCGCCCATGCCTCGTCCACCTGGCCAGAGCCCATGGCGTCATAGGCGCCTTCCATGCCCACCGAGCCGATGTAGATATGCGCGATGATGATCGCCATCAGCACAAAGGCGACGATGGCGTGCCACAACTGCGCCAGCTGCATTTCCTCTTGCGGGGCAAGCTCGGTCGGCAGGGCGGCCATGTCGAACCACCCCGGCACGCCCAGATCATTCAGGATACCAAAGGTGTGCCCGAACAGCGGCATCTGGAACGGGAACAGCAGCGACAGGCCCGACACGGCAATCGAGCCGCCCAACACGATCACGCTCCAGAAGATGATCTTTTGCCCGGCGTTGAACTTCTTGGCCGGAGGGTGCGCGTTGCCGATGATCCCGCCTGCCTGCTTGAACCAAATGAGGTCCAGCTTGTTGGGGATATTGTGCCAAACCCACAGGAAGAACACGAAAATCAGCCCAAGGATAAAGGCCCAGGCCACGTTGTTGTGGATGAACTTGGACGCGGTCAGCAGCGTCGCGTTCAGGTCTTTGCCAAGATAGGGCGCGATGAACATCCGGCCAAACAGCGTCAGCAGACCCGTCACCGCCAGCAGGATGAAAGAGCCCGCCAGCAGCCAGTGCGAGAACCGCTCAAAGAACTGAAAGCGCGTGACGGTGCTGCCCGCCTTGCCGCCGTCGATGCCGATGCGGCCCCGCAGCAGGTAGAACACGACCAAAAAGCCAATGGTCCCCAGCAACAGCCAGCCGCCATAGGTCGCCAGCGGCCCCTTGCGGAACTCGTACCAGCGCATCCCGCCGTCCTGGACAAGGACTTTGCCCACGTCAGAACGGGTGGACACGGTCACGTCCGCCTTGTTGTAGCGCAGCGCGCGCCACAGCTCTGGGTCGGAGGCGCCGCCCAAGGGACCAAGCCCCGGCGCGCTGATCGCATCACCGCCAATCGCATCGCTGCGGAAACTGTCGTCGATGGCCTGCCCCTCTTGACGGCGCAGGATGTCCTCTAGGGTTTGCGCCCCGCCGGTGGCGGAACGGTCGATCGCGGGTGCATCCGTGTCCTGCGCGTGGCCAAGTCCCGGCGCGGTCAGCAGGATGCAAGTCAGTAGAGCCATCAAGTGGCGCAACATGGGTCTTCCCCCTCATGTGCAAAGCAAAGATGCCGCATGGCCCTCGCCATACGGTGCAACGAAAGGTAGGGCGGGAAATCCCCCGCCCCACCGCTAAACGCGCGGTTTAGCAGTCTTTTTGGTCGCCCGGATGGCTTTAGCCATCCTTTTGGTCATAAGCGGTGCCCCAGCCCCATGCGCCCGAGCCAAAGCCGCGCGCCACAACGCGCTCGCGGTAGATGGCCGAGACCACATCGCCGTCACCGGCGAGCAGAGCCTTGGTGGAACACATCTCGGCGCAGATGGGCAGCTTGCCCTCGGCGATCCGGTTGCGCCCGTACTTGGAGAACTCGGCATTCGAGTTGTTCTCTTCGGGGCCACCGGCGCAGAAGGTGCATTTGTCCATCTTGCCGCGCGAACCAAAGTTGCCCGCCTGCGGGTACTGCGGCGCGCCAAAAGGGCACGCGTAAAAGCAGTAGCCGCAGCCGATGCACAGGTCTTTGGAGTGCAGGACGACGCCTTCTTCGGACTGATAGAAGCAGTCGACCGGGCACACGGCCATGCAGGGCGCGTCCGAGCAGTGCATACAGGCCACGGAAATCGAGCGTTCGCCCGGTTTGCCGTCCTGAATGGTCACCACGCGGCGACGGTTGATGCCCCACGGCACCTCGTGCTCGTTCTTGCAGGCGGTGACGCAGGCGTTGCACTCGATGCAACGTTCAGCATCGCAAAGGAATTTTGCTCTTGCCATATCTGTGTCTCCTTATGCCGGCATGATCTTGCAGAGGGTGGCCTTGGTCTCTTGCATCTGAGTGACCGAGTCATAGCCGTAGGTCTGCGCGGTGTTGGTGGATTCGCCCAGGACATAGGGGTCGCTGCCTTCGGGGTACTTGTCCCGCAGGTCCTCGCCCTGGAAGTGGCCGCCAAAGTGGAAGGGCATGAAAGCCACGCCCGATCCGACGCGTTCGGTGACCATCGCCTTGACCTTGACCTTGCCGCCCTCGGGGCCTTCGACCCAGCACATGCTGCCGTCCCGCACACCAAGATCGTTGGCGTCGCGCGGGTTGATCTCGACGAACATGTCCTGCTGAAGCTCGGCCAGCCACGGGTTGGAGCGCGTCTCGTCGCCGCCGCCTTCGTATTCGACCAGTCGGCCCGACGTCAGGATGATCGGATAATCCTTGCTGAAGTCGTTCTTCTGGATCGACGCATACATGGTCGGCAGACGATAGAACTTGCGGTCCTCGTAGGTCGGGTAATCCTCGACCAGATCGCGCCGGTTGGTGTACAGCGGCTCGCGGTGCACCGGGATCGGATCGGGGAAGGTCCACACAACGGTCCGCGCCTTGGCGTTGCCATAGGGCGCACAGCCGTGCTTGATCGCGACCCGCTGGATGCCGCCCGAAAGGTCGGTCTTCCAGTTGGTCTTGGGACCGGCCACGGCATCAATCGCTGCGCGTTCCTCGTCGGTCAGATCGCTGTCCCAGCCGAGGTCCATGAGCATCTGCATGGTGAACTCAGGGTAACCGTCCTGAATTTCCGAACCGGGGTTATAGACGCCCTCGGCCAGCAGGTTTTCACCATTGCGTTCCACGCCATAGCGCGCCCGGAAGGGCAGACCGCCATCGGCCACGGGCTTCGAGATGTCATACAGGTTCGGCGAGCCGGGATGGTTCATCTCGGGCGTGCCCCAGCAGGGCCACGGCAGACCGTAGTAGTCGCCATCAGCCGGGCCACCCACCGCGCGCAAAGTCGTGCGGTCAAAGGTGTGCTGGTTGGCCATGTGCAGCTTGATCCGCTCTGGCGACTGGCCGGTGTAGCCCACCGTCCACATGCCCTTGTTGATCTCGCGCAGCGTGCTTTCGATGTTCGGCGTGATGCCGTCCGCTTCCAGCTCGATGTTGCGGAAGAACCGGTCGTGCCAGCCGAACTTCTTGGCAAACAGGCCGACGATCTCGTGGTCGGGTTTGCTTTCGAACAAGGGCTGGACCACCTGCTCGCGCCACTGGATCGAGCGGTTGGACGCGGTCACCGACCCGTAGGTCTCGAACTGCGTGGCCGCCGGCAGCAGGTAGACGCCATCGGTGCGGTCATTCAGCACGGCAGAGACCGTCGGATAGGGGTCGATCACGACCAGCATATCCAGCATCTCCATCGCCTTTTTCATCTCGACCATACGGGTCTGAGAGTTGGGCGCGTGGCCCCAGAACACCATGGCGCGGACCTTGTTGGGGTTGTCCATGTTGTCCGGGTCTTCAAGAACGCCGTCGATCCAGCGGGACACCGGAATGCCCGTCAGGTTCATCAGGTTCTTTTCCTTGCCGTCGGCGCCGGTTTCCTTGGCGAACTGGTTCGACAGCCAGTCAAAGTCTTCGCCCCAGACGCGCGCCCAGTGCTGCCACGAGCCCTTGGCCAGACCGTAGTAGCCCGGCAGGGTGTGCGACAGAACACCAAGGTCGGTTGCGCCCTGCACGTTGTCGTGGCCGCGGAAGATGTTGGTGCCGCCGCCGGACGTGCCCATGTTCCCCAGCGCCAGCTGAAGCACACAATACGCGCGGGTGTTGTTGTTGCCGTTGGTGTGCTGGGTGCCGCCC
Organism: Tropicibacter naphthalenivorans; assembly: GCF_900176475.1. Classification (GTDB taxonomy): domain Bacteria; phylum Pseudomonadota; class Alphaproteobacteria; order Rhodobacterales; family Rhodobacteraceae; genus Tropicibacter; species Tropicibacter naphthalenivorans. The sequence goes on from NZ_FWXX01000006.1 coordinate 122,852, forward strand.
ATGCACCAGATCAGGGTGCCGGGACGGTTGTTGGCCAGCGTCATCGCCACGCGGCGCAGCTGCGATCCCGGAACGCCGGTGACGCGCTCGGTCTCTTCGGGGGTCCAGCGCGCAACCTCTTCGCGGATCTGGTCCATGCCCCAGACACGGGTGCGGATGAACTCTTTGTCTTCCCAACCGTTCTCAAAGATGTGCCACAGGATGCCCCAGATCAGCGCCACGTCGCTGCCAGGACGGAAGCGCACGTACTCGTCCGCGTGCGCCGCGGTGCGGGTAAAGCGCGGATCGCAGACGATCAGCGGGGCGTTGTTCTGTTCCTTGGCGCGCAGCACGTGCAGCAGCGACACCGGGTGCGCCTCTGCGGGGTTGCCGCCGATGATAAAGATCGCCTTGGAGTTATGGATGTCGTTGTAGCTGTTGGTCATGGCGCCGTAGCCCCATGTGTTCGCAACACCCGCAACGGTGGTCGAGTGGCAGATCCGCGCCTGGTGGTCGACGTTGTTCGTGCCCCAGTAGGCGGCGAACTTGCGGAACAGATAGGCCTGCTCGTTATTGTGCTTGGCGCTGCCCAGCCAATAGACGCTGTCAGGGCCGCTTTCGTCCCGGATGGTCATCATCTGGTCGCCGATCTCGTTGATCGCCTGCTCCCAGCTGATGCGGGTCCACTCGCCATTCACCTTTTTCATCGGGTACTTGAGGCGGCGCTCGCCGTGGGCGTGTTCGCGCACCGAAGCGCCCTTGGCGCAATGCGCCCCAAGGTTGAACGGGCTGTCCCAGCCGGGTTCCTGCCCCGTCCAGACGCCGTCCTGCACCTCTGCCACGACGGTACAGCCGACCGAGCAGTGCGTACATACGGATTTCTTCAGCTCCACCGCGCCGGTGGCGGTGGCCGCATTGGCCTGCTGCACGGTGCCGCCGGTCGCGGCAATCGCCGCCATCCCACCGATGGCCAGACCCGATCCGCGCAAAAACGCGCGGCGGTCAACCGAGGCGTTCGCCACCTCGGACAGGATCGAAGTCCGCTGGGGGCGTCGCGCAACCCCGTTGGTCTTTTTCCTAAGCATGTGTCTCTCTCCCTCAACGCTTTGATTTCAAAGCGCAAGATAACGAAATGACCTTGGCAGTCGGGCGTCACGCAACCAGTCGCCTTGGTCGGCAAACGCAGGGCCGGGCTTAGAACCGGGCGCTGTCGTAGAACGCACGGGTGTGCGCGGTGTCCTGCATCTTGTCAGACGTCAGGTCGGGCTGGGCGGCCTCTGCCGTCGTCCCGCTGGTCGCCACTGCCACCGCCGCAATCGGCGCCGCAGTCCCGGCCAGTTTCAGGAAATCGCGGCGTGAGGCCTCTTTCTCCTTGCTCATCAGGTCTCTCCCTTTTGAGTGGTTCCGACGGTTGCCCGCCGCTCGAAAACGGGTTGCCCCGCGGTGAAATCCGGTCAGGCGCTCATGCGGAACGCTTCGGCCTCGATCTCCATGAAGGCGCGGCCAACGCTGCCCACCGGCGCGTAGAACACCGACGTTTTCGCGCCTTCGAGATCGCCAAAGAAATGCGCCGCCCACGGCCCGATGTGCTTGTTGAAAAAGTCGCGCTGGGTTTGCAGATCGGCGGGCGCGCCAAAGCGGCCCACGATCATCGCGCCCATCATCTCCATCAGGCTGGCGATGTTGTCCTCGGGCTCAAAGACGTTCTCGGCCCGCGCAAGACCGCGCGCCGCCATGTCCTGCCGCAGCAGCGCCAGCGGTTTCTCGTTCAGGAACCCGGTCAGGTAATAAGACGCATAGGGCAGCAGCTCGCCGCGCCCGAGGCCGATGAACAGCTTGTTGTACTCGGACTGGACGGTCTGCGGCTTGGTCAGGCGGGCCATCTTTGCCAGCGTGGTGATCGCCTTGCCCAGATCGCTGTCGTCCCCGGACAGCCCGGCCGTCTGGTCCAGCAACATCTGGTCCGGCGGCCCGGACAGGATCAGCCCAAGAAAGTTGTAAAGATCCGCGCGAAGGCGGTCTTCGGCGGCGATCTGCGGGGCGGGGTCTGCGGTCATGGTCATCCTTGCGTACTCTCGAAATGAAAACGCATCCGGCGCGGCGCTGTGGGCGCGGGCGGCTCTTGGTCTGCGGTTTCGAATTGCGGTGCGGCGGGCGCTGTGTTGGGCGCGGGCTCGGGGGCTGTGTCGAGCGTTGGGGCCTGCTCGGCCTCGGCGACCGGCTCTGGCTCGGGTTCAGCCAGACGCGCGGCCTTGGCCTCTGCCTCGGCTTCGGCCTCCAGCGCTTTGTCGAACATGCCCTTGCCCACTTGGTAAATCGTCTGAAGGTTCTCGACGACGGTGGCGCTGTCGGTAAAATCCTCGCCGTAATCCACCAGCCCGTCGACATTCGCCAGCACCGGGTTCAGCCGCCACAGCCGCCGCAGCGCGCGGGTTTTCAGCCGCTGGGGCAGCGCCGCCTTGAGGAAATCCTGCACCTGCTCGGCGCTTTCCAAACTATCGGGATCGGGCAGGCCCGCCTCGGCCAGCAGCTCTTCGTCCGATTTCTCGGCCAAGGCGGCCTCTTGCGCCTGCGCCTCGGCGGCGGCAACGGCGGCCTGTTCAGCGCGGGCCTCGGCTTCGACGGCCGCTTTGCGCTTTTCCCAAAAGCTCATTGCAGCCGCCCCCGTTTCAGCGCCGGGGACGCGTAGATATCCGCCGCCTTGCCGATGCGCGGATCGCCGACGCCATCCTGCACCAGATCGACGCGCTTTTTGTCGCGCTTGCGCTTCACAAAGACCTCGTCCTCGTGGAAATCCTCGATGAAATCGCGGACCCAAGCCACCAGCCCGTGCGGCATCGGTACCTTTTCCACGATCTCCTCGCCGCTGTCGGTGTAATCCTGCGCCTCGTAGGGCGAAGCGGTGACCAGCAGAACATCCAAGGGATCGCTGCCTTCGCCCGCGCGCATCACGACAAAGACGCTGGGCACCTCGGCGGTGATGCCGTGCAGATAGGCTTCGGTTTCGGCGCCATGCAGTTCCAGCGTCAGGGTGGCGGCGTGATATTCGACCGCCTCGCCTTCGCGGCGCAGCTCGCGCCAGTCCGCCTCGGGCGCGCCCGGCAGCACGGCAACCGCCGTCCAATGCCAAGCCGCCCAGCGAGTGACGCCGGGTGTCTTTCTCAGAACGATGCCGACGGGCATCGTGCGATACATGTTCGGGTTGTGGATCAACCTAAGTCCTCCCTGGGGCTTTAGAGTGGTCCAGCCAGCGCCCTTGGGGAAAGGGCGAATTTGTATACCGCTGCATTCTTGTGCGCCTGTTGGACATTTTGGGCCAAGCTTGGGCGCGCAGATCACCGGGACGGACGAAATGTCTAATCCTACTTTTTTGCTCGGAAAAACGCCGCGTCGCAGCAATTCGAATCACACGCACGTTCAGGGGTGATTCGGCGGTGTTCTGCGCGGCGTCGGCGCGGTCAAAACCGGTTGTCGGCCTTATCGAATCATGCCTACGTTAGCGCCCGGCAGGGGCCAGATCGGCGGGCAGACAGACCCGTTTGGGCAGAGGGGAAATCATGACCAAGACATTGATAACATGTGATTGTTCTGGATCGCAGCAGATCGACGCAGCGGGTTTGGCGCAAAGGACCGGATGCAGCGTGCAAAGCCCCTGTTCGGCCTTGTGCACCACCCAGTTGGACCGCGCCGCAGAGGCGCTGAGCACCCCTGACACAATTTTTTGCTGCACGCAGGAGTCGCGCATTTTCGAGACTTTGGCAGAAGAGTTGGGCGTGGATGCGCCCCCCACCTTGGACCTGCGCGACCGCGCCGGGTGGAGCGCCGATCCCGCCCCCAAACTACCCAAAATGTCCGCGCTGATCGCCGAGGCGCTGTTGCCGGCCGCCCCGGCCAAGTCGCTCGACGTGGTCTCCGAGGGGCTGTGTCTGATCCTTGGCGGTCAGCCCGCCCTGGACGCCGCAGAGCAGCTCAAGAACCACCTTGGGGTGACTGTTTTGCTGACCGCTGGCGACCTGCCAGACACCCGCGATTTCGACGTCATCAAGGGGGATTTGCGCCGGGCCAAGGGCGCTTTGGGCCAGTTCGAAGTGGTCATCGACGCCTTGCAGCAGATTGACCCCACTGGGCGCGGGCCTTTGACCCTGACCGCTCCGCGCGACGGCGGTGTCTCGCAGTGCGACATCATTCTGGACCTGCGCGGCGACAGCCCGCTGTTCCCGGCGCATGAAAAACGCGAAGGTTACCTGCGCGCCGATCCCACCCACGCGCCCGGCGTGGCGGCGGCGGTCATGGCGGCCTCGCATCTGGTCGGGACGTTTGAAAAGCCGCTGTATGTGCGTACCGAAGCGCTGTTGTGTGCCCATTCGCGGGCCGAACAGACCGGCTGCACCCGCTGTCTGGACCTGTGCCCCACCGGCGCGATCACCCCGAACGGCGACCATGTCACCGTCGATCCGATGATCTGCGCGGGCTGCGGGGCGTGCTCGGCGGCCTGTCCGTCCGGCGCGATCAGCTATGACGCCCCCGCCGTCGATCTGACCATGCGCCGGGTGCAGACCTTGGCCAAAGCCTTCCTCGACGCGGGCGGCACCGCGCCCCGCTTGCTGGTGCATGACGCGCACGGGGCCGAGATGATCCGCCTGTCCGCCCGCCACGGGCGCGGCTTGCCCGCCGATGTAATCCCCTTTGAAATCAGCGCCTTGGGCGCGTTTGGTCATGCCGAGGTGATCGCTGCGCTGGCCGCTGGCTTTGCCTCGGTCAGCCTGCTGCCCGGGCCGAAGGCGGACCTTGATGCCTTGGGCGCGCAGGTCGCTTTGGCGCAGGCCATCGGCGGCGAGGCCAAGGTCCAGATCATCGACACGCCCGACCCGGACGCGATGTCTGACGCGCTCTATGCCGAAGACGCCCCGACCCCGGTCGCCAGCCCCGTCCGCCCCATGGGCACCCGCCGCCAGATCACCCGCCAAGCGGCCCGCGCGCTGCACCCGGACACGGCCCAGCTGCCCTTGCCGCCGGGCGCGCCCTATGGCGCGGTGCTGGTGGACACGGACGCCTGCACGCTGTGCCTGTCGTGTGTGTCGCTCTGCCCGTCCGGCGCGCTGGCCGACAACCCGGACATGCCGCAGCTGCGGTTCCAAGAGGACGCCTGCCTGCAATGCGGGCTATGCGCCAACATCTGCCCCGAAAAGGCGATCTCGCTAGAGCCGCGTTTGGACCTGACCGAGGCGGCTTTGCGTCAGGAAACGCTCAACGAGGAAGAGCCCTTTGCCTGCGTGGAATGCGGTACGCTCTTCGGGGTGAAATCGACGATCGAGCGGATCACCGCCAAGCTGCAAGGCCATTCCATGTTCCAGGACGACGCCAAGCTGCGGATGATCCAGATGTGCGACGATTGCCGGGTCAACGCGCAGTTCCATTCCGCGAACAACCCGTTCCAGGGGGGCGAGCGTCCGCGTCCGCGTACGACCGAAGACTACCTGTCCAAGCGCCGCGATCACTGATGCGTCTATTGATGCGCCAAGGGTGCCCCAAGATCGGCGGCGGCCATGCCCGCCACATAGGCGAGGACCGCCTCGACCTCGTCCAGCGTCAGCTCGATGGGGACGATGGGCGACGGGCGGTCCTCGGGGAAGGGCTCGGACACGTCGGTGATCAGGGTAAAGGCCGGATGCGGGTTCAAAGCGTAGAAAATGCTGAACCGCTCTTCCCAGTCGGGCAGGCTACGCAACACGGCGAAACTGGGGGTCGAGCCGATCCCCGCCATGGCCGTTTGCGCATCGACCGCGTGGCAGCGGGTGCATTTTACGCGCGACACCGTCAGACCCAGATCGGCGTCGCCGGTCAGGGCCACTTCTGCGACCGCGCGGGCCTTGGGCTGCGGCAGGGTGAACAGAGCGACACCTTCGGGCGCAAAACTGGTCACCGTATTGCGCCCCACATCCGACGTCAGCCAGTCGGCCAAGCGCTGGGTCGCGGCGTCGGGGCTGCGCTGGTCCATGTGCCAAACGGCCCCGGCCCCTTGGAACAGCGCGACGCCATCCGGCCCGAAAACCAGCCCGGCGTCCTCCAAAGGCACCAATTCCACCCGCACCTGATGTTTCAGCGTAAATCGCGGCAGGATATGCCGCATCAAACCGCTATCCACCAGAGGCGCGGGCGCGTACAAGCGCACCAAGCGATCCTGCGCGCTTGCCCCCAGCGGCAAGACAGCCCAGATCAGAACCCAAATCGCGGCACGTATCGCTCCCATTCGGTCAGCCTAGGCCGGGGCCCGCGTCTGCGTCAACTTTTGCAAAGGAGACCGTCATGAGCGACGATTTCAACATGTCCATGCGCAAGTTCCTCAAACAGGTCGGCGTGACCTCTCAGCAGGCCATCGAAGAGGCGCTGCGCGGGGCCGACACCGCCGGGAAAACCTATGCGGTCAAGGCGGTTATCACCATCGAAGAGCTGGACATGACGCACGAAGTCTCCGGCGAAATCAAAGGGGACGCATAAGTGGCCATCACCAGAGAAGACGTCCTGACAGCACTCAAGGCGATCCAAGATCCTTCGGGCAGCGACATCGTCTCGGCGGGCGTGGTGCGCGCGCTGAACGTGGATGAGGCGGGCGCGGTGCGCTTTGTCATGGAGATCGCGCCGTCGCAGGCCAAGGCCTATGAGGCGATCAAGGCGCAGGCCGAGGCGGCGCTGAAAGCGCTCGGCGCGGCCTCGACCGCCATCGTGCTGACGGGCCATTCGGACAAGGCGCCGCCCGATCTGAAACCCTCGCGCCCCGCCCAGCCGCAAGGCCCGCAAAAGGTGCCGGGCGTCGATCACATCCTCGCCGTTGCCTCGGGCAAGGGCGGCGTGGGCAAATCCACCGTCTCCGCCAACCTCGCGTGCGCTCTGGCGGCGCAGGGGCGGCGCGTGGGCCTGCTGGATGCGGATGTCTACGGGCCGTCGCAGCCGCGGATGCTGGGCGTCTCTGGCCGCCCCGCCAGCCCCGACGGCAAGACCATCCTGCCCATGCGCAACCACGGCGTGACCATGATGTCGCTCGGCCTGATGACCAACGAAGACCAGGCGGTCGTCTGGCGTGGGCCGATGCTGATGGGCGCGCTGCAACAGATGCTGATGCAGGTGCAGTGGGGCGCTTTGGACGTGCTGATCGTCGACTTGCCTCCCGGCACCGGCGACGTGCAGATGACCCTCGCGCAAAAGGCGCAAGTGGACGGTGCGGTGATCGTCTCGACCCCGCAGGACGTGGCGCTTCTGGACGCGCGCAAGGGGATCGACATGTTCAACCAGCTCAAGGTGCCGATCGTCGGCATGATCGAGAACATGTCGACGCATATCTGTTCGCAATGCGGCCACGAAGAGCACGTCTTTGGCCATGGCGGTGTTGCCGCAGAGGCCGACAAGATGGGCGTGCCGCTGCTGGCGGAAATCCCGCTGGACCTGCAGATCCGTCTCGCGGCGGACGGCGGCGCGCCCATTGTGGTCAGCCAGCCCGACAGCGCGCAGGCCAAGGCGTTCCACGACGTGGCGTCCAAGCTGGTCGCGGCGGGCGTCGCATGAGCGCGCCCCTGACCTTTCCGCCGCTGATGTACGGCGAAGAGGCGCAGGGCGGCGCGGCGCTGGAACACGCCTGTCTGCGGGCGACCATGGGCTGCGACGCGGGGCTGATCGCCTACCGGCCCGACCCGGCGACGCTGGAGGCAGCCTTGGTCTTTGCCCCCGAGGTGCCGCTGGCGCAGGCCATGGCGATGCTGCCCGCCTGCGGCGTTGGCTTCCAGAACGCTCTGGGCGCGCTGGCCCCGCCCGAGGTCGCGGTGCATCTGGATTGGGACGGCGGCATTCGCATCAACGGCGCGTCCTGCGGGCGGTTCCGGGCCATTGCCTCGGAGCTTGACCCCGCAAAGGTGCCCGACTGGCTGGTGATCGGCTGGACCCTGCCGCTGTACCCGATGTCCGAGGACATGGGCGCCACCCCCGACCAGACCGCGCTTTATGCCGAAGGCTGCGCGGACGTGGAACCCCCCGCCCTGCTCGAAGCATGGGCGCGCCACACGCTGAACTGGATCACCCGCTGGGAACAGGATGGCCCCGCCCCGCTTCACGCGGAATGGCGCGGCCTCGCCCATGGCATCGGCGAAGAGACCACGCAAAACGGCCAATCCGGCACGTTCCTCGGGATCGACGAAGCCTTTGGGATGCTCTTGCGCGATGACGCCACCACCCACCTGATCCCGCTGACAACCCTATTGGAGGACAGCCCGTGAACCTCGCCCGCGCGATCCATTTCGATGAAAGCGACCAGATGGTCTTTGCCAGCCCGGCGCGCACCGGGGAATGGTGCATTTCCGGCGGTTTTGAATTCTCTGACTGGGGCGAAGGCGACCTGACCGGCAAGCAGCGCCAAGCCTTTGCCAACGGGTGGTTCGGACTGGAAACCGGCGGGCGGGTGACCTTTGTCGCCGTGACGCAGATCGAACCCTCTGAGCTGGCCGAGCTGGAAACCCTGCTGGCGCAGCACTTTGTGACCTACTATGGCGCGCCGTCGATTGATGCCGCCCGCCCCGTCGCCCGCGAAGAGCTGTTCCACATGGCCGACCTGTGCGAGGATCATGACCCCAACACCCTGCTGATGGTGGCGCGGGAATTGACCGAGGCCGGCGTGCGCGAAGCGTTCCGCGTCATTGAGCCGTCCGAAGCGGGGCTGGACCAATTCGCCATCCACGGCAGTCTGGACGACGATCCTGGCCACGACCACGGCCATAGCCACTAAACGCCTGTCACAGCGCATAAAAAGGCCCGCTCAGATCGCTCTGGCGGGCCTTTTCCTATCTCTTCAGGCGCTTATTCCGCGTTGAAGACAAACAGCTTTTCGCCGTTGATCTCATAGCCGTTGATCAGCTCCTTGGCGCGGTCAGACACCAGCCAACCTTCGAGCTTTTCGACCAGATCGGATTTCACATGGCCGTGCAGCTCGGGGTTCACCGGCAGATAGGCGTACTGGTTGAACAGCACCGGATCACCCGAGTACAGCAGCGCCAGATCGCCCTTGTTGCCAAAGTTCAGCCAGCTTGCGCGGTCCGACAGGATGTAGGCGTTCATGCCCGAGGCGGTGTTCAGCGCCGCGCCCATGCCCGCGCCCACAGCGTTGTACCAGTCGCCAAAACCGTCGACGTTCTGCTCGGCAGAGGCCCAGAGGCTGAGCTCTTTCTTATGGGTGCCGCTGTCGTCGCCGCGGCTGACAAAGGCGGCCTGCGCCTCTGCGATGTCCTTCAGCGCTTCGGCGGCGCTGGCGTCATCGGCAATCTTGGCGGGGTCGGACGCGGGGCCAATAAAGACGAAATCGTTGTACATGATCTCGGTCCGGTGGGTGCCAAAGCCCTCTTCGAGAAACTTTTCCTCGGCGGCGCGCGAGTGCACGAGGATCGCGTCCACATCGCCCGCGCGGCCCAGCTTCAGCGCCTGCCCGGTGCCGACGACCAGCAGTTGCACTTCAAGATCAAGGTCTTCTTGGATCGCAGGCAGCAGCACGTCCGACAGGCCAGAGTTGTGAAAGGACGTGGTCACGGCCATCTTCATGGTGTCGGCGGCCTGAGCGGCCCCGGCACACAGCAGGGCCGCGCCCAGCAGCAAAGTCTTCATCATTCCAATATGTCTCCTCTGAGAAAGCCCCGTGCCTGCGGCGTTTGGGGGGTATCGAAAAAGCTCTCGGCGGGGGCGGCTTCGTGCACCCGGCCTTTGAACAGGAACAGAACGTCGCTCGCCAGACGGCGGGCCTGGCCCATGTCGTGCGTGGACAGGATCAGCCGCGTGCCGCTGGCGGCGGCGGTGTGCAGGATCTCTTCGATTTCGCGCGTGGCCCGCCCATCCAGCGAGGCGCAGGGCTCATCAAGGAAAATCAGTTCGGGCTTGGCGATCAGCGCGCGGGCCAGCGCCAGCTTTTGCTGCTCGCCCCCCGACAGCGCGGGCGCGGGGCGGTCGAGCATCTGGTCCAGACCAACCCGTTCGGCCCAGTCGCGGGCCTGCGCGCGGGCGTCCGCCTTGGCCACGCCGCGAATGCGCAACGGATAGATCAGGTTTTCCTCGACGGTCCGGCGCAGCATGACAGGACGTTGAAAAACAAAGGCTTGGACATGGCGCGCCTCTTCGGTGGGGCAGGCCCAGCGGATCGACCCCGCGTGCAGCCGCGCCGCCCCGTGCAGCATCCGCAGCAGGGTTGTCTTGCCCGCGCCATTGGGGCCGATCACTACGGTGATCCCCTGCCCCTCCAGCTGCAAATCCACTGGTCCGACCAAGGTCTTGCCCCGGCGGCGCGTCTCTGCGCCCGTCACGATCAGAGGAAAAAGCTGCGTCACCACCGCCCCTCCTGCTCTGTGCGCGACAGCCAGTGGATCGACAGGTTCACCGCAATCGCAAGGCCGATCAGCACGAACCCCAAAGCCAGCGCGAGGGCGAATTCGCCCTTGCCGGTTTCCAAAGCGATGGCCGTGGTCAGCACCCGCGTCGCGTGGTCGATATTGCCGCCAACGATCATGATCGCGCCGACCTCGCCAATTGCCCGGCCAAAGCCCGCCAAGGCCGCCGTCAACAGCGCGCGGCGCGCGTCCCACAGCAGAGTGCGGACCTTTTGCCATTGGGTGACGTTCATGGAAATCAGCAGGTCGTGGTATTCCTGCCAAAGATCGCGGATCGACTGGTGGGCGATGCTTGCGATCAGCGGCACGATGATGATCACCTGCGCGATCACCATCGCCGTCGGCGTAAACAGCAGCCCCAGCACCCCCAAAGGCCCCGAGCGCGACAGCAAAACATAGACGATCAACCCGACGACAACGGGGGGCAACCCCATGAGGGCATTGAGCAAAGCGATGATCAAACGGCGCGCCCGAAACCGGCGCACCGCGAGGAAAGCCGCCAAGGGCAGGGCAATCGCCGAGGCCACGACCAGCGCGCTCAGCGTCACCCGCAACGACCGCGCTGCGATCTCGACCAACTCTGGGTCCAGCGTCACGACCATCCAAAAGGCCTGCGCCAGTCCCTGCCACAGATCGACCATGGCCCTCCTCCCTCGTACTTGCGCGGACCTTGGCCCGCAGTAGCGCGCGCCGCCACTGCAAAACACGCGCAAAGCGGCGAAAAGGACAGCTTGGCCGACAAATTGTCCCTTTGCGGCGTCAGGCGGGCCATTCTGTCCGGCTTTCGCGGGTGGCGCGCGGGGGGCGTGACAGCTAGTCTGACCGCCACCCTAGCCCTGAGGCCGCCATGAACTCTGTCCGCCTGCGCCTGCTTGTTCTGGCGTTGATCCCGCTGATCGTGCTGATGCCGCTGCTCATGCTGATCGGCATGGCGCGCTGGACCGCCGACTATGACGAAGTGCTGATCGCCAATGTCGAATCCGACCTGCGCATCGCCGAGCAGTACCTTGCACGGATCATGGCCGGTACGGGCGACGACCTGCGCGGCGCGGCGGGCGCGGCGGATTTTGCGCGTGTTTTGACCGCAGGGCCAGAGGCGCAGCGCCAGTATTTCGCCCGCAAACGCACCGAGCTCGAGCTGGATTTCCTGACCTATTTGCCGATGGCTGAGGCGCGTCAGATGGCGCGCAAATGGCCCGTCATCGCCTCGGCGTTGCAGGGCACGGCGGACACACAGATCGACATCTTTGAGGCCGAGGATCTGGCCGCCCTGCCCGGCGCGCTGGCCGTCCGCGCCCGCATCCCCCTGATCGAAACAGAAGCCGCCGTGCCCACCGACCGCCGGGTCGAGGACCGCGGCATGGTGGTGCATTCCGCCAGCCCCGTGCGTTTGGCGGGCCAAGACGGCGTGCTGGTGGGGGGCATCTTGCTGAACCGCAACCTGCAATTCATCGACACGATCAACGCGCTGGTTTACCTCAATGCCGTCACTGGCGGCGACCGTCAGGGCACCGCGACGCTGTTCCTTGACGACGTGCGCGTGTCCACCAACGTGCGCCTGTTCGAGGACGTCCGCGCTCTTGGCACCCGCGTGTCCGCCGCTGTCCGTGGCGCGGTGCTGGACGACGGGCAGACGTGGCTCGACCGCGCTTTCGTGGTGAACGACTGGTATATCTCGGGCTATCATCCGATCACCGACAGCTTTGGCAACCGCGTCGGGATGCTCTACGTCGGCTTTCTCGAAGAGCCCTTTGCCGCCGCCAAGCGCGACGCCTACCTGTGGATGATCACCGCCTTTGCCGGGGTTTTGCTGCTGTCCGCGCCGGTGTTCCTGTGGCTTGCCAAGGGGATTTTCGCCCCGCTCGAACGGATGACCCAGACCATGAACCGCGTGCGCCAAGGCAACCTGTCGGCGCGGATCGGCAACGTCGGCTCGCGCGATGAGATCGGCCAAGTCGCCAGCCACCTCGACAGCCTCTTGGGCATGGTGCAGGAACGCGACCAGCGGCTGCGCGCCTGGGCCGATCAGCTGAACCAGCGTGTCGACCAGCGCACCGCCGAGCTGCGCGAGGCCAACGCCAAGCTCGAAGAGACCTTTCGCCAGCTGGTCATGTCCGAGAAACTCGCCAGCATTGGCGAGATCACCGCAGGCGTCGCCCATGAGATCAACAACCCTGTGGCGGTGATCCAAGGCAACGTCGACGTGATGCGCGAATGCCTGCCCCCCGAAAGCGCCGCCGCCGTAAAGACCGAGCTGGACCTGATCGACCAGCAGGTCACGCGCATCGACGCGATCGTCGGCAAGCTGCTGCAATTCGCGCGCCCCGGCGACTATGCCAGCTATGACCGGACGGTGGATCTGGGGCCGGTGGTGGGCGATTGCCTTGTGCTGGTGGAACACGAAATCTCCAAGCGGCAGATCGCGGTCACCCAGGACCTGCCCCCCACCCCGCCCGTGCGCATCGACCCCGGCGAGATGCAGCAGGTGGTCATCAACCTGATCGTCAACGCGGTGCAGGCCATGGGGCAGACCGGGGCTTTGTCCCTGACGCTGGGCGCTTGCGCGCGCGATGAGGCCGACGGCGTCTGCCTGACCGTGCGCGACAGCGGGCCGGGGATCGCGCCCGACAGGCTGGATTCCGTGTTCGACCCGTTCTTTACCACCAAGCAGGCCGAGGGGACGGGCCTTGGCCTGTCGATTTCCCAGACGTTGATTCAACGCGCAGGCGGGATCATCACCGCGCGGAATCACCCATCAGGGGGCGCAGAATTCACCGTTTGGCTGCCCGTGGCCGCCTGATCTGCCCCCTTGCGACAAAAAAATCACCCGATGCGGCGATGTATACCAGTGTATACTATAGACGCCCCGCCCGCGTTGTCCTATGAGAGCGGCAAGCGTAGGAAAGGGTTAACTCCATGTCTGATAAAACTGCTGACATCATCTACACCAAGGTCGACGAAGCGCCGGAACTGGCGTCCGCATCGTTCCTTCCGATCATTCAGAAATTCGCCGCTGCGGCGGGGGTTTCCGTGGGCACCAAGGACATCTCTCTGGCGGGCCGCATCATCGCGACCTTCCCCGAGCACCTGACCGAAGCGCAGCGCCAGTCCGACGATCTGGCCGCGCTTGGCGAGTTGGTCAAGCAGCCCGACGCCAACGTCATCAAGCTGCCGAACATCTCGGCCTCCGAGCCGCAGCTGGTCGCCGCCGTCAAGGAACTGCAATCCCAAGGTTACGCCCTGCCCGATTACCCCTATGCGCCGGAAACGGACGAGGAAAAGGCCGTGCGCGCAAAGTATGACACCATCAAGGGCTCTGCCGTGAACCCGGTCCTGCGCGAAGGCAACTCGGACCGCCGCGCAGCTGCTGCGGTCAAATCCTTTGCCCAGAACAACCCGCACCGCATGGGCGAGTGGACCGCCGACAGCAAGACCCGCGTCGCGTCCATGGATGGCAACGACTTCTTCTCGAACGAGAAATCCGCAACGCTGGCGGATGCGGCCACCGCGAAAATCGTGCTGGAAACCGCTGACGGTGAAACCGTGCTCAAGGACGGCGTGTCCTACCCGGCGGGCACCGTCGTCGACGCGACCTTTATGTCGGCCAAGGCGCTGGACGCCTTCCTTGCCGATGAGATCGAGAAGACCAAGGCCGAAGGCACGCTGTTCTCGCTGCACATGAAAGCCACCATGATGAAGGTCTCTGACCCGATCATCTTTGGCCACGCGGTCAAGGCTTGGCTGGCGCCGGTGTTCGACAAGTTCGGCGACAAGCTGGCGAGCCTTGGCGTGAACCCCAACGCTGGCTTGGGCGACCTTCTTGAGCGCGTCAAAGGTGAGGCCGACATCATGGCCGCCATCGAAGAGATCACCGCCGCACGGCCGCCGATGTACATGGTGAACTCTGACAAGGGCATCACCAACCTGCACGTGCCGTCCGACGTCATCATCGACGCCTCGATGCCCGCGCTGATCCGCGCTGGCGGAAAGGGCTGGGGCCCCGATGGCAACGAAGCGGACACCAACTGCGTGATCCCCGACAACTCTTACGCGCCGGTTTACGACGCCGCGATCGAGTTCTTCAAAGCCAATGGCAAGCTGAACCCGGCCACCGCCGGCACCGTTCAGAACATCGGCCTGATGGCGCAAAAGGCCGAGGAATACGGCAGCCACCCGACCACGTTCGAGATGCCCGCAGCGGGCACCGTCAAGATGATCCTCGAAGATGGCACCGTGCTGCACCAGCACGAGGTTGAGGCGAACGACATCTGGCGCTCGGCCTCGGCCCGCAAGGCCCCGATCGAAGACTGGGTGAACCTCGCCATCGACCGTCAGAAGGCCACCGGCTACCGCGCGATCTTCTGGCTGGACGCAAACCGCGCCCACGATGCGCAGTTGATCGAATACGTCAAGCCGATCCTCGAGGCTAAGGGCGTCGCCGACAAGTTTGAGATCATGGCCCCGCGTGAGGCGACGATTGCCTCGCTGGAGACCATCACCAAGGGCGAGAACACCATCGCGATCACCGGCAACGTGCTGCGCGATTACCTGACCGACCTGTTCCCGATCCTGGAACTGGCGACCTCGGCGAAAATGCTGTCCATCGTCAAGCTGATGAACGGCGGCGGTCTGTTCGAAACCGGCGCGGGCGGCTCTGCCCCCAAGCACGTGCAGCAGCTGATGGAAGAAAACCACCTGCGTTGGGACTCGCTTGGCGAATTCTGCGCGCTGGGGGAAAGCTTCAAGTTCCTCGCCGATCAAAAGGACAACGCCAAGGCGCGCGTTTTGGGCAACGCCGTGGACGCCGCGACCCAAGGCATCCTCGACAACGACCGTTCGCCCAGCCGCAAGGTGGGTGAGCCGGACAACCGCGACAGCCACTACTGGTTTGCCCGCTACTGGGCCGAAGCGTTGGCCGCGCAAAGTGACGACGCCGAGCTGGCCGCGCATTTTGCCCCCATCGCAACGGCGCTGGCCGATGGCGAAGCGGCGATCACCTCGGAACTGGCCGCCGTTCAGGGCAAGCCCGCCGATCTGGGTGGCTACTACCACGGCGATGCGGCGAAAACCGCAGACGTCATGCGCCCCTCGGCGACGCTGAACGCGATCATCGGCTAAGCCGTTGCGTTGATTGAAAATCAAGGCCCCCGCGATCCCGGTCGTGGGGGCTTTTGCTTGGGTCACATTCCGCCCAAGCGATTTGTCACCCGCTCCGCCAGAGGCTAAGGGGCGGCAACCTAAGTTTGTGAGGGCACCATGGACCGTCGTTCTTTCCTACAGCTCAGCGCCGGCTTTGCCGCGTTTCCCTTTGCCGCAAGGGCGGCGTTTCAGCCCGCCCCGTCCGGCTGGCGCACGTTTCAGACCGTGACCCGGTTGGAGCTGCCCGCCGCCCAGACCAAGGCGCAGGCCTGGGTGCCGGTCGCGTCGGTCAATGAGGCCGCTTGGATGACCTCGGGCGAGGCTTCCTGGACCGGCAACGCCGATGAAGTCTCACTCAAGACCGACCCGGTCAGCGGCGCGCAGTTTGTGCACGCTGTGTGGGCCGCGCATGACGCCCCCGTGCTTGAGGTGACGACGTCGGTGCGCACGCAAGATCGCGCCGTCGATCTGTCCCAGCCCGGCGAGACGCCTGCGCTGTCCGACGCTGACCGCGCGCTGTACACCTCGGCGACCGAGCTGCTGCCCACCGACGGGATCGTGCTGGAAACCGCGCAGCAGATCGTCACGGGTGCCAAGACCGACCTGCAAAAAGCCCGCCGTATCTATGAGTGGATCGTCGAGAACACCGCCCGCAACCCCGAGACGCGCGGCTGCGGTCTGGGCGACATTGCCTCGATGCTGCACACCGGCGATCTGACCGGCAAATGCGCCGACCTGAACGCGCTGTACGTGGGTCTGGCCCGCGCCGCCGGCCTGCCCGCGCGTGACATCTATGGTCTGCGCGTGGCCCCGTCGGCCTTTGGCTACAAGAGCCTCGGCGCTGGCTCTGCCAACGTGACCAAGGCGCAGCACTGCCGCGCCGAGGTTTTCCTCGAAGGCTTTGGTTGGGTCGCGGTTGATCCGGCGGATGTGCGCAAGGTGATGCTGCAAGAGCCGCCCACCGATCTGTCGCTGGATGACCCCAAGGTCGTGGACGTGCGCAAAGGGCTGTTCGGCGGTTGGGAAGGCAACTGGCTGGGCTACAACTTTGCCCATGACGTGGTGCTGCCGGGCAGCGAGGGCGACGCGGTGGAATACCTGATGTACCCGCAGGCCGAAATCGACGGCGCGCGGCAGGATTCGCTGGAACCGGACGATTTTGTCTACACGATCACGGCCAGCGAACTGCCCGCCTGATCGTCATAAAAGCGCCCCGCCCGTCGTGATGCGGGCGAGGCGCGAGTTTCACGCTTTTGTCGACAAAAGCCGATCTTCCCGAGGGATCAATGCGCGCAGCGCCTTGAGGCACTGGTAGAATTGTTCGCTCAGCAAGGCATCGCTGGCCTGAGACAAGAGCCGCCGACTGTCGCTATCGACGAGGATGTGGCTCAGCTCTTCGATCCGGGGGATCAACTGCTGGCGCGCCTCGGCGGGCTCGGCGTCCCCGGTCAGAATCAACTGCGCCGCATAGCACAGCCGGCGGACCGGGGTCTTGGCCTCTTCGGGGTGAATGGCGTCGCGCAACCGCAGGACGTTTGCGCTTGGGGTGACGATGGTGACGCACCCCCGACGATCGCCATTCTCGATGACAGCCCCGTTGATCAGCACACGCTCACGCGGGGCAAGTTTCAAAACGAGACCACTCATACTACGGCCCCCGGCACCTTGGGCGAGACGCGGGATGAGATCATCCGACGCTTGCCATGATCGGGCTCTGAAAAAGCACGCTTGTTATTGCTTTTGGCGTTCACTTCAGATCCTTCCAGTTGGTTAAAGGTGGGGCACTAGGTCAGAGGGACGAGTGCGCTCGCCCCTGGACCAGAGTGCGTTACTGGAAGAGCGACAGCAGCGACTGCGGGGCCTGGTTGGCGATGGACAGCGCCTGCACGCCCAGCTGCTGCTGAACCTGAAGCGCCTGGAGACGGGCCGAGGCCTCTTCCATGTCGGCATCCACGAGGGTGCCGATGCCCGATTTCAGCGCATCGGTCAGACCGGTGATAAAGTCGGTCTGGGTCTCGATGCGGCCCTGCGCGGAACCAAAGCTGGCCGCCGAGTCGATGGCGGTTTGCAGCAGCCCCTCGACCGCGGTCAGCGCAGCGTCCGCGCCCGCTTGGGTGGTCACGTCGATGTCGTTCAGCGCGGCAAGGCGGCCGCCGATGACGGTATCGGCCGCAGCGTATTCCGACGCCTGAACCGATGCGTTGTCGCCGGTGGTGGTCGAGCCGGTGATGGTGATCGTGTTGCCGCTGAAGGTTGCGGTCAGCTCTGCATCTTCACCGACCTGGGCGTCGACCCACTTGTTGAAGGCGTCGTTCAGACCTTTGACCACATCCGCCGCGGTGTCGCCATCACGCGCCACGTAGCTGATGTCGTTCTTGACCGTGGTGTTGGCCGAAGCCAGACCCGCCGCACCGGCGGTGATCGCGATGGAATAGCCCGTCCCGGCGGTGATTTCCTCATCCGCCGATGCGCCGATGATCACCGTGGCCGTCGGAGCGGTCGCAGCACCGGTCAGAGCGGTCGCCGCCGCGCCACCCGCGGTACCGGTGATGGTGTCCGAAGTGGCGGTGGCCGCCGTCGCGCCGTTGTCGATGTCGCTTGCGCCGGTGCCAAGGTCTTCTTTGGAGACCGTGATGTCAGAGGCGGTCACCCCGGTGCCAGAGCGATCCAGCGAGGACAGGATGTTGATGCTGCCGGACCCGGCGGTGGTTTCGGTGTTCGACAGCAGGTTCAGGCCGTTGAACTGCGCCGCGCCCACAACCGCCGCGATCTGGTCACGCAGGGCGTTGATGTCTTCCTGGATCTTGTCGCGGTCGACGTTTTCCTCTTGGGCGGCGACGATCTTGCCCTTGATGTCCGACAGCAGGTCCGCCGTGGTTTCCGCCGCCTGACGCGCCACGGACACGGTGGACTGGCCCAGGTTGAGGCTGTCCGAGATGCCTTTGAAACCTTTGACATCGGCCTCCATCACCTTGGAAATCGCCCAAACGGCAGAGTTATCCTTGGCGGTGGCGACGCGCTTGCCGGTGGAAATGGCGCTTTGGGTGTCGGACAGGTTGGAGTTGATGGTTTTGAGCGTTTGCAACGCCACCATGGCGCCGTTGTTCGTCAGGATGCTAGACATAATTCTGGTCCTTGCTTTTTCTACGCGCTTTTTTGCGCTGGTTGCTTGCCGCGAGCGGCACCTCTGACGTCTTTCTGACGAATGCAGGTCATCGAGTTCCGAACCTGCGCCACCGTTTCTGGTGCAGCGCCAACCTCGCCCAGACCTCCTAAAAGAAACCTAAAAGACGCAACGATCCGGTTTGAAACTTGCGGAAAATTGTGCGGGATTTTTAGAGAATTGCTTCACAAGTGGTCGAAGCGGTGGGGGTCGCCCAGAACCCTCGATATAAAATTCAGGCAACTATAAAGTCAATAAGCGCTTGAAAAACCAAGCCCGCCACGCCGCCGCGACCCATCAGGGCGCACCGCATTTCGCGCCGACATGATCGGCATGTGGCCTGCGAAGCCTCAGTTGAATATGCAACAATACAGGGCAATTGGATAACATCATGGCGCGACACGCTTCGCACCAACCGAGCATAGATTAACACGCGCTTAACATTGGAATATTGATTTGAATCATGTTCCATGCTTTGAATGCGTCATAACAAATAAGTATTCCTGCCGACAAAGCGAACAGGGAAACGCATTCTGCACAGGAGCGAGGACGCACCATGGCTACGATTATTGACCCCAGCAACGTTCAAGATTGGGACGAAGCGCTGAACACCGATCCGATGTATTCGGCGACCCATATTTTCAGCACCAACGACATCACCGCCACGTTTGATGGCCAAACCCAGGGCGACGACGGCGCGACCTTTATCGACTTTACCGGTGCGAACGGCACCAAAGTCACCCAAGAGGGCGTGACGCTCTATCCGATCGACAGCGAATTTGGCTTTTACGTCGAGGATTTCATCGGCGCAGAGGATAAAGTCATCGACGGCGACTATGCCGAAGGCTGGGCGGGCGATCTGTTGATCGACGGCGCGCAGGCTGGCTTGGTGATTTCCGACGCCGCCACCGACACCTTCAAAACGCCCGCGACCTTGGGGACGTGGCTGACCGGCTTGGGCAGCAACACCGTCAAGGCGTCGACCGAACATTACAGCGTGATGCAGAACATCCTGTCGGATCAGGCCTTCCCCGAAGATCCCGATGCGATTTACCAGTTGGACGACGACCTGATTTTGCTGAGCCTTGATCCGGCGCTGAACGGCCAGCATGTGTCGGACCTGATCAACGGCACCGCAACCTTTGAGGGTGCGCCGGTGGTCGTCACCGACAAGAACAACGATGGGGTCATTGATCTCAAGGACTTGCTGAACCCCAACGAAAGCACCATCGCCTATGACATCGCCTATAGCACCGATTATTCGGTGACCATGAAGGACGATGGCAAGCTGCTGTACCGCTGGGGCAACGCGATCAAGCGCCCCAACGACGTGCGCATCGAGGCAGAGCTGCCGCTGCCGACCGAGTGGAACCAGGTGGATGCCACCAGCGGCCTCAAGAGCCTGTATCAGGTCACCGCGGCCGAGCTGACGGTGCATCACACCATCACCAACAACCCCAACGACCAGATTCGCCCCGAAGACTTCGAGAACGAATCGGCGATCGGCACCCTGCCCACCTACGAGGTGATCGAGAACTATAATGGCGAGACGGGTCGCACCGTCTGGGCCTCCACCGATGATTACTATGCGGGCGACGGCACCTTGTACCCGGCGGGCACGATCCTGCGCGATACCTTCCTTGCGGATGCGGTCACCGGAACGCTGATCGAAAGCAACGGCGCGACCACCAGCGATCTGGACCTTGGCTTTACCAACGCGTGGTACACCACCATGGACCGCGAGCCGTTCGAGCCGGTGCTGAACGAGGACGGCACCGAATACGTGACCGGGCCGCGCTGGCGTCTCCAGTCGGATAAGTACGGACAGGATTTGCCCGCCGTGACCATTCCGACCGACCCCAGCGATCCGATGCCGGTCACCAGCGCAGAGGTGAAATACGAGGTCGGCGCGGAAACCCAGACCGTGATCAATCTGCTCGACTGGGCCACCGACATCTCGCCGCTGGAAATCAGCGCGGGCTGGCAGAACAACGCGGGCGACGTGTCTGTGAACGGTCTGAACATGACCGACAACTTTGACGTGGCCTTTTATATCAAGGGCGACGTAAAGCCGGCGACGCTCTACAGCACCGAAGTGCTGCTCGATTACCAAGAGCTGCCGATGTACGCAGATGGCACCACCATCATGGGCACCGCCGAGGCGGACTTCCTCGTAGGGATTGGCAACAACATCTTCACCGGGGGCGCGGGCTCTGACCTGTTTGTGCTGTCCTATGGCACCTCGGCCAGCGATATCGTCACCGCCAGCGTGATCACCGACTTCGAAGTCGGCGCGGACAAGCTGGGCCTGATCGGCTTTGACGCCCTCGCCGGGTTCAACGTCGACAGCCAGGCCAGCCTTGCGCTGATCGGCCAAGCGGTGTCGGGCGACGACCTGCTGATCAGCGTCGACGGCGAATTGGTCGCAACGCTGGTGGGCACTGCCGCCGATCTGGGCATCGGCGCAACGCTGGACGCGGGCGAAGGTCTGAGCGTCGAGGACAGCTTCCTCATCACCAACCCCGGCCCCGGCGTGGATGCCAACACCCCGACCTCCGGCGATGACATCCTGATCGGCACGGCGGGCGACGACTATATCGACGGTCTCGCGGGCTATGACTACATCTCTGGGATGGACGGCGACGATACCCTGCTGGGCAGCGAGGACAACGACTCGATCCGCGGCGGCAAGGATGACGACATCGTCGATGGCGGTCTGGGCGACGACAGCCTGTCCGGCAACGCTGGCGATGACACGCTGATCGGCGACGAAGGCAGCGACGTCCTGAACGGCGGCGGCGACGACGACGAGCTGTACGGCGGCGCGGGCGAAGACTGGCTGGCGGGCAGCGCGGGCTTTGACACGCTCAAGTCGGGCACTGGCAACGACAGCCTGTTCGGCGGCGATGACGCCGACCTCGTGTCGGGTCAGGCGGGCGACGACGAGCTGTATGGTGAAGACGGCAATGACACGCTCTACGGCGGCGGCGATGCGGATACGCTGGTTGGCGGCGCGGGTGACGACTGGCTCAAGGGCGGCACCGAGGCGGACACCTTTGTGTTCGGCGTGGGCGACGGCGGCGACACCATCGTGGACCTGACCGTGGGCGAAGACACCCTGATGCTGGACGCCCAGCTTGCGGCGTCGATCATGGACGGCGGCGTGATCGACACGGGCCTGCTGGTAACGACCTTCGGGACGGTGTCCGGCGCCGATATGGTGCTCGACTTTGGCGGCGGCGACAGCATCACGCTGCTGGGCTCTGGTCTGGACGCGGTGTCCACCGCGATTACCATCGACTACGGCCTGCCGATCGGCTAAGCCATTGATACGAATAGACCCCCGGCGATGCGCAGTCGCCGGGGGTTTCTTTGTGCCTGGCGGTTACTGCGCCGCTTTGCGCATCTCAAAGGTCTCGGGCGCCACCTGAGCGCGCACCTCGGCAGAGTGCGACACCAGCAAAACCGCCTGCGGCAGGCCGCGCAAAATCTCGATCAAGCGCGCCTCGTTTTCAGGGTCCAGTGCGTTGGTCGGCTCGTCCAGTAGCAGCACTTCAGGCTCCATCGCCAGCACCGTCGCCAAGGTCACCAGCCGCTTTTCCCCACCGGACAGCTTATGCGTGACGCGGTCGCGCAGGTGCATCAGGTCAAGATCGGTCAGCATCCTGTCGACGATCCCCAGCGCCTCGGCCTTGGATTTCCCAAGGTTCAGCGGGCCAAAGGCGATGTCTTCGGTCACCGTGGGGCAAAACAGCTGATCGTCCGGGTCCTGAAACACCAGACCAACACGTCGGCGCACCTCGTGAAAGTCGGCCTCGGTCACGCGCGCGCGGTCAAAGACGGTTACCGTCCCCTGCGACGGGCGTTGCAGCCCGAGGATGATCCGCAGCAGCGTCGATTTCCCCACACCGTTCGGCCCGAGCAAAGACAGCCTTTGCCCCGCCTCCAGCCGCATAGACAGGCCGCTGAGCACAGGCGCGTATCCGGGATAGCTGAAGTGGATATTGTCCAGCGCGATCAACGCCATAGAAGATCCACCCAGATCAGGGCCGCCAGCGCGCCGAGGCCAAGCGACGCGAACACTGCATCGGCGCGGGTCAGCGCGAACTCCTGCAACAGGTAGATGCGCCCGGAAAAGCCCCGGCATTTCATCGCGCCCAAGATGCGTTCAGATCGTTCGATTGCGCGGACCAGCATCATCCCCACCAGATAGCCAATGCTGCGGTAGGTATGCCAATTCGTGCCGGGGCGAAAGCCTCTGACTTTCATGGCGGCGCGCAGGCGCAGGTATTCCTCGCGCAGCACTTCGATGTAGCGGATGGTGAACATCAGCAGATGCACCAGCGTTTCCGGCACCCGCAGTTTGTGCAAGGCGTGGCCCAGCGTGACCGGCTCCAAGGTGCCGACCAGCGTCATCAGCACCAGCACCACGGCATTGGCGGTCAGCGCGATCTGCACCGCGCGCCACAGCCCTTGCCAGCTGGCGGGATAGCCCCAGAGCGTGAACATCACGTCGCCGGGCATGGTAAACGGCAGGAACACCAGCATGACGATGATGAACCCGTCAACCATCGCCATCCGCAGCAAGGTCGCGCGCAGCGGCAGGTGCGACAGCCCCAAAAGGCCCAAGGCCACGGCCAAGGCAAGCCCCAGCGCCAACAGGCCGTTCAGGCTGACCACAGTCATGCCAAAGGCCACCGCGCCAAGGATTCGCACCCGTGGGTCCAGCGCGCCCACCGCCCCCGCCAGACGGCCAAAGCGCGTCCGGGTCAGGTGATCGGCGTTTTGTCCCAGCACATGCGTCATTTAGCCAGCGTCCGCCAGCTTGCGCCGCGCGGCGATGTAAAACCCAAGCCCGAACAGCCCGACGATATAGCCGATGCCGCCAAGGATGGACTGAAAGTCCTGCTCTTCGCGGCTGAGCACGATTTCCCGCCGCAGGGGGCGGATTTCGTCGCGCACGATCTGCGCGATGGCTTCGCGGGTGTCGGCGCGGACGGTAACACGCGCGGTCGGCGCGTCCGGCGTTTCGGGCGCAGGGGCGGGCACGGTCTGGCCCATGATGGCGGCGACTTCGGCCTCTGGCATGGTGATCTTGGCCACATGCCCCGAGCCCATATTGCCATAAAAAGTGTGAGACACGGCCTGCGTCGGGGTGAACAGGAAAAACCCGTCCTGATCGGTGACCGTGCGTCCCAACAGGCCGCCATCCGGGCCGGTCACGGTGATCTCAAGGCCTTGGGCCATGTCACCGTTGGACAGGCCGATTTCGCCTTCGATGGCGCTGCCCGAGGGGAACACCGACGCCAGGACCTTATGCGCCAAGGCGGGCAAAGGCGCAGCGCACAGCAGCGCGATCAGCGCGGCGCGGATCATGCCGTCGCCCCGTTTGCGGCATAGAACAGGTCGGGTTTCACCTTGCGCACCAAGAGGATGGCAAACCCGGACAAGACGCCTTCGATCACCATGATCGGGATGTGGGCGACGAAGACCAGTTGCGCGGCGGGCAGGAACTCATCCCCCGACAGCGCCAGCGAGGCGGCAACCATGGCGGTGGTCAAAGCGATGGCAAAGCCGCCGCCGATCCCGCCCCAGATCGCCCCCGCGAGGGGCGTGCCCCGGCTGGCGAGACGGCCAAAGATCAGCCCCGCCAAAACGGCGGGAAAGGCGATATTGACCGCGTTGATGCCCAGCACTGTCAGCCCGCCAAAGCCAAAGAACACCGCCTGAAGCAGCAGCCCGACAAACAGCGCCGGAAAGGCCGCCCAGCCCAGCACGAGCCCCGCAAGCCCGTTCATGATCAGGTGCACCGAAGACGGCCCGATCGGCACGTGGATCAGGGACGCAACGAAAAAGCTGGCGGACAGCATCCCAGCGGCGGGAATGCGCTCCAAGGTCAGGTGGCGCAGGCCCATGGCGATCCCGCCTGCGGCGGCCACGGCTCCGGCGATGACCACCGGGTTCGAGAGGGCTCCGTCTACGATGTGCATGGCGCGTCTCCTATTGCATGTCCCAGGCGCGGACCCAGATGACCGCGTCTTGGCTCAGTTCAACCCCGTCGTGTTCGGTCTGCGGTCCAACCCCCAGCGCGGCAAAGCCCCAATGCCCGGCCCGCGGCACGGCAAAGCTAAAGTACCCGTTTGCGTCGGATTTGATCACGATGGCGCCGCCCGGCATGGGGCCCACCACCGGCTCGGACACTTCGGCGCGGTCCATCTGCGGCAGGGCGGCCATGTATTCCACCTCGATCTCGGCATGCGGCACGGGCTGGCCGTCCGCCAGCACTCGGCCGGTGAAGCTAGACCCAGCGATCACGTTATAGGGCTTGGTCATCGGCAGGATTTCCGCAGGCAGGCCAAGCGCTTGGTCCCAGTCGGTGGGGATCTGGTTGCGGTTGAGGAACGCCTTGGTGATCTGCTGGATATAGATCTCTTCGGTCTCGTCAAAATACGGCTGCGGCACGGTCACAAGGATGTAATCCCCCGAGCGGCGCACCGGCACCGTGCCGTTGAACGCCGCGCCAGAGTTCACCGGGCTGGTGAAGGTAACGGGCTGGAGGGTGTCCAGCAGGTCCGTCCGCTCGCCCCGGTGGATGACGTAGAACGCCTCCGGCAAGGCCAGGTCCATCACCGGCCCGTTGTCCATCGGATGCCAGAACGCCAGCTTGACCGGCACCTCGCCGGGGCGCTCGATCATCGTGTTTTCAGTGTATTGCAGCAAGAAATGCGCATTTGCCAAGGCCGGGGCCATCACGGCCAGCGCAGATGCCATCAAGAGGCGTTTCATCATTCGATCCTGTCCAAGCGCCCTCCCCGGCGCGGATGCGTCTGAACGCCGTGGGACGCGGACCGAGACCGGACAAAAGCCCGAGATCGGCCAAACGCACACCCCGGCGTCCGGTGAATGCGCCCCGTTTGCCATGGGGCGCGTGTTCGGCAGGTCTCCTGACTTGCGGGTCTTGGCATTGGGCCAGCCTTCCCGGTCGAAACCAGTGGCATGTTTGGCCCTGCTCACCGCTCACAGTTGCGGGGGCAGTTGCAGATTTGACGCGTGGGCGCGCCGCACTACATTCCCTCTTTCGCCCGGTTGGAGGCCGGGACCGATCACAAAGTCGTCTTGCCAGAGACGCCCGCGCGGCGTCAATCGGCTTTTTGTCTCAGTTGCGGGCCGAAAACGACATCGGCGTCACGACGCCTCTTTTCGGCGCATCAGGTAGGTGTCCATGATCCAGCCGTGTTCCGCACGGGCACGCGCACGGGTCTCGACGATCTGTTGCGCGACCTCTTGGACCGGCCCGTCAATCAGGATCTGTTCGGGCATCCCAAGGAACGCCCCCCACCAGATATGCGCCTCTTCGCTCAGATGCTGAAAGCTGGACAGCCCGTCGAGCATGACAACCAAGGTCTCTGCCTCGGGCGGCCAGCCGTAATCGCGCAGGCGCCGCCCCGTGGTGATGGTCACCGGGCCGTTCACCGTGTTCAGCGGGATGCAATGCGCCGCCGTCAGCGCCTGGATCGCGGTGATGCCGGGGATCACGCGCAGCTTGGGCGCGGGGGTCAGCCGCGTGGCGATGCGCATGGTGCTGTCGTACAGCGACGGATCGCCCCAGACCAACAGCGCCACGGGGCCAGAGACCTCGACCCCTTGCAAAGCGGCCTGCCAACGGCGCGCGATTTCATCGTGCCACGCGATGACCCGCTCTTGGTAGGGCAGCGCCGGGTCGCGCACAGGGTATTCGAACGGCACCACCTGCGCGTTTGACCCCGCCGCGTCCAGCAAGGTCCGGCGCAGGCCCGCCAGATCGTCTTTGCCCTCGCCCTTCTCAGGCACGAGGATCACCGAGGCTTCGCGCAAGGCTTGCATCCCCTCACCGGTCACATGCGACGGGCTGCCGCTGCCAATGCCCACCAGCCAAAGGTCTGTAATCATAGGACATCCTCCGGCATTTCTTCGGCCAGCGGCCCGTACAGGATCAGCGCCGCGCTGGTGCCGACCTCATCCGCCAGTTGCTCGGCCAAGGCGGCCATGGTGGTGCGGGTGATCTTTTGCTCGGGGCGGCTGACGTCCTCGGCGAGGATCGCAGGCGTGTTCGCGTCCAGCCCATGCTCTTGCAGTTGCGCCAGCAGCTTGGGGAAGGTCCGCTTGCCCATGAACACCACGGTCGAGGCCTTGGGATCGGCCAGCGCGGCAAGGTTGGCATCATCGGGCAATTGTCCGGTCACGTCATGGCCGGTGACGAACTGCACCCGCCGCGCGTTGAGGCGCCGGGTCAGCGGAATGCCCGCCGCCGCTGCCGCCGCCACAGCAGAGGGGATGCCGGGGACCAGCTCGTAGGGGATTTTCTCGGCGCGCAGGGCGGTCAGCTCTTCTTCGAGACGGCCAAACAGCCCGCTGTCGCCGGATTTCAGCCGCACCACCCGCTGATGCGCCTGCGCGTAATCGACCAGCAGACGGCTCACATGGTCTTGCTTGGGCGAGGCGCGCCCGGCCCGTTTGCCCACGCCGATCAGGTCCGCACCGGGGGCGGCGTATTCAAGGATCGGCCCGGCGGACAGATCGTCGAACAGGATCGCGTCGGCGCGTTTCAGCCGGTCCACGGCCTTGAGCGTCAGCAGCTCGGGATCGCCGGGACCAGAGCCGACGAAACTGACAAAACCGGTCATGGCTGTTCCTCTTCGGTGATAAGGTGAAAGAAGGTTCCGGTGACATGCCCGCGGGTCGAGCCTGTTTCCGGGACAGGGTTGCCGTCGGCGTCGCTGACCTGCGCCAGCGGGGCGTCGGGCTGATCGAGGATCGTCGAGTAGTGGAATTCATGCCCGCGCAGCTTATGGCCCGCGTCGAACCCCGGCATCGGGGCCTGTAGCACCGCCTGACGATACCCAAGGTGGAACTTGCGCTTTTCGTAGCTGGTCACAAGGCCCAGCAAGCCCGCCATCTGGTGGCGCGTGCCGTCCTTGTCGATCAAGGCTTCGCCCAAAGCCATGTAGCCGCCGCATTCGCCGTGCACCGGCTTGGTCTGTGCGTGCTGGCGCAGGCCCGTCAGGTAAGTCTGCGCGGCGGCGAGTTTGCCCGCGTGCAGCTCGGGGTAGCCACCGGGCAGCCAGACGATGTCGGCGCTGGGGTCCGGAGCCTCATCTGCCAGCGGCGAGAAAGGCAGGATTTCCGCGCCCGCCGCCCGCCAACCTTCGGTCAGATGCGGATAGGCAAAGGAAAACGCCGCATCCTGCGCAAGGGCGATGCGCTGCGCGGGGGGCTTGGGCAAAGGCCCGCCTTGCCCGGTGCGCGCGCCTTTCGCAGCGGCCTTGATCGCCTGCAAATCCACGTGTTCGCGCAGGAAGTCGGCGTAGCCTTTGATCGCCGCCTCAAGGTCGGGATGCTCGACCGCCTGGATCAGGCCAAGGTGCCGCTCTGGCAGGGCCAAATCGCCGCGCCGGGGCAAGACGCCAAGCACGGGCAGACCCGCCTTGTCCATCCCCAGCCGCGCCAGCCGTTCATGCCGGGGCGAGGCGACGCGGTTCAGGATCACCCCCGCGAAGGGCACGTCCGGGTTGTACATCTTGAAGCCCAAAGCGGTCGCGGCGGCCGATTGCGCCTGCCCGCCCACGTCCAGCACCAAGACCACCGGCCAGCCCATGCGCTGCGCGGTCTCGGCGCTGCTGCCGTATCCGCTTTGACCGCGTGTGGCGACCCCGTCGAACAAACCCATGGACCCTTCAGCGACGCAGATGTCCGCGCCCTGCGCCTGTGCCGCAACCGCCCCCAGCAACCCCGGCCCCATGGCCCAGGTATCCAGGTTGAACGAAGGCCGCCCGCTCGCCGCCCGGTGAAAGGCCGGGTCGATGTAGTCAGGGCCGGATTTGAACGCCTGCACCCGCAGCCCGTCGTCAGCTAGGGCGCGCAGCAGGCCCAGCATCACGGTGGTCTTGCCCGTCCCCGACGAGGGCGCGGAGACCAGAACGCCCGGCATATTAGTCATCCCCATGGCTCCAGCTGGCCCATGGGCTTTCGGCGCTTTGCGGGCGGTAACGGCGGTCGTAATCGACAGCGTAGAGACAGCTTTCGTCAAAACCTTCGCCCGCCAGCGCAGGCCCGACGAGGATCAGCGCGGTGCGGGTGATGCCTTCGCCCAGCTTGGCGGCAATGTCGGACAGCGTCGCGCGCACGATCTGCTGGTCGGGCCAGCTGGCGCGGTACACCACGGCGACCGGGCAATCGGCGCCATAGGCGGGGGTCAGATCGGCCACCACCTTGTCGATGTTCTGCACCGACAGGTGGATCGCGAGGGTCGCGCCGGTGGCGGCGAAATTGGTCAGCGTCTCGCCCTCGGGCATGCTCGACGCGCGCCCCGGCGTCCGGGTCAGCACCACCGATTGCGCCAGCCCCGGCAGGGTCAGCTCGGCCCCCAAAGCGGCCGCGGCGGCGGCAAAGGACGGCACGCCGGGGGTCACGGACACCGGGATATTCAACGCCTTGAGGCGGCGAAGTTGCTCGCCCATGGCGGACCAGACCGACAGATCGCCCGAGTGCAGGCGCGCGACGTCCTGGCCTGCGTCATGCGCCGCTTTGATCTCGGCGATGATGTCATCCAGCGACATGGCGGCGGTGTTGACGATCTTGGCGTCCTTTGGGCAGTGGCCAAGGATCGCCTCGGGCACCAGCGAACCCGCGTACAGGCACACCGGGCAAGACGCGATGATATCACGCCCGCGCAGGGTCAAAAGGTCGGGCGCGCCGGGGCCGGCACCGATGAAATGAACGGTCATGGGGTCTCTCCAATGGCGATGGCGCAGGTGGCCATGCGGTCGGTGGATATCTGTCTGGGGGTCAGCAGCCGCGCGCCGGGGCCAGCGGCGGCAAGGGCGGCGGCTTCGGCAACGCTGCCGGTGGCAAAGCGGGCCTCGGCGGCGACGGAGTGTGTTTGCGTTTCAATCGCTTGTAGCGCGTCCTGCGAGACGGCGACGGTGGGCAGGTCCAACGTCTGCGCAAGGGATTGGAACACGGCAGAGGAGGCCTTTTCGGCAGCGGTCGCCAGATGCGTGGGCGCATGGGTTTGCCCCGCGCGCCTCAGCGCGTCGCGCAGGCTGTCCACGCCCGCCGCCTTGCGAAAACCAAAGCCCGCCACGATCATAGCGTCACGCTCCATTGCACGATGGGATAGCTGGCCTTCCAGCCGCGTTTCGGGCCCAAGGGCTGGGCAGCGGCCAGTTCAATCCGCAAAAGATCGCCGCCAAGGCGCGCATGAGCGAGCGTCACCAGCGCTTCGCTTTCCAGCGTTACGGCGTTGGCGACAAGGCGCGTGCCTTGCGGCAGGGTGTCTTCGAGCCACGCCAGCAAGCCTTCGGACAGCCCGCCACCGATGAACACCACGTCGGGCGGGGTCAGGCCGCTCAGCCCCTCGGGTGCGCTGCCGTGGATCACCTTTAGCCGGTCAACACCCAGCTTGGCGGCGTTGGCGGTGATACGCTCGGCACGGTCTGCGCGCGGTTCGATTGTGGTGGCGGTCAGGGTCGGATGGCTCAGCAGCCACTCGATGGCGATGGAGCCAGAGCCGCCGCCGATGTCCCACAGGTGCTCAAACGGGCGCGGCGCGAGGGCCGACAGGGTTAACGCCCGCACAGGCCGTTTCGTCATGGTGCCGTCGCTGTCGAACCACGCGTCCGCGCGGCCCGACGCCAAGGGCAAGACCGCGCCCGCGCCCTGCACCTCGACCGCGCAGCAGACCGGGTGGGAAAAGGCGACGTCGGGCAAGGCATCGGCCACCGCGTCGGTGCGGCGCATCCGCGGCCCGCCGAGGGCTTCGAGAACCGTCATGAAGGACGCGCCGAAGCCTTCGCCCGTCAGATAGTCCGCCAAGTCCCGCACAGCCGCGCCGTCGCGCAACAGCACGATCATCCGCGCACCGGGGGCCAAGGCGCTTCGCAACCGCGCCAAGGGGGCCGCGTGCAGGCCGAAACAGGCGGTCCGCTCCAACGGCCAGCCCATCTGGCTTGCGGCCAACGAAAACGTCGACGGACCCGGTAGGGCGACCCATTCCTGCGCTTCCAAGTGCCGCGTCACGCTGGTGCCCGCGCCGAACCAGAACGGATCACCCGAGGCCAGCATCGCCACCCGCCGCCCGCGCAAAGCGAGCAACTGCGTGACGCCATCCGCGAACGGCACCGGCCAAGCGATCCTCTCGGCGTCCAAGGCGGGCAGCAAAGACAGATGCCGCGGCGGTCCCATGACGATTTCGGCGTTTTTCAAGGCGCTTAGGCTTGCGGGCGACAAGCCTTGTGGCGCATCTTCGCCCAGCCCGATGATATGCAACCAAGGAGCGTCAGTCATGGAGCCAAACCTGCTTATTCTGGGCGGCACAACCGAGGCGACCGCCCTGTGCCGCGCCCTGCATGAGGCGGGGACCCGCGCGACCGTGTCGCTGGCGGGGCGGGTGGAACGACCCATCCGTCAGCCCTTGCCCTTGCGCGTGGGCGGTTTTGGCGGCGCAGAGGGCCTTGCCGCCTACCTGACCGCGCACAAGATCACCCATGTGATTGACGCGACGCACCCTTTCGCGGCGCAAATGAGCCGCAACGCGGTGGAGGCCTGCACCCTGACCAATACGCCGCTGATCGCCCTGACCCGCGCGCCGTGGACGCCCGAGGCGGGCGACGACTGGACCCGCGTGCCGGACATCGCCGGGGCGGTCAAAGCGCTGGACCGCGCCCCCGAGCGTGTCATGCTGGCCGTGGGCCGGATGCACCTGCCCGAATTCGCGCCCAACCCCCAGCATTTCTACCTGCTGCGGCTGGTGGATGCGCCGGACACGCCCCCCGATTTCCCCGACCACTTCGTTCAGGTCGACCGAGGCCCGTTCAGCTATGACGGAGATCTGGCGCTGATGCGCGCGCATAAGATCACCATGGTCGTGTCCAAGAACTCTGGCGGCACCGGCGCGCAGGCCAAGCTGCTGGCCGCGCGGACGCTGGGCCTGCCGGTGGTCATGATCGACCGCCCTGCCCTGCCCGCCCGCGCCGAGGCGCACAGCGTTGCCGAAGTTCTGGGTTGGCTGGATCATACGCCCACCGACCTCGGGGTGTAGACGATGGGCGCGCCGTCGCGCTCGATGATCCGCGTGTTGGACGCGCCGACGATCACCATGGTGCGCATGTCCGCCATGTCCGGCGTGGCCTGATCCAAAGGGACCACGCGGATCGCCTGCTCGGGCGTGGACACGGCGCGGGCAAAGATCACCGGACGCTGATCCCCGGCCGCCTCGTTAAGGATTTGCAGCGTTTTGACAAAGCCTTCGGGCCGCGATTTGGAGCGGGGATTGTAAAACGCCATGGCAAAGTCGCCCTCGACCGCCAGACGCAGGCGCTTTTCGATCAGCGACCACGGCTTGAGGTTGTCGCTGAGGTTAATGGCGCAGAAGTCATGCCCCAAGGGCGCGCCCGCCGCCGCCGCCGCCGCGAGCATCGCGGTGATGCCCGGTAGAACTTGGATATCCAAATTGCGCCACGCCTCTGGCCCCGCCTCGACCGCCTCGTAAACCGCTGCCGCCATTGCGAAAACGCCCGGATCGCCCGAAGAGACGACGACCACGCGCTTGCCCTCGGCGGCCATTTCCAGCGCATGGCGCGACCGGTCGATTTCCACCCGGTTGTCCGACGGATGCAGCGTCAGGCCGGGGCGCTCTGCCACCCGCGCCACGTAAGGGATGTAGCCCACCACGTCCGTCGCCTCGGCCAGCGCGGCGTCCACCTGCGGCGTCACCAAATCGCTTGCGCCGGGGCCAAGCCCGGCAATCTTGACCCATCCGCTCATGGTCTGCGCCCCTGTCCGTGCACGATGATGATAGAGAAATACGGCGTCACGCGGCCTTCGACGTCGGCCAGTTTGTGCACCGTCTGGTTCGGCATCGAGGCGTATTCCACCAGCCAAGCGTCGTCGTATTTGCCCGCCGCTTTCAGCGCGCCGACCACCTTGTCGATGTTGCGCCCGATCTTCATCACCACCAGCGCGTCGGTGGTCTGCATCCGGGCGCGCATCTCTGCCTCGTTCAGCGTGCCCATGAGCACGGTCAAGACGTCGTCACCCCAGGTGATCGGCTCTCCGGTCGCGGTCCACGCCGCCGCCATCCCGGTGATCGCGGGCACCACCTGCACCGGCACATGATCGCGCACGCGGGTGTAGATGTGCATGAAAGAGCCGAAAAAGAACGGGTCCCCTTCGCTGAGCACCACCACGTCCTCGCCGCCCTCGGCCAGCGCGCGCAGATGGGCCGACGCCTCTTCGTAGAAGGCCGACAGCGCCTGATTGTAGCGCGGATCGGTCAGCG
Organism: Tropicibacter naphthalenivorans; assembly: GCF_900176475.1. Classification (GTDB taxonomy): domain Bacteria; phylum Pseudomonadota; class Alphaproteobacteria; order Rhodobacterales; family Rhodobacteraceae; genus Tropicibacter; species Tropicibacter naphthalenivorans. The sequence goes on from NZ_FWXX01000006.1 coordinate 155,862, forward strand.
GAATCTCGGTCGTGACGGGGTAGTCCATCGGGTATTCCACCACGTCCTCGCGCAGCAGCCCGTCGATGATCTTGCGCGCCTGACCCGTGCGCCCCGCCTTGCGGAAAAACGCCACGTGTTTCGCCCCGGTCAGCAGACGGTGGGCGCGCACGCTCATCAGGTCGGGATCGCCCGGCCCAAGACCCACGCCATGGATCGTCCCAACACTCATTCCGCGTAGCTCGCGATGGCGTTGATCGCCGCGACGGTGATGGCGCTGCCGCCGAGGCGCCCTTCGACGATCAGCGACGGGACCGGCTGCGCCTCCCACAGGGCGTCCTTGCTCTCGCGCGCGCCGACAAAGCCCACGGGGCAGCCGATGATCGCCGCGGGGCGCGGGCAGTCCGGGTCTTCGAGCATGTTGAGCAGGTGGAACAGCGCGGTGGGCGCGTTGCCGATGGCGACCAAAGCGCCCTCCAGATGGGGCCGCCACAGTTCCAAAGCTGCGGCGCTGCGGGTGTTGCTCATGTCCTTGGCCATCTGCGGCACGGCGGGATCGCGCAGGGTGCAGATCACCGGGTTGTCGGCGGGCAGACGCGGGCGCGTGACGCCTTCGGACACCATATAAGCGTCGCACAGGATCGCCGCGCCATTGGCCAGAGCGGCGCGCGCCGCGGTGGCGAAATCGGGCGACATATGGACGAACTTTTCCAGCCCCACCATGCCTGCGGCATGGATCATGCGCACGGTGATCGGCTCTTCTTCGGGGGTGAACCGCGCCAGATCCGCCTCGCGGCGAATGGTGGCAAAGGATTCCTTGTAGATGGCCGCGCCATTGGTTTCGTAGGTGTAGGGCATGGGCGTCAGAAGTCTCCGGACAGCAAGTCTTCGGGCGTGAGCCCGGTTTTCTGGGGCGTATCGCTGGCAAGGCCACGCGTCACGAGGTCAAAACGTCCCGCGTTCCCGACCAAGGTCAGATCGGCGGGGGTGGTGCGGGCGCAGCCCTTGGGGCAGCCCGAGATGTGCAATGTGCCGGTCACGCGCGGGGCCAGCGCGCGGGCGATGTCGCGCGTGGTCACCGAAGCCGAAGGGCACAGCGGCGCGCCGGGGCAGGCATCGACGCGGGTTAACGGGTCGTTTGGCACGGTCAGAAAGGCAGCGTCGCGCGGCATCTCGGCCCCTTCGAGCAAAAAGACCCGCCACGGGGTGACGCGCAAGGCGTGCGCCCCGGTCTCGCGCAGGGCCGCCGCGTCGATCTGGCCAAACGGCGCGCCGATCAAAACGCCCTCGGGCCGTTTGCCGATCTGCGGGCGCGAGGCAGAGGCGCGCGGCGCGGTGGTCTGCCACGTCTCGGGCAGCAAGTTCACAGCTGTGACAAGGCCCATGCGGCGGCGATCCGGCGTGCGGTGGGCGTTGAACCACTCGGCCATCTCGATCAGCGCATCAATCGCCGTCTCGGGCGTCACCGGACAGCCCAAGGCTACGCCATCGGCGCGCAGGATCAGCCCGTCGTCCGCGCGTTCAAACCGGAAATCCGCCGGGTCGCGCGTCAGCAAAGGCGCATCGCCGCAATCCACCGCAAAGCCGACCTTGGGCGGCAGCTGGGGCAGGTCCGCCAGCCGCGCCATCAGATCGGTGGTCAGGCGATGCGTCACATCCCCAGCCGTCCAGAACGGCGAAATCAGGATATTGCGCCGCCCCTCCAGGCCCGGATCAGCGTCCAGCAGGCCAAGCGCATTCAGCCCGTCCAGCAGCGCCGCATGATCGCCCTCGGCCACCCCGCGCACTTGCAGGTTCGCCCGGTTCGTCAGGTCCAGCGCGCCAGAGCCATAGCGGATCGCCAGATCACACAGCCCCACGACCTGCGCGCCGTCCAGCCGCCCGAACTGCGGGCGCACCCGCACAACCAAACCATCGGCGGACATCATCGGGCGGTAGGCTCCGGGGCACCAGCCCTTGACGCTGGGGGCGACTGCGGTGGTCATTCGGCGGCTCCCATCTGGGCAAGGACCGAGTTGCGGCGGGTCTGCCACAGACCGGCCTCAAGCAAGGCAGCAAAGCGCGCCTGCATGGCAGCGTGCGCCTCTGGGTTGGCTTCGCGCAGAAAGGCGTCGGTGGCCTCATCGCCCAAGGTCGCCTCGTGGTAGAGGTCGAACAGATGCGCCGGAACCGCCCGCGCCAGATGCGCAAAGCTGGCCATGTGATCAAGCGTCGCGGCGATCTCGGCCGCCCCGCGAAAGCCGTGATCCTTCATGCCGTCGATCCAAGCCGGGTTGGCGGCGCGGGCCTGCACCACGCGGGCGATTTCCTCAGTCAGGGACCGCGCGCGGGGGCGCGAAGGGTCCGTGTTATCAAGGTGATAGAGGTTGGCCTGCCCGCCCGTGACGCCTTGGGCCGCAGCAAAGCCCGCCTCATGCGCGGCGTAATCCCCGGCCAGCAACAGGTCAGTTTCCGGCAGGTCCTGAAGGTGGATAAAGCTGTCCGCCCCGGCGACCCGCGCGGCGATCCCTTGGGTGTTCTGCTGCGCCTTGTCGCCGTCATAAGCCCAGGCGCTGGCCCGCAGCCATGCCTCCCCGGCGGCGCGGCGGCCTTCGTCGGTGTAATCCTCGACCGAGGCGCCCATGCCCATGCCGAACTGCCCCGGCGCAGGCCCGTAAACGCGCGCCAGATCGCTGCGGCCCACGTAGGGGTTCCAGTCGGATGCCTCGTCGCGCGCCGCCAGCGCCCGCACCGCCTGCCCGAACAGCGCCGACAGCGTCGGAAAGACGTCGCGGAACAGGCCGGACACCCGCAAGGTCACGTCGATGCGCGGGCGGTCAAGCTCGGCGATGGGCAGCACTTCGATGCCCGACACCCGCTCGGACCCCTTGTCCCAGATCGGTTTGACCCCCAGCAGCGCCAAGGCCATGGCGAATTCCTCGCCCGCGGTGCGCATGGTGGCCGAGCCCCACAAATCGACGATCACGCCTTTGGGCCAGTCGCCTTCGTCCTGCAAATGGCGGCGCACCAGTTCCTGCGCCAGCGTCAGCCCCTGCGCATAGGCCGAGCGCGTCGGCACCGATCGCGGATCGGTGGTGAACAGATTGCGCCCGGTGGGCAGCACGTCCGAACGGCCCCGATACGGCGAGCCGGACGGGCCGGCCTCGATGCGTTTGCCATCCAAAGCGTCGAGCAAGGCCTGACGTTCGCTGGCCACGGCGGCTTCGGTGGCAAAGGGCGCACCGTCGCGCGGGGTACGGCCCCAGATGTGCAAGCCCTCGCCGAACTGGCTTTCCTTGATGTCACAGACAAACCGGTCGATGCGGGTGATCGCCTCGGCGGTGCAGCTGGCTTGGTCCAGCCCCAAATCCTGTTCCACCCCAAGGGCTTGCGCCTCGGCGCGGATGTCCGCTTGCAGACGATCGCGGCGTTTCGGGTCAAGCCCGTCAGCGTTGGAAAACTCGTCCAAGAGCGCTTCGAGCCGTGCTAGACGGTCGGGCGTCTCGGAGGCGCGCAAAGGGGGCGGGATGTGGCCGAGGGTGACCGCGCCGATGCGCCGCTTGGCCTGCGCAGCCTCGCCGGGATCGTTGACGATAAAGGGGTAAACCACGGGCAACGCGCCGGTCAGCCGCTCGGGCCAGCAGGTATCGGACAGGGCGACGGCCTTGCCCGGCAGCCATTCCAGCGTGCCATGGGCGCCGATATGGACCAGCGCGTCGGTCTGAATTTGCAGCCACAGGTAGAACGCCACATAGGCGTGGCGGGGCGTGCGCGCGAGGTCGTGATAGCTGTCGTCGCGAGTCTCGACGGTGCCGCGCTCGGGCTGAAGCGCGATGGTGACGTGGCCGCGCTGGGTGGCGGCAAAGTGGAAATGCCCGTCTTGGGTGTCGCCCTCGGGGTCGCCCCAAGCGGTGTGCAGGTCGTCTTGCATCTGCTGCGGCAGCTTGGAAAGCGCGTCTCTATAGGCGCTTAGCGGCCAGCGGAGGGCGCGCGCCTTGAGCGCATCGGGCAAAGGCGTGGCGTCCGTATCCACCGCATAGCCCGCGCCCTGAAGGTCCGAAAGGATCGCCTCGGTGGAGGCCAGCGCGTCAAGGCCAACCGCGTGGCCCATGTTCCAATCTTTGCCCGGATAGGTTGACAGGATCACCGCAAGACGGCGGTCGGCGGCAGGCTTTGCCGCCAGCCCCATCCAGCCCAGCACCCGATCGGCAATGGCGCTGATCCGCTCGGGATCGGGGCGGTGGGCGTAGCGCGAGAATTGCAGATCGGGGTCGCGTGGCGCGGGTTCCTTGAAGGACGCAACGCCCGCCAGAACGCGCCCGTCCACCTCGGGCAGGACCACGTGCATGGCGAGGTCGGCGGGGGACAAGCCGCGCTCTGCCTCCGCCCATGCCTCGCGAGTCGAGGTGGCCAAAGCCACTTGGAAAACAGGGACTTCGCCCGCATCCAAGGGAGACGTGCCGCTGTCGCCTTTGCCGGAAAACGCCGTGGCGTTGAGGATCGCGGCGGGGCGCAAAGCGCGCACTTGGCGGCGCAGCCATCCGGCCACGTCGGGCGCTTTTAACGTCGGCGCGAACAGCGCGATCACGTCGCAGCCGCGCCCCCGGAACTCCTCGAACAATGCGGTGATCGGCGCGAGGTCGGCGGCCACCAGATAGCTGCGGTAGAAGACCACCAAGACGCGCGGTTTGGCCGCCAAAGCGGCCTCTTGCCCCAGCGCCAGCACGGGACAGGCCGCGCCGGTTTCGGGTGTCCACGCGCCCACGGGCGGCAAGCCCTTGGCCCCGATCACCGGACCGGCATAGAGCCCCGCCGCCAGCGCCATCTGCGCCAAGGCCGCCTGCGCCGCGATCACCCCGCCGGTGTCGCACAGATGCGCCAGCCGCCGCAGGGTCGAGACTGGCAAAGTGGACAGTTCGTCCAGCCGGGTATCGACGCGCCCGTCAGCGGGCAAAACCGCCAAGGCAATCCCCTTGGCCTGCGCCAAAGCGTGGATCTGTTGCAGACCGTAGGGCCAGTACGGCACCCCGCCGATCAGCCGGATCAGGATACCCTTGGCGCCGCTAAGTGTCTGTTCCACATAGGTATCGACGGATAAGGGATGCTTGAGCGCCGCGATATTCGCCAAACGCAAGGACGGCATCCGCCCGTCGCGCCCGTCACCGCGCTGCCAGCCTTCGGCAAAGGCCCCGAGATCGCTGTCAGACAGCGACAGCACCACCAGATCCGCAGGCGTCTGCCCCAGATCGGTCGGCGTCTCGGTCTCTTCGAGCCCGTGGCTTTCGCGAAAGATGACGTGCATGGCGAGCGTCCGAGAGCCTTATTCCGCCGCGACCGGCGCGGCCCCAAGGATGGCGCGGATTTCGGCCACCTTGATGTCGTCATGCTCGGCGATGACCACCACGCGGCTGTCGCGCGCCTCGCCGGGCGTCCACGGGCGGTCGTACTGGTGACGCACGCGCGCGCCGACGGCCTGCACCAGCAGACGCATAGGCTTGCCCTTGACGCTCGCATAACCTTTGACGCGCAGGATGTTCAGCTCATTCGCGAGGCGTTCGATGGCGGTGACCAGCTGCGCCGGGTCGTCCAGCTCGGGGAGGTCAACGACAATCGATTCAAAATCGTCGTGCTCGTGGTCGTGATGGCCGTCGTGGTGGCTGGGGCGCGCGTCCATGTCGTCTTCGGCGGCGGCTTCGAGCCCGAGGATCACACGCGGGTCCACCGCGCCTTCGGCGACCTCGACCACGGGCAGCGGACGGGGCGCTTCGGCGGCGATGATTTCCTTGGCCTTGGCGACACCTTCGGGACCGGCCAGATCGGGCTTGGTCAGCAGGATGATGTCGGCGCAGCTGATCTGATCCTCAAAGACTTCGGACAGCGGGGTTTCGTGGTCGATGCTGTCGTCGGCCATGCGCTGCGCGTCCACCGCCGCCACGTTCGGCGCGAAACGACCCGCCGCCACAGCCTCGGCGTCGGCCAGGGCGATCACGCCGTCGACGGTGATCTTGGAGCGGATATCGGGCCAGTCGAAGGCTTTGAGCAAGGGTTTCGGCAGCGCCAGACCAGAGGTTTCGATCAGGATGTGGTCGGGACGCGGCTCCAGCGCCATCAGCGCCTCGATGGTCGGGATGAAATCATCCGCCACGGTGCAGCAGATGCAGCCGTTCGCCAGCTCCATGATGTTTTCGGCGGGGCAATCGGGGATCGCGCAGGATTTGAGGATGTCGCCATCCACACCCACGTCGCCGAATTCGTTGACCACAACCGCAAGGCGCTTGCCGCCCGGGTTCTGCATCAGGTGACGCACCAGCGTCGTCTTGCCCGAGCCCAGAAAGCCGGTGATCACGGTGACGGGAAGTTTGGCCAGATCAGTCATTGTTGGTCTCCTCAGGCAGAGTTTCGGGCAAAGTCACGGGCGGGATACGCGCCACGCAGTTGCGTTTGAAATGTTCGGGGCGTTGACGCCATGGAATGACGCCGTCGGCGGTTTCTTGATACTGTGCTGCACCATCAAGGATCATCTTCGGATGCGACACTTCGTCGACGTTTGCGAAAACATAGGTCCAGCGGGCATCGCCGCCGCGCAGGGCCACCGTGCAGCCGTGATCGCAGTTTTGCAGGCACTCGACGGGGGTCACGCTCACCCCTTCGGGCGTCTCCAAAGCGGTGATTTCATCGTACAGATACTGCCCGGGACGGCGCGCGTCAGACGGGATTTCCTGCCCGCGACGGCATTTAACGCAGACCAGCAGCTCGGTCTGGGGGGCGTTTGCCTGATCCTTCATGGTCCTCGGCTCCATTCTGCTCGGTCCCAAATTACATGGCACGCGGGTCTGATGGCGGAACCGCCCCGGCAGGCGCATCCCGACACCGGAACACCCCGTCCGGTCTCAAAGTCGTGGGTTGGCAGGTCTCCCGGCTTACAAATCTCGGGGAGGCTCCCCTTCGGTCGCGTGCCTTCCCAGCCTTTGGCCAGTGGCGGATCGCGCCCTTTTTGTTCACGGTCGCGGGGGCGGCTGTGCTTGACCTCGCAAAACGCGGCTGCACATTCCCTTTTCACCTGTTTACACAGGCACCAACGTTTGGGCACATGGTCCGAATCCAAGCAACTTGTCAACACCGAGGAATGTCCTATGAGCGACGACATCAACGCCCGCCACGCGGAGAAGATGAAGAAAATCAAAGCCGCGCGGGACCGCATGATGGCCACCAAGACCGACGAAAAAGGTCTGATCATCGTGCACACCGGTCCGGGCAAGGGCAAATCGTCGTCCGGTTTTGGCATGATCATGCGCTGCATCGCGCACCAGATGCCCTGCGCCGTGGTGCAGTTCATCAAGGGCAACTGGATCACCGGCGAGGCGATGATGATCCGCGAACGCTTTGCCGAGGAATGCCGGTTTTTCGTGTCGGGCGAAGGCTTTACCTGGGAAACGCAGGACCGCGAGCGTGACATTGCCGCCGCGCAAAAGGGTTGGGAGATTGCCAAGCAGCAGATCCTTGACCCCGAAATCCAGTTCGTCCTGCTGGACGAGATCAATATCGCCTTGCGCTATGATTATCTGGACATCGACGAGGTGGTCGATTTCCTTTTGCATCAAAAGCCCGAAATGACCCACGTCTGCCTGACCGGGCGCAACGCCAAGCCCGAGCTGATCGAGGCCGCCGATCTGGTGACCGAGATGACCTTGGTCAAGCACCCCTTCCGCGACGGTATCAAGGCCCAAAAAGGCGTCGAGATGTAAGCCATGAGCGGCGCGTTGATGATCCAGGGGACCGGCAGCAATGTCGGCAAGTCGATGCTGGTGGCCGGGCTGTGCCGTGCAGCAAAGCGACGGGGGCTGTCCGTCGCGCCCTTCAAGCCGCAGAACATGTCCAACAACGCCGCCGTGACCGCCAATGGCGGAGAGATTGGCCGCGCGCAGGCCTTGCAGGCGCGGGCTTGCGGGCTGGCGGCGCATACGGACATGAACCCGGTGCTGCTGAAACCCGAAACGGATGTGGGCGCGCAGGTCGTGGTGCAGGGCAAGCGCCTGACCACCGCCAAGGCGCGCGATTACGCCAAGCTGAAACCGACGCTGATGGGCGCGGTTCTGGACAGTTTCAACCGCTTGCGCGCGGCGCATGATCTGGTCATCGTCGAAGGCGCGGGCAGCCCCGCCGAGGTCAACCTGCGCAAGGGCGACATTGCCAACATGGGCTTTGCCGAGGCGGCGGAGGTACCCGTGGTGCTGTGCGGTGACATCGACCGGGGCGGCGTGATCGCGCAGATCGTCGGCACGCAGGTCGTTATGCCTCCCGAAGATACCGCCCGCGTGCGCGGCTTTCTCGTTAACAAATTCCGCGGTGATCCGTCTCTGTTCGACGATGGCTACGCCATGATCGAGGCGCAGACCGGCTGGCGCGGTTATGGCGTCGCCCCGTGGTTCCCCGAGGCGTGGCGCCTGCCCGCCGAGGACGCTTTGGACATTGCCAGCGCCCCCAAGCAGAGCGGCTTTCACGTGGTCTGCCTGCGCCTGACGCGGATCGCGAACTTTGACGATCTTGACCCGCTGGTGGCCGAACCCGGCGTGCGCGTGACCATGCTCTCTGCGGGGCAGCCGATCCCCGCCGATGCGGATCTGGTGATCATCCCCGGCTCGAAATCCACGCGCGGCGATCTGGCGTTCCTGCGCGCCCAAGGTTGGGACATTGACCTGCTCGCGCATCACCGGCGCGGCGGGCGTGTTTTGGGGATTTGCGGGGGGTATCAAATGCTTGGCCGCGTGGTGGCCGACCCCCAAGGACTAGAGGGCGCACCGGGTGAGACCCCCGGCCTTGGCCTTTTGGACATTGAAACCGTCATGGGCGGCGACAAGCATCTGACCGAAGTGCGCGCCCAGCACGCTGGTCTGGGCCTGCCGTTCTCGGGGTATGAAATTCACATCGGAGAGTCGAACGGCCCCGACCGCGCGCGCCCCTTTGCACATGTGGCAGGCACGCCCGAAGGCGCTGTGTCCGCCGATGGTCGCGTCGCGGGCAGTTATCTACACGGCATGTTCTCGGACGATGGCTTTCGCCGCGCGTGGCTGCAAACCTTGGGCGTCAGCCTGTCCGACCACGCCTATGAGCAATCGGTCGAAGACACCTTGGACGCGCTTGCGGACCACCTTGAGACGCATCTCGACGTGGGTGGATTGCTCGAATTGGGGCTAAAACCTTAACCTTTGAGCGTATTGAAAGCGGCGGTGAGGCGGTGCCACTCTGGCTCTGTCCCCGCCAGCCCCAGCCGCACCCAGTTCGGCGAATAGGGGAAGATGCGCGACCAGATATGCGCCTTGGCCAGCGCGTTTTGCGCCTCTGCGGCGTCCGGCGCGTGATAGGTGCGGAACAGCGGCGTGCCGCCGATCAGCGTCCAGCCCGCGCCCTGCGCTAAGGCGTCGAGCCGCGCCGCGTCTTGGGTCAGCCGCGCGATGGTTTCCGCCTGCCAATCGGTATCCGCCAAGGCCGCGCAGGCGATGTCAATCGCCGGGCCAGACACCGGCCACGGCCCCGCCATCTCGCGCAGGCAGTCCACCAAGGGCGCGGCCCCAAGGGCAAAACCCAAACGCACCCCCGCCAGCCCGTAAAACTTGCCAAAAGACCTTAGGATTAAGACGTTATCCAGCTCATGCACTTGGCCTGCGAGGGACAATTCCGGCGCGGGGTCGCCAAAGCTTTCGTCCACCACCAGCAGACCCACCTGCCCCGCCAGATCGCGCAGCGCTTCGGGGGTGTAGAAAAGCCCGTCGGGGTTGTTGGGGTTGACGACCACGGCGAGCTCCGCGCCGGTCAAGGCGTCTACAGACGGCACTTCTTGGGTGGTCCAGCCGCCCATGCGCAGAGCCGCCGCGTGTTCGTTGTAGGTGGGTGTCAATACGCGGGCGAGACCCGGCGCGCGCAGGAACGGCACGGCTTGGATCGCGCCTTGGGCCCCGGCGAGCGCCACGATGTCCGCCTTTGTGCCATAGGCCACGCGCGCGGCACCCATCAGCCGCGCCATGTCAGATTTGCGCGGCAGGATCGCCCAAGCCTCGGCGCGGATGGGCGGCACCGGATAGGCCACCGGGTTGATGCCGGTGGACAGGTCGATCCAATCCTCGGGCGCGCCGCCAAAGTCTTGGATCGCCGCATCAAGGTTGCCGCCGTGGTCACGAGTCTGCTGTGTCATGCCGCCTTAGAACAGCGCCAGCGCGGCAAGTGCAAGCATCATCAGCGCCATCGCCCGCCGATAAAGGCGCAGCCCCCGCGCCAAATCCTGCGCGGTGGGGTCCGGCGCACCGCCGTTCAGCCAAGGCTCGGCCACAGTGGTGGTGCCATAGATGCGCGGGCCAGAGAGGCGGACGTTCAGCGCTCCGGCCATGGCGCCTTCGGGCCAACCGGCGTTGGGCGAGCGGTGCGTGCGGGCGTCGCGGGCCATGACCTTGAGAGCCTTGAGCACCTGCGCCCCGGAGGCCAGCGCAAAGAGCCCCCCGCACAGCCGCGCCGGGATCAGGTTGACCAGATCGTCAAGGCGGGCGGCGGCTTTGCCAAAGGCCTCAAAGCGGTCGTTGTGGTGGCCGATCATCGAATCCATCGTGTTGATCGCCTTGTAGGCGGCGATCCCCGGCAGCCCCAGAACGACACCCCAAAAGATCGGCGCGATGATCCCGTCGGAGGTGTTTTCGGCAAGGCTTTCTGTGGCGGCACGGGCGACGCCGGCCTCGTCCAGCACGCTGGGGTCGCGGCCGACGATCATCGACACGGCGTGGCGCGCAGCAGGGAGGTCCCCGGCGACGAGGGGCTTGGCGACGGCGGCCACGTGGTCGTGCATGGAGCGCACGGCGATCAGCGGCCAAGCGAGGATGCCGCCGAGGAGCGCGCCGAGCCAACCGCCTGGCAGCAGCGTCTGGATGGCCCACATGGGCAGTGCGGCGAGCGCGACGCAAAGGATCACAGTCAGGGTTCCGGTGGTCAGGCGGCGCAAACGCGGGCCGGTGTTGAGGCGGGCCTCCAGCGCGGAAATCACCTTGCCCAGCCATGTCACTGGGTGGCCGATGCGCGCGTACAGGCCGTCCGGCCAGCCGAGGGCGAGGTCGATCAGCACCCCGATCAGAATCATTGCAGCAAAGCTCATAGCGCCCCCGTTTCAAAGGTGAAAACGTGTTTGAGGCCCGCTTCGGTGAGGGCGTTGATGGCGTATGCGGGCGCGCCTTGGGGCGGGAAAACCAAGCCTCGGGCCGAGCCGGTGTGCGCCCGGATGTGGCCCAAAGCGCCGAGGTCTCGGGCGAGATCCGCCATTGGATCGCCCGGGCCGCGCAATGCTGTGCAGCGGGCTGCGGAGAGGCTGGAGAGGCGGGCCACGGCGGGCAGGTCGCCGCGCGAGACGGCCTGTTGCCATGTAGGGATAAAGTCCGAGATGTCCGGGAAATCAATATCTTGCGCGTCCGTTCGCGTCGGCGCGCCCCAATAGCCGCCCACGATGACGCAAGCCGGGGGAGGCGCGAAATGTTCGAGAATTTGCCCTTGGCGAGAGGCCCAAAGCAGCGCGTCGGGGGCATCGAACATCAGCGGGTCGGTTGCGCCTTCGACGCTCAGACAAGCCTTGGCCAGCGTCAGAGGATCACCTGCAAAGCCCGCCCCGCGCGCCATGGCGATCAGCGACGCGGTCGAAGCGCCTGCGCCGCAGCCCAGCGGGATGATGCCCGTGACGCCTTGGGTGATCTTCAGGCCCAAAACCTGCCCCAACTGCGCGGCCTCTTCGGGCGGGTGCCCGCCCGCCTCGGCCTGCATCCACAAAGCGTTGCAGGTCAGGGTCACCAAGGCGACCGGGCCATCCGGCCCCATCCGCCCCTGAAGCCATTCGCCAAAGTGGCCAAAGACGCGCGCGGTCATGTGCGGTTGACCTCGATCACCGAGACGGGACCATCCGGGCCGACGCGCAGGCGGGTGACGGACAGCGGCGCGATCTCGAACGCGAGGCCCAGCGGTGCGGCCCCAAGGACCATCGCGAGCCCCGCGCGCACGACACCTGCGTGGGCGACGACGGCGACGGGGGCGTTTTGCTGCAACGCGAGCGAAGCGCAGTCCTGCAAGGCGGGCCAGACGCGGGCGCAAAGGTCGTCAAAGCTCTCGCCGTTTGGCGCGGCATAGGCGGACAACTCGGCGCTGGACAAGACGCCAAGGTCGGGCAAGTCGCCAAAGGGCAGCCCGTCGTGGTCGCCAAAGTCCTGCTCCCACAGGCGTGTGTCCAGCTTGGGCGCAGCATCCGGCCAGAGCGCTGCGAACGTCTGGCGACAGCGCAAAGCCGGGCTACAGCGGCGCAACGAGACGCCGCCTACCCATGCGCGCACCCGGTCCGCGACCAAAGGATCGACCCGCGCGGCCACGTCCGTCCGCCCCATCAACCGCCCCGGCTCTGCCACTGGCGCGTGGCGGATCAACAGCAATTCTGCGCCCATTGGCGTTTCGTCCGACACCGCACCTTCCCGCTTTTCTTTTGCCTTAAAACCTGCTTTCTCACGCGCCAATGGAAAAGTCGACACTGATAACAGGGGGCGCGCGGTCCGGGAAATCTGCGCTGGCCGAGCGGCTGACGCTCAGCGCCACGGGGCGCGGCGTCTATATCGCCACGGCCCAAGCCTTTGACGATGAAATGAAATCCCGCATTGCGGCGCATCAGGACCGGCGCGGGCCGGAATGGCAGAACGTCTCTGAACCGCTTGACCTGTGCGGCGCGCTGACGAACACCGACGGCGGCGATCCGCGCCTTGTGGACTGCCTGACGCTGTGGCTGACCAACCTCATGCTGGGCGATCACGACTGGCGCGCGGCGGGCGCGGAGCTGACCAAAACGCTGCGGCATCAGACCGCCCCGGTCGTTTTTGTCACCAACGAAGTCGGTTGCGGCATCGTGCCGGAAAATAAACTCGCCAGACAGTTCCGCGACGCGGCGGGCTGGCTGAACCAGACGGTCGCCGAGGCGTGTGATCACGTCTATCTGTGTGCCGCAGGCTATCCAATCAGGGTGAAACCGAATGACAATCCTTTCTGAAGTGACCTCTCTTGACGCTATCTTGGGCCTTGACCTGCCGAGCGCTGACCAAGCCGCCGCAAACGCCGCGCTCGAACGTCAGAACAGCCTGACCAAGCCGCCCGCCTCGCTTGGCCGTCTCGAAGACCTCGCGGTCTTTATGGCCAGCTGGCAGGGCACCGACCGCCCCGCGATCAAGGCCGCGCAAGCGGTTGTTTTCGCAGGCAATCACGGCGTATGTGACAAGGGCGTCAACCCTTTCCCGCAGGCGGTGACGGCGCAGATGGTGGCGAATTTCGAACACGGCGGAGCGGCGATCAACCAGCTCTGCCGGGCCTCGGGCGCGGATCTGTCGGTGGTTGCCTTGGACCTCGACACGCCGACGCAAGATTTCTCGGAAAAGGACGCGATGACAGAGGCTGAGGTGCTGGACGCCATGCGCCGAGGCGCCGAGGCGGTCAAACCCGACACCTCGGTGTTGATCCTTGGCGAGATGGGCATCGGCAACTCGACGATCGCGGCGGCGCTGGCCTTTGCGGCTTTTGGCGGCACGGCGGCAGAGTGGGTCGGGCGCGGCACCGGCTCGGATGAGGCGGGCAAATCGCTGAAGGCGCAGGTGATCGAGCAAGGCGTGACCCTACACAAGGACGCCAAGGGCCTGAGCCTGCTGACCGCCATCGGCGGGCGCGAGCAGGCGGCGATCTGCGGCGCGGTCCTGGAGGCGCGCGCGCGCCGCATCCCGGTGATCCTCGACGGCTATATCTGCACCGCCGCCGTAGTGCCGCTGTTCGACGCGAACCCGGACCTGCTGGCCCATTGCGTCGTTGGCCATGTCAGCGCCGAGCCGGGCCACCGCAAGTTGCTGGACGCCATGGGCAAAGAGCCGATCCTCGCCATGAACATGGCTCTGGGCGAAGGCTCTGGCGCGGCGCTGGCTCTTGGCGTTTTGCGCGCGGCGCTGGAGTGCCACAACGGCATGGCCACCTTTGCCGAAGCGGGCGTGTCCGAGGCATGACCCCGCTCGCCACGCGCCTGACCGAGTTTCGCGTGGCGATCATGCTGCTCTCGCGCTTGCCTGCGGGGCAGCTGCGGGGCGAAGTGCCACCTCTGGCGGCGGCCTCTTGGGCCTATCCGCTCGCGGGTCTGCCCATTGGCCTGATCGTCTGGGCGGCGCACGCGGGGCTTTTGACGCTGGGTGCCAGCGCGGTGATCGCCGCGCTTCTGGCCTTTACGGTGCTGGTGCTGGTCACCGGCGCGCTGCATCAGGACGGTCTGGCCGATTTCGCCGACGGTCTGGGCGGCGGCCGGGACAAGGCGCATTGCCTCGAAATCATGCGCGACAGCCGCATCGGCAGCTATGGGGTCATGGCCGTGGGCCTGTGCAGCGCCCTGTGGATCGCGTCGCTGGCCGAGCTGCCGGAGGCGTCTTTGGCGCAATTCCTTGGGCTGGCGGTCGCCTCGCGTTTGGCGATGACCCTTGTTCTCTGGCTGCTGCCCGCCGCCCGCGCGGACGGTCTGGGCAAGATGGCGGACGGGGCCGCGCGGCACTGGGCTTGGGCCATAGCGCTGCTGGTCGCCTTGATCTGGGCGGTTGGCGCGGTGCCTTTGATCGTCATGGGGGCCGTCACCACCCTTGCCGCCTACACCGCCAAGCGGCGCATCGGCGGGCAGACGGGCGATGTCTTGGGCTCTATCCAGTTCCTGTCGGAAAGCTTTGCGTGGATGACGCTGGGCTTGCTCATTTAAGCAGACCCGGCAGCCACGTGGCGAACGCCGGCACATAAGACACCAGCAGCAGCACCGCGATATTCGTCATTAGGAACGGCAGGATCGCCACCACCACCGGGGCCAGCGGCAAGCGCGCAATCCCGGCGCAGACGAACAGGCACACGCCCACCGGCGGCGTCGTCAGGCCGATCATCAGGTTCAGCACCGCAAAAGTCGCAAAGTGCAACGGGTCGATGCCCACCGCTTGGGCCAGCGACAAGAGCGGCACAAAGAGGATGATCAGCGCCGCGATGGTTTCCATGAACATCCCCACGAACAGCAGTAGCAGGTTTATCAACAAGATCACCACGAAGGTGTTGTCCGTAAACGACAAAACGCCGTCCGCGATGGCTTGGGGGATGCGCTCGGACACGAGGATCCAGCCGAACACATTGGCAAACCCCACCAGCGCGAGGATGCCCGCCGCCGATACGGCGCTGTCGACGATGATGCCGGGGACTTTGTGGATCGGCAATTCGCGATAGATGAACGCGCCCACGAGAAAGGCATAAAGGCTGGCAACAACGGCGGTTTCTGTCGGGGTCGCAAGGCCGGACAGCAGCCCGTAGATGATCAGAAAGGTCATCGCCAGCGCCCAGATCGCCCCGCCAAAGCTGCGCGCGACCTCGGTCCAGCCCTGCCACGCTTGGCGCGGAAAGTGGCGGCGCTTGGAAATCACATAGGCGGTGACCATCATGGCGATGCCCATCAGGATGCCGGGGATCGCCCCGGCGAGGAACATCTGCCCGACCGAAATGCCCGACAGCGCGCCGACGATGATCATCGGCACCGAAGGCGGGATGATCGGCCCCACGGTCGAGCTGGCCGCCGTGACCGCCGCCGAGAAATCCGCCGGGTAGCCGGCTTTTTTCATGCCGGGGATCATCACGCCGCCGATGCTGGCCGCATCCGCCACCGCCGTGCCGGTGATGCCGCCGAACAGCATCGAGGCCGCGATATTGGTCAGCCCCAAACCGCCGCGCACCCAGCCGACCAAGGCATTGGCAAAGCGGATGATGCGCTGGGTGATGCCGCCTTGGTTCATCAGGTTCCCGGCCAGGATAAAGCCCGGAATCGACAGCAAAACAAAGACATCCATGCCCGCGTACATCTTTTGCGGCATGACCACCGGGGGCATTCCCGACACCAGCAGATAGGCCAGCGACGCGGCCCCCAGCGTGATCGCCACCGGCACACCCAATGCCAACCCGACCACGAAGGTCGAGAACAAGATCGTAACGTCCATAGGTCAATCTTCCTGCGGTTTTTGGGGTTTGCCGTCTTCGGTGCCGGTCAGCATCCCAAGAATGCGCAGCACGCCAAACACGGCGATCAGCGCCAGCATGATCCAGACGGCGGCGTGGATGAAATCCATCCGAACCCCCAGCGCGGGCGAGGTCTGCATCTTGCCGATCGACACATAGCGCCACGCGTGCGGTAAAAGGTAAATCGCCAGCCCCGCCGTCACCAGCGCCGCGAACAGGCGCAGCAGCCATGGCGCTTTGCCCGGCAGATGCTCGCAGATCACATCGACGTTCACCAGATCACCGGTGCGAAAGGCCAGCCCCGCGCCAAAGGCCACGGTGAACAGCAGCGCATAGCGCGTCAGCTCTTCGGTCCAGACGGGGGCCATGCCGGTATGGCGACCCACGACCTGGATCAGGACGGCGGCAATCAGCACCGAAAAGGACAGCCCCGTGCCCAGTTTGGCCACAAAGGTGATGGCGTTAATCACTTTTTCTGCGTGTCTCACACGCCGCTCCCCCCTTATGGAAAAACCCGGCGCCACCGCTGCGGCACCGGGTCCAAGGTTCTGTGATTACTCAGAGAACAGGCCTTCGACGATCGGCTTGATCTCGTCGTTCACGTTGGCCAGAACCGCGTCCTTGGCCTTTGCCTGAAACGCCGCGCCGTCCACCTCGACAAAGGTCATGCCCTGCTCTTCGAGATAGGCGCGGTCGGCGGCGATGGAGGCGTCGAACAGCTCTCGCTCATAGGCTTGGGCGCGGGCGGCGGCCTCCATGACGGCGGCCTGATCGTCGGCGCTCAGCTTGTTCCAGGTGGATTCGGCGATGGTCAGATAGATCCAGCTGCGCACGTGCTGGGTCAGGTTGACGTGGCTTTGCACCTCGGCAAAGGACGCCGAGCGGATCAGCGCCAGCGGGTTTTCCTGCGCTTCGATGGTGCCGTTTTGCAGCGAGGTGAACACCTCGGAAAAGGCCATCGGGCCGGGGTTCGCGCCAAGCGCCTTCCACACGTCCACGAACAGCGGCACGTTGGGCACGCGCATCTTGAGGCCGTTCAGAGCATCCGGCGAGGTGATCGCGCGGTTCGAGGTCAGGTTGCGCGGACCGCGGGCGAAATGCGCGATGGGGCGGATTTGCACCTTTTCGATGATCTGCGCCTTGATCTGGTCGCCAATCTCGCCAGAGGCCACTTCGTCCATGTGCTCGATGGATTTATAAGCGTAAGGCACCGCCAGCAGCGCCGCCATGGGCGCCCAGTTTTGCAGGCTCTCGCCGGTGATGGTCATGTCGACCGTGCCCAGCTGCATCCCGTTGATCAGGTCGATTTCCTTGCCAAGGCTTTCGTTCGGAAAGACTTCGACGGCGATGCGGCCATCGGTCAGCGCCGACAGCTCTTCGCCGAACTTGACGCTGGCCTTGTGCCACGGATTGTCCTCGTTGGCGAGGTGACCCAGCTTGAGGGTCATGTCCTGCGCCGACACCGCGCCCGCCACCATGGCCGCGATGGCCGCCGCGGCGGCGGTGATTTTCCAGTTAATGCTCATGGTCTATTCCTCCCTGAATAGGTGCATTGGCCGGTTGCAGGACCGTCCCGTCCGGCAGGTCGAAAAACTGCGGGTTTGCGGCCAGAATGCTGGGCAAATCCGTAAGAACTTCGCGCAGATGGGTGCGGATGGCGGCGTTTGCGCCGGACACATCCCCCCGTTCGATGCGGTCGACCAGCGCGCTGTGCTGCGCTACCAGCCGCCCGATGGGGAACTGCGACAGCGACAGGAACCGCACGCGGTCCATCTGCGATTTCAGCCCTTCAAGCAGCTTCCACGCGCCGCCCTTGCCCGCCTCTTGGGCGAGGGTGTGGTGGAAATGTTCGTCGAGCTGGATAAACTCGGCCGAGCGGCTCTGCCCCAGCTCGCGCTGCCGCGAGACCTGATCGCGCAACTCGCGCACCAGCGCGGTGTCGGACCGGGAGGCAAGGATCGAGACGATGTCCGCCTCGATGGCTTCGCGCAGGAACCGCGCATCCAGAACGGCGGTATAGGCGATCTTGGTGATGATGGTGCCGCGCTGCGGACGAATCTCCAACAGGTTTTCACCGGCCAGCTTGATAAAGGCTTCGCGCACGGGTTGGCGGCTGACTTCGCACAGCTTGGCGATCTCGGCCTCCGAGATGCGCTCGCCGGGCGCGAACTCATTGCGCACGATACGATCGCGCAGCAACGCGTAAATCTGCGATGAAATCGGCAAAGCGTTGTTCAAACGCCACCGATCCTGGCCATCAAGTACCATGATTCGCCTCCTCTCCCATTTCTGGCTACCATACTGCCATACTAGTACTCAAAATTTTTCCGATGCTAAAATGGGTCAAAGACAGATTCTGCGGGAGGAAAACATGCAGCAGACGTGGCGTTGGTTTGGCCCCAAGGATCTTGTGTCCATTGACGATGTGGCCCAGGCCGGGGTGCAGGGGATCGTCTCTGCATTGCATCACGTGCCCACGGGCGCGGTCTGGACCCCGCAAGAGATCGCCCAGCGGCAGGCCGAGGTCAGCCGCCTCAAGGATGGGTCGCCCTCTGGCATGGCGTGGGACGTGGTCGAAAGCCTCCCCGTTTCGGAAGACATCAAAAAGCAAAAGGGCGACTGGCAGGCCCATCTGGACGCCTATCGCACCAGCCTTGAAAACCTCGCGGCGGCGGGGATCGAGGTGATTTGCTACAACTTCATGCCGGTGCTGGACTGGACCCGCACCGATCTGACCTACCGGATGCGCAATGGCGCCACCTGTATGCGCTTTGATCTGGCGGATTTCGCGGCCTTCGACCTGCACATCCTTGCGCGCCCCGGCGCGGTGGACGATTACGACGACGCCTTGCGCGAAGAGGCCACCCGCCGCTTTGCCGACATGAGCGACGCCGATCAGGCGCAGCTGGCCAAGAACGTCGTCTTTGGCCTGCCAGGAGCCGCCGAAAGCTTTGGTCTGGACGAGGTGCGCGCCCATCTGGCCGAATACGATGCCATCAACGAGGCGCAGCTGCGCGCCCATCTGGTGGACTTTTTGTCCGAGGTGATCCCCACCGCTGAACGGCTGGGCCTGCGCCTGTGCTGCCACCCGGACGATCCGCCCGTGCCGCTGCTGGGCCTGCCGCGCATCATGTCCACCGAAGCGCAGTACAAGGCGGTCATGGACGCGGTCGACCGGCCCGCCAATGGCATCACGCTGTGCACCGGATCATTGGGGGCGCGGCCCGACAATGACCTGCCCGGCATGATGGAACGTCTCGGTGATCGCGTGCATTTCCTGCACCTGCGCAACGTGACGCGTGAAACCAGTGAAATTCGCGGCTCTTTCTTTGAGGCCGAGCACTTGGGCGGCGACACCGACATGGTCGCGGTGATCGAGGCCGCCCTGCGCGAAGAGGCGCGCCGCCGTGCGCAAGGCCGCGCCGATTGGTCGATCCCCTTTCGGCCCGATCACGGTCAGGACATCCTTGATGACCTGGGCCGCCGTGCGCAGCCCGGTTATCCGGCGATTGGCCGCCTCAAGGGCTTGGCCGAATTGCGCGGCGTGATCGCGGCGTTGGAACCTCGGGTCGACGCATGACCCGGCTGTCTCTGGCGCATCTTGGCGCGTTGCCCGAACAGGTTGCCCAGCCTGCCTATGATCCAACCGCGCATGGCGTTGGCATCGTGCATCTGGGGCTGGGCGCGTTTCACAAAGCCCACCAAGCGGCCTATACCGACAGCGCGCTGGCGGCATCGGGCGGCGATTGGCGCATCCTTGGGGTCAGCTTGCGCAGCCCTGACCCCGCCACGCAACTGACTCCGCAGGACGGCCTGTTCACCCTGATCGAGCGCAGCGCCGAGGGCAGCGCGGCGCGGGTGATCGGCGCGCTGGCCGGGGCCGCGCATCTGGGAACGGACCGCGCGAAAGTGCTGGCCGCCCTGACCGCCCCGCAAACACGTATCGTCAGCGTCACCGTCACGGAAAAAGGCTATGGCATCGACCGCGCCACCGGCGGCGTGGACCTGTCGCACCCGGCGATTGCCCATGATCTGGCGCAGCCGGACCAGCCCATCGGGGTTGCGGGCCTGCTGGTCTGGGCCTTGAGGCAGCGACGCGCGGCGGGGACGCCGCCCTTTACCGTGCTGTGCTGCGATAACCTGCCCGAGAATGGCGCGATGCTGCACGGCCTGCTGATGGATTTCACCCGCCGCGCCGCCCCCGATCTGCTGGATCACATCCGGGCAGAGGTCGCCTGCCCGTCGACCATGGTGGACCGCATCACCCCGGCCAGCACGCCCGCCACGTTAGAGGCGGCCCAAGAGCTGCTGGGCCTGCAAGACGCCGCCGCGATTGAGACAGAGCGGTTCACTCAATGGGTGATCGAGGACCGCTTTCCCAACGGCCGCCCCGACTGGGGCGCGGCGGGGGCGCAGTTCGTGGACGATGTGCGCCCCTTCGAAGAGATGAAGCTGCGGATGCTCAACGGGGCGCATTCGATGCTGGCCTATGCGGGCTTTCTGGCGGGGCACAAGCATGTGTCGGACGTGATGGCCGATCCGGGCTTGGCGCGTCTGGTGCGCCGCCATTTGCGCGCCTCCGCAGCGACCTTGCCGCCCCTGCCGGGGTGGATCTGGACGCCTACGCGCAGGCTTTGGTCGCGCGCTTCGAAAACCCGCACCTGCACCACCAGACCTATCAGATCGCCATGGATGGCACCGAAAAACTGCCGCAACGCATCCTTGCCCCCGCCTGCGCCGCGCTGGAACAGGGGCAACCGCTGGACGCCTTTGCCTTTGCCGTGGCCGCCTGGATGCGCTACGTGCTGGGCCGTGATGCAGCAGGCCAGCCCTATGATCTGCGCGATCCGCGCCAGGACGCGCTGCACGCCGCCCGCCGGGACGGGGCCGAGGCGCTGTGCGATGCTCTGCACGCGTTGCCGGGGCTGTTTCCGGGCGCTCTGCTGGCCGCGCCAGAGTGGCGACGGGCGGTCAGCGATCGGCTGCAACTGATGTTGGAACTGGGCATGGCCCACGCGATCCACGCCGAAACGGCCCTAAGCTAGAGGTCGGCAAAAGCACGCCTTTGCGGCAAAAAACCGTGGGCGCGCGCGCATTCGCCCGCTAGGCTGACGGGGCCTGTCCCGAACCCGGAGTCTGTGATGCTGCGCGCCCTGTGTTGTCTGATTGCCCTGCCCCTTGTGGTCCTGTCCTTTGCCGCCCCTGCCGCAGCGCAAAACAAAGCCGCCGTGCAAAAGCAGTTCGAAACGTGGCTGGACCAGACCGTCTGGCCGCAAGCCCAGCGAAAAGGCGTGTCGCGCCAGACCTTTCGCGCCGCTTTCAACGGCGTGCAGCTGAACTGGGACTTGCCCGATCTGGTGCCGCCGGGGACCAAACCGCAGACCCCCAAACGCCAGCGACAGGCCGAGTTCGGCTCGCCCGGAAAGTACTTTAACCGTGGCTCTCTGGACGGCGCGACCCGCGTCGGGCGCACGATGATGAAACGGCACGCGACAGCGCTGGCGCAGGCCGAGGCGCGCACCGGGGTGCCCGGGCGGATCGTGCTGGGCATCTGGGGCCGTGAAAGCGGGTATGGTCAGGTGCCGATCAAACATGACGTCTTTCAAGTCCTTGGGACCAAAGGCTTTATGTCCACCCGCGCGCCCTATTTCACGGCCGAGCTGATCGCCGCGCTCCAGATCGCGCAGGCCGGCCACGCCCCCAGCGGCGCGATGAAAAGCTCTTGGGCCGGGGCGCTGGGGCAGCCGCAGTTCATGCCGACCAACTTCCTGAAATACGCCGCCGACGGCGACGGCGACCGCCACGCGGATATCTGGCGCTCCGAGGCGGATACCATCGCTTCGATTGCCAATTACTTGGGCAAACACGGCTGGCAAAAGGGCCGCGACTGGGGGTTCGAAGTCACCGTCCCGGCCAGCGTGTCCTGCACCCTCGAAGGCCCGGACCAAGGCAAACGCATCAGTGACTGGCAAGCCATGGGGATCACCCGCATCGGGGGAAAAGCCTTTCCCGCCCATGAGTTGCGCGGCGAAGGGTTCCTGCTGATGCCTGCGGGCCGCAATGGCCCCGCCTTTATCGTTACGCCGAATTTCTACGTCCTGAAAGACTATAACATGTCCGATCTCTACGCGCTGTTCGTCGGCCATGTGGGGGATCGCATCCAATACGGCATGGGCGATTTCAGCGGCAAATGGGGCGCGGTCGGCGGGCTCTACCGCTCTGACGTTGCGCAGATGCAGCGCGCGCTGGAGGAGATGGGCCACGATGTCGGCGGCGCGGACGGGCTGCCGGGGTTCAAAACCCGCCGCTCTATCGGACGCTGGCAAGAGGCCACGGGCCGCCCCGCCACATGTTTCCCCGAGGCGTCGATGAAAGCCGCCCTGTCGCGATGACGCCCACGGTGCTGTTTGACGCGCACTGCGTGCTGTGCACCGGCAGCGTCGCGTTTATTCTGCGCCACGAGCGCGCGCCGACCTTGCATTTTGCCTCTGTCCACTCGGCGCAGGGCGCGGCGCTGGCCGCCCGGCATGGGCTGACGCCCGAGATGCTGGACCAGACCTTTGCGCTGATCACCGACCGCGCGCTGCTCCGCAGCGATGCCGCCCTGCACATCGCCGCCCACCTGCGCCATCCGTGGCGGGCTGCGACCCTCGCCCGCATCATCCCCCGCCCCCTGCGCGATGCCCTCTATAGCGCCGTTGCCCGCAACCGATACCGACTGTTTGGCCGCCGCGAGACCTGCTATCTCCCGCCACCAGAGGCCGCCCACCGTTTTGACAGCGCATAAAGGCGATTGCCCCCTTGCCAAACGAGGCGATTCCGCCTATGGCCACGGCTTCACGCGGGGTGACAGCCTTGGAGGCACCCTGCCCTAACTTTGGAGAATTATTATGGCTGGTGAGATTCCTGATCTCGAAGCTCTGGAACGTACGGGGACAGGCAAGGGCGCCGCTCGTCAGGCACGCCGTGACGGCCTGGTTCCGGGGATTGTTTTTGGTGGCGAAAGCGAGCCTCTGCCGATCAACATCCCGTTCAACAAGCTGCTCAAGCGCCTGAAAGCAGGCCGCTTTAAGTCGACCCTGTTCAACCTCAAGGTTGAAGGTCACGAAGACGTGCGCGTCATCTGCCGCGACGTCCAGCGTGACGTGGTCAAAGACCTGCCGACCCACGTGGACTTTATGCGCCTGCGTCGCACGTCCAAGGTCAACCTCTTCATTCCCGTTGAGTTCATCAACGAAGAAGCGGCTCCCGGCATCAAGAAGGGCGGCGTTCTGACCGTCGTCCGTAACGAAGTCGAGCTGATCGTGACTGCGGGCGACATCCCCGAAAAGATCACCGTTGATCTGACCGGCATGAACATCGGCGACATCGTCCACATCTCGGACGTGACCCTGCCCGAAGGCACCAAGCCGACCATCGACCGTGACTTTGTCATCGCGAACATCTCGGCTCCGTCGGGTCTGGCTGCGGCCTCTGACGACGAAGACGAAGCAGAGGGCGGCGAAGAGTAATCTTCCCCCATCGTTGCAAGACATTGGACCCCTGCCCCAGCGGCGGGGGTCTTTTGTTTTGCGCGGGGCTCTCGCGTTGTCAGCGGGGGGCGTTTTGGCCTACAAGGGCGCGGACAAGACACGGAGGACAGCGTGCAGATTTTCGTAGGTCTCGGCAATCCCGGCGGTAAATACGCCAGGAACCGGCACAACATCGGCTTTATGGCGCTGGATCAGATCGCGGCGGACCATGGCTTTGCGCCGTGGAAGTCCAAGTTCAACGGTCAAGTGTCCGAGGGGCGCCTGGGCGGGGACAAGGTGCTGCTGCTCAAGCCCGAGACGTTTATGAACCTGTCCGGGCAGTCGGTCGGCGAGGCGATGCGTTTCTATAAACTTGAGCCCGGCGATGTCACTGTTTTCCATGACGAATTGGATCTCGCGCCGGGCAAATGCCGGGTCAAGATGGGCGGCGGGCACGCGGGGCACAATGGCCTCCGCTCGATCCACCAGCATATCGGCGAAGCGTACCAGCGCGTGCGTCTGGGCATCGGCCATCCGGGCCGCAAAGAGGCCGTCGCGGGCTATGTCCTGCATGATTTCGCCAAGGCGGACGAGGTCTGGCTGGACGATCTGCTGCGCGGGATTTCCGACGGTGCAGGCCATCTGGCCGATGGCGAGGCGGGCAAGTTCCAGAACGCCGTTGCCTTGCGCACTGCGCCGCCTAGATCATCGAAAACGGTGAAAGAGACGCCCGCCAAGGCCGTAAAACCCGCCGAAGCGCCCGCAGAGGACGACCGCAGCCCGTTGCAAAAACTGGCGGACAAGTTCCGGTAAGGAGAGCCGACGATGGACAAAGACGCAGCGATCAATGTCTTGGGGGGCGATCTGGAGATGTGTTCCACCGCGCCGCTGACGGGCTATTTCCGCGACGGCCATTGCAACACCTGCCCCGCCGATCAGGGCAGCCACACGGTGTGCGCGGTGATGACCGCCGAGTTCCTCGCCTATTCGAAATACGTGGGCAATGACCTCAGCACCCCCATGCCGCAGTACAACTTTGCCGGGCTAAAGCCGGGGGATCGCTGGTGCCTGTGCGCCGGGCGGTTCCTACAAGCCCACGACGAAGGCTGCGCGCCCAAGGTCCATCTGGCCGCCACGCACCAGCGCGCGCTGGACATCGTGCCGCTGCACGTCCTGCAAGAGCACGCCGCCTAAGCCCCCTGACTGAAACGAAAAAGGGCGCCCCGAGGGACGCCCAAATATTTTTGTCACAAGGACTTACATGTCAAAGCCAAGGTGCTTGGCCACGGTAAAGATGTCCTTGTCGCCGCGACCGCACATGTTCATCACGATGATGTGGTCCTTGGGCAGCTCGGGCGCGATCTTGATCACGTGCCCCAGCGCGTGGCTGGGTTCGAGCGCGGGAATGATGCCCTCGGTCTCGCAGCACAGCTGGAACGCACCAAGCGCCTCTTGGTCGGTGATCGAGACATACTCGGCCCGGCCAATGTCGTGCAGCCACGAATGCTCCGGCCCGATGCCCGGATAGTCGAGCCCGGCGGAAATCGAGAACCCTTCGAGGATCTGGCCGTCGTCGTCCTGAAGCAGATAGGTGCGGTTGCCGTGCAGCACGCCGGGCCGGCCGCCGGTCAGAGAGGCACAATGCTCCATCTTTTCGTTGACGCCTTTGCCGCCCGCTTCGACGCCGATGATCTTGACGCCCTTGTCGTCAAGGAACGGAAAGAACAGGCCCATGGCGTTCGAACCACCGCCGATCGCGGCGATGATGGTGTCGGGCAGACGGCCCTCTGCCTCAAGGATCTGCTCCTTGGCTTCCTTGCCGATGATGGCCTGGAAATCGCGGACCATCGCCGGGTACGGGTGCGGGCCGGCCACGGTGCCGATGCAGTAGAAGGTGTCGCGCACGTTGGTCACCCAATCGCGCAGCGCGTCGTTCATCGCGTCCTTGAGCGTGCCGCGACCAGAGGTCACCGGGACCACTTCGGCGCCCAAAAGGCGCATCCGGAACACGTTGGGTGCCTGACGTTCCACGTCGTGCGCGCCCATGTAAACTACGCATTTCAAACCGAATTTCGCGCAAACGGTGGCGGTGGCCACGCCGTGCTGGCCCGCGCCGGTTTCCGCGATGATCCGCGTCTTGCCCATGCGGCGGGCGAGGATGATCTGCCCCAGCACGTTGTTGATCTTATGCGCGCCGGTGTGGTTCAGTTCGTCGCGTTTCAGATACACCTTGGCGCCGCCCAGACGTTCAGTCAGGCGCTCTGCGAAATACAGCGGCGACGGGCGGCCGACGTAATGCTTCCACAGAAAGTCCATCTCGGCCCAGAAGCTTTCGTCGGTCTTGGCGTGTTCGTACTGCTCTTCAAGCTCAAGAATGAGCGGCATGAGCGTTTCGGACACAAAGCGCCCGCCGAAGATACCAAAACGGCCCTTGTCGTCGGGGCCGGTCATGAAGCTGTTGACGAGATCGTCCATCGCGCCTCTCCCTTGTATGATTGGGTCTGCATAGGCCATTTGGGGCGCAAAAGGCCAGAGGCAAAAGCGCCTAACCGTTTTGGGCAGCGCGTTCCAAAGCCGGATAGCGCAGGCCCAGCGTAATGGCACGGGCGACAAAGGAAATCAGCAGCGCCAGCCACAGCCCGTGATTGCCCAGCGGCCCGATCAGCAAGGCCACCGAGGCGGCGTAGATCACGGCAGAAATCGCCATCATATTGCGCATGTCCCCGGTCCGCGTCGCCCCGATGAAAATCCCGTCCAGCATCCACGATGCCAGCCCCACCAAGGGCGCGGCCACCATCCACGGCAAGTAGGCGCGGGCCGCTTGCTGGACCTCCGGGTCCTTGGCCATGGTGTTGATAACGATGCCGCCGAGCAGCGCAAAAGCCAGCGCGAACAGCACGTTACACCCCAATCCCCAAAGAGAGGTCAGGACCGCCGAGCGGCGCAGTTGCTGCACCGCCTTGGCCCCCATGGCCTGCCCGACCAAGGCTTCGGCGGCAAAGGCGAAGCCGTCTAGGGCAAAGGACATGACGTGCAGGAATTGCAGCAACACTTGGTTCGCGGCCAGAGTGACCGCGTCGAATTTGCCCCCCAGCAGCAGGAAGGACACAAAGATCGCCTGCAACATCAAAGAGCGCAGCATGATGTCGGTGTTCACCACTGCCATATTTTTCAGCTTTTCGCGGTCAAAGACGCGCGGCCAATCGCGCCAGTCCGGCACTCGGAACGCTGCGCGGCACAGATACAGGCCCATGGCCAGCCCCGACCACTCTGCCAGAAAGGTCGCAAAGGCCACGCCGGACACACCCCAGCCCAGCTGCAAGACGAACAGCAGGTCGAGCAGGATGTTCGCGCCATTCATCCAGACTTGCAGGATCAGCACGTCGCGGGTGCGTTCCTGCGCGATCAGCCAGCCGTTGATGCCGTAAATCGCGATGGCAGCGGGGGCGGACCAGATGCGGATCTGCATGTAGTCGCGCGCGAGGGATTCGACCTCTGGCCCCGCTGGCGAGATGGCAAAAGCCCCTGCATAAACAAGCTGTTGCAGCGCGATGATTGCAGCGCCGCCCGCAAGGCCGATCATCAGCGAGCGGGTCAAAAGGGCCGCGACTTCGGCACGGTTGCCCTGCCCCGTGGCCTGCGCGGTCAGCCCCGCCGTGCCCATGCGCAAAAAGCCGAAAATCCAGTATATCGCCCCGAGGATAATCGCCCCGACCCCCACGGCGGCGATGGGCGCGGCCTGCGGAATTTGCCCGACCACGCCCGTGTCGACCACCCCAAGGATGGGCACGGTGACATTGGCCAGCATGATCGGCACGGCGATCTTGAGAACGCGCCGGTGGGTAACGGGGGCTGGTGCAGCTGCGGTCATGCGAAAGCTTTCAGGGGGTTGATCGCGCCGACCCTAATCCGCCCGGCCCGGCCCGACAACCACTAGCCCGCCTCGAGTAAAGTCACCGAGCTCTCCGCGCGTTCGGCCAGCCAATCCCGCATGTCCGTCAAGGGCATAGGCCGCGCGATGCCAAAGCCTTGGATCGTATCGCAGCCCAAGTCGCGCAGAATCGCAAGCTGGTCCGGGCGTTCGACCCCTTCGGCAGTGATCTTGATCCCAAGGCCGTGCGACAGGCCAATGATGGCCTCGACCACTTGGCGATCGCGCGCCTGCGAAATGTTGGTCACCAGCGAGCGATCAATCTTGAGCCCACCCACGTCCAAAGTCGCCAGCATCGACATTGACGCATATCCGGTGCCGAAATCGTCGATGTCCACGCGGGTGCCCGCGGCAGTCAGGGCGCGGATGCTGCGCACCGCCTGATCCTGGTCGTCCTGGATCAAGATCGTCTCCAGCACCTCGATCACGATGTCGCTGTGCTTGAGGTTGCGCATGGCCAGCGCCATGCTGAGGTCCTGCACCCACTCTGGCTGGCGCAGGCTGCTGGCGGAGGCGTTAAAGGCCATGGTGACCTCGACACCTTGGGCGCGCAAATCGCGCAGCGCATCCAATCCCTTATGCAGCACTTGGGCGTCGATCACGTCTAGACAGCCGATTTCCTCGGCAAGATCAAGGAATTCGGCGGGCGGCAGGGTGCCCCGCTGTGGGTGCT
Source organism: Tropicibacter naphthalenivorans (assembly GCF_900176475.1). Taxonomy (GTDB): domain Bacteria; phylum Pseudomonadota; class Alphaproteobacteria; order Rhodobacterales; family Rhodobacteraceae; genus Tropicibacter; species Tropicibacter naphthalenivorans. The sequence goes on from NZ_FWXX01000006.1 coordinate 183,997, forward strand.
CCCAGCGCGATAGCACCTCGAAACCGCAGACCGCCCCGGTCGCCAGATCGCATTTGGGCTGGAAATGGGGAACGAATTCGTAGTCGGCAATGGCGCGTTCAAGGTCGGCGATCAGCGTGGCGCGCCACTCCAGCCCGGCACGCATGGCCGCATCATAGCGCAGCGCCAGGCCCCGCCCGCCTTGTTTCGCCTCGCCCAAGGCGATGTCAGCGTTGGCCATGATCGTTTCCGTCGTGTCACGGCGCGTGCCGTTGAACGCGTAGCCAATGCTGGCGGCCACGGTGCAGGTCTGATCCTCTTGCGGGGAAAAGGGTCTGCGGATGGCTTGCAGCATCGCATCGGCCAGATTCCGCGCCATTTCGGGGGCATCTTCGGGGGGGAATTCCATGATGACGACGAACTCATCGCCGCCCACCCGCGCAATCACATCCTGCGTGCGCAACAGATGCTCCAGAACCTTTGCCACATGCACCAGCACCGCGTCGCCCATGGTCACGCCCAAGGTGTCATTGACCGATTTGAATCGGTCGAGGTCGATTTGCAGCAAGCACAGAGCCCCCAGCGGCGCCGCCTGCATCCGCCGCGACAGGTCCGCCATCAGCTTGCGCCGGTTGCCAAGGCCGGTCAACGCGTCGTGATACTTGGCATGGTCCAGCCGTTCCGACAGCTGGCGCAGGTCATCGTTCTTATCCTGAAGAGCGCGAATTTGCACGCGGCCCCGGTGTGTAGCGGCGCGGATCGACTGATGCGACGGCCAAAACACCAGCACCGCCAGCGCAATCACCACCAGACCCGAGACGGCAAAGGCAGCCCAGTGCCAACGCACGGCTTGCGCCTGCTGTCGCTCAGCTTGGCGCAGCGCATCCTCACGAACGGCGGCCAATGTTGGCGCAAGATCCCGAGGCGCATCCGCTTGCGGATCGACGAGGGCGCTTTGCACACGCCACGAAAACTGCTCCCCCGCGGCAGCAAGAGCTTGGATCGCGGGATCAGAGGGCGCCGCCTGCAACAGCTGCCCCTGCGCCGCGTCAAAGGCGTCCAGCCGCGCGGTCAGGTCAGGCGCGTCACCGCTTTGCTCAAAGGTCTGTAAATCCGACAAAATCTGCGCAACGCGCGTCTGTTGTTCGGTGATCAACAGCACGCGCGCGGCGTTCTGCGCGGCCTGTTCAAAGGTCACACGCTGGACAACGACGTTTCCGACCACCATCGCCGCCATGACGGCCAGCGCCCAGACATAGCGCTGCCACAGCCGTTCTGGAAAATATGGAATGAACCGCGCCATAACCCCCCGCGTCGTCTTGGCCTTGGGGGTATTTGCGCGGATAAGCCCTACCAGACCTTTAAAACAGGCCCAGAGAGGGCGCTGAATCCGCTGCGAATTTGACCAAAATCAGCTGCGTGGCATCAGGAAATGGGCGTTGGCGGCCGCGAAAGGCCGGTCGCGGTTGTCCTGCCACGCCTCCACCTGAACCGAGGCATAGCGCCGCCCCGACCGGTTCACCCGCGCCCGCGCGTAGGCATCGCGCGGCAGGCCGCTGCGCAGGTAATCCACCGTGAAATCAATGGTTTTCGGCAGGCGCGGCAGTTTGCCTGCGACCATCTCTTCGGCATCCAGAACACCGCTTTCGATGTCTTCCCACAGCCATGTCCAGTTGAGGGTGATCATCGCGGTAATCTCAAGGAACGCCGCCGTCACGCCGCCGTGGATCGCGGGCAAAAACGGGTTGCCGATCAGCTTGTCGTCAAAGGGCAGCACCGCGGTCAGCTCGTCGCCGCGCCGGTCAAAGGTCACCCCAAGGTAATGGATATACGGCACCCCATCGACAAGCGCCGACAGCGCCGCATCGCGCCTTTGTTTAATGACTTGAACGGGTTCGGGGGTCTTGCGGGTCATGCCTGCGCCTCCACCGTAAAGGCGCCTGTGGCGCAGGCGACGGGGTTTTCGGTGTCGTCATCGGTGGCGGTCGCGCGCACAAAAGCCACGTTTCGCGTGATGTGATAGCATTCGGCCCGTGCTGTGATCGCCTGACCCGGAGCCGCAGGACGCATATAGTCAATGCGCAGGTTGATCGTCGCTGTTCCGGTGGGGCTTTGCGGATGGCTCATCACCGCCGCCCCGCCGCAGGTGTCCATCAGGGCCGACACCGCGCCGCCGTGAATCACCCCCGTCTCGGGATCGCCAATAAACCGCGCGTCATAGGGCATCACGATGGTCGCGCTGCCGTCGCCAATGTCAGTGATCCGCATCCCCAACGCCTTGGAGTGCGGGATCGTCTCGATAAACTGTCTGGCGATGCGGGCTTTGTCGGCGGTCATTGCGGCTCTCTGACGGTTATGCACCCCCATATTGGGCGGCGCAAAGCCCCTGTGCAAGCGCGGTTTTTCCGTCGCGTCCCGGCCCCCGTGATCCCGGTTGCACACCGCCCAAACGCGGCTTACCTTGCGTCTGCCGAGGGGAGAGACGAGATGGCCGAGACACGCCTAAGCTTTAAAGAGATGTGCGCAAAGTTCGACGTGACCCCGCGCACGCTGCGCTATTACGAGTATATCGAACTGCTCCACCCTGATCGCGAGGGCCGCTCGCGCTTTTATGGCCCCAAGGAAATCGCTCGCATGACCCTGATCCTGCGGGGGCGCAAATTCGGCTTTCAACTCGAAGACATCCGCCAATGGCTGCTGATCTACGAAAAGGAAGGCACCGAGGCGCAGATGAAGGCTTGGGTCGAAATGGCCGACCGCCAGCTGCAAGAGCTCGAAGAGCAGCGCCGCCAACTGGACGAGGCGGTCGATGAGCTGCGCGCCCTGCGCAACGAGACCGCCGAATCTGTTAATCTATCTTAATTATTCGTTAACATTTTCCGACGACGTCGGGTAAGGTTTCCCTTACTAAGCCACCCAAAGCGCTTTGAAGGATTATTGCGAATTCGCGCTGTTGACCTTTCGTGATGTTACGTCAACTTGGAATTGACGTGACGTATGAGTTACGTCAACGAAAATTCCCGTTGTAGGAATAAGCACGAATGAGCACCTCGAGGCGTACACACTCACCTGCGGCTTGAGGAAACGGAAAATGAACGACGAACGACAGATGACGATTCGAGAGATGTGCGATGCTTTCGAGGTGACGCCACGGACGCTGCGCTTTTACGAGCAAAAGGAACTGCTGTTCCCCATTCGTGAAGGCCAAAAGCGTCTGTTCACCCGCCGCGACCGCGCGCGTCTCAAGCTGATCTTGCGCGGCAAGCGCTTTGGGTTCTCGCTGGAGGAAATCCGCCAGCTTCTGGACCTGTACAGCGTCGGCGACCAGCAGCGCACGCAGTTGGCCCGCGCCTACGAGATCGCTCAGGATCGTCTGGCAGATATGAAATCGCAGCGCGCCGAGCTGGATGCAGCCATCGGCGAGCTCGAAGACCAGATGAAGTGGGGCGAAAAGATGCTCGCCTCGATGGACCAGAAAAGCGCGGCCGAATAACGGTCGGCCGCGGGCAGTTTTAGGGAGAAACACATGCCCACATACACGGCGCCTATCGCAGATCAGGTTTTTGTCCTCGAAGAGATGCTTGGGGTATCTCGGCAGGACGTTCCCGGTTACGGGGACATGGACCGCGACACCCTGACGGCCATCCTGGAAGAGGCGGGCAAGGTCGCTTCTGAAGTGATGGCCCCGCTGAACGCTGTGGGCGACACCCAAGGGTGTGTGTTGGAAAATGGCGTGGTTCGCACGCCGGACGGCTTCAAGGCGGCGTTTGATGCCGTGCGCGAAGGCGGCTGGACGGCGCTGGATTGCGATCCCGAGTATGGTGGTCAGGGTCTGCCTTATGTCGTCGCAACTGCGGTTGGAGAGCAGTTTTCGGCGGCCAACATGGCATTCAACATGTACCAGGGTCTGACGCATGGCGCATATTCCGCGATCCATGCGCATGGCACTGACGACCAAAAAGCGACCTATCTGCCCAAAATGGTGACCTGTGAATGGACGGGCACCATGAACCTGACGGAGCCGCATTGTGGCACCGATCTTGGCCTCATGCGCACCAAGGCCGTCCCGCAGGAGGACGGCACTTACAAGGTCACCGGCCAGAAGATTTTCATTTCTGCCGGTGACCATGACATGTCCGAAAACGTGATCCACCTGGTGCTGGCCAAGATTCCCGGCGGCCCCGATGGCATCAAGGGCGTGTCGCTGTTCATCGTGCCCAAGTTCATCGTCGAGGATGGCCAACCCGGCGCGCGCAACAGCGTCTCTGTTGGCAAGCTCGAAGAGAAGATGGGCATTCACGGCAACGCCACTTGCGTGATGAACTACGACGAGGCGACCGGCTATCTCTTGGGCGAGGAACACAAGGGTATGCGCGCCATGTTCACCATGATGAACGAAGCCCGCGTCGGCGTTGGCCTTCAGGGCTATGCGCAGGCCGAGGTCGCCTATCAAAACGCGCTGATCTACGCCAAAGACCGCCTTCAGGGCCGTGACGTGACCGGCGCGAAAAATCCCGACGGCCCCGCCGATCCGCTGATCGTGCACCCGGATATTCGCCGCAACCTCTTGGATCAAAAGAGCTTTGTCGAGGGGGCCCGCGCCTTTGCGTACTGGGGGGCATCCTTGATTGACCGTGCCCACCGCTGCGAAGACAAGGCCGCCGATGGTCTGGTGTCGCTGATGACCCCCGTGGTCAAAGGCTTCCTCACCGACAAGGGCTTCGAGATGGCAACGCAGGCCCAGCAGGTCTACGGCGGCCACGGCTACATCGAGGAATGGGGCATGTCGCAATTCGCCCGCGACGCCCGCATCGCCATGATCTACGAAGGCGCAAACGGCGTTCAGGCGCTGGACCTCGTGGGCCGCAAACTGGCGCAGGACGGCGGCAAGCACGTCATGGCCTTCTTTGCGCAGGTCACCGATTTTATCAAGGAAACCAAGGGCCGGTCCGAAGCCTTCGACAAGGACTTCCGCGAGCCTTTGAAAGCCGCCTCCAAGGATCTGCAAGCGGCGGGGATGTATTTCATGCAGAACGGCATGAAAAACCCCAACGCGGCGCTGTCGGGATCGTATGATTTCATGCACCTGATGGGCCACGTCTGCCTTGGCCTGATGTGGGCGAAGATGGCGGTCACCGCCGAGGATAAACTGGCGGAAGGCACCGGCGACGCGGACTTTTACAAGACCAAGATCGCCACGGGCCGCTACTACATGGCGCGGCAACTGCCGATGACCACGACCCACCTGCGCCGCATCGAAAGCGGCGCGGACCCGGTGATGTCGCTGGACGCCGAGCAGTTCTGAGGGAAAGGTGGGGGCAACCCCACCCAAACCCCCGGAGGCGGCGTGATTTCTTTTCTGGAACTGATCAAACTGCTGGCGATGCTGGTGCTGTTCGGCGCGCTGGTCCGGGCCGGGTACGGCGCGGTATCGGTGTCGCCCGAATTCGGGGACGGCACGCTGAACGCTGGCCCGCAGGTGCGCCCCGCGCTGATCTGGGCGGGTTGCGCGCTGGGGGTCTTTGTCCTCTCAGGACTTTTACAGAAAAGGATAAAATGATGCCAAAACGTTTCCGTCTGACGCGGCGTTTTCCTGTCGCCATGACCGAAGATGGCTATCGTGGCCTCAAGCGGTTCGCGCATGACGCCGGGCTCGACGAAGGAGAGGCGCTGTCCTTTTTGTTCGAGCATTTCGACAGCGTGACAGACACCGACGCGCTGAACCACCGGCTGCGGGTTTTCAACTCCGAGCTGGAGGCGCGCAAACGCTAACGCCGGTTGGGGAGGACCGACATGAGCTGGATGACCGAAGAGCACGCGATGCTGGCGGAAATGACCGCCAAGTTCATCGAAACCGAGTGGCAGCCGCAGTTTGAACGCTGGCGCAAGCAAGGCATGATGGACCGCGCGACATGGCAGCAGGCGGGCGAGCTGGGCCTGCTCTGCCCCTCCATCCCCGAGGAATACGGCGGCGCGGGCGGCGATTTCGGCCACGAAGCGGTCATCCTGATCGAAGGCTCACGCGCCAATCTGGCCTCTTGGGGCCACGGCATCCATTCGGGCATCGTCGCGCATTACATCCTCGCCTATGGCACCGAGGAGCAGAAAAAGCGCTGGCTGCCCAAGATGGTGACCGGCGAGCTGGTGGGCGCCCTGGCGATGACCGAGCCGTCGACCGGATCGGACGTCCAGCGGATCAAAACCCGCGCCGTGCGCGACGGCAACGCCTATAAGCTGTCGGGACAAAAAACCTTTATCACCAACGGCCAACACGCCAACCTGATCGTGGTAGCGGCGAAAACCGACCCTTCGCAGGGCTCCAAAGGCGTGTCGCTGGTGGTGGTGGAAACCGACGGCGCGGCTGGCTTTTCGCGCGGACGCAACCTTGACAAGATCGGCTGCCACGCCGCGGACACGTCCGAGCTGTTCTTCGACAACGTGGAAATCCCGCCCGAAAACATTCTCGGGCAGGAAGAGGGTCAGGGCTTTTACCAGCTGATGAAACAGCTCCCCCAAGAGCGCCTGATCATCGGCTGCGGCGCCGTGGGTGCCATGGAAGGCGCGGTCGCCCGCACCATCGCCTACTGCAAGGAACGCGAAGCCTTTGGCGGCCCGCTCACCCAATTCCAGAACACCCGCTTCAAACTGGCGGAATGCCAGACGAAAACCACCGTCGCCCGCGCCTTTCTTGACGCCTGTATGGTGGAACACCTGCGCGGTGAGCTGTCGGTCGAAAAGGCCGCCATGGCCAAATACTGGCTGTCCGACACCCAAGGTGAAGTCCTCGACGACTGCCTGCAACTGCACGGCGGCTACGGATTTATGCAGGAATACGCGGTGGCCGAGATGTGGACCGACGCACGGGTCCAGCGCATCTATGGCGGCACCAATGAGATCATGAAGGAACTGATTGCGCGCAACCTCTGACGGCGGTGCGGGCTGAAAGCGGGGAAGATGGATATTTGTAAAGAGAAGAAGCAGGAAGGTCGCACATCGTACCCAGCGTCAGGGCTGCACTCGACCTTCCTGCATTGCCGGCTCCGTTTCGGCAGAGCCGGTCTTCTCCTCTTGCGGTCATCGGCTTCCCAGCCTGTACCGCAGAACCAGACTACACTTATGCGTGTTAAAGAGCGGTTACCGAGGGCTGCGACATTGTGTTTCTTCTCTTAGAAAATATCCTGCGGGGGTGTGGGGGTGCAAAACCCCCACGCGATCCCTTGAAACAAGCGCAACGGGAGGTTGGCGCATGACCATCAAACTGCATTGCTTCGGCGAAAGCGGAAACGCCTACAAGGCGGCTTTGCCCTTGGAACTCTCCGGCCTCGTGTGGGAGCCGGTTTACGTTGACTTCTTCGGCGGCGCGACCCGCACGCCTGAATACTTGGCCAACGTCAACGAGATGGGCGAAGCCCCAGTGCTCGAAGATGGAGACCTCAAGCTTAGCCAGTCTGCCATCATCCAGATGCACATCACCGAGAAAACCGGCAAGTTCGGCGGCACCACCCCCGAGGAGCAGCGCGAAGTCATGCGCTGGATGTTCTGGGACAATCACAAGATGTCGTCCCAAGCCGGCATGACCCGCTTTCTCATGAACTTCCTCCCCGAGGACAAGCGCCCCGCCCCGGTGATCCAATTCATGCAAGGCCGCCTCAAGGCCGCCTACAAGACGCTCGACCACCATCTCGAAAACCGCGACTGGATCGTGGGCAGCGCCCCCACCAACGCCGATTTCAGCTGTTGCGGTTACCTTTTCTACCCCGAGCCCTTTGGCTTTGACCGCGCCGACTGGCCCAATATCGACCGGTGGCTGTCCAACATCCAAGGCCTCGACGGCTGGAAACACCCTTACGATCTGATGCCGGGCTCTCCGGCGGATCGCGCCTGACATGGCGGCCCCGGCCCGGACAGTCAAAACGACCTAACGTCTTTACGTAAGCCGCCACTACGTAACTCTTGCGTGGGCCGCGGCTTTCCCCCACCCTGATCTCAAGAAATCGATCCGACAGGAGCCTAACTCTATGACCGAAGCCTATATTTATGACGCAGTCCGGACCCCGCGCGGCAAGGGCCGCAAGGACGGGTCGCTGCACGAGGTGACCTCGCTGCGTCTGTCGGCGCAGGTGCTCAACGCCATCAAGGACCGCAACGGTCTGGACGGGCACGCCGTCGAAGACGTCATCTGGGGCAATGTCACCCAGGTTGGCGAGCAGGGCGGCTGCCTTGCGCGCTCGGCGGTGCTGGCCTCGGACCTTGATGAATCCATCCCCGGCCTGTCGATCAACCGCTTTTGCGCCTCGGGCATGGAGGCGGTAAACCTTGCCGCCAACCAGGTCAAGGGCGGCGCAGGGCAAGCCTATATCGCCGGCGGCGTCGAGATGATGGGCCGCGTGGCCATGGGCAGCGACGGCGCGGCGATTGCCGTGGACCCCAGCCTTGCCATGGAAAGCTATTTCGTCCCCCAAGGCATCAGCGCCGATATCATCGCCACCGAGTATGGCTTTAGCCGCGATGACGTGGACAGCCTTGCGGTTGAATCCCAGCGCCGCGCCGCCGAGGCTTGGGCCGACAACCGCTTTGCCAAGTCGGTCATCACCGTGCGCGACCAGAACAATCTGGCGATCCTCGACCGCGACGAATACATGCGCCCCGCCACCGATATGCAAAGCCTTGGCGCGCTGAAACCGTCGTTCAAGGACATGGGCGAAGTCATGCCCGGTTTCGACCAGATTGCCTTGATGAAATACCCGCACCTTGAGCGGATCAACCACGTGCACCACGCCGGGAACTCTTCGGGGATCGTCGATGGCTCTGCTGCGGTGCTGATCGGCAACAAGGAATTCGGCGAGCAATACGGCATCAAGCCCCGCGCCCGCATCCGCGCCACCTGCAAGATCGGCACCGATCCGACCATCATGCTGACCGGCCCCGTCCCCGCCACCGAGAAAATCCTGCGCGACAGCGGCATGTCGATCAACGACATCGACCTGTTCGAAGTCAACGAAGCCTTTGCTTCTGTTGTGCTACGCTTCATGCAGGCGTTCGATGTGGATGCCTCCAAGGTCAATGTCAATGGCGGCTCGATCGCCATGGGCCACCCGCTTGGCGCGACCGGCGCGATCATCATCGGCACCCTGCTCGATGAGCTGGAGCGCACCGGCAAGGGCACCGGCCTTGCCACGCTGTGCATCGCCAGCGGCATGGGCGCGGCCACCATCATCGAAAGGCTCTGATCCCAGATGCAGACCACACCGGGCGATACGGCATTGGACATTGCGCAGCTCTCTCTGGATGAAACCGGAGAGGCTCTGCTGACGCGCAATTTCGACCTGTTCGCCCGGCATTACACCACGCCCTTTACCATCTCGACCGAAGCCGGGATGCAGCTGCGCCCGACCATGGCCGAGCTGCGCACCGGCTTTGAGGCGGCCAGCGATCACTATGCCTCGCTGGGGGTGGATCGGCTGGTACGCAACGTCGATGTGGCGGTGTTTGACGGGCCGGACCGGCTGCGCTTTGTCCATGTTTCGCACCTGTATGCGGGGGACGACCTGGTGCGCCCGCCCTATCCGAACTTTACCGTGATGGAGCGGCGCGGCGACGGATGGAAGACCGTCTCGACCCAGCATGTGGTGGCCGACGCGGGCGCGCATGGCAAGGCGCTACTGGCCATTGGCCAGAGCGACGAGCCCACCGCGCAGGACCGCGAGCAAACCTTGTGGGAGTTTCAAACGACGCTGGACCGGATGACCCACGCCTATCTGGACGGCGATTTTGACGCCCTGTGTGACACCGTGCAGTTCCCGCTGTTCATGCAGGGCAGCCGGATCAACCAAGTGATCGCGGATCGGGATGCGCTGCGGCAAGACTTTGACCGCTGCATGACCGAATTCAAGGTGCATGGGCTGACCGACATTGTGCGCCTTGTCAAAAGCGCCGAAGCCGTGGGCACGCGCCGGATGCACGGCACCTACCGCACGCATATCCTGCGTAAGACAGAGCTGCTGATCCCGTCCTACACCAGCGCGATGACGCTGGAACAAGGCGACGACGGCCAGTGGCGCGTCACCGCCGTCATGCACCCCATGGGCCATTTGACCCTTGATCGGATCACCGGCAGCGACCTGTCGGCGTCCCGGACCAAAGTCTGAGTAAAGGAGTAACCCGTGCCCAACGTGACCGCAAAAGCCACTCGCCCGGCCCCATCCACCGCGCCCCGCGCAGGAGGTGCGTAATGCCCAAGATTGACCTGACCCGGCTGCCGGTTCTGACCGGATCAAGCTATCCCGCACCGCATGACGCCGCCATGGCGGGGCGCAGCCAGCAGCGCCTTGGTGATGCGGCGGGCCTGACGCAGTTCGGGGCCAATCTGGTGCGGCTCGCGCCCGGCGCCATGTCGTCGCTGCGGCACTGGCACGAGGAACAGGACGAATTTCTGGTGGTCACCGAGGGCGCGCTGACGCTGGTCGATGACACGGGCGAGACGCCCCTGAGCCCCGGCGATTGCTGCGCCTTCCCCAAGGGGGATCGCAACGGTCATCACATCGTCAACAGATCGGACGCCGAAGGCGCCTTTGTCGTCATCGGCACCCGCACCCCGACCGAGCGGGGCCATTATTCAGACGTCGATATGCAAGTCACCGTGGACGCGGGCCAAATGGCCTTTACCCGCCGCGACGGAAGCCCTTTCTGACCCATGCCCGAGACCTCGCTCATATCCTCGGCCAAGGCCCGCGCGGTCATGCAGGGCGTGCTGGACAAGCTGACCCAAGCCATCTGGGAGGACAACCCTCACCTGATGATGCAGCACACCACCAACCCGCATTGGATCTACACCAAGGAAGGCCCGACCACCTTTAACCATGACGCCAAACTCGGCGAAGCGCTGCACACGCTGCACCGCTCAATCCACAACATGAAGGTGACGAACTATGTGCGCAGCGTGGTCGACGCGCATTTCCTTGGGCCGGATGAGATCGAAGGGCAGTACCGCTCTTGGTTCTTGAACGGCACGCTGGACGTCTACCCCAGTTTCAACGCGCATATGGTGCTGGTGCGCAAAGGGGACCGCTTTGTCATGCAAGAGGTGCGCAACCACATCTCACGCGCGGCTTGGCCACTGCTGGCCCCTGATGACATTCCCAGACCCACCCCGCCGCCCGTTGCCTTTTCCCAGGGCGATTTCGACGCTTTCCTGGAAGACATCACCCAGCCCTTCCTGACACGCGACATCACGCGCTGGGAAAACCGGATTAGGCTGCCGTTCTCGTTGATCACCCGCGAGGGGCCGACGATGTTGCGCACCCCGCAAGAGGTCATGCAGAATTTTCAGTACTATTTACAGGCCTGCGACGTCATGGGGCTGGACCAGATCATTCGGCAACCGGTGGGCTTTGAGGTCTGCGACGACTTTTCGATCATCGCGACCTACCGCACCGAATTTCTGCGCGAGGGGCAACAGGTGATCCCGCCCTACACCTCGTCTGCCTTGCTGCACCACACACCCGAGGGCTGGCAAATGTCCTCTATCCTTAATGGCATGGGCCACCAACGGTGGACCGGCACCACAAATAACGCTTCGGGAGAGAAGAGCTAAATGACCGATTTCACGATGGAAAAACACGCCGACGGCGTTGCGATCATCACTTGGGACGTGGCGGATAAGTCGATGAACGTCCTCAGCCTCGAGGGGCTGGAAACGCTTGATAGTCTGATCGACGACGCGCTGGCCGATGAGACGGTCAAGGGCGTGGTGATCACCTCTGGCAAGGACAGCTTTGCCGGCGGGATGGACCTGAACGTCATCGCCAAGATGAAGGAAATGGCCGGCGACAACCCCGCCCAAGGCCTGTTCGAGGGCACCATGCGGATGCACGGCATCCTGCGCAAGATTGAGCGCGCGAACATGGACCCCAAGACCAACAAGGGCGGCAAGCCCATCGCCGCCGCCCTGCCCGGCACCGCTCTGGGCATCGGGTTGGAGCTGCCGCTGTCGACCCATCGCATCTTTGCCGCGCCCAACCCCAAGGCCAAGATCGGCCTGCCGGAAATCATGGTTGGCATCTTCCCCGGCGCGGGCGGCACCACCCGCCTGACGCGCAAGCTGGGCGCCATGGGGGCCTCGCCCTTCCTGCTCGAAGGCAAGCTGCTGGACCCGATCAAGGCGCAAAAGGCGGGTCTGATCGACGAAATCGCCGCCAACCCGGTGGAGGCCGCTCGCGACTGGGTGCTGAATGCCAAGGACGCCGATATCGTCAAACCCTGGGACGCCAAGGGCTATAAAATGCCCGGCGGAGCGCCCTATCATCCGGCCGGTTTCATGACCTTTGTCGGCGCGTCGGCCATGGTTAACGGCAAGACAAAGGGCGTCTACCCGGCGGCCAAGGCGATGCTTTCGGCGGTCTACGAGGGCGCGATGGTCCCCTTTGATACGGCTCTGAAAATCGAGGCGCGTTGGTTCACCAACATCCTGATGAACCCGTCTTCAGGCAACATGATCCGCTCGCTTTTCATCAACAAGGAAGCGCTGGAAAAGGGCGCGGTGCGTCCCGCCGATGTGGCCGACCAGCGTGTGCAAAAGGTCGGCATCCTTGGTGCGGGCATGATGGGCGCGGGCATCGCGCTGGTGTCCGCTCAGGCGGGGATCGAGGTTGTCCTGCTCGACCAAAAGCAAGAAGCAGCGGATCGCGGCAAAGCCTACACCGCCACCTACATGGACAAGGGCATCGCCCGCAAAAAGGCCACGCCCGAGAAGAAAGAGGAGGTGCTGGCCCGTATCGAGGCGACCACCGATTACGCCGCGCTGGCCGACTGTGACCTGATCGTCGAAGCCGTCTTCGAGGACCCGAAAATCAAGGCCGAAGTGACCAAGGCTGTGGACGCCGTGACCAACGCCGACTGCATCTTTGCCACCAACACCTCGACCCTGCCGATCACCGAACTTGCCAAGGCGTCCAAGAACCCCGAGCAGTTCATCGGCATCCACTTCTTCAGCCCCGTCGAGAAAATGATGCTGGTCGAGATCATCAAGGGCAAGGCGACCGGCGACCGGGCCGTGGCCAAAGCGCTTGATTTCACGCGGCAAATCCGCAAGACGCCGATTGTTGTCAACGACGCGCGCTTCTTTTACGCCAACCGCTGCATCATTCCCTACATCAACGAAGGCATCCGTATGGTCGCCGAGGGCGTCAGCCCGGCGCTGATCGAAAACGCCGCCAAGATGGTGGGGATGCCGCTGGGGCCGCTGCAATTGGTGGATGAAACCTCGATTGACCTCGGCGCGAAAATCGCCCGCGCCACCAAGGCCGCCATGGGCGACGCCTATCCCGACGCGGCCGTGGACGAGGTGATCTTCTGGATGGAAGGCGAGGGCCGTCTGGGCCGCAAGGCCTCTGCGGGGTTCTACGACTACGACGAAAAGGGCAAGCGCACCGGCCTGTCCGCCACTGTCAAGGCGCAGTACCCCGAAGCCGACGCGCAGCCCAGCCTGATCGACGTGCAGCACCGCCTGCTGTTCGCCCAATCGCTCGAAGCGGTCCGCGCGCTGGAAGAAGGCGTGCTGATGGACATCCGCGAAGGTGACGTGGGCGCGATCCTTGGCTGGGGCTTTGCGCCTTGGTCCGGCGGTCCGCTGTCGTGGCTGGACATGCTGGGCGCGGCCTATGCTGCCGAGCGGTGTGACCAGCTGACCGAGCAGTTTGGCGACCGTTTCACCTGCCCGCCGCTGCTGCGCGAGATGGCCGACAAGAACCAAAGCTTTTACGGGCGCTTCGACAAATCCGCAGACGCTGCGTAAACGACCAAAGGCCAGCCCCTCGGGGTTGGCCTTTTAGCTTTCGGTGATGTGGTCCAGTTGTGGAGCCATGGTGCACCAGCGCTCTTCGACGGCGACCCAGTGCACATCCCCAGAGGTGGCGGCAATCACCACCCGATCGGGCGCGGCGTCCACAAGGTCGATGGGCAGCAGGTTCAAGAACAGGGCAAAGGCTTCGACGGACAGGCACATGGCGTGCTCCTTTTCAGGTTCGCTGCGTCCCCCCTATGCGCAGAATGGTGCCCTTAACCCTACGCGCAAATCCTAAACAAAGCTTTCCCGACCGCGCGCCGCCCCGTCATGCGCGCCTGTTTCCTGGGCAAATCCCCCAGAAAACAAAAAAGGCGCCGCAAAAATGGGCGCCTTTCCGTCGTTTTATGCAGGTCGGCTTAGCTGCCTGCGCGTTTGAACACCACGACCAGCGTGCGCCAGAAAATCCACGCTTCCAGTGCAAAGCTGGCGTTCTCGATGTAGTGCAGGTCTGCGGCGACCTTGCGACGGGTGGCCTCGACGCCTTCGATGTAGCCCAGTTCGGTCTGCGCATAGCCGCTGATGCCGGGACGGACATCGTGGCGTTCGCGGTAGCCGGGAATCTCTTCGATGTAATGCAGCGCGTGATCATAGTAGTCGGGGCGCGGGCCGATCAGGCTCATGTCGCCCTTGAGAACGTTAAGAACCTGCGGCAGCTCATCGATGCGGCTTTTCCGCAAAAAGCCGCCCAGCGGGGTGATGCGGTCGACCTCCAGCGGGCAATCCGCCGAGCGCTGAACCTTTTCCACCGCGCGCATCGAGCGGAACTTGATCGCGTTGAAGGCTTTTGTATCTCGCCCCATCCGAGGCTGAACAAAAAAGAGTTTTCCCTTATTTGCAAACGGGTTAACGATCAGCAGCGCGATCCCAAACAGTAGAACCAGCGGTAAAAGAGCGAGACCGACAACGATGTCAAAAGTTCTTTTTGCGACGCGAAATCCAAAAGATCCTCCGCGCGGCGCTGTGTCAAAAATAGGGGTGCTGTGATCGGTGGTGTCGAACGAGGTTGTGTTAACCATTTGTGACGTTACCTTCAACGCTTAAGAATTGATTAATGTAAAACCGAGATGCCGCCAAAGCCCCCTGCAAGTCAAGGCGTGGAAATGCTGCAACTGCGAAACCCAGCAAATTTGGGCACATTTTTGCCACTTTTTTTATGGAGCAAGGCCCGGTTTCCCGGGATGATTGTGTTCCGCCAAACCTATGGCAGAGGAAAGGGCTGGGTCGCGACTCGGGCCGTTGCGACGGATTGGCCATAAAACCCCATGTACAAAGGCGTGCGCGGGTGCTAGGAAGGCAGCTTGGCGCGCCCTGCGCCCCCTTTTTTCTGCCGCGCAGCATGTGCGCCTGCCCCGAACGGACCCCATTCATGATTCAAACGATCGCCGACGCGCTGGCCGAGCGCGGCTATGACACTCTCACAGACGTCCAACAGGCCGTGTCCAACCCCGAGCTAGACGGCAAGGATCTGCTGGTGTCGGCGCAGACCGGATCGGGCAAGACCGTGGGCTTTGGCCTTGCGATCGCCAAGACGCTGCTGGGCGACGAAGAGAAACTGGGCTTTGCCGCAGCGCCTCTGGCGCTGGTCGTGGCGCCGACGCGCGAGCTGGCCTTTCAGGTGATGCGCGAGCTGGGCTGGCTTTATGCCAAGGCGGGCGCGCGCATGGCATCCTGCATCGGCGGGATGGACGCGCGCGATGAACGCCGGGCGCTGGAACGCGGCGCGCATATCGTTGTCGGCACGCCGGGCCGTCTGCGCGACCACATCCAGCGCGGCACGCTGGACCTCAGCAGCATCCGCGCCATCGTGCTGGACGAAGCGGACGAGATGCTGGACCTCGGCTTTCGCGAAGACCTTGAGTTTATGCTCGATGAGGCCCCCGAAGAGCGCCGCACCCTGCTGTTCTCGGCCACCGTGCCGCCGATGATCGCCAAGCTGGCGCAGCAGTACCAAAAGGACGCCGAGCGCGTCACCACCCTCTCGGGCAAGACCCAGCACGCAGACATTGAATACCACGCGGTCAAGGTGGCCTTTCATGACAGCGAAAACGCCGTCATCAACCTGCTGCGCTATCACGAGGCGGAAAACGCCATCGTCTTCGCCAACACCCGCGCGGCGGTGAACCACCTGACGGCGCGTCTGTCCAACCGGGGTTTCCGCGTGGTCTGCCTGTCCGGTGAGCTGTCCCAGACCGAACGCACCCATGCGCTGCAAGCCATGCGCGACGGGCGGGCGCGGGTCTGCGTGGCCACCGATGTGGCTGCGCGCGGCATCGACCTGCCGAACCTCAACCTCGTGATCCACGCCGATTTGCCCAAGAACCAGGAGGCGCTGCTTCACCGCTCTGGCCGCACCGGCCGCGCCGGGCGCAAGGGCATTTCCGCCCTGATCGTGACCCCGAAACTGGCGTCCAAGGCCGACCGTCTGCTGAAATTCTCCAAGATCACCGCCGAGTGGATCACGCCCCCCACCGCCGATGAGATCCTGCGTCAGGACGAAGAGCGCCTGTTGAACGACGAGCTTTGGTCGCAGGAGATGACCGACGACCAGCGCGCCTTTGCCGCGCGCCTGCTGGAAACCCGCTCGCCCGAGGAAATCGCGGCGGCCTGCCTGCGGCTGTTCCGCGCCGGGCAGTCCGCGCCCGAAGAGCTGAGCGACCCCGATGCGCGCACCCCTCGGGCGGAACGCAAGCCCTTTGGCCCGTCCAAGTGGGTCGCATTGTCCGTAGGCCGCGACGACAAGGCAGAGCCGCGCTGGCTGCTGCCGCTGATCTTGCGCGCGACCGGCATTTCCAAGGACGCTCTGGGCGCGATCCGCGTGCAGAACAGCGAGACTTTTGTTGAGCTGCTTGAAGAGAAGATGCCCGAGGTTCTGGCCCGCGTCCCCGATGGCGGCGAGCTGGAAGACGGCGTGATGATGCGCGTTCTGGACGCCGCGCCCGACCTGCCGCGCGGCCCTGCCAAGGGCGCCACGCAGGGCAACAAGCGCTTTGACAAGCCCCGTGGCGAGAAATCTTGGGGCGATAAGCCGCGCGGCGACCGTCCGCAGCGCGACGGCAAGCCCGATTGGAAAGACAAGCCGCGCAAACCCCGCCCCGATGGCGAGGCGCAGCGCTCGCTTGGCGGTTCGGACAAGCCGCGCGGTGAAAAGGCGTGGGGGGACAAGCCCCGCAGCGATAAACCGCGTGGGGACAAGCCCGGTGGTGGCAAGCCTTGGGGCGATAAACCCCGCGGCGACAAGCCCTTTAACAAGGACCGCTCGGACGACCGCCCCTATAAGCCCAAGGGCGACAAGCCTGCTTACAAGGGCAAATCCGACGCCCCGCGCGGCGACAAACCCTACAAGGGCAAGCCCTCGGGGGATAAACCGTTCAAGGGTAAACCATCAGGTGACAAGCCGTTCGGCAAAGGCAAACCCTCTGGCGACAAACCTTTTGGCAAGGGCAAACCGGGTGAGAAACCCAAGCCCAAGCCCAAGTTCAACAAGGCGGCGGACACCTCCAAGCGCTTTACCGCCCCCGGCAAACCGGGCAAGCCCGGCCCCAAAGGGAAACCGCGCCCCGGTGGCATGGACGCCCCCCGGCGCAAGCCGTAACCGTAACAAAGGCAACGATAATTCACTCAGGCGCGCCCCACCCGGCGCGCCTTTTTGTTGCGCCTATAGCACCGCCACGGACACGTTGCTGGCCCCTGCCCCGCGCTGGGTCACGCGGACCTGCACCGGGATGCGATCCTTCATCGCTTCGACGTGGCTGATTACGCCGATGGTGCGCCCCTGCGCCTGAAGCGCCTCCAGCGCGTCCATCGCCACATCAAGGCTCTCGGCATCCAGCGCGCCAAAGCCTTCGTCGATGAACAGCGTATCGGCCAAACCGCCCCGGCTGCCCATCTGCGACAGCGCCAAAGCCAGCGACAGCGACACAAGGAACCGCTCGCCGCCCGACAGCGAGCGGGTCGAGCGCTGCTCGTCCCCCATGTCGCGGTCGACGATGTGCAAGGACAGATCCGCCCCGCCCTGCGCCAACCGATAGCGCGGTTTCAGGCTTTCGAGATGCAGGTTGGCGCGCTCGACCAGCATGGCCAGCGTCACGCTTTGGGCGACGCGCGCGAATTTGTCACCCTGACGAGAGCCGATGGCGTCGTTGACCGCCGCCCAGACCTGTTCGTGGGCGCGGGCCTCTTTGATCTGCGCCTCGATCCCGCGCAGTTGCGCGCGCAAGGCATCGTCCTGCGTCAGCCGTTCCTGCAAGGCGCCGCGCTGTGCGTCAAGATCGCTGAGCTGCGCATCGGCCTGCTCGAGCTGCGACTTGAGGGTTGCGGCATCCTCTTCGGGCAAGCCCTTTGCCTCTAGCGCGGCCACATCCTTTTGCCGGGCCTCATGGCTCGAGACTGCGCGCAAATGCGCATCTTCAAGCGCCTTGAGCTTGGCCCGAAGCGCGTCCAACTGCCCGCTGTCTGCGATCAATTGCGCCAGGGTATCAAGCGACAAATCGGCGGCGGTGGCCTTGGTGGTCAGATCGGCCTGCGCGGCTTGTCGGTCTTTGCTCGCCTGCGTGGCGGCACGCTGACAAGCGGTCAGATGGGCCTTGGCGGCGCTCAGCGCACTGCGGGCCTGCGCCAAGGCATCGGCGCTGCTGTCCTTGGCGGTTTGCGCCTGCGTGCGTGCGGTGTTGTGGCGCGTTCGGTGGGTGTCGGTGGGCTCGCCGTCCAACAGAGCGGCACGCTCTGTTTGTTGCTGCGCCAACTTGGCGGCGCGAGTGTCGGCGACCTGGCCAAGACGCGTGGCATTTTCGGCGGCAGAGCGCGCCTGCGCCTGCGCGGCGCTCAGCTGTGGGGCGAGATTTTTCAGAGCGATTTCAGCCTCTTGCTGCGCCTTGAGGCGCGCGCTGACCTGCTCAATCCGGTCAGATAACCGCGCCTGCGCCTCGGTGCCGAACCCGTCCGGCTGGAGTTGCATCGCCGCAAAGATCGGCGTCAGATCGGTCTCGGCGGCCGCGCGTTGCTGGGCCGCATGGCGGGCGGACTGCTCGGCCACACCAAGCGTGGTGCGCAACTCGGCCAGCGCCTCGGCCTGCGCTTCACGGGCCGCGCGGCGCTGCTCCAACCGCTGTCGGATCGCTTGGGCGGCGGTCTGATTGCGGTCCAATTGGCTGCGCTGCGCCTCGCGCTGAGCCAGCTGATCGGCGAGTTGCAAGCGCTCTGCCTCCAGCGTTTCAGCAGCCTGTGTCAGCGGCAAAATTGCCCAGTCCGGCGCAGCGGGCAAGCTCGCCTCTGCGCCCCGCGCCTGCGTGTAGCTGTCGGTCGCTGCCTGCATCGCGGCTTGCGCAGTGGCGCAGGTTTCCTGCGCCTGCGTCATCGCCAAGCGCGCCGCATCGCCTGCCCGCGCGGCGGTGTCCTGCGCCCGCAGCGCGGTGTCCCGTTCTGTACGGGCAGTGTCCAACGCTGTGCGCATGTCCTGCGCGAACGCCGCCAAGGCATCATCCGCCAGACTGGGGTGCTCTGTCGCGCCGCACACCGGACAAGGACAATCGGGTTCAAGGTGCGCGCGCAACTGCTGGGCCAGCTCCGACACGGCGGCCTCGGCGCGCTGTGCTGGCGCTTCGAGAGCCGCAACCCGCTGCGCTGCGGCATCGGCGGCCGCCTGATGAGCGCGCGCTTCGGCGTCAGCGTTGGCCTCTGCCTCGGTTTGTGCCGCCAAACGCCCTGCGGCCTTTGCATGTTGGGCCTTGGCGCTGTCATAATCCCGCGCCGCGCGGCGCATTTCTTGGACGGCGCTAAGCTTGGCGAGCACGGCCTCCAGCCGCGTCTGCGGGCTACGGTCGGTGTTCAACGCGGCCTGAGCGTCGGTGATCGCCTGCTCTAGCCCGCTCAGCTTGGCCCGGTCCTGCGGCGTTTGCGCGTCCAGTTGCGCAAGGGCTGTCTGTGCCTGCGTGATTTGATGACGCGCCTCCGCCGCCTGCCCCACGGCGGTCTGCTCGGCCAAGGCAAGGTCCGCGCAAGAGGCCAGCTGCCGCTGCACGTCGGGCCAGCGATCCACCCAACGCGCGGCGTCCGGCACGCGCGCCAAGGCCGCCCCCGCCGCCGCAAGGGCGGTTTCGGCGGTTTCCTTTTGCCCGTTCAGGTCAGAGACGGATTGTTGCACCTGCGCGGCGGCCTCCTCTGCCTCAAGCTGGGCCGCGCGTGCATCCTGAACCTCTTGCTGGGCGGTCAGGATGGCTTGGTCAAGCTGGGTCGCTTGCGTCCAGATCGGCCCAAAGGCCTTGAACACGCGTTCCGTTTCCTCCCACGCCGCGACCGCGTCCGAAGCACGGGTCTGGGCGGTTTCGACCTCTGCGGACAGGCGCAAGTGATCGGCCTGGGCCTGTGTTTCGGCCTCTGTCGCCTCTTTCAGCGTGCGCTGCGTCGCGGCAAAGCGATCAAACTCGGACCGCAGCGACAGGGCCGTTTCCAGCTGGGCCAATTGCGCGCGCTCTGGCGCGGCCTGTTCCAATGCCTCTGCCGCGTGCTGTGCGGCCTCGGACGCTTGGGCCAAGGCGGTGCGCGCGTTTTCCAGATCCACATGCGACTGCAATTTCGCCGCACTTTCAGCGCGTTGCGCCCTAGACTGCGCGATCTGAGGTGCCAAGGCTGCCGCGTCCTGCACCAAAGTCTCGCGGGCCTCATCGGTCAAAATCGGAACCGTGCCACATTGCGCCTCTAGCGTGGTGACCGCCGCCAGTGCCTTTTGGTGCAGGGCATAAACGCGGCGGGAAATCAGGCGATAGACCTCGGTGCCGGTGACCTTTTCCAGCAGCGCCGCGCGCTCGGTTGTGCCCGCCCGGAGGAAGGCGTCAAAGTCCCCCTGCGCGAGCAAGACCGTGCGGCGAAACTCGTCATAGGTCAGGCCGGTCAGCGCGGTCACCCGGTCGTTCACCGCCTTGATCTGGCTTTCCAAGACCGTGCCGTCGGCCACGCGGGTCAGACTGCGGTCGATGCTTTGCAGCCGCCCGTCCGCCTTGCCGCGCGCCCTCCGCGCCGCCCATGTCGCGCAGTAGGTCTCTGCGTCCGGGGCGACGAATGTGACCTCGGCCCAGCCCTGCGCCGCCCCCCGCCGCAGGATCGCCCGCGCGTCAGACGATTTGATCGTCTCGCCGCTGGCGTCGGGCACGTCGTCGTTGACCCCCGCGCTCGAAAGCCGCGGGCAGTTGCCATAAAGCGCAAGGCACATGGCGTCGAGGATCGTCGATTTGCCCGCCCCCGTCTCGCCTGTAATGGCGAAGAGGCCCGCGGAATGCAGCGGTTCCGCCGTCAGGTCGAGGACAAAGGCGTCCGACAGGCTGGCGAGGTTTTCGCCCTTGATCTGAAGGATTTGCATGGCTTAGCCCTCCTCTGCCAAGGCATCGCGGAAGGCGGCGATATGCGCGGGTTCGGGTGCAAGGCCGTTGGCGGCCTCGAAAGCCGTGCGGAAAAGGTCTTCGGGCGTGGTTTCGGCCAGCGACACCGGCGCAGGGGTCTGCGTTACCTCGGTCGCGGGGCGGTGCACGCGGATGCCCGCGGGGCGGACGGGGGCGTCTGACAGCAGCCGTTCGGCCTCGGTCATCAGCACGGCGGCAGAGCCGGTCGCGGTCAGCTCCACGTAGACGAAGGGGCGCAGATCGGCGGGAACATCAGGCAAATCAAGGGCTTGCAGGGCCGCGCCCAGATCGGACACCTCCATCGTGCCACGCTCTGGCAGGCGCAACATCGGCGCGGGGCGGGGCATGGGCAGATGGGTCTTGGTGATCTCGTCCCCGACCTCGATCAGCGTCACGCCATGCTCATAGCCCGCCTCGGTGGCGGACAGCGGAAAACACGAGCCGGAGTAGCGGATGCGCCCGCCGGCCAGATTTTGCGGACGGTGCAAATGCCCAAGCGCTACGTAGTCAAAGGCCTGCGGGAAAATATCCTCGGGGACCGCGTGTTCGCCGCCGATCAGGATGCGCCGCTCGGCCCCGTCGCTCTCGGTCGCGCCGTGGCAATGCAGGTGCCCCATGGCGAGGATCGGCAGGCCATCCGCCAGCGCCAAAGCGCCTTTGGCCATTTCGGCGTGGAACCGGCGCGCGGCCTCAACGATGGGCGAGCCCGCGCCGTTTTCGGCAAAGCTCAGCCCCGGCAGGTCAGCAGCGCGCAAAAACGGGATCGCGCAGGCATAGGCGCGCACCGCGCCGCTGGCATCGGGCAGCGGGACCATGTGGCGCGCCACGTCCAAAGCGCCCTCGGACCGCCGCACCGTCGCCACCACATGCACATCGAGGCTGTCAAGAATGGCGGCGGGCGCCTCGAGCCGCGCTGCGGGGTCATGGTTGCCCGCTGTTATCACCGTCACCAGACCGGGCCGCCGGGTCTTGAACCCGCGCAAGGCCTGATACAGCAGCTTTTGCGAGACCCCCGACGGGTTTATCCCGTCAAACACATCCCCCGCAATCAGCAAAACGTCGATCTGATGCGCCTCTAGAACGTCTTCCAAAGCCTTTAGCCAAGCGCGATGCTCGGCCTCGCGGCTCCACCCGTTGAGGGTCTGGCCGATGTGCCAATCGGCGGTGTGCAAAACGCGTAACGTCATCAAGAAAACCGTTCCAGTGTTCTGGCATGTGATAGCGCGCCGCGCGCCGGGATGCACGCCCCGGATGTGTCAGGTGATGTCGTCCAGCATCGCCAGAAAGTTGCGCAAGGTCGGCGTGTCATCCTGTCGCCGCCACACGACGCCCGTCTCCAGCTGCGGCGCGTCCCCCGCCAGCGTCAGGTAACACACCCCGGCCCGCGCGAGGTTGCGCAAGGACGCAGGCACCAGGGCAATGCCCATCCCGGCGGACACCAGAGAGATGATCGTCTGCATCTGGATGGCGTTTTGCACGATCTGCGCCGCCCCGCCATGGGCCGCGTAATAGCCTGTCACCAAATCATAAAACAGCGGCGCGACGTGTCGCGGAAAGACAATGAGCGGCGAAGCCACCACCTGCGCCGCTGTCACCTGCCCCGCCACCGGGGTCAAACGCCCCTCGGCCAGCCAGCTTTCCGGTACGGCGGCGACCAAGGGTTCAGACGCCAGACAGCGATAGGCAAACCGCTCCGGCAGGCTCGCCTCTTGCGGCGGGATGATGATCCCCACCTGCCCGCGCCCCTCTACCATTGCGGCGATCTGCCGGTCGCTGGTCGCCTCGGTCAAGGACAGCTCAACCTGCGGGTAAAGCTGGCGAAAGCGCGCCACCAGCGTCGGCAAAATGCTGTAATCGGCGGTGCTGACAAAGGACAGCTCCAGCCGCCCGGCGCGCCCTTGGCGGATGCTGTCCGCCGTCTCGGGCAGGGCATCCACCGCCGCCACCGCCTGCGCCACATGCGGCAACCACTGCGCGCCAAAGGCCGTCAGGGCCACGCTGCGCCGCGTCCGGTCGAACAAGGGCGCACCCAGCTGCGCCTCGAGCGCCTTGATCGACTGCGACAGCGGCGGCTGGGTCATCCCCAACTGCTCGGCGGCGCGGCCAAAGTGCAAACTCTCGGCCAAGGCAAGGAAATGCCGCAGCGGGCGCAGGTCCATCACTTAGTCCCTCAGGCTATCAATCCGCCCAGAATAATATATTTCACTCTGGCAAACCACCGCTATAAGGTGCGCCAAATTTCACTCCGGGAGGGCATCCATGCCTCGTTATCGTTCCAGAACCAGCACCCATGGCCGCAACATGGCAGGCGCACGCGGCCTGTGGCGCGCCACCGGCATGACCGACGAAGACTTTGGCAAGCCGATCATCGCCATCGTCAACTCTTTCACCCAATTCGTGCCCGGTCACGTCCACCTCAAGGATCTCGGCCAGATGGTCGCCCGCGAGGTTGAGGCCGCAGGCGGTGTGGCCAAGGAATTCAACACCATCGCCGTGGATGACGGCATCGCCATGGGCCACGACGGGATGCTCTACTCGCTGCCCTCGCGTGAGATCATCGCCGACAGCGTCGAATACATGGTCAACGCCCATTGCGCCGACGCCATGGTCTGCATTTCCAACTGTGACAAGATCACGCCGGGGATGCTGATGGCCGCCATGCGCCTGAATATCCCGGTGATTTTCGTCTCGGGTGGGCCGATGGAAGCAGGCAAGATCGACCTCGCCGATCTTGACGTGAAAAAGGTCGACCTCGTCGACGCCATGGTCGCCGCCGCCTCGGAAACCTACACCGACGAGCAGGTCCAGCACATCGAGGAAAACGCCTGCCCGACCTGCGGGTCGTGCTCGGGGATGTTCACCGCCAACTCGATGAACTGCTTGGCCGAAGCGCTTGGCCTCGCCCTGCCCGGCAACGGCTCGACGCTGGCAACCCACGCCGACCGCAAAAACCTGTTCCTCGAAGCGGGCCGCAAGATCGTCGAGATCACCAAGCGTCACTACAACGACGAAGAAGCGGGCCTTCTGCCGCGCGAAATCGCCACCTTTGAAGCGTTCGAAAACGCCATGTCGCTCGACATCGCCATGGGCGGGTCCACCAACACCGTGCTGCACCTGCTGGCCATCGCCCGCGAGGGCGAGGTGAACTTCACCATGGATGACATCGACCGCCTCTCGCGCAAGGTGCCCTGCCTGTGCAAGGTCGCGCCGAACATCGAAAACGTCCACATGGAGGACGTGCACCGCGCCGGCGGCATCTTCTCGATCCTGGGCGAACTCAGCCGCGCGGGCCTCTTGCACAACGACTGCGCCACGGTCCACTCCAGCACCATGGCCGAGGCGATCGGCAAATGGGACATCAAGGTCGCCAACAACCCCGAGGCGGAACAGCTGTTCAAAGCGGCCCCCGGCGGCGTGCGCACCACGCAGGCCTTCTCGACCGAGAACCGCTATAAAGACCTCGACACCGACCGCGCAGGCGGCGTCATCCGCTCCAAGGACCACGCTTTCAGCCAGGACGGCGGCCTCGCCGTGCTCTTCGGCAACATCGCCGAGGAAGGCTGCATCGTGAAAACCGCGGGCGTCGATGCCTCGATCCTCAAGTTCACCGGCACGGCGCATGTTTGCGAAAGCCAGGACGCCGCGGTCAGCGACATCCTCACCGGCAAAGTCAAGGAAGGCGACGTGGTGGTCATCCGCTACGAAGGCCCCAAGGGCGGCCCCGGCATGCAGGAAATGCTCTACCCGACCTCGTATCTCAAATCCAAAGGTCTGGGCAAAGCCTGCGCGCTGCTCACCGACGGGCGTTTCTCGGGCGGCACCTCGGGCCTGTCCATCGGCCACGTCTCCCCTGAGGCGGCCGAAGGCGGCACCATTGGTTTGGTGGAAAAAGGCGACAAGATCGAAATCGACATCCCCAACCGCAAAATCCACCTCGCCGTGGACGATGCCGTGCTCGCCGCCCGCCGCGCCGCCCGCGACGAAAAAGGCTGGCAGCCCGAGGAGCAGCGCAAACGCCAAGTCTCCACCGCACTGCAAGCCTACGCCGCCCTGACCACCTCGGCGGCAAAAGGCGCGGTCCGCGACGTCACCCAACTCAAAAAGTAACCTACAAAACCAAAGGCCACCGCAAATCCACTGCGGTGGCCTTCCCATCTTCTTCTCTTTAAAAATATCCTGGGGAGCGCGAGGGGCGAGCCCCTCGCCCTTTCCTCACACAGCCAAACTCTCGGCCTCGCGCACGACCTCACAGCGCAGCGGCAAATCCGCAGCCGAGAACCCGACTTCCACGGAAAACGCCCCGGCCTCGACGCGCCAACCCCCGGCCTCCACGTCATAAAACGCAAAATCCCGCGCGCTCAGCGTCAGGGTCACATCGGCGCTCTCACCCGCCTCCAGCCGGACCTTGCGGAACGCCTTCAGCTCGCGCGTGGGCCGCGCCACGCTGGCCTCCAAATCGCCGACGTAGACCTGCACCACGCTCGCCCCCGCGCGCGCGCCGGTGTTGGTCACAGTGACCGTTACCTCCTCACCCATGACCCGCAAGTTGCTGATTTCAAACGTCGTATATCCCAAACCATGGCCAAACGGGAACAAGGGCAGCGTCCCCTGCCGGTCGTAATGGCGATAGCCGATGAACACGCCTTCCTCATAGCGCACGCGGCCATCGAGGCCCGGATAAACCTCCGGATCCTGCGAGCGCGTCGGGTTGTCCGCCCACCGCACCGGAAAGGTCTGGGGCAAGCGCCCGCCCGGCTCAACCTCGCCGAACAGCACATCACCAATGGCGTTGCCGCACTCTTGGCCCGGATACCACGCCTGCAACACGGCGGGCGCGTCCGCGATCCAGGGCATCTCTACGGGCCCGCCGGTCTGCAAGACCACCACCGTGTTGGGGTTCGCCGCCAGCACCGCCGAGACCAGCGCGTCCTGCGCGCCGGGCAAGGCGATGTCTTGCAGGTCCGACCCTTCGGTATCCCACTCGCCCGACCGTCCAACGAAGACCAACGCGACGTCCGCTTCGCTCGCCACGCGCGCCGCCTCGGCGATCTCCGCCTCCCCCAAAGGCCGCGATACGCCAAACCGGAAAGCGCTGAATTGCAGATTGTCGGTGGGCTTGGTGCGGAAGTCCATCACCACCTCCACCGGCCTGCCCGCTGTCAGATCAGCCAGCCCCGTGACCTCGTCGCAGCCTTCCTCGAAAAAGGTGCGCCCCTTGGTCCAGCCGTCCCACACATCGACCACCAACTGCCCGTCCACAAACAGCCGCGCCAGCCCCGCCGCGTGCAGACCAAAGCTGTGCGGCCCGCTCTGTTCAGGCGTGTACTGCCCCGTCACCCGCGCCGAGAAGTGCAGCGGATCAACCTTGCCGCCGCCCACACCTTCGATCCAGAAGGCGACGGAACTGTCCATCTCCTCCACGTGCACCGGGGCGCCGTCCAGCGTCTCGTTGTCGAAAAACGCCGCCGTGACCTTGTCCATGACCGGTTCCCAACGGTGGTTGGTGCAGCCCTGCGCGTAGGTCAGGCGATCTTCGCCAACGCGGGCCACCAGCCCCTCCCAGGGCGAGACGCGGTAATGCGGATTCAGCTGCGCCGAGCCGCCGCCCATGATCTGCGCAACCTTGGCGTTCGGGCCGATGACGGCGATCTTTTGCGGCGCATCCAGCGGCAGGACGCCCTCGTTTTTCATCAAAACCGCCCCCTCGGCCCCGGCCCGCCGGATCAGCGCGCGGTGCTCGGGTCGGTCCTCAGCCCGCTCCTCGAAAGCGCGGTGATCGTCCAGCGAGCCCACCCGCTGCATCAATCGCAGCATGTTCAGCGCGCGCTCGCGCACGGTTTCGCGGCTGACCTCGCCCGCCTCGACCGCGTCGATCAGCTGCTGACCGCGGTCGCGCGTCGGCCCCGGCATCTCCAGATCCAGCCCCGCGTTCACCGTCGGCGCGCAGGTCCGAGAGCCGAACCAATCGGACATGACAATCCCGTCATAGCCCCAGTCCTCGCGCAGCACCTTCGTCAAAAGCCAAGCATTCTCAGCGGCATAAGTGCCATTGAGCTTGTTATAAGACGACATCACCCCCCAAGTGCCCGCCTTTTTCACCGCATCCTCAAAGGGGCGCAGGTAAACCTCTCGCAAGGACCGCTCGTCAATTTCCGAGCTGATCGTGGTGCGCTCAATCTCAGATTCATTGCCCGCGAAATGTTTGATCGTGGCGGATACGCCCTTGGCCTGAAGCCCTTGGATATACCCAACGGCCAGCGCCGCCGCCAATTCAGGGTCCTCCGAGTAACACTCGAAATTGCGCCCATTGGTGACGCTGCGGTGGATGTTCACCGTCGGCGCAAGGCTCACATGGGCGTTCTTTGACTTGACCTCATCGGCCAGCGCGCCGCCGATCTCGCGCGCCAAGTCCGGGTCCCATGTCGCGCCGATCCCGATTCCCGCCGGAAAGCACGCCGCCGTGACCCCCCCCACCAACGAGCCACCGCCGCGCGCGCCATTCGGCCCGTCCGTGACGCGCAGCTTACCGATGTTCAGCCGCTCCACACCGGGCAACGACCAAAAGCCACTCCCCGACAGCAGGCTCACCTGCTCTTCCAGCGTCAGCTCATCCACCAGTGTCTCAATGTCTTGGGTCGTCATGGCGCCACTCTCCCTTTGGCTATGTCCAAAGTGGTAGCCCGCCTGTTAGCGTATGACAAACGGCAAATGCGCCTAGGGCTGGCGTAGGATGACAGGGATATCCGAGGCGCGCGCGCCGTTGCCCAGATCGACCGCCGCCTGCCAGATCGCTGCCGCGCGCTGGCGGGGCGTTGCACGGGCCATGGGCTGCGTGCCATCCAGCAAGGTGACCGCCGCGTCCCATTTCGCCCCCGGCAGATCGCGCCATTCCACGTCCAGATGCTTGGCCGAATGTTCGAACAGATGCCGCAGCGCGCGGGCGGGCAGCGTCGTCGCAAGCGCCACATCGGGCCGCCACTCGGCCTCTTCGGCAGCCAAAGGGCCGTTCAACGCACTGAGCGCAATCGCAATCTCGCGCGCCTGATAGCTGACCTCGGCGATCACATGGCGGCGCGTCTGGCCGGGGCGTAGACTATCGCCCCACAGCTCGGCATCGCTGAGTTCATTCAGCTTGCGCGCAAAATAGGCCGTCCCGCGCCGCGCCAAAAGCAGGTCGTCATGTGGGGCGGCGTCCGCATCATAGCGCGCCCCCGCCCCCTGCCGCGCCCGCAATGCTTCGCGCGCGGCAGCGTCGTCGGTGCTCATGCCCCCGCGACCTGCGTGCGCATAAAGTGCAACCGCTCCATGATCGGCGCGTCGGAAAAGCGGAACAGATCGAACTGCGTCTCCGCCTGCAAAGACCAAGACACCCAAGACGGCACGACAAACAAATCGCCCTTCTCCAGCTTTTTGACTTCGCCGTTCAGCACCACCGAACCGCTGCCTTCGAACACCTGGAACACGCTCGAGCCGACCTCTTGCCGCGCCGCCGTCTCGGTCCCTGCGCGCAGGCGGTGGAACTCGCAGCGGATCGTCGGCATCACGTCGCCGCCGGTCGTCGGGTTGGTATAGCGGATCGCCGCATGGCCCAAAGCCACCGTCGCCGGGTTTCCCTCATCCTCCAGCAACAGCTGCTGAGTCAGCGCATTATCCGTGTGTTCCCAACGGTATGCGCCTATGGGCGACGACACCGTATCCTGCAACTGCGACAACGGCCGCAGCCCCGGATGGCACCACAGCCGCTCGCCTTGGCTGTAATTCGGCGTGGCATTGTCGGTCACCCGCTCGGCCCCGAATTCAAAGAATCCAACGTCCATCTGCTGGCTGAACGGAATATCAAGGCCATCAATCCACGCCATCGGCTCTGTCGCCACATTGTGATGCCCGTGAAAGTTCCACCCCGGCGTCAGCAGCAAATCGCCCCGCGACATGCGCACCGGATCGCCGTTCACCACGGTCCAGACGCCCTCGCCCTCGACCACAAAGCGGAACGCGTTCTGCGAATGGCGATGCTCGGGCGCGTTCTCACCGGGGCACAGATACTGGATCGCGCACCACAGCGTGGGCGAGACATAAGCCTTTCCCCCCAGCCCCGGGTTTGCCAGACCTATCGCCCGCCGCTCCCCGCCGCGCCCCACGGGAACCAGATCGCCAGACCGCTCGGCCAAGGGCAACAGGTCCGACCATTTCCACACATGCGGCACGGCCCTGGACTTGGGATGCACCGGCATCAGATCGCCGGTCTGCGTCCACAGCGGGTTCAGGTGGCTGTCCTCGAACCCTTTATACAGCGCGCGCAGTTCCGGCGTGTCCTCGGGTTGCATGGCGTTGTCCATCGGTCTCTCCTTCCCTGCGACTTGCGCTCTCAAACGCCCCGCGCGCGCCTAAACGCACGGGGCAAGCTTTGTCAGGCGCGCGGCCCGATCGTGGTGGTGCAGGTCCCCAGACCCTCAACCTCCACCACGCAAACGTCCCCCTCGACCAGCGGACCAACCCCCGCCGGCGTACCCGTCATGATCAGATCGCCCGGGCGCAGCTCCATCGACTGCGACAGGATCGAGATGATCTCGGGGATCGACCAGATCAGCTCGGACAGATCGGCATCCTGCTTGACCTCACCATTCACCGTCAGCTTGATCGACCCCTTGGACGGATGCCCCACCTTCGACACCGGATGCACCGCCGCCACCGGGGCCGAACGGTCAAAGCCCTTGCCCAAATCCCAGGGCCGCCCCTGCTCCCGCGCCTTCAACTGCAAATCGCGGCGCGTCAGGTCGTTGCCCACCGCATAACCCCACACATGATCCAGCGCGCGCTCTTCGGGAATATTCACCCCGCCCGTGCCGATCACCGCAACCAGCTCGGCCTCATAGTGAAAATTCTCGGTCTGCGGCGGGTACGGAATCGTCGCCCCGTCCTCGACAACCGCATCCGCAGGCTTGAGGAAAAAGAACGGCGGATCACGATCCGGGTCCTTGCCCATCTCCCGCGCGTGCGCCGCATAATTGCGCCCAATGCAGAAAATCCGCCGCACGGGAATGCGATCGTCGCTGTCCACAATCGCCACCGTCGGCGTCGGAGCCGCGTCAAAAGCCAAAGCCATCCAAGTCTTCCTTCCGGTCAAGCAGGCACGAAAACCTGCGGTCTTCTTCTCTTTACAAATATCCAAAATCCGAGAGCTCTCAGCCCTCGAGTCCATTCGAACCATAGAGCCAGTTCAGCTGGTTGTACCAATCGTCCGGCGACATGCCCTTCATCACATGGTTGCGCACCGCCGCCTTGGCGTCATCGGGGTGATAGATGTATTCACCAATCAGCCGCGAATTCATCTGCACCCGCGCCGTGCGTACCCGCCGCATATCCTGATAGCGCTGCAACATGTCTTCGACATTTTCGCCAAAGTTCTCAACGCAATGCGACAGCGCCACCGCGTCCTCCATCGCCATACACGCGCCCTGCGCAAAGTATTGCAGCATCGGATGCGCACTGTCCCCAAGCAGCGCCACACGCCCGTCCACCCAGTTCGAGATCGGCTCGCGGTCACACAGCACCCACAGCTTCCAGTTGTCGCCGTGCTCGATGATCTGCCGCGCCTTGGGGTGGATATGTTCAAAGCCCTGTGCCACTTCCTCCTTTGACACAGGGCGCCCCGCGATCGCCTCCTGAACATCGCGGTGGTAGGTCACAACAAGGTTGTACACCTTGCCCCCCTTGAGGGGGTAATGCACGATATGACACTTCGGCCCGGCCCAGAGCGTCGCCGCGTTCCAGCGCAGATCCTCGGGCATTTGCTCGGTCGGAATGACGCTGCGATAGGTCGTGTGCCCGGAAATCCGCGGCTCGCCGTCGCCCACCAGCTGCGCACGAATGGGCGAACGCAGACCTTCGGCGCCGATCAGGAACTTGCCCTTGATCGGGTCGCGGTCCTGCACCAACAGCGTCGCGCTGCTTTCGTCCTGTTCGTAACCCGTCACCACGTGGCTGGTGCGAATATCGACCAAGGGGCTCGCCTCGCAATATTTCAGCAAAACCCCGTGCAGATCCGCCCGGTGCACCACCGCATAGGGGTTGCCGTAGAACTTGCGGAACGGCTCATCCAGCGGAATATGCGTAATATCTTCAGCGGTTTGCGCATCCATCAGGCGCAGAGCATCGATATAGACGGCGACCGCGCGCGCCTCGTCCCCGACCCCCAGATAGTCAAAGCAATGGAACGCGTTCGGCCCGATCTGGATGCCTGCGCCGATCTCGCCCAGTTGCGGCGCTTGTTCCACCACGATGGACCGCTGCCCCTTGCGCGCAAGGCCGCAAGCCGCCGCCAGACCGCCGATACCGCCCCCGGCAATGATGATAGGAAGATCAGACATCCGTTGCTCCTCTTCATGCGGCCCGCAGCCGTCCCGGCTGAGCCTCCCCCGCAGAAATTGTATGTGTGCATATTAGTAGGCGGGGGATGCAGCTTTGGTCAACGAAAAAGATGAGTGTACAAATTAACCCCTGTAAGATACTGAAAATGCGTAGTCTCAGCCAGAAAGGAGGCGCAAGATGACCCTGAACACCATGCCCGGACACTTGATTCGCCGCCTCCACCAACACTCGACCCAAGTGTTTCAACAACGGATGAAGGCTGCTGGTCTCGACCTCACGCCGGTGCAATTTGCCGCCATGGGCGCAGTCAAGGACACCCCCGGCATCGACCAAGCCAGCATCGCCGCCGCCATCGCCTATGACCGCGCGACCATTGGCGGAGTGATCGACCGGCTGATCTCCAAGGGGTGGGTGGCGCGCAATGTCTCGAAACGCGACCGGCGGGCGCGCGAGGTGTTCCTGACCGACAAAGGCGCGCAGGTCTTTGCCGAAGTTCTGCCGCTGGTCGCCGCCTTGCAGGACGACGTGCTGACGGGTCTGTCCGACGCGGAAAGGGCGCAATTCTGCGCCCTCGCCCAAAAGGTCTCTGACGCCTTCGAGGCGGGTTAAGCCCCTATTCCGGCTGGCAAATCTCGCCTTTCGCAGCGGCCTTCAAAGTTCGCCAGATCAGCCCCGCGACGATCATCCCCAGCAGCGCCAGAAACGCCCCGCCCAGCAGGTCATGTGCCCCCGACCCGGCCAATTCGCCAAAGCGCAAGGTCGCGATGGTCAGCGCCGCCACCGGAAAGCTCAGCGCCCACCATGACAGCGCGAACGGCAGCTTGGCGAACCCCTGCGCCTGGATCGCCACAATCGCCGCAAAGCCGATCGCCGCATAGTACAGCACCCGCGCGAAGGCGTCCAAAACCCCGCCGTTCAGCTGCAACCAGCCCAGGAACGCGACGGCGGGCGGCGCGATCAGGATCACCAAGGTCGGCAGCAAGCGCCCCGGCAAAGGATCGTGGAAAATCAAGCGGTTCATCACCAGCGTCAGCAGCACGACCCAGAACATCAGGCCGACGGAAAAGAACAGCCACGACACTTCGACAAAGCCCAAAGGCACCCCCGCGACAGGCACAATCACGTTGCCCACCGCCGGGATGAACCACGCAGGCGAAATGTGCATCGGCTGAAACGGCCTGCGCCCGATCCACCCCGAGATGACCGCCAGCGTCAGCACCCCCTGCGCCGCCGCCCCCACGGACCACACGACGCCCGCCGCCCCCGGCGCTTCGGCGCGCAAAGCCGTCGCGATCAGCAGCAAGGAAATGGAAATCGCCGGAAAGAAGGCCAGCTTGACCGGATGCGCCCACTCGGCCTGAATGGCGCCGGGGTGGCGCAAGCCTTTGAGAACAAACAAAACTGCGATGGCGGCAAAATCGGCAATGGCCACCATCAGCGCGATCTGGCTGGCCAGATGCCCCCAGCCAAAGCGCGTTTCCGCCAGATGCAGCGCCAGTGTCAGCCCCGCAAGGCCCATCACGGTGGCAAAGAAGGTCACGGGAAAATGGGCCAACCGGCTGTGGTCCGGCGCGTGAGGCATATCAGTCATGGCGCGTCCTTTGGTGTTCACATCACGCTTTTGGAATGCAAACTGCGCCCTCGCGTTGACCCAGATCAAGAGCGCGGGAAAAAGCGCAATGCGCGCGCGTCAGCCGTCCGCGGCAAGCACCTTGGCCGCCGGCATGGGCCGCGCGAAAAGATAGCCCTGCGCCATGGTGACGCCCAGTCTCTCAAGCATCACAACCTTTTTCGGATTTTCAACGCCTTCCGCAATGACAACCCCGCCATGAGACTGCACCATCTCGGCCAGCGCCTTGACGAGGCCGCGCTGCTCTCGGCTCGCCAGCAATCCAATCACAAGCGAGCGGTCAAGCTTGAGAAAATCGGGCTTCAACTGAATGACGTGCCGCAGACTGGAATACCCCGCGCCGACATCGTCGATCGCGATGCGAAACCCCTGTGCCCGCAGACGCGTCAGGACAGACAGAAATGCCGCATAATCCGGCACGCGCTCATGCTCTGTGATTTCCAGCACAATGCGGTGGCGCACGTGCGGCGGAAAGATGCTCTCGAAGTCGAGGGTTTCAATCGAGGTGACCGAAGCATTGACTGACACGAAAAAGCCGTCGCCCATCTGCATGGGGATGGCGGCTGTCTTTCGCGCGACCGCTTCTTCGAGCGTTACGATCCGGTCATCGTATTTCGCCCGGCGAAAGATCGTCTCGACGCTCCCCAATTCGGCCGGAAACCGTGTCAGCGCCTCATAGCCTTGGGGGATGGCACCGGGCAACGACAAGATGGGCTGAAGGTGAATGTCCAAATCTGTCCGAATGAGCTTGTCGATGCGTAACTCTAGTTCCTCTGCGGACCCGCCTTCGATGACCTGCACCTCGATGTCGCGCGAGAGCATGTCGGCGTAAATGCCGAACATCGCGACATCGCGGTCTGTCAGATCCTGGCGCGGCTGACGGCTAAAAGCGCAGAGCATCCCCCAGGTGACACCAGTCGACAGGATGATCGGAAAACTGACATGGGCACCGATGGGCAGGTCCAGCGTTTCGGGGTTATCCGCGACAGACGGCTCGGTCCGTGCGTCTGTCATAAGGGTCGGCGCCGCCCCTTGCGCAATCCGGTCGCAATAGCTGCGCCCAGCAAAGAGCCATCTCCGCGGCGCAGCGAAAGTGTGGGGGAGCACGCGCCAATGAGAATTTCGTCGAAAATCCGTTCGGTGGCCGTGAACCGCGAGATGAAGGCGACGTCCATCCCAAAGAGGTCACGCAAGGCGGACAGCACCTTTTGCTTTTTCCAACGCAGATTTTCCGGATGGCTGGCGATGTCGGTGGCAAGCAGTTCGCCGAAACTTGGCGAGAGTATAAAAAACCCCCTTCCGGTCGAGACGCGGGTCTTTGCCACGTTCTACTTTTTGGCTGATTTATACAGGTAACTTCCCCCCAAGCCGGCATCCAGAACAAAGCTCCGTCAAGACCACCAAATGGACTCGCAGGGCGTGGACGCCTGATCTTTGGCGACAAGTGCGCGCCCAGCGATGCTCCTTGCGCCTGTCAAATCTCTCTTACGGCGGCCCGTCTGTGGCTGCCGCCCTGAGACAGGATCGCCCGCCGGCGCAGGTCAAAAAGGGGCAGAGGCGCGAAACCCCTACCCCAATCCGATCACCTTCAGACGCCCGCCTGCCCACGCCGGGACAGCGCCCATCCCACGAACAAAGCCAGCCCGATAACGGCCGCGCCGATGGACAGGGCACCAGGCGCGCCCTCTTGCACATGCAGTTCCTGCGCGGGATGCGCCAGACCTGGGCTTGCCGCCAACACTGCGGACACAAAAGTCAGATATTTCATTGGTCAATCACTCTCTTTTTCTGGGCCAAAAAGTCGCGCAAATCCAAGCTCGCCTTCTCGTCCATGGATACGTAAACTAGGCTCATATTGGTGCGCTCTCGCACCATCTCACCGGGAAACGGCAGGTAACTCAGCTCTCGAGAGCCAAAAGACGGCGAGGCCGTCCCCACCTGCCAATCCGTCGTCAACTCCACATCCACCAGCTTGAGCGCCTTCGCCCCGCCCTTGCCGGGCCGCTCGAACGGCACCCCCGCCAGCTTCAGATAGAACGTCTTGTCCTTGGCCTGCACAAAACCGTCGATGAATTGCGCCGCGAGCACCTGCAAATCCGCCGCATCGTCGTGGTGGTGCATATGGCTGTGCAAATGATCCGCGTCATGCGGGTGATTGTGGTCATGCGGGTGATGCGCGTGCCCATGGTCATGACCGTGATCATGTCCATGATGGTGATGACGATCATGCGGCATCCATCATTCCCCCTGTTTCTTCTCTTTCCAAATATCCCGGGGTGAGGGCGCAAGCCCGAGGGGCAGCGCCCCTCTGCCACGGCCCAATCATTCGCCCACCTTGTGCGGCGCGGGATTCGACCAACGCTTGCCCTCGAATTCGCCATGCGGCAGCGTCACCGGCTTGTCGATGTGCCGCTTGTGCGCGCCCAGCTTGCCATGCGCCACCATGGACCCCAGCACATCCACGATCACCCGCGTGCCCATCAGGGCGGTGATGTCGGACGTATCATAGGGCGGCGAGACCTCGACCAGCTCCAGCCCGCAAATCCCCTCGGCGGCAACCCCGGACGCCAAGGCCAAAGCCTCGCGCGGCAGGAACCCACCCGGCTCCGGCCAGCCTGTACCCGGGACAAACCCGCAATCAATCGAGTCGATGTCAAAGGACATATAGACCATGTCGACCCCGTCCCAGGCCATCTCCAGCGCCATCTCGATGGTCTTGTCTAGCCCCATCTTCTCCATGTCGCCCATGGTGATGATGTTGGTATTCCGCTCGCGGGCAACCTTCACCGCCTCGCGCGGCACCTGCCAGCCGCCGATCCCGATCTGCACAAGGTTCTTGGCCGGCACGTTCGGCAGGTTGGTCGAATGGAACCAAGGCGTCGTGTGCATCCGCTCATCAAGGTCTTTTTCCTGAATGTCGGCGTGGCGGTCAAAATGCGCGATACCGATCTTCTTCGACGTACACTCCGCAATGCCGCGCACGCAGGGAAAGCCGATCGAGTGATCGCCGCCGATCATGATGGGCAAAGACCCCGACGAGAACACATGAGACACCCCGCGCGAAATCTGGTCAAAGCTCTTCTCGATATTCGCCGGAATGGTGAACACGTCGCCCGCGTCACACAGCGTCATCTGCTCGCGCAGGTCGACCCCCATCTCGTAGTTATATGGCGTATACAGCGCCGAGATCTTGCGCACCCCCTGCGGGCCAAAGCGCGTGCCGGGCCGATAGGTTGTCCCGCCGTCAAAGGGGATGCCCAAGACCGTCGCGTCGTAGTTGGCCACCTCCAGCACGTCCTCGGTGTAGGGCGCCTTGAGAAACGTATTGATCCCTGCGTAATGCGGCAGCTCGCCGCGCGCAAAGGTCGGGATCGACTTGTCCTCGATGGTGTCCGCGCCGGTCAGACCCATGCGCAAGGCCCAGGCGCGTTCCTCGGCCCAGCGGCCTTCGGGCAGCTCGGCCTCTTTGCGCATCGCCTTCCAACCGGCCAGCTTGGTCAGGTCGGGGTGGTGGGAGCGCATCTCGCGCGTGGCATGGCGGGCACGCTGGCTG
Source organism: Tropicibacter naphthalenivorans (assembly GCF_900176475.1). Classification (GTDB taxonomy): domain Bacteria; phylum Pseudomonadota; class Alphaproteobacteria; order Rhodobacterales; family Rhodobacteraceae; genus Tropicibacter; species Tropicibacter naphthalenivorans. Next base: position 220,761 of record NZ_FWXX01000006.1, read on the forward strand.
CGCGGGTCGCGGGCGCGGGCCTCTGCCTTGAGTATCTCAGAAAACATCTCTGTCTCCCAATCGGTTAGCCCGTTTCGGGGCTGTCATGTTCCGGGCCTTGGCTGTCCCACGCGCGGGGCCCGGCGGCGCGCGTGAGTGTCTGTTACGCCGGCTCTGGGACCGGCTCTGATGCGGGCGCAAGCGACGGATAGCGATCAAGGATATGCTGATGCGGCATCCCGCCGTCGCGCGCGTCGAAATCATAGGTGACGGTGGCGCCATACAGCCCCGGATCTTGCGGATCCCAGCGCGGCTTATCAAAGACCAGCACCCGGTCGCCCAGCTTGAAGGCCTCTTCGAGGTCGTGACTGACCATAAAGACGGTCATCTGCGTCTCGGCCCGCAGTTCGGTCAAAAAGTCGTGCAGCTGCCCCCGCGTGCCGGGGTCGAGCGCGCCAAAAGGCTCGTCCAACAGCAGCACCCGCGGGCGCGCGGTCAGCGCTTGGCCAATGGCAAGGCGCTGTTGCATCCCGCCCGACAGGCTCGCGGGGTATTGCCCGGCCACGTGGTTCAACCCAATGCGCACCAGCATGGCATCAGCGCGGTCGCGGGCCGCGCGCTTGGCCGCGCCGAACAGCCAGCCAGAGCGGGTGTTGAACCCCTCGGCGGCGACGATATTTTCGCGCACAGTCAGATGTGGAAACACCGAGTAGCGTTGAAAGACCACGCCGCGCGCGCCCTGGCTCGACGGCCACGTCCCCGCCATCGACGGTGATCGCCCCGCGCACCGGGCGCTCATCCGCCAGCAGCAGCCGCAAAAAGGTGGACTTGCCGCAGCCCGACGCACCAACGATAGAGACGAACTCGCCCTCAGAGACGTCGAGGTTCACCCGTTCGATAATGGATCGCCCGCCGTAGGCTTGCCAGACGTCACGGACCTGTACGAAACTCATAAGCCTGCCTCCATCCACGGAAACGCCTTGCGCGACAGCTGTTTCAGCAGCCAATCCAGCACATAGGCCAGCAGGGTGATCCAGATGACGTAAGTCAGGATCACATCCATCGCCAGCTACCGCCGCACAAGGAAGATGCGATAGCCAAGGCCCACATCCGCCGCCACCGCTTCGGCGGCGATCAGGAACAGCCAGGCAGAGCCCAGCGACAGGCGCACATTGGCAATCAGGCGCGGCAGCACCTGAGGCAGCGCCACCCGCGCGGCGATGACCCAGGACGACGCCCCAAGGGTCTGCGCCTTGACCAGTTGTTCATGCGGAATATCCAGCACCCGCTGCGCCAGATCGCGGGTCATAAAGGGGGTGATCCCGATCACGATCAGCACCACCTTGGACGTCTCGCCAAGGCCAAAGACGATGAACAGGATCGGCAGCAGCGCCAAGGGTGGTACCATCGACAGCACCGCCACGAACCCCGACAACAGCGACCGGAACAGCGGCAGCAGCCCGACGACCATGCCAATGACCAAGGACAGCACCGCCGAAATTCCAACGCCCCCCAGCAGGCGCGAGAGCGACGCCCATGTATCCTTCCACAGCAGGAGCTCGCCAGAGCGGCGGTCGCCTTGGGTGAACAGGCGCACGGCGGTCTCTTGGATCGTGGACAGCGCGGGCAGCAGCTTGTCCGACGGGTTCGCCGCCAGCCGCATGTCCGAGCCGACCGCATAGGCGATCAGCACCGCGATGAACGGCACGGCGGCCAGAAACACCGCGAGCGGACGAGAGGGGATACGGTTGATCAGTCGCATGAGGGGGCCTTTATCGGGTGCCCCGACCGCAGCCGGGGCACGTAAGCATTGCGCGGCACTCAGAGCGCGCCGGCTTCTCCATTGCGCGGCACTCAGAGCGCGCCGTCGGCGGCCATCTGCATGTAAGTGGCGTCAAAGCGGAACATCACGTTCGCCTCGTTCCCCGACACCGTCCCATCGGGATAGGCGATGCCGACGAAATCCGCCGAGGGCGCGCCCTCGCCCAGGATGCCCTTGTCAAAGAGGAACTCGGCCACTTCGGTCATGGTGCCCGGCAGATCGGCAGAAGAGGCCTGCGCCACCGCATCGGCCGGATCATAGAACATCTCGGTCGCGGCCAGCTGCGCCTTGTAGCCGTCCAGATCGGTGCCCGACGCTTCGGCCATGGCGGTCAAAACCGCTTCGTCGCCCGCCGCCATCAGGCCCATGACCTCGTACCACGCGCCCACCAGCGCCTTGCCAAAGTCGGGGTTGTCCGCCAGCGTTTGGGTGTTCACCACCATCAGATCAAGGATCTCGCCGGGGATTTTCGAGCTGTCGAACAGCACGCTTGCATCCGGGTTGGAGGCCGTGATCTCGGACACCAGCGGGTTCCACGTCACCACGGTTTTCACGTCGTCGGTGGCGTAGGCGGCGATCATATCGGCGTCAGAGGTGTTCACCACCCCGTCCAGATCCTTTTCCGCCAGCCCTGCGCTGTCCAGCGCCCGCGCCAGCAGGTAGTGCGAGACCGACAGCTCCACGAGGTTGACCTTGGTCCCCGCCAGATCGGCCAGCGTCATGCCGTCCTTGGCGATCACCGCGTCATTGTCGTTGGAATAATCCCCGATGATCAGCGCGGTGGTGTCCACGCCGCTGCCCGAGGGGATCGACAGGGTGTCCATGTTGGTGGCCGACACGCCATCGAACGCGCCCGCGGTGTATTGGTTGATGCTTTCGACGTAATCGTTGATCTGCACGATCTCGACGTCGATGCCGTATTTCTCGGCCCATTTGTCCATGATGCCGCTGTCTTCGAGATAGCCCCACGGCATCCAGCCCACATAGATTGACCACGCGATCTTGAAGTCGGTCTTTTCCCGCGCGGCGGCAGGCGAGAGCGTCGCGGCAAGAAGCCCCAGCGAAAGGGCGGTCGTGGCAAGGTGCTTGAGCTTGGTCATGTGATTTCCCCGGTTCAGCGTCCCGCTCATTGCAAAAGGTTCGCTCCCCGCGGGCGGAACAAGAACAAGGCGCGGGATGAACCTGCGCAGTATGCCTCCCGGGATTTTGGCCCGCCGTGTGCCCCACGGGATTTGGCCCGCCGGGTGGATTTCTCGGACCGAACCTGCCCCTTGGGACAGTGGAACCCTAAACGCCCTGCCCGTTCATGCGACACCAGCGTTCACGTTTCGGACAAGCCAGAGCGCGGGGGGCGCCCGGCAAAAATGCCAAATTGAAGCATGTTTAAGCGCTATTTTCCGGCGTTTGCCCTCTTTTTGGGCAGGTTTTGCGCGATCCGGTGGCGCGCAGCCCGTCAACAGTGGGCCGCCGCGATGGCTGCCCCTCTCGGTCACAGGTAGATCACGGGGCTTCGCGCGCGTTTGAGGCAGCCTGCGGGGGGCTTGCGCCTTTCACACGGCACAGGCGGCCTGATCGCAGCGACACCCCGATTCCGAACCGGCGGGGTGGGGCGTGGTGCGGCCTGCCCTGCCGTGCCACGGGCCAGTGGATCGCGGCGCTTTCAGTCAGGGTTTGGGGATACAAAGCGTTAATGAAATGCCTATAGCGTTAGCACTGCCGTTTTTATGGACTGAAACTTTTCTTACAAGACGCGCCGAAAAATTCCAAGAATCCGCCCAAGGAGTCCCACGCATTCTACATATTACCAATTTATAATAGGGGTTTAGGCGTAAATTTCATTTTGGCACTCTCCTGCCAAAAATCAAAAGACATCTCTTCAGAATACCTATTTCGCGACGGTGCACAAATTTTAGGCAGGCGCGATCTAGGGCTTTCTTCCGGCGTTCTTGCGCCTTGCCGCGGCCCGTCATCCTACGGTTTGTGAACTCAACAGGCGGTCACCCCCCTGCCCCAAACGACACGGAAAAGAGCCCGACCATGACCCTCACAAAGCTGGCTGACACCCACACCACCCCCCCCGGATTGAGCGCCTTCTGGACGGCTTTGAGCCGGATTTCGAGTTCACCCCCGTGCCGCCGCTGCCCGAAGCGGAATTTGCAGATCGTCTGCGCCGCATCCGCCAAGAGGCAAGCGCCGCAGGGCATGACGTGCTGCTGGTACATGCGGACAGCATCGGGTCGTAAAAGGTGTCCAACTCTTACCTGCGCTATATCTGCGATTGTGCCCGCGAGGGGATGCTGATCATTCCCACCGACACGGACCTACCGCTGACCCTGTACACGGTGTTTTCCAGCTCTGTCGTGTTGCCGCCTGCGGGCTTGCCTGTGCTGGTTGACGACATCTGGCAGATCGGGACATGGGGCCGCGAGACCTATAACCGCCCCGGCCGCGCCTTGGACCGCGTGGTCGAGGCCACGGCAAAGCGACTGGCAGAGCTGGGCTTGACCAAGGCGCAGATCGGGCTGGTGGGCGATGCAACCTCGGCGCCCTACTGGGCGGGCCTTGCAGAGAGTCTGCCCGGCAGCCGCTTTGAAAAGGCGCAAGGCATCGTTGACCGAATGCAGCGCCGCCGGTCCAAGGCGGAGCAGGCCGTGGTCCGGGCCGCGGCGCAGCTGGCCTGTATCGGGATGCAGGCGGCCTATCACGTGATCCGCCCCGGTGTGACCGACCACGAAATCTATGCCGCCTTCACCTTTGCCCAGATGGCGCGCGGCGGCGAGACCGGGAAGGCTACCAGATCGGGATCAACCCCTACGGCACCCACTGCGGCAAGCCCTACGGCCATGTGGTGCGACCGGGAGCGCTGATCTCGGATGTCGCCAATGTCTCCTTCGAGCCGTACATCCGCCGCGGCGTCCTGACCGACGCCGACAGCCGCTCCATGCCCTATAACTGGAGCGCGGGCGACGATGGCGCGCCGCTGAAGGTGCCGCAGCAATATGTGCCCAACCCCGACTGGGAAGCCATGGGCCGCCGCATCACCCATGTCTGGCCCGCCACCAAGGGGCCGCGCAACCCGAAGGTGGGACATTCGGTATCCATGCCGAAAATGCCGCCCTACAACATCCAATCCAACAAACATGCCACCCTCGAAGAGGGCATGACCTTTGTATTGCACTCCCAATGGCTCGATCCGCTGACCGCGGGTGCGAATATTGGCGATTGCTATCTCGTGACAGACAACGGGGCCGAGAACCTCTCTTGTCACGTGCCGCTCGGTGTTCATCGCATCCCTGCCTGACGCCTTCCTTCCCTCCCTTTCCAAGTCCAACAAGAGGAAAACCCAACATGACTTTCACCCGACGCACCCTGATGGCCGGCGCTGCGGCGCTTGCGATGCTCGCAGGCGCGGGCGCCCCCGCCGCCGCGCAGGACCAGGTCACGCTGACCATCGCCAACACCCAGTGGCTGGATGCGCTGCGCGGCGAAAACCTGTGGGCCGCCGTGAAAAGGTTCGAGGACAGCCACCCGAACATCACGCTGGAACAGCACACGATTTCGCGCAACGAGTTCAACGACCGCCTGATCACCGAAATGGGCGCGCGTCAGGGCCCCAACATCCTCATCGGGCAGGACGGTCTGTTCTAAACGCTGATCGGGGCCGACTTCCTGATCCCGCTGGATGACGTGACCGAAGGCGTCGACACCCTGAACGCCACCAACGACAACGGCGTCGTGGACGGCACCCGCTATGGCATCGGCTGGCACCGCGCCGTTTACGCGCTGATCTTCAACAAGGCGATCCTGGCAGAGGCCGGCGTCGAGCTGCCCGAGACCATCGAAGAGATGATCGCCGCCGCCAAGACCGCCAGCGAAGCCACCGGCGCCATCGGCTTTACCGGCCGCCACTCGATGAACGAGTTCAGCCCGTGGTCCAAGGACTTCCTCAACTGGGCCTATGGCTACGGCGCCGAGCTGGTCGATGACAGCGGCAAGATCACCTTTGGCACGCCGGAAATGGCGCAGGCCTTTGACGCGTTCAAGGCGGCCTATGACAGCGGCATCATTCCGATCGGCGACCAGATGAGCACCCAGCGCACCCGATTCAAGGAACAGCAGATGGCGTTCTCGCTGGACAACTCCGGCGGCTCGCTGAACATCGCCACGGGCGGCCCGCTGCCCGGTGACGAGCTTGGCGCGACGGCGCTGCCCTTCCCGCATCCGGGCGCGCACCAGCAGATCTTTCTGGGCGTGAACACCTGGTCCAGCGACGCGGAAAATGCCGCCGCCAAGGAATTCCTGTCCTGGCTGATCTCTGAAGAGGGGCAAACCTCGCTGCGCGCCGCCTCTGGCCCCGATGCGCTGGCGACCGATGTTCCGGTCACCGCAGAGTTCGTCGCGGCGAACCCCTGGGCGACCACCTTTGCCGAAATGGCGGCAGACTCGCGCTCGACGCTGATCCCGGGGTATGAGCTGGAAACCCAGTCGATCCTGCGCCCGCTGATGACCAGCCTTGAAAAGGTCCTGCTGAACGCGGCCACGACCGAAGAAGCCCTGGACGAGGCACAGGCCGAAATCGACGCGGACTACAACAACTGAGCCGCCGATCCCGGTTTAAAGGACCGCGACCCATGACTTCTACACTGTTCAAGCGTGAACGACTGTTGGGCCTTGTTCCCTACGCGTTCGTCGCGGTCCCACTGGCCTACATGACGCTGTTCGTCGTTGGCCAGCTCATCCAGCAAGTCTGGATGAGCTTTACGGATACGCGCCTGATGAAGCCCACCGCGGACGATTTCATCGGGCTTGAAAACTATCAAGACCTGCTGACCGACGATCAGTTCTATACGTCGTTCTCGGTCACGATCATCTACACGATCCTGACGGTGATCCTTGGCATTCTGGTCGGCACGGCGTCGGCGCTGGCGCTGGGCCGTGCCGTCGGTTGCCGCCACGCTGGTCTGGCTGTGTATCTTTAACGGGCCGTCCGGCGTGGCCAGCGACATCACCCAAGCGCTTGGGTTTGGGCGCATCCCGTGGCTGACCTCTGTGGACTTGGCGCTGACCTCGATCATGTTCGTGACGATCTGGCAGGTGTCGCCTTTCGTCATGCTGGTGATGATGGCCGCGCTGCAATCGGTCCCCGAAGAAGTGCGCGAAGCCGCCCGGATCGACGGGGCCGATGCGCTGAACGTGTTCCGCAACGTAACGCTGCCCTACATTCTGCCGACCATGCAGATCGTGGCCCTGCTGGTGGCGGTCTGGTCGATCCGCCGTTTCGAGGTGATCTACCTGCTGACCGGGGGTGGCCCGATCGGGTCCACGTCCACCCTTGTGGTGCAACTGCGCCTGACCGCGTTCGAGGACTTCGAACTGGGCCTCGCCTCTGCCTATGGCGTCGTCGGCCTTGTGCTCGCGCTCGCGGTGGCCTTTGCCCACTTCCTGTTTGAACGCCGCCGCGCACGGGTGATGTCGAAATGAAAACCAATCCTCTCTTTTCCCTGCTGCGCGTGGCCTTGATCGCTGTGCTGGTCACCTTTGCCGGTTTTCCGATCTACTGGATGGCGACCACCGCGCTGGGCACCGATACGCAGCTGTTCAACACCGGCCAGTTGCCCTGTCCGCAGCTGTCCAACCTGCCGAACCTGATCACGGCCCTTAGCGAAGTTCCCGTCCTGCGCTGGATGTCCAACACCGCCGTGATCGCGCTGGGCAACACGGTGCTCAGCCTGATGCTGGGCTCGCTGCTGGGCTATGCCCTGTCGCGGTTCAAGTTCCACGGGCGCGGGTTGATCGGCTTTTTGATGTTCATGACGCAGGTCATCCCCGAGGCGCTGCTGGTGGTGCCGCTCTATGCCATGTTCATCTCGCTGGGGCTGCTGAACAGCCTGTGGGGCGTGATCCTTGCCAACTCGGGTTTTCGCTGCCGGTCGCGGCCTTCATCCTCAAGGGGGCCATCGACTCGATCCCCTATGAGATCGAGGAAAGCGCCATCATCGACGGCTGCCCGCGCCTTGGGATCCTCTCCTTTATCGTCTTTCCGCTGATCGCACCCAGCCTCGCCGCCGCCGCTGTCATCTGTTTCTTTGGTGGCTGGAACGAGTTCCAGTTCGCCGTGACCTTCCTGATGGACCCGGACCTGTGGCCCGCGGCCGTCGGCATGGCCAGCTTTATCGGCGAGTATGAGACGCCGCTGTCCGCCGTGATGGGCACCGCACTGATGTTCTCCATTCCCGCCGTGTGTTTTTCCTTCTCGTTCAACGCAAGATCGTCGCAGGCTTGACCTCCGGCGCAGTCAAGGGGTGATCCGATGCCCAAGATCGACTTCAACGGTATCTCGAAGACCTTCGGGACCAACACTGTCATCCGCCGCTTCAATGCCTCTGTCGAGGATGGCGAGTTCCTCGTGCTGCTTGGGCCTTCGGGCTGTGGCAAGTCCACCCTGCTGCGGATGATCGCCGGCCTGTCCGAGATTTCCGGCGGCGAGATGCTGTTCGACGGGCAGCGCGCCAACGACTGGAGCCCGAAACAGCGCGGTGTCGCCTTTGTGTTCCAAAGCTACGCGCTGTATCCGCACATGACCGTGCGCGCCAACATCGCCTTTCCGCTGGTGATAGACCGCTTTAAAAAGTGGCACCACATCCCGATCATCAACATGATCCACCGCTGGCAGGTGATGAACCGCCCCGAGGTCAAGGCCGCCGTCGACCGCATCGCCGAGCATCTGGAGCTGACCCCGCTGCTGGACCGCCGCCCCGGCAGCCTGTCCGGGGGTCAGCGCCAGCGCGTCGCCCTTGCCCGGTCCTTGGTGCGCGATCCGTCGCTGTACATGTTGGACGAGCCGCTGTCGAACCTCGACGCCAAGCTGCGCACGCAGATGCGGTCCGAGATTACGACCCTGCACCAGAAGGTGAAAAAGACCTTTGTCTACGTGACCCACGATCAGGTCGAGGCCATGACCATGGCGACCCGCATCGTGGTGATGAACGGCGGCGTGATCCAGCAGATCGGCACGCCTGACGAGATCTATGACGAGCCCGCCAACACCTTTGTGGCCAAGTTTGTGGGTGCGCCGCCGATGAACCTGATCCCGGTCAAATATAGCGCCGACCGCCTGACCACATACGATGGTGTCAGCTGGACCCACGGCGCGGGCACTCCGGGCGGTGAAAGCTCTGCGATCTTTGGCATCCGACCCGAAAAGCTGGAGCTGCGCCCCGAGGGTCAGGCCCGCATTCCCGCCCGCGTGGCGGTGATCGAACGGCTTGGCGCCGAGACCATCATTGGCTGCCGGTTGGGTCTGGAGGACGCGGGCGAAGGCATCTCGACCGAAGACCTCGTCTTTGTGCGGATGCCCGGCCACCCCGGCTTTGCCCACGGTGACGCCTGTTCGCTGGACTATGACGACGCCGATGCCGTCTGGTTCGACAAGCCGACCGGGAAGCGCGTGCACGCCGCCCCCGCCGCCGCTGCGCGCTGCGCCTGACCCGACTGACACAAGGAGACTGACGTGGACCGCTTCCTCGTTTCGGCCACTGGCCACAGCCTGAACTACCTGCCGCACTACATCGCCAACGAACAGGGCTTCTTTGCCCAAGAGGGTCTGGAGGTGACCGAAGTGGTCCCACGCCCTTGGGATCTGGTGCTGGATCACATCCGCGATGGCGACGCCGAGGCCGCGCTGGGCGGGATCTGGGTGCCGTCGATGTTCCACGGGCGCGGGCGCCGTCTGGTGCCTTTTGCGCAGGTGTCGAACCGGGCGCCCTTGGCGCTGATTGGGCGGCACGAAGCGCCCGCCTTTGACGCGCAGGCCTTGGTCGGCAAGACCGTCCTGATGAAAGGATCGAACGGCGCGAGCGTGGGCATGTACCTCAAGATGATGCTGCGCGAGGCGGGCGTGGACCCTGCGGCGGTCAACTATATCCAGGACCTTGACGCCGGTATCCTGCAAAGCTGCTTTGCCGGGGGCATGGGGGATTACCTGCTGATCGACCTGCCCGGCGCGCTGGCCTATCAGGCGGCAGGCCATGGCAAGCTGTGCGCGACATTTGCCCGCGACGGCGGCGACATCCCGTGGAGCGTCTACTACACCGAAGGTCTGGACGCAGGCGACACCCGGCCCGTACGCTTCGCCCGTGCGCTGGGACGCGGCATGGCGTGGGTCAACAGCCACGATGCGGGCAGCTACGCCGACGTGCTGGCGCGGCTGTTCCCCAAGATCGACTGGGCGATCTCGGTGCAGGTGGTCGAGACCTACCGCGAATGCGCCATGTGGACCTCGTCGCGCATCGGTGAAGCGTCCTATGCCCGCTGGCAACAAGGCATTGCCGACGCCCATCTGACCGACGCGCCAATCGCCTATGACACGCTGAACGACGGTGCGCCGACCCGCGCCTTGGAAAAGGGGGTTGCCGCATGATCCGCATCACCATCACCAACCCCAACACCACCGCCTCCATGACGGACGGGATCGCACGCGCCACACGGGCCGCTGCCGCCTCTGATGTCCAGGTGATCGCCGGGCAGTCCGCCATGGGCCCCGCCGCCATCGAAGGCCCTTTCGACGGCGCGCTGGCCGTCCCCGGCATGTTGTCGCAAATGCAGACCGCCGAACGCGACCACGGCGCGCTGGCGCATATCATCGCTTGTTTCGACGACACCGGCCTTGATGCGGCGCGGGCGTTGCTGAACGGCCCGGTGGTCGGCCTTGGCGAGGCGGCGATGCACGTCGCATCGCTGTTGGGGCACAGCTTTGCCGTGGTCACCACGCTGTCCCGCTCGGTCCCGATCCTCGAAGACAACGTGGCCCGCTATGGCTTTTCCAGCCGCTGCCGCGCGGTTCTGGCCAGCGACATCCCGGTCCTGGCCCTGCACGACCCAGACAGCGGCGCGACGCAATAGATCTCGGCGCTGATCGACGAGGCCAAGGCGCGCGGCGCCGAGAGCATCGTTCTGGGCTGTGCGGGCATGGCCGACTTTGCCCGCGATCTAGAGGCACGCCACGCGCTGCCGGTCGTCGAAGGCGTCGGCGCCGCCGTGGGGCTGGCCAGCATGTTGGCGCGGTCGGGCGCGCAGTCTTCGCGCCTTGGGGTTTGGGCCCGCCCCACCCGCAGCCACCTGCTGGGCTGAGCGCGGCGATGACCCTAGGGGGGCGTCTGCGGGGTCGACACATTGTCGAGCCTGCGCACCAGTTGATCAATGCGGCGATAGCGGTCGATGGCCGCGTCGCCACGCATCGAATGCACCTGCCACGCAAGGCAGTTCATCAAGGTGACCGCCGCCGTAAAGGTATTGAACGGTGCCGGGCTTTGGGTGCGGCAGCGTAGCGTCATGTCGGCGGCACGGGCGCTGGCCCCGGCGGACAAGTCGGTGATCAACAAGGTGCGCGCCCCCGCCTCGCGCGAGGCTTCGAGCATGTCCACAAGGATCTTGGGGCGTCTGCGAAAGGCGATGACCAGCAGCAAATCCCCCTCTTGGAGGCTGCCCACGTCATGCGACAACGACCCCGAGCCAAAGTTCATCAGGTGGACCTCGCCCCGGATCAGGGTCAGGTAATGCGCGATGTGCAGGCCCAGACCATGCCCGCTGCGCAGGCCGATGATCCACACCCGCCGCGCGTTGGCAATCGCCCCGGCGGCCTCTGTCATCCGCGCCTCGGGGATCGCCGCAAGGGTCTGCCGGATGTTTTCCAGGTCGTCCTCCATCATGCGCTGCGCGGAAACCTCAGGCGCTTGCTCGGCGCGGCTCAGGCCACCTTGGGGCGAGCCCCAGAATTGCTCGTTGCGGATCGCGCGCTTGGCCTCGGGGTAACTGCGATAGCCGAGCGTGCGGATGAGGCGCGCCGCCGTGCTCTTGGACACGCCCGCCTTGGTCGCCAGTTCGGCGGCGGTGTAGCTTGGCAGCTCCATCTGGTGTTCCAGCAGCACGTCCGCCAACCGCTGCTCGGACCGGGTCAGCGCCGGATAGGCCCGGTAAATCCGCCCCTCAAGCGTCTGGTCCCCAAGCCCCTCCGCAGGCGCGGGCTGCGCGGGATCGACCGCCGTGGGCCTGTTGGCTCTTTCTTTCGTCATACCCCCATCTCAACAGTATTTCCTCGGATGAAAAGCTATCAAATTGTTCGCCCGACCGCGCCAGAGGCGCAGCAGATCCTCGACGCCTTTCCGCGCGCCGCCGAGCTGGCCCCCGACCTGCAATCGGCCTGCGTCACTGCGTGGTTTTCGGCGCTGTCCGCCTCAAGTTACGACCGCATTCAGGACGTGCCCTTTTCGCATGGCTCGACAGATACGCTGGTGGATCATACCAACGATGTGACCGAAGCGGGGCTGGCGTTGCTCCCCGTGGCCGAGACGCGTTGGAACTGGACGGTGAACCGGCAGCACTTGTTGGCGATGCTGCTGCATGACCTCGACAAACCGCTGCTGATGGATCGCGGCGCAGAGGGCGACGTGGCCACACCCGTGTCGCTGCGGGCACTGATGGCGCGGCACGCCGCGCTCGACTGGGAGGCGGTGGTCGACGTGATCTATGGCTGCGCCAATCAGGCGGGCGAAGACAACCGCAGCGTCGCCCGTATGGCGCTGCTGCTTGCGGGGATGCCAGAAACCGTTTCGGGCACAACGATCAACCGCCTGTGCGGCTCGGGCATGGATGCGGTGCTGGGCGCTTGGCGCAGGTTGGCGTTAGGCGAAGGCGACATCGCCATCGCGGGCGGCGTCGAAAGCATGAGCCGCGCGCCCTTTGTCATGCCCAAGGCCACCAGCGCTTTTTCGCGCGCCAACAGCGTCGAGGACACCACCATCGGCTGGCGGTTCGTCAACCCGGTGATGCAGCGCCTTTATGGCACCGACTCGATGCCCGAAACCGCCGAGAACGTGGCCGAGGACTTTGGCATCTCTCGTGCCGATCAGGACGCCTTTGCCCTGCGCTCGCAGCAGCGTGCGGCGGCGGCGATTGCCTCGGGCGCATTCGCCCAAGAGATCATCCCCGTGGACATCCCGCAGCGCCGCGGCGATCCGATCGTCTTTGATACCGACGAACACCCGCGCGCCACGTCGCTGGAGACACTCGGCGCGCTGAGGGCGCCCTTCCGCGAAGGCGGGTCTGTGACGGCGGGCAATGCGTCGGGCGTGAACGATGGCGCGGCGGCGCTGATCCTGGCAACCGGGGCGGGGATCAAACGTCACGGACTGACGCCGCTGGCCCGCGTTACCGGCGGCGCGACCGCCGGGGTGGCCGCGCGCATCATGGGGATTGGCCCGGCACCGGCAACGGAAAAGCTGTGTGCGCACCTTGGCCTTGCGCCGACCGATTTCGACGTGATCGAATTGAACGAAGCCTTTGCCAGCCAAGCGCTGGCCGTGTTGCGCCGCCTTGGCCTGCCCGATGATGCAGAGCACGTGAACCGCAATGGCGGCGCGATTGCGCTGGGGCATCCGCTGGGCATGTCCGGCGCGCGCATCACCGGCACCGCGGCGCGGCAACTGGCAAAGGGTCAGGGCACACGCGCGCTGGCCACCATGTGTATTGGTGTCGGACAGGGCATCGCCATCGGTCTCGAAGCCGTCTGAGGGAGGAATTGACATGAAACTGCATTGGTCCCCGCGCTCACCCTATGTGCGCAAGGTCATGATTTTTCTCAAAGAAGCCGGAATGGAAGATCGGGTCGAGCTGTCGCGCAACGTGGTCGCGCTGCACATGCCCACGCCGCAGGCGGTGCTGGCGGACAACCCCTTGGGCAAGATCCCGACGTTGGTGACGGACGCGGGCAAGCCGCTGTATGACAGCCGCGTGGTCTGTGAATACCTGGATAGCCTCGCGGGAACGGCCTTTTTTTCCGACCGACCCGGCCGCACGCATGGATCAGCTTTGCTGGCAGGCTCTGGGCGATGGGATGACCGATATCCTGCTGCTGTGGCGCACAGAGCTGGCGCGACCTGCGGCCGCGTGGGACAAGGTCACAGACGCGTGGCGCGTGAAAATCCGTGCCGCGATGCGCCAGCTGGAACAGGACGCCGCGCAGCTGTCGAAAAGCCCCTTTGGGATTGGGCAAATCTCGGTGATCTGCGCGCTTGGGCAACTGGATTTCCGCTGGTCCGATTGCGACTGGCGCACCCACTTCCCGCAGCTTGCGGCATTTGACGCGCAAATGGCACAGCGCGCCTCTGTCGCCAGCACGGTGCCAGATGATGACCACGCGGGCGACAACGTCGCCGACATCACCGCCGGACATCTGTGGTTCGAGACCTAAGTCCTAAAACCTAGCTTTTAGGATTGAAGGCGCGCGTTAACCTCTGCACCCTGATCCTCACGCGAAGATCGGGGTATGGAACATGTCGCAAAACAAAGCTGAGAACGCCACCGTGGCGGCGCTTCAGAAAAGCAACGTCTCGCGCTACATCCAACTGGCCAGCCTGTTTCGCCAGCGCATCGAAAGCGGAGAGTGGGAGGTCGGCGCAAAAATCCCCACGGTCAAGGAGCTGTCCGAACAATGCGGCGTGGCGACGATGACCATCCGCCAAGCGCTCGCAACGCTTGAAAAAGAAGGGCTGATTGCACGCTACCGAGCCAAGGGCACCTTTGTGCTGGACCGTCCGAAGCGCGACCTGTGGTGCGAGGTCAAGACCGACTGGACGGGGATGCTGATCGCGCGCGACAATGCAACGATCGAAATCCTCGAAGATGACCGCAACGTCGCCCTGCCCCGCTACGAAGGGCATATCGGCAATGCCGCGCCCGCCTATCGCCACCTGCGCCGCCGTCACACGCGGGACGGGATCACCTTTTTGCTGGCCGACATCTACGTCGATGAACGGATCTGCCCGCAGATCGACGAGGCCGATTATGGCAAGGTGACGGCGATGCGGCTGGTGTCGGACATTCCGGGCCAGACGATCAGCGACGCCAACCAGATCGTGACCATCGGCTCGTCTGATCTGTCGATTGCCGATCTGCTGAACGTCTCCATCGGAGAGCCGGTGGCCAAGGTCCAGCGGATGGCGGTCAACCAGCATGGCGACATCATCCTGCTGGCCAATGGCGTCTATCGTGGCGACATGATGAAGATCGAGGTCAAGCTGCGCTAAGGGTGCGCCCCGACCAAAGCCAGGGCGCGAATCCTTCAGCTTTTGAACACCGGAGCGCGCTTTTCGCGGAAGGCGGCCATGGCTTCGGCGGTATCCTCCGAGGTGGACAGCGCCTTGGTCTGGGTCTGCTCAAAGCGGTAGCCTTCGTAGATCGACACGCATTCGGTCTGCTGGAACGACTTCTTCGCGGCGCGCACCGCCGAGGGGCTGGCCTTGGCGATATCGGCGGCGATGCCACGGGCGGTGTCCAGCAGGTCTTCGGGCGCGGTGCAGGCCGAGGCCACGTTCATGCGCAGCAATTCCGGGCCATATACGCGGCGCGCGGTCATGACCATCATGCGCGCGTCGCTTTCGCCAAAGTGGCGGCGCACATGGGCGACGCCGCCCGCAAGACCGACCATGACCTCGGTCATCTGCAGGAACCCCTTTTCCGAAGTCACGATGATGTCAGAGCACAGCGCGGTCACGCAGCCCGCGCCGATGGCCGCGCCATTGACAGCCGCGATGATCGGCTTTGGGCACTCCAGCAGGCAGTCAAAGCTGGCCCGGACGCGCCGGTTGTGCGCGGTGTAGACGCCCGGTTCCCGCGTCGGCCGCTCGGACAGGTCTGCGCCCGCGGAAAAGGCTTTGCCCGCACCGGTGATGATGATCGCACGCACATCCGTCCGGTCGCCTAGGGCGTCGATCACCTCGACCAGTTCTTCGCGAAAGCGGTTGTTCTGCGCGTTGACGGGTGCGCGGTCGATGGTCACGGTGGCGATAAAATCGCTTACCTCTAGGGACAGCGTCTGGTGGGTCCTTGGTCCTTGGTCCTTGGTCTTGAAGTCAGTCGATCTTGGGCCGCGCCATCTCAAAAGAGACTGGCGGCATTCGATGGACACGGGGCTTTCGGCGACACGCATCACCGGGATGTTCTCGCAAGCCACGGGCGTCAGCCCTGCGGCGGCGAATTCGTCCACCTCTGCCGGGTACGGGGCAGAGCTTTGGTTCATTGCCTCGCGCAGATCATAGGTGGCGATATTGACGCAGAACGCACCGGTCGCCTCGGCATTGGTCACGCTGTCCTTTGGGCCATCGGCGGAAAACACCACGAACGGCGGTTTGCCGGAAATGGCGTTAAAGCACGAATAGGGGGCCAGGTTGTTGGTGCCGTACGGCCCAACCGTTGAAATCCAACCGATCGGGCGCGGCACCACCAACGCCAGCCAAGGGTTATGCGGCAGACCGTGGTCCTGCGTTCGCGGATCATAGAACATGGCCGCTTAGCCCGCCGCCGGCATTTTGGACAACACGCCATCCTGGATCGGCAAGGACACCTCCATGCCTTGCGGCAAGGGGATGCGGTGCACATTCAACGTCATGGCAACCATCGAGTAATAGCCGATCACCGCCGTCAGCTCGACCGCACCGACCTCTCCCCAGCGGGCGACGATGGCCGCATAGTCGGCGTCTGCAACGTTGCCGGTTTCCACCAGCTGGCGGGCGAACTCATAGATCTCGCGGGCGGCCTCGTCGCCTTTGAAATCCGGCAGTGAACAGGTGCGGATCGCCTCACCGATCGCCGGATCAAGCCCCGCCCGGCCCGCGTCGCCAAGGTGGATCGCCCACTCCAGCTCGCTGTTCCAGCGCCGCGCGGTCACAAGGATCGCCAGTTCGTTCAGATGCGTCGGCAGCGAGGTCTCAAAGCGCAACACCCGCCCCAGACGCTGCCAGCGGTCCGCCAGAACCGGGTTGTGCAGCGCCGCGCGCAGCGGGCCGACCAGCGTCTTGCGCGGGCCGGAAACGATCTGCTCGTAGACTTCCTTTTGCGCAGGCGTCATGGTCTCGGCCTCGGGAAAGCTGATGCGCCCGGCGCTCGGCTTGGTGGTTTGGTCCGTCATTCTGCCGCCTCCAGTCCCAGCGCGGAAAGCACCTCTGCGGTATGTGCCCCAGCAGCGGCGGCGCCTTTTCAAACGACAGCGGTGCGTTGCGGAAGTTCAGCGGGCTGACCACTTGTTTCAGCGTCCCGGACAGCGGGTGCGGAATGTCGCGCAGCATCTCGCGGTGCTTGACCTGCGGCTCTTCGTACACGCGGTCGATGGTGTTGAGCGGCCCCAAAGGCACCCCGGCGGCAGCGAACTTACCGACCCACTCGTCGATGGTGCCAGAGGCCAGCGCCGCAACCAGGATCTCTTCCAACTCGGGCAGGTTTTCGACCCGCGCGGCGTTGGTGGCGAATTTCGGATCGTCCGCCAAGGCGGGCTGGCCGATCACCTCGGAGAACTTGCGGAACTGCCCATCGTTGCCCACCGCCAGCACGATGAACCCGTCCGAGACAGGGTAAACGTTCTGCGGCTGGATATTGGGGTGACGGTTGCCCCGGCGCACGGGAGTGTTCCCCGACACGAGGTAGTTCATCGCCTGATTGGCCAGCATCGCCACCGACACGTCCAGCATGGCGAGGTCGATGTGATCGCCCTGCCCCGTCTGGGTCCGGTTCGCCAGCGCGCCCAAGACCCCGATCGCGGCATACATGCCGGTCATGATGTCGATGATCGGAACGCCGACCTTTTGCGGCCCGCCCCCCGGTGCATCATCCGGCCCACCGGTAACGCTCATCAAGCCGCCCATGCCTTGGATCATGAAGTCATAGGCGGCGTCATTGGCCATCGGCCCACTCAGGCCAAAGCCGGTGATCGAGCAATAGATCAGGCCGGGGTTTTCCTTTTTCAGGTCCTCATAGCCCAGACCCATGCGATCCAGCGTCCCGGTCTTGAAGTTCTCCAGCACGATGTCCGACTTGGCCGCCAGCGCGCGCACCGCGGCGCGGCCTTCTTCGGATTTCAGGTCCAGCTCGACCGAGCGTTTACCGCGATTAACCGACAGGTAATAGCCTGCTTCGCGGGTCGCATTGCCGTCCTTATCCTTGAGGAACGGCGGCCCCCAACGGCGGGTGTCATCCCCTTCGCCAAGGCGTTCAACCTTGATGACGTCGGCACCCATGTCGGCCAATATCTGGCCTGCCCAAGGCCCAGCCATGATCCGGCTTGGGTCGAGCACGCGGATATGCGAGAGAGGTCCAGACATCAAATTGTCTCCTTTTGGGGCGTGGTGGCAGCGAGGAAGTCCGCCAGAGCGGCGTTAAAGGCTTCGGGTGCCTGGTAATTCGGGATGTGGCCCGCCTGCGGGACGGTGGCAAAGCGCGCATCGGGCGCGGCGGCGAACTGGGCGGGCACGGCAGAGGGCATCGCCCCGTCCAGCGCCCCGGCCAACCCCAGCAGTGGGCAAGTCAGGGTTTCGACGACGGCGGACAGGTCATAGCTGGCCAGCGCATGGGTTGCGGCGGCAAAGCCCCCGGCCGGGGTCGCGGCGATCATGGCGCGCAGCTGCGCGGCCTTTGGATCGTGCGTTGCCACACCGGGCAGCCAATTCTTGGCGGTTTGCTCGGCGATCACCTGCATCCCCTGCGCCAGCGCCGTCTCGCGCCGTTCCGTCCAAAAGGCGACCCGCGCGGGCGCGCTTTTGCAGATGCCATCCACAACCACGAACCGCGCAAAGCGGGCGGGGTCGATGGCATGGGCCGCAAGCCCACTGGGCACACCCATCGACAGGCCGACAAAGGTGCAGCGTTTGATATCAAGGTGGTCCAGCAGCGCGATGATGTCGGCGCCGTATTGCTCAAAGCGCATCGGACCGTCCGGCAAGCTGGACCCGCCGTGCCCGCGCTGATCAAAGCGCAGCACCCGGTGCGTCGCGCCAAAGGCGGCAACCTGCGCGTCCCAGACGCCAAGGTCGGTCATCACCGAGTTGGCAAAGACGATCACTTCGGCATCCTCGGGGCCATCCAGAGCGGCGTTCAGATGCCCGCCGTCGGGCAAAGTGACTTGGAAAACGGTCATTTCAAACCCTCCCCGGTTTCAAGTTGGCTCGGTTTGGTTTTGCTCAGGACCCCCGCCCCCATGACCAGCGCAAGGATCGCAAGCCCCGCCATGTCAGAGCGCCATTCCGGCACCAAAAGGCACAGCCCGCCCACCAAGAGGGCCGCCGCTTCCCACCCGACGGCAGGCCGCGCGAGAAAGTAGATGTAGCGCTCGGAGGCCGCCGACAGCATGAGGATCGACAGGATCGCCGTGGTGGCGGCCATGATCACGTGCAGCGTGTCGCCTTGCAGGATCAGCGCCGGGTTCAGCACGAAAAGGAACGGCAGCAGGAACAGGATCGCGCCCAGCCGCATCGCGGTGACGCCGGTCTTCATGGCCGGAGCCTTGGCGATGGACGATGCAGCCACGGCGGCCATGGCCACGGGCGGCGTGATGTAGGACAGCATCGCCCAGTACAGGATGAACAGGTGGCTCGCCATCATCGAAAAGCCGCCCTGCACCAGAGCAGGCGCCAAAGATCAGCAGCAGGTACGGGTTGCCGCCCGCGTATTGCAACAACTCCCGGCTAAAGGCATTGCCCACCCCGGTGATCGACAGCGCGCCCACCACAAGACCCACGCCCGCCAGAACGCCCACGAGCATCCCGGTGGTGCGCCCCGTCTCCATGATCATTTCGACCAGCGGCTCGATCCTGCGGCCCTTTTCGGCGCGGATCAGCGCCGTCGCCAGCAGCATGAGCGCGCCCCCGGTCGAGGCGCAAGATTCCACCGCCCCCGCATAAGAGGCCGGGTAGCCGCATTTCTTCATGGTCGGGATGGTCATCGACCCGGTCGAGATCACGTTGGAAATCACGCTGCCCGACAGCGAGCCGAAAAAGCCCGACGACAGGATAGCCACCTTGGCCGGGCCGCCGCGCGCATGGCCCAACAGCGCGCTGGCCAGGTCCATAAAGAACACCCCGCCCCCCGAGGCCGTCAGCGCCACGCCAAAGACGATAAAACCGATCAACAGGTCCGCAATGACGCGGATCGGAATGCCGATGATGCTTTCGACGCCCAACGAATGGCTCAGGACCGTGTCAGAGAACGACAGCTGCACGCCCCAGAGGAACCCCGGCAGGTGGCCGGTATACAGCGGAAAGGTCGCAAAGATCGCGCAGATCACGAACAGCGGCACCCCGGCACAGCGACGCACCGCTTCGAGCGCCAGAGCCACCAAAAGCCCCGCTTGAACAATGACATAGGTGGGGGCGACAAACTCCCACCCCTTGTAGAGGATGCTTTCGGAGTTGGACGCAAAGAACATGCAGACGTTAAACGCCAGCGCCGCCAGCCCCCAGTCGTACCAGCGCACGCGGGTCTCATCGGCTTCGCGTGCGGGCGAGCTCAGAAAGGCCACCGGCAGGAACAACCCCACCACGATGTAGTAATAGGCCGTCGAGATCGGGCGAAAGCCGCCAAGCTTGAGATTGAAAATCTGGTTCGTGATGATCACGAGGCCAATCGCAGACAGGGCGAAGACCGTGAACCACGCCAGCCCGGACAGCCGCGTGTCCTGTGCGGCCCAAGGGCGAAATGGCGTAATAGCGTCCGGGAGAGCATCTTTTTGCATGGTCAGGTCCGTAACAGTAGGAAAGCCTGCACCCAGAGCCACCACCAATGCGGCAGGGCCCAGCGGGTCTGCGGGGGCATAAGCGGATCGCGCCAAGGCTTGGCCCCAGGCGCGATCACGGTCTTGGATGGATCAGTTCAGGTGCTCGGCGCGCCAGGCTTCCCAATAGGCGGGCCAGTCCGCGCCCTTGACGCCTTCGCTGTCAGCCTGCGCGGTTGCGGCCTCCCAAGCGGCCTTGACCTCTTCGATATGGGCGATGCGGGCATCGTTCCACTGCTGGTCCTTGTCGGTCCAGACGCCGATTTCCTTGAGGTACCTGACCGCGCCGTCGTGGAACGGAGCGCCCGCCGGGGTCGTGCCCGCGATCGAGGTGGACCAGTTCGGCATCACCACAGAGGCGTCCTTGTACATGTCAAAGGTCTCATCGAGCGCCTTGATCATGTTGTAGACCTCATCCGCGCTGGTCGAGGCCGGCACGGTCAGCTGCGGGTAGCGGTAGCCCAGCAAGTCCGCCGGGTTGTCGTCGGAAATGCTCACGCCGACCGTCGCCTCGGAATGCGAGAACAGGCTGGCATGGGCGGCAACGCGGCCCCAGCCTTCGGTGTCTTCCTTGGGCATGGACAGCCACTGCACGCCGCGGCCCCCTTCGGCCTCGCGCAGGAAGGACGAGGTCGGCACGGCGGGCGCCACGTCGATTTCACCGGCGACAAACGCCTTGGCCATCGCGCCGTAGGACGGGTATTCGACCTTTTCCACGTCGGCGGCGGTCAGACCCGCAAAGGCCAGCACGGTTTCGGTGTTCAGCGTGGTGGACGCGTTGGCCAGCACGTAGCCGACCTTTTTGCCCGCCAGATCCGCCGGGGACGCGATGCCCGTGTCCTTGCCGGTCACCAGACCCACCTGCGACGGGCGGCCCAGCACCACGCGCAGGTCCTGCGGCCCCCACTCACGCGCGCCGAATTCGAACATGGCTTCGCCGGCAAAGTAGTTCTCGTTGCCCATAAAGCCATAGCTTGCGCGCCCGGCCTGAAGCGGCAGCAGGCGCCCGATGGAGGTGCCCGACGGGATGATCCGCACGGTGGTGCCAAACTTCTTGTCCAGCGCGTCGGCCATGGCGGACGCTTCGACGTAGCCAGCGGTGCCCACGTCATACGACGTCCAGACCTGCGTTCTGGGCAACGAGACGTCCTGCGCCATCACGGCGGTCGTGGTCATGAATGCGGCAAGCGCGGCGGCCCCGGTGGTGAATGCTCTGCGCAGCAAATTCAGTCCTCCCTGGCTGAGCGGTGTCTGCAATCCCGCCCCGTTTCGCGGTGTTCGTTCCGGCGCGTCGACGCTTGAAGTATCCCCGCATACGCATAAAAATCATTGTTATACTCTTTAGTACAAAGTGGACTTTATCCGGTCGGCAATCCCAGCACCGCCTTGGCCAGCATGCTGCGCATACCCTCTGTCGAGCCGCCGAAAATCGTCGTCGGACGGGCTGAGAGATAGACCGCCGCGGCGTGGTTTCGTCTGTCGCCTGCGGGCGCATGGCGCAGCCCGGCCTCTTCGCCCGCCACCTCCATCGCCAGTTCAGAGATTCGCTGGTACAACTCGCTCTGGAAAATCTTGAGCATGGCCACGTCCGCGCCGATTTCCTGCCCGCCGCGCAGCTTGTCCACGTAGGTTTCAAACAGATCGCTCAGATCGGCCACGTCGCATTGCAAAGCGACAAAGCGGTCGCGGAACACAGGGTCATCCCAGACCCCCACCCGCCGCGCGATCCGTTCCAGCCGCGCCATCGCCGAAGCCGACAGACGCGGCGCGCCAATGAACACACGTTCGTGCCCCAGCAACGCCTTGGCCGCCGTCCAGCCGCCGTTGACCTCGCCCACGATGTGATCGGCGGGCACGCGCATGTCGTCGAAAAACACCTCGCAGAACTCTTCCTCTAGGTCGAGGTTCAGGATCGGGCGTTGGGTTACGCCCTTGGCTTCCATCGGCACCAGCAAAAAGCTGATCCCCGCCTGTTTCTTGACCGTCTTGTCGGTCCGCGCGAGGATGAAGATCCAGTTGGCGTCCATCCCCAGCGTGGTCCAGGTCTTTTGCCCGTTGATGACCCATTCGTCGCCGTCCAGCACCGCCTCGCAGCGCACCGCCGCCAGATCGGAGCCGGCCCCCGGCTCGCTGTAGCCTTGGGCCCAGATGTGCTCGCCCGACAGGATTTTCGGCAGGAAATGCGCCTTTTGCGCCTCGCTCCCGTATTTCAACAGCAGCGGCCCCAGCATGACCGGCCCGATGTCATTGACGCGCGCCGCGCCAAAGCGTTCGAACTCTTCGATCATGATCAAGTGTTTGCCCGCCGTCAGCCCCATGCCGCCGTGCTCGACCGGCCATGTGGGGCACAGCCAGCCGCGCTCGGACAGCTTGAGATACCACGGTTTGACCTCGTCCCAGTGCAGACGGCTCAGGGCATAGCGGCGAATGTCCGGGTATTCGGTTTCCACAAAGGCCCGCACCATGGCGCGGAAATCGGCGTCGCTCAGGGCGTTGTAATCGGTGACGTCTTTCATGCCGCGTGCTCCTGTTTCGGGTCGTTCAAACGGTCCGACAGGACGCGCCGCTGCACGGATGCCGCGCCAAAGAGGTTCGCCTCTGTCATGGCTTTGCGCACATAAAGGCCGATGTCCGCCTCGTCGGTGATGCCCATCGCGCCGTGCATCTGGATCGCCTCGCGGCTGACGTGCATGGCCAACGTGCCAGCCCGCAGATGGCAGCGCGCCGCGCCGTGTTTGCGCGCCGTCGCATCGGCCCCGGTGTCAAACCGGCGGGCGGTGGCCTCGACCGCGGCGCGGGTCAGCTCCAGCTGGATTTTCATCTCGGTGGCGCGGTGTTGCAGCGACTGGAAGCTGCCGATGGGTCGCCCGAACTGTTCGCGGATGCGCAGGTAGTCAAGGGTGATGTCCAGAGCGGCGTCCGACAGCCCCAACAGGTACGCCGCGTGCGCCAGCGTCGCGCTGTCCAAAACCGCGTCTGGGTTTGCGCAGGGCAGGAATTCTGCGGCAACAGTGTCAAAGGACACCGCGCCCAGCCGCGCTCCATCAAGCGTTTCGGGCGCATCGACCGTCACGCCCGCCGCACCCCTATCCACCAGGGCCACCCCTCGCCCCGTGAGCACCGCAAAGAGGTCGGCCCCGGCGGCGCCCGCCCCGTCGAACCGCGCCTTGCGCACCCGGTCCAAGGACCGATCCCCCGGCAGGATCGCGCGTGCGCTTTCCAAGATCAGGCGCGTGTTTTCCTTCCACTCGTCGGACATTCTGTCCTCCCCCTTTATTTTACGATACCCGCAGCGCGCAGCGCTTGGATCTGATCCGCATCCAGCCCAAGGCCCGCCAGCATCTCGTCCGTATGCTCGGCAAACAGTGGCGGAGGACGCTGGCCCTTATCCGCTTCGCCCGCCGAAAAGCGGACGGGATTGCGCACATAGCGCACCGTGCCCGCACTGGGATGGTCCAGCGTTTGCAGCAAGCCGCGATCCTGGACCTGCGGCATGGCAAAGGTCTCTTCGAAAGAATTGAGCGGTCCGGCAGGAATCCCAATCGCGTCGAGGTCCGCCCACACGTCATCCGCCTGTTTCAGCAAGAGCTTTTCGGCGATGATCGGAATCAAGGTTTCAGCATTGGCCACCGGGTCGAGATTGGTCGCAAAGCGCGGATCATCGGCCAGATCAGGCATGTCGAGATACGCGGCAAAGCGGCGGAACTGCGGGTCATTGCCAATGGCGATCATGATCGGGCGATCCGCGCAGTCAAAGCTTTGCCAAGGGCAGGTGATCTGCGAGGCGGTGCCGTTGCGCCGTGGCAGGCGCCCCGAAGACAGATAATTCATCGCCATGTGCGACGCCGCGTGGATCTGCGTATCCAGCAGCGCCACGTCGATGTATTGCCCCTCGCCCGAGACGGCGTCGCGGTGGGCCAGCGCGGCCAGAATGGCTGAGACGGCGTATTGCCCAGCAGTGATATCCGAAATCGAATAACCCACCAAAGCGGGCCCGGCCCCCGGTTTGCCCTCGGCGATCCCGGTCATGCTGAGCAGCCCGCTCATGGCCTGAAAGATCGGATCATAGCCGGGCAAATGCGCCATCGGCCCGGCCTGACCAAACCCGATAATCGAACAGTAGACGAGCTATGGATTGATCTGTTTGGCCTGTTCAAAGTCCAGTCCGAACTTGGCCAGTGTCCCCGTCTTGAAGTTTTCGATCAAAACGTCCGCCTGCGCGATCAGGCCTCGCGCGATCTCTTGGCCCTCGGGCTTGCCCAGATCGATGGCAACAGATTTCTTTCCACGGTTCATCGCCAGAAAAGAGCAGGTCTCGCCGGTCGGCTGGCCTTGGGCATCAAGATGCGACACGCCCATCCGTCGGACGTCATCCCCGCCTCTGACGTGCTCTACCTTGGTGACCTCCGCCCCAAAATCCGCCAGCATTTGCGCAGCCCAAGGGCCGGCAAAGACACGGCTGAAATCAAGAACCTTCACATGTTCCAGGCAACCCGCCAACGCACATACCTCCTCTTTCTCTTGGGCGGCGGCATCGGGGAATTGCAACTCTAACGCAATACAAGAATTATAAATATGCCTCATAGTCTTTTTCGAGCTTTTCCGGCGCGTGGACGGGCTTTTGCGCGATCCAAGATGGGAAAACCTACATTTTTGAGGGATGCGAGGGGCGGGGACGCTATCGGTTCTGCCATCCCCAAAAGGATCGGCAAGCGCAGAATTCGGCGTGGGTTGCCCAGTCCGCCCATAGAGGTGAAATGCCATTGCTCGATTTCATCCCGGTCCAGCGTCTCGCCCTCGTCGAGACAAAACCCGTGCAGGGTCAAATGGTGCTTGCCGGGGAGCCGCAAGTAGGCAACTGCCAGATCAGGAACGCACCGGGCGGGTGCCGGTGACATGTTCGAAACCCCGAGCAACGCCAACGCGGTTTTTGTGTCGCCCCCACTCGGCGCATTGCGCCTGAGACGCATAAAAAGGGGAACGGCGCGCTACGCCTTGTACGGGCGGATGTCGTCGGCGGAGAGCGCATAGCCGACGTCGGCCAGCTGGGTCGAGGTCGATGCGGTGCCAAACATGCCGGTCACGGTCACCGCTTCGAACATGCCAGAGCCTTCGTAGGGCGTGCTGGTGGTGACGAACACCAACTGGTTCGCCGGAGGCGGCGGCACGTGCACGCAGGCCCCGACAAAGGGCACCAACAAGAACGCCACAACGCCGCTGCCTTTGTGGTCAATCGGCACGACAAAGCCTGACAGCCGCACGATCTGGCCGTTCCAATCGGTCCGCACGCCGGTCGACATGGGCTGGCGGGCGGCCAGATCGCTTTCGTCGTGGGGCAAGAGGTTGCGCAGGCTGCCCGGTACCGAGCGATCGTCCGCAGGCAACAAATCGCGCCACGTCAGCTCGATCACCGGCTCGGCCATCGCTCGGTTTGCAACCAGCGCAGAGGCGCCCCCAAGCAGCAGCATACGGCGGTTCATGCTCACTCCATCCAGTCGTAAAGTTCGATCTCGTCCGCCGCGATCTGATAGCCGACATCGCCGATTTCCGTCGACATGGGCTTGGCCGACATAAGGCCAGTCACCCAGACCGCATCCCACATCGACTCGCTTGGCCACGGGGTCTGCGTGCGCACGAACACCAGCTGGTTCGGCGGCGGCGGCGGGACGTGGATACACGCCCCCTGATAGGGCACCAGCATAAAGCTGGTCACGCCTTCGGCGGTGGTGTCAAAGGGAATGATATAGCCCGGCATCTTGATGGATGCGCCGTCCAACGCGGTGTTCAGCTTGCGCCCATTCGCGTCGAATTCGGGAATCCACGTGTCGTTGACCTCATCCTTTTGGCCGGGGCCGATGATCTCGCCATAGGCGGTACCGGGCGGGATCAGATCATCCCAAGTGATTTCGCGCACCCCCGCCGCCTCGACGCGCTTAGGGGCCAACGCAGCGGGCACGATTGCTGCGGACATCAGGGCGATAAACGCCCGGCGAGAAGAATACGTGTCAGTCATACTTTCACCATCATGCCATCGGCCAGCGACAGGCGATAGGCCCGCAGGGCCGGAAACAGGCTCGCAACCGCCGCTGCGGCGATCACACTTGCGAGAACGATCAACTCGCGCGCCGTCGGCGGGTCGATCGGAAGCCACAGCCCAAAGGCCGCGTCCACCATCGGCTGGGCCAGGACCAGCCCGCCATACAGCAGCGCCAGGCCCAACCCCGCCCCGAGCGCCGCCATCAGCGCCGCTTCGAGCACCAGCAGCCCAAGGATCGTCAAGGGCCGCGCGCCCATCGCCCGCCAGATCGCCATCTCGCGCCGCCGCTCGTTGAGCGAGGAAAAGATCATCGCCATCATCCCCAGCAAAGCGGTCACCACCACCATCGCCGACACCCCCGTCAGCGCGGTTTCCGCGATGCCCACGATCTGCCACAGCTCTTGCAGGGCCACGCCGGGCAGGATCGCCAGCAGCGGCTCCTGCGGGTATTCGTTGATCCAGCGTTGCAGGCCAAAAATCCGCAGCTTTGAGTTCACGCCAACCAAAGCGGCGGTCACCGCCTTGGGCGTCAGGTCCATCTGGCGGATTTGCTCAATCGGGGTGCCCGCGCCGGGCCGCTGCGCGCCGGAATGCCAGTCGACGTGGATCGCCTCGATCGCCTCAAGGCTGACAATCACGGTGCGGTCGACCGGCGTTCCAGTGCGCGCAATGATCCCGGCCACGCGAAAGGGCTGTTCGTCATGCTCGGTGAACGACGCCAGCCCATGCGCCACGACAATCGGATCGCCCACGTGATAGCCCAGCGTGGCGGCCACCTCGGCGCCGATCACCGCATCATACAGGTCCGTCAGGCCGTGCCCCTCGGCGATCTCCAGCGCTTGGCCACCGCGAAACTTGTAATGCTCGAAAAAGCCTTGGGTCGTGCCCATCACCCGGAATTGCCGGTGGCTGTCGCCCAGCGAGATCGGCACGATCCAGTCGACCTCGGGGCGGCGGGCGATGTCCTGATAGCTTTCCCAAGTGACGTTGTTGGTGGCATTGCCGATGCGAAACACCGAGTACAGCAGCAACTGCACCGACCCGGACCGCGCCCCGACGATCAGATCGGTGCCGGAAATCGTATCGGCAAAGCTGGCACGCGCGCCGGTGCGCACCTTTTCCACCCCAAGAAACAGCGCCACCGACAAGGCGATGGCAAGGATGGTCATCCCCACGGTCAGCGCCCGCGCCATGAGCGATCCAAAGGCAAGGCGCAAGATCATGCGGTCATCCCGTCGGTTTGGGCGATGTCAGACAGGCGCACCACCCGGTCAAAGCGCGCGCCCAGCCGTTCGTCGTGGCTGACCATCAACAAGGACGCGCCCGTCGCCGCGATCCGCTCGGACAGCAGTGCGAGAAAGCTGTCCTGCGTGGCCGCATCCAAGGCCGAGGTCGGCTCATCGGCGACGATCAGCGGCGGCTGTCCGATCAGCGCGCGGGCCACGGCGACCCGTTGCTGCTGGCCGACCGACAGGTGCCCGGCGGTCACGTCCGTGATCCCCTCCGGCAGGCCAAGCGCCGCACACAGGCGCGCCGCCTCATCCGGCGCAGCGCGCTTGCGACGGGCGGGGGCAAAGCGCAGCGGCAGCTGGATATTGTCCGACACGCTGGCGTAGGGCAGCAGGTTGAACTGCTGAAAGATCACCCCGATATGTTCGGCGCGAAAGCGGTCCCGCGCCCCGGTGCGCAGGCTGGACAGATCGGTGCCCCCGACGCTCACCCGGCCCTCATCAGCGGTGACGATCCCGCAAATCAGCGATAGCAAGGTCGACTTGCCCGACCCGCTTTCCCCCAGCAGCAGGACGGACTCGCCCCGGCTGACGCGAAACTCCGGGACCGACAGCCCAAAGGCCGCCCGCCCCGACCAGCGAAACCGGACATTCTCAAGCGACAGGGCCCGGGCAGAGAGGGTCATTGCGGGCTTACTCCAGCGTCAGGGTCGGCGCAGCGCGGGTGATTTCAGCCAGCCCGGCGCCGGTCTCTGTGACGTATTGCGCGTCGATTTCCTGCGCGTTGGCGAACTGGTCAAAGAAGGGAAAGCCGATCTGGGTCAGCGCGTCTTCGTCCTCGCAGGCAAAGGCGTAGCTGACGTGGAACTCGGTGTGCTGGGCGGCGTCTGCGTGGTCGTCATGATCCTCGTGCGCCGCGTCGTCATGATCGTCATGATCGTCGTCCATATGGGCGTCCGCCGTGTCGTCGTGATCCCCGCCATGCAGATGCGCCAAGACCTCGGTTAGGCGGCAGCCCGCCGCCTCGGGCAAGGCCACGATGGCCTCGGGCGTCAGCAGGGCGCGGATCGCCGCTTCGACCGCGTCCTTGTCCTCGGTTGAGGCGGCTTCGTACTCGAACCCGACGATATCCATGCCCGGCGCGGTGATGTTGATCGCAACCTTGCCGTGCTCGACGGCGATTTCCGCGACCGAGACGCCGTGCTCATGGGCGTCCATCTCGCGGGCCTCCTGCGCCAAGGCAGGCGAAGCAAGGGCCGTGACGGCAAGCGCCAAATGGATCGGTTTCATGGTGTGTCCTTTCGAGACTGAGTGATGAAGAATTGCCAGGCGCATGACAAGACCGCCAAGCGAGAGGGCGCGATCACATCCCCGTTTGTGCCAGCGGGCCCAAGCGGGGGTCATTTTCGGTGGCCTTGTTAATCAAGGGCGAGCCGCGACAGCCGGTCACGCGCCAGGGTGCGCTGTTCGGCCCGGTCAAGCCGCGCGAGCACATCCTCCAGGCTTGCGCCCTGCGCCTGGGCCTTGACCCAGATCCGGCGACAAGAGGTGGGCGACCACGGCAATGCGGCCTGCGCCATCCACGCGCGCAAAGGGCGCGGCAGCGCGTCAAAGGCCCGCATCGGATCGCCACGCCTGCGGCGGCGCAGGGTGGTCGAGACGTTGCGCCTCATGCCGCCGCGCGCCGCCACGCCGAAAGGGGATGATAAGGGTCAACGGCGCGGGTCATGCGGGCTCCTGTGCGGGTGTGGGCTGCGGTCGTCGCAATTTTGATGTTATGATATAACGTAACATCTGCGTTATAATATAACCCAACCGATGCTCAACCCGGATTCTCACAGGCTCGGCAAAAATTTTAGAAAGGCGGCGCAAAGCAAACAAAAAAGCCGAGGGAAGCGGTTGCCCCGCCACCCCCGGCACGCGCCTGAACGATGTTTAGGCCGGCACGGGCGCCATTGCCGCCGCCCGTGCCACCGCCTTCGCCTGATCGCCCTGCGGGTCCGCCGTCAACAACGAGGGCTGAAAGCGCAGCGTCTCAACCTCGGTCACGCCGATAAATTCCAGCCACCACGACAGATAGGTCGAGTGGTGATCGGCCCCGTATTTCGCCGGTGCCCCCGGCGCATAGACGCCAGAGGTGTAAAACACGCGGGCCGTCTTGCCCTGCAACAGCCCGCTGTAGCCCTGCTCGGGGTCAAAGCCAAAAAGCAGCCCCGGCTGGGTGATAATATCTATGTATTGCTTTAGCTTATACGGGATGCCGCCGTTCCACATGGGGACGGACAGCACGTATTCATCCGCCGCGAGAAAGCGCTCGGTGATGGCCACCACCTGATCCCACGCGCTCTGGCGCGGCGCGTCCATGTCGCCCACCCCAAAGAAGGTCATTTTGGCCGCGGCCTTGTCGCCGTCGAACTCGGGCAGATCGGCGCGCCAAAGATCAAGGGTGTCGATGGAGGCGGACGGCTCTACCGCCTTGCGCGCATCCAGGTAAGCCTCTGCCAGCTTGCCCGATTGCGAAGCCGCACCGCGCGGCGAGGCGGCGATATAGAGGATGTTTGTCATGGGGGTATCTCCTTGTGTTGAGGTCAGGTCAGGTTTTGCATTGGGCCGACGGGCAACCGCTTACAACTCCAATTGCCGGTTATTTGTAACTGGTGAAAATCATTTGGACAGTTACTTGTTCGTGAGGCCGCGTGTGAATTTGTAACTACCTAAGTCGGCATTCTTCGGTTATGCTGACGGGCCAGTTCTGCGACAGGATCAACAACCCGATGACCGACGCGCCCCGACCAGAGCCCTTTTTCATCGCTGAACATCCCGCCTTGGATTTTCTCAATACGCGCGCCCAGCCGCGCACCGTCTTGTATGACTGGCTGGACACGGGCGCGGATCTGCTGGATTGGATGGAGGCCGCGGGCCTTGCCACCGCGGCCGAGGTTGCGCCCTTGCGCGCCCCGCAAAACGCCGATGCCTTGGCAGCCGCGCGTGCCGAGATCGTCGCATTTCGCGAGCGTTTCCGGGAGTTTATCGAGGTGACCGCCGGAACCCCGCCGAAGGATGCGGGCCACCCGATCATCGCCGAGATCAACGCGCTGCTTGCGCGCCGCCCCCGGCATCTTTGGATCGAAGCGGGCGAAGACCGGCTGGCCCTGCGCGACCACCAGCCGCTCGATGCGCCGGGCGATCTGATCCTGCGCATCGCCGAGGCCGCCGCGCAGTTGGTCACGCGGGCGAATTTCCACCACGTCCGCCAGTGCCAAGGGCCGACCTGCACGCTGTTCTTTCTGGATGTCAGTAAGAATCACAAACGGCGCTGGTGCTCGATGGAAGTCTGCGGAAACCGGGCCAAGGCAGCCGCCTTTCGCAATCGCTGACCGGGTCGCAAACGGGCCGCACTGAACCTGTTGAAATTATCTTGACTTAATTTGTCGGGATAAGGTAGGTGGCGCAAAAGTGACTGAAATAGTCAACTTTATGTATCCGCGACCACACCCGCGTCCCAGCCACCGATCAGGAAGCCCGGATGTCTCAGGAAAGGAGTAAGACGTGCTGACACCCGCCTGCGCCCCAACGCCCGCCTCTGCGTGCAAGAATAACCTCTGCCCGCCGGTGGGAGACCCGCAATGAGCCAGCCCGCCCCCGCCCCGTTGCCGCGTCAGGGTGCCGACGGAGCCCCGGTCTTTGATGCGCGCGCGTTGATCCCCGACGGGGTCAAGGCCGAAATCGTGCTGGACGGTCAGTCCTATACGCTGCGGATCACCCGCGCGGGCAAGCTGATCCTGACCAAATAGGTCGCCGCACGCCGCCTCGCGTCTGACCCAACGGAACACAGCCAAATCCGCCGGGAAAAATGCCAGTTTCGGCTTTTCCTGACAAAATTAATCATCTATTTAACCGCGACGCTGCGCCATCCAGATCCCCGAATCCAGACAGCCAGATCAGCGTTCAAAAAAGCGAACACTTCGAGGGATCTGAGAAATGCGCACACTTCGCCAGCGGCCCCGCGCGGCCGCCCCGGCCCGTTCGGGCCAATCCACCTTGTTCATGGGAACCTCTCTGACGGCGGCCTGCCTTGCGGGCATCACCTTTGCCCAGGAGGCCACGGACGAGGGGGCCATCGTCCTGCCGACCCTGGACGTGGAAACCACCGCAGCGCCGGAACCTGCCGCCGCACCGGCCCCGCGGGCCGCCGCCAAACCGCGCCGGGTTGCCGCCCCGCGCCCTGCCCCGCAGGTCTGCACGCCAGAGCTGGCCGGAACGCCGGTCTGTGCCGCCCAAGAAGCCGCCGAAGCCCAAGCGGCCGCAGAGGCCGCAGCCCAAGCCGCCGCCGAGGCGCAGGCGCGCGCCGGCACCAACCCCAACGCCGACCCCGACGCGCCCTTCCGCGCGGTGACCAGCGCCAACCCGCTGCTGCGCGGCGAGGTGGCCGACATGCCGCGCACCCTGACCGCCGTCACCAAAGAGGTGCTGGACACCACCAACGTGACCTCGGTCCGGCAATTGGCCCGCAGCACGCCCGGTGTGTCGCTGGGCTTTGGCGAAGGCGGCAATGCCTACGGCGACAACATCTATATCCGCGGCTTCAAGGCCAACAACGACATCTATGTCGACGGCGTCCGCGATCCGGGCGTGTCCGTGCGCGAGACCTTTGACACCGAACAGGTCGAGATCACCAAAGGCCCGTCCGGCTCTGTTGGCGGGCGCGGGGCCACGGGCGGCACCCTGAACGTCACCACCAAACAGCCGCAGGACGTGGATTTCTACCGTTTCTCGACCGAGTATAGCTCGGCCAAGACGATCCGCTCGACCTTTGACATCAACCTCGCCACCAGCGACCGGCTGCAGCTGCGCTTTAACGGGATGTACCAGCGCGGCGAAGTCGCGGGCCGGGACGAGGCCTATGACAACCGCGAAGGCGCGGCGGTCGCGCTGAAATACAAGCTGACGGACGATGTCACGCTGGACGCCAGCTATTCCTATTCGCACTTCGACCAGATGCCCGACTGGGGCGTGCCCTTTACCAGCGCGGGCCCCGGCGGCGCGAGCGGCCCTGTGACCGAATTCGGCGTGGATCGCGGCACCTTCTACGGCGTGGCCGATCGCGACTTTCAGGACACCCAGCGCCATGTGGCCACGGCGCGCCTGACGTGGGACATCAACGGCAATCTGGCGTTCACCAACACCCTGCGGGCGGCGCGCACGGTCAACGACTACATCCTGACCGCCCCCGGCAGCGTCGATGAAAACGGCTCTCCCGATCCGGCGGACTGGACAACCGGGGTCCGCGACAAGTCGCGCTACACAGAGGTCGACGTGATCGCCAACACTGCGCAACTGACCGGCGAAGCGGACTGGGGCGGCGTCTCGCACAGCTTTGCCACCGGGCTTGTTTTGCAAAAGGAAACCGTGCGGCAGGACAGCTATCCCGGCTCGACCGAAGACTATCCGACCGGCGCGCGCGGCTGCACCGTTGACGTGGTCAGCCCCAACACCGACCCGTGCTGGGCCGGGGTGATGCCATCGCTCAGCGGCAATGTGACCAAGACCGACGTGCAGACGATCTCTGCCTACTTCGTCGACCGGATCGAGCTGTCGCCGCAATGGGCGCTGGATGCGGGCATCCGCCTTGACCACTACCAGGTGGACCGCGAGGGCGTGGATCGCAGCGGCGCGGCCTATGCGCTGTCACGCACCGATACCATGTGGAACGGCAACCTTGGCCTGACGTTCAAACCGCGCGAAGACCTGACCCTGTATGGCTCCGTGGCGACCTCGGCCAACCCGATGGGGCAGGAAATCGCTTCGGGGGGCGGCTTTTACGGCGGTCTCGACACGGGCGGGGCGACGCTCGCGCCGGAACGCAACGTGGCCTATGAGCTGGGCGCGAAATACGAGCTGAACGACGATCTGCTGCTGACCGCGGCGCTGTTCCAGACGACCAAGATGAACGCGCGCGAGGATGTGGGCCCAAGGGGCGCGCAGGTCACGCAGGACTCGCTCAAGTACCGCCTGCGCGGGGTTGAGCTGGGTGTCGCGGGCAAGGTCGACCGGCTGGGCCTGTACGGTGGCGCGGTCTTTATGACATCCGAAGTGCTGGAGTCCGCCGATACCACCGCCATCGGTCAGAGCGTCGCGACCATCGCGCATAAGCAGTTCAACATGCTGGCGACCTATGACGTCACCGATCAGCTGATGCTGGGCGTTCAGACCAACTGGAAAGACGACGTCGATCTGGGCACCCTGACCCCGAATGGCAATGTGCTGCCGGCCTATTGGTCGTTCGATCTGGTTGGCTCTTACGATGTCAACGACAGCATGGGCGTGCGCTTTGGCGTCAAGAACCTGACCGACACGGTCTATTACGACACCGCCTATCGTTCGGGCGAGCCCTTTACCTATGTCGCGCCAGGGCGCGAGATCTGGGCCGCCGTGGATCTGAAGTTCTAGGATGTTCCCTCGGTCGGGGCGGCCCAAACGCGCTGCCCCGGCCCCCTGTCCCACAGGAGAAACCTTATGCTCATCACCATTCCCCAGCTGTTCAGCAAGGCAGAGGTGCAGGCGATCCGCGCCCGGCTGGACGCCGCCGACTGGCAAAGCGGCAAGCAGACCGCCGGTGCCCAGTCGCAGGGCGTCAAGAACAACCGCCAGCTTGATCCGCGCTCGGGCGTGGCCTGCGAGATCGGGCAGCTTATCGTCGACAGGCTGCACCAGACGCCGCTGTTCCTGTCCGCCGCGCTGCCTTCGCGCATCCTGCCGCCGATGTTCAACCGCTACGAAGGCGGCGAGACCTTTGGCGTGCACGTCGACAACGCGATCCGCGTGAACCCGCACAGCGGCGAGCGGCTGCGCACCGACCTGTCGATGACCGTCTTTTTCTCGGAACCGGACGAGTACGACGGCGGCGAGCTGATCGTCGAGGATCACTATGGCACGCAATCGGTCAAGCTGCCTGCGGGGGACATGGTGCTGTACCCGTCGACCTCGCTGCACGAAGTCACACCGGTCACGCGCGGCGCGCGGGTGTCGTCCTTCTTTTGGCTGCAAAGCATGGTGCGGTCGAACGAGCGTCGCACCATTCTGTTCGATCTCGACCAGACGATCCAGACGCTGGCCGGGCGGCTGGGGCTAAGCGATCCGCAGGTCGTCACCCTGACCGGCATTTATCACAACCTGATCCGCGAATGGACGGAGGTCTGATCATGGAATTCTCATTCGATCCTTGGC
Organism: Tropicibacter naphthalenivorans; assembly: GCF_900176475.1. Taxonomy (GTDB): domain Bacteria; phylum Pseudomonadota; class Alphaproteobacteria; order Rhodobacterales; family Rhodobacteraceae; genus Tropicibacter; species Tropicibacter naphthalenivorans. Next base: position 255,647 of record NZ_FWXX01000006.1, read on the forward strand.
GCGCGATGATTGCTCAGTGGCTGGCCGAGGCCGGTCAGGATCACATGTCGCCCGTCGGCATGTACCTTGCCGCCGACATCGTGGTGAAGGCGGTGATGATCTCGCTGGCCGTGGCCTCTGTGCTGGTCTGGGCGGTGTTCGTGGCGCGGCTGGTGCTGCTGGCCGCCGCGCGCCTGCGCCTGCGCCGCAACTACCGCGCGCTGGAAAAGGCGGGCACGCTGAACACCGTCGAGGCCCGCTTTGCCAAGCGGCGCGGGGTGATGGGCGCCATGGTGCGCGCCGCACTGGACGAACGCCGCAGGTCAGGCGACGGCCCGGACGCCGGTATCAAAGAGCGCGCCGACAGCGCCCTGTCGCGGATCGAGGTCGGCGCCGCCCGAAGCCAGCAACGCGGCTCGGCTCTGCTCGCGATCACCGGGTCCACCGCGCCCTTTGTCGGGCTGTTCGGTACGGTCTGGGGCATCATGAACAGCTTTATCTCGATTGCAGAAACCAACACCACCAACCTCGCCGTGGTCGCCCCCGGCATCGCCGAGGCGCTGCTCGCCACCGCCATCGGGCTGGTCGCGGCCATTCCGGCGGTGATCTTTTACAACCTGCTGGCGCGCAGCGTCAGCGGCTACAAGGTGATGCTGGGCGATGCCTCGGCGCTGGTGGCGCGCACCCTTTCGCGCGATCTGGACCTGTCGCCGCGCGCCATGGTTCAACGCGCCGCGCCCCACGCGCAAGCGGCGGAGTGATCCCATGGGCGCGCGACTTGGCTCTGGCAGTGATGACGAGATGGCGGAAAACGCCGACATCAACATCACGCCTTTCATCGACGTCATGCTGGTGCTGCTGATCATCTTTATGGTGGCCGCGCCGCTGTCGACCGTCGACATCCCGGTGGAATTGCCCGTTGCGGTGGCCGACGCGCCGCAGCGCCCCTCTGAACCGGTGTTCATCACCCTCCAAGAGGATCTGTCGCTGGCGGTGGGCGAGGTTCAGACCACGCTGGACGGCTTGGTCATGGAAATCGGCATCGCCACCATGCTCAACCGCGACGAGCGGCTGTATATCCGCGCCGACAAGGCCGTGCCCTATGGCGAGCTGATCGCCGTCATGAACGTGCTGCGCGCCGAGGGCTACCTCAAGGTCGGTCTGGTCGGTCTGGACGAGGCCTCTGCCCCGCCCGAAGCCCTGCCCGAGACAGCGGAGACCCAGCCATGAGCCTCGCCTATCGCACCGGCGGCGGGATGGGGCCGGTCTTGACCGTGGCCGCGGCGCTGAGCCTTGCGGCCCATGTGGGCTTGCCTGCGGGGCTTTTGGCACAGCCTCAGCAGACGCCGCACGACCCCCTGCGTAAAGAGGCAGGCCTGCAAGGCGCGATCATGTTCGATTTGTCCGACATCATCGCCGCCCCCTCTGACGCGGGCGAGGACAGCACCGCCGTGGCCGAGGCCATCGACGCCCCCACCGTCACCGAAAGCCCCGAGGCGGTCCACGCCGCCATGGCCGCCGCAGAGCCGATCCTGAACCAGACCCCCTATGACGTGGCGGACGACGATCTGAAGTTCGGCATCGCCAGCCCCGACCCCGTCGAAGAGACCCAAGAGGTCGCCAAGGAGGTCGCCCAAGAGTTCGACGAAGAGCAGGTCGATCAGGCCGCGCAGATGGGCGCGGTCGCCGCCGAGGCGGCGCAGGCGTCAGTGTCCGGGGTCGATGCCCAAGCTAAGGCCGAGACCGCCAAGGCCGATGCCGAAGGTCTGACCGCCGAGCAGATGGCCGAGGTCAGCGAATGGCAAAAGGCCGTGGTGCTGCGGCTGGCCAAGGCCAAATCCTATCCGCAGGCCGCCCGCAAAAAGGGCGTCGAAGGCGAGGTGCGCATCAAGTTCACGCTGGATCGCTATGGCCAGGTGATCGCCCGCGCGGTGCAGACCTCTTCGGGGTCCGATCTGCTGGACAAGGCCGCGCTAAAGGTCTTTGACGATCTGGACCGGTTGCCGACACCGCCCAACCATCTGACGGGCGACAGCTTTACGCTGGTGATCCCGCTGAACTACACGATCAAAAAGGGCTAGGCCCAAGGCAATCGCGGGTGATGTCGGAGAGGGTCCGGCATCCGGTCAGGGCCATGGTGACCTCAAGCTCGTCGAGCAGCAGGCGCAGCACGTGGCTGGCCCCCAGCGCGCCCGCCACCGCCAACCCGTGACACACCGGGCGCCCGATCAGCACCGCATCGGCCCCAAGCGCCAGCGCGCGAAAGACATCGACGCCGCGCCGGATGCCGCCATCCATCAGCACGGGCACCGCGCCGCCCACGGCGGCCACCACCGCTGGCAGAGCAGAGATAGAAGATGGCGCACCGTCCAGCACCCTCCCCCCGTGGTTCGACACGATGACGCCCGCCGCCCCGGCCTGCACCGCTTGGCGGGCGTCATCGGGGTGCAAGATGCCCTTGAGCAGGACCGGCAGCGGCGCATTCCGGCACAGCCACGCCACGTCCTCCCACCCGGGCAGAACATGCGCGACACGGTCGAACAGCAGGGACTCGCCGCTGGTCAAGGGGGCAAATTGCGGCTGAGCCAGACCATCAAGGTTGACCGCCCGCAGCCCCGGCGGCAGCGCAAAGCCCGCCGACAGTTCCGCATCGCGGATGCCATGGACCGGCGCATCGACCGTCAGGACCAGCGCAGAGAACCCGGCCCGCGCGGCCCGCTGCGCCAGCTGCATGGTCGCATCCCGCCCCCCAAGCCAATAGAGCTGCATCCAGCCGCAGTTCGAGCCCTCGGCCCGGACATGATCCATCGGCTGGGCGGATTGCGCGCTCAGCACCATGCCCACCCCCTGCGCCGTCGCAGCGGCGGCAACACCCGCCTCCCCTGCGGGGTCCAGCAAGGGCAGATAGGCCATGGGCGCCACCAGCAAGGGCGCATCAAGGGACAGCCCCAGCACCGCGCAGGCCGTGGAGCCACCCCGCAAATCCTTGCAGGCGCGCGGCCAAGGGCGCAACGCGGCCAGATCCTCGGCATTCGCGCGCAGGGTCTGCTCTGCTCCGGCCCCTCTGAGGAAATAGGCGGCCACGTCGGGGGACAAATTGGCCTGAGCAAGCGCTTGGTAGTCGGCCAAGCTGGCAGGCAACCGCTCGGGTGTATCTAAAGACATGGGTCGGCACCGGACGTGAGATTTGGACAAGGGACAGCGAAAGTTCCACCCCGCGGTACATTTTTTACTATTTTAGTCAACTATTGGCAACTGCTGCGTCCCCTTGCAGAAAGCCATCAAACGATGACGCTACCGAGGACCGCGCCCGGGCTAAGCGCCTCTCCTGACAGTTTCCAAGCAAAACGCCGCCCCGGTCAGAGCGGCGCTTTTCATACTTACGAAAAATCAATGACTTACGCAGAGGTCGCAGAGATAGACCCGCCAAGTGGCAAACTCACCTTGGGCACTTCAAATGAAACGACCAGGCAGGATTTGCCACCAGTCCTTCAGCAACCCTTTGAAAACATTGAGAGCGGAAAACACTGAGTCCAGCGGGTCTGCCAGCGCGGCGCGTCTAATTTTGCCAGTGAAATTCCACCACACAAGCGGCAATCTTACCGGCTTTCGCAACCTGTCGCACTTGTCGCCTTGATGATCCAGGCACTTTCTGCAAGTGGCAGTCTTAGCTTCGGTACTCCCACCACAACATGATGCTACGAACAATATCGCAAATCAGATGTCGAAAGAAGAAGGTCCAAACCCCCAGCACTGCGCAACCAGCCAAACCGTACGCAAGAAACGCATCAAGCTCTGCATTTACGTCTGGAGGGGTAACATCACCTTGGCATGATTGGTGCAAAACCGGAAAGCACACTTTGATAAAGATTGAGAAAAAACTGCCAAGCGTCCCGTTGCGTGCGACGAAAACCAAAATCGCTGCGAGTAACGGCGCCGAAAAGGCAACCCTCTGGTAAAATCGCACCCGGCCTTCGAAGCTTCTCATTTTTCGATGGGTTCGCCTCGTCATCTATGCTGCAACCTTAACCTTACACTCCAAGGATATGCGATAATTTTCGCACCGCAAGGTCCGGTCGGGCGACTGCTTGGCAGAGGAGACATCCATTAACGGCCAATGGAATCGAGGATCTCGTCTCCGTGGAACTCCATAAACAACTCATCTTTTTCAGCTGACATTATCTCCTGCATTCTTGCACCTTCCTGGGAGGATTCAGAAAATTGCACCCGAAATTCGACGACTTCACCATAGACGTGAACAGACATTCTGTACCTCCCCGAGATCACACCCCAGATATCCATATTCGGGTAAATGGAGGAAAGAGGTTGCCCATCATTACATTGCAATAGTCTCGATTCATAGTCGCCATACTCATAGCAATATTCGTTGTCGCCATATTCAATGGAGAGCACCCTCGCGACCCTACGACCAAGGCGTTGCGTCTCCTTATCACTTGAGAGTCGCGAAACCCCCTTTACGGCATAGACTACACCAGAAACAACTGTTGGGTAGACGTGGGCCTCCTCGAAGACCTGCGACCAACTGTCATTATTGTAAACCAAATATGGCTCACCGATGATTTCGACCAGTAGATCTTCCCGATTGAATTTGGGAACGGGCGAGCCCAGTTTGTGTCCAAAAATGGAGCCATTGAATTCCCCGGCATAAGCGGGGGAGAGGAACGGCATGATCGCTATTGCCGCTGAAATTATCACTTCTTTCATCTAAGGGATCCGCGTTCATCGTTGGTACAGGCTGACGATACGCGCAAAGAAGAAAGCGAGGGGATGGTGGATACTTGATATCCCCACCTATCCCAACACCCCCTCCACATCCGCCCGCCGATACCACAACCGCCCCTGGGCCGAGGCATCATTGATCGGACGGACCCAAAGGCATCCAATTTGTATTTCACGCCCAGCCGCCCCACGCCGGCCTTCTCGGCCAGTTCCTGCAGAAGCACATAGTCGCGAAGGAATGCCTCGATCCCGGCGACATCGAACAGCTTCACGCCGCGGCCGCGGGTGTTGGGCTCGACATGTTGGGCAAGGTAGGGCGTCCCATTCGGCCCGCGCAGTCGCGCGAGATTGCTAAATTCGATCTGCCGCACGCCGAGCAAGGCTGCGGCCTCGAAGCTGCCAACGCGGCCGTCGCCCTTAATGCGCGCCAGGGCATCCCGCACCTCGACCGGGTCGACCAGCAAGCCCTGCACCTTCAGCTTCGGATCCACAATTTCGACACGGCTCAAGGCGCCTGACAGAATGCCCTGGAAGACATCCAGCGCCGGCCAACGGGATCGATCGACTGCGGCATCAATGTTCATCATGCCTTCGGAGGGTGCTTTCACCCGTTCGGCCTGGGACAACAGTTCTTCGAGAAAGCCCTCGGCAGATGCGTGGAGGATCGTCTTGCGAGTCGACCGGACCTCGCCATCTTCGCCCTGCATTCGCGAGATCAGCCCAGCCCGCACGAGATCGTCTGCTTGCTTGAAGGTCGAGCCGAGGAACTCGGCCAATCCCGCGATCGACATCGAGGACAGCATAATCTCCGCCAGCGCCTCTACCTCTTCGGCGTCGAGGATCTCATAGGAGCGCGGTTTACCCAATTCTGCATTGAGTACACCGTTCAGGATGGCAGCACGTTGCACCGCCCGCGGGCTGAGTCCCACTTTCTTGCCCAGGCTATAGACGGAATGAACGCGTTGTCGGTCGACGGGCTCCCCGAACAGCATGGTGCCGGCCTCATAGGGGAAATTGTCGAGGATCAACTCCCAGACCACTTCACGGATGGGCCCCTTCCCCTTCGCGTCCTGCCGGTACTGGAGCCACTTGTAGAGACAGCCAAACACCTTTTGCGCACCACCCGACCGGTCACCGGTCAATGCCGCGTCGATGCGCTCCTGCAAAGCAGCTCGAATGGCCTCGCCGCCCCCTGCGGAAATCTCGAAGCCGTGCTTCCCGGCCTGATGCCAGTCCTCTTCGCCCAAGCGGGACAGCGAGACCATGGGCGGCTGAAGGAGAAACATCCCCAGCATCTCGCAGGCGCGGGCCGCCACATTGATCGGCTGGTCATCAAGCCAGGCAGGCCCCGGCTGGCGCGCCAGCCGGTTCGAGATATAGGCCTCCAGGCCCGACCACTCCCGCGCCATTGCTTGACCGGCAATCCCTGCCAGTGCCTTCTGATCCAGGGTGATATCGGTGATCAGTTACAGGCTTTTCGCAGGGGACTGGATTTTGCCTGGGAGCAGTGCCACCCCGTGAACTGGGCAGCTGCGGATATGGGCCACCTGCCACCCGATACGGCCGACGGCCACGCCATGGGATGGGCTGTCAGGCTTCAAATCCTCAAGCAGGCACTTCGGGCAATACTTGGTCTTCCGGATATCGCCGAATTCGAACTGCACCGGCAGGCCCGCAAGCATGCGGCCCCCGTCCCCATCCACCGTGAAGGTCATCTCCCCCAACCGGCTTACAGGCAGTCCCAATAGCCCCTCGAGGCGATCAAGAGTCTCAGAGCCCGGCGCCGTCAGCGCGGCGCGCGGCAGATCCACGAAGGCGAGAAAGTCATGCAGCCCCATGCCGCAATGCCACTGCGCGGACCGGTTCAAATACGAGGTCAGGCATTCGCCTGCGATGACGGGAAGGATCGGATGAAGCGCCATGATCAGCCCCGCGTCTTGCGCTTGCGGCTGCGTTTGGGTGCGACCTTGGCCGGCGCGAGCTCCTCATCGTCCGGCTGGACGATGCTGGTCCATTCCGAAACGGCAAAGATGTTGGCGGTGATCTCGGCCATCTCTTCGAGGAACACCCCCGATGCGAGCCGGATTTCCGGCTTGATGGTGTAGGCGATGCGGTATCCGTCGTGCAGCGTGGCGATGACATCGAAGATGTGCTCGCGAAGGTCATCTTCGTCTTCTCCGAAGATGAACCGCTGCTGCTCGGCCAGTTCAGCCACCTCTTCATCAGCGTTCAGCAACATCTGATGGCAGAGTTCGAGCCAGCTTTCGGCCTGAACACGGGTGCCTTCACCGTCCCCAAGGACGGCATGAGCGGTGCAATGGCCCTTGGAGGCCGCGGGTACGTCGCGATCAGCAACGGACGGGCTCGGCAGCGCGATGCCACCGGAAATATCAAACATGGGGAGTCCCCTCTACGCGATCATCCGGATCGGCATCCGGACAGGAAACGGCGAGATCGGCCGGGAACCGGCTGGATCAGGCGCGTATCGCGTCGAGGAGTGGGGTGAGGATGTAGAGCATGCGCACCTTCGCGGGAATCATCGAGGGACCAGCCTTGAGACCGGTCATGGGGCCTTGGTCAGGCTGCCCGTATGAGTGCGAAAGAGGTGCTGCGTGTCTGGATCATCATAAGGTGAACCTCGGGTGCCACAGGGCATTTCTCAAGGGTGGCAGAGCATGACCTGTTTTTCAGTGCGCCCCGCATTTCGGTCCATCAGTTGCAGGAGGCGATGATCGAAGCGTTGAAAAGAGAATATAAAACAGAAACTTAGACCACCTAAGACCATTATCATCCTGTCAATCACCTGTGGCGAAAGAAACACGAAAAGCCTTGTGCGACATGAACCAATCCACTCATACTTTGAGGCCAATTTCAAAAGGTAGCGCCTGCCTATGGTTTTTTTGATTGACTCACGCCATCTTCAAGCGCATAGTCTCAGCATCAAAACGGAGCGTCCCCACATGAACATGACTCACCATTTCGACTGCAGGATGAACCAACGCGGCATCAGGAAAGGCCTGACCGATCTCGCCCTCGACCTTGGCGAGATTGAGGGCGACCGCTACGTCCTCACCACGCGGATCATCGACGAAGAACTCGAGCAGATGCGTCTCAGGAAGAAGCTCCTGGACGATGCGCGCAAGAAGGGTGGCGTCGTGGTTGTCGCTGGCGAAGACAGGTTGATTACCACCTATCATACCAACAGCTTTAACGCTAAGCTGGCAAAAAATAAGTAACCCCTACCTATACGGTTCCGATGAAAGCGCAAGAAATCCTCACCCAGCTGCGCCTTGCGCGCTCCCCTTCGGAAGGTCTCTCAGCCTTTCTCGAGATCACGGCCAACTTGGTGGAAACCCAACGACCGCTGGAAGAACTCGATGGCGCGAAGGCCGTCAGCAGGGAAGTCGCCCAGATCCTGGAAGGCGTCGGGCGCGCCCTGCTCGGCACACCCAGGCAGGAAAGGTATCGCACGCTTTCGGAGCTGATGGATGTGGTCAATGACCACCGCGGCGAAGGCTGGATCCGTGCGGAGGCCAGCCTGAAAATAGTCGACATGATCGGCGATGCGGCCTCGGTCCGGTTTTCCTATCCCTGGTCCATGCGGCCTTGTCTCGACTACACCATGATGTCGAATTTGGCGGAACGCGCACCCCAGATCAGCTTCGTGACGCCAACCCCTGAGCAAGCGCGGATCATGGGGCACATCCTCAGCATCCTCGATCTCGGAGAAGCCGTATCCATCGAAACGGCCTGGGGCTGGGAGCGCCGAGAAGTCAGCAATGCTGCCGTGGAAGTCATGTTCCCGCCCTTCGGCCTCATCGTGAAGGATGACGACACCATCCCGGAACGCACCCTCGCAAGCCTCGGCCTCGAGCGCGGGAAGATCGGCCGGATGCTCTCGGAAACGCTGGCCATTGCAGATGCGACCGAAATGACGCTCGGCCGGGTGATCCTCTCGACCACCACCGGCGCCATGTTCCGGATGGTCGGCAGCGAGACGGTGGCGCGGGACAACCTGATGCGCAGTGACCGCCTTCAGGCCATCATGGGGGTTCCCTCGGGGATGATGTTCACCAATACGGGTATTCCGACGCTGCTCGTCACTTTGGCAACGACAGTCGCCAAGCGCAGTTCGGTGCGATTTGTGGATCTCGGGCATGACCTTGTTGCCGCCAAGGGCCGTCGTGGCCGGTTCGAGGTTCTCCCCGAGGCCTCATGGCTTGACCTGGCATCAGGTGCCAAGGTTGAAGATCGCGCCCTGGCGCGGGACGTCCCTTTCGAGGAGATCCGCGATAACAATCTCGTCCTCACCCCGAACCGCTACCTGAGCACCGGCGCGCGGGAGCGCATCGATGCCCTGCTGGAGAAGCACGACGTTGCGCCACTGGAAGATCTCGTCGAGTTCATCCGGCCGCTGAGCATCTCCGAGGATGAGGGCGGTGAGTACACCCTGCTCGAGGCCATGCCCGCAGACATTGTGCCCGATGGCTTCATTGCGGAGCCGAAACGTGCGGTGCGCGTGAGCATGGCCAAATACAACAAGGCCCGCAATCAGCGCCTGATCCCTGGTGACGTGCTTATCGCGGTGAAGGGCACGGTAGGTTCGGTCGCTTTGGTGCCGGAAGGCATCCCGGAGGAGAACGCCGAAAAGATCTGGACCGCAGGGCAGTCGATGATGATCCTGCGCGCCACTCGGCGCGGCGGCATCGCGGCGCTCGCACTCTACGAGTACCTCTCGGACCCGACGGTGCAGGAGCACATCCAGTCGCTTGCCGGCGGCGCGGTGATCCAGTCGATCGGCATGAAGGACCTCAAGGCTCTACCGATCCCGTTGCCGACCCTCGATACGCTGGAGGAGATGCGAGAGGGGTTTCAGCGCCGGAAGGATATCCTGGCCCAGATCGAGGAACTGCGGAGTCAACTGGAGGATGATCGGGCTGCCTGCTGGCCGCATCGGGAGCTTCGGGCCGCCGACTGAATAAAATACCGGGATTCCACAGGAATTCCGGCGACCAGCTATATCAATCCGCAATTCTTGCGCCTACTTTCCCGGTAAGTCGAGCATTGCACTACGATTGGAGACCGGCCTTGAGCCAGGAAACGAAGAACAACACGACCCTCGCGGACTTCATCTGGAAAAACGCGGACGACCTCTAGGGCAATTTCCGCCACACCGAATTCGGCAAAATCATCCTGCCGTTCACCCTTCTGCGCCGTCTGGAATGCGTGCTCGAACCGACGCGTGAAGCAACCCTGCAATCTGTCGAGACCTTCAAGGACAGCGGCATCGACATGGGCGTTCTCCTGCGCCAGCAGACCGGCTATCCGTTCTACAACACCTCAAACTACACCCTGGCAAGCCTGGGTGCGACGCGGACCCGTCAGAATCTCGAGGACTACATCGGTCAGTTCTCGGACAACGCCCGGGTCATCTTCGACCAGTTCGATTTCATCAACACCATCGCCCGCATGGACCGGGCCGGTGTGCTCTACAAGATCTGCCAGAACTTCGCCGCGATGGACCTGCACCCCGAGGCAGTCCCCGAGCGGACCATGTCCAATGTCTACGAACACCTGATCCGCAAGTTCGGCGCCGAGGTGAACGAGGCTGCGGAAGACTTCATGACGCCGCACGTAATGAACCGCCCCGCTTTTGCCGGAGGCTGATTACTC
>NZ_FWXX01000015.1 GCF_900176475.1 Tropicibacter naphthalenivorans
CCGTAGCGCCTCAGCGCCGCCGGTGAAGGGGGTTCTAAGGTTATCACCCAAAACCCGCAAGCGGTTTTTTCAAAGAAATCCAACTTTTCGCAAAAATTCGTGCAACCCTCTGTAAAGCAATGGTTTTGTTTCCCCTGAACTTCACTGATCCCCCTCTAAACGCTTCTGGGCGCTCCCCAACGGCTACGAATCCCACCGTGAATCAGTCTGAACCTGCCGCGCACAAGCCAAAGTCCAGCGCCTTGTCTGGCGCAAAGCCTCTTTCTCGGTAACGCGGCCCAAAAGCTGCGTGCACAGACCGTTCTATAGACTTGCACGGCAATCACGACGGTGCGGGGCCCGACCTGTATCTTATTGCCGCCAAGATAGTGGACAGAAAGCCGGTCCAATGGCCCGGCAGACTGCGCATGAGGATGCGTATGCCTTGGGCTCCGTCCCCGAACGCGTGATCCAGGCGGTTCAGCACTTGGAACGGTTTATTAAGCTTGGTGCTGCATGATGACATCTATAAAGGCGAAACCGGGACCCAGCGGACTTTGGGGTATGCAATCGAAATCGGCCACCCGGACGGCGGGACACGGTGCACGTTGGACATCCCCAACGTGCATACCAACTGCCATGACGTGCTGAATGGTGGGGGGGCGGGCACGCTGCTCGATAATGTCATTGGGGAGGTGGCTTTCTTGACCGTGAACCCAAATGGGCGCGCGCCATCTAGGACCATCCCGATGAGCCCGCCGTTTGTGGCTTTTGGGATGTGCCGCGACCGGCCTTGCCTGACTGGCACTATGCGAGGCGGCAAACCGTTTCTGGTCTTGGCCGCCGAGCAGACGTCCCAGCATAGTCGCTTGATCTGCACCGCCGCAGGCGTGTTCAAACACCCTCTCACGGACAAACGGCCCAAACGGAGCAACGCATGACCGGGCGGATCAGCGACCTTATTGCCCGCAACGTCGAAAAGCGGGCGGACGCGCCCGCGATCAAGGATTACGACGGGCAGGTCTATGATTGGCGCAGCTATGCCGGGCTGATCGATACCGCCGCTGCGCTGCTGCGTGCCAATGGGGCCGCCCCGGGCGAGCGTGTGATGATCGTGGGTGAAAACTGTCTTGCGGTGCCGGCGCTGATCTTTGCCGCAGCCCAAGTCGGCGCGTGGGCCGTTCCGGTCAATGCCCGTATGTCCAGCTCGGAGCTGGCCCAGGTCACCGCCCACGCCAAGCCCGCGCTCACCCTTTATACCAGCCACGTCTCCGAAGAGGCCAAGCGCCACGCTGGGGACGCCGGGCCCATCGACGCGGGTTTTGGCGCGCTCCAGATGCACCGAGACAAGCGCAATCCCGCGCCCGATCCAGAGATCGCCGTCCTTCTTTACACCAACCAATCGACCGACGGCCCAATGGGCGTGATGCTTTCCCACCAAAATCTGCTGTTCGCTGCCAAGGCGTCGGCGCAGCTGCGCGGCATGACCGAGCGCGACCATATCTACGGCGCTCTGCCGCTGACCCATGTGTTCGGCGTGGCCTCTATGATGATGGCTGCCGCACATGCAGGGGCGATGGTCGAACTGGTCACCCGCTTTGATCCCGCGCGCCTGTTTGAGGCGTTGCAAAAAGGCGCGACGGTCATGCCCGCCGTACCGCAAATGCACGCTTTGCTCATGGCCCATGCCAAAGAGCACGGGCATACCAAGCTGCGCCGGTCCAAGCTGCGCTACGTGTCGTCGGGCGCAGCCCCGCTGGACCCCGCCTGGAAAAAGCAGGCCGAGACCTTTTATGGGATCGCACTGCAAAACGGCTATGGCATGACCGAAAGCACCTCTGGGATCAGCGCCACGGGCAACCGCATGGGCGATCCCGACACCAGCGTGGGCCCGCCCCTGCCCGGGGTTGAGGTGGCTCTGGATTACGGTCTTGGCGCGGATGCCCAGGTGGGCGAGGTGCTGACCCGTGGACCGCACGTCATGGCCGGATATTTCCGCAACCCAGAAGCCACTGCCCAAGCGATAAAGGATGGCTGGCTGCGCACCGGCGATCTGGGCCACATAGACGACGAAGGGCGCCTGCACATCGTAGGCCGTGCCAAGGAACTGATCATCCGAGGCGGTTTCAACGTCTACCCCCCCGAGGTCGAGGCTGCGCTGAACAGCCACCCCGGCGTGGTGCAATCCGCCGTGATTGGCCGAGCCGCGAACGGCGACGAAGAGGTGCTGGCCTTTGTCCAACCGCGCCCGGGCGCGGGGGTGACGGTCACCGATCTGACCGACCATGTGGCGCGGCGGCTGACAGGGCATAAACGCCCAACCAGCATTGTGCTGGCCGATACCCTACCCGCCACCGCGACCGGTCAGATCCTCAAGCATAAGCTGCTTGAGGTCTTTGGCGGGCGGCTCTGTTAACGCACGCCAATTCTGTTCACGCCGCCCTTAGCTGGCCTTGGGCAGCGAGGATTCCACCTCGGTCACCTTCTTGGCGTGCCAATCGACGTGGTAAACGCGGCTCAGGTGATCCTCCAGGTAAGACCCCAGCGCGTCAAAGGTGCTGGACAGCTTGGTGAATTCTTCGCGGCCAAGTACCAGAACGACGCCATCCGTGACGGCTTTGACCGTGCCGTAACGAGTCGACTCGCCCATGATCATGCGCTCGCCAAAGTGACCGCCGGGGCCGACTTCGTGGGTGATGTCCTTGCCTTGGCCCTCGTCATAGTAGCTGACCTCGAACTGCCCGCTGACCACGGTGTAGAACCCGTCCGAACGGTTGCCGCGCTCGAACACCGGATCACCGGCGGCATAGTGGACATAGCGCGCGGCCTGCGCGTTGGGCACTTGCAGCGCCACAACCGACCGCGGGCGCAACCCGTCGAGCATCCAGTTCATAAAGACCCGCAGCTTGGTGTCGAACCCCGGCATAAAGCTAAGGTAATAGGCCCGCCACAGCAGCCACGCCACATACCCCGACAGCTTGACGCCAAAGACTTCGGCCACCCCGCGCCGCGCGCCGAGCGAAGCAAGCGCCCCCCGGCTCTTGTACTGGAACGGCTTCAGCGCCTTGCCCTTGACAGTGGCGGCAATGTTGCTGGCCAGCTGCGCCGCTTCGCGCACGGCAAATTGCGCGGTGGGCGGGGCGAAATCGTTGCGCTCGGTGGCGTTCTCTTTCATCGGGATCAGCGCGCAATCGCCCAGCGACCAGACGTTGTCATGCCCCTTGGCGCGCATGAAGCGGTCCACGGCGACGCGCCCTTGGGTCAGTTCCAGCCCCATATCCAGCACAACCGGCGACGGCGCGTTGCCGATGGTGGCGATGATCGTCCGCGTCGGGATCGTCTCGCCGGTCGAGGTGACAAGGCGACGCCCCGTGACAGACGCCACCCCGGTGTTGAACATCAGCTCGACGCCGCGCTTTTTCAGCTGGCGCACAGCGTAGGCGGCGAGGCTCTCGGGCAGTTCATTGAGCGCACGCGGCGCGAATTCCACCGCGATCACCCGCACTTCGGACGGGTCGATGTTGGGGTAATACTTGAGCGAGCGGTCAATCAGTTCCTTGACCTCGCCGATGGTCTCGATCCCGCTAAAGCCCGCGCCCACCACGACAAAGGTCAGCGCCTCGCGCTTGACCTCGGGCAGTTGCGTGACATCGGCGTGTTCGAGCCGTTCGATGATATGGGCGCGCAGACGGCGGGCATCTTCGAGCGTTTTCATCTTGAGCGCGTGCTCTTCGAGCCCCGGCACGCGGGACAGATCAATCCGAGAGCCCATAGCGACGACAAGGTGATCGTATGCGATCTCGGTCGGGCGGCGCTGCACCCCTTGGAAAACCGTCACGACCTTGCGGGCGAAATCCACCGAGTGGATTGTCGCCTTGCGCAGACGCACCTTTTTCAGCAGTTCGCGCAGCGAGGTGACCGCGTGCATTTCGGTGATCGCGCCTGCGGCGACCTCGGGCAGCAGCGGCTGAAAGACAAAATAGTTCTCTTCGCTGATCAGCTGAATATCGGCGCTGTCGCCAAAGCGTTTGCGCAATTCGCGCGCCGCATAAAGGCCGCCAAAACCGCCGCCCAACACCAGTAGTTTCTGTTTCATCGGCCTCATCCTTTGAATGTGTTACGAAGCCTCCCCTTGAGCGGCGAACTAGCACAGCAATCCTGACCTGTCATCTGGATTCTGAAAATTTATCGTTTAAAACCAAATATTTAGCGGTATGCAAATGTGTACATAGGTGGGCAATGCGATTTTTCCCCTGCCCGCAAGGCGCGTAAAAGCGAACAATCCCAACGGGCTAATTCACCCGCCAAACGCAAAAAGGCCCGCGCGTGCAGCACGGACCTAAGACAGGGCGAAAAACGCCGGAAATCAGGAATAATCGGCGATCAGGGTGCGCATCATCTCGACTTCTTCCTCTGTCAGAGAGGTCAAAGGCGCGCGCACCGGCCCGGTTTCGAAGCCGCGCAAGGCGACGCCTGCCTTGATGGCCGAGACCGCGTAGCCGGTCTTGCGGTCGCGGATCTTGGCGAAGGGATAGTAAAACTCGCGCAGCATCGCTTCGCAGGTGGCATCGTCGCCCTTTTGAAAGGCCGCGTGGAATTTCAGCGCCGTTTCAGGCACGAAATTGAACACCGCCGAGGAATAGGTATCCACGCCCGCGCCGCGATAGGCCTGCGCGAACAGCTCATGCGTGGGCATCCCACCGATATAGGCCAGCCGGTCGCCGTTGTTCACCGTGATGCGCTTGACCGTGTCGATGTCGCCGGTGCCATCCTTAAAGCCGACGAGGTTGGGGCACTCGTCCGCCAGCCGCGCCAACGTTTCCGCCGAGCAGACGGACTGCCCGCGATTATAGACGATCACACCCATGTTGGTGGATTTGCAAACGGCGCGGATATGCGCCTCGATCCCGTCTTGGGGCGCGCCGATCAGGTAGTGGGGCAGCAAGAGGATGCCGTCACCGTCCGCCGCTTCGATACCTTGGGCCAGCTCGCAGGCCAGCTTGGTGCCATAACCACAGCCCGCGATGATCGGGTCGTTGGGCTGGGCCTGCTTGGCGGTCTTGACCACGTCGATGATCTCGGACGGGGTCAGCGAGAACATCTCGCCCGTGCCGCCCGCCACGATCAGGCCAGCGATGGGGTGCGGCTGGAGCCATTCGAGATGCGCCGCAAAGGCGTGTGCGTTGAAATTATCCTCGGCATCAAAGGGGGTTACCGGAAAGGACAGCAGGCCCGAGCGGATGATATCGCGCAAGGCGTTCGGTTCGATCATGAGAGAATTTCCCTAAATAGCGCCGCGCGGGCGTCAGTCTTCGGAATGAATGCCGTCGGTGCAGAACAGCCCGCCCTGGTACAGCACATCGGCGGCATCGGGCGCGGGCTTGGGCGTGGTGGCGTCGATCTGCGCGCGGAACTGTTCCGAATTGTCCTGCGGGCGCCAGCCCAGCCAGTCGACCTTGGAGTTGTCCCAAAAGGACGCGCTGTTGGCTGACGCGCCGTAGATGATCGGGCAGCCCAGCTTCGGCACGTCGAAAATGCGCTCGATCATGCGGACAAAGTCGTCATACGACAGCCAGGTAGACAACATCCGGTGGTTCGCAGGCTCGGGAAAGCTGGAGCCGATGCGCACGATCGCCGTCTCTTGGCCGAACTTGTCATGATAGGCGTTGGCGACCGCCTCGCCAAAGACCTTGGAGATGCCATAGAGGCCATCGGGGCGCGGATAAACTGTGTTATCAATGACTTGGGATTGCGGATAGAACCCGATGGCGTGGTTCGACGAGGCGAACAGGATCCGCGGCATCCCGTGTTTGCGCGCCGCCTCATAGAGGTTCATCACCCCTTGGATGTTGGCGTTGTTGATGACGGACCACGGCCCTTCGGTGCTTTTGCCGCCGAAATGCACGATGCCGTCGCACCCCTCGACCAGCGCCTCGACCGCCTGCGCGTCGCCCAGATCGCATTGCACGATCTCTTCGTTCGCGGCGGCCTCGCCCATGTCGGACATGTCAGACAGGCGCAAGGTATCGGCCAGATGCGCCAGCCGAGTGCGCATGACGGACCCAAGGCCCCCTGCCGCGCCGGTGATAAGCAGTCGTTTCATGGTTTTCCTCCGCTGTGGCTTTAACTTGTCAGACAGGTTGTCGGGCAAGGGGTAATAAACGTTTGACAAGTTGTCCAGTGAAATGTCACCTCAGCCGCGAAGCAAGGACAAAGCCATGACCGATACCCCTCTCGCCATCACCATGCACCCCGCCGATAACGTCGCGATCATTGCCAATGATGCTGGCCTGCCCGCCGGGAAAGAGGTCGCCGGGGTGACGCTGCTGGACCGCATACCCCAAGGGCACAAGCTGGCCCTGCGCGACATCCCCGAGGGCGGCGAAGTGCGGCGCTACAACGTGGTGATCGGCTTTGCGGCGCAGGCGCTGCCCGCCGGGTCCTGGGTCTACGAGCATCGTCTGACCATGCCCCCCGCGCCGGACGTCGACGCCCTGCCAATGGCCACGCGCGTGAGTGATCCCGGCCCCGCCATCGAAGGGCGCACGTTTATGGGCTATCGCAACGCCGATGGCAGCGTCGGCACGCGGAACCTGCTTGCGATCACCTCGACCGTGCATTGCGTGTCGGGGATCGTGGACCACGCCGTGCGCCGGATCCGCGAAGAGCTGCTGCCGAAATATCCCAATGTTGACGGGGTCTTGGCGTTGGATCACATCTATGGTTGCGGCGTGGCGATTGACGCCCCCGACGCGGTGATCCCGATCCGTACCCTGCGCCACATCTCGATGAACCCGAACTTTGGCGGCGAGGTGATGACCGTCAGTTTAGGCTGCGAAAAGCTGCAACCGGATCGGCTCTTCCCCGAGTTTCAGACCGACCTTGTGCGCCTTCAGGACGAGACTGGGTACGCGGCGATGATCCGCCAGATCATGACGCAGGCAAAGGCGCATCTGGAACGGCTCAACGCCCGCACCCGCACCCCCTGCCCGGTGTCCGATCTGGTGGTGGGGATGCAATGCGGCGGCTCGGACGCCTTTAGCGGGGTGACCGCGAACCCCGCGCTTGGCTATGCCGCCGATATGCTGGTGCGCGCCGGGGCGACGGTGATGTTTTCCGAAAACACCGAGGTGCGCGACGGCATCGACCAGCTGACCGCCCGCGCCGCGTGCCCTGGCGTCGCGCAAGAGATCATCGACCAGCTGACGTGGTACGATGCCTATCTGGACCGCGGACAGGTGGACCGCGCCGCCAATACCACGCCGGGGAACAAGGCCGGGGGGCTGTCGAACATCGTGGAAAAGGCCATGGGCAGCATCGTCAAATCCGGCAGTGCGCCGATCATGGCGGTGATCCCTCCCGGCGAGCGGGCGCAGACGCGCGGCCTGAACTACGCTGCCACCCCCGCTTCGGATTTCATCTGCGGGACGTTGCAACTGGCGGCGGGCTGCACCTTGCACGTCTTTACCACCGGGCGCGGCACGCCCTATTCGTTGCAAGCCATGCCGACGCTCAAGGTCGCCACCCGAAGCCAGCTGGCGCGGCGCTGGCACGACCTGATCGACATCGACGCAGGGCCTGTGGCCACGGGCGAAGAGACGATCCAATCCATGGGCGAACGCCTCTTTGAGGAGTACATCGCCACCGCCTCGGGCCGGCCCACCTGGGCCGAACGGCACGGCATCCACAACAGTCTTGCGCTGTTCAACCCCGCCCCCGTGACCTAAGAGAGCCTCATGAGCGAGACAAAACCAGCCACACGGGTCGCCACGGTCGAAAGCGCGCTGCGCACCCGGATCGAAGACGGCACCTATAAGCCCGCCGATCGCCTGCCCTCGGAATCGCAACTGACGGCGGAATTCGGCGTCTCGCGCAGCGTCGTCCGCGAAGCCATCGCCCATCTGCGCGCCGAAGGCTTGGTCGAGGCGCGTCAGGGGGCCGGGGTCTTTGTCTTGATGCGCGCCGCGCCCCCTCCCCTGCCCTTTCACGACGTGGACCCGACGCGGCTGTCCTCGGTGATCGAACTCTTGGAACTGCGCACCGCGGTCGAGGTCGAGGCCGCCGGTCTTGCCGCACAGCGCCGCAGCCCCGCCCAAGAGGAACGCCTGCTAGAAGCCCTCGCCGCGCTGACCCAAGGCCCGCTGGCCGAGGCGGATTTCGCCCTGCATCTGGCGATTGCCGAGGCCACGAACAACACCCGCTTCCCCGAGTTTCTGCGCATGGTTGGCCCGTCGGTGATCCCCCGCCACGCCTTGGGCAGCGAGACCCCACCCGAGGGCTATCAACATCTGATCGACGCAGAGCACAGGCAGATCGTCGATGCGATCCTTGGCGGCGACGCGCCCGCCGCCCGCACCGCCATGCGCCGCCACCTAGAGGGCAGCATCGCGCGCTATCGGGCGGTCTTGCGTGGGGCGGTTTAGGGCCGTAGCCGCGAGGTCGCACAATCCCCCCGCCCCTGCCATGGAAAAGGCTTAATCTGACGTTAACCAAGGGTTAGGCGGGCGCAGAACGCGCCCCACCGTCAAACGAGACCCCGCCCATGACGCCCATCCAAGACACCGTCCTGACGCTTCCGTCGCTTGCCACCCTGCTCAGCGCCCTGCCCTTTATCGGCGGGGTGATCTACGTGCTTTGGGCCACGTCCAGCCCGCGCCGGTTTGAAAAATCGGGGTTGCTGGACCGGGACAGCCGTGTTGATGACAGCCACTAGGACTGACGCCATGACCCCGACCCAGATGATTATCGAAACCCTCGGCCCCTATGAAACCGAACTGACCTATGGCATCGTCGGGCTGATCGTGGTGCTGGGAATTGCCGCCGATCATAGCCCGTGGTTGCGCCGAAAACTGCGCCACAAGGGACGCCGGATCGATAACTACTCTGGCTCTTACGACAACGACGGGTTCATCAGCTGGGACTACGACAGCGGTGACACCAACGACTAAAGCCGCGTCCAGCGCCCCGCGTCATACTGAAACCGCAGGGGCGCTTGGGGTTCAAACCCGGACAGGCCTGCCACCATGCGCGTGATCCCCAGCCGGTTATCGGAATAGTCCAAGACCGCAAAATCGTTTTCCTCGCCGCGCAGGCGGTTCGAAAGACCGGTGCCCACGTGGACTTGCAGCATCCGATCGCCCACCTCGGGCGTCACGAACCCCGCCGCGCACCATTTATGCAAATGCCCAGAAAGCACGAGATTGGCGCCCGCCTCATTGAGCGCCTTCAATGCGGGGGCGGCGCGCTTCATCGGGGTCTTGTCGGAATAGCGCGGCTCTTCAAACGGGTGATGCCCAACGACGATGTTCAAACCCTCACTGCCCTGAAAGGCTTGGCAGGCGCGCCACAATTGCAGGCGCCGGACCTTGCCCGCCTGCCACGCCCACGGATCGGCGGTGTTGAAGGCTTGCAAAGTCACTCCGTCCTGCGACCAGACCGGGGCCAACTCGCGCGAGACATAGCGGCGGTAGCGGCCAAAGGGGCGCAGAATACGGTGCCAAAAGGCGTCCAGCGGCATGTCGTGGTTCCCCGGCACGCTCAGCCAAGGGCATTCCAGCCCGTCGAGGAACGCCCGCGCGGCGCGGAACTGGCTGTGGCGCGCGCGCTGGGTCAGATCGCCGCTGACGATCACCAGATCGGGGGTGATGGCGCGGATCGCCAACCGCAAAGGCTCCAGCAACTCGGGACGCTCGCGGCCAAAATGCAGGTCAGAGATATGAACAAGCCGGGTCATGCGGCCGGGGCGATCACGTGCAACGGCGTGGCGGAATGGGCAATGCGCAGCGGGCCTTTGATCCAGCGCCGCTCACCGTCCAGCGCCACCAGCGTCTTGGCGCGGCCAGAGGTCAGCGTGATCTCTCGCGCGGTGTCGATGTGGAAATCCTCACCCTTGCGGGCCGACCCGGCGGCCAGAGACAGCGCCGATTTCACCAAGTCCAAACGCCCCGTGTTCGGAGCGGCGAACAGGGCAAAGCGCCCGTCCCGCACGGCATCCGCCCCGGCAAGGTTATAGGTCTCGAGCTGATAGGCGGACGCCGCCACAAACACCAAGGGCGTACGGATACGGTGGCGCGCGCCGTCCAGATCGGCTTCCAACTTCAAGGGCCGGTGCACGCCCAAGAGGGTCAGTAAGGTTGACCAATGCGCCGCCAGCCGCGAGCGCCCGTAGCGGTTATAAATATCCTCGCGCCGATCAAGGATCGACGGGTACAGACCAAGGCTCACGTTGTTCAGAAACGCGCGGCCATTAACCGTACCGAGGTGTACGGCTTTACTGGCCCCCTGCCCCAGCTGCGCGACGGCTCCGTTCAGGTCCTCGGCCAGCCCCAGCGAGCGCGCGAAAAAGTTGAACGTCCCCATGGGCAGAACCCCCATCCGCGGCGCTTTCTTGTGACGCAGCAAAACGTCGGCGACGGCGGAAATGGTGCCATCGCCGCCCGCCGCGACAACGGTGTGGCAGCCCCCGCCGATGGCGTCCTCAATGGTACGCTCCAGGTTGGATTTGGGATGCAGTTCAATGATATCTGCGTGGACGTTTTCCTCGCGCAGCGCCTGCGCGATCCGATCCGTGCGAGAGGTGCCGCCATCGTCTTCGCCCGATTTTGGGTTCACAAGAATGCAAATGCGCTTGGACTGGGTCATGGCGGGCCTGTTTGGTTTCATCCCCTCTATAACCCGGAAGGCGCGCGGCGGTTCCCCATGGTCTTACACGCGCAGGGGCGGTATCAGGGCGCTATGACTCACCCTCACGCGCCGGGCGCGCATCTTTTAATGGATCTCTATGATGGGCGCGGGTTCGATGACCCCGCCGTGATCGAGGCCGCCTTGCGCGCCGCCGCCCGCGCCGCCGGAGCCACGGTGCTGAGCGCCGGTTTCCACCACTTTGGCACGGGGGCCGGGGTGACCGGGGTGCTGATGCTGGCCGAGTCGCATATCTCGATCCACACGTGGCCCGAACGGGGCTTTGCCGCCGTCGACATCTTTATGTGTGGCGAAGCGCAGCCAGACCGGGCGGCGCAGGCGATCGAGACCGCCTTACGCCCCGCGCATGTGGAGCTGACCCGCGTGCTACGCGGTCACTCGAACCACGCGCTCCAACCGTCGAGGTAATAACCGACCAAGGCGTGGGTCTGGATGTGGTTCGGCTCTGCCTCTAGCCGCGCCATATCGGGGGCAAAGACCTGCGCCGCGCTCCACGCCTGCTGGTCGAGATACCGCAGCCCTTGCGGCAGCGCCGGCGCGCGATCCAAACGCATGGGCGACACCATGGTAAATCCCCATTCGCCAAAGCTGGGCACATAGCTGTGATAGGGCAGCACGTTCAGCGCGCCGCCAAGCGGGTTGGCCGTCTGCTCCCACGTTTCGACGATGGACCAAAACGCCTGCCGCGCAAACAGCGGCGCGCCGCTTTGCGTGACGATCACCGAACTCGCTCCGATGCGCTGCACCAAGAGGGCGTAGAACTCGGCGCTATACAGTTTCGACAGCGCAAGGTTTTTCGGGTCCGGCAGGTCAAGGATCACCACGTCGTAGATGGTCTGATCGGCCTCGATGAACTGCCAGGCATCCTGGTTAATGATGGTCACCCGAGGGTCGCTGAGCGCATGATCGTTCAGGGGCGCCAGCTGCGGATGATCCTTGAACAGCCCCGTCACCGCCGGGTCCAGATCGACCAGCGTTACCTGCCCGACGCCGTCGTGACGCAAGACTTCGCGCACCGCCATCCCGTCGCCGCCCCCAAGGATCAAGACTTGGGTTTGGCGCGGCGCGAGGCCCATCGCCGGGTGCACGAGGCTTTCGTGATAGCGATATTCGTCCAGCGTATCGAACTGGATCGAGTAATCGAGGAACAGCCGCGTGCGGTCGCGGAACTGCGTCACGGTGATGTTCTGGTAAGGCGTGGTTTCCGACAGGATCACGTCGTCTTCAAACAGGCGCGCTTGGGTGACGTTCAGCATCTGCTCGGACTGGACAAGGGCCGCGCCCGTCGCGACCAGGGCCAAGGCCCAGACCACCCGGATCAACCCCACGACCTCTGTGCGAAACAGATACAGCGACACGCCCGCGACCAGCAGGTTGAGCAAACCGAACGCAAGGCTCGCCGACATCAGCCCAAGGTGCGGGACGATCAACAGCGGAAAGGCAAGGCTGGCGATCAGCGCCCCGGCGTAATCCACCGTCAGCACGTTTTCGAAGTGAAAGCGCTTGGCCCCGATCTGTTCCAGCACGCGGGCGATCAGCGGGATTTCCATCCCCGACAGCACGCCCACCGCCGCGAGGAACCCATAGAGCATCGGACCCACACCGTTCAGCGCGCCGTAGGCGTAGAACAAGGCCGGAGCCATAAAGCCGCCGACCAACCCGAGCAGGATCTGGATCCACACGAACCCCGGCATGGCGTCGCGCACAAACCGAGACAGCCACGCGCCCACGCCCATGGACGACAGGAAAACGCCAATCACAACAGAGAACTGCCGCACGCTGTCGCCCAGCAGATAGCTCGACACGGTCGCGGCGATCAGTTCATAGATCAGCCCGGCGACAGCAACGAGGAACGTCGCCAGCAGCAGCCAGACGTCGCGATGCCGCGCCGTTTCGGTTTGGCTCATGACAGGATGACGGCCGCGATGATGATGGCGATGGACAGGAACAAGAAGCCGAACAGGATCGCCAGCGCGATGTTCTGGTCCTCTTCGATTTCCTTGATAATCTCGAAGGGGGTCGCCCAGTCGATGACCTTCCACACGATATACATCATGATCGCGCCCACCGAGGTGAACACGATGGTGCTGATGATGTCGGTAAACATTTGAGACAGGTCCATCACAGGCCCCCTTTTTCAGAAAATCATTTCACACTGCCGCCGGCGTAATACCCGCCAGAGGACCCGATCCGCACGGACCCCCTGCCCGGCACGTCCTGACTTTCGCCGCCAATGCCTTGCGCCCCGAGGTACGTCGCCCCACCGATCAGCCCAAGGCCGACCAAAACAAAGAAAACGCGGAAAATCATGGCTTTCTCCTAGTCATCGGACCAATCGCTGCCGAACCAGCGCGCTTTATGCGCCAAATACCGGCGAAGCAAGGGTATTCCGGCCACCAAAGAAAACAGAATACCTATATAAAACAGGTACTTACCGCTTGTTTGACCCTCATATACGGTCATTCTGACCAATCCGGCGGCGCGTTTCAGGCCCGCAGGCGTAAATTTCTGCTCTCGGCCCCCGGTCCAGCCCGCCGCCTCGGTGACCGAAAGGGTCAATTCATAGGTTCCCGGCATATCCGGCAAAAAGCGGATGTCTGACGCGCGGTTGGTTTCGGTCCATGATCCGTCGGCATCGCGGCCAGAGTAATGCTCGCTGATCCGCCCGGTTTCAAAGCGGGTCTCGCCCTCGGGGTCGGTCAGCTCGGCCTCGATCCAGATCCAGCCGTTTTGCACCGCGCTGGTCAAATGGATCTCGGTCAGCCCGCCAGTGTCGGTAATCTCAATCGGGATCGTCTGAGGTTGGCCTGTGTGCAAGGCTACATCATCGGACCGCACAAGCGCGCCGCGGTCAAAGCCCAAGGCAACCGCAAGAACGAAACTGACAAAGGCCAAAACGCTCCCTGCCCCGATCAGGAAACTCCCGTGACGCAGCTTGTTGACCGGAGAGACCGGGATCACCCCGCGCGGCTTGGGCGGCTGCGCGAGCTTAAAGGTCTGGAGGTCTTCGAAGGACAGATACTCTGTCAGGTGGATTTCGCGTTCCCCGTTGGTGACGGAAAATTCAAGCATCTGCCCGGTGGTCAAAGCCGAGATCGTTTTCGTCATCGTGCCCTTGACCGGAACATAGCTGAACTCGCCCTCGGCAAAGGTCAGCTTGGCATTCGTTGTCTCGTAATAGCGAAACGTTTTGCCAAAGGCGGCAACGGTGGGGCGGCTGTCGGAAGTCTCGACCCGGTGTTCGGACATCCAAAAGTCTTCGCGCAGGCGCCGCGAAAAGGTGACATGCCCCTTTTCGACATTCAGCCAAGCGTAGCCGTGCGTCTCGGAAAAGACCTGATGTTCGACCCATTTCCAGACCGTATCCTGGTGCCATTCCTGCATTCCCAGCGTACCGATCACCGTATAGCGCACGCCTTTGATGGTGCCCGTGTCGCCCAGCGAAAACGGAGTCTCGGGGCGCGGCAGATCGTTGAACTTGCGCAGAACGCGGTACGCGTTGTTGGCGTCCAGCTCTGCGCCGCAATAGGGACAAATATGGGTTGTCACCCGTCCGCCGCCGTAAATGTCCAAGCCCGCCCCGCAGGACGTACAGTTGACCGAGTGCAATTCCGGAGAGCGAGTCATGCGCGACCCTCGATCTGGATGTCATAGGGGCTGAACCAGCGGCCCACATACAGCAGCGCACCGCCCTCCCAATACTCACAGGACAGGATCTGCGCCCTTGGTCCTTGCGCGTTAAAGAATCCATAGCGCTCGCCCACATGCAGTTCGTGATCAAAGCTGCCGCGAATGGCGAGACATTCGGCGGTCTCTTTTTCGTTTACCGCGTATTGTTCGCCGTCGATGGTCCACATGGCGCCCAGCTGTGTGCCTTGGGCTTGCGCCGGCGAAATGCTCTGATCCAAGAATTCGCGCTGGACGGCGATGTCGCCTTCATCGACCGAGACCCAGACCGGGGCACCGTGCTGATCCAAGCCCCAGAACTCATCCCAAGTGCCGCGGCCATAGGAAAACCGCGCTTGTCCGAAAATCCGGATCTCATCCTTGCCGGCGCGGATCGTATCGCCAATCGCAAACAGGGCAGGGGTGTCGTGCATCACGCCACTGTCCCCGGCATTGCGGACCACGTCATCCTCGATCAACAGCGCCGTGCCGCAGCTTTCGCAGCTGACCATCCGCACGAAACGGGTCTGATCGGGAACCGGTGTTCCACAATTGGGGCACGTAAACTCGGGCACGGTAAATCCATTGGGTTTCGACTTTGGGGCGACCTTAACCAGACATTTTCCATTATGCCAGAGGCAGAACTTCGGCGTGGTTTGGATCATCACCGGATGAATTGTCAGCTGACAATTTGCCAGACGGGCTTAGATTGTCAGCTGACAATTTCGGGATTTACCCGCTGACAACACGCTGTTGACCATCGGCATAATGTCAAAATTTCCGCAACGCGCGTTTTGCGCCAAACGCCTTAGATAGGCTCCGGGGCTTTGGATGTGCGCCAACCTTTCGTGAATACACAGCACGGAAAGGGTCGCGACGAGGGCGCCCATGTGGCGCTTGGCCTCGTCCCAAACAGGCCCATCAATCCCCAACATTGGTGCAAGCCGTGAGGCTATTCCGACCAAATCGGCTTCTTGTTGGATTGGTTCGGCAAAGAGACTGCGCGTCTCATGGCAAGCTTGCACAAACTCAGACAACGGCACATTCGGGTTTGTTTTTTTTACGGGCGTTGGCGTTGCGGCGGTTTCAGAGTCAAAAGCAAGTTTATTTTTATTGTCTATGTGCCGCTCATTTTGGACGTCAGGGGCGCTCATTTCTTGTGACTCAGAGACGGTTTTCAACAGGTTTTCCACATCTCTTTCCAGCTGCTGCAGCTCGGGCAGGGACAGCTTGCGACGCAACGCCAGTCGCAGATGATCGCAGGCTTCGGCAAAGGTCTCTCCCAGCTCGATCAAACGATGGCGAAGACCGTTCAGCCGGTCACGCAGTACATGCTTTTGTTCAGCGAGTTCGCGGGCAGCACGGCTGGCCTCGGCGGCCTCAGAGGCGCGTTCGACCATCGGCGTCAGATCAAAGCCAAAGGCGATCTCGACCCCGCCAGCGACGCGGCGGGCATAGCGCTTGCCATTGGGCGAGGCGTGACGGCGGACAATCCCGCAATCCACCAGCCGTTTCAGGTGCCGCCGCAGGGTGCTGTCGGGCATCCCGTTCAGGCGGTCACACAGCGTGCGATTGGACGGAAAAACGATCACACCGGCTTCGATATGGCGATCGGGATGAAAGGTCAAAAGAGCCTTGAGGACAGTGAGCGCACGATGCGTCAATCCGAAGTGCTCGGAGGCATCGGTCAACGCCTGCAACAGCGCCCACTTGTCCAAACCGTACGGGACAGCCGTCTGCGGCCGCCCGACGTCGATTCGGGACGTTTTCTGCATCAAATTTTCACGAGACAACAGAAAACCACCCACTTCGCGGCAACGAAGCGTTGACAGATTCCAGTCTGGCGGCTATCTCAAAGGTGCTAAGATCGAGAAGGGCCTTCCGGGATTATCCTGGGGGGCTTTTCTTTTGTCGGGGTCGTGCCTCCTATTTAGGTTTCCATTCTGCCATCAACCTTCCGACCGGTCTTTTTGCCAGCGGTCGTGAAGCTCTGCGATCAGCGTGTCGGCGTTCTCTTCCATCCACTGATCGAATCCGTTTGCGGTCCGCGCCGGAACCGTGACCACCAGCCCCTTGCCCGTGCGCTTCATCTCGGCCACGGCGGTGCCATCGGCCCCCAGCAAGACCACCGGTTTGACCGGGGCAGGGGAGGGGGCGTTTTCCTTGGCGGCGGCGCAGTCGAACACCATCTCGAACCGCTCATCGCTGGGCAGCCGGGGGAACACGTCCGTCTCGGTCGCACGCAGGGCGCGGCGTTCGGCGTCAGGTTCGGCCATCATCTTGACCAGCGCGATCCAACGTTCCCGCCCGATGCTGGGGGCAGAGCCGATCAGCCGCAGGAAAGACAGCGGAAAGGCCGTGCCGACTTTCAGCATCCGGCTGACCATGGGCAAATCGATGCTCAGCGCCGAACAGATCGTCGGACGGTCATAGCCCGCCTCTTGCAGCTGCGCGGCAAAGCTCGCCTTTTCGATAAAGGACAGATCCTGCCGCGCGGTGTTTTCCTGGCCCTGGGCCATGACCAGCGCGTGATCGTCCAGCTGCCGGACCATCGCCTTGATCGGCAGACCCAGCTCGCGCAGCGCCTTGAGACGGCGACGCCCGTAGACAATCTCGTAGCGGCCATGGGTGCTGGGATGCGGACGCAACAAAACGGGCACTTGCTGCCCGTAGACCTTGAGGCTCTCTTTGAGCTGCTCCTGCGCTGCGTCATCCAGACCAAGCCGGTCCTCAAAGCCCGCATCGTCGATCAGCTCGGCGTCGATCTCTTGAACCGCGTTCTCTTGAAGCTTGGACAAAGACGACTGAAGCGCCCCAACCGCGCCGCGCGGCATCATGCGCGCTTCGGCGGGTTTAGGACGGTCAGACTTGGACAAACCGGGCGATAAAATGCCTTTTCGTGCCATCAGCGACCCCATGCTTTCTGGATCAGGCTCTCTATCTCGTCATTGACAGAGTTGAGGCTGTCCACCGCGCGATCATAGGTGTTGCGGTTGAACTGTGACCGATCCACTTCATATAGTGTTTGATGCGTCAAACCGGCGTCAGAAATCGCCGTGGTTTTCAGAACCGGGGCGACCATGACCTCTTCGCCGAACAGTTGGCGCAAGAAGGCGACGACCTGCTGCTGCGGGCCATCGTTTGGCTCGTAGCGGTTGATCAGGAAACGCAAGAAATCGAACTCCATCTTGGCACCGGCGTCCGACACCACGTCCAAGAGGTCCGCGCTCATTTGCAGGAACTGCGACATCGACGCGACGTCCAGCATGTTCGGCACGATGGTGATCAACACCCCGGTCGAGGCACAGAGCGCCGACATGGTCAGATAGCCCAACTGCGGCGGGCAGTCGAAAATGATCACGTCGTAT
Organism: Tropicibacter naphthalenivorans; assembly: GCF_900176475.1. GTDB lineage: Bacteria > Pseudomonadota > Alphaproteobacteria > Rhodobacterales > Rhodobacteraceae > Tropicibacter > Tropicibacter naphthalenivorans. The sequence continues at coordinate 17,715 of NZ_FWXX01000015.1, forward strand.
TGGTCTTCAACCTCGGCGAGACAGGCGGCCATCCGTTGGAAGAACGGTGGCTGGATGTTCGCCATCAGCGCCTGCGGCGTCTCGTGCTCGAACTCTTGCAGCATGAGCCCGCCGGGGGCGAGGTCGATGCCGGTAAAGAAGGTCTTTTGGATCACCGACGCCAGCGGCACCGGATCCTCGTAGCGGATCGCGTCATAGATCGTCCCGCTTTGGAGAAAATCGTACTCGGGGCGATAGCCGAAGAGCGTGGTCAGCGACGCCTGCGGGTCGATGTCAACGCACAGCACGCGATAGCCCTTGAGCGCCAGCCGCTGGGCGTTGTGGATCGACGAAGTCGTCTTGCCCGAGCCACCCTTGAAGTTCAGGAAGGACAGCACCTGCACAGAGTCGCCCTCGCGGCGACCTTTGAGGTAGGCGCCCTTGGTCTTGGCCGACGCCTCGAGCGTCTGGCGAATCTCCAGAAGGTCCGAGGCGGAATAGTGCCGCCGCCCGCCGGGTGTCATGTGCACGTCAGCGATTTTGCCATCAAAATGCAGCTTGCGCAGGAAGCTGGCGGAAATGCCCAGCAGCTCTGCCGCCTCGCCCGCCGAGAACAGCCGAAGCTCTTTTCTTGCGTCAGGCGCGAAAACCGTGTGCATATGGTCTTCGAGTGCCGACGCGAGGTTCTCCGCGTTCTGACGAACGCGTTCGTTGATGTGGATCTGTCCGGGCATTCAAGCCTCTTGCTCGCCGTTTTGTTGTAACGCTGTTTTTCGCCAACGCCTTATTTACCGTTTCTTTAAGCAAGCGCTGAAACGTTTGGCAACAGATTCGTGGGCAGGCTGTGGATGAAATCGGCACCACAGAGACCTTGAAATCGCGAAAATCGGCCCCAACGGGCGCGATAAGTCTTTAATATAAAATACAAAAATGACGAAAAACCGTCTGTGTCCCGGCGAAGAAAGAATTTTCCGAAAATCGCCGCGCCCTGTGGATAAATCAGCCGCCAAGGCGCGAATCGAGAATCAGAACCACTGCCCCGGTTCCATCAGCCCAAGGTCCAGCAACTGGCGCGAGTGCCATTCAAACGGGGTCGAGTTGTGCCAGCGAAAGCTGCGAATATCAAAGGTTGAACCGGGGTTGCGCTTCAACGCTTTAGCGGTGCGGAACGAGGCAATCGAAGCGGTCAGATTGTTGTGCCACGGGCAGGCGTAGGTGTTGTATTCCTCGTCGTTAAAGGTGTGATCGTCGCGCAATTCCAGCCCCGGCTTGGACAAAAACAGCCCGATCCGGTCGATCTTGCGCCGCTCGGCGGGCACGTGTTCCTCGTAGCGCCAGCGCAGCCCGCCAAAGAAATCCAGCTGCCGTTCCTTGGGGTGGTTGTGGTTTTCAGGATCGTTGCGCGCCAGCGCGTAATAGCCGGACCGGTCCATATGCGCATCGTCCAAGGACACCGCATTGGGGCAGCGGTCCAGATCTCCGGCATATAAATCAATGACATAGGTCAGCATGGCGTCGCGGCGTTCCTCGGCGTGAAAGGCCAACAGCTCGCCCACGGTGCGCGTCTCGCAGAACGGATAGAACAGGTATTCGGCGTTGTAGCAGTAATACATCCAAATGTTCGGCGCGGCCTCGATCACCTTGTTGACGGCGGTCTGCACCGCGCCGTCGACGCGCATGTCGTAGGAAATGCGGTGAACCTTGTCCTCAAGATCGGCGGGCATCTCATACAGATCGTCCACGAAACACAGCACCGCGCGAAAGCCCGAGTGCCGCGTGTGCCGCAAGGTGGTGTCCAGTTCGACCTCATCCTCGGCAAAGACCATCGCAATCGGGCCTTTGACCAAGGCGTCCTGGCCGTTTTTCAGAAAATCATCGAGGTTCGTGTACTGCATCGTCCGCCCTTTTTGGCGCAGAATCGGTGAAAAACTCGTGCATTGCAAGACAAGGGGATTCTGCGGTATCTGCCGCCTCTGACAGGACCGCCGGGTGGAGCGACCAATTGCCCACCCAGGCAGACGCAGCGCGACAGGACCGATCCCATGAGCCAGCCGAAAAAGCTTTTCATCAAGACCTATGGGTGCCAGATGAACGTCTACGACTCCGAGCGTATGGCCGAGGCCATGGGCGGGCAGGGGTATGAGACCGTCGACAGCCCCGATGATGCGGACATGATCCTGCTGAACACCTGCCACATCCGCGAAAAGGCGGCGGAAAAGGTGTATTCGGAACTTGGGCGCTACAAGGGGCTCAAGGCGGAAAAGCCGGACCTCAAGATCGGCGTCGCCGGCTGCGTCGCGCAGGCCGAGGGCGAAGAGATCATGCGCCGCCAGCCGATGGTCGATCTGGTGGTCGGCCCGCAAAGCTATCACCGCCTGCCAGAGCTGACCGCCCGCACGCACAATGGCGCCAAGGCGATCGACACCGACTTCCCCGAGGAAGACAAGTTCGAGCACCTCAAATCCCGCCCCAAGGCCAAGCGCGGCCCGACCGCGTTCCTGACCGTTCAGGAAGGCTGCGACAAGTTCTGCGCGTTTTGCGTGGTGCCCTATACCCGCGGGGCCGAGGTCAGCCGCCCGGCGCAGCGCATCATGACAGAGGCGCGCGATCTGGTCGAACGTGGCGTGCGTGAAATCACGCTGCTGGGCCAGAACGTGAACGCCTATCACGGCCATGACACTGGCCTCGCCGGTCTGATCCGCGAGCTGTCCACCATCGACGGGCTGGAGCGCATCCGTTTCACAACCTCGCACCCCAACGATATGGACGACGCCTTGATCGCGGCGCATGGCGAGTGTGAAAAGCTGATGCCCTACCTGCACCTGCCCGTGCAGTCTGGATCGGACAAGATCCTCAAGCGGATGAACCGCAGCCACACCCGCGACCAGTATTTTGCGCTGATCGAACGCCTGCGCGCCGCGCGCCCCGATCTGCACATGTCTGGCGACTTTATCGTCGGCTTCCCCGAAGAGACCGAAGAAGACTTCCGCGACACGCTCGATCTGATCGAGCAGGTCAAATACGGCAGCGCGTTTTCCTTCAAATACTCGGAACGTCCGGGCACCCCGGCGGCAGAGCGCCCGCAAGTCCCCGAGGACGAAAAAGACGACCGCTTGCAACGGCTCCAAGCCTTGCTCAAACGCCAGCAACAAGACCTGCAAGACGCCATGGTCGGGCGCGAGGTTTCGGTGCTGTTCGAGCGGGCAGGGCGCTTGCCCGGCCAGATGGTCGGCAAGTCCGAGTATCTGCACGCGGTCCATGTGACCGCCCCCGAAAACCAGGCCATTCAGCCCGGCGACCTGCTCAAAGTGCGAATCGAGTCGTCCGGCCCGAACTCGCTCTCCGGGGTATTAATAGGGCGTTAATACGCCCCCCGAACCCCTTGGTTTAAAAAACTATCCTCGCTTATCCACATGATTCACAAGGCGTTGCGAGAATTGTTTCCGATTCCGGCACAATAGCCGTTCCTTTTCGCTTCACACGCGAAGAGGAATTGCTAAAGTACTGATTATAGTAAATTTGCGCGTGCCTCTGCCTTTTGATCGGGTACTCGCATGGGGGAAACACGAACCAAGGGACTGAGGCTGTGGCGACAAGCATCACCAAGGCCATCGGCGCATTTGCGCTGGCTGCTCTCGTAGGTCTGTCGGCGGTTGCGCCGGTGCAGGCAAACGAGGCAGGGCAGAATACACCTTTCATTTCTACACAGAACACCCGCACCATTAAGGGTGAACAGTATATTCCCGGCATCTGGGTCGACCCCGATGGCTGCGAACACTGGGTCATGGATGACGGCGTCGAGGGCTACATGAGCCCCCACGTCAACCGCAAGGGCATCCCGGTCTGCCGCCGGGGCAACACCTGCGGCGTGCTGAACACCGACCAGTATTTCGCCACCGACAGCTACCGCATCTCGTCCGCCGGCCAGCAGCGCCTGCGCGAGTTCTTTGGCTCGACCTCGGCGATTGCCTTTGTGATCGCAGGGCACACCGACAGCCGCGCCTCGGATGAGTACAACATGAAACTGTCGTACAACCGCGCTCTGGCCGTGGCCAGCGTGGCGAAATCCACCGGCGCGCGCATCACCGACGTGCGTGGCTATGGCGAGCGGATGCCGGTGGCGTCCAACGGCACCACGACCGGCATGGCCAAGAACCGCCGCGTCGAAATCATCTGCATTCGCTGAGTTAAGGGGCATTTGACATGAAACTGACCAAAATCGCCCTGATCGTCGCGGCCACCGCCGCCCTTGCGGGCTGTGAAACCGGCCTGACCGAAGGCACCTACGGCCCCGACAAATCCATCGACCGCGGCATCGACGCCAAGGATCTCAGCCAGCTCAAGGCCGGCGTCTGGATCGACCCGAACGGTTGTGATCACTGGATCATCGACGACGGCGTCGAAGGCTACCTGTCCGCCCGTCTCGACAAATACGGCAAGCCGGTCTGCTCGGGCACCGCGCCTCCGACCATCGCCACCGGCGACTTCAAAGGCGGCTCGACCTCGATCATCGGCGACCCGCTGTAAATCGCCAGGCCGTCCAAAATCTAAGCCCGCGCAAGTGCCTCTTGCGTGGGCTTTTTCGTTTCATTTGCGTGACAATCGGGCAGATGGGCTTGCGTGACTTCCCTAGGAAAGGCACCATATCTAGAGGGCAGCCCGGTTGCCGCAAGGTGACGCGACTGCTCCAACCCTTCAGGCGCAGGAGAATTGCGTGAACACAGGCACCTTGACCCAGGCCATTCTCGAATTTCCCGACAACCGTTTGTTGATCGATCTCTGCGGTGAGTACGACCGCAACCTGACCGACATCGAAGCCCGAACCGGCGTGCAGATTCTCAGGCGCGGCAACCAGCTGGCGGTGCATGGCACCGACGAGGCGATTGCCGAAGCGACCGAGGTTCTCCAGCATCTCTATGAGCGTCTCGAACAGGGCCGCGAGGTCAGCCGCGGCGACATCGACCGCGAATTCCGCCTCAGCGATGACGCAGGCCAGGCCCCCGACGAACAGCTCGACATGTTCGGCAGCGGCAAGGTCGAGATCAAGACCCGCAAAAAGCTGATCGAACCGCGCACCGACGCGCAAAAGGCCTACGTCAAAGCGCTGTTCGCCAACGAACTCGCCTTTGGCATCGGCCCGGCGGGCACCGGCAAGACCTACCTCGCCGTGGCTGTGGGCGTGAACATGCTGATCACTGGCCTCGTGGACAAGATCATCCTCTGCCGCCCGGCTGTCGAAGCGGGCGAACGCCTCGGCTTCCTCCCCGGCACCCAAGAGGAAAAGGTCGATCCCTACATGCAGCCGCTTTACGACGCGCTCAACGACTTCCTCCCCGGCAAGCAACAGGCCAAGATGCGCGAAGAAAAGATCATCGAGATCGCGCCGCTGGCCTTCATGCGCGGGCGCACCCTGTCCAACGCCTTCGTGGTGCTGGACGAGGCGCAGAACGCCACCACCATGCAGATGAAGATGTTCCTGACCCGTTTGGGCGAAGGCTCTCGCATGGTCATCACCGGCGACCGCACCCAGATCGACCTGCCGCGCGGCGTCCCTTCGGGTCTGGCCGACGCCGAACGCCTGCTGGGCAAGGTGGACGGCATCAGCTTCAACTACTTCACCGCCAAAGACGTGGTCCGCCACCCCCTTGTGGCCAAGATCATTGACGCGTATGAAAAGGATGTCGAACAATCCTAACGTGTAAATGGTGAAGCCGTGTCGAAATTCGCAGGGTACGGGGCCGCGGGCCTCAGCCTCCTCTGGGCCATCGTCCATACCTTTTTAGGCGGCCCGGAAATCGCCGCACCGCTGCTGGCGTCGGACCTCCCCCAAGTGGTCCGCGCCACGGCTTGGATGGTCTGGCACATGACCACCGGGGTGCTGTTCCTGCTGGCCTTGGGCTTTGCCTTGGCCACCTATCTTTCGGCACGATCCGCCCTCGTCACCCTCACGGCGCTGTCAGCCACCCTGATGTGCGCCGGGATCTTCGCGCTCTTCAAAACCGGCACGGATATCGCAACCCTCCCCCAAGCCCTGCTCTTCCTCCCGGTCCTGCTTCTGGGACTCGCGGCGATACGCCCGCTTGCTCCAGTTCGGACAATCGCGTAACGCCCCGCCCAAGGCTTCTTTTCTTCAAAAATATCCTGGGGGTCCGGGGCAACGCCCCCGGGGTCAAAACATGCAAATCGACACGATCTATGAGGACGACCGCTGGCAAGCGGCAGATCTCGAAACCCTCGCGGAACCGGCCATCGCGCAGACCTTTGCGCAGCTCGGCCTTGACCCGGCGCCCTATGAAATCGCCATCCTCGCTTGCGATGACGCGCGCATCGCCGTGCTCAACGCCGAGTTTCGCGAAAAACCCACCCCCACCAACGTGCTCTCCTGGCCGTCCGAGGACCTCGCCGCCGACACCGATGGCGACACGCCCTATGCGCCCGAACCCGAGGACGATGAACACCACCTCGGCGACATCGCCATCTCATACGACACCTGCGCGCGCGAAGCGCAGGAGGCGCACAAGCCGTTTTCCGCCCATGTGACCCATTTGATCGTTCACGGAACGTTACATTTGCTGGGATATGACCATATCCGTGACGCAGATGCCACGTTGATGGAAGGCTTGGAAACCGTCATACTTGGCAAATTGGGTCTACCGGACCCATATTCACAGGATCAAGGGCCCGATGGGCCGGCAACTGGTAAGGATTGATGGGCGACAACGACGACTCGTCTAATGCAGCGCAAAGCGCGCAAGACATGGGAACCACCAACGGCCACGGTGCAGAACCGGGCTTTTTCCGGCGTTTGTTCGGCCTGAAATCGAACGGCGACAGCCCCGCGCAGGATCACGTGACCCCTGCGGTCGGGCCGTCCGACCGGCCAACCCACGGCATGATGAACCTGCGCCGGATGCGCGTCGAAGACGTGGCCATCCCCAAGGCGGACATCATCGCCGTTCCCGAAACCATTTCCCGCGACGATCTGGTCAAGGTCTTCCGCGAAAGCGGCCTGACCCGCCTGCCGGTCTACGACGGCACGCTCGACACCCCCGTCGGCATGGCCCACCTCAAGGATTTCGCCCTGAGCCAAGGCTTTAACGGCGCCGAGGGGGAATTTGACCTCAAGGGGATGCTGCGGCCTTTGCTGTTCGTGCCGCCTTCGATGCCGATCGGCGTGCTGCTGACCAAAATGCAGACGGAACGCCGTCACATGGCGCTGGTGATCGACGAATACGGCGGCGTGGACGGTCTCGTGACCATCGAAGACCTGATCGAACAGGTCATCGGCGAGATCGAGGACGAGCACGACACCGAAGAGGACCAGTTCTGGACGCGCGAGCGCACCGGCTGCTACCTCGCGCTGGCGAAAACCCCTCTGGATGAGTTCGAGGATGAGCTGGGCGTGGCCCTGACCGACCACGAAGACATCGACGAAGAGGAAATCGACACCTTGGGCGGGCTGGTGTTCATGCTGGCGGGCCGGGTGCCTGCGCGCGGCGAAGTCGTCCAGCACCCTGCGGGCGTCGACCTCGAGGTCGTGGATGCCGACCCGCGGCGGATCAAGCGCCTGCGCGTGCGTCTGCCCGGTGCCAAGCGTCCCAGCCCGCCCCCTGCCCAAAAGGTAGAAGCCGACCACCATGCCTAACCCTTCCGTGGCCGAGCGCGCGCCCCTGCCAAGATGGGCGCGTTTTCCTCTGGCCATCGGTGCGGGGGTTCTCATGGGGCTGGGGCTTGCGCCCTACGATCTGTGGTACCTGGCCTTTACCGGCTATGTGGTGGCGATCTGGCTGTTTCAGGCCGCCCCGCGCGGGGTGTTCGCCGTGGGCACCGGCTGGGCCGTGGGCCTTGGGTATTTTGGCTTTTCCCTCGGCTGGATCATCGAGCCGTTCTTTGTCGATCCGTCCACCATCTGGATGGCGCCCTTTGCGCTGGTTGGCATGGCGGGGGGGCTGGCGCTGTTCTGGGCCTTGGCCTTTTGGATCGCCGCCCACGCGCCGCGCCGGCCGCTGCTGGCGCTGGTGCTGGCGTGGACGGGGGCAGAGCTGGCCCGCGCTTATGTATTCACCGGATTCCCTTGGGGCATGGTGTCCTACATGTGGTCGTCCGTCGCGCCGATCCAGCTGGCGTCTTTGCTCGGCCCGCACGGGTTGAACCTTGCCACGCTGGCCACGGCAGCGATGTTTGCCGCCGCCATTCCGCGCGGGGGGCTGCGGCTGTTGCCTGCCGTCTTGGGTGTCACGTCGCTGCTTGTGCTGTTCGGCGTGGGGCTGATCCTGACCCCGCCTTACCAAGACCTGTCGGGCCGCCCCGTGGTGCGCCTGATCCAGCCCAACGCGCCGCAGCATGAAAAGTGGGATCCGCTCAAGATCCCCATGTTCTTTGACCGCCAGCTGCGCCTGACCGCCGGGCCACCCAAGGATGACTTTACCGAACCGCAGTTGGTGGTCTGGCCGGAAACCTCGGTGCCGCATCTGCTGCACCGGGCGGGCGACGCGCTGGGCCTGATCACCCATGCGGCGGGCAGCGCGCAGGTGGTGGTGGGCATCCAGCGCGCGCAGGACGGCAACTATTACAACTCTCTGGCCTTGATGGATGGCACCGGCGCGCTGCGGCAGGTCTATGACAAGCACCACCTCGTGCCCTTTGGCGAATACATGCCCGCCGAAGCGGTGTTTCGCCGCTGGAATATCCTTGGCCTCGCCTCGCGCGCCGAAGGGGGCTATTCCGCCGGGCCGGGGCCGGAACTGCTGGACCTTGGTCCCTTGGGCAAGGCGCTGCCGCTGATCTGCTACGAGGCGGTTTTCCCGCAGGATGTCTACCGCACGCCCGAGCGCCCCGATTTTCTGCTGCAAATCACCAATGATGCGTGGTTCGGAGAATGGTCCGGGCCGTATCAGCACCTGGAACAGGCCCGTGTGCGCGCCATCGAGCAGGGCTTGCCCATGCTGCGCGCCGCCAACACCGGCGTGTCTGCGGTCATCGACGGGGCAGGGCGCGTGCTGACCGAACTGCCCTTGGGCCGCGCGGGTTATGTGGATGCCTACCTGCCGCCCCCTCTGCGGTTAACACTTTATTCACAATTCGGGGACTTCCCCGTGCTGCTTTTGATGTTTTTGTCTGTCTTGGGCTTTATTCGCGCTGTGCGTGTGAATTCCGATTGACCGCCCTGTATAGCGGGCTTACCCCTTAGGTATAAACGACTGTCACAACGGCTTCCTGGCGTGACGGCGATAACATCAATGGAGCACTTATGTCCCGACAGAACTATACTTTCACCTCGGAATCCGTGTCCGAGGGGCACCCTGACAAGGTATGCGACCGCATCTCTGACGCTGTTCTGGATGCGTTTCTGGCCGAGGACCCGCTGGCGCGCGTCGCCTGCGAGACCTTTGCGACCACCAACCGTGTGGTCATCGGCGGCGAGGTCGGTCTGACCGACCAGGACAAGCTGGCCGAATACATGGACAAGATCGACGAGATCGCCCGCGCCTGCATCAAGGATATCGGCTACGAGCAGGACAAGTTCCACCACGAGACCGTCGAGATCACCAACCTGCTGCACGAGCAGTCCGCGCATATCGCGCAGGGCGTGACCGGCGAGCAGGGCGACGAAGGCGCAGGCGATCAGGGCATCATGTTCGGTTACGCCACCAACGAGACCGAGGCGCTTATGCCCGCGCCGATCCAGTACAGCCACGCGATCCTGCGCCGCTTGGCCGAAGTGCGCAAGAACGGCACCGAGCCGGCGCTTGGCCCCGATGCGAAATCGCAGCTGTCAGTTGTCTACAAAGGCGGCAAGCCGGTGGGCGTGTCCTCGGTGGTTCTGTCGACCCAGCACCTCGACCCCGACCTGACCAGCGCCGACATCCGCGCGATTGTCGAGCCGTACATCACCGAAGTGCTCCCCGAAGGCTGGTTGTCAGCTGACACAGCCTGGCACGTGAACCCCACGGGCAAGTTCGTCATCGGCGGCCCCGATGGCGACGCGGGCCTGACCGGGCGCAAGATCATCGTCGACACCTACGGCGGCGCGGCCCCGCACGGCGGCGGCGCGTTCTCGGGCAAAGACCCGACCAAGGTGGACCGCTCGGCCGCCTATGCCGCGCGCTATCTGGCGAAAAACGTCGTCGCCGCGGGCATGGCGGATCGGTGCACCGTGCAGCTGTCCTATGCCATCGGCGTCGCCCGTCCGCTGTCGATCTACGTCGACACCCATGGCACCGGTGACGTGGACGCCGCCGCGATCGAGGCTGCGATCCCCAAGGTCATGGACCTCACCCCGCGCGGCATCCGCACCCATCTGGGCATGAACAAGCCGATCTATGCGCGCACCGCGGCCTACGGCCACTTTGGCCGCACCCCCGATGCGGACGGCGGCTTTTCGTGGGAAAAGGACGATCTGGTCGAGGCGCTCAAGAAAGCGATCTAAGCCAGAGACACATGTTTCGCGAATGGCGCTCTCTCGGGGGCGCCATTTTCGTTTGCGGGAAAAGACTTGCCCCCCGTGCGTCCGCGCGCTTTCATAGCCGCATAGGGAGGTGCCGATGCTGTGTAGAACGATTGTGACCTGTATTTTCCTGCCCGGCATCGGCTTGGCAGAGCCTGCCTCGGACAATCCCAAGTTCGACGTGGTGGACCAGACCTTGATCTACGACACCGACCGCGCCAAGGCCTCGATTGATCAGGAAATCGTGGTCGAAGACCTTGATGTCTTTCTCGACCTGCTGCGCGAGCATGATGGCATCACCACCGTGCAGCTCAACAGCACCGGCGGCAGCATCTGGGCGGGCCGGGAAATCGCGCGCGTTGTCATGGACTTTGAACTGGATACGCGGGTCGAGGGCGAATGCTCGTCCTCTTGTACGCAAATCTTTCTGGGCGGCGCGTCGCGGGTGTTGGCGCGCGGGGCCAAACTGGGCTTTCACCAAAGCTCCTGGTCCTCGGATTCGATCAAGACCTACTATGAAAACTGGCGCGAGGACGAAGGCTGGGACACCCCCTATGACTTTGGCTCTTGGCTGTACAAGGACACCCAGTCCGAAGTCTACAAGGGGCTGACCTTTATGATCTCGCGCGGGGTGGACCCGGAATTCGCGATTGAGACGATCCGCCTGCGCAACACCATGTGGTTCCCCACCCGTTCAGAGCTGCGCGCGGCGGGGGTTCTGGTCGACTAAGACTTGCCCCAAGGCGGTGGGGCGGGTAAAGCGCTCGGCCATGACCACATCGAACAAACATCCCGGTGCCCCGTGGCGCAACTTTTACGGCCGCGTCAAAGGCAAGACCCTGAAAGCCTCGCAAGAGACCTACCTCGAAGAGGATCTGGGCAAGCTCTCGCCCGGGGCTGTCGATTGGGATGTGAACCCGGACCGCACGCCGCTGGACTTGGGCGCGCTGTTCGGCGGCAAGGATGTCTGGCTGGAAATCGGCTTTGGTGGCGGTGAGCATCTGGTCCACCAAGCGGTGACCTACCCCGAGGTGGGCATCATCGGCTGCGAGCCGTATATCAACGGTGTGGCCATGCTGCTGGGCAAGATCCGTAAGGCGGGCGCGGACAACCTGCGCGTCTATCCCGGCGATGCGCGCAACATGTTCGACGTGCTGCCCGAGGCGTCAATTTCCAAGGCTTTCCTGCTGTATCCCGACCCGTGGCCCAAGGCGCGCCACCACCGTCGGCGCTTTGTCACGCAGGAACACCTTGAACCGCTGGCCCGTGTCCTGAAACCGGGGGCCGAGTTCCGCGTCGCCACCGACATTCCCGACTACGTGCGCCAGACCATGATCGAAGTCCCCAAGGCGGGCTTTGAATGGCTGGCCGAAGGGCCGGACGACTGGCGCAATCCGTGGGGCGACTGGATTTCCACGCGCTACGAGCAAAAGGCCCTGCGCGAGGATCGCACCCCGCATTACATGACCTTCCGCCGGCTCTAAGCCGCGCAAAGGCCCGCGCCCCCTGTAAAATCCGCCACGCAGCAGCCCTTGGGCTGGACGCCTGCCTATGGGCGGTCTATCACCGCTGCGACTTTGCCCGAGGAGAGCGCTAACATGTCCGGCCATGGTGACCCGATTCCGATGACTTCCCGCAAGTGCGGCCCGCTGAACGGCGAGGCGCATGTGCCCGGCGACAAGTCGATCTCGCACCGCTCGCTGATCCTTGGGGCGATGACCGTTGGGGAAACCAAGGTCACCGGCCTGCTCGAAGGTCAGGACGTGCTGGACACCGCCAAGGCGATGCAGGCCTTTGGCGCGCAGATCGAAAAGATTGGCGACACGTGGCACGTGCATGGCGTGGGCGTCGGCGGCTTTGCCGAGCCGGACAACGTGATCGACTGCGGCAACTCGGGCACCGGAGTGCGGCTGATCATGGGCGCCATGGCGACCTGTCCGATCACCGCGACCTTTACCGGCGATGCCTCCCTGAACAAGCGGCCCATGGCGCGCGTGACCGATCCGCTCGCGCTGTTCGGCGCCAAGGCCTACGGCCGCTCGGGCGGGCGTCTGCCGATGACGATCATCGGTGCAGAAAACCCCGTGCCGGTGCGCTACGCGACCCCCGTGCCGTCCGCGCAGGTGAAATCCGCCGTGCTGCTGGCGGGGCTGAACGCCCCCGGCGAGACCGTGGTGATCGAACGCGAAGCCACCCGCGACCACTCGGAACGGATGCTGGCGGGCTTTGGCGCGACCATCTCGACCGAGGACACGCCCGAAGGCCACGTCATCACCCTGCAAGGCCGCCCCGAATTCACGCCGCAGACCATCATCGTGCCGCGCGACCCGTCCTCTGCCGCCTTCCCGGTCTGCGCCGCGCTGATCACCGAAGGCTCGGACGTGCTGGTGCCCAACATCGGCCTGAACCCGACCCGCGCGGGGTTGTTCTTTACCCTGCAAGACATGGGCGCGGACCTGACGTTTGAGAACATGCGCGAAGAGGGCGGCGAGCCTGTGGCCGACCTGCGCGCGCGCTTCTCGCCTGACCTCAAGGGCATCGAAGTCCCCGCCGAACGTGCCGCCTCCATGATCGACGAATACCCGATCCTGTCGGTGGTTGCCGCCTTTGCCGAGGGCAAGACCCACATGCCCGGCGTCAAGGAGCTGCGCGTCAAGGAATCCGACCGCATCGACGCCATGGCGCGCGGTCTGCGCGGCGCGGGTGTGCGCGTCGACGAGGGCGAGGATTGGTGGACGGTCCACGGTCTTGGCCACGGCAACGTGCCGGGGGGCTTTACCGCCGAGACGTTCCTTGATCACCGCATCGCCATGTCGTTCCTGATCCTCGGGATGGCCTCCAACGCCGCGATGTCCGTGGATGACGGCCAGCCGATCGCGACGTCCTTCCCGATCTTTGAAAGCCTCATGGGCGCGCTGGGTGCCCAGATCGAGCGCACGTGACCCGCACAGCCGCATATGCCGCCCTCAGCGCCGCGGTGCTGGGGCTGTATCTGGTGATGGTCCTGTGGACCTTGCCCGCGATCAAGGACGCTGCCGGGGGGCTCGCGCCCTTTGACCTGCGGCCCTTTGGCTATTCGGTGGCCGAGGCCCGCGCCTTTGCTGAGACGCTCAGCGACTATGGTCGCGCGCTGTACCTTGGGCCGCAGCACCGGCTGGACACGCTGTTCCCGGCGCTGCTGGTGGTCTGGTCCTGCTGGACCTTGCTGAAACTGCTGCCGCGCCGGGTGGCCGTGGCGCTTTGGGCGGTGGTCGTCCTGGGGATGATCGGCGACTATGGCGAGAATATCTCTGTCACGTCCCTGCTGACCCAGTTCGATGAGGCCACGGCGCAGGCCGCGAGCCGCTTTACCATCGTGAAATCCATGGCCTCGACGCTGGTCTACACCGTCATGATCGGCGCGCTGATCGCGCTGGGCTTGAAACGCCTGCGCCGTTAACCCCTTTAGCCGCCCGCGCATCCGCGCTAAAACCCCCCGCAAAAAAGGAGAACGCATATGGCTTTTACTGTAGCCATCGACGGACCCGCCGCCAGCGGCAAGGGCACGATTTCCCGCGAAATCGCTGCGTTTTTCGGCTTTGAGCATCTGGACACCGGGCTGTTGTACCGCGCCGTGGGCTTTCGCCTGCTCGAAGGGATCGAACCCATCGAAGCCGCCAAGACCCTGGACATGAGCGCGCTGGACCCGGATGCGCTGCGCACGCCGGACGTGGCGCAAGCGGCGTCCAAGGTCGCGGCCATCCCCGAGGTGCGCGCCGCCCTGGTCGACTTTCAGCGCGCCTTTGCCACGCGGGCCGGGGGCGCGGTTCTGGATGGGCGCGACATCGGCACGGTGATCTGCCCTGAGGCCAACGTAAAGCTGTTCGTCATCGCCAGTCCCGAGGTCCGCGCTACCCGCCGCCACAAGGAGCTGGTGGAAAAGGGGCTGGAGGTCAGCTTTGACGAAGTCCTTGCCGACGTTCTGGAACGCGACGCGCGCGATATGAACCGTCAGGACGCGCCGCTGAAGCCCGCCGAGGATGCGCTTGTCATCGACACCACCGACCTCAGCATCGCCGACGCGGTGGCGCAGGTTGTCGAGATCATCACCGAGGCAGGCGGCGCCGACTGACCCTTTCCCTTTGCGGCGCGCGGTGCCACTGTGCGCGCAAAGATCAAGGAGAGGTGTCATGCGCAAAGTCAAACTTGGAACCGCCGAGGTATCCTGTCTGGGCATCGGCGCCATGTCCTTTGCCGAGTTCTACGGGCCGACCACGGACGAAAACTCTTACGCGATTTTGGACGCGGCGATGGCGCTGGGCGTCACCCATATCGACACGTCGAACGTCTACGGCATGGGCCGCTCGGAAAATGCCATCGGTGCGTTTTTGCGGGCCAACCCCGGCGCGCGCGATCATTTCCACATCGCAACCAAGGGCGGGATCAACCGCAGCGGCGAGGGTACGCAACCCTTTGACAATTCGCCGGACCACCTCGAGGCGGCCTTGGACGCGTCGCTGGCGCGGATGGGCATCGACTGCGTTGACCTGTACTACGTCCACCGCCGCCAAGAGGCGCGCCCCATCGAAGAGGTGGCCGAGACACTCGCCGCTTTGGTGAAAAAGGGCAAATGCCGCGCCATTGGCTTTTCCGAGATCGCGCCGTCCTCGCTGCGCCGCGCGCAGGCGGTGCATCCGGTGGCGGCTGTGCAGTCGGAATACTCGCTTGGGACGCGCTTTGCCGAGATGGGCTTGGTCCAGACCTGCGCGGAATTGGGGACCACGCTGGTCGCCTTCTCGCCGGTGATGCGGTCGATGCTGACCGATACGCCCTTGGCCGAGGATGTGATCCCGGGCCTGCCGTTCCTGAAAACCAACCCGCGCTTTATGGCCCCGAACTATGCCGCCAACCGCGCGCTGACCGATGGGTTCCGCGCTTTGGCCGCCGAGATGGGCGTGCCCGCCGCCTCGCTTGCCATCGCGTGGGTGCTGCATCGCGGCGCGCATGTGCTGCCCATTCCCGGCACGCGCAACGTGGCGCATTTCCGCGATCTGGTGAAGGGCACCGAGCTGAGCCTGTCGCCCGAGGATATGACGAGGATTGAGCAGGTCTTGCCCATCGGCTGGGCGCATGGCGACCGCTATTCCTATGACCAGTGGTACGGGCCGGAGCGGTTCTCTTAAAGTGCCTCGCGCCGCCAGCCGTCGGCCCAGGTCACACGCTCCATCCCGGTAAAACGCGCTAGGCGGGCCAGTTCCGCCTCTAGGCGTGCCTGCCGCCCGTCGCCCCAACGGATGCCACGTTCGGGCCAGACGGCGGTGACATGCAGCGCGCCCGCGTCGCGCCGTGTGGCCACGTCGATGCGGCCCACCAGACGGTCGCCTTCGAGCATGGGAAAGACGTAGTAGCCGTATTTGCGCTGCGGCGCGGGGACGAAGATCTCGATCCGGTAGTGAAAGCCGAACAGCCGCTCGGCGCGCTTGCGGTCGCGCAAGGCGGGGTCAAAGGGCGACAGGATGCGCAGCCGGTTTGGCGGGGCAGGGGCGGCGTCCACGTCCAGCCCGTCAAATGTCAGACATTTACGAAGGCTGCCATCGGCGGCCACGATTTGCACAGGGAGCAACGCGCCCGAGGCCAGCCGGGCCTTGGCCCAATCACTGACCTCGGCGGGTTTGAGATGCCCCCAAAAGGCGGCGATCTCGCCGGGGGTCGCGAACCCCAGCCGCTGCAAGGCCTGCGTGCACAGCGTGTCGATGGTTTCGGCCTCGGTCGGGCGCTGGGCGCGGAGGCCCTCGGGGATCACCCGCTCTGTCAGGTCATAGATCTTGCGAAACCCCTCGCGCCGCGTCACCGCCAGCGCGCCAGCGCGCCACAGGTACTCCAAAGCGGTCTTGGACGGGTGCCACTCCCACCAACCGCCCTTGCTGCGGGCCTCATCGGTGCCCACATCGCCCGACCCGCAGGGGCCATTCTGCGCGATGTGGCTGAGCACTTCGTCGAACTTGGCGGCAAAGTCGTGTCTCTGCCACGCTTCCCACTTGCGGCCCAGCCGCACCTTGTCGCGGGCAAAGCGCAGCTGCCACAGCGGGTAAAACGCCATGGGCACCACCGAGGCGTCATGCGTCCAATGTTCGAACAGCATCCGGTCGCGCAGCAGGGGCGCGAGGTTCTCGGGGCGATAGCTTTGACGGCGGGCAAAGAGGATCATGTGATGGGCGCGCTCAACCGTGCGCACGCTGTCCACCTGCACAAAGCCCAGCCGCTCGATCAATGCGTGCAAAGCCGCGCCCTTGGCGGGGCCAGTGGGCGGCTCGGCCAGCGCGTGGCGGTCCAGAAAGACCCGCCGCGCCTGCGTGTTGTCCAGCCGCATCCGCCTTTAACGGCGCTTGAGCGTGTCCCCAAAGGTCAGCTTGGGCGTCAGTTCAACGATGCGCTCGACTTCTGCCTTGGGGTCTTCGACGCGGGCGGCAATGATCTGCGCGGCCTTGGTGCCGATTTCGGTGCGACAGGCGTCCATCGTGGCCAGCTGGCGCGGCAGACCTTGCAGCAGCTCAACCCCGTTGAACCCGGCCAGACCGACCCGGCCGGGAATGTCGATGCCCTGATCCAGCAGTTCCATCAGACCACCCGCAGCGATCATGTCGTTGGAATAATACAGGAAATCCAACTCAGGCTCGCGTTCCAGCATCGCCTTGGTCATCTCGCGGCCCTTTTGCAGGGCCGAGCCGCCGGAGTAAAACTCCTGATCGGCAATCTCGACGCCTTCCTTGGCCAGCGCCTGCGTGAACCCTTCAAAGCGTTTGCGCGCGCGGTGGTCCAGCGGCATCTTGGTGCCCATGAAACCGATGTTCTGGTAGCCTTGCTTGAGGATCGCCTTGGCCATCTCGCGGCCCGCGCGGCGGTGGGAAATGCCCACGGCGCAGTCGATAGGCGTGCCGTCGGTGTCCATGATTTCGACCACCGGGATGCCCGACGCCTTGAGCATCGCCTTGGACGCGTCGGTATGTTCGAGCCCGGCGATGATCACGCCAGAGGGGCGCCACGACAGCATCTCGTAGAGCACGCGTTCTTCTTTTTCGGGCAGGTAGTCGGTGACGCCGACCACCGGTTGCAGGTCGGTCTCTTCGAGCACGGCGGAAATGCCCGACATCACTTCGGGGAAGACCATGTTGCGCAAGGACGGGATAATCACCGCCACGAGGTTCACCCGTTGGCTGGCGAGCGCGCCTGCGATCTTGTTGGGCACGTATCCCAGCGCCTTGGCCGCCTCGAGCACCTTCTCACGGGTCGCCTGACTGACATCGCCGCGGTTACGCAACACTCGGGAAACGGTCATTTCCGAAACGCCAGAGGCTTCGGACACATCACGCAGGGTCAGCGGGCGGGTATCGTCATTGGACAAGGGCGGGTTCCTTATTTGAGTGCTGCAATGGTGAACCCAATCGCGGCGGGGTGCAAGTGCGCCAGAGCAGGTGACAAGCGCTTCGCGGCAGGTTATGCACATGCCGACGGCCCCGTGGCTCAACTGGATAGAGCAGCCCCCTCCTAAGGGGCAGGTTGCAGGTTCGAATCCTGCCGGGGTCGCCAAAAACACCTGAAAAATGTGGCTTATTTACAGGGCGTTGTGCGGAAGCGTGCAGAAAGCCCCGCCAGCTTTCGGGCCGAAATCGGCTGAAACGGCCGATTTCTCGTACAAAACCTGTACAAAATTCGCACGTTTGTGCGTATTTCGGGGGTCAATCATGAGCCGCCATAGCTTTGATCCCGAAATCGCCGGACGTGTCGGTCTCAATGCAGCGGTGATTTTCCAGAACATCACCTTCTGGATCGAGAAGAACCAAGCCAATCGCCGTAACCTTCGAGACGGGCGGTATTGGACCTACAATTCGATCTCGGCCTTTGGTGACTTGTTCCCCTATCTGAGCGAGAAGCAGATCCGCACGGCGCTCGAAAAGTTGGTCAGCGCAGAGCTGATCATCAAGGGCAATTTCAGCGATGATCGCTATGACCGAACCTGTTGGTATGCCCTGGGCAACTCCATTTGCCCAAATGGGCAAATCGATCCGACCGAAAGGGAAAATGATGCATTTGCCCCTGAGGGCAAGCCATCTGCCCCAGAGGGCAAATCCTATAAGAACAGATATAAACCATATCAAAAACCAGATCCTTCGCACGCGAAGGCGGCGGTGGAGGATGAAGCTTCTGAAAAGATTCTGTCAGCCTATCCGGAGGATCGCATTCGCGGCAAAGCGGTTTGTCTCTCACAAATCCGCCAAGCGTTGGCCGACGGAGTGGATGCCAAAGACCTCGAGGGCGCCGTGCGGGCCTATGCATCCGAAAGCGAAGGCTTCACCCGCTCCAAAGTGTGTTTCTCCGACAATTGGTTCACGTCTGGCCGTTGGTTGAAATACCTTCACGATGTTGTGGAGGCGCGAGAAGCAGGCAAAGCCAAAGAAGCCGAACTGCTGAAAGGCTTGGCCGACTGGGTCACGGACAAGCACCCCCTTTGCCGCCATATCACGCCCGGCCAAGTAACCGCTTTGCTGGCCGCAAACCTGGTCAGCCCTGCTGAAATCGAGGCGGCGGGGCTCAGAGCATGAGTGCGACCGATCCCAACAAAGAGCAGAGAGCAAGGTTACCCACCGATTACATCGGCGGGACTTGTGAGGGGCGGCAAGCCTCCCCTTCAAACCCCAACCAGACGCGCGCAAGCGGCGTCAAAGAGGGCCTTTCCGAGAGTGTGATCTTTCGATGCACCCCGTCGGAAAAGGCAGCGCTTGTGGCCAAATCACACGCCGCTGGCCTGCCCAATGCCACGTTGATGCGTGAGGCCTTGGGGCTGACTGAGGCACGTCGGCGCAAGCCCGTCCCCCGTGTTGACCCGAAGCTGACCTTTGCGATTGCCCGCGTCGGCGGCAACCTCAATCAGCTCTCCCGCTGGATCAACGGCGCGGTCAAATCCGGCCGCGCGAGCCAGATCGATGCGCTCAAGGTCGCGACACAACTGGTGGTCATCGAGCGGCAGATGGCGCAGATCGTGGCGGCGCACACAGGCGGTGGCTAATGATCATCTCGTTCTTCTCCACCGGCACTGGTGGCGGTGCAGCTCCCGTAGACTACCTGACAGCGCGTGAAGTTCTGGCCTATGACGAGAACCGCAATCTGATCCGTGATGACAACGGCCAGCCGCAAACCAAGATCCGCGACCCGCTGCCCGAGGTGCTGCACGGCAATCCCGATCAGACCCGCGACCTGATCGATGCGAGCCCCAACAAATGGAGCTACACGGCAGGTGTGATCAGCTTTGCCGACAGCGACGATCCCAGTCCCGCCGCCCAGCAAGAGGCCATTGAGCTATTTGAGGCTCTGGCCTTTGCTGGGCTGGACAGGGATCAATACGACTGCCTTTGGGTGCGCCACTCGCATGAGGGCAACGTCGAGCTGCACTTCTGTACGCCACGCCTTGAGCTCAGCACCGGCAAGGCGCTGAACATCGCACCGCCAGGCCATGAGAGCGCTTTTTCCAGCCTGCGCGATTTGATGAACAAGACTCACGGTTGGGCAGACCCTTTGGACCCAGAACGCGCCCGTGAAGTGAGAGCGACGATTGAAGCGCCGACGCGCGCGCAAGGTCGCGAGGCGCTGCACGAATGGATACTCGATCAGATCAGCGTCGGCATCATCACTGACCGCGCTAGCATGATCGACGCACTCACTGACGCGGGCTTCGAGATCCCCCGTGCCAGCAAAGATTACATCACCGCCAAAGACCCGGACACCGGTGAACGCTGGCGCTTGAAAGGAGAGATTTTCCATGACGACTGGCAAGCCGAACCGCCTCGCCGAGAAATTGAACGCGGACCTGGAGACAATACGCAGCGACCACGCCGCCTTGATGGCATCTCAGCTGGAGAGCTTCAGGAGCGATTTCAGCAGCATTGCGACCAGCGCGCTACATACAATCGAGACCGATATCAGGTTCTTTCTGAGCGACAGCAGGAGCGAGTTGGAGAGGCGGAGCGAGACGATCAGGCGCTGGTTGACGATCTCACCCTGGGTGATCGTGGCGATGGTCTCATCCTGGATCGCAACAGTGCTGATCGCGAGTTGGTTTTGGACGGGCTTGTTCACGCGCTCGGAGATGACGAGGCTTGGCCTGACACGGATCGAACAGGCTGGGCAGACATGGGTGACGCTGGACCCCGACCGGACCGAATTGAAGACCTGCACCATGGCCGGGACGCTGGTCATCTGTATCGAGATCAAGGAACCCTAGATGACACAGACCCTGACAGCATTGGAACGCGAATTGCTCGCATCCGTCGAGCGGTTGGTGACGGCCTGCGAGAGTTCAGCCAAGGAATTGCACGCCTTGGAGAAGCGCTCGACCAGCAGGATCGAAAGCAAGGTGAATGGCTTGGCGCATTGCGTGGCGCTATTGATGAAATCACATCTCACGTCCGTCACCACATTGGCCGACTTGCTGCGCGAGGAGCAGAATTACGCGACGCTGCAGGCGGGGTTAGAGACCAGCAGGAAACTAGCGAAAGACGCCGAGAAGCGGTTGAAAGAGAGTTAGACGCGAGAGATAGCCACCGCAGCGCCGGACATTCGCTTTGATCTTATTGCAATTTCTGACGTGGTTCGAAGGTCTTTAGCAGGAACCCTGAATTCGATCTTCAGCAAAACGCTGCATGTATGCGATTTCCTTGGGGGGGGCGCAGCGGAGAAACCAGTCATTCGCGAGCCTGCGAAGGATGGCCGTGTTGCGGGACTTTGCCGCCGTTGCCGTTGCGATTTGGAATGTCTGCTATCCCCGTCAGTGTTCCCTGCTACAAAGCTCATGATCCGCCAGAGATGCCAGCACATAGCAATCTTCAGATATGCCCTGTCCATCACAGCCCTTGGAGATTCGGATCAGTTCCTTTTCCAATAGCTTGAGCCGTTTGATTTTCTCACGCACGTCCGCTAGCTGCGACACGGCGATGTCCGTCGCGGTTTCGCACGATCGGTCTGGATGCTCCTGTAGTTCAATAAGCGATGAAATGGCTTCAATCGAAAACCCCAGATCGCGCGCATGGCGGATGAAACTCAGCCGTTCCAATCCGGTTTTGTCATACCGTCTTTGATTTCCACTTGTGCGCTCAGCTTCTGCCAACAGCCCCATTTCCTCATAGTAACGGATGGTTGGAACCTTGACCTTGGTGCGCTTTGAAAGCTCGCCGATAGAAAACATGAAGAAACCTCTTGAACCTCTAGTCACTAGAGATTGTAGATAGGGTGGGACACAGACTCAAGAGGCTACCATGACCGACCAATACCTGTCCCCGACCCCCCTTCTGGACTTCGAAGCGCCACCCATCCAGCACCTCGTTACGGACCGTGGCTGGCTGAACCTGTCTCAGACCGACCGGATTGGCGCAGCCTATGACTTTGTCCGCAACGAAATCCTGTTCGGCTACAATTCCGATGATGCGTTGCCAGCTTCCAGGGTGCTGGCTGATGGCTATGGGCAGTGCAATACGAAGGGCACTTTGCTCATGGCACTCCTGCGCGCCCTTGACGTGCCGTGCCGCTTCCATGGTTTCACCATCGACAAACGGTTGCAGCGCGGGGTGGTGCCGGAGTTGGTCTACCCGCTTGCCCCCGCAAACATCATCCATTCGTGGGTCGAAATCCAACACGAAGGACAATGGCTCGAGCTGGAGGGCTTCATTCTGGACCCACCTGTCCTTGCTGCGCTGCAAGGTGCTTTTCCAGATCGCAACTCGCTATGCGCTTACGGCGCAGGGACAAATTGCCTCCAAAACCCTGACGTCGCTTGGCGCGGCGCAAGCACCTACATTCAAAAGACCGGAATCAATCATGACTTCGGCACGTTCGATGATCCTGACGCGTTCTATGAAAATCACAGGCAGTTGTCGGGTGTGAAAGGAGTTTTGTATCGCCTAATCGTGCGTCACTGGATGAACCACCGCGTCAAGAAAATGCGGATAGGCCATGTCCCAACGATCCCCGGGGGCGAGGCGAACCTTGTTCCGGTTCAATCAAACTTTCAAACGCGGGAGGCGATCTGATGGCTGGTTGCTGCGGACATGACGCCAAGTTTGACGGCGTTTCAGATGATTACAAACGACGGCTCTGGATCGTCATTGCCTTAAACGCGACAATGTTCGCGGTTGAGATGACTGCGGGCCACTTTGCCAAGTCACAGGCGTTGCAGGCCGACGCCCTCGACTTCGCGGGTGATGCAATGACCTACGGCATTTCTCTGGCCGTCATTGGGGCGTCACTTCGCGCCCGCACCAATGCCGCGCTGTTCAAAGGTTTCAGTCTTTTGCTGATGGGGCTGTGGGTCTTCGGATCGACCGTCTACCGCGTCTTCTATGTCGGAGTTCCAACAGCCGAGATCATGGGCGCTGTTGGCTTTCTGGCTTTGCTCACCAACCTTGCCAGTGTGTTCTTACTGGTGCGCTACAAAGACGGCGACGCCAACGTGCGGTCGGTTTGGCTCTGTTCGCGCAATGACGCCATCGGCAACGTCGCCGTCATGTTCGCGGCCTTGGGCGTCTGGGGTACAGCAACAGGCTGGCCTGATTTGATCGTCGCAACGATTATGGCTGGACTGTTCCTGTCGTCCGCTTTCCAAATCGTGCGGCAAGCCCTCGCAGAGCGACGGGAAACAATCGACCACAAACACGCGGAGGCATGATGCAGGGCTTTCTCATTATGCTGGGTCTGGGCGTTGCCGCCATGACGCTAGCAGCAATCCTCTGGTCGATTGCCTTTCCTGAGCGGCGGATATGGCCGCCAAGACGCTACACGACACTCACGCCTTTCTTTGTCTGGGTGCCAACATTCACGCTGTTCGGGGTTCTCATCCTGCTTGGTGTCTGGGGTTGGGCTGATCTGGTCATTCCAAGTTGGTTGCGGTTTGGCGTCGGCCTGCCGCTCATCCTGATCGGCAATATTGTCGTGTGGATGGAAGTCTCACATTTCGGGGTGCCGCAGACAGGTGGAGCCAAAGGGACCCTGCGCACCGAAGGCATGTATGGCTACTCGCGGAACCCGCAGTATATGGCTGACATTGGCATCGTAAGTGGCTGGATGATCTTGTCAGCAGCGCCTTGGGCCATGGTTGTCGGACTGGCTGGGATAGTGGTGCTTATTGCCGCGCCATTTTCCGAGGAGCCTTGGCTCAAAGACCAATACGGCACCGAATTCGAGAACTACTCGTCGCGGGTACGGCGGTTCCTCTGAGGTAGGGCCAAAACCTGAAAAGCTGCCTTTCGCGGCGCGATCAACGAACTGGTAAGATGCGGGACGAAACCGACAGTCGATCAGCGGACTTCAAGTTCGGCTGCAACACGCTTTGCAGACATTTCAAGAATCGCCGCGACTGGCATTTTCCGAAGTGGCTTTCGTGGCGGACCTCAACCGCTACACGCTAGCCGATCGCGTCTACCGTCCGAAAAACGCCTGACGCGCCACCACTGCGATCCCGCCCCAAACCGCACTGCGAAGGGCCATCGCGAAAACGGTGCGCATCTCGAAAGCTCCACCCTGCGCCACATGCAAACCGAACGCCGCGAAGACTAACAGCGTTGCGGCGAAGATCGCAAGCGACAGGGGCCAGGACCATTGCCGCCCCTGCCACAGGCCAACGCCCGCGACGACATAGGCAAGCCCGGCCAGCGTGTTGAACCACAGAACAAACAGGACGATCGCCCCCATCTCAAGGCCGCCGAGAAGCGTGGCCCCGCCCGAAGCAACCGTCAAAAGGCCGAAGGCTGTCGCAACACCCCCTGCGATGCGCAGCACGTTACGTTGATTCTTCATCGGAAACGTCCTCCTGAGCTGTCAAAAGCGCCAACTGCACCTCGAACAATCGCAACCCCTCGGGCACCAGCAAAAAGCCCCGTGCGCCAAGCGTCCAGCGGATCGCGACGCCCTGCACCAGCGCAGTTAGCAGGATGGCGACATCCTCCGCACTCACATCGCTGCGCAGGTCACCTGCCGCCTGCATGTCCCGGATCGCGGCAACAAGGCGGCCCTGAAACGCGCCCAGCAGCCTGCGAAACACGTCGCGCAGGGCTTGATTGTCCACCTGCAATTCGCGCGAGAACAGGATTGACGGCAGGGCGGGCGTTTCGGAAATGGCTGACAACTGCGCACCGATGAGCGCCCGCAGGCGCGCCTTTGGCCCGGCGGCCTCGGCCTCGGCCCAGGAGCCTTGAAGGCGGTTCGCGATATGCTCGGCCACCGCCAACCAGAGCGCGCCCTTCGTCGGAAAGTGCCGGAAGATCGCGGGCTGGCTGAGGCCTACGGCGCGCGCGACATCAGTGGTGCTCAGCCGGTCCGGTCCGATCTCATCGGCCAGTCGCAGCACCTCGGCCACGATCTGTGTCTTTCGCTCTTCCGCGCTCTGACGACCCGACATACATCACCTCTTGTTAGTTATAACTCACTAACATATACTACCGACAACCGCAACCTCTAATCCGAGTCGCACACCCCGACCGAAAGGACCCTCACCATGCCCGTCAAGACCGCCCCGATCGGCTATTCCCGCCTGCAGATCGCGCTGCACTGGCTCGTCTTCGTGCTGGTTGCGCAGCAATACCTCTTCAAGGACGCGATGTCGGCCGCTTGGGACCGCGTCACCGACGGGCTGGAAGCCGGGTTCGACCCGCTCGTGCTGGCCCATGTGGCGGGCGGCGCGCTGGTGCTGATCTTCGCGCTGTGGCGGCTGACGCTGCGCGCCCGGCGCAGCGTATCTCCGGCGATCGAGGTCAACAAGCTGCAGGGCATCCTTGCCAAGCTCACCCATGTCGGCCTGTACGCACTGATGATCCTGATGCCGATCAGCGGCTTGGTCGCGTGGTTTGGCGGGGTCGAGACCGCGGCGCAAGGCCACAACGTTTTGAAGATTGTCCTGCTGGCACTGATCGCACTGCATGTCGCCGGCGCGGTCTACCACCAGTTCGTGCTGCGCGACGGCACTCTGGCGCGGATGCGCAGGGCACAGGGCTAAGCACATGCGTCTGCCCCCCCTTCTCGCCCTGCCGCCCATTGCGCTCGGCATCGTCGCGGCGGTCTGGATGATCTCGTCGGCACCCGGACCGGCCCAGATCGAGGGCAACGGATCCGCCCTGCCGGTCCGTGTATTGACAGTCGCGGCAGTAGACCTCCGCCCAATTGCCACGGCGTGGGGCAACCTGCGGGCGGCCGACACCTGGGTCGCCGTGGCTGAAGTGCAAGGCGAAGTGATCTGGCGCCACTCCAACCTGGAACACGGCCGCCTAATCCCGGCGGGAACCGAGGTGCTGCGGATCGACCCTGCCGACTATGAGTTCGCGTTGGCGCAGTCGCAAGCCGACCTTGCAGCGCTGGACGCCGAACAGGCGCAACTTGCGACGGAGGCCGAAAACACACGCCGCATTCTCGATCTGGAACGTGCGCGACTGACGCTCGCTGAGGCAGATCTTACGCGCACGCGGACCCTGGCCCAACAGGGTACGGCCCCGCAATCGCGCGTCGATGAGGCCGAGCGTGCCACGCTTCTGGCCCGCCGCACGGTCGCGGAACTCGAAAATGCGATGGCTCTTATCCCGTCCCGCGAGGCACGGATCGCGGCACAGGTCGCGCGCAGCGAGGCCGCCATCGACCGCGCGCGCCGCGCGCTCGACCGCACAACCCTGACGACGCCGTTCGGCATGCGTGTGACCGAGGTAAGTGCGGAGCTGTTTCAGACCGTCGCCCCTGGTCAGGTGGTGATCCGTGCCGACGGAATTGCGGCGGCCGAGGTCGTGGCGCATCTGCCAATCGACAGCTTTCGACGCCTCGTGGGAAATGCACCCGAGGGCATCACCCTTGCCGACATGATGCGCGACATGCCCACCTCGCAGATCGAGGTCACACTCAGCCCGCTGTCAGACCCGACCCAAGTCTGGACCGCCCGTGTTGTCCGGATCGAGGGAGCGCTGGATGCCCGTGCGCGCACCGTGCCGGTCGTGGTCAGGGTTGACGACCCCTATGAAGGAGCGGACCCGCCCCACCGCCTACCGCTGGTGCCCAACATGCAGGTGCAGCTATCCTTTTCGGGCGCATCCCTCGCAGGCGTCATCGCTATCCCCGAGGCAGCGTTGCATATGGGCACGGTGCGGATCCTCAGTCCCGATGATCTGCTGGAATTGCGCCCCGTCGTCGCGGCCTTTGCGCAAGATGGCCGCGTCGTCATCGCCGCGGGCCTGTCGCCGGGCGACCGCGTGGTGATCGACGACATCGCTCCGGCGATCCCGGGTATGGCCCTGACCGCGGTCGAGGCCCCGCAATGATCCGCTGGTTCACCGGCCACCCGACGGCGGGCAACCTGCTGCTGCTTCTGTTCCTCGCCGCCGGCGCCTTTGCAGCACCCGGTCTCTTGCGCGAAACCTTCCCCGATTTCCGCGCCGTCGAGGCCGAGATCACCGTGCCCTACCGGGGCGCTGCGGCCGAGGATGTGGAGGCCGCGATCTGCGCGCCTCTTTGGGATGGGGTGCAGGGTGTCGAGGGTCTGGAGACCTTCACCTGCACCGCACAGACCGGCCGTGCCCGTGCCGTGGCAACCATGGCGCCTGGCAATGACGCACTACGCTTCGTCAATTCGCTGCGGACCGAGGTTTCAGCCATCGACACTTTCCCCGACCGCGCCGATCCGGCCGTGGTGCGCGAACTGCACCGTTCCGATCCCGTCACATCGGTCGCCATCTCGGGCGATCTGCCTTTGGCCGAACTGGACCTTTATGCCGACGCGCTGTCCGACCGACTGACCGCCCTGCCGGGTGTTGCCCGCGTGACGCGTGGGGGCCTCGGCATCCGGACACTCAACATCACCGCCACCCGCGCCGTACTCGACAGCCACGGTCTGACACCTGCCGCATTGGCCGCCGCCGTCGCCGCGCAAAACATCGACCTGCCCGCCGGTACGCTACAAGGGCCGGGCGCGGACCTGACCTTGCGCTTCACCGCCGAACGCGACACGGCCACTGCCCTTGCTATGATCCCGGTGCTGGTTTTGCCGAATGGCGCAACGCTTACGCTGGGCGACGTGGCGGCGATCGAGGAACGCTTCGAGCCGCCGCAGGACCGCGCCTTTGTCGATGGCACCCCCGCCATCGTGCTCGATGTCGCCAAGGCTCTCGATTCCGACGCGCTGCGCGTGCTCGACGGGGTCGCAGCGTTGGTGGCCGAGGAAAGCTCCCGCCTGCCCGCCACGATTTCGATCGAGGTGGTGCAGGACGTGACATCCATCATCCGCGACCGGCTGGTGATGCTGGTTCAGAACGGGGTGATTGGGCTTGTGCTGGTCGTCATCGTGATGAGCCTGTTCTTCCGCCCCGGTTTCGCGATCTGGGCCGCCATGGGCCTGCCCGTGGCCTTTGCGGGCGCATTTGTTTGGATGGCGCTGACCGGGCTCAGCCTCAACATGATGACGCTGGTGGCGCTTTTGATGGCGATCGGGATCGTGATGGACGATTCCATCGTGATCGCGGATTCCATCGCCGTACACGGCGCCAAGGGAGCCGCGGTCGAGAACGTTGCGGCAGGCGTGGCCGCCGTAGCCCCCGGTGTGATCTCGTCTTTCTTGACGACACTTGCCGTGTTCCTGCCCCTCGCCTTCCTTGCAGGGGAACTTGGGGCTGTGCTCGAGGTTCTGCCGGTGGTCCTGCTGGCGGCTCTCGCCGCGTCACTGATTGAGGCATTCTTTATCCTCCCTCACCACTTGAAAGGCGCGATAAAGGACACTGCCCCATCGCGCTTCCGCATCCGCTTCGACGCGGGCTTCGATGCCCTCCGCGAACGCGGCGTGGGCCGCCTCGCCGATGCCGCGATCAAGGCGCGCTGGCTGGTCGCAGGGTTGGCCATCGGTGCCTTGATCCTGACCGTCGGCGCCCTGGGCGCCGGCGTGGTCAAGCGCGAGGCGATGCCCGAGATTGACGGCGATGTGCTGGAGGCGCGGCTGATGCTCCCTGCAGGAACCACGCTGACGCGCACGACAGAGGCGGTCGCACAAGTCGAGGCTGCGCTTGACCGTGTGAACGTCCTCCTGACCCCCGAACAACCCGAGGCGCAACCGCTTGTCGTCCGCCGCATCACCCGGCTTGGCCGCAACTTGTCGGCAGGCGAGACCGGGGCTCATGTCGCCACCGTTGCGGTGGACCTCCTGGGTGCCGAGACACGCACGAGCACACTTGACGATATCGTCACGCTATGGCGCGCGGAAATCGGCGCTCTGCCTGGTATTTCCTCGCTGATCCTGACAGAGCCGGGGATAGGCCCACAGGGCATCGCGGTGGAATTGCGCCTGAGCCACCCCGACCTCGCCACGCTGCAAGCGGCTGGACGCGCCACGCTGGCCGAGTTGGAAACCTATGCCGGTGTGCGCAACGCGATCCTCGACCTGCGCCCGGGCGCACCCGAGCTGCGGCTGAGCCTGTCGCAGGGCGCCGAGGCCTTGGGGCTGACCGCCACGGATGTGGCCGGCCAGCTCCGCGCGGCATTTCTCGGCACACAGCTTTCGGAAATCCGGCGCGGCGACCTGGCATGGGACCTTGAGGTGCGGCTAGCCGATGATGACCGCGCCACCCCCGGCGACCTGAGCGTCTTCGAAATCGCCCTACCCGGTGGCGGCACCGTGCCGCTGTCCAGCATCGCCACGATCACGGAGGCGCGCGGCTGGGGCACCATCACGCGGCGCAACGGCCTGCGCACGCTGACCGTCGCGGCCGATGTGGACGGTCGCATCGGCAATGCCGATGCGATCACTGCGCGGCTGTACGAGGGCTTTCTGCCCGATCTGACCGCCGCCACCCCCGGCCTTACCTTCGAGATCGGGGGGCAGGCCGCCAATTCGGCCGAAACCGTCGCCTCGATCCTGCGCGGGTTCCTGATCGGGCTCGTGGGTATCTACCTGGTGCTCAGCTTCCAGTTCCGCAGCTATGTCGAACCGTTGATTGTGATGCTGACCATCCCGCTGGCGTTTCTGGGCGTCATCTGGGGCCATGTTCTGATGGGCTACAACATTTCCATGCCGTCGCTGGTAGGGGCGGCATCGCTCGCGGGCATCGTGGTGAACAACGCCATCCTGCTGGTCGGCGTTATCAACGCCCGCCGCGCCGAGGGGCTTTCCGCCGCGCTGGCCGCAGGAGAGGCTGTGCGGTCGCGGTTCCGCCCGATCTTCGTCTCGGTTTCGACCACCATCATGGGGATGGCACCGTTACTCTTGGAATCTTCGACCCAGGCCCAGACGCTCAAGCCACTCGTTATCTCGGTCGTCTTCGGGCTCTTGGCGGCAACGGTTCTGATCCTTTTGGTGTTGCCCGCATTCTATGCAGCGCTCGAGGACATTCGGCCAAGGAAACAGCGCCATGCTGCCGTTCCAGAAGGTCGCTAACCCCACCCCGCCTGATGAATAGACAAGACAAATTGGGACTGGCGGAGACCTAAGCAAATTGTCGAACGGACGTTCATTCCGCGTCAGATTTCGCACGGATTTTGTCCGGTAGCAAGTTGGAAAATTAGCGCGGATCGCGACCCCAAATAACCTGCAACTGACCACACCTGCCTGAAAATCACGCGACGAACCGCGATGGAGTGCGATCAAGAAATGAACATATTGTGAACCGGATACTACTTAAATTATTGATATAATTAAAAATATTTTCCCGCCATGATTGACCGCGTATCACAATGAAGCTGGACGGCCGCAATGCTGCGAGCCTCGGACATTCGTTTAGTACGCAGCATCGGTTTAAGGGGCTCTTTCCGGCCGTTAGCTGCGTTTTGCACCAATGTCCGCACTGAGTATCGTTAATGCTTGAAACAGTTCTCTCTGTGCCAATTCACAAATTCCGCCCTTGGCCGGTTGGCGAGGCGGTCCGGCACCAAGATCTTGCCGGACGAGTTGATCATCGATGCCACTGCTTCGATGTCGTTGCTTTGGCGGGAAACCAGAATAGTCAGGTCGTCAGCCAATCCAACGAGACCGCGATCAAACATCCAATGTGCAGTTCCGGACAGGGCGAGCCCGTTGCTGACGATATCAGGGCCGTCATGCTCTACAGGTCTGATATGAGCGGCTTCTACTTCAGCTCGGCCACCGCCGTTGATGAGACGTAAACCAGTTATAGCGCAGCGCTCGCCGTAGGCGCGCAGGACGTTCTTTCTGAAATTACGATCGCGAACCGCGCGATTGGTCAGCTGGTTGACGCGTTCTCGAGCGGGCATGTGTTGAAAAGGTGTTTGAGCATCTTGAAATCCTGGCATCTGCATCGTGTCGCCCACGCGAGGCAGGATGTCCTCATCTCGTCCAAGGCCACGTTCGACTATTCGGGCAAAGTCTTCAGCTGAAAGGGTTCTGACCGCGGCTTGCGCGCGTCCGGATATCTTGCCTTGATCGTTCAGCAATCCTCTTTCGATGACTGAGTTCTCGTCTCGGAATGAAACAGGGTCGCCGAAATCAAGATACGTTCCTGGCTCGATGACCGCCAAGAACATGTCCTGCTTCCTAGGATCCGGAATGATTTCCTGCACTTTGGCGACAGCAAAATACCCTTTGGTCTCTTTGACCTTGCTTGGCTCCAGGTAGACGATCCAATCCCCTTCGCACTGATGGGCACGCGAGAGGTATTGCTTGGGAAACTGATACCGCTCCGAGGGAATATCGTCGTAGATCGAGTCGCTGCGGTGGATGAAGATGCCGAAAGCCATCGGATCACCTGCGTTGTAGGCGTTCCAATTTTCGATCGGCCGCGCGTAGGGTCAGCACCGCACCTGTCAAAAATGGAAGTGCCAAGCCCGCTGCAGCGATTGCGAAAATCATGATGGTGGCCAAAACCGAGTATTCGGCGGTCTGTTGTGCCAGTGATAGTCGACCCAAGCCAATCAGGTAGAACACGCTGGTTCCCAGGAAGATCAGGTAAAGCGGCCCAAAGGGTTCGATCACCTCACGGCGGGTGCGCTCCAAGACTGAATGTCGCAACATGTTCCAGCGTTTGCTTGCCTTGTTCACCAGATTACTCCCTTACCAGCTCGATCCATGTGTGCACGTCATCATCCGTCACTTCACGGCCTTCGACTTGCGATTGATACCAGCGCGCGACGATGGCCCCGCGCTTCTCGCTTTTGACTTTTATGCCCTCGTCGGTGAGGTGCTTATCCAGCGAGCTTTCGATGTGTTTGAGGGCCTCGAAATCATGCCCAGCCCGAATGGATTTGGTGCCGAGCAGTAGCCAAGCGACGTCAACATCGTAGCGGCTTTGCATCTTGACGAGGGCCTCGACCGGGACGCCGCGTTTGCCCTTTTCGTAGCTGTGATAGGCACGATGTGACACGCCAATAGCTTCAGCCATAGCGGCCTGCGAGACGCCTATCTCATTGCGACAGATCGCGAGGCGAGCGCCAATCTCTGCAAACAATTCAGCATCATCTCGCACCATGCAAGTTTCCCAATTGACGAGTGCGCAATTTTGTATAAATATAGCACAAAATGACGCATATTTACGGTTTGATCCATCTGACCACGTCAGAAGGTGCAGAACAAGCGATTCCATGCGTGTCGCCGATTCAACTTACGCGGACAAGGACAACTGAAATGGCAGAGACCAACTATTCAGAAAGCTCTCAGATCCTGGGGCTTGGAAAAACACCCGCGCAGTGGGTCGAAGCTATGGCCGGGATGGGGATCGATATTTCAGAACGCACTTTGCGTGAACGCGCCAATGAGACCGGCGCCTTTTATCGCCTTGGGCGGACTATGCTCATCACGCCCGCGCAAATTGATACGATTTTTGAAGGAGGCCAGTCATGCCGCTCCAAATCTACAAAAGGGGCCGCGTCTACTGGGCTAAGGGCTGGGTCGAGTACAACGGCAGGCCAATCGCAGGCCCATACCGGCGAAGCACTAAGGCATCTACAGAAGCAGGCGCAAGGGACTGGATAAACCGCGAGACCGAGCTTCAGATTCGTCGCCATGTCGTTGGCGACGAGCCGAGCAAGACGTTCTCAGATGCAATCATGCTCTACAACGGCTCCCCAAAGACCGCGAAGCAGTTAATCCCGATTGTCGAAGAGATTGGGGACATGCCGTTGGGGGCTATTTCTGGCGCACTTCTGAAGGGCCTTGGACCAAAGTTGAAACCCAATGCCTCGACCGATACTTGGTGGCGAGAAATCGTGACGCCAGCGAGTGCTGTGATCAACAACGCGCATGAGTTGGAGGGCACGCCCTTAATTCGAGTGAAGCCCTACGACAAGTTCGAGCGGATCGCCCAGGACAAGCGGCGCGGCAAGCCCAGCCGGGTTGAACGCACACCGGCGGACAAGGAATGGATCGAGGCGTTCTGCCGAGCCGCTGATCCGTACAATGCCGCCCTGGTTCGGTTCATGTTCGAGACGGCAGCGCGGATCGATCAAGCTGTTTCAATCGAGCCTGACGATCTGAGGCCTGCCGAGAACAAGGTCAGGGTGAAGGCGCAGAAGGGCCACCCGGAAAGCTGGATAACCGTCTCGCCTCAGATGATGGACGAGCTGCTGGACCTGCCGCCGAAACGGCCCAAGAACCGCAAGACTGGCAAGCTGATGAAGCCCCGCGTCTTCGGCTATGGCAGCTCTACGGGTTACAACACGCGCTGGAAGACGATCTGTAAGCGTGCAGGCATTCCATACCTGTCGGCACACCCGGCAGGGCGGCATGGGTTTTTCACCGAATTGGTCGTGCGCCAAGGCGTCGATCCGGTCACCGCCGCCAAGGCTGGGCGCTGGTCGGACCCCAATTTGCCGATGCGTATCTATGCCCACGCAGAGACGGATGAGGCCGATGTCAGGGCCCGTTTTCGTACAAACCACGTACAGCCGGACACTGTACAAACACCCAAGAGCAAGAAATCAAAGAAGGAATAGCGCTATGAACGGTTCCCTCCTAAGGGGCAGGTTGCAGGTTCGAATCCTGCCGGGGTCGCCATCGTCTCCTTGAGTCGGAAAAAGCATATTAGTGCGCAAACGACGGCATAAGTCTGCGCAAAGGCTATCAAGCGGGTTGGCCCAAATATAGACCCGTTCCAAACCTGAACACAGATCAAAAAGCTAAGATGCTGGTTTTGCCTGTCGGACACCCGATGCGGCTGTTGCGTCGGATTTTAGAAGTCAATTTCCGTTTTCAACGGAATGCGGCGCTCCTCGGAAACAGACGGGCAAGGATGTGCTCAACCGCGTGAGCGACGTCCGCTCGCAAGGCTAATTGTGGGCCTGAATCAACCTGCCCCGCTCTCTCGAAACATGTTTGGACTGTTTTGACATTAGGGGGCGGATCTGAAAATTCTTAATGATTTCAGGCAATTGACGTTTCGCTGACGCATGTCCGCCTAACATGAGGTGAAATGACAAGGAGGACACCATGTTGCCAACCACATTTCGGATCGCAATGCTGAACCGCATTACCCTTGCGCCCTACTATACCCCGTCGGTGCCGGACGCGTCTGGTTATGAGTGGCTTATCGTCGAACGCGCTGGCCCCGTCTTGAGCATTAGCGACGGGACTGTCTCCGCTGACGGCACAGAAACCAAAGCGCCGGATGACCTGAACACAAACAACACGCTTGCCAGTGTCTTGATCGAGCCGGGAAGCGAAATCGAGACTTTCCTCTTCATGCGCCACCTGCCGCCACCCGCGGTGACTGAAGGCGCGTTCTTTCCCGCCGACGGGTATGCACGGCTCGCTCGCTCGCAAGGCGGTGATCTGACGCTGAGCGCGCACGGCCGACATGCACTGCTCACCGAAATCCGCGCCGGGCGGCCTGTCCACCTCGACGTGTCTATTCCTCCCGCGAATTTTGGGGGCGCGCGTACATGGCATTTCGAGGCGGCCCAAAAACCTTGGACCCAACAGGTGATCTGATACGGAGGAAATAAACATGAAACCGACTTCATTGCGCCCGCACCTGACGGGTCTCGACCGGGCCAAGGCTGCCCAAAAGCGCCGTTTTCTGGCCGCCGACTTGAGCCAGTCACCTGACCGCCCGCCTTTCGAAGCCAGCGACAACGGTGACAACGCCACCTTCGACAAACTGCCCCTTGCCTTCACCAAGGGGCTTGAACACAACGCCTATGGCATTCTCGAGGATCCGGGCCACTATGCCAAGTTCGAACAAGCCCTGACGCAGAAGGGTCCGGACGGTGCGGAAACTGATTTCAAATTTGACGTGCCGGGCACCAAGGTCCAGCCTGGCTTCTCGTTCCGAACAATGGTCAAAGGTACCGTCGCGAAGGCGCGAACCTGGGAAAGCCCACTGTGTGGCGTGACCTATGTCGAAGAAGGGCCAGACCCGGGCTCTGTCGGTATGCCGCCCGCGCCCCGTCTGGGTAGCAGCGAGCTTTGCGCGGAAATGGCCGAAGTTTATGCCATGGCTCTTGTGCGTGACATGTCCTTCGAGGAATTATCTGACCGGAGCAAGAAGCTGTACTATATCGACGACACCGGCGCGCCGGTGGACCATACACTGGACGATGGCAGCCCGGTAACCGTCGGCGATTTGATCGATGCGTTCAACAAGTTCAACTGGTTCAAGCCCGATGGTATGCCCTTTGGTGGCGAGGACGCAACGCTGTCGACGCATTTGACCGAACCGGAAATGCTGCGCCGCAAGCGTGGCCATACCATGGTGACGGCACAGGACACGAACAGCTTGTTCCGTGGCTCGGCTCCCGGTGTGCAAAAGGGCGACTATCTTTCGAAATTCCTGACACTGGCAACCGTCGCCTATGGTGCGCATACCATCAACCAGCGCATCTATCCGGCCAAGCCCGGCCTGGACTACATGTCCAACTGGACCGCATGGCTGGATGTCCAGAATGGTGCGAACCTAAAAGAAGGCGGCGCGATTTCGGATGAGGACGCCGATTGCACGGTGATCAAAACCGGACGCCATCTGGCGCGCTATGTGCATGTGGACCAGCTGTACCAAGCTTACCATATTGCGGCGCTGGTGCTGGCTCAGTCCGGTTTTACCACCTCGGTCGGGTTTCCCGAGAACGGCGAACACCCACGCGCGATGCCTTTGCGACGTTTGGTGGCCCACATGTTCTGGCCCTGTTTGCCGAAGTGTCGAGCCGCGCCCTAAAGGCTGTTCGTCGACAAAAGTTCCAGATCCACCGCCGTGGTCGTCCCGAGCGGCTGGCGGCCATGATCACACTGGCGGCCAATGGGCATTCCGACAAATTGGGCACGGCCGCCCCTGTAGTGGACAACATGCTGACCGAATTGAAGGACAATTTCGGCCCGTTCCTCGAACTGATTGCCAAGCACAATGCGCGGCAGAACGGCACACCATGGAGCAGTATTCGCGCCTCGGAAGGCAAGATTGAACTCACCGAAATGGGCACGTTCGAGCCGCACCCCGACAAGAACTATTTGCTACCGATGGCCTTTGCCGAAGGTTCTCCCATGCACCCGTCCTATGGTGCGGGCCACGCCGCCGTCGCCGGGGCCTGCGTGACAGTGCTCAAGGCCTTCTTCAAGACGGTCGACCCGGACAACAGTTGGACCCAAACTCTGATGAGCGAAATCGATGCAGAAAAGGTAAAAGGCCTAAAAGACATCAAAGATCTGACGGTCGAAGGTGAATTGAACAAGCTGGCTGCCAACATCGCGATCGGGCGGGATATGGCTGGGGTCCACTATTACTCGGACTACTACGAAAGCTTGCGTTTGGGCGAACGCATCGCTGTCGGCATCCTGCATGAGCAGATGAGCAACTATAACGAGCCTGTCTCCATGTACCTGAAAAGTTTCGACGGCGACCGAATTACCATCAAAACCGATGGCAAATTCGATGTCGAGCTCGACGTTGAGGGTAAGACGGCAGACTGGTGGTTGCGCAATACCGGCCAGACGCCAGGGCCGAGCCTGTCAAATTGGCAAGGCCTCTGAAGCAACGATCCCGGCCCTCGGGCCGGGATCCGTAAGTCGGAGATGGCTTCGGAAGCCGAATAAAAAATGCTAACAATCACGCGGCCTAGGCTCAGGACTCATTTCCATTCACAGCCAGAAGATGACGATGGCGGCGAGAGCGATGGCTGAGAGAAAGATGACCGGGTTTCGGTCGTAACGCGTCGCGACCCGTCGCCAGTCTTTCAGTCTACAGAACATGATCTCGATCCTGTTGCGGCGGCGGTAGCGACGCTTGTCCACTGCCCGGCAGGGTATTGCGCAGCAATGTCCCGAGAGGGGTATTTTACGGGTGTCTTGCGGCTTTTCCTGCCTAGTATACAGGCGCGTATCTTCTTGTCCTGCAACGTTTCCGTGAACCAGTCGGCATCGTAGCCTCGGTCCGCCAGAAGCCACTTGGCCGAAGGCAGTGCG
>NZ_FWXX01000003.1 GCF_900176475.1 Tropicibacter naphthalenivorans
TCGCGACGCGTTACGACCGAAACCCGGTCATCTTTCTCTCAGCCATCGCTCTCGCCGCCATCGTCATCTTCTGGCTATGAATGGAAATGAGTCCTGAGCCTAAGACAAATAACGCCACTTTCGGCCTTTGGGACAAACTTTTTCAAGTTCTTCAGCAGGTCACGCATAATGACACCAACCAGATGCGCCAGCCCCTCTCTTCAATCAGGCCGCTAACTGGCCGAAAAACTCTGACGATGGACAGTGGACCTTGCGGGGCCAATGACGAAGCTCTCCTCGCCGCAACCGCCCAGAACCTCCGCAAGCTGGCCAAGATCCTTCCCGCACCGCAGCAACCGCGAAAAGCCTGGCAAGAAAGGCACTTGCGGCCCATTCTGGGGGCAACATTCTGCGCCAGAGAACGAGTATCTTTCCACGGACTCGGCGGATTTCCAACATTCTCTACAGGTGCGACCACAGCCTTCTCGGGTCAAAGAAGAGGAGCTTCTTTCTGGATGAGCCCTCAGAACCAATTGCGCTCTAATGGTGGCCGTTCAGAGCGCATTCGCGGCAAGACCATGAAGCAAGCGCCGCCCCAAACCAAGTTGATAGGTAACTTTGGGCCCAGACAGACGCATCCCGGAGATTATCACGCCCTGCACCGCTTTGTCGCCGCAAGTCTGCTTTCAACTTAAAGCGACAGAAATCGAACGCACGCGTCCGGTTTCAAGCGGCTATATGACCTGCTTCATCTCAGATCGCCGAGAGCGATTGCCGTCTAAAGGGAATGGTATTTTGCTTCCATTCTGCAGCGGGTGCAGGCCGTCCGTGCAGGTAGCCTTGCTGTATGGTGATCCCAAGCCCGATAAGCGTATCGCGTTGAATCGCTGTTTCGACACCTTCCGCGATGATTTCCGCGTCGAAGGCTTTGCAGATGTCCGGCATGTGGCGCAGCAGCTCCTGTGCCCTTTGATCGACATCAGACCGTGCGATCAGGCAGCGATCCAGCTTGAGCCACGAAATCGGGAGGTCGAGAAGCCGATCAAGATTGCTGGCTTCGCGCCCGAAATCGTCCAGTGCAATCTCGAACCCGGCGTCTTTCAACAACAGCAACTCGCGCCGAAGGGCATCGACTTCCAATCGGTGGGACATGCTTTGTTCGGATATTTCGAGCACGATTTTGCGTTTCTGGGAAATCGGCGCCAGTAGACGTGCCAGGTGGCGCGCAGCGCCATCGTAGGCAACCGCAGAGACCGCGAGATTCACCGCCAGGAACCCATCATCCTCCGGCGGCAGGGCGTGGCAGGCCGACACAAGAGCCTTGATCGGGTAGTCGAGCCATTGCTTTTGCGAGGTGAGTTCAAGGTAGCCCCCAAGGAAGCTGGCCGGGCCCATGTTGCCCGCGTCCCCGCGATCCCAACGCACGAGGGCTTCGTAGCCGATGGTCCGGTTGCGGGCGCAATCAATGACCGGCTGTAGGTGATACACGATGTCGTCGGCACGCAGCGCGGCTTCGATGTCAGCGAGGGTCGCGTTGCTGGAGCCGATTGCCTCCTTGAACGTATGATCCGCGAGGACGACGCGATCCCGGCCATTCTCCTTGGCGGCGCGCAGAGCCGTATCGCAAGTCTGGAACGCCCGATCGAAACTTTCGCCGGCCTGCCAATGCGCAACACCAATGCTCGCCGTTCGCCCTATGTGTCCGCCGGGGGTCGTGATCACCACATCAGCGATGGCTTCGCGCAGCGTTTCGGCAAACGCCTCGGCGACCCTCCAGCCCAACCAAGGGGCCCAGATGCAGAATTCCTCGCCGCCCGTGCGCAGCGCCACACCGGCATTCGGCAACACCGCCTTCAAGGCGTCGGCGACCTTCACCAAAAGCCGATCCCCCACATCATGGCCAAAGGAATCGTTCACCGACTTGAAATGGTCGATATCGAGCGCGATCAGGCAGCAATCGTCGGTTGGCAAACTGTCCGGCATCGTCAGGTAACGGCGGACGTACAGCCCGGTCAGCGGATCCCGAAGCGCCATTTCCTCCAGCGTCTGACGGACCTCCAGTTCTGCCGAAAGGTCTGTCATCGCAGAGATCACGAGAATTTCCCCCGAGGTCACGCTGCGTGTGTTCAGCGCATCGCGGCGCATCGTGATTTCGCGGCCGTCCTTGCAGATGATTTGCCGCACATCGGTCCTGACAACGCCCAGAGGATGCGATTGCCCCCGGTTCGCGACAACCTCTGCGCGGCAAGTTTCCGGCAGCAGAATTTGACCATCGTTGCCGATCAGGTCGTCGTCGCTGTATCCGGTGAGACGCTTGAACCCTTCGGAGACGGAGATGATCCGGTAGTGCTCTCCCTGAACGATGCTCGCGGCCGGGCTTTCGGACAGGTATTGCAGCTGGGCTTCGTGCTGCTTTTCCAGCGCGGTCACATCGACGAGTGTCATGATCAGCAACGTTTCGCCCGCGACGGTCTGGCTTGCGCCACTGGCGATGAATACAAGCCTGCGCCCGTCCTTGGCGCGCAGGACTCGGCGCCAGCCAGTGCCCCCGTCACAGGCTGGATAACCCGGACGATTGCGCTGTTCCCGGATCTCTTCGATTGCGGTTTCATCCATCAGCCAGATGGACGGGTCGACGCCGATACTTTCCTCCATGCTGTACCCGGTTGCCCGCACCCATGCCTCAGAAACGGCCCGCACCCGTTTGTCCGGTCCTTGCACCATGATGATCGCGTCGGTCTTGCTCAGCAGGACGTTTGCGAATTCGAAGGACGCGAAATCCGAGACATCGGTGAATTGCGCCGTAAAGCGGAACGGAAGGGTCGGCCCATCGCTCCACCGGCTTTCGACGATCACCGGTTTCTCTTGGCCGTCATG
Source organism: Tropicibacter naphthalenivorans (assembly GCF_900176475.1). Taxonomy (GTDB): domain Bacteria; phylum Pseudomonadota; class Alphaproteobacteria; order Rhodobacterales; family Rhodobacteraceae; genus Tropicibacter; species Tropicibacter naphthalenivorans. Next base: position 2,857 of record NZ_FWXX01000003.1, read on the forward strand.
GGTTCGCAGGGTGCCGTTGACGATGAGGATTTCATCCGTCGGGCAAGCGTGAAAGACCTCTGCGCGCAGCCGTTCTTCTTCCGGGAGGAAAAGAACGCTTTCGCCAAAAATAGGCTTTCCGACCAAGGCACTGGCGGTGCTACCGACAAAGTCCGCAAGCCGGTTCGAAGCGCTGACGATACGCTGGTCGCTGTCGTAGGTGGCCATCATGATCGGCCCACGTTCGAACATGGCGACCTGCGTCGCTGTGGACTGCGCCTCGCGATGCTTGGCGAAGGACCGCAGCAGGAAAGCCGTCTCGCCGAACAAGACCGCCGTCCAAGGGAAGCTGTCCTCCGGCGCTTGGGCCAGCGCCGCCGAGAGGAAGAACGCAATGACGGCCACAAAGACCGAGACCGCCCCGTCAATCAAGGTGGCGTGGAAAGTAGCCGCCAAAGCGATCACCACGATCCCGAAAATGGCCATGTCGTGCAGCGTCGGGTTCTGGGTGCCGAGCGCGAAGCCACAGGCTGCGGCCGCGGCTGCGAACGCCATATGCAGCACGGCTGTCCGGGGCCTGGCGACGTGCGGCACGTCTGGCGCGTTGGACTGTAGCGCGAGACCGATGGCAATGCCGGCAACCGCCAAGCCGCCGACAAAGTCGCTGACCACCCAAAATACCCAAATGGCCGACATCTGCGTTTCGAAGGTTTTCGCGAGGAACGCGGAAGAGACAGTCCCCATGATCATGACCACGACGCCAAGGCCCAAAATCGCCATCACAAGGCGTGGCGCCGTGAGCCGCAGGCACTGCCATCCATTTCCGTCTGTCTTGGGCAACAAAAGCCGGTGCAGAAATGCGGCAGAGAGCACCGCCGTCATGCTATTGATCGTTGACATGACCACCGTTGGCCACAAGGAATGCCCCATCAAGGTATTGGCCGCGACCATCGCCGTCAGGCCTGTCAGGGCAATCAGCGGCCAGTCGCGCAGGGGCCGGAACAAAACCAGAAAAATCAGCGCAAAGTTCGCCCACCAGACCCCCGCAATCGTTGTGCTGGCCGCGTCAAGCGCGATGGCGCCAACGGCGAGGGTAAAGATCATGATAAAGTCATGAATGCGCTGGCCACGCTGTCCCGCACGGAACAGCGCCCAAAGCTCCAGCGCGACAAGGGACGGGAAATAAAGCTCTGATTGTCGTGGCCGATGGCCGCTTACGGCGACGATCGCGCTTAGGGTCGCGGCGCCTCTTTGGCGCAAAACTCGCACCGCCAACAATGTCACCAGCCCGTACAGGAGCCCGACAAAAAGTGTCGTCTCGAGAACGGGGCGTCCCATGCTCAGCGCGACAGCGCCGTGCAGGCTTGCCAGGCTGGCTCCGATGATCGTGGGCAGAACTCTCAAGGCAAAGCCTTTGCCGCGAACGGGCGTTCGAACGGTTGGATGATCGCACATGGCCAGTGCTTGCGTCAGAAACAGGACCGCAGTGGGTGCCCCCATACCGTGGATGAGCGTGTCCTTGGACGGCGCCAAAAGATAGCCCGCCAATTGCAGGGCGCTCGTTAATCCAATGAGGAATATCAGCCCCAGGGAAGCAGTCACGAACCTTGCGCGATGTCTGGGACGCGCCCAAGCCTGCGCTTGAAACAGCGCCGCGAGCGACAGGCCGACAATCATCACCAACGTCGCGACGCTGACGTGGCGGGCTGCCTTAGCGGTGCCAATACGGTCCAGAACGGCGGCAGGCGCAAGGCTCTGGAGTTCAAGCCAGCGGAATGTCAGCAGCGACAGCCCCGAAACAAGGGTGAATGCGCCGATCCCGACGGCGATTTTGCGCCATATGCCCGATGGCATCTCGGGGAGGGCCAAGACGATTGCGGCGGTCAAAAGAACGCCCAGTCCCAGGGTCACCGGGTGCATCGCATACAATCCGCCCCAGCTTTCGAACCCCGGCAACACGAGCAACAGACCGCACGCCTGCACGACAATAAAAAGAGCCAACCCAAGGAACGGCGTGGGCCTGAAGACGGCCTCGCGTTCAAAACCGCGAACGGATGTATCAATTCGATGGTGTCGCAAGAGATACGATCCTCTTTCGTCGTCAGGATTGCGCGTCGATGAGGTGGCAAAAAAGCTGAGCAATAGCGTTTTGCCCTAGACCAGCGGGGCAACTTTCAGGCTGAACTGTCAAAGTTAATTTTCGATTAACGTGTCAGTGTCCTTCACGGTTGGCGCGTGCGAAATCAGCTTGCTGCGGGCCCGGCCACGCCATCAGCCGTAAACCCGAAAGCAGCAGTCGAGAAACAAGAGAGGCGGTCACCTCTACGACCAGCCGCAACCGACCAGCCTCAACCGGCCGGGGCGGCCAATCTGACGCTGAGGCATCGGATTGACCAAGGGCACATAGAGGTTCCGTTTGCCGCTCACGGGACAATCGTCTCTTAAGGTCTATTTGCAAGGCTGCCGAACAGCGCCCCATTATTGGGGGGAACCTACGGTGTCCCCCTATGGCTTGTGGTGACGCGGCCATGCTGGGTGGTGGTCGTCGATTACAAAGGCATGGCTGTGCCGAACCGGGCCTTGATCGCCGGTGTGGGCGTCTGGCGCCGGGTGCTCATGCTCGATCTGAGCTGGATCGTCCGCTGGCCACAGCCGCATCGCCGCAAAGGTGCCCCCTGCCGCCAGACCCGCCATGACCCAAAAGGTCGACGACAGCCCAAGCGCTGCCCCCAGCCCTCCGGCCAGGGGATAGGCCAACAGCCACGCCGCGTGTGACAGGGCAAACTGGGCCGCAAACAGCGCGGGGCGATCCTCGGCGTGACAAGACCGGGTGATCAAAACCCCCGCCGGGGTCTGGATCATCGCCGCCCCTGCCCCAATCATCGCCCACAGCAGTAGCCCCGCGACCACCCCCGGCCCGAGCCCCGCCAGCATCAGCCCCGAGATCAGAACCCCGCCGCCCAGCAGCATCACCGGCCTTGGCGCGCGCTGCCCCAGCACCCGCGGCAACACCAGCGCCACCGCCATGGACCCGATCCCGCTGGCCGCGAAATGCAGCGCAACCATCTGATCGCCGTAGCCGAGGTCGGCCTTGACCCGCACCACCGTGTTCACGATCACCATCGCCGTCGCCGCCGCCACCGCGACATACAGCGCCAACAAACCGCGTAGCCTTGGGGTGGCGAAATAGATCCAGATCCCTCGGGTCACGCGCTTGCGAAAGGGGGCCGGGGCGCCGGCCTTGCGATCAGGCAAACGGACGCTGGCCACCAGCGCCGCTGACGCCAAAAACCCGATCGCCGTGCCGCCGAACAGCGCGTGGAAAGACGTAACGGCCAGAATCGCCCCGGCCAACATCGGTGCCAAAAGCGATTCGAGATCATAGGTCAGGCGCGCGTAAGACAGCGCTTGGGTATAGGCGGCCTCATCCTCGAGTATATCGGGGATCGTCGCCTGAAACGTCGGGGTGAACGCCGCCGAAAAGGCCTGAAAGCCGAACACCAGCGCGTAGATCTGCCAAATCTCGGTGACAAAGGGCAAGGCCAAGACCAACGAGGCCCGCGCCACATCCAACCCGATCAAAAACCCTCTGCGCGGCATCCGCGCCGAGACAGCCGCCGCCACCGGGGCCAGCCCCACATAGGCCACCATCTTGATCGTCAGCGCCGTACCCAGCACCACACCTGCATCCGCCCCGGCCAGGTCAAACGCCAAAAGCCCCAGCGCAATGGTCGTCAGCCCCGATCCCAGCACCGACAGGATTTGCGCCAACAGCAGACGCCGATACACAGGATGGGACAACGCGCTTTGCATGGGGCAAAGCCTAGCCGACAGCCACCATAAGGCAATTGTTTTGGCGCAAGCCCCCAAGTGCGTTTTGCAAAACATTTACCGATTTTGCCGCAATGACTCCGCCCGCCCGCCCCATGCCCGCCACTTTTCGCCGACAAGTTGTTTCCAGAACGGTTAGGACAGGAGGCAGCAATGGCTGGTCTCAAGAGCTACGCTTTGGGTGGCGCGACGTTGGTCTGCGCATTTGGCATCGGGTACGTGATGCAGTTCGGCTTTGGCTTGCCGCCGTCGAACGGTCTGCGCGCGCCTGCGACGGTCGAGGTTTCGGCCATCACCGACACGTCTTCGGCGCTCAGGGCGCCCAAGCTGGCGCCTCAAGCGCCCGAGGGCGAGACCCTGGAGCGGATCATCGCCCCCGAAGAGCTGGACCTGGGCAATCTGCCCGACAACTTTGGCCAGCCCGCCAAGGCACTGGCCCCCGCGCCGCAGCCCGCGCCCGAAACCGCGTCCTGCGACATTTCGATGACCGCGACGCCGACGGCGGGCGCTCAGGTCGATCTGACGCTCAGCGCGCCCTGCAACGGGGCCGAACGCGTGACCTTCCATCACCAAGGCATCATGTTCACCGAAACCATGCCCGCCGACGGCGATCTGACCCTGCGTGTCCCGGCAATTGCCGAGCGGGCGATCTTTATCGCGTCTTTCGGCAATGGCGACGGGGCAACCGCCAGCGCCGACGTAACCTCTTTGCCGTTCTACGACCGCGTCGTCGTTCAGTGGAAAGGCGATGCGGGGCTGCAACTGCACGCGCGTGAATTCGACGCCGACTACTTTTCCGACGGGCACATCTGGTCCGATGCGTCGGGCGATCTGGCGGCGGCGGCCCGCGGCGAGGGCGGCTTTCTGACCCGTCTCGGCCAAAAGGACGCCCCCGACGCGCTGATCGCCGAGGTCTATTCTTTCCCCTCCGGCACCGCCAAAACCCCCGGAGAGATCATCCTGACCGTCGAGGCAGAGATCACCGCCACCAACTGCCAAAAGGCGGTTTCCGCCCAAACCCTGGAAATTCGCGGTGACGCGGGGCTGCGCGTGCGCGATCTGGACCTGCAAATGCCGTCCTGCGACTCTGTTGGTGACTTTCTGGTGTTGAAAAACCTCGTCGAAGACCTGAAAATCGCCGCCAGATAAGACGGGTTTGGTGGGCATCACATGGCACTCTTGCGTGCGGCGGTTTTCGCCGCACTTTTCATTATGGCAGCGGTCTCTGCGGCGCTGGCCCAAGACATCACGCTGCGCTCTCGCGATGGCGGGGTCGAGCTGACCGGCACGCTGCTGGGCTTTGACGGCGAATTCTACCGGATCGAAACGCGCTTTGGCGAGCTGACGGTCGATGGCTCTGGCGTCAACTGCGAAGGCGTCGGCTGCCCCTCACTGATCGACTACGTCGCCGAAGTGGACATCTCTGGCTCTGCCACCATGGGCCGCGTGTTGATGCCTGCCCTGATCCAAAGCTTTGCCCTGCGCGGCGGCATGACCACCACGCGCGAGGTGCAGGACGACACGCATTTCACCTACGTGATCCGCGACAATGGGAAGCCTGTGGGGCGGTTCTACTTTCACGTGACCAACACCGACCAAGGCTTTGACGACCTCTTGGCGGATGACGCCGACATCGTGATGGCGCTGCGCGAAATCCGCCCCGCCGAGGCGAAACAGGCCCGCGCCGAAGGACTGGGCGACATGACCCAAGCCAACCGCTCTCGGGTGGTGGCGCTGGACGCGATGGTGCCGATCACCTCGCCCAGCAATCCCGTGAACGGCCTGACCCTGACCCAGCTGGCGGGCGTTTTGTCTGGGCGCATCACCAATTGGGGCCCGCTTGGCGGTGCCGATGCGCCGATCACCTTGCACCTGCGCGATGGCGGCTCTGGGCTGGCTCAGACCATGCAGGACCGCCTTTTGAAACCTGCGCGCGGGACCGTGCCAGAGGACGCCGTGCGCCATGACACCAACGCCGCCCTGGCAGAGGCCGTTGCCCGCGATCCCTTTGGCCTTGGAATCGCGAGCTTTTCCGAGATCGGCAATACCAAGCCCTTGGTCCTGACGGGCGCTTGCGGGTTTACCCTGCGGGCCGCGCGCCGATCCATCAAGACAGAGGACTACCCGCTGACCGCGCCGATGTTCCTATATGTCCCGGCGCGGCGCTTGCCGAAACTCGCGCGCGAGTTCCTAACCTTTACCCGCAGCCCCATGGCGCAGATCGTGATCCGCCGCGCCGGTTTCATCGACCAGGCGCCCGAAGAGGTGGCCATCGACATGCAGGGCGACCGCTTTGTCAACGCCATCACCGTCGCAGAGGGAGAGGACGGCCTGCGGACCTTGCAAGAGATGACGCAGGCTTTGGCCGGGATGCGCCGCCTGACGACCTCTTTCCGGTTTGAACCCGGGTCAAGCCGTCTGGACGCGCAGTCCCGATCCAACGTCCAGCAGCTCGCCGCGGCGATGGAAGCCGGCGTGTACGATGGGCGCGAGGTGATGTTCGTGGGCTTTTCCGACGGCCAAGGCCCCGCCGCGCCCAACCTGCGGATCGCCCGAAAACGCGCTTTGGCGGTGCGCACGGCGGTGCAGGACACGGCCGAAACCGCCGATTTGGGGCGCATTGCCATCGGTGACAAGGGTTTTGGCGAGGCGATGCCCATGGCCTGCGACGACAGCTCTTGGGGGCGCGAGGTCAACCGGCGGGTCGAGGTCTGGGTGCGCTAAGCGCTACAACAGCCCCTCGGACCGAAAGCTCAGCTCGCGCGACTTGCCGATCACGAGGTGGTCGTGCAGCGTGATCCCCATGGTATCGGCGGCCATCTGGATTTGCGCGGTCATGTCGATGTCCGCTTGGCTGGGGGTCGGGTCGCCGCTGGGGTGATTGTGCACAAGAATCATCGCCGTCGCGTTCAGTTCGAGCGCGCGTTTGACCACCTCGCGCGGGTAGACGGGGACGTGATCGACGGTGCCGCGCGCCTGCGCCTCGTCGGCGATCAGCACGTTCTTGCGATCCAGATAGAGCACCCGGAACTGTTCGATGTCGCCATGCGCCATCGCGGTCTGGCAGTAATCCAGCAGCGCGTCCCAAGAGCTGACCACATGTTTGTTGATGACCTTGGACCGCGCGAGACGATGAGCCGAGGCCTCGACGATTTTGAGTTCGGTGATGACCGCATCGCCCACCCCCTTGATCTCTGACAGGCGGGCCTTGGGCGCAGAGACGACACCGTTGAAATCGCCAAAGATTTCGAGCAGTTGCCGCGCGAGGGGTTTGACGTCCCGGCGGGGGATCGCGCGGAACAGCACCAGTTCGAGCAGCTCGTAATCGGGCAAGGCATCGGCCCCGCCGATCAAAAAGCGTTCGCGCAGGCGCGCCCGGTGATCCTTGATATAGGACGGCAGGCGCGTGCCCCCGGCGAGGGGTTCGGCCTGCGCCTCGTCAAAGTCGAACAAGGCGGCTTGGGATTCGGAGAAATGCGGGCCTCTGGTCATACCGTGAGGGTGCCCGCAATTGGTTACCGGCAGGTTAAAACGCAAACGCCCCAGCGCGAGGGCCGGGGCGATGCTGTTTGTTTTTAGGCTGCAAATCGAACCCGGGGCTCCGCACGTAAATCGAACCCGGGTCTCCGCCCGTAAATCGACCGAAGCGTCCACTGGACGCTTCGCCTCGCGTAGCGAGGTTCGTCGATTTACCCCTTCATCGAATCCCAGAAGTTCTTGACCGACTTGAAGAAAGTCGAGCTTTCCGGGTTGTTGTCCTCGGCGAGGCTCTCGAATTCCTTCAGCAGTTCCTTCTGGCGCGAGGTCAGGTTCACCGGCGTCTCAACCGCCAGCTCGATGAACATATCCCCCGTGCCACCGCCGCGCAGGGCAGGCATCCCCTTGCCGCGCAGACGCATCTGGCGACCCGACTGCGATCCCGCCGGGATTTTCACGCGGCTGCGTCCGCCGTCGATCGTCGGCACCTCGATGTCGCCACCCAAGGCCGCCGCCGTCATGGACACAGGCACCCGGCAATGCAGCTCGGTCGCCTCACGCTCAAAGATCTTGTGACGGTCCACCTCGATAAAGATGTACAGATCGCCGGGAGGGCCACCGCGCATCCCCGCCTCGCCTTCGCCAGCCAGACGAATGCGCGTGCCGGTTTCCACACCCGCCGGGATGTTCACGGACAGCGAACGTTCCTTTTGGGTGCGGCCCGCGCCGTTACACTTGGTGCAGGGGTTCTTGATGATCTGGCCCAGACCCGAACAGGTCGGACAGGTCCGTTCCACGGTAAAGAACCCTTGGGTCGCGCGCACCTTGCCCATGCCGGAACAGGTCGGACAGGTGGTCGGTTCCGCGCCGCCCTCGGCCCCAGAGCCGTTGCATTCGCCGCATTGCACCGAGGTCGGCACATTGATCGTCTTTTGCAGGCCGCTGTACGCCTCTTCGAGGGTCACGCGCAGGTTATAGCGCAGGTCCGCCCCGCGCGCCGCCCGCTGGCGGCCGCCCTGACGCCCGCCCATGAAGTCGCCGAACAGGTCGTCGAACACGTCGGAAAACGCGCTGGCAAAGTCACCCTGACCACCGCCCATTCCACCACCGGGACGCGGGCCGCCGCCCATTCCGCCCTCAAAGGCAGCATGGCCGTAACGGTCGTAGGCGGCCTTCTTTTCCGGGTCCTTCAGGACGTCGTAGGCCTCGTTTACTTCTTTGAACTGCGCCTCGGCATCCGGGTTGTCGGCGTTGCGGTCGGGGTGCAGTTCCTTGGCCTTCGTACGAAAGCCTTTCTTGATCTCATCGGCCGAGGCCCCTTTGGCCACGCCGAGCAGATCGTAGTAGTCACGCTTGGACATGGGAGTCCTCCTTTACTGGAACGAAAAAGGGCCAGCCCGGTATCCGGACCGGCCCCAGATGCGTTCCGAGGGCTATGGCCTCAGCCACGCTTGTCGTTGTCGAGATCCTCGAAGTCGGCGTCGACGATGTCGTCTTCGCCCGGACCTGCGGCATCGGACGCGGCGGGCTCATCAGCGCCACCCTCTTCGGCCTGCGCCTTGTAGATCGCTTCGCCCAGACGCATCGCGACCTCGGTCACGTTCTGGATGCCGGCCTTGAGCTTTTCAGCGTCAACGTCGTCTTTTTCCAGATCGTCCTTCAGCGCAGCAACGGCCAGCTCGATCGCTTCGACGGTGGACGGGTCCACCTTGTCGCCGTGATCCTCGATCGACTTCTCGGTCGAGTGGATGAGGCTTTCCGCCTGGTTGCGCGCCTCGACCAGCTCCTTGCGGGCCTTGTCGGCGTCGGCGTTTTCCTCGGCCTCTTTGACCATGCGCTCGATGTCGTCATCGGACAGACCGCCGGACGCCTGGATCGTGATCTGCTGTTCCTTGCCGGTGCCCTTGTCCTTGGCGCCGACGGACACGATGCCGTTTGCGTCAATGTCAAAGGTCACTTCGATCTGGGGCATACCGCGCGGAGCCGGCGGGATGTTTTCCAGGTTGAACTGGCCCAGCATCTTGTTGTCGGCAGCCATCTCACGCTCACCCTGGAAGACGCGGATCGTCACGGCCGACTGGTTGTCTTCGGCGGTCGAGAAGACCTGAGACTTTTTCGTCGGGATCGTGGTGTTGCGGTCGATCAGGCGGGTGAACACGCCACCCAGCGTTTCGATGCCCAGGGACAGCGGGGTCACGTCCAGCAGAACCACGTCCTTGACGTCGCCCTGCAGAACACCGGCCTGAATGGCGGCGCCCATGGCAACGACTTCGTCCGGGTTCACACCCTTGTGCGGCTCTTTGCCAAAGAACTTGGTCACCTCTTCGATGACCTTCGGCATACGGGTCTGACCGCCGACCAGAACGACTTCGTCGATGTCGGAGGTGGTCAGGCCAGCATCCTTGAGCGCCGCAGCACAGGGCTTGAGCGAGTTCTTGATCAGGTCACCCACAAGGCTTTCCAGCTTGGCGCGGGTCAGCTTCATCACAAGGTGCAGCGGCTGACCGTTGGCCCCCATGGTGATGAACGGCTGGTTGATCTCGGTCTGAGTCGAGGACGACAGCTCGATCTTGGCCTTTTCCGCAGCTTCCTTGAGACGCTGAAGCGCCATCTTGTCCTTGGTCAGGTCCGCGCCGTGCTCTTTCTTGAACTCGGTGGCGAGGTAGTTGACGATGCGCATGTCAAAGTCTTCACCGCCAAGGAACGTGTCACCGTTGGTGGATTTCACTTCGAACAGGCCGTCGTCGATTTCCAGGATCGTGACGTCGAAGGTACCGCCGCCAAGGTCATAGACCGCGATGGTGCGGGTTTCTTTCTTGTCCAGACCATAGGCCAGCGCAGCCGCGGTCGGCTCGTTGATGATGCGCAGCACTTCGAGACCGGCGATCTTGCCGGCGTCCTTGGTGGCCTGACGCTGAGCGTCGTTAAAATACGCGGGAACGGTGATGACCGCCTGCGTCACTTCTTCGCCAAGATAGCTCTCGGCGGTTTCTTTCATCTTTTGCAGCGTGAAGGCAGAGATCTGCGCGGGCGAGAATTTCTCGCCACGGATCTCGACCCATGCGTCACCGTTGCCGCCGTCGACGATCTTGTACGGAACGATGTCCTTGTCCTTGGTCACTTCGGCGTCGGTGGTGCGACGGCCGATCAGACGCTTGACCGCAAAGATGGTGTTTTCCGGGTTGGTCACAGCCTGACGCTTGGCCGGCTGGCCCACGAGGCGTTCATCTTCGGTGAAGCCAACGATGGAGGGGGTGGTGCGAGCACCTTCGGCGTTCTCGATCACGCGCGCCTGAGAGCCATCCATGATGGCAACGCAGGAGTTGGTGGTGCCGAGGTCGATACCGATCACTTTACCCATTTTCGATCCCTTTCTGTCTCAAGGCGATGTCACGAGGCGTCGGACCCGTTATGGCATCCTGCCCCGCATTGATTTGGCTGTGTCAGGCGTGGCCTGCATCAGCGCTCGGACGGTATATAAGGAGGCGATTTGCACGCTGCAAGCGTTGGACGGGTGGCTTTTTTGCACAAATACCACAGTTTGGTTCATAACCTCGAAAGGACTGCGCCATGCGCCCCGTGATTGAGCAGAAAGGCTTTGTCATTTACCCCGATTTTCTGGACCGGCCCGCGCAGGAACGCTTGGTCGCAGAGCTGCGCGCGGTCTTGGCGCAAGCGCCGCTGGTGCAACCCGTGACGCCGCGCGGTCAGCCCATGTCGGTGCGCATGTCAGCGGCGGGGGACTATGGCTGGATCACCGACAGGCAGGGCTATCGCTATGAACGGGCGCACCCGAACGGCACGCCTTGGCCGCCAATCCCGGCGCAGGTCCTGGACGTCTGGCAAGAGGTGGCGGGCTGTGACCGCGCGCCCGAGTGCTGCCTGATCAACTGGTACGGGGAAGGCGCGCGCATGGGCCTGCACCAGGACAAGGACGAAGGCGATTTTGCCTGTCCCGTGGTGTCCATATCCTTGGGCGACGAAGGCCTCTTCCGCATGGGCAATCAAACCCGCGGCGGCAAGACCGAATCCGTTTGGCTGCGTTCAGGCGATGTGGTGGTCATGGGCGGCGCGGCGCGGCTGGCCTATCACGGCGTGGACCGCATCCGCTTTGGCTCCAGCACGCTGTTGCCCAACGGCGGGCGCATCAACCTGACCTTGCGGGTGGTGACTTAGTCGACCTGCAAGGTGCAGCAGCCGGAATAGACCTGCGTATCGTATCCGCTGGTGATCACCGTGCCCTCGAATCCGAAGGCGTTGTCGGACATGCCGTCGGTGCAGGCGCGCTGAGACACCGTCACGCTGATGTTCTGCCCCGGCGCGGTGCCCAGAATGGCGTGCGGGCTGAACCGCCCCGATGCGGTGACCAATGCGCCAACGCTATAGGCGCGGTCCGGGTCCTGCGGCGTGGAAAACACCACCTGATCCTCGGGGCGCACAAAGACCGACCAGAACGGCTCGGTGCCGAAACAGTTGAACTGCGCCGCGCCGGTGATCTGGCTGCCCGGCACCTCGGCCAGAAAGCGCAGATTCGCCCAGCCCGGCTGGCCATCCACGTTCACCCGGCCCCAGCCATTTTCCTCTTCGAGCACCTCGACGCCGGTGGCATCATAGGCCAGCGTGCCGATCACATTGGCCGAGGCCATGGGCCGCGTGCGCACGTTCAAAATGTCGTCCGAGGCAACGCCCGTCACATTATACAAAGCAGGCAAGTCCTGCGCCGCCGCAGAGCCCGCCAGCAGGATCATCAAAGCTACAGTCTTAATCATTTCGCCTACGCGAAGCGCATTACCGCCGCGCGCCCCAAGATGCAGAAGCATGTTTGCGGGTGTAAAACTCACCCATCAATCCAATCATGAGCAGGACGATAGACACAGTCAGCGCATACTCCCAGTCGGAATTCCGGGGGTTGTAATTTACAAAAGCGTAGCCACGGGCCTGGTCGATGGTGTGAAACAGCGGGTTCCAGTCGAACATCACCAGCATGTAGGTCGGCAGCGTGTTGGCCACGAACATCTTGCCAGAGGCGATCATGTTCGCCCGCTGATAGATCGTCGAGGCAATGCTGACCGGCGTCGGGAACCAAGGCTTGGCCGCGAGGAACACCATCCCCAGCGCCGCGCCGGAAAACCACGACAGCAGCAGCATCGCAAGACAGCCCACCGGGTCGTGAATGTCGCCCATCACATAGGGGTTAAAGGCCACGTCATAGACAAACAGGATCGCCACCAGCGACAGCACCTGGATATAAAGACTGCTCAGCATCGCAGAGGCAATCGCCACGGCGGTGTTCATCGGCGCGTGCTGCATCATCGGGCTGGCCGGCCCTTCGGACCCGACAACCGCGCCCATCGTCTTGGTGTGGGTCATGTACAAAAACACGCCCGTCATAATGTACACAAGGAAGTCCCCGCGCATCGCCTGACCACGCATCCCAAGGATGTAGAACATGAAATAGAACGCCAGAACGAAGATGATCGTTTGCAGCATGTTCATAAAGATCGCCATGAACGCGTTGCCGTGGGTCTTGCGCACCGAGCGGACGGCGTTGTGGTAGATCAGTTCGGCGGTATAAACCGCCGAGCCCAGACGCGTGCGCCGGGTTGTGGTCTGAAACATGGTACCTGCTCCGATACGCTGCCATAGGTTGACGGCATCCTTGCCGTTCTTGTTGAGAGGCAGCATAAGACGGTCAAGCTTTCAAATCAATAAACCCGCGCGGGCGGGTCAAGGAATCTGAAACATGAACTATTCTGACCTCACCACTGTCATGCGTCGTCTGGCCCTCGAAGGCGGCGCCAAGATCATGGAAATCTACGAAGCCGACGATTTTGACGTCAAAGTCAAATCCGACGACAGCCCCGTCACCGCAGCCGACGAAGCCGCCGACGCGATCATCTCGGCGGGTCTGCGCGCGGCGTTCCCGGACGTGGCGCTTGTGACCGAAGAGCAAGCCGACAGCCACGACGTCAGCGCCATGACCTTTTTGATCGTCGACCCGCTGGATGGCACCAAGGAGTTCATCAAGCGCCGCGGCGATTTCACCGTGAACATCGCGCTGGTCGAAAACGGCATCCCGACGCGCGGCGTGGTCTATGCCCCGGCGCGGAACCGCATGTTCTACACCACCGCCACCGGCGCCACGGTCGAGGAAATGGGCCCGTTCGATCTGGACACCGTTGGGGAAACCAAGCCGATCCGCGTGTCCGAGCCGAACAACTCTGCCTTGATGGTCGTCGCCTCGAAATCGCACCGCGATCAGGCCACCGACGACTACATCAACAAGTATCAGGTCGCCGATTCCAAAAGCGCCGGCTCCTCGCTCAAGTTCTGCCTCGTGGCCACCGGGGAGGCCGACATCTACCCGCGCGTGGGCCGCACGATGGAGTGGGACACCGCCGCAGGCCACGCGGTGCTGAACGGCGCGGGCGGGCGCGTGGTGCGCTTTGACGATCACACGCCGCTGACCTACGGCAAGGACGGGTTCGCCAACCCCTTCTTTATCGCCTACGCCCCCGGCGTCGACCTGCAAGAGGCGTAATCCATGCGCCCCGTCAGCGTCGTCGTGGTCAGCCGAGGCCGGCCCGAGGCGCTGATGCGCTGCCTGACCGGCCTGTCACAGGTCGATTACGCCCCGTTCGAGATCGTCACCGTCGCCTGCCCTGCGGGTGTGGCGGCGGTACAGGCCCGCCCGGATGCCGACCACATCAAGCTGATCCCCTTTGATGAGGCCAATATCTCTGCCGCGCGCAATCTGGGGATTGATGCGGCCGCGGGCGAGATCGTCGCCTTTATCGACGACGACGCCGTGCCAGAGCCGCTGTGGCTGCGCCACCTGACAGCGCCCTTTGACACCGGGGCCGACGCGGTGGGCGGCTATGTGATCGGGCGCAATGGCATTTCCTTTCAATGGACAGCGCGCAGCGTCGATGTGCTGGGCCAAGCCCACCCCTTGGATATAACGGGCACCGATCCGGTGGTGCCTCAGCTGCCCCCGCTGCACGCGCTCAAGACCGAGGGCACCAATATGGCCGTCCGGCGCGAAGTGCTGGCCGCGCTGGGGGGCTTTGACCCCGCCTTTCACTTTTACCTTGATGAGACCGACCTGAACCTGCGGCTCGCAGCCGAAGGCCACACCGTCGCGCTTGCGCCCTTGGCGCAGGTCCACCACGGGTTCGCAGAGTCTGAGCGCCGCACGCGCGACCGCACCCCCAAGGATCTGACCCAGATCGCCGCCTCTCAGCGGGTGTTCCTGCGCAAACACGCCCCGGCGAAGCAGCACAAACCGGCGTGGAAAGCCTTTCGCACCGAGCAACGCCTGCGCCTGCTGCGGCTGATGCAACGTGGCCCGCTGGGGCCGGACGACGTGATGCGCCTGATGGCGGGGCTGCGCAAGGGGGGCAAACAGGGAGAGACGCGAGCGTTCGGCGACACACCTCCGCGCCCTGAGCCGACGCAAGACTTCCTGCCCTATCCCAGCCGTCTTGATGCCCCGCGCGTCACGCTGGCGGGCCGCATCTGGCAGCGCAAAGCCTTGCGCGCGCAGGCCAGGGACCATGCCGCCAAGGGCGACATCCCCTCGGTCTATTTGTTTACATCAACGACACAATTTCATCGCGTTTGGTATGATTTTGACGGATTTTGGCAACAGTCAGGCGGTCTCTTTGGCCGCTCAATCAGAGAGGGAACGTTTTTCCGTTTTCGAACGTTCTCCTCAAGACTAAGGATCGAACAGGCCAGGGTCGCCGCAGTGCGCGGGGAATAATCCACAATCCCCGCCCCGCGATGTAGAAAAATTAATCGTTTTGAATGCTTTTGCATCGAAACCTAGGGAAAAAGGCGTCTAAATTTGTATGGTGCGACGGGATCGCTCATACTTTAGGCTAAGAGCGAATGACAAAGGAGCAAGGCGCTATGCGTAAAAAGGTAACCAAGGCGATTTTTCCGGTGGCCGGTATGGGGACCCGCTTTTTGCCCGCGACCAAGTCGGTGCCAAAAGAAATCATGACCTTGGTGGATCGTCCGCTGGTACAATATGCCATCGACGAAGCGCGTGCCGCTGGCATCAAGGAATTCATCTTTGTGACCTCGCGCGGCAAGGGCGCGCTGGAGGACTACTTTGACCACGCCCCGCAGCTGGAACAAGAGCTGCGCAAAAAGGGCAAGGATGACCTGCTGGAAATCCTCAAGAACACCAACATGGACTCGGGCGAGATCGCCTACATCCGCCAGCACAAAGCGCTGGGTCTGGGCCATGCCATCTGGTGCGCGCGCCGTCTGGTCCACAACGAACCCTTTGCGGTGATGCTGCCCGACGACGTGATCGCCGCCGAAAAGCCCTGTCTGCAACAGATGGTCGAAGCCTACGAGGAAACCGGCGGCAACATGGTCGCCGCGATGGAAGTGCCGCAGGAACGCGTGTCGGCCTATGGTGTGCTCGACGTGGCCGAGGACATGGGGTCGATGGTCAAGGTCAAGGGCATGGTCGAAAAGCCCAAGGCAGAGGCCGCGCCGTCCAACCTTGCCGTGATTGGCCGTTACATTCTGTCGCCCAACATCTTTAAGAACCTCAACAAGATGAAGGCCGGCGCAGGCGGTGAAATCCAGCTGACCGACGCCATCGCGCAGGAAATCGACAACGAGGAAACCGGCGTTTACGGCTACCGCTTCCGCGGCCAGCGTTTTGACTGCGGGTCCAAGGCGGGCTTCTTGCAGGCAACCGTGGCCTTTGGCCTTGCCCGCGACGAGCTGCGCGACGACCTCGAAGGTTACCTGCAAGAGGTGATGGCATCGCGGAAGGCTGCTGAATAAACATGACGAACGTACTTGTGACGGGCGGGGCCGGCTACATCGGCAGCCACGCCTGCAAGGCTTTGAAAACGGCGGGATACACTCCCGTCGTTTTTGACAATCTGGTCACCGGTTGGCAGGACGCGGTGAAATTCGGCCCGTTCGAGCGTGGCGACCTGCTGGATCGCGCCCGTCTGGACCAGGTCTTTGCCCAATACAAACCCGTGGCCGTGATGCACTTTGCCGCCCTGTCCCAGGTGGGCGAGGCGATGGCAAAACCCGGCATGTACTGGCGCAACAATGTCGAAGGGTCGCTGACCCTGATCGAGGCCGCCGTGGATGCGGGCTGTCTGGACTTCGTGTTCTCCTCGACCTGCGCCACCTATGGCGAGCATGACAACGTCGTGCTGGACGAGAACACCCCGCAAGAGCCGCTGAACGCCTATGGCGCGTCCAAGCGCGCGGTGGAAAACATCCTGCGCGATTTCGAGGCGGCGTATGGTCTGCGCTCGGTGATCTTTCGGTATTTCAACGTGGCTGGCGCCGACCCCGAGGGCGAGGTGGGCGAACACCACCGCCCTGAGACGCACTTGATCCCGGTGATGCTGGAGGCGATCGACGGCAAACGTCCCGGCCTGACCATCCACGGCACCGATTATGACACGCCCGACGGCACCTGCATTCGCGACTACGTGCATGTTTGCGATTTGGTCGACGCACATGTTCTGGGGCTGAAATGGCTGCGGGATGGCAAGGGAAGCCGGGTGTTCAACCTTGGCACCGGGCAGGGCTTTTCCGTGCGCGAAGTCATTGATGCCGCGGGCACCGTCACCAACCTGCCCGTGCCCTGCACCGAAGGCCCGCGCCGCGCAGGCGACGCCACCAAGCTGGTCAGCGGCTCGACCCGCGCCGGGGCGGAACTGGGCTGGAAAGCAGATCGGTCCACCATGGCGCAGATGATCGCTGACGCCTGGCGTTGGCACAAGAATGGCCACTACGAAGGTTAACCGCCTGCTCGACCTGACGCGGCTGGTCAGTCGCGCGGGTCGTCCCATGACCGGCGTGGACCGTGTCGAGTTTGCCTATCTGGATCATTTGCTGGGCGCTGGCCCGCTGTGGGGGCTGGTGCGCACCTCGCTGGGCTATGCTCTGCTGGACCATGCGGGCTGTGCGGCCTTGCGCGACAGGCTGGTCAGCGGTCAGTGGGGCGCGGCGGACCGGCTGTCGCGGCTGACACGCGACATGCACCCCACGCGCGCCCGCGCCGAGGCCGACGTCCGGCGGTTGTGCCTTGCCCGCTGCCTGCCGATCCGCCTGTCCGCCATGCTGCGGCGGCACCTGCCCGAGGGCGTGCACTACATCAACACCGGCCACACCAACCTGACCGAGCGCGTGCTGTCGGCGCTGCGCCTGATCCACGCCCGCGTCGCCGTGCTGATCCACGACACGATCCCCTTGGACCACCCGCAATACCAGCGCCCCGGCACGGTGGACCGCTTTCGCCATTTCCTGACCCGTGCCGCGCGCCACGCCGATCTGCTGATCTGCAACTCGGCCCAGACGCGCGCCGATGTGCTGCGCCACGTCGCCCCCTTGCGGCCCGAAACCGTCGTCGCATTGCTCGGCGTGCCTGTGCCGCAGCCGGGGACCGCGCCGGACGGTCCTTGGACCAAGCCCTATTTCGTCACCCTCGGCACCATCGAGCCGCGCAAGAACCACGCCTTTTTGCTGGACCTCTGGCCCGAGATGGACGCCGACCTGCTGATCCTTGGCAATCGCGGCTGGGAAAACCATCAGGTCTTTGCCCGCCTCGACGCGGGGCCCCCGCGCGTGTTCGAGCTGAACGATTTACCCGACGACCAAGTCTTTGCCCTGATCCAAGGCGCTGCCGCCCTGCTGTTCCCCAGCCTCGCCGAAGGTTACGGCCTGCCCCCGATCGAAGCCGCCGCCCTTGGCGTTCCGGTGCTGTGTCACGACCTGCCCATCTACCGGGAGACGTTGGGAAATATTCCCGTTTACGCCGATGTGTCAGATGGTTATCTTTGGTTAGCAAAAATGCGATATTTGGCTGATTGTCGCCAAACCGGAAACGCCGCGCCGCCTGAATTCATCCCCCCCACATGGGAGGCACATTTCAAGGCTGTGTTAAGGTTGATCTGATAGGCAGCAAAAAAAGGCCTCCGGGACGCCGGGGATAACAAGGAAAACATGTTTGGGCGCATGGCAGTCATATAAGCTGCGACTAAGACGCAGACGCTGGCGCATCCGGGCGTTTCGCAAACGCCGTGAACTGCGGCCCGTGGCCAATCGGGCGTCGGATGTGCGCCCCAGCGATCTGCTGGTGTTTTCCACCATGCGCAACGAGGGCGTGCGCCTGCCGTATTTCCTCAAGTATTACCGCGACATGGGCGTGAACCACTTTTTCATGGTGGACAACGACTCCACCGATGGGTCGCTGGATTACCTCGCCCGCCAGCCCGATGTCAGCGTCTGGACCACCCGCGCCAGCTATAAGCGCTCGCGCTTTGGCGTGGATTGGATGAACTGGCTGCTGATGAAATACGGCCATGATCATTGGTGCCTGACCGTCGATCCCGATGAGCTGTTCCTTTATCCGTTCTGCGACACGCGTCCCTTGCGTGCGCTGACCGACTGGCTGGATGCCTCGTCGATCAAATCCTTCAGCGCCATGTTGCTGGACATGTACCCCAAGGGCCGGATGGACCAGCAGCCCTATCAGGCTGGGCAGAACCCGCTGGACATTGCCTCTTGGTTCGATGCGGGCAACTACACGGTGCAGCGCAACCCCGAGATGGGGAACCTCTGGATCCAAGGCGGGCCGCGCGCGCGCGTGTTCTTTGCCGACAAGCCGATGCTGGCCCCGGCGCTCAACAAGGTACCGCTGGTGCGCTGGGATCGGCGCTATGCCTATGTGTCGTCCACGCACAACCTGCTGCCGCGCGGGCTGAACCTTGTTTACGACGAATGGGGCGGTGAAAAGGCCAGCGGCATCCTGCTGCACACGAAATTCCTGTCCACCTTTTCCGAAAAGGCCGAAGAGGAGCTGACCCGCGGCCAGCACTATGGCGCGAGCCGAGAATACATCGCCTATGCCGACGCGGTCAAAGACAACCCGGACCTGTGGTGCAAATGGTCCGAGAAATACATCAACTGGCGCCAGCTTGAGATCCTCGGCCTCATGTCCAAGGGGAACTGGGCGTGACCGTCGGGATCGTGATGCTGGTGCACACGGCGCTGAACCGCGCCGAGCAGGTGGCGCGTCACTGGGCGCGCGGCGGCTGCCCCGTGGTGATCCACGTCGACAAAATGGTGCCCAAGCCGACCTATGACGCCTTTGTCGCCAGCCTCGCCGATGTGCCATCGGTGCTGTTTTCCAAACGCCATCGCTGTGAATGGGGGACATGGGGGCTGGTCGCCGCCTCGCAGGATGCGTCCGAGCTGATGCTGGAGCGGTTCGAAGAGGTGCGGCACGTCTACTTGGCCTCTGGGTCGTGCCTGCCGCTACGCCCGGTGGACGAGCTGGTCGAATACCTCGCGCAGCGCCCGCGCACCGACTTTATCGAAAGCGCGACCACCGCCGATGTGCCTTGGACCGTGGGGGGGCTGGATCAGGAACGGTTCACCCTGCACTTCCCGTTTTCATGGCGCAAACATCGATATCTCTTTGATCGCTTTGTGGAATTGCAGCGGATGGTCGGCTACAAACGGATCATTCCCAACGGTCTCGTGCCGCATATGGGCAGCCAGTGGTGGTGCCTGACGCGCCAGACCCTGTCCGCCATCCTGCAAGACCCCGATCGCCACAAATACGACAGCTATTTCAAGCGGGTGTGGATCCCCGACGAGAGTTATTTCCAGACCCTCGCGCGCCTGTATTCCACCAATATCGAGAGCCGCTCGCTGACCCTGTCCAAGTTCGACTTTCAGGGCAAACCGCACATCTTTTACGATGACCACCTGCAACTGCTGCGGCGGTCCGACTGCTTTATCGCGCGCAAAATCTGGCCGCACGCCGACCGTCTCTATGAGGCGTTTCTGACCGATCCCGACCGCGCCATGTCTCGTCAGGAACCCAACCCCGGCAAGATCGACCGCATTTTCGCCAAGGCCGTCGATCGCCGGACCCGGGGCCGACCCGGCCTGTATATGCAGTCGCGCTTTCCCAACTATGGCTGGGAAAATGGCGTGACGGCGGGGAAATACTCGGTTTTCCAAGGGTTTTCCGAGCTTTTCCACGATTTCGAAACATGGTTAAGCCGCGCTACGGGGGCGCAGGTGCACGGCCACCTTTATGGCCCCAAGCGGGCCGAGTTCGCCGGCGGTCAGACCGTCATCAATGGCGCCCTGTCCGATAACGCTAAATTGCGCGATGCCAATCCAAAAGCGTTCCTGACCAACCTTTTGTGGAACACGCGCGGCGAACGCCAATGCTTTCAATACGGGCCGCACGACAACCCCAAGATCAACTGGCACATGTCCCGTGACCCCAACGCGCAAATCAGCGTGATTTCAGGTGCTTGGGCTGTGCCTTTGTTTCAGTCCAACGCCAACTTCGCCGACCTTCGGGCCGAGGCGGCGGCGCTGCAAAAGATCGAGAGCCGAATGCTGGACGAGCTGCGCAGCCCCGACGTCAAGGCCCGCGTACGCATCTGGACCATGGCCGAGTTCATCGAAAGCCCGATGGAGCCCTTGCAGGTCATCATCGACGAGATCGGGCAAAAGTCCCTGCGCCGACTGGCCGAAGCGCCGCGCATGGAAAACCTCACAGGATTTGGCCAATTCTTGCAAAATTTGAAGAACCAGGGGATGCACCCCTACCTGATGGGCGATTTCCCGGTTGACCCCGCCCCCAGAAACGCGCGTTCCTCAAAGCGCAAACCGTATTTGATCAAGAAATAAGGCCTTCTATGTCCGACCGTTTCGACTGTTTTGTCGTGTTCGCCGAAATGCGCACCGGGTCCAATTTTCTCGAGGCCAATTTGAACACATTCGACGGCATCACCTGCCACGGCGAGGCGTTTAACCCGCATTTCATCGGCTACCCCAAGTCGGACGACATCCTGGGCATCACGCAGGACGAACGCGACCGCGACCCGCTGCGTCTGCTATCGCAAATCCGCAAGGCGACCCCCGGCGGGATCGGCGGCTTTCGCTACTTTCACAACCACGATCCGCGGGTGCTGGACGCGCTGCTGCTCGACCCCAAGGTCGCCAAGATCGTGCTGACCCGCAACCCCGCCGAAAGCTACGTCAGTTGGAAGATCGCCCGCGCCACCAACCAGTGGAAACTGACCAACGTCAAACGCCGCAAAGAGGCCCAAGCGCACTTCGACGCCCCCGAATTCGAAGAGCACGTGGCCGAGCTTCAGGCCTTTCAGATCACCTTGATGAACGCCCTGCAAAAGACCGCGCAGACCGCGTTTTACGTCGATTACGAAGACCTTCAGGACGTTGAGATCATGAACGGTCTGGCACAGTGGCTGGGCGCGCATTCGCGGCTGGACAGCCTGAACACCGCGCTCAAGGTCCAGAACCCAGAGCCGCTGTCCGACAAGGTATCGAACTTTGACGAAATGCAAAAATCCTTGGCGCGGATGGACCGGTTCAACCTGTCTCGTACCCCGAATTTCGAGCCGCGCCGCGGGCCGGTGGTGCCGTCCTACGTCGCCGCTGCTGAGACGCCGCTTCTGTATATGCCGGTGCGATCCGGGCCGGAGACCGCCGTACAAAACTGGCTTTGCGCGCTGGACGGCGTCGACTGGGGCGGGCTGACCCGCGATTTCAGCCAAGGCACCCTGCGCGCGTGGAAACGTGACCGCCCTGGCCATCGCAGCTTTACCGTGATCCGTCACCCTTTGGCGCGCGCACATGAGGCGTTTTGCTCAAAAATCCTGACGACCAAGCAGGGGAGCTTCAAGGGCATTCGCAAGACCCTGCGCCGCGCCCACAACCTGCCCATCCCCGAAGGCGAACCCGGCAGCGATTACGACGTGACCGCCCACCGCGAGGCGTTTACGGCCTTTCTGGCGTGGGTCAAGGCGAACCTGTCCGGCCAAACCGCCGTGCGCGTCGATGGCCACTGGGCGACGCAGGCGCAATGTATCGAAGGGCTGGCAAGCTATACCCTGCCGGACATGATCGTGCGCGAGGATGAAATGGCATCGTACCTGCCGGCCTTGGCGATGCAGGTCGGCCACGCCGCGCCGCCCGACCCGCAAGCCGTGGCGACGAATGCGCCGTTCTCGCTGGCGGAAATCTACGACGACCAGATCGAAAGTCTCGCGCGCGAAGCCTACGCCCGCGACTACATCATGTTCGGCTTCGATAACTGGGGCTGACCCTAAGACACGCGCGCGCAAAAGTTTTCAAAAAACTTTTGCAAATTCCTTTCACAAGGAATTTGGCCGCCTCAGGCGGCCTTCACCGCCTCGGACTCGGTCAGGATCGTAAACAGCGTTTGCGGGTCCGGGTTCGCGCGCAGCTTGGCGCATAGCGTTTCCTGACGCAGCGTGCGCGACACCAGGGCCAGCGCCTTAAGGTGCTCGACCCCCGCTTCTTCGGGGGCAAACAGCGAAAACACCAGATCAACCGGCTGGCGATCCACCGCTTCGAAATCAATCGGACGTTCCAGCAGGATAAACGCGCCGACCACATCGGTCAGCCCCGCCACACGGGCGTGCGGCAAGGCGACACCGTGGCCGACACCCGTCGGCCCCAGCGTTTCGCGTTCCATCAGCGCTTCGACGGTGACTTGCGCGGACAGGCCGTACGCGCTCTCGGCCAAATCAGAGACATCGTGCATCAGGCGTTTTTTGCTGGTGACAGCGGAAACGACTTTCACGGCCTCAGGTTTGAGGAGATCAACGAACTTCATGTACGACCTGCCTAGCTTGGCGCTGCGTCTATGCTTTTACGGATCGATCCAGCCAATGTTGCCGTCGTCCCGCCGATACACGACGTTCACGCCATCCTTTTTCTCGTTGCGGAACACCAGCACCGGGGCGCCAGCCAGTTCCATCTGCATCACCGCTTCACCGACCGACAGAGAGGGGATCTTGGTTTCCATCTCGGCCACGATCATCGGCTGCAGCGTTTCGGGTTCATCTTCGTGCGAATCCCCTTCGCCGGCGAGGATATACGAGGAGCCCATCAAATGTTCAACGGGTTCCGCGCGATCCTTGTGGTGATCCTTGAGGCGGCGCTTGTAGCGGCGCAGCTGTTTGTCCATCTTTTCGACGCAAGCATCGAAGGCTGCGTAGATTTCTGTGGCATGGGCCTTGGCCGCCGCGTTCAGGCCACTGGACAGGTGAACAACCGTTTCACACACATATTCGTGCGCATCCTTGGAAAAGATCACCGTCCCGTCGGTGGGACGCTGCGAGTATTTTTGCAAGACGTTACCCAGCTCGTCCCGGACGTGCGTCTGCAGGGCTTCGCCGATATCGATATGCTTTCCCGTGATCTGATAGCGCATATTGTATCCTTTTTATTATAAAACCGGACCGCCCGCCGGGGACGTTGCCCCGGCGCCTCAGGCGATCGCGATCTAGGGAAGACCCCCGGCCATCCGGTCTGTCGAAACCCGCCCCCGAAAACGGGAGGGACTGTCGATCAGAAAGGAACAAGCACAAGGAGCCATACCCCTATTGAGCGACCAAGCGCCGCCGGTGTCAATCGAAACTGACAGCAAATTTATCTTGTTCAGTGGATAAACTGTCTCGACCCGGCCTTAACCGATCCGAAAGCTATCGCCCAAATAGACCCGCCGGACGTTCTCATTGCGCACCACTTCTTCGGGTGTGCCGGACATCAACACGTGGCCGTCATGCAGGATATAGGCGCGGTCCACGATCTCTAGGGTTTCGCGCACGTTGTGGTCGGTGATCAGCACACCGATGCCGCGCGTCTTGAGATCCGCGACCAAGTGGCGAATGTCGCCAACGCTGATCGGGTCCACCCCGGCAAAGGGTTCATCCAGCAGCAGGTACTTGGGATCGGCGGCCAGACAGCGCGCGATTTCCACCCGGCGACGTTCCCCGCCGGACAGGGCCAGCGCGGGCGCGCGGCGCAGGTGTTCGATGGAAAACTCGCCCAAGAGCTCTTCAAGCCGCTCGCGGCGACGGTGCGGGTCTTTCTCGGCGATGTCCAACACGGCAGAGATATTGTCTTCGACCGACAGCCCGCGAAAGATCGACATCTCTTGCGGCAGATAGCCGATCCCCAGCCGCGCGCGGCGGTACATCGGCAGATAGGTCGCATCACGCCCGTCGATCAAGACTTGCCCCGCGTCGGGGTTCACCAATCCCGCAATGGCGTAAAAGGACGTGGTCTTGCCCGACCCGTTCGGCCCCAGCAAGGCCACCACCTCGCCGCGGTCCAGCGTCATGGTCACGTCCCGGATGACCACCCGCTTGCGATAGCTTTTGCGCAGGTGCGAGACCCGCAGGCCGGACTGGCCCTCTGTAACCGTCAGCGCTGGTTGCGCCATCACTCGTCTCCAGTTTGCAACACCGTCTTGACCCGGCCCGACATCTGCGCCGTTCCGGTTTCAAGGTTCACCACCATGCGCCCCGAGGTCAGCGCGTTGTCGCCTTGGGTCAGCAACACATTGCCGGTCATGACGACCTCGCCGCCCTCGATATTGTAATCGGCGCGGTCGGCCTCGGCCGCCTCGGAGCCGCTGACAAGGGTCACGCCGCCCGTCGCCTCCAGCCGTTCGATCCGCCCCGCGCCCCCGGCATAGACGACCAGCACGCGCGGCGCAGCAAGGCGCATCTGCCCCTGGGCGATCACCACGTTGCCGGTGTACAGCGCCGTGCCATCCGACTGGTTCACCGACAAGGCGTCGGCGGTCACCTCGACGGGCGCGCGCGTATCCTGCTGCATAGAACCAAAGGCGACCTGCGCCTGAGCGAGGGCAAAGGACGGCACGGCCAGCGCGGCCAGGGTAACGAGCAGACGGATCATGGGGCAGCTTTCTCTTGTCTTGGGGGCTGATATAGCAGCTTTACCCCTTCGGTGAACAGCATTTGCACATCGGTGCCATCCTCGGTCGGCACAATGCGCAGTTTCCCGGCCTCCAGCGTACCGGCGGGGCCGCTTCCCTGCACCGGGCCAAGCGTCTCGACCTCGATCCGGTCGAGGCCCGACAAAAGGCTATCGGTGGTCACCACATAGCCGGTCGAGCTTTGGATTCGCACGCCGCCGTCCAGCTGCGTCTGCTGGGTCACGTCGCGCACCGTCGCCGCCGCGGCGTCCAGTTGCAGATCCCCACCAGAGTTCAGCCGCATATGCGCGCTGAGATCATCGGCAAAGATCAGCCCCTCCCCGTCCGCCCGCGCCACCCGCGCCGACATGGTCAGCACATCGCCGCGCGGCGTGGTCCCGGCATAATAGGGCGCGCTGATCTGTTGATTGGCGGTCTCGCCCCCGACCAGCGTATCGGCAAAGGGCACGTCCATCCCCGGCTTGGCCCCGCGCGACAGCAGGAACATGGTCGACAACAGCGCCAGCGCCGCCATGGGCAGCAGGATCTTGAGCCAAGCGATAAACCGCGAATAAGACCCCAGTGGCCGCCCCATCCCTATCCCCGATCACATATGCGCAAAAATGTCGGTGTCCGGCCAGCCTTCGAGGTCCAGCAAGGCCCGCGTCGGCAGGAAGTCGAAACACGATTGGGCCAGCGCCGTGCGGCCTTCGCGCTCCAGCATGACGTTCAGCTTGTCGCGCAGCTTGTGCAGGTGCAGCACGTCGGACGCGGCATAAGCAATCTGCGGGTCGGTCAGCTCTTCCGCGCCCCAGTCGCTGGATTGCTGCTGCTTGGAAATGTCCACGCCCAGCAGTTCCTGCGTCAGGTTCCGCAAGCCGTGCCGGTCCGTATAGGTGCGCACCATGCGGCTGGCGATCTTGGTGCAATAGACCGGGGCGGCCAGCGCGCCGAACGTCTTGTACATCGCGGCGATGTCGAACCGCCCGTAGTGAAACAGCTTGAGCACATCCTCGTCGGTCAGCAGCCGTTCGAGATTGGGGGCAGAGCTCTGCCCCTTGGCGATCTGCACCAGATGCGCGTCGCCATCCCCGGCGGACAGCTGCACCACGCACAACCGGTCGCGACCGGGGATCAGGCCCATCGTTTCACAGTCGATGGCCACCATCGGGCCAAGGTCCAGATCGTCGGGCAGATCGCCTTTATGCAGATGGTTGGTCACGGGGCCGCCTCTTGGTCATGCGCATCAAAGTGTTAGCGACATAGCCGCCCCAAAGGTTGCTTTCAACTGCACCGAATGGGACAGCCTTGCCACATTCTGTCGGCCCAGCCGGGAAATGTGGTGCCTTTTGGGCAAATTCAGGCAGATTCGCGGCGCTCAAAGGGTTTGATTCGGGCACCGCGGTCACGCGATTGCAGGGATTGTAATATTTCGTGAGGTGCACACTTCCCCTCAAGATTGTCGCGGCGCAGCATTTGCAAAGCGCTTAAAATGTCACCACGCCCGCCCCGCACAGAACTGTTTCGTTCGGCGGATGACGCGAGAAACGCCCAGACCAGCGCGGAATCGCTGCGGCTCACTGTTTCCCACCTTGGACAATGACAGGCACAGCAAAGGGCGATTCCCCATAAAACTAGGCGAGATTCCTGCCTGAATCCGAAAAACCCCGACAACTGTTTCGAAACCGAAAACAATAAAGCCGAAAACCTACAGCCAATTGGCCTGCATCAAGGCAACAATGCCTCAACCAGCTGTGGGTTAACAAAGCCTTGGAATTCCCCTTGTCCGACGGGGCAAGAAAACCCATTTTTAGATGGAAATCAGAGGCCTGCCGCGGCCAGAGAAAGGTTAAAATGCCACGGTGCGCTAAGACGTTAATCAACCTAAAGTTGCCATGCTACGTCTCAGTTGACGTAACACAAGAGCAGCGGCATAACTGAATATGTCGAGCGTTTAGGACAAATTCTTGTCTTAATTCGTTTTCAAACGGCACTTGGGGTTGGTGCTTCCACATTGGGAGTTGAACGGTAAAACAGCGATCAATGGATCGAGGTATGGTACAAAAACGGGGCCTGGGGGCCCGCGTCCGAACCCGCCAAGGCGGTGACGGGCACCATGCCAAGACTGATGATCAAAAAGATACCGTTTGCTGCTTCCGTCAACGCATGGCTCGGGAGGTCATCTTGACACTGCATATTCGCCAGCCGCTGCCGACGGCAAAATTCGAGGCTCTGATAGACGAGGCCATCCACGTGGACCGTCGTCCCGCCTACTACCGCGATGTGTTCAAACGGGTGCTCGACGTGACCCTCGTGCTGATCGCCTTTCTGCCGGTTTTGATGATCACGCTGGTGTTTGCCGCGCTGGTCGCGCTGGACGGCAAGTCGCCACTGTACCGCCAGGAACGCGTGGGCCGCAACGGGCGCACCTTCTATATGTGGAAGCTGCGCTCGATGGTGCCGAACGCTGATCGCCTGCTCGAAGCCTATCTGGCGGACAACCCCGCCGCGCGCGCCGAGTGGGACCGCGATCAAAAGCTGCGCCACGACCCGCGCATCACCAAGATCGGCCACCTGATCCGCAAATCCTCGATCGACGAGCTGCCGCAGCTGTGGAACGTGCTGCGCGGGGATATGTCCTTGGTTGGCCCGCGTCCGATGATGCCCTGCCAGCAAGAGATTTACCCCGGCACCGCCTATTACGCGCTGCGCCCCGGCATCACCGGGTTCTGGCAGACCTCGGTGCGCAACGAATCCAGCTTTGCCCAGCGGGCCGAGTTCGATAGCGCCTATCTGCGCAAGCTGTCCTTTAAAACGGACGTTCTGACCCTATTTAAGACCGTACGCGTCGTGATACGGGGCACCGGCTACTAAATTCCGACCGATGCGTACCAGCCCCGCCTGCCCGGCGGGGCTTTTTCGTTCAGGCGACGGTGGCCTGCATACATTGCCGCCCGTCCGGCCCGCGCACCCACATATCGCCGCCGTTGCGGCAAAACTGCGCGCTTTCAAAGTGCATGAGCGGCGCAGTGGCGCGAAAGGCAAAGCGCTGCACCGGGGCGGCATCCTGCGCCATCAGCATCAAGAGCTGCGCCAGCAAAGGCCCGTGGACCACAAGCCCCTGATAACCTTCGACGTCCTTGGCATAATCCAGATCGTAATGGATGCGGTGCCCGTTGAAGGTCAGCGCCGAGTAGCGGAACAGCAAGGTGCTATCAAAGCTGACGTCCTGCACTTGGGTCGCGTCATCGCGAGCGCTTGGCGGCGTGGGGCGGGGTGCGCTGGGATCAGGGTCTTCGCGGTAGACCAAGTCCTGCGTTTCGCTGACGCACAGCGCGCCATCCTGCCAGATCTCGTGCCGCAACGTGACAAAGCCCAAAGGCCCGGTGCGCCCGTCCTTGCGAGCCGTCTTTTCCACCCGCGTCACCTTTTCCGCCTGACGCCCGGCGCGCAGGGGCGCGAGGAACTCCAAAGCGCCGCCCGCCCACATGCGCCGGGGCAGCCCCATATCGGGGATCAACCCACCCACACGCGGATGCCCGTCCCGACCCAGCTGCGCAGGCGGCTGCGCGTCCCAAAAGTAGATCTGGTGGAAAAACGGCGGCAAGGCATCGCCCGCCCCGATCTGATCCGCGCGCCCCAGCGCAACCACCAAGGCCTGCGCGCGGGCTGGGTCCATCACATCGGTTTGACGCTGGTCTGTCTGGGCTGCATCCTGCATGGGCCGTCCTCCTTGTTTGCCGGAGTTATCTCAATGAAGCCGCCCGCCGTCCAGTCGCTTGACCACCTTGTGCTGACCGTCACCGATCTGGACACGACCTGCCGATTCTATACGGCTTTGGGGATGGAGGTGACGCAGTTCACCCCTGCCGATGGCACCACCCGCTCAGCGCTAAGCTTTGGCACGCAAAAGATCAACCTGCACGTCGCTGGGGCCGAATTCGAGCCCAAGGCGAGGCAAGCGACCCCCGGCTCGGGCGACCTGTGCTTTTTGTCCGAGACGCCTTTGGCGGTGTGGCAAGAGCACCTGACCACCCAAGGCATCGCGATAGAGATCGGCCCCATCGCCCGCACCGGGGCCACGGGGCGGATTGTCTCGCTCTATGTCCGTGACCCGGATGGCAACCTGATCGAGATCGCCAACCGCGCTTAGACGCTTAGGCCCGCAGCTTGATGACCTCATGCAGGTTCGCCATCAACCCCTGCACCAGCTCAATGCCGAATTCGTTGGTCAGACGGCCCTCGTCGTCCCACTGACCAGAGGTCTGGGCGATAAAGACTTCGGGTCCGGGGATCACATGCGGCTGGAACGGGTTCAGACACAGCCGCAGCATGTTCTGCGCCCGCTCGCCGCCCGCACGGCCCGCAGAAGCGCTCATGATCGCGACGGGCTTGTCCTTCCACGGGTTGCCTTCGACGCGCGACACCCAGTCCAGCGCGTTCTTGAGTCCACCGGGGATACCCTTGTTGTACTCGGGCGTGGAAATCAGCACCGCATCGGCGGCGGCGATCTGATCGGCGAGGGTCTGGACCTCGGAGGGGATGCCGTGCTCGGCCTGGTAATCCTCGTCGAACGCGGCAAAGCGCGTATTCGCCTCGGTATAGTCGGCCGGGCCGAAATGGCGCACGGCCTCGGCCAGCAGCAGTTTGTTGGTCGACGCGGCGCGCAGCGAGCCGCTGATGCCCAGAAGTTTCAAGGTACTCATATCGTTCACCTATCGTGTTGTTCGTTGCCCTATAGGTGTCACGAAAAAACGCCGCGGCAAGCCGCGACGTTCTCATAGGTGCTGTGCGTGGATGCGCAGATTAGGCGTTGGGCAGGATCACGATCTGCACGCGGCGGTTCTGGGCCTTGCCTTCGGGGGTCAGGTTGCTGGCGACCGGCTGGTCCTCGCCGCGCCCGATGGCTTGCAAGCGGTAGCCCGGCACGCCTTCGCCCGCCAGCACGTTGACCACGGCCTGCGCGCGGCGCTGCGACAGGTTCAGGTTGTAGGCTGCGTCACCATCCGAGTCGGTGTGCCCGATGACCTGCGCAGTGGTGTCGGGATAGGCCAGAAGGCTTTGCGCCACGTCGCGCAGATCACCCACGAGGCCCGGGCGCAGCTCGGCGCTGTCGGTGGCGAACAGGATGTCCTGCGGCATGGTCACGATCAGGCGGTCACCGGTGTTGGCGATGTCGACGTTGTTGCCCAACTGCTGGCGCAGCTCGGCCTCTTGCTTGTCCAACTGGTTGCCGATGGCAGCGCCCGCAGCGGCCCCGACCAGTGCGCCGGCAACGGTGGCGCGGTTGCGTTCACCCTTGTCGCCACCGCCCAGAAGGCGGCCCGCAACGGCGCCCATGGCAGCCCCGGCCAGAGCGCCGGTCTTGGCCTGCGCGTTGGGGTCATTCTCGTTGAAAATCGGCCCGGTGGTGCAGGCGCTGAGGCTCAGCGCGGTCACAAGGGCAAGGGCGATGGGTTTGGTGGCTCGAATCATGAGGGTCTCTTTCAGCTCGATGTTGCGGCCCGTTTCGGGCTTGGCGTTATGTCTAGCGATAATCTAGAGCGCGCACCAAGGCCCGTCACGGGGAAAATCGGCGGGCTTCCGCGCATGGGTGGGCGGCCGCGACCAGTTGATAAGGGTTTATAAACACTTAGGCTTTGGCCCGCGCGGATTGTTATCCGATAGCAACCTCGTCATCACCCGCCTCCAGCCGCGCTGCCTCGTAGGCCAGCAACTGGCGTTTGACCGGCAAGCCCCAGTGATAGCCCCCCAGCCCCCCCGACTTGCGCAAAGCCCGATGGCAAGGAATCAGGTAGCTGATGGGGTTGCGCCCCACGGCGGTGCCAACGGCGCGCACGGCCTTAGGCGCGCCGACACACTGCGCAATCTCGGAGTAGGTGCTCACATGGCCCGAAGGGATCTGCATCAACGCCTCCCACACCTTGATCTGAAAGGGCGCGCCGATCAGGTACAAGGGCACGTCCCCGCCCTGCTGACCAAAG
Organism: Tropicibacter naphthalenivorans; assembly: GCF_900176475.1. Classification (GTDB taxonomy): domain Bacteria; phylum Pseudomonadota; class Alphaproteobacteria; order Rhodobacterales; family Rhodobacteraceae; genus Tropicibacter; species Tropicibacter naphthalenivorans. The sequence goes on from NZ_FWXX01000003.1 coordinate 33,925, forward strand.
GCCGCCCCCACCCAGTCGCGTAACGCCTCTGGGTTCTCCACGTACTTCGCCTTGGGCCAGCGCCCGCACAGATCCTCCATCGCGCGCTCGTCGGTGGTATCTGCGGAAAAACCGATCCCACAAATCCCGCGATCCGTCCCCATGACCAAGGCCGGACCAAAGGGACTATCGAACCATCCAAAGTGGATCACCAACCCCTCACCCTGACGCGCAAACTCTCCCGGCGACATGGCCTCCCACCGCAGGAACAGATCATGCAACCGCCCGCTGCCCGACAAACCCGTGGCCAAGGCCGTGTCCAAGGTCGTGAACCGCTCGGACAACAGCGCCTTGGCGTGTCCAAGCGTCAGATACTGCTGGAACCGCTTGGGCGACACCCCGGCCCAGGCCGAGAACACCCGCTGGAAATGCGCCGCAGACAACCCAACCTCATCCGCCACCTGATCCAAGCGCGCCGCCGGCCCCAGCCGATCCACCGCCTCAATCGCCCGAGCCATGACTTGGTAGTGATAGCCGTCCGCTTGCGCACTCATGCCGTTTCTCCTCTTTTCAAATATCCTATCCCGCCCCCACGGCCGCACGCGACCCGGATTTTGCGCAATCCCCCTCCCCTCGCGCGCCCAAAAGTCTTCCAAGACTTTTGCAAATTCCTTCAAAGGAATTTGGCCGCCCGCCTGCGGCCTTTGTTGCGCTTGCACAGTGAGGGCGAGGCGGGCATAGCTTGAGCCATGGCAAAACAGCTCAATTACCACACCCTCCGCGAGATCTTTACGCGCTTTCAGGACTCGGAACCTGAACCCAAGGGCGAACTCAACCACGTCAACGCCTACACCCTCGTCGTCGCCGTCGCCCTTTCTGCGCAGGCCACCGACGCGGGCGTCAACAAGGCCACCGAAAAGCTCTTTCAGATCGCCGACACGCCGGAAAAGATGCTGGCCTTGGGCGAAGAGGGCGTGATCGAGCATATCAAGACCATTGGCCTCTATCGCAACAAGGCCAAGAACGTCATCAAGCTGTCCCGCATCCTCGTGGATCAGTACGGCTCGCAGGTTCCCTGCTCCCGCGCCGCCTTGGAATCCCTCCCCGGTGTGGGGCGCAAGACCGCCAACGTTGTGCTCAACATGTGGTGGCACTACCCCGCGCAGGCCGTGGACACCCATATCTTTCGCGTCGGCAACCGCAGCGGCATCTGCCCCGGCAAGGACGTCGTCGCCGTCGAACGTGCGATCGAGGATCACATCCCGGTCGATTTCCAGCAACACGCGCATCACTGGCTGATCCTGCATGGCCGCTACATCTGCGTTGCGCGCAAACCCAAATGTAAGGCGTGTATCATCGCCGATCTTTGCCAGTTCGAGGAGAAAACCGAATGAGCCAGAAGAAGTACCAAGTCGTCGGCATCGGCAACGCCGTGGTGGACGTGATCGCCCGCTGCGAAGACGCTTTCCTGACCGAGAACGGCATCGAAAAGGGCATCATGCAGCTGATCGAACAGGATCGCGGCGAAGCCCTGTACCACGCCATGGGCAACCGCGTGCAGACGCCCGGCGGCTCGGTCGCCAACACCATCGCCGGGGCGGGCAATCTTGGGCTGCGCAGCGCCTTTATTGGCCGGGTCTCGGATGACGATCTGGGCAAGTTCTACGCCGAGGCCATGACCAATGACGGCATTGATTTCGTCAACGCGCCCGTCTCGGGCGGCGAGCTGCCGACCTCGCGCTGCATGGTCTTTGTCTCGCCCGACGGCGAGCGTTCGATGAACACCTACCTTGGCATTTCGGCGGAACTCGGCCCCGAGGACGTCGCCGAAGACGTGGCGGGCAACACCGATGTGATCTTTCTCGAAGGGTATCTCTTCGACAAGGACAAGGGCAAGGACGCCTTCCTGCGCGCCGCCCGCACCTGCCGCGCTGCCGGAGGCAAGGCCGGGATCGCGATCTCTGACCCCTTCTGCGTGGAACGCCACCGCGAAGACTTCCTGCGGCTGATCGCCAACGAGATGGATTTCGTGATCGGCAACGAGGATGAGATCAAGTCGCTCTACCAGAACAACGATCTCGACAAGGATCTGGCTGCCGTGGCCGCTGTCTGCCCGCTGGTGGTCTGCACCCGCTCGGGTGATGGCGTGTCCATCGTCAAGGATGGCGTGCGTACCGACGTGCCGGTCGAGAAAGTCGTCCCGGTGGATGCCACTGGCGCGGGCGATCAGTTCGCCGCGGGCTTTATCTATGGCCTCGTGACCGGCGCGGACATGGAAACCGCGGGCCGCATGGGCAGCACCTCTGCGGGCGAAGTCATCAGCCACATCGGCCCCCGCCCCGAGCGGAACCTGGCCGAACTCTTCAAGGAAAAGGGTTTGATCTAACACCCTTTTTCACGGGAGATTAACGCAATCCCCCTTCCCAAAATCCTCCTCCGAACAGTAGCGTTAACTAATTAAGTTATTGTTCGGAGCACTTTTCATGCAGCGTCTGATCGTTCTGCGCGACAGGGCGGGCAATTGGGAACGCCCCTCGGTCACGCTGCAAGCCATTGCCGCGCCCAAATGGCCCGGCGCTCCGGCGGACCCGTGGATCGAGGTGGTCGATTATGACCCCGGCACGATGGCCGACCTGACCTCTGACCCGACTTTGCTCTTTGCGACCCCGCTGATCCGCACCCGCCTGATCGGACCCGAACCGCTGGACGACCTGTCGCTAAACGGCAGCGCGCCTGATTGGGGCGTGCGCCAAGTCGGCGCGATGGACAGCGGCTTTACCGGGGCTGGCGCGCGGGTTGCGCTGTTGGACACCGGGATCGACACAGCCCACCCGGCTTTCGAGGGCGTCAGCCTGACCACGCGGGACTTTGTTGGCACCGGAATCGAGGACGCAAACGGCCATGGGACGCACCTTGCCGGGACGATCCTTGGCCGGGACGTGGACGGCACGCGCATCGGGGTGGCCCCCGGCACGCCTCGGCTGATCGTCGCCAAAGCGCTGACCGACGGGGGGCAGGGCACATCGGACGCGTTTCTGGACGCGCTGATCTGGGCGGCGCAAACGGGGGCCGAGATCATCGGCTTTGCCGCAAAGTTCGACGTGCTGGCCGAGACCGCCGCCTTGATCGCGGGCGGCCTGCCCGAGAGTTTGGCCCATGGCGTGGCAATGACCGCCTATCGCGGCAACCTGCGGATGGTGGAAACGATCCTGCTGATGCTGGGCCAGCCGCCGCTGGTGCTGGCCGCCGTGGGCAACGACTGTTTGCGCACGTTTTCCGAGCGTGAAATCGCTGGCCCCTCGGCCCCGGCGGCGGCGCGCGGGGTCTTGGCGGTGGGGGCGCTGACCATGGGCGAGGACGGGTTGAAACCGACTCCCTTTTCCAACGCCGGGCCCGCCTTGGCCGCGCCGGGGGCGGCGATCACCTCGGCCTGCGCGGGGGGCGGCCTGCGCGCGCTGAATGGTACGTCGATGGCGATGGCGCACGCGGTGGGCGTGGCGGCGCTGTGGTCCGAAGCCTTGCGACGTCAGGACCGTCCCGTCACCGCCCAGCAACTGGCCGCAAGCCTTGTGAGCCACGCCACGCTGAGCGGCATGGACCCGCGCGCAACGCCCTTTGACCATGGCAAGGGGCTGGTCCAGGCGCCCTAGAGCCTAGTGCGCCTCGGCCCAGTTCGCGCCTTTGCCCGCGTCGACGACCAGCGGCACGTCCAGCTGCACCACGGGCAGTGCCGCGCCTTCCATGACCTCCTTGGCCACGGCGATCAGGTCGTCGGCGGCGTCCTCTTGGACCTCGAAGATCAGTTCGTCGTGCACCTGAAGCAGCATCTTGGCGGGCAGATCGGCAATCGCGTTCGGCATCTGCACCATGGCGCGCCGGATGATATCCGCCGCCGTGCCTTGGATCGGCGCGTTGATCGCGGCGCGCTGTGCAAAGCCCGCGCGCGGGCCTTTCGCCGCGATCTCCGGCGTGTGGATCAGACGGCCAAACAGCGTCTCGACGCGTTTGTGTTCCTTGGCAAAGGCCTTGGTGTCGTCCATGTACTGCTTGATGCCGGGGAAGCGTTCGAAATAGCGGTCGATAAAGCCCTGCGCTTCGGCGCGTGGAATGCGCAGGTTGCGCGCAAGACCAAAGCCCGAAATCCCGTAGATCACGCCAAAGTTGATCGCCTTGGCCTGACGGCGAATGTCCGAAGTCATCTCTTCCATCGGGACATTGAACATTTCCGACGCGGTCATGGCGTGAATGTCCTGCCCGTCGCGGAAGGCTTGTTTGAGCGCGTCGATCCCTGCCATATGCGCCAGAATGCGCAATTCGATCTGCGAATAGTCGAGCGAGACCAAGACCTTGCCCTCTTCGGCGACAAAGGCTTCGCGGATGCGCCGCCCTTCTTCGGAGCGGACGGGAATGTTTTGCAGGTTCGGATCGGCAGAGGCCAGACGCCCGGTGTTCGCCCCCGATTGCAGGTAAGAGGTATGCACCCGGCCCGTGTCGGCGTTGATGTGTTCCTGCAACGCATCCGTGTAGGTCGACTTCAGCTTGGACAGCTGCCTCCAATCCAGCACTCGGGCGGGCAGGTCGTGCTCGGTGGCCAAATCCTCAAGGATGTCCGCGCCAGTGGCATAGGCCCCGGTCTTGCCCTTTTTGCCGCCCTCAAGCCCCATCTTGTCAAAGAGGATTTCGCCCAGCTGCTTGGGGCTGCCGACGTTAAAGGATTCCCCGGCCAGCTCGTGAATCTCTTCCTCCAGCTGGGCCATTTTCTGGGCAAAAGCCCCGGACATGCGCGACAGGGTCTGACGGTCAACCTTGATCCCGTGGCGTTCCATCTGCGCCAACACCGGCACCAGCGGGCGTTCCAGCGTTTCATACACACGGGTGACCTGCGTGCGATGCAATTGCGGTTTAAAGGTCATCCACAGGCGCAGGGTGATGTCCGCATCCTCGGCGGCGTATTTGACGGCGTCCTCGATGGGCACCAGATCAAAGGTGATCTGCTTTTTGCCGGTGCCGAGCAGATCCTTGATCGGGATCGGCGTGTGCGACAGGTAGCGTTCGGACAGCGCGTCCATGCCGTGGCCGTGCAGGCCAGCGTTCATCGCGTAGGACATCAGCATCGTGTCGTCGATGGGGGCGACGTCGACGCCGTAGCGGGCAAAGACCTTGGCGTCGAACTTCATGTTCTGGCCGATTTTCAGCACCGCGGGGTCCTCTAGCAGCGGGCGAAGGGTATCCAGCGCCTCACTCATCGGCATCTGACCGGGCGCAAGGCTGTTGTCCGCAAAGAGGTCGTCCCCCGCGTTCGCCTTATGCGCCAGCGGGATGTAACACGCCTCGCCCGGCTGGACGGACAGGCTGATCCCCACCAGATCGCAAGTCATATCGTTGACGCCCGTCGTTTCCGTATCGACGGCCACCCAGCCGGTCTCGCGCGCGCGGGCGACCCATGCCTCAAGCGCCGCCAAGTCGCTGACGTGTTCGTATTTCTCGGGGTCGATGGCGGGCCATTCGGGCGCGTCCGCCGGAGGGTTCGCGCCCTCGGGCGTGGTGTCGGGGATCGCGGGGGCCTCGACGTTCAGCTTGTCCGCCAGACGCTTGGTCAGGGTGCGGAATTCCATCCGGGTGAGGAACTCCATCAGCGTGTCGGGGTCCGGCTCGCGCACCTCGAGATCGTCCAGCGTAAAGTCCAGCTCCATGTCGCAATCCAGCTGCACCAGCTTTTTCGACAGCTCGATCTGCTCGCGCTTTTCGATCAGGGTCTGGCGGCGCTTGGGCTGTTTGATTTCCTCGGCGCGGTCCAACAGCTCTTCGAGCGAGCCGTATTCGTTGATCAGCAGGGCGGCCGTCTTGATCCCGATGCCCGGCGCGCCCGGCACGTTATCAACGGAATCCCCGGCCAAAGCCTGCACGTCCACCACACGCTCCGGCCCGACGCCGAATTTCTCAAAGACGCCGTCACGGTCGATCAGCTTGTTCTTCATCGGGTCGAGCATTTCGACCCCGTCGCCCACCAGCTGCATCAAGTCCTTGTCGGACGACAGGATCGTCACCCGCCCGCCCGCGTCACGCGCCTGATGCGCCAGCGTGGCCATAATGTCGTCGGCCTCAAAGCCCTCTTGTTCCTTGCAGGCGATGTTGAAGGCCACCGTCGCCTCGCGGGTCAGCGGGATCTGCGGGCGCATGTCCTCTGGCATGGCGTCGCGGTTGGCCTTGTACTGGTCGTACAGATCGTTGCGGAAGGTGTGGCTGCCCTTGTCGAAAATCACCGCCACATGGGTCGGCGCGTCGGGGCCGGTGTTGCCGTCAATATAGCGTTGCAGCATGTTGCAAAAGCCCGACACCGCCCCGATCGGCAGCCCGTCCGACTTGCGCGTCAGCGGCGGCAGCGCGTGAAACGCCCGAAAGATAAAGGCCGAGCCGTCGATCAGATGCAGATGGCATCCCTTGCCGAAATTCGTGCTCATCGTCGCTCTCCCGCAGTCCTGTGTCGCGGTGCAGGTTTGCCACGGATTGCCCGGTTAGGCCAGCGGCCTTAGGCTTTGCTTTCGAAATCCGTGTGGACGTATTTCGCATCGCAATAGGGGCATTCGACAAAACCCGTTTCATGCGGGATTTGCAGCCAGACGCGCGGGTGACCCAAAGCGCCTTCGCCGCCGTCGCAGGCGATCCGGTACGAGGTGACGATCTTGGTCTCGGGGGCTTCGATGGTCATGGAAAACATTCCCTTTCCGCAGCAGGCATCCTATGTGCCTTATGAGGCAACGCGCGCGAGGGGGCAAGAGAGACCATGACACAAGACGCCATCCGCATCGAAGGACTGCGTAAAACCTACGAAGGCGGTAAAGAAGCCTTAAAGGGCGTGGACCTGACGGTGCCGGCCGGGTCGATCTTTGGCCTTTTGGGGCCGAACGGCGCGGGCAAGTCGACGATGATCAACATCCTCGCGGGTTTGGTCGTCAAAACGGCGGGCAAAGTGGACATCTGGGGCTGGGATCAGGACGCCAACCCCCGGCAAAGCCGCGCCGCCATTGGTGTGATGCCGCAAGAGCTGAACCTCGATCCGTTCTTTACGCCGCATGGCGCGTTGGAGGTGCAGGCGGGGCTGTACGGCGTGCCGAAAGCGCAGCGGCGCTCCGATGAGATCCTCGAAATGGTCGGGCTGACCGACAAGCGCGACGCCTATGCGCGGACCCTGTCGGGGGGGATGCGGCGGCGTCTGCTGCTGGCCAAAGCCCTTGTGCACAGCCCGCAGGTCTTGGTCCTGGATGAACCCACGGCGGGGGTAGACATCGAGCTGCGACAGATGCTGTGGCGCAACGTGCGGCGGCTGAACGAGGAACGCGGGATGACGATCATCCTGACGACTCACTACCTCGAAGAGGCCGAAGAGATGTGCGACGAGATCGCCATCATCAACCACGGCGAGCTGGTGGCGCGCGATTCGACGCAGAACCTGCTGGGGCAAGTCACCGCCAAGACCATGGTGATCACGCCGGAAAGCGCCCCTGATACGCTGCCCTCAGCGCCGGGAATCACCGTCGAGGCGCGCAAGGACGGCACGCTGGCCTTTTCCTACAACGCTGCCGATACGCAGGCCGAACAGGTGCTGTCGCTGGCGCATCAGGCGGGCATCCGCATCCGCGACGTGCGCACCGAGCAAGCCGACCTGCAAGAGGTCTTCCTCTCGCTGACCAGCTCGCTCGGGGCCTAAAGGTCAATTCGCGGGGGCCAGCATCCGCCCAAGGTTGCGACCCGCAAGGATATGCACGTGCAGGTGCGGCACCTCTTGGACGCCGTTCTTGCCCGCATTGGCGATCAGGCGGAAGCCGTCGGCCTCGACCCCCTCGGCCTTGCAGACCTCACCCACGGCGCGAATGTAGTCGACGATCTCGGCATCGGACGCCTCTTGCGCGAAGTGGTCAAAGCACACGTACGGCCCCTTGGGGATCACCAGCACATGGGTCGGCGCCTGCGGGTTGATGTCGCGAAAGGCCAGCGCGTGCTCGGTTTCCAGCACGGTATTGTTGGGAATCTCGCCGCGCAGGATTTTGGCAAAGATGTTCTGATCGTCGTAGGTATAAGCCATGTCAGCCTCTTGGAACGCTTGGATTTGCCCTGTTGTCGCGCAGTTTGCCGCGCGCCTCAATCGGCAAAGAGGTGGTCAAGCTGCACGATTTCCTGCGCCTGCGATTCCGGAACCGTCAGGAAGGAGGCCACGGCCTTGGCGTTGACCTCGGGCGAGTCGATCTCGCGCATCCGGGTGTGGTTGTCGAAATGCGCGTCGCGGATGCGGTCGCTTTCGTGGACCATGTCGTTGCGCACCGTCGGCAGCAGGCGCATCAACGTCTCATACGGCGTCCGATCCCCGGCCAGACCGACGCGCATGGCATGGCCGATCAGGTACTCGTCCGAGAACTGGCATTCAATTTCCAAAAGACGGGTCAGCGAGCGGTCGCGGCCAAAGTCTTCGAGCAGGTCGAGGTTGCCGGGGTCAATGCAGACCACCAGCCGGTCGGTGTCGTAGTAATCGAACAGCATCCGCACCAGCGCGCGGCGGTGGCGGTGCCGCTTGCCCATGGTCGACTGGATGCCGCCCAGATCGGGCAGAGGGCAGCTTTCCTCGTTGAACAGGTATTCGATGCAGGGAATGTTCGTCATCTGCTGCATCCGGTCGAGCAAACGCTTGGCCACGTGCCATTTCTTGCAGACGATGATCAGCAGCTCGCGCTCGCGCCCCAGAGAGCTTTCCTTTTCCCAGAACCGCGCCGCGAAACGTCGGCCAATCCGGCCCTTGTTGGACAGGAATTTATACAGGGAACGCCCCTCGTTCGAGATCTGGAACTTGGCCCCGTCAGAGGCATAGAGCACGCCCAAGCGGCGGCGCAGCTCTGTCGCCTCTGGGCTGATTTTCCGAGCAAACAAAAAGTCTTGGGACAGCAGCAGGTCGTAGTGATCGTTGTAGAACGTCACCGGCATCCCGTAGTCCGAGAACATCAAAAAGGTCAGCGTGCGGCATTCAATCTCATGCTCGGGCACAAGGTGGCGCACCAGCGTCTGAAAGAACGTCTCATCGGGAATCCACGTGGTCGCAAAGAACCGCATCACGTCCTTGCGCTGCTTGATAAAGTCCAAAATCCACTCGACCGTGCGCCGCCGCAGACACCACCACTGCGAGCCGATCATGATTTCCAGATCGGCGGGGATCTCACGCGTCAGCCCCAGCCGCTTTTGCAGCTCGAACATCGCGTAGAACCGGCGCTTCTGCGTGCGTTCGTTGAACCAGTGCCTATAAATCAGGCGCTCTTCCTTCCAGCCGGTCTTGATCCAGTCGGATTGGAAGTAATCAAAGCTTTCGACGTAGTCGCAGTCGCGCCGGTCGAGGAACTCATGCGCGTATTCGGCGGATTTGATCGCCATGCAGTCGCCCGACAACATGTAGAAATGCGTCGCCCGCGGGAAGGATTCGACCGCCGACTGCACCGCGTAGATCGTCGCCTCGACCAGGGACCATTCCCCCCAGCCGCATTTGATCCGCTTGTGGGCAAAGCAAACGTTGGGGTTGTCGGCCAGACCTTCGCGGATCTTGCGGTAATGTTCCGGCTTGGCGCGCGCATCAAAGTGGATCGAAATGTAATCCCCCACAGCCGTCAGGCTCTGCGCCTGCTTGATGATGGCGTCAGGGTCTTTGTGACACAGCAGTATGAAGGCGATTTTTGCCATTCAGGAAACCATAATCCCCAATTTTTCCCGATTGTTTACGGTACTAAGGCTAAACACGCGTTGAATAAACCTGCTTTCTTTGGTTTTTTGTAACAGGTAAAGCACCAAAAAGAACAAGAGCAGGTATCCGGAGGCGACAGGCATGGGCTTTCCAGGCACATGGATGACCGAGAGTGAAAGCATGGTGTATCGGGTGGTGCCGAAATGCGCCTGCTCGACCATCGGTCAGATCATGTATTACTCAGACCACGGCGAATTCTTCGACGGCGACATCCACGATGCAACCGAAGGGCTGCACAAATGGGCGCGCGAGGAAAGCCAGGCGGCGATCAAAGCGAACGTGAAAACGCGGACCTCCTATGCGTATACTTGCGTCAGGAACCCCTATACGCGAATCCTTTCGTCTTTCTTTGACAAGATTTGCGGCATTCAGCGCAACGGGCGGCGGTATCGCGGCAACCTTGTGCCGCTCTTGATCCAGAAATACGGGATCGAGGTCGGCGGCGACGACGGCAAGCAAGAGTTTGACCAGATCAAATCCTTCCGCCGGTTCTTGTTGTTCACCCGCGACACCATCCGCTGGCGCCGCCCGATGGAGCCGGACATTCACTGGTCGGCCATGTCGGGGCATGTGTCCACCTTCATCGTGAACGGTGGCCGCTATAACAAGATTTTCTGGACGGAACAGTTCAACGACGGGATGCAGCAGGTGCTGGACGCGGTGGAAACCCCGCATAAGGTCGATCTGGCGAAGATCCCGCGTTTCAACGAATCCGAAGGCCACGGGCCCAAGCGCGCCCACCCGGTCGAGGATTACTTTGACGACATGGCGATGCACCTGATGAAGGAAATCTATCACCGGGATTTCGCGCTGTTCAAATACGACTACGACAACCCCGCGAACAAGATGCCGATTGGCGAGATTGACCTCGACGAGGTGCACGCCAAGCTGGGCGACTAACCTTTGCGCGTGTGCCGCTCGACCAGGCGGCGCACGTTCGGGGCCACGACCAACACCGTCGGAAAGGCGATCAGCCACGACGAGGCCCAGGCGCTCATCCACAGGCCGAACAGCCCTTCGATCAGCCCCACGGCGCGCAGCGTGGCGACGCCCGACACCACCAGCGACATCAAGCCGGACAGCAACAGCCCGAACACGATCGGGGCAAGGCGCGGTGGGATCATCGGGGCTCTCCTTGTTGGCTGGCCTTCGGTTTAGGGCCGCCCCACCGTAGGCGCAAGTTGCGCAATCCTTGACCACCCGCTCAAAAAATTTCTCCGCACTTGTCCGATAGCGACACCCTGTCGCTATAAGGCAAGAGCGCCCCCCCGAACCTGTGCCAACTCCCCCCATGGGCGTGAGGGGCACACCCGGCCTTAGCTATTGTCATTATTGGAAAAAACGGAGGTGACGTATGGAACGTTCGCCCAATCCGATGCTGCCAAGTGCTGCGGGTCGCAGGGCTGCCCTGTCCGGCAACGCTTTGGCTGTTGCGTCGATGCTTACGTGGGCTGCCGGCTTCCCGGCGGCGGAACTCTTGCTAGAGGACTGGCCCGCAACCTCACTCATTGCCGCGCGGCTGGGCTGCGCCGTTGCGATGCTGCTGCCGCTGTGGCTGTTGGTTGACGGGCCGCGCGCGGTGCTGGGCGCGCGCTGGGGGCGTGGGCTGCTGGTCGGCGGCGTGGCCTTTGGGCTGGGCACCTGGCTGTTGCTGGTGGCGCAGGACATGACCGACGCTGTGACCGTGGCGATCATCCTGTCCGCAAGCCCCATCGCCGCCGTATTGATCGAGATGCTCTGGGACGGGCGCCGCCTGACACGCGGCTTTGCCATCGGCATCGTGGCGACAGTGCTGGGCGGCGCGCTGGCCACGGGCGGCGGCGGCGTGGCGCTTGGGGCAGGGGCCTTGGTCGCCATCGCGGCTTGCTTCCTGTTCAGCTGGGGCAGCTTTGCCGCCGTGCGCGACTTTCCCACGCTCAGCCCCATTGGCCGCACGACGCTGACCCTCGCCGGGGGGTTCGCCGCAACCGCTGTCATCACGCTGCTGTCGGATGCCGCCGGGCTGCCCGTGCGCCCGACGACGCAGATCACCGCCACGCACATCGGCCTCTTGGCGATTTACGGCATCGCGGGCATGGCCCTGAGCCAAGTGATGTTCATCGCCTCCATCGGGCGGCTGGGCGTTGCCGTGGCGTCCTTTCACGTCAACATCGTGACGTTCTACGTGATGCTGATCATGCTAGCGCTTGGCGGCACGTGGGATTGGCAGGCGGCGCTTGGCGCGGGGATCGTGGCCGTCGGCGTGATCCTCGCGCAGCGCAGCTAGGGCTTACTCGGGCAACTCGTCCGAGGGGATCACCGGAAAGAACTCTCCCGAGGACCACAGCCCGAACCACCCGTCGTGATGCGCGCCCAAATCCACAAGGCGGTAGAACGACTTGCGGTCAATCAACGCCTCAAGGTTGGCGCGGATCAGCACGTAGGGCGACGGCTCGCCAGTCTCGGGGTCACGCACCACTCGAATCGGATGCTCGGGGCCAGCCGTGGCCACGTCGCCCACATGGGTCGTAAAGCTCAGCATCTGCGCCGCGCCTTCGCCCGAGGCGTCGAAATCGGTCGCCACAAAGGGCGCGTCATCGACGGTGATTCCCACCTTTTCCACCGGCGTCACGAGAAAGTATTTGTCGCCATCTTTACGCAAAATCGACGAAAACAGCCGCACCAACCCTTCGCGCCCAATCGGCGTGCCCAGGTAAAACCACGTCCCGTCCCGCGCGATGCGCATGTCCAGATCGCCGCAGAACGGCGGGTTCCACTTGTGCACAGGTGGCAGTCCTTTGCCCGTTTTACCAGCGGCAGCGCGCGCCGAGGCGGCAATGCCTTCGGCAGAGGGGCTCACTTTATTTTGTTCGACCATAGTTCTTTTGCCATTTCGATTCCGCACGATACACTCCACCCTAACATAGGTTGCAATTGGAGAGATGACATGGCCGAAGACCTCGTTTCCGAGATCGAAGCTCTCGAAGACAAGCTGGCCGAGGCCAAGCGTTCCATCGAAGCCCGGTTCATCGGCCAAGAGCGCGTGGTCGAGCTGGTGCTGGCCTCTCTGCTGTGTGGCGGGCACGCGTTGCTGATCGGCCTGCCGGGCCTCGGCAAGACGCGGCTGGTGGAAACGCTGTCGACGGTGATGGGGCTGAACGGCAACCGCGTGCAGTTCACACCCGATTTGATGCCCGCTGACATTCTGGGCTCCGAAGTGCTGGAGACCGGCGCGGACGGCTCGCGCAGCTTCAAGTTCATCGGCGGCCCGATCTTTTGCCAGCTTTTGATGGCGGATGAGATCAACCGCGCCTCGCCGCGCACCCAGTCGGCGCTGCTGCAAGCGATGCAGGAAAAGGTTGTGACCGTCGCCGGGGAAACCCGCGCTTTGGACGCGCCCTTCCACGTTTTGGCGACGCAGAACCCCATCGAACAAGAGGGCACCTATCCCCTGCCCGAAGCGCAGCTCGACCGTTTCCTCGTGCAGATCAACGTGGCCTATCCCGACCGCGACACCGAGCGCAGCATCCTTCTGGCCACCACCGGCACCGAAGAGGCCGAGTCGCATCAGGTGTTCGACGGCCCCTCGCTGATCGCGGCGCAGAAACTGCTGCGGCGGATGCCGGTGGGCGATGCGGTGGTCGAGCAGATCCTTGATCTGGTGCGCGCCTTCCGCCCCGACGATCCCAGCGCGCCCGAAGCGGTCCGCGACATGGTGGCGTGGGGCCCGGGGCCGCGCGCTGCGCAAGCGCTTATGCTGACCGTGCGGGCGCGGGCGCTGCTTCAGGGTCGTCTGGCCCCCTCGCCCGAAGACGTGCTGGACATGGCCAAGCCGGTTTTGGTGCACCGCATGGCGCTGACCTTTAGCGCGCGGGCACGAGGCGAAGACCTTGGCAAGCTGATCGACGAGGTCGCCGCCACCCTGACCCGCCGCGAGGCCGCCGCGTGAGCGATGTCGCCCAGCTCAGGTCGCGCGCCCAACAAGAGGCCAGCCGCTTTCCCGCGCTGCTGGCCCGCGCCGAGCAACTGGCGGGCACCGTCCTGCTGGGCGAACACGGCCGCCGCCGCGCAGGTCTGGGCGACGATTTCTGGCAATACCGGCCCTTGCAGGCGGGCGACAGCTTTCGGTCCATCGACTGGCGGCGCTCTGGCCGGGGGGACGAGCAATTCGTGCGCGAACGCGAATGGCAGATCGCGCAGAGCGTGCAAATCTGGCTTGATCCCGGCGCGTCCATGCGCTTTGCGTCCTCTGACGCCCTACCGACCAAGGCCGACCGCGCCCGTCTGGTGACCCTCGCCACCGCGATCCTGCTGATCCGGGGCGGCGAGCGTGTGGGCCTGACCGGCTGGAACCTGCCGCCTCGGCGCGGCGATGCGCAGGTCTTGCGGCTCGCCGAGATGTTTTCCGAAGACGGTGCCGACGACTACGCCGAACCCAAGGCGCGCGGGATGCTGCCCCATGCGCGCGCGCTGTTCGTTTCGGATTTCATGGGCGATCTCGACCCGATTGAGGCCGCCCTGACCAAGGCCGCCGATCGCGGCGTGCGCGGCGTGCTGCTGCACGTTCTGGACCCCGCCGAAGAGAGTTTCCCCTTCAAAGGGCGCACCATTTTCCACAGCGTCGGCGGCAGCATCGCCCATGAGACGCTCAAAGCCGCCGACCTGCGCGAGCGCTATCTGGAGCGTCTCGCCGAACGCAAGGATCGGCTGGACAAACTGTGTCGGTTAACCGGTTGGCAACATCTTGTTCACCATACCGATCATAGCGCGCAATCCGCCCTGCTGTGGGTGTACCGCGCGCTGGATGGAGGTCACGGATGACGATTTTCGGCGCGATCGGCTTTACCTCGCCTTGGCTGTTGCTGGGGCTGCTGGCGCTGCCGGTGCTTTGGGTGATCCTGCGCGCGGTGCCGCCCGCGCCGGTGCGGCGGATGTTCCCCGGCGTGGCTTTGCTGCTGGGGCTGCGCGACGACGAACAGGTGACCGACCGCACGCCGTGGTGGCTGCTGCTGCTGCGGATGCTGGCGGTCGCGGCGGTGATCCTTGGGCTGGCGGGGCCGGTGCTAAACCCCCGGTCTGGCTCGGAAACCGCGGGCAGCGGGCCTTTGCTGATCGTGATGGACGCCTCTTGGGCTTCGGCCGCCGATTGGCCCGCCCGCCTGACCGCCGTCGAAGGGGTCCTGTCCGAAGCAGGCCGGGGTGACCGCCCCGTCGCCATCCTGCGCCTGACCGATCCGCAGCCGGTGCAGTTCCTGTCCGCCGACGTGCTGCGCTCCCGCCTGTCGGGGCAAGAGCCGCGTTCATGGGAGCCCAGCGACCAGACCTTGCAGCGCGCCCTGACCGCCCTGCCGGACAGCGATTTCGACAGCTATTGGCTCAGCGACGGGTTGGATCGCGACAGCCGCGCACCCCTGCTGGACGCCCTTCAAGCGCGTGGCACGTTAACCGTGTTCGAAGCGCCTCGGATGCTTTACGCGCTGGAGCCTGCCGTGGTGCAGGACGGCAATCTGCTGGTGACGATGCGCCGTCTGCGCGGGGCCGGTGAGACCGAATTGAACCTTCTGGCACAAGGCAAAGACCCCGCCGGCAACCCCGGCGTTCTGCTGCGCACGCCCGTGACCTTTGCCAGCGGTGCAACCGACGCCCAGATCGAGCTGTCGATCCCCGCCGAGCTGCGCGCCCGCATCGAACGCTTTGAAATCGAAGGCCAACGCAGCGCCGGGACCGTGACCCTGCCCGACGACAGCCTGCGCCGCCGCGAGGTCGCGCTTATCGCCGGGCGCGAGGACCGCGAGGGGCTCGAGCTGCTCTCGCCCCTGCATTACCTTGATAAGGCGCTGCAACCCACCGCTGACCTGCTGGACGGCGCGCTGACCGACATTCTGCCCGCCAACCCCGATGTGATCGTGCTGGCCGATGTGGCGACGCTTAGCCCGTCAGAGGCCGAGGCCGTCACCGAATGGCTGGAAAAAGGCGGGATGCTGCTGCGCTTTGCCGGGCCGCGTCTGGCGGCGTCCGATGTCTCGCGCGATGCCGAAGACCCCCTGATGCCCGTGCGCCTGCGCGCTGGCGGGCGGACCGTCGGCGGCGCCATGAGCTGGGGCGAACCCAAGGCGCTGGCCGCCTTTCCCGAGGATAGCCCCTTTGCCGGGCTGCCGATCCCGGATGACGTGACGGTGAACTCACAGGTCATGGCCCAGCCCGATCCGACGCTGGCCGACCGCGTGATCGCGCAACTAACGGACGGCACGCCCTTGGTCACGCGCAAAGCCGTTGGGCAGGGGCAGGTTGTGCTGTTCCACGTCACCGCCAACGCCGAATGGTCCACCCTGCCGCTGTCGGGCCTGTTCGTGCAGATGCTGGAACGGCTGGCGGTCTCGTCCGCGACCACCCAGCCCGAGATCGCAGACATGGAGGGCACCGTCTGGCAACCCGCCGTGGTGCTCGACGCCTTTGGCCGGGTGCAGGAGGGCGATACGTTGCCCGGCGTTGACGGGCCTGATCTGGTTGCCGCCCCGCTTGGCCCCGATCTGCGTCCGGGTCTGTACACGGGCGAAGACCGCAGCCTCGCGCGCAATGTCGTCACCGCCGACACCGTGCTGACCCCCACCGACTGGCCGCAGACCATTCCCGTCGAAGGGCTGACCCGCCCGCAGGAACGCCCCCTCGCCGGTTGGCTGCTGGCGGGGGCGATTGCCCTGCTGCTGGCCGATGTGGTCGCCTCGCTCGCTTTGTCGGGCCGTCTGATGGGCGCGCGTGCCGCCGCCGTGCTGCTGGCGCTGGCGATTGCCCCGCAGGACAGCTACGCGCAGGACGCCGACGCGCTGGCCCTTGCCGCGACCTCGGAGGTCGTTCTCGCCCACGTCCTGACCGGCGACCAGGCGCTGGACGATCTGGCTCAGGCAGGCCTGCGCGGGCTGTCGGACACGCTGTATTTCCGCACCTCGGTGGAGCCTGCCACCCCCATGGGCGTCAATCTGGAAACCGACGAGCTGGCGTTCTACCCGCTGCTCTACTGGCCTGTGACCACCGATCAACCGAAGCCAAGCGCCAATGCCTACGCCAAGCTGAACACCTATCTGCGCTCGGGCGGGATGATCCTGTTCGACACGCGCGACGCCGATATCGCGGGCTTTGGCAGCGGCACCCCCGAGGCGCGCAAGCTGCAACAACTCGCCGCCCCGCTGGACATTCCCCCGCTCGAACCGATCCCGCAGGACCACGTGCTGACGCGCACTTTTTACCTGCTTCAGGACTTTCCGGGCCGCTATGTCGGGCGCGGCATCTGGGTCGAGGCCGCCCCGCCCGACGCCGAGCTGATAGAAGGGATGCCCTTTCGCGACCTCAACGACAACGTCACGCCGGTGGTGATCGGCGGCAACGACTGGGCAGCCGCCTGGGCCGTTGACGCGCAGGGCGCGCCGCTGCTGCCGCTGGGTCGCGGCTTTACCGGGGAACGCCAGCGCGAGATCGCCTATCGCTTTGGCGTCAACCTCGTGATGCACGTCCTGACGGGCAATTACAAAAGCGATCAGGTCCATGTGCCTGCGTTGCTGGACAGGTTGGGCCAATGACCTCAGATATCGTTTTCGACCCTCTGCTGCCTTGGGCGCTGATCGTCGCGCTGGCGGTTCTGGCTTTGGCGGGCACCGCCTTGGCGCTGTGGCGCGGGCTGTCCGGCTGGGCTTTGCGCGGGCTGGCGGGCTTGGTCCTTGTCGGCGCGCTGGCGCAACCGTCGTGGCAGGTCGAAGACCGCGCGCCGCTGTCCGACATCGTCTTGATGGTGGTCGATCAATCTGCCTCGCAGCGGCTGGCCGAGCGCGCGGGCGTCACCGAAGACGCCGCCGACCAGCTAGAGGCGATGCTGACGGCCCGCCCCAACACCGAAACCCGCCGCATTCCCGTGGGCGACGCAGACGGCGACGGCGGCACCCGGTTGATGAGCGCGCTGTCCGCCGCCATGGCCGAGGAACCGCGCGGGCGCATCGCCGGGATTTTCCTGCTGTCCGACGGGCGCTTGCACGATCTGGAACAGGCCCCCGACCTGCCCGCGCCGCTGCACCTGCTGATGACCGGCCAAGACACCGACTGGGACCGCCGCCTGATCGTGCGCAACGCCCCGGCCTTTGCGATCCTTGGCGAAGAGGTCGAGCTAACCCTGCGTATCGAGGACGACGGCGCCGCCCCCGGCGCGAGCCAAACGCCGATCCTGATCTCTGTCGACGGCGAGCCGCCGCAGACCTTTACCGTTCCGATTGGACAAGACCTCACGCTGCCCATCACCCTGCCCCACGGCGGGCTGAACGTGATCCAGTTCACCGTCCCCGAGGCCGACGGCGAGCTGACCGACCGCAACAACACCGCGCTGGTTCAGATCAACGGCGTACGCGACCGGCTGCGTGTGCTTCTGGTCTCGGGTGAGCCGCACGCAGGCGGGCGCACGTGGCGGAACCTCTTGAAATCCGACAGTTCCGTGGACCTCGTGCATTTCACCATCCTGCGCCCCCCGGAAAAGCAGGACGGCGTCCCGGTGAACGAGCTGTCGCTGATCGCCTTTCCGACGCGCGAGCTGTTCTTGGAAAAGATCGACGACTTCGACCTGATCATCTTTGACCGCTACAAGCGGCGCGGCATCCTGCCTGCGATCTACCTCGATAACGTCCGCAACTACGTGGAAAACGGCGGCGCGGTGCTGGTCGCCGCCGGGCCGGACTTTGCCAGCGCGGATTCGATCTATCGCTCCCCCTTGGCAGAGATCATGCCCGCCGAGCCCACCGCCCGCGTGGTGGAAGAGGGCTACCGCCCCACCGTCACCGATCTGGGGCAGCGCCATCCGGTGACTGCTGGCCTGCAAGGGGCGGATGACTGGGGCCGCTGGCTGCGCCAGATCGAAGTCGAGCCGCTGCAAGGCGACGTGGTCATGTCCGGCGTGGACGATCGGCCTTTGCTGATCCTCGACCGTGTGGGCGAAGGGCGCGTGGCCTTGCTCGCCTCGGATCAGGCGTGGCTGTGGAACCGTGGATTCGAGGGCGGCGGCCCGCAGATGGAACTGCTGCGACGTCTGGCCCATTGGATGATGAAGGAACCCCAGCTCGAGGAAGAGGCGCTGTGGGCCGAGCCGAACGGTCAGACTATGCGCATCATCCGCCGGAGTTTGACCGATGACGTGGGCGCGGTGACGGTGACCGGGCCGGATGGCTCCGAGGTGCAGGTGCCCCTGACCGAAGTCACTCCGGGGCGGTTCGAGGCGGTTTACGATGGGCCAGAGATTGGCCTCTATCGGCTGGCCGAAGGCGATCTGACCTCGGTTGTCGGCCTTGGCCCTGCCGCCCCGCGCGAGTTCGTCCAGACCATCGCCAGCGGTGAGGCTTTGGAACCCTTGATCGACACCATGCGCGGCGGCGTCTTGCGCCTGCAAGAGGGCGTGCCCACGGTCCGCACAGTGCGCGCCGGGCGACCTGCGGCGGGGCGCGGCTGGATCGGGATCACCCCGCGTGAGGCCTATGAAACGCTGGACGTGCGGCAAACGCCGCTGCTGCCCGCGTGGCTGGTCTTGCTACTGGCCTCTGCGATGATCATCGGCGCGTGGCTGCGCGAGGGTCGCACCTAGGGCGTCTTGTCCGACAGGTCCAACAGCACCGCGCGCGAGGTCGACCAGAACTCGCGCCGCAGGATCACCGCCAAGGTGAACAGCGTCGCCACCAGCAAAGGCAGCGCCCCCATCAGCCAAGCGGTGCTGGCGATGCCGAAATAGACCGACCGCAGCCCACGGTTATAGCTGCGCGCGGCGGTGATGTTGATCTCTGCGGCCTTGGCGGCGCGCGGATAGGCGACCGGGTCCGTCACATCGTTGGGCACCGCCGCCATCAAGACCGAGCAATAGCCAAACAGCCGGTTCGACCAGACGAACTTGAGGAACGCGTTGATCGCCAAGGCCAGCGGCAGCATCACCTTGAGCTCCAGCACCAAAACGGGATCGGCGGTATGCGTCAGGTCCTGGGCCACGCCGCGCAACTGATCGGCGTTCCCCAGCAGAGCAAAGCCCCCACCGATGGCAATCATCGAGGCCGAGCCAAAGAACGACGTGCTTTGACGCAGTTGCGAGACGATAGAGCTGTCAAAGATGCGCGGCGTGCGCGTCACCAGTTGCTCCATCCACAGGCGTCGATATTGCGCCATCAGGTTGGCGGTTGAGGGGCGGCGCTTGGGCGAATGTTCGATCAAAAGGGTCGAGCCGATCCACGCGGCGGCCAGCACGGCCAGCGCAATGGCATCCCAGCGGCCAAAGGCCTGCGCAATGGCGGCGAAATCCAGCATCAGAAGGGTTGCGCCACCACGGCCCAGAGGATCGCGATGGTGGCAAAGACGCTGACTTCGTTGAAGATGCGCAGCCACAGGTCGCTTTCGGTGAAAATGCCTTGTTGCGCGCGTTTCACCAGCCGACCGGTCCACAGGTAATGGCCTGCCAGCAGCACGACCAGCGTGACCTTGAGATGCAGCCATGCGGGCCAGCCCAGCCATGTGCCGTACCAGATCCCGGTGATGATCGCGATGATCCCAAGGCCAAAGGAAAAGCGATACAGACGGTACGTCAAATCGCCGAGCGGCCCGTTTTCACCCAGACGGGCGTGCTCACGCTTCCAGTAAATGATCGCGCGTGGAACTGCGAAAATAGAGGTCATCCACCCCATGACGCAGAGAATATGTATGATCTTGACCCATGCCATGCCCGCAGATGGCCTGAGCGCGGGGGAAAGTGCAAGATGCCGCAGAAATCGCTCTCGTAAAATCTGCGCTTTGGTTATATAACCTGACCAATTATAGCGTTTCCCGTCACGCGGAAGGAGACCTCGGATGCAAATGCCAGAGCCGAACGGCGCCATCTTGGCGAAAAAGGCGCGGATCGTGGACCGGTTGCAGGCGGTATTGCCCGCAGGCGCGGTGATCCACGACGAGGCCGAGACGCGCGCCTATGAATGCGACGCGCTGACCGCCTATCGCTGCCCGCCTTTGGCCGCGGTCTTGCCCTCGACGACTCAAGAGGTGTCGGACGTTTTGCGCATCTGTCATGAAGAAGGCGTGTCGGTGGTGCCGCGCGGCTCTGGCACATCGCTCGCGGGCGGGGCGTTGCCCACGGCGGATTCGGTGATCCTTGGGGTGGCGCGGATGAACGCGGTTTTGGAGACCGACTACGACAACCGTTACATCCGCGTGCAGACCGGGCGCACGAACCTGAGCGTGACCGGCGCGGTCGAGGCGGACGATTTCTTTTACGCGCCGGACCCCTCGTCGCAGCTGGCCTGCGCCATTGCCGGGAACATCGCCATGAACTCTGGCGGGGCGCATTGCCTGAAGTACGGCGTGACGACGAACAACCTGCTGGGCGTGACCTTGGTGCAGATGGACGGCACCGTGGTCGAGCTGGGCGGCGCCTATATGGACGCGGGCGGGATCGACCTCTTGGGCGTGGTCTGCGGCTCCGAAGGGCAGCTGGGCGTGGTGACAGAGGCGACCTTGCGGATCCTGCGCAAGCCCGAAGGGGCCTTGCCGGTGCTGATCGGGTACGATTCCAACGAGGTCGCGGGGGCTTGTGTGTCGGACATCATCAAGGCGGGCGTCTTGCCCGTGGCGATCGAGTTCATGGACGCGCCGTGTATTCGCGCCACCGAGGATTTCGCCAAGGCGGGCTACCCGGATTGCGAGGCGTTGCTGATCATCGAGGTCGAAGGCGCGCCCTGCGAGATCGAAGAGCAATTGGCCAAGATCAAGGAGATCGCCTTGCGGCACAACCCTGTCGAGCTGCGCGAAGCCCGCGACGCCGATGAGGCCGCGCGCATCTGGCTGGGCCGCAAGTCGGCCTTTGGCGCGATGGGAAACATCAACGATTACATGTGTCTCGACGGGACAATCCCGGTGACCGAGCTGCCGTATGTGCTGCGCCGGATTGGCGAGATGTCCAAGGAGTACGGCTTGGAGGTGGCGAATGTGTTCCACGCAGGGGACGGGAACATGCACCCGCTGATCCTGTTCAACGCCAATGCGCCAGGGCAGCTGGAGCTGTGCGAAGCGTTTGGCGCGGATATTTTGAAGCTGTGCGTCGAGGTGGGCGGTTGCCTGACCGGCGAGCATGGCGTCGGCATCGAGAAGCGCGATTTGATGAGCCACCAGTACACGCCCGCCGATCTGGAGGCACAGATGGCGGTGAAGGACGTGTTTGACCCCAAGTGGCTGCTGAACCCGGCCAAGGTGTTTCCTTTGGGGGCGTCGGACGGGCATCGGGCGGCGGCTTTGGCGGCGGAGTAGCCTCAAAGAAGAAGAGAGGTGGCTAGCCCCGTCGCGCCAGAGGCGCGCTGTGGTCGGATAGAATGGGGGCGTTGCCCCCTCGCCCTGCGGGCTTCACCCCCAGGATATTTGGAAAGAGAAGAAGCATGGACGTTTTGAGACCTGCCAGCGAGGCGGAGATGGCCGAGGCGGTGGCCGGGGCGACGGGGCCTTTGGCAGTGCGGGGCGGCGGGACGCGTGGGCTCTTGGCCGAGGGAGCCGTGCTGGAGACCGGGGGCTTGTCCGGGATCACGTTGTATGAGCCGGGGGCGTTGACGCTTGTGGCGCAGGCGGGGACGCCGGTGGCGCAGATCGAGGCGGCGTTGGAGGCCGAGGGGCAGATGCTGGCCTTTGAGCCGATGGACCATCGGGGTGTGCTGGGCTCTGTGGGGGAGCCGACCATTGGCGGCGTGGTGGCGGCGAATGTATCGGGGCCGCGCAGGGTTGCCCCGTCGGGCGCGTGCCGGGATTGCCTGCTGGGGGTGCGTTTTGTCGACGGCTTAGGGCAGGTCATCAAGAACGGCGGGCGGGTGATGAAGAACGTCACCGGCTATGACTTGGTCAAGTTGCAGGCCGGGGCCTATGGCACGCTGGGGGTGTTGACCGAGGTGAGCCTGCGGGTCGCGCCCAAGCCCGAGGCCAGCGTGACGCTGGTGCTGGAGGGGCTGTCGCTGGGCGACGCGGTGGCGGCCATGTCGCGGGGGCTGACCTCGCCCTATCAGGTGACGGGGGCGGCGCATTTCGGCGAGAGGACGTTGCTGCGGATCGAAGGCTTTGAGGGGTCGGTGCGCTATCGTGCCGGGCAGCTGAGCGCGATGTTTGACGGAGCGCGGATCGAGGAGGACGCCGCGGGCCTGTGGGCGCAGGTGCGGGACGTCAGCGGTTTTGCTGGCCACGATGCGGTTTGGCGGATCAGCACAGTGCCGGGGCGTGCCTTGGAGATGGTCCAAGGGCTGGACGTGGACGTGATGCTGGACTGGGGCGGCGGCTTGATCTGGGTGGCGGCGCGGGGCGACGTGGCGGGTCTGCACGGGACGTTGCAACAAAGGGCCGCGCGCCTTGGCGGACACGCGACCTTGGTCAAGACACCGGACCCGGCGCTGCCGCGTTTCCAGCCGGAGCCCGCGCCCGTGGCAAGACTAACGCAAGGAATTCGTGCGAAATTTGACCCGAGAGGGATTCTCAACCTCGGGATCATGGGCTGATGAACACCACCGCGCTGATCGCTTTTGCCATCACCTTTGTCGCCGGACCGCTGGTCTGTGCGCTGGTGCTGCGGCTGCCGGCGCGCGTGCCTTTGCTGGCCGGGCTGGCGGCGAGCGTGGTGGTCGCCATGGGCGCGGCTGTGCGCCTGCAAACCAGCGATGTGACCATGTCACTGGCGGCCATGTGGCTGGCCTGGGTGCTGGCGGTGGCCATGGTGGCGCAGGCTTTGCGCCGCCGCGTGTATGGCCAGACCCGCCGCTGGGTGACCGTTCTGGCGCTGCTGGCGACGACTTTGCCGTGGTTCGGGCTGGCCACGGCGCGGATGATGACGGGCGCCTGACGCCCCCCGGAGGATGGGGCGACAAGACCCCTTGAGGACACCGATATGCAGACGAAATTTACCCCCGAGCAGCTGACCGATCCCGGCACGGCGCGCGCCAATGACATCCTGCGGGCCTGCGTGCATTGCGGCTTTTGCACCGCGACCTGCCCCACTTACCAGGTGCTGGGCGACGAGCTGGACAGCCCGCGCGGGCGCATCTACCTGATCAAGGACATGCTGGAAAATGAGCGAGTGCCCGACGCCAAGACGGTGCAGCACGTGGACCGCTGCCTGAGCTGTCTGGCCTGCATGACGACCTGTCCCTCTGGCGTGCACTACATGCACCTCGTCGACCACGCCCGCGCCTATATCGAGGACCGCTATCAGCGGCCTTGGACGGATCGCGCCTTGCGCTGGGTTCTGGCGCAGGTGCTGCCCTATCCGGGGCGCTTTCGGCTGGCCTTGCTGGCGGCCAAGATCGGGCGTCCGTTCAGTTTCCTGATGCCCGACGAACGCCTGCGCGCGATGTTGGAGATGGCCCCCAAGACCATCCCCCCGGTGTCGCGCAACGACGATCCGCAGAGCTTTGCGCCCGCCGCGCCGAGCCGCAAGCGTGTCGCCCTGATGACCGGCTGCGCGCAAAAGGCGCTGAACACCGATATCAACGACGCCACGATTCGTCTGCTGACCCGTCTGGGCTGCGAGGTTGTGGTGGCCGAGGGGGCGGGCTGTTGCGGCGCGCTGACCCATCACATGGGCAAAGAGACCGAGGCGCATTCCGCCGCCGAACGCAACATTCGCGCCTGGGCGCGCGAGATGGACGGCGCGGGGCTGGATGCCATCGTGATCAACACTTCGGGCTGCGGCACCACGGTCAAGGACTATGGGCATATGTTCCGCACCACGGATCTGGCGCAAGACGCCGCGCGCGTCGCCGGGATCGCCTGCGACATCTCCGAACTGCTGACCCAGCTGGAGGTCCCGCAGGGCGCCGCCAAGGGGATCAAGGTCGCCTACCACGCCGCCTGTTCGCTGCAACACGGGCAAAAGGTGAAAACCGCGCCCAAGGAGCTGCTGAAAAAGGTCGGTTTCGAGGTGGTCGAGCCCGCCGACAGCCACCTGTGCTGCGGCTCTGCCGGGACGTACAACCTGATGCAACCCGAGATTTCCAAGCAGCTCAAGGCGCGTAAGGTCCAGACGCTCGAGGCGAAGAACCCCGATGTGATCGCCGCCGGGAACATCGGCTGCATGATGCAGATCGGCTCTGGCACCGGGGTGCCCGTGGTGCATTCGGTCGAGCTGATCGACTGGGCGACCGGCGGGCCGAAACCGCCTGCGCTGGCGGGGGACTAAGGCTTTTTCACGGCGGGAATCCCTTTTGCCCTAATCATGCCTTAATGCTGTCTTAGCTACGATGCGCTGAGGGGGAATTGGATCGTGCGCTATCTATTTGCAGTGCTGTTGGCCGTGCTCTGCGCGCCCGCGTGGGCGCAGGGGCTGTTGTCTTTGAACACGCTCGAGGACGGTCGCAAGTGGGAGGCCGTCGGGCGGCTGGAAATCTCTGGCACCGCCTTTTGCACCGGCGCGCTGATCGCGCCCGACACGGTGCTGACCGCGGCGCATTGCCTGTTTGACCCGGCCACCGGCGCGCGCGTTCCCGTGACCGAGATTCAGTTCCTTGCCGGGTGGCGCAACGGGCGCGCGGCGGCCTATCGGCGCGTGCGCAAAGCGGTCTCGCACCCCGATTACGACTTTCAGGGCGAGATTGGCCCGGCCCGCGTGCGCAACGATCTGGCCCTGATCCAGCTGCAACACCCAATCCGCAACGGCACGATCCAGCCTTTTGCCACCCACGCGCGCCCGGAAACCGGCGACGAGGTGGGCGTCGTATCCTATGCGCACAACCGCTCCGAAGCGCCATCCTTGCAGGAACTCTGCGAGGTGCTCTCGCGCCAAGAGGGCATGTTGGTCCTATCCTGCGAGGTCGATTTCGGCGCGTCCGGCTCGCCCGTGTTTACCTTTGACCGCGATGGCGTGCCCAGCATCGTCTCTGTCGTCTCGGCCAAGGCGCAGGCCGGCGGCACCCCTGTCTCGCTCGCCACCGATCTCGAAGGGCCGCTGTCCGTCTTGCGTATCCTTCTGGGGCAAAAGGAAAATCCCGGCGCGGGTCTGTCCACCATGCCCGCCGGGGAACGCCGCGACACCGGCGCAAAATTCATCAAACCCTAAGCCCCTTGAAACCCCGATTTTGCGATCCCAAGTAATCTGTACCGGAATGCCTAACACTGGGTTCCGGCCCAACTCAGACGCCTGTCCCGGATGGGAAGGCGCCGCTTCACAGGATCGCTTTACGGAGGATTCCCATGCGACAGTTTGATTTTGCCCCGCTGTACCGTTCGACCGTCGGCTTTGACCAGATCGCCCAGATGCTGGACCGCGTGCTGACCACGGAAAACGCAACGGCAGGCTATCCCCCTTATAACATTGAGAAAACCGAAGACGACGCCTATCGCATTTCGATTGCCGTCGCCGGGTTTTCCGACACCGATCTGTCGGTCGAGGTCAAGGACGGTGCGCTGGTCGTCTCGGCCCGCAAAGCCGACGAGGACGAGACCCGCACCTATCTGCATCGCGGCATCGCCACCCGCGCGTTTGAGCGCCGCTTTCAGCTGGCCGACCACGTGCGTGTGACCGGCGCTGTCCACGAAGACGGGATGCTGCACATCGACCTGATGCGCGAAATCCCCGAAGCGCTGAAACCGCGTCGGATCGAAATCGCCAAGCCGAACGTGCAGGCCATCGAAAAGGACGTGGTCGACGCCGAGGCCATTAACTAACCTCTCTCCTCTCCAGACGGGGCCCCGGGCGTTTGCCTGGGGCCTTTTTCGTTTGGATGTTGACTTTGGCGGGGTTCACCCATGCAATACCGCATGGATTGGCGATCGGTGAATTTTGACTGGAACCGCGCGCGGGCCTTCTTGGTGACCGCCGAAGAGGGGTCTTTGTCCGCCGCCGCGCGTGCCTTGAACATGACGCAGCCGACCTTGGGGCGGCAGGTCTCGGCCCTCGAAGAGGAATTGGGCGTCACCCTGTTCGAACGGGTCGGGCGCGGGCTGGTCCTGACCCAAGCGGGCACGCAGCTGTTGACCCATATGCGCGCCATGGGCGAAGCCGCCGCCGCCGTGTCGCTGGTCGCCAGCGGCCAGCAGCAGGACATTGCGGGCCATGTGGCGGTCACCGCCTCCGAGATTTATGCGGGGTGGCTCTTGCCCCCGATCGCCGCGCGCCTCGCCCAGATCGCGCCGAAGGTCTCGCTAGAGGTCGTCGCCTCCAACGCCGTGCGCGATCTCAAACGGCGCGAAGCCGACATCGCCATTCGCCACGCCCGCCCCGAGCAGCCCGACCTGATCGGCAAACTGATTGCGCAGGACGCCGCCGCGCTCTTTGCCAGCCCGGAGTACCTCGCCCAGCTTGGCCCTGTCGAGACGCCCGCAGATCTGCGCAATGCGCGCTTCATCGGGCTAGAGGACACCGGTAACCTGCTGGACGCCCTGACCGGTGCGGGCTTTCCCATCACCATGCAGAACTTTCCCGTGCTCACGGATTCGCACAGCGTACATTGGGATATGGCGCGCGCTGGCCTTGGCCTTTGCATCGGGCCGAAACGAAAGGGCGCAACAGACCCCGCCCTGCGCCGCGTCCTGCCGGAGTTTGAGCTGCCCTACCCCGTCTGGCTCGTCGCCCACCGAGAGCTGCGCACCGCCCCGCGCATCCGCCTGCTTTGGGATTTGCTCGCCGACACGTTGCCCGGTTTGATCACCGGCTAGCCATCATCCCGAGGCAGCCAAGACCCCACCCAGGCGGGCCGCCACAACAGACGCTCACGGGGCAAGGCCGCACCGTATTCCAGCACGACCAAGGTCACCGCAAGGCGATCCATCTGCTGCCACGCCGCCCAGAACATCAATGCAAAGAAGACGCCCCCCACCAGCCCCGGCAGCAGCACTGCCCCAACCAGCGCGGCCCCGGTCAGCAGAACGGTGGAAATGCACTGCGCCTCTGCCTTGAGACGTGTGGCAAGCAGGCTGGGCGAGACATCGGCAGGGTCGCGATCCGATGCCACCCCAAACAACCGCCACGCCCAAATCTGCCGCCGCCGCATGGTGTTGATATAGGCGGTCGGCAAACGCTCGGACTCCAGCAAGTCATTGACAATATTGTCGTCCAGCCATGCCAACCGGATCAAGGCAACCAGCGCAAGCATCGCCAACAGCCCCAGCGACATTTCCAGCACGACCAAGGCTGCGCCCAGCATCGGCAGGCTGGCAGCCACGAAACATAATGACAGGTTCCAAGGGCGGATCATCGGCGACCTCCTACGCACCCAACCAGCCTACCTGCGCAAAAGTTGCCAGAACGTCACCGCACCGCCTCGCTTTCCCGCAAATTGTAGCGAAACGCCCTGCGGGACGGTGGGTGGGGCGATGCTCGTCAGAGCGAGCGTCCGGCCGTCAGGCCGGCCCCCCCACCTACCGCTGCAAACTCTCGGCCAAACGCATCAGGGTGATCGCCTCTTGCCGATAACCAAACGCATCCTCGCCGCGCGCCCTCTGCGCGAGGGCAATCGCCTCGGCCAAACCCCACTCACCAATCAGCTCGGACCCCTGCAAAACCTGCCCGAACCCGGCAATCGCCGTGGCCCAATCGGCCTCTGGCAAAGGCGCGTCCCCCGCCACGATAGGGCGCTCAATCAGCTGGCTTTCACTCTCGCCCGGCGTCTTGTACCGCAGCCGCAGAAAGCCCAACTCCTCAGATTCACCAAAACTTTCAGACCCATAGCGCAGCGGATCGGTCAGACGCGCGCCCGACCCCACCGGCGTAATCTCGTAGATCGCCGTCACCTGATGGCCCGCGCCAATCTCGCCCGCGTCCACCCGGTCGTTATTGAAATCCTCGCGCCGCAGCGCCCGCGTCTCATACCCGATCAAGCGGTACTCGGCGACCTGCGCAGGGTTCCACTCGACCTGGATCTTGACGTCATTGGCGATGGGCACCAAGGCCCCGGTCAGCTGATCCACAAGCACCTTCTGCGCCTCGGCCAGCGTGTCGATATAGGCGGCCATGCCGTTGCCGGTCTGGGCCAAGGCCTGCATCACCGCGTCGTCTAAATTCCCGCGCCCAAAGCCCAGAACCGACAGATACGTGCCGCTGTCGCGCTGTCCCGCGATGAAATCCTCCAATGCCTCCGGATCGCTGATCCCGACGTTGAAATCCCCGTCGGTGGCAAGGATCACACGGCTCACGGCCTCCTCCCGCGCCATCTCGGTCGCAGTGGCATAGGCCTGTTCCAAACCCTCTTGCCCCGCCGTGCTTCCGCCCGCTTCCAAACGCTCCAAAGCGCTCAGGATCACGTCCCGCTCGGACGCAGGGGTAGGGTCCAGCACACGTCCCGCGCTGCCCGCATAGGTCACGATGGACACCTGATCCTCGGCCCCCAGCTGCCCCAACATCAGCCGGAAACTCTGCACCAGCAGCGGCAGCTTGTTCGGGTCCGACATCGACCCCGAGGTGTCGATCAGGAACACCAAGTTCAGCGGAGGCCGCGTCGCAGGCATAGCGCCCTGCAAGCCGATGTGCACAAGCTTGGTGCCCGCGCGCCACGGGCTGTCCGACACGCCGACCGAGGTGGAAAACGCCTCGCCGTCCTCGGGCGCGGGGTAGTCGTAGTGGAAATAGTTCACCATTTCCTCGATCCGCACGGCCTCTTTGGGTGGCAACTGCCCCCAGTTCAGCGAATTGCGGATCACCGACCAAGACGCCGTGTCCACGTCGATGGAAAAGGTCGAGACGGGCTCTTCGGCGGTCACCTTGATGGGGTTCGGATCGGCATTGGCAAAGGCTTCGCTGTCCGGTTCAGGCGCCACCGCCGCATCCAAGGCCATCTTGGCGCGCGGCGCGCTGGCGGGGGGGGCGAACCCCAGGCTAGGCTCGACCAGAACCATCGGCTCGGCTTCCTCGACCATCACCGGCTCCATGATCTCGTCCGGCTCTTCCAGAACCACCACGGGGCCGACCTCGATCACATCGCGCCCGCTGGGCGGCGTCTGATCGCGCAGCACCGGCACCAAAGCCACCAAGGCCACCGCCGCCAGCGCCGTGCTGGCCGTCAAAATTCCGCGCGTCGAAAGCTTTGCAAACATCTGCCGTACTCCTTTGAACAGGCCCTTTTCCGGGCTTTCAGGAGTAGGACGCAGCTCAGACGCCGTTTCTTGGGCGCGGTCGAAATTTTTCATCGCCATCGCCACCGCCTCGGCCTTGCGCGCGGGATCGGCCTTGGGCGTCGCCTCGTCGAACAGGGCGCGCAGCTCTTGCAAGTCGTCGTCTTGGCTCATGCCTCTGCCCCTTGTGTCATCGCCTTCAACTGCCGTTTCGCCTCGGACACGCGCCACGCGACGGTGCCGGGGGGAATGTCCAGGATGCTGGCGGCCTCGGCCTGCGTCACCCCGTCCAGTACAAGCGCCAAGACCTCGCGCAATTCCGCCCCAAGCCCTTGCATCGCACAGCGCAGCCAGTCGGCGCGCTCGGCCTGTTCGGCGTCCTCGGCGCGGCGGGCGATTTCAACCTCGCCCCAACCTGCGGCGGCCCTCGCATAGGTCGCGGACCGCCGAAACCGATCCCGCGCGGCGTTCACCGTGATGCGGTAAAGCCACGTCGACACCCGCGCCTCGCCGCGATAGCTGCGCAGTTTCACCGGCAGAGCGGCGCAAATGTCTTGCGCCAGATCCTCGGCCTCGGCCCGGTTGCCGGTCACCCGATACGCATAGGCAAAGACCTTGTCGTACACGCGCCCCACCAGCAGGGCAAAGGCCTGCCGGTCACCGTTCGCCGCCGCAAGGGTAAGGGTTTCGTCGCTTTGATCCATGGTCATCTTGTGCCTTGGACGCGCGCCGGGGCGCAATTCTTGGAAACCCTACCCCGAATTTCAGCCGCGCTGCAAAAGCCGCTGGACCATGGCGCTATTTGGGTCCGCCAAAGCGTCGATCACGTCGAAATGGTGCCGCCCCTTGTCGATCACCACGGGGCTGCCCCACGCAGTGCCAAGCGCCTCGGCCTGCTCGATAAAGGCGGGGCGCTCGTCGCCGCCGACCCAGACCGTGACGGGCACATCGGGGGCGTCGGCCAGAACGGGGCTCTCGCGCAGGGCCTCCTCCTCGGTGATCTTGAGATCCGCATTCATCGAGGTCCGCATCATGGGGCGCAAATCCGCCACCGGCGAGATCGGCATCACATGCGCCAGCCGCGCGTGCACGTCTTCGGCCAAGACCCCCGCCATCGCCAGACGCGCCACCAGATGACCGCCCGCCGAATGCCCGGCCAGATAGATCGGCCCGTCGATGTCATGGGCAATCACCGTCACCGCTTGGGCCACTTGGCGGGTGATGTCGCTGATCCGCACCTTGGGGCACAGATCATAGGACGGTAGCGCCACCGCATAGCCCGCCGCCCGCATCCCTTCGGCCAGATGGCTCCAGCTGGAGCGGTCGAATTTCAGCCAATAGCCGCCGTGAACAAACACGAACAGCCCGCGCGGCGTGCCTTCGGGCAGGAACAGATCCAGCGTCTCGCGCGTTGCGTGGCCATACATCACCCCCAGCCGCGCCTTGCCGCCTAGGGACATCCGCTGGCGATAGCCTTCGGCCTGTTTGGCCCAGCGCGGCGGATACTCTTCGGCCTGCGGGATATACGCGGCGTTCGCATAGGCGTCATCTAGTTCCATGGAAAACCTCAATCTGGCTCTATACTTCTATGTCACCAGATGATCTGCCTAGCCACAAGACACCCAATGACGGAGACCCCCATGTCCACCAAGGCGACCAACCTTTCAAGCCTCCTGCGGGACCCTTCGCTGCTCGAAGAGCGCGCCTACGTGAACGGCGCATGGCTGAGCGGCATGAAGACCTTTGACGTGACCAACCCGGCGCGCGGCGACGTGATCGCCAAGGTCACCGACCTGTCGCGGGGCGAGGTGGCCAACGCCATCGACGCCGCCTATGTGGCGCAAAAGGACTGGGCGCAGTGGACCGGCAAGGAACGCGCCGCCGTCTTGCGCAAGTGGTTCGATCTGATGATGGCCAATCAGGACGATCTGGCGACGATCATGACCGCCGAACAGGGCAAACCTCTGGCCGAATCCAAGGGCGAGATCGCCTATGGCGCAGGCTACGTGGAATTCTTTGGCGAAGAGGCCAAGCGCATCTACGGCGAGACGATCCCCGGCCACCAGCGCGACAAGCGCATCATGGTGATGAAGCAGCCCATCGGCGTCGCGGCGTCCATTACGCCGTGGAACTTCCCCAACGCGATGATTGCGCGCAAGGCCGCGCCGGCGCTGGCCGCTGGCTGTGCCTTTGTGGCGCGCCCGGCCAAGGAAACCCCGCTGTCCGCCACCGCCATGGCCGTGCTGGCCGAGCGCGCAGGCATCCCGGCGGGGGTGTTCAACGTGGTCACCTCCTCCAGCTCGTCCGAGGTGGGCAAAGAGTTCTGCGAGAACCCCAAGGTGCGCAAGCTGACCTTTACCGGCTCCACCGAGGTGGGGCGTATCCTGCTCAAGCAAGCCGCCGATCAGGTGATGAAATGCTCGATGGAGCTGGGCGGCAACGCGCCCTTTATTGTCTTTGATGACGCCGATATCGACGCCGCTGTCGAAGGCGCGATTATGTGCAAGTTCCGCAACAACGGCCAGACCTGCGTCTGCGCCAACCGTATCTACGTGCAGGCCGGGGTCTATGACACCTTTGCCGAGAAACTCACCGCCCGCGTCCGCGAGCTGCGGATTGGTGACGGGCTGGAGGACGGCACCGACCTTGGCCCGCTCATCAACACCGACGCCATCGAAAAGGTGCAGGAACACGTGGCCGACGCGACGTCCAAGGGCGCAACGGTCGTGCTGGGCGGCGGTGAGCCGATCCAGGGGCCGGGCAACTTCCTGCCTCCGACCATCGTCACCGGCGTCACGCAGGACATGGCCGTCGCCACCGAGGAAACCTTTGGCCCGCTCGCGCCGCTGTTCAAGTTCGACACCGTCGACGACGTGATTGAAATGGCGAACGACACGATCTTTGGTCTGGCAAGCTACTTCTACGCCAAGGACCTGTCCCGCGTGTACAAGGTCGCCGAGGCGCTGGAATACGGAATCGTTGGCGTCAACACCGGTATCATCTCGACCGAAGTCGCCCCCTTCGGCGGTGTCAAGCAGTCGGGCCTTGGCCGCGAAGGCAGCCGCCACGGCATCGAGGATTACCTCGAGATGAAGTACGTCTGCCTCGCCGTCTGACCTGATGATCGACCTGCTCGCCCCGGATGACGCGCCCACCCCGGCCATGCTGCGCGCATGGTTCGAGGCGGCGCATACCGGGGCGGGGACGCCCTTTTTACCGCCCGATCACGCCGACGCCCTCGCCCGCTATGCCCTGTTGCGCGGTGAAGGGGTCAGCATGATGGAGGCCGTCGCCCCCGCCTTTCGCGACCCCCCGCGCGATGTGTCCTGGGAAATCCTTGGCGATGATGCGCCGGGGCAGAACTGGCACGACCACCGCGACCCCCAGCGCGCCTATGCGCTGTTCCGGCAGAAACTGGACTGGGCGCGGCGGGATCGCGCGCGCTTGGACTACAAGCTGTGGCTGCGGCCTGCGGGGGACGCATGAAGGCGCATCTCTACCTCTACCCCGACCTGCAACGGCGGGTGGCCGAGGGCCGTCACGGGTTCCTCTGCGCCCTTGTCGACGTCCTGAAGGACAACGGTTTCGACGTGCAGATGCACGGTGACACCCCCGAGGAACTGGACGCAGGCCGCGCCCGCGGCGGCTATAGCGTGGTGCGGATGATCGACCCACTCGGCCCCCAAGGCGTCACCTTTCGCAAGACCTACTACGAGCCGTTCTACCACCTCGAGACTACATCCGCGCGCTGGACCTGGCCCGTGGCGCAGACCCCATTCGACCCGAATCAGCCCGCGCACAAGGCTGCGCGCTTTGTCGCGAACATGCGGGCGCGGATCTTTGGCGACCGGGCCATAAGCCGCGACGGGTTCATCTTTGTCCCGCTCCAAGGCCGCCTTCTGGAAAAGCGGTCCTTCCAGACCATGACCCCGATCGAGATGCTCGAAACCCTGCTGGAGCACGACACCCGCAAGATCGTCGCCACGCTCCACCCGCGCGAGACCTATACCGCCCCCGAGCTCACCGCGCTGGAAAAGCTCGAAGTGCTGAACCACCGGTTTTTCGTCACCCGCGAACCCGCCGAAGACCTTCTGGCCAGCTGTGACTACGTGGCGACCATGAACTCTTCGGTGGCTTTGGCGGGGTATTTCATCGAGAAACCCGCCCTGCTGTTCGGCCAGGTGGATTTCCACCACATCGCCGCGCGCTACGCGGACCACGGCCCAGATGCCATCGCCAAAGCCCCCACGCTGACGCCCGACTACGCCGCCTACCTGTGGTGGTTCTTCCGCGTCATGGCGATCCGCGCTCGTGGCGAGGACGCCCATCAGGGCGTACGAGCGGCGCTCAAACGGGCAGGCTGGCCGATCCGCTAACCTCGCCCCCTCTTTGCACTTGCCAAAACCCGCGCGCCGCCCCTAAATCGACCCCGAGGTCGGGCGATGGCGTCGCCTTTTTCAAAGACCTGTTTCACCCATCCTGAACGCCGGGATCTTACTCTGTCCATGCCGGGGCGGATGAGACCCCCGGCTTTAGAGGAGGGTTCTAAATGGAACGTCCCCAGTTTTACCGCTTTCACCGAGGCGAGCGCGTCTTGCCCTTTGCCCCTGCCGAATACGACCAGCGTCTGGCGGGTCTGCGCGCGCTGATGCGCGAGGCGGGCGTCGACGCCTGCGTCTTCACCTCGATGCACAACATCGCCTATTATTCGGGGTTCCTGTATTGCGCCTTTGGGCGGCCCTACGGCCTTGTCGTGACCGACACCGAAAGCGTCACCATCAGCGCCGGGATCGACGCGGCGCAGCCTTGGCGGCGCTGTCACGGCGACAACATCACCTACACCGACTGGGAACGGAACAACTACTGGCGTGCCATTGCCAGCGTGACCGGCACGGGCAAGCGTCTGGGCTATGAGGCCGACCACATGACCCTGATGCAAAAGGGCCTGATGGACGAGTTTCTCAGCCCCTCCGCCAGCATCGACATGGCCCCCGCCACCATGCGCCAGCGGATGCACAAGTCCGAGGCAGAAATCGCCCTGATCCGCCACGGCGCGCAGGTGGCCGACGTGGGCGGCTATGCCATCCGCGACGCGATCAAGGCCGGCGCCCGCGAGATCGACATCGCCATGGCAGGCCGCGACGCGATGGAGCTGGAGATCGCCAAACGCTTTCCCGACGCCGAGTATCGCGACACTTGGGTCTGGTTCCAGTCGGGCATCAACACCGACGGCGCGCACAACCCCGTCACCGCACGGGAATTGCAGCGCGGCGATATCCTGTCGCTCAACACCTTCCCGATGATCTCGGGCTATTACACAGCCTTGGAACGCACCTTGTTCGTCGAAGAGGTCGACGCCGCCAGCCTCAAGATCTGGCAGGCCAACGTCGATGCCCATGAATACGGCATGAGCCTGCTGAAACCCGGGGCCTCCTGCGCCGAGGTCACCCAGCAGATCAACGCCTTCTTCGCCGAGCGCGACCTGCTGCAATACCGCACCTTTGGCTATGGGCATTCCTTCGGGGTGCTCTCGCATTACTACGGGCGCGAGGCGGGGCTGGAGCTGCGCGAGGACATCGACACCGTTCTGGAACCCGGCATGGTCATCAGCATGGAGCCGATGTTGACCATTGCCGAAGGCCAGCCCGGCGCGGGGGGCTATCGCGAACACGACATCCTCGTCATCACCGAAGATGGCAATGAGAACATCACCGGCTTCCCCTATGGGCCCGAGCATAACGTGATCGGCTAAGACCTTGGGGCGCGGCTTGAACCGCTGCGCCCCTTGCGCCATCTTGAAAGGATGCTGGTCAACCTCGCCCTGCCTTTCCTGATCCTGATCGCTTTGGCGATCCTCGTGCCGCGCGGGATCGAACGGTATACCCCCGAAAGCCTGCCCGGACTGGTCTTGCTGGCGACCCTGTCGGCGCTGGCGCTGTGGCTGCTGTCGGCCTTGCTGTTCGCCGGTCTCTACCTGCTGCGCGGTCCCGAAGTGGCGGCGATGCTCGAACTCGCCCCCGGCGCAGGGGCTGCGCATTTGGCCCACGTCGGCTGGCAAGCGGTGCTGATCTGGGGGCCAGTGCTGGCGCTTGTGGTTATGACGTCGCCAAGACGCTGGAAAAGCGCGGTGTGGTGACGCCGTTCCCGCTTTCCCCGTTGCTTTTCACCGCCAGCCGTATCAGGTGAACCGGTAAGAGGTGAGATAATGCTGCCATTCCTGCGCTTTTTCCTGATCGGAGCCATCGTTCTGGCCGTGATCTATGGCGTGCTCTGGCTGGTCTTGCGCGAACGCCGCCGCGACATCCTGGAGGACGACTGGGAAACCCAAGGCAAAGGCAGCCCCCGCGACACATGGGTGAACCGCCGCCTTGCGGTGTTCAACCAAAGACGCAGCCGCCTGCTGCCGATCGTCGTTTTCGGCTTGCCTGTTTGCCTCGTGCTCTGGATCATCTATATGACCAACTTCCGGTAGAAGGTTCGAACCCCATGAAATACGTCAAGTGGACCCTCATCACGCTGTTCTGGCTGTTGGTCGCGACTTTCCTGCACTACACGCTGCCGCAGCATGACATTGCGCGGGTGACCGACACCTACGAAAAGGTCGTCGACCCCGGCGAGAACAGCCTGTTCTGGGCGCAGGCCGATGTGGGCAACGATGCCACGGTGTCCAGGCGCGATGTGTTCTTTATCCAGACGCGGCAGGCGAACGGCGACGTCATGGTTTACCGCAACGAGGACACCGGCTGGGGCTGGCCACCGTATTTCAAGTTCGACACATCGAACCTGCAAGCCGAAGCCTCGGACGCGAAATCCACCGCCGAAGCGCCGCGCTGGTACGCGATCAAGCACTACGGCTGGCGCAACGAGTTCATTTCGATCTTTCCCAACGCCATTTCCCTGCGCGAGGTCGAAGGCCCGGACGTACGGATCATCCCTTGGCTCAACATCATCATCCTTGTGGCGCTGTTCGCCTTTGTCTGGGCGATCTACGTGCGCTGGGTGCGGTTCTGGCGCGGGCGCGTTGATCCGGCGCTGGAGCGGGCCGAGGACAAGCTGCACGAAGGCAGCGACCGCGTGAAGGGCATGTTCCGCTAAGGTCTAACGCTTGCCATAGTACAGGCCGACGACATGCTCGGCCTGTGCAAAGAACAGCCAGCGCGCGGTGGCGACGCCCGCGATATGGCTCAGCACCGCCAGCGCTGCCCAGACATGCCCGAAGGGCAACAGCAGCAGCGCGGTGGGCAAGGCCGACATCAGCGTAATGGCGATGACGCGCAGCTTGGCCGCGTGCTTGCGGCCCACCACGTAAACCATCTCGCGCAGCAGATAGTTATCTCCGGTGTGCGGCGGCTCAAAGGCGCGGATATCGCCGCCCGTCAGCCCCGTCGCCGTGGCCATGGTCGTGCCAGAGCGGGCAAAGCGCCGGTCCCCGTCCCACCAGACCAGCCCCTGCACCAGCCCCGACAGCATCAGCAGCGGGATCGCGACACTCACCCGCCCCGACAGCAGCGCCCCGCCGGTCAGCGCCAGCAGCAAAAACAGCGCAGGCGTGCTCCAGTGATGCCAGCGCGGCACCGTCCGCAGCTGGGTGTAGATCATCGCGGTGGTGAAAACCGCCCCCCCGCAGGCCAGCGCCCCGAGCCAGCCGAGCAGGCGCAGATCGACCTGCCACAGCACCAAAGCCGCGCCATAGACGCCCATCAGGGTCATCGCGGCGGCCGCGGCCCATGCCTCGCGCGAGAGCCAGCTGCTGCGCCACTGCGTGAACGCCTTGAGCGCGCGTTCGGGCCGCCCCAGATGCGCCGCCGACGCCAGCAAGCCCGCCCCCGCCAGCCCAAGCCCCAACGCAAAGAACACCAGCGCGACCCAGCCGGTGGGCGGCGTGCCATCCACCCCCAGCCAGAACAGCAGCCCGAACCCAAGGCCGGACAGCGTGGTAAAGGCGATGATCGACGGGGCGGGATACATGTTCGGCCTCGCTCAGAGCTTCTCAAGGGTGCGGTCGAGCCAGCCCAGAAAGCCCTTTGGCTCTTGGGCGACGGGTTCCAGAAAGGGCGCAAGGACGCTGGCATCGTCCTGCCATCGGTCCTTGGGGCGGGGCGGCAGGTATCTGTTGGCGGGGGCAGTGCCCTGTTCCGGCATCAGCTCAAAGCCGCCTCGTTCAGCCACGAGCTGGCTGACCTCGGACGCAGGATCAGACAGATCGCCAAAGTGCCGCGCCCCCGCCGGGCAGGTGCGCACGCAGGCCGGGGTGCGATCCTGAGGCGGCAGATTGTCGTTATAGATGCGGTCCACGCACAGGGTGCATTTCTTCATCACCCCCGCCGCCAGGTCCAGCTCTCGCGCGCCATAGGGGCAGGCCCAGGCGCACAGCCCGCAGCCAATGCAATCGCTTTCGTTGACCAGAACGATGCCGTCCTCTGTGCGCTTGTAGCTGGCCCCGGTGGGGCAGACGGTGACGCAGGGCGCATCCACGCAATGCAGGCAGCTTTTGGGAAAGTGGACCAGCTGCGCGGGGGCGTCCTCGGGGCGCAGCTCATAGCTGTGAACCCGGTTGAGGAACGTCCCCGACGGGTCCGCGCCATAGGGGTCTTGGTCGGACAGCGGCGCGCCGTAATGCTCGGTGTTCCAGCCCTTGCAGGACACCACGCAGGCGTGACAGCCGACGCAGGTATCAAGGTCGATCACAAGGCCCAGCTGGCGGTCGGTCTTGTCTGGCAGGCAGGTCATGGGCGGGCCTTTGGTGCGGGCGGGACGGGGCTGGATTGCGCGGGGGTTGCGGGCTGCGATTGCGTCTGCGGAGGGGCCTTTTCCAACCGCACACGCAGGTCAAACCACGCCGCCTGCCCGGTGATCGGGTCAGAGTTGGACCAACGCAGGCCATCGCCCTTGGGCGGCAGCAGCTCGTGGATCAGGTTGTTCAGAAGGAACCCCTTGGTCGCCTCTGGCGCATCCTCGGACAGCGCCCACGCGCCCTTGCGCTTGCCGATGGCGTTCCAAGTCCAGACGGTGTTGTCGTTCAGCGCCGCCATTTCCACCACGGGCACGGTGATCCGCCCATGGGCCGAGGTGACATGCGCCCAATCCCCATCCTGCAACCCGTGCGCGCGCATCAGCCGCGTCGGCACATACAGCGGGTTTTGCCCGTGAATTTGCCGCAGCCACGCGTTCTGACTGCCCCACGAATGGTACATCGCCATGGGCCGCTGAGTCAGCGCGTGAACGGGGTATTCGTCGGCTTGCCCTGTATCGTGTTCAGTATCGTACCACAACGGCAGCGGGTCGAATCGCTCGGCCACTTGGGCGCGCAGATGCTCGGGCGGTTGATGTGGGCCGTGGCCCTGCCCCGCAAGGCGAAACCGCTGGAGCGGCTCGGCGTACAGCTGGAACAGGTAGGGCTGCGGCGCGTCATAGAACCCCATCCCCACGGCATAGTCCTGATACGCGCGGTTCCACGGCTTGTAGAACTGCGCCTCGGGCGGGATCGGAAAGGTGGCAAAGCCCCCGTTCGCGATGTAGCGGTCCAGCTGCTGGGCGTTCGGGGCACCTCGGCCCGTGTCCTCACCCGAACCACGCCACCCGGCCAATGGCCCGATCCCCGGCTTGCGCTGATGCCGCGTGATGTACTCGGCGTAATCGGCATAGAGCGGCACGCCCCCCTCGACAAAACCCGGCAGCCCCAGCCGGTTCGCCAGATCGACCAGGACCGACTGAAAGCCGCGCACGTCCCGGTCCGGCGCAACCACCGGCCAGCGGATCGCATCGGCGGCGGCGTGCGGCTCGGAGATCGGGCGATCCAGCAGCGAGATACAGTCGTGCCGTTCCAGATAGGTGGTATCGGGCAGGATCAGATCGGCATAGGTCACCATCTCCGAGCTATAGGCATCCGAGTAGATGATCCGCGGGATCTTATACGCACCGTCCGCGTCGGTGTCGGTCAGCATCTCCATCACGGCGCGCGTGTTCATCGACGAATTCCACGCCATGTTCGCCATGTACAGCATCAGGGTGTCGATCTTGTACGGATCGCCCGCGTGCGCGTTGGAAATCACCATGTGCATCAGCCCATGCACCGACAGCGGGTTTTCCCAGCTAAAGGCCTTGTCGATGCGCAAAGGCTGGCCGTCCGCATCCAGCGCGAGATCGTCTGGCCCTTGGGGATAGCCCAGATGCGGGCCGTCCAGCGGCTGATCCGGCGCGGCCTTGGCGTGTGGCTTGGGGTGGGCGTCGGCGGGCTTGGGATAGGGCGGTTTGAACCGCATCCCGCCGGGGGTTTCCACCGCCCCCAGCAGGATTTGCAACAGGTGCAGCGCGCGGCAGGTCTGGAACCCGTTGGCATGGGCGCTGATCCCGCGCATGGCGTGAAAGGCCACGGGCCGCCCGGTCATGGTCGCGTGCCGCTCGCCGCGAAAGTCGGTCCACGGCTGGTCGATCTCGATGGCGTCCTCAAAGGCGGTCTTGGCCAGCAGGGCGGCGATGGCGCGGATGCGCGCGGCGGGAATGCCGCACCGCTCGGCCACCGCTTCGGGGGTGTAGGCGTCGGTCAGGTAGGTCTGGGCGATC
This sequence comes from Tropicibacter naphthalenivorans, assembly GCF_900176475.1. Taxonomy (GTDB): domain Bacteria; phylum Pseudomonadota; class Alphaproteobacteria; order Rhodobacterales; family Rhodobacteraceae; genus Tropicibacter; species Tropicibacter naphthalenivorans. Next base: position 74,291 of record NZ_FWXX01000003.1, read on the forward strand.
TGGTGCATGACGCTGCGGTGGGTCACGCCGTCTTGGACCAGCTCTCCGCGCAGGTCGGGCAGGATGCCGGGCGCGTCCCACGCCGCCAGCTTGCCCGTGTGGCGGTCGATCACCTGCGGCTTGCCGTCCGCGTCGCGCAGGAACAGGCCAAAGTCAGCCGCCCCCGCCTGCCCGTTCACCAAGACCGGCGCATTGGTGTAGCGCGCAAGATAGTCTAGGTCGATCCGCCCCGCGCTCAGCAGGCAATGCACCAGCGACAGGATAAACAGCCCGTCCGTCCCCGGCGTGATCCCCACCCATTCGTCCGCCACCGCATTATAGCCGGTGCGGATCGGGTTGACGCCAATCACCTTGGCCCCGCGCGCCTTGAGCTGCCCCAGCCCCATCTTGATCGGGTTGCTGTCGTGATCCTCGGCCACGCCGAACAGCATGAACAGCTTGGTGTTGTCCCAATCGGGCGCGCCAAACTCCCAGAACGCGCCGCCCATGGTGTAGATCCCCGCCGCCGCCATATTGACGCTGCAAAACCCGCCGTGCGCCGCGTAGTTGGGCGTGCCAAAGCCCTGCGCCCAAAAGCTGGTAAAGCTTTGCGACTGATCGCGCCCGGTAAAGAAGGCCAGCTTTTCCGGCGCGCTTTCCCGCAGGGGTTTGAGCCAAGACACCGCCGTTTCCAGCGCCTCGTCCCAGCTGATTTCCTCGAACTCGCCCGATCCGCGCGGCCCCACCCGGCGCAAGGGCGCACGCAGACGCGACGGCGCGGTGTGCTGCATGATCCCGGCGCTGCCCTTGGCGCAGAGCACCCCTTTGTTCACCGGGTGGTGGCGGTTGCCTTCGATGTAGGACACGGTGCCGCCGCGCAGGTGCACGTTGATGCCACAGCGGCAGGCGCACATGTAGCAGGTGGTCTGGCGTACCTCGTCCGAGACCGGCGGGCTCAGGGGCAGGTCCGGCTGGCTCATGGCGCGCTCTTGCGGTCGCTGATCGGCACATAGGCGCGCGGGTCCGGGCCGTTGTACAACGTCAAAGGCCGGATCAGGATGTTGCTGCGCCGCTGTTCAAGGCATTGCACCAGCCACCCCGGCATCCGCCCGATGGCAAAGATCGGCACGTAAAGGTCCATAGGGATGCCGTGCAGCTGGTAGATCACCCCCGAGTAGAAATCGACGTTCACGTTCAGACCGTGGCGGGCGTAGGGCTTCATCGCCTCGACGACGGCCTGAAGGATTTCGTACCACTGCGGCGCGCCCATTTCCTCGCCCAGCTTGCGGACACCATCGCGCATGTGGCGCGCGCGCGGGTCTTCGGCGCGGTAGACGCGGTGGCCAAAGCCGGTGACGGGTTCGCGCGCGGCGCGCTTGGCCTTGACGTAGGCGGCGGCATTGTCCGGCCTGCCGATTTCGGCGACCATCTTCATGACGTCCTCGGCGGCGCCACCATGGGCCGGCCCGGCAAGGGTCGACAGGGCGGTGACCATGGCGCCGTGCAGGTTTGCCTCTGTCCCCACCGTCACGCGGGCGGCAAAGCTAGAGGCATTGGCGCCATGTTCCGCGTGCAGGATGAAATCGACATCCGCCAGACGCGCCGCCTCAAGGCTGGGCTTTTCGCCTTTGAGCATCCACAGCCAGTTCGCCGCGTGGCTCAGGTCCGGGTCTGCGGGCACCGGGTCGCGGCCGTTGCGGATCGCCTCATGCGCCGCGATGATCATCGGCACCTGCGCGGTCAGGCGGAGACCGTTGCGCAGGAACCCCTCCTCCGAGGCATCCTGACTGTCCGGCTCCAACGCAGCCAGAGCGCTGACGGCGGTGCGCAAGACGTCCATTGGGTGGCCGCCTTGGCAGGCCCGTATGATATCATAGATCGCCAGAGGCAACTGCCGCGCCGCCCTAAGCTGGTCGTCAAAGGCGCTCAGTTGCGCGGCGGTGGGCAGGTCGCCATGGATCAACAGGTAACAGACCTCTTCAAAGGTCGCATGTTCCGCCAAGTCGTGGATCGTGTAGCCCCGGTACAGCAGTTCGCCCTTGGCCCCGTCGATGTGCGACACCCCAGAGCGTTCAAAGTAGATGCCCTTGAGGCCGCGGTTGATCTTGACGTCTTGGGTCATCATTCTCTCCTGCGGATGAATGGAGGCGATATGGCGGTTCTGGAACAGGCGATAGAGGCAGCACGGGCGCGGGGCGCGCGGGTGGTCTTTCCCGAAATGGAGGATGCGCGGGTCACGGAGGCTTGCGCGCGTCTGAGCGCCGAGGGGCTGTGCACCCCCGTGCCTTTGGGAGACGTCAGCGAGGCGCAAATCGCAGCGCTGGTCGAAGGGCGGGGCGTCAAGGAAGGCGTTGCGCGCCGGATGCTCGCCCGCCCCTTGTACCGCGCGGCGGCGATGGTGGCGGCAGGCGAGGCCGACTGCATGGTCGCGGGCGCCGACAGCCCCACAAAACGCGTGATCGAGGCCGCCAGCATCGGGATCGGACTGGCCGACGGCGTCACGGTGCCGTCCAGCTTTTTCCTGATGGTCTTCCCGGGTGGGCGCGAGATGATCTGGGCCGATTGCGCGGTGAACGTCGCGCCGGACGCGGCGGCTTTGGCCAGCATCGCGCGGGCGTCAGAGGCCAGCGCCAAGGCCTTGCTGCGATCGACCAAGGTGGCGCTGCTGTCGTTTTCGACCGGCAAAAGCGGCGCAGGAGACAGCGTTGACGTGGTGCGCGCGGCAGCCGAGGCCACGGGCTTTCTTGGCCCCATCCAAGCCGACGCCGCGCTGAACGCGCGGATCGCAGGCAAGAAAGGCATGGGGGACGGGAACGCCAACGTGCTGGTCTTTCCTTCTTTGGATGCGGGCAACATTGCCTACAAACTGGCGCAGGAATTGGCGGGCGCGCAGGCGCTGGGGCCAATCCTGCAAGGGTTCCGCCGCCCCGTCTGTGACTTGTCCCGCGGGGCAACGGTCGAAGATATCGTGGCGGCGACGGCGGTGACCGTCGCGCTGAGCCAGGTGGGCCAAATCTTTTCCTGAAAAGATTTGCAAATTCCTTAGAAAGGAATTTAGTCCCACCTAGACATTCTGCGGTCGCATATCCGCAGGGTCGATCCCGGCCACCACGTTGGGCTTTTTCATCGCATCGCGGCGGAATGGCTCGCCCAGTTCCTGGTTGATAAGCGCCTCGATCAGCGTGGTTTTACCCGCCTTCTGGTCGGCAATCGCCTGCGTCAGCGCCTCGCGCAGCTCGTCCATGGTGCGGGCCACCACGCCTTGCAGACCGCAGGCCTTGGCGATCCCGGCATAGCTCACGTCATCGTCCAGCTCGGTGCCGACAAAGTTATCATCATACCACAGGGTCGAGTTCCGTTTCTCGGCCCCCCACTGGTAGTTGCGGAACACCACCTGCGTTATCGCGGGCCATTCGCTGCGGCCAATGGCGGTCAGCTCGGTCACCGAGATGCCAAAGGCCCCATCCCCGGCAAAGCCAACCACCGGCACATCCGGGCAGCCGATCTTGGCGCCGATAATGGCGGGTAGGCCATAGCCGCAGGGCCCGAACAGCCCCGGCGCGAGATACTTGCGCCCCTCGTCGAACGACGGATAAGCATTCCCGATGGCGCAGTTGTTCCCGATATCGGACGAGATGATCGCTTCTCTCGGCAGGGCGCTTTGGATCGCGCGCCACGCCATGCGCGGGCTCATCCAGTCGGGCTTGTCGGCGCGGGCGCGTTCGTTCCAGCTGGTGCCGGGATCGTCGTCCTCGTGGGTCATCTCGGTCAGCTGCTGCGCCCAGCGCGACTTGGTCTCGGCGATTTTGGCCTTGCGGGCGTCGCGGCCTGCGTCCCCGGCGGTCGGAGCCAGTTGGCGCAGGATGCCGCACGCCACCTTGGCCGCGTCGCCCACGATCCCCACCGACACCTTTTTCGTCAGGCCGATGCGGTCGGGGTTGATGTCGACCTGAATGATCTTGGCCCCGGTCGGCCAGTATTCCATGCCGTAGCCCGGCAGGGTCGAGAACGGGTTCAGCCGCGTACCAAGGCACAGCACCACGTCCGCCTCCTTGATCAGCTCCATCCCCGCCTTGGACCCGTTATAGCCCAAAGGCCCGGCAAACAGCGGATGCCCACCGGGGAAAGCGTCGTTGTGCTGGTAGCCGACGCAGACCGGCGCGTCCAAACGCTCGGCCAGGTCCATCGACGCGGCGATCCCGCCCTTGGACAAGACCACGCCAGCCCCGTTCAGGATCACCGGGTTCTTTGCCTCGGACAACAAGGCCGCCGCCTCGGAGACCGAATTCTCGCCACCCGAGGACCTCTCAAAAACAATCGGCTCGGGGATGTCGATGTCGATCACCTGCGTCCAGAAATCGCGCGGCATGTTGATCTGCGCCGGCGCGCTGGCCTGATGCGCCTTGGAGATCACGCGGGTCAGCACCTCTGCCACGCGAGACGGGTCACGCACCTCTTCCTGGTAGGCGACCATGTCCTTGAACAGGGCCATCTGCTCGACCTCTTGAAAGCCGCCCTGCCCGATGGTCTTGTTCGCCGCCTGCGGCGTCACCAGCAGCAAGGGCGTGTGGTTCCAATAGGCCGTTTTCACCGCCGTCACAAAGTTCGTGATCCCCGGACCGTTCTGCGCGATCATCATCGACATTTTGCCCGACGCGCGGGTGTAGCCATCGGCCATCATCCCGCCCGAGCCTTCGTGCGCGCAGTCCCAGAACTGGATGCCCGCCTTGGGGAACAGGTCGGAAATCGGCATAAAGGCCGAGCCGATGATCCCAAAGGCGTGTTCAATGCCGTGGCGCTGCAAAACCTTCACAAAGGCTTCTTCGGTGGTCATTTTCATGAATGATGCTCCTGAACGATGGCCGAGCGCACAAGGCCCGGTTTGTCGCCACCGTAGAGCCAGCGCGCAAGCGCGGATAGGGCCAGTTCGGAAACTGGGCTATAGCCAGTTAAGGCCAATCGCCCCGATCACACCCCCGACACATCCGCCACAAAGCGCGCCCCGCCCAGATCGCTGCGGCTGTGGCTGAGCCCACCGGACAGTTGCGCCACGTAAATCTTGCAGATTTTCATGCCAAGGCCCGTGGCCTCGGTCAGGGTAAAGCCCTCGGGCAAGCCCCGCCCATTATCCTCGACCGCCAGCAGATAGCGATCCGCCTTGTCCGGCACCGTTTCCAGCGCCACCCGCACGCGCGTATCGTCGGACTGGCTGTGTTTAAAGGCGTTGCTGAGCAGTTCGGTCAGGATCAACCCATAGGAAATCGCCACGTCGCTGGGCACCGTCACGTCGTCAAAGACCATCTCGACCTGCCCTTCGGACCCACCAACCGAAGAGCACACCCCCCGGCACAGATCCTGCAAGAAGCTGCGCACCGGGATGTGCTGCACGGACTCGTCGCGGTACAGATGTTCGTGCACGCGGGCGACGGCGGAAATCCGGTTGGCGGCGTCGTTGATCGCCTCGCGCGCCGCCTCTTCCGAGACGTTGCGCATTTGCAGCCGCAGCAAGCCGATGATCAGGGCAAAGCTGTTCTTGACCCGGTGATCGACCTCGCGGACCAGCACCTCTTTGGCGGCGAGCAATTCCTTTTTCTCGGCCAACTCGCGGCGCAACATCTGGGCGTAATCGTCCAGCTGGCGCTCGTGCTCCTGCATCCGCTTTTCACGCTCGACCCGCGCGGTGATGTCGCGCGAGGTGGACAGCAGACGTTCGACCCGCCCCGTCTTGCCCAGCACGGGCGACACGGTGACCTCCCACCAGCGCGGCTTGCCCTTGGCGGTGGGGCAAAAGGCTTCGAACCGCGAGGTGCCTCCTTCCGTCGCGGTGTCCATGGCGTCCTGCAACAGCTGCTGCGCCGATTCGGGCCAGAGCGAAGGCCACGGCTGCGCCTCAACCATGCAGAAATCGTCGACTTCCATGGCGCACATGCCATTATGGTTCATGAACGACAAAGACCCGTCCAGCTCGATCAACTTGATGCAATCGGGCGAGGAATTCAGAATCGAGATCGCGAAAGAGGTAGACAGCCCGCCGAGAAGCTCGACGATGTGGCCATCGCGGTTTTCGCTGATGTAATCGGTCATCAGAGGGTTTGCCTTTCCGGCAAGAGTGTCAGGCTTGTCAGGTCGACAAGAGCGGCAGCTCTCTGAACGTTAACAGAACATGACCGTATGGCCTATGTTTAAATGGTCGCATCACGCAGACGGCATACCTTCGCTTAACTTGACGGCGCTACGCTGCGCCCACACCAAGCAGGAGAAGGCGGTGTTCAGGACCATCGGGCTATTGCTACCGGCGTTGATCCCCTCGTGGCGGTTCTTCAAGACTGTCGCGCCCTCGCCGCGCATCCATTATCGGCTGGATGGGGGCGACTGGCAGCCGGTGCGCCCACGGCCCCAGTCGGTATCGTTTGCGCGCATGATGCGGCGGATGCTGTGGAACCCCCGCCGCAACGAAGAGCTGTTTCTCGTGACCCTGTCGGAACGGCTGGTCGAGGCGCCCAACGCCTTTTGCGTCAATGAAATCAACGCCCGCGTGGCGCGGATCGTGGGGGCGCCGCGGGGCGCGTCGCTGCAATTCCGCCTGACCTTCATCACCCGCGAAGAGGGGCAGATCGTGAACTACGACCTCTTTCAAAGCGAACCTTGGGTGCTGCCGTGATCACCGGCTGTTAACCGCCCCTGTGGCATGGATTGCGGCATGAGCTTTGATCTTGCCCTTCGCGCGACCGAAGTGCTGCTGGCCCTGGCCATCTTGCAGCACAGCGCCGAGCATCTGGTCGCCCCCATGGCCGAGCGCCGCCTGTTCATCCCGCGCATGGCGCTGGCGGTGCTGGTGCTGGCGGGGGTGGGCGCATGGGCCGTCTGGGCCTTGTGGCTTTGGGGCTTGGTGATTCTGCGGCGCTTTGACGGGCCGTACAACGGCGGGTCCGACAAGATGACGCTGCTGGTGCTGACCTGCGTCGCGCTGGTCTATCTCGCGCCGACGCCGCGCTGGCAGGAAATGGCACTGGCCTATCTGGCGGTGCAACTGACGCTGTCCTATTTCGTGTCCGGCTGGATCAAGGTCATCAACCCCACCTGGCGCAGCGGCGAGGCACTGTGCGACGTGTTCCGCTATTCCGCCTACCCGGTCAGCCGCAACTTGCGCGGGTTCGCGAACTGGCCGGGGCTGCTGTTCGTGGCGTCTTGGGCCGTCATGGGGCTGGAACTGGTCTTTCCCCTGACCTTGCTGCACCCGAATGCGCTGATCGTGGGCTTGGCGCTGTGTGCGCTTTTCCACATCTCGAACGCCTGCTTTTTTGGGCTAAACCGGTTTGTCTGGGCGTGGATCAGCGCGTTTCCGTCGCTGATCTGGTTTCAGGACCGGATTTTGTAGCGACCTGCGCGCGCAGGATCTGCGCCACGCGCCGCCCCCAAGCGTCCCAGTTCAGGCGCTGTTCGTATTCGGCGCGGGCACTGGCGCGCAAAGCCGCGTAGCCGTCGGGGTTGGCCAGTTGGCTTTCAATCACTTGGGCGAAATCCTCTGTCGTCGCGCCCACCGGCAAGGCAAAGCCGTTCACCCCATCGCGCACCGGCACCCCGCCGACCCGCAGGCAAAGCGACGGCAACCCATGCGCCGAGGCTTCGCAAAAGGCAAAGCCATAGCTTTCAAAGGACGGCTGGATCAGGAAATGCGCCTCTGCCAGCGCGGCGTTGAACTGCGCCAGATCGCCGGGGATCGCCTTGTTCAGCTGGGGATGCACCGTGACGAAGTCGTTGACGTGGAACTCTGGCGGCACGCAGCCGATCACCGTCAGGCGCGCGTCCACCCCGCGGGCGCGCAGCGCCATCATCGTCTCGAACGCGGTCGGGCCGCCCTTGGCCCACCAGTCGCGGCCAATCACCAACAGGCGCAGGGGCTTGTCCCGCGAAATCGCTAAAGGCGCGGGGGGCGGCACCGTGTCGATATTCGCGCCCCACGGCACCACGTGGCCTTGGCGCACCCCGTACCGCTTTTGAGTCGCCTGATGTAGCCAGTCCGACGGCCACAGCAGCACGTCCATCTGGCGCAAAACCTCGGCCTCCCGTCGCTCGACCCAGCCATCCAAGGCCTTGCCCAGCGCAAATTGCCTTGCAAAGCGCTGGCCGATCTCGGACTCGCGGTAAACGGTCTGCACCGCGTCCGAGCAAAAGGCCGAGACCATGCCCTTTGGCACCTTTACCCCCGCCATGGAATGCAGCGAATAGGCGCCAAAGACCACGTCAAAGCCGCCCTGCGCCAACCTCGCCTCGACCTGCCGCGCGATCACGGCGCGCAAGGCGTAATGCGCCCGCCACCGAAGCCGCAAATTCGCACTGTCAGGAAGCGACAGGATCAGGCGGCGCACAGGCTCTGCCAAGCCCCATGTCTGCGGCAAAATCTCCACCTCGCCCGCGTGGGTGCGCAGGGCGTCATACATCCGGGCATTGCCGCCCGAGTAAAGATTTCGATCCAGCGGAGACATATCGCACAGATACGCAATCCGCAGCCTGCGACTGCTCATGAGACCCCTTAAAACACCATTTCATCGGCGGGTATCCACCGACTTTGCGGCAAGATTACGACAATTCGCCCGAAATCCGCGCTAAACCGCAACAAACCGCCGCGCGTGGCATCTTGGTTTCCAATTCCTTTCTTTTGGCCCATTGCTGACGCGACTTTGCCCCGGCGCTTTGCTAGTTTGCCGCCAGTGTCGCGGTGAGTTTACAGGAATATGCCCAACCCGATTGCCTATCTTGCCTTGGCCCTTTGGCCCTTGGTTGTCGCGGTGCTGTTCGGGCGGATGCGGCCCGATCGGGCTTTGGTCTATGCGTTGATGCTGGGCTATCTGTTTCTGCCAGAGCCGCCGGCGGTCTTTGACCCGCCGCTCATGCCCCCGCTCAACAAGTACAACATGCCGGCCTTTGCGGCCTTTGTCATCTCGCTCTGGCGGTTTGGCGATCAGGGGTCTTGGCTGCCGCAATCGGGCGTGGGAAAAGCGCTGCTGTTCACCTTTGTCCTGTCCCCGGTGATGACCGTGCTGACCAACGAAGAGCCGGTGTTCTTTGGCCAGGTGGGCCTGCCCGGCCTGCGGGCCAAGGACGCGGTGGCGCTGGTCCTGCAACAGTTCCTGATGATCCTGCCGTTCCTGCTGGCGCGTAAACATCTGGCGACGGGCGGTTCCCTACGTGAGCTGGCCAAGGCCTTGATGGTCGGAGGCCTCGTCTATTCCGTCCTGATGCTGATCGAAATCCGCCTCTCGCCGCAGTTGAACCTCTGGGTTTACGGCTATTACCAGCACTATTTCGCGCAAAGCATCCGCTTTGGCGGCTATCGCCCGGTGGTGTTCCTGTATCACGGGCTGTGGGTGGCGTTCTTTACCATGACGGCGGTGGTCGCGGCCTTTGGCCTGTGGCGGTCCGAAAGCGGCCATGACCGGGCCAAGCTGCTGATGGCGGCGCTGTACCTGTTCGTGATCCTCGTGCTGGCGAAATCGCTGGGCTCGTTGATTTTTGCGCTGGTCGCGGTGCCTGCCGTGGTGCTGCTGCCGCTGCGCGGGCAGCTGCGGGTGGCGCTGGTGATCGGCGTTCTGGCCTTGGGTTATCCGCTGGCCAAGGGCGCGCATATCGTCCCCGAGGGCTACCTGATCGCGCAGGCCGCCGCCATTGATCAGGACCGCGCGGGCAGTATCGAGTTCCGGTTTGACAACGAAAACACCCTGCTGGAGCGCGCCTATCTCAAGCCAGTCTTTGGCTGGGGCAGTTGGGGGCGCAACCACATCCTTGACCCCATCTCTGGCCAGATCCTGACCGTGACCGACGGGCGCTGGATCGTGACCCTTGGCACTTATGGCTGGGTCGGGTTCCTGTCAGAGTTCGGCCTGCTGCTGTTGCCGCTGGTTCTGATCTCGCGCGAGGTCATGGCCCGCAAGGGCGAGAATGTCTCGCTGCTGGTGGGGCCTTTGGCGATCCTGCTGGCGATCAACGTCAGTGATATGATCCCCAACGGCACAATGACCCCGATCACCTGGCTTTTGGTCGGCGCGCTGACGGGCTATGCCGAAACCCTGCGGGCAGAGCGACTCAAGGTCGTACAACTCAACACCGGGCTGCGCTGGCGCTCGGTCATGTAATTGGTGAGGCTTATCCAGATGAAACCCAAGGTTCTGCTGCTCGCGGATGAGTGTAACCCCGAATGGCCCTCGCTGCCCATCGTCGGCTACAAATACGCCCAAGAGATTGCCCGGCTGTGCGACGTCACGCTGGCGACCCATGTGCGCAACCGCGAGAACATCGAAAAGCAGGCGCACGGGTTGGACATCCGCTATATCGACACCGAGTGGCTGGCGGGGCCGATGTTCCGCCTCGCCCGCTGGCTGCGCGGCGGTGAAGAGGTGGCTTGGTCGACCTCGATGATCATGAATTACCTGCCTTATCTGGCGTTCGAACACGGGGTGTATCGCGCGCTGCGAGGGGAATTTGCGCAGTTCGACATCGTTCACCGGATCACGCCCATGTCCCCGACCTTGCCGTCTTGGATTGCGCATAAGTGCCGCCAGCCCTTTGTCATTGGGCCGTTGAACGGCAACCTCGACTGGCCCGCCGCCTTTGCCGCCGAGCAGGCGCGCGAAAAGGAAAAGCTGCGCAAGCTGCGGGATTTGTACAAATATCTGCCCTACGCGCGGTCGACCTATGACGATGCGGAGGCGGTGCTGTCGGCGTTCTCGCACACGCGCGCCGACCTGACCCGCGTGCCCGATGCGCGGATCGTGTCGATGCCCGAGATCGGCTTTGACCCGGCGATCTTCCACGCGCAGGGCGCTTTGCCCGCGGGCCAGCGCGGCGGCGAAAAGGTGCAGTTCCTCTACGCCGGGCGGCTCGTGCCGTACAAGCTGCCAGAGCTGCCATTGCGCGCTTTTGCGGCCTCTGACGTGCTGCGCCAGCACCACCTGCATGTGGTCGGCGACGGGCCGGAACTGGCGCGGATGCAAGAGGTGATCGCCAGCGAAGGCTTGCAAGAGTGCGTCACCTTGCATGGCCGCAAGACCCAAGCCGAGGTCGCCCAGATGATGCGCCAGACCGACGCCTTTGTCTTTCCTTCGATCCGGGAACTGGGGGCCGGTGTGGTGATCGAGGCCATGGCCTGCGGGCAATACGCGCTGGTCGCCAACTACGGCGCGCCGGGGGACTTGGCCGCAGAGGGGCGCGGCGCGCGGGTGGACATGGCGACGTTTGACGTGATGACCGCAGGCTTCGTGCGCGAGATGGAAGGCTGCGTCGCAAACCGCGCAGGGATGGCCCAGACGGCAGCCAAGGGCCAATCCTACGCCGAGGCCAATTACCCTTGGTCGGTCAAAGGCGCGAAAACCCTGGACGTCTACAAGGCGCTTCTGAACAAAGCCCCCCTGCCCGACTGCGGCTACTAAGCCTGCGCGATCACCCGCGCGGGCACTCCTGCCACGGTCGCCCCGGCGGGCACGTCACGCGTCACCACGGCGTTGGCTCCGATCACCGCGTGATCCCCCACGGTCAAAGGCCCGATCAGCTTGGCCCCCGCGCCCACGTCCACGTGACCGCCCAAGACCACCGGCCCCGCCAAGGTCACCTGATGAAAGATCATGCAGTTCGGACCGATCCGCGCCTGCGGATGAATGATGATCCCCGTCGGATGGGTCAGCCGCAGCCCCCCGCCAATCTCCGTCGTCAGGTGCAATTCCGACTGGCACATGAGCGACCAGAACCAATGGTTCAGCACCCAGTATTTCGACACCACCCGGCCCAAAGCCCCGCGCCCGCGCCACGCTTGATAGCGACGCACCGCCCGGATCATCTTTTTCCCCGGCTCCCAAAAGCGCTCGATCCGCTCGCGCGTCCAGTCGGGCTTGGTCGCCGAAATGCCTGTGCCGTGATCCACCGCGCGCCTCTTCGTTCGGATTTGCCATAAATTGGCCAAGAAATGCGGTATCCTTGACCCTATGGCAACACTTGCACGCTTGCCTGCCGCGCGAAAGACTATGCGCGCTTGACCAACACCCCGGTGCGCCTCATTGACCTTGCGTCAAGGGGCCATTTGCCGTGAGCCCGGAGAAACCGGAAGGACCGCGATGACAACGCCCCAAGGACAGCCCGCATGAGCGCCGCGCCCCATGCCCCCCTGCCCTATCGGCGTGACATCGACGGGCTGCGCGCCATCGCCGTGCTGTCGGTGGTGCTGTACCACTTTGGCTTTCCGCTGCGGGGCGGGTTTGTCGGCGTCGACATCTTTTTCGTCATCTCGGGGTTCCTGATCGGCGGCATCCTGTGGCGCGAGTATGATGCGACCGGGACCATCTGGCTCAAACACTTCTACATCCGCCGGTTCAAGCGCCTCGCCCCGGCGTTCTTTACCATGGTGGCGGTGACGGCGGCGGTCGGCTGGCTGATCCTGCTGCCATTTGAATACCGCGAGTTCGGCAAATCCGTCATCGCCGCGACGGTGTACCTGTCGAACGTGCTGTTCTTTCGCGAGGCGGGGTATTTCGACAGCGCCTCCGAGGAAAAGCCGCTGCTGCACACGTGGTCGCTGGCCGTCGAAGAGCAGTTTTACGTCTTTCTGCCGCTGTTCATCCTGCTTCTGGCACGCTGGCGCTGGGGGCTGGTGGGGGCGTTGGTGGCGGTCTGGGCGGGATCGCTCGCGGCCTGCATCTGGCTGACGCCGATCTCGCCCACGTCGACGTTCTACCTGTTCCCCTTCCGCGCGTGGGAAATGCTGTCCGGCGTCTTGCTGGCCATCTGGGGGGTCTACGCGAACAGCCAATGGCGCGGGCATTCGGTGCTGAGCTACCTTGGGTTGGCGCTGATCGCCATCTCGCTGGCGTTCATCCCGGCGGGGCCGCTTTTCCCCGGCGTCTTGGCAGTCTTCCCGGTGCTCGGGACGGTGCTGCTGCTGTCCTCGGGCGCGGGCGACAACTACGTCAACCGGCTGCTGACCCACCGCGCGGCGGTGTTTTTCGGCCTGATTTCCTATTCCCTGTACCTGTGGCACTGGCCGGTGGTGACCCTGTCCAGCTACCTGCGCGGCGGCTATGCCAACTTTGGCGAAGCGCTGATCTGGATGGCCCTGTCCATCGGCCTTGGCTGGCTGTCGTGGCGCGTGGTGGAAACCCCGGTGCGCCACGCCCGCCGCCTGCCCGGTGGCGCTGTCCTGGCCGGAACCGCCGTGCTGTCGCTGGGCGCTTTGGCGGTGGGGGCGGTGCTGTTCAAAGGGGACGGCTTGCCATCGCGGTTCGGGCCTGAGACGCGCGTGCATGTGGACGCCTCGGGCGACTTCCTGCAGGATTTCAGCCGCTGCTACATCGCCGATACGCTGCCCTTGGACGGGCTAGAGGTCTGCCCCATCGGGCCGGACGGCCCGCCGCGCGTGCTGGTCTGGGGCGACAGCCACGTGCGCGCCTTCAAAGAGGGGCTGGATCTGGCCGCGCATGAGGCGAACACGCCCGGCATCATCCTGTGGCGTGCGGGCTGCCCGCCGCTGTTCGACATCCGCAAGGTCGAAAGCGCCGCCACCCCAGCCCAGGACACCGCTTGCACACAGGCCAACCTGCAAATCAAGCAAGCGCTGCCAAGGCTGGATACGCTGGACACCGTCCTGTTGATCGGCCGCTGGGCCTATTACGCCAATGGCAAGGGCGTGGGCCGCGACGTGCACAACACCATCGCCCTGCATCCCACCACCGGCCCCACCAAGAGCAACGCCAAGCCGTCGCGGCTGATGGCGGATGCCGCCGTCACAACCGTGGTGGAACTGCGCAACTGGGTGGATAACGTGGTGGTCCTGCGCCAGCCGCCCGAGCTGCCCGAGTACGACAGCCGAAGCGCCGCGCGCGAGGCCGCCTTTGCCGGCTGGCCCTTGGCCCCCGCACCAACCGTGCAAGACAGCGTCGCGCAGGATTCGCTGATCATGCGGTCGATCGTCGGCGACGCGCCGTGGCGCATCTGGGCAGACCGCGGCGCGATCACCTTTATCGACACATGGCCCAAGTTCTGCGCGGACGGCACCTGCCACGCCATCGTGGACGGGGTCGGGCAGTATTTCGACAACAACCACCTGACCAACGCGGCGTCGCTCCGGGTGCGCGACCTGTTCGCGCCGGTCTTTGGCGGCACGGCGATCCGCACGGGCACCAGCGAATGAGCCTGTTCGACACCCATTGGGACGCCATCGTCATCGGCACCGGGATGGGTGGCGGCACCATTGGGCGCGCCTTGGCCGAGGCGGGGCAAAAGGTGCTGTTCGTGGAACAAGGCCCAAGCGGCTACCGCGCCGAGGAAAACGGCCTGTCCGAGACCTTTGTCCCCGAGGCGCGCGTCGCCCGTGGCCTGTGGCCGACGCCCTTGCACGTAACCTTGGACGGGGTCGAAACCGCGTTCTATGCCGCCTTGGGCGCGGGGGTCGGCGGGTCGTCGGTGTTCTATGCCGCGACGCTGGAACGCCCCGAACGGCACGATCTGGACGAGCTACCGGACCGTGCGCACCCCACCGGCGGCTGGCCCGTGGGATTTGATCAGATGGCCCCTTGGTACGCTGCCGCCGCCCAAACCTATCGCGTCTACGGAACCCCCGATCCGCTGGGGCCAGAGCCGATCCCGCTGCGCGATCCGCCGCCTTTGTCCGACGTGGAAAGCGCCCTGATGCGCAGCCTCACCGCCGCCGGGCTGCACCCCTACCACGCGCATACGGGTATCGAACGCCTGCCGGATTGCGCCAACTGCCTTGGTCGCAAGTGTCCGCGCGCCTGCAAGATGGATGGCCGCTCGGCGGGAGTTGAACCCGCGCTGGCCGCCGGGGCGGCGCTGCTGGACAACGCGCAGGTTACGCGGCTTGCCAGCAACGGGGACAGCATCGCTCATGTCGAGGTCCGCCACGACGGCCAGACCCGCCGCCTAACCGCCACGCGCTATATCCTCGCCGGGGGCGCCTTGGGCTCGCCGCGTCTGCTGCTGGCCTCGGCGAATGAGAACTGGCCAAACGGGCTGGCCAATCGCAGCGGCCTTGTGGGGCGCAACCTGATGTTCCACGTGAACGAAATGTTCGCCCTCTGGCCGCCGCGCGGCACCAAGGGGCTAGCTGCGACCAAGGCGATTTCCCTGCGCGATTTCTATCACGCGGGCGGGCAGCGGCTGGGCACCGTGCAGGCCATGGGCATCCGCGCCAGCTATGGCGAGATCGTGCATTACATGAACCTGATGCTGGCGCGGTCGCGCTTTGGCCGCGTCAAAGGCCTGTCGCAGCTGACCCGCATCCCGGCAGCGCTGGCGCATCGGCTGTTCGGTTCGGCGCAGATTTTCGTCGGCCTGATGGAAGATATGCCCTACCCCGAGAACCGCGTCACCTATGACCCCGCGCAGCCGGACCGCCTGTCCGTGGACTACACGATCCACGACGAGCTGCGCGACCGTCGCGCGGCGTTCCGACGGGCCATCCGCAAGGGCTTTCGCGGGCATCGGCGGGTGTTCCTTGGGCTCTCGCCAGAGCTGAACTATGGCCACCCCTGCGGGACGTTGCGCTTTGGCAGCGATCCGCGCGCCAGCGTGCTGCGCCCCGATTGCCGGGCGCATGACGTCGATAACCTGTGGGTGGCGGATGCTTCCTTTATGCCCACGTCCATGGGCGTGAACCCCAGCCTGACCATCGCTGCCAACGCCCTGCGCGTGGCCGACAGCATCGTGAAAGGGGCGTCATGAGCGTGGTAAAGCCTCAGGACGGCGTGGCCGTGGTAACCGGCGCGGGATCGGGCCTTGGGCGGGCCTTGGCGGTGGAACTTTGCGCGCGCGGCTTTACCGTCGTCGGTTTGGGTCGGCGGGCAGAGGCTTTGACCGAAACCGCAGGGCTTTGCGGCGAGCGGTTCCAAGCGCGCACGGTCGATGTGGCCGACGCGCAGGCGGTGGCCGAGGCGTTCGCCCCGCTCCAAATCGCCCTGCTGATCAACAACGCCGCTGTCTACCCGCGCCGGGATTTCCTGACCGAAACCCCTGAAACCTTTGCCGAAACCGTGGCAGTCAACCTCGGCGGGGTGGTCAACTGCACCCACGCCGCCCTGCGCGACATGGCGCAAAGGGGCCAAGGCCGCATCCTCAACGTGGCGACCTTCGCCGACCATGACCCGCTGCCTGCCTCCAGCGCTTATTCGGTGTCCAAGGGGGCCGCGCGCATCCTGACGCGGGCGGTGATTGCCGATGTGGCGGACCGATTTCCGGGGATCGTGATCTCGGACTGGATGCCGGGAATGTTGCAGACGTCCATGGGCATTCCGGGTGGCGTCCCGCCCGAGGTGTCGGCGAAATGGGGTGTGGCCTTGGCGCTGCAACGCGACCCAAGCTTGACCGGAACGACATTCGAAATGGACCGGGAAATCCTCCCGCCGAGGGGTCTCAAGGGCCGGATCAAGGACACGCTGCTGATGCGCAAACGCAGCCCTCGGACGCTCGCCTAGGACCGCAGCCGCAAAAGCCCCGCGCGCAGCATCTGCCCCGGCAGAATCGCGATACATTTCAGGTACCTAGGCCCCAGCCGCCGCGGGCTGGACAGCGCCCGCCACAGCCATTCCATCGCGTATTTCCGAGCCCATTCCGGCGCGCGCTTTTGCGTCCCGGCAAAGAAATCCAGCCCAGCGCCAATGGACACGAACCCCACGCTCGGCGCGATCTGACGCCCCAAGGCGGCAAAGATTTCCTGACGCGGCGCGCCCATGGCGACAAAGCACATCCGCGCGCCGGACGCCTGCACATCTCGCAGGATGTCTTCGGCGGCCTTGCCCCCCGCGTCGAACCCCATGGGCGGCGAGATGCAGCAGGCCACGCGCAGGTCGCGCACTTCGGTTTCCAAGTAATCGGTGGCGGCGGTCAGCACCTCTTCGGTGGAGCCAACCAAAGCCACGGGCACGCCCTGCGCCGCCGCGATCCGCGCCAAGGGCAAAATCGCCTCGGAGCCGGGGATCAGTTCCACCGGACGCCCCGCAAGGCGCGACATCCACACGATCGGATTGCCATCGGCGACGACGAAATCCTGCGCCAGATAGGCGTCCAGAAACGCGTCATCCGTCCGCAATTTCACCAAGTGATCAAGGTTCACCGTCGCCAGAGCAAAGCCCTTGCGCTGCGCCAACCGCTCACGCACCCGCGCTTCTAGCGTGGCCCAGGTCGGCACGTTGACCTTGAGGATTTGATCCTTGATCCGAAACTGCATCCCATTCCCCTTTGCGCCTGACATACCCTGCCTACGCCGCAAAGTACGTGCTCTTTTCGCAACATTCCCTGCAAAAAACGTGGCGGTGATGCCGCGCTGCCGCATAATCGCGAGGCAAGGGGGCGGATGCCGAATTCTGGCCATGTTTCTTTGGTTAAAACGTGGACGTTGAAAGGTGGGGACTGTGACAGGTGACGGTTTGTAAACAAACCAGATGCGCCGCATCGCGCCAGAAAGGTGACGGATGAGCGGACAGGTTGTGCTTTTGGGCTGCGGATTCGTGGCCGATCTTTACATGCGCTCGTGCCGGGCGATGGACGGGATCGAGGTCGCCGGGGTCTTTGACATCGACGCGGCGCGGCTGGCGCAGTTCTGCGACTTCTGGAATGTCCCGGCGAAGGCGTCATTTGAGGCGCTGCTTGCCGACGCGCCGGACGCCTTGGTGTTGAACCTCACGAACCCGTCGGCGCATTTTGAAACGACGCGCGCCTGCCTGCTGGCCGGTCGCCACGTCTATTCGGAAAAGCCCCTCGCGACCACCGTGGACGACGCCAAAGCCCTGCACGCGCTGGCCGCTGAGCAAGGCGTGATGCTGGCCTCGGCGCCCTGTTCCGCCTTGGGCGAGGCGGCGCAGACCCTCGGCCACGCCCTGCGCACCGACGTGGCGGGCACCCCGCGCGCCATCTATGCCGAGCTGGACGACGGCTTTGTCCCGCAGGCCGCCTACCACAAGTGGATCAGCGAATCCGGCCAGCCTTGGCCCTTCGAAGACGAATTCCGCGTCGGTTGTACGCTGGAGCACGCCGGGTACTACCTGACGTGGCTGATGTCTTGGTTCGGCTCGGTCCGCACCGTGGTCGCCGCCAGCGCCGAGACCATTCCGGGTAAGGAAGGCACCGGCCCCTTTGCCCCCGATCTGTCCGTCGCGGTGCTGTTCTTTGAGAACGGGCCAGTGACGCGGCTGACCTGTTCCATCACCGCGCCGCACGACCACCAGATCCGCATCATCGGTGACAAGGGCGTGCTGTCCTGCAACGCCGCTTGGGACAACGCCGCCAAGGTGCGCTTTGCCAAGCGGATGACGATCCGCCGTCGCCTGATGGAATCGCCTCTGAAGCGCCGGATCAAGCTGCCGCAGCCCACCCACCCCAAGGTCGAGCGTTGGGGCGCGGCGGCGATGAACTTTATGCTCGGTCCCGCCGAGCTGCTCGACGCGCTGGCCCAAGGCCGCCCGCCGCGCATGTCCAACGACATGGCGCTGCATCTGACCGAGGTAACCTTGGCGATCCAGAACGCGGGTGAGCACGGCGGCGCACAGGCCATGACCACCCGCTGCGAGGCGATGGACCCGATGGAGTGGGCGCGATGACTGTAGCAATCACCGGCGCAAATGGCTTTGTCGGCGCGGCTTGCGTGGCCGAGGCGCGGGCGCAAGGGCTGGCTGTGCTGGCCGTCTATCGCCGTACGCCCCTCCCCGAGTGGGCCGATGACCCCGGCGTGACGCCGATGCAGCTGGACCTTGGCGCACCCGGTGCCGCCGCCCAGTTGATGCAAACCCTGCCCGAGCATAGCGCGCTGATCCACGCCGCCGCCCACTTGGGCGACGACCCAAAGGCGCTGCGCCGCGACACCGTTGACGCCACCCGCCAGCTGATCGCAGCGCGCGGGCAGCGCGATATCCGGCTGGTGCTGGTCTCCTCGATCTCGGTCTATGACACGGACCGCGTGCAACCCCACGAGACGATCCGCGAGAGCAGCCCTTTATTGCCCGTCACCGACCTCGGCGCCGCCCGCGATCCCTATGCCGGGGCGAAACGCGCACAGGAACACCTGCTGCACGACGCCGACACCGAAGACGCGTGGATCCTGCGCCCCGGCGCGATCTGGGGGCCGACCCGCAGCTGGCACGCGTTGCAGGGGTTCTGGGCGTCCAAGCTGTTTGTGACCATCGGCTCGGACGGCGAGTTGCCCCTGACCCACGTCGACCACATGGCCCGCGCTGCCGTCGCCGCCGCGCGCACCCCCACGGCGGGGGTTTCGGTGGTGAACGTGCTGGACGACGACCGCCCCACCCGCGCGCGGTTCCTGCGGGCGCATCGGCGCTGCTACGGCTGGCCGAGGCTGAACGTAACGGTGCCCTATGGCGCTTGGTTGGCTCTGGCACGGCTGCTGCGGCCCGTGGCAGGCAAGCTGCCGGGGCTGTTCCGCGAACCCGTCTTGCGCGCGCGGATGATGCCTTTGCGCTGGTCCAATGACCGCCAGCGCGGGGCCTTTGGGCTGGAGGATATCGACACGTTCGAGGGGATGATGGCGCGAACCCGCGATGGGGAGGCGTCTCAGTGAAACTGGCCTATCTCACCGGCGAATACCCCCGCGCCTCTGACACCTTTATCCAACGCGAAGTCGCCGCCCTGCGCGATCTGGGCCACGACGTCTTGACCTGTTCGATCCGCACCACCGGGGCCGAGCATCTCGTCGGCCCGGAACAGCGCGAGGAACACGCCCGCACTTTCAAGGTGCTAGACGCCTGCAAAAGACCCCTGCGGCTGGCCTGCGCGCACCTGCGCTGGATGGCGCGGCCGGGGCGTTACCTCAAGGCGCTCAAACTCGCGTGGGACACCGCGCCCAAGGGTCTCAAAGGGCGCCTCTACAACCTGATCTACTTCGCCGAGGCCGGGGTCTTGGCCGATGAGTTGACCCGCCAAGGCGTTCAGCACCTGCACAACCACATCGCCAAGGCGTCCTGCACCGTGGCCATGCTGGCCTCTGAGCTGTCGGGCATCCCCTATAGCTTCACGATCCACGGCCCGGATATTTTCTTTGAACCGCACCACTGGCGGATCGACGCCAAGGCCGCCCGCGCCAGTTTTGTCGCCTGTATCAGCGACTTTTGCCGCTCGCAGCTGATGTGTTTCGCGGACCAGAGCCACTGGGATCGCTTCCATATCGTCCATTGCGGCGTCGATCCCGATCGCTACACCGCCTCCGCACACGAGGGCCAAGAGCTGCTGTTTGTCGGTCGCCTCGCGGCGGTCAAAGGCGTCCCGGTGCTGCTGGAGGCTTTGAAAGACCTGCCCACAGGCTGGCACCTGACGGTGATCGGCGACGGCCCAGACCGCGCCGCGCTGGAAACACAAGCCAAAGGGCTCAACGTCGATTTCCTTGGCTACCGGTCGCAGGCCGAGGTGGCTGAAGCCTTGGCGCAAACGGATGTCTTTGTCCTGCCCAGCTTCGCCGAAGGCGTCCCCGTCGTCCTGATGGAGGCGATGGCCAGCGGCGTCCCGGTCGTCACCACGCAGATCGCCGGCGTGCCAGAGCTGGTGCGCCCCGAGGCGGGTCGTTTGGTGCCTCCGGGCGACGTGGATGCCCTGCGCGCCGCCATCCATGGCACCCTGTCCGACGAGGGGCGGCGTGAGACGGGGGCAAAGGGCGCTGAAATCGTCCGCACCGAGTACAACATCACGCGAGAGGCCGCTTGGCTGTCTACGCTGTTCGAAGGCTATGCCAAAGGCACCCCGCCCAAGGGAAAGCGACCCAAGGAAACCCAAACATGACCGTCGACGTCGTCCTCATCGGCCGCAACGAAGGGACGCGCCTGATTACCGCCCTCGACGCCGTGCAAGGCCAAGCGCGGCAGGTGGTCTATGTCGACTCCGGCTCCACCGACGACAGCATCGCGCAGGCGCAGGCGCGCGGGGCCAAGGTGGTGAACCTCGATATGTCGGTGCCCTTCACCGCCGCCCGCGCGCGCAACGCGGGCTTTGACGCGCTCGACGCCCCCGAGATCGTGCAATTCATCGACGGCGACTGCGCGCTGGTGCCGGGCTGGCTGGAGACGGGCCAAGCCTTCCTGAACGCCAACCCCGACGTCGGCATGGTCACCGGCTGGCGCAGCGAAATCCGCCCCGAGGACAGCCTGTACAATCGTCTGTGCGACTGGGAATGGCACCGGCCCGCCGGTGATATCCTTGCCTGCGGGGGTGACATGATGGTGCGGGCGTCCCTCTGGCGCGACGTCGGCGGCATGAACCCCACCGTCATCGCCGCCGAAGACGACGAGGTCTGCTGCCGCTTTCGCAAGGCGGGCTGGCGGCTGCACCGTCTGCCGCAGGCGATGACCCGCCACGACGCCGCCATGCTGACCTTTGGCCAATGGTGGGCGCGGGCCGAACGCACGGGCCACGGCTTTGCGCAGGTCCACCACCTGCACCCCGACTACTTCCGAACCGAGGTCAAACGCGTGCTGGTCTACGGCCTGATCCTGCCGCTTGTGGCGCTGGCTTTTGCCTTGACCGTGCCGCTGCTGATCCTGCCCATTCTGGCGCTCTACGCGCTTAGCCTGTTCAAAGGTCAAAAGGCCCTGCTGCGCGATGGCATCCCGCCCTGTGACGCCCGCAAGATGGCACTCCTGCTGACCCTGTCGAAATTCCCCAACATGATCGGTCTGGCGCGGTTCCACCTGCGCCGCCTGACCGGGCGCGAGATGCGCATCATCGAGTATAAGTGAGGCTCCCATGTCTGAAACCATGTCCGAAACTGGTTCTGAAATCCGCGTTGGCCTGATCGGGGCCGGATACATCGCCACGTGGCACGCAGACGCCCTAAGCGCGACCCCCGGCGTGCGAATCACCGCCATCGTCGACCCCAACGAATCGGCGGCCCAAGGCATGGCTCACGCCTATGGCGCAAGGGCGTTTACATCTGTTGAGGAAATGTTCGCCGCCAACTGTTGCGATTGTGTCCATATCCTCACCCCACCGCATTTACATGAGGAAATCGCAGTAAATTGCCTGAACGCAGGCCTGCATGTGCTTGTGGAAAAGCCTGTGTCCGAATCCGCCGACGCCACCCGCAATATCCAGTCCGCAGCCGATTCGGCGGGCAAGCGATTCCACGCGGGCCACAACTTTTTGGGCCTGCCGTCCTACACCCGGATGAAGGCCGCGATGCAGTCCGGGGATTATGGCCGTATCTCGGGCTGTGAGGTGACTTGGGCGCTGCCCTTGGCCCCCTTGCGCTCGGGGCCGTATAACCTGTGGCTGCTGCGCGAGCCGAAAAACCTGCTGCTGGAACTGGGGCCGCATCTGGTCGCCTTTGCGCAGGACCTCTTTGGCGACATTCAGATGATGCGCGCCGAGGCGTCCAAGCCCGCGCTGCTGCCCGGCGACGACCCGCGTCCGCAGTACATCCGCCTTTTGGCACAGGCCGGGGGAGTCGAGGTCACCTTTACCATCTCCATGGTCGAGACGGTTGACGACCGCTCCGTCACGCTGCGCGGGTCTTCGGCGCGGGCGCGGCTGGACTTTGCCCAGGACGTGCTGATCGTCGAGCGCGAGAACCCCAGCGACCTGATCGTGAACCCCTTGCGCAAGCAGCTGGACCTGTCGCGCCAACACCTGTGGCAAGGGGCCAAGAACGCCGCCGTGCAGCTGAAATCGCTGAACACACAGAACCCCTATGGCCGCAGTTTCCGCGGCATGGATGCGGCGATCTACGGCGATCTGTCCGCGAACAAACCCCAAGACGCGCGCTTTAGCGGCGCCTCTGCCGTCAAGGTCATGCAGGCCATCGACGACGCCATCGCCCTTCTGCCCGCCGAGGTGCTGACCGTCAAAGCCCCCGCCGTCCAGACCCGCCAGCCGAAACCGACCGCCATGGTCATCGGCGGCACCGGCTTTATCGGGCGGGCGCTGACGCGGCGGCTGGTGGCCGATGGGCGCGACGTGCGGGTGCTGTCGCGCGGCCGCTCTGGCCCCTTCCCCGACCTGCCGGACAATATCGAAACGGTGCAGGCGTCCCTGCACGATCTGGACGCGCTGACCGAGGCGATGAAGGGCATCGACGTGGTGTTCAACCTCGCCAAGGCCTTGGAAACCACATGGGCCGACGCGCTGAAAAACGACGTGGGCGTGGCGACGCGCATCGGAATGGCCTGCGAGAAAGCAGGCGTCAAACGGCTGGTCTACACCGGCACGATCGCCAGCTACGACATGTCCGATCCGGGCCAACAGATCACCGAGGACACCGGCTTTCCCGAGGATATGACCGACCGCAACCTCTATGCCCGGTCCAAGGCGGAATGCGAAAAGCAGCTGCTGAAGCTCCACCGCGAACGCGGGTTGCCCGTGGTCATCGCCCGCCCCGGCATCGTTGTGGGCGCGGGTGGTCCCTTGCAGCATTGGGGCATCGGGCGCTGGCACGGCGCGGGGGCTGTGCGCATCTGGGGCCACGGGCGCAACATCCTGCCGTTTGTGCTGAACGAAGACATCGCCGACGGGCTGGTGCGGATGATCGACGCCCCGGTCGAGGGCCAGAGCTTTAACCTTATTGGCGAGCCGATGCTCTCCGCCCGCGATTATTTCGACGCCATCCATGCCGAACTGGGCGCGCGCATCCGCTTCGCTCCGGGCAATCTATACGCGTTCTACGCCGGGGATGCGCTGAAATATGCGCTCAAGAAATACGCCCTGCGGCGCAAAGGCGTGATCCGCCCCAGCCTGGCCGACTGGAAAAGCCGCGCGCATTTCTCGCCCTTCGTGAACACCAAACCCAAGGAGATGCTGGGCTGGCAGCCGGAAACCGACCGCGCGACCTTTGTGCAAAAGGCGATCACGCAGGCCAATTTGATGGGGTTCTAAGGGGGTTTTGGCCGGGTTTCGGGGGTTTTCGTGAACAATCCCCTCAAATCCGACTTATTCTAGCCAGATTCCTTTGATGTAACCCAAGGGGAATGAGTGCGCCCAAAGCAGGGGCGATTTTAAGCGATTTTGTTCGAGGACGAGCCGTCGATGACTTTGCATCACCACAATGGGCCGCTGGACGGCGCTGCGACGGCTATGGGCGCAGGGGGCGCAGCGTGATCATGACAGAGCGCCGTAAATTCCGCCGCAAGAACCGCTCCGCTGACGCGGTCGAGGACGAGATGCCCCCCATCGCCCCGCTGGAATCGCGTGAAGAACGACTGGCTCGCCGCCGCGCCGAGCAAGAGGCCGAGCAAGCCCGCCTTGCCGCCGAAGAGGCCGCCCGCGTCGAGGCTGAGCGCCTTGAACAAGCGCGCTTGGAGGAGCAGGCCCGGCAAGAGGCGCTGGCCCGCAAGGCAGAGGCAGACGCCCGCGCCAAAGCCGAAGCCGAGGCCCGCGCCGCCGCCGAAGAGCGCGCCCGCATCGAGGCCGAAGCCGAACAACGCCGCGAACGGGCCCGCCGCGCCCGCGAAGCCCTGGCCCGTCAAGCGGCGGAAAAGCAGCGCCTCGCCGAGGAGCAAGCCAAGGCAGAAGCCGAAGAAAAGGCGCGCCTTGCCGCCGAAGCCGAAGCCCAAGCAGAAGCCGCCCGGCTGGCCAAGCTCGCCGAGGAGCGCGCGGCAGAGGCCAAGCGCAAGCAGGCAGAGCTGGCCGCCCAGCGCAAGGCAGAAGCAGAGGCCGCAGAGCGCGCCGAAAAACAGCGCAAACAGGCCGAGGCCGATCGCCGCGCGCAGGAAAAAGCCAAGGAAGCCCAACGCCAAGCCGAACGGGCCGCAGCCCAACGCCAAGCCGAAGAAGCCGCCCGCCACAAGGCCAAGGCCGCCGCAGAGCAACAGGCTCGCATGCAGGCCGAGGCGGCCCAACGGGCCGAAGAGGCGCGCCGCGCGGCGCATCAAGCGGACATTGACCTCGCCCGCGAGAGCGAACGCGTGCGCCGGGAAAAGGCAGAGCGCCTCGCCGCCAAGCAAGTAGCGCAAGCCGAAGCAGACCGCCTCGCCGCCGAGCAAGCAGCGCAAGCCGAAGCAGACCGCCTCGCCGCCGAGCAAGCAGCGCAAGCCAAAGCAGAGCAGGCCAAAGCCGACCGCGCCCGCAAAACCGAAACAGAGCGCCGCGCCCAAGAGGCCCGCGCCCGCGCCGCCCTGCGCCACGACCTCACGCCAGAGCCCGAGGCCGACCCAGAGAGCGCAGAGGCAGAGCCAGAGACCGCGCCGGAAACCCTGCCCGCGCCGTTTGATGACCCGTGGGCGCAGCTCCAGACCTTTACCGTCGACCCCGCGCATCTCTCGCAAAACCGCATCATCACCGCGCAGCGCGACGACCCCGCGCACGCGGCCTTTGACGTGCTGCGCACCCGCCTGCTACAAGCGCTGCACGACAACGGCTGGAAACGCGTGGCGATCACCTCGCCCGGCAAGGATTGCGGCAAGACCTTTACCGCCGCGAACCTCGCCATCAGCCTGTCGCGTCAGGAAAACTGCCGCACGCTGCTGATGGATTGCGACATGCGGCGCCCGTCGCTGCACAAGATCATGGGGATCGACACCCCCGGCGCCATGGGCGAACTGCTGCGCGGCAATATCGACCCCGCCGATCACCTCGTGCGCATGGGATCGAACCAGATCCACGCCGGGAAAAACATCGCCTTTGGCTTCAACGATCTGGCCGAACCCTACGCGTCCGAGCTGCTTCAGGACCCGCGCACCGCGCAAACCCTTGACCGCATCGAAGAGCTGTATCAGCCCGACGTCATGCTGTTCGACCTGCCGCCCGCGCTGTTCTACGACGACGTGATCGCCGCGCGGCCCCTGATCGACGGCGTCCTGCTGGTGATCGGCGGCGGGCTGACCACCGAAAAAGAGGTCAAAGAGGTTGAGCGCCGCCTTGGCGAGCAGACCCCGCTGCTGGGCATGGTCCTGAACAAGGCCGAAGGCACCGAGATCGACCGCTACCGCTACTGACCGCAAAACGAAACCCCGGACGGCGACCAGCCACCCGAGGTTTCGCGCTGCATATTCTTTAGAAACTTAGACCGGGAACTCAGGTCTCAATCGCGCGCGGCGCGACCTTGCCGAACAGCTCGCCGACCCACGGGATGTACTCTGCCGCGATGCGCAGCGCCGCCAGCAGCGCAAGGAACGCCATCCCCAGCTTGCCCAGCACCGACAGGCCCTTGCGGCGGCGGTCGCTGGCGGTCTGCACCATCGGGATCGCGACCACCGGCTGAATGCCCAGCATACGCTCCATCTGGCTGGCGTTGCGGATCGCCGGGTTCATCAGTTCAATGATAAAGGCCGCGGCCAGACCGGCGAGGATCGAGGCAAACCCACCCATGATCGCCGTCTTCTTGCGCGAGCGGGACACCGGGAATTCCGGCACCAGCGCGGTTTCCAGCACCTCAAAGCGGTCGGACGCCTGACGATCCTCAAGGAACTGGCCCATCTCGGCCTCGGCCTTGCGGCGGGTCACCACGGTGTATTGCTCTTGCAGGCGGGTCAGCTCGCGCTCCATCGCGCTCAGCTCACGCTCGACCTGCGGAGCGCTGGCGATCAAGGCTTCGATCTGGGCCATACGCTCGGTGATCAGCAGCTTTTGCTCCTGAAGCAGGCCGATCTGACGGTCCAGCACCTCTTCGCGCTGGCGGCTGGCGGTGGTTTCCAGCGTCAGGATCTGCTGGTCGATGTCCAGGTCCGCGTCGCGCAGGTTCGCCAGCTGGGTGCGCAGATCGGCGACACCTTCGGGCAGCTGACGGGCGTTTTCGCTTTTATACAAAGCGATGCGCTCTTCCAAAGCGTCGATCTCGGCCACAACGCGCGCCTCTTCGGCGGTGAACAGCTCCAGCGTTTCGCGGGCGCGGCCGGTGTTGCGGTCACGGGACTGTTCGATCACGTAGGTCATCAGCTCGTTGGCGACCTCGGCGGCCTTTTCCGCGTCGGTCAGACGCACCGAAATCAGCAGGCCAGAGGGCGCGTTGCCGCCGGGGGCAAAGGCCTGCGCCTGATCGCGGATTTCCTGAATGCTGGCCGCTTCGCGCATGTAACCCACACGCTCCAAGGGCGTAACGGTCGGGTCTTCGGCAAAGAGGTTATGCTTTTCGACAACGCTGAACAGGTTGTCGCGGGACATCAGCCGCTGTTCGATCAGCTTGACGCCGCGCCCGGCGGTGTCGGTCTGGGCAGAGGCGCCAGCCAGCTGGTCCGGCACGGCGGCTTCTTCGATCTGGACGACGGCGGTGGCTTCGTAAACCTTGGTTTGCGACAGCGCATAGTTGAGAGACAGCACGCAGCCCACAAAGGTGATCGCAAGGATCACCCAGATGCGGCGTTTGATCGCCGAAACGACTTCGTCAAAGGACTGAAACTGGTTCATCTCACGTTGCTCCCGCGTTTGGCCCCCACCAAGTGCGGAAGAGGCGGGCCGGGGAATCGCCCCAAGCGCGCCATCTTCATGCCCCAATCTAGGCAAGTTGCCTTAATTTCGCCACGACTTTACTTGGTTAACCCTTGGAACACAGCGTTTCCGGATCGGGGATCAGCGCCATATTTATGACGCAATTCCAGAAAGTTAAGCGTTTTCAGGGGTGAATGTGGCGATTTTGACAAAATTCGAAGTTGGTTAATCGCGCGGCAGCGGGCGCGAGTTCTGTCGAATTTGCTAAAAATGCCAGTGGCTCGGACAGAATCGGGCGAAATGTGGCGATGCGCGCCACATTTGGGCGGTGACGCAGGCGCATAAAAAAATGCCCCGGCGGGGAACCGGGGCATGTCTGTCTTACAGGAAAAGAGGCGTCAGGCGCGGCGGCGCGCCCGCATTTCCCGGCGTCTCGCCATGGCGTCCGACCGCGATTGCGCCCGGTCTGACGATGGCGCGGCAGGCGGAGTTGTGGGCGCAGGCGCAGGGCCGCTGTCGACCATGGTCGCCACGCGCGCGGCCAAGTCCCCAAGCACCGGAAAGCGGAAGATGTCGGTGATCGACAGCTTGGTCGCGCCCAGTTCTTCGCGGATCGCCCGGTGGGCCTGGACCGCGAGCAACGAGTGGCCGCCAAGGTCAAAGAAGTTGTCGCGCCCCGAGATGTCATGCACCCCAAGCACCTGCGTCCAGATCGCGGCGATGCCCCGTTCCACACTGGCGCTGTCGCCCGTCGCCACAGGCGCGGTGACCACCGGCGCGGCGGGCTTGGCCACCACGGCCACCGGCGCGGGCAAGGCGCCCCGGTCGACCTTCTTGTTCGGTGTCAGCGGGAAAGCCTCCAGCCGCACGAACCGACCCGGCACCATGAAGCTGGGCAAATCCCGCGCCATGGCAACCTTCAAGGCCGCTTCGGGCAGCTCCGCCCCGGTGTAATAGCCGACCAGACGCAGATCGCCCGGCACGTCTTCGCGCGCCAGAACGACGGCCTGCGAGACGCCAGTCTGCGCCTCGAGAACGCCTTCGATCTCGCCCAGTTCAATGCGGAAACCGCGCAGCTTGACCTGATGGTCGACGCGCCCGACAAAGTCGATCTTGCCATCCATCCGCCGCCGCACCAGATCGCCGGTGCGGTACATCCGGCCCGCATGGAACGGGTTTGGCACAAAGCGTTCGGCGGTCAGCTCCGGGCGGTTACAATAGCCGCGCGTCACACCTTCGCCGCCGATCCACAGCTCGCCCTCTTGGCCGATGCCCACGGGCTGCTGCGCCTCGTCCAGCACGTACAGCTGCTGGTTCGCCAAGGGCAGACCGATGTTGACCACGCCTTCGCCGCCCTGGACGCGTTCGACCGAGGACCAGATCGTCGTCTCGGTGGGCCCGTACATATTGGTGATGGTCGCGCCGGTGATCTGGCGGAAATCCTCCACCAAAGCGCCCGGCAACGGCTCGCCCCCCATAAACAGATGCTGCACCCCGCGCAGGGCAAAGCGCGCCTCGTCGTTCATCGCGATCATCCGCGCCATGGACGGCGTGCATTGCAGATGCGTCACGCCATGGCGGACAATCTGCGCCGCGATGCTAAAGTCATCCTCGGCCAGTTGCGGCGTCACATTGGCGGCTTTCACCACCTCCGCCAGCGGCCTGAGCCCTTCCAGCACCGTCTCGCGGTCGATGCCATAGTCGATCAGGCAGGCGATTTCGTCGACGCCGATGCGCTTGAGTTCCTCGGTCCTCTTGAGGGCATCCTCGACCGTGCCGAACAGCCCGCTGTCGTTGAAGTAGCGTTCAAACGCGAAATCGAGGATCGCGTCCAGCTCTTCGGGTTCCAGCCCGTCCAGTTGCAGGTCAAAGGCGTTGTCCACGCCCTTGGGCCGCTTGAACGCCGGGAAGGCCCAGGCGTATTGCTTGATCAGCCCCGCCGCCGAGGTCAGGTAGTCCTTCATCGGCTGGCGGGCAATCTCGCGCGCGTGCTCGCGGCTGTCGCTGACAAAAGTGTGCAGCATCAGCGAAACGGTAAAGTCCTGCGGGTCGTGCCCCGCCTCGCGCAGCGCCTCGTGGTAGATCTTGATCTTGCCCGCAACCTCTTCGATCGACTGGCCCAAGAGGTGCGTCAGCACGTTGCAGCCCAGCCGCCCCGCCTCGCGCCAGGTGTCGGGGTTGCCCGCCGTGGTGACCCAGATCGGCAGTTCCTTGGACACCGGACGCGGCTGCGTGACCACCTCGTGCAGGGTGCCGTCCTTGCGCGGAAAGCCCACGGCCTCGCCCCGCCACAGCTTGCGTATCTGGTCGATGTTCTCGATCATCGCGGGCTTGTTGTTCGGCGGCGTGTTTTCAGGGCGCAAGACAAAGTCGTCGGGCTGCCAGCCGCTGGCAATCGCAAGGCCCGCGCGGCCGTTGGTCAGGTTGTCGATGACCGACCATTCCTCGGCGATGCGCGCGGGGTGGTGCAGGGGCGCAACCACAGACCCGGAGCGCACGCCGATATTGCGGGTGATCGCCGCGACCGCCGCGCCGGTGACGGACGGGTTCGGGTACGGCCCGCCAAAGGCGTGAAAGTGCCGCTCGGGCGTCCAGACGGCGACAAAGCCGTTTTCGTCGGCGAATTGCGCGCCCTCCAGCAGCAACTTGTACTTGTCGCGGCCCACGCCATCGTCGTTGCCCCAATAGTAGATGCTGAACTGCATCGAGGCGTCGGACATGGGCATCGGCCCCTTGGAGATCAGGCCTCGGTCTTCGTCGCCGGTCAGCACAACGGTCAAGCCGCGCGCCGTGGTCCAGAACAGCTCCAGCACCGAGATGTCAAAGGACAGCGAGGTCACCGCCAGCCACGTGCCACCATCATGCGGGATATGCGCGTCCATCCCGGTGTAAAAGTTCAGCACGTTGCGGTGTTCGATCATCACGCCCTTGGGCTTGCCGGTCGAGCCGCTGGTGTAGATCAGATAGGCCAGATCCTGCGGCGTGGCGGTGTCTGGCAGGTTGGTGTCGGGCGCGGTGGTCAGGCGCGGCTCGGCGTCCAGGACCAGCAGATCGGCGGTGTGCGGCGGCAAGCTGGGCTCGACAGCGGCTTGGGTGACGATGACCTTGGCCTGACTGTCCTCGACGAAATGTGCAAGGCGATCAGCGGGATAGCTGGGGTCCATGGGCAAGTAAGCCCCCCCGGCCTTGAGGATCGCCAAGGCGCCCACCAGCAGATCGACAGACCGCCGGGTGCACAGGCCCACGACCTGCCCCGGCACCACGCCCATCTCGCGCAGGACATGCGCGGCGCGGTTGGCGCGGGCGTTGAGCTCGGCGTAGGACAGGCGGTGGTTTTCAAAGATCAGCGCGATGGCGTCCGGCGTTTTGGTCACCTGCGCCTCAAACGCGCGGTGCATGGTCAGGGCGCGGTCGTGGTCGGTGTCCGTCGCGTTCCACTGGTCCAGAACCATGGCGCGCTCGGTCTCGGGCAGGATTTGCTCGGGCGCAGAGGCCAGCAGCTCCAGCCGCGCGGCCAGCAGTTCGGCGGTGGCGGGGGCGATCTTGCCCGCGTCGTAAGAGAGGGTCGCGGTATCGCCAAGGATCACGGTCAGCACGGTGCCGGGGACGTGGCCAGCGGTCGACAGGCCGATATGCGGGGTCTGCGGCCAAGACAGCTCGGGCGCGCGGGCGGGCAGGTCGGTGGCAAAGGGGCGGGCCTTGTCCATCGGAGCGCCTGCACGCAGCGGCGTCCACGGCGAGATCAGGTCGGTTGCCGCATCGACGCCAAGGGCCAGATCGACGGTTTCGCGCCCGGTCAGGCGCTGCACCCATTGGCCGACAAGGGCCGCGCCTTCGGCCCCAGTGGGCAGGCTGAGGGGGCGTTGCTCTAGTGCAACAGGGCCGTCGCAAATGTCTGACAATTGAGCGGGGGACAGATCATCCAGCTTTCGACGCAGCGCGCCGTCGGACTTGGCGATGTCTCGCATCGCGGCGTCGATCTGCGCGATCTCGTCGCCCGTGGGCAGCGGCAGCACGTCGCCGACCTTGGCGATCTGGGCGGCGTCCACCGGCATCCCGCAGATGCGCGTCAGCCCGGACAGGGCCACCGCGTGACCGCCGCAAGCGATGGTCAGCGTATCCCCCTCGGCGCCCAGAACGGTCCCCGGCGCGGCGTGGCTTTCGGTGACGCGGGCGCTGCCCGCCAGCCAGACCAGACCACCGGCGCGGAATTTCGGCGCACACAGCGGGTTCCAATAGGTCCCGTGATCCAAGGCGCGCACCAGACGGGCGACCTCGGTCGCGGGTTCGGCAAAGTTCAGCAGGCCATAGCCCGCGGGCCGATCCGCAAGCGCGTGATAGCTGCGTTGAGACAGATCCTGCTCAGCGCGCTGCAAGACGCCGCTTTCGAGCTGGCCGAGCAAGGCGGGGAAAGAGGCCATCGCCGCCTCGTAGGCCTTGGTGTTCAGGGTCAGGGCGGTGTCGACTTCGGTGATGTCAAAGGCGCGGGTCACGAGGATGTCGCCCTCATCCACGCCGCCTTGGATCAGGTGCCACGAAATGCCGTGCTGCGCCTCGCCCTCGAGCAGCGCCCAAACCGGGGCGTTCAGGCCCGCGTGGCGGGGCAAGGGGCCGTCGTGAAAGTTCACCGCGCCCTTGGTCGGCAGCGCCAGCACCGTGTCCGGGATGATGTCGAGGTTGGCGATCGACAGCAGCCAGTCGAAGCCGCCGGTGAGCTCGTCCAGCGGGCAGACCCGCAGGCCTCGCCCCTCGGCCCATGCCTGCACATCCGCGTTGCGCGTTACCACCGCCTGAATGGTGTTGCCCCGGTCCAGGGCCATCTCGGCGCAGTGCACCAAGAGCGATTCATTGCCAACCACAACACAGGAAAACCCTGCCATATCCTTCACTCCACGCTTGCCTCAAGGGCGGTCCGAGGGCGCATCCCCCGCACCGCCTGCCGCTTTCCCGGCAAGGGGCGCATCACCGCCTTGAAGTCATGAACCAGCAGATCGCGCAGAAAATGCGGAGGGTCCGCCGGAGTTTTACGCTGCACCACCATGCGCAGCCGCCACAGAGCGCCGCCCAAACCATGGGCCAAGGTGGCCATGGCGGCATAGGCGCGCCCGTAATTCTTGGAAAAATAGTGCCACCGGCTGTCCAGCCAGAAGGCGGGAATGCGGGTCCAGCGCTTCATCCCCGTGGACACCGACCCGATATGCGCCACGTGGCTTTCGCGCACGTAATGGGTTTCAAACCCCGCGCGGGCGGCGCGCAGACACAGGTCGGTTTCCTCGAAATAGAGGAAGAACGTCTCGTCAAAGAGGCCGATCTGATCCAGCACATCCATGCGCATCATCAGCGACGCCCCGGCCAGCCAGTCGACCTTTTGCGTCTGCTCCGGCACGCCAAGCGGGACAACCCATTCGCCCAGCGCGCGCGAGATCGGGCCAAAGCGCGCCGAGCCTTCGAGTTCGGACCAGACCGACGGAAAGCGGAAGGCGGTCACGTGCGGCTCACCTTCAGGGCCATGGATATAGCTGCCGACAAAGCCCGCCTCTGGGTGGGTGTCCAGATGGTCCGCCAGCAGGCGGATCGCATCCGGCGCGGGAAAGGCATCGGAGTTCAGGATATAGACGTAGTCGGGGCGCGCGCCATCGGCCATCCCGGCCTGAATGCCCACGTTGTTGCCCGCGCCGAAGCCGCCGTTATGGCCCGATTGGATCACCCGCACGGGCAGGCCTTCGTCGGCGACCACCTGCGAGATCTGCTCAAAGGAGCCATCGCCGGAGTCGTTGTCGACCACCACCAGATCGGCGTCCATGCCTTGCAGAGCCGTCAGCGCGGCGCGGACGGATTTCAACGTCATCTCGGGGGTCTTGTAGTTCAGCGATACGACAAGCAGCTTGGGCATGGTTTACTCCGCCGCTTGGGTCGGGAAGTCCACGACCTGACTGCCAAGGCTGGCGCTCTCGGCCCCTTGGATCGCGTCGCGCATCAGGCTGGCGAGCACGCGCACGTTGGGCTCCAGAACCATCGAATCGTGGTCTCCCGGCACTTCGTGGACCTCAACTTGCGGGGCATAAAGGCTCCAGTCATTGTCATGGGTCACGTAGGTGCGTTCGCTGTTCACCAGATTGCCGCCGGACACCCGCCATTTGCCCACCAAGGGCGGGCGGTACAGCACCAGACGGCCATCCCACGGGCGGACCTGATAGCTGCCGATGGCGCGGTAAAAGGCCGCCTCGATTTCGGCGTTGTGAAAGGCGGTTTGCGTGTCGGTTTCACCCGTCTCGCGGCGTTTCGCCAGCTCCCACGCGATGCGGTTGCGCGCCCAGATGAACGGATACAGCGGGCCTTTTTCGCGGGCCTGATGCCATTGGATGATGGCGCGGTCCTTGCCCGACAGCGGGCGACGCGTGGGCAAAGGCGTGTCGAGCATGACCACAAGCGAGACCTCCTCGCCCATCGTCTCTAGCTGGTGCGCGATCTCATAGGCGGTGATTCCGCCCCCCGAGAACCCGCCCAGCATGTAGGGGCCATGGGGCTGCACCTGACGCATCTCGGCGATGTAGTCGCGGGCGGCGTCCTGGATCGTGTCGTGCGGGGCTTCGCCGCCATAGAGGCCACGGGCCTGCAAGCCGTAGAAGGGCCGGTCCGCGCCCAGCAGATGCGCCAGATGCCGCAGGTTCAACACGTTGCCGAACATCCCCGCCACGAGGAAGAAGGGCGTCTTCGGCCCGCCTTCGCCGTCGTGCATGGGGACGAGGTGTTTGAACCGACGCTCGGGGGCTTTGGGGGCCTCGGCGCCGTCCTCGACGTGGCCGGTCTGCTCGGCGATGAGGGCGGCGATCTTGCGGATCGTCGGGGCCTCAAACAGCACCGAGATCGGGAAATCCACGCGGAACGCCTTCTTGATGGTCGAGAACAGGCGCACGGCGATCAGGCTGTGCCCGCCAAGGTCAAAGAAACTGTCCTCGGCCCCGACGTTCTGCACGCCGAGCAGGTCTTGCCACATGCCCGCCAGCGCGGTTTCGATCGCGCCCTCGGGAGGGGTGTAATCGCTGTCCAGCTGCGGGCGGTCAAAGGTCTGGGACGGGCCAGCTTCGGCGGTGCTCGCGGCGGTCTGCCGGGTCAGCGCGTCAAGGTCCATCGAAGAGACAACCACCTGCGGCACACCCAAGGCCAGCGCGCGAGCAAAGGCGTCGACCCCTTCGGCGGGGCGGATGCCTTGGGACAGGTTGTGCGCAAGGCGTTCCTCGGCGGGGGACAGCGGCTGGGCGCTGCTGGGCGTGTCGTCGAATTCGATCTCGGCGGCGGTCAGGCGCGGGGTGGCCCCCAGCACATCCAACGAGGGCAGCTTGCGGATGGTAAAGCCCGTCACCTCGACCAGGACCGTGCCATCCGGCGCGCAGATCGTCACGTCAAAGCTGGCGGTTTCGCCGCTGGCGCGGTTGTCGGCGGCGTTGCGCACCCAAGACACGACGCGGGTAGGCAGCGCGCCATGCACCCGCACGCGGGCATAGCGCACCGGCACCCACAGGTGGGTCGGCTGATAGCCGTCAATCAGCTCCATCGCCCAGCCGGTGGCAATATCCATCAAGGCCGGGTGCAGCAGGCAGCCGTCGCCCTGCGCCTCGGATGGCAAGGACAGGTCCGCGATGCCTTCGCCCTGCCCCAGCGCGCGGGTGTCGAGCACCTTCCAGCGCGGGCCGAAATCGAGCAAGACCTCTTGGGCGGCGGTCAGCTTGCCCGCGCCGCCAACCGGCGCACCGCAGCGGGCGCGGATGGCGCTTAGGTCCAGCGCCTCGGGCCGGTGCAAGGGCATCAGCGACAGCGCGCCCTGGGCGGTCAGGGCATGGCCCTTGCGCCCGTTCAGCGTGGCGTCAGCCAGCACGTCAAAGCCGTAGCCGTCCG
This sequence comes from Tropicibacter naphthalenivorans, assembly GCF_900176475.1. GTDB lineage: Bacteria > Pseudomonadota > Alphaproteobacteria > Rhodobacterales > Rhodobacteraceae > Tropicibacter > Tropicibacter naphthalenivorans. The sequence continues at coordinate 109,514 of NZ_FWXX01000003.1, forward strand.
CCGTACGCGCCAGCCGGACCCGCACATCGCGCGCCGCGCCTTGGGTCACGCGCAGGGGCCGCAGGAAGGTCAGGTCGCGCAGTTCAAACGCGCCCTCTTCGTGGTGGGCGCGCAGGGCGTGGGCGGCCAGCGTCAGATACCCGGTGCCGGGCAACAAGGCATCGCCCGCGCGGGTGCGGTGTTCGTCGATGAACCAGTCGTCGGTGCTGTAGCGCGCGTGGAACACACGGGTGCCTTGCCCGTCAAAGCTCGCTTCGTCCAGCAAGGGCAGATCCACCGGCACCACAGGCGCGTCGGGCAGATCGCCGGTGCGGGCAGCGACGGCCTCGGCGGCCATGCCGACCTCGGACCAGATGCCCCAGTTGATGGCGACCACCTGCGTCTGACCGCTGCGGGCGCGGGCAAAGGCGTTGAGGAACTCGTTGGCGGCGACGTAATCCACCTGCCCCGCAGGCGCGGTGACCGTGGACGAGGAACTGAACAGCGCAATCCAGTCCACCGAGCCATCGGGGAAGACGTCGCCCAGCACCTCGGTGCCGTGGATTTTCGGGGTAAAGACGTCCTCGACCGTGGCGGGGGTTTTCGTCAGCAAGGGCGCGTCGGCGATGACACCCGCGCCGTGAATGACGCCCGTGATCGGGCCGAACTGGGCCTCAACCGCGGCGCGCGCGGCCAACATCTGGGTCTTATTGCAGACATCGGCGGCAATGACGCGCACCTCAGCCCCGAGGGATTCCAGCTCTTGCACGGCACGGATCCGGCGCGCCATGCGGTCCTGCGGGGCGTGACGGGTGAGATACACATCCCACGTCTCACGCTCCGGCAGGGCGTGGCGCGACAGCAGCGCCAGCTTGGCGCCGTGGGTGGCGAAATCCCGCGCGAGGCTTAGGCCGATGCCGCCGAAACCCCCGGTAATCAGGTAGGTGCCCGCGCCGGGGCGAACTTGCGGTTCCGGCAGGGCCACAGGCTTCATCGCGCATTCAAAGCGGCGATCCCCGCGCAGGGCGGCCACCAGATTGGCAGGCTCGGCCATGAGGTCTTCGAGGATGCGCGCGGTCAGAGCGTCCATCGCGGCCTGATGCGCGGCCTCGGCACGCCCACGCCCCCAGAAGGGCGCGTCAGGCGCTTCGGGCAGTTGCACGTCCAGCGTCGACACCGTCACCCCCGGCAATTCGCGCGGGATCACGCGGGCGGGGCCAGCGATGGTCGCCTTGGCGGGATAGGGAAGCGCTTCGTCGCGCAGCTTGGCCGCGCCGTTGGTCAGCACCGTAAGATGCGGCTTGGCGGTGCCGTCCTCGGCCAAAGCTTGGGCAAGGAACAGCAGCGAATAGAACCCCTGTTCCTGCACGCGGTGAAAGAACGAAGAGCCGGGACGGTGCGTTTCGTCCCGCGTCACCATCCAGAAATGCGCGATGCGTTCTGGGATGATGCCTTGGGCCGCCAGATCACCCAGCAGCAGGTCGTAGCCTTCGCGGCCCCGTTCCGGCGCAAGCACGTAAGACAGCTCAGAGGTGCGGGCAAAGGTGTCGCCGCTGCGGACCTCGATCACCGTATGGCCTGCGGCGGTCAGACGCTGGGACGCAGCACGCGCCAGCCCCGCGTCGTCCATGAACATCAGCCAGGTCTGCGGCACAGCATCATGCAGGTTGGCCACGTCCACCTCGGTCAGCGCCGAGCGTGGCCGCCAGACGGGTTTGTACCCCCAAGCGCCCACGTCATCGGTGCGCATCAAGAACTGCGGCGCGCTGTCGTTGCTCGCTTTGCCCGGCTCGATGAAATACGGCGCGCGCTGGAAGGCGTAGGTGGGCAGAGGCACCCGCACGCGGCGCGCCTCACCCCAGATCTGGTCCCAGTCGATCTGGGCGCCCAAGGCCCAGAGGCGACCCAGCACTTCGAACATGTGCTTGTCGTCGGGGATGGCGTCATCGGGGTGGCGCAGGGACGACAGGACTTGGTTCGCCTCGACCTGCGCGTGCTGGCGGGCGAGCGAGGACAGCGCCTTGCCCGGACCGACCTCAAGGAAAATCCGGCTCGGCGCGGCGAGGGCCCCAACGCAATTGGCAAAGAACACCGTGCCGCGCAGATGCTCGACCCAGTAATCGGGGCTGGTGGCCTGTTCGGCGGTCATCAGCGCGCCGGTGCGGTTCGAGGTCAGCGGCAGCGTCGGGGCGCTGAGCTTGATCGCCGCCAGATAGGCGCGGAACTTGTCAAGGATCGGGTCCAGCATCCGGCTATGCGCGGCAATGTCGATGGCGATGCGCTGACAGTCGATGTCATCGGCGCGCAGACGGCGTTCCAGATCGTCCAAGGCGGCCTGAGGCCCAGAGGCAACCGACAGCTCGGGCGCGTTTTCCGCGCCAAGGTCCAGCGTATCGCCAAGGTAGGGGCGCAGCTTGTCAGCAGGCAGCGACACCGACAGCATCCCGCCCGCCGGGACTGTGTCGAACAGCGTGCCGCGCAGGTGGACAAGGCCGATGCACGCCTCAAAGGACATGACGCCCGCGAGGCAAGCGGCGGTGTTTTCGCCCATGGAATGCCCGGTCAGCGCGGTCGGCTGAATGCCCCAGCTCATCCACAGCTGCGCCAGCGCGTATTCGGTGATCATGATCAGCGGCAGCTGAAGGCTGGGCTGTTTGAGCGCCTCATCGGCGGCAGAGGTGTCGCCTTCGGGCAGCCAGAGCGCACGCATGTCCACCGTGGACATGGTCGCAAGGTGGTCGAGGCCCCGATCCATCCACTCGGCAAAGACCGGCTCTGTCTCGTACAGGTCGCGGGCCATCCCGGCGTATTGCGCGCCGCCGCCGGGGAACATGAACACCACCTCGGGGCGGTCCAGAGCCGTATGCGTGTGGACCCGGCGGGGGTTGTCCTCGGTCAGCAGGCGGGCGGCCTCGGCGTGGGTTTCGGCCACCACAACGCGGCGCTTTTCAAAGGCGCGGCGGCCTTCCTTGAGCGTCCAGGCCACGTCGGCCAAGTCCTGCTCGGGGTGGGCCTGCAAGTGCTGCGCCAGCCGCGCGGCGTTGTCGTCAAGCGCGGCCTTGGACCGGGCAGAGACCGTCAGGATCTGGAACGGAAAATCGCTGGCGTCAGAGGCGGCGCGCTCTGGCGCTTCTTCCAGCACCACATGCGCGTTGGTGCCGCCGACGCCGAGCGAGTTCACCCCGGCGCGGCGCGGATGCCCAGCGCGCGGCCAGTCGGTCAGCCGGTCGTTCACCCGGAAGGGCGAGCTGTCGAAATCAATGGCGGGGTTCGGGGCTTCGAACCCAAGGCTCGGCGGCATCTGCTTTTCATGCAGGGCCATGGTCGCCTTGATGAGCGAAGCCACCCCCGCAGCGGTGTCCAGATGCCCGATGTTGGTCTTGACCGAGCCGATGCGGCAATGGCCCACGGCGTCCGACGTCTCGCGGAAGGCTTGGGTCAGCGCGGCCACCTCGATCGGGTCGCCCAGATAGGTGCCGGTGCCGTGGCATTCCACGTAATCCACCGTGTCGCTGGTCACGCCCGCGATGGCTTGGGCTTCGGCGATGGCGATGGCTTGGCCCTCGACCGACGGAGCCAGATACCCGGCCTTTTGCGCGCCGTCGTTGTTGACCGCGCTGCCCTTGATGATCGCCCAGATGTGGTCGCCGTCCTCGGCAGCGTCCTGCGCGCGGCGCAACACCACGGCCCCCGCGCCAGAGCCGAACACCGTCCCCTGCGCGCGGTGGTCAAAGGCGTGGCAAGCGCCGTCGGGCGAGAGGATCTCGTTCTCTTTGTAGAGATAGCCGCGATTGTGCGGCAGCTCGATGGTGACGCCGCCCGCGATGGCCATGTCACACTCGCCGTTCAACAGCGCCTGCACCGCGTAATGCGTCGCCACCAGCGACGTGGAACAGGCGGTTTGCAGGTTGATCGACGGCCCCTTGAGGTCCAGCACATGGGACAGGCGCGTGGTCATGAAATCCTTGTCGTTGCCCGTGTGGCGCAACAGGAACATGCCGGTGTTTTCCACCAGATCGGGGTTCGAGCAGACGTTGAAATAGAAATAGCTGCCCATGCCGCAGCCCGCGAAGACACCCACCTGACCGGGGAAATTCTCGGGCACATGGCCTGCCGTTTCCAAAGCTTCCCAAGCGGTTTCAAGAAACTGGCGGTGCTGCGGGTCCATGATGGCCGCTTCCTTGGGGGAAAACCCAAAGAACTCGGCGTCGAACAGCTCAAAATCGTCCAGGGGCGCGGCGAAGGGCACATAATCGCGGTGGCGCATCAGGCCGGGGTCTTCGCCAGCGGCGCGCAGCTCTTCTTCGGTCAGGCGGCGGATCGAGGACACCCCATCGCGCAGGTTGCGCCAATAGGTGCCGATGTCACCCGCCCCCGGCAGATGCGCAGCCATCCCGACAATGGCGATGTCATTTTCGCCAAAGTTCTGTGCGTCGTTACTCATGATCCAATACCCCGCCACATGTGACGTGTCCGACCCTAAGTAGGGAATCGGGACAAAATACGGCGATTTTTAGGTTTTCACCCTCGAAATTGCCGTTTTCAAAAGGGGTTTTGGCGGTCATCTTTTGGTATCTATGCACAATCGCAGTGAATACCAGAATTATGCCGATTCTGGAAACAGTTACAGGCCGCCGCCCGCCCCGGCCAACGCCACAATTGCCAAAGAGTTCATCCAAAGGGCAATCGCGGCCAGCCCCGCGCCGATCAGCGCGAAAACCGCGTCGTGCAGCGGATCCCAAGCGCCCATGCGCCGCGCCAGCCAGACCACCACGGGATAGGCAAGCGCAAAGGCCGCCCCCTGCCCGATCAACGCACCCATCAAGCCGCCGCTCATCCAACCGATGTAAATGCAGGCAAACATCAGCACCGCACGCACCAGCGCCAGCACAAAGAACCGGCGCGAATCGCCTGCGGCCAGCGCCGCCTGGTCGTAGGTCATGACGATCAGCATGGGCATCTGCGCGCAGGCCAGCACCACCGCCACCGCCCCCGCCATGGCATAGCGGTCGTCGTACAGCGCGCCCACCAGCCACACGCCGAGCAAGGCAAAAGCCCCCACGAACCCCATCAGCAAAGCCGTCACCGCAAAGCGCATCTTGCGCAGTTTGGCGAAGTTCTCGGGGCTCTGGGTGGGGGGCGTTTCGCGGTAGATCGGGATCAGGATTTTCTGCGTCACCATGCTGCCCAGCATCATCGGGAAGGACGCCCAGAAAAAGCCGATGTTGTAGACCCCGAACAGGTCCAGAGGGGCGAATTTGCCGATCAGGATCTTGTCCGCCTGGGTGAAAAAGAACCCGCAGACCGTCGCCAGAAACACCCATTTGCCAAAGCCGATCAGCTCGGTCGCCGCCGCCTTTTCCCAGCGAAAACGGTTGCGCTCCCCCGGTAGGTAGCGATCGTTCAGCCAGACTTCGGCCAGTGCGCCCAGCACGCCGGAAATCACCAGCGCCCAGACCGATCCCGTCCACCACGCCAGCGCGATGGCGATCAGCACGCCGATGGCTTGGGTGCCCATGTCCAGCAGCGTCACGCGCCCCAGCATCAGGTGCCGGTTGGCGGTCACCATGCGCGTCGGACGAAAGCCGGTGATCAGCAGCGTCAGCGCGGACACGGGCAGCATCCACAACAGCTCTGGCTGGTCATAGAGCCACGCCATCGGCCACGCCAAGGCACAAGCCACCAGCCACAAGCCCGCCCCGCGCAGCACTTGGATCGTGTAAGCGGTGTTCAGGAAATCGCGGTCATCGCCGCGCTTGCTTTGCAGGATCGCGGGGGTCACGCCCACGTCCGAAAACTGCCCCAGCCCCATGAGGAAAACCTGCACCAAGGCCATCAGGCCAAAGGCTTCGGGGAAGAGCAGGCGCGTGAGGATCAGGTTCGACGCCAGCCGCACCACCTGCCCAAAGCCAAAGCCCCCGACGGTCAGCACCGAAGAGCGCAGCACCCGCGCGCCAAGGCCGCTGCCTTGGAACCTCGCCAGCGCGCTCATCGGCTGCGGCTCCAGCCTTGGGCCTTGTGGCGGGTGAGTTTGGAGGCAATCGCAACGCCGGTGTAGATGGCGAACCCCAGCGGGTCGCGGATTGCGAGGGAGAGTTTCTCGGACACGGGAAAGGGTGCCTTGTCGTCGTTTTTGGGCAAGTCGGGGTAGAGGTGCGCGATCTCATCGACCCCGGCGTCTTGGCGACGGCGCACCTTGATCAGGGCACGCAGCCCCTCGGCGATGGGCCAGTCGTAGGGTGCAGAGACCGAGACCCGTTCGACAGGCGCGAACTGCAACCGAGCAAAGGTATCGTCCGAGATGATCGGCGGGAAATCCCCCCAGCGAGCGCGCCCTGCGGCGTTCATAGCAAAGACCCCGCAGCCCGGAACCCCTTGACGCATAAAGGGAACTTGCCGCCAGATGCGGGCGTAGGCGCGACTGACCCAGCCCTTGGCGGTGATCACCAAAGTGCCGCTGGCATAGCGCGGCTGAGCCACGTCCAAGACCTGCAAAAGCTGCGCCAGCAGCCCCGGCGCGACGGTCACATCGGCGTCGAGATACACCCGCACCCGGCCCGTCGCCGCAGCGTCGCCGGCGTTCAACGCACCGGGCTTGCCGCCCTCCGCCAAGTCCAAAACCACCAGCTCCCATTCACGTGACGTGAATTGCGCGGCAAACGCGCGCGCCACAAGGGCCGTGTCATCGCTGCACCCGTTGGCCACCACGACCACCTGCACGCCGCCCGGCACCGGATCGGACGCCAACAACGCCAAAAGGCAGTCGCCAATCAGCGCCACCTCGTTATTCGCCGGAAGGATCACCGACACGGCCAGCGGCCCCGTCTGCCTGTCAATCGTCATACCCGTACCCATGAGGCCACACATTGGGAAAATCCAGCCTCTTACGCCCTCAAATATCTAGGTTAACTGTGGCCAAACAAGGGAAACCCTAAGAGTATTCCACGACAACTGCCCACTGCTCGGGCAGGGCTGCCAATTTCCAACCTGGGTGTTCCTACGTGTCGCAACCCTTGCGTATCGGATATATCGTTCCGCAGTTTCCGGGACAGACGCATATTTTCTTCTGGCGCGAGATTCAGGCGCTGGAAGCGATGGGCCATTCCGTACACGTGTTTTCCACCCGCAAGCCGCCCGCCGGGCTGATCGCGCACAGCTGGTCCAAGGCGGCGATGCGATCCACGACCTACCTCGGTACGATTGATCCGTTGCATGCGGGTATTGCCTTGGCGCGGTTGACGCCGCAGGGCCTGCCGGGGTGGATGCTGCGCGAAGGCGTGGGCTTTACCAAGGATGCGCTGCTGACGCTGGCCGCCGCCGAAAAGCTGCGCCGCCACGCCAAGCGCCTCAAGCTGGACCATATCCACGCGCATTCCTGCGGTCGGTCGGCCCTAATCGCCGCCTTTGCGCATAAGATGGGCGGGCCGCGCTATTCCATGACGCTGCACGGGCCTTTGTCCGATTACGGCCCCGGCCAGCGGTTCAAATGGGCAAACGCGTCGTTCGCGACGATCATCACGCAGAAAATCCTGGATGAGATTCACCAAGAACTGGCGGGCTCGCTGCCTGACCGTCTGCTGATCCGCCCCATGGGCGTCGATACCGAGGTGATGCGCCGCGACAAACCCTATGAGGCCCCCGAAAAAGGCCGCCCGATCAAGGTCTTTGCCTGCGGACGCCTGAACATCGTCAAAGGTCACCAAGACCTCATGTCCGCCACCCGCCAGCTGATCGACCAAGGCGTCGACGTGCGGGTCGAGATCGCGGGCGAAGACGACGACGGCGGCACCGGCTATCGCAAGGAACTGGAAGAGCACCTGAAAAAGCTGCGCTTGCAGGATCACGTCAAGCTGCTGGGGGCGATTGACGCGGGCGCTGTGCGGCAAAAGCTGCAAGAGGCGCATATCTTTGCGCTGGCCTCGTGGCACGAACCGCTGGGCGTCGCCTATATGGAAGCCATGAGCATGGGCGTGCCGACGATTGGCACCGATGCGGGCGGGGTGCGCGAGCTGATCCAGGACGGCTCGACCGGCTATCTGGTGGAACCGCGCAATCCCGGCATGTTGGCGCGCACGATCCGGACGTTGGCGAATGACCCCGACGCCCTGCTGCGCCTGTCCGCCGCGGGCCGCGCCCACATCGAAGAGCACTTCCGCGCCAGTCTGGGGGCCGAAACGCTGGTGAGTGAGATCCAGCGGCTGCGGGGGTAGGGGGTTATTGGACGGGGCCGGTTGGCAAGGCTGACTAATAGAACCTTGGGACGTTTCCGCTAGCTTTCCTGTTACTCGAAACAGAAAACCAATATGGCTTTCGGTTCGCCACTTATTGCGCGTTTATATCGCCAAGCTTTTCGATTTCGAGTATTCGCTCCGGCTGTGTCGCGAAACGCTCCATCAGACAGCAGTCAGTTCGCAATTTTTCCAAGTCAAATTTCGGATTTGCTATCTTGAATGCCCAAGCATCAAGAAAGGTCCGAGCGATGCCAGGGATTTCCCCCATACCAACAACGTCCAAATAACCGAAGAACGGATGAGCTCCTTGAATGAGCTGTTCGCCACTGAAGTGAACATGAACAAGGACAGGAACAGTCTGCGAACTGAGCAATTCTAACCCCGATTGATCATCAAACAACCGGCGCACTACGTGCTGATCGAACTCAGACCCGTGAGTCAAATAGTGGTCAAAACCATTCACGAGGCCTGATCTGGACAGGCTAGAATGGACTTGCCCTTGCCTTCTGCCTTGCTTTTCTTTCGGACCGACGTCATCGAGAACTTCAAGGAGCATATGCTGAATGGAATTCCATCTTGGATGGTGCGCTAGAATTCTTCTGAGACGCTGTTCTCGGTCACTCGCTACTAATGGGTGGAGCCCCGTATTTTGCACAGAGAAAATTTCCTCGGGCAACAATCTAGTCCCGTGGAACGAGCAAAACTCATGTGCCAAAATCCAGCTATGAATTTCGGTTGAAACGCTCTCGATATCCGAGTGGCGAACTAAGAAATCGCCCGCATCGTCTATATACTCGAATTTGGATGATGCTAGATTTTGCGTGACCTCCTCCCCCAACAGACGAACCACAAGGTCGCTGAAAGAGGCCTCCCAAGTTTCAAATTTATCGAAGTGAACTATCATGTTTTAGGTGATTTAAAGTAATTATTGGCCGCTTTGATTGAATGCCTATTGAGAGGCTTTGGCGCGTGTTTACAAATTCTCTGATCCAATTTTAAACTTCCCTATAGCACCGGAAAACCGGAGCTGCTTCCGGACGTTGCTCCCTTCGCCCCCAAAGCCCCCCTCACAGCCCCCCAGCCGCCACCACAGTCTGCAAGGCATCGCCAAAGACCAGCTCTTCGATGTCGGTCATCACCACCGTGCCGTCTGGGCCTTGGGCGATCAGGCGGCCCTCTTCGCGGCCAAAGGCGTAGGCCGTGCGCGAAAGGGGCAGCACCGCGCGGTCGCGGCCTTCGCCACCCGACAGGATGTCGCCGCCGCCCGAGGACACCAGCGTGTCGTTGCCCGACCCGCCGATCAGCACGTCTTCGGCGCTGGTGCCTTGCAGGCGCTGGTTGCCCCGCCCCGCCACGCGCGTGATGCCGTTGTCAAAGGCCGCAGGGTCGCGGTCTTCCCAGCCATTCGGGCCAGAGGCGTTGAACGCCATCAGCATGTCCCAGCGGGGGTTCTGGTCTTCGAGATAGCGTTTCGCGCCCCACGAGCCCCATTTCGTCGCCGGGGCCACGTCCACGAAGGCGTTGAACAGCGTGCCGCCTGCCTGCGTCCAGCCCGCCAGCAGCAGCTCATACAGCTTGGCCATTTCCGGCGTGTAGTTGAACTGGGTAAAGAAGTCCGACAGCCGTTCGTCGTCCACCTGCGCGCCGTGGCCCGACACATGCGTGCCGCCTTCGTACATCACGAGGTCCAGCCCGTGCCGCCGCGCAACCGCCGCGTGATAGGGGAACACCTCTTGGGTCAACTGCCGGAGCGAGCCTTCTTCGAGCGCAAGGGTCACCGGAGCGATGGCCGCTTCGAACCGCGTTTCCTTGACGAACTCGCGCAGGGCGACCCGTTTAAGCCCCTGCGCCTCGCCCGCCTCAACGGCCAGGGCTTCGGAACGGTCGAGCCAGTCGTTCATCCGCGCGGCCATGTCATCGCCGCCCATTTCATAGCCGAAATAGCCGGTCACCGCGTAGGCATCAAAGCTGTCCTTGGGAGAGCGGCCAAGGCGCAGATAGCCCAGAGGCGACATCAGGATGCTTTCCTCTAGCCCCGGCCAGCCGGAATGGGTGGCGACAACGCGGATCAGCCGATCTGTGTCCGTGCCGTAGACCTCTGTCCAGATGTCCATGACCTGCGCGGCGCGCATCCCGTAGAACTGCATCCAGCCGGTCTGCGAGCTGCCCCAGAGCGCGTCGGCCTGCGCCTCGGCCCATGCGGCCTGCGGAAAGATGCGGTTCCACACCTCGTTCGAGTATTCCACATAGGCGCGCAGGCGCGGGTCGAGGCCCGTTTTTACCAGTTGGGCGAACTGGCGGATGTAATCGTCATCGGCCATGTGGGGCATGTTGAACCACGGGTCCGCGCCGATGGTGTTGGCGAGGCGAATCATCACCTCGGGGGGGACACCCCATTGCACCCAAGTGGCGTCCTCTAGGCGCGGGCGTTCGTCCCATGTGGTGATGGGCGAGCCGTTGGTCAGCATCCAATCCATGAACCGCACAGAGCGCACGTCCTGAATGACCTCGATCCAATCGGGGTTGAACAGCGCGCCGGCCTCATGGAACGGAAGCAAATCCTCGCGCACGATGGTGATGTTGCGGATTGGCTCGGCGGCGTCGATCTCGGTCAGCTTGACGCCGACCAGCCCCTCTTCGCCGCCGGGTTCGTAGAAAAAGCCGATCTCTCCTTCGGTGTAGCGCACCCGCTTGGCACGCCCTTCGAGGCGGATCTTGCCCTTGCCCTCGTAGCGCAGCACGTATTGCCCGCGCAGCGAGTCGGACCCGGCGGGCTGGCCGGTGAGCAACACCGCCTCCAGCGACTCGACCCCTTCGGGGATGGACAGGGGCCAGCCGTTTTCGGACAGGTGCCCCCCGGCGTAGAGTTGTTCGGTGGTAAAGCCGCCCCATTGCCCCGGCAGGTGGCCGACCCAAGGCCGAGACGTCTTGAAGATGTCGATAAAGGGATGCTGCGTCGACCAGTCGGAAATGCCGTTCAGCCCCATCCCAAGCGCGGGAATGCCATCGGGGCGCACCCCGCGCGGCGGCAGGGCGACGGGCTGGCGCTGGGGCAGATCGTCGACTTCGGCCACTTCGGCGGCGATGGCCTCTGGCCCGGCGGCCTTGGCGGCCTTTAGCGCTTTGACCTCAGGCATGGCTTCCCAGATGGCTTGGGCAATCTGCGGGTACTTGGCAACCACGTCAGGGTGCAGGGTGATCGGCGGCTCGAACCCCTCGGGCGGCGGAGCATCAAAGATCGCCGCATAGGTCACCATCGCCGCCAGCAGATACAGCGTCGGCGTCCCGTGGGGGGAGTTATCGACATAAAGCGCCTCTGCGGGCATCCCGTCCAGCACCCCACCAGGGGACATCAGCCCCGACAGGATCGACGCCACCGGGATCAGCTGCACGCCGACCTCGGGGCGCGTGGTGTCCAGCCGGTCGATCACATCCTCGAACCACAGGTGATAGTCCCCGGTGTTGTACAGGTGATAGCGGGCCAGCGCCTCTGGCGAGGGCGGGAATTCGGCGGAAATCCCATCCATCGCGGCCCAGCCTTCGTAGAGGTAAACCTGCGAGTCCGGGCTTTCCTCGGCCAGCCAATCCACCAGACGGGTCATCGCGCCAAGCGGGCTCTCGCCCGTGGGGTTGTCGCCATCATAGGGCACGTCGGGCAGCTGGTACTGGATGAAATTCCCCGGCGTGATCACCACCGCGTCAAAGCCGCCATCGCCAAAGGCGCCCTGCCCCGGCCCCCAGACCCCGCGAATGCCCTCAAAGCCCCAGTTGGCCGAAGGCGGCAACCCGTCCACAAAGTTGCGCAAGAACCCCCACTGGCCATCCAGCCCAAGGGTCTTGCCCGCGCTGCGCGCCATCTGGTTCATCCAATGTGGCACATTGGTGTGGTCCGTCTCTTCGCTGAGATGGTGCACCAAGGAATTGCCAAAGACGTAAACCTTTGCCGCGTCCCGTTCGGCGCACGCCGGAACGGACACCAGCGCCAGCGCCGCCGCGCATAGCCACTTTTGGATCATCACACTGCCCTGTACTTGCCCGCCCGCAATATGCCCCAAAGCGCGCGCGGCGGCAAATCCCTGACGGCGCAGAGCGGCGAAAAAACTCTGATAAAGGTGGGTTTTCATTTACCGAATCCTGCGTATAGTGACGCCCATGTCCATGAGCCAACATATCGCTGACGATGCGCGCCTTTCGGCGTCCGTTGCGCTTGGCCTGACCCTACGCCTAACTCGCCTCTGAGCGCGTCCTGTTCTGGCGCGTGTGCTCAGAGGAGTTGCGATCGCGCCAGATCACCCGCAGTTTTTGAGTTAGGACACCCCATGACACCCGCAGTCTTTGCGTTTTCGCTGGCAAACGCGCCGCCGCGCGCCGTGGCGCTGGAAGCCCGCCTTGCGATGCGCTACCAAGCCGCCAAATCCGTGACCACCGACTTTCCGGGGGCCATCCCCCACACCGCTTTTTCCAAAGGACCGACCCGATGACCGACAGCAACCGCGTCTTGATCTTTGACACCACTTTGCGCGATGGCGAACAGTCGCCCGGCGCCACCATGACCCATGACGAAAAGCTCGAAATCGCCGAGCTGCTGGACGATATGGGCGTCGACATCATCGAAGCGGGCTTTCCCATCGCCTCCGAGGGCGACTTTCGCGCTGTCTCCGAGATCGCCCAGCGGTCCAAGAACGCGGTGATCTGCGGCCTCGCCCGTGCGCAATTTCCCGACATCGACCGCTGCATGGAGGCGATCAAGCACGCCGCCCAACCGCGCATCCACACCTTTATCGGCACCTCGCCGTTGCACCGCGCCATTCCCAACCTGTCCATGGACGAAATGGCCGAGCGTATCCACGACACCGTGACCCACGCGCGCAACCTGACCGACAACGTCCAGTGGTCGCCAATGGATGCGACGCGCACCGAGTGGGACTACCTCTGCCGCGTGATCGAAATCGCCATCAAGGCCGGCGCGACCACGATCAACATCCCCGACACCGTCGGCTACACCGCCCCGCGCGAAAGCGCCGACCTGATCCGCCGCCTGATCGAAACCGTTCCGGGCGCCGATGAGGTGGTCTTTGCCACGCACTGCCACAACGACCTTGGCATGGCGACGGCCAACTCGCTCGCCGCGGTCGAGGCAGGCGCACGCCAGATCGAATGCACCATCAACGGCCTTGGCGAACGCGCGGGCAACACTGCCCTCGAAGAGGTCGTGATGGCCATGAAGGTCCGCCACGACATCATGCCCTTCGACACCGGCATCGACACCCGCAAGATCATGCACATCTCGCGCCGCGTCGCGACCGTGTCGGGCTTTCAGGTCCAGCCGAACAAGGCCATCGTCGGCAAGAACGCCTTTGCCCACGAATCCGGCATCCACCAGGACGGGATGCTGAAAAACGCCGAAACCTTTGAAATCATGCGCCCCGAGGACGTCGGCCTTGCTGGCACCTCGCTGCCCTTGGGCAAACACTCGGGCCGCGCCGCCCTGCGCGCCAAGCTCAAGGACCTCGGCACCGAGGTGGGCGACAACCAGCTCAAGGACATCTTTGTCCGCTTCAAGGATCTCGCCGACCGCAAGAAAGAGGTCTTCGACGACGACATCCTCGCGCTGGTCTCTGCCACCACCGAAGGCGCGGACGCCATCCAACTGGTCAACCTGCGCGTGACCTGCGGCACCGTCCCCGCCGAGGCCGAGATCGAGCTGGAAATCGACGGCAAAGACCAGCAAGCCACCTCCGAAGGCGACGGCCCCGTGGACGCCACCTTCAAGGCGATCCGCGTGCTGCACCCGAACAAGGCGCGCCTGCAACTGTACCAAGTGAACGCCGTCACCGCAGGCACCGACGCGCAGGCCACCGTCTCGGTCCGCCTCGAAGAGGACGGCATGATCGCCACCGGCCAGTCGGCCCACACCGACACCGTGGTCGCCTCGGCGCTGGCCTATATCCAGGCGCTCAACCGCCTCGCCGTCCGCCGCGCCAAGGTCGGCCCCGGCGCCGACAAACGCGAAATCAGCTACAAAGAAATGTAAAACACCAAAACGCCCGGCCCCTTCCAAGGACCGGGCGTTTTCCATCTCAAAGGCGCCGCTCGCGGCTTCTTTTCTTTAAAAATATCCCGGGGGAGCCGCTCTGCGGCGGGGGCAGAGCCCCCTCCCTTTTCAGATGTCTCGCCTCTGGCGAGAAGGCAGCGCCCCCCCCTTTTTTCTACTTAACTCTTCTTCACAAACTTCGTCAGGATCACGATCCGCTGCCCTTCGACCCGGCCAGAGATATGCTCGGCATTGTCCGGCTCCAGGGAAATCTTGCGCACCGCCGTCCCCTGCTTGGCCGTGAACCCGGCGCCTTTTACCGGCAAAGCCTTGATCAACGTCACCGTATCGCCGTTCTGCAACACCGTGCCGTTCACGTCGCGGTGGACGATCTCATCACCCGAAGGCATCCCGGCCTCGGCCCATTCCTGCTCTTCCGGCTCCAGATAGGCCATCTCCAGCACGTCATTGGCCCAGGCCACGTTCAGCCCCTTGAGCAACCGCCAGGCCAAAACCTTTTCCGCAGGCACGGTCGACCAGATCGCTTCGTTCAGGCACTGCCAGTGCGGGCCATCGGTGGGGCCAGCCTCGGCCCCCTCGCGGCACACCGCGCACAGGGCGACCTCATCGTCCTTGGGGGCCACGGCAAAGGGGGTGGCGTCTTCGGCCTTGCACAGCGCGCACTGCGTCATGGGAACTCTCCTACAGGTATCCGGTTACCGCCCTTTAAAGCGCCCCAGCCCCCAGAGTCCATGCGACCCTTAGAACAAAAGCCCGACAACCAAGGGCGCAAGCACCGCCGTCAGCACCGCGTTCAGCCCCATCCCGATGCCGGAAAACGCGCCCGCCGTCTCGTGCACGCGAAAGGCATGGGCGGTGCCGATGCCATGCGCCGCCACCCCCACGGCAAAGCCGCGCGCCCGCCAGTCGGTCACCCCCAGCAGGTTCAGCATCGGCGTCGCCACGATCGCCCCCGTGATTCCCGTCAGGATCACCAAGACCGCGGTCAGGGTCGGCTGCCCGCCAATGGCTTCGGACACGCCCAAGGCCACAGGCGCCGTCGCGGA
This sequence comes from Tropicibacter naphthalenivorans, assembly GCF_900176475.1. Lineage (GTDB taxonomy): Bacteria > Pseudomonadota > Alphaproteobacteria > Rhodobacterales > Rhodobacteraceae > Tropicibacter > Tropicibacter naphthalenivorans. The sequence continues at coordinate 124,825 of NZ_FWXX01000003.1, forward strand.
CTTGGGGGCCAAAGACAGCAACGCCTGCCCCCGCACGCCCAAGGCCCAGGCAATCCCCAAGGCCGACAGGATCGCCACCAGCGACCCGGCCAGCAAAGCGGCCAGCATCGGCAACAGGCTCTGCCGCACGCGGGCGAGGTTGAAATACAACGGCAGGGCAAGCCCCACCGTCGCCGGACCCAGCATGAAATGCACGAACTGCGCGCCTTCGAAATAGATGGCATAGGGCGTAGCGGTCACCTTCAGGATCACCGCCAGCAAGATCACCGAGATCAGCACCGGGTTCGCCACCGGATGACGCCCCAAAGCCTCGGCCAGACGGTCGGCGATCACATAGGCCGCCAACGTCAGCGTCAACCAGAGCAAAGGCTCTTGCGCGAGGTACGACCACAGGGCAACGGCCTCAGTCATCGCCCGCCCCCGTCAGCCGCGCCACCAAAAGGAACGCGCCCACCGCCGCCAAGATCGCCAAAACCGTGCTGCCGACCAAGGCCACGGCCAGCCCCGCGCCATAGCTTGCAAAGGTATCCAGATGCGCGACGATGCCCACACCCGCCGGCACGAACAACAGCGACAGATGCGCCAGAAAGCCGGTCACCGTCTCGCGCATGAATTCGGCCAGACGGGGAAACACCAGCAAGGTGCAGAACAGCCCCGCCAGCCCGATCACCGGGCCGGGCACGGACAAGGACAACCCGCGCGCCAAACTCTCACCGAACAGCTGGAACCCCAGCAGAAGGGTCAGAACACGGATCACAGCATGGCCGGAACGACTTGGTCCGGCGGACGGTGACCATCGGCAAAGGTTTTCACGTTGATGATGACCTTTTCGCCCATCTCAAGGCGGCCTTCGTGCGTGGCAGAGCCCATATGCGGCAGCATCACCACGTTGGGCATATTGCGCAGCTCGGGGTTGCCCTGGATGCCGTGCTCATACACGTCCAGACCCGCCCCCGCCAGTTCCCCGGCTTTCAGCATCCGGGTCAGGGCGTTCTCGTCCAAGACCTCACCGCGCGAGGTGTTGATCATGATCGCCGAGGGCTTGAGCAGCCGCAGGCGGCGCGCATTCAGCAGGTGATAGGTGGACGGGGTCGAGGGGCAGTTGACGCTGATGATGTCCATCCGCGCGACCATCTGATCAAGGCTGTCCCAATAGGTGGCGTCCAGCGGTTCCTCCACCTCGGGGCGCAGGCGGCGCCGGTTGTGGTAGTGGATCTGCATCCCAAAGGCCGCAGCGCGTTTCGCCACCGCCTGACCGATCCGGCCCATGCCTAAGATGCCCAGCCGCTTGCCGCCCAGACGTGTGCCCAGCAGCGCGGTGGGCGCGTAGCCTTGCCACTCGCCGTTCTGCATCAGCGACAAGCCCTCTTGGATGCGGCGGGTGACGCCCAGCATCAGGGCCATGACGATCTCGGCGGTGTCCTCGGTCACCACGCCGGGCGTGTTCGACACCAGAATCCCCCGAGAGCGCGCCGTCTGCACGTCGATATGGTCAAAGCCCGCGCCAAAGTTGGCGATCAGCTTGAGGTTCGGCCCCGCCTGCCCGATCAGACCCGCGTCGATGGGGTCCGTCACCGTCGGCACCAGCACGTCGCACTCCTGCACGGCGGCCACCAGTTCGGCGCGGGTCATCGGCGTGTCTTCGTCCCGCAAGGTCACGTCGAACAACTCTTTCAGCCGCGTTTCCACCGGCTCGGGCAGGCGTCGCGTCACAACAACACTCAGACGTTTTGATGGCATCAAGGCTCTCCCGGTCTTTCCCGTTTGGGGCAGTTTCCGCTAGAGTGCGTCAGGACCGGACGGGACACAAGAACCCGGCGGGAGAAAATCAGGCAGGACATCGAGATGATCAGGAAAGCTTTTGCTTTTTCACTGGCCGTGACGCTGGGCGCTGTGACGGGCGCAAAAGCGCAGGAAAAAGGCCCGGTGACCAATTTGCCGCTGCCGCGCTACGTGTCGATGAAAGCGTCCGAAGGCAACGTGCGCCGTGGCCCGTCGCTGACCCACCGCATCGACTGGGTGTTCAAGCGGCGCGACATGCCTTTGGAGATTACCGCAGAACATGGCCACTGGCGGCGCGTGCGCGACCGCGATGGCGCGGGCGGCTGGGTGCATTACTCGCTGCTGTCGGGCGTGCGCACGGTGATCGTGGAACAGGACTTGCTGTCGCTTTATGCCCGCCCCGACCCGGACAGCGCGGTGCAGGCGCGGCTGGAGCTGGGCGTGATCGCGCGGCTGGGCGCCTGCACGCCGGAATGGTGCGAAATCGAGGCCGGCGGCTATGACGGCTGGGCCCCAAAGTCGCGCCTGTGGGGCGTCAAACCGGGCGAGATCCGCGAGTGACGCGGCCCTGACGCGGGCCGCATCGCGTTTCTACGCCGCCTCGTGCAGCAGGATCGCCGCTTCGGATTGCGACAGGTTGCGGCGGGCATAGGCGCCGTAGCTGTGCGGATTTTCCGCCAGATAAGGCAGCTGCTGCAACAAACGCGCGCGGTCGCCATCGGAGACGGTGGACAGCGCAGTGTTCGCCGGGTGAAAGCTCTCTGTCTCCACGCCGTTCGCGAACAGAACCTCGTGCCGCTCCAGCAGCATATGCACGTAAGTGACCTCTTTGACCTGCGTATCAAGGATCACCGAGTGCCCGTTCACCAGATCGCGGGCGGCCACCAAGACTTCGTTGGTGTTGAACAAGGCGCGGGCCACGACGCCGCGCACCACCATGCGATGCTCGGGCGAGACCAGCAGCTCGTCGTCCGGCTCTCCGATGCCAAAGGCCCCGGCGCGGATGCGGATCGGGCGCAGTTTCGGCATGGCAAACAGCCGCGCACCCGTCATCCGGCGCGAGCCGATCCAGCGGATTTCCTGCGCACCGTTGTCCTTGGTCTGGATCTTGTCGCCTTCGCGCAGGTCTTCGATACGGACCTGCCCGCTGGGGGTCAGGATCTGCGTGCCCGGCGTAAAGCAAATGACGCCGCTGGCCTGTTCGCCCGCAGCGGGGGACGCGACCGGATCGAGGTTGTGATGCACGACCCACAGGTCCTTGCCCTGCGGCGGAAGCGCGTCAAGGAACATCAGCAGGGGGCGTTGCCCCGGCCCGACTTCGATCAGTGTCACCGTGTAACTTTGCGACCCGTCGGTCACAACAAAACTGCTGTCTGCCAGAGGGTGTTCAACCTCGACATCCGTAAGAGTGGTTTTATGTGTCACTGCCGCCCCGACCAAGCGCCGCACCATACGTGCCGCCCTGCGCCGGATGTCGGCTTCGCCATCCGCCTGATCAAGCCGCAGGATCGACGACGGACCGTCAACCCGAACCGGCTTGCCGCGCCAGGACCAAGAGGCCCCGACGTTAAGTGCAGACAGGGGTGCGGCCTGAAGACCGTCTATGTCCGTCTGCGCCCAGGAGATGACGAACGTGCCTCGATAGCCCGTTCCCATGCCTGTATGCTCTGCCCTTGTTTTTATTTATTAACCGTACCTTAACAAAGAAAACGCAACTGTGAACAGGCGCTATGCTTTTAAGCGTGAAAAAGTTAACGCCTGTTTTGGCCCTGTGGCGGTTTTGCAACCGCAGGTGGTTCTGATTGGCGTCAGAAGTCCAGCTTCATCCGCACCGAGCCGACAACCTGCCCCTTGGGTTGCGCCTCGAATTCCTTGGACAGGTAGGTGACGCCGTAAAAGACGGTGTTGCGCTCGCCCTGCCAATGGACCCCGGCGCGCAGGCGGGTGCGCGTGTCGGTGGCGGTCACCTTGTTGGCGGGCAACAGCTCGGAGCTGTCCACATAGGCAAAGTCGCCGCCCAGCACGTAGCTGAAGCCTTGGATCGGCTGGGTCACGGTGCGGTAGCGCTGGCCGGTGATGGCATCGCGGACCAACAGCTCGCCCTGCCCGACGCCGCCGATGGTCACATCCGCGCCTACGCGCGCGAGGGTTTCCAGACCCCAGCGGCCTTCGACAAACGGGCGCACCACGGCTTGGCCGCCCAGCGGGATGGTCGTGGCCGCTTCGGTCACCAGCGTGGGATAGAACCCGTCGCCCACCTGATTGTCGGTCACTTGTTTCGACGCGGCGGTCACGCCCAGCCCGTCGTGCAGCGCGGTTTGCAGATCGCTCAGGCCGGTTTGCTGGCCCACGATGGCCAGATCGGCGCCCATCGCCATTTCCACCATGCCGCGCTGGAAATGCGTATGCGCGCCCAGCGTCCAGACCCCCGCATAGGGGCGGTCGGTCGGGTCGGGCGTGCGCAGGTTGGCCGGCGTCACCACCTGCCCGCCGATGCGATATTCCAAGATATCAAAGGGGCGGTCCGGCAGCATCCCGGTCCAGCCGTAGCCCACCACATGAGAGCCCGCCACAGAGCCCGTCTGCCAGCGGTCACTGGCGTCGCCATAAAGGTCGTTGTTCACAATGCGGCCATTGCCGAGCACTTCGCGCCCTTGGGCAGCGGCGTCAGACATGGGGGCGATCATGGCCAAAGCGGCCATGGCGATGACACGGATCATGTGCATCCTCGAAAATTAGCGTGCCCCCCCGGGCGCAGTCCCCCTTACCACGAAAAACGCCGCCCCTGATAGAGGGCGGCGCGTTGTGCTGTCAGCCTGTGGCAGGTTTGCCAGTTTTGCCAGTTTTGGTGTCAGTCGCGGAGATAGCCTTCGCGGCCGATGCTGTCGTAGGCCTCGAACCCCGCACGGCGCGCGTCGCGTTTCGAATAGACGTTGCGCAGGTCGGCCATGCGCGGGGTTTCCATCTTGCGCGCCATCTTTTTCAGGTCGAGCGCGCGGAATTCGTTCCACTCGGTCAGGATCACCAGCAGATCCGCCTTGTGCGCCGCCTTGTAAGGGTCTTCTTCCCAAGACACGCCGGGCAGCAAGTGCTCGCCCTCGCGCTTGCCCTGCGGATCGCAGACGCGGACCTTGGCCCCGCCGCCGACCAGCGCGGGCACAATCGTCAGGGACGGCGCGTCGCGCATGTCGTCGGTGTTGGGCTTAAAGGTCACGCCCAGCACCGCCACGGTCTTGCCGTTGAAAGAGCCGTCACACAGGTCCGTCAGCTTGTCGATCATCCGGCGCTTGACGTCCTCGTTCACCTTGATGACCGTCTCGACGATGGAAATGGGGCTGGCGTGTTCCTGACCGATGCGGGCCAAAGCCTTGGTATCCTTGGGGAAACACGACCCGCCATAGCCGGGACCGGCGTGCAGGAACTTGTTCCCGATGCGCCCGTCCATACCCATCCCCTTGGAGACGGATTTGACATCCGCGCCGACCTTTTCGCACAGCGCCGCGATCTCGTTGATAAAGGTGATCTTGGTCGCGAGGAACGCGTTCGCGGCGTATTTGATCATCTCGGCGGATTCCAGATCGGTGGTCACAATCGGGAAATCACGCAGGTAAAGCGGGCGATAGATGTCTTCCATGACCTGCGCGGCGCGATCGTTCTGCACGCCGACAACCACGCGGTCGGGCTTCATAAAGTCGTCGATCGCCGCGCCTTCGCGCAGGAATTCGGGGTTGCTCGCCACGTCGAATTCCAGCGACGGGTTCGCCTTGGCCACGGTCTGTTTGACCTGACGGTTGGTGCCCACGGGGACGGTGGATTTGGTGACGATCACCAGATAGTCGCTGGCGGCCTTGGCGATTTCCTCGGCGGCGGCCATCACGTAGGTCAGATCGGCGTGACCGTCGCCGCGCCGCGTCGGCGTGCCCACGGCGATAAACACCGCCTGCGCACCGTCAATGGCGCTGGCCAGATCCATGGTGAACGACAGACGCCCCGCCTCGACGTTCTTGGCCATCAAGGCATCCAGCCCCGGCTCGTAGATCGGCACTTGCCCCGCTTCGAGCATCTCGATCTTGCGCGGATCTTTGTCGACGCAGACCACTTCGTGCCCGAAATCGGAAAAACACACCCCAGACACGAGGCCCACATAGCCCGTCCCGATCATCGCGATTTTCATGGAAACTGCCCTTTGTCATCCGGTTTTGGCACCGTCTTTGCCCCCTGCGCCGCGATTGTCAACGAAGCGCGCAACATCGCGGCGACATGTTGCAGACAGGATGACACAGCGCCCATTCCCGAAAAAGGGAAAATGTCCGGATTTTTGGGGGATTTGCCCTGATGGGGGCGGGATCAGCAGCAGGGAAACTTGATCGAGGCGAGCACCTGGGCCTGCTCATCGGTTAGGCGTTTTGGCCAGAGGCGGCGCAAAAGGGCGATCATCGCGCGCCCTCCCGCCGCAGCCGGATCAGGTCCGCCAGAATCGACAGGGCGATTTCGTCGGGCGTGATGGCGTGGATATCGACGCCTGCGGGGGCCTGAACGCGGGCCAGCGCCTCGGGGGCGATCCCCTGCGCCATCAGTTTCTCGGACAGGTTGGCGAACTTGCGGCGAGAGCCGACAAAGGCGATGTGCCGCGCGCCCGAGTCCAGCGCACGGGCCAGCGCCAGCGCATCCCCCGCGCCCTGCGTCGCCACCACCACGAAGGGCGCGCCCTGCCAATGCGGGCCGTCGTCAAAGCCGATCTCGACGTGGTCCACCACCGGCAGGCTTTCGGGGGGCGTGTCCTTGACGCAAACGATCCGTTCGAAATCAAAGCGCTCGGCCAATGCGGCCAAGGCCTGCGCCACCGGCCCCGCGCCGCAGATGATCAGGCGATCCTTGGGCAGGACCGGCTCGATAAAGATGTCCAGCGCGCCTTTGGACGGACAGCCATTGCGGGCAAATTTAACGCCATCGCGTTCATCCCCCGCCGCGACGCCTTCGGCCTGGAGCAGCTCCTCTGGCCGGATCGACAGCAGCTGCGGCTGGCCCTGCCGGATGGCGTCGCGTGCCGCCCGCCCCACCGCGCCGCGCACGCAGCCGCCGCCCAGAAAGCCGACAACGATGGTCCCCTCGGCATCGACCAAGGCCTTGGCCCCCGGTTTCGCCGAGGTCGCCGCCATGGTCCGCACCACCGTCGCCATGACAAAGGCTTCGCCCCGCGCCTGTCGCCGGGTGCTTTCCTGCGCCAGCATCTGATCCATACGCCGCTCCGTCGTGAAATAGCTCATATCGCCCCCAGTTTGTCTTCTAACGCCGCCAGATCGCCCAAGGTGTTCGCCGCCTCGAACAGGTCGAGATAGGGCAAGGCCGCGGCCATCCCGCGCGCCACAGGTTCATACCCGCGCCAACCCTTGAGCGGGTTCAGCCAGACAATCCGGCAGCCGCGTTTGCGCAGGCGGGCCAGCGCCTCGGCCAAGGCTTCGGGCGGGTCGGTGTCGTAGCCGTCGGACAGGATCACCACCACGGATCGCCCATCCACCAGCCGCCGCGCATAGCCGCGCGCAAAGTCCTGCAACGCCCCGCCGATTCTGGACCCGCCGCCGATCCCCTGCGCCAGCAGCGTCACGCGATTGAGCGCGCGCATCGGGTCTTCGTCGCGCAAGGCTTCGGTGATCCGCACGAGGCGGGTGTGAAACAGATAGGCGTCCGAGGCCTCATCCGCCCGCATCAGCCCCGCCAGAAAGGCAAGGAACACGCGGGCATAGACCAGCATCGACCCCGACACATCGCATAGCGCCACGATCCGCACGGGCCGGTCCGGGCGCGTCCGCCGCGCCAGCCTGATAGGCACGCCCCCGGTCGCCACGGCCCGCCGGACCGTGCGCCGATAGTCCACCTGCTGCCCGCGCGTGGCCGCCTTGCGCCGCCGGGACCGCCTGTCGCGCAGCGCCTTTCCCAGCCGAATGGCCACCTGCTCGGCCTCGCGAATGTCTCCGAGATCAACCAGATCGCGCAGGTCTTTCTTCATCAGGTTCCGAATGTCGCTGGCGACCAGCTTGCCGGTGCCGTCGGCCTCGGCCTCTCCGCCGCCGCTGCCATCGGGCGTCTCGATCCGCCCGGCCCCCTCGGCCTGCGCACCCTCGCCCTTGCGGGTCGACCGCATCGTCTCATCCGCCTGCTGGTCGCTGGGCATGACGCGGGACCGCACCCGCCCCTCGGCCAGCCAATAGCTGTCGAACAAATCGTCAAAGCGCGCGACCTCTTCGGCGCTGCCACAGCACACCGCGCGCAACGCTGCCCGCGCCTGCCCGACATCGCTCGCCACCACGCTGCCAAGCGCGCGCATCCCCACGCCCGCCTCTGCCACGCCCAGCGCAAAGCCATTCTCGCGCAAATGCCCGAAAAACCCGGCCACACGCGCCGCTGGCCCCGGATCGCGCGCCGCAAAGCGCGTCACCCGGCTCATGCCGCCTTGCCCGCCAAACGCTGCGCCACCTCGGTCGGCACCGCCGCGCGGTCCCCTTCGGTCTTGAGCAAGGTCGCAAGCGCCGCCGACAGCGCCACAGGGTCCTCGGTCAAATCATTGATCCCCAAACCCGCCAAAGCCGCCGCGAAATCCAGCATCTCGGCCACGCCGGGGGCCTTTTCCAGCTCCTCGCGCCGCAATGCCTGCACAAAGCTCACGATCTGCCCAGCCAACGCGCTTTCGACCCCCGGACAACGCGCCGCCAGGATCGCAAGCTCGGTCCGCCGATCCGGGTACTCCACGTAGGCGTACAAACACCGCCGCCGCAGCGCATCCGACAGATCGCGCGTGCCATTCGCCGTCAGGATCACCAAGGGCCGCGTCACCGCCGCAATGGTCCCGAGCTCCGGCACGGTGATCTGAAACTCCGACAAGACCTCCAGCAAATAGGCCTCAAAAGCCTCATCCGCCCGGTCAATCTCATCAATCAACAAGACCGGAGCCAGCTCCTGCCGGATCGCCCGCAGCAAAGGCCGCTCCAGCAAATACGCCGCCGAGAAAATCTCCTCCTCCGACTTCCCCGCCTGGATCGCCAACAACTGCCGCTGATAGTTCCACTCGTAAATGGCCTGCGCCGCGTCCAGCCCCTCGTAACACTGCAAACGGATCAACTCCGCCCCGCGCCACGCCGCCAAAACCCGCGCCACCTCGGTCTTGCCAACCCCGGCCGCCCCTTCCAGCAACAAAGGCCGCCCAAGGCGCACCGCCAGATGCAAGGCCATGGCCAGGTCGTCCGAAGCCACATACCCCTGCGCCCGCAAACCCTCCTGAAGCTCGACAAACCCCATCTTCTTCTCTTTCCAAATATCCCGGGGGGTCTGGGGGGCAGCGCCCCCCAGCCGGTCGCCTGACAATGTCAGGCGAAATCACCCATGCAGACCAAGCCCATTGGCGATCTTCCAGATGCGCGCATGGTCATGCGGCATATGCGACTGCCGCAGCCCAAACGCCCGGAAGGCATCATGCACCGCGTTCGAGAACGCCGGGACAGAGCCAACATTCGGGCTCTCACCCACGCCCTTCGCGCCAATGGGATGGTGCGGGCTGGGCGTCTCGGTGAAGTCCGTCACATAATGCGGCGTCTCCCAGGCCGTCGGCAGGAAGAAGTCCATCAGCGTCCCGGTCTTGCAGTTGCCCATCTCGTCGTAGGCAATCTCTTGCCCCATGGCGATGGCCAGCCCTTCGGTGACGCCGCCATGGACCTGACCTTCGATCACCATCGGGTTGATCCGCGTGCCGCAATCGTCCAGCGCATAGAACTGGCGGATGCTCCACTCGCCGGTATCCACGTCGATATCCGTCACCGCGATATAGGCTCCAAAGGGATAGGTCATGTTCGGCGGATCATAATAGCTCACCGCTTCCAGACCCGGCTCCACGCCCGGGATCGCTTGGTTATAGGCGGCAAAGGCGATGTCCTTCATGGTCTTGAACCGCTCCGGCGCGCCTTTGACCACAAACCGATCCACGTCCCATTCGACGTCGTCGTCATGCACTTCCAGCAGGTAGGCCGCGATCATCTGGGCCTTGGCGCGGATCTTGCGCCCCGCCATGGCCGTCGCCGCCCCCGCCACCGGGGTTGAGCGCGACCCGTAGGTGCCCAGACCATAGGGCGCGGTGTCGGTGTCGCCTTCTTCAATGGTGATGCTGTCGGCGGGCAGACCAATCTCAGACGCCAGGATCTGCGCAAAGGTGGTCGCGTGACCCTGACCTTGCGAAATCGTCCCCAGCCGCGCAATCGCCGACCCGGTAGGGTGGATGCGGATTTCGCAACTGTCGAACATGCCCATCCCAAGGATATCGCAGTTCTTCACCGGCCCCGCCCCGACAATCTCGGTAAAGTGGCACAGCCCGATCCCCATCAGCTTGCGCGTCTTGCCAGCCTTGAAGTCTTCGACCATCTGCGCTTGCTCGGCGCGCAGCGCGTCATAGCCCACGGTCGCCAGCGCCTTGTCCCACGCGGTGTGGTAATCGCCGCTATCATACTCCCAGCCCAAGGCCGACTGATAGGGGAACTGGTCCTTGTTGATAAAGTTGATGCGCCGCAGCTCTGCCGCGTCCATCCCCAGCTCGATAGCCAAGACCTCGATCATCCGTTCGATGCAATAGGCGGCCTCGGTCACGCGGAAGGAACAGCGATACGCCACGCCCCCCCGGTGCCTTGTTGGTATAGACCCCGTCGACCTGCACATGCGCCACCGGGATGTCATAAGACCCGGTCACGATGTGGAAAAAGCCCGCCGGGAACTTGGTCGGATCGGCGCAGGCGTCAAAGGCCCCGTGGTCGGCGGTCACATGCACGTCCAGCCCGGTGATCTTGCCCTCTTTGGTGGCGGAGATGCGCCCCTTCATCCAGTAATCGCGGGCAAAGGCCGTCGCCATCAGGTTTTCCATCCGGTCTTCGACCCATTTCACCGGCACGCCGGTCACGATGGACGCCACGATGGAGCAGACATAACCGGGGTAGACGCCGACCTTGTTGCCAAACCCGCCGCCAATATCGGGGCTGATCACGCGGATATTGTGCTCTTCGATGCCGGACAGGATCGAGGCGACCGTGCGCACCACATGCGGCGCTTGGAACGTCCCCCAAAGGGTCAACTTGCCATTGACCTTGTCCATGCTCGCCACGCTGCCGCAGGGTTCCAGCGGGCAGGGGTGCGTGCGGTGGTAATAGACCATCTCCTCGGCCACCACCTCGGCTTCGTCAATCGCCTGATGGGTGGCGTCCTTGTCGCCTTCGGTCCAGGTGAAGATGTGGTTGTGATGGGTGCGCGCGCCATGTGCGCCCTCGGTTTCGTCCTTGATGTCCTCGCGCAGAACCACGTCGGATTGCAGCGCCTCAAAGGGGTCAACGAGCACCGCCAGGTCTTCGTATTCCACCTCGACCAGTTCCACCGCGTCGGCGGCGATATAGCGGTCCTTGGCGACGACAAAGGCGACTTCCTGCCCCTGGAACAAGACCTTGCCATCCGCCAAGACCATCTGCTTGTCCCCCGCAAGGGTCGGCATCCAGTGCAGGCCCAGCGGTTCCAGATCCTTGGCGGTCAAGACGGCGATCACACCGGGCAAAGCCATCGCGGCCTCAGTGTTGATACTGACAATACGGGCGTGCGCATAGGGAGAGCGGACAAAATCGCCGTGCAGCATCCCCGGCAGGTTGATGTCGTCGACGTAGTTGCCCTTGCCTTGGGTAAAGCGCGCATCCTCGACCCGCTTGCGCGAGCAGCCCAGACCTTTGAGCGCTTCGCGGCGTTCTTCGCGTTCGTCAATGTCCTTCATTCCGCAGCCTCCATGTTCGAGTGTCCTACCGCTTCGCTACTTGAGGACGTGTTGCCATTCATCTGGTCAGCGGCGGCCAGAATGGATTTCACGATGTTCTGATAGCCGGTGCAGCGACACAGGTTCCCCGCCATGCCAAAGCGCACCTCTTCCTCGGTGGGGTTCGGGTTTTCCTGAAGCAGGCGATGCGCGCGGGTAATCATCCCCGGCGTGCAAAAGCCGCACTGAAGCCCGTGATGCTCTCGGAACATTTCCTGAAGCACATGCAGCCCGTCGGGGTTGCCGAGGCCCTCAATCGTGGTGATCTCGGCCCCGTCCGCCTGCGCGGCCAGAACGGTGCAGGATTTCACCGATTTGCCGTTCATATCGACGGTGCAAGCGCCACAATGCGAGGTTTCGCAGCCCACATGCGGGCCGGTGATGCGCAGACGTTCGCGCAGGACATAGACCAGCAGCTCGCGCGGCTCGGCGGCGACTTCGTGGGTTTCCCCGTTGACGGTCAGCGTGATGATTTGTTTCGCCATTGGCTTTCCTCCCTCAGCCCCGGTCCCACGCGCGGGCAATCGCGCGCCGCAGGATCACCCCGGCCACATGTTTCTTGAACTCGACGGGGCCGCGGTTGTCCTCGCCCGGGTCGATGACGGCCAGCATCTCGGTCACGGCTTTGTCCAGCGCCTCGCCATTACAGGCAGAGCCCACCAGCGCCTCGGCAGAGGCCAGACATTGCACCGGCGTGTCGCTGAGGTTGGTCATGGCGATGGAGGCACCGGTGCAAGCGCCGCCCTCTTTGGTGAGGATCACGGCGGCGGCGGCGGTGGCATAGTCACCGATCTTGCGCTTTTGCTTTTCATAGGCCTGCCCGCCGATGGGGCACTGAAAGCGGATCGCGGTCAGGATTTCATCGTCCTCGCGGGCGGTCATATAAGCCGCCTCAAAGAAATCGCGCGCTGCGACCTCTCGGGTGCCATTCGGCCCGACAAGAGTGAACACCGCGTCCAAAGCCTGCATCAAGCCCGGCATATCGTTGCCCGGATCGCCGTTCGCCACGTTGCCGCCGACGGTGCCCATGTAGCGCACCTGCGGGTCGGCGATCTGCAAAGCGGCCTCGCGCATTATCGGCGCAAAATCGGCCAGCGCGTCGTCGGTGATCAGCTCGTGCTGGGTGGTCATCGCGCCGATGGTCACCGTGTCCCCGTCGATGCAGATGCCCTTGAGCTCGGCAATCGCCTGAAGGTCGATCAGGTGCGGCACCTCGGCCATGCGCAGCTTCATCATGGGGATCAGGCTGTGCCCGCCCGCCACCACGCGCGCCTCGTCGCCGTGTTCGGTCAAGATGGACAGCGCGGCCTGCACGCTGTCTGGCCTGTGATAGTCGAAACCTGCGGGGATCATCCCTCACCTCCCAATATGGACGTCATCGGCCCCCATGTGAGCGGTTACGGCAGCGGCGTGGCGAGGGATTCCTCCTGATATGCTTGGCGCATTTCACGAAATGCGAATGAGCTGCACGAAATGCGCATAGGCGGCGCGCGCTACCTTCACGCGTTGCACGAAGTTTCAGCGCAATCTAAGGGGGAGTTGGTTTGCCCGCCGGTTACATCCCCAGCGCCTCGCGCACATCGCGCAGGCGCGAGCGGCTGACCGGGGCTTTGGGCAGGCTGGCGGTGTTCTCGAAATAACACACACCGTTGTCCTTGCGCCGCTCAAAGCTGGTGACGTGGTCGCGGTTCACCAGATAGCTGCGATGGGTGCGCAAAAAGAGCGGCTTGGGGATGCGCTTGTCCGCCTCGGAGATCGACCACGGGCAAAACAGCCGCTCGGCCCCGGCGTAGAGGATGGTGTAATGCCCCTCGGCGCGAATGGCAGAGACCGCCTCGGCGTCGATGAAATGCGTGCGGGAGTCGGATTCGTAAGGCAGGCGCAGGCCGGGGGATGGCGCGGGCTCCGGAACCGGCGCGGGCTCTGGCGCGGCTTCGGGCGCAGAGCGATCCAGCCGCGTGGCAAAGGTCGCCCCCGACAGCAAGAACGCCCCCGAAAGCACAAAGGCCGAGATGGTGACGCCAAAGGCCAGCACGCCCTTGCTCATCAAGGGCACGATGGTTTCGGGGTCGGGATCGGCGACAAAACCCGTCCCCGCCATGGCGATGAAATGCACCGCGAAAACCGCCGCGCCAAAGGCCAGCGTCCCCAGCAGCAAGTCGCGCCGCGTGCGCTGCCGATAGCTGATCAGGAACGCCGCCACGCTAAAGGCAATGGACAAAGCCAAGGCCACCACAACCCCCAGCGGGCTATAAACGGGCGAGCACAGCTCCATCCCCGACATGCCGATGTAGTGCATCACCGGGATCGCCACCCCGACAATACCCCCGGCCAGGATGATCCGCCCCCGCGTGCGCGTGCCGAAATGCACGATCAACAGCGCCAGCCCCATGAGCAAGATCACCGTCAGCGCGGAAATCAGCGTCACCAGCGGGTCGAAATAAAACGCGATCGGCAGGTCCAGCCCCAGCATCGCAACAAAGTGCATTGACCAGATGCCCCACCCAAGGATCACCGCCGAGACCGAGACCACAACTTTGCGCACCGGCGCGCGCATCCCAGAGGCGCCCTGCGTCAGGGTCAGCCCCGAAAAGGCGGCGATCAGCGCAATCGCCAAAGACGCCAGCGCGTAGAATCCGTTGTGCGAGTAATCCAGCAAGAGGCCTCCCTTCCCCCAGCGGTCAGGGTGACTATACCCAGACCGGCACGGGGGTGTTAGCGGGTTTTTGGGACAGCCGCGTGAAGCTCGCAAGGCAATTGCAACCCTAAGCTGCGCATTTCGGGAAACAAAGCCTCAAAATTGGCGCAATTACCGGGCAGAGTATGGTTAACGCCCTGTTTCCTCAAAGCCGCCCCGCGCGGATGATTACGATTAATGCGCAGATTTTCCTACCAAACCCCGGCATTTGCCCGCAAAACCGCGGTTATGACCGATTTCAGCACTTCACGCTTTGGCCGCGTCCTTGGGCGCTTTACCGGGTTCACGCTTGTGTCCGGCATGGGCTGGGTTTTGGACTTTTGCGTCATGGGCACGCTGGTCCAACTGGGCAGCCCGGTGTTCTACGCCAACCTCGTCGGCGCGTTCTGCGGCGTGACCTTGGTGTATTTCATCGCGGGCTTCAAAATCTTTGAAAAGTCGCGCCCGCAGTCGCACGCCACGCTGCTCAGCTTTTACTGGCTGTGGCACGCCTGCGCGATTGCCGGGTCGTCGGCCTTGATCGCCTATGGCAGCACGTGGCTGATCCATATCGTGCCGGACACCGCCCTGCGGCCTCAGACCTTTGCCGGCCTTGGCGCGAAAATCCTGCTGACGCCGATTTCCATGGTCGGCAATTTCCTGTTCATGCGATTCCTGCTGGAATCGCGCAAACGAGACTAAAGCCATGAGCCGTATCCTCGTCTTTATTCCCGCCTACAACTGCGCGCCGCAGATCACCCGCGTGTTGCGCCAGCTTGACTCCCCCGAGGTCCAAGAGGTCATCGACGGCGTGGTGGTGGTCGACAACCGCTCACCCGATACCACGCGGCAGGCCGCCGCCGAAGGGCTGGCCAAGCTGCCGCTCGACACCGCTTTGCTGCACAATGACGACAACTATGGGCTGGGCGGCTCGCATAAGGTGGCGATCAACTATGCGCGCGAACAGGGGTACGATTTCCTGATCGTGCTGCATGGCGACGACCAAGGCGACATCGCCGATATCGTCCCGCACCTGAAAGCGTCCAAGCAGCTGGACCTTGATTTCTTTATGGGCGCACGGTTCATGAAGGGCTCGCGTCTAGAAGGCTATTCGACCCTGCGCACCGCCGCGAACGAGGTGTTCAACCTGATTTTCTCGTTCATCAGCGGGCGGAGGCTCTATGACCTTGGCTCGGGGCTGAACCTGTTTCGGGTCAGTGCCTTTGACGGCGATTGGCATCTGAAATACGCCGACGACCTGACGTTCAACTACTACCTGATCCTCGGCGTTGTGCGGCGCGGGTGCCGCTTGCGGTTCTTTCCGCTGACGTGGCGCGAGGACGATCAGGTGAGCAACGCCAAACTCTCGCGCATGGGCATCCAGTTGCTGCGGATCATCCTGTTCCGCATGTATCGCCCCAAGGCGTTTTTCGCGAATGATCACCGGGCGACCGCGCGCGACGCCTACCCAAGCACGCGGGTGGTGTGAGCACGCGCACCGGCATAAGGCGCGCCGCGCATATCGCGGTGCTGGCGCTGTCGCTGGGGGCGGCGGTGCTGTGGGTGTTGCCTTTGGTGCCTGACGTTTTCGCAGGCTGGCCGCTGGGCGCTTTGCTGGGGGCTGCGGCGCTGTACCTGCTGGCGCATGGGGTGCGGGCGGTGCGGCTGGCGGTGCTGGCGTCGCGGCTCTTGGCGATCTCGGGGCGCTCGTCCGCCTTGCTGCATTTCATCACCAGCCCCGCCGCGTTGGTCATTCCCTTCAAACTGGGCGAAGCGCTGCGTCTGCATCAACTGTGGTACCTCGGCCAAAGCCTGTCCGGCGCGGTTCTGGTGATCTTGCTGGAAAGGCTGTTCGACGGGGCCATGTTGCTGCTGCTCTTGGCGATTGCCTACCTGACTTACGGCACGCTGGGGACGGCAGCGATTGCACTGGCGGCGATCACCTCTTTGGCGGTCATCACGGCGGTTGTGGTCTTTGTCCTTGGTCCCAGCATCTTTGCCTCGTTGCAACGCTATATGGTGGTGCATCACCGTGACCCGCGCGTGCTGCGCGTTCTGCCGCATATCGACATGATGCGCTGGCTGACCCGCGACGGCGCGGGGATGTTGCGCGACCAAGGCGGCGTGCTGCTGGTGCTGTCCTTGCTGATCTGGCTGCTCGAAGTCGGCGCGGCCACGGCTCTGCTGTCCGGCGCGCCGGGGCTGCGGCTGATCGTCGAGGGCATCTTTAGCGCGGGCGGCGCGGGGCCGACGACCGTCTGGATGGCGCTGGGCGTGCTGGCGCTGGTCGCGGTCTGGCCGCTGGCCCTCTGGCGCTATCAGCCGCGTATCCCTGCGGAACCCTTGCGCTTTCGCCGCGCTGAAAAAGGACGTTTCACCCATGTCGACTGAGCTGATCGTGATCCTTGATGACCGCACCCCGCCCAGCGCATCGGTGCGCGCAGCCTTGGGCGAGGTGCGCTTTTCCGACATCCTGCGCCGTCGCCGCACCATGCGGGCCGAGCTGACGGACCTCGCGCAGGACGCCGGGGCCGAGGCGGTGGTGCATCTAAGCGATGACGAGCAGCGCGACGCCTTGGTCGCGCGCATCCGCGACGCGGGCGAAGGGGTGCTATACCTGCGTCTGCCGCTGTGCCTGCCGCCCACGCAGGCCGAGCCCTTGCGCGTCTTGATCCAAAAGGCGCGTTACGCGCTGGGCACCATGCTCGCCAGCCAGTTGCGCGACGATGAGGCCGCCGCCGTCCTGACCGGCCCCGATGCCATCGCCGTGCTGACCGCCCCCACGCCAGAGGCTCGCCGCGCCATTCTGCTGGGGATGCGCGACGCGCAGGCCAGCATCACCGACCACGCGCAATTCATCGACATTCGCCAGTCGCGCGGGCTGATGTACTACCTTTCCGGCGCGACCGAGCTGCGCCAGTTCAACGCCGCGCACCTCGACGGCACCGTCTTTCACAAGCAATCCGCCGATGTGGCCAAGATGCGCGCCGAGCACGGCTATTTCCACGTCGCCCCGCCCGAGCTGAAACGCTTTCTGCTGCCAACGTTCGGCTTCTGGGAAAAGGGCGATCAGGCCGGTTACCAGATGGAGCATCTGGCCATCCCCGACGCCGCCCTGCAATGGGTGCACCACGCCTTTACCCCCGCCGATTTCGACGCGCTGCTGGCGCAGATGTTCGACTTTCTCGGCACCCGCCCCGCCGCGCAGCCCGCCCCAGACATGGCCCGCGCGCAGATCCTGGACAAGCTGACCACGCGGATGGAGCGGTTCCTGACCCTGCCGCAGGGCCAAAGCTTGAACGCCCTGCTGGCGGCCTCCGGCCCCCAAGGCGACCTGCCGCAGATGATGGCGCGCGCCGTGCCGCTGATCGGGCGCGCCTTGCAGCGGACGCAGCACTTGCCGCAGGTGTTTTCCCACGGCGATCCGTGCTTTTCCAACGTGCTGTATGATCGGCGGATTGGCCTCATGCGCTTGATCGACCCACGCGGGGCTGTCGCCTTTGACGATGCGCTGATGCACCCTCTGTACGATCTGGCCAAGATCAGCCACTCGGTCCTTGGTGGCTATGACTTCGTCAACAACGGGCTGCACCGCGCCTGTCTGGACCGCGACCTGAAACTGCGGCTGGACTGGACGACCCAAGGCCCGCCGGATTGGGCCGGAAGCGCCTTCCGCGCGCATGTGGACAAGGTCGGGTACGACATCAAGGACGTGCGCGCCATCGAGCTGTCGCTGTTCCTGTCGATGCTGCCGCTGCACAGCGACCACCCCGATAAACTGCTGGGCTTTGCGTTGATCGCGGGCCGTATCCTGGAGGATCTGGAATGAAGGGCATCGCCGCGATCACCATGGCGGGCATGGGCAGCCGCTTTACATCGGCAGGCTACACCGTGCCGAAATACGAAATCGAAGCCTTGGGCCGTCCGCTGTTCGACTGGTCGATGATGGCTATGCAGGCCTATCGCGACGCGGGCTATGCCTTTTGGTTCGCCGTGCGCAAAGGGACCGGTGCGCCGGAGTATATCCGCAAACGCTGCGCCGTGCTGGGCATCGAGGTGGGCGAGATCATCGAGATCGACGGGCTCACCGACGGGCAGGCCACCACCGCGCTCATGCTGCTGGAGACCGCGCCGGACGATGTCCCCATGGCGGTGTTCAACATCGACACCTATGTGACCCCCGGCGCCATGACCCCGCCGACCCGCGGCGCAGGGCAGATCCCCTGCTTTCCCGGACCCGGAGAAGGCTGGTCCTTTGCCCGGCTGGATGACGCGGGCCGCGTGGTCGAGCTGCGCGAAAAGGTCCGCATCTCGGATCATGCCACCGTAGGGCTGTACTGGTTCGACTGCGTTGGGGCGTACCGCGATGCCTACGAACGCTACTTTGCCACAGGTGGCGAGGAAAAGGGCGAGCGCTACATCGCGCCGCTGTATAACCAGTTGATCCAAGACGGGGCCGATGTGAGGATCAGCCAACTGGCCTTTGAGGATGTGGGGATGCTGGGCACGCCCGACCAACTGGACGATTTCATCGCGAACCCGCCGCCCTCGGCGCGGGCGCTGGCCAAGTGATCCTGCTGTCCACATACGCCTTGGCGATTCTCTTCGCCGGGTTCGGGGCCTTGGCTTTGTCCGGCGGGCCGCGCAATGGCGCGCCGTTGATCGGGATGGCGGGCTTGGTCGGGGCGGCGCTGCTGATCGCCGCAAGCTGGCTGATGCCTCTGCTGATCTTCGACCACGAGACCTATCTGGGCGACCTCTGGACCGCCTTCGAGGGGGCGAACAAGGCGGCGTCTGGCCTCTCGTCGAGCAGCGACTACGTCTCGCCCATCGGGCCTATGTATGACTGGGTGTTCCGCGCCGCTCTGGCCTTGCGGCCTTTGACCGCGACGACGGTGCCACTGGCGAGCGCTTTGATGGCCTTGGGTGTGATGATCCTCGGGGTCGCGATCCTCTGGCGGCAGGTCAGCCTCGCGGCTTTGGGGATGGTCTTGCTGTTGGCGGTGGCCACGGTGGTCAGCCCGCGCGAAGCCGACACGCTCATCGCGCAGACCTCCATGAGCTGGCTTGCGCCCTATAACCGCTGGGCCTCTGGCCTTGCCGTTGTTCTAACCGTCGCGCTGTGCCTGCCTGCCAAGGGTCGGGGCGTGATCGGCGCGGCGCTGATCGGCGCAGGGATCGCGGGGCTGCTGCTGCTGAAGATCACCTACGGCGCGGCGCTGCTGGGGCTGGTGGTCATCGCGGTGATCCTGCGGACGCTGACCCTGTGGCACTTGGTGATCCTTGTCACCGGGCTGGCGGGGGCCTTGGCCGCAGCGGACGCCATGACCGGGCAAATCGCGCCTTACTTGGGCGATCTGCGCAGCGTTGCGGCGCTCGAGGCGAACGGGCTGCGCCCCATCCAACTGGTGCAGCAACTGGGCGAAGCGGCGCTGTGGGCCGGGGGCGCGATCTTGCTATACGCGGCGCTGTGCGGCGCGACGGGCCAAGCCATGCGCCTGCGCGCGGTGCTGCTGCTGGTGGTCGCGGCGGCCATGGGATGTGCGATCCTGATGCAGAACCACTGGCTCAGCGAAAGCGCGATCTACGCCGCGCTGCCGATCATCGCCGCCGAATGGACCAGCCTTTTGCACTCCGAAGACGACAGCCCCGAGATGCCGACGCCCCTTTGGGCCGGGCTGGCCGGGCTGTGCGTGGCCTTGTCGATGCTCTACCCGATCCGCGACGGCGGCACGGTGCTGGCGCAGGTGGTGCAGGCGCAGCGCTTTGCCCCCGATCCGGCCTTGGCGGGCACACCGCAGGCGGATTTCCTGCTGCACGAACGCTGGCGCTTTGACCCGACGTCCGGTCCGGCGCAGGACTACACCCGGATGATCGAAGCCTATCAGGCGCTTGACACCCTTGGCGCGGGGCTGCCGCAGACCGGGACCACGCTGGCGCTGAACTTTTCCAACCCCTTCCCGATGCTGCTGGGCAAACCGTCCCCCAAACGCGCGCCGATCTGGCTGCACGAGGGGCGGTCCTTCTCGGCGGACAGCTACATCCCGGCGGAAGAGATGTTCGACGGCGTGGATTTCATCGCCGTCGCGGTGGGCGAAGGCAGCGGCGAGGCGCTCTGGCAGATCTATCAGCCCTACATCGAGGCGCACTTTGAACGCGTGACCGAGCTTGACGCCTGGATGATCTGGGCGCGCTAGGCGCTAGTCCATCTTGAGCAGCGCGCGGACTTCCTCGGGCGAGAGCGACGCAAACTCGTCAGGCCGCAAAGCGCGGTCGTCCACATAGAACCCATCCGTCCCGCACCACGGCTTGCCGACGAAAATCTCGTCATAGGGAATGTCGTGCTTGGCCAGCCATTCAAGGATCACCGGCACCGTGTGGGCGGTGATCTTGCCCACGTTGCTTTGATGCGTGCGCATGTTGCGGGCGGTGTGGATGACGATCTCGAAGCCCATCTCTCGGTAAACGCGCAGCTGCGCCACCACGTCTAGGTTCGGCTGCACCGAGGCGTAGTCCCCCGTCCCCGGCACCGTCAACGTGCCGTCCAGATCCATGATGATCCGCTTCATCTGTCACTCCTTTGCGCCCCGCCCGGATCAGACCCCGCCCGGCCCAAGCCCGCAAGTCTGCCCGTTTCTTTCGCGTAACGCTGTGGCATTCGCGCCCCGCCGCCGCGCGGGGTTGTCAAAACCACCCACATGCGGGAAACATCCCCAAAGCCGGAGACACCCATGACCGATCAAAAACACCGCAGCCCGGCCAGTCTGGCCGAGACGGGGCGCACCTTGCCCATCTCGCTGCTGCGCGCCCGCGAAGCGGTGATGGATCAGTTCCGGCCCATGCTCAGCGCCCATGACATCACCGAACAGCAATGGCGGGTGCTGCGTGTCCTGCAAGAGGCGGGCGTCACCGATGCCTCGCACCTCGCGCAGCGGGCCTGCATCCTTGCGCCGTCGCTGACGCGGATGCTCAAGGCGCTGGAGGCGCGCGGGCTGATCACCACCGGGCGCGACCCGCAGGACCGCCGCCGCTGGATCATCGACCTGACCGAGGCGGGCAAGACCTTTATCGCCGGGATCACGCCGCAAAGCCGCAAGATCTATGACCAGATCGAAGAGCGCTACGGCGCCGAGCGGCTGAGCCGCCTGCTGGACGAGCTGGAGGCGCTGCAAGCCGCGCTGCCGCATGGCGGCTGAGACGCCCCGCCGCAAGCGCGACCCCGAGGGCGTCAAGCGCAACATCTTGGCCGTCGCCCATGCCGAATTCGCCGCCAAGGGGCTGTCCGGTGCGCGGATCGAGGACATCGCCGAGCGCACCAACACCTCCAAGCGGATGATCTATTACTACTTTGGCGACAAAGAGGGGCTGTACCTGCGCGTGCTCGAAGCCGCCTATCGCACCGTGCGCGCTGGCGAGGCCGAGCTGCCTTTGGACACCCTGCCGCCCATCGAGGCGCTGGAACGGCTGGTCAGCTACACCTTTGACCACCACGCCCAGAACCCCGAGTTCGTGCGGCTGGTGATGATCGAGAACATCCACAACGCGGCGTTTATCGCCCGCTCCGAGGTGATCCGGCAGACCAACAAGCCGGGGATCGACCGGCTGGACGCTTTGCTGGCGCGCGGCGTCGCGGCGGGTGTCTTTCGCCCCGGAATCACCGCGCTGGATCTGCATTGGAAGATCTCGGCGCTGAGCTTTTACAACGTGTCCAACCGCGCGACGTTCGCCAGCCAATACGGCGCAGAGGTGAACACCCCCGAAGGGCAGGACCGCCTGCGCGCGGGCGTCTGTGACATGGTCCTTGGCGCTGTGCTGACGCCGCAAGCGTGGGCGGCGCGTTAAAGCGGTTTCAGCGCGGGCACCGGCCCGAATTCAGGCTCTGACCCGTCGAAAATCGCCCCCGGCGCGGGGAAGCTGACCGGGCCGTTCGGGCTGTCGACCGTGACGCGGCGCAGGTGCGGATGCGCGCTGAGACCCGCCATGTCGTTGACGGTGGCAAAGGCGATGTTGGCCTTGGCCAGCGCACCCGTCGCCTGTTGCAGGCTGAGCCGCGCAAAGGCCTCGCCCACCCGCGCATCGGTGCGGTCTCGGTTTTCCACGCGCGCGAGGTTGGTGGCAAACTCGGGATCGGTGCCAAGCGCTTCATCCCCGATGAAGTCCCGCGCCAGCACCCGCCATTCGCGGTCGCTCTGAATAGAGATCAAGACCTGCGCGCCGTCCTGCGTGGTGAACACGCCATAGGGCGCAATCGACGGATGGGCGAGACCGACACGGCGCGGCGTCTGCCCGCCTTCGTGGCCCAGCAGCGGCACGGTAAGCCACTCGGCGATCACGTCGAACATCGACACGGTGATGTCCGCGCCCTGCCCGGTGATGCCCCGGCGAATGAGCGCCTCGAGGATGGCGGCGTGGGCGGTGGCCCCGGTGGCGATGTCCACGACGGAAACGCCAACGCGCGACGGTTCGGACGGCCCGCCGGTGATCGAACATAGACCCGATTCCGCCTGAATCAGCAGATCATAGGCTTTGCGGTCGGCCATCGGCCCCGCCGTCCCATAGCCGGAAATCGAGCAGGTGATGAGGCGCGGATTGGCCTTGCGCAGCTCTGCCGGATCGAACCCCAGCTTGGCCAAAGCGCCCGGTTTGAGGTTCTGGATCAGCACGTCGGCCTCTTCGAGCAACGCGGCCAAAGCCGCCTTGCCCGCCTCGGCAGACAGATCCAGCGTCACGGTTTCCTTGCCCCGGTTCAGCCAGACGAAATAGCTTGATTGCCCCTGCGCCACCGCGTCATAGCCACGGGCGAAGTCCCCCTCGGGGCGTTCGATCTTGACCACCCGCGCGCCCGCGTCCGCCAACCTTGCGCTGCAAAACGGCGCGGCGACCGCCTGTTCCACGGCAATGACCGTCAGCCCCTCCAAAGCCTTCATCAGAACGACCTCGGCATCCCGAGCACATGCTCGGCGACGTAGGACAGGATCAGGTTGGTCGAGATCGGCGCGACTTGGTACAGGCGCGTCTCGCGGAACTTGCGTTCCACGTCGTATTCGCAGGCAAAGCCGAAGCCACCGTGGAACTGCAAACAGGCGTTGGCCGCTTCCCAGCTGGCCTTGGCCGCCAGCATCTTGGCCATGTTCGCCTCGGCGCCGCAGGGCTGGCCCGCGTCATACAGGCGGCACGCCTCGTAGCGCATGAGATCGGCGGCGCGCACCTCGATATAGGCTTCGGCGATGGGGAACTGCACGCCCTGGTTCTGCCCGATGGGGCGGCCAAAGACCTCGCGTTCGGACACATAAGCCGTCACCTTGTCGGTGAACCAATAGCCGTCGCCAATGCACTCGGCGGCGATCAAGGCGCGCTCGGCGTTCAGCCCCGTCAGGATGTATTTAAAGCCCTTGCCCTCTTCGCCGATCAGGTTTTCCTGCGGGATTTCAAGGTTGTCAAAGAACAGCTCGTTGGTCTCGTGGTTGACCATATTGGCGATGGGCTTGACGGTCATGCCGCTTTGCATCGCCTCCTTGATGTCCACCAGAAAGATCGACAGCCCCTCGGATTTCTTGGTGCACTCGGCCAAGGGCGTCGTCCGCGCCAGCAGGATCATCAGGTCGGAATGCTGCACCCGGCTGATCCAGACCTTTTGCCCGTTGATGACGTATTTGTCGCCGCGTTTGACGGCGGTGGTTTTCAGCTGCGTGGTGTCGGTGCCGGTGGTCGGCTCTGTCACGCCCATGGATTGCAGGCGCAGCTCGCCGCTGGCCAGCTTGGGGAGGATGCGGGCGCGCTGTTCGTCGGAGCCGTGCCGCACCAGCGTGTTCATATTGTACATCTGCCCGTGGCACGCGCCCGAATTGCCACCCGCGCGGTTGATTTCCTCCATGATGACCGACGCTTCGAGCAGCCCAAGGCCAGAGCCGCCGTATTCCTCGGGGATCAGCGCCGCCATCCAGCCCTCGCGGGTCAGCGCGTCAACGAAGGCTTCGGGGTAGGCGCGGTCTTCGTCGACCTTGCGGTGGTATTCGTCGGGGAATTGCGCACAGAGCGCGCGGATGCCGTCGCGGATGTCTTGGAAATCGGTCTGCATGGGCGGCTCCTGAGTGGTTTATCGAGGGGTAAAGATGCGGGCGGACATGGGTTGGTCAAGCGCATAGCCGCCCTCTAGCGCGCGGGCGGTCTGGGCAAAGCGCTGGTGCAGGGCGTCGCGGTGGGCGGTGATCGCCTCGGCGCGGCTAGGGTCAACCGCCGTCAGCGTGGCGCAAAAGGCGTCGAAATCGGCGTAGCGTTCGGTGCGAGGGTAATCATAGGCCTTGATCAGGCGCAGCGCTTGAACCGCGTCCATGGCATCCTGAGCGGCGTGGCGGATCGCGGTCTCGTCGTCGACCACGGCGATCACGTGGGACAAAGCGCCCTCGGCGCGCGGTTCGATCACGATCAGGCGGCCATGGGGGCGCAGCACGCGGGCGGCCTCGGCCAGAGCGGCGGGCATAGCCGGCACCGGCACGTGATGCAGCGCGTTCACACAGACCGCGTGGTCGAATTGCGCATCATCAAAGGGCATCGCCTCGGCCCCCGCACGGGTGATCCCGGGGTCATCCGGCGCAAAGGGGTCAAGCCCCGTCCACGTCGCGCCAAGCTGCTGAAACCGCGCGGCCAAAGCGCCCTTGCCACAGCCGATGTCAAGGATTTGGGCCCCGGAAAGGTCGCCCAGTTCGTCTGTGATCACATCAAAAGAGGTGCGTGTCGTCATGGGACGTTTGTGGCAACGTCGCGGGCAAAAGGCCAGAGTGCAAGGGCGTAGATTCTGCAACTTTCCCCCAAAGGCCAGCGCCCAACAGACCGTCAAAAGCACGTTGCCTGAGGAACATCCGGCGCGTGCGGGGATGTTTGAACCCTCCAAAAGACGGCATTTCGCTCTTTGTATGACTCCGAAAGCTTTGCGTGCCCACATCCGTCCGCTTAACCCAACAACGCCCCGCCACCGCGCGCTTAAGCAGTCGATTGGCGTCGGGGCAGGCCTTGGACACGCTCGGTTTTTAAAACGTGACTCACCTACCTACACAAAAATCAGTGATTTATGAGTCTACTGAGATGCCGGGCTGACCTGTAGTTCGCGTTTTATACGCTCTGCTTTGCTCTTTTGAAGAACCGGCGTGCCATCTGGATTTACGACTTGATGGGGCGATGCGGCGTACCCAAAGCCCGTTTGATAGGTGCAGGGCGAGTCTGTCAGGACTTTACCATTTGTTCTTGCGGCGAGAATTCCGCATTGGCGAGGGCTGCACGCAGGGCATGCCATTGCTATGGCTTGGCTTGCAAAAAGCGTAGCAAACAGAGCTGTAGTGATTATTCGTGTGAATCGCTGCATCGGATTAACCTTAAATAATCAATTGGAAACAGCGGGTTTCGAGCTGAGTTTTTGTTTGAGAGCTGGGTCGATCTTACGAGCCGCAGTTCCTTCAGAATATGTGCCTTCTTTGCCATTGATAGAGCAATCTACGCCGCCCCAGCCATTGCCAGAGCATGATACACCATCGGCATCGCATGATCTCGAAATGACATGTGATCCATCTTGAGAAAAAATTGTGCAACGTCCTCCCCATGCTTTGCCGTCCTTGGCAAGCGCGAAAGGTGCCGATACGCCTAAAATCAATAGTGTCGTCGTAAGCAGGCTAAATTTCTTAAAGTGTGAAGGAAACATCCAAGACTACCCCTAATGTTACTGTGCGATGTGCCTTTCATTGCGATTAGGTGGGTTTGTTAATGCAATAATTGGCTGAAGGTACACCAACTCTGAACGGCGCATCATGCCACGTAAACGGAGGTATTCCTGACCCTAATTCGTGTCACAAGCGACCTGTCGTTGCAGTGCATCACAAGTTCAGGGGTGGACAAAAAGGTGGATACGCCACCCCCAGAAACCAAAAAAGCCACTAAGGACAATATCCTAGTGGCTTTTCATGGTGCCGCTGAAGGGACTCGAACCCCCGACCCCATCATTACGAATGACGTGCTCTACCAGCTGAGCTACAGCGGCACTCTGGTGGGCGACCCCATAGCACCGGGATCGCCCGAGGAAAAGGCTATTTTTTCGCCTCTTCCACGGTTTCTGCGTCCTCGACGACCACCGCATCTTCGGCCACGGGGGGCTCTGCCGCTGGCTCTTCGGCGGGGACGATGATGTCTGCCTCGGGCGCGGGCTCTTCGGACTTGTCCTCGATGGCCCCGACGATCAGCGGCAGCATGTCCGCGCCGGCGGGCAGGACCACCTCGGACTGCGGCGGGCTCTTCCACGACAGGGTGTCAAAGGCCGAGCAGTTGGTGCACAGCGGCGCCCATTGCGCGTGGATCGTGCCGCATTTCTCGCAGACCCACTGGGGTCCGCGCGGGGCGGTCAGCGCGCGCGCCAGCCAGCCACGGATCACCGTGTCGGACGCGCCTTCGCCCTTTTCGATGGCCGCCATGATCGCCAGAACGCGGGCGTCGGGGTTATCCTCGATCAGATCACCCAGCGACCGGCGCGCCTCGGGGAAGTCCTCGGCGGCGAGGTTGAGTTCCGCCTTGAGCAGCTTGGTCTCGCGGTGATCGGGGTTGATGCGCGTCAGCGGGACAAAGCGTTTGATCCGCTGGTCCGGCGTCTCGTTCGGCTCGATCTCTGCGAAAGCGGCGGCGAGGTCGGGATGCGGCGAGACTTCCCAGGCCTTCTTGATCACGCGCATGGCGTTGCGCTTGCGGTCGCGGGCGATGTAGGCGCGGGCAGCCATGGCGGCGGCGGGCACCAGATCGGGAGAGTTGCGGTTCGCCTCAATCGCGGCATCGGCGGCAGCTTGCGAGGCCTCGTTGTCCGAAATCTCGGCGGCAGCGGACAGCGCCAGAACCGCGTCGCGGCGGCGGTACACATCACGCGGCAGGGTGCCGGTTTTCAGCTTGGTCGCCAAGGTCTTGCGCGCGCCGTCCCACTGGTGCTTTTCGGCTTGCAGACGCAGCAGGGTATCCTGCACCTCGCCATGCTTGGGCTTGATCGCAAAGGCGCGCTCGGCCAGTTGCAGGGCGGTGTCGGTATCACCTGCCTCCAGCTTTTGGTGCATCAACCCGCGCACCCCGACAAAGCGGGTGTCGTCGCGTTTCAGCAGCCGCTTGTAGACCTCTTCGGCCTTTTTGCGGTCGCCGGACGCCTCGGCGGCCTGCGCGGTCAGCAGGTCGGTCAGCTCGGGCTTGTGCAGGTATTTCTCGGCCTTCTGCGCCTTGGCAATGGCCAGACGCCCTTCGCCAGAGGCCAGCGCCATCATACCTTCGGACAGCGCCTTGTAGCCCTTTTGCTCGCGGTTGCGGTCGAAATAGCGGCTCAGCGCGGTCTCGTCGCCGTTGATGAACTTGAGCGTGGCGATGACCAGCGCGAACAGCTTGAGGAACAGCCAGACCACGAGGATCAGCACCATGGCGGCGATGACCGATTGCAGCGGACCAAGGGTGAATTCCATCCCCGCCGCCTGAATGGTGAGGCCGCCAGAGCTTTCCATCAGGTAGCCTGCGCCCAGGGTCAGCGCCGCGACCAGCGCGACGAAAACTACGATCTTGATAAGTGACCAAAGCATGAATTCGTGACCCTTATTGCTGATTCAATTCTGTGGCGAGCGTGGCCGCAGCGGCCAGAGCATCGCGGCGCGCCTCGGCGCGGGCGGTCCAATCGGCCAGTTCGGCCTGACCTTCCGGCGGCAGCGCCGCAAGTTCGGTGAGCGCGGCATCCAGATCGCCGGATTTCACCGCCGCCTCGGCGCGCGACAGGACCGCATCGGGGTCGTCGCCCTCGCGCGGGGTGGTGGACCGGGCGCCCAGTTGTTTCTGAAGGAAGCTGCCAAGACCGCCATCGCCCTCTGCGGCGGGCAGCGCATCGCGCGAGGCGCGCAGGGCGGCGCGGGCCACATCCGGGAAGTCAGTCGCCAGAGCCGTGAGCGAGGGGATGCCTTCGCCCGCGTAATCGCTGATCGCGGCGGGGACCGACACGCCATTGGCGGTCAGGGTGCCCAGCGGCTCGGCGTAGGCTTTGCCCGCCTGCATCCGTGCGGTCAGATCGGCTAGAGCCGAACGGCTGGCGGCCAAGGATGCCTGATCCTGCGCGTTGGCCTGTGCGGCAAGCGCCTGTTCGGCCATGGCTTCCATCTCGGCCTGCTGCTGAGCCACGGCTTCGCGCTGTGCGGCGATGGCGGTGCGCAGGTCTTCGAGCTCGCGCTCATAGGCGGCGATGGCCTCGGGCGAGACGGCCTCTGCCAAGGGTTGCTTTTCCAGCGCGGTCATCCGCGAATCCATCGCGGCGAGTTGGTCGCCCATGTCGGTCAGCGTGGCGTCAAAGCCGGACAGCTGGTCGGTGATCGTGGCGACCGAAGTTTCCAGCCCCGACAGGTCGATGCCCTCGGCAGCGGCTTGGGCTGCGTCGATGCGATCCGACAGAGCGGTCAATTGCGCCGACTGGTCGGACAGCGCGGCGGACGTGTCGGCCTCGAACGTGTCGTCGCCGCCGGCCATAAAGCCGTACTGCGACGCGCCAAAGCCCACAGCCGCAGCGACAACGCCGCCCAGCAGCATGGGGACAAAGCCGCCTTTGCGCTCAATCACCTTTTCCTGCACCACGGTGGGGGCGGGTTCCGGGGTCGGCTCCGGCTCGGGCGTGGTGTCAGCGGCCAGAGTATCCTCGGCCTCGGAGGAGGCAGGCTCGGCGCTGTCGTCGGGCAAATCGGCCTCGGGGGCGGTGTCGTCGCCCAGCGAAGCTTCCTCGGCGGGCGCGTCGGCGGCAGGCTCCACAGCCTCTTCAGCCTTCACGTCATCCGCGTCCGGTGTCGCCTCAACCTCGGAGGCACCTTCGACGGTGTCGTTGTGCTGGGCAGGCGTGGTGTCCTCGGCGGTCTCGGCCCCGTCAACCTTTGCCTCATCAGCGTCAGGCGTTGCCTTAACCTCAGCAGCGCCAGCGACGGTGTCCGCCTCAGCAGCGCCAGCGACGGTGTCCGCCTCAGCAGCGCCAGCGACGGTGTCCGCCTCAGCAGCGCCGGCGACGGTGTCGTTTTGCTCGGGCGCGACGCTGTCCTCTGCGGTTTGATCGACCTTCACGGTCCGATTGGCCGGTTTACCCTGTCTGCGCTTTGCCACGTCTTACCACCTTTTCGACTCTCTGACCTAACGGCCAGATCAAACTTCCCTGCGCGCGTATTGTCCAGCAACGTCCAGCAACTGCGCCACCAATGGGAGCAGCGCCGACGACTCAGGCCGCGCGGCGACTTTCAATTCTGTTATATGAAGCCCCGAGACCGCCTTGACCACAGCTTCGCTCATAGCCGCGACAAGAAGCGGCGCTTTTATACTCATATTGCTTAACAATAGCCCAGTTCGGGGCGAGTAAACCGGGGCAACGATGGGAATATTTCCCCCGAACGCCTCTTGGGCCTCTGGCGTGGGGGGCAATTCGGGCTGGTCATAGACGATGGCGGTGCGGGTCGGAATGCCTGCCGCCGTCAGCCGCCCGGCCACATCGCCGCGTGAATGCGTTCCGCGCAGGTGCAGCAGCGGCGCGTCGGGGCGGATGTCCGTCAGCCAAGCGATCAGATCCTCGGCGTTACCATCGGCGCTACGCGCGCGCATCCCGGCCTCCGTCGCTGCCAGCGCCGTGGCCTTGCCGACCGTGTAGGCGGGCAGATCAACCGGGCCGCCAAGCCGGACATAGGCCTGAACCCCATTGGCCGAGGTAAAGATCACCCCGCGCGTATCGGTCATATCGTGCAAGGGCCCCGTCACCGTGATCCCGATCAGCGGCGAAATCACCGGGCGGAACTGACAGCCTTGGGCCTGCAACGCCTGCACCACGCGGCGCGAGGACGCCTCGGGTCGGGTCAGCAAGAGCACGGGCAGCCTGTTTGTCATCGACGCTCCGGGATTGTGGGGCAGCTTGTGGGGTGGTACTCGCTACGTCCATGCAACGCAATGGGAGCGCCTATGCCTGACCCGCTGATCCTTGGGCTGGAAAGCAGCTGTGACGATACCGCCGCCGCTCTGGTGCGCGGGCGCGAGGTGCTGGCCAGCGTGGTCATGGGGCAGAACGCCTTGCACGCCGCGTTTGGCGGGGTGGTGCCAGAGATCGCCGCCCGCGCCCATGCCGAGCGTCTGGACCTGTGCGTCGAGCAAGCCCTGGACGAGGCGCGGGTTGGGCTGGCGGACGTCGACGCGATTGCCGTGACGGCTGGGCCGGGGCTGATCGGCGGGGTGCTGTCGGGCGTGATGGTGGCCAAGGGCTTGGCCACGGGTCTGCGCAAACCGCTGGTGGGAGTGAACCATCTGGCGGGGCACGCGTTGACGCCCCGCCTAACCGATGGGCTGGAATTTCCCTACCTGATGTTGCTGGTCTCCGGCGGGCATTGCCAGTTCCTCGTGGTGCGCAGCGCGACCGAGTTTCGCCGTCTGGGCGGCACCATCGACGACGCGCCCGGCGAGGCCTTTGACAAGACCGCGCGGCTGCTGGGCCTGCCCCAGCCGGGCGGGCCGTCGGTCGAGGCCGAGGCGCTGAAGGGCGACGAAAAGCGCTTCCGCTTTCCCCGGCCTTTGCTGGATCGGCCCGGTTGCGATCTGTCGTTCTCGGGTCTGAAAACCGCGCTGATGCGCCAGCGGGACGCGATCACCGCCGACAAGGGCGGGATGACCGTGCAGGACCGCGCCGACCTCTGTGCCGGGTTTCAGGCCGCCGTCCGCGATGTCTTGACCGAGAAAACGCGCCGCGCGATTGCCCTGTATCTAGAGGAAAGCCCGTCGCAGCCCGCCTTGGCCGTGGCTGGGGGCGTCGCGGCAAATATGGCTCTGCGCGCCGGGTTAGAGACTGTTTGCGCCGAGAATGGCTTGGCCTTTACCGCCCCTCCGCTGCGGCTGTGCACCGACAATGCGGCGATGATCGCCTATGCGGGGTCGGAACTGTTTGCGCGTGGCGAAACCTCTGGGATGGACCTATCCGCGCGGCCCCGCTGGCCCTTGGACAAGAGCGCCGCGCCGCTGATCGGATCGGGCAAAAAGGGGGCCAAGGCATGATCGCTGTGCTGGGGGGCGGCGCGTTTGGCACCGCTTTGGCCGTAAGCTTGGCGCGCGATGGGCGCAACGTGGCGCTCTGGGCGCGGGACGCGAAGGTCGTCGCGCAGATCAACGACACGCACACGACGCCGCGCCTGCCGGGCGTGACCCTGCCGGACACGATCACCGCCACGACGGACCTAGACCGCGCGACCGGGGCCGACACCCTGCTGCTGTCCGTTCCGATGCAGACGCTCGGGACCGTGCTGGCGCAGATCGACGCGCCCTTGGCGGGCAAAGCCCTCGTGGCCTGCTGCAAGGGCATCGACATGCAAACCCTGGAGGGGCCGACCGCGATCCTGACCCGCGCCAAACCGCAGGCCATTCCCGCCGTTCTGACCGGCCCCAGCTTTGCCGCCGACATCGCGCGCGGCCTGCCCACGGCGCTGACGCTGGCCTGCAAGGGCGAGACGGGCGTGGCGCTGCAACACGCGCTGTCGACGCAGAACCTGCGCCTTTACCGGACCGAAGACCTGATCGGCGCGGAACTGGGCGGAGCGTTGAAAAACGTCATCGCCATTGCCTGCGGCATCACCATCGGCGCGGGGCTGGGCGATAGCGCCCGCGCGGCCCTGATGACGCGCGGCTTTGCCGAGATGACGCGCTTTGCCGTGGCGCTTGGCGGGCAGGCCGAGACGCTCGCGGGGTTATCCGGCCTTGGCGATCTGGCGCTGACCTGCACCTCTGAGCTGTCGCGGAACTACCGCTTTGGGCAGTCGCTGGGCCGGGGCGAGAGCTTTGACGCCAGCGTGACCGTCGAAGGCGCGTCCACCGCCCGCGCCCTTGCCACCATCGCGCAGGACCGCGCCCTGTCGCTGCCGATCTCTTGCGCCGTTGCCGCCCTTGTCGAAGGGCGCGCCAGCGTGGCAGACATCATCCAGAACCTGCTTAACCGCCCCCTAAAGGAAGAATAGACCATGCTGATTGCCCTCATTGCCAAAGACAAGAAAGGCGCGCTTCAGATCCGCAAGGACACCCGCGAAGAGCACCTCGCCTATCTCAAGGGCACCGGCGTCGTGACCCAAGCCGGGCCGCTGCTGGACGATGCCGAAGAGATGTGCGGCAGCCTTGTGGTGCTGGATGTGGCCGACATGGCCGCCGCCAAGGCCTGGGCCGAGAATGACCCCTACGCCAAGGCCGGCCTGTTCGAAAGCGTCGAACTGATCCAGTGGAAAAAGGTGATCTGATGCGCTTTTGGCTGTTCAAATCCGAACCCTCGACGTGGTCCTGGGACGATCAGGTCGCCAAGGGCGACGCGGGCGAGGAATGGAACGGCGTGCGCAACTATCAGGCGCGCAACTTTATGCGAGAGATGGCCGTGGGGGATCGCGGCTTTTTCTATCACTCGCAAAAGGAAAAGGCGGTGGTCGGCACGGTCGAAGTAATCGCCCCCGCCCACCCCGACAGCACCACCGACGACCCGCGCTGGGAGTGCGTCGACATCAAGGCGCTAACCCCGGCAAAAACCCCGGTGACGCTGGACGAAATCAAGGGCGACGAACGCCTGTCCGAAATGGCGCTGATCAAGCAATCGCGCCTGTCCGTGCAACCCGTCAGCGCCGAAGAATGGCGCATCATCTGCGCCAAGGCCGGGATCGCACTGGATTAACCGTCCGCCGGGGTCAGGATCGCAGGGTCGGGCTGGCCCAACCAGTCCAGCGCTTGCTGGCGGTTGCGGCTGACGTAAACCTCGGCCCATTCGGTGGTGTTCAGCACCTGTTCGTACATCCGGGACACGCCGAACAGCACATCATTGACCGCATGACAAGCCACGCGCAACTGGATGTTTTCACGCTGTAGACAGGCGACCGTCATCGCCCGAATGCGCAGAATGTCGGCAAAGACCAGCTCTGTATCGTGGCAATTCTTTGCGTCGATGAAACAATGCCCCGCCACGAACGGACGGCCCGGACGGGTGATTTCAGCCGTCAGGGTGATTGCTTCGCGGGTCGTAACGGTGTCGGTACAGGTGATGCAACACAGATCGTTTCCCGGATAATGGAGCACCGAAATCATCAATTGGCCTTCGTCTTAATTCACGGGTGAAGCAACTCAGGATCACCCACACACAACCACAAGCACTTCAAGCTGATCACCGCTACCTTTATACGGTGAAACTCGACAAATAACCCTATTATTTAATACATAGAGCTGCATTTAACGTAACGAAAAATGCGTGAATCCGTCATTATATCTGGTCGAAGGTCAAAAAAATGCGGGAGGTTCGGCCAAGACCAGAACCCCCCGCGACCCCACGTGCTCCCAAAACACCACACGTGAAACGGTTTTATCGGTTCCAGCCTCCTGGCTGACTTGATTTGACTGTAGCCCAGCCTGCGGCTGTGGACAAATCTATTGTCTGTACAATTTCACTCAAACCCAAGCGGGCAAAGAAAAAGCCCCCAAAACCGGGGGCTCTGGCGCTGTTATCCAAGGGGCGTTTTAGCCGTAGACGGCTTCCTTGCGGAAATGCTTGGTCAGCATGTAGTAGACCACGGCGCGGTACTTGTTGCGCTCGGATTTGCCGTAGGTTTCGATCACAGAGTTGATCGCATCCATCAGTTCCGGACCATCGGACAGGCCCAGTTTTTTGATGAGGAAGTTGTTCTTGACGGTTTCCAGCTCGGCCTCTTGCGAGGACGCAACGGTGGACGCGTCAGCGTTGTAGATGGACGGGCCGCAGCCGATGGTGACCTTGGTCAGCAGGTCCATGTCCGGCTCCATGCCGCACTTGTTCTTCAGATCGTCCGCGTATTTTTCGATCAGCTCGTCACGTTTGCCCATGATCGGCTCCCTCGCTTTTTGTCGGGCCTACCGCCCCTTTGATGGTCTGTTTGACGGCGTTTCGCCCTCGGGGCACATCGTTAACCACTCTGCGCGGCGGGGCAATGGAAAAAGACCGCTGCGATTCCCCTTAGCGGTGCTGGTCCAGTTCGGCCTGAATATCCGCAAGGGTCATGTCGCCGGGTTTCGCGCCCTTGGCCGCCAGCCGTTGCCCCAGCCGCACCATGGCGTCGTTCAGCGGGGTCGGCACGCCGTGCAGGCGGCCCAGCAAGGAAATCTCGCCGTTCATGTAATCCGTCTCGACCGAGCCTGTGTCGCGCAGCAGGCTTTGCGCGGTAGAGCCGCCCTGACGGCTCTCGCCGGGGACGTCCTTGACCTGCATGAACTCGGCGCGGCGCGGGTCGGTGCTGTTGGGCTCCCATGCGATGCCGGCGGCGGTGTAGACGGCCTCTGCCTCGGCTTGCAGGGGCTGGGTCATCTGCGCCAGCGCCGGGTCACGCCCGACAGCGGCCTGAAGGATATTCATCAGGTTCACCAAGAGCTTGCCATACTTGGCGCGCATCACATCGGCGCGGGCGTAGGCGGCAAAGCCAGAGGCGTCCAGCACAGCGGCCAGCGCCTCATCCGCCGCATCGACGCCGCTGGGATAGCGCCCGATATCGAGAATGCCAAAGCGCGGCGTGCCGTAGCTGACCACCTTGCCGGGTTCCAGATAGGTACCGGGCAGCATCACCGTGACCGCGTGGACATTGGGGAACACGCGCAGCGCAAGGCGTTCGTTTTCCACCCCGTTCTGAAAGCAAAAGATCGGCTGATCGGTCACCCCCGCATCGCGCAGGTCGGCAAGCGCGGCGACCGTGTGCTGGGTCTTCATACACAACAGGATCGCGTCATCGGGGCGAAAGTCGATCTCGGAGGGGTGCGCAACGCAGGGCATCTGCACCACTTCGTCCACGTCGGGCGTGCGCAGACGCAGGCCTTTGTCCCGGATCGCCTGCAACTGTGCGCCGCGGGCAATGCCCAGCACGTCTTGGCCTGCGCGCGCCAAGGCCGCCCCCACGACGCCGCCAATGGCGCCAACCCCGTACACGATGATCCGCATAGTCTTCTCCCCTGTTTGGGGCGAGCTTACCCAGCGACCGGGCAAAGAAAAAGGCCGGGGAAACGTGTCCCCCGGCCCTGATCGTTTCTGGCGAAACGCTTAGTAGCGGTAATGCTCGGGCTTGAACGGACCCTCGGGCTTGACGCCGATGTACGCCGCCTGATCCGGCGACAGCGACGACAGTTTCACGCCGATCCGCTCCAGATGCAGACGGGCGACCTTTTCATCCAGATGCTTGGGCAGGATGTAGACGCCGTTTTCGTAGTTGTCGCCGTTGTTATACAGCTCCATCTGCGCCAGCACCTGGTTGGTGAAGGACGCGGACATCACGAACGACGGGTGGCCGGTGGCGTTGCCAAGGTTCAGCAAACGGCCTTCGGACAGCAGGATGATGCGCGCGCCCGAAGGCATCTCGATCATGTCCACCTGGTCCTTGATGTTGGTCCACTTGTGGTTCTTGAGCGCGGCAACCTGGATCTCGTTGTCGAAGTGGCCGATGTTGCCGACGATGGCCATGTCCTTCATCTCGCGCATGTGCTCGATGCGGATCACGTCCTTGTTGCCGGTGGTGGTGATGAAGATGTCGGCCGAGGAAACGGCGTCTTCCAGCGTCACAACCTCGAAGCCGTCCATCGCCGCTTGCAGCGCGCAGATCGGGTCGACTTCGGTGACTTTCACACGGGCACCCGCGCCGCGCAGCGAGGCCGCCGAGCCTTTGCCCACGTCGCCGTAACCGCAAACGACCGCAACCTTACCGGCCATCATGGTGTCGGTGGCGCGGCGGATGCCGTCGACCAGCGATTCCTTACAGCCGTACTTGTTGTCGAACTTGGACTTGGTGACCGAGTCGTTGACGTTGATCGCCGGGAAGGGCAGCTGGCCGTTCTTTTGCAGCTCGTACAGGCGGTGGACGCCGGTGGTGGTCTCTTCGGACACGCCGATGATCTGGTCGCGGGTCTTGGTGAACCAACCCGGCGAGGCCGCCATACGCTTGGCGATCTGCTTCTTGATGACTTCTTCTTCTTCGGACTGCGGCACGGGGATGATGTCCTCGCCCGCTTCGGCACGTGCGCCCAGCAGAACGTATAGAGTCGCGTCGCCGCCATCGTCGAGGATCATGTTGGGGCCGTCTTCGAACAAGAAGGACTTGTCCAGATAATCCCAATGCTCTTCCAGGCTTTGGCCCTTGATCGCGAAAACCGGGATGCCCGCCTGCGCGATGGCCGCCGCGGCGTGGTCCTGAGTCGAGAAGATGTTGCACGACGCCCAGCGCACATCCGCGCCCAGATACGCCAGCGTTTCGATCAGAACAGCCGTCTGGATGGTCATGTGCAGCGACCCGACGATGCGCGCGCCTTTCAGCGGCTTTTCTTCACCGTACTCGGCGCGAAGCGACATCAGGCCCGGCATTTCCGTTTCGGCAATGTCCAGTTCCTTGCGGCCAAAGTCGGCCAGAGCGATGTCCTTAACAATGTAGTCTGCGGCCATAAATCCGTCTCCAATGCTACCATAGCTTGCGCTTGGGGTATCATTCCTTTTGATAGCAAGCAACGTGGATAAAATCCGCAGGCTAAGCGCAGCATTAAAGAGCAGAGCACCGATATGACCATTCCCGGCACACAGGCCACGAACCAATACGGGCGCTACCTGATCCCCAAGGGGCTGGAGGCGCGCCCCGCCGCGAAAAAGGCTTTGGCAGGCGCGGTTTACGAGCCGCAGACCATCGCCTTTATGCGCCGTCATGCGGGCGGCGGGGATGTGATCCATGCGGGCGCGTTCTTTGGCGATTTCATCCCGGCGCTGTGCGATGCCTTGGCCCCCGGCGCGCGACTGTGGGCTTTTGAGCCAAATCCGGGGAATTTTGCCGCTGCCCAAGAAACCATCGCCATGAACGATCTGGACAACGTGACGCTGACCCACGCCGCGCTGTCGAACCGCGCCGGGCAGCTGCTGTTCAAGACCAGCGACGAGAGCGGCAAGCCCTTGGGCGGGCTGTCGCAGGTGGTCGATGCCCCCGGCCCCGGCGTCGAACCTGTGCCCGCCCAGATGCTCGATTTCGCCGTGCCGATGGACCGGCACGTCTCAATCCTGCAACTGGATGTGGAGGGCCACGAAAAGCAGGCGCTCAAGGGGGCGTATCACCTGATCAACCGCTGTCAGCCGATCCTGATCCTTGAGTATCTCGGGCAGCAGCGTTGGCTGAACCGGACCTTTCGGGACGTGCCTTACGTGCAGATCGGCAAGCTGCACGGGAATTTCGTGTATGTGCCTCAGGGCTCTGGCATCACGCTGTGACCTGTTGTTAGACAGTACCATCAACCACAAGAGGCCCCCATGGCGAAAACTCCGCGCGCTTGGCAACGGATGCTGTCCGGTCGCAGGCTGGACCTGCTGGACCCCACCCCGATGGACATCGAGGTCGAGGATATCGCGCATGGCCTTGCCTTTGTGGCGCGGTGGAACGGGCAGACGCAGGGCGATTTCGCCTATTCCGTCGCGGAACATTCGCTGCTGGTCGAAGAGATCTTTGGCCGCATGGTGCCCAAGGCGACCCCGGCGCACAGGCTGATGGCACTACTGCATGACGCGCCCGAATACGTGATCGGCGACATGATTTCCCCGGTCAAGAACGCCGTCGGGCCCGCTTATGAAGAGCTGGACAAGCGGCTGATCGCGGCGATCCACATCCGCTTTGGCTTGCCCGCCGTGACGCCGGTGCGCCTGAAAAAGCAGATCAAGAAGGCCGATCTGGTCAGCGCCTGGATGGAAGCGGTGCAGATCGCGGGCTTTGGCCCTGCCGAGGCTGACAAGCTGTTTGGTGCGCCCGATGCCGCTCTGATCGAGGGGCTCGACATCCGGTTGCGCGCCCCAAAAGAGGTGCGCCGCGATTACCTGGCGCGCCACGCGGACCTGCTGGCGCAGCTGTGATCCAGATCACAGTCAAAGGCAATTGAGCGGCTTTTCCTAAAATTTGGAAACAATCTGCCGCATTTACGCCCCAATCCGCTGCGAAACCCAAGCCAAGCACCGAACGAAAGATTCGGCGGAAGAGCCAGGAGTTTTGTAGATGTTTCCTTCTAAGATTATTGCTTTGACCCTTTGTGTGGCCGTCACCAGCGGCTGTTCCACCCTGACGCCCAGCGTTACCCGCACCGATACGGCCGCTTTGACCGCAACGCAGGTCGCCCCCGGCCAGCGCGATGCGCAAATGCTGAAACAAACCGCCGCGCTCGAGGCCGCGACCCGTGATCTGGTCCGCAAAAGCACCGTGCAGGGCGCCGCCATCGGCGCGGTTGCGGGCTGCGGGCTGGCGGCGGTGACCGGCGCGGGCAAGAACCAGTGCCTCGGCGGCGCTTTGGCGGGCGGCGTGGTTGGCGCGGTCGTCGGCAACGCCCGCGGCAAGGCGCAGGTCGAAAAGCGGGTCGAGATCGTGTCGC
The DNA here is from genome assembly GCF_900176475.1 of Tropicibacter naphthalenivorans. Classification (GTDB taxonomy): domain Bacteria; phylum Pseudomonadota; class Alphaproteobacteria; order Rhodobacterales; family Rhodobacteraceae; genus Tropicibacter; species Tropicibacter naphthalenivorans. The sequence goes on from NZ_FWXX01000003.1 coordinate 163,524, forward strand.
TGTCGCGCGTGATGCCGTCTTTGCGGGATGCGGATGCGCAGATGAGCCTCGTGGGGCAAAACCTGCCGCAGATGCTGGCCGCGCAAGACGCCGAGATCGCCGCGCTGGACAGCCAGCTGGCCACCGGCCAGATCACCCGCGCAGCGCACGCCGCCCGCGTCGGTGAAATCCGCGAGGTTCGTGAAACAATCGCCGCCTCGCTTGATCTGAGCGCCGAACAGGCCCGCGAAGCGCACAACGCCCTGAAAGGGGCCGACGCGCAGGGCCAAGATGGTCTGGCGTGGTATCTGTTCAAAGCGCAAAAGCTTGAAAAACAGGCAGTTTCCGCCCGCGGGGCGATCTCTTTGCTGTGATTTCCGTTAACGCTTTTTTAACAAAGCGGAACAAACCCGCACCCTTGTGACCTTTCGACAACAAAAGGGTGCCCCAAGGTAAGGCAGGAAGCAGTATGCCCCATTCTTGCCTTATTTCACGCCCACGTTTGGGGCCAGTTTTCGTAAAAATGAGGTCTGCTATGTCTCGGTCTCACTATGTACTTGTTACCTTGTTGGCCCTTAGCGTTGCCGGTTGTGGCCGCGCCCCAGAGTCGATTGGCGCATCGCGCCACCAGAACTTTCTGCTGGATGCGCCCGTCGCGGACGCCTTTTGGCAGGAAACCCAACTGACCAAGGATGCCATCGCGCTAGAGGATATGATCCGCGAGATGACCGCCGCCGCGCGCAAGGGCGAGCCGGCGAAATGTGATGGCACATCGCTGTCCGACCCCAGCTTTGCCGGGTGCTCGGAAAGCCAGCTCAAGGGGCGTCTGCTGGGCGCTTTGCCCTTTGGCAGCAAGGAAGTGGATTCCGATAGCCTGTCCCCGGCGATGGCCGATGTCTTTACCCAGCTCGAAGCGGTGGACGACGGGATTGACCAGCTTTTGATCGCCCAGCGCGCCGAAACCGTGCGCCTGCGTCAGGAAATGACCCAAGGTGTGATCACAGAGCAGGTGTTCAACGCGCGGCTGGCCGAAATGGCCGACAATCGTCGCACCGTGGCCGATACGCTGGCGCTTGGGACGGATCGCGCGGCCAAGGCGCGGCTGATGCTGACCCGCGCGCAAGGCAAAGGGCAGGACGGGCTGTCGTGGTACGTCGCGTCCATGAAACAGGTCGAAGAGACCACCCGCGCAGGCCAAGCGCGCCTGATGGCGGCAGAGGGTTAAACCCCTGCCTTTCATGGGAAAACTGGCTTAGCGCGGGCTGCGCTTGGCCAGGATACGCTGCAAGGTGCGGCGGTGCATGTTCAGACGCCGCGCCGTTTCAGACACGTTGCGATCACACAGTTCATAGACGCGCTGGATATGTTCCCAACGGACGCGATCGGCGCTCATGGGGTTTTCCGGCGGCGGGGGCAGATCATCGCCCTTGGCCAACAGCGCGTTGGTGATGTCGGTGGCATCCGCAGGCTTGGACAGGTAGTCCGTCGCGCCGATCTTGACCGCCGCCACCGCCGTGGCAATCGCGCCATAGCCGGTCAGCACAACGATACGGCTGTCGGGGCGCTTTTCGCGCAGCACTTCGACCACGTCCAGGCCGTTGCCGTCCTCTAGCCGAAGGTCCACCACCGCGTAGGCCGGGGGGCGCGCCGTGGCGACAGCGGTGCCAGCGGCCACCGATCCGGCCATCTCGACGTCGAAACCGCGCTTTTCCATCGCCTTGGCAAGGCGGCGCAGGAACGGTTCGTCATCGTCCACCAACAGCAGCGACTTGTCTTCGCCCAGTTCATCGAAGTTCTGTTCCGCCAAAGGCTTACCTCCCGCCCATTCGCTTCGCGTGGGAGGCAGTATTAACCCTCAGCCAACCTGCGGTCAAATCCATATAAAGTCGGCCCCTGCGCGGGGTTACATGGCATCCATAAAGCACGCGACGCGGTCGGCCATCTGCTCGGGCGTGACCTCGCGGCGGAAGTATTCGACGAACCCCTGTTCCGGCAGGACGAGGTAGGTAAAGGTCGAATGATCCACGAGGTAATACTCGGGGTCGCCATCCTGTTTCTTGTAATAGGTACGATAGGCTTGGCTGGCGGCTTTGACCTGTTCCGCCGAGCCGGTCAGGCCGATCATCCGCTCGTGCAGGTTCTCGGCGAACTCCCCCACCTGCTTGGGCGTGTCGCGTTCCGGGTCGATCGAGATGAACACCGGAGTCACGCTCTTACCGCGCTCTGCCAGGATATCCACGGCCTCGACGTTGCGGGCGGTGTCAAAGGGGCAGACATCGGGGCAGAAGGTATAGCCAAAATACAGCAGCGACGGCTCTGTGATCACATCGGTGTCGGTGACGGTCACGCCATCCTTGTTCACCAGCTCGAACGGCCCCCCCAGATCGCCTGCAACCGCGCCCTGACGGCAATCATCGAACGGGTCGCCGCTGCTGCGCCCCAGCAGCGTGTCCAGCAACCCCGCCGAGGCGGCAAAGCTGCCCGCGAGGAAAACGGCCACCGTGCCGATGGCGATCCGGGAAAAGAGTTTGGACATCACGTGCCTCCTGCGTACAGCTTGGTGAGCGGGTGCCTATCAGGTAACAATCCTCTGGCCCAGAACAACAGGACAGAAACGCGCAGATGACGGAACGTGAACACAGCCTCTTTGGCGAGCTGATGGGGATCGAGCAACGCAGCAACTGGATTAGGCTGCGGACCATGATCCTGCTGCGGTGGGTTGCCATCGTCGGTCAGGTCAGCGCGCTGGTCGTGGCGCAGCGGATGTACAACCTGCAACTGGAGCTGGGCCTGTGTTACCTGGTGGTGGGCATCGCCATCGTCGGCAACCTGATCGCCATCTTTGTCTTTCCGGAAAACAAACGTCTTTCCGAGACAGAGAACTTTATGATGGTCATGTTCGACCTGCTTCAGATGTGCTTTTTGCTGTATCTGACAGGGGGGCTACACAATCCGTTCTCGCTGTTGGTGCTGGCGCCGGTCACGGTGTCCGCGACGGTGCTGTCGCTGCGGTCGACGATTATCCTGAACGGGACGGCCTTTGCGCTGGTGTCGGGGATGGTGTTCTTTCACCTGCCGCTGCGCACCGGCGAAGGCTTTATCCTGCGCATTCCCGATGTGTTTGTCTTTGGCCAGTGGGCGGCGATCACCATCGCACTGGTGTTCATCTCTGTCTACTCGCGGCGCGTCACGCGCGAGATGCACTCGATGTCCGACGCGCTGACCGCCACGCAGATGGCGCTGGCCCGCGCGCAAAAGCTGAACGATCTGGGGGGCGTGGTGGCGGCGGCGGCGCATGAGCTGGGCACGCCCTTGGCGACGATCAAGCTGACCTCGGCAGAGCTGGCCGATGATCTGGACGACCGCCCCGACCTGCGCGAGGACGCGCTGCTGATCCGCGAACAGGCCGACCGCTGCCGCGACATCCTGCGCAGCATGGGCCGCGCCGGCAAGGATGACCTGCACATGCGCCAGGCGCCCTTGGTCGAGGTCATCCGCGAGGCCGCCGAACCCCACGAAGGCCGCGGCAAGGCCATCGTCCTGGAGGACGGCCCCGGACCGGGGGGCGAGTATAACCCGCCGCAAATCCTGCGCCGCCCCGAGATCATCCACGGCTTGCGCAATCTCGTGCAGAACGCCGTTGATTTCGCACGCACCACCGTCTGGATCGAGGCGCTGTGGACGGACGAGGTGGTCTCTATCCGGATTCTCGACGACGGGCGGGGCTTTCCGCCGCATCTGCTGGGGCGCATTGGCGATCCGTTTATGCGCCGCCGCAAGACCGATGCCGACCGCAAGCAGCGCCCCGAATACGAAGGCATGGGCCTTGGGCTGTTCATCGCCAAGACCTTGCTGGAACGGTCCGGGGCCGAGTTAAGCTTTGCCAACGGCGCGGACCCCTACAAAGGCGGCGACGACAGCGGCAAACGCCGGGGTGCCATCGTAGAAGTTGTGTGGCCCCGTGGCAAAATTGTCCCGGATTTACACAAAGATGGTACATATCTGGGGGAAAATCAGCGATTCGAGCTGTAGCAATACAACTTAACGAGGTGTTAACCTTAACGAATTTACAGTTTCCCCCAAGACTCTTAAAGGGGCGTAAAAGTGAACGACAGTTTGGTCATGGCCGTAGGGGCGGGCGCGGGACTCGCCATGCTGATCGCTACTGCGGTGCTCTATTGGGGGGCGCTGCGCAAGGGGCGCGGCACCAAGACAGAAACCACCCGGCCCGATATGGTGATCTTGCTACGCGACGGTGAGGTGGTGGATTTCACCCCTGACGCGCCCGATATGCTGGATCAGCCCGACCTGTGCGGCCTGCTGTGGGACGATCTGCGGGGCGAATTCATCCGGCGCTTTCCCGAAACGCCCGACGATCTGCCGCAAGGCACGATGAAGCTGATCGCCCAGGACGATCCCGACACGATCCTGTCCATCAGCAGCACCGGCCCGCATACCCGCCTGTCGATCCAGAGCAAGCCGATCAACGCCGGGCAAATGCACCGGCTCGCGCGCGACCGGGGCCAGCTGGAGACGTTCCGCTATATCAGCCAGAACAACCCCAACCCGGTGTGGATCACCAACTCCGCCGAGGTGGTGACCTGGGGCAACTCCGCCTATTTCGAGCTGTGCGATCAGGTCGGCGAGCCCGGCGATGAAAGCTGCCCGTTTGACCTTGCCCCCGCCACCACGAATACGGCGCGCACCTCTCGGCTGAGCTTGCCGATCAACGACAACACGCGCCGCTGGTTCGAAGTGCTCTCGCGCCCGATCCCCGAGGGTTGGGTGCATTTCGCCACCTGCATCGACGGTCTGGTCGAGGCCGAAATGGCTCAGCGCAACTTTGTCCAGACCCTGACCAAGACCTTTGCCCATCTGCCCATCGGCCTTGCGGTGTTCAACCGCGACCGTCGCTTGGTGCTGTTCAACCCGGCCTTGGTCGATCTGACCTATCTGTCGGTGGAATTCCTGTCGTCCAAGCCGAACCTCTTCAGCTTTTTCGACCAGATGCGCGACAACCGCATGATGCCAGAGCCCAAGAACTACACCACGTGGCGCGAAAAGATTTACGACGTGATCTCTGCCGCCCGCGAGGATCGCTATAACGAGACGTGGAACCTGCCCTCGGGCCTGACCTACAAGATCACCGGGCGTCCGCACCCAGATGGGGCCGTGGCCTTTTTGATCGAGGACATCAGCGCCGAGATTTCCCTGACCCGCCGGTTCCGGTCCGAGCTGGAGCTAACGCAATCGGTGTTCGACTGCTTTGAGGACGCGGTGTGCGTGTTCTCGCGGCTGGGGGTTCTGACCTTTGCCAACGCCGCCTATCGCGACCTGTGGAAGGCCGACCCGGACGGCGCCTTTGCCGAGGTGACCATCGTCGACACCACCCGCGATTGGCAAAACGCCTGCGAGCCCGCGCCGATCTGGCCGGAACTGCGCGAGTATGTCCTAAGTCTTCAGGATCGTTCCCCATGGGAGGTGGACCTGCGCATGACCAACGGCCAGCAGCTGCGCTGCGTGATTGCACCGGTGGCCGCGGGCGCGACGATGGTGCGCTTTACCAAGGTGTCGCGGTTCTCGCCGCAGGTGGTGCGGATGAGAAACGACAGTATCGCCGCGACCGAGTGATCGCGGTTGCAGCGGGCGGTGGGGGCGGTATCTTTGCCGCATGACGCGACACCTCGATCTGACCCTGACCTCGCCCGAGCAGACCTCGGCCCTTGCCGCCCGCCTTGGGGCGATGTTGCACGCAGGCGACGTGCTGCTGCTGTCGGGCGAAATTGGCGCGGGCAAGACCCATTTTGCGCGCGCCCTGATCCAATCCTTGCAGGACACGCCCGAGGACGTCCCCTCGCCCACGTTCACGCTGGTGCAGGTCTACGACACCCCCGCCGGAGAGCTGTGGCACGCCGATCTGTACCGTTTGTCCTCGCCCGATGAATGCGTGGAACTGGGGCTGGCCGATGCCTTTGACGAGGCGATCTGCCTCGTGGAATGGCCCGACAAGCTAGAGGATCTGACGCCCGCCGCCGCGCTGTCCCTGAGACTGGCCGACAGGGCAGGCGATGACACCCGGCAGTTGACCCTGACGTGGACCGATCCGCGCTGGGACAGCCTCGTGGCGGCGCTGGTATGAGCGTGCTTTTCGACCCTAATCAGGCGGAAAAGGAGCCTTTGGCCGGCGATGCCTCGTCCCGCCGCTACACCCGTTTGCGCCATGGCGATCAAACCATGATGCTGATGCAAGACCCGGACGGAGACATCACGCTGTTTGCCCGTCTGGCGCGGCATTTGACCGGCCTCGGCCTCAGCGCACCAGTGATTTACGCGCGCGACACCGCCAAGGGGGAGATGCTGCTCGAAGACCTCGGCGACGGGTTGATCGCCCGCCTGTCAACCGACGCCGAGACGGAAAAGCGACTCTATCTCGCCGCAACAGACGCTTTGATCGCCCTGCACCAGCATCCCGCGCCGGCGGGCTTGACCGTCGCCACGCCGGACGTTCTGGCGCAGATGATCGACCTTGCCTTTACGCACTACTGCGACGCGCCCGATGCGCTGCCCACCGCCGTGGACGCGCTGCGCCCCGCGCTGGAACGCTACGCACAGCCCGCCGACGTGATGATCCTGCGCGACTACCACGCCGAGAATATCCTCTGGCTGCCGGACCGCACCGGCCCCGCGCGCGCCGGGCTGCTGGACTTTCAGGACGCCTTGCAGGGGCACCGCGCCTACGACCTGATCTCCCTGCTCGAAGACGCCCGCCGCGATGTGCGCCCCGCCACGGTCGTGGCCTGTATCAGTCACTATCTCACCGCAACTGGTCTGGCCGGGGGTGATTTCCGCGCATCGCTCGCCGTGCTGGGGGCGCAGCGCAACCTGCGGATCCTCGGGGTCTTTGCCCGCCTTGCCCGCACCCGCGGCAAGCCGCATTACATCGACCTGATCCCCCGCGTCTGGGGGCACTTGCAGACCGACCTGCGCCATCCCGCGCTGGCCCCTCTGCGCGCTGTGCTCAGCGCCCTGCCCCAGCCGACCCCGGACCACCTAGATAGGCTCAAAACATGCCCAACGCCGTAATGTTGTTCGCCGCGGGCTTTGGCACCCGCATGGGTTCCCTGACCGCTGACCGCCCCAAGCCGCTGATCCCCGTCGCCGGTCGCCCCCTCCTGGATCACGCCCTTGCGCTGACCGAAGGCCGCGCCCCCCGCGTCGTCAACGCCCATTACAAGGCCAAGATGGTGCAGGCGCATCTGGACGGCACGGACATCGCCGTTTCGGTGGAACGCCCCGATATTCTGGATACCGGGGGCGGGTTGCGCCACGCGTTGCCTTTGCTCGGCACCGACCCGGTCTTTACCCTCAACACCGATGCGGTGTGGCACGGGCCGAACCCGCTGGACCTGCTGGAAGCCGCTTGGGACCCGGCGCAGATGGACGCCCTGCTGCTGTGTGTGCCGCTGGCCCGCGCGGTGGGGCGCAAAACACCGGGGGATTTCACGCTGACCGACGGACGGCTGACGCGGCAAGGCGACCTCGTTTACACCGGCGCGCAGATCGTCAAGACGGACGCGCTGCACGACATCGCCGAGGACAGCTTTTCCCTGAACGTGCTGTGGAACCGGATGGCCCAGGACGGCCGTCTGCACGGCACGCCCTACCCCGGTCACTGGTGCGACGTGGGCCACCCCGAGGGCATCACGCTGGCCGAGGAGATGCTGAATGTTTGACACACCCGGCCCGCGCGTCTTTGGCCTTGCCCCCGGCGTCGACTTCCCCAAGGCGCTGGTCCAAGGCCTGCGCGCCCGCGTCCAAGGCCCGCCCGAGGCGATCGCCCGAGTCGAGCTCTACGTCAACACCACCCGCATGGCCCGCCGCCTGCGCGAGATTTTCGACGCCGGTCCCGCAAGCCTATTGCCCCAAGTCCGGCTGATCACCGACCTGACCGACCCGTTCACCCGCGCGCAACTGCCCGCCAAGGTGCCGCCCCTGCGCCGTCGCCTTGAACTGACGGGGCTGGTCTCGCGCCTGCTGGAAGCGCAGCCCGATCTGGCGCCGCGCTCTTCGCTGTTTGACCTGTCCGACAGCCTCGCCACGCTGATGGAAGAGATGCAATCCGAGGGCGTTTCGCCTGAAACAGTCTCTGACCTGGATATCACCGACCAGTCCGGCCACTGGCAGCGCGCCCTGTCGTTCTTCAACATCGTGCAGCACTATTTCAGCGGCGATGAGGCCCCCGATCCCAACGCCTACACCCGGATGGCGATGGAACTGCGGCTGAAGGCGTGGGCCGAAAACCCGCCCCAGCACCCGATCCTCGTGGCGGGGTCCACCGGCTCGCGCGGGACCTCGCATGAGTTCATGAAGGCGGTGTCCCAGCTGCCCCAAGGCGCGGTGATCCTGCCCGGATTCGACCCTGATATGCCTGACAACGTCTGGGATCAGCTGACCAACGCGCTGACCGGCGAGGACCATCCGCAGTTCCGTTTTGCCCGATTGATGCAGGATCTGGACCTGCGCCCCGCCGAGGTGCGCCCTTGGACCGACGCCAAACCGCCGAACCCCGCGCGCAACCAGCTGTTCTCTCTCGCGCTGCGGCCCGCGCCGGTCACGCACCAATGGCTGTCCGAAGGGCCTTCGCTGCCCGACCTGCCCGAGGCGACCGCCGATCTGACCCTGATCGAGGCTCCCTCGCAGCGGGAAGAGGCTCTGGCGATTGCCCTGCGCCTGCGCCAAGCCGCTCAGGATGGCACCCGCGCCGCCTTGATCACACCTGATCGGATGCTGACGCGGCAGGTGACCGCCGCGCTGGACCGTTGGAACATCCTGCCGGACGATTCCGCTGGCACCCCGGCGCAGCTGTCGCCCCCCGGTCGCCTCCTGCGGCATGTGGCGGCGCTGTTTGACCAACCTTTGACCGCCGAGGCGCTGCTGACCTTGCTCAAGCACCCGCTGACCCACATGGGCGCGGACCGCAACGCGCACAACATCAACACCCGCGATCTGGAATTGCACATTCGGCGCAAGGGGATGCCCTATCCTGCCGCTGATCTGCTGCGCGCTTGGGGGGCCGCGAACAAGCGCGAGACCTGGGCCGATTGGGTCGCCACCCAGTTCTGCGACCAAGAGACCGAGGGCAAGCGCCCCCTGCCCCACTGGCTCGACCGTCACATCGCGCTGGCCGAGGCGATCACCGCCGGGTCCACCAGCGACGACCCCAAGGAACTGTGGAACCGCGAAGCCGGGCGCGCCGTGCAAAAAATCGTTTCTAACCTGCGCGAAGAGGCCGGTTTTGGCACCGACATGTCCGCCCGCGATTACGCCGATCTGTTCGGCGCGATCCTCTCGCAGGGCGAGGTCCGCAACCCCGACACGCCGCACCCGCATATCCTGATCTGGGGCACGATGGAGGCCCGCGTCATGGGGGCTGACCTGTTGATCCTCGCGGGCCTGAACGAAGGCTCGTGGCCCGAGATGCCCGGCGCGGACCCTTGGCTGAACCGCAAGATGCGCTTTGATGCGGGTCTATTGCTGCCCGAAAGGCGCATCGGCCTGTCCGCGCATGACTTTCAACAGGCCGCCGCCGCGCCCGAAGTCTGGCTGACGCGCTCGGTCAAATCCGACGATGCGGAAACGGTGCCCTCGCGCTGGATCAACCGGATGATGAACCTCATGCGCGGCTTGCCCGACCGGCACGGCCCCGAAGCCCTGAAGGCCATGCAACAGCGCGGCCAGCGCTGGCTGTCCTACGTCGACGCCGCCGAAACGCCGATCAAGGCCGAACCCGAGCCGCGCCCCTCCCCCGCGCCGCCGACAGAGGCCCGCCCGCACTCGCTGAGCGTGACCGAAATCAAGCGCCTCGTGCGCGACCCCTACGCGATCTATGCCAAACACGTGCTGCGACTGCGCCCCTTGGACCCGCTGATGCAGGCGCCGGATGCCTTGATGCGCGGAATCCTCTTGCACTCGGTGCTAGAGGAGTTCGTCAAGGAAACAGTCTCTGATCAGGCGCAACTCACCCCGGAGGCGTTCATCGCCAAGGCGCGCGAGATCATCGACAACCCGGACAACGTCCCCTTTCCCACGTCGCGCGCCCTGTGGCTGTCGCGGATGCAGCGGATCGCGCAGTGGTTCACCGACACCGAAGCGCAGCGCCAGTCCGCCGCCTATCCCGCCAAGTTCGAGGTCCGGGGCGAGGCGCAGATCCCCTCGCTTGGGTTCACGCTGCGCGGCACCGCCGACCGGATCGACATCGACCAACGCGGCGGCGCGCATATCTACGACTACAAGACCGGCGACGCGCCCACCAAGAAACAGCAAGAGACCTTTGACAAGCAGCTGCTGCTTGAGGCGGCGATGGTCACCCGCGGCGCGTTCAAGGACATCGACCCGCGCCACGTGGAACGCGCGCTGTTCATCGCGCTCAACCCGCGCAACCCCCAAGAGGTCAGCGCCCCGCTGGAGGAAACCCCGCCCGATGCGGTCTGGGAGGAATTTGTGCTTCTGATCACCCGCTACATGCAGGCCGAGCGGGGGTACACCGCCCGCCGCGCCTTGATGACCGATAACGCCGCCGCCGACTATGACCACCTCTCGCGGTTTGGCGAGTGGGACGTGACCGATCTGCCCCAGCGCGAGGACTTGAAATGAAGCGCGACGCCGCAACACAGGCGCAGGTCGACGCCGCCCGCCCCGATCAATCCACGTGGCTCGCCGCCAACGCAGGGTCCGGCAAGACCCGCGTGCTGACCGACCGCGTGGCGCGGCTGCTGCTCGAAGGCGTCTCGCCCGAGCATATCCTGTGCCTGACCTACACCAAGGCCGCCGCAACCGAGATGCAGAACCGTCTGTTCAAGCGTCTGGGCGACTGGGCGATGCTGTCTCAGGACGGGTTGCACGCCGAGTTGGTCAAGCTGGGCGTGGAAAAGACCCTGTCGGATGCGTTCCTGCGCGATGCCCGCACGCTCTTTGCCCGCGCGATCGAGACGCCGGGGGGGCTGCGGATCCAGACGATTCACTCGTTCTGCTCGTCCCTGCTGCGGCGGTTTCCTTTGGAAGCCAAGGTCTCGCCCCAGTTCAAGGAAATGGAGGACCGCGCCGCCGAGCGTCTTCGCGCCGAGATCCTTGATCGCATGGCCGAAGGGCCGCAAGCGCCTCTGATCGGCGGCATTGTCCCCTATCTGACCGATGAAAGCCTGACCTCGCTCGTGGCCGAGTTGACACGGTTTAGAGACGTTTTTGCCACCAAAACCAGCCCCGCGCAGATCATGGCCGCCTACGGCCTGCCCGAGGATGCGGATGAGAATACCGCCGCTGGCGAAGTCTTTCTTGGCTCGGAAAAAGACCTGCTGAGTGCGCTGATCCCCTTCCTCAAAGAAGGCGGCAAGACCGACGCCACACTGGCCGACCACTTTGCACGGTTCACCGCGCCGGACGCCGCCGGGCTCGCCCTGATGCAAGAGGCGCTGCTGACGCAATCGGGGACGATCCGCAAAACGCTCGGCACCAAGAAGCCGCGCACCAACGCGCCGGACCTGTTCGAGCAGCTCGATCAGCTCGCCGCCCGCGTCGAAGCCGCCCGCCAGACGCAAATCGCCGTGCGCGCGGCGCGGCGGGACATCGCGCTTTATGCCTTTGCCCAGCATTTTGTCCCGGCCTATGAGGCCGAAAAGCTGCGCCGCGGTTGGCTGGATTTCGACGACCTGATCACCCGCGCCCGCGACCTGCTGTCCGATCCCAAGGTGGCGGACTGGGTGCTGTACCGCCTGGATGGCGGCATCGACCACATTCTGGTGGACGAAGCCCAAGACACCAGCCCCGTGCAATGGCAGGTGATCGAACGCCTCGCGCATGAGTTCACCAGCGGTGAGGGCGCGCGTCAGGACATCCGCCGCACGATCTTTGTCGTCGGCGATAAAAAGCAGTCGATCTACAGTTTCCAAGGGGCCGATCCGTCGGAATTCGACCGGATGCGCGACGATTTCGCCGAGCGTCTGGCGCGTACCGAAACGCCGCTGGCGTCGATGACGCTGAAATACAGCTTTCGCTCTGCCTCGCCCATCCTGTCGCTGGTGGATGCCACGTTCGAAGGCGCCGAAGCCTCTGGCTTTTCCGCCGACCAGACTCATGCCGCCTTCAAGGACCGGATGCCGGGGCGTGTCGATCTGTGGCCGCTGATCGACAAGGTCGACGACGACGAGGACGGCGACTGGTTCGAGCCTCTCGACCGCGTCGGCAGCACCCACCAGACGGTGATCCTCGCCCAGCGCATCGCACGGTTTATCCGCCGCACCATCGACGCCGGGCACCCCTTGCCCGTGGAACTGGGCTTTTCCGGCGAATACGAGGCGCGGCCCGTCCATGCGGGCGATTTCCTGATCCTCGTGCGCTCGCGGAACCGCCTGTTCAAGGAAATCATCCGCGCCTGCAAACAGGAAAACCTGCCCATCGCCGGGGCCGACCGGCTCAAGGTCATGGCGGAACTGGCGGTCAAGGACATCATCGCGCTGCTGTCCTTCCTCGCCACGCCCGAGGACAGCCTGTCGCTGGCCACCGCCCTGCGCTCGCCCCTGTTTGGCCTGTCCGAACAGCAGCTTTATGACATCGCGCGCAGTCGCATCTGGCACCGCGACGATGGCGAAGGGCCCAAAGAGCACGTCCGCCACCTGTGGGAAGAGCTGCGCGACCACCGCAAGGACGACTACCCGCAGGTGCTGGCGATCCTGCACGATTTGATGGGGCAGACGGATTTCTTGCGTCCCTATGACCTGATCGAACGCATCCTGACCCGGCACAAGGGCCGCCGCCTGCTGGTTGGCCGTCTGGGGCAAGAGGCCGAAGACGGGATCAACGCGCTGCTGGGTCAGGCGCTGAGCTATGAGCAGACCGACATCCCCTCGCTGACCGGTTTTCTTGAATGGGCGCAGTCCGACAACCTGGAAATCAAGCGCGCCCCCGACAGCGCCGGGGCGACGTTGCGCGTGATGACGGTGCACGGCTCCAAAGGCTTGGAGGCGCCGATCGTGATCCTGCCCGACACCACCGCGCCGCGAAACCGCTCTCGCGGCAGCCTGATGCGGGACGAACACGGCGTAACGTGGAAGCTGGGCAGCGATCTGCCCACACGCCAAAGCCTGACCGCCGAGGCCGCCAAGGAGAAAGAGGCGCAGGAACGCGACCGCCTTTTGTACGTCGCACTGACCCGCGCCGAGAAATGGCTGGTGGTCGCCGCTGCGGGCGAGTTGGGCAAGAATGGTGACGCTTGGTACGACAAGGTGCGTGCTGGCATGACCCGCCTTGGCGCACAGGAGACGATGTTCGAATTCGGCGATCTGGGCGCGGGCGAAGGCCTGACCTTGGGCCAATCTGACTGGTCGCATTTGACCCTAACCCGCCCCGAAACGCTTCGACATGCACGTCCCGACATCCCGCCGCACCTGCTGACGCCCGCGCCGGACCCCGCGCCCGTGGCCGAAACATTGAAACCGTCCGACCTCGGCGGGGTCAAAGCACTACCGGGGGCCGCGAACGACACCGAAGAGGTCGCGCTGCAACGCGGAACGGCGATCCACCATTTCCTCGAACTGCTGGCCCCTCTGCCTGCGGATACGCGCGAAGACGCCTCTCACCTGCTGCTGGACGACCTGCGCGATGACCCCGAGCTTGACCTTGTCACCGATCTCCTGGACCCGATCCGCCTTGAGGCGCTCACCGTCCTCCAAACCCCCGCGCTCGCGCCCTATTTCGACCCGAATGCGCTGGCCGAGGTGCCCATCACCGCGACGCTGCCGCGCCTTGGCCGCATCCACGGCGTCATCGACCGGCTCATCATCGCGCCGGACAAAGTCATCGCCGTCGACTTCAAATCCAACCGCACCACGCCGAAAACACCGGACAAAACGCCCGAAGCGCTCTTACGCCAAATGGGGGCCTACGCCGCAGCCCTCGCGCAACTCTACCCGGACAAAACCATCGAAACCGGCCTGATCTGGACCGCCACGGCGACCTATATGCCGCTGCCGCACGATCTCGTGACGCAAGCGCTGGAACGCGCCACGACACCTTGACCTCGGCTCGCCACATTCATACCTTCCCAGCCAACCCAAGCTGCCAACCTCAGGAGAGAGCCATGGCCACCGTTGCCGTCACCGACGCCACCTTCGACGCAGAAGTCAAAAACTCCGATGTTCCCGTTGTCGTGGACTTCTGGGCCGAATGGTGCGGCCCCTGCAAACAGATCGGCCCGGCTCTGGAAGAGCTCGCCGCCGAATACGACGGCAAGGTGAAAATCGCCAAGGTCGACGTGGACAGCAACCCCGCCTCCGCCGCCGCCATGGGCGTGCGCGGCATCCCGGCGCTGTTCATCTTCAAAGACGGCGCGCCGATCTCGAACCGCGCCGGCGCTGCCCCCAAAGCCGCCCTGAAATCCTGGATTGACGACTCGATCTGATCCAGACCAGATTCAGTCTCAACAAAGGCCTCGCCAAGCGCGGGGCCTTTTCTTTTGCCCCCCCGATCCCCCAGCTTCTTCTCTTGTCAAATATCCTGGGGTGAGGCCGCAGGCCGAGGGGCAACGCCCCTGCTCTCCCCCTCAAACCTTGCCACCCCGACCCGGCTCCCCCATATGTTCCCCTGAACCACAGGAGACACACATGAGCGACAACGACTTCCCCGGCTGGCACGGCACCACGATCATCGGCGTCCGCAAAGGCGGCAAGGTCGTCGTGGCAGGCGACGGACAGGTCTCTCTGGGCCAAACCGTGATCAAAGGCACCGCCCGCAAGGTCCGCCGCCTCTCTCCGGGGGGCTACGACGTGGTCTGCGGCTTTGCCGGATCGACCGCCGACGCCTTCACCCTGCTCGAACGGCTCGAAGCCAAACTCGAAGCCACCCCCGGCCAGTTGCAACGCGCCAGCGTCGACCTCGCCAAGGACTGGCGCACCGACAAATACCTGCAAAAGCTCGAAGCCATGCTGATCGTCACCGACGGGCGCGAACTCTATATCATCACCGGCGCCGGTGACGTGCTGGAACCCGAACACAACGTGGCGGCCATCGGATCGGGCGGAAACTACGCGCTGGCCGCGGCGCGCGCCATGATGGACAGCGACAAGGACGCCGAAACCGTCGCCCGCGACGCCATGCAGATCGCCGCCGATATCTGCGTCTACACCAATGGGAATCTCACCGTCGAAACCATCGACGCGTAAGAATTTTCCAAAATTCTTACAAATTTCTTGCAAGAAATTTGACCCCCGCAAGGATCGACCGAATGACCGACCTCACCCCCCGCGAAATCGTCTCTGAACTCGACCGCTTTATCATCGGCCAGACCGATGCCAAACGCGCCGTCGCCGTGGCTCTGCGCAACCGCTGGCGGCGCAAGCAGCTGTCCGAAGACCTGCGCGACGAAGTCTACCCCAAGAACATCCTGATGATCGGCCCCACCGGCGTCGGCAAGACCGAGATCAGCCGCCGCCTGGCGAAACTCGCCCGCGCGCCCTTTATCAAGGTCGAGGCCACCAAGTTCACCGAAGTGGGCTACGTGGGCCGCGACGTGGAACAGATCGTGCGTGACCTTGTGGACGCCGCCATCGCCATGACGCGCGAGCACATGCGCGAAGACGTCAAGACCCGCGCCCATGAGGCCGCCGAGGAACGCGTCATCTCTGCCATCGCCGGCGAGGACGCGCGAAGCGGCACGCGCGAGATGTTCCGCAAGAAACTCAAGGCCGGTGAGCTGGACGACACCATGATCGAGCTCGACGTGGCCGAGACCGCTTCGCCCTTTCCGATGATGGACATCCCCGGCCAGCCCGGCATGGGGATGATGAACCTCGGGGATCTCTTCGGCAAAGCCATGGGCGGGCGCACCACCCGCAAACGCATGAGCGTCGCTGAAAGCTATGACATTCTCATCGCCGAAGAGGCGGACAAGCTGCTGGACGACGAGCAGATCAAAACCCTCGCGCTGGAGGCGGTCGAGCAGAACGGCATCGTCTTCCTCGACGAGATCGACAAGGTCGCCGCCCGGCAAGAGGCCCGCGGCGGCGATGTGTCCCGCGAAGGCGTGCAGCGCGACCTGCTGCCCCTGATCGAAGGCACCACCGTCAGCACCAAACACGGCGCGGTCAAGACTGACCACATCCTGTTCATCGCTTCGGGCGCTTTTCACATCGCCAAGCCGTCCGACCTGCTGCCGGAACTGCAAGGCCGCCTGCCGATCCGCGTCAACCTGCAACCGCTGACCGAAGGCGACTTTGTCCGCATCCTGACCGAGACGGACAACGCGCTGACCCGCCAATACACCGCGCTGATGGCCACCGAAGAGGTCACCGTCACCTTCACCCCCGAAGGCATCGAGGCGCTGGCCAAGATCGCCGCCGACGTCAACAAGACGATCGAGAACATCGGCGCGCGGCGGCTCTATACCGTCATGGAGCGGGTGTTCGAGGAGCTGAGCTTTGAAGCGCCGGACAAGGCCGGGGCCGAGATCACCGTGGACGCCGCCTTTGTCGAGCAGCACCTGGGCGAGCTGACCCGATCCCAAGACCTGTCGCGCTACGTTCTGTAACGCATTAGCCCGCGCGGGACGCTGTTCTCGGGCGGGCATCCGGGCTATGTTGGCGCAAACATCGACGCCAACGGGACGCCCATGAAACGCTCTGCCATCAACCAGATCATCCGCGAGGCCGACACCTTTATCCGGTCCTTCGGGTTTGAACTGCCGCCCTTTGCTTACCTTACGCCAGACGCCCTGCGCGCCGCCGATCACAGCGAGATCAAGCGCCGCCGCATGGGCTGGGACATCACCGACTACGGCGCCGGGGATTTCGCCAAAATGGGGCTGTTCCTGTTCACCACCCGCAACGGCTTGAACGCAGACCTCGGCCAGCGCAGCGCCATGCTTTATGCGGAAAAGATTATGATCTCGCGGCAGGACCAGCTGTCGCCGATGCACCGCCATAATCTAAAGGTCGAGGATATCATCAACCGGGGCGGCGCGACCCTGACGCTGAAACTGTACAAAGCCGATGCCGAAGGGGGCATCGACCACAATGCCGAGGTGCGCGTCATGGTTGACGGAATGCCCCGCCACGTCGAGGCGGGTGGCTTGCTGCGCCTGAGCCCCGGCGAATCGGTGACCTTGCACCCTGACACATGGCACGCGTTCTGGGGCGAAGGCGGCGACGTGCTGATCGGCGAAGTCAGCACGGTGAACGACGACCTGACGGACAACATCTTTGCCAAGCCCATCGGCCGCTTTGCCACCGTCGAAGAGGACGAACCGCCGCTGCATCTGCTGGTGAGTGATTACGATAGGCTGCTTTAAAGGCGTCAGCGTGTGTCCCAGCTGTCTGCTAAAACCAAGTCTTTGGGCGCTCTATACGCGCGCCACCCCTACCAATAACTGTATCTGGGAATTGTGCATCACGTAGCATTTTCGGCGAAACATGTCGAATGGCAGAACAGGTCGCTTTATGCTTTTTCCCCGGGCTGGACTGTTCAAACCAACCCAGAACTACTTTCTTACCCAGTTCTTCCCGGACCATTCTCATCGGCTCCAGAAGATCTGTATCCTGAGAAAGGACCAGCGCGACATCGTAGGCATCACTAAACGCATCCAAAAGTAGATGCGATGCTAGGTTTACATCGGAGCCTTTTTCTTCCGTATCGAGGACTGTGACGTAAGTGCTTGGATCGGATTTCAATGGTCGTGTGATCGTTTTCGGAAGGAATTTACCCTTATGGATAGAAAGTTCAGGAATAGTCTTTAGGGCTCTGAGATAAGTTGACTGCCGCTGCGGGGCTTCTTCATCCCCCGCTCTAGGACTTATATCAGCTGTGAAATACCGGATTGCTTCAACAGTATCTTTTTTATCGAGAAGACTTTCAGCCAGAGATTTTAAATTGCACCACTTACAGTCGGTCCCTTTAAGGAGCCTATAATATAAATTGAACCCATCAACATATACTCTAGCACGCATGCCTGCCTCATTTTTCAGGCATTAAATACAGCAAGAGCCGCAAGGGCAAGCCCATTGCGACTCTTGAACTGGCAGACTTGCTGCCAGCCGGTACATTGAGAATGTAGTGCAGCGAATCGAATCCGTCAAGCCTTGAAGGACTCATATCGTTACAGATGTCAAGAAACAGTTTGTGGTCTAAATCGCTGAGACAACCATATCTTGCGTTACGCCATCCACCACCGTTCGGCCATCCGGCCATTGTCCATCTGCCACAGGTTGCCCACGGTCTCGGGGTTTTGCACCTTGGTCGACATGGCCTGCACGTAGTTCGCGAACATTGGCAGAACCAATCCGCCGTCCGTGTTCAGGATCTGCTGCATCTCGCCGTACATCTCGCGGCGCTTGGCGCTGTCCAGCTCGGCGCGGGCTTCGATCAACAGGTCCTGGAAGCGCTCTGAGTCCTCGCGGCCCCACTGGGTGTCGTTCCACGGCACACCTTCTTCGTAGGCGCTGGCGAACATCCAGTCCTCGGTGGCGCGGCCCGACCAGTAGCAGGCGCAGAAGGGCTTTTTCAGCCAGACGTTGGACCAGTAGCCATCGGCAGGCTCTTGGACCACGTTGATGTTGATGCCCGCCGCCTTGGCGCTGGCCTGGTACAGCTGGGCGGCGTCAACCGCGCCCTCAAAGGCCGCATTGGACGCCGACAGGTCGATATCAAGCGACGAAAGCCCCGCTTCTTTGAGGTAGAACTTGGCCTTGTCGGGGTCATAGGCGGTCTGCGCCATATCGGCGTTAAAGTACTGGTTGGCGGGGCCAATCGGGGTGTCGTTGCCGACGCGGCCATGGCCCAGCAGGATCTTGTCGACCATTTCCTGACGGTTGATCGCGAACTTCAGCGCGCGGCGCACGTTGACGTCGTTGAACGGCGCGACGTTCGTCAGCATCGGGAAGGTGTACTGCTGGTTGCCCGTCACCTCCTGGATGCGGACCATCGGGTTCGCCTTGAGCAGCGCCTCGGTCTTGAAGTCGATGCGGTTGATCACATCCACCTGACCGGTCATCAGCGCGTTCATCCGGGCCGTGTTGTCGTTGATCGCGATATACTCGATCTCGTCAAAGTGGCCGGCGCTGTCGCCCTTGTAGTGGCTGTCCACGCGGGTGGCGACCATGCGCACGCCGGGCTCAAAGCTCTGGACCTTGTACAGGCCGGTGCCGATGCCCTTGGCGATGGCCTCTTCGATCTGGCCTGCCGGGTACATCAGCAGGTGATAGTCCGCCAGCAGATAGGGGAAGTCGGCGTTCCCGGATTTCAGCGTGAACTGAACCTGCGTGTCGGTGATTTTCTTCATCTCGGTGATGGTTTCGACGATCGGCTTGGCCGCCGATTTCGCGCCATCGGCCACGTGCATCTGCAAGGACGCGATCACGTCGTCCGCGCCAAACGCCTTGCCATTGTGGAAGGTCACGCCCGAACGCAGGTTGAACGTCCAGGTCTTGGCGTCAGAGGTTGCCTCCCAGCTTTCGGCCAGCTCGCCCTTGAGAGAGCCGTCAGCGGCCACTTCGGTCAGGCTGTCGAACACCGCGCCCTGCGCCGAGGCGGTCATGAAGATGTCGGAATGGGTCCGTGCGTCCCAGCTGTCGGACGTGTTCGCCCCGCCGAGGCCCGCCCGCAAACGGCCGCCGCGTTTGGCTTGGGCGCGCAGGGGCAAGCCGCTGGCGGCCAGTACACCCGCAGCGGCACCGGTGGTCAAAAGACCGCGTCTCGTGATGCGTGTCATGTCAGTCTCCCTTGTCGTCTTGTGGCGGGTTAGCGCCTTATTGTGTTCCGTGTGTGACACGGCGAATCCTAGCATTCGTTACAGTAAAGCGCCTTTGCAGGCGCATCACAACTTGATCAGGTTCTAGTCCATCCGGGCCGTCGCCGCATCGCCGACGTTGTCCGCCCCGCGTTCGCGCAAAAGATCGCTCAGCCAGTCCGGGTCCATTTCCGGCACCGAGGACAGCAGCAGGTCGGTATAGGGGTGGTGCGGCGGGCGGAACATATCGGCCTTTGGGCCTTGTTCGACGACCGCGCCGTCCTTCATCACCACCACCTCGTCGGCGATGGATTTCACCGTCGCCAGATCGTGGGTGATGAACATGTAGGACAGGCCCAACTCGTCCTGAAGCCGTGCCAGCAGGCGCAGGATCCCCTCGGCCACCAGTTGGTCCAGCGCGCTGGTGACCTCATCGCAGATGATGAACTTGGGCTCGGCAGCGAGGGCCCGCGCGATGCCGACGCGCTGCTTTTGCCCCCCGGACAGCTCGGACGGCAGGCGGTCATAGTATTGATCGGCGGGCAGTTCGATCTGTTCCAGCAGGTCGGCCACGCGGTCGCGCTTGGCGCGCCCTTTCAGGCCCATGTAGAACTCGACCGGGCGGGCGATGATGTCGCCGATGGACTGGCGCGGGTTCAGGGCGGTATCCGCCATCTGATAGATCATCTGAACCTGCCGCAGCTGATCCTTGGACCGCTTGCGATAATCCAAGGGCAGCTCGGCCCCGTCCAGCTCGATCCGGCCCAGACGCGGCGGCAAAAGCCCGGTGATACAGCGCGCGGTGGTCGATTTGCCCGACCCGCTCTCGCCCACCACGGCAACGGTGCGCCCGGCGTGAATGTCAAAGCTGACATCGTGCAGCACGTCCATCTTGCCATAGGCCGCCGTGATCCCTTGGACGCTGATCACCGGGGTCGCATCGACTGCGGGCGCGGGCTTGGCCGGACGCTGGAATTCGCGCACCGCCCAGAGGCTTTTCGTATAGTCCTGTTTCGGAGCAGAGAGCATTTCCCGCGTCTCCGCTTCTTCGACCTCTTCGCCTTTGAGCAAGACCTTGATCCGGTCCGCCATCTGCGCGACCACCGCCAGATCGTGGGTGATGTAGATCGCCGCCGTGCCGAATTCCTCGACGATATTGCGGATCGCGGCGAGCACCTCGATCTGGGTGGTCACGTCCAGCGCGGTGGTCGGCTCGTCAAAGATGATCAGATCGGGGCGGCAGGACATGGCCATCGCCGTCATGGCGCGCTGCAACTGCCCGCCGGAAACCTGGTGCGGATAGCGAAAGCCGATTTCGTCGGGATTGGGCAGGCGCAGCTTGCGGTACAGTTCCATCCCGTCGGCCTCAGCCTCGGCGCGGGACATGACGCCGTGCTGCACGGGCGCTTCGGCGTGCTGGTCCAGAAGCGTGTGCGCGGGGTTGAAACTGGCGGCGGCGGATTGCGCCACATAGGCGATGCGCTTGCCCAAAAGCTGGCGTTTCTGCTCGGCGCTGGCGGCAAGCAGGTCGATGCCGTCAAAGCTCACGGCCCCCTCAGAGATCCGCACCCCGTCGCGGGTAAAGCCCATGGCAGCAAGGCCCAGCGTCGACTTGCCCGCGCCGGATTCGCCAATGAGGCCAAGCACTTCGCCCCGGTTCAGCGTCAGGTCCACGCCCTTGATGATGGGGGACCAGGCTTCGTCGCTGCGGCCGTCCATGCGGATGCCGCGCATCTGAACCAAGGGGTTGGTCATGGATGCTCCTGTTTGTTGAACTCAAAGCGGCGCGCCCGATCCCGAGGGGGGGTGCGGAACGCGCCCGCCCTGGGGGGCGGGGTCGGGCGCGTCGCGGGTCTGACGCCCCGCGGGGCATATCCTGAAAGCGCGCTCATTCCCTCAGCCCCGAGGACCGGTGCAACATCCAGTCCACCACAAAGTTCACCGCCACCGTCAGCAGCGCAATCGCCCCCGCTGCCAGCAACGGCGCGCTGGCCACCTGCGGCGCAAAGGCGGCGTAGTTGATAAAGGCCGAGAGGTCTTTGACCATCGTCCCCCAGTCGGCCAGAGGCGGCTGGATGCCAAGCCCGAGGAAGCTCAGCGCGGAAATCGTCAGGAACACGAAACAGAACCGCAGGCCAAACTCGGCCAGCAGGGGCGCGGTGGCGTTGGGCAGGATCTCTCGGAAAATCAGGTAGCCGAGGCCTTCGCCCCGCAGCCTGGCCGCCTCGATGTAGTCCATCACCACGATGTTCATGCCCACGGCGCGCGACAGGCGGAAGACGCGCGTCGCGTCGATCACCGCGATGATCACCACCATCGCCGCCGTCAGCCCAGCGCCCGACACCCAAGCCGAGGCCACGGTGATCAGCAACAGCGAAAAGATCAGCGACGGGATCGCCATGAGCACATCGACCGCGCGGGACAGGACTTGGTCCACCCAACCGCGCAGGGTCGCCGCCAGGAACCCAAGGCTCGCCCCCAGCACAAAGGCCAAGACCGTCGTGGCAAAGGCAATCCCCACGGTGTTCTGCGCGCCATAAATCAGACGGCTGAGGATATCGCGCCCGATCTGGTCGGTCCCCAGCGGAAAGTCAGGATTGCCCCCCATGGCCGGATTGCCCCCCGGCACCACGTTGGCGGCGGCAAAGACCTCTTCCTGACCATGCGGGGCCAGAACGGCGGCGAAGATCGCCACAAAGGCATAGATCGCCACGACGAGGATGCCATAGGCGGCGGTCAGCGGCATCTGCCGGAACAGCTTGCGCGACCCTTGCGTCCCGACCAAGCGCCCCAGCAGGCGAAAGAGAAACGCCGCCACGGCGGAGACCGCAAAGAAATGCACCGCCCAGTGAAAGAACATCACCGAGGCGCGCGGCACCCCTTGGTCGTTCATCGCCGGTTGCAGGTACAGCCAGACGCCCGCACCGATCAGCGCCACCGCCAAGGCAAAGCCAAAGGCCACCGCATAGGGCATATCGCGGAAATACGGCTTGCCCGTCAGGCGCTGCCCGATGAAACGGAACAGCCAGCCCGCGACGGCGACAGCAATAAGGGCAATCAAAACGCTCATTTCGGATGCCTCAAACGCGGGTTCGTCAGGATCGACAGCACGTCAGCGGCCAAATTCAGCAGGATATACGCCCCGGCAAAGATCAAGCAGCAGGCCTGCACCACCGGGATGTCCCGGTTCTTGACCGCGTCGACAAACAGCTGCCCGATGCCCGGATAGACAAAGACCACCTCGACCACGACCACCCCGGTGATCAGATAGGCAAGGTTCAAGGCCACCACGTTGATGATCGGCGCCAGCGCATTGGGCAGCGCGTGTTTGACGATCACCCGCAGGGGTGAGACGCCCTTCAGACGCGCCATTTCGATATAAGGCGACGCCAGCAAGTTGATGATCGCCGCCCGCGTCATCCGCATCATATGCGCCGTAACAACCAAGGTCAGCGTCAGCGCAGGCAGCAGCGTCGCCATCAGGCGATCCTGAAACGCGATGCCTTGGTAAACGTTGGAAATCGCCGGCAGGATCGGGTTTAGCACCGCGAGGAACAGGATCAGGATGTAGGCGAGGAAGAATTCCGGCGAGGAAATTGACGTCAGGGTCGAGATGTTTACCGCCTTGTCAAAGACCGAGTTGCGATACAGCGCCGCCAAGACGCCCAAGGTCACCGCAAACGGCACCGCAATCGCCGCCGTCACACCCGCAAGGAACATGGTGTTGCCAAAGCGCGGCGCGATCTGGTCGGCGACGGTTTTCAGGTTCGCCCCGCCCATGTTGCTCTGGAAATTGAGCTGCGCATAGCTGACGCCCAGATTGCCTTGCAGCATATCCCCAAGCCAGACGAAGTATCGCGTGACGGGGGGCTGATCGAGGCCAAGGTCGCGGCGAATGGCGGCGATGGCTTCGGGCGTGGCGCTCTGGCCCAGAATCGCCTGCGCAAAGTCGCCCGGAAGCATGTTGACCGCCGTGAAGATCACGATGGACACAATGAACAGCGTCAGCAGCCCAAGGGCCAATCGCTGGAGGATGATTTTCAGAACTGGGGGCACGAACCCTGTCGATCTCCGTTTTTATTGACTCGAAAGTTAACAAAAACGCGTTTCATGTAAACCTTTTGTTTTCCGCAATCTGATCCATGATGCGCACCAGCTCAGAACTGATGCCTGGCTCGGACAGCGCGTGACCGGCGTTTCGCACCATCCGCAGATCGCTTCCGGGCCATGCCTTGTGCAATTCCCACGCGCGCTGCGGCGGGCAGATCATGT
This sequence comes from Tropicibacter naphthalenivorans, assembly GCF_900176475.1. GTDB lineage: Bacteria > Pseudomonadota > Alphaproteobacteria > Rhodobacterales > Rhodobacteraceae > Tropicibacter > Tropicibacter naphthalenivorans. Next base: position 187,543 of record NZ_FWXX01000003.1, read on the forward strand.
CATAGCGCCCCTGCACGATATAGCCGCCAATATCCTGAATCTTCTCGATATTCTTGAGAATCCAGCCGTCTTCCTCAAGGAAGCCCGCATGGGTGAAATAGTGATTCTCCAGCCGTGCAAAGGCCCGCGCGTAATCGCCCGGCGTCTCGCCCCCATGGCCATTGGAATAGACCGACGCCAGCGCGTTTTCCCACGCGCTCCACGCTTGGGCATATTTCGTCTCGACCCGCAGATCGCCCGAAAACAGGCGCTTGTGGTAGGCCGCGATCATGTCGCCGCGCTCTTCTTCGGGGATCAGATCGGCAAAACGCTTCCACGTTTCGGGCCAGAATTGCCCCGCGCCGCCGCCATAGAACCAGTCCAATTCGACCTGGGTCATCATGAACACGCCGCGCAGCACAAGGTCCATCACCCGCTCGGGGTGGCTGATCGCGTAGATCAGCGCCAGCGTCGCCCCCCACGAGCCACCGAAGACAATCGCCTCTTCGATGCCCAGCTCTTCGCGGATCGCCTCGATGTCGCCGACCAAATCCCACGTTGTGTTCTCGACCACGCTGGCAAAGGGGCGCGAGCGCCCGCAGCCGCGCTGGTCATGCAGGATCACGCGATAAACCTCGGGGTCGAAATAGCGCCGCATTGCTGGCGAACAGCCGCCCCCCGGCCCGCCATGCAGAACAAACACCGGAATCCCCTCGGGATTGCCGCTTTGCTCGACATAAATGCGATGCCCCGCAGATCGCGTCATCATCCGCTGGTCGAACGGGTCAATAGGAGGATAGAGATACTGCACTGCGCGCTTTTGGCTCGGGATTTTGTCCATACCCACACTATATTGCGCGAAGAAGCGAAAAGACCATGAGGAAAGTCATGACCACCACCGTCGACGCATCCGAGATCGCCAAATTCGAAGCCATGGCCGCCGAGTGGTGGGATCCCAACGGCAAGTTCAAGCCGCTGCACCTGATGAACCCGGTGCGGCTGGACTATATCACCACGCAGATCGCCGGAGAGTTTGACCGCCAGCTGGGCACCGACCAGCCGTTCAAGGGGTTGCGCATCCTCGATATCGGCTGCGGCGGCGGTCTGCTATGTGAACCCATGGCGCGCCTCGGTGCTGAAATTATAGGCGTCGATGCCGCCGAAAAGAACATCCCCGTCGCCCAAGCCCACGCCGCGCAGTCGGGCCTGCAAATCGACTACCGCCACACCACCGCCGAAGCCATGGCCGCCGCGGGCGAACAATTCGACGTGGTCCTCAACATGGAAGTGGTCGAGCACGTGGCCGACCCTTTGGCTTACTTGACCGCCTGCCAGCAACTGCTGAAACCGGGTGGGCTGCACCTGTGCTCGACCATCAACCGCAATCCCAAAAGCTTCGCCATGGCCATCGTCGGCGCCGAATACGTCATGCGCTGGCTGCCCAAGGGCACCCACGAGTGGAACAAGTTCATCACCCCCGATGAACTCTACGACCTGATGACCCGCGCAGGCCTCACCCCCGTCGACCGCAAAGGCTACGTCTTCAATCCCATCACGTGGAAGTGGACCATCTCCGACCGCGATCTTAGCGTGAACTACGTCACCGCCGCCCTGAAACCAGAGTAACCCGTATGCTGATTCCCGAAAACCACAGCCTCTTTGCGATCGACATCCATTACGACGTGCCGATCGAGCAGATCGAAGAGCATCTCGACGCCCACATGGACTTCATCGCAAAGGCCCGCGCCGACGGCTTCCTGCTCGCCGCAGGCGCTCAGGTGCCACGCACGGGCGGCTTTATCGTTGCCATCGCCCCCGACCTGCAAACGGTCGAGGCCCGCATGGCCACCGATCCCTTTACCAAAGCCAACCTCGTGACCCTGACGATCACCCAGTTCAAACCGGGCACCGTCCACCCGGCCCTAGCAGATCTCTGACCCACCCTTCTTCTCTTTGAAAATATCCCGGGGGAAAGCCGCAGGCTCGGGGGCAGCGCCCCCTACCGCCCTCTATTCCTCTTCCAACCGCAGCCGCAGATCGCGCAACACCGGCAAAGCCGCGCGGACCTTGTCCTCACCCAATTCGCCCATCATCTCGCCAATCATCGGCGTAATCGCCGCCAAGGCCGCCTCTCGCGCAGACAAGCCCGCAGGCGAAATCGAAACCAGCTTTCGCCGCGCGTCGTCCCAGTCCGGGCGAATGTGCACATAGCCCGCCATTTCCAGCTTGGACAGCGTGTTGGTCATCGCCCCGCGCGTCACGTGAAACGCCTTTGCCAGCTGCGCCGGAGTCTTCTCCCCCCCCCGCGCCAGGTTGTTCAAAACCGAGAAATGAGAAATCTCCATCCGGTTCGGCAGCACCTTGGTCAGCCGCGCGCGCAGCAACTGGTCCGCCGTCAACAGCTCGGAAAACAGCGAAATCGCCAGTGCATTCTCGGTCATAGCGGCCCCTCAAAACTGCGGTCATGGGTCAAGGACGGCACCTTGGCGCGGGCGTCCGCCACCGCCGCCATGTCCAGATCGACGATGAACACCCCCGGCTCTGTGCCAGCGTCCAAGACAACCTCGCCCCAAGGCGACACCACCATGGAATGCCCATAGGTCCGGCGGCTCTTGCCCGTCTGCGCCGAGTGCAACCCCGTCTGCGCCGCCGCCACAACCCAAGACCCGGTCTCGATCGCGCGGGCTTGCAACAGGGGTTGCCAATGCGCCGGGCCAGTTCCGGGCGAAAACGCCGCTGGCACAGACAAGACCTGCGCGCCCCTTCGCGCCAAAGCGCGGTACAGATAGGCAAAGCGCACGTCGTAACAGATCGACAGGCCCAAGGTGCCAAAGGGCGTCGCCGCCAAGACCGCTCGATCCCCCGGCGCATAGCCCGAGGATTCGTTATACGTCTCGGTTTCCGACACCTGTACGTCGAACATGTGCATCTTGTCGTAGCGCGCGGAAATCTCTCCCTCGGGCGAGATCGCAACGCAACGGTTGGCAAAGCGCGCCTCGGGCGGCTCGGATTTCACCGCAACACAAGCCACGATCCACAGGCCCGTCTCTCGCGCCGCCGCGCGCATCCCGGCGAGGAAGGAATCCTCGCTCTCGGGGCGCAAAACCTCGGCCTGATGGGCGCGCGACATGGACACGCAGTTGGCGACCTCGGGCAGAAAGGCAACCTCGGCCCCCTGCTCTGCCGCCTCGCGCAGCATGTCCGTCGTCGCAGACAGATTCTGCGCGACGTCATCGCCCGAGGTCATCTGAAGCAGCGCGGCGCGCATTACCCCGCCAGCAAGGAATCCAGCTTCCCCGCCCGCTCCAGCGCATAAAGGTCATCGCAGCCGCCCACATGAATCTCGCCGATGAAAATCTGCGGGACAGTGTGGCGGCCATTGGCGCGGTCCATCATCTCGGACCGGCGCTCTGGCTCTTGTAGCACGTCGATCTCGGTAAAGTCGACGCCTTTCTGGGTCAGCAACCGCTTGGCCGCATGGCAAAAACCGCAAAGCGGCGACGAATAGATCTCAACAGGTTGCATGGCGTGTCCTTTCGGGGGTCTGCCCCGATACATAAGAAACTACGCGTCTTTTGCAACGCGTGCCAACACGGACACGCATACCTCTGTTGCACCTGCCGCAAGGCACGCCTCGGCGCAGGCCGCCAGCGTCGCCCCCGAGGTCATCACGTCGTCGACCAACAATACGGGCCGCCCTTCAACCATACGCGTGCGCCAGGCGGGCACGTTGATCTTGCCCTGAAGGGTTTCGAACCGTTCATTTCGGTCTTTGCCATCCAGCGACGGTGTCGCCTCCCGCCGCTCCAAGGCATCCGGGCACCAGTCAATCCCAAGTTCGCGCGCCAGATGCTCGGCCAACAAAGCGGACTGGTTGTACCGCCGCCGCAGCAGCCGATGCAGATGCAAAGGCACCGGCACCGCAATCATATCGGGCCGCAGCAAATCGCGAGACCGGCGGGCCATCCATTGGGCCGCCGGGCGAGCAATATCCTGACGATCGCCGTGTTTCAGCGACAGCACCAGCCGCCGCCCCGTATCGGCATAGACCAGCGCCGCACGGCCATGGGTCCAAGGTCGGGGAATATTAAGACATTCATCGCAATGCTCGGCATGATCCGAACTGCCCGGCAAAGGCACCCCGCACAGATCACAGCCCAACCCCGCGATAAACGGCGTATCGCGCCAGCACTCGGCACACAGGCCAAAGTCACTTTCCACCAAACCGCCGCAAGACAGGCACCGTGGCGGATAGACCAAATGCACCAAGGTTTGCATCCGCGCCGCCCAGAAACTATCTGCTCTCATATGACCGAAACACCCCGCTTGACCGACCGCACCGCTCTTGACCGAAACCGCGCCCGCGCTTTGCGCGACCCGGCCCTGTTCCTGCACGAAGCAGCACGGGACGAGGCGGAGGATCGGCTCGCAATGGTTAACAAAACCTTTACGGATGCGGCGGTGGTGACGCCTTTCCCGCAGGTGTGGCAAGGATGCCTGCCCGGTGCGCGGATCGTCCCCGACACAGAGGTTCTGGACCTGACCGAAGGCGCGCATGACCTGGTGATCCACGCGCTTGGGCTGCACTGGGCGGACGATCCGGTGGGGCAATTGATCCAATGCCGCCGCGCGCTGCGCCCCGACGGGCTGCTGATCGCGCTGAGCTTTGGCGGGCAGACGCTAAGCGAGTTGCGCAGCGTGCTTGGCCAAGCCGAGATCGACATCACCGGAGGCCTGTCCCCGCGCGTCGCCCCCATGGCCGAGATCCGCGACCTCGGGGCTTTGCTGCAGCGGGCGGGCATGGCCTTGCCCGTGGCGGATAGCGCGCCGCTGACCGTGACCTATGCCAGCGCGCTGCACCTGATGCGCGATCTGCGCGCCATGGGCGAGACCAACGCCCTGTACGCCCGCCTGCGCCGCCCGACCCGCCGCGCGGTCTTGCTGCGCGCCGCCGAGCTGTACGATCAGACCTATGGCCAAGACGGGCGAATCCCCGCGACGTTCGAGATCATTACCCTGACCGGTTGGGCGCCCGACGCCTCGCAGCCGCAACCCTTGCGGCCCGGATCTGCGGCACATCGGCTCGCCGAAGCGCTTGGGACCCAAGAAAACACGCTCAAGGATTGACGCATTCGCTGGGCGCGATACTTACCTGCGGATCACGAGAAGGAGAGCAGAGATGCTGGACGCGACAAACGCCGTACGACCGACCCATGCCCCCGCCGACCACCCCAAGGTGAAGCCCGCCAAGGTGGGTGTCCTTCTCGCGAATCTGGGCACGCCGGACGCGACCGATTACTGGTCCATGCGCCGCTACCTGAACGAGTTCCTCAGCGACAAGCGCGTCATCGACTATCCGTCATGGAAATGGCAGCCGCTGCTGCAGCTGATCATCCTGACGAAACGGCCGTTTTCGTCCGGCGCGGCGTACAAGTCGATCTGGAACACCGAGAAAGACGAATCGCCCCTGATGACGATCACCAAACAGCAGACGGCGGCGATCGCGGCGCAGATACAAGAGGCCTACGGCGATCAGGTGATGGTCGATTTCTGTATGCGCTACGGCAACCCCTCGACCAAATCCAAGGTGCAGGAGATGGTCGACGCCGGGTGCCACAAGATCCTGTTCTTCCCGCTCTATCCGCATTACGCGGGCGCGACCTCTGGCACCGCCAACGACCAGTTCTTTCGCGCGTTGATGGATCAGGCGTGGCAGCCCACCGCCCGTGTCGTCGACCCGTATTTTGAGCATCCGCTGTATATCGAAGCGCTCGCCCAGTCGGTGGAAAAGGCCTATGCCGCCGCCGAGAAAAAGCCCGAACTGCTGGTGGTGTCCTACCACGGGATGCCCAAGCGTTACCTGATGCAGGGCGACCCGTACCACTGCCAGTGCCAGAAAACGACGCGCCTGTTGAAAGAGCGGCTGGGCTGGGAAGACACGCAGATTCGCACGACCTTCCAGTCGGTCTTTGGCCCCGAAGAGTGGCTCAAGCCCTACACCGTCGAGGAAGTCGCGCGCATCGCCAAGGACGAAGGCATCAAGAACATCGCGGTCTGCGCGCCGGCGTTCTCGGCTGACTGCATCGAGACGCTGGAAGAGATCAACGAAGAGATTCGCGAGAGCTTTGAACACGCTGGGGGCGAGGATTTTCTCTATATTCCCTGCCTCAACGACGATCCCGCACATGTCGACGCGCTGACAACGGTGATCAAGGAAAACCTCGGGGGCTGGGTGTAACACCTGCCCCGCGCGCAACAGCAAAAATTTTAAGCAAAATTTTTGGGCGCTCAGACGGGCTGTTTCGTTTTGAGACAGTCCGTTTTTCTATGCCTGATGGTCGCCGGTCCCGACACGCAAGCCCAACCCCCAGACACGAAAAAAGGCGGCACCGTCGCGCCGCCTTTTCTCTATTCTTAATACAACTAGAATTAGTTGTTTGCAGCAGCTGCCACGATTGCGATCAGCAGCAGCGGGATCAGGATGCCAGCTGCGGAAGACGACTGAGCGGTTTCTTCAACAACAACGACGGGCTCCATGACCACGTCGTCTTTTGCGTAGGAACCGGCCATTGCGGTCGAAGCTGCACCAGCGAAAGCGGCTGCGAGAACGATTTTTTTCATAGTCTATACTCCAGATATTTGGCCGCTATGCAGCGCATAGCAGACACCCAAGACTTACCTCGTGAGTCTGTCAAAGCAGCTTTTACGGGGGTTTGCAATTGCTTCTTAACCACAGGTTTCGCGGCCCCGACACCTTGTCGTCAAATAAGCAACACTTGGGTGCCCACTTTGGCCATCCCGTAAAGCTGTGCGATATGCTCATTATAAAGGCCGATGCAACCGTTCGAAGAGCGGCGCCCGATCTTGCGCGTGTCATGTGTACCGTGGATACGGTAATATTGCCAGCTTAGGTACAGCGCGTGCGTCCCAAGCGGGTTATCCGGGCCGGGGCCGACGTAATCGGGCCACTCTGGGTTGCGGATTTTCATCGACGGGGTGGGCCGCCATTCGGGGCCTTCGACCTTGCGCACGACACTGGTGCGCCCGCGGCGGGTGAGATCTTCGGTCAGGGGCACAGAGGACGGGTACAAATGATAGGTGCCGTTCTCTTCCCAGAAATGCAGCGCCCGGCTGGAGATATCCACCAGCACCGCGCCCTTGTTCAGGTTGTTGAAATACGGCTGCCAGTCCAGCGTCCGAAAGCTGGAGATGTTGCGGCGCACAACCGAGGTCAGGTCACGTTCCACTTCGGTGGTTGCGCCGTCGTTCACGTCCTGCGCCAAGGCCGGCGTCCCCACCATCGCGGCAGAGCCCGCAAGGAACGCGCGACGCGAAAAGCCTGTCGATTTGGTCATGGTGGAACCCTTCTTAGCCCGATTATCCCATAAAAGGGCATAATATGACCCGAAAGCCTCAGTCGCAATTCAAACACGCGTGTCGGGGCGTGCTCACGCCGATGTGGGTTTGATTGGCAACGCCTCTGGGTGTAGGCCATGGATAAGTTACCGAATTCGAGAGCAGCTTTTATGAACCGTCGTACTTTTCTTGCCATGGCGTCGGCGCTGGCGATCACCGCTTGCACCACGACCCCGACCGAAGTTCCGAACAAGCTGGGCCCGGACGGCAAGCCTTTGCCGCGCCTCTATCGCATCGGACCGGGGGATCGGGCCAAAATCCAGTACCGCCTGCTGGATTCGGTGAACGCGCTGCGGCAAGCGGCGGGCGCGCCTGCGCTGTCGTTGGATTCGAAACTCAACGCCGCCGCCGCGACCCATGCGCGCGATATGTCGGTGCAGAACCGCCCCTGGCACTTTGGCTCTGACGCGTCCTCGCCCATCGACCGGGTGGCGCGCGTTGGCTATCAGGGGCGTCTGGTCGGTGAGACGATTTCCGAGACCTACGAGACCGAGCTGGAAACACTCGCCGCCTGGATGGAAGAGCCGTCGACCCGCACCGTGATCCTTGATCCCTCTGCGACGGACGTGGGCTTTGAGTGGTTCCAAGAGGACAACGGCAAGATCTGGTGGTGCATGGTGCTGGGCGCGGCTGGTGGCGCGCCGGTGGTCACCTCCTCGCTGCAATAACAACGTCCAACCTGCAAGAATCGCAATCGCCGGGGCCGCAATCCCGGCGATTTTTGCATTGCAGAGGGGGCGAACATCGCCACGGCCCGTACAAGGGCGATTCACCCAAGCCCCTGACATGAAAAACAATTAAAGGATGTAATCTGATAACATCCCCGCCGTTATGGCATAGCGAGCGGGTTTCCCGGCATGTGGTTGGCACTGAACAACACGTAAAAAGGAAATGTTCTTATGATTACCCAGTTCAAAGCCATCGCATTGATCACTCTGACCACCGCCTCTTTTCAGGCGACCACGGCCCAAGCGGCAGACCTGACAACAGCCCAGGTTCAAGCGCAGGCCACCGCCATGTCCGGCTGTCAGGTCGAGCCTTGCCCGACCACCCACACCATTCCTCTGCCCAAGGGCCGCGTGGCCCCGCTCGATGCGCAGGATGACATCAGCGAAGAGCTTGACGCCGAAGAGACCATCCGCTGGCCGCGTTGGCGCAACGGCTGCAAGCGGGGCGGTTTTGGCAAAGTCACTTGCCCCAAGTGGAAGTAACACCCGAACACGGACCAGCCCTGCCTTCGCGGCGGGGCTGTTTCACGCCAATTACGGATTGATCTGGATGGGCGTGCCGTTTTTCACCATCGCGTAGATGTCCTGCATCTCGGCGTTGGTCACGGCGATACAGCCCGCCGTCCAGTCGCGCCCGCCCTTGCGGTACTTCCATGGCCGACCGTGGATAAAGATATCGCCGCCGGGGTTCTTGCCCATCGCAGCGGCCTCGGCCCGGTCATTGGCGTTGGGATAGGACACACCGATCGACAGGTGAAACTGCGAGTTCGGGTTGCGCCGGTCGATCAGGTAATTGCCCTCGGGCGTCTTGCCGTCGCCGCGCACCTTTTTGTCGCCATCGGGCGCAAAGCCCAGACCGATGTCATAGGCTTCCAGCACCTCGGAGTGGTGCAAGAGATACATCCGCCGGTCGCCCTTGTTGACCACGACCTGCGTGACCTCTGGCCCGTTGTAGGTCTTGAACTTGCTGCACGCCGTCACGCTTAGCCCCAGCGCGATCAGCACCATTACCCTGAAAAACCGCATATCTGCCCTCTGATTTTTGAGGGCAGTCTATACCGGATTCGCCCCGCCGGGGAGGTCACGTTTTCGCCAGTCAGCGCTTTTCCTGTAGCAGCTTTTCGATGGCCTCCAGCCGGGTCATCACCTCATCGCGGTAGGCGTCGGTGCGCTGGCCGTCCTCTTCGTGGTGGGCGTCCTGCATCGAGTTGACGATCAGACCCACCAGCAGGTTCACCACCGCAAAGGTCGTCACCATGATGAACGGCACAAAGAACGCCCAGGCGTAGGGGTAGACCTCCATCACTGGGCGCACGATGCCCATGGACCAGCTTTCCAGCGTCATGACCTGGAACAGGGTGTAGGCCGCGCTGCCGAGGTCGCCGAACCACTCGGGAAAGGCGTCGCCGAACAGCTTGGTCGCCATGACCGCGCCGATGTAAAAGATGATCGCCATCAGCAGGAACACGCTACCCATGCCGGGAAGCGCGGTGATGAAGCCTTCGACCACGCGGCGCAATCGCGGTGCAACAGAGACGACTCGCAGCACCCGCAGGATGCGCAAGGCCCGCAGAACGCTGATGCCTTGGGCGGACGGGATGTAGGCGATCCCGACGATGACAAAGTCAAAGATGTTCCAGCCGCTGCGAAAGAAACGCCCGCCGCGCGCGATCAGCTTGGCCACGATCTCGGCGGTGAAAATCGCCAGACACAGCGCGTCGAGCGTGTGGATCAGCCCACTCCAGCGCGCCATGATCGCGTCCGACGTTTCCATCCCAAGGATCACGGCGTTCAGCAGGATCACCGCGATGATGGTGTTCTGCACCTTGGGTTGGTCGAGAAAATCCCCAAGACGGGTGCGATAGTTCATGGATCAGTCCTTGGTCAAAGCGGCGACGAGTTCCAGATGGGTAGACCAACGGAATTGGTCAACCACCCGCAGATCGGTGACGCGATAGCCCGCTTGCAGCAGCCGCGCGGTGTCGCGGGCAAAGGTCACGGGGTTGCACGAAACATGGGCGATGCGCTTGACCTTTGACTTGGCCAGCTGTTCCACCTGCGCTTCGGCCCCGGCGCGCGGCGGGTCGATGACCACGCCGTCGAAACGGTCCAGCTCATCCGGCAGCAGCGGGTTGCGAAACAGGTCGCGCGCGGTGCTGGTGACGTGTTTCAGCCCCTGCGCATTGCGCCAGCCGTGGTCGAGCGCCTTGACCATCGGTTTCTCGCCTTCAAAGGCGTGGATTCGAGCCTGTTCCGCCAGAGGAAGCGCAAACGTCCCGCAGCCCGCGAACAGATCAGCGATGCTTTTTGCGCCTGCCATGGCGTCGGTGACCGCTTGCAACAAGGCCGCCTCGCCCGCCAAGGTCGCCTGAAGGAACGCGCCGGGGGGCGGCACCACCTGCGCCTTGCCGAACTGGTGGTAGGGCGGCAGGCGGGTGAGCGCTTCGTCGTCCCAGGTCACGCGCGCAAGGCCGTATTCGCGGGCGATGTCGGCCAGCTTGCTGCGCAGCTCGGTGTCGATCTCTTTGCCGCCTTTGACGGACACGTCCAGCCCGCCGAGCGAGTCCGTTACGGTGACGGACAGCTCGCCCTTGCGCGAGGCGCCCAAGACCGCCAGCGCCTCGACCATCGGCAGGGACGCGGCGAGTTTCGGCGTCACCAGCTGGCAGTTCGGCACGGCGATCACCACGTCGCTGCCCTTGCGGTGAAAGCCCGCCAGAGCGCCCTTTTTGGTGCGTTTCGCAGAGAACGCGGCGCGGCGGCGCGACTGCGGCGGAGAGGTATGAACAGAGCCTATTTCGGCGGAAATGCCCTGTGCGTCCAGCGCGCGGCGCACCACGTCCAGTTTCCATTCCGTGACAAAATCGTCAGAGGCGTGCTGCAACTGACACCCGCCGCAGGACTTGGCGTGGCTACACGGCGCGGACACGCGGGCAGTGGACGGCGTGACGATGCGCGGCGCGGCCATCACGCCGTTTTCAACCGCACCCTCGACCACTTCGCCGGGCAAAATGCCGGGGACAAAGATCGGGCCGGGCGCGATCCCGTCGCCCTTGTGCCCCAGCCGTTCGACCGTCACTTGTTCCACGTGTGTCATGCTTTGCGCCCGCCGTTTGAATGCTTTGGCGTGTCATAACGGCAGGGCGGGCTTTGCGCTAGGCTACTCTGCCGCCTCACCCAGGAAACCGCCCGACTGCCGATCCCAATAGCGCGCATACAGGCCACCCTTCGCCAGCAAAGCCTCATGGGTGCCTTGCTCGACAATCCGGCCAGCGTCCAGCACGATGATCCGGTCCATCTGCGCGATGGTCGACAGGCGGTGCGCGATGGCGACCACGGTTTTGCCCTGCATGACGGTGGTCAGCGCGCCTTGGATTTCGGCCTCGACCTCTGAGTCGAGCGCGCTGGTGGCCTCATCCAGCACCAGGACCGGCGCGTCCTTGAGGATCGCCCGGGCAAGCGCGATGCGCTGGCGTTGCCCGCCGGACAGCTTGACGCCCCGTTCGCCCAGCCGCGCGTCATAGCCCTGCCGCCCCTTGTGGTCCTTGAGCGCAAGAATGAAATCGTGGGCCGAGGCGCGGCGGGCGGCCTCATACACCTCTTCGTCCGTGGCATCGGGGCGACCGTAGCGGATATTCTCCATCGCAGAGCGGTTGAACATCGCCGCCTCTTGCCGGACCACCGAGATGGCCCGCCGCAAAGCGCCTTGGGTGAGGTCGCGAATGTCGTCGCCGCCCAGCCGGATTCGACCCTGTTCCACCTCATAGAGCCGTAGCAGCAGGGACACCGCAGTCGTCTTGCCCGCGCCAGACGCCCCGACAAGCGCGACCTTTTCCCCTGCCGCGATGTGCAGATCAAAGCGGGTCAAAGCCGCCTGATCCCCGCCATAGGCAAAGCCGATCTGGTCGAAATCCACCGACGCCCCGCGCGCCTGATCCAGCGCATCGGGCCGGTCAAGGATCGCGTGCGGCGGGGTCAGCGTGGCGATGCCGTCCTGCACCTCGCCGATGTTGGTGGAAATCGACATGGCCGTGCGCCCAAGCCGGTTGGTCAGCATCGACAGCCGCGTCGTCAGCATCGCCGTCATGGTGATATCCCCGACCGAGGCGCTGCCCACACTATACAGATACAACGAGGCAAGGATCGCCGACAGCGGCAGCATCCCGCCAAGGGTCATCAGGCCAACGCGAAAGATCCCCGCGATCAGCCCGAACTCCAGCGAGCGCTCGCGGAAGTCGGCCAGCGTGCGCCGGGTCGCGTCGTCTTCGCGGTCGTCATGGGCGAACAGCTTGACCGTGGCGATGTTCGTCAGCGTGTCGACGATCTGCCCGCTAACCACGGTGCGCGCCCCGGCGCGGGCCTGCGCGCGGGCTTGGACACGGGGGATCACCTGCCACAGAAAAGTGATATACAGCACCGACCAAAGTGCAAAGATCGCCAGCAGTTTCGGGTCTATTCCAGCCAAAAGGATAAAAGTCCCGATGAACATCGCCGCCGCGTAGACCAGCACGTCGGTGACCTCGTTCACCACATCGCTCAGCGCGCGGGCGGTCTGGTTGGCCTTTTGGCTGATGCGCCCGGCAAAGTCGTTGTCAAAGAACGCCAGCGCGTGCCCCAGCGTATAGCGGTTGACCCGCGACAGGATCAGCGGGAACAGGTTCGGCCCGAGCAGGATGCTGCCGGTCGCGGCATCGAAGATATAGACCAAGGGCCGGATCAGCAGGAAAAACGCCAGCCCGAAAAGGATCAGCGCGGCGTACGGCCCCCAGAACGCACCGGGGCCTTGGGCGGCGGCTTGGTCCACGACCCAACCGGCAAAGCGGGCCGAAATGACCTCGGACACGCCAGTGAAGATGGTGATGAAGATGGTTAATAAGATCGCCTTTTCCGCGCCCTTCAACGCCCAGCGGGCAAAGGGCCAAGCGCCCTGCGGCGGCGGTCCTTCGGCGGGGGCGAAGGGGTCGATCATGTTCAGGATGCGGCGGATCATGCGTCGTCCTCTGTATCTTGGCCCAGAAAGCCACCCGACTGATGCGACCACAGGCGTGCGTACAGACCGCCCTGCGACAGCAGCGCCTCATGCGGGCCAGCCTCGACAATTCGACCCTGATCCAGCACAAGAACGCGATCCATCTGGGCAATGGTCGACAAACGGTGCGCAATGGCGATAACGGTTTTTCCCTCCATCATGCCGTAAAGCGTTTCTTGGATGGCGGCTTCGACCTCTGAATCCAAGGCCGAGGTCGCCTCGTCCAGCAGCAGGATCGGCGCGTCCTTGAGGATCACCCGCGCGAGGGCGATGCGCTGGCGCTGCCCACCGGACAGCTTGACGCCGCGCTCGCCGACATGGGCGTCATAGCCACTGCGGCCTTCGCTGTCTTGCAGGGTCTGGATGAACGCGTGGGCCTGCGCCTTGGTCGCGGCTGCGATCATCTGCGCCTCGGTCGCATCGGGGCGGCCATAGAGGATGTTCTCGCGGATTGACCGATGCAGCAAGGCGCTGTCCTGCTGGACCATGCCGATGTGCTGGCGCAGGCTGTCTTGGGTGACGTGCGCGATGTCCTGACCATCGATCACGATGCGCCCGCCGTCGGGGTCGTAAAAGCGCAGCAGCAGCTTGACCAGGGTCGACTTCCCCGCGCCGGACCGCCCCACAAGACCGATCTTTTCACCCGGTTGGATGGTCAGATCGACCGCCTCCAACCCGCCGGTTTCGCGCCCATAGTGGTGGGTTAGAGACTGAATCTCGACCCGCCCCTCGGTCATTTCCAGCGGTTTCGCCCCCGGCGCATCCAGCAAGGCAATCGGCTGGGCAATGGTCTGCATTCCCTCTTGGATCACGCCCAATTCGCGGAACAGCGACGTGGTCGCCCACATGATCCAGCCGGTCATGGCGTTCAACCGCAAGCCCAAAGCCGTCGCCGCAGCAACCGCCCCCGCCGAGGCCGTCCCCTGCATCCACAGCATCAAGGCCAGCCCGACCACACCGACGATCAGCAGCCCGTTAATCACGTTCAAGGCCATATCCATGACGGTATAGAGCCGCATTTCGCGCTGAAAGGTCTGGCGCGCATGCTCGATCGCCTCTTGCCCATAGGCCAGCTCGGCCTCGTGGTTGGCGAACATCTTGATCGAGTGGATGTTGGTGTAGCTGTCGACGATCCGACCGGTGAACTGCGACCGCGCATCGCTGGAGGCCTTGGACGCGGGCGACACATTGCGCACGGTCCAGCGGATCAGCAGGCCATAGAGCACGATCCAAATCGCCAGCGGGATCATCAGCCGCGGGTCCGCCTCGCCCAGCAGGACCAGCGCGCCGACCACATAGGCCAGCGAAAAGGTGATGGCGTCGAACACTTGAAAGGCGACCTCGCCGGTGGCGGGCGGGGTCTGGACAATGCGGTTGGCGATGCGCCCGGCAAAGTCGTTTTCGAACCAGCCGACGGATTGGCGCAGCACATGAGCGTGCGCTCGAAACCGCACCAGCGTGCCAAGGTTGGGCATAATCGTGTTGTTGATCAGCGCCACGTCTACAACATGTAGCAAGGGCCGCAGGATCAGAACAAACAGGCCCAGCGCGATCAGCACCCCGCCGTAGTTGTTCCAAACGGTCTGCGGATCTTGCGCCAACAGATCGACAACCCAGCCCATAGCCCAGATCAACCCCACCTCGACCGAGGCCACCGCGATCGACATGAGCGCCGCCAGCACAAAGATCCCGCGAAAGGGTTGCGTGTATTGCAGCAGGAACGGCAACAGGCGCTGCGGCGGCGTGTCGTTGGCCGCATACTCCGTGTAGGGATCGACCAGATTTTCAAAGAAACGAAACATGGTGGCTTTCTCGGGCGGGCCCCGGGACTCAGGCAATGACTACAGGCCCGAGAGTAGCGCCGCTTTGTCCAAGGTAAACCCCGAGGCGATCCAACGCGCCTCGAGCGCTTTCAGCGTCTGCCCCAAGGCCGCGCCCTGCACGGCGGGCATCAGGTCGGCGGCCTTGACGGGGAACTGCGCATCAGCGGCGGCGTCGATGGCGCCAAGCGCGTCGATCTGCGGGGGCATCTCGAAACTCGCGGCCCGCAAGACCATCACATCGCGGGCCATCTGGGCAGAGTGGCGATAGGCGATCTCTGGCAGGCTATCGGGCGCACCGATCAGTCTCTGATACGCCTCAAGTTGGCGCTGTTCGTTTTTGGACAGGCGCAAGCGCGCGCCGTCATAGAACCCAATCCCGGCAAGGCGGCGCATGGCACAGGGGCGCAGGCCCAGCGCCTCTTCGTGCAGGATCAACGGCCCGAGCGGTTTGCTGACCGCGCCGGGTAACACGTGAGCCAAAACGCCGGTCTGCTCCATCACCGCAACGGCGAACAGCGGGTCGGGCGCGCGCAGAAGCTTGGTCAGTTCCGCGCCGACACGCTCAGCCGACAGGATATCCAGACCATCAAGGTTCGCGGAAATCGCGGCCAGCGCCTCTGGGTCCATGCCCTGCGAAGGGTCGGCGTACCACGCGCTAAAGCGGAAAAACCGCAGGATACGCAGGTAATCCTCGCGGATGCGGGTCGTCGGATCCTGGATAAAGCGAAAGCGCCGCGCGTGCAGGTCCGGCAAACCGCCCAGCGGGTCGACCAGCGCGCCGCGCCGATCCGCGTAGAGCGCATTCATGGTAAAGTCGCGGCGCACGGCATCCTCGGCCACGTCATCGGCAAAGCGCACGGCGGCGCGCCGGCCATCCGTCTCTATGTCGGCGCGAAAGGTGGTGACTTCGTAACCTTCGCCGTCGCAAACAACCGTGATTGTGCCGTGCTCGATCCCGGTGGGGACGGGCTTCAACCCCGCCTCTTTGGCCAGAGCGATCACCGTTTCCGGGCGCGCATCGGTGGAAATGTCAACGTCGGCCACAGGCTCGCCCAGCAACGCGTTGCGCACGCAGCCGCCCACCGCATAGGCGACAAAGCCCGCCTCTTCGAGCATTGCCATCACGGTTTGTGTGCCTTGGGCGGTTAACCAATCGCCGGTGACGTCGGTCATGCCTGCACCCGTTCGGCCAGCCCGCGCAGAATGCGGGCGGTCGCGCCCCAGATGTAATAGGGGCCAAACGGCGCCGTGTAGTAATACCGCCGCTGCCCGCGCCAACGCCGATGCTGGACGCTAAAGCGCGCGGGATCGGTGATATGGGTGAAAGGCGTGGCAAAGACTTCGTCCACCTCGCCCGGCTCGGGGATCGGAGTAAAACGGTCTCTGATCAGGCCCAAAACCGGCACCATGCTAAAGCCGGTCACCGTCTCGTGGCTGGGCAAAATCCCAAGGATGTCCACCAAGGACGGGTCAAGCCCGACCTCTTCACGCGCTTCCCGCAGGGCGGCGGCGGTGGCGTCGGCGTCGCCGGGATCGACCTTGCCGCCGGGAAAGGCGATCTGGCCGGGGTGGTGTTTCAGCCGCGACGAGCGCTTGGTCAGCACCAGTTCCAGCCCGTTCGGGCCGGGTTGAAAGGCACAAAGCACCCCGGCGGGGCGCAGCGGACGTCCCTCGGGCAGCTTGATTTCAGGGTTAAGATCAAAGTCCGAAGAGGCGGCGGCGTCCTGCGCCACCGCCCGCTTTAGCAGGGTGATCTGCTCACTTATCATCCGCCTCAAACCCCACCGTGGCCGCGTCGAGCACATAATGCGCGCCGCAGAACTGGCAGTCGGCGGTGACTTTGCCGTCTTCGGTCGTCATGTGGCCAATGTCCTTGGCCGAGTAGATCGACAGGCTCTGGCGGACGCGATCTTCGGAGCAGGTGCAACCAAAGCGGATCGGCTGGGCCGGGTAGACGCGCGGCTGTTCCTCGTGAAACAGGCGGATCAGCAGCTGGTCCGGGGACACGGACGGACCGATCAGCTCGAGCTCTTCGACCGTGTTCACGTGCATGTTCACGCGGGTCCAGTTTTCCTTGGCGTCTTCGGCGACCACGTCGTCCGGTTGCAGCAGACCCGCTTCGCCGGACCCGCCGTCCTGGGCGTGCGGCGAGGCCTTGGGCATGTGTTGCAGCATGATGCCACCCGCGCGCCAATGTTCCGGCTGGCCGGGTTCGCGCGACTTGCCGTAGGACAGCGCAAAGGTGGTCGGCAGCTGTTCGGACTGCGCGAAATAGGCGGCGGCGCAGTCGGACAGGCTATTGCCGGCGATGGGCGTGATGCCCTGATAGGGCTGCATCCCGGTGCCCTGGTCGATCAGGATCGCAAAGTAACCGCTGCCCAGCTGCTGGAACGGCGTGGCATCGGTCACCCGCTCGGCGTCATAGCTGGCGTAGGCACGGATGCGCGCGGGCTGCCCCTCTTCGTCGGGGCCGTAATAATCGGTGGCGATCATCCGCACCGGGCCGTTGGTCTGCACCTGCAAGGACAGCTTCCAGCGCAGCTTGATCGTCTGGCCGATCAGCGCGGTCAGCAGGGCCATCTCGGCCACGAGCGCCTCGACGGGTTCGGGGTAATCGTGCTGTTTGAGCACACCGGACAACACGCCATCAAGCCGCGCCACGCGGCCGCGCATGTCCGAGCGATCAAGCTGAAAGGGCAGGACGGTGTCGTCCCAGGCGAGTTTTGTTCCAAGGCTCATGGGGTTTCCTTATCTGCCGAGGGCTGGCAATAGCCGTGCATATAGGGGTTCCCGCCGCGCGCGGAAAGGGGCAGTGTGCCCACAAAGCAAGAGGGCAGGCCATGACACCACGTTTCGGAGACGCGCCAGAAAGCGGCAGACGCTATGTCACGCGGCCCGGCGCCTATGTGATCTTGCCGCGGGCGGGGTCGCTGCTGCTGACCTATCAATCGCATCCCTATCCCGAATTCCAACTGCCCGGCGGCGGTATCGACCCGGGCGAAGGCCCGATTGAAGCGCTGCACCGCGAGGTGTTCGAGGAAACCGGCTGGCGCATGACGCGGCCCCGGCGGCTGGGCGCGTTCCGGCGGTTCACCTTTATGCCCGAATACGAGATTTGGGCCGAAAAGGTCTGTCTGATCTATACGGCGATGCCCGTGCGCCCGCTTGGCCCCCCGACCGAGCCGCATCACGTGCCCACCTGGATGCCCGTGGCAGAGGCCGCAGAGCGGCTGGGCAACCCCGGCGACGCGGCCTTTGTCCGGCGCTTCGCGCGGTCATCGCGGCGGTAGCACGTCGAATTCCAGCAACGCGGCAGAGACATCATCGCCAAGGCTTTTGCTGTCGAGCATCCCTTCGGTCAGGCGCCAGAACATGTCTTGCAGCAGGTCCGGCCCCTGCCCCGCCGCGGCGCTGTCCTTGAAGATGCGCACCAGACCGTCCTCGCCCAGCATCTTGCCGTTCTTCATCACCGCCTCGGTGAAACCGTCGGAATACAGCAGCAACAGATCGCCGCTGCGCATGGTAAAGGCGTGCTGGTCATAGGTCACCTCGTCGATCAGACCGATGGGCAAGCCCCCCTCGCCGAGGAATTCCACCTCGCCATTTGCGCGCAGCAAGAGCGGGTGAGAGTGCCCCGCCTGCACCATCCGCATCTCGCCGCTGCGCAGATCGGCGGCGACATAGGCCATGGTCAGGTATTCCTCGACCCCCGGATCGGCGGCCAGACGCTGGTTCAGCATTTGCCCGGTCAGCGCCGGTTCGCGCATTTCGTAAACTTCGTCGGATTTTTTCGCCAGCGCCACGTTTTGATCGGGGAAATTGGACGACAGGTAACCGGCCACCCGCGCCGTCACCATCGCCGAGGTGATTCCGTGCCCGGACACATCGATACTATACAGGCCCAATTTGTCGTCGCCGGGCTTGAACATGCCCACCAGATCGCCGCCCACATGGCCACAGGGTTGCAGCAGCAAGCTGACCCGAGAGGTCGCCAATTCCAGCATCCGTTCGGGCACCAGAGACTGTTGAATGGTGCGCGCCTGCCGCAGATCCTTGTCGATGGCTTCGTGAATTTCCTGTAGCTCGGCCAGCGCCTCGGACACCTCGCGGTTTTTCTCGGAAAGCTGCCGTTCCATGGACACCACACGCTCCCCCGCATTGATCCGTGCGCGCAACTCGTGGGCGTTCACAGGTTTCGTCAGGAAATCGTCCGCCCCGGCGTCAAGCCCTTGGGCCACCTCGTTTTTCTCGCTCTTGGAGGTGAGCAGGATAAAGTATCCATAGCCCTCACGTTTCAGCGCCCGGAACTGGCGGCACAGTTCCAGCCCGTCCATCCCCGGCATCATCCAATCGGACAGCACCAGATCGGGCTCCTTTTCGGCGCAGATCTGCAACGCCTCGGGGCCACTTTCGGCCTGCAACACCTCGAACCCCCAGCGGTTGAGCATAGAGCTCATGATCCGCAGCTGTAGACGGCTGTCATCCACGATCAGAACGCGCCGGATTGCTCCGGTCAGCGTGTCATGGCTGTCCACGGGGTCCACTTGCACCTTTCCGACCTATTCCTCTGATAAACGCGCCTTTGATACGTCGGTAACAGGGCACCCCTTAACGCATACTGAAAGCTAAAAATGAGCGGAAATTCAGTTGGGCTGAAAGGTCTTGTTCACCCCCTTGGCCTAGCCTGTGCACAGCAGGAGGTGTTCCATGATTGATTGGTCACGTGTCGAAGAGCTGGTGGATGAAATCGGGGCCGAGGATTTCGGCGAGGTGGTTGAGCTTTTCCTCTCCGAAGTGGAAGGCGCGATTGCCGCGTTTGAGGCGGCCGAGGGCAATCCCGTTGTCGCCGAAGAGCAGTTGCATTTCCTGAAGGGCGCGGCGTTGAACTTGGGGTTCGAGACGCTGGCACAGCTGTGCCTAAAGGGGGAAAAGGCCGCTGCGGCAGGCCGTGCCGATGTGGTGAGCCCGGCAGAGGTGCGTGAGGTCTATGAAACCTCGCGCGATCAGTTTCAGGCGGATTTGCCCAATCGACTGGCGGCTTAGATTTTGCGGTGCAAATCCGCGAGGGTCTGCGGCACCCCATCCGCGAACGCCTCGCGGCGCAGGCGGCGCATCCCGGCAATCCAGCGATCCATATCCTCGGCGCGGCGACGGGCAAAGATCGCCGCTTCGGGATGCGGCAGGATCAGGAAACGGTCCTTATGTAGGCCATCCATCAGCGCGTCGGCCACGTCTTTAGCGGTCAGGACGCGGTCGTTGGGCAGGCCCTCGGGCGCGTCGATATCGTAGCCCAACAGGGGCGTCGCCACATAAAGCGGACAAACGACCGAGACGTGGATGCCTTGGTCGCCGTGTTCAATGGCAAGGCTCTGCGCCAGACTGACGGCGGCGTGTTTCGTCGCCGAATAGGGCGCATCGCCGATTTGCGACAGCAGCCCCGCCGCCGAGGCGACGTTGACCAGCCAACCGCGCCCGCGCGCGATCATCCCCGGCAGGACCAAACGGGACGCGCGCAGATGCGCCATAACGTGCAAGTCCCAGCTGTCCTGCCACTGCGCGTCGGGGGCAGAGGTCGGGCCCTCCACCGCGCCGCCGGCAAATCCGGCGTTCGACACCAGCATGTCGATCTCGCCCAGCGCGGCCTCTGCCGCCGCGATCATCGTCTCTATCCCTGCCGGATCGCGCAGATCGCAGGCCAGCGCGGCGCCGCCAATCTCGGAGGCCACCGTGTGCGCATTGCCCAAATCCAAGTCGACAACACAAACGCGCACCCCCTGCCCCGCCAGAGCGCGCGCAATCGCGCGGCCAATGCCTTGGCCCCCGCCGGTGACAATCGCGGTGCGCGCATCCATCATATGACGAAATTCGCCAGGACTTCGTCCTCGGTGATGTCTGAGTAGGTGTAGCCCAGCGCGTCAAGGCTGGCATAAAGCCGGTCAAAATTCTCGGGCCGCTTGGTTTCGATCCCGATCAGCACAGAGCCAAAGTTGCGCGCGGACTTTTTCAGGTACTCGAACCGGGCGATGTCATCCTCGGGGCCGAGCAGCTCCAAAAAGCCTTTCAACGCGCCGGGGCGCTGGGGCAACCGCAGGATAAAGTATTTCTTCACGCCGGAATAGCGCTGCGCCCGTTCCTTGACCTCGGGCAGACGCTCGAAATCGAAATTCCCGCCAGAGGTGATGCAGACCACGGTGCGCCCGCGAATGGCTTGGCCGAGGTCTTTCAAAGCGTCCACCGACAGCGCGCCCGCCGGTTCCAGAACGATGCCTTCGACGTTGAGCATTTCAAGGATGGTGGTGCACAGGCGGTCTTCGGAGATGGTCAGCGTGTTCGCGACGCCCACCCCGCGCAGGCGGTCAAAGGTCCGCTCGCCAATCTTGGCCACGGCGGCGCCATCGGCAAAGGTGTCGACGCGCGGCAGGGTCACGGGCTTGCCCGCCTCTAGCGCCGCGCGCAGACAGGCGCCCCCGGCGGGTTCCACAAAGGTGTAGTTCGGCGTGTTGCCGAAATAGGACAGCACGCCCGACGACAGGCCGCCGCCGCCCACCGGGATCACCAGATGGTCAGGCACACGGCCCAACTGCTGTTCGATCTCGACGGCGACGCTGGCCTGACCTTCGATCACGTCGTCATCGTCGAAGGGCGACAGGAAATAGCCCCCCTCGGTGCCGCAGAACTCTTGCGCGGCGGTCAGACACTCGTCGAAATAGTCCCCGATCAGGCGGATTTCGACGAACTCACCGCCAAACATCTTGGTCTTTTGGATTTTCTGCTGCGGCGTGGTGACGGGCATAAAGATCACGCCCTTGACCGCGAATTGCCGACACATAAAGGCCACGCCCTGCGCGTGGTTCCCCGCCGAGGCGGCCACAAACAGCCCTTCGCCCCGATGCTTGCGCATGGCGTTGAACGCCCCCCGCAGCTTGTAGCTGCGCACCGGCGAAAGGTCCTCGCGCTTGAGCCAGATATCGGCGTCAAAGCGCTGGGACAGGTGGTCATTGCGCAACAGCGGCGTCTGCGGGAAAACCTCGCGCATGGCTGTTTCGGCGGCGCGGGCGTTATCTTGGAAATCAGTCATGCCCAAGCTGTGACGCAGCCCGCGCGTTCGCGCAAGATCAAGGCCCGCGCATTCGCGCAAAATCAAGGAATCTCGCGGCCTTCGATATATACGCCATACAGCGTCGTCAGAACGGTCATCGACATCATCGCGATGAACCAGTTCGCCCCAAGCAGCCAAACCAGCCCCGGCAAGGTAAACACCCCGCCCAGAATGCTCGTCGGGATTTGCACCACGAAAATCGTGCCCACCAGCAGGATCGCCAGCGCCACCAGCGCGCCCCAATCCTCGGCGGTGGTGTTCCAGATCTCGGTCAGGACAAGACGGCGCCCCATCGCGCCCGCGGGCAGGATCATCGCAAAGCGCAGCGCCAAAAAGGCCAGCGCCGCGAGATAGGCCAACATGCCAAACATCGTGGCAAAGGGCAGCGCCAACAGCAAAAGCGTCAGCGGGATCAGCAACAACAGCCCCGCCAGCAGCATCACCAGACCGATCAACAGCATCCGCCCCACGTAGCCCAGCACAAGCCGACCGTGCCACGGGGGGATCACGCCTCCGCTCAGCTCTCCGGTCAGGACATAGCGGTGCCACGCCACCGCCATCCAGGCGCTACTGACCACCGACAGCATCAGCAGCCCGAACAGCGGCATCACCATATCGGCGGGCAGCTGCGGCATCCCCATCTCGTCCAGCGGCATGGGGTTGGCGAACAGATAGAACTGCGGTGCCATCTGGATCAGGAACAGCACGCCGGTCACCTGAAGGGCGGTGCCGAGGTTCTCCCAGATCATCCGGAACGAATGGCGGTACATGCGCCAACTCTTCATGCGTGCTCTCTCCTGCCGATTTTTCCCACATGGCTACCACGCAAGCGCCCCGCGTCAACGGGCTATCCTTGCAGATAGGCGCAAAACCCGCTAACCCCGCCGCAACATCTGACAGAGGAATCCTATATGTCCGCGCCCAAGAAAGTCGTCCTGGCCTATTCCGGTGGCCTCGACACCTCGATCATCCTGAAATGGCTGCAAACCGAATACGGCTGTGAGGTTGTCACCTTTACCGCCGATCTGGGCCAAGGCGAAGAGCTGGAACCCGCCCGCGCCAAGGCAGAGATGCTGGGGATCAAGCCCGAGAACATCTACATCGAAGACATCCGCGAAGAGTTCGTGCGCGATTTCGTGTTCCCGATGTTCCGCGCCAACGCGGTCTATGAAGGTCTGTATCTGCTGGGCACCTCGATTGCCCGCCCGCTGATTTCCAAGCGTCTGGTCGAGATCGCCGAGGAAACCGGCGCCGACGCCATCGCCCACGGCGCAACCGGCAAGGGCAACGATCAGGTTCGCTTTGAACTGTCCTCGGCGGCGCTGAACCCCGACATCAAGTGCATCGCGCCGTGGCGGGAATGGGACCTGTCCTCGCGCACCGCTCTGCTGGACTTTGCCGAAAAGAACCAGATCCCGATCGCCAAGGACAAGCGCGGCGAAGCGCCCTTCTCGGTGGATGCGAACCTGCTGCACACCTCGTCCGAAGGCCGCGTGCTGGAAGATCCCGGTGAGGTCGCGCCCGAATACGTGCACCTGCGCACCGTGAACCCGGTCGACGCGCCGAACACCCCCGAAGAGATCGAGATCACCTTTGAAAAGGGTGACGCGGTTGCGATCAACGGTCTGGCCATGTCGCCGGCCACCGTGCTGGAAACGCTGAACGAATACGGCCGCAAGCACGGCATCGGCCGTCTCGACTTTGTCGAAAACCGTTTCGTGGGCATGAAGTCGCGCGGCGTTTATGAAACCCCCGGAGGCACCATCCTGCTCGAAGCGCACCGCGGCATCGAACAGATCACGCTGGACAGCGGCGCGGGTCACCTCAAGGATTCGATCATGCCGCGCTACGCCGAGCTGATCTACAACGGCTTCTGGTTCTCGCCCGAGCGCGAGATGCTGCAGGCGCTGATCGACAAATCCCAAGAGCACGTCACCGGCACCGTCAAGCTGCAACTGTACAAAGGCTCGGTCCGCACCATCGCGCGTTGGTCCGATCACTCGCTCTATTCCGAAGCGCATGTGACCTTCGAGGATGACGCCGGTGCCTATGACCAGAAAGACGCGGCAGGCTTTATCACGCTGAACGCCCTGCGCCTGCGCTTGCTGGCCGCGCGGAACCGCCGCCTCAAGTAATTCCTGCCCCATTGGCAGATCAAAGGCCCGCCCGATGTGGTGGGCCTTTTTGTTGTCTGCCTGTTGCAAAATGACCGTAACGTCGCGATTGACGTAATAAAATTACCCCGTCTAAATTGGTTGAAAAACGGGAGGGATTCATGGCTCTGACGGAGATCGCAGAGAGAATGCAACGCGGGCTGGACAAGCGGCCCTTGGACCAGATCGTCAAGTTCGATTGCCGCGAAGCAGGCTCTATTACGCTGAAAAACGGGCGTGCGCATCTGGCGGACCTGCCTGCCGATTGCACGATTCACATCTCTGCGGCGAACCTGGGCAAGTTGATGGACGGCAAGATGAACCCGATGGCGGGATTCGCCATGGGCAAGATTCGCGTGTCCGGCGATATGAGCGTTGCTATGAAGCTGGGGCAGCTTCTGGGCTGATCTTGCGCGCGGCCATCTTTTCGTAATGCGGCATGGCCTCAAACGCCAGATCTAGCGCGCGGCCTGTCAGCTCTGGCAATGGCCCCTCTGGCCCGGCGAACCCCGTGCTGGCATGAACCGAGGCGTACCAATGCGGCGCCCAGACCCCGTCATAGGGCTTTGGCCCGGCTGGCCAGTTCAGCATCGCGTCGTCAAACGGCAGGTCCAAAGCGGCGCAAAGCTGGCGCAGCATCCCCTCGGGGTTGTCGCGAATATCGGCGCTGTCGATCACCACGGGCGTTTGGCCCAAGCCGCAAACGTGATCGTACAGCTCGGCCTGCGCGGCAAAGCCGATGTCCTCGGCGGTGGCCTGCGGATAGCCCTTGATAAAGCTCGCCACCACACGCGCCGGATGCCGGATCAGAAAGACGTTCACGCAGTCGGCCATGAAATCACGCGGGATGCCGTCGATCATGTGTTGGCACATATGCTTGTGATAGGAATGCTGCGGGTCGGGCTGAAGCAGGCTCTGTTCCACCTCGATTGCGCTTTGCGGACGGCTGATCTTGATCTCTCCGGCCATGGGGTGTTGCAACTTGGTCAGCCGCAAGTACGGCCCATAAAACGGCTCGTCGATGCAGGTCATGTCGGCGCGATTGCCAAAGCTATACATCATCGCCGTCGACAGATTGCGCGGCCCGCTCCACATGGCGATCTTCATTGTGTGACAAGCTCCTTGTAGAGCGCCCGAATCCGTTTCGTCACAGGCCCCATCTGCCCGTCCCCGATCTGCCGCCCGTCGATCTCGCCCACCGGAGTCTGTGCGCCGAACGTCCCGGTCAAAAAGGCTTCGTCCGCGCCATAGGTGTCCACCAGCGAGTAATTGCGCTCGAACACCGGGATATCGTTGGCGCGGCACAGGTCGATGACCTTGGCCCGGGTGATTCCGTTCATGCAGTAATCGCCGGTGCTGGTCCAAACCGCCCCCTTGCGCACGATGAAAAAGTTACAGGCGTTGGTGGTGTTCACAAAACCATGCACGTCGAGCATGAGCGCTTCGTCCGCGCCTGCCTTTTCCGCCGCGATACAGGCGAGGATGCAGTTAAGCTTGGAATGCGAGTTCAGCTTGGGGTCTTGGGTCATCGGCAGCCCGCGAATATGCGGCACTGTCGCAAGACGGATCGGGCGTGGGATCGAGGGCTTGGAATGCTCCATGATGATGACGATCGTCGGCCCCTGCGTGGACAGCGCCGGATGCTGGAAGGGGCGCGATTTCACCCCCCGCGTCACCATCAACCGCGCGTGGGCGTCGGTGGTCATGCCGTTGGCGGTTTGCGTCTCTAACACGGCCTGAAACAACGCGTCGCGCGTCATGCCAATGTCCAGATCAATGGCCTTGGCGGCCTCGAATAGACGGTCCAGATGCTCATCCACAAAGGTCCAGCGTCCGTCGTACAGTCGCAGCCCTTCCCAGACGCCGTCGCCCAGCATGAAGCCTGAATCAAAGACGCTCACCACGGCCTCGGCGCGCGGTTTCAGCGTGCCATTGACCCAGATCTGCACCGTCTCGTTGCGCGCATCTTCCTGCGCCTGATGTGTCGTGACCTTATCCATGGCCCGCACGCTAGGCCCGCGCGGAGGGTCACGCAAGCTCACCTTGTGGTGAGGCCCCTTACGCAGTGGAAAACTTAGCGTACCCTGCCTGAAAACTGGAGGGTTCCATGAAACGATTGATGATGGCGGCGGCTCTGCTGCTGGGGTTCGGCGGCGCGGCGCAAGCGGCAGAGATCACCGTGGCAGGCGGCTGTTTTTGGTGCGTCGAGGCGGATTTCGAAAAGGTGCGCGGCGTGTCCGAGGCGGTGTCGGGATTTACCGGCGGCAGCGTCGCGAACCCGACTTATAAACAAGTGACGCGCGGCGGGACTGGACATTATGAGGCGGTGCGGATCACCTACAACCCCGCGCAGGTGTCCACCCGGCAGCTGTACGACCTGTTCTTCCGCTCGATTGATCCCACCGACGCGGGCGGGCAGTTCTGCGACCGGGGCGACAGCTATCGCACGGCCATTTTCGTCTCTAACCCGGCAGAAAAGCAAGCCGCCGAAGCCGCAAAATCCGCAGCAGAGGCGCAGCTTGGCCGCAAAATCGTAACGCCGATCCTCCAAGCCAAAGCGTTCTACGACGCCGACGCATCACATCAGGATTACTACAAGGGCAACGGCCGCGTGGTCACCCGCTTTGGCATCATCAAGCAAAGCGACGCCTACAAACGCTATCGCAACGCCTGTGGACGCGACCAACGGGTGCGCGAGCTGTGGGGCAATGAGGCGCCGTTTGCGGGCTGATCAGGCCACGTTAGGGTCGAATCTATGCACATCCCGCAGGTCGGGGATCACGTCGGCGGTCCCCTGCCGCGTCACCATCAGGGCGGCGGCCTTGGTCGCCAGGGTAATCGCCTGCGCCATGGGCAAACCGCGATCCAGACCCGCCAGCACGTAGCCGGTAAAGGTGTCCCCCGCCCCGGTGGTGTCCACGGGTGTAACGGGCAGAGCGGCGAAGTGCTTAATCTCGCCCTTGCAATACCAACGGCAGCCGTCCCCGCCCAGCGTCACGATCACGTCGCGGATGGGCAATGCCTCGGGGGCGAGGCCGGTGGCTTGCTGTAGCTGCTCGGCTTCGACCTGGTTCAGGAAGAGCAGATCAAGGTAGGGCAAGACCGCCTGCACGGCTTTCGCATCAAAGGGCGCAGCGGCGTAGGCCACCCGCATCCCCTTGGACTGCGCCATGCGCGCGCCCTCGGCCTGCAACACCGTTTCATTCTGCGTGACAAAGTAGTCGCCCTCTTCGGCTTGCGCCAAGGCAGAGATCAGCCCGGCGGTCGTCAAAGCAGCATTTGCGCCGGGATAGAGAATGATTGCGTTCTCGCCATCGTCATCCACGGCGATGATTGCATGACCCGTCGGCTGGGCCAAAGTCTCGATATGGCGGGTGTCGACGCCGAACTCTGTCAGACGCTCAACCGCCCAAGCGCCATCGGCCCCAACCGCGCCGATATGGGTGCAGCGCGTCCCGGCGCGCGCGGCGGCCACGGACATGTTGGCCCCTTTGCCGCCCAAGCCCCGCTGGAACGACGTCGAGGCCAAGGTTTCCCCCGGCCCCGGCAAATGCGGCACCCGGTAAAACAGGTCCGCGTTGATTGATCCAAGGTTAAAGACAGTCATGCCAAGGCCCGCAGCTAGGGTGAAGTTGCCCCCACCCTAGCGCAGAACTTAGCCGACTTTACAGGCCGCAAGAATCGCCATGTTCAGAATGTCGTTCGCCGTGGCGTTGGTCGAACAAATCTGGATGGATTCGTCGACACCCGCGAGGATCGGCCCGATCACCGTCGCGCCCGCCATTTCCTGCATCAGCTTGACCGAGATCGAGGCCGAGTGCCGCGCCGGCACCACAAGAATGTTCGCCGGGCCGGTCAACCGCTGGAAGGGATAGGGCTCTTGCGCCTTGGTGTTCAGCGCCACGTCGACGGTCATCTCGCCTTCGTACTCGAAGGTCACGCCGCGTTTGTCCAGCACGCGCGGGGCGATGTGCATCTTTTCGGCGCGCTCGGACACCGGGTAGCCAAAGGTCGAGAAGGACACAAAGGCCACGCGCGGCTCCAGCCCCAAGTGCTTGGCGACACCGGCGGCGCGCTCTGCGATGTTGGCCAGATCCTCTTCGTTGGGCCATTCGTGCACCAGCGTGTCCGAAATCAGCACGATCCGCCCCTTGTGCAGCAGCGCGGTGACCCCGGCGGCACCCGCCTTGGCATCCGCGTCAAAGACGTGGTTGATCAGCTCCATCACGTGGGCGGACTTGCGCGTCGCCCCGGTGATCAGCCCGTCGCCGTGCCCATGCGCCAGCATCAGCGCCGCAAAGACGTGACGGTCGCGCGCGGCCAAACGGTGGATGTCCTGACGGTCCATCCCCTTGCGCTGCAAACGGCTGTAAAGGAAATCCTTATAGGTGTCCAAGTGCCGCGAATTGCGGGCGTTCACCACTTCAAGCTCGCGCACTGCATCGCCAAGGCCCGCCTCTTCGAGCTTTTTCTTGACGTCATCCTCGCGGCCCACGACCAAAGCTTTGCCCAGACCGTTGCGCTGGTACATGACGGCGGCGCGCAACACGCGCGGATCGTCGCCCTCGGCAAAGATCATGCGCGCCTGAGCGGCCCGCGCCCGCGCGTTGATCGACCGCAGGATCGAGGCGGTCGGGTCCATGCGGGTCATCAGGCCCGTGGTGTAGCCTTCCATATCGACGATCGGGCGACGCGCCGCGCCGGTGTCCATCGCCGCTTTGGCGACGGCGGGCGGGATGCGATAGATCAGACGCGGGTCGAACGGCGTCGGAATGATGTAATCGCGGCCAAAGCTCAGCGCCTTGCCATAGGCCAGCGCCACCTCGTCCGGCACGTCTTCGCGCGCGAGTTCCGCCAAAGCCTGCGCGCAGGCAATCTTCATCTCGTCGTTGATGGCGCGGGCGTGCACGTCTAGCGCGCCACGGAACAGGTAGGGAAAGCCCAGCACGTTGTTGACCTGGTTCGGGTAGTCCGAGCGGCCCGTGGCGACGATGGCATCGGCGCGCACCTCGTGCGCCTCTTCCGGCGTGATCTCGGGATCGGGGTTCGCCATGGCGAAGATAACCGGGTTATCCGCCATGTTAGAGACCATTTCCTGCGTCACAGCCCCCTTGGCGGACACCCCAAGGAAGACGTCCGCGCCCTTCATTGCGTCTTCAAGCGTGCGCAGATCGGTGGCAACGGCATGCGCCGATTTCCACTGGTTCATGCCTTCGGTACGACCCTGATAGATCACGCCCTTGGTGTCGCACATGATGCAGTTTTCGTGCCGCGCGCCCATGGATTTGATCAGCTCAAGGCACGCGATCCCCGCTGCGCCCGCGCCGTTCAGCACGATCTTGCAGTCTTCGATCTTTTTGCCGGAAATGTGCAGCGCGTTGATCAGACCGGCGGCGCAGATCACGGCGGTGCCGTGCTGGTCGTCGTGAAAGACCGGAATGTCCATTTCCTCTTTCAGGCGCTGCTCGATGATAAAGCACTCGGGCGCCTTGATGTCTTCGAGGTTGATGCCGCCAAAGGTCGGGCCCATCAGGCGCACGGCATTGCAGAACTCGTCCGGGTCCTCGGTGTCCAGCTCGATGTCGATAGAGTTCACGTCGGCAAAGCGCTTGAACAGCACGGCCTTGCCTTCCATCACCGGTTTCGACCCTAACGCGCCCAGATTGCCCAAACCCAGCACCGCGGTGCCGTTGGAAATCACCGCCACGAGGTTGCCCTTGTTGGTGTAGTCATAGGCCAGCTCGGGATGCTCGGCGATGTCCTCGCAGGGGACGGCCACGCCGGGGCTGTAGGCCAGCGACAAATCGCGCTGGGTGGTCATGGGGACGGTCGCCTGGACCTCCCATTTGCCGGGGGTGGGTTCGAGGTGAAAGGCAAGCGCCTCTTCGCGGGTGATCTTAACTTTGGCCATCTGTCGTCCTGCCGTCGGAATTCTGGTTTTACCTGTGGGTCAGCGCCCTTATTGTCACGCCAAACCGTCAGGGGAAAGATACGTGAGCGCTAACAAAGGAAATAAAAGTACCGTCACACCGATGATGGCGCAATATTTGGAAATCAAGGCACAATATCCGGACGCTCTGCTGTTCTATCGGATGGGTGATTTCTACGAGATGTTCTTTGACGACGCGGTGGCGGCGTCCGAGGCGTTGGATATCGCGTTAACCAAGCGGGGTAAACACGACGGCGACGACATTCCCATGTGCGGCGTGCCGGTGCACGCGGCCGAGGGGTATTTGCTGACGCTGATCCGCAAGGGGTTCCGCGTAGCCGTAGGCGAGCAGCTGGAATCGCCCGAAGAGGCCAAGAAGCGCGGCTATAAAGCTGTGGTCAAACGTGACGTGGTGCGCCTGGTGACGCCCGGCACCCTGACCGAAGAGTCGCTGCTTGAGGCGCGCCGCCACAACTTTTTGGCCGCGTTGGGCCGGGTTAGAGACGATTGGGCGCTGTCGTGGTGCGATATTTCCACCGGCGCGTTTCACGTGATGCCCTTAGCGCAAGCCCGGATCGGCGCAGAGCTCGCGCGCTTGGCGCCGTCGGAACTGTTGGTCTCCGAAGGGGTCGAGGACGAGTTGCGCGAAGTCTTGGGCGACCTTGGGTTCGAGCCCACGGTCCTTGGCGCGGCATCTTTTGATTCGACGGCGGCCGAGGGGCGGCTTGCGACCCTGTTCGGCGTGAAATCGCTGGCGGGTTTCGGCAGCTTTGAGCGCGCCGAGCTGTCGGCTATGGGCGCCTTGGTCGATTACCTGGACATCACGCAAAAGGGGCGCTTGCCGCTGTTGCAGCCCCCGCGCCAAGAGGCGGTCAGCCGGTTGATGCAGATCGACGCGGCGACAAGGCGGAACCTGGAGCTGACGCACTCTATGCAAGGCGGGCGCGCGGGGTCGCTGTTGTCGGTGATCGACCGAACGGTGACGGCGGGCGGCGCGCGTCTACTGGAACGGCGGGTCTCGTCGCCCTCGCGCGAGTTGGATGTGATCCGCGAGCGGCTGGACGCTGTGCGCTGGGGCGTCGAAGGCACGTGGTCCGATACCTTGCGCGAGGCGCTGCGCCGCGTGCCCGATCTGGACCGCGCCTTGTCGCGTCTGGGTCTGGATCGAGGTGGTCCGCGCGATCTTGCCGCTGTCAGGAACGCCTTGGCCGAGGCCGATACCGTCTCTGGGCGGCTCGAAGGCGTCGACCTTCCAGAGCTTTTGGGCCGGAGTAGAGACTGTTTGACCGGTCACGACGCCCTTTTGGACCTGCTCGAAGCCGCCTTGATCGCCGAGCCGCCGTTGATGGTGCGCGACGGCGGCTTTATCGCGCCGGGGTACGACGAGGCGCTCGATTCCGCCCGCGAGCTGCGCGACGAAGGGCGTGGCATCATCGCCAAGATGCAGGGAGAATACTCCCAAGAGACCGGCATCGGATCGCTAAAGATCAAACATAACAACGTCTTGGGCTACTTTATTGAAGTGACCGCCACCCACGCCGACAAGATGCACACCCTTGGCGATCGGTTCATCCACCGTCAGACCACGGCGAACCAGGTGCGCTTTACCACCGTGGAGCTGTCCGAGCTGGAAACGCGGATCCTGAACGCCGGGGCCGAGGCCCTGGAGATCGAAAAGCGTCTCTATGACACCTTGAAAGCCGCAATTCTGGATGTGGCCCCTGCCCTTTCGGAACTGGCTTTGGCGCTGGCGGAATTCGATCTGGCGCTTGGATTGGCGGAACTGGCGCGCTCGCGCGATTGGTGCCTGCCCACTGTCGACAACAGCCGCGCGTTTCACGTGGAACGTGGTCGCCACCCGGTCGTCGAGGCAGCGCTGCAAAAGGCGGGTGAGCCGTTCATCGCCAACGATTGCGACCTGAACGCCAGCGCAGACCGTGCCAGCGTCACCCTGCTGACCGGCCCCAACATGGCGGGTAAGTCGACCTATCTGCGGCAGAACGCGCTTATCGCGCTGCTGGCGCAGATGGGCAGCTATGTCCCGGCTGAACGCGCGCATATCGGTCTGGTCAGCCAGATCTTTAGCCGCGTCGGCGCGAGCGACGATCTGGCGCGAGGCCGCTCGACCTTTATGGTCGAAATGGTCGAAACCGCCGCGATCCTCAATCAGGCGGACGAGCGCGCCTTGGTGATTCTTGACGAGATCGGGCGTGGCACGGCGACCTATGACGGGCTCAGCATCGCTTGGGCGACGCTGGAGCATCTGCACGAAGTCAACCGCGTGCGCGGCCTGTTCGCGACGCATTACCACGAGATGACCGTGCTGGCGGGCAAGCTGGAGGGCGTCAAGAACGCCACCGTCGCCGTCAAGGAATGGGAGGGCGACGTGATCTTCCTGCACGAGGTCAAGGACGGTGCCGCCGATCGCAGCTACGGTGTTCAGGTCGCGCAGCTGGCGGGCCTGCCCAAGCCGGTGATCGCGCGGGCGCGCGCGGTTCTTGAGGCTTTAGAGAAAGGTGAACGCGACCGGACCTCGCCCAAGGCCTTGATCGACGATCTGCCGCTGTTCAGCGCCGCCGCGCGAGAAGAGCCTAAGCCAGAGCAAAAAGGCCCGTCCGCGGTGGAACAGAGACTGTCGGGCATCAATCCTGACGATCTGTCCCCGCGCGAAGCGCTACAGGCGCTTTATGAGCTCAAGGGACTGGTCAGCTAAGACAATCGTTAAACGTGAAACAAAAAAGGCGGGGAAATTCCCCGCCTTACGTCGTTTTGTGAAGGTAAAACCTTAACCCGGCATCGAGCTGACACCGACCTGCGCCGGACGCAGCAAACGGTCGTTCAGCAAAAAGCCCTCGGCGGAAACCTGGATGATGTCGCCGGCCTTGGTACCGGGCAGCGGAGCTTCGAACATCGCTTCGTGTTCCTTGGGGTCGAACCGGTCACCGACCTGCGGGCTGATGCGCGTCACGCCGTGGCGGTCAAACACGTTCAGCAGCTCTTTGAGCGTCAGTTCAACACCTTCGACCAGCGCATTCGAGGCCTCAGCCCCCTCTTCCTTGGCTGCGGCCAGTGCGCGGTTCAGGTTGTCATACACAGGCAGCAAGTCGCGGGCGATGCGTGTGCCGCCATAGGCGTTTGCCTCTTGGCGATCCTTGGCGGCACGCTTGCGGGCGTTTTCCGCGTCAGCCAGCGCGCGCATGAACTTGTCTTTGTACTCGTCCCGCTCGGCGCGCAGCGAATCGATTTCGATGGCCTCGTCATCCATCTCTTCGGTCTCGTATGCTTCGGCCTCGGCGGCTTCGATATCGTCCAGGAACTCGTCTTTGTTCTCTGCCATGTTTCACCTCTAGCTCCGGTCGGTGATAAGCTTGCCGACCAGTTGTGCGGTATAGTCCACGATCGGAACGATCCGACCGTAATTGAGGCGCGTGGGACCGATGACCCCAACCGCGCCGATGATCTTTCGGTCTGCGTTCATATATGGAGAGACCACCAGAGAGGAACCCGAAAGAGAAAAAAGTTTGTTCTCAGAGCCGATAAAAATGCGCACACCTTCGCCTTCGTCGGTCAGTTCGAGAAAGTCGGCAATGTCCCGCTTGCGTTCTAGGTCATCAAACAGCGTGCGAATGCGGTCGAGGTCTTCTTCGGGGACGTCTTCGCCCAAAAGATTCGCCCGGCCACGCACGATGAGTCGCTCTGATGTGTTGCCCTCGCCTTCCCAGACGGCGATGCCGGAATCGATCAGTTCGGCGGCGAGCACGTCGATTTCCTGACGGCGCCGTTGGATTTCCGTGCGCATGACGGTGCGCAACTCGGACAGGGTGCGCCCTTCGAGCAGAGCATTCACAAAATTCGCCGCCTCGCGCATCGACGACGGCGTCTGCCCCGGCGGAGGCGTAAAGACGCGGTTTTCCACATGCCCGTCGGCAAAGACCAGCACCACAAGCGCGCGGTCAGCGGCGAGGCTGACAAACTCCATATGCTTCAGGGGCGCTTCGTGTTTGGGCGTCAAAACCAGCGACGCGCCTTGCGTGACACCAGACAAGGCAGAGCCGACCCGGTCCAACAGCCCGCCAACGTTGTCAGAGTTCGACCCCATCGTCTCGTCCAGCTTGCGCCGGTCATCGTGGTCCAGATCGCGCACCTCTAGCAAGCCATCGACGAACATCCGCAGCCCCATCTGTGTCGGGATGCGCCCGGCGGACACATGGGGACTGTCGAGCAAACCGAGGAATTCGAGATCCTGCATCACGTTGCGGATCGTCGCGGCAGATACCTTTTCCGACAGGGTGCGCGTCAGGGTGCGCGACCCCACCGGCTCGCCGCTTTCCAGATAACCTTCGACCACGCGACGAAACACCTCGCGCGAGCGGTCATTCATTTGCGTAAGCAGTTCTTTGGCCTGTGTCATGTCTCGCCTCTTAGGAGGTCATTAAAGACGCTTGAGCAGGATCGTCAATCGGGGTTGCACCGTAGTGGGTCCGGCGTCTATCCCAAGGCCCAACAGACAAGAGGATACGCCATGAGACCTTCGGGACGTAATTTAGACCAAATGCGCGAAGTTTCAATCGAGACGAACGTGATCAAACATGCCGAGGGCTCTTGCCTGATCAAGATGGGCGACACCCACGTGCTGTGCACCGCCTCGCTGGAGCCGCGCGTGCCGCCATTCATCAAGGGCTCGGGCCAAGGTTGGGTCACCGCCGAATACGGGATGCTGCCCCGTTCGACCACGTCGCGGATGCGGCGCGAGGCGACCTCGGGCAAGCAAGGCGGGCGCACCGTGGAAATCCAGCGTTTGATTGGCCGCGCCCTGCGCGCAGGCGTTGATCGCAATGCCTTGGGCGAGCGTCAGATCACCGTCGACTGTGACGTGATCCAAGCCGATGGCGGCACCCGTTGCGCGTCGATCACCGGCGGTTGGGTCGCCCTGCGTCTGGCGGTGAACAAGCTGCTCAAGGCCAAGGACATCGTCACCGATCCGCTGATCTCGCCGGTGGCGGCTGTGTCCTGTGGCATCTACGCCGGTCAGCCGGTGCTGGATCTGGACTACCCCGAGGATTCCGAGGCGGGCGTTGACGGCAACTTTATCCTGCGCGCCGATGGCTCGTTGATCGAAGTGCAGATGAGCGCCGAAGGGTCTGTCTTTTCCCGCGCCCAGATGGACCAACTGATGGGTCTGGCGGAAAAGGGCGTGAACGAACTGGTCGCAGCACAGTTGGCAGCCACCGCATGACCCGCAAGTTCACGGACAAGAAACTGCTGATCGCAACCCACAACGCGGGCAAGCTGGAAGAGTTCAAAGCTCTTCTGGCCCCCCACGGGATCGAGGTTGTCGGCGCGGCGGATATGGATCTGCCCGAGCCGGTCGAGGACGGCACCACCTTTGTGGAAAACGCCCGGATCAAAGCCCACGCGGCGGTCAAGGCGACTGGCATCCCTGCCCTGTCCGACGACAGCGGGATCGAGATCGACGCGCTGGATGGCGCGCCCGGTGTTTACACCGCCGATTGGGCCGAAACCGGCAAGGGTCGCGATTTCATCATGGCCATGGGCAAGACCCACGACCGCCTGCTGGAAACCGGCAAGCCCCAGCCCTGGACCGCGCGCTTCTGCTGCACGCTGGTGCTGGCTTGGCCCGACGGTCACGACGAAGTCTTTCCCGGAACGGTCGAAGGCACGGTTGTCTGGCCGATGCGCGGCGCCGAAGGTCACGGCTATGACCCGATCTTTCAGCCCGACGGGTTCGACATCACGCTGGGCGAAATGCCCGCCGAGCAAAAGAACCAGATCAGCCACCGCCGCAACGCGCTGGCCAAACTGATGCAGGGCTGCTTTGACGGATAACTGGCAACGGGGCGGCTTTGGGCTTTATGTCCACTGGCCGTTCTGCGAGGCGAAGTGCCCCTATTGTGACTTCAACTCTCATGTGGTGCGGGAGATCGACCAAGTTCGATGGGCCCGCGCGCTTTGCGCCGAAATCCGGCGCGTCGCCGAGGCAACACCGGGCCGTGTGTTGACCTCGGTTTTCTTTGGCGGCGGGACACCGTCGCTGATGTTGCCCGAAACGGTGGCGGCGGTTTTGGACACCGCGCGGGACTGCTGGACCTGGGCCAACGACATCGAGATCACGTTGGAGGTCAACCCCTCTTCGGTCGAAGCGGGCCGGTTCCGGGGGATCGCCGAAGCAGGCGTGAACAGGGTCTCTTTGGGTGTGCAGTCCCTGCGGGACGACGACCTGCGCCGGCTTGGCCGATTGCATGACGTGGCCGAAGCCAAAGCCGCCATCGAGGTGGCGCAGAGCGTATTCAACCGCGTCAGTTTCGACCTGATCTACGCGCGCCAAGACCAAGCCCTAGACGCATGGCGCGATGAGCTGACCGAGGCGTTGGCTATGGGCGTGTCCCATCTGTCGCTCTATCAGCTGACCATCGAGCAAGGCACCGCCTTTGGCGACCGCATGAACGCGGGCCGACTGCGCGGTCTGCCGGACGAAGACCTGTCCGCCGATATGTACGAAATGACCCAAGAGCTTTGCGATGCCGCCGGGATGCCCGCCTACGAGGTGTCGAACCACTGCGTCC
Organism: Tropicibacter naphthalenivorans; assembly: GCF_900176475.1. Classification (GTDB taxonomy): domain Bacteria; phylum Pseudomonadota; class Alphaproteobacteria; order Rhodobacterales; family Rhodobacteraceae; genus Tropicibacter; species Tropicibacter naphthalenivorans. Next base: position 224,283 of record NZ_FWXX01000003.1, read on the forward strand.
CCGGCATGGAATCTCGGCACAACCTGATTTATTGGCGGTACGGGGATTGGGCAGGTGTTGGTCCCGGCGCGCATGGTCGCCTGTCCCTGCCCCAGCGTGTCGCCAATGAAGCGTGGAAGATGCCCGGTAAATGGCTGGCCGAGGCCGAAGCCGGCAACGCCGATCAGGTGTCTCGCGTTCTAGATCCCCAAGAAATTGCGGGTGAATACCTGATGATGGGGCTGCGTATTCCCGAAGGTCTAGATTTACAGCTACTGCGGTCTTGGGATCCGCTGATCGCGCCGGATGCGGCGATTGACGGGCTGATCGACATGGGGCTGGTCTGGAAAAACGAAACGACCCTCGGGGTAAAACCAGAGGGCCGTCTTGTTCTGAATTCGATTGTAAAAGAGCTTCTGCCTTAACGGGCAGAGCTCAACACGCCGCAGAGCAGATCAAGCTCTTCGAGTGTTTCATAAGAGATGCTGATCCGGCCCTTTTCCTGCCCCGGCTTGTGATCAATCGAAACTTTCATTCCCAAAGCTGCCGTCAGATCGCCTTCGAGCGCGCGGGTATCCGCGTCTTTTTCCGTGCTGGCTTTGGGTGCAGCAGTGCCGATTTTCGGAGCGGGCGCGGTGACACCCTTGGCGAGGCGCTCGGTTTCGCGCACCGACAGACCCTTTTCGACCACGGTCTTGGCCAGCTCTTCGGGGTTCGTCGCGGTGATCAACGCGCGCGCATGACCCGCGCTCAGCGCCCCATCGGACACCAATGTCTGAATGCTGTCCGGCAGGTTCAGCAAACGCATGAGGTTCGCAATATGCGAGCGGCTTTTGCCCAGGGCTTCGGCCAGCTTTTCCTGCGTGTGGCCAAACTTGAACATCAGCTGTTTGTAGCCCGCCGCCTCTTCGATCGGGTTCAGATCGGCGCGCTGGATGTTTTCGATGATCGCGACTTCGAGCACTTCGGTGTCGTTGAATTCACGCACCAAAACGGGCAGTTCGTGCAACTGCGCCATCTGCGCCGCGCGCCAACGCCGTTCACCCGCAACGATTTCAAACTGGCTCTCATCCCGAGGATTCACCCGCACGATCAGCGGCTGGATCACACCCTTGGTCTTGATCGAGTTCGCCAGTTCTTCAAGCTGCGGCTCGGTGAAAGTGCGGCGCGGCTGATCCGGGTTCGGCACGATGTTTTCAATCGGCACCAAACGATCCGGACGGCGCGGCGCATCGGGCTGGCGCTGCTCTTCGACCGGGTGAACGTCCGCCATCAAAGCGGACAAACCGCGACCCAAACCCCGACGCTGATCTTTTTTCTCTGCCATGTTTGCCTCTTTTTCTGAGCCGCGTCAGGCGGCGAGTTTTTCGTTTTTCTTCATCAATTCGGCGGCCAAGGCACGATATGCAGCCGCCCCTTTGGACGACGTGTCATAGCTAAGCACCGGCATCGCGTAAGACGGCGCCTCGGACAAACGCACGTTCCGAGGAATAACCGCCGAAAATACCAGATCGCCAAGGTTATCCCGCGCATCCGCTTCGACCTGTTGGGACAGGTTGTTGCGGGCGTCGTACATCGTCAGAACAATACCTTCGATGCGCAAATCCGGGTTCGCCGATTGGCGAACCTCGCGGATGGTCAACATCAGCTGCGAGAGCCCTTCGAGCGCAAAGAATTCGGACTGCAAAGGTACCAAAACCGAGTGCGCCGCGACCATTGCGTTCACAGTCAGAAGGTTCAACGACGGCGGGCAATCAATCAGGATGTAATCAAAGGCGTAGGCATCCATCCCACGCTGACGCAAAGCATCGTGCAGCAAAAAGCTGCGCTTTTCGTTCGAGATCAGTTCCATATCAGCCGAGCTGAGATCCACGGTCGCCGGGATCAGAGACAGGTTTTTGGTGCTGGTTTTGAGGATCACTTGGTCCAGCGCAATGTCTTCAAGGATGAATTCATAGGTTGTGTATTCGCGGTCCTCCGGCTCGATCCCAAGCCCGGTCGAAGCATTCCCCTGCGGATCAAGGTCAACAACCAGCACATTCAAGCCCATTTCGCTGAGTGCCGCGCCGAGGTTGATCGTCGTCGTCGTCTTGCCAACACCGCCCTTTTGGTTGGCAATGGCGATAATTTTTGGCCCAGCCGGACGTGTGGGATCAGACATGCTCAATATCCTTAATTTCCAGAACAACCGATGACGGGTCAGTTACGCTTTTATGCGCCGTGTAGATAAATTTCCATGACGTCTGGGCGTCGGCAACTTCTTTTTCCCACGACTGACCTTTTTGCAGCAGCGCCGTGCCGGTCGTGTTGAGATGATGCGCAACATAACCAAGTAGCTTGGGCAGAGGAGCCAGCGCGCGGGCAGAAACGATCTGGGCATTGCTTTCAGGGCAATCTTCAATCCGAGAGGTTTTTACAAACACGTTTAACCCAAGCTCTCGGTTCACAGTCCGTAGAAAAGTTGATTTCCGCTGATCGCTTTCGATCAAAGTGATGCGGCTTTCAGGCGAAATCTCATGCAGGATCGCGGCAACAACCATTCCTGGAAACCCTCCGCCACTCCCAATATCAACCCAACTGCTATGCTCCTTTTTGGAAAGCACGACCAGCTGAGCGGAATCAATGATGTGACGTTCCCAAGCCTTGTCCAAAGTGTCAGGTGAAACCAAATTTATCTTTGGATTCCATTTTTCAAGAAGCGCGACATAAGCTTCTAGCCGCTCGATTGTTTCACGTGAAACATCAAGCCCCGCAAGATCAAGTTTAGGCATTTACGCAGAGGCCTTACGCAGACGAGAGTGAATTTTAGCAACCAAAAGCGACAAAGCGGCTGGCGTCATTCCGTTGATGCGCGACGCCTGAGAAATATTTTCGGGCCGCACAGAAGACAGCTTTAGCTGCAGCTCATTCGACAAGCCGGAGAGACCCTGATAGTCAAAATCTGCCGGTATGACCAAGTTTTCGTCCTTCCGAAGCTTTTCGACGTCACGATTTTGCCGATCAATGTAGTTTGCGTAAAGGGCTTCTCGACCAAGCTGCTCGAGCGTTTCTTCTGAAAGATCGAGGAGCCGGCTATCTAGGCGGACAATCTGCTCTGGCGAAACATCCTTGAAAGCCAGCATCTGAAATGCTGTCCGCTTAGCGCCATCAAGGTTGACCTCGATCCCGCCGGACCGCAATTGATTTGGCGAAAATTGCACTTCTGACATAAGGCGACGACCAGAATTCAATCGCTCAATTTTCTCATGGAACAGAGCTTTCCGCGCATCGGAAGCACACTCAAGAGCAATTGCCCTGGGAGTCAGACGTTGATCTGCGTTATCGGCACGTAGGGTCAAGCGGAACTCTGCCCGGCTTGTGAACATTCTGTACGGCTCTGTCACACCCTTCGTGGTAAGATCATCCACCATCACGCCAATGTAACTATCGGTCCGAGAGAATTGAACACTGTCTTGTTCCCTGGCTTTCGCAGCCGCGTTCATACCCGCGACGAGACCTTGGGCTGCTGCTTCCTCATAGCCTGTGGTTCCGTTGATTTGCCCAGCCAAGAATAGGCCGGAAACTTCGCGCAACTCTAATGTGCTACTAAGGGCGCGAGGATCCACATAGTCGTACTCAATGGCATAGCCAGGCTGCAATATCGTGACATTTTCGAGGCCTTTGATCGTCCGCACGTATGCCTCTTGGACATCTATCGGCAGTGAAGTCGAAATACCGTTGGGATAAACGGTCGGGTCATCCAAACCTTCAGGTTCCAAAAAGACTTGATGAGAGGTTTTATCGCTGAAGCGGACGACCTTATCCTCAATCGACGGACAGTAGCGAGGGCCGACCCCTTCAATATGTCCACCGTACATCGCGGATCGTTCAAGATTTTCACGGATGATATCGTGTGTCGCTTCCGAAGTGTGTGTTATCCCGCAAGATATTTGTTGGGCAATCGGGCGCTTGGAGAAGAATGAAAACATCGCGGGGATATCATCACCGGGTTGCTCATCCAAACCGCTCCAATCAATTGTACGGCCGTCCAGTCTTGGCGGAGTTCCTGTTTTCAATCGGCCCAATGGAAGATCAAGCTCATCAATGCGATTTGCAAGCATGACAGACGCGTCATCACCCATGCGACCACCAGGCTTTTGGACATCTCCGATGTGAATAATTCCACGGAGGAACGTTCCACTCGTCAAAGCAACAGCCTTTGCGCGCACCTCCGACCCATCTTTCAGCACCACACCATGGATCGCTTGAGCGTTCATAATGAAATCCGTGACCTCAGCCTCAATCACAGACAGATTGGGCGTGCCCGCAATTTCTTTCTGCATCGCCTGGCGATACAGCTTGCGATCCGCTTGGGTGCGCGGACCCTGAACAGCCGGTCCTTTTCGACGGTTCAGAAGGCGGAATTGAATGCCCGCTTGGTCTGCGATCCGGCCCATTATCCCATCCATCGCATCGATCTCGCGGACCAAGTGGCCTTTTCCCAGGCCACCGATCGCGGGATTACACGACATGACACCGAGATCACCATGGCGCAGAGTTATCAGGGCAGTTTTAGCACCCATCCGTGCCGAGGCGGCCGCAGCTTCTGTCCCAGCGTGGCCCCCGCCGACAACGACGACATCAAAGTCATAATGTTTCACGTGAAACACTCCTCACTTCCCAACGCAGAAACTTGAGAATATCTCATCCAACAAGTGTTCAACATCAACATGCCCCAAGAGTGACTCTAGAGCGCGAATCGCAACCCTGACCTCTTCGCTGGTGATATCATAAAAATCCGGACCATCATCGAGCCCGGACAGCGCTGACTGTATATGAGAAATCCCATCCGTCAGAACCGTTTTATGCCGCGCGCGGCTCACTAGGCTAAGATTTGCCGAACGTTCAGAAAGGATTGCGCGGATTTTTCCGACCAGAAAATCGACGCCGTTCCCAGTTTTTCCGGAAACGCCAAGCCCAAATCCGGGGACGTCCTGTTTTGCTGCGGCCACGATGTCTTCTTCCCGAACATCCAACAAAGGCATCTCGCCTTCCGGGACCAAGTGTATTCTCAAATCAGCTGAATCTGCTCGGCTTTTTGCCCGCTCTACACCAATGCCCTCGACCATGTCGTCGGTTTGGCGAAGACCGGCAGTGTCCAGCAATGTCACCGGCATCCCGCCGATGTCCATCCGCACTTCGATCACGTCGCGCGTCGTGCCTGCAACTTCTGACGTAATCGCGGCGTCGCGACCGGCGAGGTAATTCAATAGCGTCGACTTTCCCGCGTTCGGCGGACCAACGATGGCGACCTCAAAGCCTGATTTCACGCGTTCGGCCACCGACAAACCCGACAATTCCGATTGGATGTCTGCCAAAACGCCCGTAATCAACTCGCGCACTTCGTCCGTAACATCAACGGGCACTTCTTCATCGGCGAAATCAATGGTCGCCTCTAACAAGGCGGCGGCGCGGATCAGATTGGTCCGCCAATCCGTCACCTTTTCAGCCAACGCGCCGGACAAAACGGTCAGAGCGTGCTTTCGTTGTGCCTCCGTCTCTGCCTCGATCAGATCTGACAACGCTTCGACCTGGGTCAAGTCCATGCACCCGTTTTCCAACGCGCGGCGCGTGAATTCACCGGGCTCGGCCAAACGCAAACCGTCAATCTGACCCAGAACGTCCAAAATCGCCTGAACAACGGCAACGGATCCGTGAACTTGTAGCTCAGCGACGCGCTCTCCGGTGAAACTCGCACCAGCATCGAACGTCAGGACCAAGGCTTCGTCCAGGTGAACGCCATGCTCGTCGACGAGTTTGCACAGTGCTGCAAAGCGAGGTTTCGGCACCCGCCCCGCCAATTGCTTAACAACATCAAAGGCTTGTGATCCGGATATACGAATCACAGACACCCCGGCTTTACCCGGGGCGCTGGCGAGAGCAAAAATGGTGTCCATCACGACATCACTTGTTCATGGAATCGAAGAACTCGGAGTTCGTCTTGGTCTGTTTCAGCTTGGAAATCAGGAATTCGATGCCGTCCGTCGTCCCCATCGGGTTCAGGATGCGGCGCAGAACAAAGGTTTTCTGCAAGTCGACCGGATCGACCAGCAGGTCTTCTTTCCGGGTGCCGGACTTGAGAATGTCGATCGCCGGGAACACGCGCTTGTCCGCAACTTTACGATCGAGAACGATTTCCGAGTTACCCGTGCCTTTGAATTCTTCAAAGATGACTTCGTCCATGCGCGAACCGGTGTCGATCAGTGCCGTCGCGATGATGGTCAGCGACCCACCCTCTTCGATGTTGCGCGCGGCACCAAAGAAACGCTTGGGACGTTGCAAAGCGTTTGCGTCCACACCGCCGGTCAGAACCTTACCCGAAGACGGCACAACTGTGTTGAAAGCTCTACCAAGTCTTGTGATCGAATCGAGAAGGATAACAACATCTCGTTTATGTTCGACCAGACGCTTGGCTTTTTCGATGACCATCTCCGACACGGCTACGTGACGCTGCGCCGGTTCGTCAAAGGTCGAGGACACGACCTCGCCCTTCACCGAACGCTGCATGTCCGTCACTTCTTCGGGGCGTTCGTCGATTAGCAGAACGATCAGGTAGCACTCCGGATGGTTCTTTTCGATCGAATTGGCGATGTTTTGCAGCAGAACCGTCTTACCGGTGCGCGGCGGTGCCACGATCAGGGAACGCTGACCTTTCCCAATCGGCGAGACCAGGTCGATGATCCGGGCCGAACGATCCTTGATCGTCGGATCTTCGATTTCCATCTTCAGGCGCTCGTCGGGATACAGCGGCGTCAGGTTGTCAAAGGCAATCTTGTGACGCGCCTTCTCCGGGTCTTCGAAGTTGATCTTGGTGACATTCACCAGCGCGAAATAACGCTCTTCATTGTCAGGGGCCTTGATCTCGCCCTCGATGGTATCGCCGGTGCGCAGCGAGTGTTTGCGGATCATGTCGGGCGACACATAGATGTCGTCGGGACCCGGCAGATAGTTCGCCTCGGGCGAGCGCAGAAAGCCGAAACCGTCCTGAAGGACCTCCAGAACGCCATCACCAAAGATTTCCCAGCCTTCATCCGCGCGTTCGCGCAGGATCTGGAACATCATCTCGCCCTTGCGCATGGTCGAGGCGTTTTCGATCTCCAGCTCTTCGGCCATCGACAGCAGAACCTTGGGGCTCTGGGCCTTGAGGTCTGCGAGTTCCAGTCTTTCGTTGCTCATGGCACGCCCTGTCCGGACCGTGAACGGCCCGCCTGTCTAACTATCTTGGAAAAACGCTCCAGAAGAGGAGTTGATGCGTCCTACCCTACCCCTTGGCCTCGAGTCAATCTCGCGTTCCCGCTCTCGGGAATTCTTAAATAAAGAAAGAAAGATTTAAGGATTTTGATTTTGTATGGGGGCTCTGAAACGGTGGATAACTTGTTTTCCACGGGTTTCGTCCACAAGGAAACATCGTGTGGATATCTATGGGGCAAATCGGGAAAAAGTTAACAATTTTGTAACGAACGCCCTTTTGGCATGGGGTTTCTGCGGTGCAGAGCTTTTCCACAACGCGTGGACACTCCCCCGATCTGGTGAGTTGTCCAAGGGGGCAAGTTATCCTTTCCCACAGACTCAGAACTCTTGCGAGAGCTTGCACGACTCGGGGGGTTATCCGCACGCTTGCAAGTCAGCCCCTTTTTCCCCAGAAACATTCCTGTACCCACCAACAGGAATTTCCCCGATTTTATCCCCATGTCTTTTGACTTGATCCTCGCCTCCGGCTCTGAAATCCGCGCCGAAATGCTCCGATCTGCCGGGCTGTCGATTCTTACGGAATCGGCCCGCGTCGATGAAGATTCGATCCGCGCCGGGCTTGAGGCCGAAGAGGCCAACCCAAGGGACATTGCCGACGTTCTCGCCGAAGCCAAAGCCCAGAAGGTCGCCCGCAAGAACCCCGAGGCCATGGTCCTGGGATGCGATCAGGTTCTGGCATTCGAGCAGGAAATTCTTAACAAACCCGCAACGGTTGAAGAAGCTCGCGCTCAGATAGAACGCCTGCGTGGCAAGACGCACCGTTTGCTGTCCGCCGCTGTCATCTATCAAGGCGCAGAGCCGATCTGGCGGCATGTGGGTATCGCACGGCTGACCATGCGCGACGTGTCTGACGCGTACTTAGAGGACTATCTCGACCGCAATTGGCCCGACATCGGCACGTCCGTGGGCGGCTACAAGCTGGAACGCGAGGGCGTGCGCCTGTTTTCGCACATCCAGGGCGACCATTTCACCATTTTGGGCCTGCCGCTGCTCGAACTTCTGAACTTTCTTTCAATCCGAGGAACCATCCCAGCATGACAGTTGATCGTATCCCTCTGGCCGGTGTCATCGGCTCGCCGGTTGCGCATTCCCGCTCGCCTCGGTTGTTCAGCCATTGGCTGCGCAAGATGGGTTTGCAAGGGCATTACATCCCGATGGACATCGCGGCGGACAAGCTGGAAAGCGTGCTGCGTACCCTGCCCGATCTGGGCTTTGTCGGTTGCAACGTGACCATTCCTTATAAAGAGCGCGTGATGGAGATCGCCGATCACGTGTCAGATCGCGCGGTGCAGATCGGCGCGGCGAACACGCTGGTATTCCGTGAGGACGGCACGATTCACGCCGACAACACCGATGGTTACGGATTTGTCGAAAATTTGCGGCAAAATGCGCCGGATTGGGATCCGACCGGCGGTCCGGCGACGGTGTTCGGGGCTGGCGGTGCAGCGCGGGCGATCCTTGCATCCTTGTTGGACGTCGGCGTGCCGGAAATCCGGCTGACCAATCGCTCTCGGGATCGCGCCGAGCAGCTGCGCGAGGACTTTGGCGACCGTATTACGGTGCACGACTGGGTTCAGGCCGGGAACATCGTCGAAGGTTGCACCACCGTGGTGAACACCACCTCCCTGGGGATGACCGGCAAGCCGGAGCTGCGCGTGCCGCTGGATGCGCTGGAACCCGGCATGTTGGTGACGGACATCGTTTATACGCCGCTGCAAACCCGCCTGTTGCGCGTCGCGCAGGATCAAGGCTGCGCCACTGTCGACGGTTTGGGGATGCTGCTGCACCAAGCGGTTCCGGGCTTTGAACGTTGGTTCGGTGAGCGCCCCGAGGTGGATGACGCCACCCGCGCGGCTGTTCTGCGATGAGGTTTAAACTGGGCCTCACCGGCTCCATCGGGATGGGCAAATCGACCACGGCGCAGATGTTCGCCGAGGCGGGCTGTGCCGTTTGGGATGCCGACGCGGCTGTGCATCGGCTCTATTCCGCCTCGGGCGCTGCGGTTGCGCCGATGGAGTTGATCTTTCCGCAGGCGATCAAGGACGACGCGGTCAGCCGTGACGCCCTGCGCGAGATCATCGCGAGCGACCCGACCGCCCTGCCCCGGATCGAGGCCATCGTGCATCCGCTTGTCCAACAGGATCGCGCCGACTTTGTCGTAGAATACGCCGACCGGATCGGCGTTTTCGACGTGCCTTTGCTGTTCGAAACCGGCGGTGATGCCGAGATGGACGCCACCGCATGTGTCTCTGTTTCGCCTGAACTTCAGCGCGAGCGGGTTCTGGCGCGCGGCACCATGACCGAGGCGGACCTTGACCGCATCCTAGCCCGCCAGATGCCGAATGCGCAAAAATGTGCCAAGGCAAATTGGGTGATCGAGACGGATACGTTTCAGCACGCTAAGTCACAGGTCCAAGACATCATTCGCCAGATAGAGGAAAGACTAAGCCATGCGTGAGATCGTCCTCGACACCGAAACCACCGGCTTTGACCCCGAAAGCGGCGACCGCATCGTCGAAATTGGCGCGGTCGAGCTGTTCAACCACATGCCCACGGGCCGCACGTACCACCAGTACATCAACCCCGAACGCGACATGCCCGAAGAAGCCTTTGGCGTGCACGGCATCGGCCCGGATTTGCTGCCGATCCCGCGTCCGGCGAACCCCGGCGAGGTGCTGCTGAAGGACAAGCCGGTCTTTGCCAAGATCGGTCAGGCGTTTCTGGATTTCATCGCCGAGGATTCGATCCTCGTGATCCACAACGCCAAGTTCGACATGAAGTTTCTCAATGCCGAGCTGCGTTGGATGGGTCTGCCGCAGATCGACTTTGACCGCGCGCTCGATACGCTGGCGATTGCCCGCAAGAAATTCCCCGGCTCGCCCGCGACGCTGGACGCGCTGTGTCGCCGCTTTGGCATCGACAACTCGAACCGGACGCTGCACGGCGCGCTGCTCGACTCGGAAATTTTGGCGGAAGTTTACCTTGAGCTGATCGGTGGTAAGCAGCCCGATTTTGGTCTGGCCCCGGTCGAGCAAAAGCAAAGTTCCGGTGAAGTAGAGACGAATTGGCGGCCAAAACCGCGGCCGACCCCCCTGCCCGATCGCATCACCGAAAAAGAAAAGGCGGCCCACGCCGCCTTTGTCGAGAAGATGGGGGAAAACGCGCTTTGGAGCAAACTCTAAAGCACGCTTCTGATCACGCCTGACCGACAGCTTCCTGCTGAGCCGCGCGGCGCGCCAGCTCGTTGCGGTACAGCGCGAGGAAGTCGATGGTTTCCAGGTTCAGCGGCGGGAAGCCACCGTCACGCGACACGTCGGACACGATGCGGCGCACAAACGGGAACAGCATCCGCGGGCATTCGATCAGCAAGAAGGGGTGCAGCTGCTCTTCGGGCACGTTTTCGATGTGGAAAACGCCGGCGTAGTCCAGCTCCAGCAGGAACAGCTGGTCGCTGCCGGTCTTGGACTTGGAGTCCACTTTCAGCTTCATCACCACTTCGTACTGGTTCTCAGCGGTGCGCTTTTTCGCATCAAGGTTCACCTGAACCTGCACGTCCGGCTGCACTTCGCCCGACACGCCTTTTTGCGCGAGGATGTTCTCGAAGGACATGTCACGAATGAATTGAGCCAAAATGTTCATTTTGGGGGCCTGAGGCGCCTCGGCGGCACCGTTGGTCTCGGTCATGGATTTGTCTCCCATTAAAATCTGCGCTTAGGCTTAGCAGGGGCTTTGGGGGGTCTCAATGCCTCGTCCAGCCAGAGCCGGGATGATTGGGCGATTTCCCCGGCGGCACCTCGGTGAACTCGCCTTCGATGACGTCATCGGGACCGCGGCGCGGGTCGCGCGGCGCATCGCGATAGGGATCTGGCCCCATCTGAAAGCTCGAGACGGTCACGCGCTGGCGCACATAATTATAGACAGCCCTGCGCACCGGCGGGGCCAGCAGGGCAAAGCCCACGGCGTCGGTGAAAAACCCCGGCGTCAGCAGCAAAGCGCCCGAAATCAGGATCATAGCGCCATTGGCCAGCGGCTCTGACGGGTCGTCCAGCTCGGAAAAGCTGCGCCGCAGGTCGTTCATCGCCAGCCGCCCCTGCGCCTTGACCAGATAGGTACCCAGAACCGCCGTCAGAATGACGATCAGCAGCGTTGGCCACAGACCGATCAGACCCCCGACTTGGATAAACAGGGCGATTTCAATCAGCGGTACGGACAGAAAGGCCAAAAACAGCCACATGTCGCAGGTCTCCTTTTCTCGGCTCAGGTGGACTCACCCGTAGTCAGCACCTACATAGGAAGTCGAACGACCATTTTCCATGCACACCCCAACATGAGGTGCCGATGAACTCTCCCATTCTCCAGCTGCTGGTCCTTGCCGGGATTGCGATCTTTCTTGTTCTGCGGTTGCGGAGTGTCCTTGGTACGCGCGAAGGCTTTGAAAAGCCCCCCGTGCCCGCGCCTGCCCCGCGCAATGACGCCCGCCGCGATTTCGAAGTGATCGAAGGTGGCCCGGATCTGGACATCACCGACCACGTGCCCGCCGGCAGCGATGCCGCGCTTGCCCTGGCCGAGATGAAGCGCGTCGAGCCCAGCTTTAACGTGTCCGATTTCCTGTCGGGCGCGCGCGGCGCCTATGAGATGATCCTGATGGGCTTTGAAAACGGCGAGATCGAAGACCTGCGTCCCTTCCTTGACGATGACGTGTACGAGACCTTTGAGCAGGTGATTGCCGCCCGCGCCGAGCAAGGTCTGAGCATTGAGGCCGAATTTATCGGCGTGCGCGAGCTGTCGCTGGCCGATGCCACGTTCGACGCCAACACCCGCCGCGCCGAGATTTCGGTGAAATACGTGGGCGAGCTGACCTCGGTTGTGCGCGATGCCAACGGCGAGATCGTCGAAGGGTCGCCCAAGGACATCAAGCGTCAGAAAGACGTCTGGACCTACGCCCGCGTGATGGGCAGCGATGATCCTAATTGGCAGCTTTCCGCCACGGACGAATGACCCGAATTGCCCTTGCCGTTGCTTTCCTGATCGCCGCCATGACGGGGTCCGCCTCTGCTCAGACAGAGCCAAGCTTTGCGATCCTCGGGTTCGAGGACCTGCAAGGCTGGGAGGACGACACCCATCAGGCGGCGCTTGAGACGTTTCGCAACACCTGCGATCGGCTAAATGATCCCGATTGGGATGCGCTTTGCGCGCTGGCGCAAGAGGCGACCGACGCCAAGGGCTTTTTCGAGCTGCTGTTCCGCCCGGTGATGATCACCGAAGAGGGCGTCGATCCGCTGTTCACCGGCTATTTCGAACCAGAACTCAGCGGCTCTCCGGTGCCGACCGCGCGCTATCGCTTTCCGGTTTACAAGATGCCGCCCGAGGCGCGCAAAATCCGGCCTTGGCTGACCCGGCGCGAGATTGAAACCTCTGGCGTAATGTCCGGGCGAGGTTTGGAAATCGCATGGGTCGACGATGCGGTCGAGCTGTTTTTCCTGCAAATCCAAGGCTCTGGCCGCATTCGCTATCCCGATGGGCGAATGATCCGGGTGGGCTATGCGGGGGCCAACGGGCACAATTACCGCTCTGTCGGGCAGGAAATGGTGCGGCGTGGAATTTACAACGCGCATCAGGTCTCGGCGCAGGTCATTGCCAATTGGGTGCGGCGCAACCCGCAGGCGGGCCAAGAGCTGCTGCACCACAACAATTCGTATGTTTTCTTCCGCGAAGTCAGCGAGATCCCGGCAGACAAAGGCCCGATTGGTGCCATGAGCCGGTCAATCACGCCCATGCGCTCGATCGCTGTTGATCCGAAATTCACGCCGCTTGGCGCGCCGGTCTGGCTGGAAAAAGGCGGGGCGACCCCGATCAACCGCCTGATGATCGCGCAGGACACGGGGTCTGCGATCAAGGGCGCACAGCGGGCCGACCTGTTCATCGGCACCGGCGATGAGGCCGGCAAGATCGCGGGCCGGATGAAAGACCCCGGCCGCATGGTGGTTTTGATGCCGATCCAGCGCGCCTACGCCCTGTTGCCGGACACGATCCAATGAGCAAACGTCGATTGCGGCCCGATGAGGTCGAGCTTTGGCAGCAGATTGCCAAAAGTGCTGAACCTTTGGTGAAACGTCCCGCCAAAATCGACCCTGTTCCGCCCAAAAAGCCCGAACCGCGCAAGCGTGAGAGCCCCCCGCCGATGCCGTCCTTTGCATTGGGTGAAAGCGCGCCGCCGCATACGGAAACCCATTACTTCCCCAAGACCACGTCGCAGCGGTTGAACGCCACCCCCGTGCAGATGGACTCCAAGGCGTTCACCCGCATGAAGCGCGGCAAGCTGGTGCCCGAAGCGCGCATCGACCTGCATGGCATGACCATTGATCAAGCGCACCCGACGCTGGGCCGCTTTATCATGACGTCGCATTCGCGTGGGCTGCGCCTTGTGCTGGTGATTACCGGCAAAGGCAGCCGTGAAGACCCCTATGATCCGATGCCCCGGCGGCGCGGCGTGCTGAAAACCCAAGTGCCGCAGTGGCTGCGGATGCCGCCCATCGCGCAGGTCGTCTTGCAGGTTTCCGAGGCGCACCAAAAGCACGGCGGGGCAGGGGCGTATTACGTTTATCTGCGCCGGACGCGGTAAAGATACGCGGTAAATACGCCTTTAGTCGCGAATCTAGGCGGTTCACGTTCCCGTGGATGCGCAGAAGGTCGCACTTGGCCCTGGTTGTTGACGACATATCATTTGCGCTATGTAACCCGTCAGGAGACGCTCGAAAGGGAGTACTACGATGAAATTCCAAATCGCCACGATGATCGCCGCAGCGACGTTCGCGACCTCTGCTTTTGCTGACAGCCACGCCGGCGCCGGCGATGTGGCCAAGGGTGAAAAGACCTTTGGCAAGTGCAAAGCCTGCCACATGATCCAGGACGCCGACGGTGAGACAATCAAAAAGGGCGGCAAAACTGGCCCGAACCTCTATGGCATCATTGGTCGTCAGGCTGGCACCGTTGAAGGGTTCAAATACGGCGACGCTCTGGTGACCGCCGGTGAAAACGGTCTGGTCTGGGACGCAGAGACCTTTGAGGCCTATGTTGCCGATCCGACCGGCTTCTTGCGCGAGTACCTCGAAGATGGTGGCGCACGGTCCAAGATGTCCTTCAAGCTGCGCAAAGGTGCCGAAGACGTCTACGCCTATCTGGCATCGGTTGCCCCGGCCCCGGCAGCGGAATAATCCGGCCCATTTGAAACACGAAAGGCGCGTCCATCCGGGCGCGCCTTTTGCTTTGATGGGGCAGGTTTTAGTTGACCGCGTTGCCCAGCTGGTTCGTCACCCCAAAGACCGAGCCAATCAGGCCAAAGATCGTGCGGGCGTTGGTCACAGGCGATTCCGTCGCCAGAACCGTATCGCCGGGGTTGATCGGGAACTTGCGCGCCGCGAAGAGCCCATCGGCGCTGGTCAGATCAAAGGTAAAGACCACCTGCTGCATCGTCGGCCCCTTGCCCAGAGAGCTGGCCTTGTATTCGCGCAGCACCAGCACGCCTTCGGGGTCGGCGCGGCTGTCGGACAGACCGCCCATGAGCGACACGGCTTCCAAAGCGGTCAGCGTATCCTTGGGGAAGTAGATCAGGTCTTCGATCCCAGAGGCCCCCAGCGCGGTAAAGCTGCGGTCGTCCTGTTCAACGATGACGGTGTCGTTGGGGTGCAGCAGCGCGTTCTTGGAGCCGTTGTCGAACAGCAAATCCGCCGAGATTTCATAGGTGTGCGAGCCACGCAGCAGCCGCACGCGCGGATTGCGCAAGCCGGACGGGATACCGCCCGCGTCGGCCAGCAGGTTCAGCACCTTGTAGTTGCGGGACGGCATCGGGTAGGCACCGGGCTTGGCCACACCGCCGACCACATCCACCGCATGGTTGCGCCCCTGTTGCAGGCTGATCTGCACCTGCGCCGACGGCACGATGGTTTCCAGACGCGTTTGAATCTTGGCCCGCGCGCCGGACGGGGTCAGACCACGCACGCCAACCTTGTTGATATAGGGCAAAAAGATCGAGCCATTGGCGTCCACCTCGACCGCGTCGATCTTGGTAAAGCGCTCGCCGGGGTTGGTCAGCAAAGAGTTTTCCTGACTGTCCCAGATGGTCACGTCCAGCCGGTCGCCGGTGCGGATCACCGAAGAGGCGCTGCCGCTGGAGGCATTTGGCCAGTGATAATGCCCGTGCCAGCCGGTTTCGGGCCAGGCCAGCAGGCCGGGAATATTGGCGCGCGTGACCGGCACGACCTCAAAGGTCGGCACGTCAGAGGCTTGCTCTTTGACGATTTCCGATTGCAGCGCAGCCCCGCGCGGCAAACTACAGGCAGAGACGGCCAGCAGGGCCGCCAACATTGCCAAAATCCTGATAGACGACGTCACGTGCCCCCCGACATCCCGCGAATGTTTTGCGCTTTTTAGCTTATAGTCTCGGTGATACTCATGTCTGGAGTGTAATGAAAGACCTATGCGCCGTGTCCGATACAACTGATGCAACTCAGACCCGCGTGTATGTGCTGGGCGCCAGCGGCAAAGTGGGCCGTCTGCTGCGCGCGGTGTGGCGGGCCGGACAGGCGAACGGGTTGGAATTCATACCGATTTTCCGCCAGACGCCGGAGGATGCCGAGGGGTTGCAGTGGCGGCCAGAGCAAGACCTTCCCAATGTGCCAAAGGCCCGCGCGGTTTTGGCGCTGTGGGGGGTGACAGGGGCCGACCCGGCGGCCTTGCAGCAGAACGTGGATTTGGCGATCAGGGCGCAAGAGTTCGGGCAAAGCGTCGGTGCCGATCGGGTGCTGCACTGTTCCAGCGCCGCGGTCTACCGGCCCGAGGATCACCCCTTGGGCGAAGCGGCGCGGCTGGACCCGCCGACCCCCTACGGCGCGGCCAAGCTGGCGATGGAAAGGGCGTTGCAAGACGCGCCCGGCCCGACACCTGTGATCCTGCGGATCGGCAGTGTCGCGGGGGCAGAGAGCCTGTTCGGCAATATGCGGCCCGGCGGCAGCATTCACCTGCATCGCTTTGCGGACGGGCAGGGGCCGTCGCGCAGTTACATCGCGCCGCAGGACTTGGCCCGTGTGATCCACGCGCTGATCACCTCGCCCGAGGCGCGGGGCATTTATAATGTCGGCGCGCCCAAAGGGGTGCGGATGCAGGATCTGGCGCAGGCGGCGGCGTGTCAGATCACTTGGGCCCAACCGCCAAAGGGCGTCCCGCAGAACGTCGTTCTGGATACCACGCGCCTGCAAGGGCTGTGCGCGCTGGGGGCTGGGGCATCGGACGCGAGGCAGATCATCGCGGATGTCAAAGCCACCAGGGTCTGGCCATGACGCCTTTGCGCCGGGGTTTGGATATCCTCTATGCGCTGGTGCTTGGCGTGGTGCTCTTGCCGCTGATCCTCTACGTGGCGGTGCTGCTGCTTGCGCGCGAAGGCGGGCCGATCCTGTATAAATCCGAACGAATGAAGGCACCGGGGCAGGGGTTTCTTTTGTGGAAATTCCGCACCATGACCGTGGCAGAGGCCGACCAAGGCGTGTCCGGCGGGGACAAGGCCGCGCGGATCACGCCGACGGGCGCGTGGCTGCGGCGCACGCGGCTGGATGAGCTGCCGCAACTGTGGAATATCCTGCGCGGGGACATTTCCTTTGTCGGGCCGCGCCCGCCTTTGCGCCGCTACGTCGAGATGTTCCCCGAGACCTACGCCGAAGTGCTCAGGGACCGCCCCGGTATCACGGGTCTGGCCACGCTGGCCTTTCACCGCACCGAAGAGCGGCTGCTAAAACCCTGCAAAACGCCCGAACAGACCGAAGAGGTCTACTGCAAACGCTGCATCCCGACGAAAGCGCGCCTCGACATACTCTATGCCAAGGCGCGCAATCCGTGTTCTGATTTTCGTCTGATGGTCGCTACGGTGTTCCGCAGCGTGTCCATGCACCGCCGCTAGTTAGCGCCGCAGCGCCTGAGACAGCACGTAGCCGAGCGTTTTGCCCAGCCAGACCCGTGACGACAGGATATAGCCATCGGCGCTGACCACATAGGTGTTGGTAAAGGTGCCTTCGTCGTTGCCGCACTTCGCCGTGACGGTCTGCCCCTTGGTGTTGATCAAACCGGTGACCACGGGAACGGTCGCGCCGGTGTCCAGCTTACAGGTGAACTGATACGTTTCGGTCACGTCTTCGGGCGTCAGGTAGCGCTGCACGTAGGTTGCCGTGCCGACCGAGCGCCTGCGCACCAGCGACAGCAGCGCGCCTTCGTCCGAGGACATCAGGTCGCCTCCCAGACCACGCGTGGCGGTGATCATGCCATCGCGCATGACGACAACCTGCCGCGAGGACGCGCCAAAGGTGTGGTAGGGGCCGTTGCTTTCGATATCGACCATCACGACCTGGGACTCGCGGTCTTCGATCACGAACATGGTCACGGGGCCGGTGGTGCCGCCCAGCGCCTGGGCCAGCTGCTCGGGGCTGATTGCGGCGGACTGTTGCCGCGCGGCCTTGATCGCTTCGGGCAGCTTGGCGATGACATTGCTGTCAGGACCGTTGCCGCAGGCGGTCAGCATCGCCAAGGCGGCAAAGGCCATCCCGGCGCGCATTCGCAAAGAGTTCATCATCGCCAGAACCTCCCCCAGCTGTCGGTCACGTCTTGTTCGTGGTAGTCGCGGACCTTGTTATAAAGACGCCCGTTCACGTTCAGACGCGCGCCGCCATCGCGGGTCAGCGGCTGCAAGGTCACGGCGTTTTCCTTGCGCGACGGGGTGCCGATCAGGCTGGCGATCGGGATGGTAAAGCGGATGCCCTTGTCGAAGGACCCTTCACCAAAGTCGTCAAAGGACGTGTCGGTAAAGGTGGCATAGGCGCCGACCTTCCAGCCGTTGGCGAATTCGCGGTCCAAGGACACGGTTGCGCCGTAGTCGCCCGCCAGATAGCGGCCCGCATCGACCTGACCGTGGAAGCCGTTGCCAAAGTTGTAATAGGCCGAGACATGCCCGTTGACGTTGGGGATCTCACGCCGCGCGCCGGTGACCGGGTCGGTGGTGGTCATATCCTGAAAGCCGAACAACTGGTCATAGTCGCGGCGCATCACATAGTTCAGCTCTGCCCCAAGGGCGAGACGGCTGCCCACCGGCTTCCACAGAACTTCGGCAGAGGCGCCGCCATACATGCTTTCAAGATAGCCCAGCGTCAGGCGCGAATAGACATCCGCAGCCGGCCGCCCGTACATGGCCAGTTGCAGGTATTCGATGGCGGGGTCGCCTTCGCGCGCATAGACAGAGTGGTCAGTGCGCACGCGCGGCAGGGCGGATTCATCGACACGGGTCACGCTGTCACGGTTGCCGGTCAAACGCTTGGTGACCGCGCCAGAGACGACGATGTTCGGCGTGATTTCATAGTCGGCGGCGGCACGAACACCCAGGTCGGCGCGCACCGGGCTGTCCGGGTCAAACGCCGACAGGGCCACATAAGGCATCAGCGACCATGTGAACTTGGGGTAGACGCCCGGGTCTGCCTTGGGGGCCAAGCCGTAGCCTTCGATAATGCTGGCGCGGGCCAACATCTCGTCGGCGGCGTCATGTTCGTGGCGTTCAAGGTCCGAGCGCTTCAGAACGACCGCCGACATGGGCATCCCGTTGACCACCGGAACGATGACGAACTCTTCGATCGAGGCAGGCAGGCTGCGGGTCATGGCGCGGGCGGTGCGGCCAATCGCCTGCGCTTCAGAACCGAAACGCGTGTTGCGCAGCCGTACCGTGGCGCGGTGCGCGTCAAGAGAGACACCCTCGACCGACAGGCCATCCTTGGCGGCCAGGTCGCGCAGCGTCTTGATGGCACCGGCCTGTTTGGCGCTGTCGCCGGTCCAGCCCAGATCGCGCACATCCGCAGGCTGGCGCGGGGCCACCGGCAGACCCGCCGTTTCCAGACCGCCGGGAATGCCAAGACGCTTGGGGTTCGTGGCCAAGGTCAGCTGCGCGCCGACCTCGGTGCCCAAAACGTGGTAGAGCGACAGCTGCACACCGCTTTTGAAGCGGTAGTCCATGCCAAAGTTCCACGGGCTGGTCTTGTTCAGACCCATACGCGCGGCTTCGACCGCGTAATCGTCGGATGAGTATTCAAGCTTGAAGTTCAGCCGGTCGTTGGGCGCATAAGAGACGCCGCCGAAAAAGGCCATGTCGCCCTTGAACCATTGGGCAGTGGTCGGTGTGCCGCCCTTGCCGAAATCCACAGCGGGGCGTGTGCCCACCGACGCAAAGGATTTGTAGCTGCCAAGGCGCCCCCAACCGACGCCGCCGGTGGCTTTTAGCCCCGGGGCCAGCGTCTTGGTGGCGACGATGTATTCGCCGTTGTTGATACCAGTGCCGATGAAATCCTGAAGGCCGATGGCAACGGCAGGGCGAATATCTCCTTCGGTCAGCAGCTGGTAGCGCAGGTCGAAACTGCGGTCGAAGCGCTTGTTCGTTCCATCGAAGTTTTCAAGTGATGAATAGCGAAAGCTGCCGGATAGGCGTGGCATGATCTGGAAGGTCAGCGTGGTCCGCGTAATGCCGGCAAAGTTCGACACCGTCGCGGCAAGCTCGGCATCAGGCAGCATTTCGGCGCTGGGCATGTCGACCAGACCGGGCGAGCCATACAGGTTATACGATGGCGCATTCTGCGCGGTGTCCGGGATCGCAGCGGTGCTCATGAGCATCCACGATGCGCCCGCCAATAGCGCAGTTCTGGCGCGGCCTCTCGGGCGCCTGTCCAAAGCTCTGTCCGCCATGATTACCTCTACTCGGGTATTGTTTCCCTTACGTTGCTAGTGGTTTTCCCCAGCCCTGTCCATTCACGCAAGGGCAACGGTGGGCCAATGTGGGAAAACCGCACCGCCTTTGACGCCGCTTTGGGTATTTAACCTTACATTTTGAATCATTAAGCGGCTGGTAAGCGGCGGTAGCCTATACCTTTCCTTGGGTGAAAGAAAGGTGGTGGACATGAGTGGCGATGGCGTTGCGCCTATCATCATCAAACGGAAAAAAGTTTCCGGCGGCGACGGGCACCATGGCGGGGCCTGGAAGGTGGCGTATGCCGACTTTGTGACCGCGATGATGGCGTTCTTTCTTTTGATGTGGTTGCTGAATGCAACAACCGAAAAACAGCGCAAGGGGATCGCGGATTACTTTACGCCGACGATTGCCTTGACGCGGGTCTCTGGCGGCGGCGATGGCGCGCTGGGCGGGGAATCCGTCTTTGCGGAAAATACCCTGCCGCGCATGGGCTCTGGCTCGACCAGCCTGAACGTCCAGCCTCGGCGCCAAAGTCTGGATGGCGCGTCCGGCGCGCTGACCTCTGACAAGGCAGACGCCGAGGGGGAGGCCGAGGAAGAAGCCTTTAAAGAAGTCGCAGAGATGCTGATGGGCCGTGGCGGCGAAAGCATGGTGGCGGACGAGACGCTGGACCATATCGTGACCGATGTGACCGACGAGGGGCTGGTGATCGAGGTGTTCGAAACCGAAGAGGCCCGTCTGTTCGACGACGACAATCAGCCGACTCCCCTGTTGCGTGACATCGCTCGGGTGCTGATTTCTGCCTCGGTCATCGTGAATAATCCGATTGCTGTCGAAGGGCACACAGCCTCTTATCCGCTGGTGCTGGCGCGCAATCCGTCCTGGGATGTGTCCGGGCTTCGGGCGACGCGGTTCCGCGAATTGTTGACCGATCAGGGGCTAAGTTCCTCGCGCGTTCATAGGGTTACGTCTCATGCGGACCGGGAGCCGAACCACGACAACCCGATGGACGTGCGCAACAACAGGCTGGAAATCGTGTTCCTGCGAAACCTGTAAGATGAATTCAATCGCATTTTAGATGTTAGGCCCGCGTTAAACACGAGCGCGTATCTGTTGTCTCGGAATTTAGTTTCGAGACAGCAGAAAGGCGCGTCTATGACAATTTCATCCTCCCTCAATGCAGGCGTTTCAGGTCTGACGGCAAATGCGAGCCGTCTGGGCACGATTTCCGACAACATCGCGAACTCGTCGACCTATGGCTATCGCCGTGCAGAGACAGAGTTTAACTCGCTGGTTATGAGCAACAGCGGCCGTAGCTATACTGCCGGTGGTGTTGCCACCAACAACGTGCGTCTGATCGACCAGAAAGGGTCGTTGGTGACGACGGACAACGCGACGGATCTGGCGATTCGCGGTCGCGGGATGCTGCCGGTGGTGTCTGCCTCGCAGCTTCAGGCGACCGGCGAGCCCGAGCTGCTGCTGACCCCGACGGCCTCGTTCCGCCTGAACGAAGAAGGGTATTTGCAAAACCAGTCGGGCTATTACCTGATGGGCTGGCCGGCGAATCTGGATGGCTCGATCCCGTCCTACCCGCGGGACACCACCGACGGCCTTCAGCCTGTTCAGTTCAGCCTCAGCCTGACCGGTGACCCGACCACCAACGTTGAAATGAGCCTCAACCTGCCCGCAACTGATACCCAAGTGGATGCATCGGGCGATCCTTACAACCTGTCGATCGAGTATTTCGACAACCTTGGCGTGTCGCAGGCCATCAACCTGACCTTTACGCCAACGGTTCCGGTCGCCCCTGCGACTGCGCCGTCGAACACGTGGAACATGCTGATGACGGACACGGCTCAAGGTGGCGCGGTTGTTGGCGAATATGAAATTGTGTTTGACGACACCCGGAACACCGGTGGGCAGATCCTGAGCGTGACGACCATTTCTGGCGGTGCCTATGATCCCCTCACCGGGATTGCGGAGATCACCGTTGCAGGCGGCCCGATTGATTTCAACCTTGGCGCGGTTGGCGAAAACAGCGGCCTGTCGCAGCTGTCCGACAGCTTTGCGCCCATCTCGATCACGAAAGATGGGTCCGAAGTCGGGAACATGGTGGGTGTCGAAGTGGACGCCAACGGCTTTGTCAGCGCCCAGTACGACACCGGCGTCAGCCAGATCCTCTATCAGGTTCCGCTGGCCGATCTGCCCAACCCCAATGGCATGACCGCGCTGGACAATCAGACGTTCAAGCCGACGCCGTCCTCGGGCGCGTATTTCCTCTGGGACGCGGGGGATGGTCCGACTGGTGACATCAAATCCTTCGCCCGCGAGGAATCGACCACCGACGTCGCCAAGGAACTGACGTCAATGATCCAGACCCAACGGGCCTATTCGTCGAACGCCAAGGTCATCCAGACCGTCGACGAAATGCTTCAGGAAACCGCCAACATCAAGCGCTGACGGTTCTTAGATCAACTCCTCAAGGAGGCCAGTAAATGTCTTTATCTTCTGCACTTAACAACGCGTTTTCGGGGCTCAAGGCCAACTCGCGTGCTGCGGGTCTGGTGTCGACCAACATCGCGAACGCCACCACCGAAAGCTACGGAAAGCGCGAGCTTGTGCTGAATGCTGGCCTCACCGGGGGCGTCCGGGTCGACGGCGTTTCGCGCAATGTCGACTCGGCGCTGATCGCCGATCGCCGTTTTTCGGATGCTCAAACGGCCGCATCGAACGATCTTCTCAATTTTATCAAGAAAGTCGAGGACGTCGTTGGCGTCTCGGGCGAGGCAGGCTCTTTTGTCGGCCGCGTCGAAGCCTTTGAGAACTCGCTTTTGACGGCGGCGTCGAATCCAGCTTCGACCCAACGGCTGGAAATGGTGGCCACGACGGCGAACGATCTGGCGCTGACGTTGAACACCATGTCCGACAAAATCCAGACCCTGCGGACGGACGCGGACCGGACCATCGGCGCGCAGATCGATCTGATGAATGAAACCTTGGCGCGCTTGGACGAGATCAACGTCGACGTGGTCAAGGGACGGGTTTCGGGCGTCGATACGGCGAGCCTTTTGGACGAACGCAATCGCCTGCTCGACGGGATTTCGGACATCGTGCCGCTGCGTGTCGTCGAACAGGACAAAGGCAGTATCACCGTTTACACCACCGGCGGCGCTTTGCTTTTGGACAGCAAGCCCGCCGAGATAGAATTTGAACGGTCCATTGCGGTGCGGGTCGGCGACACTGTGGCAAACGGGGCGCTGTCCGGGCTGACCTTTAACGGTGTTGCCGTCAGCACCAGCGACAATGGGATGTTCGGCGGCGGGAGCCTTGCCGCACAATTCAACATCCGCGACAACGAAGGTGTGCAACGTCAGGCCGAACTGGACGGCATCGCCCGTGACCTTGTGGAACGTCTTGGCCCCGGTGGGCCGGACATGACGCTGGGTGCGACCGATCCGGGCCTGTTTACCGACATTGGACTCGCCTTTGATCCCCTCAACGAAGAGGGTCTCGCCTCGCGGATTTCTCTAAATTCGCTGGTTGCACCGGGCTCTGGCGGGTCTTGGCGGTTGCGCGACGGTCTGGGTGCGGCAACGCAGGGTGAGGTGGGTGAAGCCCGCTTGCTACAAGGCATTTCGGCCGCGATGTCCGCGTCCAATGTACCCAGCTCGACGACGCTGGCCTCGGTTTCCCGCAGTTTTGTCGATCATGCGTCCGAATTTGCCTCGACCGTGTCCGGCTCACGCGTGCGCGCCGAACTGTCGCAAAGCTATCAATCCTCGCGCAATACCGCGCTCAAAGAGGCCGAGCTGGCCAAAGGCGTCGACACCGACTTTGAGCTTCAACGGCTGATGCAGATCGAACAACTCTACACCGCGAACGCCAAGGTCATGTCCACCGTGGATGAACTCTTGCAGCGTCTGTTGCAAATCTAAGGAGAATTTCTCATGGAATCAGTCGGAGATATGGCCCGCGCGCTGGTGCTGAGGACCAATCAGGCCCAGCTTCGCAGTGAAATGGATCAATTGGCCGTCGAGGTCGCCACGGGCTTGGTCAAAGATCCCGCGCAGCACCTTAAAGGCGACTTGACCGGGCTGATGGCGATTGATCGCACCCTGTCCAAGCTGGACACCTATCGCGTCAACACCACCGAAGCGACCTTTTTGACCGGGTCGATGCAAACTGCGTTGGATGAGATTCAATCTAGAACGGAACTTTTGTCGCAGTCGTTGATTTCGGCGGAATTGACGCCGAACAGCTCTTTGCTGTCGACTATGGCGCAGGACGCCGAAAACGCATTTGCACAGGTTTTGAACGGTTTGAACCGCTCGGTTGCGGGGCGTTTCATGTTCTCGGGCACCGCGACGGATCGGCCTGCGGTCCAGGACGTGGATACTTTCTTGGGGGATCTGCGGACCGCTGTTTCCGGGTCTGTGACCCTGGCCGATGTGGAAACGGCTCTGGATACCTTTTTCGGCGCGGGCGGCACCTACGAGACGACCACCTACCAAGGCTCTACCGCTGGGATTGCACCGCTGAGACTGAGCGAGACAGAGACGGCGAACGTGGATATTCGCGCCACCGATCCGGTGTTTCGCGACGTGCTGAAACCGCTCGTTATGGCTGCTTTGTCGACGGATGGATCGCTGGGCCTGTCACAGGATGTACAGGTCGAAATGCTGGCAAAAGCCGGGCGGGATTTGCTTGGTGCGCAGCAAGGTATGGTTGAACTTCGGGCAGGCCTTGGCGCTCTCGAAGCGCGTGTCGAAGAGACGACCGCGCGCAATTCGGCAGAGCGCACGGCAACCAGTATCGCCAAGCTCGATCTGGTTGGGGCCGACGCCTACGAGACGGCAACGCGGTATGAAACGATCCGTACGCAGCTCGAAAGCCTGTATGCGATCACCGCGCGGTCGCAGCGTCTGTCTCTGGCGGAGTTCCTCTAATGCTCAAACGCCTGCTCACGTTTTTCATCTTGGCAATTGGGCTGTGCTCGACGGCACAGGCTCAGTCGGTTCGCATCAAAGATCTCGTTGAGGTTGAAGGCGTCCGGTCCAATGATCTGGTCGGATACGGTCTTGTCGTTGGTCTGAACGGCACGGGGGACGGGTTGCGAAACTCTCCTTTCACCGAAGAAATCATGTCGAATATCCTTGAGCGCCTTGGTGTGAACGTGACGGGCGAACAGTTTCGCCCTCGGAACGTGGCTGCGGTGATCGTGACCGGGAAGTTGCCCGCATTTGCACGCATAGGTGGTCAGATTGACATTACGGTTTCGGCGATTGGCGACGCCAGTAGCCTGCTGGGCGGGACCTTGATCATGACGCCGTTAAACGCGGCAGACGGGCAAATCTATGCCGTCGCCCAAGGGACGGTGATCGCGGGCGGAGTCGAAGCCGAAGGGGACGCGGCGCGCGTTGTCCAGGGCGTTCCGACGGCTGGTGTCATCCCTTCGGGCGCGCGGGTCGAGCGCGAAGTTGAGTTTGATTTCACGCAACTGTCCTCTCTTCGGTTGGCCTTGCGGGAACCCGATTTTACAACCGCCGCGCGTATCGAAGACGTCATAAACCGGGCCATCGGGCGCCGGGCCGCGACAATGATGGACGCAGGCACGGTGACGGTGGATTTGGGCCGCACTGGCACGGCAACGCCAGCCCGCGCCGTGGTCGCCATCGAAAACCTCGCGGTGGAACCGCAGCGGCGCGCGCGGGTCGTTGTCGATCAACGCTCTGGCACCATCGTCATGGGCGCGGACGTACGCATTTCTCGGGTGGCCGTGTCTCAGGGCGGGCTCACCTTGCGGATCGAGGAAGCGCCCTTGGCGATCCAGCCCAACCCCTTTGCCGAAGGCGAAACCGTCGTGGTGCCGCGGACTGGGGCTGCCATCGAAGAAGAGCCGGGAATCGGCTTGGCCGAGGTGCCGACGGGGACGTCCTTGTCCGAAGTCATCGCTGGCTTGAACGCCCTGGGCGTGAGCCCGCGAGATATGATCGACATTTTAAAGAGCATCAAAGCCGCAGGCGCGCTTCATGCTGATTTTGTCGTGATGTGACGGCGCGCACAGAGAGTTTCTTAACGGCTCCATGCCACAGTGTAGCAGAATTGGTTCGGGAGACCGGGAATGCTGGGAATTATCGGTATCGTTGTTCTTTTTGGGATGGTGTTCGGCGGCTATTTGGCCGCGGGCGGCAAAATGGCGATTATTATCAAGTCACTACCGTTCGAGTTCATGATGATCGGCGGCGCTGCGGCTGGCGCTTTCATGATCAGCAATGACGGTGCGACTGTAAAGCACACCCTGAAAGATGTCGGCAAGGTTTTCAAAGGGGCCAAGTGGAAACACGATGACTACCGCGACCTGCTGTGCCTTTTGTTCGAGTTGATCCGTCTGGCGCGTCAAAACCCGGTCGCTATCGAAGAACACGTTGAGTCCCCAGCTGAATCCACGATTTTTGGAAAATACCCCAAAATTCTGGCTGACAAACATGCCATCGAGTTTATCTGCGACACCATGCGGTCTGTTTCGATGAACTATGACGACCCGCACCAGGTTGAGGAGGTGTTGGACAAGCGCCTTGAGGGGATGGAGCATCACGCGCTGCATTCCAGTCACGCGTTGCAAAGCATGGCGGACGCCCTTCCGGCTCTTGGGATTGTGGCAGCTGTGCTGGGTGTTATCAAAACCATGGCCTCCATCGACCAACCTCCAGAGGTGCTTGGGAAACTGATCGGTGGCGCGCTTGTTGGCACGTTCTTGGGGGTGTTCTTGGCCTACGGTCTGGTCGGGCCTTTTGCGACCAAGGTTAAAGCCGTCTGCGAAGAGGACTTCCACTTCTATCATCTGATCCGCGAGGTGCTCGTCGCGAATTTGCACAACCATGCGACCAATATCTGCATCGAGGTGGGCCGCCAAAATACGCCGGACCATCATCGCCCGACCTTCGAGGAATTGGAGGAGGCTCTGAAATCCGTAAAGCAGGACGCGGCATGAAACGACTTTTTGTCGCCCTTTTTGTGTTGGTGTGGCCCTCGTCCCTTGTGGCGCAATCCATTGCCGTCCGCAGCGGGGATCATGCTGATTTTACCCGGCTTGTTGTTGATCTACCGGACGGCAGTGATTGGAGCATCTCCGACGCCGACGCTGGCCGGACAAAGGTTCTTCGTCTGTCCCGGCCAGGGCTGAGTTTTGATATCGGAGACGTTTTTTCCCGTATTTCGCGAGATCGCATCGTGGATCTGGATTCGCCCCCACAGCGGTCCGAATTGAGAATTGAGCTCGGCTGCGCATGCGAAATCAATGCCTATTCATTTAAGGATAAAATGCTGGTTTTGGACGTCCAGAACGGCCCGGCGCTATCTCCCGCGCCGGAAGTTGTTGCGGTGGATACCTCAGCCCCGGAGGAAATTTCACCTGTGGAGGTGGCCGAACTCCCCGAGCCTGAAACCGAGCATCTCGCCGATGCTGATCACGTCGCGCCAGAGCCTATTCAAGAGCCAAGGCCGCAAGATGCAGCAACGCACGCGCCTGCCGGATTGGCAGAAGTCAGGCTTGGTGAAAAGCCAGGAATCGGGCCCGAGCGGCAACAGAGCCCCTTGATGCCTGGTGTGACGATGGCGCGTCCGCAAGAACGGTCTGTAGCACCGCATGACGCTGAACCGGTAAAAGAACCGGACTTGGCCCAACACGCTCGCGGCCCATTGAGCATTGGGGACCAAATCATTGCCGATTTGGCAGCTGCGGCGACTCAGGGTTTGTTGGATCCGGCTATTTCCCCGGATGGGGGGCTGAAAATTGATCATGTGGCCGTTAGAGAGGCTGAGCAAAACCAACTGAATGCACCGGATTTGACCGCCGCTTTATCGGCGGGACTGGCGGGCGTCGAATACTCGGCTTCTGGTTCACAGCGCATTGCGATTGGTGGCGACAGTTGTGTCCCGGAAAGTTCCTTGAATTTCGCGAGGTGGGCGCCCAGTGAGTCAGAACCGAGCAAAGCTCTGTCTTCTGCGCGAAGTGCGGTTTTCGGAGAATTCGACCGTGTCGACGAGAGCGCGTTGACAAAATACATGCGCCTGTTGAACTTCTACACCTTCGGGGTCGAGGCAAGGGCGATGACACAGCTGTCTGAAGAGGCGCCAGACCCGACGATCCTTGCTTTGTCGTACCTTGTCGATTTGGAGGACGATCCCACCGATCATTTCGCCAACCAAAGCGGCTGTGAGGGATCGGCCGCGCTTTGGTCTGTCATGGACATGGAAACGCTTCCCATGGGTGGTAAAATCGATCCGTCCGCAGTGATGCGGGCCTTTGATGCTTTGCCACGGCACGTTCGGGAACATATCGGGCCAACTTTGGCGGACAAACTTGGCCAGTTCGGCCAAACTGATACCGCCAAGGATGTCCTGCGGCGGCTCGAGCGTGCCCAAGGGACGGAAACGGATCAAATTGCGTTGGGCCGCGCGCGGCTTGATGCAAAGACCGGCGATCCACACGATGCTGCGAAAACGTTGCAGAAATTGGCAATGTCCGGGGGTCCGGACACGCCCACAGCCATTTTGGCTGCGGTTGACGCCGCTGACGAAACAAAAGAGCCCGTTCCAGCGGCCTTTGTCGAACTATCAGCGGCCTTCGCGACCGAGATGCGAAATTCCGAACAAGGTCCGGAAATGTGGGATGCGTATGTGCGTCTTCTTCTGATCAACGGCGAATTTGACCAGGCATACGAAGCCATTGCCGATGCACCGGACATCCCGGAAAGCGATTTGTCTGAAATGCGCGACAAGATGTTGAAGGCGCTGCTCACCAGTGACAACGAAGTCGCTTTCCTCAAGTATACTTTCAAGTTCGAGGGCCAAGGGCACGAAGTGAGCTCCCCGGATTTGACCCTATCGATTGCAAAGCGGATGCTCGCTTCTGGTCTGCCAGACGCTGCTTTGGATCAACTTGATCATCTGCCGGAAACCCCCCCGTTGCTGGAGGCACGCTTGCTGCACGCCGAAGCTTTGCTCGACTTGTCGCGACCCGAAGAGGCAGAGCTTTTGCTCAGTGGTCGGCAAGGTCCTGAGGTGGACCGGCTTAGGGCGGAAGCTCGCCGCCTGATGGGGGATCATGAATTCGCCAAGACTGTCTACAACGATCTAGGGGCCGAACAGGACGCCCTGAATGCTGCATGGCTTTCTGGAGATTGGGCAGATGTGGCCGAGGCACGTGATAGCGCCCTTGCTCCAGCAGCCGAATTAACTCAGCAAGAACAAACAGTTGTTAATCCTCAAGATCTGTCCTTGCAAGATGCAGAGCGGCTCTCTTCCGAGAGCGCCGATGCCCGTGAAACCTTGCGAGCCCTGCTCGAAGCGACACGGATCGAAGCCCGAGATTGACGAAAAATAAAGGGCTCTAAGATATCCCAGTCAGAGTTGCAGAAAGTAACTTGAGGCCAAGAAATGGCAATCTACAAATTCCAGTGCGATGGGCAAATCGGCACATCGAGAACGACGACGTTTCCGATTTTGCGAGCATCGCTGCCGTCAGCTGAGCGGATCGCGTCATGAACCTCTCGGGCGCTGCGCTTTTTAAACCAACGATCCTGCTTGCGATTGCGCTCATGGCAGTGATCGTCATGATGATTCTGCCGATGCCGTCATGGGTCTTGGACGTCGGGCTTGCTGCGTCATTCGGGCTGGCGATCCTGATTTTCACGGTGACCTTGTTTATCGAACGTCCGTTGGATTTCTCCGCTTTTCCGACGATTTTGCTGACCTCGTTGATGCTGCGGCTATCTTTAAACGTCAGTTCGACCAAGCTGATCATCGGCCAAGGGCACACAGGTACCCACGCGGCCGGCGAAGTCATTCAGGGCTTTGCCAACTTTGTCATGGGCGGCAGCGTCTTTCTGGGTCTGGTCGTTTTCGGCGTTCTGATGATTGTGAATTTCGCAGTCATTACAAAAGGCTCTGCCCGGATGGCCGAAGTTTCGGCACGTTTTGCACTGGACGGAATGCCGGGCAAGCAGCTCGCGATTGATGCCGACATGTCGGCTGGTGCGATTGACCACGCCGAAGCAAAGCGGCGCCGCGAAACCGAACAGATGGAAACCACGTTTTTTGGCTCGCTCGATGGTGCGTCGAAATTCGTAAAGGGCGACGCGGTCGCCGGTCTGTTGATCACCCTTTTGAACTTGGTCATGGGGATGATCATGGGCGTCGTGGTCCACGGCATGGCGGTTGGCGATGCGATGGAAACCTATGCCATCTTGACGGTCGGCGACGGATTGGTGTCGCAAATCCCGGCGGTGATCATCTCGATCGCTTCCGGGCTGCTGCTCGCGCGCGGTGGCACTATCGGGTCGACTGACCTTGCGGTTGCCAAGCAGCTGGGCCGCCATCCATCTGCGGTTCTGGCGGTTGGCGTCCTGATGTTCTTGTTCGCGTTGGTGCCCGGCTTGCCGTTTTTGCCTTTCACGCTTGGCGCTGCGGTTTTGGTCGGCACGGCGTGGTGGCTATCCACTCGCCCGCCCGAAGAGGAAGCCGCGCCAGTCGAAGAGGACGAGGTCACCGAACCCAAAACCCAGCAAATGGGGGATGTGCTGGATTTGGATGACATTCACGTCGAATTTGCGCCGGATTTGGTGAACATGGTCCTTGATCCTGGAACTGGTCTTGATGTGCGGATCGCCAATATGCGGACGCATATCGCCTCGCAATTTGGGTTGATCCTGCCTGAAATTCGCCTGACCGATGCACCTTCGTTGCCGACCGGCACTTATGTTGTGAAAATTCATGGGGTCGAGATGGCCCGAGGCGAGCTGAACCCGGATTTGGTTTTGGCGCTGGTCCCCGAGGCGAGCAACGCTCTACCAGCTGGGCGGGACGTGACCGAGCCGGTCTACGGCGCGCCGGCCCGCTGGATTCGCCCAGAAGATCAAGAACGTGCAGCCATCACGGGCGTGACCATCGTCACCCCGACCGAAGTGCTGGCCACCCACCTGCTTGAAGTGATCCGCCGTAACTTTGGTCGTCTGCTGACGCTCAAAGCGCTGCGCCGATTGCTGGACGAGATGGTCTCGCTCACCAATCCGGCCCGCGCCGAGGCGAATCGCAAGCTGTTGGACGAGCTGATCCCGGACAAGGTGCAGATCGACACGCTGCACCAAGTGCTAAGGCTGTTGCTGGATGAACAGGTTTCGATCCGAAATCTGCCGCTGATCCTCGAGGCCATTTCCGAGATGCGCGGTCAGCAAACCCAGCCCGAGGCGATTTGCGAGCATGTTCGCCAACGTCTTGGTTTCCAACTGGTTGCCAGTATGCGCCGCGACGATGGAACGATCCCGCTGATCCAACTGGCGCCTGAGTGGGAGGACACCTTCCTGCGCCATCAGATCGAAGGAAACCATGGCGGCCTGGATATCGCGCTGCCGCCTGACCGATTCGAGGCGCTGTCAAACGGCTTGGCAGAGCAAATCGGCGAGGCGGGCAATCGGGGCGTCATGCCTGCGGTGGTCACTTCGGCCCGCCGTCGCCGCTTTGTGCGCACGGTAATGGCGGCCAAGGGGATGACCAATCCAGTCATGTCCTTCGAGGAAATCGGTCTTGAAGCGAGACCGGCCTTGATTGGCGTGGTCGCCGCATGATCGCTTTGTTGCCTTTGGTTGATATGTTAACCGATAGCGCATGGGCGGCCTTGATCGTTTTCCTGCGCGCCGGCGCTGTCATGGCTGCATTGCCGGGCTTGGGCGAACAGGTGATTTCGACCCGCGTGCGCTTGGTTTTGGCGATCATGTTAACCTTGATCGTGGCACCAGCCGTGACGCCCGCGATGGATTTGCCCGAGCCGAATTTCGGGACCTTTGTCTTTGCATTGGCGACAGAGACGATCTC
The DNA here is from genome assembly GCF_900176475.1 of Tropicibacter naphthalenivorans. Taxonomy (GTDB): domain Bacteria; phylum Pseudomonadota; class Alphaproteobacteria; order Rhodobacterales; family Rhodobacteraceae; genus Tropicibacter; species Tropicibacter naphthalenivorans. The sequence continues at coordinate 256,189 of NZ_FWXX01000003.1, forward strand.
CGGCCTGTTTCTTGGTGTTGTGTTGCGGCTGTTTATTCTCGCGATCGAAACCGCAGGGGCCATCGCGGCGCAATCGACCTCTTTGTCTCAACTTTTAGGCAACAATGGCACCGACCCCATGCCGGCGATCGGCCACATTTTAACGACAGCCGCGCTTGCCCTGCTGATGGCCACTGGTTTTCACGTTAAAGCCGCCGCCTTTCTGGTCATTTCCTACGACATGCTGCCCGCGATGCAATTTCCCAACCCGTCGGATATTGCCGAGGCAGGACGAGAGCGCGTCACCGAGAGTTTCGCCTTGGCGTTCAGCCTCGCTGCGCCCTTTGTGATCATGTCCGTGATCTACAATCTCACGCTTGGGGTAATCAACAAGGCCATGCCGCAGCTTATGGTCGCTTTCGTCGGCGCCCCGGTGATCACCTTCGGGGCGATTTCCCTGCTAACCGTTGCTGCGCCGTTAATGCTCAGCGTCTGGTTGAGCGCGCTCGAAGCTTTTCTTGCGGTTCCATTCAGGTAGAGCGCGATGGCAGAAGAAGACGAAGGCGGCGAAAAGAGCCACGAGCCATCACAGAAAAAGCTCGATGACGCGCGAAAGAAGGGCGAAATTCCCCGTGCTGCCGACCTGAACACGGCAATGGCCTATCTTGGGATGCTGATCTGCTGCACGGCGCTGGGTAGTTACAGTTTGATGCGTTTTGGCGACGCGCTGATGCCACTGATCGAGCAACCTGATCGCCTGACGGAATTGTTCTTTGGCGATGGCGCACAAACAATCGCGGGGTCTGTCATGACGGCGGGGATGGCTCCGGCGATGCCTTTGCTTTTGGTGCCGGGGCTGTTCGTCATTTTTACCCTGTTTGCCACACGCAGTTTTGTCTTTTCCGGCGAAAAGCTGATCCCCAAGATGAACCGGATTTCTCCGATTTCGAACGCCAAGAATAAATTTGGCCGTCGGGGACTGTTCGAGTTCTTTAAAAGCTTCGTCAAACTGACGGTTTATTCCATCTTGCTTGCGGTGTTTTTAAGGAGCCAGCTGAACGACATTACAGGCACAATCCGCGCGAATCCGACAGAGATCATGGTGCTTTTGACGCGTCTGATGCTGCGGTTCCTATCGATTGTCGTGCTGATTGCGGCCTCGATCGGTGCTTTGGATTACTTTTTCCAGCGGGCGGAACACATGCGGAAACACCGCATGTCTCACAAAGAAATGCAGGATGAGGCGAAAGAAGCGGAGGGCGATCCCTACCTCAAAGCGCATAGGCGCGGCCGCGCGCAGGAATTAGCGATGAACCAAATGATGGCGGATGTCCCCGAAGCGGACGTTATCATCGTGAACCCGACGCATTACGCCGTCGCGCTGAAATGGTCGCGTGCGCCAGGATCCGCGCCAAGCTGCGTGGCCAAGGGTGTTGATGAAATTGCGTTGAAAATTCGCGAGATCGCGGACGAGAACGACGTGCCAATCCATTCCGATCCGCCAACGGCGCGCGCGCTTTATGCGACGACAGAGATCGGCGATGAGATTTCAACCGATCACTATCGCCCCGTCGCGGCGGCGATCCGATTTGCAGACAGTATGCGGGCCAAGGCGCGCAAGAGTAGGTGGATATGACCCAGTTCGAGCCCCTTCTGGAAGTGACTCAAATTCTCAAGGAAAAGGCGCTGGAAAAGCACCGCCGGAACCTCGATGAAAGCGCGCGGCTGGCGCAGGAAATCGAACAGATTGATGAGCTTCGCCGCTCGGTCCAGGCCGATTCAGAGACGATTGGCGCGCGGCAGATGTTGGGTGCGGATGCGCTGTGGCAAGGATGGCTGCTGCGCAAGCGGGCAGAGTTTCTGCGGCAGGCGGCTTTGGCGCGCGCACGGGAATTCGACAGTCTTGCGCAGGCGCGCACCGCGTTTTCGAGGGCCGAAGCCGCGAAGGAGCTGGACGAAAAAGCGCGCGAAGAGCGCCGTCAAAAGCTTCTCGCGCGCGAGGCTGACACGTTGGAGGCGTTGGGAACCATGCGCCGCTTTCAGAATCGATAACGGCCCCACAAAGGGGGCCGCCTCTTAAAAGTTCTCTTTTCTTTAAGTATCTTGGCGGGCGATTTCGGTGATGAGGACATCGCTGACATCGCTGCCCAATACGGAGCGCGCGGCATCCAAAAGCCCTTCGCGCAAGACATCCATGCGGTCGCCGTTGGTAAACGTCCCCTCAAATCCGCCGATGTTCGCGTGATCAAAGAGCACTTGCAGGAATTCATCTCGCAATTTGGGCTCTCGCGCATAAACCGTTTCGGTCGTGCCGGAGGAGACCTCGACGCTGAGGGAAGCCACGACCAAGGCCACGACCGCGTCTTTTCGCATCACCGGGACCACGAACTGGTTGTTAAGTTTGACATATTCGCGGCCAACGGGCGGGCCTTCGTCCACCGTCTCTTCGGGGGGCGCTGCGTGTTCCGGATCCTCTACCGGCGGGATACATTCGATCGCGCCTTCGGCATGTTCCTCGGCTGGGGGCGGCATCAGGAATAGCCCCGCGCCGACACCTGCGCCGGTGCCGATCAGAGCGAGAATAATAGGGAGGAGTTTCTTGATCATCGCTTCGCCTTAGAAAGGCAGGACCGCGTCCAGCACTTGCTGGCCAATCCTGGGTTGCTGCACATCGGTGATCTGCCCGCGCCCGCCATAGGAAATCTTGGCCGAGGCAATCTTGTCGTAGGTGATTTCGTTCTGTCGCGAGATATCTTCGGGCCGGACAAAGCCAGACACCAACAACTCTCGCAGCTCAAAGTTAACGCGGACTTCCTGCGTACCGCTGATCGCCAGAACGCCGTTTGGCAGCGTGTCGGTGACGGTTGCGGCGATCCGCAGGGTCAGACTCTCGCTGCGGCGGACCGACCCATTCCCGGACGAAGAGCTGGCACCGTCCAGCGCAACGGCGGTGTCAAGACTGGCACCATCTGGCAGATTAGGGTTGATCCGCTGAGGAATGCCCAAAAGCTGCGGGATATTCATGCTTTCCGAGCCAGAGCGCGACCGCTGGCTGTTGTTGCTGATCTCGGCGCTTTCGTCGATCTCGATCACAACGGTCAGGATGTCGCCGCGTTTCATCGCACGCCGATCACCCAGCAGCGAAGTCTGCCCGCCGCTCCATAGCGAAGCACGCGCGGTGGGCGTTTGGGGCGGCAGCGCCTCAGGCATCCCAGAGGCGATCATCGCGACACGTTCCATGCTTTCGGTCTGCGGGGTGAACGACGGCTCTTTGCCGATGTGGTCCAAGCGGCTACAGGCCACAGTCGTCAGGACCATCCCGAATAGGCAAAATTTTCTCAGCATTATTAACCTCATTTCGACACGATGACCGCGCCGGTTGAAGAAATCGTTCCAAACAGAGTGGTTTTGGAGGAAAGGTTCATGACGCGAATGCGTTCCCCTTCTGCGCCGCGCGCCAAGGCCCGACCTTCGGCCACAATCCGCAAACCGCCCGCGTTGTAGATCAGCTCAACCACTTGATTTCGCTCAATCAACGCGGGTTCACCCACGGCGCTGCGCATGACGGCGCGGCCCGGATAGATGGCATACAGCGCCTCTTGGCCGACCACTTCGTCGATGCTTTCGAAGGCGCCGGGCACAATGGCCGGGTCCACGCGCAAATCCTGTGGCGACAGGATTTCTTGCGGGCGGATGGTGCGCGTCGCCACCACGGTGTCGGCTACGGCAGGGCCGCTCAGGATCAAGGCTATGGCGCAGGCAAGTCTCATCAGCGGACCTGAGTCGTCGCCGCAAGCATTTGATCCGCCGCGGAAATCACTTTGGAGTTCAACTCGTACCCACGCTGCGCCTCGATCAGGTCAGAGATTTCCTTGACCGCATCCACCGAGCTGTCCTCGAGATAGCCCTGTCGCAAAGTGCCGAGCCCATCGACGCCCGGCGTCGACTGCAAGGCGGGGCCCGACGCTTCGGTTTCGGTAAACAGGTTCGCGCCGATCGCTTCCAAACCCTTGGGGTTGGTAAACCCGGCCAGCGTCAGCTGACCCAGCTGCTGCCCCGCCGCGTTGTCGGCAAAATAGGCGAAAACCTCGCCTTGGGCGTTGATCGATACGCTCAGCGCATCCGCCGGGATAGTGATTTCGGGCGAGACGGGAAAGCCGTCGGACGAGACGATCAAGCCCTCGCCCGTGCGTTTAAGTCCGCCATCGCGCGTGTAGGCGGCCTGACCCGAGGGCAAAGTCACCTCCAGGTAACCATTCCCTTCGATCGCCACGTCCAGATCGCCGCCGGTGGCGGACAGCGACCCTTGGGCCAGTTGCATCGACACCGAAGAGGGGCGCACCCCAAGACCCAGCTGAACGCCGGTCGGCAACACAGTGCCGTCGGACGCGTTGATCGACCCGGGCCGCGCGTACTGCTGATAGTGCAGATCGGCAAACTCGGCGCGGCGCGCGTTATAGCCGGTGGTGCTCATGTTCGCGAGGTTGTTGGAAATCACTTCCACTCGCATTTGTTGGGCGCTCATGCCCGTTGCTGCAATCTTGAGTGCGCGCATCCTGCTGCTTCCTTATTTCACGAATGCCTTGAGGGCAGTTCTGATCCGTTCATCTTCACGTTCCATGAAGCTTTGACCCATTTCATACGCGCGCTGGACTTCGACCATGCGGGCGACCTGTAGAATGGGATCGACGTTCGAGGCTTCGATAAAGCCCTGCATCACGCGGGGATTTTCGACGGGGTTAAAGCCCGCATCGGCACGGAACAGCACGCCGCCCTCGCGCTCCATCTGGCGGGCATCGAGCGGTTCGACCACGCCGATTTGCCCAATGGGGCGGCCCTGCGTGCTGATGGTGCCGTCGCGCGCAATCGCCAAATCCGACGCGTCGGGCGGCACAAAAACCGGCGCCCCGCCCGCGTCGAGCACCTGGTAGCCGTCAGAATTCACCAAGGTGCCTTCGGCGCTGGGCATAAACGCCCCCGCTCGGGTCAGCCGCTGGCCATTCGGCGTGTTCACGAGGAAAAACCCGTCGCCTTCGATGGCGACGTCAAACATGCTGCCGGTCTGTTGCAGCGTGCCCTGCATCAAAGAGGTGTTGCGCACGCTGCCGACCGACATCGAAATGCCTTTGACGCCATCGCCGGGCAGAATGTACTCGGCAAAGATCACGCCCTCTTGGCGAAAGCCCGTGGTGTTGGCGTTGGCGATGTTGTTGGCGATGACCCGCATCTCTTTCATCAGGCCGGATTGCCTGGCGAGCGCGGTATAACTTGCGGATTCCATTCTAGCCTCCGGTGATGATCGGGATGATGTGGGACTGGAAAAAGTCCACCAAGGTGCGGGTCATGAAGCTCATCGAGATCCAGAACACCGCGACGATGGCCAAGAGTTTCGGCACGAATGTCAGGGTCATTTCCTGGATCGACGTCAGCGCCTGAAAGAGGCCGACGGTGACGCCTGCGATCAGGGCCGCCGAGAGGATCGGGACCGAGGTGATGGTCGCGATCCACAGGCCCTGACGAAGCGTGTCAAAGAAAATAGCCTCTGACATCATGAGCTTAGACCGGCATCCGCAGGATTTCCTGATAGGCCTCGACGACCTTGTCGCGGACCGCCACGACCGTATCCACGGCCAACTCGGACTGTGCGAGCGCCTCGACCAGCGCGTGCGGGTCGGCGTTGCCGGCCATGGCCTGGTGCGCTGTCGCCTCTGCGGTGCGCAGCTGATCGGTAAACTGTTGGGTTGCTTGCGCAAACTGCGCCTCGATTCCCGAGGGTTTTGCGTTTGCATCCGGCTCCATTGCGGGCCGGAAAGCGGCATACTGCTGGGCAGCATTAAGCGAGCGGACGTCCATTCTGGTCTCCATTCTCTGGGTTGGGGAAGTTAACGCCGCAAGAGTTCCAGCAATCCGCTGGACATCTGACGGGTCTGGTCGAACATTTTCAGGTTCGCCTCGTAGGACCGCTGCGCCTCACGCGCGTCGGCCAGTTCGATCAAAAGATCGACATTTGTGCCTTGGTAGTTGCCGTTGGCATCGGCCAAGGGGTGGGAGGGGTCGTAGATTTGCTCAAGATCACTCTGGTCGAGCCGGACCCTGCCGGGTTCCACCCGGACCAGCGCGGTTTCCGATCGGTCCAATTTGAAAGGCATGACCTTGCGGCGATAGCCGGGGGTATCGACGTTCGAGATGTTCTCGGTCACCACGCGCAAGCGGGCGGCCTGCGCCTTGAGCCCGCTGGCGGTGACGGACAGGGCATCTGAAAAAGCGTTCATCTTATCGGTCCTTATCTGCGGCCAATGGCGCTGCGCAAAATGCTGAGATTGCTGCGATAAATGGCCAGAGCGCGGTCGGATTGCCGCTTGGCATCAACCGCTTTGACCATCTCTTCTTCGAGCGAAACGGTGTTGCCGTTCGGATCCAGCGCTTGGCGGCGTTCGGTGAAATCCACCGACCGTCCCGTCGAGCCGTTCAGATGTTTGGCCCGCGTCGCGCGCTGTCCTTGCAGCGAATCGCGCACTGATTTGGCGAACTCGGGGATATCCTTGGCCCGATAGCCTGGGGTATCCGCGTTCGCGATATTTTGCGCGCTGTAGGCCTGTTTCAAGCCTGCATGCCGCGCCATTGCCATTGCCGTTTTGAAGACGTCCAAATTTTGGAACATCGGGGCTTCTCCCTCGATTGCTTCAATCAAGGCTTAACCGTGATTCCTTTAGAAACGGTTTGCAGACCTTGAATGGAGCGTACGATGGACGACGAGATCACTGGCCTTCGTGCCCGAATTTCCCAGATGCAGCCCGTGCGGGCGGTTGGGCGCGTTCACTCGGTGGATGGCACGACCATTTGGGTGCGCGGGTTGTCCCACAGTGCCAGCATTGGGGATCGGCTGAGGTTGTTGCGCCCCGAGGGTCCGCTGGGCGGAGAGGTTCTGCGCATTAATGATGATTTGGTGGCGATGTTGCCCGATGAGGCCGCGGATGGCGTGTCCAAGGGGGATCGGGTCGCGGTTTTGGGCCCGCCGACGCTGGCGCCCTGCGACAGCTGGATTGGTCGCGTTGTCGATGCCTATGGCCGTCCTTTGGATGGCGCGCCTTTGGGGCCGGGCGAAAAGCCCCGCCCCTTCCGGGCCAGCCCCCCGCCGGCCGCCGCGAGACATTCGATGGGGCACCGTCTGGCAACCGGACTGGCGGTGTTCGACACGCTTTTGCCCGTGGTTCAGGGACAGCGAATCGGCCTTTTTGCCGGGTCGGGTGTCGGGAAGTCACGCTTGCTTGCGTCATTGGCGCAGGGGATGCAGGCGGATGTCGTTGTCCTCGCCCTGGTTGGGGAGCGTGGTCGCGAAGTTTTGGACTTCGTCAATACGGTGCTTGGCCCAGAGGGCATGAAACGCAGCATCGTCGTGGCGGCCACCTCGGATCGATCTCCTTTGGAGCGGCGGCGTTGTCCGCTGGCGGCCATGACCATCGCCGAGCATTTCAGGGATCAAGGCAAGCACGTCTTGTACTTGGCCGATTCGATCACACGTTTTGCCGAGGCGCACCGCGAGGTCGCAATCGCTGCGGGAGAGCTGCCAGCGTTGCGTGGGCATCCGCCTTCTGTTGCGCATCAGATCATGCGTCTTGCGGAAAGAGCGGGGCCGGGGATGGGTGACACCGGGGATATCACCGCAGTCTTTAGCGTGTTGGTGGCTGGGTCGGATATGGATGAACCCATTGCCGATATCTTGCGCGGGGTGCTTGATGGTCACGTGGTCATGGATCGCAAGATCGCAGAGCGCGGCCGCTTTCCGGCAATTGATTTGCTGCGGTCCGTATCGCGGAGCTTGCCAGAGGCGGCCAGTGCGTCCGAGAACGAGTTGATCCAAAAGGTGCGGCAATTGCTTGGCGCCTATGCGCAGTCGGAAACGATGATCCGCGCGGGGCTGTATCGGGAAGGCGAAGACCCTATTCTGGATCAGGCGATTGGCGTTTGGGCTGAGCTGGATGCCTTTTTGGCAGAGCCTTCACCCAACGGGCCGGAGGGTGCGTTTAGAAAGCTGGATTTGCTTTTGAAAAGGGCGAAGGCCGGTCCGGGGCGCGGTGGCGTTCGTGTTCAGCAACAGCGCGCGAGGTCTTGAGGAAATACGGTCGAGGTCAACCCTCGACCCTTTCGCCCCAGTTTTCGGGCGAGTCAGGGCTTGGTCGCCAAGAGCCTATCTTCGCGCGGGATCAAGGCACGTAGCGCCTTTAGGCTTTGATAGAACTCCCCAGCAAGCAGCGAGTCGCTGGCCTGCGACAGCAAGCGGCGGCTGTCGGGATCGATCAAGATGCGGCTCAGTTCCTCGATCCGAGGAATAAGTTGTTGTCGAGCCTCCTCAGGCTCGACATCTCCGGTCAGGATCAACTGCGCAGCATAGCAAAGCCGCCGCACAGGTGTTTGCGCCTCATCGGGATGGATGGCGTCGCGCAAGCGCAGAACGTTGGTATTCGGCGTTACGATAGACAGACGACTGCGACGGTCGCCGTTTTCAATAACGGCGCCGTTGATCAGAACACGTTCTCTGGGGGCGAGCTTTAGAACCAAACCGCTCATTCGTTTCTCCTGTTACTGCCGAGGCCGCGCAAGATAGCTGCGTTGATCTCTAGCAGGGGGGTGATCCGAGCCTTTTTGGCCAAGACTTTGCCTGTGTGCTGCTGAACAAACTCGGCGAGATAGAAAATCCGCGCGCGCAAATCTTGGGGCAGTTCGTTGTCTTTATCAGCGACATCGACGGCAAGCGCGGTCCACAGGCGTTGATTGTCAGAGAGAGCTTCTACCAGCTTGGGGTAGGACATGGGGCCCGCTTCGGCAGCCGCCTTAATCCGATGTGTCACTTGCGCGATCAGCTCGTACTCTGTGCGTCTTGGCGTTTGAGTGCTGCGGGCCGATTGGGAATAAGCGCGTTTTGCTAGGGTCTGTGCGTTCACTTCAGAACCTTCTGGTTATGAGATCAGGAAAAAGTAAATCGGAGGCCGGTCAGCCCGGCCTCCGACGTTAATTTTAGCGGAACAGCGACAGGAGCGACTGCGGTGCCTGGTTGGCAATCGACAGAGCCTGAACGCCCAGCTGCTGCTGCACCTGAAGCGCCTGCAGTTTAGCAGAGGCTTCTTCCATATCGGCGTCCACAAGGGTGCCGATACCGGATTTCAGTGCGTCAGTCAGACCCGAGATGAAGTCCGACTGGGTTTCGATGCGGCCTTGAACAGAACCGAATGCGGAGGCCGAGTCGATTGCAGTCTGGATCAGACCTTCGATTTCGGTCAGCGCGCTGTCGACGCCTGCCTGAGTGGTCACGTCGATGTCGTTCAACGCTTCGAGGCGGCCACCGATCGTGGTGTCGGCTGCGGCGTATTCGCTGGCCAGAACCGATGCGTTGTCACCAGTGGTGGTCGAACCCGTGATGGTCACGGTGTTACCGCTTACAGTGGCGGTCAGCTCTGCGTCGGTGCCGGCTTCAGCGTCGACCCAAGCGTTGAAGGCCGCCGAAAGACCGGCCGCAACGTCAGCAGCGGTGTCACCGTCACGGGCAACATAGCTGATGTCGTTCTTGGTCGAAGTGTCCGCATTGGCGAGGCCAGCCGCACCCGCAGAGATCGCAATCGAGTAGCCGGTACCGGCGGTAATTGCGTCAGTGCCCGCAGAGCCGATGATGATATCGGTCGTCGGAGCGGTAGCTGCACCGGTCAGGGTTGCAGCAGCGGCACCACCAGCACCACCAGTGATGGTGTCGGAAGTCGCGGTTGCGGCAGACGCAGCCGCAGCGATGTCGGATGCACCCGTCCCAAGGTCCTGCTTGGTAACGTTGATGTCGGATGCCGCCACACCATCGGCCGAGCGGTCAAGAGACGCCAGAACGTTGATGCTGCCAGAGCCCGCAGTCGTGTCGGTGTTCGACAGCAGGTTCAGGCCGTTGAACTGAGCCGCGCCAACAACCGCCGAGATCTGATCGCGCAAAGCGTCGATGTCGGTCTGGATCTTGTCGCGATCGACGTTCTCTTCCTGGGCGGCAACGATCTTGCCCTTGATGTCGGTCAGCAGTTCAGTGGTCGTTTCCGCCGCTTGACGTGCCACAGAGACAGTGGACTGGCCCAAGTTGAGGCTGTCCGAGATGCCTTTGAAGCCCTTGACGTCGGCTTCCATCACTTTCGAGATGGCCCAAACGGCAGAGTTGTCTTTGGCGTTGGAAACCCGCTTACCCGTGGAAATTTCCTGCTGGGTACCGGCAAGACCGGAGTTGATGGATTTCAGGGTCTGCAGCGCAACCATTGCGCCGTTGTTCGTCAGAATGCTAGACATGATTTGTCCTTAGTTTTTAAGCGCTTTTTGGCGCCGGTTTGCATTTGCCGTAATCGGCTCTCTGACGTCTTTCTGACTGTTACAGGCCTTGGTGTTTTCGACCTGTGCCACCTGTTTTCGGTGCCTCGCCAACATCGCTTTTGAATCCTAACGCAGCGCTAAGATCGGCACCGAAGATCAGGCAGATTTGATGCAAATGCTTATGCTCGTCGTTCCAGCCGACGATCGGCAGGGGCATCAATTGTCTGGCGGCGACCCTGTGCATCATATGTGTCCGTGGACCGGCGCACGCGATTCAAATCGCTGATGCGATTGGTGACATTGCGCAAACCGGCCAAGGCCTGATCGAACAATTCTTGATTGCGCCGCATCCCGTCGCGGATGGGGGACAGCTCCTCGCTTGACAGGCCGGCCTCGTCCAGATCCTCAGCGATTTTTTGCTTTTCTTCCATGATTTCAGCAATTTGGTCAAAATCCCCAGACAAAAGAGCCTGGCGCTCAGCCTTGAGCAATTCCTCCAGGCGGCGGGTCGTGTCACTGGTCATTCATTCTCTCCTTCAATGCGTGATAAAGCGATTCTGCGAGCCCGATTCCGCCTTGGTCGGCCATTTGGCGGGCTTGTTCGAGGCGCATGAAAGAGGCGAATTGATCTTCGCCAGCGCCACCGCCAAAGGCTTCGGGAGTTTTTCCGACACCGGCGGATTTCAGCATTTCTGCAAGAAAATTTGCCTCAAGTTCTTTTGCAGCTTTGCGAAGGGCTTGGTCTTGCGAGGGCAGTGTCATCGCTGTCGACGTTGAAATCTCCATTCTTTTCTCTCCAATTCGACTCAGTTGAACTGATTTGAAAGTATCTCGGTAAAGAACCGGTAAGGATGTGAGGTCTATTGTGCAGCAGCGGAAGAATTCCCGGAGCGAACATGCTGACACAATTGACCAGTCTGCTTGGGCTGACCCAGTCCCCCCAAGCGAGCGATGCGCAAACCCCCGAGAAAGGGGACACGCAATTTTCTGATATCTTTGCAGAATTAGGCAATGACGCGTCCGGTGCGCGCCCGGAACGCAACCCGGCCGAAGCGGTGAAATCGACCGAAGCACCTGCCACGGATGAGCCAACCGACGTGCCTGACGAATCGATTCCCGAGACGTCGGAAGACGACGTTGATCTAACGAGGATTGAGGCTCCGGACGTTGTGGAAGAGCATTCCAGCGACCTGCCGCTCAAGTTTTTTGGCGGCGAGACGTCAGAGAGTCCGGAGACTCGCAAACCGGTACCTGACGCGGAGCCGCCAAAGGCAGAGATGGTGCAACCAAAGGAAAGAAACGACGCCGCAGCGCGGCCTGCACGGGCCGAATCGGGCATTGCTCTGAAGGTTGCCGCCCAAGCCACGACCGATCTGCCCAGCAAGGGCGTGCCACCGGCACCCGAAAAGAGCGCAGAATCGCTTCCTTTGCAGATGAGTCAGGTCGCGCGCCCGGTAAAAGTGCCGCCAATTGCGACAGTCGAACCCTCGGAGGTGGCCACCGCCCCTGCCGTCCGCGCGGCTCGCCACAAGCAGGTTGCCGAGGTTGACATCATAGCTCCGCCGCCTGCACCTCGCATGGCTGTATCGACTCTGGTGGGGCAACCGAATCCGGCCGCAGCGGCGACCGGAACGGCCACCGTAGAACCCAAGCAAAACGCGATCCCGGTTTTAGCAGCCAAAGAGCTAAAGCCTTGGACGGCGGGGCTTCAGTCCGCACCAAAGGCAAAAACCTTGCCGCTGATGGCTTCGGCGGCCAAAATGCCGTCTGTGCCGGCTCCCTCGGTCGCTGAGGGAGCGCCAGATGGGACGCCAAAAGTCACGCCAATTGCGCAGGATATGCCCATCAATGCGCCGAAGTTTGCGTTGTCAGAAACCGATCCTGTCAATCAGCCCAAGCCTCAAAGCGTCGAAAGATCGGTGGCGGGGCCGGTGACGGTGCCGCAACTTGTCCCGCAGTCTGCCGCAAAGACGGACACTAAAAATGTCGGCGCAGCCCTGCCCGATCTCGCCCAACTGGTTTCCGAAATGGAGAGCATCGAAGCTAAGCAGCCTATCGGACCTCGCACCGAACCCAGGGCCAAAGCCTTGGAAAGTCGCGGACAATTGGGAGAGGTGTCCGTGCGAATTACCTCTGAGCCGCGGGCGTCCGGGGCATCTTCAAAAGTGCATACTCCGGAAAGCACGACAAGAGCTGTCGTGGATACTCAATCCTTGCCTGCCGCAGACCCGCAGGCTCCGGAGCGCACAGCGTCGGAAGCACCATATACAGACAAGCCTCGGACCGTGGCGCGGCCGATTTCAGTCGAAAGGGCCGAAAAACCCTCCGAGCCTGTGCGGACCACAAGAACAACGGTTCCCGAATCGCCAACGCCCCTTGCTGAAACCGAGGTGGAACAGGCAGCGCCGACCCCGCGTACATCCGAGCCGCGCGATTTGCCCCTACCTGATATGCCTAGAGAGCCGCATAAAGCGGTAAGGGCCGATGAGGCGCGGCCAACGCCGCTGCGCGTCACGGAGCCCGCGCAAGCCCGGACCGAAGTGCAAGTGCATCCGCAAAACGGCACAAGCGTTCACACGCCCGCTCTTGAAAGCGAAGCCGACGCTCAGGTGTTCGTGACGCGGTCTTCCGAGTCGCGCGAATGGATCGCAGCTGAAAAACCGACCAAAATCGAGCCGCGAACACAGGCAAACGCCTTTTTGGCAGGTTTGGGCTCTGATGATGTGGCTGAGACAGTCGCAAAAGAGCGCCCCGTGCCCGCGGCAGCTCGAACAAATGAGATAGAAATTAAGGTCAAAGATGTGACCCCAGAGGTGCGCAGCGCGGTTGCAGCGACGAGCACAGATCCAGGTCGGCCCTCGCCCACGGTGCCCCAGCCCGTTGTGGCGCAGGAGCGAGAATTGCCGACCCAATCACCGATTTCGCCCCGGTCGCCGCAAGCAGATGGTGACATTCTCGATGATGCCGAAGAGGTTTTTGTTACTCGGAAAGCCACAAGGCCAGCGGATCCGATCGTGCCGCAAAAACCTGTGCAGCCTAACGCTCCCGCGTTAGAGGCGAAGGTGACGGATGCGATTCACCCCCGCGAGCTCATTCGAAAAGAGCGCGAAACGCAGGTTGCAATGCCGATGGCGGCCTCGGTGTCCAATGCCAAAGCGCCAGAGATGGCCGCCGTTACTGTCCCGATTCAGGCAATTGCGCCGGAAATGACGCAGTCTCGCGGTCGTGTGAACGCTCCAACATTGTTTGAAGTGACGGAAGAAGAAGGCGTGGAATTTACGACGATCTCGGCGCCGTCCGATGCGCGTGGCCCATCCGCTTCGGCGCAGATCCACCCGGCAACCCCCAATACTCCGGCAACTTCGGCTCAAGTCATACGTCAGATCACCGAAGCCGTGGCAAGAATGACCGAGGACCGGATTGAGATTCGCCTTAACCCCGAAGAGCTTGGTCAGGTGCGTTTGCAGTTGGTCCACAGCGATCAAGGCATGACCGTCAACATTCAAGCGGACCGTCAGGAAACGCTGGATCTCATGCGCCGGCACATTGACCAACTGTCTCGTGACCTCGCGGATGCGGGGTTTGAGGGGGCTGGATTCTCTTTTGGGGATGACGCTCGAGACGGCCAAAAACCGGGCGCGCGATCCGTGTCTGCGCCTGAACATGTCGAAGATCCAACACCCGCTAATGCTCCGAAATCTGCGGCCCAGGACGGGCTGGATATCCTTATCTGAGGTTCAAAATGGTAGAAATCAGTGGCACTCAGCCGTTTCAAACCACCGCGCAAAGCGGCACCACTTCCGCCCCAAGCGAAAGTGCGCGTGCGGTGGTCAGCTCGGATTTTGAGACGTTTCTCAAAATGATGACGGTTCAGGTTCAGAACCAAGATCCGCTCAATCCGATCGATTCGTCGGACTATGCAACCCAGTTGGCTACCTTTTCATCGGTGGAACAGCAGGTCCTTACGAATGAGCTTTTGACCTCGATGAAAACGCTGCTGTCCGGCGGCGTAGAGGCGCCCGGTGAGGTCTTGCGCGGCTACTCGGATTGGGTCGGCATGGAGGCCTTGGTCGAAGAGCCTGTTCAATTCAGCGGCCAGCCGATTGATGTTCGGGCAGATTTTGCGCCGAACGCGAATAGCGCGATGCTTGTCGTCCGCGATTCCGAAGGGGTTGAGTTGGAACGATTTGTCCTGAATGAAAATCAAAGCCATGTCAGCTGGAGCGGACGCGATGCCTCAGGCCAGATGCACCCACAGGGCGTCTACTCTTTCGAAGTCGAAAGCTTTTTCCTGGATGAATTGATCGACACCAGTCCGGCCGCCGTTTACAGCAACATTAACGAAGTCTGGGCAGAATCCGGCACGGCCAAACTGCGGCTGTCCGATGGGACGGAGATGGACGCAAACAACGTTATCGGTTTGCGTGAACCGGTGGTTTAAGCATCGCGATGGCGCCTCAAGCGTCAAATCCGCAACAATCCGCTTGCAATTTGAGCACGCAATTAACACAGGTTAATGCGCAAGAAAGGTCGCCCTAAAAACATGCCTAATGTACTGAAAACAATTGCTTGTTTTCGATTGTTTGATCTTCGTGTGTGATCGTCTAACCTATGATTGGCACGGCGCGTGTTCAATCGCGCCGATGGGATGGCGGGACTGCTGCTGAAAAAGCTGCGCCTGCAAAAAATGTGGTTTGAACGAGTGCTGTGTTGTGTATAAATTCAAAGGCATCGGGTGCTTTTTGCGCCCTTGTACGTATAGTCTGGAGAACACCATGAAAAAGCTTATGATTTCTGCGGCCGCAGTTCTTGCCGCCGCTCCGGCCTTCGCACAGGAAGCAGACCCGTTTGTTTCCTCCGTTGGTCTCGCATTCCTGCCGATGATGATCGTTGGCACCATCGCGACTGTTGTTGTTGTGGCAGCTGCGACCTCCGGCACCGACTGAGTTTCAGACGAACTCGGAATGATTTGAAACGGCGGCTGAGAGGCTGCCGTTTTTCTTTTCATAGGGTTAGCCCAAGGGGGTTAGCCTAGATGCAACCCGATCGAAGCGACGGTCAGACCCATAAGCAGACCAACACCGAGCCAAGTGAATCGCGCAGCCCACGGTTTGGCCCGGTTTTGCGGTTCAGGCTGAGACTGTTTGATCAGCGCAGCTTCGACCAGTTTTGGCAGTCTCGGACCGAACCGGGCCATCACCAGCGCTGTTTTCCACAAATCGGCGCCGACAGCACGCGGGCCAATCGACTGCTTGATGTAGGCCTCAACCACGGGTTGGGCGACCTTCCAGATGTTCATATGCGGATCGAGCGATCGCGCGACGCCTTCGACCACGACCATGGTGCGTTGCAGCAAGATCAGTTCGGTTCGTGTCTCCATGCCGAAACGTTCAGTGACTTCAAACAGATAGGCCAAAAGTTTGCCCATCGAAATGCCGGTGGCGTCCATGCCAAAGATAGGCTCGCCCACCGCCCGCAGGGCGCGCGCAAACTCATCGACGTCCTGATCGGCGGGCACATAGCCCGCTTCGAAATGCACTTCGGCCACGCGTTTGTAGTCACGCCGGATAAAGCCAAAGAGGATCTCGGCGTAGACGCGGCGGGTGTATTCATCAATATGTCCCATGATTCCAAAATCATAGGCGATGATGTCCCCGTTTGCGGCGACCTTTAGGTTCCCTTGGTGCATGTCGGCGTGGAAATACCCGTCGCGCAAGGCGTGGTTGAGGAACAGTTGTAAAACCCGTTCCGATAAGATCGTGCGATCATGGCCAGCGGCATCAATTGCGTCGTTGTCGCCCAGCGGAACGCCTTCTGCCCAGGTCATCGTCATCACGCGGCGGCCGGACAGGTTCCATTTGATTTGCGGCAGCTGAAAGCCTTCGTCGTCCTTGGTGTTCGCGGAGAATTCACTGGAAGCTGCTGATTCCAAACGAAGATCCAACTCTCCGTTCACCACGCCTTCGAAATGTTCGATCACGTCGCGGGGGCGCAGGCGGCGCGACGCGGGGGACAGCGCCTCGATCATGCCGGCTGCGAAATAAAAGGCGTCGATGTCCTTGCGGAACGCGCGCTCGATTCCGGGACGCAGCACTTTGACGGCGACGGTTTCGCCGGTCTCGGACAGGGTCGCCTTGTGCACCTGCGCGATCGACGCGGCTGCGACCGGATCGGAAAACCCGGAAAAGACGGCTTCGATGGGTTGGCCAAGCTCTTCGGCCACTTGAGTTTTCGCCACTTCGACCGAGAAGGGGGGCAGTTTGTCCTGCAAAACACGAAGCTGCTGCGCCATATCCGCGCCGACCACATCGGGACGAGTCGACATGATCTGGCCGAATTTGATGTAGGCGGGGCCAAGCGCGGACAGTGCGCGCACCACCGGCGGCTGCGAGGGGTCGCCTTCGTAGCCGAGCCACTTGAACGGCCAGGCCAGGACCCGTGCGGCCATGCGCAATGGCACCGGCGTGTCGAACGCCTCAAGGGCGACCCCCATTGCGCCGGTACGCTCAAAAGTTGCGCCAGTGCGGATCAGGCGCCAGATGTTATGCGGACCGCGCATCTTAGATCTTCCACCCAGAATGCAGGCAGGCGATGCCCATGGTCAGGTTGCGATACTTGGCATTCTCGAACCCGGCCTTGCGCACCATCCCAAGGAAGGTTTCCTGATCCGGGAATTTGCGAATGGATTCAACGAGGTATTGATAAGAATCGCGGTCGTTCGCGATGGCCTGACCCAACCGGGGAATGATGTTAAAGGAGTACAGATCGTAAACCTTTTGCATCAATTCGTTCGGAATTTGCGAGAACTCCAGCACCATCAAGCGCCCACCGGGCCGCAACACACGATAGGCTTCGTTCAGCGCTTCCTGCGGGCGGGTCACGTTCCGAATGCCAAAGGAAATCGTGTAAACGTCAAAGGTGTTGTCGGCAAAGGGCAGCTTCATCGCGTCACCTGTGACCCAATCCAACTGATCCGCCATCGAGCTGGCCTCGGCGCGTTTGCGTCCTTCGACCAGCATCGATTCGGTCAGGTCAAACACGGTCGAATGCGCGTGCCCGGCGCGTTTGAGGAACCGGAAAGAGATGTCGCCCGTCCCGCCAGCCACATCGAGCAGCTTTTGACCGGGGCGCGGCGCAAGCCAATCCATCATCGCGTCTTTCCAGATGCGATGGATGCCCATGGACATGGCGTCGTTCATCACGTCGTATTTTGACGCAACAGAGGTAAAGACGCCCTGAACCTTTCCGGCCTTTTCGCCTTCGGGGACCTCTGTGAATCCGAAATGCGTTGTTTTCCCGATCTCTTCACTCATGGCCTTGCTGTCCTTATGTTCAGGGCCTTCATATGACTGCCGTTCACGCGATACAATCGACAGGACCTTTAGATATGCCCGAATTGCCCGAAGTCGAGACAGTCCGTCGCGGTTTGGCCCCCGCGATGGAAGGTGTGGTGATCGCCCGCGCCCAGGTGAATCGCCCCGATTTGCGCTGGCCCTTCCCGGAAAACATGGCGCAGCGGCTGACCGGCGCGCGGGTCGAGCGGCTGCGGCGTCGGTCCAAGTACATTCTGGCGGACCTGTCGACGGGCGAGACCTTGTTGATTCACTTAGGCATGTCGGGGCGGATGCTGGTGTCGGGCGACCCATTGGGACAGTTCGTCCACGAACATCCTGCGCCGGAAAAGCATGATCACGTGGTGTTCGACATGGATAACGGCGCACGGATCACCTTCAACGACCCCCGGCGCTTTGGCGCGATGGATCTGCTGGACACGGCGACCGCGGAACAGCACCCCTTGCTGGCCAAGCTGGGGCCAGAGCCCTTGGGGAACGCCTTTAACGAATCCCACCTTGTCGGGCAGGTGAAACCTCGGGCGATGCCTATTAAATCAGCGCTTTTGGATCAAAAAATCGTCTCGGGCCTTGGGAACATTTACGTTTGCGAAGCGCTTTACCGTGGCAGAATTCACCCAGCCCGCCGGTCGAACAAGATCAGCGAAGCGCGGATTGCCGCATTGGTTCCGATCATCCGCGAGGTGCTGGAACAAGCCATCGAAGCGGGGGGATCATCGCTCAAGGATTTCCGCCAAGCCGATGGAGAACTTGGATATTTTCAGCATAGCTTTGACGTCTACGGTCGCGAAGGCGCCCCCTGTCGGACCCCCGGTTGCACCGATGAAATCAAGCGAATCGTGCAGTCGGGGCGGTCAACTTTTTACTGTCCAAACTGTCAAAGATAGCTTGATCGATATGAATGAAGTGCTAAGCCTTCCAGACTACGAAACGGACGGAGCCCGATCACATGGCCTATGAGACGATCATCGTCGAAGTAGAAGATCACGTCGCGACCATCAAACTGAACCGCCCCGACGCGCTGAATGCGCTGAACAGCCACCTGTTGGGTGAGCTGTCGACGGCGCTTGCAGAGGCGGACAGCAACGACAAGGTGCGCTGCATCATCATCACCGGCTCGCCCAAAGCGTTCGCCGCAGGTGCAGACATCAAGGAAATGTCGGAAAAATCCTATGTCGACATGTATCTGTCGGATTTCTTCGGCGGCGAAGGCAAGGCGATCACCTCGACGCGCAAGCCGATCATCGCGGCGGTCGCGGGCTACGCGCTGGGCGGTGGCTGCGAGCTGGCGATGATGTGCGACTTTATCATCGCGGCGGACACGGCCAAGTTCGGCCAGCCCGAGATCAACCTTGGCGTCATCGCCGGGCTTGGCGGCACGCAGCGCCTGACCCGCTACATTGGTAAATCCAAGGCGATGGACATGAACCTGACTGGCCGCTTCATGGATGCCGAAGAGGCAGAGCGTTCCGGGCTGGTGTCCCGCGTCGTGCCCGCCAAACAGCTGATGGAAGAGGCCAAGAGCGCCGCGGAAAAGATCGCTGAAAAGTCGATGATCTCGGCGATCGCCGCCAAGGAATCGGTCAACCGCGCCTATGAGACGACGCTGGCCGAAGGTCTGCTCTACGAGCGTCGCCTGTTCCACTCGCTCTTCGCGACCGAGGACCAGAAGGAAGGCATGGCCGCCTTCATGGAAAAGCGCACCGCGCAGTTCCGCGACCGCTAAGCGGCATATCTACTTGTCGGGCGCCTGTAAAATCTGTATAGGCGCCCATGATACATGCGCGTGATGCCCGCTCAGGCAAGAATCGGTCCCGTTGATCTTGATCGGGTCTGTGTCAGGCATTGCGCTTTTAACAGAACCTTAAGAACCAGGAACGATCATCATGGCAAATTCGCCCCAGGCTAAAAAGCGCGCCCGTCAGAACGAAACCCGTTTTGCGATCAACAAGTCTCGCCGTTCGCGCATCCGCACCGCGATCCGCAAGGTCGAAGAAGCAATCGCATCGGGTGACAAAGACGCAGCCGCAGCAGCCCTGAAAGCCGCTCAGCCCGAGCTGATGCGCGGCGTCACCAAAGGTGTTTTCCACAAGAACACCGCCTCCCGCAAGATTTCCCGTCTCGCGGCACGCGTTAAGGCGATCGGCTAATTTGCCACCAGCATATTGTTGGAATTCCGAAAGGCACCACTAGATGTGGTGCCTTTTTTCGTGCGTGTTAACCTTTTGACCGCCTTAGGGATTCTTTTTCATCGAATCCCGAGTCAAGGCGTAAGATCGGTTGCCGCGTCCCATCCGAGGTTGGTAATTTCAGCCAGCGAGTCACATCGCAGGGGGGACAGGCTGCCGATTCCATCACCGCTTGGCGGAATTAGGAATCGCTCAAGGAAGACCCGTTAGGGTTGATTGAGATTCGGGGGAAACCTCGGCCAGTCCAAGGCAAACACAGGGTCGTGCCGACCCGCCAACGTGGGGACGATGGGCGGATCGAGCACGACAAGACGGGAGCAATCCCGACTCATGTCCTTTGGGTATGGGGGTGTCTTTTGCGCTCTGTTGTGTGGGTCGGTGTCGGATTTCGGTCCGGCGGGGACGACTACTACTGAGGATCTGGGGACAAATGACAAAAGAACAGTGGGGCGCATTGCAAAAGCAGATTTGCGACACCATCGGGCAGAATAACTACAAAACGTGGATCGAGCCTCTGACCTTCGTGGGGACGGACGACGACGGCGTGGTCACGTTCAAAGCGCCGACCAATTTCTTTGGCACCTATGTTTCGCAAAACTTTGGCGACATGCTGCTAGCGCAACTGTCCCGGATTGATCCGACTGCGCGCCGCCTGTCGTTTGACACCCATCGTGGCGCTGCGCCCTCCGCGCCGGCGACCGAACCCTCGCCCAAGCCTGCCGCCGCTGCGGCTGAACCGGCCAAGGATTCGCTCCCCGGTGCGCCCTTGGACGCGCGCTTTACCTTTGACACTTTTGTCGTCGGCAAACCGAACGAGCTGGCGCACGCCGCCGCCAAACGCGTTGCCGAAGGTGGCCCCGTCACCTTTAACCCGCTGTTCCTGTATGGTGGCGTTGGCCTTGGTAAGACCCACCTGATGCACGCCATCGCGCACGAGCTGTCGACCAAGAACCCGCATCTGCGCGTGCTCTATCTGTCTGCCGAACAGTTCATGTATCGCTTTGTCCAGGCGTTGCGCGAACGCAAGATGATGGATTTCAAAGAGATGTTCCGCTCTGTCGATATCCTGATGGTCGACGACGTGCAGTTCATCGCTGGCAAGGATTCCACGCAAGAGGAATTCTTTCACACTTTCAATGCTTTGGTCGATCAGAACAAGCAGATCATCATCAGCGCGGACCGCGCCCCGGATGAGATCAAGGATCTGGAAAACCGCATTCGCTCGCGTTTGCAATCGGGTCTGGTGGTGGATCTGCACCCCACCGACTACGAACTGCGCCTTGGGATTTTGCAAACGAAGGTCGAAATGTACCGCGACATGTATCCCGGCCTGATCCTAGAAGACGGTGTTCTGGAATTCCTCGCGCATCGCATTTCCACCAACGTCCGCGTGCTCGAAGGCGCGTTGACCCGTCTGTTTGCCTTCGCGAGCCTTGTCGGCAAGCCGATCAACATGGATCTGGTGCAGGATTCGCTGTCGGACGTGCTGCGCGCGTCGGAGCGCAAGATTTCCATCGACGAGATTCAGCGCCGCGTGGCCGAGCATTACAACATCCGCCTGTCCGACATGATCGGCCCCAAGCGTGTGCGCACCTTTGCCCGCCCGCGTCAGGTCGCGATGTACCTGTGCAAGCAGCTGACCAGCCGGTCGTTGCCCGAGATTGGCCGCCGTTTCGGCGGGCGTGACCACACCACCGTCATGCACGGCGTGCGCCGCATCGAAGAGTTGCGCGTAGCCGATGGCCAGATCGAGGAAGACGTGGAAATGCTGCGCCGGGCGCTGGAAGCCTGAGACCCGGTCACAACACTTGAGCAACGGCGTCCTTTGGGGCGCCGCTTTGCCTTGACGGGGGCTTAAATCCACGGGACAAACGGCGAAAACCCGCTTGGAGACGGCGCAGACCCGCGCTAGGGTGCGTGTCCCGGCTAGGATAAGGGTAGGGCGATGAAGATCAGCATTGAACGGGCGACGCTGTTGCGCGCCGTAGCACAGGCGCAATCGGTCGTGGAGCGTCGGAACACGATTCCGATCCTTGCCAACGTGCTGATCGAAGCCGAAGGCGACACGGTGACCTTCCGCGCCACGGATTTGGACATCGAGGTTTTGGACAAAGCGCCTGCGGTTGTCGAAAAGCCCGGCGGCACCACGGTTTCTGCAGTCACTTTGCACGAAATCGTGCGGAAATTGCCCGACGGATCACTTGTGACCCTGTCCGAAGAGCCCGGCGCGGGCCGCCTGACGGTGGCTGCGGGCCGTTCGAACTTTAACCTCGCAACGCTGCCGCGCGAAGACTTCCCGGTTATGGCCTCGTCCGAGTACAGCTCGAACTTTTCGGCCAAGGCGGACGTGTTGCGCCGGTTGTTCGATAAGTCGAAATTCGCGATTTCCACCGAGGAAACAAGGTATTACCTGAACGGCGTTTACATGCACGTCGCGGATGCCGATGGCGGGCAAGTGCTGCGCTGCGTGGCGACTGATGGTCACCGCTTGGCGCGGATCGACGCCGATTTGCCGTCCGGCGCGTCGGACATGCCGGGGGTGATCGTGCCGCGCAAGACCGTGGGTGAGCTGCGCAAGCTGCTGGACGACGATGATATGGAAATCGCCGTGTCCGTGTCGGAAACCAAGGTGCGCTTTGCCACGCCGGACATCACGCTGACGTCCAAGGTGATCGACGGGACCTTCCCAGATTACACCCGCGTGATCCCGCAGGGCAACACCCGCAAGCTGGAAGTGGACGCGTCGGAGTTTGCCAAGGCCGTGGACCGCGTGGCGACCGTGTCGTCCGAGCGCTCTCGTGCGGTCAAGTTGCAGCTGGATGAGGACCGTCTGGTGCTGTCCGTGAATGCGCCCGACAGCGGTGCCGCTGAGGAAGAGTTGGCCGTTGCCTATGGTGACGAACGGCTGGAGATTGGATTTAACGCCAAGTACTTGCTGGAAATCGCCTCGCAGGTGGATCGCGAGAACGCTGTGTTTATGTTCAACTCCAGCGGCGATCCGACCTTGATGCGTGAAGGCAATGATACCAGCGCCGTTTACGTCGTCATGCCGATGCGCGTGTGACGCGGTTCGGACTGGATATTTATAAAGAGAAGAAGCGTTAAGGGTCGGGTGAGATGTATCTGTCGCGCCTGACCTTGTCGCATTTTCGTTCTCACCTTCATGCGGAGGTGGATGTCGATGCGCGTCCCGTGGCGATTTACGGGCCCAATGGCGCGGGCAAGACCAACCTGATCGAGGCGGTGTCTTTGTTTTCGCCGGGGCGGGGGCTGCGGCGGGCCTCTGCACAGGAAATGGCACGGCGGCCAGAGAGCCTTGGGTGGAAGATCACCGGGGTTTTGCATGGCGGTGGGCAGCCGCATGAGATTGCCTTTACGTCTGAGCAGGGCGCGGCGCGGCAGGTGCAGATTGATGGCAAAAACGCCAGCCAGGTGGCTTTGGGGCGTTTGGCGCGGGCGGTTTGGCTGGTGCCCTCCATGGACCGCCTGTGGATCGAAGGCGCTGAGGGGCGGCGGCGGTTTCTGGACCGTGTGACCCTGTCATTCTACCCCGAACACGCGCAGGCGGCGTTGGATTACGAAAAGGCGATGCGAGAGCGGAACCGCTTGCTCAAGGAGCAGATCCGCGATGCGCATTGGTATAAGGCCTTGGAATTGCAGATGGCGCGGTCCGGAGCGGAGCTGGATGCCAACCGCCGGGCGGCGCTCTCGCGGCTGACCGAAGCGCAGGCCGGGGCCGAGACGGCTTTTCCCATCGCCGAGTTGGAGATGGTGCAATCCGAAGGGTCAATGCCAGATGGTGAGGCCGATTTGCTGTCTGCGCTGGAGGAAAGCCGATTTCGCGATATCGCGGCGGGTCGGACCTTGGTGGGGCCACATCGCACGGATTTATACGGCGTGTTCAAAGCCAAGGGCGTGCCCGCGTCGGAGTGTTCCACCGGCGAGCAGAAAGCTTTGTTAATCTCATTGATTTTGGCGAATGCACGCGCCTTGGCTGGGGACATTGGCGCGGTGCCCATTTTGCTTTTAGATGAGGTCGCAGCGCATTTGGACGCCGGTCGCCGGGCAGCTTTGTATGACGAGATTTGCGCGCTTGGGGCGCAGGCTTGGATGACCGGAACGGGGCCGGAATTGTTCGCCGAATTGGGGTCGCGGGCACAGGGTGTCGAGGTTTCTGAGGCAGGTGAATTGCGCCGTGTTTAGAGCGCTCTTTCGAGCCGCATAAATCATGCACAGAAAAGGCAAAATTCCCTTGCTTTGCGTGACAATGCCGCCGCGTTTGGGTATAAATTCGGACAAAAGAACAAAGGATCACGGCATGTCCGAACCCGCAGGCGCACCTGAAGAATACGGCGCGGATTCAATCAAAGTTCTCAAAGGCTTGGAGGCAGTGCGCAAGCGCCCCGGCATGTATATCGGTGACACCGATGACGGGTCTGGCCTGCACCACATGGTGTACGAGGTCGTCGACAATGGCATTGACGAGGCGCTGGCCAAGCACGCCGACTATGTGAACGTCAAAATTCATGCCGACAGCTCTGTATCCGTGCGGGACAACGGGCGCGGCATTCCGGTGGATATCCACCCCGAAGAGGGCGTTTCCGCCGCCGAGGTCATCATGACCCAGCTGCACGCGGGCGGTAAATTCGACAGCAATTCCTACAAGGTTTCTGGCGGTCTTCACGGCGTGGGCGTGTCGGTTGTGAACGCGCTGTCCGTCTGGCTGGAACTGCGAATTTGGCGTAACGGCAAAGAACATTACGCTAAGTTCGAACACGGCGATTGCACCGAGCATCTGCGCGTTGTTGGCGATGCCGAAGGGGAAACCGGGACCGAAGTGCGCTTTTTGGCGTCGGCGAAAACCCAATCGCCCGAGGGGACGTTTTCGAACCTCGAATATTCCTTTGAGACGCTGGAAAAGCGGTTGCGCGAACTGGCGTTTTTGAACTCTGGGGTTCGGATTATCCTCGAAGATGAACGTCCGGCAGAGCCGCTGCGCTCGGAGCTTTATTTCGAAGGCGGCGTTAACGAATTCGTTAAATACCTTGATCGCTCGAAGCAGGCCGTGATGCCCGACCCCATCTACATGGAAGGCGAACTGGACGGTATCGGCGTCGAGGTCGCCATGTGGTGGAACGATAGCTACCATGAAAACGTGCTGCCGTTTACCAACAACATCCCGCAGCGCGATGGGGGCACGCACTTGGCTGGCTTCCGGGGGGCACTGACGCGGCAAATTCAAAAGTACGCGCAGGACAGCGGTATCGCGAAAAAGGAAAAGGTGAACTTTACCGGTGACGATGCCCGCGAAGGTCTGACCGCTGTGCTGTCCGTCAAGGTTCCTGATCCGAAATTCTCTAGCCAAACCAAAGACAAGCTTGTCTCGTCGGAGGTGCGTCCCGCCGTCGAAGGTTTGATGAACGAAAAGTTGGCGGAGTGGTTCGAGGAACACCCGAACGAGGCCAAGATCATCGTTGGCAAGATTGTCGAGGCTGCGCTTGCGCGTGAAGCTGCCCGCAAGGCGCGCGAGTTGACTCGTCGGAAAAACCCGATGGATGTTAACTTTCTTGCCGGCAAGCTAAAGGATTGTTCAGAAAAGGATCCGTCGAAAACCGAACTTTTCATCGTCGAGGGTGACTCGGCGGGTGGGTCGGCGCAGACGGGCCGGGATCGCGGCACGCAGGCGATTCTGCCGCTGAAGGGTAAAATCCTTAACGTGGAACGCGCCCGTTTCGACCGGATGCTGGGAAGCCAGGAAATCGGTAACCTTGTTATGGCCCTCGGCACCGGGATCGGCCGGGATGAATTCAATGTCGAAAAGCTGCGCTATCACAAGATCATTTTGATGACCGATGCGGACGTCGACGGCGCGCACATTCGCACGCTGCTTTTGACGTTCTTCTACCGTCAGATGCCCGAGTTGATCGAAGGGGGGTATCTCTACATCGCGCAGCCGCCGCTGTACAAAGTGGCGCGTGGGAAATCCGAAGTGTATCTCAAGGATCAGACCGCGCTCGAGGATTACTTGATCGAGCAAGGCACTGATAATGCTCAGCTAAAATTGGGTCATGGCGAGGTCATCGCGGGCCAGGATTTGATCCGCGTGATCGAGGAAGCGCGCCAGCTCAAGCGCGTGCTTGAGGCATTCCCGACCCACTATCCGCGCCACATTCTGGAACAAGCCGCCATCGCTGGCGCCTTTGTGCCCGGCGCAGTGGACAGCGATTTGCAGGGGGTTGCGGACAAGGTCGCGGCGCGGTTGGACCTGATCGCCTTGGAATATGAGCGTGGCTGGCAAGGGCGCATCACGCAGGATAAGGGCATTCGGCTGGCTCGGATTCTGCGCGGCGTCGAAGAAGTTCGCACGCTGGATGGCCCGATGCTGCGGTCCGGTGAAGCCCGCAAAAGCGGCAGCTTTACCGAAAGTTTGCAAAACGTTTACAACACGCCGGCCGTGCTAGAGCGCAAGGATCGCCGCCAGATCATTCACGGGCCGCTGGAATTGCTGCGCGCGATCCTGGACGAAGGTGAAAAAGGTCTTAGCCTTCAACGTTATAAGGGCTTGGGCGAGATGAACCCCGGCCAGTTGTGGGAAACGACGTTGGATCCCGATGCGCGGACGCTGTTGCAGGTCACCGTGGACGACATGGCCGAAGCGGACGATCTGTTTACCAAGTTGATGGGTGATGTGGTGGAGCCGCGCCGAGAGTTTATTCAGCAAAATGCGCTGAGCGTCGAAAATCTCGACTTTTAACGAAAACGCCCGGGGCATGACCTCGGGCGTTTCTCTTTTTAAAGGATGCTTTGACCGGTCTCCGCCCAGTCTTTTGCGAATTGTTCCAAGCCCTTGTCAGTCAACACGTGGTTTGCCAGCCCTTTGATGACTGCGGCGGGTACGGTCGCCACATCAGCGCCCGCGATGGCCACATCCTTAACGTGGTTCGCGGTCCGGACTGAGGCCGCAAGGATCTGAGTTTCAAATCCGAAATTATCGTAAATGGTCCGGATGTCTTGGATAAGATCCAGTCCATCAAGGTTAAGATCGTCCAAACGCCCAACGAACGGCGAGATGTAGGTCGCCCCAGCTTTTGCGGCGAGCAACGCTTGGTTCGCGGAAAAGCACAGCGTCACGTTGGTCTTGATGTTGTTTTGGTTAAAGTGGCGGCAGGCTTTGAGCCCTTCTAGCGTCAATGGCAGCTTGATCACCACGTTGTCCGCGATTTCCGCCAAATGCTCACCTTCGGCAATCATGCCTGGAAAATCCATCGCGGCCACTTCGGCGGAGACGGGTCCATCCACGACCGAGCAAATTTCCGCGATGACTTCTTTGAAGTCTCTGCCCGACTTGGCAATCAGGGTCGGATTGGTGGTCACCCCGTCTAACAGACCGTAATCATTAAGGTCTTTGATGTCTTCGATCACAGCAGTGTCAGCGAAAAACTTCATTCTTGGTCCTTTCTGTAAAGTGGTAGCGCAATGTGATGCACCGGAGAAGCTACGGGTCCAATACGCCGATGTTTGATTCGTCACAATATAAATAACAAAATAACATTATTTACGTGTGTTTTGTGTGATGATATGTTCTGAATCAGAGGAGAACAGAGTGAAACGAGACGAACGCCAGCAGGCTATCATGGACCGTTTGGTCGAGAGCGGTGCCGTTAATTTGGATGACTTGGCGCAGCGATTTTCCGTGTCCAAAATGACCATCCACCGTGATCTCGACGAACTTGAAAGCGACGGACTTTTGCGGAAAATCCGCGGGGGCGCCACGATCGAAGCCGGTACACGTTTTGAATCCGATTTCCGATTTCGAGAAATGCAGGGCGGGGAAGCCAAGCGCTGCATCGCGCAGGCGGCCCTTGATTTGGTCGAGCCGGGCATGACGGTCATGATTAACGACGGCTCCACGGCAGCGATCCTTGGCCGGGGATTGCTTGAAAAACGCCCTTTGACGGTCATCACGAACAACGCCGCGATCATTGACGCGTTACGGGACGAAACGGGTTTGACCCTCATCGCTTTGGGTGGCGTTTTTTCTCCAAAATTCAATGCCTTCTTTGGCAAAGTGACCGAAGATGCTCTGGCTGGATTGCGCGCGGATATCGCGTTTATTTCGACGCCCGCCATGGCCGGAACCGAGGTTTTTCACCAAGAGGAAACCGTCATGCGCAGCAAACGCGCAATGATGAAATCCGGGGCGCAGACCTGTCTCTTGGTCAACCATGCACGCTTTGGCCACACCGCTTTGCACAAGCTGGCCGACTTAACCGAATTTAACAGTTTGATAACGGATCAAGCGCCTCCTCCCGAGGTGCAGGCTCAATTGCAAGAGATCAAACTGCCCGTCATCTACAGATAGGACCATATCATGACGACGCCGAAATTCTGGATTGGCACCAGTTGGAAAATGAACAAGACCTTGGTCGAGGCGCAGGTTTTCGCCAAAGAGCTGGCCAAAGCAGATGCGGATCGCGATCCGGCGATTCAACGTTTTGTGATCCCTTCCTTTACCAATGTTCGCGAAGTCAAAGCGCTTTTGGCCGACACTTCGGTCAAAGTTGGCGCGCAAAACATGCACTGGGCGGATCAAGGCGCTTGGACGGGAGAGGTCTCTCCTTTGATGCTGAACGATTGCAATCTCGACATCGTCGAACTGGGCCATTCGGAGCGACGGGAACACTTTGGCGAAACCGATGAAACCGTGGGGCTCAAGACCGAAGCCGCCGTGCGGCACGGCCTTATCCCGCTGATTTGCATTGGCGAAACGCTGGAAGAGCGAGAGTCTGGCCGCGCCAAAGAGGTGCTGGAAACGCAGGTGCGCGGCGCCTTGGAAAAACTGAGCGAGACTCAAAAGCAAGCCCCGATCCTGTTGGCCTACGAACCCGTCTGGGCTATTGGCGTCAACGGGATCCCGGCGACCTCTGACTATGCCGACGCGCGTCAGGCCGAGATTATCGCCGTCGCCGAGGCTGTCACCGGACGCCGCATTCCCTGCCTCTACGGCGGATCGGTTAACCCCGAAAATTGCCAAGAACTTATCCGATGCCCGCATATCGACGGGCTGTTTATCGGGCGCAGCGCTTGGAACGTCGAAGGGTATCTCGACATTCTGGCCAAGTGCTCTGCCGTAATTTGAAAGGACCACACATGAAAATTGCAGTTGCAGGCGACAGCGCGGGCGAAGGTCTGGCCAAGGTCATCGCCGACTATCTTGGTGAAAACGACGCCTACACCGTTAACGAAATCAGCCGTACCGACGCGGGGCCGGATGCTTTCTACGCCAATCTCTCTGATCGGGTTGCCAGCGCGGTGATGGACGGCACCTACGACAAGGCGATTTTGATCTGCGGCACCGGCATTGGCGTGCAAATCGCTGCCAACAAGGTGCCGGGCATCCGCGCGGCGCAGTGTCACGACACCTATTCGGCGGGCAAGGCGGCGACCTCGAACAACGCGCAGATCATCACCATGGGCGCGCGCGTCATCGGGGCTGAGCTGGCCAAGGATATCGTGGATGCGTTCCTGACCAGCGCGTTCGACGAAAACGGTCGTTCGGCTGGAAACGTGCAGGCGATCAACGACGTGGACGCCAAGTACAACAAGTAATCAGTCGGCCCGGAGGATTCGTCTGTCCGGGCCTTATGCCTCTAGCAGTGCGCGAGCCGTGACTTCATCGGTGATCAGACCGGACAGCAGACCGGAGCGCAGAACCGATTGAATAGGCTTTACTTTTTCAACGCCGCCCGCCAGCGCAACGATCCGATGGTCGGACCAGTCGCCAAAGGATACGGCCAGCGTCCGAGAGGTTAACGGCGTTTCCAGACTGCGCCCGTCGGCATCAAAAAAGTGCCCCAGCATCTCGCCAGCCGCACCGGCGCTGCGGATCGCCTCGATCTCGGCGGGCTCGATCATGCCAGAGGTCACCAGCTGCGTATCGGCCTCGACCGTACCGATTCCGACGATCTTGAGCGGCGCGGTTTCGGCCATCTCGAACACTTCACGCACCCCATTTTGCGATAGCAACACGGCGCGATCCTCGGTCGTGTTGGCGAAAAACGGAACGGGCATGACGTAGGCTTGCGCGCCGGTCTTTTCGGCGATCAGGTGCATGACGTCATGCGGGTTGGCCGAGAAATTACGCGTCAGCCCCCCCAGCAACGACACAAATCGCAGCCCACTGGTGTTCAGGTGGGGCAATTGCCGGACGGCGGCGGCAAGGGTGCGCCCGTGGCC
Source organism: Tropicibacter naphthalenivorans (assembly GCF_900176475.1). Lineage (GTDB taxonomy): Bacteria > Pseudomonadota > Alphaproteobacteria > Rhodobacterales > Rhodobacteraceae > Tropicibacter > Tropicibacter naphthalenivorans. Next base: position 286,277 of record NZ_FWXX01000003.1, read on the forward strand.
GATCCCGATGGTGGTTTCCTCGCCGGATTCCAGCCAGCGCCGCAACCGCGCCGACCCGGCAAGGGCCAATGTGCGGATCGGTAGCCCCTCTTCGCCAAGGTCGGGTGCGACGTCGCAGCTGTCCAAACCATAGCGTTCGCAGATCGCCTCTTCGAGCGCGATACATTCGACAATATCGCCGTCGATCGTCACTTTGACCGCACCCTCGGCGACCGCTTTGGCGATCAAACGGTGCGCTTTGACGGAAGGAACGCCCAGCTTTTTGGCCACTTTTGCCTGGGTCAAGCCGCCCACGTAATGCAGCCAAGCGGCGCGGATCGCAAGACTGTGCTCTGCGTCGGCTTTAGACATCTTCCCTCCCTTGCGAGCTTGAGGCCCGTCTTTTTGACCCGATCTAGCGGGCCGCAGACATTAAATCTACCATATCTTGGGGCGTCAAGGACGCCGGATTCGCCTTCATCGACGAAGAGCTTGCCGCTGCCTTGGCCGCGTCCAAACGGTTTTGTTCCGAAATGCCCTGCGCGTCCAAGCCCGGCAGTCCCGCATCGCATGCCCACCTGTGCAAGGTTGCAAAGGCGTTCGCCATGTCGCCCCCCAACGCGCCCGCAATCCAGCCGCGGATTTCGTCAATGCGCTCAAGAGATGCACGATTTTCGACGCGCGACGCGTTCATCGCCAGCCCGTGCGGCAGCAAAGCGCCACAAATCGCGCCGTGGGAGGCGCCGGACAACCCACCCAGCGGCCCCGCAAGGCCGTGGATCACCCCAAGCCCCGCGTTCGCCAAAGCCAGACCGCCGCACAGGCTAACCCACGCCATTCGATCGCGTGCTTGCGCGTCTTCGCCGATCATCAATTGGGGCAGCGCGCGCAGGCCCATGGGGATCGCATCGCGGCACAGCGCATCGGTCAGCGGGTTGGCGCGGGTGCAGATGTAGGGTTCGATGACTTGCGTGATCGCGTCCAGACCCGACGCCAATGTCACGCCATGCGGGCAACGATCGGTCAATGACGGGTCGACAATCGCCAAATCGGGCAGCATCCGCGCGTCGCGCAGGGATACTTTGCGCCGGTGCGAAGGCACGGAAATCACGGCGTTTTTCGTGACTTCGGCCCCGGTGCCCGCGGTGGTCGGGATCGCCACAAAGGGCAGGGGGGCGTTGTCCAGAGGCAAGCCCTGACCGACCACTTCGAGGTGGTCCAGCATCGGACGGGTGGCGGGGATCAATGCGGCAATCGCCTTGCCCGCGTCGATCGCGGCACCGCCACCGACGGCGACAACGGCCTGAGCGCTAAAGGCGCGGGCCGACGCCACGGCGGTCTCGATCATACCCACGTCAGGCTCGTCAGAGATTGTGATCAGGAACACGTCGTTCAGCGCGTCTGTCAGCCAGTCAGCGCGCGCCGGGGTGCGTCCCGTGACCAGGCAAATCCGGCCAAGGGCGCGTATTTCGGGAATGGCCCGCGCCGCCTCTCCCCGACCAAAACGGATCGTCCCGGCGGTGGAAAAAGCAAACGCGGGCAGCATCTTAGACCTCCAGCTTGGCGACCATCAGAACCGCATCGGCGGCTTCGGCACCCTTTTTGACAAAGTGGTCGGTGTAAAAGCTGATGTGCTCTTCGGTCGGCTGGAAGTGGTGCGGGGTCAGCGAAACCGAATAGGTCGGCACGCCCGTTTCCATCTGCGCCTGCATCAGGCCATCCACCACCGCGGCGGCAACGAAATCATGACGGTAAATGCCGCCATCGACGACCAGCGCGGCGCAAACCACGGCGTCATACTTGCCCGAAGCGCCCAGCTTTTTCGCCAGCAGCGGCATTTCGAACGCGCCCGGCACGTCAAAGCTGTCGATCTGGTGGGGGGTACCCTCTTGGGTCATGCGCTCCTGAAAGCCGACCAAAGCTTGGTCTACGATTTCGGAGTGCCAGCGTGCCTTGATGAAGGCGATTTTCAAAGTGTCAGACATGGAACCATCCTTTGCGTTTGCTCAAGTGGTCCCAAGGCGCAGCCCACAACGCCCGAGGTCACCCCCGTGCGCACGTGGTTCTCTTTCATCCGGACTATGACCGTCGGCCCCGGAATTTCACCGGATCTGCTGACCCCTTGCCGAAACAAGGGCGCTCGCGGGCTATCACCGCCGGTGGGGAATTTCACCCCGCCCTGAGAACGATCCAAGGTGTGGCGGCTGGCGCGCGAAAAGGCAAGCCCGACCAAGGCATCCCATGTGTCAAAGACGACTTTTTCGCGCAGGTTACGCATGGTCAGACCTTCAGATCCGCCGCGCCGCTGTCGATATGCGGCGCCCAAAAGGCGATGCTTTCGGCGATTTGCGGGATCACCTGACGGTCGTTCGGCTCGCGTTCCTTGAACGACAGCTCAAGGCAGATCTCGTTGTCCTGCGCGCCCCCTTCGGCGAGCGCTTGTAGCAGCGGTTCTGGCTGGATCGCCCCCTTGGCGTTGTACTCGGCGGTAAAGGGGCGGTGACCGGATTTGTCCATCATCGACTGTTTGATGTGGATGATCGGCGAGACCTTGGGTACCGCGCGTGCCCAGGCGTAAGGGTTTGTATCGTCAGGGTTATCCGAGGTGACATCGCCGTGGTCGATGTCGGCCATCATCCACATCGGCACAGTCATATTGGCGGCGGTCAGACGGTCCTGAAGGGCCATACATTCGGCAATGGTCTCGCCAAATTCACGGCCCACGGACATCGGTTCCCAATAGACATAGCTCAGCCCGGCGGCCTTGGCGTGCTCGGCGACCTCGGCCCAGCAGTCGATGGCGATCTGGATCAGCTCTTCGCGGCGGGCCACGTCGTCGTAATCCTGAAAGGTAAAGATCGCGAACTGTGTGCCGACGGAAGTGCCGCCCAAATCGCCGATGATGTCCGCGAAGGTCTTGAACCAATCGACGTAGTAACGGCGCACGTCGCGGTCCGGGTGGCCAAAGTGGTTCAGCCGCCCATACGGCCCGGTCATCCCCGACGTGCAGCGCACTCCGGTCCGCTGGCAGGCGCGATCCATCTCGCGCGTGAGGCGGCGGATGACCGGGGCGGGCCAGCTGGGGTTGATGAATTCATGGGTCAGTTGAAGGTCGCGAATCCGCAGATCGCGCGCCGTGGTTTCGATCAAATCCGCCGGATCGGCGAAACGGTTCACCAGCGGGTTGGTGTTCAGGCTGAGCGTCAAGGGCATTTAAGCGGCCTCCGCGCGGGCGGCGAACCAATCGGCAAAGGCGGCCTGTTCGGCGTCGGTTAGATGCAGGCGATGCTTGGTGCGGCGCCACAGGATATCCTCGGCGGTCTGCGCCCATTCGTTCTGGATCAGATAGGTCACCTCTGCTTCATAAAGGTTACCTCCGAAGTGTTTACCAAGCCCGTCCAGCGACGTCGCCGCGCCGACGATCTGCGCCACGCGCGTCCCGTACAGCCGCCCGTAATGCTGGCGCAGGGCGCGGGGCATCCACGGGTAATCCGCCTTCATCTTGTTGCGGAACAGCTCATAGTCGGCGGCCTGCATATCGCCGCCGGGCAAGGGGGCGTCTTCGGTCCAATCGCCGCCCATCTGCGGAAAGAAATGCGCGATCCGTTGCAAGCCGCGCTCGGCCAATTCGCGGAAGGTGGTGATCTTGCCGCCAAAGATGTTCAGCAAGGGCGCGCCGCCCGTCTCGTCCAGATCAAAGACATAGTCGCGCGTGACCGCAGACGGGTTGCCCTGCCCGTCGTCGAACAGCGGGCGCACGCCGGAAAAGCTGGTGAGCACATCGTCGGGGGTCAGCTGTTCCTTGAAGTATTTGTTCACCGCATCAATGAGATACTGGATTTCGCTGTCATCCGCCGTGACGTCTTCGGCGCGGCCATCATAGGCGATGTCGGTGGTGCCGATCAGCGCTTTGTCACGCTCATACGGGTTGATAAAGATCACGCGTTTGTCGTGGTTTTGCACCAGATAGGCCTGCTCGCCCTTCCAGAATTTCGGCACAATGATGTGGCTGCCTTTGACCAGACGCACATTGCGCGCGCTGTTGGATCCGGCCACGCGGGTCAGCACGTCGGTGACCCAGGGACCGGCGGCGTTGACCAGCATCTTGGCCTCGTATTCGCGCTGCTCACCGGTGACAGAGTTGGTCGTGGTCACCCGCCAGACGCCATTTTCGCGCCGCGCAGAGGTGCAGGGAGAGCGGGTCAGAACCGTTGCGCCACGCTCGGCGGCGTCCACCGCGTTCAGCACCACGAGGCGGGCATCATCCACCCAGCAATCGGAATATTCGAACCCACGGGTGTAATCATCCTTAATAGGCGCGCCTTCGGGGTCACGTTTCAGGTTCAACGTCCGCGTCCCCGGTAGCTTTTTGCGCCCGCCTAGGTGGTCATACAGGAACAGCCCCAGACGGACGAGCCACGCGGGCCGATCTTGCGGCGAATGCGGCAGCACAAAGCGCATGGGCCAGATGATGTGCGGCGCGGCGTTCATCAGGACTTCGCGTTCGATCAGCGCCTCGCGCACCAGCCGGAACTCGTAATATTCGAGGTAACGCAAGCCGCCATGCACCAGCTTGCCCGACCGCGAAGAGGTGCCCTCGGCCAGGTCGTCCTTTTCGCAAAGCACCACGCTTAGGCCGCGCCCGGCGGCGTCCCGCGCGATGCCCGCGCCGTTGATACCGCCGCCAATCACAAAAAGGTCGACCTTGGGGATATCTGTCATCTGTATGCTCCTCGAGCTGGTGGGGCCAGGTGCCCCGGCATCGTTATGTGTCTGACCGCAGGTGTGTCGCGCGGTGGCCCGCAAGCCCGGTCCACACCGGGGCGAGCGCCTGCCGCGACTGGCGGTAAGAGGTGAAAAGACTGTCGTATACGGGGGTTAGCTCTGGGTCGGGCTGCTCTGCCGCGCCCAGCAGGGGCGTTGTCCATTCGGCAATGCAGGCGTCCATGTCGGGGTAGGCGCCGATCGCCACGGCGGCCATCATGGCGCAGCCCGCCGCGCCCGCCTCTTCGCGCGAGGACACGCGGACGGGGGTGTTCAGCGACGCGGCCAAGACCCGGCGCAAGGCGTTCGATCGCGCCGCGCCCCCGGTCAGGCGCAGCTCGGTCGGCATCTCGCCCATGGCGGCATAGCAATCGCGGGCGGCCATCCCTAACCCTTCGATTACCGCGCGAATCACGTCGGCAAAGCGGTGGGTGGCGGTCAGGCCGATCAGGCTGGCGCGAGCGTCCGCTTCGACAAAGGGGCCGCGCTCGCCCGCCTCGGAGATATAAGGATGGTAAACCAGCGCGCCGGGGCGGGATTTGGCCATCCAGTTGTCGATCATGCCCACCAGCTGCGCGTGGGTCGGGCGGGGGCAGAACTCGGCCACCAAATCAGCGGCCATGTCCAAGGCCCAGTCGATGTTCAGCGTGGCGGCCATGTTGGTCTGCACCTGCGTCACCAGATCGGGGCTGGGCAGGCAGATCACATAGCCGGTGCCTGCGTCATTCAGATGCACATCGACGGAGAGCACCGCACGGGTGTGCACGCCGGTGGAGCCAACGGTGGAGCAGGCCGCGCCCGCGTCCCCAGTGTGCACGCCAGCGCCCAGCGCGGTCATCACCATGTCGACGTAGCCCAGCGAAACGGGGGTGCCCTCGGGCAGGCCGGTGGCCTCGGCGGCGGCGCGGGTCAGGGGGCGCGTTTTCTGCGCGCCGTCCATGATCGGCGGCAGCAAGTGACGGCGATGGGACAGGCCCAGCGCCTCGATCACCACGTCGCTGTAGGCGCGCGTGCGAAAGTCGCCAAAGGTAAAGCTCGCCTCGGACGGATCGGTGGCGCGCACGCCCGTCAGGTTCAGAAACAGCCAGTCCTTGCAATGAAGGGCGACGTCGGCGCGGTCCAAAAGCTCTGGGAAATGCGCATCCATATGCGCCATCTGCGCGCCCTGCTGGCAGGTATTGAGGCCCGTGCCGGTGGCTTCGAACCGGGCGCGGTTCAGTGGTCCGGCGGCCAGTCGCGACACGGTGGGTGCGGCGCGCGCATCAAGCCACAGCCACGCGTCCCCAACCGCGTTGTTGTCCGCATCGGCCAGCCAAGTGCCATCGCCCTGACCGGTCACGGCCACGGCGGCCACGCGCGCGGAAAGGTCGTCGATCTCGCGCCCGAGCCCGCGCAGGGCGCTCGCGCAATCTTTCCAAGTCTGCGGCAGCGATTGCGTGGCCGATCCATCGGCCCCCATGACATAAGTGTTGCGCACCGAAGACGCGCCCAGCTGGGTGCCCGACAGATCAAAGGCCACGGCCTTGATCACGGATGTGCCCGCGTCGATGCCGACGATAATGTCCCGTTTCCCGGTCACGCGATGTCCTCCCTTTGCGCCGGAGGGCCGTGGTCTTGCCTCTTTAAGTCGCTGATTCGCATTGCAGATTTGCCATGCGGTGGCGGGAAGTGGGCAGGATCCAAGCGGCACAAGGCGCTCTTTGCTTGCACACAGATGTAGCACAGAAATTTTCAGAGTGTGAATTTTTTTGCAGACAGAGAATTTTTTTTCACATAAGGTCGTGTCATCCGGTCGCACCAACTGGCGCAGATTGGCTCGATGGACAGGACCCCCGCGAGGAGAATCGGGGGCCGTGCATCACACAAGGGGAGGAGGACGAGATGCGCTGGCACAGGCGCATCAACGCTTTCCCGCATGACGACTCACGACCCGCACAGGGTACACTGATAAGGGAAAGACCGCATGGCCATGACCGACACGACAAAGCGAAAGCCGCAAAAGAGCCGGATGGGTCTTTATGCGGGGTTGGTGGCCGCGGCGGTTCTGGGCGCGATTGCCATCGACACCACCGTCGTCACCATCGGGTCTGAACAGGACGCTCGGGTGCAGGCCTTTAACCCGGATCGGTTTGGCGAGGCGCAGTTCCCGCGCATCCGTGATTTGGTGCTGGAAAAGGCCCCCGACGCGGTGACCCTGTCGACTGCGATCAAGGCAGATAAAAAGGGCGCGGTGGCCGAGTATGGCACGCCCGCCGGGGCCTTTGCGGTGCTGCCGGTCAAGGCGACGGGCACCGTGGGCGAGGGCAAATCCGGCATTTACCAACTGACGGTGGACGGGCTTGAGGGCGTCAAGGTCCGGGTCCAGACCGGCCCGGCGATCAACGGCACAGAGCTGCGCGACATCCCCGGCGACATCGTCTTTGGCGATTTCAAGAACCAGATTGAATATCAGGACGCGGGCGCTGGCCTCAATCGCGCAATGGCGGCGGACACGCTGGACGGGCTCGACCGCGACGCGCTGCCCGGAAAGACCATCACTGTCACCGGCGTTTTCACGTTAATCAGTGCTAAGAACTGGTTGATCACCCCGGTCGCGCTGGAGGTTCAGTAAATGACCGAAGGCACCGAGATCCCGAACAGCACCCCCGACACCGCCGAAGTCGTCCTCGCGGCGCGCAACGTGGCCAAGTCCTTTGGCGCGGTGCAGGCGCTGAAAGGCGTTCACTTTGACGTGCATCGCGGGCAGGTCACCACGCTGTTCGGCGAGAATGGCGCGGGCAAATCCACCCTGATGAAGATCCTCTCTGGCGTGCATCTGCCCACCAGCGGCGAGTTGATCCTTGATGGTACGCCCGTGCAGATCGGCTCGACCGTCGAGGCGCGGGACTTGGGCATCTCGATCATCCACCAGGAACTGTCGCTCGCGCCGAACATGACCGTGCGCGACAACATCTTTATGGGCCGCGAGATCATGGGGCCGTTCGGTGTGAACTACGCCGAAGAGGAACGCCAGTGCCGCGAGCTGATGCGCGAGCTGGAAGAAGACATTGACCCGCTGACCCCGGTCGAGGATCTGCGCCTTGGCCAGCAGCAGATCGTGGAAATCGCCCGCGCGCTGTCGGTGAACTCGCGCATCCTGATCATGGACGAGCCGACCAGCGCGCTGTCTGCCTCGGAGGTCGAGGTGCTGTTCAAGGTCATTCACGACCTCAAGGCCAAGGGTGTCAGCATCGTCTACATCTCGCACCATCTCGAAGAGGCGCTGACCATCACCGATCACGCCGTGGTGCTGCGTGACGGGGTGATGACCGCCTATGCGCCGCGCGCCGAGATCGACCTGGAATGGATCGTGCGCAACATGGTGGGCGAAAACTTTGACCTTGGCTCGCCGCCCGACAGTACCTTTGGCGCGCCCGCGCTGGAGCTGAAAGGGCTGTCCGTCGCCTCTCACACCGGGGCGGGTCTGGCCGTGGACAAGCTGGACCTGACCGTCCGCAAAGGCGAGATCGTCTGTATCTATGGCCTCATGGGCGCGGGCCGTACCGAGATGATGGAGACCGTCGCCGGGCGCTTGCAACCCGTGGCAGGGGACATCCTGCTGAACGGCGAAAGCGTCCAAGGGCTGACCATCGCGCAGCGCATCGACACCGGCCTTGTGCTGGTCCCCGAGGATCGCCAGCGCGACGGCTTGGTCCAGACCATGACCGTGGGGCGCAACCTGTCGCTGTCCTCGATTGCCAGCTTTACCAAGGGCTTGTTCACCAACCTGCGCGAAGAGGCCCGCATCATCGAGGATTCGATCAAGGAGGTGACGGTGAAAACCGACGGCCCCGGCGCGCCCATCGGATCGCTGTCCGGGGGCAACCAGCAAAAGGTCGTGATCGGCAAGATGCTGGTCACCCACCCCGACGTGATCTTGCTGGACGAGCCGAGCCGCGGCATCGACATCGGCGCCAAGGCCGAGGTGTTCCGCATCCTCGCCGAGCACGCAAAGAAGGGCATGGCCGTGGTCTATTCGACCTCTGAAGTCGGCGAATGCCTGTCCATCGCACACCGCATTATCGTCATGCGCCGCGGCAAGATCGCCGCCGAGTTCACGCATGAGACCACAAAAGAAGCGATCATGGCCGCCTCTGGCGAGAGCCTCGTCGCCTGATCAGGGAGAGAGAAACATGTCGGACACCACCGCAGGCACCGCATCCAAAAAGAGCAGCTTCAACATCGTGCAGCTGCTGCTGGAGGGCCGCGCCTTTTTCGCCCTGATCGCGATTATCGTGATCTTTTCGATCCTGTCGCCGAACTATGCGACCGTGTCGAACTTTCTCATCATGGCCAACCACGTGGCGATCTTTGGCCTGCTGGCGATCGGCATGATGCTGGTGATCCTCAACGGCGGGATCGATCTGTCGGTGGGGTCTGTGCTGGGGCTGACCGGCGTGTTCGCGGGGTTCCTCATGCAAGGGGTCGAGATCGAATCCGCAGGCGTGATCCTGTACCCTCCCGTCTGGGCAGTGGTTGTGCTGACGCTGGCCTTGGGTGCCTTTGTCGGGTTCTGCAACGGCGCGCTGGTCGCCTGGTTCAAGGTGCCTGCCTTTGTGGCGACGCTTGGCTCGCTCTATGTGGCGCGCGGCGTGGCGCTGCTGATGACCAACGGTCTGACCTACAACAACCTGTCGGGCAGCGCCGATCTGGGGAACACCGGCTTTGACTGGCTGGGCTTTAACCGCATCGCCGGTGTGCCGGTGGGCGTGATCATCCTTGCCGTGGTCGCCATTGCCGCCGGGCTGCTGCTGGCGCGCACCGCCTTTGGCCGCTGGCTGTATTCCTCTGGCGGGAACGAGCGCGCCGCCGAGCTGTCCGGCGTTCCGGTCAAGCGCGTGCAGATCACCGTTTACATGCTGTCCGGCGTCTGTGCCGCCATCGCGGGCCTCGTGCTGTCGTCGCAGCTGACTTCGGCGGGCCCCACCGCGGGCACCACCTACGAACTGACGGCCATCGCCGCGGTTGTGGTCGGCGGCGCAAGCCTGATGGGCGGGCGCGGCACGGTGCGCGGCACGCTCCTGGGGGCCTTTGTCATCGGCTTTCTGTCCGACGGCCTCGTGATCATCGGCGTGTCGTCCTACTGGCAGACCGTCTTTACCGGCGCGGTCATCGTGCTCGCCGTGATGCTCAACTCCATCCAATACGGGGGCAAGGGCAAGCGCACCTGACCCCAACCATTCGCGACGTCTGGGGCGAGGAGACCCCACGCGGACACCGCCGGCCCACCCGGCAACCATATCAAAAGGGAGACTACCAAATGATGAAAATGACCAAGCGCGCCCTGCTCGCCGCCGTTGCTACCCTGCCGCTGATGGCCGGTAGCGCCTGGGCCGAAGGCCTGATCTCGATCATCGTCAACGACCCGGCGAACCCCTACTGGTTCACCGAAGGCGAAGTCGCCAAGGCCACCGCAGAAGAGCTGGGCTATGACGCCACCGTCGCAGCGCACAAGGGGGACACCAACGTCGAATCCAACCTGATCGACGCCGCCATCACCAACGGTGCCAAGGCGATCATCCTTGACCCGGCGAACGCAGACGGTTCGGTCGGCGTGGTCCGCAAGGCAACCGACGCGGGTATCCCCGTCTTCCTCGTGAACGCGGAAATCAACGAATCCGGCATCGCCATCGCGCAGCTGGTGTCCAACAACGCCCAAGGCGCAGCGCTGGGCGCGGTCGCTTGGCAGGAAATCGTCGGCGAAGAAGGCAAGTTCGTCGAATTCTTCGGCAACCCGTCCGACAACAATGCCGCGACCCGTTCCAACGGCTACAACACCGTGCTGTCGCAGTACGGCGACCTGGAAAAAGTCGCTCAGGAAGTGGCCAACTGGGACCGTACGCAGGGCTACAACAAGATGCAGTCGATCATTCAGGCGAACCCTGAAATCAACGCTGTGATCTCTGGCAACGACGAGATGGCGCTGGGCGCAATTGCCGCTCTGAAAGAAGCCGGCAAGCTCGAAGGCACCGTGGTTGGCGGTTTCGACGGCTCGCCCGACGCGGTCGAAGCGGTGAAAGCGGGCGAAATGGCCTACACCGTGCTTCAGCCGGTCGCTGTTTTTGCCGAAGAAGCCGTGCGTCAGGCCGACCACTACATCAAGAACGGCTCGCCCGCCGTTGCCGAGGAAAAGCAGCTGTTCGACTGCCTGCTGATCACCCCGGAAAACGTCGCGAACTACACCGCGCCGTTCGTGCTGTCCGAGTAATTCCACTCACATCGGACAAGGAAAGGCGTCGCCCCGTGCGGCGCCTTTTCTCATTTTCGGGCGGCGATTCCATCTTTGGCTGCTTATTTGTCCGCTCAAAGCCCGCCCAAATCCCAGCGTGAATCGCCCAAAATTCAGGCGTTTCTGCAAAGCAGCATTTTTTACAGGCCAAAGCGTCGCGCTTTTCTAGAAAACCGTTGCGGCAATCCCAACGGCTTTTTACGTTAAATTTAGAGACGGTGGGACGACCCACCACACAGCCGCAACGGCGCGGCAATTTCCGTCATTCGCCCCGAACGAGGGCACGCAGCAAAGGCGCTGCTTCGCTGCTCTGATCGTCAGAGCAAAGGGAGGCCATGCGCCGTAATGCCTTGCTTTCCAGACAGAAATCGCCGCGGCCCGGTCAGACCTCCGGTTCCGCACCAGCAGATCACACGGAGTCCCCATGACCAAGCAACGTCTTGTCATCATTGGTAACGGTATGGCCCCCGGCCGGATGCTAGAGCACCTGTTCGAGACCAGCACCGACTATGACGTCACCATTTTCAACGCCGAACCGCGCGTGAACTACGACCGCATCATGCTGTCGCCGGTTCTGTCGGGCGAAAAAACCTACGAAGACATCATCATCCATGGCGATGCCTGGTACGAGGATCACGGCATCACGCTGCATCGCGGCGAAAAGGTGACGCATATTGACCGCGAAGCCAAGACCGTGACCTCCGAAGGCGGGATCACCGCGCCCTATGACAAGCTGGTCATCGCCACCGGCTCCAACCCCTTTATCATTCCCTGCCCCGGCCACGATCTGCCGGGCGTGCTGGCCTACCGCGATCTGAACGACGTCGACGGGATGCTGGCCGCAGCCGAAAAGGGTGGCCGCGCGGTGGTCATCGGCGGCGGTCTGCTGGGGCTCGAAGCCGCAGCGGGTCTGAAGATGCGTGGCATGGACGTGACCGTGCTGCACCTGATGCCGACCCTGATGGAACGCCAGCTGGACCCGGCGGCGGGCTACTTGCTGCAAAAGGAACTGGAAGCGCGCGGCATCGACATCCGCTGCGGTGCGAATACCAAGGCGATCCACGGCAAAGATGCGGTCGAGGCGATCGAACTCGACGACGGCACCATGATCGACGCGACGCTGGTCGTCATGGCGGTGGGCATCCGCCCCAACGTCGCCGTCGCCCAAGAGGCCGGCCTGACCGTCAACCGGGGCATCGTGGCCGACGCGTCGCTGCGCACCTCTGACCCCGACATCTTTACCGTTGGCGAATGCGCCGAGGTCGATGGCCGCGTCTATGGTCTGGTCGCGCCGCTCTACCAGATGGCGCGCGTGGCCGCTTCGCACCTCTGTGGCACCTGCGACAAGGAATTCATGCACTCGGAAACGCCGACCAAGCTCAAGGTCACCGGCGTTAACCTCTATTCCGTGGGTGAGTTTGGCGACGGCCCCGGCATGGAAGACGTGGTGCTGCGCGACGCGGCCAAGGGCACCTACCGCCGCGTGATCCTGCGCGACAACAAGGTCATCGGCGCGGTGCTGTATGGCGATACCGCCGACGGCGCGTGGTACAACGAGATGCTGAAATCCGGTCAGGATGTCAGCGAGATGCGCGAGACGCTGATCTTTGGTCAGAACTACCAGGGCGGCGGCGCGGTCAATCCGCTGGCGGCAGTGGCGAACCTTGCGGACGACGCCGAGATCTGCGGCTGCAACGGCATCTGCAAGGGCGACATCGTGAACGCCATCACCGCTAAGGGTTTGACTTCGCTCGGAGACGTCCGCGCCCACACCAAGGCCAGCGCCTCTTGCGGGACCTGCACGGGGCTGGTGGAAAACCTCATGGCGCTGACGCTGGGCGATGCCATGTCCAAGGCGCCCGAAGGCATGTGCGGCTGCACCACGCTGGGCCACGGCGACGTGCGCCGCCTGATCAAGGCGAAGGGTCTGAAATCCATCCCCGCCATCATGCAAGAGCTGGAGTGGACCACCGCCGAGGGCTGCGCCAAGTGCCGCCCCGCGCTGAACTACTACCTCGTGGCGGACTGGCCGGGCGAGTACAAGGACGACCAGCAGAGCCGTTTCATTAACGAACGCGTGCACGCCAACATCCAAAAAGACGGCACCTACAGCGTCGTCCCGCGCATGTTTGGCGGCATGACAACCCCCGATGAGCTGCGCGCCATCGCCGACGTGGCGGACAAATACGACATTCCCAGCGTCAAGGTGACCGGCGGCCAGCGCATCGACCTGCTGGGCGTCAAAAAAGAAGACCTCATCCCCGTTTGGGCAGACCTGAACAAGGCGGGCATGATCTCTGGCGCGGCCTACTCCAAGGGTCTGCGGACCGTCAAAACCTGCGTCGGGACGGACTGGTGCCGCTTTGGCACGCAGGATTCGACCGGGCTTGGGATCAAACTGGAAAAATACCTCTGGGGCTCTTGGGCACCTGCGAAACTCAAGCTTGCCGTCACCGGCTGCCCGCGCAACTGCGCCGAGGCGACCTGCAAGGACATCGGCGTGATCTGCGTCGATAGCGGTTACGAAATCGTCTACGGCGGCGCGGCGGGCCTGCACATCCAGGGCACCACGATGCTAGGCAAGGTCGCCACCGAAGAAGAGGTCATCGAGACCATCGGCGCGCTGACCCAGTACTACCGCGAGACGGGCTTCTACCTTGAACGGATCTACAAGTGGGCGGACCGGATTGGCTACGACCACATCCGCGACGTGATCTTTGACGATCTGGACGCGCGCAAAGCCTTTGCCGACCGCTTTGCCTATTCGCAGACCTTCGCGCAGATCGACCCCTGGGCCGAGCGTGTCGCAGGCGCAGAATCCCATGAATTCAAACCGATGGCTGTCCTCGACGCCGCATTGGAGGCCGCAGAATGAACGTTGCATTGGCTGAAACCGACCTGACCTGGCGCCACGTTGGCACCATCGACGACATCCCCCGCCAAGGCGCGCGCTGCGTCAAGAACGCCGAGATGACCATCGCGGTGTTCCGCACCAGCGACGACCGCGTTTTCGCGCTGGAAGACAAGTGCCCCCACAAGGCTGGCCCGCTGTCCAACGGCATCGTGCACGGTGGCTGCGTCACCTGCCCGCTGCACAACTGGGTGATCTCGCTCGAAGATGGCACCGCCCAGGGCGCCGACGAGGGGGCCACCGCCTCTTTCCCGGTCCGTCTTGAGGGCCGCGACATCTACCTCAATCTCTCGGCCTGATCGGCTAAAATCTCCCTACGAAAGGACCAAAAGACAATGTCTTATATCCAACCAAAGGAATTTGCGGCCAAGATGGTCGACGCCGGAGAATCCAAGATTTTCATGGCAACCAAAGACACCCTGATCCGCTCTTATATGGCGGGGGCGATCCTCGCGCTGGCAGCGGCCTTTGCGGTGACCATCGCGGTGCAGACCGGCAACTTCCTCGTGGCGTCGCTGCTGTTCCCCGTTGGCTTCTGCACGCTGTACCTGCTGGGTTTTGACCTGCTGACGGGTGTGTTCACGCTGGCCCCGCTGGCGGTGATCGCCAAGCGCCCCGGCTGCACGTGGAAAGGCGTTTTCCGCAACTGGGGTCTGGTGTTCTGCGGCAACTTTGCCGGTGCCATGACCACGGCTGTGCTGATGGCGATCATCTTTACCATGGGCTTTAGCCAGGAACCCAACGCTGTCGGCCAAAAGATCGGCACCATCGGCGAGGCGCGGACCTTGGGCTATGCGGCCGCTGGCGGCGCAGGCCTGCTGACCGTGTTCGTCCGTGCGATCCTGTGCAACTGGATGGTGTCCACCGGCGTCGTCGCCGCGATGATGTCGAACAGCGTCTCGGGCAAGATCATGGCCATGTGGATGCCGATCATCGTCTTCTTCTACCTCGGGTTTGAGCACTCGATCGTCAACATGTTCCTGTTCCCCTCGGGTATCATGCTGGGCGGTGAGTTCACCTGGTTCGACTACCTCGCCTACAACGAAATCCCGGTGGTTCTGGGCAACCTCGTGGGCGGTCTGACCTTTGTCGGCGCGATGATCTACGCCACGCACTTCCGCGAAAGCCCCAAGCGCAACGCAGAGCGCAACGACGACACCTCGGCGATGCCGGCGGAATAAATCGCTCCCTCTCCGGTCCCGCTCCTCACGGCGGGGCCGGTTTTTTTCTTTTGGGATCAGCCCGATGCCCCGCGATACTGGTGATCAAGCGCAGTTGACCGTGTCCATCGGGGCCTATAGCGCCGCAGGGCGCAAGCCGTTGAACCAAGATTTTCACGGCGCGCTGATTCCCGGCGGTGAGGCCCTGACCCACAAAGGGATCGTGCTGGCGGTGGCCGATGGCATCAGCTCCAGCGCCACCAGCCGCGAGGCCGCAGAGACCAGCGTCAAGGCGCTGCTGACCGATTACTACGCCACCTCCGACGCCTGGACCGTGCGCAATGCCGCGACACAGGTGATCCGCGCCACAAACGCTTGGCTGCACGGGCAGAACCGTTCGGTAACAGACATTAACGCAGGCCGCGTCTGTACCCTGTCCGCGCTGATCCTCAAGGGGCGCACGGGGCACGTCCTGCACGTCGGTGACAGCCGAGTGGCGCGTCTGACGGGCGACAGCCTTGAGCCGCTGACCCTTGATCACCGTGTGACCCTGTCCGCCACCGAAAGCTATCTGGGCCGCGGCATGGGGATAGAGCCGCATCTGGACGTGGATTATCGCAAGGTCGATCTGCGCCCCGGCGATGTGTTCCTGCTGACCACCGACGGCGTGCATGATTTCATCGACACCGCCACCGTCCGCGCCGCCTTGCTGGCGCCCGATCTGGATGCCGCCGCGCAGCAGATCGCCGAGCACGCTTTGGCCATTGGCTCTGACGACAACCTGACCGTTCAGATCGTGCGGATCGAGGCTTTGCCCGACAGTGGCGATGCGCTGGCCGAGCTGGACAGCCTGCCCTTGCCGCCGCTGCCGAACGCCGGGGATATGCTGGATGACTACCGAATTATCCGCCCCATTCACGCCAGCGCCCGCAGCCACGTTTACCTTGCTGCCGGGCCGGATGGGACGCAAGTCGCTCTCAAAATTCCGGCAAGCGAGACAGCCGAGGACGGCACTTACCTCAAGCGCTTTATGCTGGAGGAGTGGATCGCGCGGCGGGTCAAATCCCCGCATGTGGTGAAAGTCCCCCCCCAGCGCGCGCGGACCTCGCTATATATTGTGTCGGAATACGTGCAGGGCGTGACCCTGCGGGAATGGATGGCCGACCACCCCGGCGCGCCTCTGACCGAGGTGCGCGGGATCATCGACCAGATCGCCATGGGCCTGCGCGCGCTGCATCGGCGCGAGATGATTCACCAAGATCTCCGCCCCGAGAACGTCATGATCGACGCCGATGGCACCGCCAAGATCATCGACCTTGGCTCTGTCGCCGTGGCCGGTGTCGAAGAGGCCGCGCCGGGGCTGCTGGGGCAAATGCCCGGCACGTATCAGTACACGGCGCCCGAGTACCTGACCGGCGACGCGGCGTCTTGGCGGTCGGACCAATACGCGCTGGCCTGCATCGCCTATGAAATGCTGACGGGGCGTCTGCCCTATGGCACCCGCGTGGCGCAGATCACCTCGCGCCGGGATGCCGCGCGCCTGACCTACACGCCCGCCCATGACGAAACCAACGCCGTCCCGCTGTGGGTCGATGCCGCGCTGAAACGTGCGCTGCACCCCGATCCGCTGCGCCGCTACAACGCGCTGTCCGAGTTCCAATCCGACCTGCACTTGCCCGGTGCGCAAGCCCTGCGGCCCGTGCCGCTTATGGCGCGGAGCCCGCTTCGGTTCTGGCAAAGCCTGTCCGCCGCGCTGGCGCTGCTTTGCCTTTTTCTCATCCTTCAACTGGCCACCTAACAGGGAGCAAGACCATGAAAGACACCATTATATCAGAGCTTTACACCAAGGAAGACGCCACCGCCGCGATCCTCGTCGCGAAAAAGCAGATGGGTCTGAAATGGGAAGAAATCGCCGAAAAGATCGGCATGAACCCGGTCTGGACGCACAGCGCCTGTATGGGGATGAACGCCTTTCCGCAGGACAAGGCAGAGGCGATTGCCACGCTGCTGGATCTGCCCGCCGACACGGTGGACGCGCTGACCGAAAGCCCGACCAAGATCTGGTCGCAGACCGTGCCCACCGACCCGTGCATCTATCGTTTCTACGAGATCGTCGGCGTCTATGGCCCGACGCTCAAGGCGCTGATCCACGAAGAATTCGGCGACGGCATCATGTCGGCCATCGACTTTGATATGTCCGTCACCCGCGTGCCGGACGAAAAGGGCGACCGGGTCAAGGTCGAGATGTCCGGCAAATACTTGTCCTACAACGCTTGGTAAGCGTTAACGATCGGCGGGGGCGGTAAACCCCCGTTCATTCAAGTAAATTAAAGCTCGTAAAGCTTGGGCGGCTCGCCCCGAACCCACCGCATTGCCTGACGCAGTGCGGTGTTTTCGCTGCGGCCAAACATGCAGGCCAGCACAAAGCGTAGCGGATCAATCTGAGTCATCTTTCCATCCCCCAATGGTTCGAATCAGTCCCACTGAAACATGAAACCTGACTACGCCGGGCTTGTCTCTGATTTATGACAGATCGGGGGGAAACCACGGGCCGATCGGCAGGCTTTCGCCGTGCTGATTTGGTAGATGCCGCTGTAAGGTAATTGGTCGGGCTGAGAGGATTCGAACCTCCGACCCCCTGCTCCCGAAGCAGGTGCGCTACCAGGCTGCGCTACAGCCCGACCGTGAGGCGCGGATTACAAGCTCTGCGCGGCAATGGCAAGGCTCATTTCACCGCTTTTCGCGATCTTAGGAAGGGAGAGATGCGAAAACTTGCGCCATACCCCCGCGAACGGGTCCGCAGGACCGGCGTTTGCGAATCCCCCTTCGCGCTTTCGCGGGACACGATATAGACGCCAGAGCCGATGATGATCGCCGACCCAATCAAGGTAAACGTGTCCACCGTCTCGTTAAACAAAAAGAACCCATAGGCCGAGGCCCAGATGATCTGGCTGTACTGCATGGGGGCGACGATGGCGGCCTCGCCCGCTTTGTACGCCATGATCAAGAACAGCCCGGCAATGAAACCCAGCAAGGAAATCAAAGCCGTACCACCCAGATGCGGCAGCGGCATGGGCTTGTAGACGGTCAGCATCAGCGCGCCAACCACGACAAAGTTCGCCGCCATCGGATACAGCAGCAACACGACAGAGCGTTCTTCGCGCCCCACTTTGCGCACGATGATCGAGGCGACCGCGCCGAACACCGCAGAGCCCATGGCCGCCAGATGCCCCATGGACAGCTCGGTCGAGCCGGGCCGCAGCACCACCAGAACCCCCAGCAGACCAACGCCCACGGCAACAAGACGCCGCCAGCCGACCTTTTCCCCGAGCAATGGGATCGAAATCAGCGTGATCAGCAAGGGCGAGGCAAAGAGAATCGCATAGGTCTGTGCCAGCGGCAGCACCGAAAAGGCATAGAACGCGCACATCCCGTTCAGCATCGCGCAGGTGGTGCGGATTGCCGTCCACCACGGATGCACGGGCCGCAAATTGCCGTGAGTCGTGTCGTTCATCAGCATAAAGCTGACCAACGGGAAGGACATCAGCGTCGAGAAAAAGATCACCTGAAACGGTGAATAGGTGCCCCCAAGGAACTTGATGACCACGTCATGCGTGGCGAAAATACCAAAGGCGATAAGCGCATAGATCGCGCCTTGTGCGTTCGAAGACATGGGGGAAGCCTGTTTTTGCGTGCTAACCCGACGCTAGCAACAGGCCGCGCCGGGATGCAAGGCGCTTAAACGCAAATGCGCCCCGACCACCGGGCCGAGGCGCACATCTCCGCGAGAAGCGGGAATTTACAGCGAGGCGTCCAGCGCCGCGACGATGGCATCACCCATCTCAGAGGTGGACACGGGCTGTTTGCCCTCTTCGCCCAGCAGGTCGGCGGTGCGATAGCCGTCGGCCAGAACCTTTTCGATGGCTTGCTCGAGGCGAGTCGCTTCGTCGCCCTGATCGAACGAGTACCGCAGCGCCATGGCAAAGCTCAGCACACAAGCGATCGGGTTCGCCTTGCCCTGGCCCGCGATGTCGGGGGCAGAGCCGTGCACGGGCTCGTACAGCGCCTTGGGGCGACCGTTCGCCATGGGCGCGCCCAGCGACGCGGACGGCAGCATACCCAGAGAGCCGGTCAGCATCGCGGCGGCGTCGGACAAGAGGTCACCGAACAGGTTGTCGGTCACGATCACGTCGAACTGCTTGGGCCAGCGGCACAGCTGCATCGCGCCGGCGTCGGCGTACATGTGCGACAGCTCGACCTCCGGGTAGTCCTTGGCCACCTCGGTCACGACTTCGCGCCACAGGACGCCGGATTCCATGACGTTGGCCTTTTCCATCGAGCACAGTTTCTTGTCGCGGCGCATCGCCAGTTCAAACGCGCTGCGCGCCACGCGGTCGATTTCCGACTCGGTGTAACGCTGGGTGTTGATGCCCACACGCTCGTTGCCCTCTTCGATGATGCCGCGCGGCTCGCCAAAGTAGATGCCCGAGGTCAGCTCGCGCACGATCATGATGTCCAGACCGGCGACAACGTCCTTTTTCAACGACGAGAAATCCGCCAGCGCGTCAAAGCACTGGGCCGGGCGCAGGTTGGCGTACAAGTCCATTTCCTTGCGCAGGCGCAGCAGGCCGCGCTCGGGCTTAACGCTAAAATCAAGGGTGTCGTACTTGGGGCCACCGACGGCGCCCAGCAGAACCGCGTCGACTTCTTGCGCCTTGGCCATGGTGTCGTCGTGCAGCGGCGTGCCGTGCTTGTCATAGGCGCAACCGCCCACGAGATCCTCGCTCACGTCGAATTTCAGGTCGCGCTTGGCACCGAACCAGTCGATGACCTTGCGGACTTCGGTCATGACTTCGGGGCCGATGCCGTCACCGGCCAGGATAAGGAGCGAGGGATTGGTCATTTCGGGCAGTCCTTCAGGTTTCATGGATTGCCGCTCGGGTAGCCTCTGGGGGGCGTAAGGTCAAGAAACGAAGGGCATGAGCCCCTCTTCGAGCAGGTCCCAGACCCGCCGGATGCGCGGCGTGGTGCGCACCGCTTCGTGTGCGGCCAGCCACAGCGGCAGGCCCGGCACGGGTAGGTCCGGCAGCAGTTGCTCGAGATCGGAAAAGCGCTGCGCCACGTTGTTCTGCGCAAAGCCGATGCCACAGCCCGCGCGGATCAGTTCAAGGTAAACGCCGTGGTCATCGGTGCGCGTGGCGAACCAGTCGCGCTGGGCATCGACGCCGAATTCGCGCAGCCCTCGCAGCAACCGGTCCGAGCGGTCAAAGCCCACCAGATCGTGCTGGAGCAGTTCGGCCATGCTGGTGGGGCGTCCGCGTCTTTGCACATAGGATTGCGCGGCGTAGACCCCAAGGCTGAGATCACCCAAGTGTTTGGTGACAATATCTAATTGTTCGGTTCGGTACATGCGCACGGCAATGTCCGCCTCGCGGTAGAGTAGGTTTTCCGAGGCGTCCGAAGGCACCAGATCAATGCTGATATCCGGCTCGGCCTCGCGGATGCGCGCGATGATCGGCGGCAAGTGGTGATGCGCGGTAAAGACGCTGGCGGTGATCCTGACCGGCCCGCTCAGCCGGTGCGAATGGCCCGCCGCGCTCAGGTGCAGGGCGCGCATTGCCTCGGCCATTGTCCGCGCGTGGGGCAGCAGGCTCGCGCCGCAGGGCGTGATGGCAAAGCCGCGCGCTTGGCGGTGAAACAGGGTGACGTCCAGAACCTCTTCGGCCTTTTGGATTTGCCGCCCCACGGTGGGCTGCGACAGGCCCAATTGCCGCGCGGCCTCTGACAGCGAACCGGTTTCGGCCACGGTCAAAATGGTCTGCACCAGCGACCAGTCCAGCGAAGAGAGCGATTTGTCCATTCATCTATGAATACATGACCTGCGACATTTGCCAATTCACGAATGCAGGTGAATAGCGGAACCTGCCTTTGGTTGAGACACAGGAGCGTGCCATGGTTGGACGAGTTCTTATTCTGGGCGGTAGCGGGCGCTTTGGGCGCAACATGGCCGAGGCGTTCTGGAATGCCGGGTGGAGCGTGACGCTGCATGATCGCAAACGCGGCGACCTGACGGCGGATGCCGAAGGCGTCGATGTGATCGTGCATGGCTGGAACCCGCCCTACGACCAATGGGAAGGGCAGGTGGCCGAGCAGATGCAGCGTGTAATCGCGGCGGCCAAGGCATCAAGGGCGACGATCCTATATCCCGGCAACGTCTATGTTTTTGGCGCCGATGCCGCGCCTGATTTCGGCCCGCATCAGCCTCATGGCGCGACCAATCCCATGGGGCAAATCCGCATCAATGCCGAGCGTGCCCTGCGAGACAGTGGCTGCCGGGTGATCCTGTTGCGTGCCGGCGATTTTCTGGACACCCAAGCGTCGGGTAATTGGTTCGACATGCAGATGGCCAAGACACTGAAAAAGGGCGTGCTGACCTACCCGGGCGACCCCGATGTACCGCACGCTTGGGCGTTTCTGCCGGATATGGCACGGGCTGCGGTCAAGCTGGTCGAGCGTCGGGACAGCCTGCCGACTTTCGCCGACATCGCCTTTCCGGGCTACACACTGACCGGGCGCGCGTTGGCAGAGCTTTGCGCGCAGGCGATCCAAAAACCGGTACAGGTCAAGCGCATGTCTTGGTTGCCCTTGCAGGTGCTGCGGCCCTTTTGGGGTATGGCGCGGCGGCTGCTGGAAATGCGCTATTTGTGGGACAAGCCACACTTCCTGACCGAGGACAGCCTTGCAGAGGCGTTGCCAGATTTCACCGCGACGGACCCGGCCGAGGCGGTGGCCGCGGCGGTTGCGCCTGTGTTGGGGCAAGGTCCAGATCAACCCAAACAAGGCGATGCGGCCCGGCGTCCGGCGCGGGCGGTGTGACGCCTGCGTCCAAGACAGGCAAAGCCCGGTCGGGCAGGACATAGCTTAGCCGCAGCTCGCCCAGATCGTCCCACGCGGCGGTGGGCTGTCCGGGCAAAGGGTCGGTCCAGCGCGGATCGGCCAAAACCGCGCGGGCGGCCTCGTGCCGTCCGTCGCCGCGCATTGGGTCAATATTGAACTTGCCCGCGATGACCCACGGCGCGGGCGGCGCTGTTGCGGGATTGCTTAACCGATTGGGCCAAAACAACACTTCGTCCCGCCCTCGCCGCCCATTGCGATCCTCTGGACCGTCGAAAACCGGCGGGGTGGCGGCGAGCGTCAGCAGGGTAAAGGGCGTGGGCGCGTCGATCCTGAGTGCCCAAAATCCAGAGCTGGCAAGGCGTTGGATGTCGTGACCGGTGTCCTCTGGCACCATGGCGGTGCTGGGTACGTCTCGCCAAAGGATCGCGCTGTTGTCAGAAATCAATTCAACGGGATAGCGTGACAGTACGGCCATCCCTGATTGCCCGGAAAACCACCCAAACCCTTGGGCGTCCCCCGGCCCACCCAGACGGCCATCCCCGTCCAGATCCAGTCCTGTCGGGCGCCCGGTATTTGGCCTTTGCGCAAAAAGATGGGGGTAGCCGCCTGCTTGGTCCGCCAACAGCCGCAAGGCCACAAGCCCCGCGTCATAGTCCAAATCCGTAAGCAGCAGGACGTCGGGCGACGCCTCGGCGATCACATCGACGCCGGGGACAGGATCGCCAGAGGCCAGTTCCTTGACCAATATGCCGGGGTGTTTGCGGCTGAACTTGCCATCCCAAGTGGCCACACGCACGGTGTCCGCCAAGGCGGGGCCGCAAAGCAGCAAAAGCAATAGGATCAGGCGACCTGCAATTCCGCCTGCGCATAGGCGCGGCGGCGCTTTTCCTCGATCAGGTCGGCGATGCGCATCAACGCCACGCCGCGCATAATCAAACTCGCCGGAAGAAAGGCCCATGCGCTCATCATCCAGATCAGGGACTGCGGATCGGTCAGGTCGACCGGAGTCCCATAGACCGAGGCGGCCTTGAGCACCGCCGGGATCAAGAATGGCAGAAGGAACCCTAAGGCGACGTTAACGTGGCTGTCCCGCTTGAGTCGGCGCAGCACGTCGCCCCCGGCGGTGGGGTCAAACAGCGGCAGGTTCACCCAGAAATTAAACGCGCCCTTGCGGATCGGCCAATCCAGAAGGCGCACCAGCGCAACAAAGCACAGCAGCGACGCCAGCGAGATCAGATAGGCCAGCCCGGCGTGTGTGCGGATCATCTGCATGTGCGGCTCGTCCAGCCCCTCGGGCGCGAGCAGCACCATCAGGCGCACCGGCGAAAAGGGGAAATCCATCGCTTGGCCCACATGCAGCCCCGCGTAGGTCAACCATTGCGACAGGCCCGTTGGCGCAACCTGCCCGCGGCTGATCAGGGTCAGCAAAAGCACGGTCAAGAACAACGCGATAAAGCGCATCCGATTGAACGGTGGCGCGTTGCGAAATTCGATAAGGGACGGATATTCCGCGAAATATTCGACAAACGTCAGAACAGAAGCAACCAGGGCCAGCAGCGCGACCATCTGCGCCGCATCATGCCGGACCCCCGGCAAGATCAGCGCGGGCAATGCAATCAGCAAAGCCACAAGAATAGCTCTAGCGGCGGCTGCCACCATCCGTTTGATCACAGGTCTGCCCTTCCGTTCCGGACGGTCGCGATACGATGCCGCGCCCTTGCTCCATCCCGATCCCGCCATTTGTGGCGGTTTGCCTCATTCTTGCCCAAGTTTTGCCTCTTTTGACGAATGGCGACAATAGCTGGAATGACCCTTCGCCTTATTTGAGGCGATTTAACGGAGCAGATGGTGCGGGATTGCATCAATCGCGCGGCAACTTTGTGCAAGCCTCGCGTGGGCGCACAATATGCTGTGTTCGTCGGAAAAACCCTCACAACCGGGGGGTTTGCATGGGGTCAAGCATTAAGGACAGCGGACCCCAAACGCAACAAGGCCCGCGCGTGGCGGGCCCTGTCCTATACCAAAGAGAGCGCTGGATCAGACCCAGGGGCGTTCCTGCGCGGCCTTGGATTCGAAGGTGTCGATGGCCGACGCTTTTTCCATGGTCAGGCCGATGTCATCGAGACCGTTCATCAGGCAGTGCTTTTTGAACGCGTCCACTTCGAAGGCAAAGCTTTCGCCGTCCGACGTGGTGATGGTCTGGTTTTCCAGATCGACGGTCATGCGCGCGTTTGCGCCCTTTTCCGCGTCCTTCATCAGCACGTCGACCACGTCCTGCGGCATGACGATCGGCAGGATGCCGTTCTTGAAGCAGTTGTTGTAGAAGATGTCGGCAAAAGAGGTCGAGACGATGGCTTTGATCCCGAAATCCTTGATCGCCCACGGCGCGTGTTCGCGCGACGAGCCGCAGCCAAAGTTGTCACCGGCGATCAGGATCTCTGCGTCGCGGTACTGCGGCATGTTCAGCACGAAATCGGGGATCTCAGAGCCGTCGCGGTTGTAACGCATCTCGTCGAACAGGCTGACACCAAAGCCGGTGCGCTTGATCGATTTCAAAAAGCGTTTGGGGATGATCATGTCGGTGTCGATGTTGACCAGCGGCATGGGGGCCGCGATCCCGGTGAGTTTTTCGAATTTGTCCATGAGGACTCTCCTTGTTCTGGTGCCGCTCAGACGGCGATATCGAACCCGATTTCTCGGGCGTATTGGGCAATAAAGCTGCTCTTGGCGGGCATATGCTTGGTGTGGAACGGGCGGATCATCGACGCGTAAAGGTGCACGGTCAGCGTATCGAACGACAGGCTTTCCTCGGCGCCACCATGCGGGTTGAAAAAGACGTCCGAATAGACACCGCGCACCGGGTAATAGACCTCGGGGCGGCGCAGGTGGTTGTCTTCTTTCATCGCGCGGATGGTGTGGCGCAGCGCACGCGGCCCCACCGCCGGACGCACCAGCCGGAACGCAGTTTCAAGCCGGTTGCCGGGCTCTGCCGCGTCGACCTTGGCCTGTTGCGCGTCGTTCAGCCAGTGCGGCACGAAATGCGGGTCCTCGAACCAGTCGATCAACTGGTTCAGCGTCGCGGACTCGGGCGGAAGCCGCAGCACCGCGCCGTTGACCATCCCGCCATGTTCCTTACCGATGTGAAACGGATCATCCGGCAGGGGCTGGACACACAGCACGTCGCAGTCGACCCACATCATCGGGGTCTGCTTCAGCAAATACAGCCGAAACAGGTCTGAAACCATCGAGGCAGGCGCCTTGCCGTGGCCATGCGCCTTGCGGTCCCAGACCTCTGCGGCGGGGACGGTGTCCACGCCATCGGGGACCACCGGGGCCACGTCGGTGCCGTCGTAAAAGACGGTCACCTTGTGGCCATGGTGGACAAAGCTGGCGAGGCACAGTTGGTGCAGCCAATCCAGCTCTTTCCCGATCCAGAGGCTGGCCACCTCAAGGCGCGCGTGCGCCGAAGCGGTGGCCGATCCGTTGGTCATTACATCAGCTCCCGCACGTCGGTCAGGTGACCGGTCAGCGCCGCAGCGGCGGCCATGGCAGGCGACACAAGGTGCGTACGGCCCTTAAAGCCCTGACGCCCTTCGAAGTTGCGGTTCGAGGTCGAGGCGCAGCGCTCGTTCTCGGACAGCTGGTCGGGGTTCATCGCCAGACACATGGAGCAACCCGCCATACGCCATTCAAAACCGGCGTCGGTAAAGATCTTGTCCAGACCTTCTTCCTCGGCCTGCGCACGCACGAGGCCAGAGCCCGGCACGACCATGGCACGGCCCACCTTGATCTTCTTGCCTTCGACGATGGCTGCGGCGGCGCGCAGGTCTTCGATGCGGCCGTTGGTGCAGGACCCGATAAAGACGGTGTCGATCTCGATGTCGGTCAGCTTCTGGCCAGCTGTCAGGCCCATGTACTCGATCGAGCGGCGGGCCGCGTCGACCTTGCCGCCCTTGAAGGACTCGGGCGCAGGCACAACCGAAGAGATCGGCAGCACGTCCTCGGGCGAGGTGCCCCAGGTCACAACCGGCTCAATTTCTTCGCCTTTCAGCGTGACGACCTTGTCGAAATGCGCGCCTTCGTCGGTGAAGAGGGTCTTCCACCATGCCAGCGCGGCCTCGAACTGCGCGCCCTTGGGGGCGTGCGGGCGGCCTTTGACATACTCAAAGGTCTTCTCGTCGGGCGCGATCAGGCCAGCGCGGGCGCCGCCTTCGATGGCCATGTTGCAGACGGTCATGCGGCCTTCCATGGACAGATCGCGGATCGCCTCGCCACAGTATTCGATGACGTAGCCGGTGCCGCCGCCGGTGCCGGTCGCGCCGATCACAGCCAGGGTGATGTCCTTGGCGGTCACACCGGGGCGCAGCTTGCCGGTGATCTCGACCTTCATGTTCTTGGACTTCTTCTGGATCAGCGTCTGGGTGGCCAGAACGTGCTCGACCTCAGAGGTGCCGATGCCATGCGCCAGAGCGCCGAACGCGCCGTGGGTCGCGGTGTGGCTGTCGCCGCACACCACGGTCATGCCGGGCAGGGTCCAGCCTTGCTCGGGGCCGACGATGTGCACGATGCCCTGACGGACGTCGGTCACCGGGTAGTAGTGGATGCCGAATTCCTTGGCGTTGGTGTCCAGCGCGGCCACCTGAATGCGGCTGTCCTCGGGCATCTGGTCGGGGTTTTCACGGCCCAGCGTGGTCGGCACGTTGTGGTCCGGCACGGCGATGGTCTTTTCCGGTGCGCGCACGGTGCGGCCGGTCATACGCAGACCTTCGAAAGCCTGCGGCGAGGTCACTTCGTGCACGAGGTGACGGTCGATATACAGCAAGCAGGTGCCATCGGCGTCTTCGGATACGACGTGCGCATCCCAGATTTTATCATAGAGCGTCTTGGGGGACATGGGTCCTCTCCCGTAGTTTGTATGTGGGTATCAGGCGAATGGGGGCGCCCGCATATGGGGCGCGCAACGTCATAGACGGGCGAGCACCGTGAAGGTCGCGCCGTAAAAGCGTTCGCGCAGACGGGCGCGATCACCGACATTGAGAAACTTGGCCATGCGCAGCAGATACAGGCTGTGTGTGAGTCTATCAAGGGTTTCGCGCGTCTTGCCTTGGGGCGCGAATGGCTCATTATCTACTCAAAGTGGATAAAGGTGCCGATGGACCAGACTGACCCGCAGAACGTGTCGCTGCAAACCTTGCAGCAAGTTGTCGATTTCCTGACGGCAGAGGCGCTGGCGCTTTGGGCCGAGGCGCTGCGACCGTGGACCACCTATCAGATCCTGATCGCGCTGGGCGTCTTTGCGGTGGCGTGGCTGGGGGCCGCGGTGCTGGGCCCGCGTCTGAACGACTGGCTGCGCAGCCATGAAAACGCGCCGCGCTGGCGGTTGCGCGTCGGGCTGATGGTGCAGCGCCGGATGCGGATGATCCTTTTCGTGGTGCTGATCTGGATCACCTATCTGGTGATGAAAGAGTTCACCTGGGCGTCGCGGTCGTTCCTGTTGCGCGTGCTCGCAAACCTGACAACCGCGTGGCTGTTCATCGCCTTTGCCACCCGGCTGATTCAGAACCCGTTGCTGCGGTTCATTGCCCGCTACGGCGCGTGGACTTGGGCCACGCTGTCGGTGCTGGGCTGGACCGAAGAGGTGCAGGTCTGGCTGGATGCGGTGGCCTTTACCATGGGCGAGACGCGCTATTCCCTGTGGCTGCTGGTCAAGGCGGTGGTCATGCTGATGGTCATGCTGGGGGCCGCGCGGCTGCTGGCCGGAGCCTCGGCGGCCAGCATCAAGCGCAACGAAGACATCAGCCCCTCCATGCAGGTGCTGGCGGTCAAGGTGCTGCAAGTCATCCTGTTCGGCACGGCGTTCTTTGTGGCTGTACGGTCGGTCGGTGTCGATCTGACGGGGCTTGCGGTGCTGTCGGGGGCGATTGGCGTTGGCCTTGGCTTTGGCCTGCAAAAGGTCGTGTCCAACCTCGTGTCGGGGATCATCATCCTGCTGGACAAGTCGATCAAGCCCGGTGACGTCATCAGCCTTGGCGCGACGTTTGGCTGGATCAACGCGCTGGGCGCGCGCTATGTCAGCGTGGTGACGCGGGACGGCAAGGAATACCTGATCCCGAACGAAGACCTGATCACCGGCCAAGTGGTCAATTGGTCCCATTCGAACGAGTTTGTGCGGCTGGATATCCATTTCGGGACGGCCTATGGCGACGACCCCCACAAGGTGCGCAAGATCGCGGTTGAGGCGGCCAAGAGCGTGGACCGCGTGCTGACCTTTAAACCGCCGGTGTGTCACATCACGGGGTTCGGCGATTCTTCGGTGGATTACATCCTGCGATTCTGGATCCGGGATCCGACGCAGGGGCTGACCAACATTCGCGGGAACGTGTTCTTGGCGTTGTGGGACGCCTTTCAGGAGAATGGAATTTCCATTCCTTTCCCGCAGCGCGAAGTCACAATGCTGCAAGGCTCGGAATTGATGACAAAAGCGTTGGATTGAAAGCATTGGGGTGAATTTTAACCCGATGTTAGGAGCCATGGCGCCACCCTGCGGCCATGTCTCGTTCCGACGATAAATGGCGCCACGCCCCGTACCGTGTCGATGACGACGGTGTGCGGCCGCATGTGCCGCCCCGGGGGTTGTCCTCTCAGGGTAAAGACTCTCTCTGGAAGGGCTTGGTGCGGCTTGTGGGGTGGAAACGCCCCCACAAGCCGCCCAGCCCGCCCCAGATATATCGTCGGGGCTAAAGGGTTTCCTGTTGGGCGGCCAAAGGTTGCCGTGACGGAACGTATCGGCTGACAAAGGGGGTGGTCCCGCGCATAGTCCCTGCAATCACAGATTGGAGGGGACCATGGACGATATCTATATTCTTGGCGGGGCGCGCACGGCGATTGGCACCTTTGGCGGCAGCCTGTCTGGCGTTGCGCCGATTGATCTGGCCACGGCGGCCAGCAAGGCGGCACTAGAGCGGTCCGGCGTGGTGGGCGATCAGGTGGGGACGGTGGTCTTTGGCCACGTCATCAACACCGAGCCGCGCGATATGTACCTGTCGCGTGTGGCCGCGATGCAGGCCGGGGTGCCCGATACGGTGCCCGCGATGAACGTGAACCGGCTGTGCGGGTCGGGCGCGCAGGCGATTGTGTCTGCGGTGCAGGCATTGGCGCTGGGTGATGCTGACATTGCCTTGGCCGGTGGGGCCGAGTGTATGTCGCGCAGCCCATATATTGTGCAGGACCAGCGTTGGGGCGCGAAGATGGGCGATATTCGCACCTTGGACATGATGCTTGGCGCGCTGAACTGTCCGTTTGGCACGGGCCATATGGGCATCACCGCCGAGAACGTGGCCGCCGAGCATGACATCACCCGCGCGGCGCAGGACACCTTTGCGCTGGAAAGCCAGCGGCGCGCGGCGGCGGCCATCGAGGCGGGCTATTTCGACGAGCAGATCGTGCCGGTCGAGGTCAAGCAGCGCCGCGAGGTGTTGCAATTTGCCCGCGATGAGCACCCCAAGGCGACCACCGCCGAAGCGCTGGCCGGTCTGCGCCCTGCCTTCCAAAAGGATGGGACGGTGACGGCTGGGAATGCTTCGGGGATCAACGACGGGGCGGCGGCCTTGGTCTTGGCGCGTGGGGATGCGCTGGGCGGGCGGACGCCGCGCGCGCGGATCATCGGCTATGCCCACGCGGGCGTGCGCCCTGAGGTGATGGGCATTGGGCCTGTCCCTGCTGTCGAAGCGCTCTTGGCGCGCACCGGGATGAAGGCGTCTGATTTTGACGTGATCGAGTCGAACGAGGCCTTTGCCGCGCAGGCTTTGGCGGTGAACAAGGGCTTGGGGCTGGACCCGGCCAAGGTGAACCCGAATGGTGGCGCGATTGCTTTGGGTCACCCGGTGGGCGCGACAGGCGCGATCATCACCGTCAAGGCGATGTACGAGCTGGAGCGCACCGGCGGGTCCAAGGCTTTGATCACCATGTGCATTGGCGGCGGTCAGGGGATCGCCTTGGCCATCGAGCGCGTCTGATCCAGCGGTGCGCTGAAGCGCGCAGGTTTAGCGCTTGCGCGCCAGGGGGGAGGGCGCTGCCCTCCCCAAACCCCACCCGGGATATTTTTAAAGAGAAGAAGTCAGTTGAGTTCGATGGTGACGCGGCTGGCTTGGCCCTTGGCGTCGATGATGGCGAGGGTTGTGAAGCCTTTGGCCGTTAGGGGCGCGGTGAATTCGGGGCGGCGCAGGCCGGTTTGCAGGACGGTGTCGTTGGCGATGAGCGTGTAGGGTGCGCGACCGCCGCGCAGTTTGACGGGGACGCCTGCTGGACTGGTTTGAAGGGTGGCACCGTCGGGCGGGAAGCTGATTTTAAGCGTTTGCGTGGGTTCGCGCGGGCCGAAACGTTGCAGCGGCTCGGGGAGTTGGGCGTTGCTGAGCAGGAGCGTTTCCGGAGGTGGGGCGGGCAGCGGCGTGTGTTTGACGCGGGAGAGGGCTTGGAACAGGAGTGGGGCGGCGAGGTCGCCGCCAAACGCGCCGGGGACGGGGGTGCCGTCGGGGCGACCGATCCAGACGGTGGCAACGTAGCGGCCATCCCAGCCGATGGCCCAAGCGTCGCGGTGCCCGTAGGAGGTGCCGGTTTTATAGGCCACTTTGCCGGGTGGGCCAGCGGAGGCGGGGGGCGCGAGACCGGCGAGGATGTGGCCCACTTGCCAAGCGGCGGCGGGGCCGAGGATCGTGTTCTTGGCGTTGGTTTTGTCGGCTTTGCGCCACGTCAGCGGGGTTGTTTGGCCTCCGTTGGCGAGCGCGGCGTATAGCTGCGTCATTTCGGCGGGGGTTACACCGACACCGCCGAGGCTGAGCGCAAGGCCAGGAGCGCCGCCGGGAAGGCCCGGTTTGACGCCGGCTTTTTGCAGGGCGGTCATGAGGTGGGCGGGGCCGAGGGCTTCGGTCAGGCGCACCACGGGGATGTTCAGCGACAGCTGCAAGGCGCGGCGGACGGGCAGCTCGCCCCGGTACTGACCGTCGAAATTCTGCGGTGCGTAGTTGCCGAACTGCGCAGGGGCGTCGAGGATCAGCGTTTCGGGGTGGGCAAGCCCTCGGTCGAAGGCCAGCCCGTAGACCAGCGGTTTCAGGGTCGAGCCGGGGGACCGTTGCGCCTGCGTCATGTCGACAAAGCCTTGGCCCGCCTTGTTGGTGTAATCGGGCGAGCCGACGGAGGCGAGGATTTCCCCGGTTTGGTGATCGGCGAGGATGACAGCGGCGGACAGCCTGTCGGAGCGGCCCGTCATGTAGCGCGTCACCAGCGTCTCGAGGCTGGTTTGCACGGCGCGGTCCAGTGTCAGGTCGTGCCGCCCCGGACCAGAGGCGACGGCGCGGTCGGCCATATGCGGGGCAAGCTGCGGCATAGGGTGGCGTCCCAGCGGCGCGGGGTCCAGCTGGTCCGAGCGCGCCGCAGCCATGGGGATCACCCCGTCGCGGGCCATACGCAGCAGCACGCGGTTGCGGGCGGTGCGGGCGGCATCGGGGTGGCGGTCGGGGCGACGGCTCTCGGGCGCTTGGGGGAGCGCGACGAGCAAGGCGGCCTCGGCAGGTGTCAGGCGCGCAGGCTCCTTGCCCAGCCAGATCAGCGCAGCGGCGCGCAGGCCTTCGACGTTGCCGCCATAGGGCGCAAGGCCGAGGTAGAGCGACAGGATCTGCTTCTTGGTCAGGCGGCGTTCCAGCGCCAAGGCCAGCCGCATTTGCGCCAACTTGCCCTGCCATTGCCCGGTTGTGCCGTCGGTCAGCAGCCGCGCCACCTGCATCGTCAGGGTCGACGCGCCAGAGATCACCCGCCCGTTGCGCAGCACCTGCCACGCGGCGCGCGACGTGGCGATCAGGTCGATGCCGTGGTGGTGGTAAAACCGCTTGTCCTCGTAGGCGATCAGCATCTCGAAGAACAGCGGATCGACTTGGTCCAAGGCCACCTCCATCCTCCACAGCCCGCCGTCCACGGTGTAGGCGCGCAAGAGGTCGCCGTTGCGGTCGCGCACCTCGGGCGAGGTGGCGTGGATCAGCGGCGGAATCGGCGCGCTGTCCACCCAAGCGTCCAGCCGGTCGCGCGCAAACGCCACCAGCCAGAGCGCAAGGGCAAGGGTCAGCAGGCGCTTCACGGCAGCACGGTCACTTGGCCCGAGGCGGTCGTGGCGCGGTAGTCGGGGCGGTACATGTCCTCGACCAGCGCGGCGGGGTGGTGGAACGTGCCGGGCGACACCGCGCGCAGGATATAAGCCAGCCGGATCGGCTTGGTCCCGCCGTAGTCCAGCGCGGCGATAAAGCGGTCGCTACGGAACTCGGCGTGCTCGGCGCTAAAGGTATCCAGCCAGTCCAGCGCTCGCACATCGCCCGAGCGCAGCAGCGACGGGTTGTCGATCTCGAACCCGGCGGGCAGCGCGTCATCGACGATCAGCCGCGCGCGGGTCTTCTCGGCGGGGTGGATCGTGAGGACGGCGACCAGCCGCGTGCCTGCCTCAACCGGACCGCTGATCTTTTGCCCGTCCAGCGTGTAGTAGTCGCGGCTCAGCGCGTAGCCATAGCCGGTCGCGTCGGTCGCCACATCGGGCACGCCGAGGGTGGTCAGGGTCACGTCCGCCGGCTGGTTGCTGGTGTTTGTCAGCGCCATCGGCTCTAGCGTTTCGCCGTCCAGACGCCGCACAAACGGCCCGGCCAAG
This sequence comes from Tropicibacter naphthalenivorans, assembly GCF_900176475.1. Classification (GTDB taxonomy): domain Bacteria; phylum Pseudomonadota; class Alphaproteobacteria; order Rhodobacterales; family Rhodobacteraceae; genus Tropicibacter; species Tropicibacter naphthalenivorans. The sequence goes on from NZ_FWXX01000003.1 coordinate 318,940, forward strand.
GGTGCGCCGTTCAGCGCCAGCCCCGAGACGGTGGGATCGGTCACCATGGCGTGCGCCGCCAGCAGCGCCCAGCTTTGCTCTTGGGTCGACAGGGCGCGATCGACGCTGCTGATCCGCAGGGCCAACGCGTCGCGGTCGACCGCCTCGGACCGGGCCTCGACCGCCAGCGACAGCACGCCTGCCGCGTCGCGCACGGTGCTGCCATAGTCGGCGCGGTACACAGACGCGCCGCTGCGGGTGCCAGCGATGCGGGCGGCGGCCTTGGCGAACATACGGTCGGCGCGCGGCTGATCGCCATAGCTCGCCAGTGCGGCCCCCAGCTGGGCCTGCGCCAGCGGCGTGGCAAAGGCATCGGCGCGCTCGTCGGCATAGTAGCGCAGATCGCCCATGGCCGCCGCGCCTTCGCGCGCCAGAACCATCAGCGCATAGGCGATGTCCTCCCCGCCGTCGTCGAAATCGGCGGCATAGGCGATGCGGGTCTTGAGGTTGTCCAAAGCGTTGCGGAAGGCCAAATCCGGCACCTCATGCCCCGCCGCACGCGCGCGGCTGAGGAAGTCGGTCACATAGGCATCCAGCCACGCATCGCCCGAGTACGCGCCCCACAGGCCAAAGGCACCGTTCGGGGCTTGGCGCGTCAGAACCTTGGTGATCGACTGGGCGATGCGCAGGTCCATGCGGTCCTTGTCGCCCAGCCCCAGCGGCTCGGCAATCGACGACATATAGAGCAGCGGCAAGGCCTTAGACGTTACCTGCTCGGTGCAGCCATAGGGGTAGCGATCCAAGGACGCCAGCAGCCCCGGCGCATCGAACCGCGCCAGCGGACCGGCGGACACCATGGCGCTGGACCCGGCCAGCCGCAGCCCGGCAAAGACTTCGCGGTCAAGGGTCAGCGTCTGCCCCGGCGCAAGGCTAAAGCGGCGCGTCGCCCCCACGGCGGGGTCATTGGCGCGCACGCCGAGGGTGAGTTTCTTGGTCAGCAGCGCGCCTTGCGGCGTTTGCAGCGTCACGTCGATGGTGTGGTCACCGATCAGGGCCGCGGCCAGCGCCACCTCGACCGAGGTTTTCCCCTGCTCGGGCAGCGTCACGCGCCGCGAAAGGGCGATCCCAAGGCCATCAGAGGTGACGGACAAAGGCATCTCGCCCGCGCCCCCTTTGGTGTGGGTGAACTCCAGCAGCAGGCGGCTGGTATCCCCGGGCGCAAGGAAGCGCGGCAGGGACGCGGCGATCACCACCGGATCACGCACCAGCACGTCCTGTTCGGCCTGCCCCACGGCGGTGTCGGTCCACGCCACGGCCATCAGCCGCACGGTGCCGTTGAAATCCGGCAGGTCAAAGCTGACCTCGGCCACGCCATCGCGCACGGTCACCGGACCAGAGAAAAAGGCCACGACGGCTTCGGTCGGAGGTGGGCTTTGCATCCGCATCGCAGCGCCAGCATCGCCGCCCGAGCGGATCGTGCCCATGGCGCCGTTCATCCCGTCGATCAGACGGCCATAGATGTCGCGGATTTCCACGCCCAGACGGCGCTGGCCAAAGTAATGCCCCGCAGGGTTGGGCGATCGAAAGCCCGTCAGGTTGAGAATCCCCAGATCGACGGCGGCGACGGTGACAAAGGCCTCGCCATCGGGGGCATCGACCTTGACTCGCGCGGTCAGCGGCGCACGCGGCGCGGCCTCAAGCGGCGCGTCAAAAGCGACGTTCAGCTTGCGCGCGCCGGGATCGACGGCGGCATGGGCCAGACCCAAAGCGCGGGCCGGGTTTTGCCCGGCGGTCACATCCATCGGGCGGATCACCTGCGCGGTGACATAGACGCCCGCGCCCCACTCATCCGTCACAGGCAGAGCCAGCGTGTTTTCGCCTTCGGTCACGTCCACCGCCTGCATGGAAATCACCCGATCCGCCAGCACGGTGACCAAGGCTTTGCCCGCATAGCGCGGCACCATCCGCAGGGTTGCGGTGTCTCCGGCCTGATAGGCGGGGGCGTCCAGCGACAGCTCGAGCATATCGGGCGTGTCGCGGGCGGTCGCAGGCGCGTACCAGCCCGCGGAAAAGCCCATGGACGCCGCCAGATAGGGGCCATCGGTGCGCTCGACCACCACTTCGTACTGGCCCCAGTCCACGTCCCCGGCGATGCTCAAGGGCTGATCGCCCAGCGCGCCGCTGCCCTTGGCGACGGTTTCGCGCGTGGTAATCGGCTCCCAATCCCAAGAGCCATAGCGCTGGTACCACTGGTAGCGCGTGCGCACGCGGTTGATCTGCCAGTCTACCTGCATCTGGGTCGGTTGCAGATCGGGGCCAAGGGCGATCACGTCGAAACGCGCCTCGGACCCTTCGGGCAGGTCGTCGTCAAAGGCGGGCCGGATGCCGATCATCGGCGTCGGCGGCGTCACATCGCGGGTGATGCGGCGTTCCACCGGACGGCCAGAGGCTTCGGCCAGACGCAGGGTGATGCGCGCGCTCATGGGGCGGCCCTGCGCGTCGATCTCGGGGATCGGCAGGGTCAGCGCGGCCTTGCCGTTCGCGTCGGTCACCAGATCGGCGTCAAAGCTGTTGGTGCGGTAGGCGGCGCTGTCGTCGTGGCGGCCAAAGCGATAGCGGTCAAAGCCGTCCAGCGTGGTGGCGGTGCTCAGACGCAGTTCGCCCTCGATGGTCAGATCGGCCCCCGGCGCGCCGAACAGATAGCGCGCGTCGACGTCCAGTTTCGGCGGCGACAGCGGGTTGATGGGGCCTTCGGGCAGGCTCAGGTCAAAGTCGATGCGCTCGGGGACGAAGTCTTCGACCAGCAGCGCAGTGCTGGCCAGAGCGTCCGCCTTTGGGTCGGCGTGGATCGCCAGTTGCCACGTGCCGCGCGGGGCGGAGGCTGCCAGAGGCAGGTCGAACACATGCCCGCCCGCCGTGCCACCGTCCGAGACGTGGCGCGAATATTCCACACCATCGGGGCGCGTCAGGATCGCGGTCAGCGGCACGCCGTCGATGGCCGCCGCGCGGGCGTCGCGCAGCAGGGCGGTGGCGTGGATCACTTCGGCGGTGCGATAGACGCCGCGGTCGGTGGTCAGGAATAGGTCCATGTCGCCCGCAGGGGCGCGGCCTTCGACGCCGCGGTCGGACAGGTCAAAAGCTGGGTCGGTCAGCGACAGGAACGCGAGGTCTTCGTCGCCTCGGCGCGCCATTACCAGCGCGGGGGATGCCCCCCCGGTGCCGCGCAGCAGCCCCGGCGCAAAGCGCGCGATGCCGTTTGTGTCGGTCACGGCGGTGTCCAGCACGCGGTTGGCACTGGCCAGCAGCTGCACTTCGACACCCGCCAGCGCCGAGGCATCGCCCAGATCGCGGGCAAAGACGGTCAGCCCGTCATTCCCCTGCATTGTCGTCAGGCCGATGTCGGACAGGATGAACCACTGCGTTGCGCGGGCGCGGTCTCTGCCGTCGCCCGGCTCTACGGCAGTCAGCGCATAGACCCCGGCGGGCAGATTGCCCAAGGCCTCGCCCATGGGCAGTCGCGTCAGCATCTGGGTGTTCAGCTCGTTGCCAACCTCGCCCTCGCCGGTCCAGATCACCTCGGCCAGATCGTCGGCGAAATACTCCTCGTCGTAGCGCCCCAGCGGCAGGCCAAAGTAGCGATCCTTGATGGCGCGCAAGAGGTTACGGTCAGACAGCCGATAGAGATTAAGGTTAATCGACGAGAGGTTAACAGTCTCGATGGGCAGACCTGCGTCCGCCGTGCGCGGCAGCACATAGGCGCGCCCCGGAAAGCTGATCGCTGGCGAGCGGTCGCGCACATAGGCGGTGATTGGCACGTCGCGCAGCAGCGTCTCGCCCGACGCAGCAGGCAGCCCGGCGCGCAGGGTCAGCGTATAGCGCTGGCCGTGTTCCACGCCGGTCACGCAAAGGCGCTGATCGTCCGAGGTGACCGCCAGACGCGGATCGGGCAGGCGCACGAAGGGGGCGTAGTCCTGCCCCACGCGCACCAGAGGTTCCGAGAATTCGGCGCAGATCTGCGGCGCGGCATTGTCCGCCTCGACGCTATGCTCGACCACGCGAAAACCGTACTTGCCAATCGCCTTGTCCAGCGCCTCGGAAATGTCGGCGCGGGGCGACAGATCAGCGGCCATGCGCAGCGGTTCCATTGAGGCCCGCCCGCGCCGCGCCTCTTGCAGACCCAAGGCCACGCCATAAAGCGCATCCGCCATCAGCGCGTCGTCATCGCTGCGCAGGTAGGCGTTGAGCGCGGCATACAAGGCGCGCTCAAAATACTTACGTTTGTCAGCGCCTTGGGTGTTCGCGGCATAGTCGCGCGACCAGTTCGCGTATTGCAGCCAATGCGCGGGGTCATCCGATTGCGCCAAGGCCGCGCCGGTCCAGTTGATGGCGTCGACCATGTTGCCCGCCGCGCGCGCTTGGGTCGCCGCATCCATCAGCGCGCTGACGGTCCACTGCCCGCCGGAATGGCGCAGGGCGAGCGCCGAGGCTTCGTTCCACGCGCGGGAAAAGTCGCTGTCTGTCAAAAAGTGAAGCTCGGCCCGGCGCAGGGCGGCGCGGGCGGTGGCCTCTTGGGATACGGCAACGACGCGCCCCGAGATCGCCCCATCATAGCTGAGCCGGTCTGACACGTCCGATTTCGGGAAACAGGCGTTTGTGCGCGTGTTAAAGGTAAAGGCGATGCAGGCCGGGTTGGCCAGACAGGTCCGTTCGCACGCATTGTAAGAGGTGTCGAACAGCTGCTGCAAATCGGACCCTGCATAGTCGATGTCCCGCGTGACGACGACGCGGCGATCGGGGATCGCCTCTTGGGCATTGACCGTTGGCGCCATGGAAAAACCGAACAAACCGAACACAAGGGCGCGCGTGAATGGACGCATGGAAAGCTCCTTTTCTCGATCAATGACCGTAAAATATGGCCCAAGCCTAACACCGGGACGCAGATTCGCAGCGTCCGGCATTCCATACCCGCCTGTCCTTGATCTGATCGCTTTAAGTGGTTCTTCACGACAATCGTTCAAAAGGAAGTGGAATCTCGGAGGGTTTCGGATGGATCTGGCCGCTCAGTTGGCCAAGGAACGACGCGCGCGGCTGGCGGCGGAACGGTTGCTTGAACTCAAGCAGGCCGAGTTGGTCGAGGCCAACCGGCGGCTGGGCAAGCACGCCCTCAAGCTAAGCAACGAAATCCGCGAGACCCGCACGCTGGTCGCCGAAACCCAGAGCGAAAACATCCGCGTCAAGAATGAGCTGGGCGTGGTCACGCATCAGTTCAACGTGGTGACGGAACAGCTGTGGGCGGCGCTGGAAACGATCCGCGACGGCTTTGCCATGTACGACGCCGATCACAAGATGGAGCTGGCCAACCCCGCCTATCTTGCCACTTTTGAAGGGTTGGAAAACATCACGCCCGGCGTGCCCTATGCCGACTTGCTTGATACCCTGTGCGACGAGGGGCTGGTCGACCTTCAGGGAGAGAGCCCCGCTGACTGGAAACAGCGAATGCTGGATCGCTGGAACGTGACGCCGATCCCGGTGGAAACCCTGCGCCTTTGGAACGGCCAGTTCATCAAGGTGCAGGATCGCAGGCTTCCCGATGGCGGGATTGTTTCCCTGTGTGTGAATATGACAGAGATCATGCGCCTGTGGTCCGCCATGCAGGAACTGCCCGACGGCTTTGTCATCTACGACGCAGAGGACCGTCTGCTGATGTGCAACCAGCCCTACCGCGAGATGTACAAGGCGTCCGCCCCCGCCATCGTGCCCGGTGCGACGTTCGAGGAAATCCTGCGTTACGGTCTGGAATGCGGCCAATACGCCGAGGCGGCGGGCCGCGAGGAAGAGTGGCTCGAAGAGCGGCTCGACATGCACAGACGCGCCGAAACCGAGATGGAACAGCAGCTGGACGATGGGCGCTGGCTGCGCATTTACGAACGCGAAACCTCTGACGGGGGACGCGTTGGGCTGCGCATCGACATCACCCAGATCAAAGAGGATCAAAAGCGTCTAAAAGAGGCGACCAACCGCGCCGAGGCGGCGAACCGCGCCAAATCCGCCTTCCTCGCCAATATGTCCCACGAGATTCGCACGCCAATGAATGGGGTCGTGGGCATGGCCGATCTGCTGATGGACACCACGCTGGACGACGAGCAAGAGTTGTACATTGAGACGATCCGCAGCTCTGGCGAGGCGCTGTTGGTCATCATCAACGACATTCTTGATTATTCGAAAATCGAGGCGGAAAAGCTGCAACTGCACCCCGAACCCTTTGATCTGGAACGGGCCATCCATGAGGTTGTCATGCTGCTGCAACCCACAGCCCGAGACAAGGACATCTCGCTGTTGGTGGACTACGACATGTTCCTGCCCACGCGCTTTATCGGGGATGCCGGCCGCATCCGGCAGATCATGACCAACCTTTTGGGCAACGCGGTGAAATTCACCGTCGAAGGGCATGTTCTGGTGCGGGTGGTCGGCTTTGCCGAGGATGACGGGCGCGCCGCGATCCATCTGACCATCGAGGACACCGGGATCGGCATCCCCGCCGACAAGGTCGAGCACGTCTTCGGCGAGTTCAACCAGGTCGAGGATGAGCGCAACCGCCAGTTCGAGGGCACCGGACTGGGGCTGGCGATCACCCGCCGCTTGGTCGAGCTGATGGGCGGTGAGGTCTGGGTCGAATCCGAACTCGGCAAGGGCAGTTGCTTTGGCCTGCGGATCATTCTGCCCACCGAAGAGCCGATGGTCTATCAATCCGCGCAGCTTCCCGCCCATCTCAAGCGCGTTCTGGTGGTGGATTCGCACACCGCCAATCGGATGATCCTCTTGAAACAGCTCGATATTCTGGGGCTGACGACCGACTATTGCACCACCGGATCCGAGGCGATCGACCAGATGTCCAACCCGCCGGATCTGTTGGTGATTGACCAGGAATTGCCGGACATGGAGGGGATGGAATTGGTGGCGCAACTGACCCACACGGGCCATCGCATCCCGGTGATCCTGCTGTCGGACACCCCCGGTCAGATCCAAGCCGTGGACGGGGCCGAGGTGCAGGCAATCTTGCAAAAACCGGCCCCGCGCCGTGCCCTGTTCGAGGCGCTGGCGCAGGTGGAACCGGCCTTTGTCCCGCCTGGCGAGACCGAAGACGTCACCGCTGCCCCGCAAGGTGAAACGCGGCTCAATGTCTTGGTGGCCGAGGACAACAAGACGAACCAGCTGGTTTTCTCTAAGATGATCAAGGGCTTCGACGTAGAGCTACGCTTTGCCAACAATGGGGTCGAGGCGGTCGAAGCCTTTCAGGATCATCGCCCCGACATCATTTTCATGGACATTTCCATGCCCCGGATGGACGGCAAACAAGCCACCCGCGAAATCCGCCGTCTCGAAGGGGGCGGGCCGCGCGTGCCGATCATTGCGGTGACGGCGCACGCTATGGCCGGTGACCGCGAAGGCATCCTTGAGGCGGGTTTGGACGACTACCTGACAAAGCCGCTGCGCAAGGCGGCGTTGGCGGACAAACTGGCCACCTACACCCAACCCAAGGATGACGCGCACAAGGATGGCAAGATGGTGTCTTAGCTATCCGCGCGCAAGAATGCGGGCTTGTCCGGCGTGGACAGGTCGGGCTGATAGGCGTAGCCACCGCTGTCAAACTCCAGCAAGGCGTCAGGGTCGGTCAGGCGGCGCTGGATCACGTAGCGCGCCATCGCGCCGCGCGCCTTTTTCGCATAGAACGACACGATTTTGGGGCCGCCGGGCTTGTCCTCGTAGAATTGCGGCGTGACCACGCGCAGGTTCAGCGCCTTTAGGTCCACCGCGCCGAAATACTCTTGGCTTGCGCAATTCACCAAGGTCTGCGTCCCAAGCTCGGCCCCGCGCGCGTTCAATTCCTGCGCGATCTGGTCGCCCCAATAGTCGTACAGGTTTTTGCCGCGCGGGTTTTTCAGCCGCGAGCCCATTTCCAGACGGTAGGCCTGCATCGCGTCCAAGGGGCGCAACACCCCGTAAAGACCGGACAAAATCCGCAAGTGATCCTGCGCCCAGGCCATTTCTTCGGCGTCCAGAGACCCGGCCTCGAGCCCCTGATAGGTGTCGCCGGCAAAGGCCAGCGCGGCGGGGCGCAGCGCGTCACCTTCGGGCGTATCGGAATAGGCGCGGAACCGGTCGACGTTCAGCTTGGCCAGATCGTCGGACAGGTGCATCAGTTTCTTCAGCTCGGGCTGGGTCAGCGCGGCGGCGACCTCGGCCAAGGCGTCGGCGTCCGGTTTGAAAACCGGCTCGGTCATTTCGGTGTCGCGGGCGTCCCAATTCAGCTTTTTCGCCGGGGAAATCACAACCAGCATCGCATTCCTCCTGTGTTGGGGGTGGACCTAGTCCGCCTGACGCAGAACGTCCAGAAAGGCGGGGCCGAAACGTTCCGTCCGTTTGTCGCCCAAAATGCGTTCGATTTTATCCAACCCGTCCGGGCGAAGTTCGGCCAGCTTGGCCAGCAAGGACGCCGAGCAGGACAGCGGTTTGTCGGTGCCATCGGGTCCGCGCGTCAATTCGGACTGCGCGGCCAACAGGGCGTCGTAAATCTCGCCCGCCCCGCGCGAGGCCAGCTTGCGCCGCTGCGGGTGGACCTCTTCGGCGGCGCCGTTCAGCACCTCAAGGAAAGCGGCGCCATAGCGTTCCAGTTTCTTGGCCCCGATGCCGGAAATCCGTGCCATCTGATCAAGGTTTGCGGGACGCTTTTCTGCCATTTCGATCAAGGTCTTATCGGGAAAGATCACATAGGCGGGGGCGCGGGCGGCCTCTGCCAGGGCGCGGCGTTTGGCCTTGAGCGCGCTTAGCATCGGGGCGTCTTCGTCGGACACCAAAGCCTTGACCGCGGGCCGCCGCTCGGACGCCTTGGCGAGGATGTCCTTGCGCAGCTGGATCGTCTCTTCGCCGCGCAGGATCGGGCGGGCGCGGTCGGTCATGACCAACGCGCCATGGCGTTCCGCGTCGGGGCGCATCAGGTCGTGCCCCATCATCTGACGGAACACGGCCTGCCATTGGCCGCGCGACAGGTCCTTGCCGATGCCAAAGGTCGGCAGGCTGTCATGGCCGCGCTGTTTGACCTTATCCGTGTCCTTGCCCAGCAAAATGTCGATCAAATGCCCGGCACCAAAGCTTTCGCCAGTGCGCAGGGCCGCCGAGAGCCCCTTGCGCACCGCCTCGGTGGCGTCGAACAGCTCGGGCGGGCGGTCGCACAGATCGCAGTTGCCGCAGGTATCGCCGGCCTCTTCGCCGAAATACGCCAAAAGCGCTTTACGCCGACAGCCCAGAGCCTCGGCCAGCCCGAGCAAGGCGTTCAACCGCCCATGATCGGCGGCGCGGCGCTCGGGGGGCGCGAGGCCTTCGTCAATTTGCGAACGGCGCAGGCGGATATCTTCGGGACCGTAGAGCGTCATCGTCTCGGCAGGCGCGCCATCGCGGCCCGCGCGGCCAATCTCTTGATAATAGGCCTCAATCGACTTGGGCAGATCGGCGTGGGCGACCCAGCGAATGTCGGGTTTGTCCACGCCCATGCCAAAGGCGACGGTGGCGCAGACGATCAACCCATCCTCGGTGGCAAAGCGTTCCTCGACAGAGCGGCGGTCGTCGGCTTCCATCCCGCCGTGGTAATGACAGGCGCTGTGGCCCTCGTCGCGCAGCGCCTTGGCCAGCCCTTCGGTCTTGGCGCGGGTGCCACAATAGACAATCCCGGCGCGACCCCGGCGCGCGGCGGCAAAGGACAGGATCTGCGCGCGCGGCCCGTCCTTGGGTTGAAACGCAAGGTGAATGTTCGGCCGGTCAAAGCCGCGCAGAAAGGTCGACGGCTGCGCGCCGCCAAATAGCCGCGAGACGATCTCCTGTTGCGTTTCAAGGTCGGCGGTGGCGGTGAAGGCGGCCAGCGGCACCCCCAAAGCGTTCCTCAACTCGCCGATGCGCAGGTAATCGGGGCGGAAATCATGGCCCCATTGGCTGACGCAATGCGCCTCATCGACAGCGATCAGTGACACGCCCGCGGTCTGCAACATCCGCTGCGTGCCGCCGTTCGCCAGCCGTTCAGGCGCGAGATACAGCAGCTTCAGCTCGCCGCGTTGCATCATGTCCCAGACGGCGTCGTTTTCCTCTTCGGTGTTGCCAGAGGTCAGCGCGCCCGCCGCCACGCCCGCCTCGCGCAGGCCGCGCACCTGGTCGCGCATCAAGGCAATCAGCGGGGAAATCACCACGGTGATCCCACCGCGCATCAGCGCAGGCAGTTGGAAACACAGCGATTTCCCGCCCCCCGTGGGCATGATCGCCAGCACATTTTCGCCCTGTGCCACGGCCTCGACAATTTCGCCCTGACCGGGGCGAAAGGCATCGAAACCAAAGATGTCCTTTAACAGCGCCTCGGCGGACGCGGCATCACGGGGCATGGGGTTATCCTGCGAGATGGGCACAATATCTGCTTTGGGCCGCACAATCTCATACTAGGATTCGGTGAATCAACCCCGAACCGGGCCGATCGTCAGAACGAGTAAAAGAACCCGGCGTTGTTCGTCAGCACGATCCGCAGGATCATCAGGCCGATCAAGGCGACCAGCGGCGCAAGGTCCAGACCGCCCATCTGCGGCAAGACACTGCGAATGCGGGAATAAACCGGATCAAGGATGCGGTTCAGGCCGTCCCAGATCTGTGCAACCAGCGGCTGGCGCAGGTTCAGCACCTGAAAGTTGATCAACCAGCTCATGATCACATGCGCGATGATGATGAACCACGCGATGTCGAGAAGAAGCATGATGATCTGAAACAGGGACTGCATGGGCCGGATTTCCTTTTGACAACTGCGCAAGAGGTAAGCGCCAAAGCCCAAAGAAACAAGTCTGCCGCCGCGTCTTGGTTGACGTTGCTGCCGCAGCGCAGCAATCAGGGCGCAAAGGAGACCTGCCGATGTATCCGTTCTTTCGCCTGTTCAAGGACATGGCCCGCGCCCGCAAGATGCCCAAGCTGGGGCTGTATGACACCCATGTGTCCCACCACATCTGTCTGCCGTGGGATCTGGACCTGTGGAACGAGCTAAATAACGGGCGCACGCTGACGATCTACGATCTGGGGCGGATTCCCTTGGCGCAGCGCAGCGGCTTGTTCGATCTGCTCAAGCGCGAGCGTTGGGGGCTGACGATTGCCGGGTCCGTGGTGCGATATCGCCGCCGCGTGCAGATGTTCCACAAGCTGGAAACCCATTCGCGGCTGCTGGGCCGGGATAAACGCTTTCTCTATATCGAGCAGAGCATGTGGAAAACCGATGGCGAGTGTTCCTCGCACGCAGTGTTCCGCGCGGCAATTACGGATCGCAATGGGATTGTGACCACGGATCGGATCTTTGCCGCCCTGCAAACGGATGAGCCCAGCCCCGAGCTGCCCGCATGGGTCCAAAAGTGGAGCGAGGCCGAAGACCTGCGCCCCTGGCCCCCGCAAAAGCATCGCTGACCGGATCGGGGTCTTGCCAGCCCGGGGCGCAATCGGGTCTAACACGGCCATAGGCGTAAGGGGCAAGGTCATGATTTCAACTAAAAAGCGCATCTGGGGGTGGGCTTTCTTCGATTGGGCGCAACAGCCCTATGCGACCCTTGGCCTGACCTTTATTTTTGCGCCTTTCTTTGCCGCCGTGGCGACCGATATGTTCGTCGCCCAAGGCATGTTCGAGAACGATGCCAAAGTACAGGCGCAAACCCTGTGGTCCTCGGCGCAGACCGTCGCGGGCCTTGTCATCGCCTTTACCGCGCCGTTCCTTGGCGCCTGGGCCGATGCGTCGGGGCGCAAACGCCCTTGGATTGCGCTGTTTACCTCGGTTGCGATCCTCTGTGCGGCCTGCCTGTGGTTGCTGCAACCCGACGGCCAGAACCTGATGCTGGCGCTGACGCTGTTCTGGGTCGGCTTTGTGTTTTCCGAGGCTGCCTTTAACCTCAATAACGCTTATCTGCCCGAGTTCGGCACCGACGAGGAAATCGGCAGGATTTCTGGCGGGGCGACGGCGTTTGGCTATTGGGGCGGGGTTGTGGCGCTGTTCATCATGCTGCTGCTCTTTGCCGAGGATGACACCGGGCTCACGCTGATCGACATCAAGCCGATCCTTGGCCTGAACCCGGACGCGCGCGAAGGCACGCGCTTTGTCGGGCCGTTTATCGCCATCTGGTTCGCGGTCTTCCTGATCCCCTTCCTGTTGTGGACGCGCGAAACGCCGGGCCTGCAACGCGCACGCCCCAAGTTTGGCGAAGTGCTGAACGAGCTGTGGGTGGCGGTCTGCCGCGTGGCCAAGCAGCCTTCGACGCGGATGTTCATGCTGGCCTCGCTGTTCTACCGCGACGCTCTGACCGCGCTGTATGCCTATGGCGGTATCTACGCGCGGCAGGTGCTGGACTGGCCGACGGTGCAGATCGGGATGTTCGGGATCATTGCGGCGATCGCGGCGGCGATCCTGTCGTGGGTCGGGGGCATCGCCGATAAACGCATGGGGCCAAAGCCGGTCATCCGCTTTTGCATCTTTGCCCTGATCTTTGTCAGCACGATCATCGTCGGCATGTCGCGCGAACACCTGTTCGGCATTCCGCTGCCGACCGGGTCGATCCTGCCGGATGTCCTGTTCTACATCTGCGGCGCGGTGATTGGCGGTGCGGGCGGCGCGCTCTATAGCGCCTCGCGGTCGCTGATGGTGCGGCACACCGACCCCGACCACCCGGCCGAAGCCTTTGGCCTTTTTGCCTTTGCGGGCAAGGCGACGGCGTTCCTTGCACCCGCGCTGATCACCGCCTTTGGCATCCTGACCAATTCCAACCAACTGGCGTTCTTGCCAGTGATCTTTCTCTTCCTCTTGGGGCTGTTTCTGCTACGCTACGTACATCCAGACGGAGCACGAGCAGCATGATCCGCACCATTGTTTCTTTTGTCCTGATCGCCGCGTTGGCCGCCTGTGGCGGGTCCAGCCGCGACATTTCCGGGGCGCGTGTGCCTGCGCCGCGCATCGACCCGACGTTGTCCTCGAAAAGCGCGAAACAGGTTTTCGGCCACCAACCCGGCGCGTCCACACATGGCGCTGCGCCCTTTGGCTCTTATGCCAAGGGATGCCTTGCGGGCGGCGTGCAACTGCCTGAAACTGGGCCCACGTGGCAGGCCATGCGGCTGTCGCGCAATCGCAACTGGGGCCACCCAGAGCTGATTGATTTCGTTCAGGATTTATCCCGCAAAGCGGCGCAGCAGCCGGGGTGGAACGGCCTTTATCTGGGTGATTTCAGCCAGCCGCGCGGCGGCCCGATGCTGACCGGTCACGCCAGCCACCAGATCGGCCTTGATGCCGATATCTGGATGAAGCCCGCCGACGACCTGACGCTGAGCGTCGCGCAGCGCGAAAAGATTTCGTCGATCTCCACCCGGCGCGCCTCGGGTGCCTATGTGAACGACAACTGGACGCGCGCGCATCACGAGATCCTCAAGGCTGCCGCCAAAGATCCGCGTGTCGCGCGGATTTTCGTCTTTCCCGGTGCCAAGGTGCAGATGTGCAATGACGAAAAGGGTGACCGCGCGTGGTTGCGCAAAATCCGGCCATGGTACGGGCATCACTATCATTTCCATGTCCGCCTCAAGTGTCCCGCCGGGGCGACCGGCTGCGTGGATCAGGCCGCCCCGCCCGCGGGTGACGGCTGCGAGGGCGCGCGTAAATGGGTGAGCGATATCCTCAATCCGCCCCCGCCCAAGCCCGCCGACCCCAACGCGCCCAAGCCCAAACCCAAGCGTGAGCTGACCTTGGGCGACCTGCCGGGCCAATGTGCGGCCGTGGTGGCAGCGAACTAAGGGCCAACCATGCTGAAATGGATTGCCCGCGCAGGGGTGCTGCTGCTGTGCGGTTGCGCCGCGACGGACCGCACGCTGCCTGCCACCCATCTGGGGACTTATATTTGGCCCGTCTCAGAGCATCACTACGGTGGATTCTCGGGGCTGGAGATCGCCGCGGACGGCGCGCGCTTTGTGGCGGTCAGCGACCGGGCTGGCATGGTTTCGGGGCGGTTTATCCGTGAAAATGGTGTGATCACGGGGATCGAGGCCGCCCCCGTCCAGCCTTTGGCTCACCTGCACGGTCGCACGATGCAAGGCAGCAAAGGCGATGCCGAAGGGCTGGCTCTGCGCGACGACGGCCAGATGTTCGTGTCTTTCGAAGGGGTTCACCGCGTCTGGGGCTATCGCGCCCCGGATCAGCCCAGTGATTTGCCGCGCGATCCGCGCTTTGCCCAGATGGAAGGGAACGCCGGGCTAGAGGCCTTGGCCATCGACGGAGCCGGACGGCTTGTGGCCATCCCCGAACGGTCCGGGCAGCTGACCAGCGGCTTTCCGGTCTGGCGGCTGGACGGAACGTGGACGGAAATCTCTACCATCGCGCGTAGCCACGGTTTCCTGCCGGTTGGCGCCGATTTCGGGCCGGATGGGCGGCTATATGTGCTGGAACGGGCCTTTCCCGGCTTTGGCTTTCGCAGCCGGTTGCGGCGGTTCGATCTGACCTCTGACGACACCGAGGGCGAGACCCTGTTCACCTCGGCCACCTGGCAATTCGACAACCTCGAAGGGCTGGCAGTCTGGCAAGACGCGGGCGGCAAGATACGCGCGACCATGGTCTCGGACGACAACTTTCGCCGTCTTCAGCGCACGCAATTCGTGGAATTTCGTATCGACTCGCCGTGACGCGGGGCAGGAATTCCTTGCCAGAATGTGAATACGTCGCTAAAGCGGCGCTGTCCTGACAGGGCCAAGTCTCCCGCAACCTTGCTAAAACGGGTTTATCCATGACCACCAAGTATCTTCCTGGCATCCTTGCCATGGCCGCCATCGTTGTGGCCGCGAATATCGGCGTTCAGTTCCTGCTGTTCGACGGGCTCCTGACATGGGGCGCCTTTACTTATCCGCTGACGTTCCTCGTCACTGACGTGATGAACCGCGTTTACGGTGCCCCCGCCGCGCGCCGCGTGGTGCTTGCCGGCTTTGTCACCGGCGTGATCTGCTCGTTGATCGGCAGCCAGATCATGCTTCAGGGCGACGGCTATGAATATGTCGCCGTGCCGCTGCGCATCGCCGTGGCCTCGGGGTTTGCCTTCCTCGTGGCGCAGCTGACCGACATTTCCGTGTTCAACCGCCTGCGCGGTGGCGCGTGGTGGCGTGCGCCGCTGGTGTCCTCGATCATCGGCTCGGCGTTGGACACGGCGCTGTTCTTTTCCATCGCCTTCGCGGCCAGCATCACGTTTTTCGGCCCCGACACCGACGCCGCGATCAACTGGGCGTGGGAAGCGGTGCCCTTTATGAACGCCGGTGGCCTTGCGCCGCTGTGGGTCACGCTGGCCTTTGCCGACTGGCTGGTCAAACTGACGCTCGCCCTGATCGCGCTGGTGCCCTTCCGCGTGATTATTTCGAAGGCAGTTCCGACACCCGCTTACCGCTGAACTAGAAAAAAGACTTTGTGGAATGCGCAGGTCGTGCCAACATGATCTTGCGTTTTTCAACAGCTGAAAGGAGGTGATCCAGTGTCTATAGAGGTATTGGAGAAAGTGGTCGGAACAGTTCGAGGGGCGAAAACCTAGGGCAATCCTTGGGTGCACATCACTCGAATTGGCATGCCTAACCGGCCCCTGCCTCCTACTCTTTAAAGGGTCGCTCACATCGGGCGGCCCTTTTCGTATGGTGGGTTTCGCATTAGATGGGACGTCATGCGCATTAACGATCAGATCACCATCGAAGACTGGGAATTGACCGAGCAGTTCGTCCGCTCGTCCGGTCCAGGTGGGCAGAACGTCAACAAGGTGTCGACGGCGGTCGAGTTGCGCTTTGAGGCGGATCGCTCGCCCAATCTGCCGGGGGCTGTCAAGGCGCGGCTGCGCAGGCTGGCGGGGCGGCGCTGGACCAAGGAAGGCGCGCTGATCCTTCAGGTCGAGGACACGCGCAGTCAGGCGCGCAACCGCGAGATCGCCCGCGAACGCTTGCGTGAGCTTATCCTCAAGGCCTGCGAAAAACCGAAACGTCGCATCGCCACCAAGCCGACGCTGGGGTCGAAAAAGCGCCGCCTCAAGGCCAAGAAAGAACGCGGAGAGGTCAAGGCCCTGCGCGGCAAGGTCGACCCGAACGCTTAGAACCGGTCCAGCAACCGTTCGAGGTAGTCGCGTTCCGCTTCGGGGCGCTCTGCCTCGCCCGAGCGGCGGCGCAACTCGTCGAGCAGTTCCTCGGCGCGGCGATAGACGTCTTCGCCTTGCAGCAGACCTTCGTCGGTGCCGGTGCGGCCGGTGGTGCCTTGCTCGCGGCCCAGCGGATCGCGCTGTTCCTGCGGATCGCCGCCCTGGGCAAAGCCCTGCTCGCCCGAGCGTTGCTGCTGCGCCTGTTCCTGCATCGCCTCGCCAAGGTTGCGCAGCCCCTCGCGCAGCGCTTCCATCGCTTGCGATTGCTCGTCGATGGCGCGGCCAAGGTTGCCTTCGCGCAGGGCATCTTCGGCGCGGTCCATCGCGCCTTCGGCATCTTCGAGCGAGCGCATGGCCTGCTGACCGCCCTCGGTGCCTTGGGCGGGAAGGTTGCGGCGCTGGCGGCCCAGTTCATCGCGCAAAGCCTGCTGCCGGTCGGCCAGAGTGTCGCCAAGGGATTGGCCGTCCTGCCCGTCGGCACGCTCGCCGTCGCCCTGACCTTGGCCTTGCCCCTGCTGTTGACCGCCTTGCTGGCCGGGCTGTTGCCCCGGTTGCTGGCCTTGCGGCTGGCCGGGTTGCTGGCCCGGCTGTTGTCCCTGTTGCTGACCTTGGTTCAGGTCGCGAAAGGCTTCGTCGGACAGCTCTTGCTGATCGCGCAGCGTCTCGGACAGACCTTCCATGGCTTGCTCGCCGGGGGATTGGCCCTGACCCTGCCCTTGGGTGATCTGCATGTTCTCCATCATTTCCTGGAACTGGCGCATGGCTTCCATGGCCTCTTCCATGCGGCCCTGTTCCATCAGCTCCTGAATGCGATCCATCATGGCCTGAATGTCGTCCTGCGACATTTCCATGGTGTTGTTGGGGTCCTGCGGCTGCGGCGACTGGTCGGCCTGACGCTGCTGTTCGCGGCTGAGCTGGCGCATGTAATCCTGCGTCGCCTCGCGCAATTCCTGCATCAATTCAGCGATTTCCTGATCGGTGGCACCGTTGCGCATCGCCTCTTCGAGACGTTCTTGCGCGCGCTCCATGCGTGCGCGCGCGTCATCCAGATCGCCCTCTTCAAGCTCCAGCGC
This sequence comes from Tropicibacter naphthalenivorans, assembly GCF_900176475.1. Lineage (GTDB taxonomy): Bacteria > Pseudomonadota > Alphaproteobacteria > Rhodobacterales > Rhodobacteraceae > Tropicibacter > Tropicibacter naphthalenivorans. The sequence continues at coordinate 336,188 of NZ_FWXX01000003.1, forward strand.
CAAGTCCCAGAGCGCCTGCGCCAGTTCGGCTTGCTGCGCGTCGGTCATGTCAAAGCGCGACAGCGACTCGACCCGCTCAATAAGGCGTTGCAGCCGCAGCGCTTGGACTTCTTTGCGGAAAAGATCGCCGCCTCGGTTGGAAATCGCCCGCAAAATCAAAGCGATCGCATCGGCGTTGTCGCGATTCCACAACAAGGCTTGGCGTTCCTCGATGATCGCGCGCGCGACGGGGTCGAAAAAGCGCCGACCGGGCAGGGTCATCGCCGTGGGCGCGGTCAAGGCGGTCTGGCCGCGGGCGTCCTCGACCTCGAGCTCGAGCTTGACCGGCAGATTGGCCCACGGATGCAGAGAGAAATTCCCAACCAAAGGCTCGGTGAATGCGCGGCGATCCCCGGCGATGGGCATGGGCAGGGGGACTTCGATCACCTCCTGCGGCTCGGGGTCGATGGTGCGACCATAGCGGCGGTCGACGGCGGCCAGATCCAGCGTGATGCGCGCGGTGCCCGCAACGACGCCGTGGTCATCGCTGGCGGTAAAGGGGATCGAGGCTTGGCCTTCGTAGGTGACCTCGACGTCGCCGTCCAGTTGCACGGTTGGGGCGGCGTCGGGGATCATCGCGATGTTCCAAAGACGCCCGCCGGGGCCTTGAATTTCCAGCGTGCCAGAGCGGGCGACCTGAAAGTCCTGCGCGGTGGATTGCGCCGCCTCGGGGCCAAGCGGCTGGCCAGAGATGTCCTCGGCCACGGTCAGCGCGCCAACCTCGCCATACATGCGCAAAGTGATGTCCGCGCCTTCGGGGGCCATCAGATCCGGGTCGGTAATATCATTGAGGTAAACGGTGGGCAGGCCGGTGTAGGTCGGCGGCTGCATCCAGCCTTCCCAAGCGGGGCCTTGGGCCAGATCGGGGCCGCCCGCGCCCATGGTTGTGACCGACTGCACCCGCAAAAGCGAGCCGAACAGGAAGGCGACCGACAGCATCAACAGCGCCACATAGCGCAGCGCAAAGGGATCGGCGCGGGACACGCGCAGGTCGGGCTGCACCGGGGCGGCCTCGGCCATACGGGCGCGCATCCGTTCCTGATGCGCCTTCCAAACGGCGAGGGACGCCGGGTCAGACGCGCCAATCGCCTGCGTGTCGAGCGCCGCCTGGATCGGGTTGCCCTTGAGTGAGCGGTCCAGCCGCCGCATCGCGTCGCCCTGCGTGGGCATCGCAAAGCGCCGCGCGGCGTAAACCCCTGCAAGCCCGGCCAAAAGCAGCAGCACCGCGCCCGTGAACCACACCCATTCCACCGCGACCAAGTCCTGCACGCCCAGCATCAGCAGCGCCAGCGCGGCAAAGATGACGGACCACAAAGGCCAAAAGGCGCGGGTAACGGCCTCGGCCAGCATACCCAGACGGGTCAGGCGCAGCGGCCACCGGATCGACGACAGAACAGAGGGGTCTTTGGGGGACATATCGTTCCTCGCAGGCTAGGCCACGAGGAGGATACCTCAGAGCCACTCGGGAACGTTATCGCGATTTATCATCTCGTCAAAGGTCGGACGCGGGCGGATGACCGAGAATTGATCGTCTTTGACCAGAACTTCGGGGATCAGCGGGCGGGTGTTGTACTCGGACGCCATCACCGCGCCATAGGCCCCGGCGCTGCGGAAGGCGACCAGATCCCCAGCGGCCAGCGGCGGCATCAGGCGGCCCTTGGCAAAGGTATCGCCCGTCTCGCAGACCGGGCCGACGATGTCGTAGGGGGTCAGCTCGACGCCCGGCTCGGCCTCTTGCACGGGAATGATCTCATGGTGGGCTTCGTACATGGCGGGGCGGATCAGGTCGTTCATCGCGCCGTCGAGGATCAGGAAATCGCGGCCTTCGCCGTTTTTCACGTAGATCACCTTGGACACCATGATGCCAGAGTTGCCCGCGATCAGGCGGCCCGGCTCGATCTCGATCTCGCAGCCCAGATGGCCCAGCGTGTCCTTGACCATCGCGCCGTAATCCGTCGGCAGGGGGGGCGCTTCGTTGCTGCGGGCGTAGGGAATGCCCAGACCGCCGCCCAGATCAAGGCGGGTGATCTCGTGGCCGTCTGCGCGCAGGGCTTCGGTCAGGTCGGCAACCTTTTGGTAAGCTTGCTGAAAGGGCTCCAGCTGCGTCAGCTGGCTGCCGATGTGCACGTCGATGCCCACGACCTTGAGGCCCGGCAGCGCGGCGGCTTCGGCATAGACTTCGCGGGCGCGGGCAATCGGGATGCCGAACTTGTTCTCGGACTTGCCGGTGGCGATCTTGGCGTGAGTCTTGGCGTCCACGTCGGGGTTCACCCGCACGGTGATCGGCGCAACAACGCCCAGCGAGGTCGCCACCTCGGAAATCACCCGCATCTCGGGTTCCGATTCGACGTTGAACTGGCGGATGCCGCCGGTCAGGGCCGCCTTGATTTCCTCGTGAGTCTTGCCGACGCCGGAAAAGACGATGCGCTCGCCGGGGACACCAGCGGCAATCGCGCGGGCATATTCGCCGCCCGAAACCACGTCCATGCCGGCGCCTTCTTGGGCCAGCGTGCGCAGGATCGCCTGGTTGCTGGCCGCCTTCATGGCGTAGCAGACAAGGTGCGGACCCCAGGACAGCGCCTCGTCGAACAGGCGAAAGTGGCGGACCAAGGTCGCGGTGGAGTACAGGTAAAACGGCGTGCCCACCTGCGCCGCGATTTCCGCGACGGGGACGTCTTCGGCGAAAAGGCTGCCGTCTTTGTAAATGAAATGGTCCATCGCGCGGCTCCGTAGGCTGGTTTCGCGCCGATGTAGCCGATTGGCCGATGCGAGGAAAGAGGGCGCTTAGATCGGGCGGGACCGCAGGTACAGGTACAGGGGCAAGCCGCAGCTGACCCCGATGCAGAACGTCGCCGGGATGGCGATCAGCGTCAGCCAGTTGCGCCGCACCGCGACCTCGGCCAGCACCCAGATCGTCAGGGTGATCGCCGCAATGGTCAGATCCCACGTCAGGCCAGTGGTGCTATCGTTAACGTACCACGCGTCGATTAACGCTTGGAAATCCCACCCGGTCGAAATCAGGTGCTGCGAGAAGTAGTACATCGGATGCACCGCCCCCCACAGCGCCAGCGACAGCCACACCAGCCGCAACATCAGCCCGACACCCCGATTTCAGCGGTGCCGGTGATGGTGATGCCGGGTTCGGGCGCATCGGGGCGGACGGGGTCGCCATCCGCGCCGCAGGCGGCAAGCCCGAGCATCGCAAGGATGGCGAGCCGTTTCATGCCAGCACCTCTTTCCAGCGGGCGACCTGTTCGCGCACGCGCGCCGGGGCCGTGCCGCCATAGCTCATGCGCGACGCGACAGAGTTGTGCACGCCCAGAACGTTAAAGATGTCCTCGGTGATGGTGTCCTTGACCGCCTGCATTTCCGACAGCGACAGGTCCGGCAGATCGCAGCCCTTTTGCTCGGCCAAGGCTACCAGAGCGCCGGTGACGTGGTGCGCCTCGCGGAAGGGCAAGCCGGTTTCGCGCACCAGCCAGTCCGCCAGATCGGTCGCGGTCGAGAACCCGGACGAGGCCGACGCCTCGAGAGACGCGCGGTTGGCGGTCATGTCCTTGACCATGCCTTCCATCGCGGCGAGCGCCAGCATCCAGTTGTCCGCGGCGTCAAAGACCTGCTCTTTGTCTTCCTGCATGTCCTTGGAATAGGCCAGCGGCAGCCCCTTCATCACCATCATCAAGGCGACGTTCGCGCCGAAAATCCGGCCCACCTTGGCGCGGATCAGCTCTGCGGCGTCGGGGTTTTTCTTTTGCGGCATGATCGACGAGCCGGTGCTGAAGCGGTCCGACAGGGTCACAAAGCGGAACTGCGCCGAGGACCAGATCACCAGCTCTTCGGCAAAGCGGCTCAGGTGCATGGCGCTGATCGAGGCGACCGACAGGAACTCAATCGCAAAGTCGCGCGCCGACACAGCATCCAGAGAGTTCGCCATGGGGCGGTCAAAGCCAAGCGCCTCGGCGGTCATGTGGCGATCAATGGGGAAACCCGTCCCGGCCAGCGCGGCGGCGCCGAGGGGCGATTCGTTCATGCGTTTGCGCGCATCGCGCACGCGGGACAGATCGCGCCCGAACATTTCCACATAGGCCATCATGTGGTGGCCCCAGGTCACCGGCTGCGCGGTTTGCAAATGGGTAAAGCCCGGCATCACCCAATCGGCGCCCGCCTCGGCCTGTCCCAGCAGCGCCTTGATCAACGCTTCCAACGCGCCCTCGGCCGCGTCCAGCTGATCGCGCACCCACAGGCGGAAATCGGTCGCAACTTGGTCATTGCGCGAGCGCCCGGTGTGCAGACGCCCTGCCGGCTCGCCGATAACCTCTTTCAAACGGGCCTCGACGTTCATGTGAATGTCTTCGAGTGCGGTGGAAAATTCGAAAGTGCCGCCTTCGATCTCTGACAAGACCGTGAGCAAACCTTCCCGAATGGCCTTTGCGTCGCTATCACTAATGATACCCTGCGCGGCGAGCATCGCGGCGTGGGCCCTTGATCCGGCGATATCCTGCGCCGCCATCCGCTGATCGTACCCGATCGAGGCGTTGATCGCCTCCATGATCGCGTCCGGCCCGGCGGCAAAGCGGCCGCCCCACATCTGGTTCGAGGAAGTGTCCGACATCTGGCTGTCCTTCGGAGGGATAATGAAAAAGTTTGGTCTTGCGTTGCTCTATACCGCCACGATGGCGCTTGCAAATCCAGTGGTCGCGGATGTGGCCGCCGCACAGGCCGCCGTGGCCGGAGATATGAAGAAACTGAGCTTTTCTGAGCCTCAGCCGGTGGGTGACGGGGTGATCGTCAGTTTCGACGGGGAACAGATGAACCTGTCTGAGTCGAACGGCAAATGGCGAGTCGTTAACTTTTGGGCGACGTGGTGCGCGCCTTGCCGGCACGAAATGCCGATGCTCTCGCAGTTGCAAAGCGATCTGGGCGGGGAGGAGTTCGAGGTGATCACCATTGCGACCTCTCGCAACCCGCCTGCAAAGATGAAGGCGTTCTTTGACGAGATCGGCGTGGACAACCTGCCGCTGCACCGCGACCCCAAGTCTTATCTCGCGCGGCAAATCGGCGTTCTGGGTCTGCCGGTGACGCTGATTCTGAACCCCGAGGGGCAAGAGGTCGCGCGGCTGACCGGCGATGCGGATTGGGCGTCGGATGAGGCCAAGGCGGTGATCAAGGCGCTTATGAGCGGGTCCTGAGCGTTAATCACTGTGTAGAAACGCCGAAGGGCGCGCCATGGTGTTGGCGCGCCCTTAACGGTTCTGAACCTGATCGGGAGAGAGACCGACTTGGCCGAACTGGACTTGAGAGAGAAGAGAGAGAGCGTCCAGCCCGGCTGCGGATCAGAAGAGAGAAGAGAGAGAGTTACTTGAGGGCGATCATCACCCGCTTGGACTTGCGCTTTTTCTTGCCTGCGGTCTGGACCCAGCCCGCCTTTGCGGCACCAAATGTGTCGAGGCCCAGGGCGCCTTCGGTTTCCAGCCCGTTCACGCCGTACTCGGCATAGCGCAGGCCGGTGCGGGTGGCTTCGGTGATGCGGGTCTTTTGTTCGCGGAACCCATCAGCGTGGGTCACGGTAAAGGTGCACTTGCCCAAAACGCGGGCACAGTTGTGCGGCGCAAAGCGGGTAACCGCCCCGTCTGCCGTGATTTTTTCGACCACGTTGCCCTGCGCGGTCACCTTGTAGCTGCCAAGGAAAATCGCGTTTTGTCCCTGACCCTCAAAGACGTCGAACATATGCAGGCCATTGCGGGAACCGCGCTTGACATGAGACATGGCAGCGACGCGATCTTTCATGACCATCACCGAACCAGCGCCCAGACGATCCACTTTCCAAGTGATGTCTGCCTGTGCCAGCGTTGCCGAGAAAATCAGGGCGAGGGCGATCATGATATGGCGCATTTGCTGCTCTCCGGGTCATCGGCCCCCACCGACAATTAGAGATTTTGGCGAAATCGGGGCGCAGCGCAACGGTTTTCTGCCACATTTCTGCCATTAACCCTGATTGCGGAAACAGTAATGAGCTTTGGTAAAAATCGTCTTCAAAAAGCCGCGAAAAAGCGCCCCAATCTGGACCTATTTCAGAGATGGCGACCGCTTTCAGGGGCAAAATCAGCCAATTTGATTCGAATCTAAATGAAATTGGGCGCAAATGTGGCGCTCTGGTTGGCGGTGCCTCAATTCCCTGACCCGGCGGAAAACCCGACTGTCCACGTCATGACTTTTCCCGCATGCTGTCTTGGAAAGCCTATAGTTAAGGACGATACTCAACCCTAGGGTCTTGTAACGCGTTCGTGAGTGATTAGATAATTTTGTACACAAATGTATACAGTAAAAGAAAATAGATGCTGACAGAATTCCTCGCACAAGGCTTTTTCCCGTTCACCTTGGCCCTTGGCCTGTTGCTGGGGCTCATCACGCTTGAAGTGATTTTTGCCGTTTTGGGCGGGACCATCCTTGGCGCGGGCGGCGAAGGCATGGATGGCCCGGAACTGGATATCGATGCACCCGATGTGGCCGATCTGGATCTGGACATCGACTTTGACGGGCTGGACATCGACGCCTCCGATCTGGAATTGCCGGATCTTGACGCCCCGGGTGTGGACGCGACGCCCGAAGTCTCTGGCGGATTGGCGGCGTGGCTGGGCTTTGGCAAAATGCCAGCGCTGATCTGGCTGGCGAGCGTTTTGCTGGTGTTCGGGATCGTTGGCCTTGCGGTGCAAATCGCCTGCCTGCGTTTGTTCGGCGCGCCGCTGCCCGCCACGCTCGCCATGATCCCGGCCATCGTCGCCGCGCTGTGGTTTGCCAAGCAATTCGGGGCGCTCTTTGCCCGGCTCTTGCCGAAAACAGAAACCCAAGCGCTGTCGGAGCGGCATCTGGGCCGCCGCTCTGGCGTGGTCAGCCAAGGCACCGCCGCACGCGGCCGCCCCGCCGAGGTCCGCGTCACCGACCGTTACGGCAACATCCAATACCTGCGCGCCGAACCCCTGCGGGACGACGCGCAAATCCCGCAGGGCACCCAAGTGCTGGTCCTGCGCCACAGATACGAAGGCGGCTACCTGCTGGTGCCGCTTCCGACCGAGTAAAGACAGGGAGACATTATGGAAACGACTCTTTTGATTGTGTTAATTATCGCCTTCCCGCTGATGCTTCTGTTCATCGGCCTTGTGATGGCGCGCCTGTATCGCCGAGCCTCGCGCGAGGTATCCTTGGTTCGGACCGGTGCGGGTGGTAAAAAAGTCATCATGGATGGCGGCACGATGGTGGTACCGCTGCTGCATGAGGTCAGCCCCGTCAACATGAAGACCCTCCGCCTGGAGGTGAAACGCGACGGCGAAGCGGCCTTGATCACCCAAGACCGGATGCGCGTCGATGTGGGCGTCGAATTCTACGTCTCCGTCTCTCCGACCGAGGAGGGCATCGCCCGCGCCGCGCAAACTCTGGGCGATCGGACCTTTGACGTGGAACAGCTGCGCGAGATGATCGAAGGCAAGCTGATCGATGGTCTGCGCGCCGTGGCCGCCCAGATGACCATGGACGGGCTGCACGAAAACCGCGCCGATTTCGTCCAGGAGGTGCAGAACGCGGTGTCCGAAGACTTGCTGAAAAACGGCCTTTCGCTGGAATCCGTGTCGCTCACCGCGCTGGACCAGACCCCGTTCGAGGCGCTGGACGAGAACAACGCCTTTAACGCCGTCGGGATGCGGCGCTTGGCCGAAGTCATCTCGAACTCGAAAAAGGAGCGCGCGTCCATCGATGCCGAAGCCGAGGTCGCCGTGCGCCGCGCCGCGATGGAGGCCGAGCGTCAAAAGCTGATGATTGAGCAGGACGAAGAACAGGCCCGGATTGAGCAATCTCAACGGGTTGAGACGATGCGTGCCGCCCAGGAGGCCGAGATTGCCGCCCGCCGCGAAGACTCGGTCCGCGAAACCGAACGCGCGCGGATTGCCCGGGAAGAGGCCATTCGCACCTCGGAAATCGCCCGCGAGCGCAAGATCCGCGAAGCCGAAATCACCAAGGAACGCGAGCTGGAAGTGGCCGATCAGGATCGCCAGATCATCATCCAGCAAAAGTCCGAAGAGGAAAGCCGCGCCCGTGCCAGCGCCGATCTTGCCCGGGCCGAGGCGACCAAAGCCATGGAATCGGTGACCACTGCCAAAGAGGTGGCCGAGGCCGAGCGTCTCAAGCAGATCGCCCTGATCGAAGCCGCCCGAGAGGCCGAGCGTGAGGCGACCAAGGTCCGCCTGTCCGCGCAGGCCGAAAAGGACGCCGCGCAAGACCGGGCCGAAGCGCGCCGCGAAGAGGCTCAGGCTGACGCCGACGCTTTGACGATCCGCGCCGAGGCCAAGAAAAAGGACATGCTGGCCGAGGCAGAGGGTCGCCGTGCGATCACCGACGCCGAAAACGCCCTGTCCGCCGAGCTGATCGAGATGAAAATCCGTATCGCCCAGCTGGAGGCGATGCCCAAGATCCTCGCCGAGGCCGTCAAGCCCGCCGAAAAGATCGACACGATCCGCATCCATCAGGTCAGCGGCTTGAACGGCGCGCAGGGGGGCTCTGGCGGCGACAAGCCCCCGGTCAATCAGGCGCTGGATTCGATCATGGGGATGGCCGTGCAGATGCCCGCGCTCAAGAAGCTGGGCGAAGACCTTGGCCTGTCCATGGACGGCACCATTGGCGGGTTGATGGGCGAGAGCGCTGCCGCCCCGGACGCCCCGGTTGAAGAGGCCGAAGAGGTCAAGTCAGCGGAGTAACCCTTTGGGATCAAAGAAAAGCCCCGGTCACGCGCCGGGGCTTTTTGTGTTTCCAAACCCTTACCGCGGCCGGCAATACGCGCCGTTGCCATGCCGCGCGGTGTCAAAGTGGAAATGGTCCTTGTGGTAGCCATCCGACCCCGGCCCCAGCACCGTCCCAAAGGTGCCGCAAGCCTCTCCGTGCATCTCGCGCAGGGCTTTGCCCCGTTTGCCGGTGCCCCAATCACGCAGCACCGACAGCTCGGTCCCGTCGGTGAATTGCACCGCGGCGATGTCGATGGCCTTGCCGCGCCCGTGTTCGGAAATCTTGGCGCCGGGGCGGTTGTTGCGCGTCCGGCAGGCGTAATGCGCCGCGACCCGCAGGCCGGATATGTCGCCCAGCCGCTTGGTCGCGGGCATGGCGGCGTCCTCGACCCAGGTCTTGAGCGCCTTGGCGGTATTGCAGTCGATCGTCGCAGGCTGGCTGAGCGTCACGTCGCCAATGGCGCGCAGCCGCACGGCGTTCTCGATCCCGCAGCCGCTGATGCGACCCGGCACGCTGCCCACAACGTCACCGACCAACATGGGATCGCCGCACAGGCCGCCGCCTTCGATGGTTTTGCTAGAGGAAAACGCGCTTTTCAAAAAGCCGCGCACCCCGTCGAGGTCCGATTTCGGCTTGGGCTGTTTTGGCCCCGCGCCACAGGACGCAACGGCCAAAACGATACAAAGTCCTACGATTACTGGTTTCACTTTTCACCCTGCCCACGCCCAAAGTCCGGTTTATCAGTATCCTGACCGGCCTCTAGAATGCTACGCCGGATGGCGCGCGTGCGGGTGAAATAGGCGTGAAGCTGCTCACCGTCGCCGGTGCGGATCGCCCTTTGCAGAGCGAAAAGCTCTTCTGTGAAGCGGCCCAGCATCTCGATCGTGGCGTCCTTGTTCGTCAAAAAGACGTCGCGCCACATGGTCGGATCACTGGCGGCAATCCGGGTGAAATCACGGAAACCGGCGGCGGAGAACTTGATGACCTCTTGGTCGGACACGCGGCGCAGATCGTCGGCGACGCCCACCATCGTATAGGCGATCAGGTGGGGAATGTGGCTGACCACGGCGCAGACCAGATCGTGATGCTCGGCGTCCATACGTTCGGTGTTGGCCCCCAGCGCCCGCCAGAAGGTTTCGACCTTTTCCGTTGCGTCCTGGGGGCTTAGCTCTGTCGGGACGATCAGGCACCAGCGGTTGTCGAACAGCGTGGCAAAGCCCGCCTCGGGGCCGGAATGCTCGGTCCCGGCCATGGGGTGGGTGCCGACAAAATGCACGCCTTCGGGGATATGCGGGGTGACCTCGTCGATGATGGTCTGCTTGACCGAGCCCACGTCGATCACCACCGCGCCGGGTTTCAGATGCGGCGCGATGTCCTGCATCACGCGCGCCATCGCGCCCACGGGGGTGGCCAGAACGATCAGATCGGCGTCCTTGACGGCCTCGGCGGCGGTGTCGCAAACCTCGTCACACAGCCCGATGCGGCGGGCGGTGTCGCGCGTTTCCTCCGAGCGCGCGTAGCCCAAAACGGTGCCCGCGACCTTGCCGCGCTGCATCGCCCAAAACATCGAAGACGCGATCAGCCCGAGACCGATCAGCGCGACCTTGCCGTAGACCTGGCTCATCGTGCGCCCGCCTTGAACTGGCCGATACAATAGGCGACCCGGCGGCACGACGCCTCGTCCCCGACGGTGATACGTAGGCAGTTGGGCAGCTTGTAGCCCGCCACACGCCGCACGATAAGTCCTTGGGTTTGCAGGTAGTTATCGCAATCCTCGGCCTCTTGCTGGCTGCCGAACCGCGCCAAAACAAAGTTCGCGGTCGAGGTGTCGGTGGGCACGCCATGCTCGGCCAAGGCTTCGGACAGCCAAGCGCGCAGGCGGGTGTTTTCATCGCGGCACTTTTCCGCAAAGGCCAGATCGCGCACCGACGCTTCGGCGGCGGCCAAAGCGGTAGACGATAGGTTAAACGGCCCACGAATGCGGCCCAGAACGTCGATCACCTCGCGCGGGGCATAGCCCCAGCCGACACGCAGCCCGCCCAAGCCATACAGCTTTGAAAAGGTCCGCGTCATCACCACGTTGTCGCGCATATCGACCAGCTTGGCGCCGCCATCATAGCCTTCGACGTACTCGGCATAGGCCCCGTCCAGCACCAAGAGGCACTGTTCGGGCAGACCTTCGGCGAGGCGTTCGACCTCGGCCATGCCGATCATGGTGCCGGTGGGGTTGTTGGGGTTGGCGATGAACACCAGCCGCGTGCGTTCGGTGCAGGCCTCAAGGATGCTGTCCACATCGGTCACGCGCTCGCGTTCCTTGACCTCGACCGGGGTCGCACCGGCGGCCAGCGTGCTGATGCGGTACATGGCAAAGCCGTGTTCGGTGTGGATCACCTCGTCTCCGGGACCGGCGTAGGCCTGGCACAAAAAGGTGATGATCTCGTCCGAGCCGACGCCGCAAATGATCTGATCCGCGTTCAGCCCGTGCACTTCGGCAATCGCGTTGCGCAATTCGGCGTGGTCGGTGGACGGATAGCGATGCAGCTCATGCACCGAGCGTTTCACCGCCTCTTGCGCAGCAGGGCTTGGCCCGAACGGATTCTCGTTCGAGCTTAGCTTGATCACGTTGGAAACGCCTTCGACCTTGGATTTCCCGCCTTCGTAAAGCGCGATGTCCATAATGCCGGGCTGCGGAACGATCTTTGTCATGGCTCTCTCCTGATCGCTTCGTGCTTACCCTTCTGTTTTGGCCAAGAAAAGCGGGAAACCTGACTTCCTTTTGGCGTGTCGCCCTTTAGCATGGGCATTAAGCATTTTTCTGAGGTTGTTATGTTCAAATATGTTGTCGGAGCCATGCTGTCGTTCTGGGCCTTTGCGGTGTCCTTGGTGCTGATCCTATCAGGCGATTTCGCGCCGCGCTTGGGACTGAACATTCTGGCGAGCGCGGCGCACCGCGTGCATGAGGACGACCTGCGCGCCGTCGCCAGTGCCAACCGGATTGAGCTGACCTTTCAATACCTTGAGGCGCCAGAGATGCGCGCGGCCTTGGATAACGAGGTGTTCAGCGACGTGGTTTGGCCGATGACGTCGCTGTGGTTGCCGCCTGAAATGCGCGCGCAAGGCGTGGCGGTGTTGCACATGCCGGTGGTGCTGGGCGTCGCGCCCGACATCGCCGAGGATCTGGGCTGGACCCAGCGTGAAGATATCCTGTGGTCAGAGATTTCAGACGCAGCGCAATCCGGCGCGTTTACCTTGTCGATGGGGGCGACGGGGCGAACAGACGATGGGGCTTTGGCAGTGCTGGGCGCTTTGGCGGCAGGCTGGGGCGATGTGCTGACGCCCGAGGGTTTGGCAAACCCGACGGCGCAGGCCAGCGCGCGGCATCTCTTGGCGCAGGTGGATCGCAGCGTGGGGCGAGCCGACTGGGTTGCGGGCGCGCAGACGCAGGCGGTGATCGGCTTTGAGGGCGATATCCTGTCCGCCGGTCGCCCGTTGCATATCGTCTACCCCGCCGATGGGCTGGCCGTGGCGGATGCGCCCTTTGCCCTGATACCCGGGCGCGGGGCCGAGCAGGCGCAGGCCTATGCTGTTTTGCGCGATCATTTGACCTCTGGGGCGTTGGATGCGCGCGGCTATCGCACCAAGCCGGCGATGGACGCCGAGATATTTACCAAGAACGGCGCGCGGCCCAAGCTGCCGGTGGACGCCATCGCGTTGCCCGACCCGCAGGTTGCGCGGGATGCGTTAACGCTGGCAGAGACCGAGCTGCGCAAGCCTGCATTGACGGTGTATCTTGCGGATATGTCCAAAAGCGTGACGCCAGAGGCTTTTGAGGACCAAAAAGAGGCGCTGAAACGCATGTTCGAGCCAGCCATTTTACGCAAACATGGGATGGACGTGAACGCGCGCGATGTGAATATCGTCATTCCCTATGCCGAGAATATCGATCAACCCATCAGCGCCGAGGGCAACCGCGCGATCAATCTGGATTTTGCGCAGGATCAAATTTCTAAGGCAGTTCAAAGCGATAGCGTTTCACGTGACGCCTATTACGCGCTGTATGAGGCATTCGAAGCGATGGGCCATCATGCCAGCGGTGCGACCCTGTCGGGGTTTGATCCGCGGATCGTGGTCTTGACCGGGGGCGAGACGTTGGACAACACCAAGGAAGCGCTTTATGCGCATATGGCCCAAACGCCCTACGCCAGTGCCGTGACGATTGATGTGGTGGCGATCGAGGGCGAGGTGCCCGCCGCGTTAACCACTTTGGCCGTCAGCACCGGCGGCACGGCCCACGCGGCAGGGCTGTTGCGTGACCGGGTGATGGCGGCGCGGGCCGGAAATTAACCTTTAGACGATCACGTCCATCGCGTCTTGCTGGCCCACGTCGAAAACACGCTTGTAGCGGGCGATTTCCTCGGCCGGGCCCATGGCCTTTTTCGGGTTGTCCGACAGTTTGACCGTCGGCCTGCCATTGGCGCTGATCGCCTTGCACACCAATGAAAACGGCGCGAGGCTGTCATTCGGCGCAAGCCCGCGAAAGTCGTTGGTCAGCAAGGTGCCCCAGCCAAAGGACACCCGAACGCGCCCCTTAAACTGCTCATAAAGCTCGATAATCTTGTTCTCGTCCAGCCCGTCAGAGAAAATCACCAGCTTGCGCGTGGGGTCTTCGCCGCGATCTTTCCACCACTGGATGGCGACCTCGGCGGCGGTGGCGGGATCGCCTGAATCGATGCGAATGCCCGTCCAACCCGCCAGCCAATCGGGCGCGCGCTGAAGGAACCCTTCGGTGCCGTAGGTGTCGGGCAGGATGATCCGCAGGTTGCCGCTGTGCTCTTCTTGCCAGTCCTCCAGAACGGTATAGGGGGCCTGGGCCAGTTCGGCATCATTCTGCGCGAGCGCGGCGTAGACCATGGGCAATTCATGCGCGTTGGTGCCGATGGCTTCGAGATCGCGGTTCTTGGCGATCAGGCAGTTCGAGGTGCCGACAAAGGACGGGCCAAGCCGTTCCAGCATCGCCTGCACGCACCAATCCTGCCACAGGAAAGAGTGTCGCCGCCGGGTGCCAAAGTCCGCGATCCGCAGCCCGGGGGTGTTGCGCAGCTTTTCGACCTTTTCCCACAGCTGGGTCATGGCGCGGGCGTACAGCACTTGCAGCTCGAACCGGCCCATATCATGCAAAACCGCGCGACCGCGCATTTCCATCAAAATCGCCAGTGCGGGGATTTCCCACAGCATCACCTCGGGCCATTTGCCTTCGAAGGTCAGTTCGTACTGATCGCCGACGCGCTCAAGGTGATAGGCGGGCAGGCGCAGGTTTTCGAACCACGCCATAAAGTCGGGCCGGAACATCTGGCGCTTGCCGTAAAAGGTGTTGCCGCGCAGCCAGGTGCTTTCGCCGCGGGTCAGCGACAGGCTGCGCACGTGGTCCAGCTGTTCGCGCAACTCGCCTTCGTCGATCAGCTTGGCCAAGGGCACATGCGACGAGCGGTTGATCAGGCTGAAGGTGACGTTGGTGTCGGGCTTGTTGCGAAAGACCGACTGGCACATCAGCAGCTTGTAAAAGTCTGTGTCGATCAGCGATCGGACGATCGGATCGATTTTCCACTTGTGGTTCCAGACGCGTGTGGCGATGTCCAAGGCTCAGTCCCTTCCGCAGCGTTTTGCTGAGATAAGCCAGAATTTGCCAAAGGTAAAAGGGGTTTCTCGTGCAGCGGCGTGCGTGACAGGGCGGCGATCAGCTGTTTACGGCGCACCGGCTTGGTGACAAAATCGTCCATCCCGGCCGCGGCACAGGCCTCTCGGTCCGAGTCAAAGGCGTTCGCGGTCAGCGAGATGATATGTGGTTGCGGCACATCCAAAAGGCGAATGGCGCGGGTCGCGGCCAGTCCGTCAAGCTCGGGCATGGACATGTCCATGAGGATTGCGTCGGGTTGGTGTTCCATCGTCAACTCCACCGCTTCGCGGCCATTCGTGGCCTCGATCAGGGTCACGGGATGGTCCTTGAGAAAGCGCCGGACCAGCATCCGGTTGGTGGCGTTGTCCTCGGCCAAAAGCACGGTCATGTGCTCGGGCATGGCCGGCTCTGCCTCGATGGGTGGGGGTGTGCTCACAACGTCTGGCGCGGCACGGCCTAGCGTCACGGTCAGCCGGAACGCGGTGCCCGGCGTGGGGTCGTCCGGCAACACGACCAGATCCCCTGACATGCGCCGTGCCAAGGCCCGCGAGATCGGCAGGCCCAGACCCGTCCCGCCGAACCGCCGTGTCGTCGCGGCGTCAGCTTGTTGAAATTCTTCGAAAATAAGCGTCTCACGTCCCTTTGGAACGCCGATTCCGGTATCTCTGACGATCACCGTCAGCGCATGCCCCTGATCCGTATCCTGCGCCGAAACATGCACTTTGACCCCGCCGGTTTCAGTGAATTTCACCGCGTTGCCAATGAGATTGATCAGGATTTGCCGCAGGCGCCCCTCGTCGGAAACGGCCACGGCGGGCAGGTCGGTTTCGCGCACGATATCAAGGTACAGCGACTTTTCCCACGCCAAAGGGCGCATCATCTTGACCGCGTCAAAGATGCAGGTTTCTGGCGAAAAGGGCAGCGTTTCAAACACCACCTTGTCGGCGTCGAGCCGCGAGAATTCGAGCACGTCATTGATGATGGTTAGCAGCGATTGCGACGCGGAATGAATCGTGTCGACGTATTCCTTGTTCTCGCCGTGCAGTCCGGCGTCGGTCAACAGGTCCGCCATCCCGATAATGGCGTTCAAAGGCGTGCGGATTTCGTGGCTCATGGTGGCCAAGAACACTGACTTTGATCGCGCACCTTCTTCGGCGCGCAGCTTGGCCTCATCCAGTTCTTTTTCTTTGCGCATCGCCTCGGTGACGTCGCGTTCGATGGAAATCAGCGTCTCGACAGAGCCATCGGGGGCCAAAACCGGCACGCGATTGATATCAAACCAGACTTTCCGCCCGTCTTTGCGATACAGCAGCACCGGCGCCCGCCAAGGCCGCCCCTCGCGCCGCGCATCCATAAAGGCGCGCGCGGTTTCAGGGCAGCTTTCCGGGCCGCTCATCAAGGATTTGGGGTGTCGCCCGACCGCCTCGTCGAAACTATAGCCTGTCAGGCGGGTAAAGGCCTCATTCACCCATGTGATGCGCAGCGACGGGTTGAAAATGATCACCGCATCGTTGGCATGGCTGGCGACCAAGGACAGCTCTCGGGCTTTGCGCTGGCGCTCGGCCAGATCGTGGTTCACCGCGTCGAGATTTGCGGCGGCTTCGGTCAGGGCGCGCTCATTCGTGACGCGCCGCCTCCAGGATCTGACGGAAAAGCTGACAAACGTGTGAGTGAGATAGCCCAGCATCAACACCTCGAAGATATTGATGCTTTGCCGCATTCCGATCCCGCCCGCCGCGATGACTTCGCTGGCGATATAGGTCGCGGCGCACAGGGCGTAGACCGCCAGCTTGGCCTTGGAGGATGGGGGATGGTGGGTCAGCGTAAAGCCCGCATTCACCGCTGCGGCCATCAGGAAACACAGCGCAAGCAGGGCCGCTTCGGCATCCGGGGCGAGGTGCAGGAAAATCTGAACGTTGACGGCAATGGTGATCGCCTGAACCGTCCCGACAATCGTCGCGCGGCGACTAAGGGCATCAAATGGCGCGCCTTTTTTGATCTGCTGCCGCGCATGGCGCAGCGTGAGCAGTTCGAGGAATTCACCGAAAAGCGCCAAGGTCACAGCGGACATCGCCACCTCAGCAGAAACCTCGACCCATAGGAAGTACGCCCCGATCAGTGTCGCGATTTGTCGTAGGCCAAAGTCGCGAATCCGCACACGAGCGTAGCGGTCGAACAGGGCTGCCCGGCCATAGCGCGCCTCGAAGGCGGTCAGATGATGTGCGTCGGGCCGGGAATCGGCAGCCATGCCAAGCCTCTTTCAATCGGCAAAAGGCATAGCGGCCGAGCATTTATAATTGGCAAATATCAGGTCAAAGTGACCCCGGCAGCGCGCATTCCGTCCTGCGCGGCGGCCAGCGATCCGTCCATGTCGATGGCGCGGCACAGGTCCGTGCGCACGGTCACGTCAAAGCCCAGCTTGGCCGCGTCCACCGCGCTGAAATTCACGCAGAAATCCGTTGCAAGGCCAACCATCGTCAGCCGGGAAATGCCGCGCGTGCGCAGGTAGCCTTCGAGCCCCGTCGCCGTTTCATGGTCGTTCTCGAAGAACGCCGAATAGCTGTCGATCTGCGGACGAAAGCCCTTGCGGATGATCAGATCGGCGCGGTCGACTTCGAGATCGGGGTGGAAATTCGCGCCGGGTGAGCCTTGGACGCAGTGATCGGGCCACAACACCTGCGGACCGTAGGGCATTTGCGTCAGGCTGAACGGCTCGGCCCCGTCATGCTGCGAGGCAAAAGAAGAGTGCCCCGCCGGGTGCCAATCCTGCGTCAGGATCACCGCGTCAACCTCGGCCATCAGGGCATTGACCGGCTGTACGATCTGGTCGCCGCCCGCCACGGCCAGCGCGCCCCCCGGGCAGAAATCATTCTGGATGTCGATGACGATCAGCGCGTGCATTTGCGGCTCTCCTTTGCGGGTTTGATCACAGTTAACGCGCAAGGCCGGGCAAAGGTCCAGACCCGCCGCGCCTTGAGACAAGCTGTCCCTTGCAAAGGGCGCTTTTTCGGACGTATCAGACGGGCATGTTTACCGTCTGCGCTCTCTATCATTTCACCCGCTTCGATGACCCGGCTGCCCTGCGCGGCCCGCTGCTCGAGGCGTGTCAGACCCACCAGATCACCGGGACGCTGCTGCTCGCACGTGAGGGGATCAACGGCACCGTGGCAGGGCCGCGCACGGGCATCGACGCTGTTCTGGCGCATATCCAGGCGCTGCCGGGCTGCGCGGACATCGTTTACAAGCTGTCCACCGCCGCCGAGCGCCCCTTTGCCCGGATGAAGGTGCGCCTGAAGAAAGAGATCGTGACCATGGGCCAGCCCGACGTCGATCCGCGCGCCAGCGTCGGGCATTACGTCGAGCCCAAGGACTGGAACGATCTGATCCTGTCGCCCGACGTGGCCGTGATCGACACGCGCAACGATTACGAGGTGGCGATTGGCACCTTCGAGGGCGCCGTGGACCCGCAGACCGACACCTTCCGCGAGTTCCCCGAGTGGTGGGAAAAGAACAAGGACCGCTTTCACAACAAGCGGATCGCCATGTTCTGCACCGGCGGCATTCGCTGCGAGAAGTCGACGAATTACCTGATGAGCCAAGGGGTTGAGGACGTCTATCACCTCAAGGGTGGCATCCTGAAATACCTCGAAGAGGTCCCCGCCGAGGACAGCACGTGGAACGGTGCGTGTTTCGTCTTTGACGGGCGTGTGTCGGTGGAACACGGGCTAAAGGAAGGCCCGCACCAGCTGTGCCACGCCTGCCGTCACCCGATCCTGCCCGAGGACAAGCAGCGCCCCGAGTATGAACACGGCGTGTCCTGCCATCTGTGCATTGATAAGACCTCGGACGAGGACAAAACGCGCTTTCGCGAACGTCAAAAGCAGATCGCCCTCGCGGCAGAGCGCGGCGAACGGCATCTGCACGCCGATGTTCCCGAAGACATGTAAGGTGCATTGACCTTTCTTAATCAGAGGTTCACGGTGGCCCCATCCCAAAGATAGGACCACTCTATGTCCCCGCTGCGTGGTATCGCGCTCAAGATCGCGTCGATCTTGCTGTTTTCCATCATGGCCGCCTTTGTCAAAGCGGGCGTGGCGCATGTGCCCACGGGGCAGGCGGTGTTCTTTCGGTCGGTCTTTGCCATGCCGGTGATCGTCACGTGGCTGGCCCTGCGCGGCGACCTGCGCACTGGCTTTCGTACGCAGCGTCCCATGGGCCATGTCTGGCGTGGGCTGATCGGGGTGACCTCGATGGGCTGCGGGTTCGCGGCGCTGGGCTTGCTGCCCTTGCCCGAAGTGACCGCGCTGGGCTTTGCCGCGCCCTTGCTGACGGTGCTGTTTGCCGCCGTCCTGCTGGGGGAGCGGCTGCGGCTGTTCCGTCTCAGCGCCGTGATGCTGGGCCTTGTAGGCGTCACCGTGGTGCTATGGCCGCGGCTGTCGTTTGACGATCTCAGCGGGCCCGCGACCTTGGGCGTTGCCTTGGTCCTTGGTTCGGCGGTGACCCGCGCCTTGGCGCAAATCCATATCCGGCGGCTGGTCGCGACCGAGGAAACCTCGGCCATCGTGTTCTATTTTTCGCTGACGGCGACGCTGTTTTCACTGGCGACCTTGCCGTTCGGCTGGGTCATGCCCGATGCGTCGGTCTTGGCGATGCTGATCGCGGCGGGGCTGATCGGGGGCGTGGCGCAGATCCTGCTGACCTCGGCCTACAAATACGCCGAGGCGTCGGTGGTCGCGCCGTTCGACTATGCCTCTATCCTGTTCGCGATTGTCATCGGCTGGGTGTTTTTCGAGGAAATTCCGACGGTTATGGTGGTGATTGGATCGGCCATCGTGATGCTGGCGGGATTCTTGATCATTTGGCGGGAACGCCAGCTGGGGATGAAGCGCGGCAAGGCGCGGTCGCTGATGCCCGCCAAGTGGTGATCTACAGGTCCAGCGTCTCCGCCGCGATATAGGCGGGCCGCAGCAAGGCGCGCCTCCACCGCCCGAGGGGAAACCTCTTTGGCTGCACTTTTAGCGCGTCGGGGTAGGGCGTCGGCTGTCCGGTGATCTGCCCCGCCAGCAGGTGCCCCGCATAGCTGCCCATGGCCACGCCGTTGCCGTGAAAGCCCATGGCGGCGAACAGCCCTTCGTGTTTCGGCACTGCGCCGACAAAGGGCACGAGCCCCGCCATCAGGCACACCAGCCCGTCCCACTCGTGGGTGATCGGAACGTCTTTCCACGCGGGGAACAGCGCGGCAAAATCCCTGCGGATTTTGGCGGAAATCGCGGTGCGGGCGCGCGTCGTCGCGGTCAAGCCGCCGCGCATCCCGAACAGGAACCGCCCATCCGGCATCTTTCGGAAATAATGAAGCAATTCGCGGGTGTCATAGGCCATCTGGTCCGACCACCAGCCCTGCGCGTCCTGCTCGGATTGGGTCAGTGCCCGGGTGACGATCACGCTCGATTGCACCGGCAGATAGCGCGCGCGCAGCCAGTCGGGCAGGTCTTCGGACGAATAGCCGTTTGTGGCCAGCACGACACGCTTTGCGCGCACGGTCCCGTTCGGTGTGGTTAACCGCCACGGCGCGCCGTTAACGATTTGCGTGACGGGGCTGCGGGCGAATGTGCGCACGCCCGCCTTGGTCGCCGCTTGCGCCAAACCGGCGTGGTACTTGCGCGGGTTAAGGGCAAAGCCCACGGGGATCGTCATCGCCCCGTGCCATGGCCCGTCCAAGCCTTGGGCGCGTAGGTCGCACTTGTGGATCAGGGTCGGCTCGGCACCATAAAGCGCGGCGATCTCCTTGGCGTCACGCTGCAACGCGGCCCAGCGTCGGGGCTTGTGCGCGAGGATCGTCTCGCCCTGCGAATGGCGGTCCACGACCAACCCATGCTGCCGGATCAGCCCGTCGACAAAGTCCACAGCGGCGCGTTCGGTATGATGCCAACCGATTGCCGCGAGTTTCGCCGCAGACGCCTTGGCCCCGCCCAGACAGCAGAACCCACCGTTGCGGCCCGAAGCCCCATATCCAGCGTGCTCTGCCTCTAGAACCACAACATCCACCCCGGAGCGCGCAAGCTCTAGGGCGCAGGTCAGCCCGGTAAAGCCGCCGCCGATCACCGCCACATCGGCGGACACATCGCCGTTCAGTTGAGGCCAATCCGGGCCGTTTACCGTATCCGCCCAAAAGCACCCACCTTGGGGGCCATACGCGGCGGGCTCGTAGATGCGTTTCACGAGCGCACGGCGGCCTGTTCTTCGCGGGCCTGCCGGACTGCGGCGCGCTTGGTGATCAGCGACGCGGAGATCACGCCGACGGTGACGATGCCAATCAGGATCGTGGACAAAGCGTTAATCTCTGGCGAGACGCCCAGGCGCACGGCGGAAAAGATCTTGATCGGCAGGGTGGTCGCCGACGGCCCCGTAGTAAAGCTCGCGATCACCAGATCGTCCAGCGACAAGGTAAACGCCAGCAGCCAGCCAGAGATCACCGCCGGCGCAATGATTGGCAAGGTCACCAGGCGGAACGCTTCGAAGGGCGATGCGCCAAGATCCAGCGCGGCCTCTTCCAGAGAGGTGTCGAAACTGCTGAGGCGCGAGGACACGACCACCGACACGTAGCACATGGAAAAGGTGGTATGGGCCAGCACGATGGTCAGCACGCCGCGATCCAGCCCGATGCCGATGAACAAGAGCAGCAAGGACAGGCCGGTGATGACTTCGGGCATCACAAGCGGCGCGTAGATCATCCCGGAAAACAGTGTCCGCCCCCGAAAACGTCCAGCGCGCACAAGCACATAGGCCGCCATCGTCCCCAGGATCGTCGCTAGGGTCGAGGACATCAGACCGACCTTGAGCGTGACCAAAGCGGCGTCGAGGAATTCCTCGTTTTGCAGCAGCTCGCCGTACCATTTCGTCGAAAACCCGGCCCAGACGGTGACCAGACGGCTTTCGTTGAAACTGTAGACGACCAGCAGGACCATCGGCAGGTAGAGAAACGCAAACCCCAGCGTCAGCGAGGTCACGTTGAACCACGAAAAACGTCTCATCGGTTGGCCTCGCGTTCTTTTTCTTCGTGCCGCTGGAACAGGACGATGGGGATGATCAGCAGCGCCAAGAGGATCACCGCCACCGCCGACGCAACGGGCCAGTCGGTGTTGGAAAAGAACTCTTCCCACAGCACTTTACCGATCATCAACGTGTCTGAACCGCCCAGCAGAGACGGGATCACGAATTCGCCGATGGCCGGGATGAAAACCAGAAAGCACCCCGCCACGATGCCCCCACGAGACAGGGGGAAAGTGACCAGCCAAAAGGCGGCGAGCCGCGAACAGCCGAGGTCTTCGGCGGCTTCGAGCAGGCTTTCGTCCAGCTTTTCCAGCGCGGCATAGATCGGCAGAACCATGAACGGCAGGTAAGTATAAACAATGCCGATATAAACGGCGGTGTTGGTGTTCATGATCTGTAAAGGTTCGGAAATAATGCCGGTGGCCAGAAGGACTTGGTTCAGGACGCCTTCGTTCGACAGGATCCCCATCCACGAATAGACCCGGATCAAAAAGCTGGTCCAAAACGGCAAGATCACCAGCATCAGCAGCGTCGGACGCCATTCCTGCGGCGCGCGGGCCATCCCGTAGGCCACCGGATAGCCCACAAGCGCGGTCAAAGCCGTGGCGACCAAGGCAATTTTCAGCGAGGACAGGTACGCCTTCCAATACAGCGCGTCGGTGGTCAGAAAGGCGAAATTCTCGAAATCGAGCGCGGCGAAAAAGTCGTGCAACCCGGCCCAGCCTTGGGTCAGGTCAAGCTGCGGCACGTAGGGCGGGCTGGCGTAGGCCACATCGGACAAGGAAATCTTGATCACGATAAGGAAGGGCACAAGGAACAGCGCCAGCAGCCAAAGGTAGGGAACGGCGATCAGGGAAAAGCGGCGCATGTTACGCGTCCTCTTTCAACACCACGCCCGCCGTCGCGGTAAAGCCAAGCCAGACGTCGTCTTCCCAAGTGATGCCACGGCGGGACAGGCGGCGGGTGTTGGCGGCCTGCGCCTTGATCATGGTGCCGCCTTCGATTTCCACGTGATAGGTCGAGATGTTCCCCAGATAGGCGATGTCGATCACCTTGCCCCGCAAGATGTTGGGGTGATCGGGGCGCTCTTTGGAGATGCTGACCTTTTCCGGACGCAGCGCAAGAACCACCTTTTCGCCCGCCAAAGCGGTGTCGCCATTGGCGGCGATCAGCGGGGCTTTACCTGCGGCCCATGTGATGGTCACGCCGCCTTCGGGTACGTCCTGCGGGACGGGGGCGGCCTTGATTTGCTCGGGGGCGGGGGGCGGCAGTTGCTTGAGCGGCTCGGCCTGCGCGCGGCGTTCACCAAGAATCGGCTTGAGCATGTTGTCATGCAGCCAGATGCCAAAAGCGTTGGGCTGCGGCGCCTCTTTGCCGGTGTCCGGAACAGGGTCCGAAGCGGCGGCCGGCGTCGGTTCCGGCGCGGGCTCTGCGACAACCTCGGCGGCCTCAGGGGCGGTTTCGCGCACCGCGGCCTGACCGGGGATCAAGTTCACGTCCCCAATGAAATCAGCAACATAGACAGAGTTAGGCGCTTCGTAGATCACGTCCGGCGTGGCGACCTGAACAATGCGCCCTTCGTCCATCACAGCCACCCGAGAGGCGACGGTCATCGCCTCTTCTTGGTCATGGGTGACGATGATAAAGGTCGTGCCGGTCTTTTCCTGAATGTCCATCAGTTCAAACTGCGTCTCTTCGCGCAGCTTGCGATCGAGCGCGCCCAGCGGTTCATCCAGCAGCAGCAGTTTCGGCGCCTTGGCCAAGGACCGAGCCAAAGCCACGCGTTGCCGCTGGCCACCGGAAATCTGGTGCGGTTTACGTTTGGCGAACTTGGTTAACCGTGTCAGGCGCAGCATTTCCTCGACGCGGGCATTGATCGCATCCTTGTCGCGCGTCTCGCGGCGCAGACCAAAGGCGATGTTGTCCCAAACGGTCAAATGCGGGAACAGCGCGTAGCTCTGGAACATCATGTTGACCGCGCGCTTGTTCGGCGGCACCGCGCCAATGTCTTGACCATTCAGCAGAATTTGCCCCTCGGTGGGGGTCTCGAACCCGGCGAGCATCCGCATCATCGTGGTCTTGCCGCAGCCCGAAGGCCCAAGCAGCGCGAAAAATTCCCGCGCGTAGATATCCAACGTCAGATTGTCGATCGCGGTGAAATCACCAAAACGCTTGGTGACGCCCTTGAATTGGATCAAGGGCTTGGCCTCGGGGTCGGTCCACGGGGCAAATACGGTCTCGGCCATAGGGTCTTCCGGGTCAGGAGGGGGCCCGCGCAACCGGCGCGCGGGCCTGAAATGGGCTTAGGTGCCCGACTTGATCTTGGTCCACAGACGGGTCAGCAGGCGCTGCTCCTTGGGGCCCCAAGGCGTGACGGTGTACAGCTTTTCAAGCGCCGCCTCGTCGGGATAGATCGCGGTGTCGCCGATCACGTCCTCGGCGAGGAATTCCTGCGATGCCTTGTTGCCGTTGGCGTAATAAACATAGTTAGACGCCGCGGCCATGTTCTGGGCATCCATGATGAAATTCAAGAACTTATGCGCCGCGTCGGGGTTCGGCGCATCCACCGGAATCGCCATCTGGTCAAACCACATCAGCGCGCCTTCGGACGGAGCATTATAAGCGACTTCGACGCCGTTTTCCGCTTCGGCCGCGCGATCGCGCGCCTGAAGGATGTCACCGGACCAGCCGAACGCCACGCAGATATCGCCATTGGCGAGCGCGTTGATGTACTCGGACGAGTGGAATTTCGAGATGTAGGGACGGATCGCCGTGAAAATCTCGTCCGCCTTGTCCAGCGCCTCTTGGCTTTTGGCGTCAGGGTCCATGCCCGCATAGGCCAGCGCGGCCGGGATCATCTCGGTCGGAGCATCCAGAACGTAAACGCCGCATTCCGCCAGCTTTTCCATGTTGGCCGGGTCAAAGATCAGATCAAGCGAGCCGATGGGCGCATCCTCGCCAAGGATTTCCTGCACCTTGGGAACGTTCACGCCAATGCCCGTCGTGCCCCACATGTAGTTGATAGAAAAGGCATTTCCGGGATCATAGGTCGCCGTGCGCCCAGAGATCACGTCCCACATATTGTCGATGTTAGGCAGCTTGGACTTGTCCAGTTCCTGGAACGCACCCGCCATGATCTGACGTTGCAGGAAGGTGCCCGTCGGGACCACCACGTCATAGCCCGACCCACCGGCCAGCATCTTGGTTTGCAGCATTTCGTTGCTGTCAAAGACATCATAGATCAGGTCGATGCCGGTCTCTTGCTCAAATTTGGCAAGCAGCTCTTCGTCGATATAGTCGGACCAGTTATACACGCGGACTTCTTCGGCGCTGGCCATCCCAGCCAGCAGCGCGAGGGTCGCGGTCAGGGTAAGTGTCTTGGTCATCATAGGCTCCCGTTGCAGGCGGGGTCTTTTGCCGCCCCGTCCCCGGATTTTGATCATAAGTTGCTTTTGCGGGCAACTCTTGCGATGTTTTCACTTGTGCTCTTGCCGCGCAAGGGCCGACGGTTCACCTAGGGCGTAGCGAGGAAAAAGCGATGAATTCTCAGGCAGACTTGCCGGCTGGTGGGGGCGCAAAGGCGGGGCTTCCGGCGCATGAGCGGACCTATCGGGCGTTGCGCGAGGCGATTCTGTTCGGGGCGTTGGCCCCCGGAGAGCCGGTGACGATCCAAGGTCTGACAGAGCGTTTGGATACCGGGATGACGCCCGTCCGCGAGGCGCTGCGCCGCCTGACCGCAGAGGGTGCATTGCAAGCCATGGGGAACCGCCGGATCGTGGTTCCGGTGCTGGATCAGGGTGCCGTGGACGAGCTGACCGAGGCACGTTTGGCGCTGGAGCCGCGCCTTGCTGCCCGCGCGGCTGCTCGCGCAAACGCTCAGGATGTCAAAGCTTTGAAGGCCATAGATGACCGTTTGGACGCGGCGATTTCGCGCGGCGACGTGGCCGGATACCTGCGTGAGAACCACGCCTTTCACACCCGTCTGAACGCGGTGGCCGACGCGCCGATCCTGACCGCTTTGGTCGATACGCTGTGGTTGCGGTTCGGACCGTCGCTGCGGATCGTCTGCGGGCAGGTCGGCACGCGCAACCTGCCGGACTTGCACAAAGACCTGCTGATCGCGCTGCAACGCCGCGACATTGCCGGGGCATCGGCAGCGATTTCTGGGGATGTGACCCAAGGCATGGATATGATTGCCCAAAGCCTCTGACATTAGGTCACGTCAGCGTGAGGGCGCTCATTTTTCTGGCAAACCTATCGGCGTTTGGCGTGGACCTTAAAGAATTCGATCCCGCCATGCGCCATCATGCCGGAGATCTCGTGATTCGATTGACAGAATGGAATTTGATCATATTCTCGCGGTAACCCAAGCCGGAGGCTAAAATGAACATCCTCACCGCCAACTCCCCGACCGCCGAGCTGCAAGCGCGCGACGCGGCGCACCATATGCACCCGTTCACCACCAATGCCGATTTGGCGTCCAAGGGCGCGCGCGTAATCACCCGCGCCGAAGGATGCTGGCTGACCGATTCCGACGGGCATCGCATCCTCGACGCCATGGCGGGACTGTGGTGTGTGAACGTCGGCTATGGCCGCAAGGAACTGGCCGACGCCGCCGCGCGCCAGATGCAGGAACTGCCCTATTACAACACCTTCTTCCAGACGACCCACGTGCCTGCGCTGAACCTTGCCGCCAAGCTGGCCGAGCTGGCGCCGGGCGATCTTAACCATGTGTTTTTTGCCTGTTCCGGGTCCGAAGCCAACGACACGAACCTGCGGCTGGTGCGCACCTATTGGCAGGAAAAAGGTCAACCAGAGCGGCAGGTTATCATCTCGCGCTGGAACGGCTATCACGGCTCTTCGGTCGGGTCGGGCAGCCTTGGCGGCATGAAGGGGATGCACGCCCAAGGCGGGATGCCGATCCCCGGCATTCACCATATTGACCAGCCGCATTGGTGGGCGGAAGGCGGCGACATGACGCCCGAAGACTTTGGTCTCGCCCGCGCGCAGGAGCTGGAAAAAGCCATCCTTGAAATCGGTCAGGACAAGGTCGCGGCGTTTATCGCCGAGCCGATCCAAGGCGCGGGCGGCGTGATCGTTCCGCCCGAAACCTACTGGCCGGAAATCCAGCGCATTGTCGACAAATACGGCATCCTGCTGATCGCCGACGAGGTGATTTGCGGCTTTGGGCGCACTGGCAAATGGTTTGGCAGTCAGACGCTGGACATCCGCCCCGACATCATGACCATCGCCAAGGGGCTGTCGTCAGGCTACCAGCCCATCGGTGGGTCCATTGTCAGCGACGAGATTGCCAAGGTCATCGACGCCACCGAATTTAACCATGGTTACACCTATTCCGGGCACCCGGTCGCCTGCGCCGTCGCCTTGGAAAACCTGCGGATTCTGGACGAAGAGGGCATCGTGACCCGCGTGCGCACCGAAACTGCGCCCTATCTTAAGGAAAAATTCGAAAGTCTTACCGACCACCCGCTGGTGGGTGAGGCCAAGATCGTTGGGATGATGGGCTCTCTCGCGCTGACGCCGAACAAGGAAACCCGTGCGCCCTTCCAGGCCGAGGCCGGCACCGTGGGCTACATCACGCGCGAGCGCTGCTTTGCCAACAACCTGATCATGCGCCACGTTGGGGACCGGATGATCATCTCGCCACCGCTGGTCATCAGCCGGGATGAGATTGACACGCTGATCGACCGCGCGCGCCTGAGCCTTGATGAGGCGCACGCGCAGATCGAAAAAGCGGGCATCAAATAATTTGGGGGGCACAAAGCCCCCCCTTTTTCATTTCACCATCTGGGGCGCGCCGGTCGCCATATTGGTGCCCATGTAAGGCTTATTCGCGCCTTTCCACGCGCCGAAACCACCCTCCATATGGGCGATGCGGGCAAAGCCTTCTTCGATGCACTTGCGCGCCACTTTTTCGGACCGCACGCCAGAGCCGCAGTGGAACACGATGCGCTTGTCGGACTGTCCCGGCAAGGACGCGCATTCAAGGAACGCCATGGGCAGCAGCAAAGCGCCGGGGATGTGTTCGAACATGTATTCCTGCGGGGTGCGCACGTCGATCAGGACGATTTCCCCTTTGGAATAAGCGGCTTGGACCTCATCCACGGTCCATGTTTCCAGAGTGGATCGGCCGACTTCTTCGGTTTTCATTGGGCGCTCCTTAGAATTTGTTTGCGGGAATCTTATAGTAAGAGTGACCATCGCCCTGGGCCGGTGCAAGCTGTCCGCCGCGCAAATTGTACTGCAAGGCATACAGCATCCGGTCGGGAAGTCTTAACTTGGCGTCGCGGGTGTCGCGCAGCTGGCGAAAATCGGCCTCGGACACACCGCCACCGATGTGCGGGTTGTCCGCTTTATGCTGGGCGACGGTGGCTTCCCATGCGGGGTCTTGGCGGTCTCCGACAGGCGGATAATCGTGACCGACAAACAGGCGCGTCTCGTCCGGCAGAGACAAGATTTTCATCAACGAGGCATAGAGATCGGCGGACGAGCCACCGGGAAAATCCGCCCGCGCCGTGCCGCTGTCCACGTGCATGAAGGTATCGTGAACAAAACCCGCGTCGCCAACCACGTAAGTAATAGACCCTAACGTGTGTCCCGGAGACAGCAGAACCGTTACGTCCATATTGCCGATGGTGAACGTATCGCCGTCGTTGAACAGCCGATCAAAGTCGCTGTCGACGTCGAAAGCATCCGGCAGATTGTAAATCTCGCGCCACAAATCGGCGATCTGGTGGGTCTTGGCGCCAATGGCGTTCGGCGCACCGGTCTGCTGTTTCAACCAGTTGGACGCCATAAAGTGGTCGGCGTGGGGGTGCGTGTCCAGCACCCATTCGACCGTAAGGCCCTGTTCCGTAACGAAATCCAAGACTTCCTGCGCGCTGTCAGTGCGCGTGCGCGCCGCTTGGGGGTCAAAGTCCATTACCACGTCGATCAGCGCCGCTTTGCGCGTCTCGGGGCAGGCGGCGACATACATGATCGACCCGGTGTCCTGATCGTAAAAGCCCGTGACCTCGGGTTTACCTTTGCCGGTGGAGGGGCTTGTTCGGCTGAACATTTTAAGACTCCATTTCCGTTCCATTCGGGTAATGGAATGTTTTAAAGCCCGAAAAGTTCCCTTAACCGTTCAATTCTTCCCGCAGGGCGCTGCGGCAGACATCAATCATATAGTCGCTGAACACGCGCACCTTGGGGTCGCGGTGTTTGCGTGAGGGCGAAAGGCACGCCAGTTGCGCGGGGTAGGGCGGGGTCTGCGCGGCCACGGGCACCAAAGCGCCTGTGGTCAGATACGTTGCGATCTCAAACCGCGGTTTCAACACGATACCGCATCCCGCCAAGGCCCAATCGGTCAGCACATCGCCGTCGTCCGACTCCAAAGGTCCGCTGATCTCGAACCGCCTTGGGCCGTCATCAGTGCGCAGGGTCCATTGAAACTCTTGCGCGCCGGGAAACCGCAGGTTCAGGCAGGCATGACGGTCACGCACCAGCGCTGCGCCATCCTCGGGCATCCCCCGCGCGGCGACATAGGACGGCGCGGCCACCAGCATCCGGGGGCAATCGGCGATCATCCGAACCTTGAGGTCGCTATCCGCCAAAGGCCCGAGATGAAACGCTAAATCCAAACCCTCGGCAGTCACGTCCACCGACCGATCCGACAGCCGCAGGCGCACGTCGATCTCGGGGAACTGGTCACGAAACTTGACCACGGCAGGCGCGATGATCCGCCGCCCAAGGTTCAACGGCGCGGCCACGTAAATGGTGCCGCGCGGGCTTTGCGTGGCCTCCATCACGTTGCCCTCGGCGTCTTCGATTGCCTCAAGAATGCCGCGCGCGCCGTCATAGAACATGCGCCCGTGCTCTGTCGGGTGCAGCGCCCGCGTCGTGCGGTTGAACAAACGCACACCCAAGTGCCGCTCCAGCTCGGCAATCCGCGCGGAGGCCACCGCGGGCGAGGTCCGCTGATCCCGCGCCGCCGCCGACATGCTGCCCAATTCATAGACACGCACGAACATGCGGATGTTGTTCACATAGGCCATGAGCGTTTTTTCTGGTCTGTTTGAAAGTCTCTACGGATTATCAGGGTTATCATTGAAATGCCGCCCCGTATAGCTTGGGCAAAAAGGAGCTTTGCCATGTATGATCTTGCCGCCATGGGCGCTTGGCTGGAATTTGCGGTCCGCTGGCTGCATGTGATCACCGCGATTGCTTGGATCGGGTCTTCGTTTTATTTCATCGCCTTGGACCTTGGTTTGCACCGCGACCGCAATCTGGCGAGCGGCGCGGATGGCGAAGAATGGCAGGTCCACGGCGGCGGGTTTTACCACATCCAGAAGTACCTCGTGGCGCCGTCCTCAATGCCGTCGGATCTGGTGTGGTTCAAATGGGAAAGCTATTGGACGTGGATTTCAGGCTTTGCCCTGCTGACCGTCGTTTACTATTTCGGGGCAGAGTTTTACCTCGTTGACCCGAACGTGGCAGATCTGGCGACGTGGCAGGCTGTGTCGATTTCCATCGCCTCGCTGGTGCTGGGCTGGGTGGTCTACAACACGCTTTGCAAAGTCTTTGTAGCGTCGAACCAGACGGTCTTGATGGTCGCGCTGTTCGTCGTGCTGGTCATCATGGCGTATTTCTACACGTCGGTGTTCTCGGGCCGGGCCGCGATGCTGCATCTCGGGGCGTTTACCGCGACGATCATGACCGGCAACGTGGCGATGATCATCATCCCCAACCAGAAAATCGTGGTGGCTGATCTGATCGCCGGGCGCACCCCCGATGCGCAATACGGCAAGATCGCCAAGCAACGCTCGACCCACAATAACTATCTGACGTTGCCGGTTATTTTCCTGATGTTGTCGAACCACTACCCGCTGGCCTTCGCCACTGAGTACAACTGGATCATTGCCAGCCTCGTGTTCCTGATGGGCGTCACGATCCGCCACTATTTCAACACGATGCACGCGCGCAAAGGCCAGCCGACCTGGACATGGCTCGCGACGGCGATCCTGTTCATCCTGATCATGTGGCTGTCCACGGCACCGATGTTCCGCGCCGATGAGCCAGAAGAGGCGCAGGGCGAAGCGGCTCTGCGCTTTACCCAAGCCGAAGGCTTTGACCACGTTTACGATATCGTGTTGGGGCGGTGTTCCATGTGTCACGCGTCCGAGCCGGGCTGGGATGGCCTCTATTGGGCCCCCAAGGGCGTGCGTCTGGAAACAGAGGCGCAAATCGCGGCGAATGCCCGTGCGATTTACCTTCAGGCCGGTTTGGGGCACGCGATGCCGCCCGCAAACCTGTCATATATGGAAGAGAGCGAGCGCGCCGCGATCCGCGATTGGTACGCTGCGGCGACAGGCTCTTAACGCTTGACCAGCGAGACGGGGCGGAACCACATCTTGGCAAAGGCGTCGCCGTAGGTCGCAGAGATGGTTTCGAACATGATAAGCGGAACAAGCATGGTACAGTCTCCTGAGTGGCTAACAAATTATTAACGCAAGAATGTAACGCTGAGTATGCGACTTTTGTTCATATCTTGCTTTCTGTGGCGGCATGCCTCAGTTTGATGTCTTAACCTTTCGCTGCATTCGACCCGTTTCAGAATCGCGCGTGGCCTGCTAGGTCTAGTGGCATGAATGAACATGCCCCCAATATGCGCCCGACCATCCGTCAGCTGGACGATGCCGCCATTAACCGGATTGCTGCCGGTGAAGTGGTCGAACGGCCTGCCTCTGCGGTCAAGGAACTGGTGGAAAACGCCGTGGACGCGGGGGCGCGCCGTATCGGGCTAGAGATCGCCGACGGGGGCAAAACCTTGATCCGCGTGACCGATGACGGTTGCGGGATGACCAGCGCAGAGCTGCCCTTGGCCTTGTCGCGCCATGCCACGTCCAAGATTGATGGCACCGACCTGCTGGACATTCATTCCTTTGGTTTCCGTGGCGAGGCGCTGCCGTCGCTGGGCGCCGTTGGCCGCTTGATGATCCAAAGCCGGGCGCGCGGGTTCGATGCCGCTGAACTCAGCGTCGAAGGCGGCGTCATGTCCGGCGTCAAACCCTGCGCGCTGAACGCCGGGACAGTGGTCACCCTGCGCGATCTGTTCTACGCGACGCCGGCGCGTCTGAAGTTCCTGCGCACCGACCGGGCCGAAACCCAAGCCATTGGCGATGTTATCAAACGTCTCGCCATGGCCGAGCCTTCGGTGGGCTTTACCCTGCGCGATGTGTCGGGCGGCGGTGATCGCGTGACGTTCAGTGTCGACCCCGAAAGCGGCGATTTGTTCGACGCTCTGCGGGGGCGTTTGGCGCGCGTCATGGGCAAGGAATTCATCGAAAACGCGATCCCGATTGATGCCGAACGCGAAGGTTTTCGCCTGACCGGATATGCCGCTTTGCCGACCTATTCGCGCGGCACCGCCGTGGCGCAGCACCTGTTCGTGAACGGGCGGCCCGTGCGGGACAAGATGCTGATCGGCGCGCTGCGCGGCGCGTACCAGGACTTCCTGTCGCGTGAACGCCACCCCGCCGTGGCGCTGTTTGTCGACTGTGATCCGCATAAGGTCGACGTCAACGTTCACCCCGCGAAATCCGAGGTCCGCTTCCGCGATTCCGGCGTCGTGCGCGGGCTGATTGTGTCTGGTTTGCGCCATGCCTTGGCCGAGGCGGGGCACCGCGCGTCGTCGACCGTGGCCAGCGATACGCTGGGTGCGATGCGGCCCGAACCGATGCAGATGCCGCCGCGCGTTTACCAAATGGATCGCCCGTCGCTGGGCGCGCGCACCGCCGCTTATCAGGCGCAGGCCCCCATGCCGATGCACAGCTCTGCGCCGCAGCAAGGCTTTGCCGACCTCGGTCACACCTACTCGGGCCGGACCTTTGACGAGGTTGTCGAGCAGCCCCAAGAGCAGCCGGTAGAGCACCTTCCGCTGGGCGCGGCGCGCGGCCAAGTGCATGAAAATTATATCATTGCGCAGACCGAGACGGGGATCGTCATCGTCGATCAGCACGCCGCCCACGAACGTCTTGTATATGAAAAGCTCAAGGGGCAGATGGCGCAAAACGGCGTCGCCGCGCAGGCGCTGTTGATCCCCGAAGTGATCGACCTGTCGCCCGACGATTGCAGCCGCATCCTGTCTGTCGCAGACGATCTGACCACCATGGGATTAACCATCGAAGCCTTCGGCGGTGGTGCCATTGCCGTGCGCGAAACCCCTGCGATCCTCGGCGAGGTCAATGCTAAAGCCTTGATTGAAGACATCCTCGATGAGCTGTCCGACCTTGGCGAAAGCCAACTGGTTAAGGAAAAGATCGAAGCGATCCTGTCCCGCGTCGCCTGCCACGGCTCGATCCGCTCGGGCCGCCGGATGCGCGCCGAAGAGATGAACGCACTGCTGCGAGAGATGGAGGCAACGCCCCATTCCGGCCAGTGCAACCACGGCCGCCCCACCTATGTCGAACTGAAACTGTCCGACATCGAACGCCTGTTCGGCCGCACATGATCCAGATCGGAGAGGTTAGTTTATCGCTGAACGATCCGCTGACGCTGGCGGCTTTGGCCCTTGGTGCTTTGGTGCTTTTGCTGCTGCTGATCTCGGCCCGTGCGGCGGCGCGATCCGCGCGTGCGGTGGAACCCTTGGCGCGGCAGATGGGGGCTTTGGGGCAACGCGTGCACGCTTTGGCCGACGGTCAGGAACGGCTGGCGGGCGGTCTGCATCACGTCTCCGAAGCGCAGGCGCACAGCCAAACCGCCATGTTGCAACTGATGGAACAGCGCCTCGCCGAGGTGCAGAACCAGATGACGGAGAACCTGCATGGCTCGGCCCGCCGCACGGCTAAGTCCTTGGGGGAACTGCAAGAACGCCTGCAAGTGATCGACAAGGCGCAGGCCAATATCACCAAGCTGTCCGGCGATGTTCTGTCGCTTCAGGACATCCTGTCGAACAAGCAGACGCGCGGCGCCTTTGGGGAAATCCAGCTGCACGACATTGTGTCCAAGGCACTGCCGTCTGACAGCTACACGCTGCAAGCGACCCTCTCGAACGGGCGGCGCGCGGACTGTCTGATTCACCTGCCCAATCCCCCCGGCCCCATTGTCGTCGATGCGAAATTCCCGCTTGAAGGCTACGAAGCGCTGCGCCGCACCCAGACCCAAGAGCAGCTGAACCGCGCCGCGCAGATGCTGCGGCTGTCGGTGCGCAAGCACATCCGCGACATCGCTGATCGCTATATCTTGCAGGGCGAAACTGCCGACGGCGCGCTGATGTTCCTGCCGTCCGAAGCGGTCTACGCCGAGCTGCACGCGAACTTTCCCGAATTGGTGCGTGAAGGGTTTGATCGCCGCGTCTGGATCGTCTCGCCCACGACCTGCATGGCAACCCTGAACACCATGCGCGCGGTGCTGAAAGACGCGCGGATGCGCGAGCAGGCGGGCGCGATCCGGCGCGAGTTACACTTGCTTTACGCCGACGTGGATCGTCTGGGAACGCGGGTCGCGAACCTTGATCGGCACTTTGCGCAGGCGTCCAAGGATATCGAAGACATCAAGATCAGCGCTGACAAGGCTGGCAAGCGCGCCCGCCGTTTGGACAACTTTGACTTTGAGGAGATGGCAGGCGAAGCTGCGCCGACGGTGCCCCTGACCAACCCCGGAGACTGACATGCCCTTTGCGCCCCAGATCCTAAGCGATGATGCCCTGAAATCCTTGGGCGTCGGCCCGAGGGATGTGGTCCGAGCCATTGAAAAAGCGGTGATGGACAAGGCTGAAGGGCGGCTGATCACCACCCCGAAATCGGTGATCCAACCGGGCGATGGGCGGTATATGATGACGACGCTCGCGACCGGGCAGGGGCCGGATTTGACGGTGGTCAAAGCGGT
The DNA here is from genome assembly GCF_900176475.1 of Tropicibacter naphthalenivorans. Classification (GTDB taxonomy): domain Bacteria; phylum Pseudomonadota; class Alphaproteobacteria; order Rhodobacterales; family Rhodobacteraceae; genus Tropicibacter; species Tropicibacter naphthalenivorans. The sequence goes on from NZ_FWXX01000003.1 coordinate 370,608, forward strand.
TACAGTCTGTCCCGAGAACCCCGCGCGCGGCCTTCCGTCGATCACAGGGGCGATCATGGTGCTGGACGGGCAGACCGGCGAATGCCTTGCGCTGATGGACGCCGAATGGATCACCGGGGTGCGCACAGCGGGGCTGTCGGCGGTTGCGGCGCTGCGTTTGGCCGATCCGCAGGCGTCACAGATCAGCTTTGTTGGCACGGGGGTGCAGGCCCGCTCGCATCTGGCGCTGTTCGCCGGGCTGTTCCCCTTGCGAAAAATTCGCGTGCACGGACGCGGGCAGTCGAACATAGATCTGTTGTGCGCGATGGCAGAGGACATGGGCCTGGAGGCCACTGTTTGTGACTCGCCCCAAGAGGCGCTGGACGCCGATATCGTCGTCTCCTCGATCACAATCACCTATTGCGGCGCGCCGTTTCTGGACGCGCGGCGGATGCGGCCCGGTGCTCTGGCGATCATCACGGACGTCGCAAAACCGTGGATGCCCGAGGGGCTGTCCGCCTTTGACACGGTGGTCGTGGACGACCGCGCCCAAGAAGAGGCCATGCCCACGCCTGTCGTGCCGTTAACCCAAATTACCGGCGATTTGACCGATCTTGTGGCGCGCGGGGTGCCTGTTTCGGCGGGGCCGCGCGCATTCATGTTCCGGGGAATCGCTGCGGGCGATTACGCTTTGGCGGCGCGTTTGTGGACAGCCTGCATGGATCGCCCTAGCTGATACACCAAGGCGCGGGTAACAAACTTGCGCGCCAGATGCCTCCTGTGAGGTATTGTTTAATATTGAACCATTGGTATGCGCGCTGCGCATGAAAGCTATGCGTTTGGGCGTCTGCCTCTGAATTGTGCGCACTGGTACACCAATGACAAGCTTAGCCGAGCCTGGGGAGGAGATCGGTGAACAGTGATCTTCCCCTCGCTCCAACGTCAATGGTTTAGCTTTAAACCAATTAGCGCCATATGGCGCAGACCAAGGGAAGAGGGCATATGAAGAATACCCCCCAAGACATCGACCCGGTCGAAAGCCAGGAATGGCAGGACGCCGTCGAAGACATCATTCAGCGCGATGGCGCGGATCGGGCGCATTTCCTGCTTGATAAAGCGATCCAACAGGCCCGTGCCGCCGGGGCGCGTTTGCCGTTTTCCTCGACCACGCCGTATCAGAACACGATCCAGCCGGATGACGAAGTCGACATGCCCGGCGACAGCGAGATGGAATGGCGCATCCGCACCATTAACCGTTGGAACGCCATGGCAACCGTGGTTAAGCGCAACAAGGAATCCTCCGAATACGGTGGGCACATTGCGTCCTTCGCCTCGTCCGCCGCGCTGTATGACGTGGGTCTTAACCATTTTTGGCGCAGCAAATCCGCGATCCACGGCGGCGATCTGGTGTTTTTTCAGGGCCACGTGATCCCCGGCATTTACGCGCGCTCCTTTATGGAAGGGCGGATCAGCGAAGAAGAGCTGAAGAACTTCCGCTCCGAGGTCGCCGGCGGCGGGCTGTCGTCCTATCCGCACCCGTGGCTGATGCCCGAGTACTGGCAATTCCCGACCGTTTCGATGGGTCTTGGCCCGCTGATGGCGATCTATCAGGCGCGCTTCATGAAGTACCTCGAAAATCGTGGGCTGATTGAAAAGCAGGACCGCAAGGTTTGGGCCTTCCTCGGTGACGGCGAAATGGACGAACCCGAAAGCCTCGGCGCGATCCATCTGGCGGCGCGCGAAGGGCTGGATAACCTGATCTTCGTGGTTAACTGCAACCTCCAGCGTCTCGACGGACCGGTGCGCGGCAACTCGAAAATCGTTCAGGAACTCGAAGGCAACTTCCGCGGCTCGGGCTGGGACGTTATCAAGCTGCTTTGGGGCAAGGGCTGGGATCAACTGCTGGAACAGGACACCTCTGGCAAGCTGCGCCAACTGATGGATGAGACCATCGACGGCGACTACCAGACGTTCAAATCCAAGGATGGTGCGTACATCCGCAAGCACTTCTTTGGCAAATATCCCGAGACAGCCGAGCTGGTCAAAGACTGGACCGACGATCAAATCTGGGCGCTGCGTCGTGGCGGACACGACCCGAAAAAGGTCTACAACGCCTTTAAACGCGCGACCGAGGCCGAAGGCCAACCCACTGTTATCCTTGTGAAAACCGTCAAGGGTTACGGCATGGGCACCGCCGGTGAGGGGCAGAACACCACCCACCAGCAAAAGAAGATGCAGCTCGATCAGCTCAAGGCGATGCGCGACCGGTTCCAGATTCCTGTGACCGACGAAGAGCTGGACAAGGACATTCCCTTTGTCAGCCTGAACAACGCGCAAAAGGCCTATCTGGCCGAGCGGCGCAAGGATCTGGGCGGCTCTTTCCCCAAGCGCGAAACCCAAAGCGAAAAGCTGGAAATCCCCGAGCTGGAGGCCTTTAAAAAGGAGCTTCAGTCGACGGGTGACCGCGAAATCTCGACCACCATGGCGTTTGTTCGCGTGCTGACGACCCTGCTGCGCGACAAGAAAATTGGTAAACGCGTGGTCCCGATCGTCCCGGATGAATCGCGGACTTTCGGCATGGAAGGTCTGTTCCGCAGCGTCGGGATCTACAACCCGCTCGGGCAGAATTACACGCCCGAAGACCGCGAACAGATGATGTACTACAAGGAAAGCAAGGACGGTCAGGTCTTGCAGGAAGGCATCAACGAAGCGGGTGCGATGGCCGATTGGATCGCCGCTGCGACGGCCTATTCCAACCACGGCGTGCCGATGATCCCCTTCTACATCTACTATTCGATGTTCGGGTTCCAGCGGATCGGCGACCTTGCCTGGGCCGCGGGCGATAGCCGCGCGCGTGGCTTCATGCTGGGTGGCACCGCCGGACGGACCACGCTGAACGGCGAAGGGTTGCAGCACGAAGACGGCCACAGCCATATTCTGGCGGGGACGATCCCGAACTGCATCAGCTATGATCCGACCTTTAGCTACGAGGTCGCGACCATCGTTCAGCACGGCATGAAGCGGATGTTCGTCGATCAAGAGGACGTGTTCTTTTACCTAACCTTGATGAACGAAAACTATCAGCATCCCGAGATGCCGATGGGCGCCGAAGAGGGCATCATCAAGGGTCTCTACCGCATGTCCAAAACGGCTAAGCCTGCGAAAAAGCACGTAAACTTGATGGGGTCGGGCACGATCCTTGTGCAGGCGATCAAGGCCGCGGAAATGCTGAAAGAGGATTTCGGCGTGAGCTCTGATATCTGGTCGGCGACGTCCTTTAACGAATTGGCGCGCGACTGTCAGGATGTGTTCCGCCACAACCGCCTGAACCCCTTCGCCGAGCAAAAGACGTCTTACGTGGCGCAGTTGCTTGACGGGGTCAAAGGTCCGTTCATCGCGGCGACCGATTATATGAAGAACTACGCTGAGCAGATTCGTGCTTGTGTGCCAGGGCGTTACACGGTGCTGGGCACCGACGGCTTTGGCCGCTCGGACAGCCGTGTGAACCTGCGCCGGTTCTTTGAGGTGGATGCGAACCACATCGCGGGGGCCGCGATGGTGGACCTATGGCGCGAAGGTCTGGTCAGCGACAAGGACCTCGAAAAAGCTATGAACAAATATGACATCGACGGCGGCAAGCCGAACCCGCGGCTCGTGTGACCGGGGACAGGAGGAAAGATTATGACAACCGAAGTTAAAGTCCCCGACATTGGCGATTTCACCGACGTTCCGGTGGTGACGGTTCTGGTCAGCGTAGGCGACACCATCGCCGAAGAAGACCCGATCGTAGAGCTCGAGTCCGATAAGGCGACGATGGAAGTGCCCTCGTCGACCGCTGGCGTGGTTAAGGAAATCAAGGTTGCCGAGGGCGATACCGTGTCCAAAGGCAGCGTGATCCTGATCGTCGAAGCCTCGGATGCGGCGGCCGAAACGCCCAAGGAAGAGCCGAAAGCTGAGACCAAGCAAGAGCCAAAAGACGCGCCCAAGGCAGAGACCGCACCCGCACCAAAGACGGACGCGGGCTTTTCCAAGGTGCACGCATCGCCGTCCGTTCGCGCGTTTGCGCGCCGTGTTGAGGTCGACCTGAACACGGTGAATGGCACCGGCCGCAAGGGGCGCATCTTGCGTGAAGATGTTGAAAAAGCTATGAAAACCACTGTTGCCCCGGCATCGGGCGCGGCGCAGGGCGGCATGGGTATTCCGCCAATCCCCACCGTGGATTTCAGCAAGTTCGGCCCGGTTGAAAACGTCGAAATGCCCCGGATCAAAAAGATCTCTGGCCCGGCGCTGCACCGCTCTTGGCTCAACATTCCGCATGTCACCCACAACGACGAAGCGGACATCACCGAGCTCGACGCCTATCGCAAAGAGATGGACACGCAGGCCAAGCAAGATGGTTACCGGGTGACGCTTTTGTCCTTTGTCATCAAGGCCAGTGTCTCGGCGTTGAAACAGCATTGGGAGTTCAACTCTTCCATCCATCCGGATGGCGACAAGCTGATCAAGAAGTCCTACTACAACATCGGTTTCGCCGCTGACACGCCGAACGGCCTGATGGTTCCGGTCATCAAAGACGCCGATCGGAAAGGTCTTGTTGAGATTTCTAAAGAGTTGATGGAACTGTCCGCCGCGGCCCGCGAAGGCAACCTGAAATCCAAGGACATGCAGGGCGCGACCTTTACCATTTCCTCGCTCGGCGGGATTGGCGGCACTTCCTTTACCCCAATCGTTAACGCGCCCGAGGTGGCGATTTTGGGCCTCACGCGCTCGAAAATGCAGCCCGTCTGGAACGGTGAAGAGTTCGTGCCGCGTCTCATGCAGCCGCTGTCTTTGTCCTACGACCACCGTGCCGTCGATGGGGCCTTGGCCGCGCGCTTTTGCGTGACGCTCAAGACGCTGCTTGGCGACATGCGTAAGTTGATGTGGTGAGGTGAAAACAATGGATATCAAAGTACCCGATATCGGTGATTTTACCGACGTGCCGGTCGTCTCTGTGCTGGTTTCCGTGGGTGACACCGTCGCCGAAGAAGACGCGTTGATCGAGCTGGAGTCTGACAAGGCCACGATGGAAGTGCCTTCGCCGGCGGCTGGAAAAGTCAAGGAAATCAAAGTCTCCGAAGGTGACAAGGTGTCCGAAGGGACCGTCATCATGGTGATCGAAGCCGCCGAAGCGGACGACGCGCCGGTCGAGGAAACCCCCAAAGAGGCACCCAAACAGGTGGCCGCAACTGGGACTGCCTCTGGACCTGGCGATGTGCACGCAGAGCTTGTTGTTCTGGGCTCTGGCCCAGGCGGCTATACGGCGGCTTTCCGCGCCGCGGATCTTGGCAAAAAGACCGTTTTGATCGAAAAGAACGACTCGCTCGGCGGGGTCTGTTTGAACGTCGGCTGCATTCCGTCAAAGGCTCTGTTGCATGTCGCCAAGGTCATCACCGAGGCTGAGGAAATGGCCGCGCATGGTGTCAGTTTCGCGAAGCCTGAGATTAACCTTGATGAACTGCGCGCCTTCAAGAATGACGTGGTCGGCAAGCTGACGGGCGGTCTGGATGGGCTGGCGAAGGGCCGAAAAGTCCAAACCATCAAAGGTTTTGGTACCTTTACTGGCCCCAATATGATCGAGGTCGAAGGCCCGGACGGCAAAACCACTGTTAGCTTTGATCAATGTATCATTGCCGCAGGGTCAGAGCCGGTTGACCTGCCCTTTATTCCGCAGGACGATCGCGTGATCGATAGCACCGGCGCTCTTGAGCTGCGCGATGTGCCGGGACGGATGCTGGTGTTGGGCGGTGGGATCATCGGTTTGGAAATGGCCTGTGTTTACGACGCCTTGGGCGCGAAAATCACGGTGGTCGAGCTGATGGATCAGATCATCCCCGGCGCAGACAAGGACATCGTCAAGCCGCTGATGAATCGCATTAAGGGTCGTTACGAAAACATCTTCCTCAAGACCAAGGTGACCGCAGTTGAGGCCACCGACGAGGGCATGAAAGTGACCTTTGAGGACGACAAGGGCGAGAGCTTTAACGATACTTTCGATAAGGTTCTCGTGGCTGTGGGCCGTAAACCAAATGGTAAGCTGATTGGCGCAGACAAAGCCGGTGTTGCGGTAGATGATCGTGGCTTTATCGCCGTGGACAATCAGCAGCGCACGGGTGTGTCACATATCTTTGCCATCGGTGACGTGGTCGGCCAGCCCATGCTTGCACATAAAGCCGTGCACGAAGGGAAAGTCGCTGCCGAAGTCTGTGCCGGTGAGAAACGCTTCTTTGATGCCAAGCTGATCCCGTCGGTGGCGTACACAGACCCAGAGGTCGCGTGGTGCGGCGTCACGGAAACCGAGGCGAAAGCCAAGGGCATTAAGTTCGAAAAGGGTGTTTTCCCTTGGGCCGCGTCGGGCAAGTCGTTGTCCAATGGGCGCAGCGAGGGCATGACCAAACTGCTGTTCGACCCCGAAGATGACCGCATCATTGGCGCGTGTATCGTCGGCACCAACGCGGGCGATCTGATCTCAGAATGTGCGCTTGCGATCGAGATGGGCGCAGATGCGGTCGACCTCGGCCACACGATCCACCCGCACCCGACGCTTTCGGAAACGGTAAATTTTGCCGCCGAGATGTTCGAGGGTACGATCACGGACCTGATGCCGCCCAAAAAGCGCAAGTAAAATGGGAAAGGGCAGGCGCTAAGCCTGCCCTTTTTTAATTCACCTTAATGAATGATCCGAAACGCGCCGCATTAAATCCGCAGGAACGGCTGCGCCAATCTGGGCAGCCAGTCTTTGAACCGCAAGGGCGCGTCTGTCACCGCCAGGCAGATACAATCCTCAGAGATGTCGGCGACGGGCATATGCTGAACGTCGTCGTCGGCGATTTCGATATCGCCACGGGCGAACCGGCCTTCTTGGTCCTCGAATGCGCCTTTAAGAACCAAGGTTAACTCCAACCCGTTGTGAGAGTGGTCCGGCACAGCGGTCCCTGCGGGAATGTACAAAAGGCGCGCGGTGGCCTCGGGTGAGGTTTTCAGGATCGCCTGTTTTACGCCCATACCTACGGGACGCCATTTCACATCCGACAACGCCCCGCCGATGTATCCGGCCAAAGGTGCTGGCACCGTAGGATCTCGGACCGGCAGGGGCACTTCAATGGGGGCTTCGCTACGGATCGCGGCGAGCGCGCCGGACAAACAGTCGTCAGACACCGACTCGGCGCATTCGTCCAGCAGCGCGCCGCCGATCGCATCATAAGATGCCAGCCCGGCGCGGCAGTCATCGCAGAGCGAAACATGCGTGGCCACAATTAGGTTAACGGCCTCAGACAGGGTCCCGGCAGAGTACCCCATCAGCAAATCGTCGGTCAGGTGGTGGTGAATTGTCGTCATGTTTTCGGGTCCATGGCATGGCGCAAGCGATCCAGCGCCAGTCGAATACGTGATTTGATTGTGCCCAGCGGCAGACCCGTAGCATCGGCGATTTCACGATGCGACAGATCGCCAAAGTAGGCTTTTTCGATCAAATCCCGTTGTTTATCGGGCAGGGCAGACAGCGCCTGCCCCAAGTGTTCACATTCCTGCCGAAGGCCGACAACCTCGGCTTGGTCCGGCTCGGCTTCGGGGCCCCACGGCAGGTCTTCGGGTTCGGGGCGGCGCTGTTTGCGCAGGGCGTCAATCTTGCGGTTGCGGGCAATGGTAAAGATCCACGTGGCCACCGATGCGCGCGCCGGATCGAACTGCGCGGCCTTGTGCCAGACGGCGGTCATGACCTCTTGGGCGCACTCCTCGGCGAGGCTCGCATCCGTGCCAGAGCGCATCAAAAAAGCCTTAACCCGCGGCGCGAAATGCCGGAACAGCGCGATGAACGCGGCCTCGTCCCGCTCGTCGCGGATGCGCAACAAGTACGTCGTCCATTCGTCTTGGGCCCCGGTGGGTTTTTCACGCGTCATGGACAAGACATGACGCGCGGACGCGCGTACCGCAATAGGCGGCCTGTCCTTGGGGCGCGAGAAGGTGGCGGTTTCGATCATATTCAGGTTACGCGCGACCGCGCGCAGCGGATCAAATTTTCCAAGAAAAATTTCATCCATTTCGCGGTCTCACGCGTATTCCCCCTGTCATCCACTTGAAAAGGAACGCTCATGCCTTTCGAAGCCAGCTCACCGCCGCGCCGCCGCATCGCCATTATCGGGGGCGGGATTTCCGGGCTGGGAGCGGCCTTGTCCTTGGCGCCCGAGCATGACGTGACCCTGTTCGAGGCAGAGCCGCGCCTCGGGGGGCACGCCCGAACCGTGCTTGCGGGCAAGAACGGGGATCAGCCGGTCGACACGGGGTTTATCGTGTTCAACTACGCCAATTATCCCAACATGGCAGAGCTTTTCGACCGCTATGATGTGCCCGTGGTGAAATCCGACATGAGCTTTTCTGCGTCGCTGCGAGGCGGCGAAATCGAGTACGGCCTGCGTGATCTGCGGTCTGTCTTTGCGCAGAAACGCAACGCTCTGAATCCGCGATACCTCGGGATGCTGCGGGACGTGTTCAAGTTTAACAAACATGCCGTCAGCGCCGCGCAAGATCGCAGCCTGCCCTTGGGCGAATTTCTGGATCGGATGGGAATGGGGAAATGGTTTCGCGACTATTACCTCTTGCCGCTGTCCGGTGCGATTTGGTCAACACCTGTTGATAAAATCCTCGATTTTCCGGCCTATGCCCTGATCCAGTTCTTTGAAAACCACGCGTTGCTGAGCCATACCGGCCAACACCAATGGTACACTGTGCAGGGCGGTTCGGTCGAATATGTGCGCCGGTTCGAATCCGCGTTGCGCAAAATTGGGGCGCAGTTGCGGATCGGAACGCCGGTGGATGCCGTGCGGCGGTCCGCAGTGGGCGCCGAGATCAAGCCGCAGGACGGCCCGTGGGAGGCATTCGACGAGGTGATTTTCGCCACGCATTCGGACGACAGCTTGCGCCTTTTGACCGATGAGACGCCCGCCGAACGCGCCGCTTTAGCCAAGATCACCTACCAACCCAACCGGATCGTTCTACATGCAGATCAAAGCGTTATGCCGAAGCGGCGCGTCTGCTGGTCGGCTTGGAATTACACGGAAACCGCGCGCAAAGAGATGAACCAGATTGACCTGACATACTGGATGAACTGCCTTCAGCCGATCCCGGAAAGCGATCCTATGTTTGTGACGCTGAACACCACGCGCCCCATCCGCCAAGAGCTGATCTATGATGAGGTCACCCTGCGCCACCCGGTTTACGACCTGACGGCCTTGGACGGGCAGCAAGAGGTTGCCGCCGTGAACGGGCAAAACGGCACGTGGTTCTGCGGCGCGTGGATGAAAAACGGCTTTCACGAAGATGGCCTGTCCAGTGCGCTGGACGTGGCGCGGGCCTTGCGCGACAAGCTGGCGTTGCCGGAGGTCGCATGACCCAAGTCGACTTGATCGCAGGCCACACGTACCACGGGCGCAAAGGCGCAATCGACAACGCGTTTCGCTACTCGGTGGATTACGTTTTGCTGGACGCCGAAGGGCCGATCGAGGGGCCAAGCCTGTTTTCTCGGAATCGGTCGAATTTTGCGTCGGTTCAGGATCGCGACCATGGCGGCCCCCCGAAACAGGGGCGCGGAGCACCTTGGGCGCGCGAGGTTCTGGCAAGCCAAGGGGTTGCGTTCGACCGTTTGCGTTTGCTCACACAGCCAAGGCTTTTGGGCCATGTTTTCAATCCTGTAAGCTTTTGGTTGGCGTATCGCGGAACGGATTTGATGGCGGTGATTGCCGAGGTGAGCAACACCTTTGGCGACCGACATTCTTATGTGTGTCTGCGCGGCGATGGCGCGCCGATCCAGCCGTCAGATCGCATCACGGCTGAGAAAATCTTTCACGTTTCGCCGTTCCAGCCGATCGAGGGGACGTACACCTTTCGGTTCGATATCGGGACGGATCGGGTCGGGATTTGGATCGAATATGGCCGTGAAAACGGCGGTTTGATCGCGACTCTTTGCGGGGCTCGCGTGCCTTTGACCAACCGTGGGTTGCTGCGGTCGGCTCTACGCCGACCCTTTGGCGCACGGCGGGTGCTGGCGCTGATTCACTGGCAGGCTCTCAAGCTATGGTTGAAAGGTGCAAGGTATCGTACGCGGCCAGAGCCCCCCGAGTCCGAGGTCAGCGCTGCGCCAAAAATCAGCGAGGCGTCGTGATGTTGGACTTTATTCTTGGTGCTCTGGTCATGCTTGGGCTGGTCTGGGTGCGCTTTCGATTTTTTGCCTTTCCGGCACAGCGGTCAGAGGATTACGCGGGCGAACTTGGCAGCTTTGACATTCGCGAGAAATTCAACGGCGCCCTGCTGTGCCAAGGGGTGATCTATGGCCCGACGGGGCGCGTCATGTCACGATTCGTGGCGGACTTTGATGCTCAATGGGATGGCAATCGCGGGGTGATGAAAGAGGATTTTCGCTATGAAAGCGGGTCCTTAGAGCATCGCGAATGGACTCTCAGCGTCGAAGAGACGGGCCGGATCACGGCGACTGCGCCGGATGTTATTGGCACTGCACAAGGGCGACAGGCCGGACCTTCGGTCAATTTAAACTATCGCCTTCGTCTGCCTGAAGATGCCGGGGGGCACGTCTTGGACGTACGCGATTGGATGTACCTGACGCCAGACGGAACCATCGTAAACCGCTCTCAATTTCGCAAATACGGGCTTTTGGTTGCCGAGTTGGTAGCCACCATGCGCCCGAAGGAACAGCTATGAGACAGCTAAAAGGCAAACGCTATTGGGTTGTTGGCGCGAGTGATGGCTTGGGCGCGGCAATCTCGCAAAGGTTGTCTGACGAAGGGGCCGAGTTAGTACTGTCCGCGCGATCCGAGGGCAAGTTGCAAGACGTGGCGGATGGCTTGTCTGGCAAGGCGATGGTCCTGCCGGTGGATGTGACCGACACCCAAGCGTTAACACGGGCGCGTGAAAAAATCGGGTCGCTTGATGGCTTGGTGATGCTGGCGGGGGTCTACTGGCCTTTTGGCGCTCAGGGCTGGGATGCTGAAAAGGCGGTCTCCATGGCCGAGGTGAATTTTGTCGGCACCATGAAAGTCTTGGGGGTGGTCCTGCCCGAGTTTGTCGAGCGTGATCAGGGGCATATCGTTCTAACCGGATCGTTGACCGCGTATCGCGGTCTGCCACGATCGGCGCCCTATACGGCGTCTAAGGCCGGGATCATGGCCTTGGCGGAATCGCTCCATGCGGACCTGCGCGGATCGGGTGTGGATGTGCAATTGCTCAGTCCGGGATTCGTTAAGACGCAGTTGACCGACAAGAACGATTTCAAGATGCCGTTCATCATGGAGCCGAGCAAAGCCGCTGACATTTGCGTGTCGCATATGCGCTCGGCGCGGTTCCACAAACCTTTTCCGACGGCGTTTTCCTTGATGTTTCGCGCGGCGCAGTTCTTGCCGGATTGGCTGTACTACCGCTTGTTTGCGTAAGATCAAGGCGCGTGTCTCATGATCCGAGTCATCCTTTTTAAAGAAAAGGAGACGCGACATGGAACAGATCAGTGTCAGGAAAGTGGCCGCCGTCATCGTGATGGCGCGCGAACTCAGCCGCGCCGAGGGCGAGTTACGCGCCTTTGTCGGACGGATGAACGAAGAAGAGCAGGCCGCCCTGGTCGCAGTCATGTGGATCGGGCGCGGTGCCTTTGAGGCAGAGGAATGGGCCGAGGCTTATGCCACCGCTTTTGCCGAGGCATCCAGCCCGACCGAAGATTACCTGATCGGCACCCCGCATCTGGCCGACAATCTCGAAGCGGGCCTTGAGGCGCTTGGTTACGACGCCGTCGATGAAGAAGACGCCTTGATGACGCGCGGCGCCTAAAGGTTAACGCAGCGCCCGCCCTTTAAGGATTGCATCGGGGCCAAAGCGTGCACGGATCGCATCTGTTGCACGTTCCGCCTTGGCGCGGGTGGCCGCGTGGGGGTCAAGCAGGTCGCCGCCCCGGTCGGCCTGCGCCTCTGGCACCAGATCGGAAATCCCCGCGCCGATCAGGCGGTAGGATTGTCCCGGCGGCATCTGATCGAGAAGCCCGCGCGCGGTGCGGTAAATGCGGTCAGCGATCTGGGTCGCGTCGTGCAAAGCCTGCCGCCGCGTCACGATTTTAAAATCGGATTTCCGCAGTTTCAGGGTCACAACCCGACCGGCAAGCCCCTTGGCCTTGGCGCGGTCGGCGACCTTTTCGGACATGCGCCACAGGTGTCCGTCAAGAATGTCAGGGTCGCCAGTGTCCTCGTGAAACGTGGTTTCATTCGATATGGATTTCATCGGCGCATTGCGCGTCACGCGCCGTTTGTCCTGCCCGCGCGCAAGGTGCCAAAGCCTTTCGCCCATGCCGCCGAAACGATGGATCAAATCGCGCTGTTCCCAGCGCAAAAGGTCTTCGAATGTGCGAATTCCGGCCTTTTCCAACGCGGTCTGCGACGCCTCTCCGACACCCCAGATCATGCGGATCGGCTTGGGGCGCAGGAAGGCTTGTGTTTCAGCCTGACCAATCACCGAAAACCCACGTGGCTTGTCCAAGTCAGAGGCGATCTTGGCCAAAAACTTGTTGTGTGACAGACCGACAGAGCCGGTTACGCCCAGCTCGTCCTTCATCCGTTTCACCAGCCGTGCCATCATGACGGCGGGCGGGGCGCCGTGCAGGCGTGCGGTGCCCGTGAGATCCAAAAACGCCTCGTCCAGCGATAGGGGTTCAATCGCCGGGGTCAGCTCTTCCATCATGGCGCGGATCTGGCGCGAGACCTCGGCATAGACCGACATGCGCGGCTTGATCACCACCGCTTCGGGACACAGCTGCAAGGCTTTGAACATCGGCATGGCTGAGCGCACGCCGCGAATGCGCGCCACGTAGCAGGCGGTCGACACCACGCCGCGCCGCCCGCCGCCGATGATCACGGGTTTGTCCGCCAGATCGGGGTTGTCGCGCTTTTCGACGCTTGCGTAAAACGCGTCGCAGTCCATATGCGCGATGGACAAATCGAACAATTCGGGGTGCGATAGCACACGCGGCCGCCCGCAGGCCGGGCAGCGCTTGCCGGTCTCAAAAGTGGTTAAGCAGTCTCGGCAAAGGGCGGGCATGGCGCGAGTTTACGCCTCTCCGCAAGGCGCGGCAATCGGGGGAAAGATGGGACCGGCGACGAATTTCATAGGGGCCAAGGTGATGCTCTTTGCTGGCGATCAGCTGATCGTTTTACAGCGCGATCATGCGCCGGGCATTCCGTGGCCTGGCCTGCTGGATTTTCCGGGCGGCGGACGTGAAGGGCTCGAGAGCGCGCAGGATTGTGTGTTGCGCGAAACCTTTGAAGAGACGGGTCTGCGGTTGGATCCGACCGGCCTGCGCTTTGTGCACAACAGGCCGACAAGAGGCTCTTATGGCGTATTTTATGCCTATCACGGGCCGCCGGCGTTGCTGGATTTCGTCCGTTTTGGCGGCGAAGGCGACGGCTGGCTGCACATGGCGCCGCGCGCCTATGTGGGCAGCGATCAGGCGATTCCACCTTTCGCTGAGATTCTATCTAACTATCTGGAAAGTATAGGGATTGCCGGGGCGTAAATGCGCCCCGGCAATGTTGACCAGCCCACCGGGGGACGGATGGCGGACCGATCGCTCGGTGCTTGGACGCAGCAGGCAGCTATGCGACCAGCGGCACGAGAGGGAAAATGTCAGGCCGCTTGAGGCAAGGTGGCGTCATGGCCCATCATGCGCGACTGCATCGCTTCGGGACGGTCCAGGCGGTCCAGCGCGGCGTTCCAGATGCCAGCGGACACCCGTTCAAAGCTGGCGGTCAGCGGGGCGCAATAGCTTGCGGCGACTCGCCGGGGGCCGTGGTCGGTGTGGAACGTCACGAGCGCTTCAAAGCACTCGTCTGCGGCATTGTAAGAAACGTCGCCAATCTGAGTCTTGTAGTCGGGCATGCTCTTGCCTCCGTAAGATTATCCACGTCGTCGTCCTGTGGATAACTTGAAGGTGGGCATTAAGTTCCTGTTCCGCCAGAGCGGTCACGAAAACGTGTTAATACAGGTAAACGGCCCCAAGGTCGCATGACCGGAGCTGCGCTTACGGGATACCCAGCGACGGGGCGGCCCGCAACCTTGGCGCGGCGATTTTCGGGCCTCGCGCCAAGGGCGTTGCATTTCTGCCAGCTTAGGCCGAGCGCAGCTCCGCAGCGATGTCCAACGCGGCTTGGCGCGGGTCGGCGGCCTTGTGAATCGGGCGACCAACGACGATGTGGTCGACGCCGTTTTGAATGGCGCTGGCGGGGGTGGCGACGCGCTTTTGATCGCCAAGCTCGGCACCGGCGGGGCGCACACCGGGGGTCACGATCAGTTTGCCGGTCGCCTCGGGCAGGGCACGGATCAGGGCGGCCTCGTTGGGCGAGGCGATCACGCCATCGGCGCCGGCCTCTAGCGCGCGGGCGGCGCGGGTCTGCACCAGATCAGGGATGTCACCGGCTTGGATCAGCGACGCGTCCAGATCGGCGCGGTCCAGCGAAGTCAGGATCGTCACCGCAAGGATTTTCAGGTCAGAGCCTGCTGCCCCCTCTTTGGCGGCGCGAACAACATGGGGGTCGCCATGCACCGTCAGGAAATCCAGATCGAATTGGGCGATCCCGCGCACGGCGGCTTCGACCGTGGCCCCGATGTCAAAGAACTTCATATCGAGGAAGATCTTTTTGCCATGCTCGGCCTTCAGCTCATTGGCCAGCGCCAACCCGCCGCCGGTCAGCATCCCCAGACCGATCTTGTAAAAGGATACCGCGTCGCCCAGTTGCTGCACCAGATCCAGCCCTTGGATCACGTTGGGCACATCAAGAGCGACAATAAGACGGTCGTCGGAGATCGGAGCAGACATGGCGCACACCTTTCGTTTGGAGTTGCCCCCAGATGCGCGCCACAGACCGCTACGTCAAGGACTGGCGCGCCGTTTGGCCAGCGCCATATGCGGGGAAATCGCGATTTTGCGGCGCAACTCGGGGGGCAGCACACCGGGCGCAAAGCGCATCTTGCCCTGAAATCCGGGAATGCGGCGCGCCTTGCGCAAGGCTTCTGCTAGCAAACGCAGGCGCGCGCGGCTTTCCTCGATCTCGATCTGGCGGGGAACGGTCAGCGGAATTTGCATCCGCGTGTCCCCGAAAATCAGCGTGACGGCGCCATTGTGCGCCCCCAGCGGCGCACCCGGCCTGAATCCTTCGAATTCGATCTTTGTGACGTACATTTTCAGCCTCCAACCGGGGCTGATCCTGCGCTGTCGCGCTTTAAAATAAGGTGCATAAGTAATAGTTGTTTTTTTGCAACAATCGCCTCTTGAACAGGCTGGAATTGGCCCCCATCTTGGTGTCGAGGCCCCACAATCCCTCGTGTGCCGACAGTCGGGCGCGGGGCAAAAACAGGGGCGCTTGGTGAAGGAGAACGGACATGAACTTGGACAAGTTCACAGAGCGCTCGCGCGGATTTATTCAAGCGGCGCAGACGATTGCGATGCGGGAGAGCCATCAGAAGCTGGCGCCCGAGCATCTGCTCAAGGCCCTTATGGATGACGATCAGGGCCTCGCGTCCAACTTGATTTCCGCAGCGGGCGGCCAGCCTGCGCGCGTCGTTCAGGTGCTGGACACGAAAATAGCTAAAATCCCCAAGGTTTCGGGCGACGCGGGTCAGGTTTACCTCGATTCCGCGACCGGCAAGGTCTTGGACGAGGCGGAAAAGCTGGCTCAGAAAGCGGGCGACAGCTTTGTCCCCGTGGAACGTCTGCTGACCGCTCTGGCGATGGTGAAAAGCCCCGCCAAAGAGGCGCTGGATGCGGGCAATGTCACGCCGCAAGCGCTGAACGGCGCGATCAACGACGTGCGCAAGGGCCGCACCGCCGACACCGCCAATGCCGAAGAGGGCTATGACGCGCTCAAGAAATACGCGCTGGATCTGACGGAACGTGCGCGTGAGGGCAAGATTGACCCGATCATTGGCCGCGACGAGGAAATTCGCCGTGCCATGCAGGTGCTGTCGCGCCGGACCAAGAACAACCCCGTTCTGATCGGTGAGCCGGGCGTCGGGAAAACCGCGATCGCCGAAGGGCTTGCCCTGCGGATCGTCAACGGCGACGTGCCTGAATCCCTGCGCAACAAGCAACTGCTTGCGCTGGATATGGGCGCGCTGATCGCGGGCGCAAAGTATCGCGGCGAGTTCGAAGAGCGGCTCAAGGCGATCCTGTCCGAAGTGACGGCCGCCGCCGGTCAGGTGATCCTGTTCATCGACGAAATGCACACGCTGGTGGGCGCGGGCAAGGCGGATGGCGCGATGGATGCGTCCAACCTGCTGAAACCTGCCCTGGCACGGGGCGAGCTGCACTGCGTCGGCGCAACCACGCTGGACGAGTACCGCAAGCACGTGGAAAAGGACGCGGCCCTCGCGCGGCGCTTCCAGCCGGTGATGGTGCAGGAGCCGACGGTCGAAGACACGATCAGCATCCTGCGCGGCATCAAGGAAAAGTACGAACTGCACCACGGGGTGCGGATTTCGGACAGCGCCTTGGTGGCGGCGGCGACCCTGTCGCATCGCTATATCACGGACCGGTTCCTGCCGGACAAGGCCATCGACTTGATGGACGAAGCCGCCAGCCGTCTGCGGATGGAAGTGGACAGCAAGCCCGAGGAACTGGACGCGCTGGACCGCGACATCCTGCAAAAGCAGATCGAGGTCGAAGCCCTGCGTCTCGAAGACGACCAGGCCTCCAAGGACCGGCTCGAAAAGCTGGAAAAAGACCTTGCTGACTTGCAGGAACGCAGCGCCGAGATGACCGCGCAATGGCAGGCCGAGCGCGACAAGCTGGCCTCGGCGCGCGACATCAAGGAACAGCTGGACCGCGCCCGTGCCGAGCTGGATCAGGCCAAGCGCGAGGGCAATCTCGCCCGGGCCGGTGAGCTGTCTTACGGCATCATTCCGGGGCTGGAAAAGCAGCTGTCCGAGGCCGAAGAGGCCGACGAAAAGATGGTCGAAGAGGCGGTCCGCCCGGATCAGATCGCCAGCGTTGTCGAACGTTGGACGGGCATTCCGGCGGGCAAGATGCTGGAAGGCGAGCGCGAAAAGCTGCTGCGGATGGAAGAAGACCTTCATCGTCGGGTGATCGGACAGGATCAGGCCGTGACCGCCGTGGCCAACGCCGTGCGCCGCGCCCGGGCGGGCCTGAACGACGAGAACCGCCCGCTTGGGTCGTTCCTCTTCCTCGGGCCGACCGGCGTGGGCAAGACAGAGCTGACCAAGGCCGTGGCCGAGTTCCTCTTTGACGACGACAACGCGATGGTGCGCATCGACATGTCCGAGTTCATGGAGAAACACGCGGTCGCCCGTCTGATCGGCGCGCCTCCGGGCTATGTCGGCTACGACGAAGGCGGTGTCTTGACCGAAGCGGTGCGGCGTCGGCCCTATCAGGTGGTGCTGTTCGACGAGGTCGAAAAGGCCCACCCGGATGTGTTCAACGTCCTGTTGCAAGTTCTGGATGACGGTGTGCTGACCGATGGTCAGGGCCGCACAGTGGACTTTAAACAGACGCTGATCATCCTGACGTCGAACCTTGGGTCGCAGGCGCTCAGCCAGCTGCCCGAAGGCGCGGACAGCGCCACGGCCAAGCGCGACGTGATGGACGCGGTGCGGGCGCACTTCCGCCCCGAGTTCCTGAACCGTCTGGACGAGACGATCATCTTTGACCGCCTCAAGCGGGACGACATGGATGGCATCGTCGATATCCAGCTGGCGCGTCTGCTGAAACGGCTTGCCGCGCGCAAGATCCAGCTGTCGCTGGATGAGGGCGCCAAGCAGTGGCTGGCGGACGAAGGCTACGACCCGGTGTTCGGCGCGCGTCCGCTCAAGCGGGTGATCCAGACCGCGCTTCAGAACCCGCTGGCCGAGCGTCTGCTGGCCGGGGACATCAAGGACGGCGACGTCGTGACCGTCTCTGCCGGGGCCGAAGGGCTGCTGATCGGGGACAAGGTCGGCGCAACCAACCGGCCCAAGCCCGACGACGCAGTCGTCCACTAAGCGACTGATAATACTGAAAAGGCCCGCCCTCACCGGCGGGCCTTTTTTGCGTCTTGTCGTTGTGTCGCAGGGAATTCCGATCCCTTCCCGTGTTCACTGCGCCGCGGATCGACCCCGAGGGCCGAAGGTTAAGGATACGAGATGGTTGCGATTAACGATGTGCCGCTGCTGGCCCCCGAAGGACAGCTTGACTACCACCATGTCCAGACGACGATGCTGGCACAGGAGATGACGCTCTTGCAGGCTTGGGCCAAGATGCAGGAACGTCCGCTGCCGTTGCTTGGCCTCGCGTTCAAGGTCCGCGATGGGATTTCGTCATTGTTCGGGGTCAAGAAGATCGGCGGCTTTGCCCGAAAACCCGTCACCGAGGTGGCCGTGGGCGATAAGCTCGACTTCTTTCTGGTCGAAGACGTCCGCCCCGATCTGCTGGTTTTGACGGAACGCGATCGGCATCTGGATGTGATGACTTGCCTGTCGACCGATGGGCGCGCGTTTTCCGTGACCTCTTCGGTCAAGGTGCACAATGCCTTTGGGCGGCTCTATATGCTACCGGTCGGGATCGCTCACCGGCTGATCGTGTCGCGCATGATGGCGCGGCTGGCATAGGGGCGACCGCAAAGGGCCGCCCCGGCCCAACAGGTTATTGCGCAGGCATGATCACGCCGTCGATCACATGGATCACGCCGTTCGACGCCTCGATATCGGCGGTCACGACGCTGGCGTTGTCGACCATCACGCCGTTGTCCAGATCAATGGTGATCTCGGAGCCTTCGACCGTGGCGGCCTTCATATCGTCGGCCAGATCGGTCGACATGACTTTGCCGGGGATCACGTGATAGGTCAGAATCTGCGTCAGCTGGTCCTTGTTTTCCGGCTTGAGCAGGTTTTCAACGGTGCCCTCGGGCAGCGCGGCAAAGGCCTCGTCCGTCGGCGCGAAAACCGTAAACGGGCCTTCGCCCTTGAGCGTGTCGACCAGCCCCGCCGCGGTGGCAGCGGCCAGCAGCGTTTCGAACTGGCCTGCACCCTTGGCAGTGTCGACGATGTCCATGGAATGCCCGCCAGCAATGGCGCTGGTGCCCAGCAGAGCGGCGGCGAGGGTCAGAGAAGTCTTGCGAAGCATTGTGGTTCCTCCTGTTTGAGTATGACAGGGGGTACGGGCGCATCCGCAGGTTGGATCACCGCACAAATCGCAGGTCTCAGGGTTGACCAAAGGCGCGGCCCGCCTAAGCCGCGCCCCCACCCGTTTTCCAATCAACCTGCCGTGACGGGTTGTGATCTGCTGTGAGCGATCCGGACGCTTAATCCAGCCCGATCGCAGACCGGGCGATCCCGTCCAGCATGGCTTCGACCTTTTTCATCGCGCCTTCGGGATAGGTGCGAAAGCCGATGGTTGTAACGTCCGGCGTGTCCGGGCGGACCATGACAAAGATGTCGTAGGGGCAGAAAACGACGTTCATCGGGTCCGCCTCCATCACCTCGCGGCTGATCTTGGCCGAGCAAAAGCTATAGATGTCGGCCTGCTCGAACAGCACCACGTCCGATCCCACATCGGCGCGGGTGCGTTCCAGCATCTCGCCAGTGTGGCTGATGTGATCGACGACCAAGCCTTCGTCCAGAATGGCGTTTTCCAGGCCAAAGATCACATCGTCAAAGCTTTGGTCCGTGTCATAGGTGATGATATCCGCCGCAAGACCGGCGCTGGCTATGGCGGACAGCGCAACAGCGCCGAGCAATTTCTTCATATCGTTTCCCTTCCTCCTCTGCGCAGGGTGGCATTCCCGCGCATTCGTGTCACACTATAGATGTATCGCTGACAGGCCTTGATACAAATCAAACACATTCTCGGAGTGGAATATGGAACTCGCAACCGCCGCCCTGCAATACCTCGCTTTGCTTTTTGTGTTCCTGATCGGGCTGGGGGTGGCGACCGCGGTGGTGCTGTTCGTGATCGACCGGACGCAAACCGGTGACGCGATCCGCCGCAACTATCCGGTCATCGGGCGGTTTCGCGGGCTGTTCACCGAGCTGGGCGAGTTCTTTCGCCAATATTTCTTTGCCATGGACCGCGAGGAGATGCCCTTTAACCGTGCGCAGCGGAACTGGGTGGATCGCGCCAGCGGCGACAAGGGCAACACCGTGGCGTTTGGGTCCACCCGCAATCTGAACGTGCCGGGAACGCCGATCTTTATGAACGCGGTCTTCCCGCCGCTGGACGATCAATATGCCTCGACCGAGCCGATGCAGATCGGCCCCTATGCCCGCGAACCCTATATGGCGCAGTCGATTTTCAACATTTCCGGCATGTCCTACGGGGCTTTGTCGAAACCGGCGGTGCAGGCTTTGTCGCGCGGGGCGCATAAGGCGGGGATCTGGATGAATACGGGCGAAGGCGGCCTGTCGCCCTATCACCTCGAAGGCGGCTGCGACGTGGTGTTCCAGATCGGCACAGCCAAGTTCGGCGTGCGCGATAAGGACGGCAACCTGTCAGAGCAGCTCTTGCGCGAGATGGCGGCCAAGCCTCAGGTCAAGATGTTCGAGATCAAGCTGTCGCAGGGGGCCAAGCCCGGGAAGGGTGGCATCCTGCCCGCCGCCAAGATTGACGACGAGATCGCGGAAATCCGCAAGGTTGAAAAGGGTAAGGACGCGGTCAGCCCCAACCGTCACCGCGAGGTCGACGACTTTGGCGACCTGCTCGACCTGATCCACCGGGTGCGCGAGATCACGGGCAAGCCGGTGGGGTTCAAGGCCTGTCTGGGGTCCGCGGACCCTTGGGAAGAGTTCTTTCAGCTCATTGCGCAGCGCGGCCCCGAAAGCGCGCCGGACTTTATTACGGTGGATGGCGGCGAAGGCGGCACCGGCGCGGCCCCCATGCCCCTGATCGACCTCGTGGGGATGCCCCTGCGCGAAGCGTTGATCCGCATGGTTGATCTGCGCGACCGGCACGGGCTCAAGGATCGCATCCGCATCGTTGCGTCTGGCAAGCTGGTGAATCCTGGCGACGTGGCCTGGGCGATCTGCGCCGGGGCGGATTTCGTAACCTCGGCGCGCGGCTTTATGTTCTCGCTTGGCTGCATTCAGGCGATGAAGTGCAACAAGAACACCTGCCCGACCGGCATCACCACCCACGACAAGTCGCTGCAAAAGGGGCTCGTGGTCATGGAAAAGGACAAGCGCGTCGCGGCCTACGCCAAGTCGATCATCAAAGAGGTGGAAACCATCGCGCATTCCGTCGGCGTGGCCGAACCGCGCCTGATGCGGCGGCGGCACGTGCGGCTGGTCCGCGACGATGGCACCTCGGTCCAGATGAATGAGCTTTACCCTTCTGTAAGGGTTATGGCCGACTAACTGTTACAGCGGTCCAACGCCCTTGTGACCAAGCGTTTCTTTGAGCGTGGGGCGTGTCGCCCTATGTTCTGTCCAACGCAGATGGAGGATGCCGTGGCTTATCGTTGGACCAATGACCTGACCGCAAAGGATGTGACACCCGAGGCGGTGTTCCTGAACCGACGCCAGATTCTGGCGGGACTTGGCGGGGTGGCCGTGGCCGGTATGGCGGGGCGCGCGCGCGCGCAAACGCTCGACCCCAACAGCTTCGAGGATATTACCAACTATTGTAACTATTATGAGTTTGGCACCGGCAAGGAAGACCCCGCCCGCTACGCCCACATGCTGACGACCCAGCCGTGGTCGATCAAGATCGACGGTATGGTGGACAATCCCGGCGATTACGCGCTGTCCGATATTATGGACCAGATGGCGATCGAAGAGCGCATCTATCGCTTCCGCTGTGTCGAGGCTTGGTCGATGGTTGTGCCGTGGAACGGGTTCGAACTGGCCGATCTGCTCAATTTGGCAGGTGTGCAGGCGCAGGCGAAATACGTCGCTTTTGAAACGGTTTACCGCCCCGAGGAAATGCCCGGCACCCGCTATCCCGTGCTCGATTGGCCCTATGTCGAAGGGCTGCGTATGGATGAAGCCATGCACCCGCTGACCCTGATGGCCACGGGGATCTACGGAAAACCCATGCCGAATCAGAACGGCGGGCCGATCCGGCTGGTTGTTCCGTGGAAATATGGCTTCAAGTCGATCAAATCCATCGTCCGCATCACCCTGACCGACACGCAGCCGCCGACCTCCTGGAACAAGGCGAACGCGCGCGAATACGGCTTTTACAGTAATGTGAACCCAGAGGTGGATCACCCGCGTTGGTCCCAAGCGACCGAACGGCCCTTGGGCGGCGGTTTGTTTTCGCGTCGTCAGCCAACGCAGATGTTCAACGGCTATTCCGAGGTTGCGTCCCTTTACGAGGGCATGGACCTGCGGGCGAACTTTTGATGCGCGATTGGATCAACACTGCGGCCCGCCGGGTTCCGACGTGGCCTCTATATATAGTGCTGACCCTGCCTGCGGTGGCGTGGCTGTATCTGGGGCTGACCGGCGGCCTTGGCGTTGAGCCGATCAAAGCGCTGGAACAAGAGCTGGGGGAGTTTGCCCTCAAACTCTTGATCCTCGGCCTGTGCATTACGCCCTTGCGCCGCTTTGCCGGTGTGAACCTGCTCAAGTTTCGCCGGATGCTGGGCTTGATGGCCTTTGCCTATGTGGCGATGCACCTGTTGGTATGGCTTGTTCTGGACGTGCAGATCCTGTCGCAAATCTGGGCGGACGTACTGAAACGCCCCTACATTACTGTTGGTATGGCGGCGTTCATCCTGATGATCCCCTTGGCGGTGACGTCAAACGCGTGGTCAATCCGCCGACTGGGGCCGGCGTGGCGCCGTTTGCACAAGTTGACCTATTTGGTCTGCCTGTTGGGCGCGTTGCACTTCGTTCTCTTGGCCAAAGGGTTTCAAATCGAACCGTTGGTCTATTTGGCCGTGGTTGCGATCTTGGTGAGCTTGCGATTCCTCCCGACACCGCGTCGCCGCGCATCGGCGGCTTGATTCCAGCCCCTGATTCATCCCGAAAGCCGGGGTGACTCGCGCACCAATTCGCTGGGATTCTCTGCGTAGCAGCATCAATGCACGCTGCAATGCGGCGATGGGTGGCCTTCGCCCCTGTAAGTTGCGCTGTTAGCGCGTGCGGTCGTGAATAAATCCTTTGTTTATCAGTGCTTTACAAGAAAGATGGTGGAAAATCGAAATTTCCTTCAAAAACCGCTTGCGGGTTTGTGGTGATAACCTTAGAACCCCCTTCACCGGCGGCGCTGAGGCGCTACGG
>NZ_FWXX01000013.1 GCF_900176475.1 Tropicibacter naphthalenivorans
GTAAATTCTGGGCCGGCCCCTCGCCACAGAAAGAAACCGCATAGCCGCCAAAGGGAGAAGACATGCCGAAGATAACGGATATGAGCAAGCTGCTTGGCTATCGCGACAACTACAGCGAACGATCCCCCATGTGGTATCGCCAGCGGCTGGCCGTCTTTGTGCCGCACCCGGAAAAAGAGTCCCAAGACGCCAACCGCGCGCTGAGCCTTGAGGATGCGTTCAAGGCCCTTGTCCAGGTGATCGAAGCCCCCTTTGACGATCGGGACAGCCGCCTTTATGCGCCCATGACGCATTTCATCCTGCGCACGCAGGTGGGGGCGCAAAATCACGAACCGAGCTACATCCGGAACAACATCGACCGGACGTCCCGCGAGCTGGGCATCACCTTTGAAGGGCGCATTCTGGAGACCCAGACACTGGATGCCCGCACCAGCGGTTTTTTCACCGGCAACAGCCTGTTCATCCCCGAAACTGTGGATGAAACGCCGCGCGGGCGCATTTCCCTGTATCTTTACGCCCCGCCGGAAGAGAACGGCAAACAGGAGGTCACGGAATGGGAGGTGGTGTTTGCCAACACCAGCGGATCGTTCCCCGCCGGTTTATACCTTGGGCAGGATCGGATATGCTTTGGCACGTCTCCCGCGATGCCTGCACATCTGCGCTGGCGGCACGTGCATTTGATCGACCAGAACGGCGCCCCTTGGATCGAAGATGACAATGGGGCTCCTGAAACGGTGAATGCGCAGGACCTGAGCACGCTGCTTGCGCCAAACAGGATCTGCTGCGTCTTGCCGCCCACCGCCAGCGGGGCCAGTGACGACAGCACCAATATCTTTTTCACCACCCTGTGCCCAGAGGCCCGAAGGATCATATCGGGCGAAGAGAAAGCCACGCAAAATACCCCGGTCTCGCTGATCTGGGAGCCCGAACCCGATGACAAGTCTTCTCAGTGGATCACACCGCCCCCCAGCAGGCCGGACCCGGCGACGGGCGCGATCGAGGTCGACGTGACCACCAGCCTTCTTCAAACCTCGGCCCAGACACAGCAGTATGAGGCGATCCTGCGGATTGCGCCCAACACCGCCTATTCGCGCTTGCGGCGCAGCCCCGATGCTTTGACCCAAGGGCGTTTCGAGGTGCTGGGCATCGTCTTGCCCAGCCCTTCGGGGATGCCCCAACTGCGCGAGACCGTCTTGAACTTTCAATCCGCAGAGCATTTGCTGGCCGACGATCTGCAAGCGCACAAACAGTCGGTGCTGTTGCGGCCAAAGCCCTACCCGCTGTCGACCCCGCGCGATCACGTGGCAACCGCCGATAGCATGGGCGAGCTGTGGGAAGATCCGTTCTTTGTCGATGATGCAACGGCCAGCAAGATCGGCACCCGCCACCGCGTCCAGATGATCTCGACCCATTCGGTTTTCAACCTGGGCACGCACCCGGAAAAAGTCCTGCATGTGGTGGACAAGATGCAGGGCGAATTCCCGGGCGGAAGCTTTGCCTATCTGTGGTGCCAGGCGGCGCATCACAACTTTGGCTGGTTCGGGGTGCCCCTTCCCCACAGCTGTTTGCGACACGACGACCCCGAAGATGTCCCGGTGACCTTTCGGCGCAGCGGACAGGGCGACCCCAGCCAGGAGGTGTGTCTCGACTGGCTTGATATTGCGGCCAAGGTCGTCCTCGAAGAGCGCGCCAACAAGCTGGAACTGGCAGGCTATGCGCAATTCTGGGAAGACGTCGTGCGCAACGAGTATGAAAACGTTGCGGACCACCAGTATTTCAGTATGCGCGGCGTCGGCGAGGGCCGCAAAGCCTTGCATTATGTCGAACGCATCCGCGGCGAAGAGCTGCCGGTGCGTCTGAAAGCAGGCAGCTGCATTCGCATCGGTCCGTTGATTGCGCGCTACAGCCATATCGAAAAGGGGGACACGCCGTGATTCCGCGGATGCTTTTCGTAACGGGGCTGTTGTCTGCTGCGATGCTTGCAGCGGTCGGGGTGTTGATTGCCCCGCTGTTCTTTAATCTCGAGGACATCACCCAGCGCAACAAGGCGTGGATCGACACGGCCAGTGTGCGTGCCAGCAACAGTGTGTCGACCCAGCTTTTCCTGAGCGGCGCGCGTCATGGATATATCTACTACGATCCGGCAGAGGATCAGGTCAAATTGCGGACCCCTCGGGAAATCACATTTGGGCTGGCACGCGAAGTCCCCGGCGTGACCGAGCCCGAGGATGGCTTTTTGCCACCCGACATCACCCAAAAGCTGCTGTGGCGAAACACGGGCGCGGGGGTCGAAATCCGCAAAGAACTGGCTCGTCACCAGGTGCGCCGCAGCATCATCGGTGTGCGCGATGCCAGGATCAGTCGCCGATGCCAAAGCGCCGATCGGACGGCGGGAATTTGTTCAGGCACGCCATGGCTGATCACGCCGCGTGATCTGGCCCCCTCTTCGGGGGCGGCTTCGCAGGCGGCGGGGGCGGATGATATCGACCCGACGATCTTTTCCGGCTTTGCTCGCAGGACCGGGCCTTTTCCCGGCGACTGGAGCGCGATTTCCGGCGCGGATGTGCGCAACAGTAGCTTTGAGATGCGCCCGCTGCGTTTGCAGCTGGGGCGCTCGGGGACAGCTGTGGTGGATATCATCGGAAGTGCACCCGCGCTTGAACCCGCAGGCGCCCACCCCAATGCCCGATTCCAGCCGCTGTGCCTGAGCGATAGCGAAGCGTTGGTGCGTCTGCGGGTTACCCCTTGTGCCGATCTGGGCAAGGACGCGGACCAAGCCATCGCGTATCGGCTGCAAATGCCTGCCGGTGAGTGGACCGCCGACAGTCGTCTGATCGCGCAGTCGGTGCAGGTGCCGTCCCTGCCCGGCGAGCTGCGCGACCGGCTGAGCAAGGGCCAGGCTCCCAGCCGCGCCGGGACCACCGCGCCGTTTCGGCGGCGGATTGACGACCGTTTCAATCTTGCCTGCATGGGCCGCGCCTGCTGGCCCGAGTTGGTGCTCAATCGGCAGGTCCGGCGCGTGGCCATTGATCTGGTCGAGGCCGAGCAGCTGCGCAATGCCCCTGCGGCGGGTCAGTCTCCTGCGCCGGACCCGGCAGACCCCGATACGCCCGCGCCCGCAGTGCGTCTTGGAGTCAACGATCCCTTTCTGGCCAACACCGACACCGGCGGCGTGGCCCTGTCCGAGGCGGCGCATCAGCTGAACCTCGAACCGATGATCGGCATTCCGGGGCTGTCCAACGGCAGCTACATGAACTTCCTCGAAAACCTGCCCGCCGGGGTGACACGTGACCAGCTGCGGCTGACCTTTGACCCGGCGCTGCAAGAAGTGGCCCTGCGCCAGACGCGCAGCCTGCTGGAGACCCGCGATTTCCCGGTCCAGACCAACGTCGTGCGCGCCACCTTTGACGAGGACCGCAAGGCCGGTTTCGTGATGATCGACCTACAGGACAATCCCGGCGCGGTGCGCGCGGCGGTCAGCTATCCGTTCTTTAACCCCGACATGCCGATCTGGGACCTGCAAGCGCTGGCCACCGGGGCCGAGGGCAACAGCCCCGCCTCGCCCAGCGTCTGGCGCGGGCTGGACGCGCGCCTGCAACCGGGCTCTTCGATGAAGATCGTCTCGTCCCTGTCGCTGATCCGCTCGGCCATCGGCCTGAACGAAGCCATCCCCGAAGAGCATCAACCGCTGATCGCCCAGGCGGTCTTTGGCGCGAAACCCGCCACCTATCGCAACCAGATCGGCTTTTCCATCGAGCGGGCGGACACCACCGTGAGCGCCAGCCGCACCAACGTTGCGCCGCCCTTTACCTTTGCCGACCGCGGCGAGGTGCCGTTCACCACCGCCGCGCGCACCGCCTGTCAGTCGCAGGGGCTGGCGGCGGAAAAGGCCGCCTCGGGGCGCAACTACGGCATCTGCGAAGCGCTGGCGCGCTCGTCCAACATCTTTTTCGGGCAGATGGCGGTGTACGAAAGCGAAAACGCCATCGAAGCGCTCTATGACGCCGATGTTCAGCCGCGCGTGTTCACCGGCCTTGGCCAGACGCTGCGCGATATGGGTCTGAACGGGGCGCTGCCGCTTGTGGCGCTGCCGCCCGAGGTGGCCGCCGAGGCCAGTTTCGTTCCCCGGATGGAGCCGCCGACGCTGGCCAGCACGCCGGGGCTGCGCGGCTCTGGCGGGCCGATTGCCGGGTTCGATTTCCACGAGCGCAACGTGGCGATCAACGCCTATGGGCAAAACGCCTTTGCCTCGCCGTTGACCATGGCGACGGCGGCGGGGGATATCGCGCTGAACACCCGTCTGGTGCCGCATATCGCCCATCCGGTCGGCTTTGCCCCCGCCCCCCAAGGCCCGCTGCTGCCTGACACCCCCGTGGCCCAGGCCATGATGAGCGAGCTGCATCTGGGCATGAAGGCGGTGATGCAAAGCGGCGGCACCGGGGCGCGGTCCTTTGGCTCGTCCTCGGGGGCGGCCAAGGCGATCCAGCCGCGGGTGCATGGCAAGACCGGCACCGCGACCATGGGCATCGCCGACGGCAACGGGCGCAACCTGAACACCCATTGGTTTGTCGGCTGGGTTGATGATGTGGCTGGCAAGCCGCGCTATGCCTTTGCCTGCGCCATCAGCCACACCAGCGGCGGCTCGCCCTGCCCCGCCCTGACCGGCGGCATTCTGGGCGCACTCGCCGAGGCGGGTCAGCTATGAGGTCCAAGACTCACCCTGATCGCGCCCCGTTTGCGGTGCGCTTTGCTATGGCCATCGCGTCCACGCTGTTTCTGGCACTGCCATACTTTTGGTATGCGCTCTATGTTGACCGCATGTCGGCGTTTGAGCCCGTGCGCGAGTTGACCGAACTGGCCGTGACCATTCCCGCGACGGCAAACCCCGAAGACGCGCATATCATTGGCTTGGTCGAATTGGGGCAAAGCCCGGGAAGCGACAGCGCCGACGGACGACACGCGGCGATTTCCGGCCCGCCAGCGGCGGCAAGCATCGCCAACATCTCTTCACGCCGCCTGATGGCGCTGCGCTATGAGAATGAAAGCTTTAACAACCTCGAATTCCCGCTGAGCGCGGGCGACCAGTTTACGCTGTCCGGGGTCACCTATCAGGTCGACATTCCCCCCGATGGCCGGTCCCTGCGCCTGATGCACGCGGGCGCTTCGGTTGTGACGCTCCCACAGGTTTACGGGTTGCACCAGCTTGGCCTGTCCGCGTGGGAAAGCAACTCTTTGTCGATCGGGGGGCGGGTGCCCCATGCCCCTGATCAGCTGGATCAGGCGGGCTCTCTGGAAACGCTCAAGCGGTTGGGCCTGCTTTGGCTCAAGCGCGCCCCCGCACCCGACATTACCGTGCCCCAGGACAATGTCGCCGAAGGCAGCCTGCGCATTTTCAAATCCGATCGCAGCACGGGCTACAAGCTTCGTACCCAGCGCGGACGGCTGGTGTCGGTCTGCCCGGCCAGCGGCCCCGATTGCTTTCAACTGGGCGCGCAACCTTGGCCAATCGATGATCCCGCCCGACTGGGCAAGCTCAACTCTGTGATCCTGGGGCGCACGGAATACAGCGTCACGCAGGTGGCGGGGCAACTGTTTTTCAACCCGGTCAATCGCGGACACTGGCTGACCCAAGAAGATTTGAACCGCGACGGACTGGACCCGGCAGAAACCTATGCCAAACGGCAATTTTCGCCCACGTTCATGCGGGGGCTGCCTTCGGTGCAAGCGCCAAACCTCTTCGCGGCCATTGGATACTTGTTCGATGCGCTGTCCTACAAGGCAATCGGGCTTTTGCTTCTCTTGGGGGTCTATGCTTGGCTGCAAAACCCAAAGTTGCCGATCCCCACGGTGTTTGTGACGCTTGCTTTCACGTTGTGGTTTCTGGCGGTGTCCCCGGCCGTCACGCGGCGTCTTGGGGTAGAGAACGCCGACTACCTGCTGTTTGGGCTTGGGATCGGCTATATGCTGTTGCCCCTGCTCAAGTTTGTCTTCAGCCTCCGCACCTTGCGTCTGATCAAGCAGCCAAAATCCTGGCCCAGATTGATGTGGAACAGGGTCCGCAGCCAAGACAAGGTGCGCCTGCTGCTGTGGATGATCGTGGGGCTTCTGGTCCTGTGGCTGCTGCAAAACCCCGACCCAAACCCGGTGCCGCCCTCTTTGTTCGCAGCACATAGCGCGCTGATCGCCCTGTTTGCCGTCGCCTTTCTGGCCTTGGCCTATGCCTTGGTCATGAATGCTGCCGGGGGCGCGTTCCTGTTCTTGTTTTGGGTCAGTGTGACCGTGGTGGCGGGCCTGGGCGCGGTGGCGCTGGCACAGCAGACGCTGGGCAACCACTTTGCGCTGAATGTCAGACTGTATGAACGCCACCTGTCTGCCTTGGCGATGATCGCGTTTCTGGCGGTGATCATGGCCGTCATTCCCCCACGCCGCATCGTCGATGTCAGCAAGCGCACGCTGCGCATCGGTTTCATGGGCCACCGCATTCCCCGCTGGATCCTCGCCCTGGGGGCGGCGTTCCTCGCGGTCTGCGCGTTGTTGTTCATCGTGATACGAGCGGGCCTGACCACGATCAGCCTGCCACAATGGCTGACCACACTGCCCCAAGATTGGCGAGGGTGGCTCTTGCCGGCTGCAGGCATTCTGATCTTGCTGGTGCTGAGCCTTTTGATCGTCAAGCGCACCTCCAGGATCACAGAGTGGTTCAAAGCCGCGCAAAGACTGCCCTCGGTGATCTTGCTTGGCCCCTCGGTGATTTTGGCCGGCTTGGTCTTTGTCACGCCGGAAACCGGGATCGGCGGGGTACAGCCCAGCGAAGCGGCCAAAACATGGCTGGCGATCCTGCTTGGCCTGTTTTTGGCCATCTGGCTGGAACGGCGCGAATGGATGCTGTCCTTTGAAAGAGGCCGGTCCGTTGCGCTGTTGCTTTTGTACTTTGCGCTGGTGGCGGTTTTCTTTGCGGTGGGCAGCGCCATCAACTTTGACATGTCGCCGATCCTGATCATCCTGGCGATGTCCGTGCTGTCGGGCGGCTGCGTCACGATCTTCCTTGTGCTCAACGGCAAACCGCTGATCCTGCGCGGTCTCATCCTGTTGCTGCTGGCGCTTGGCCTGACCTATCTGGGGGTGCCGCTGTATGTGACGGCGGCCCTGTCCCTGGTGCTGTTGTGGTTCACCGGAATTCAGCAACAGCAGATGCGAAAACACCACCGGGTGCCCGCTTTGGCAACGGTCCGTGCGCCATGGTATCGCGGACAGGCAACGCAGGAAAGGACGGCGGTGTCTGACCTCTTCATCTGGGCCAACTCCAAAAGCCAAGCGTTCTACGTGATCGCGTTCCTGACCGTCTTTGGCATTTTCGCCGGCGGGTGGCAGCTTGGTCAGATCCTGCCCAGAGCCTTTGATACCAATACCTTGCGCACGCTTCAGGTTAACCCGCTGCCAGCGGTCCCCCAAGAGCGTATCTTGTCGTTCATGGATGCCTCGCTGTACCGCGCCCCGGACCCGGACACCGATCTGTTGATCATCGAGCACCCGGACCTGTCCTTGCAGGTGCGCCAGTCGCGGCAGGTCATCGCGGCGACCGATTGTGGCTTTTGGCAAGAGATCAAAAGCACGGCCCCCGAGACCCCGATCAGCCTGGACCCCTTGGTCACCCCACGCCTCCAAGAGGCCTTTACCGGGCTGTGCCCGAGCTATTCGACGCTGTTCCCGATCAAAGGCGACGTGCCAGAAAGCGTCCTGAGAGTGCCCGCCATTCAGGATGACTTTGCCATCACCTTCTTGCTGGCCAGCTTTGGACTGGATGTGGTGCCGGTGATGATCGCGGCGCAAGCGCTGATGCTGACCTCGATGCTGGCGCTGGCGATGAATGCCGGGCTGCGTATGTCGGTGTATCCCTCGTTCCGGGGGGTCGGGTTGTTTTGCACCGTGGCGGTCGGCAACCTCGCGGTGATCCTGTGGTGCCAGTTCGCCATGTCGTGGCTGAACATGCTTGGACTGTCGGCGGTGGTCGGACAGCCCATGACCTTTGTGTCGCTGGGCGCTTCGCACCATCTGGCCTTTGCCCTGCCAGCGGTATCGCTGACAGTGATGGCGGGATTGATGTCCAACCCCGATGCCTTGCAGCCGCGCGAAGAACGCCAACTGCACAGCCTGTCCCTGCGGCGCCACTGGGGACCGATCCAGGGCCGCTGATCGCGGCCTAGAACGGTCTGCGCCGCGGGTCCGACAGACCGGTGACCGCACCGGCAAGGATCAGAGCAATCAGCCAGCCTACCAGAATAAAGAGGGATTCGAGCGCGATGAAAACGATGCCCAAAAGGCTTGGGCCCAGATCCTCCATCCTGGTGGCGCGGATCGACCATTCGCGTTCCTGCCGCAGGTCCAGCAGCGGGATGACCACATCCGCCGCATAGAGCCACGCGTTAAAGGTCGAATACTCGGGCGGCAAAAAGCGCGCACAGGTTTGCGTGACCAGATTGGCGTCAAAGGCGTCCGTCAGCCGCGTGCGCCACGGGCTTTGCTTGGCCCCCGTGTCCGCATCTTTCGTGATGATGCACAGGCCGTCATCGTCATGACCCGTCCCGCAATGCTTTTTCTCGAGCCCGCCGACCAGCGTCTCGACCCAGACCTCGGGGGCGATATTGCCCGGATTGGTCCAATTCCTGCGGCACACTTCCAAAATATCGGTGGCGTGTATCCAGCTGAACATGCGCTTGACCGCCTTCTTCTCTTTCTTCGAAAGCGAGGCATGTTTCGTCAAGTCAAACGGACCGCCATGGGCGGTTGCCATGCGCGCAAAAGAGTGCGTGGGCCACTCGCTGCCTTGGATCACCGTCTTGGCGGACCCATCGACATCTGTTGGCGCCAGTTGGCGATAGGCCATGTCGACCTGGTTCCAGCGCGGGGTGCTGGCGGTCACTTCGAGCCGGTCAGGCACCATCATCCCCTTTGACGCCAAAACATCGTAAGCAAGCGCGCTCACCAGCCAGATGAACACCAGGATGCTGAGCGGGCGCAACGGGCGGATGCCGCTTTTCATCACGGCGAAGACCACGGTATTGAACAGAAATTCCGGCAGGGTCTGGCTGCTGTCCTTGGCCTTGCGCTTGCGGTACAACCACAAGCCCCCCATCCAAACGAAGGCGAGTGCAACGGTCGCATGCGTTCGGTTAAAAGGCCAGTCCGCGGGCCAAAACGCCCAATGCAGACCCCAAACAGCGATAAAACTTACAACCACCACACAAGTTGCGACGAACGCAACGCGCTTGCCCGAGACGGCCTTCCCCTTGGTCAGCGGATTGAGCCACTTGGGCAGTGGCTTGAGCCATGCCGTCAGTTCCAGCTCGAGCAGGGCTTCTTTTTCGCGGGCCAGGACCACATCGGCCACGCTGCGCTCTCCTGATCGGTCCAGGGCTTCGGCCAAAACGTACAGCGGCTTTTGCGCATCCTTCGCCGTCAGCTCTGCAAGGTCGATCCAGAATTGCGCGCGCTCTTGCCCGGAAAGCGGCTCTGCGGAAAGCGGTTCTGGCGGTGCCTCACCTTCCGCTTTCGGCGGCGGCTGGTCGTCCAACTCATCGGTCACAAGGTCGATCCGGCACAGGGCAATGCCGTTGCGCGTTTCCCGGGCCGCAAATGCCTTCGCCTGAAAGGCCCGCTGCGGAACGCTCTTGAACACCAGATGGTTGATCTTGCCGCGTCTGAGGTCGAACTTGGGCCGGCCCGACCCGTCCGAGGGCTGGAATTGCACGCCGCGAAGGGTCAACTGCCCGCCGATGATGACTTCTGGCGCCTCGATGGCAACTACGGGCAGACCTGCATGGTCCACGGCTTTGGCATTCGTGCCGATCTCGACCCGGTCACTAAAGGTGCCCCCCTCGCAGGACAGTACAAAATCGTAAAATCGGTTCTCCGCACCCAGCCCCAAACCACCTGCGGCCAAGCGATACCCGTCGTCCCGCTTTGCCAGCCCCGCCAGATCGATATCGCAGCGTCCTTTGAAGCTGCCGTTCTTGGCGCGGATCCAGACCGGACCATGGTCTGCATCCTTTTTCGAATTTGGCGTCCCTGGCCCTGTATCGCTCCATGCTTTTCGATCTATCTTGATCTCCAGCCGATCGCTGATGACACATGCGCTTAGGTCAATTGCCAGACGTGCAGGTCTGTAGAGATCATGTGTTTTGGTTTGTGCTGTTTTGGTTTGTGTGGTCGCGCCCTCATTTGTGCTCTGTATGATATAATAAGAGCCGCAGGACGACATCGAAAAATGATCGGCGCGCAGGCCGTTGAAGTCCAGCGTATTTCCAGCCGTGCCTATTTCTCCTTCACCTTTGGGATTACCGGCAACCTTACAGGCAAAAACGCAGTCTTTGAACTCGACACGAGAGGCCACAAGATTTCGGCCCACCACAGGAATCTCGAATGTACATCCGTCAAAGACATAGATTGCATCGGGGGGCATGTTGTACTTCGAAAGATTAAAGGTCTTCATCGAGTCGTGATATTTCACATGACCTGTGAAGGTAATCTTCTTGCCTTCTGTTTTGCTGGAAACTGTTGGCTTTGGTTCCGTCACGTTCTTACCCTACCCTTGTCTTGACCCGCTGACAGGCTGCCCAAGACAGACCCGTCAGCCACTAGATCCTTGATTTCAAACGGCTTACCCCCCATTTTATCTAGGGGGCACCTGTTTAGTTTTAGGCTTTGATCAAAGCCCTGTGCTATGGTCCCAACCGAGGGTGGGAATCAACGATGCTGAAAACTTTAGGTCTCAAGAAATATTCACGGATAATTCTAGGGGTTATTGCCGTCGTATTTCTAGGGTCTATCTTTCTTTTCCCGGATCGTTTTGGCGCGGACCCCATTGAGTTCATCGCTAAAGTCGGTGGCCTTGGGACGATATGTGTCGGCGCATTCTTTCTGGGCCGCAGGATGCTTGCCGATCAGGAAATGAAAACCGGCACCGGCGGCGAAGGCACGATGGGCTGGATTCTGGTGGGGGCCGTCACGCTTTCGGCGGTTTCCTTTTCGACCACCATGTTCGGCATGGCCGATTTCGCCTCTCAACAACAGGGCTCGGGGGCGGATGCCCTTGTCAGCTGGTTCATCAGCCTTGGAAGCACCTTCGGCGTCCAGATCATCATGCTGTATATCTCCCTGAAACTGGGCGAACAGCTGGTCCGGATGCGCCCCACCTTTGACGAACGCATTCAGGGCGATGACCCGTTCGACGCCTCGGACCGACCGGCCCGAAAGACCCAAGGCAAATGGGGCACCGTACAGAGACTGTTCCTGCTGATCGTGGTCACCGGGCTGATTGCCGTCTCTCTCATGGTCTTTTTGCAGATCTCGCTGCGCGACCTGATGGACTTTTTCACTGCGCTGCAAGACGGCTCTCAGGAAGTGTCGCGCTGGATCGGGCTCTTGCCGCTGGGGCTGGCCTTTATGCTGCTGGTGGCGGTCGGCGTCATCAAGAACGTCTGGGATATGAGCACCTCGGCGCTTTTGCTGGGGGTTTATTTCGTCACGCTGTCCATCTCGTCGCTGTTTTCCTTCGACAGCTATTACAAGCTGTTTCAGGACGAAGAGGACATCATTCAGCGGCGGGCGTCGATCATCCAGGAAGTCACGAGCAAGATGCTGATCGATGCCAATATCTCTTTGAATGCGGCGGCGGTCGGTCTGCTCGAGGATCCGCAAAACGCCGCCGCCCTGCGCGAGGTCGAAACCGCTCTGGACGGGTTGCAGGCGGATCGGGATGAAGTCGTGCAAACCCTGCTTGACCGTCAGGCCGCCGGAGCCGAGGCGGCGCGGGACCAGCGCGCCACGCTGACCGCAGAACTCAAGCGACTGAACGACGAAGAAGCCGAGGAAATCGCTCTGGTCACGCAAAACAGCACCGCCGGTGTGGGCCTGAGCCAGCAAATCCGCACGCTCGAGCCGCAGATCGCCGCGCTTGAGGCGCAGCGCGATCAGATCACCGCCAGCATTCAGGCCAAGCGCGAAGAAGTCACCGTGCTCGACGCCCGGCTGGAATGCGAGCGCACCGGCTTTAAGGGGCCACCGCATTGCGAAAACGCCTCTGGCATTGCCAACCCGCCAGATTTCGACCCGGCCACCCGGCCCGGCACCTTTTCGGGGCGGCTGTTCATCGCCAAGAACAAGGCCGAGGGCGAGCTGCAACAGCTCGAGGCGCAGCTGACCAGCACCACGGATGAACTCACCACCCTGGCCGAAGAAAAACAGGCGCTGGAGCTGCAACTGCAGCTGGCCAACGCCGCCGTAGCGCAGGATGCCGACGGCAACTCGGAGGCGCTGAATGAGATCGCCAAGATCCGCGAGCGTTTCAACACGGCACGCCAAACCCTGCGGGACAGCTTTGCACAAGGCAGCCCCGTGACAGAGACCACAGCGCCGGTGTCTTTGGATCAGCTGACCACGCTGCTGGGCAGCTTTAGGAACAATCCCACAAACGCAACCTTTGACGCCTGGAGCACCGAATGCACCGCCGTGCGCCAATCTTTGGTGCAGGCCGGGTCTAATCTGGCCTCTTCGCTGAACTGCCAGCCTGCGCGGCTGGACAACCTTGCGCAGCGCGGAACGGACATTGAGGCGGCCCAGCAGACCTTTGTGGACCGCGCCTGCGCCACCGCCGCCGATCCGGCCGAAACCCCCAGTGTTGCGCCGCCCGACCTCACCGATCTGCGTGCCCTGACCGCGCAGACCCGCGGCTGTCTGAACCTTGCGAACCGCGGACAGGAAGACGTGCGCGAGATGATCGCCGAGCTGACCGAACTGGAAAGCGTCTATCTTAGCGACGAAAGCGATATTCGCCGCTCGGTCGATGACTTCTTCCGCGGAGCCGGCAGCGCCCAAGCCGCGATGCTTGGCGCCGTGACCGTTGACATGCTGATCCTCGTGGTGGGTTTTTTGGCCGCACTCAGCGCCCATTCCTCGCTGTATGGCAACCCGCTCAAACCGATGCCCGACGAGGTCAAAGCCTCGATCTGCGCCTTGGCGCGCAACTTTTCGGGAGATGGCACGGTGGAAACCGGGTTGCGACGCTTCTTGCGGTATATCGAAGTCCGCCGCCCTCAGCCTGGTGTCCGCGACTGGGCCCGCCGCGAAGCGTGGTTCCGCAACACCCTGAACCGGCGGGCCGTCACCGAAGAAGACCGCGAACTGGTCAGCGCAATCATGACCGCGATCCCTTTGGGGAACATCCGGGAAGTGCCCTATTACCCGCCCCTTGGCGAGGAGCAGCCCAATGAGATGGAAATGCGCGAAGGCATCAGCCAGTCGGTGATCCGCATCATGACAGAGCTGGCCTTTCAGAATGGGCAGCCCGCACCCACCAATCCAGAGGCCACCTCAGAGGAGTCTTTCGCCAAGCAAGACGCCCGCGCCCGTGCCGAAGAGCAAAAGAAGATCGCCGCACTGCGCCAGCGTATGCAGGCGCGGGCGCAGAAAAATGCGTCGGGCAACACCGACGCGCCGCCTCGGCAAGCTCCGGCACAGCCACAAGCCCCGACGCAGACCGATCCCCCCCCGCCCCCCCGGCCACAACCACAACCACAGCCTCAGCAAACGCCCAAACGGTACACGATGAACTATGCTGATCCGCTGGATGGGCCGCCACGACCAAAGTCCAAATCCTAACCCCGGATTGTTGCAAAAATGTGCATACATCCGGGTTTCCCGCCGCGCAGCCCTGTGGATTGTTCCAATACGGACTTGCGATGCACATATAAGTTTCAACGAAAATATTTGCGGGCGAGAAGACTTTTATTGGAATGGCGGATGGTGGAGCTGCAAACAACAATACAGACTTCCGCACATTCGTAGAGCGGCTCATCATCTTTTGGGAGCCGAATGCGTTTCAATCGATCCTGCCGAGCACAAGCGATACGCCCCCCATTCAGCAGGTCAGCTTTCTGACGCCGCAGGCCTTGCCGGAAACCGACCCGCAAGATCCCAAGCCCGCATTCGAAATCCGCAGCGAGTCCGGCGAATTTCTGGGGCGGGCGCTTGCTTTTGCAAATGGCGCGCTCTGCGAGGTTCTCTTTACATTCGGCAGCACGGCACATCCCATTCCCCTGACACTGGTTCCTCTGGGGACGTACAAGGATCAAGACCCGGTTCAGGTCGTCCTCGACGCCAGTCTCAGCGCGCCAGAAGGGCGGCTTCACCTGATCCAAGGCGATCCGCGGAACCTGCCCTCCTCGGCGTTGACGATCACCGACACTCCTCCGCCGCCGCAGGATCCCCAGCCGCAGTTCCAGTATCTGCGCGGCACGCGAAACGGTGCGATCGTCGCCGGGCCGATCACCGACTGGATGGCCAAGCCCGGCGCGGTGGCAGCCCGACCCGCAAGGAACAGGCCTGCCGCGATCACCACGCACTCCAGCGGGTTGTCCTTTGAAATCAAGCCGGTCCTGCGCAGCCCGCAAAAGCAGGAACAACACACCGATACGGGCGACAACCCCCGGGATGCCGGGTCAGAACAGGCGTGGATGATCACCCTGTTGTTCAGGGGTGAGCCGATCGAAGCCAGCAATACGCCCCATGACATGACAGAGGCCGCGCGCCTTATCGCGCGTGCGATGCTTGATATCAGCCTTACGCATTTTCACCTGCGGCGTTGGCTGGCCAAACAAGAATCCCTGCGCGGAGTGAGCCGCTATAGCCCCTACAGCCAGGGCACGCTGGACCACGCCACCATCCACAGCCTGTTCCAGCTGATGGAACGCGTGGACACGATGATGCTTGAGTGGGTCCAAGGCATCGACGATCCCGAAAACCATCCGGAACAAGCCCCCGAGTTTTTGCCCGATATTGCTTTCGACGAGCTCAGCGAGCGCGTCGCCGATTATGCCGAAATGTATAACGGGCTAACAACACCGATGCGCAAGAAGCTTCAGGACGCTGGGATCACGTTGCACAAGTTTGTCGCCAGCAAGATCCTAGATACCTTCACCTCGCTGAACGTGCACACAGACGCGCAAAAGCAGCGCTTTGACGCCTTTCAACTGGTCATCGCAACACATATGATCCGGCAGCTTTTGGAGCGCATGCTGCATATCAAGCAGGTTGGCCTGGCCACCGACCCCATGACCCCGGACATGTATGATGTCTACCAGCTGTTCCGTGCCGATACAGATGGGCTTCCCGTAAGTCTGGTGGGCGCCAAGGTGGGCGCCAACCAAAGACAGAAACACCCCGTCAGCAACGATCCCGGCGCCTGGAACAAGAGCGCCTTTGTCAATCTTGGCAGCCACTACCACTTTATCGAGGAAAACCTTTCGGCCAAGCAAACGCTGGCCCCCCTGTTCGATCTGGCGACCGCCCGGGTTCAGATGGCGCTGCAAACCCTCGAAATGCACCGTGCGCATCATGGGCATATGGCTGCGGCGCCGGCCGCAGCTGTTGCGCCCCCTCCAGAGCCCCAAGACCTGTTCGTCTATCGCCGCCGCGCACAGGCTCTGGCAAGGCTAAGAGGGTCCGGAGTGGACGCGTTGCGCCACCAACCCGGGCAGGCGCTGCGCATGGTGACGGATGCAAAACTCCCCTCCTCAGCGGGAATTGACCCCTCGACGCCCGACTTTACATTTAAGGACAGGGTGATGCTGGATCCCACGCATTGGCGGTCTTCGCGACTGTTGAAAGCCTCGGACAAGGCCCGGAGGCCCGGCCCGTTCAGCAATGCTGAGAAACTGGATCACATACTGCCCCGAACCGAAAACGAGCTTGGCAACAAGGGCGGACGCCTGTGGGCAGAGCCGGACAGCACAGGCGATGGGTACCCCTTTGCGATCCTCGGTGTGGAGGAAAGCACTGCGCAAAAGATCCGCACGCACAAAAGCTACCAATCAGGGGACGCCGACAACGAAAGCAACACCAGAATTCTCAATGCGATTTGGCGCCAACCGATCCCAGATGCGGATCGGGACGCATATTTCGACGCATTCACCGCGCAGTGGGAGCCGATCAAAAAGTATCTCAAGAAGTCGACCGGTCAGCACTATCAGGACATTCTGGAGTCTCTGCCCCGCGCGGAGCAAACTGTGGAAAAGGCCGATACGTTTGCCAGCAGGCTGGAAACTTACCTCAGTGCTTTTCATGCCGATATCGACATGATCACCCAGACAACGACAGGGCTTATCCTGTCCGACTTGTTTCAGGACAAGATCGCCGACCCGATCCCCAAAGACCTCAACGCGCTCTGCGGCACAAACCCCGATTTGCAGACTGCCTGGCTGGCTAAGACCAATATCATCGCGGTGCAGTTGCTGGCTCTGGAGACACATATCGAAACTATCGCAGAGCGCGATAACATATCGGAAATTGCCATGGCCCCGCTGCGCGATGGCGCATTGGGAGAGGCAAAGATCGACCTTGCCTGCCTAAGCGCCATTTCTGCACGCCTGCAAAGCATCAAAGACCAACCGCCTTTCCAAGCCAAGCTGACAGCTGCAGGGCAGATGGATCGCAGCGCCGAGCCTGTCAAAACCTTGACCAAGGTCTGGAAGAACGCCCTGCCCGCGGACAATCCCACCCTTCGCAAAACCCTTTGGATGATTTTCAAAGATCGCCCTGATTTTGAAGCAAAATATGGTGCAGACATCACCCCCGAGGCGTTCTGGACCCAGTTCGGCGCGCTGTTCGCGCAAAGCGATGATGCGGCCTTCGCACGGGAACTCTGCAACTTCCTGCCATGATTTCGGGGCTTGGGGGCTTAGCCGTGCCCGGCGATGCGCAGCGATGACAGGTGGGATTTGCTTTCCCAACGCTCCAGGCTGCGTGTCCAGGCGTAACGGGCGTAGCTGGAGCTCATGGCGTGTGTCCAGTCGCGGTACAAACCGTCAGACGGTAAATCCATGCGCAGGCACATCCGGTCATAGGTGGCCTCATCCAACTCACGCGCAACGGTCATGTTGGCCCAGACCGCATCGCCGTCAGCCCCCTGTTCCTTTTGGGGAAAGCTGCCAAGCAAAATGGGCGCGAATTCCAGCCAGGATATGGCGCGCAGATCGGCCAGATCCAATAGAATGCTACGCCGGAGCAACGCCAAAAGCGCGCCGCTGTACAGCTTGAACACATCGCGCAACAGATCCCTGTTGCTGAAGGTCATCGCATAGGCGCAATCCAGCAGGATAATCGCAGATACCAGGCTTTTGCCTGAGAATTGCTCCAACGCGTCAGAGCCAAGGGTCGGCAGCAAAGACAGGCTGGTCAGCACCGGCTCGGCTTCGGCAGCAACCTGCGGCAGCTTAAGTCTCACACGGGCCATGAGCTGCTGAACGGACTGGTCAGGCTGATAGACCTGCGTTTCTGCCAACTTGGACCGCAGATCGTTGCAATTGGGATCGGTTTCGGACGGAAGGGAAAACCCGGCCGTTTCCAAGGCCCGCCCTAATGAGGTCATGCCCGCTTCGTAAAACTGCACGGTCATTCCGGGAATTCGGCGTGTAAAGCCAGACGCCAATCTGAAATGCGCCCGCTCGTCCGGAGAGTATCTTTCGAGTAGGGTCAAAATCGGCGAAATGGGCGCGTCCAATTCATCGTCGTCAAGCAAGCGGGACGGGATCTTTGAGGCCGGCATAAGCGGTTCTAGATCCTGCTCGACATCCTGTCCTTTTGGAATGCTGACGGTAAATTCAGGAACGACCGGTATGCCCATTCGGCAGTGCCATGCGGCTGATCCGGTGATCCACGTCCTGGCCTGCGCAAAAAGCTCTGGGGCGTGCAAAGCCCAGTCCTTGCGCGCAAAACGGACGGTGCACTGCTCTACGAAAATCGCGCGATCTTCGGCCCGTTTCGTCTGGGTGCCGCCTGCTTTCGTTGGGCTTTGGCCCGAGTTCATATTGGTCAGGAAGGTCCAGTCATCGCTGTGACGCACCATCCAGGCGCCTTGGGATCGGCGCGCCTTGGGGGCGATCAGGCCCGCCGCACCGGTGCGAATGGACATTTCGCTGGGACGCGCCATGCGGTCGAATAAATCGTCCCAAACATCTTCGGCGGGTTTGAGTATAAACTCAAAAGGGCTGCCTATTGCAGCCCCCACCCCATGCGCCGGTGCGCGTGTGTATAGTGCGATTTCAGCCGGGATCGTGATGTAATCCACCGACTGGGCAAAGGTGCTCTCGGGTTTCTGGAGATACTCCTGAAACGGGAAAGACGCCGCATCGGATGTAAATCCGGGCGCATACTGGTTCATGACGACTGCTCGACTGCCTGATTTTATTTGTTTTTCTAGGCCCAAGTTATTCACAGCCGCCTTCTGAAAGGAAGCCCCCGGTAGATAATCTCTTAAAAGAGTGCGACAAAAGTGCGGCAGCATCGGCACGATTACGTGGCCCCCATCAGTGGCAGCGAGGGGGGTTGAATAGACCGAGTCGCTTAATGGACCCTCAATAAAACGTCGAAAAAACGTCGAAAAAGTACAACATTAGCAATAACTTAACCAAGCCTACCGCTTTGGAAAGCTAGGTTAAGAACACGCCCGTTCACCACATACGCCATCAAACGGAAAAATGACGCCCCCCAGCGTCACATCGACCCTTGATAGCGTCGATGTAAGCAGCCGCTCCCGGCACGGCAAGCGGTCGAGCCTTCACCTCGATGTTACTACGTGCCGGGTACGCGTTTCCGCCGATCACACGACAAGATCCGGCAAAATACCGCCGAGCGCGCCGCGCAATCCAGCCCTGACGGCGCGGCAAGCCAGCAAAAGCTGTCAAAAATAACCTGCTCCCCCGGCAAGAGCGCGTGGTTAAAGCCCGATTTGGAATTTACTTTTTGCCGCCGTCAGGGGTACACAGCCGCCAAGTTAGCCGAGGCATTTTACATCCTGTCGGCTGTTTCGTGTGCCCGAACAGGATAAGAACGGTAAGCCAGTGAACACCCCAAATACTTCTCCGACATCAGGAAACGGCGCGCATCTGACCAACCGCCTGAGCTATGGCAAGGGCGAGCAGGACATCGACCTGATGGTGCTGCTGACCTTCTTGTGGGTGCGCAAGTGGATCTTGCTGCTGACCATGGGCGTCGGGCTGCTTTGCGGAGCCTATTACGCCCTGCGCGTGGCCGAGCCGCAGTTCCTGTCGACCACCCGCATCGCCTTTGAAGAGCGCACGCCGCAGCTGCTGAACCTTGACAGCATGTTGCCGGGCGCCTCGACCGAAAGCCAGGCGATCAACACCGAACTCGAAGTGGTCCGCTCGATCCCGCTGGTGACCAAGCTGGTGCTGCAAGAAGGCCTGCTGGACGATCCCGAGTTCAACCCGACCCTGACCAAATCCGGCCTGTCCAAGGTGATCGGCGGGGTCAAGGGGCTGTTCGGCATGAGCAACGACGAGCAATATACCGACCAGCAGATCCTGAACGCCACCGTGCGCCAGACCACCACCAAGATCCGCACCAGCGCGCAACGCGATACGTTTTTGTTCAACATCGGCGTGGTCACCACCTCGTCCGAGAAATCCATCCGGTTGGCCAACGCGCTGGCGCAGATCTATCTCGATAACCAGGTCACGGTGAAATTCGAGGCGACGGAATACGCCGTGAACTGGCTGTCCCAGCGGGTGGCCGAGCTGGAACAAGAGCTCAAGACCAGTGAAGAGACCGCCAAGAAGCTGCGCGAGAACTCGAACCTCGTCAGCCAGGAGGCGCTCGACCAGCTGAGCATCCGCGCCAGCGGCCTGCGCGACCGCGTCGAACAGACCACCCTCGAAATCGAGCGCGGCGAGACCAACCTGTCGGTGCTTCAGACGCTGTTGGACGCCGGGGATTTCGACGGCTTTGCCGAGATCGTTGAGAGCGCCGCCTTCAACCGGCTGTTGCAGGCGCAACCGCGCAACGAAAGCGCCCTGCGCGCCGAGGCCACCACCCAGATCGCGCAGTTGCGATCCTCTGTGCGTTCGGCGCAGGCGCGGCTGCTATCGCTGCAACCGGCGCTGGATGAGCTGCAAGCGCAGATCGACGAGCAGACCGCCGCGCTGATCCGGCTCAACACGCTGCTGCGCGACGTCGAGGCGAACCGCGCCCTCTACGAGACCTTCCTGACCCGTCTCAAGGAAATCTCGATCCAGCTGGGCCTGCAACGTCCCGACAGCCGCATCCTGTCCGAAGCCACCAGCGCGCCGATGATCGCGCCCCGCACCGTGATGGTCTCGGCCTTTGGGCTGGTCTTTGGCGCGGTGGTGGGTCTGGGCCTGCTGATGCTGCAGTTCCTGCGTCACAGCGGCCTGCAAAGCGTGACCGCCACAGAACGCGCCACCGGCCTGGCGGTGCTGGGCCAGCTGCCGCTGGTGCCGATCAAGCGGCGTCAGGACCTGCTGCCCTATCTGATCAAGAACCCCACCTCGGCCATGGCCGAAGCGGTGCGCAACCTGCGGACCTCGTTGCTGATGATGCAGCCGGGCAAGCCGCCGGCGGTGGTCTTGCTGTCCTCGACCGTTCCCGGTGAAAGCAAGACGACCACCGCCATCACGCTGGCCAAAAACGTGTCCGATCTTGGCCGCCGCGTGCTGCTGATGGAAGCCGACAACCGCCGCCTGACGCTGGCCGAGTATTTCGAGTCGGACGCCAGCTCGAACCTGCTCAACGCCATGCGCGATGGCGGCGCGCTAAGCGATGTGGTCACCCAGACCGAATACGGCTTTGACCTGCTGATGGGGGCGCAGTCCTCGGTCAACGCGGCGGATATCTTCAGCTCGTCGGCCTTCTCCGAGCTGATCGAGCGCGCGCGCGAGGAATACGACATGGTCATCATCGACGCGCCGCCCGTTCTGGCGGTGCCCGATGCCCGGATCATCGCCCCGCTGGCCGATGTCCTGCTGTACTGCATCGCGTGGAATGCGACGCCGGAAAACCAGATACAGGCCGGCCTGCGCGAGTTCGCCTTTACAGACAACACCGCCTTTGGCACCGTTTTGACCAAGGTCGATCGCAAGGCCGCGGCGCAATATGGCTATGGGGGCTACGGATATGGCGCGGGGGCTTACTACGACACGTAATTGTGTTATGTCGCGCGCATATGTGGCCCTGACATCGCGTGTGCCATGATTTGAGACAGCTATTTTCAAACGGCCGCAATCGCATATTTCAGCACGCGCCCGCCGGACCAGACTATTGAAGAAGAAAGAGACATGCTGTGAAGATTTTGATTACAGGCGGCGCCGGGTTCATCGGGTCTGCTGTGGTTCGGCTTGCGGTTTCTCGCGGTCATGAGGTCGTCAACCTCGACGCGCTGACCTACGCCGGATGTCTGGCGAACCTTGATCCCGTAGCCGATGCCCCGA
This sequence comes from Tropicibacter naphthalenivorans, assembly GCF_900176475.1. Classification (GTDB taxonomy): domain Bacteria; phylum Pseudomonadota; class Alphaproteobacteria; order Rhodobacterales; family Rhodobacteraceae; genus Tropicibacter; species Tropicibacter naphthalenivorans. The sequence continues at coordinate 21,300 of NZ_FWXX01000013.1, forward strand.
ACTACCGCTTTGAAAAGGCCGACATCCGCGACCGCGCGGCGCTGGACCGGATCTTTGCCGAGCATCAGCCCGACGCGGTGATGCACCTGGCCGCCGAAAGCCATGTGGACCGCTCCATCGACGGGCCCGGCACCTTTATCGAGACCAACGTCATGGGCACCTTCCACATGCTGGAGGCCGCCCGCGCCTATTGGCTGGCGAAAGGCAAGCCCGAGGGCTTCCGCTTTCACCACATCTCGACCGACGAGGTCTTTGGCTCGCTGGGCGAGGACGGCCAGTTCACCGAAACCACGCCCTATGATCCGCGCTCGCCCTATTCGGCGTCCAAGGCATCGAGCGACCACCTGGTGCGCGCCTGGCACGAGACCTACGGCCTGCCGGTGGTGATGACCAACTGTTCCAACAACTACGGCCCCTACCATTTCCCCGAAAAGCTGGTGCCGGTGGTGATCCTGAACGCGCTGGCGGGCAAGCCGCTGCCGATCTACGGCAACGGCGCGAACATCCGCGACTGGCTGTATGTCGAGGACCACGCCGACGCGCTGCTGCTGGTGCTGGAAAAGGGCCAGCTGGGCCGCAGCTACAACATCGGCGGCGAGAACGAGCGCACCAACCTCGAATTGGTGCAGACGCTCTGCGCGATCCTCGACGACAAGCGCCCCAAGAACGACGGCAGCTATGCCGATCAGATCACCTTTGTGACCGACCGTCCGGGGCATGATGCGCGCTATGCCATCGACCCGACCCGCATCCGCGAGGAACTGGGCTGGCGTCCGTCGGTGACCGTCGAGGAAGGTCTAGCCAAGACCGTCGACTGGTATCTGGACAACGCGGACTGGTGGCAGGCGCTGCTGGACCGCGACGGCGTGGGCGAGCGACTGGGGAAAACGGCATGAAGGTTCTGGTATTTGGCAAGACCGGTCAGGTCGCAACCGAACTGGCGCGCCGGGTGCCCGCAGGTGTCGAGGCGACGTTCCTGCCCCGCGCCGAGGCGGATCAGACCGATCCCGCCGCCTGCGCGCAGATCGTCCTGGATCAGCGCCCCGATCTGGTGATCAACGCCGCCGCCTACACGGCGGTGGACAAGGCCGAGGACGACGAGGCCACAGCGCAGCTGGTCAACGGCGACACGCCCGCCGCGCTGGCCCGCGCCTGTGCCGACATCGGCGCGCCGTTCCTGCATGTTTCCACCGACTATGTCTTTGACGGCTCGGGCGATGCGCCCTGGACCGTGGATGCGGCCACCGGCCCGCTGGGCGCCTATGGCCGCACCAAGCTGGCGGGCGAGGACGGCATCCGCGCGGCGAACGGCGATCACGCCATCCTGCGCACGTCGTGGGTGTTCTCGGCCCATGGCGGGAACTTCGTCAAAACCATGCTGCGCCTGTCGCAGACCCGCGACAAGCTGACCGTCGTCGCCGACCAGATCGGCGGCCCCACCGAGGCAGGCGACATCGCGCAGGCGCTGTGGGACATGGCGCTGGCCTTTGGCGCCGGCAAGGGCACCACGGGCACCTATCACTTTGCCGGCGCGCCCGACGCCAGCTGGGCCGATTTCGCCCGCGAGATCTTTGCCCGCGCGGGGCGCGCCGTGGCGGTCGAGGACATCCCCTCCAGCGCCTACCCGACCCCGGCCAAGCGCCCCGGTAATTCGCGCATGGACTGTTCCGACATCACCCGCGATTACGGCATCGCCCGCCCCGACTGGCGTGACAGCCTGACCCGGGTTCTGGCCGAGCTCGAAGGAGAAGACGCATGACCCAGAAACGCAAGGGCATCATTCTGGCTGGCGGCTCTGGCACGCGGCTCTACCCGATCACCATGGGCGTGTCCAAGCAGCTGCTGCCGCTGTATGACAAGCCGATGATCTACTACCCGCTGTCGGCGCTGATGCTGGCGGGCATCCGCGAGATCGCCATCATCACCACCCCCGACGATCAGGCCCAGTTCCAGCGCCTCTTGGGCGACGGCAGCCAATGGGGGCTGGAGTTCACCTTTATCCAGCAGCCCTCGCCCGATGGTCTGGCGCAGGCCTACCTGCTGGCGCGTGACTTTCTGAACGGTGCGCCCTCGGCCATGGTGCTGGGGGACAACGTGTTCTTTGGCCACGGCCTACCCGACCTCTTGGCCAAGGCCGACGCGCGCGAGAGCGGCGGCACGGTCTTTGGCTATCACGTCTCGGACCCCGAGCGTTACGGCGTGGTCGGCTTTGACGCCGATGGCACCGTCAGCGAGATCATCGAAAAGCCGCAAAACCCGCCGTCGAACTACGCTGTGACGGGGCTGTATTTCCTCGATGGCACCGCGCCGGATCGCGCGGCGCAGGTGCAGCCCTCGGAGCGGGGCGAGCTGGAGATCACCTCGCTTCTGGAAACCTACCTGCACGAAGGCACGCTGGACGTGCAAAAGATGGGCCGCGGCTATGCGTGGCTGGACACCGGCACCCATGCGTCGCTGCTGGATGCGGGCAATTTCGTGCGCACGCTGGTGCTGCGGCAGGGCTTGCAGATCGGCAACCCCGACGAGATCGCCCACGAACAGGGCTGGATCGACGACGCCCAGCTGGCCAAACGCGCCGAGCTGTTCCGCAAGACCGATTATGGCCGCTACCTGATGGCGCGGCTCGAAGACTAAGGCCGCGCAAGCGCCTGACAAACGATACGAACGGCCCTCAAGGGGCCAAAGGGACGGACGACTGACATGACCAAATCCTTCAAGAAGGTTCTTGTGACCGGGGCCGACGGCTTTATCGGCTCTCACCTGACCGAGGCGCTGGTGCGCGCCGGCTACGAGACGCGCGCCTTCGTGATGTACAACTCGCTGAACTCCTGGGGCTGGCTGGACCGCCCCGCCGAGGACGTGAAGGGCAACTTCGAAGTGGTGGCGGGCGACATCCGCGACCCGCACGGCGTGGCCAACGCCATGGAAGGCTGCGACGCGGTGCTGCACCTGGCGGCGCTGATCGCCATCCCCTTCAGCTACCATTCGCCGGACAGCTACGTGGCGACCAACGTCACCGGCACGCTGAACGTGTTGCAGGCGGCACGCCGTCTGGGCACCGAGCGGGTGATTTCCACCTCGACCTCGGAAACCTACGGCACGGCGCAATTCGTGCCGATCACCGAGGAACACCCGGTCAACGCGCAATCGCCCTATGCCGCCACCAAGGTGGCCGCCGACCAGCTGGCGCTGTCCTTCCAGAAAAGCTTTGGCACGCCGGTGTCGGTGCTGCGTCCGTTCAACACCTATGGCCCGCGCCAGTCCGCCCGTGCGGTGATCCCGACGATCATCAGCCAGATCGCCGCCGGGGAACGCCGCATCAAGCTGGGCGCGCTCAGCCCCACGCGCGACTTTACCTTTGTGCATGACACCGCGCAGGGCTTTATCCAGGCGATGGAAACCGAGGCCTGCGTCGGTCAGGCGACCAACATCGGGTCGGATTTCGAGATCTCCATCCAGGACACCGTGGCGCTGATCGCCGAGGTCATGGGCGTCGAGATCGAGATCGTGTCCGACAACGAGCGCATCCGCCCCGCCGACAGCGAGGTCGAGCGTCTCTATGCCGGTGTCGACAAGGCGCGCGAACTGTTCGGCTGGGCGCCGGAGCACGGCGGTCGCGACGGCTTTGCCAAGGGCATCGCCAAGACCGCCGAGTGGTTCCAGGACCCGACCAACCTGGCCGCCTACAAGACCGGGCAATACAACGTCTGATCGCCGCCGCGCGCGGCCCGCTGGGTGGTGGGGCGCGCGCGCGTATACGGTGGACAAGGGGGAAAGATGGAACTGGCACAGGATCTGGTGCAGCGCATCCGGGGTGTGATCGGGGCAGAGGCGGGCTTTGTCCCGCTGCATGTGCCGGAATTTCATGGTCGCGAGCGCGAGCTGCTGATCGATTGCATCGACACCGGCTGGGTGTCCTCGGTGGGCTCTTACGTGGATGCCTTCGAGGCAGAGGTGGCACGGCTGTCGGGCTGCACCCATGGCGTGGTGGTGGCCAATGGCACGGCGGCGTTGCAGATCGCCATGCTGGTGGCCGGGGTGGCCCCCGGGGACGAAGTCCTGATGCCCGCGCTGACCTTTGTGGCGACGGCCAATGCCACCAGCCATCTGGGCGCGGTGCCGCATTTCGTCGACAGCGCCTATGACACGATGGGGGTCTGCCCCACGCGGCTGCGCGCCCACCTTGAACAGGTGGCCGAGGTCCGCGAGGGCGCGACCTGGAACCGTCAGACGGGTCGCCGCATTGCGGCCATCGTGCCGATGCATGTCTTTGGCTGTCCCGTCGACATGGACGGGCTGGACGCGGTGGTGGCCGACTGGCCCATGGTCGTGGTCGAGGACGCCGCCGAAAGCCTTGGCAGCACCTACCATGGCCGTCCCTGTGGCAGCCTTGGCCGCATCGCCGCCATCAGCTTTAACGGTAACAAGATCGTCACCACCGGTGGCGGCGGGGCCATCGTCACCAACGACGAGGCGCTGGCCAAGCGCGCCAAGCACCTGACCACCACGGCGAAACAGCCGCATCCTTGGGCGTTCATCCACGACGAGGTGGGCTACAACTACCGGATGCCCAACCTCAACGCGGCGCTTGGCGTGGCGCAGCTGGAACAGCTGGGCGACCGTCTGGCGCAGAAACAGCGCCTGTTCGACGCCTATGCAGCGGCCTTTGACGGGCTGAGTGGCGCGCAGCTGTTCACCGCGCCCGAAGGGTCTGTGTCGAACAACTGGCTGGTGACGCTGATCCTTGATCCCGACATGGCCGCGCAGCGCGACACGCTGCTGAAGGTGCTGAACGATGCGGGCATCATGACCCGCCCGATCTGGACCCTGATGCACCGCCTGCCGATGTATCAGGACGCGCCGCGCGCCGACCTGACCCAAGCCGCCGACCTTGAGGCGCGCGTGCTGAACATCCCGTCCTCGGCGCATCTGGGGGCGGCCCTGTGAAGGTACTGGCGGTTTCGGGCACCCGCGCCGACTGGGGCTTGCTCCAGCCGGTGCTGACGCTGCTGCGTGATGATCCGCGCTTTGCGCTGGAGATCCTCGTGACCGGGCAGCACCTGATGGCGGGCAGCACATCGGTCGCGGCGATCGAGGCCGCCGGGTTCACCGTCGACCACCGCGTCGACATGGGCCTGACCGAGGGCGACAGCGACGCGGCGCTCTGTGCCGCCACGGGGCGCGCGGTGGCCGGTGTGGGCGCGGTTCTGGCCCAGACGACACCCGACCTGATGCTGATCCTCGGCGACCGCTACGAGATCCTCGGCGCGGTGACGGCGGCGCTGCTGTCCAAAGTGCCGGTGGCCCATATCGCGGGCGGGGATGTGACCGAAGGCGCGTTCGACGATTCCATCCGCCACGCCATGACCAAGATGTCGGCCCTGCATTTCACCACCACCGAAGAGGCCGCCGCCCGCGTGCGCCAGATGGGCGAGATGCCGCAGAACGTCTTTGTCACCGGCAGCCCCGGCATCGACCAGGTCGTCGCCCTGCCCCGCATGGAGCGCGCGGCGTTCTTCGACAGCGTCGGTCTGCCGGACCAGCGCCCGACCTTTGTCATCACGCTGCACCCTGCCACGCTGTCGCGCGACAATGCCGCCATGGCGCAGGCCATGCTGGACGCGCTGGACGCCTATCCGCAGGCGGGGCTGATCTTTACCGGCTCGAACGCCGATCCGGGCGCTGCCGAGCTGGACGCCATGGTGCAGGCCTATGTGGCCGGGCGCGACAACGCGGTGTTCCATGCCTCGCTGGGGTCGGCGCGCTATTTCTCGGCGCTGGAACATTGCGATCTGGTGCTGGGGAACTCGTCCAGCGGGCTGTACGAGGCCCCCAGTTTCCAGATCCCCACTGTCAATATCGGCGACCGGCAAGCGCGGCGCGTGCGGGCGGCCTCGGTCATCGACTGCGCCCCCGACGAGGGCGCGATCCGCGCCGCCATCGACACCGCCCTGACCGGGGACTGGTCGGCCGTCACCAACCCCTACGGCGCAGGAGACGCCGCGCCACGCATCCTGTCGCATCTCGCTGCGGTGGACGATCCGGCGGCGCTTATCCGCAAATCCTTCGAGGACATGACCCATGGTTGCGAAAATGGCTAACCCCAAGACCCTGATCATCGCCGAAGCCGGTGTGAACCATAACGGCGATCTGAACATGGCGCTGGAGCTGGTGGACAAGGCCGCCGAAGCCGGGGCCGATTACGTCAAGTTCCAGACCTTCAAGGCGACGAAACTGGCCTCCGCCAGCGCGAAGAAGGCCAGCTACCAGACCCGCACCACCGATGGCGCGGAAAGCCAGCTGGCGATGCTGCAACGGCTGGAGCTGTCGGTCGACGACCACAAGGCGATCATGGCGCGCTGCGATGAAAAGGGCGTGCGGTTCCTGTCGACGCCCTTTGACCTCGACAGCCTCGCGCTGCTGACGGACACCTTTGCCCTGCCCGAGATCAAGCTTGGCTCGGGCGAGCTGACCAATGCCCCGCTGCTGTTGGCGGCGGGGCGCACCGGGGTCAGGATCATCCTGTCCACCGGCATGGGCAGCCTGTCCGAAGTCGAAGAGGCGCTTGGCGTGCTGGCCTTTGCCATGTGCCGCGAGGGTCTGCCCAAGGGGCGCACCGATTTCGCCGACGTGCTGCTGGACCCCGCCGTCTGGCCGGTGCTGGCCGAGCGGGTGATGCTGCTGCATTGCACCACCGAATACCCGGCGGCGGTCGAGGACACCAACCTGCACGCGATGGAAACGCTGCGCCGCGCCTTTGGCGTTCAGGTCGGCTATTCCGATCACACCGTGGGCGAGGCGGTCAGCCTTGCCGCCGTGGCGCTGGGGGCCTGCGCCTTGGAAAAGCACTTTACGCTGGACCGCACCCTGCCGGGACCGGATCACGCCGCCTCGCTGGAGCCGGGCGAGCTGACACAGCTCATTCGCGGGGTGCGGGCGGTGGAGCTGGCGCTGGGTACCGGCATCAAGCAACCGGGCGCCGCCGAGGTGGCCAACCGCGCCGTGGCCCGCAAGAGCCTGCTGGCGGCGCGCGATCTGCCCGAGGGCCATGTGCTGACGCTGGACGACATCGCGGTGAAACGCCCCGGTGACGGGATTTCGCCGATGGCCCTGTGGGACATGGTCGGGCAGGTCACGACCCGCGCCACGCCCGAAGGCGACGCGCTGTGAGCGCACCGGCCGCACCGCTGCCCCATGTGATCCTTGGGGCGGGCGGTCATGCCCGCGCGCTCATGGGGGTGCTGGCGGCCTGCGGCCTGCCTGTGCGGGGCTGCATCGCCCCCGCCTGCCCTGCCCCGGCGGACTGGCCCCATGCGGACAGCCCCTGGCTGGGGGATGACGCGGCGCTGGACGATCTGGACCCCGCGCAGGTCTTGCTGGTCAACGGGCTGGGCTCGGTCGGGGCAACCACCCTGCGCCACAAGGTCTTTGCCGCGGCGCGCGCGCGCGGTTTTGACTTTCCCGCCCTGGTGCATCCTTCGGCCATCGTGGCCGCCGGCGTGACGCTGGCCAAAGGCGCGCAGATCATGGCCGGGGCGATCGTGCAGCCGGGGGTTGCCTTGGGTGAAAACGTGCTGCTCAACACCGGGTGTATCGTCGATCACGACGGGCAGATCGGGGCGCATAGCCATATCGCGCCGGGAGTAACCCTGTCCGGTGGCGTGACGCTTGGCACAGACGTACATATCGGCACCGGAGCCACGCTCATTCAGGGGATCACCGTCGCAGACGGGGCCATTGTCGGCGCCGGTGCGGTGGTCACCAAAGACGTACCCTCGGCCGTTACCGTCGTGGGAAACCCGGCCCGCCGTATTTGAAGAAAGTGATTTCGACATGATGACAGACTTGAAAAAGATGACACTGACCCCGGATGCCACGCTGCGTCAGGTCATGGAAGTTATCGACAGCGGTGCGCGCCAGATCGCGCTGGTCACCGATGCCGAGGGCGTCCTGATCGCCACGGTCACCGATGGCGACGTGCGGCGCGGCCTGCTGCGCGGTCTGACGCTGGAGGCCCCCGTCTCCGAGGTGATGCACCGCAATCCCACGACGCTGCTCAAGGGCGCCAGCGCGGCTTCGGCGCAGCGGCTGATGCGCGAGCGCGGCCTGAGCCATATCCCGGTGGTCGACCCCGAAGGCCGGCTGGTGGCGCTGGCGCTGCGCGACGGCATGACCGGGGTCGAGCCGCGCTCGACCCGTGTGATCCTGATGGCCGGCGGTCTGGGGATGCGCCTGCGCCCGCTGACCGAAACCGTGCCCAAGCCGATGATCCCGGTGGGCGACAAGCCGCTGCTGGAACGCATCGTGACGCGCTTTCAGGATCAGGGGTTCAGCCGCTTTACCCTATCGCTGAACTACCTTGGCCACGTGATCCGCGACCACTTTGGCGATGGGTCGCAGCTGGGCGTCGAAATCGACTATGTCGAGGAAACCCAGCGCATGGGCACCGGCGGCGCGCTGTCGCTGCTGGACAGCCGCCCGGATGAGCCCTTTGTGGTGATGAACGGCGATATCCTGACCACGACCTCCTTTGGGGCGATGATGGACTTTCACGCGGAAACCGGCTCTGCGGTGACGATCTGCGCGCGCGAATTCAACATGCAGGTGCCCTACGGTGTGCTGAACACCGACGGCACCACGCTGGTCTCGATGGAAGAAAAGCCGGTCCACAAGCATCTGGTCAACGCGGGCATCTACGCGCTGTCGCCCGTCGCCTTTGACCACATCAAGGACGGCGAGCCGCTGGACATGCCCGACCTGATCGAACGGGTAAAGGACGCGGGCCACAAGGTGTCGGTCTTTCCGGTGCGGGAATACTGGATGGACATCGGCCGTCTCGAAGACCTCGACCGCGCGCGCTCGGAATACGAGACGGTGTTCGGCAAATGAGCCAGACGGGTGGACAGGATGGCGTGCTGGCGGTGATCACCGCGCGCGGCGGCTCCAAGGGGGTGCCGCGCAAGAACGTGCGGCCCTTGGGGGGCGTGCCGCTGATCGCCTGGACGGTGCGCGCGGCGCTGGAGGCGTCCTGCGTCGCCCGCGTGATCGTCTCCACCGATGATGCAGAGATCGCCGAGGCCGCGCGCGATGCCGGGGCCGATGTGCCCTTTATGCGGCCCGCCGATCTGGCGTCGGATACCGCGACCTCGGTGGATGTGATGGTCCACGCGCTGGAGGCCGTACCGGGCTATGACCGCGCGGTGCTGTTGCAACCGACCTCGCCGTTTCGCACGGGGGCCGATCTGGATGCGGGCTTTGCCCTGTGGCAGGCCAGCCCCGGCGCGGGCGGCTGCGTGTCGGTCTGCGAGGCCGCCGAGTCGCCCTGGCTGATGTACGGCAGCGATGCCGCAGGCCGCCTGAACCGCCTGCTGCCCGAACCGCCGAACGGCACCCGCCGTCAGGATCTGCCCAAGGCGCTGGTGCTGAACGGCGCGTTCTATTTCGTCGACGTGGCGCGGTTCCTGGCTGAACGGCGGTTCCTGTTTGCCGACAGCCTTGGCTTTGAAATGCCGGTGGCGCGCTCGGTCGACATCGACACCGCCGCCGATTTCGCCGAGGCCGAAAGCCTTTTGGCCCATATGTCGGAGGCCCGCACATGAAGACCCTGTGTTTCCTTGACCGGCTCGAATTGACCGACCTCTTTGGCCCGGTCTCGCAGGTGATGCCCGAGGACATCCGCGTGCTGCACCTGGCCTATGACACCCCCGAGGCCGACAAGCTGGCCGCCATGGGGATCACGGACGCGCCTGTCTTCAAAAAGCTTTTGCCCGCTTTCCTCAAGGACACCCCGCCGGACGCGGACCGTCTGGCCGAGATGGAGCGGCTGATCGTTTCCGCCACGGATGGCGCCTTTGGGCTGAATTCGGCGATCCAGAGCGACCGGACCATGCAGGGCATGGACTATGCCGACTGCCTGCGGCTGGCCGATGCCTACCTGGCCTTCTGGCAGGACTATGTGGCCAAGCACGAGGTCGACCACATCCTGCATGAAACCGTGTCGCTGCTGTTCAACTTCATGGCCGCCGTGGCGCTGGCCGAGCGCGGCGGGTCCTACCTGTTTTGCATCATGTCGCAGGCCGAGCCGGGCAGCTATCGCTTCATGGTGATGGAAGGGGTCGAGCTGTTCTCGCCCGATATCACCCGCGCGCTGGCCCTGCCCCCCGGCACACGCGGGGCCGAAGGGTACACGCGCGACGACCTGCGCGCCTTTCTCGAAGAGTTTCGCAACTCGATCGCCACCTTCTTTGGCGGGGCGGTGACGCAATCGGTGGCCTGGCACCAGCTGGCGGCGAAATCGCTGCGCAACATCGTGCGGCGGCAGGCGCGGGCGGGCGGGCTGGACCCGATGATCGACGCCATCGAACTGTGGGGTCTGCGCCAGAACACCCCCGCCGAAAAGCTGCGCAACCTGCGGGACTACCGCCGGGACGTGCGTTTCGACGCCTATGAGCCGGACCAGACCTATTGGTTCTACCCGCTGCACCTGGAGCCCGAGGCGGTGGTCCTGTACCAGTCGCACGGGATTTATACCAATCAGATCAAGCTGATCGAGAACATCGCAGGGCAACTGCCCCCCGGCCACCTGCTGTATGTCAAGGATCACCCCCACGACATCGGCTATCGCGCCGCCGCCGATTACCGGCGGCTGAACGCGGTGCCCAACATCCGCCTGCTGGACGCGGGCGTGCCGGGCAAGCAGGTGATCGGCAATGCCTATGGCGTGGTGACGATCACCGGCACCGCCGGGTTCGAAGCCATGCTGATGCGCAAGCCGGTGGTGGCCTTTGGCACGACCTTCTACACCGGATATCAGGGCGTGTCGCAGCTGGATCACATCCGCGACCTGCGCGCTACGCTGCACGGGCTGACGCCGGACAGCCTGCCGGATGACGAAGCGCTGCTGGACTACCTCGAAGCTTATTTCGCGTCGATCCATCCCGGCATGATCAGCTTTTTCGCGGGCCGCGCCGCGAAATCCGGCATCGACCTCGACGAGAACGCCCGCGTGGTGGCGCAGGGGCTGGCGCGGACGATACGGGCGCTGTGACCGCCATGCTCGCCCGCCTGTTCCGCTCCAGCTATGCCTACGTGGTGATCAACACCGCCGTGAGCCTGCTGGCCTTTGGCCGCAACCTGCTGTTCATGAACAGCCTCGGGCTGGCCGAGGTGGGCCAGATCGCGCTGATGCAGACCATCGTGATGCTGGTGGGCTTTGCCCAGGGTGGGCTGATCAGCGGGGCCTTCATCCTGTGGGCCGGGGGCGACCGCGATCTGAACCGGCGCATGGCCGACGTGCTGTTCGCCGGAAAGGCGGTGCTGGGGATCGTGCTGGCGCTGGGGCTGGCGGTGCTGGGACCGGGCGTGCTGATGCCCACGGTGGCACCCGAGACGCTGACGATCGGGCTGGCGGCGGGGCTAGCGACGCTGGCCTCGACCTGGATGAACAACGTGCTGGTGGCGGATCAAAAGCTGCGCCAGTCGAACCTTGTGAACGTGGTGGCGGTGCTGGTGTCGCTGGGGCTGGCGCTGCTGACGCTGGGATCGGGAGACCTGCAGCTGGCGCTGCTGTCGATCGCGGTGCAGCCGCTGCTGGTGGCGCTGGGGGGCGCGGTGCTGGAACCGCAGGCGCGCCCGCGCGCGGCCCGGCCCGAGGGCGCGGCACTGCGGCGGATGCTGGCGGTGGGGGTGATGCCCTTCTTGGGGTCGCTGTCGCTGCTGCTGATCTACCAGATCGAACGCTGGAGCATCGCGGGCGTCATGGGCCCCGAGGCGCTGGGACGCTATTACATCGTCATCCTCTACATGACCTTCTTCCTGTTGGTGCCGACGGCGCTGATGAACGTGCATTTCCCGCGCGCGCGCCGGGCGCTGGCCGCAGGCGACACCGACGGGTTCCGCCGCACGATCCGCCGTCACATGGTGGAACTGGCAGTCTACGCGGGTCTGGCCCTCTTGGTGAAGCTGGTGCTGCTGAGCCTCGTGCTGGACAGCTTTCTGCCGAACTTCTCCGGCACCGAGCCGCTGGTCTACCTCGCGTTCCTCACGGGGCTTGGGATGCTGGCGCAGGCACCGGGGACGCTGGTGCTCTACGCGGTGGAAGACACCCGACCGGTGCTGATCGCGGGGCTGGTGTCGCTGGGCAGCTTTTGCGCGCTGCTGGGGGCGGTCTGGCTGGCAGGGTTCACCCTGACGGCTGTCCTTGTGGCGCGCATCCTGTCGGCGGCGCTGGGGGCGGTGTACCTGCTGTGGCAGCGCCATGTGGCCCTGACCCGTCTCGACCGAAAGGAGAGAGCCCTATGAAAGCCCTGCTGAAATCGCTGATCAGCCCGCCCTTTCACCATGTCTGGTGGGCGCTGAAGAACCGCCAGCGCGACCACCGGGTCGAAAGCTGGTCGGTCAGCCGCAAGGCGCGCATCGGGTTCCGGTCGATCATCCGCAAGGGGGTAGAGGCCGGGCCAGGGCTGGAGCTGGGGGATTTTTCCTACATCAGCGGGCCGGGCACCTATGTCGAGGCGGCGCAGATCGGGCGGTTCTGTTCCATCGCGCGGGGCACGGTGATCGGGGTCTCGGGCAAGGACATGCGCCGGGTGACCACCTCGAACTTTCCCACCTCGCCCGCCTATGGCGGGCTGGCAAAGGCCACGCGCCTGCCGCCGCAAAAGCCCGCCACGGTGATTGGTCACGACGTCTGGATCGGGGTGAACGCGGTGATCATGCGCGGCGTGACGGTGGGCCATGGCGCGGTGATCGGGGCCAATGCCGTGGTGGCCCGCGACGTGCCGCCCTACGCGGTGGTGGGCGGCAACCCGGCACGCCACATCCGCGACCGCTTTCCGCCGGAGCAGGTCGCAGCCCTGCTGCGCATCCGCTGGTGGGACTGGGACGTGGCCACGCTGGCCGAGCGCGAGGCAGAATTCCTGGACACCGCGGCCTTTGTCACACGCTACGATCCGGGCCCCACAGCCCCGGCGCAGCCTGCCAGCCCCGAAGGAGACAACTATGGCCAATGACGGTGGCAACCTGATGTTCGTCTTTCGCCTGCGCAACCTGATCTGCACGCGGGTCTTCCGGCTGCTGTTCGCGCGCCGCTTTGCCGCCTTTGGCCGGGGCACCAACGTGCTGCTGCCCGATGGCATCGAGGGGGCGCAGAACATCTCTTTGGGGGATGGGGTGCTGGTGGGGGCGCGCACGCTGCTGGCGGCGCGGCCCATTGTGCCGGGCGGGCGCGCGGCGCTGAAGATCGGGTCGGGCACCCTGCTGGGGCGGGCCAACCACATCTACGCCACCGGGAGCATCGAGATCGGCGAGAAGGTGCTGACCGCCAACAACGTCTACATTGCCGACAACCGTCACGGCTACGAAGACCCGGACACCCCCGTCATGGACCAGCCGGTGATCCAGCTGGCCCCGACCCGCATCGGAGATGGTACATGGCTGGGCCATGGCGCCTGCGTGGTCGGCGCGCAGGTGGGGCGGGGCTGCGTGATCGGGGCCGGGGCCTTTGTCACCACGGACATCCCTGACCGCTGCGTGGTGGTCGGCGCACCGGCCCGCATCGTCAAACGGTTCGACCCGGACAGCGGGACATGGCGTTCGACCCACCCTGATGGTACGTTCCGCCCCAATCAGACCGACCCCGCCCACACCGACACCGCCCAAACCGGCCCAGTCGAGACCGATCCAGCCTGACCCGAGCGCCCATGACCACCGCCGATCCCAGCTTTGGGGGCCACCCAGACCCTGCCGCCGCCGTACCGGGCGGTGACGACGCGACCCGCCCCGAGCGGCGCGCGGACAAGCTGCTGGTGGCCAGCCTTTTGGTGGTGATCCTGCTCAGCGGGGCGGTGCAGTATTTCGACATCTACATGCTGGCGGCGGTCAACGTGGTGCTGCAGCTGGCACTTCTGGCCAAGTCGGGCTTTCGGGTCTCAAGAGCCATTGGCGCTGCGGCGTTGATGATCTACGCCTACCTGTTCTACAGCCTGCTGCTGCACCACCCGTCGGACCTGATCTTCATCGCCTTCCGGTTCCATGACATCCTGACGGCGCTGTTGGTGCTGAACTACATCCTCGTGCGCAAACCCGACGTGGGGCGCACGCTGGAAGTCACCCTGATGATCCTGATCGTGCATGGGTTCATCAACTGGCTGCTGGTGACCTTTGCCTTCGGGCTGTTCAGCAAGGCCAGCGGAATCGGGTCCTACAAATTCCTGATCTTCTTTGGCAGGGCCGAGACCGCCTTTGGCATCCACCGCAGCCAGGGCCTGTTCTGGGAACCGGGCGTCTACCAGATCTACCTGAACGTGGCGCTGCACTTTTTCCTGTTCTACGCCAAGCGCAACATGTGGGCGGCGCTGTCCTTTGTCGGGCTGGTGTTGACGTTGTCGACCACCGGCGTGGTGCTGGCCAGCCTGCAATTGCTGGTGTTCCTGTTCGGGGTGAAACAAAAGCTGTCCATGAAGGTGCTCAAGATCGTGATCTTCCTGCCCTTCTTTCTGGTCTATGTGGGCTTTGCCCAGACCGTGGTCGAAGACAAGCTGTCCGGGGCGTCAAAGGGGTCTTACATGGCGCGTAACTTTGACACGCTGAACGGGATTGCTGTCACGCTGGAACACCCTTGGGGGATCGGCTTCAACCCCGGCACCTATCAAAAATTCGCCCGCGAGAACACGTTCAACATCGACACGCCGCTGAACACCGACCGAGGTCAGACCAACGGCGTCTTGATCCTGGCCTATTCCACCGGCGTGGTCTGGGCGGTGATCGTGCTGTTTGCCACCTTTCGGCAGAAAATATTCCCGCATTACAGGGTGTTGTTCTTTTTCGTGCTGATCGGCTCGATGACGACGGAACCGCTGTTCTATTCGCCTTTCGTGTGGCTGTTCACCCTGTCGGGGATGATGCCGATCCGCCTGCCGGGACTGGGTGACCGGGCCTGATCGCCCACCTTTCCCCCGCTTTCAGACAGGCTTTGCACGCCCTGCCGTTGCGCCCCGGACCGGGCAGCGCACGCTGCCGGACGATTTGATTAACAAAGCTGTCGGACTCTCCGCCCTGCAACCTGAATCGCTCCTGACGGGGGAGAAGGCCCGTTCGAGCGGCGCCTCGCCTCCTCCTCTTCTGTGGAGCGCGCAGACCACGACATGCGGGCATACGAAGGAGATACGGCATGGCACAGCTGAAACTGGAGAAGCAAGATTTCGACAACCTCGACCCAGGTGTCGACCTGAGCGAGATCGCGGCAGGCGCCGATATCCAAGAGGCGCTGTTCGGCGGTGCCCGGATGTATGTCTATGCGGCCAACAAGGAAACGCTGGTCGCGTTGTACCAGGACGAAGACCTGACGGAATTGCGTGCCAACCCCGTCGTCGCCGATGACAACGGCCGGTTCCCGATCATTCACACACTCGAGGCGGTCTACGACATCCGCGTTTATTCCGCACAAGACCAGCTGCTGCTGGATCTGCCGGATGTGCGCGTGCGCGCGCCCGAATCCCTGATCTTTTCCACCGTTCAGGACCTGACCGATGACGCCTTTTTGTCGTATGATGCGGGCTTTGGCCGTCAGGACGTCACCAAGAACGAGCTGATCCACGTCACCAACACCAACTTTTTCTACCGCGTCGCGCCCGAAACCGCGACCGATCACCATCTGACCACCGCTGGCGGCGTCAAGCTCTATGCCCAGATCACCTCGGCGGGCTATTACAACGCCGCCGCATGGAACCCGGCGGGCGACGGGATCGCCGATGACACCGCCGCGCTGCAAAACGCCATCGACTTTGCCCATGACAACGACGCCGACCTGTTCGTGCCGTCGGGCATCTATCTGGTCACCGGGCTGGTTCTGCCGGGCACCGTCACGGGCACCGACGAGCGCGGCAAATCCTTCCGTATCTTTGGCCAAAGCTATGGCGAACCCTTCGTGGTCGCAGGTCAGGGCGGGACCGTGCTGAAATCGGTCACCGACGCGCCGGTGCTGCGCGACATCCAGGACACCGACCCGTCATCCAACGGCACCATGCGCATCGAGAACCTGCGCATCGACGCGCAGTCCGACACCACCCCGGCCATCCGGCTGGACAGCTTTTACGGCCTGTCGGTGATGCGCGATCTGGCGATCTATCAAAAGGGCTCGGGCGACGGGATCCTGATCACCTACTCGGCGACCACGGATTTCGACAACATCTATGTGCTGAACTCGGACTTTGCCACGCCGGTTCTGGGCTTGGCACGCACCGGCGCCGGTGTGCGAGTGGCGACCTCGCACGACTCGGGGCTGGTGACTTTGCGCAAGGTCACCTCGCGCGGCTTCCTGACCGGCTTTGACATCGGCGGCGGCAGCGGGGCGGAATACACGCTGACCATCTCGGAATGCGAATGCTCAACCGTGACCAACGGCATCCTGCTCAGCGGCACCAAAGGTGCGATCATCGAGAAATGCTACATGGAAGGCGGCGACGGCGGCATCGGCATCCAGGATGCGGGCGATTACACCTCGATCGTGCACAACTACATCGCGCGCGGCTTTGCCGTGGGGATCGACGCCACCGCCACCACCTCCAAGGGCTCGCTCATCGAAGGCAACCTGATCTCGACCGGCTCGCGCGCCAACTCGGTTGGCATCGACGTGGCCTCTTCGGCGGGATTCGGCGGCTACAACAAGACCGTGCGCTCGAACTCTCTGGTCTATGTCGAAGGCACCAACGGCGTCACCGGCATCCGCATTTCGGGCACCGAGCCGCGCCTGAGCGTGGTCGACAACTGCTTTGACCCACGCGGCGACTGGTCCGGCACCGGCACGAAGAAAATTCAGGACAACAGCACCGGGGGCATCTGCGGGCTGCTGCAAACCGGCGCGAACGGGTCTGAATTCGTGACGGTGACCAAAAGCGCGATCAACTTTTACAAGGCCAACACCGCGCTGACCGAGGCCGGCGTCTCGGGCAGTGCGCTGGCCCTGCCCGATGGCAGCTACTTCCGCGCGGCGGCCACCACGCCGGTCACCGTCAACAGCTTTGACGCGGGCACCCAGGCCAACCGGCTGGTGATCCTGCGGGCCGAGAACGCCAACATGACCATCGCCGCGACCGCGCAGAACAAGCTGAACGGTGGGGTGAACTTTACCGGGCCAGGGGTGCTGACGCTGATGATCGAGCGGATCGGCGCCTACAGCTATGCCTTTGAGATCAGCCGCAGCAATTACTGACCGAACAGCGCGGCATAAAGAAACGGGCGGCCCGCCAAGGGCCGCCCGTTTTGCATCTGCGCCCTGCCCCACCATCAGGTGGGCGGGGTGTTGTCCAGGATGGTGCGGGTGTTGGCCACGATGTTCTCGGGGCGCGAAGACCCGAACAGGATCGCATCCACCCCGCCGCCGGGGCACTGGTCGACCACGTGGCGCAGGCTGGCCTGGCCGCCCGCCGCGCCCGACGAGAACACCGACATGGCGATGTTGCGCGTCTTGCCCGAGGCAAAGCTGCTGACCACGGTTTCGGCCTTGGGGTTCATGCGAAAGCCCGCGAGGTTGTAGTTGGCGCAGACCCAAGGACGGTCCAGCCCGATCTTGTTGGTCAGCACATCCACCGCCTGCGGGTGGTTC
This sequence comes from Tropicibacter naphthalenivorans, assembly GCF_900176475.1. Lineage (GTDB taxonomy): Bacteria > Pseudomonadota > Alphaproteobacteria > Rhodobacterales > Rhodobacteraceae > Tropicibacter > Tropicibacter naphthalenivorans. The sequence goes on from NZ_FWXX01000013.1 coordinate 38,902, forward strand.
ATGGTGATGAAGCCCGGCTCGGCGCCAAGGCGGCGCTTGACGCCCTCGGCAAAGGCCTCGATTTCACGATGCGCCTCGATGGACATGAGCAGGTCAAAGGCGGCGTTCTGCAAGAACACCCCGCGCAGCGGCAGGCCCTTGCACATCAGCACCTCGATTTCCGCCAGCAGCTTCATGAAGCCGCCGAAGTTGCCCAGCATCAGCCCCAGCCCCGCCGGGATCACCTGCAGCGCGTTGACCTGGAACAGGGTCTCCTTCAGCACCGAAGGCATGCTCTGGGCCGAGAGTTTGGACCAGTATTTATGCGCATAGGGCAGGCAGGGCGAATAATACATGCCCGGGAACAGGTTGGACCGCCGCACCTCGTCAAAGACCGGCTCGAACCGGTCATGGGTGGTGAACATGAAATCCCGCACGCCGGCCTCATAGGCGGCGCCGATGACCTCGATGATGGCGTCGGGCTTGCTGAACTGTTCATACAGTTGCACCGCCTTGGCCTGGTTGGAATGGTTGACGCCCAGGAACTGGTTGTCGCCAAGGATCACACGACCAAAGCTCATTTCAGGCCCACCTTTCGCGCAATGGCGTCGATCATGCGATCGACCTCGTAGCCGTCCACCAGACGGGGGGTGATGCCCTGCGGCACCTCGTCGTCCACGTGCAGGTTGCGCCCCAGGCAGGTGCCGATGAAATCCTCGAGCTCGAGCGAGAATTCCTCGCCGCGCAGGTAGAAGCCCACGTTCAGCGGGCGCGGCTGGGCGGCCAGGTCTTCGGCGCCTTCGGGCAGGTCCACACCCTCGCGCCAGGTCAGTTCGACGGCAGAGTTGTCGACGCGCACCTCGGCCTTTTCAAAGATCACGCGGAACTCGTTCACCGACTTGCGTTTCGTGGTGTCGCACCAGTCGATGCGCATGTGGCCGGGGATGCCGCTTTCGTGGGTCCAGTCCACGTCGATGCGGTCGTCGGCCTTGGTGCAATGCACATGGGCCTTTTCCGCCGCCTCCACCTGCGCCACCCGGCCAAAGACGAAATGGCACAGGTCGATCAGGTGCGGGCCGTATTCGTTCAGCGCGCCGCCGCCGCGGCTGAAATCGCCCTGCCAGCTTTCGTCCGGCAAGGGTTTCGTCACCACGTTGCCCAGCATCGACGCCTCGTAGCGTTCGACGCGGCCCAGACGCCCGTCCGCCACCAGCGCACGCAGGCGCAGGAAGGTGGCGATGTAGCGCAGCACAAAGCCGGTCTGCGCGGGCACGCCCGTCGCCTCGGCCAGCTTGACCAGCTCCATGGACCGGTCCGGGTCCAGCGTCAGCGGCTTTTCCACGAAAACCGGGATGCCGTTCTTCAGCGCGGTTTCCGCCACCGGCGCGTGGAACCGCGTCGGGGTGGCGATCAGCACGCCCTTGGGGGCCGCGCCCTTGGCCATCGCCTCTTCGAGGCTGGCATAGGTGCGAAAGCCCAGCATCCCAAAGACGCGGCGGACGGATTTCTTGGGCTCACAGAGCGCCACGCCCTGCTTGCCCGCGTATTGCGCGGCCAGTGCAAGATGGGTCGCGCCCATCTTGCCGCCGCCGATCACGAGGATCGTCATGAGCAGTCTCCCCGCTTTGGGATTATTCCGCCGCGCCCTTCATCAGGCCGCGTTCCTTCATTTCCTCCAGCGAGCGCTCGTAGGCGCTGGCGCGGGGGCCTTGCGTGCCGGCCCATGCGGCGAACTGGCGGATGCCTTCGGCGAAATCCACCGACGGCTGGAACCCGAGGCGGCCAGAGATCAGCGACAGGTCGGCGTAGTTGTGGCGGATGTCGCCCAGGCGGAACTGGCCAGAGACCTTCGATTCCGTGGGGCGACCATAGGCAGCGATCAGCGCGTCGACCACCTCCAGCACCGTGGTCGCCACGCCGGAACCGACGTTATAGGCGAAACCGGGCGCGTTTTCGTGTTCGATCGCCAGCATGGTCGCGGCCACCACATCGTCGATAAAGACGAAGTCGCGGCTTTCCAGCCCGTCCTCGAAGACGTTGATCGACTTGCCCTGCATGATGAGGTTCGAGAAGATCGACAGGATGCCGGTGTAGGGGTTCGACAGCGACTGGCCGGGGCCGTAGACGTTCTGGTAGCGCAGCGCGACCGGCTCGATCCCCAGCGTCGGGCAGACGGTCATGACCAGCTGCTCTTGCACCTGCTTGGTGATGCCATAGACGGACGAGGGGTGGATCTTGGACCCTTCATCGGTGGCTTGCAGGGTGTAGGGCTGGCCGGTGGCCGGGTCGAGCGGGTCGAACTTGCCCGCCAGCATGTCGGCCTCGACGCGTGCGCCGGGGTAGACGTCATTGCCTGCGGCGTCCGTATAGCGCCCCTCGCCGTAGATCGACCGCGACGAGGCCACGACCATGCGCTTGACCGAATGCTCTATCGCGCCCAAGAGGTCGAGCATCAGCGAGGTGCCGCCGATGTTCACGTCACAGTAGTTGTGCACCTGATACATGGACTGGCCGGTCCCGGTCTCGGCGGCGTAATGGACCACGATGTCGGTCTTGGCCAGTTCCTCGGCCATGACGTCCTTGTCCATCACCGAGGCGTGGACCAGACGCGCCTTGCCGTCCAGCGACTGCACCAGCGGGCTGGCCATGGGGTCTTCGCCGTGGATCTGCGGCGACAGGCTGTCCAGAACGGTGATGTCATAGCCCTTGGCGTGCAGCGCCTGCACGAGGTTCGAGCCGATGAAACCGGCGCCGCCGGTGATGAGAACGCGTGTCATGCGGTGTCCCTCTGTCGTGTCTGTTGTCCTGCCTCGTCCAGAAGGTCGGCCAGGAAAGTATCGGTGTCCCGCTGGGCGGGGGTGATGTCGATGTCGTCGAGCGTCTCGAGGATCGGCCCCAGCTGCGCCGGGTCATCCTCCAGCCCGAAGGTCGCCACGGCGCCGGGGGTAAAGACCCCCGCCTCGGCCACGTAAGGATTGTTGGTGACCACCGCGACCTTGAGGCTCTGGGCCTCGTAGCAGCGCACGGTGATGCCGCTTTGCAGCGGGTGGGCGTAGTCCAGCGTGGCGCGCGAGCGGGCGATGGCGGTCATCGCGTCCGCATAGGACATGGGCGTGAAACTGATGTGACGGCGCAGGCGCCAGATCGGGCCGGGCGCGCGCAGGGCCTGCTTGAGGACCTCGAACCAGTTCGGCGCATAGAGAAAGACAAACGGCTTGCGCCCCGCGGGCAGCGCCGCCAGCACCCGGTCCACATAGGCCAGCCGGTCCGAGTGGATCTTCATCACCACCGACAGGTCGGTGTCGCGGCTGGGTTCAGGCGCGCGGGTCGCCGCCGAGAACAGATGCACCAGCGGCAGGCCGGTGTCACGCGCATCGGCGATGTCAAAGGTGCAGTAGCGGTCGCACAGGTGCAGCCAGTCCTTGGGCGACGGGTTGAACCGGAAGCTGTCAAAGTTGTAGCCAACGATGCGGGTGGCGTGACGGCGCAAGAGCTCCAGCGCGGCAGGCCCAAGCCCCCGGCCCTTGACGATCACCACCAGGTCGAACTGGCCCATCTGCGGCAGGCGGCGTTCCAGCTCGGCCAGCGTGGTCTTGCGCAGGCGGTCCAGCGCCAGCTTGCCCATGATCTTGCCCAGCGTGCTGGCGGGGTATTCCTCGTTGAGCATCTCGACGGCATAGCCCGCCCGTTCCAGCGCCGCGCCCAGATCCTTGTGGAAGGCGTAGAACGACAGCGGCGCGATCAGCAGACAGCGTTTCATGCGGCGGCCTCGGCGGCGGTCATCCCCAGCAGGGTGCGGGCAAAGGCCTGAATGCGGTACTCTTCGAACTCGGCCTCCGGGTCGGCCAGAGGCGTATCAAGGAACTCGGCCACGCCGGTGAAATCGAGGTCCTTGTAGATAAAGAACCGGTCCTCGGTGCCAAAGGCTTCGGAGCGGACCGAGCCGTTGTTGGTGATCACCTTCTTGCCGCCGCAGAGGTTTTCAAAGGTGCGCATGGTGTGGCCCGACTGCGCCTGATGGTTGGCAAAGTCAAAGGTCGCGGCGTTGCGTTCGACCATGGCGCGGAAATCCTCGGGCTTGATCGAGCGCAGGCTGACGCCGCGCGGGATGCGCCCCATGCGCAAAAAGCGCAGGTAGACCACCGGGCTCATCTTCATAAACGCCTCGAAGGCGATGCCGTGCTGCTGGCAATAGGCCTCAAAGGCCTTGATGGCGTCGTAGCGGCGCGGGTTCACGATGTTGCCCACGGTATAGACGCTGCGGGCGGGCGCGCGATCACGGGCCAGCCCCTGCATCTCGCGCGGGCAGAACAGCGGCAGGTAGTGAAAGCCATGGGCGCGGGCATCGGCGGGGTCAAAGGTATAGACCTCGTCGAACAGCGGCGCCTGGGCCAGGTAATCGTGGGTGGTCAGCGCATCCCAGTTGTACAGCACGAAATGCGCCTGCGGCTGAAGCTCGCGCAGGCGGGCCAGCGTTTCCGGCGCGATCTGATGCGCCTGCAGAAACACCACGCGGTCATAGCGGGTGCCGGCGGTGTCCTCGATCATCTGCGCATGGCGGGCGGCGGTGGCGCGGCGGCAGCTTTCGGGGGCGAGCGTGCGCCAGGCCTTCATCCACACCGATCCGGGCTGAATGTCGACGAAATCGACACTGGCGCCCAAGGCTTCGAATTCGCGGATGATCTTGGTGGTATATCCGTAATAATCGAGCCCGACGAAAAGAACCTTCATGTCGATAACGCTGCTTTCAAAATTCAAAATCAAAAAGAGACCCAAGGGCCGATGCAAACCATCCGCGCCCGTATAGAAGACGCGCCCCAACCTGACAAGCCAATTGGCCGGGCTCGGCGGAGTGGCGCTGTCGCCTTGACCTGTTGGCGTCTAGGGCGTCTAAACGCGCGCAATGCCCTGCGGCAGGTCGCCCCTTAGTCACACGCAATTCCGCGCATTCAAAAAAGGAATTTTTCTCATGAAAATCGAGGACACCCCGATCGAAGGTCTCAAGGTCCTGACGCCGCCACGTTTTGGCGATGCGCGCGGCTTTTTCAGCGAAAGCTGGAACCACAAGCGCATGAGCGAGGCGGGGATGGACTACAACTTTGTGCAGGACAACCATTCGATGTCCATGGCCGTGGGCACCCTGCGGGGGCTGCATTTCCAGTCGCCCCCCCACGCGCAGGCCAAGCTGGTGCGCTGCGGGCGCGGCCGCCTGTTCGACGTCGCCGTGGACATCCGCCACGGCAGCCCGACCTTTGGCCAGTGGTACGGGATCGAGCTGTCCTTTGAGAACGGCAAGCAGCTGATGATCCCGGCGGGCTTCCTGCATGGCTTTGTCACCCGCGAGCCCGAGACCGAGATCGTCTACAAGTGCACCGATTACTACGCGCCCGAGTGTGACGGCGCGGTGCGCTTTGACGATCCCGACATCGGCATCGACTGGGGTCTGGAAACCACGCCCACGCTCAGCGCCAAGGACGACGCCGCGCCGCGCCTCAAGGACCTGCCGGTGATCTTCACCCTGTAATCCCAGGCGGGGCGGGTGCGTGTCATGCCCTGCCCCGCTTTGCCCTTGCCGCCCCCCGGATCAGAGCCTTTCCGGCCAGATCACACGGCGTCCTTCCCCAGCACATGCACCGGCCTTTGCCCCTTGTCGGCCCCTGTCGTGGGGCGCATTCGGCCTTTGGGGTGTTATATATGTGTTAGATATAGTGTTACGCCCTCTCAGAGGCCGATTTTTCCCAATCTTTCCAAAGCCTTGCAGACACCCCCGTGTGTAAAGTGGTGATTCTGCGTGTGTAAAGTGGTGATTCCCCGTGTGTAGAGTGGTGATTCGAGAATCGCCGCCCCCACACGCGCAGCGCGTGCATGAAACACGGACGACAACCCATTGAAACAGAGTCATTTTTTCAGCCCCAAGCGTGGGTGAAGTGTCGTTTCCCCGTGGGCGAAGTGTCGTTTTTCCCTTGGCGTGTGTGAAGTGTCGTTATAGGCTGGTCCGTGTGTGAAGTGTCGTTGCAAACTGTCGCCCAAAGGAGCCCGCCCATGACCACCGACTACCCTTTGTTGCCGGACCGTCACCCGCAGGGCGATTTCTTTGTCTGTGACATCCTCGATGCGGCCCCCAAGGGCGACGTCGGCTCGATGGAGCATCCGATCTTTTCGCTGTCGACCAAGCCCGACACCCGCCCCCGCAAGTACGAGCACAACGGCATGACGGTGGAGATCAAGCCCTCGACCGACGGGCTCGCCACGGTGCACGACCGCGACATCCTGATCTACTGCATCTCAAGCCTGATCAAAGGCATGAACGAGGGCAAGGAGCCGCAGCAGGTGATCCGCTTTCAGGCCGCCGACCTGCTCAAGGCCACCAACCGCATGACGACGGGCCGGGGCTATACGCTGCTCAAGGCGGCGATGGAGCGGCTGGCGGGCACGCGCATCTCCACCAACATCACCACCGGCGGGCAGGAGATCTTTGAAACCTTCGGGCTGATCGAACGCGCCCGCATCGTGCGCGAGACCCGCGACGGGCGGATGCAGGAGGTCGAGGTCAAGCTCTCGGACTGGGTGTTCAACGCCATCCGCGCGCAAGAGGTGCTGACGCTGAGCCGCGAATACTTCCGCCTGCGCAAACCGCTGGAACGGCGCATCTATGAACTGGCGCGCAAGCACTGCGGCCGCCAGCCGGAATGGCGCGTGTCCATGGCGGTGCTGCAAAAGAAATGCGGGTCGGGGTCCACTCTGCGCGAATTCCGCCGTCTCGTGCTGGCGATCGCCAAGGAAGACGCCGAATACGGCCACATGCCCGATTATGAAATCCGCGTGGACGACGAAAAGGACCACCTGATCGCCCGCAGCCGCGGCACCGTCGGGCCGGACGCTTCGGACATCGTCGACATTCCCGCGCTCGACCCCGAGGTCTACGAGATGGCCCGCGCCGCCGCCCCCGGCTGGGACGTGCGGATGATCGAGCAGGAATGGCGCCGCTGGGCCACCGAGCGCCCGCGCAACCCGGAAATGGCCTTTCTGGGGTTCTGCCGCAAATGGGCCGAGCGACGCGGGCGGCCCAGCTAGGACCGCCCTGACAGCTACAGCTTAGCGGATGATTTCAGGTGCGGTGGTGGCAAAGCGTTGATCGCCCATGACACCCCACAGCCCGCAATCCTCAGGTGGGTTGGGCCCAAAACACTCGGACGGGATCATCACGCCGTCCTTCTTCTTGCCAAAGATCGCCTTGAGCAGCTTGCCCAGCCCCTTGACGACTTTGACCACGCCATCGGCCACGTCCATGACCCCCTTGATGACGGCCTTTGGATCCAAGGTTTTGATCCCGGTGATGATTTGCAGGACGCCCAAGACGATCTTTCCGCCACCGATCAGCATCGTTGCAATGCCTTCGATCACGTCCATGGTCAGATCACGTCCGCCCTTGCCGCCTGCCTTGTCGCCCACATAGGTGACATTCTCGACCGTCAGCGCGGACCCGTCCCGGCCGATGGCGACCGACTGCGACAGGCTCTGGAACAGCGGCACGCCGTTGACCGCCACCTGGCCGTTTTCCTCGGTGATCTTTGCCTGCGCGACGTCGTTGTCCAGGGTCAGGACCGGTTCGGGTTTCACGTCCTCCAGCGCGAATTGCGCCCAGTCGCCGGTCTGGTGGTCCTGCAGGCCGATGTGCCACACGTCCTTTTGGGTCTTGCCCATGGCGACCGTGTAGGACCGGCCCTGAAAGGACATGGTGCAGACGAGGCCGGCAATCCCGGTGGTTTGTTGCAAAAGCGGAGCGTCAAGCATGGGAAAATCTCACATCACTAAGGGTTGAAAAGCATGCCTTAAAAGCACCCAAAGCGTGCGTTCCCCTCCGAGTCGTCTCAATGGGGGTATTCCAGAGTGTGCTCTGGTAATTTTATCAAGTTTTGAGGGGGCCTCTTGCCCGCAAAGCCTCTGCAACCCTTTTGCGCCCCCGCCCGATTGCCGCTAAGCACGGGGGCAAGCACCCGCAATCAAGGCCTTTTCCCATGTCCCGCATCTTTATCACCGGCACCGCTGGCTTCATCGGTTTCCACCTCGCGCGTTTGCTGCTGGCCGAAGGGCATACGGTCCACGGGCTGGACGGGATGACCGATTACTACGACGTCACGCTCAAACAGCGCCGCCACGCGATGCTGGCGCAGAACCCGAATTTCGCCGCCACCGAATGTATGCTCGAAGACCTCGCCGCCGTGGATGCGGCCATCGACGGCTTTGCGCCCGAGATCATCGTGCATCTGGCGGGTCAGGCGGGCGTGCGCTACAGCCTTGAACAACCGCGCGCCTATGTGGACGCCAATGTCACCGGCACCTTCAACATCATGGAAGGCGCGCGCCGCCACAAGGTGCAGCACCTGATGATGGCCTCGACCTCTTCGGTCTATGGCGCGAACACCGAGATGCCTTTCCGCGAGACGGACAAGGCCGACACCCCCATGACCATCTACGCCGCCACCAAAAAGGCGACAGAGGCCATGGGCCACAGCTATGCGCATATCTACGATCTGCCCACGACCATGTTCCGGTTCTTTACGGTCTATGGCCCTTGGGGGCGACCGGACATGGCGCTGTTCAAATTCGTCAAGGCGACGCTGAACGGCGAGGCCATCGACGTCTACAACCACGGCGATATGTTCCGCGACTTCACCTATGTCGAAGACCTCGTGCGCGCCATTCGCCTGCTGATGTTCGAGGCGGTGCCGCAGCGCCCGGCGGATGGCAAGGTGCCGGCCGGCGACAGTCTGTCCCCCGTGGCCCCTTACCGCGTGGTGAACATCGGCAACTCGAAATCCGAACGCCTGCTGGATTTCGTCGAGGCGATCGAGGACGCGCTGGGGCAAAAGACCACGCGCAACATGATGGACATGCAGCCCGGCGACGTGCCCGCCACCTGGGCCGACGCCAGCCTGCTCGAGACGCTGACCGGCTATCGCCCGCAGACCGACATGCGCGACGGGGTGGCGCGGTTCGTCGAATGGTACCGCGAGTATTACAACGTCTGACCCCGGCAGGTCAGACACGGTTTACCCCACAGGTTACCCCACAGGCAGGAGCGCCCCATGCCCCCCAAATTCGGAACCAGCGGCCTGCGCGGCCTTGTCATCGAGCTGACCGAAGCGCTGGTGCGCGATTACATGCGCGCCTTCATTGCCGCCTGCCCCACCGGCAGCGCCATCCATGTGGGGCAGGACCTGCGCCCCTCGTCGCCGCAGATCGCGGCCTGGGTGCTGGACGAGGTGCAGGCCGCGGGGCTGGTCGCCGTTGATTGCGGCGCGCTGCCCACCCCGGCCTTGGCGCTGTCGGCGATGGACGCAGGCGGCGCGGCGGTGATGGTCACCGGCAGCCACATTCCCGCCGATCGCAACGGGCTGAAATTCTACGTCCCCTCTGGCGAGATTTCCAAGGCCGACGAGGACGCGATCCTTGCCGCTTTGGGGGCGGGCGCCCCGGTGGGCACACGCGGCTCGATTGACCGACGCGAGGCCAGCGACGACTACATCCGCCGCTATTTGTCGGCCTTTGGCCCGGCTCTGGACGGCCTGCGGGTCGGCGTCTATCAGCACAGCTCGGTGGCGCGCGACATCATGGCCGAGGTGATCCAAGGCCTGGGCGCAGAGGCGATCCCCATCGCCCGCTCGGACGTGTTCATCCCCGTCGACACCGAGGCGCTGGACCCGGATACGCAGGCGCTTTTTGCCGGGTGGTTTGCGGAACACGCGCTGGACGTGCTGATCTCGACCGATGGCGACGCCGACCGCCCCATGGTGGTCGATGACGCGGGCCGGGTGGTGCCGGGCGATGTGCTGGGCGCCTTGACGGCGCGGATGCTGGGGGCCGAGGTGATCTGCACCCCCGTGTCCTCGAACACCATGATCGACGAGGCCTATGGCATCGGCTTTCAGCAGATCCAGCGCACGCGCATCGGCTCGCCTTACGTGATCGCCGCCATGGAAGAGGCTTTGGCGCAGGACAGCGCCGCCAAGGTGGTGGGCTATGAGGCGAACGGCGGCTTTTTGCTGGGGTTCACCGCCACAGGCCCCAAGGGCAAGCTGGCGCCGCTGATGACCCGCGATTGCCTGCTGCCGATCATCGCGCCGCTTGTGGCCGCACGGCAGGCGGCCTGCGATCTGTCCGCGCTGGTGGACGCCCTGCCGCCGCGCTTTACCGCTGCGGATCGTCTGCAAGGGGTCGAACCTGACCGCGCCCGCGCCCTGATCGCCCAGCTGACCGAAGACGCCGCCGCCCGCGCCGCATTCTTTGCCGAGGTCGGGCCGGAACAGTCGCTGGACCTGACGGACGGGCTGCGGGTGACTTTCGTCAACGGCGTGATCGTGCACCTGCGCCCCTCGGGCAACGCCCCCGAATTCCGCTGCTACGCCGAAGCCGGCAGCCGCGACCGCGCCGCCGGTTTGGTGCAGAGTTTTCTGAGCAAGCTGGGGGCCGCGCTGGCATGACTGAGGACGCGATGACCGCGCAGTTTGACCGCTACCGCGAGGCCGCCAAACGGCGCATCGCCGCGCAGCAGGCCTTTCTTGCGGTCACCAAGACCTACCGCGAGGATATCCAGCGCGACGGGCGCAAGATCACCATCGATTTGCTCGAAGGCTTTTTCGACGAGACATACGGCAAGAGCGACCGGGTCAAGGCAGAAGCCCAAAGGGCCAAAGAGCTGATAGAGGACTTCCACAAGGCCGCAGAGGACATCACACAGTCGGTGGCGATGATGGTTCTGGAGCTACAGACCGCCCTGTCCACGCTGCCGACCAAGGCGCTTGCGCCGTTTTTCGAGGAGATGGGCAAGCCCTTGGCCCCAAAGGGAAACACCCCTCTGGATGTCGCGCGCGCGGGTATGGAAAACCTCTCGGACGCCGGGCAAAAGCTGCTGGACGGCGGGCATCAGGCCGCGATTGAGGCGCATGGCCTTGAACTGCGGGCCGAGGAGACGCTGTATCAGGCCACGATCCTGCTGGAGCTGCGTAAAAAGCATCTGTCGGAGTTCCGTCAGGAAAACCTGTCGGTGACTTTGGACGATCTGAAACAGCGCGCCACCAAGGAAGGCAAGGATGCCGTGGCCGAGGGGCTGCGCAAGGAACTGGCCGAGATTCTCGCCGAGGTGGTGGCGCTGACCGTCGAGGAGGTGGCCCAGATCAAACGCGCCCATAAGCTTGGACGCCTGTTCCAACGCCTGATGGGCAAGAAACAGGTGAACCGCCAAAGGAACGACACCGATCAGTTAATGGATCTGGTGGGGCTTCTCGAAAAGGAAAACGCGCTGCTGGGCAAGCTGGACGCGGTCTTTAAGGAGACGGCGGAGGCCATGAAACAGGTGCTTGAGAGCGCGTAAGCCGCGCCCTCTTAGCCCCCCCGATCTTTACGCGAACAGATGCGCCAGCGCTTCGGTGCGGCCCTTGGTCAGATCGTCAATGGCGCGCAGGCCGTGCAGGACGTGCCCCAGCGCCTCGACCGGGACCATGTTCGGGCCGTCGCTGGGGGCCGTGTCGGGCGCTTCGTGGGTTTCCATGAACACCGCCGCGCAGCCCACCGCCAGCGCCGCCCGCGCCAAGGGTTCCACGTATTCACGCTTGCCGCCCGAGGATTTGCCCATGCCGCCCGGCATCTGCACCGAATGCGTCGCGTCAAACACCACCGGGTAGCCGGTCTGCGCCATGATCGGCAGCGCGCGGAAATCGCTCACCAGCATGTTGTAACCAAACGAGGTGCCGCGCTCGCACAGCATGATCCGCTGGTTGCCCGTGCTGGCGATCTTGTCGGCGACGTTGCCCATGTCGTGGGGCGCAAGGAACTGGCCCTTTTTGATGTTGATCGCCGCGCCGGTTTCGCCCGCAGCCAGCAAGAGGTCGGTCTGGCGGCACAAAAAGGCGGGGATTTGCAGGATATCCACCGCCTCGGCCACGGGGGCGCATTGCGCGGTCTCATGCACGTCGGTCAGCACCGGCACGCCGAATTCGCGGCCAATGGTCGACAGGATGTGCAGGCCTTCGTCCATGCCGATGCCGCGCTTGCCCTCGAGGCTGGACCGGTTGGCCTTGTCAAAGCTGCCTTTAAAGATCCACGGCGTGCGGTTGGCTTCGGCGGCGGCGGCGATTTTCTCGGCCAGCATCCGCGCGTGATCCAGCGTTTCCAGCTGGCACGGCCCCGCGATCAGCGCAAAGGGCTGGTCGGCGGCGATGGTGATATCCTTGATGGTGACGGCGGTCATGCGATGCCTTCCTTTTTCAGAACGCCCTCGATGCGGGCCACGTCGATGGGGTTGTTAAGCTCCCAGAACACCCGGCCGCGCGCCTCGACGGCGGTGCAGGTGACGGGGGTGCCGTTTTCGAGGAACCGCAGCTGTTCCAGCCCCTCGGCCTTTTCCAACGGCCCCTCTGGCCACTGCATATAGGCAGCAAGGGCAGCGGGGCGATAGCCGTAGACGCCCACGTGGTGCCAGACCTCGGGCGGATTATCGAGGCTGCCGACGTAGGGCAGGACCTCTTTGGAGAAGTACAAGGCCGTGCCATCGGCGCGCATCACGGCGGTGGTGCCGCCAACGCGGCCATTCTGGCGGTCGGTGACAAAGTTGGTCAGCGTCTCGGCGTCGCATTTCAGCACCGGGGTGGCCATCTGCACGGCGGGGTCCTGCATGGTCTGGATCAAGGCTTCGACGAACCACGGCGGGGTCAGGGGGGCGTCGCCTTGCAGGTTGATGACGGTCTCGGGCGGCGTGCCCAGCTGGGCGACGGCCTCGGCGCAGCGCTCGGTGCCGTTTCGGGCATTGGACGAGGTCATCAGCACCTCGGCGCCAAAGCTGCGGGCGTGCGCGGCGATGCGGTCATCGTCGGTCAGCACATAGACGGCGTCGGCGCCCTGCACCTGGTTCGCGGCGTCCCACGCGCGGCGGATGAGCGATTTCGCCTCGCCCGTGGCGCCGGTCAGCTCGACCAGGGGCTTGCCGGGGTAGCGGGTCGACGCATAGCGCGCGGGGATAAAGATGACGGTTTTCATTTTAGCTGTCCTACCCCTTCGGTACTTGAGGACTGGTTTTGTTGCCCTACCCCTTCGGTACTTGAGGGCGGGTTTGTGCCCTACCCCTGCGGTACTTGAGGGCGGGAAGGTTCACGCTGCGCCCGCGCGCAGGGCGTCGTGGATGTGCAGCAGACCGACCAGGCGGTGATCGTCCTCGACCACCATCAGCACGGTGCGCTTGGACATGTTCATCACCCCCAGCGCCTCCAGCAGCAGGGTCTGCGGGCGGGTGACCATGGGCGTGCGGGTGGCGACCTCGCCGGCGGTGCGCTCCATCAGCCCGTCCATGTTGCGGCGCAGGTCGCCGTCGGTGATGATCCCGGCCAGCTTGCCGCCCTTGGTCAGGGCCGCCACGCCAAAGCCCTTTTGGCTCATGGTCAGCAGCACCTCGGACATGGGCGCATCCTCGGCCACGATGGGCAGCTCGTCGCCCTTGTGCATCACCGCCGCCACGCGCAGCAGCTGCGCGCCCAAAGTGCCGCCGGGGTGGAAGGCGGCGAAGTTCTCGCGCCCGAACCCCCGGTGCTGCATCATCGCCACCGCCAAGGCGTCCCCAAGGGCCATTGCCATGGTGGTCGAGGTCGTGGGGGCCATGCCGATGGCGCAGGCCTCGGGGGCGTCGGGCAGGGTCAGGACATGCTCGGCGGCGCTGCCCAGCGTGCTGGCGGGTTTCTTGGTCATGGCGATCAGCGGCACGGCGAAGCGCGCGCAATGGGCGATCATGTCGGCCAGTTCCTTGGTCTCGCCGGAGTTGGAGATCAGGATCACCGCATCATTGGGCGTGATCATCCCCAGATCGCCATGGCTGGCTTCGCCGGGGTGGACGGTCTGCGCCGGGGTCCCGGTCGAGGCAAAGGTCGCCGCCATCTTGGCCGCCACATGGCCCGACTTGCCCATGCCAGAGACGATCACCCGCCCCTTGACGCCCAGCAGCAAGCGCACCACCGCGTCGAAATCGGCGGGCAGCTCTTGGGCCAAGCGCGTCAGGGCGGCGCTTTCGATGCCCAGCACGTGGCGGGCTACATCAGAAGGGGTCTGCGTCATGGGATCACCGGGCATTAGGTCTGACGCCTGTTAGCGCGCCGGGGGCGCGGTGTCCAATCTCTCGGGGGCCCCTGCCCGCTTTCTGGCCCTGCCCTAGCCGCGCGCGTAGACGTCTTCGTAGCGGACGATGTCATCCTCGCCCACATAGCTGCCGGTCTGCACTTCGATCAGGACCATGGGCATCTTGCCGGGGTTCTCCATCCGGTGTTTGGACCCCACCGGGATGTAGACCGACTGGTTTTCCGTCACCAGCTGCACGGTGTCGTCGATGGTCACGCGGGCGGTGCCTTCGACCACGATCCAATGCTCGGACCGGTGAAAGTGCGATTGCAGCGACAGCGACGCGCCGGGATGCACAAGGATGCGTTTGACCTGAAAGCGCGGGCCGACCACGAGGCTTTCGAACCAGCCCCAGGGACGGTGATCCTTGGGGAATTGCGTGGCCTGAAGGGCTTGCTTGTCCTTCAGCGCGCTGACCGCCAGTTTCACGTCCTGCGCGCGGGACATATCGGCCACCAGCACCGCGTCGTTCATGGCAATGGCCATGATGTTGTCCAGACCGATGCCCACGACCTCCAGCCGGTCGCCTTCGGCCCGCAGCAGAGTGTTGTGGCAGTCGATGGCGGTCGCACCCGCGCTGGTGACCACGCCATTCGCGTCCGGGTCGCTCTCGCGCCAGACGGCATCCCAGCCGCCAAGGTCCGACCAGCCCGAGGCAAAGGGCACCACCGACAGGTTGGCGGCGCGCTCCATCACGGCATAGTCGACGGAAATGTCCTCGGCCTGTGCCCAAGGGTCGGGGGCCAGACGCAGGAAGCCAAGGTCGGTTTTGGCCTGCGCCAGCGCGTCCGACACCGGGGCCATCAGGGTGGGGGCATGTGTTTCAAAGGCGGCGATCACATCGGCGGCGCGGAACAGGAAGATGCCCGCGTTCCACATGTAGTTGCCCGCATCCAGCATGGTTTGGGCGCGCGCGGCGTCGGGCTTTTCGACAAAGCGCGACAGCTTGACCGGCCCCTGCCCCGGCTGGCCGGCGAGTTCGAGGTAGCCATAGGCGGTTTCCGCATGGGTCGGCGCGATGCCAAAGGTCACAAGGTCGCCCTGCCCCACCGGCCCCAGCCCCTGCGCCACGGCGTCGTGAAAGGCGGCAATGTCCGGGACCACGTGATCCGATGGGGCCACCAGCAGCACGGCGTCGGGGTTGCCTTGATGCGCGTAGAGGGCGGCGGCGAGGATGGCGGGCGCGGTGTTGCGCCCTTCGGGTTCGATCAGGATCGCGCCGGGGTCGATGCCCACCGCTTGCAGCTGTTCGGTGACGATAAAGCGGAAATCCGAGTTGGTCAGAACGAGGGGGGCTGCGAAACTCAGGGCCTCTGTCTGCCCCGACAGGCGGCGGGCGGAGGCTTGGAACAGGGTTTCCTCGCCCATCAGGTGGACGAACTGCTTGGGGTAGCTCTTGCGCGACAGGGGCCACAACCGGGTGCCGGAGCCACCGCAGAGGATGACCGGAGTGATATGCGTGGCTGCCATGGTGTCGTTCCTACAAGCTACAAAGACCAAGGATCACTGTTCCCGCCTGCGCGCGTCAGGGCAAGCCACCGCCTTGCGAATTTCCCGGACCTGTCGTGGCCATGCCGCAGGACGCTTGGAAAAAGGCAATGAAATCAGTGGTACCATGGGGTACCCTGCGTGCTTGCGATGGTGCTGGCTGCGTCATGGTACGGTAGGGTACCAAAGGGTACCACGCCGCGCCTTTTACAGGGGTACCAAGGGCTACCAAAGGCTACCGTGTGGTAGGCTACCCTACCCTAGCCAAGAGTATCCAAAGGTAGCGCAAGGTTTCCCTTGGTACGGTAGCCTACCCTATGCTAGGCTAGGGTAGAGGCCCCGCCAGAGGGCACCGAGCACAAGACCAACAACACAAAAGACAGATACAGGACCCAATCAAAATGCCAGTCATTGCCTTCGCCAATTCCAAGGGCGGATCGGGCAAGACGACGAGCGCGCTTTTGCTGGCGCAGGCGCTCGCCGCTCATCGCCCCACCACCCTGATCGACGCCGACCCTCGCCACCCGATCACCACATGGGCCGAAAAGGACGGCAAGCCCGATGCGCTGACCGTCATCACCAACAGCAGCGAAAAGACCATCCTTGATGAAATCGAAGAGGCCGCCGCGCGCGACCCGTTTGTGATCATCGACCTCGAAGGCACCGCCTCGCGCCTGATGTCCTACGCCATCTCGCAATCCGATCTGGTGGTCATCCCCATGAAGGAACAGCAGCAAGACGCGCTGGCCGCCCTCGACGTCATTCAGGAAATCCACCGCGACATGAAGGCGACCCGGCGCAAGATCCCCTACGCCGTGCTGTTCACCCAAAGCCGCGCGGCGGTGAAATCGCGTACCGCCCGGCACATCGCGGCGCAGTTCCGCGAGAACGCCCATATCGACACCTTCGTGACCGAGATCCACGAACGCGACGCCTTTGCGGCGATGTTCTCCATGGGCGGGACCGTGGCGGGCATGTCGCCCAAGCTGGTCAACGGTCTGGACAAGGCGCTTGAGAACATCGAAGGCTTCCGCGCCGAGGTCATCGCCAAGCTGCGCGCGATCCGTGACGCCGAAGCTGGAAAGGCCGCGTGATGTCCGACCGCCAAGCCCTGAGCATGCCGTCCTTTGACGACGACATGGATGACTTCGCGCCGCGCGCTGCGGCCCCAAAGCCTGTCCAGCAACCCGCGCCCAAGGCCAAAGCGGCAGGGCAGGGGGCCAGCGCCCCGAAACCTGCCGCACCGACGCCGCGCGCCGCCGACACCCGCCGCGCCATCGACGCCGTGTCTCAGTTCCCCAGCCGCGAGGCGACCCGCGACGGGCAGCTGAACCTGAAAGGGCCTCAGCATGTGCTGGATCGGTTCAAGGCCATGTGCAAGGCCGACCGGCGCGCCTATTACGACATGCTGGAAATCCTGATGGACCAGTTCGAAGGTAAAGGGCAGGGCGCGCGCTAAGCCGCCCTTGATCCGTCCAGACCCGGGGCAGGGGGCTTTTCGCAGTCAAAAGGGCAGGGGGCACATCTGTTCCCCGCCTGTTTCCCCTTGCGCCCTTGATCCCCGCCCCCCCAACGCGATAGATGCACGGCAACCCTTTGGACCCTCCAGCACGGCTAGGCACTCTTATGCGTTCAGACCAAGACACCTCGACCTTCGGAAACTTCGACGCCTATACCGCCGCGGACGGCACCCGCGCGCAGCTGATCGACGACGTTCTGGCGCGCTGCGAGGCCAAGGCCGACCTCAACGCGATCATCACGCCCACCGCCGAGATCGCCCGCGAACAGGCCGCCGCGTCCGATGCCGCCATCGCCGACGGCAAGGCTCGCCCGCTCGAAGGCATCCCGTTCACCATCAAGGACAACTTCTGCACCATGGGCGTGCGCACCACCGCCGGGTCGAAGATCCTTGAGAATTTCGTGCCGCAGTATGAATCCACCGTGACCCAGCGCCTGTGGGATGCGGGCGCGGTGATGCTGGGCAAGGTGAACATGGACGAATTCGGCATGGGCTCGTCCACGACCTCCAGCTATTTCGGCGCCACCGGCAACCCCACCGCGCTGGATCTGGGCCTGTCCGACATCGTGCCGGGCGGCTCTTCGGGGGGCTCTGCGGCGGCTGTGGCGGCGGGGCTTGGCCTTGCCTCGCTAGGCACTGACACCGGCGGCTCGATCCGCCAGCCCGCCAGCTTTTGCGGTATCTACGGCATGAAACCCAGCTACGGGCTGTGCTCGCGCTGGGGGATCATCTCCTACGCCTCCTCGCTGGATCAGGCGGGCGTTCTGGCGCGCAGTCCGCGCGACATCGCCACCACGCTGAACGTGATCTCGGGCGAGGATGCCAAGGACAGCACGTCCTACACCGGCGCATACCCCGACCTGACCGCCAACCTTGGCCAGGACCTCAAGGGCAAGAAGATCGGCATCCCCAAGGAGTTCTTTCACGACAAGAACACCGCCCACACGCAGATCGTCTGGGACGCGCTGCAGAAAAAGGCCGCCGAGCTGCAATTCGAGATCGTCGAGGTTTCGCTGCCCAACATCGCCTACGCGCTGCAGGCCTATTACGTGATCGCCCTGTCCGAAGCGTCGTCGAACCTGGCGCGCTATGACGGCGTGCGCTACGGCCACCGCGCCGAGAACGTCAAATCCATCGACGATCTGTACGAACAGACCCGCTCCGAAGGGTTCGGGGCCGAGGTCAAGCGCCGCATCATGCTGGGCACCTACTGCCTGAGCGCCGGTCACTACGACCAGTACTACCAGCGCGCCTGCAAGATCCGCCGCATGATCACCGAGGATTTCAACACCGCGCTGCAAAGCGTCGACGTGCTGGCCTGGCCGACCACGCCGACCTCGGCTTTCTCGGCCAAGGCGCATTCCAGCGATCCGGTGGAAATGTACCTTGAAGACGTGTTCACCGTGCCGGTGAACCTCGCCGGTCTGCCCGCCATGAGCGTGCCGCTGGGCCAGTGCGAGCAGGGTCTGCCGCTGGGCCTGACCATCGCTGCGGGCCACCTGCAAGACGCCGAGGTGATCGGCGTGGCGGACGGGTTCTTTGCCAGCTAAGCGCGCGTCATAACGTGATAGGAAAGGGGCCCTGTACGGGCCCTTTTTTGTGCCGCGATGTCGCCCGTAATCCGTTTTATGTTAATTTATATTGTTTCAGAGAATTATTCTCTGGAATCCAATCGCGACCCCAAACGAATGCGTTCCGATTAAACACTTGGGCTGAGTTTTATTACTGTATTTTTTTGAACAGGGCTTGCCGGGATTCGGGCGTTTCTCAGGAATGGTCCCGGCGATTTTGGAAAACAGACAGGCAGCATTCCCCCCTATTGGACAGCCTCTTGCCATACGGGCGAGAGGATTTCGCCTTGGGCCCGGAAAAATCGCTCGGTCTGAGCAAAAGGGCGGCGCAAAACTCACCTTGAGCGTGTGGTTTTTGCGAAATAATTTATATCGTTGTATTTCAGTTGAGTCGTCGCATAGCTTTCGTACTGAAAATTGCAAAGCCTCTTGAGATTTACAAGCGGTGCCTGATTTTGTGCGATCTGTGAGTTGTGAGCCAGAAAAGGATTTGTTCGGCGGGCCGCCGGTGCTTGCGGAAAGGCCCGCTAACGACATGATAAGTAAGAAAATTTACAAACCGTCCCATTCCCCCATCGCTCAGGTGCCGCCTTTTGCCCAGTTCGTAAGACAAGCGCGGTCTCGGATGGCTCTTTGAAAAAACAGACCAAGAGGAATACAGATGCCAGTCGGCACCCTGATATTGAAGTTCGAGGACTCGAAGCCGCCCGCCGGTCTGATCAATTCAGAAGTCACCAAGGTCGAGTTCGAGTTTAATGATGATGGGGCAAACCCGCCGATCAACCCCATCAGACAGCCGGTGGATGTGACGAATGTCGTCAAAACGCAGGGGAGCATCGCTGTCACGATTGCTGATCCCGGTGCGGTTCCTGCAAGCTTTACCCACGTCTATCTGCGCTTTTTCACAGACGATACGCCCATCATGCCCAGTGGTCCGGGCAGATCGGCTCTGTGGATTTGGCTGCGCGCGGCAGAGTTCAAGCGGTTAATTCGAGACGAACTGATCCTGTGGATCGGAGAAGGAGAGGGATATCACAAGGCTTACGACGGGTTGGTCCATGATGGCATCGGTCAGAATGTGGCGCATAGCGCGCCTCTAGAGGCGAGGGTGACGATCAATAACGGTCAGCTGCGCGATGCGCTGATCCCCGAGTTCATCTTTGACATCACCGCGGCAAGCGGCAGCAAGTTTATGCACGGCGCCAAGTATAGTTTGCATTTGACAGGCGGAAAGCCCCTCCTGAAGCCCATGGGCGGTGCCCTGTGGCAAACCCAACTGGCGTGCGAACTGCACGCGATGGATCTAAAGCGTTTGCTGCATTCAGGTGGGGACCCAGAGATCGACATCGTCTCGGCGCAAAACGCGGCAGGGGCAGGTTTTGGCCGCAAGGTGCAGACGCTCCGCTATAAGCTAGATCTCGATCTGAGTGCGTTTACAACTGATCAGCTGACAGGTTTTTGCCTGGATGAGACCTCGACAGAGATCGCCAAGCCGCGATGGTACGTGATCAAAGGGGATGACCCGGCTTTGCAGGTGGAACTGGTGCCGCAAAAGCTCATGACGTTCGACAAGCTGAAAGACGCGTCTGTCGGCGATACCGCAGAGATGAAGCTTTACCAGTTGGGACGGCGCGGCACGCGCGACGATATACAATTTCCCTGGCAGACTGCACCTGGACTTGGCACGGGGCCAAATGATGCGCGGTGTTATTCTGGCAAATGTGACGTGTTTTTTGGGATGGATTCCAAAGAGGTGTCCTTTTCGCGGATCACGCATTTTGACACCCACTACCAGTACCGGATTGCATTGGATCTGGGCGCGGGCAGCCATTTGATGGCCTTTATGCGATGTGATCCCGTCGAACAGCTCGAGATTCTCGACATTTCCTGTGCGCCCAAAGCGAACGGCTACAGCCAAAACTCTGAAACCTCTGCGTGTCTGTACGCGGCCAACAGCAACAATGCCTCGTTTTTCTATGCGGGGGCCGGTCCCTTTCCGTACAACGCGATCCAGAGGCGGTTTCCCGGTGCGGCACAGTCCTTGTCGAATCTGACCGTCTTATATGGCGCAGACCCGGGCAGGGCAGAGACGGCCCAAAAAAATTTCGCCTCAGAGACCGTGTTTGATTTCAAGACCCGCTTTTTCCGCGGAGAGGATAAGATCGTCATCAAGGGTGAGGCGTTTGCCGTGCTGGACGCCTTTCAAGAGATCTGCCGCAAACGGTTTATCGAGGCGATCTTGCTGCTGGAAAGCGGTGCGGGCGCGCCGGATTTGTTTCCCGAGCCCGCAAACCCAGCCGCGCCGGTCCAGATGATCGTGACACACCCCGGATACGTGCTGCCAGAGACCTACCGGGAGATGAACGAAAAACTGCGCAATTTGCAGTATATGTTGGCCGCTCAACCGCCGGCGATGGATTACATTCAATCGGTGTGTACGATCCCGGAACCGACCGCTTTGCTGCGCTATCTCTACAAGTCTGCCAAGGTTGCCCAGAGCGACATGAAGATCGAAGACATGCCGGTGGTGTCCGTTCTGGACTGCGGGTATCGGACGATCGACGTCGCCACCCTGAGTACGGGGACTCCGGTCCAGTGGCACCTGACACATGCCGCGGATCTGGGGGGCAACGTCCTGGACGTGTCGATTGCTCAGGCGCTGCGTGAGATGTTGCGCCTGTCGGGCAAGGCAGACCTGTTGGATGCCGTCTTCAACCTGGATGACGAGACACTGGCGCAGGGCTTGGCCGGCGCGTTGCCCGATGGTGTTGCGTGTCGCCAACGGGCCGGGATCGAGCAGCTGGAAAAGGCAAAGATCGCCCTGTCCAAGAATATCCGAACGAGTGGAGCCAAACCGCCGTATTCACACATGGAATTTCCTGTGACTGTGGCGAGGAATGAGACTCAGGATGATGCGGACAATTGGTTCCCCGCCGAACTGATCAATGCCATCCGGACACAGGGCACCGTCGATTTAAAGGCCGCGCCAGACGGTCTGATGCTGAGCGGCATCTCGTGGGGAGGCATCGTCGAAACCAAAG
This sequence comes from Tropicibacter naphthalenivorans, assembly GCF_900176475.1. Taxonomy (GTDB): domain Bacteria; phylum Pseudomonadota; class Alphaproteobacteria; order Rhodobacterales; family Rhodobacteraceae; genus Tropicibacter; species Tropicibacter naphthalenivorans. The sequence continues at coordinate 60,660 of NZ_FWXX01000013.1, forward strand.
CTCTCACAGCCTTTACGGCGCAGCTTGAGGCGTTTTTGTCGGGGCTGCCTCTCATGGAGAACAAGCAGAACTATTGGATCGTCACGGGCCGGGCCGCGCGCTTTCCACCGTTTGCTCAGTGGATCCAAGACGTTGCCGAGAAAAACGGTGTGATCGTGTACGGCGAGGACGATCTTGCGCCTCTGACCGGGCAAACTATGCCCGACCCCAAGGAAATGGTCGTGCGCGGTGCGCTGTCTTTGGCGTCCGAGCTGGGCAGCTACAATGTCGAACTGGGGTGCCCTGCCTGCATGTTCCTGATCGACTCCCAGCGCAATAACAGAATTGTTCAGGTGCACGATATTCCCAGTCTGACCGAAACGCCCCAAGAGCTGATCCGAACGCAAGAGACGTTCGACCGCATTCAGGTGTGTCGGTGCAGCTTGACGGTGGCCGAATACATCAAAGCCCACCAGGACGATGATCCTCATGCGGCCCGCCGTTTCATGATCGACTATTTGCTGGATAAGCCAAAGGATGTTGGGCGCTACGACCATGGCCAAGAGGTCAACATCAAGGCCAAGGCCGTCTCAAAGCACAATGGCCCAACCACTTTGTCAGATACCATAACTCTCTTTTTATCCCCTGCTGCAGATGGCAGTATGCGGGAAAGTCATTTTGATTTCGATATCCAGAGGTTCGGAGCCCGACCAAATACATAGGAGCCACCCGGTGCATGACTGAGACGCCCGATTTCCACATCGTTCTGGCCGGGGACACCAAAAGAACCGCGTTGCGGGTGCTGATCGCGATGGAGTTCGGCTGCGACACGGTGAAGGAAGAGGATTTCGAAAACGCCAAGGCCTTTTTCGACGAAGCGCATTTTACCGTGAACTGGGCCGAGGGTCTGTCGGAAAGCCGGGACCGGATGGAATTCCTGTTCGCCTCGGACAATCCGGTGCGCTCTGGGGATGATGCCTATGATGGCACCGCAAATGTGCCCGGCGCGACGGATTTCGACGAGTCAGCCAGCGAAAACCAGACCTTTGAAACGAACCGGTTTCGGCCCTTTACCGTCAAGGCCATCGAAAACATCGAACAGGCGCATAAGACGGTGGATGCCGAGCTGTGGATCGCGGAAAGCTTTATCGGAACGCATCTGCGCGCGCCCCGCGTTGCGCCGTCTTCGGACAGCAGGGGGCGCCGCTTTCTCGCGGCGCTTAACAAGAAGATGTTGGCAGTGCAGCGGGGTGTGTCGCGCCTGCTGTTTGAAAATGTGCCCGCGGATCAACAAGACCGCACGGTCCGTATCCGGTTTCACCTGATGGATTACAATTCCCGCGACACCAAAGAAGGCACCGTGGCAAAACGGCTGGAAAAGATTGCCAAAGCGTCTATGGCATCTGCCCCGCAGGACGGGGCGACCAACGACAAGGACGGGGCGACCAACGACAAGGACGGGGCAACCAACGACAAGGACGGGGCAACCAACGCCGAGGCGCTGGACATGGGCTTTGTCGTGATCTGGCCGGAAAATCCAGAACAGCCCTTGCCGGATGGCAAAAAGCCCCTGTTCGAGCAGGTCGAAGACTTGATCCAGGAATTTCGCAAGGCAGATCTGCCCCTCAAAAAACCTGTGCCTTTCGTTCTGGCAACCGGGGAAATGGCGGCGGCGGCCTCTTTGATCGGCAATGTCGGCAGCGATCGCAATACCATTGATCTGCTTTTCAGCGAAATCGAAGGCGAGCCGCGGATTCACCCCTATACCTTCTCGGATCCGATCGCCTTTGCCTACGGGGATGTCTATATCAATGAGCATATCAGCATGTTCATCGACAATGGCGGATTGAACACCTTGATCACGGCGGCCCGCCGTCAGGAGCTTGATTTCCGCTTGGTGCCTTTCGATATCAACGGTGTGGACAAAGACAGCGGGACCATCGCCTCGATCTATCTGCCGCAAGATCCCTATATGGGCGATAACGACGTTTCTCCTTTGCGCTCGGCCTTGTTCAGCGAAATCGCCCACGCGCTGCACCGCGAAAAAACGCCCGACCTCGATTTCTGGAACAACGTGGGCCAGGCTTGGTATCCCATACGAACTTCGACCATCCTGGCGGCGGTTCTGGCGCCCCATGTGCCGAACCAGACTGACCAGGACGTGCAGCGTAAATTCTGGGCCGGCCCCTCGCCACAGAAAGAAACCGCATAGCCGCCAAAGGGAGAAGACATGCCGAAGATAACGGATATGAGCAAGCTGCTT
>NZ_FWXX01000020.1 GCF_900176475.1 Tropicibacter naphthalenivorans
CCGTCGGGATCAGACACGGACCGCGCATACATCTCTTCGTATTTCGCCGCATCGACGTTGGCATTCGCGACCATATCGGCCGACGGTGCGTAGGTCTGCGTTTGTTGCGGTGTCTGGTCTGTCATGAATGATCCTCCCTCGCGGATTGCTAAGCTGGTGGCGCGGCTTCCGCAGCGTCACCAGAATTAACGCCACCTTAACGCATTCCGAAAATTTTGAAATATAGGACGGAAAATTAATGACTTAGCTGTAAAAAATTTTCAAATTGCGCTGGCAATCTGTAAAGGAATTTGCCCATCGGCGTAAATCTGCCATGTTTTCAAACCTTGCGGACCGGTTTGCAAAGTTTGCTGATTTAGCGGGCGGCGCGCAAACCGCTGCAAAGCCTCTGGTTGTGCAGGTGTGACAAATCGCAGCGGTGCACAATTGTATACCGCTAACAAATCCATCCCGCGAATCTCTTTTGTGACCAAAGGCGCTTGAACCCTTGCAATGATCCACTAGGCTCTGCCCCAAGGCGGGCCGACCGCCGGCATCAAATAGGGGAGGATTATGATGTCCAAGATTGCAGCAAAACTGCTGTGCACCGCGATTGCGTGCACCTTTGTCACCGAAGCAGCCGCCACCGAATGGAACGTGTCCGTCTGGGGCAAGCGCCGCGCCTTTACCGAGCATATCCACAAACTGGCGGACCTTGTTTCGGAAAAGACGGGTGGCGAGTTCACCATGAACATCAGCTACGGCGGCCTGTCCAAGAACCGCGAGAACCTTGACGGGATCAGCATCGGCGCGTTCGAGATGGCGCAGTTCTGCGCGGGCTATCACGCCGACAAGAACCGCGCGATCACCGTGCTGGAACTGCCGTTCCTAGGCGTTGCCAACCTCGACGAAGAGGTGGCGGTCAGCCATGCGATCTACGCGCACCCGGCGGTGGCCGACGAGATGGCACAGTGGAACGCCAAGATGCTGATGACCTCGCCCATGCCGCAGTACAACCTTGTGGGCACCGGCGAGCCGCGCGACGAGCTGGCGGAATTCGACGGGATGCGCGTGCGCGCCACCGGCGGTCTGGGCAAGGCGTTCAGCGCGGTGGGCGGCGTGCCGACCTCTGTGACCTCGTCCGAAGCCTATCAGGCGATGGAATCGGGCGTGGTGGACACCGTGGCCTTTGCCCAGCACGCGCACCTGTCCTTTGGCACCATCAACCAGGCGGCGTGGTGGACGGCGAACCTCAACCCCGGCACTGTGAACTGCCCGGTCGTTGTGAACATCGACGCCTACGAGTCGCTGTCCGATGCGGAACGCGAGGCGCTCGACAGCTCTGTCCCAGAGGCCATCGACTATTACCTGTCCAACTACGGCGCGCTGCTGCAACGCTGGGACGAAGTGCTTGCCGAAAAGAACGTGACCAAGGTCATGATCTCGGACGAAGAGCTGGCCAAGTTCAAGGACGTGGCGGGCAAGCCGATCCATGACGCCTGGATCGCAGAGATGAGCGCGCAGGGTCTGCCCGCGCAGGAACTCTACGATTTGGTCTTCAAGACGCTCGAAGACACGCGCGCGAATTAAGGCGAACGACACTTCGGGGTCGCCGGGGGCGCATGGCATATCGCTAGCGCGGCCTCGGCGGCCCCTTATCCTTTGGGGGAGAGGCAGATGGCAGGACATGCGTCGGTGTTGTCCGATGACAGCGTGTTGTCCCGGCTGGATCGTGGGTTGGAAAGCGTCGAGCGCAAAATGGCGTTTGTCTCCGGCCTTGGGGCGTTTGCCCTGATGGTTCTGGCGGTGATTTCCGTGTCGGGGCGCAATTTGTTCAACGAGCCGTTGCGCGGCTATGTGGACTGGATCGAGGCGGCCATGCCCCTGATCGCGATTTTCGGGATTTCCTACGTGCAGCGCACGGGCGGGCATATTCGGATGGACATCGTTGTTGGTGCCTTAAAGGGGCGGCCTTTATGGCTGGCCGAGTTCCTGACCACCTTGGCGATCCTGATCTTGATGGTGCTGCTGGTCTGGGGCACTTGGGCGCATTTCGACCGCAGCTTTGACATGAGCAAACCGAACTGGAGCCGCGACAGCTCCATCGACATCGGTCTGCCGATCTGGCCCGCCAAGCTGGTGGTGCCGGTGGCGTTCTCGGTGATGTGCTTGCGGCTGGTGTTGCAACTGTGGGGCTATGGGCGGGCGTTTCTGCTGGGCCTGAGTGAACCCGTCGCCGTGCCCATGGTGCTCAGCGCCGCCGAACAAGCCGCTTTGGAAGCGGACCAAGTACAGGGGCATGACTGATGGACAGCATTGAAATCGGCCTCTGGGTGACCGGGGGCATGTTCCTGCTCGTGGTCTTGGGGATGCGGGTCGCGTTTGCGGCGGCCTTTGCGGGGCTTGTCGGCCTGATCTGGATCTTCTGGGCGAAAAAGGGCTACGACCCAGAGGATTTCACCTGGGCCTTGACGGTCGCGGTGAAAACGGCGGGGCAGGTGCCCCACGGCAAGGTCTCATCCCAAGCGCTGAGCCTGATCCCCACCTTCATCCTGATCGGCTACCTCGCCTATTACGCAGGGCTAACCCGCGCCCTGTTCGAAGCGGCCAAGCGCTGGATCGCATGGGTGCCGGGCGGGCTGGCTGTGTCGACGGTCTTTGCAACCGCAGGCTTTGCGGCGGTGTCGGGCGCGAGCGTGGCCACGGCGGCGGTCTTTGCCCGCATCGCCATCCCCGAGATGCTCAAAGTCGGCTATGACAAGCGTTTCGCGGCGGGCGTCGTGGCGGCGGGCGGCACCTTGGCCTCGCTGATCCCGCCCTCGGCGATCCTCGTAATCTACGCGATCATCGTCGAACAGGACGTGGGTAAGCTGCTGCTGGCAGGCTTCATCCCCGGCATGTTCTCGGCGGTGATCTACGCAGGGCTGATCATCGGCCTCGCGCTGGTGCTGCCGAACTTTGGCCCCCCGGTAAAGGGCTTTACGTGGAAGCAACGCTTTGCCAGCCTGCCGCCCGCGTTGCCCATCGTCGCGGTGGTCGTCATCATCATCTTCTTTGTTTACAACCCCTTCGGCGGAGACGCCTGGGGCACCCCAACCGAAGGCGGCGCAATTGGCGCGTTCATCGTCTTTCTCATGGCGGTGTTCCGGGGGATGCGCCTGCCAGAGCTCAAAGACGCGCTGATCGAGACCGCGAAACTGTCGATCATGATCTTTTCGATCATCTGGGGGGTGCTGATCTACGTGCGCTTTCTTGGCTTTGCGGACCTGCCGACGGCGTTTTCCGACTGGATCAACAGCTTGCCCTATAGCCCGATGCTGATCCTGATCTGCATCCTTCTGGGCTACGCGGTGTTGGGCATGTTCATGGACGCCATCGGGATGCTGCTGCTGACCTTGCCCGTGGTTTATCCTGCGGTCATGGCCCTGAACGGCGGCGAGATGGTGTCGGCTGCGGACAGCACCTTTGGCATGTCGGGGCCCATGTGCGCGGTCTGGTTCGGCATCCTCGTGGTGAAAATGGCCGAGTTCTGCCTGATCACACCGCCCATCGGCCTCAACTGTTTCGTCGTCGCAGGCGTGCGCCCGGATCTGACGGTCCAAGACGTTTTCCGCGGGGTCACGCCCTTTTTCATCGCCGATGCGGTGACCATCGCCCTGCTGGTGGCCTTCCCGGCGATCGTGCTCTGGCTGCCCTCGCTGGCCTAAATCCCAAAGGGGGCGCTGCGGGGAAACCTGCCGCGCCCCTTTTTCTTTGCGCCTGTCGCGCGTTACGTCATGAAACTGTTACGCAGTCCGGGCAAGACGTCCCGACGAACGACAGGAGACCGCATTCATGACCACTTACGCGATCAACGGGCTGGGCCGCATGGGCAAACTGGTGCTCAAGCCGATGCTGGAAAACGGCGATCACATCGCGTGGATCAATGACGCGGTCGGCAGCCCCGAAATGCACGCCCACCTGCTGAAATTCGACACGGTGCACGGCCGCTGGGACGCGGATTTCTCGCACGACGCAGACAGCCTCACCATCGACGGCACCCGCATCCCTGTCCACACAGCCTGCGCGCTGGCCGACCTGCCGCTGGAGGGCGTCGACGTGGTCGTCGACTGCACCGGCGTCCACAAGACCCAAAGCGCCCTCGCGCCCTATTTCGCCGCTGGCGTCAAAAAAGTCGTGGTCTCCGCCCCGGTCAAGGACGGCCCCGTCGCCAACATCGTCTACGGTGTGAACAACGAAACCTACGACCCGGCGCAGCACAACGTGATCACCGCAGCCTCCTGCACCACCAACTGCCTCGCTCCGGTGGTCAAGGTCATCCACGAAAACATCGGCATCAAGCACGGCTCGATCACCACGATCCACGATGTGACCAACACCCAGACCATCGTCGACCGCCCCGCCAAGGATCTGCGCCGCGCCCGCTCTGCGCTCAACTCGCTGATCCCCACCACCACGGGCAGCGCCACGGCGATCACCCTGATCTACCCCGACCTCAAGGGCCGCCTGAACGGCCACGCCGTGCGCGTGCCGCTGCTCAACGCCTCGCTCACCGACTGCGTCTTCGAGGTCGCCCGCGACACCACCGCCGAAGAACTCAACGCCCTGTTCAAACAGGCCTCCGAGACCGACCTCAAAGGCATCCTCGGCTACGAGGAACGCCCCCTCGTCTCCACCGACTACGTGAACGATCCTCGCTCCTCGATCATCGACGCCCAGTCCACGATGGTCATCAATGGCACCCAAGTGAAAATCTACGCCTGGTACGACAACGAATGGGGCTACGCTCACCGCCTCGCCGACGTCGCCCACATGGTCGCCGCCTCCCTCTAAGCCCGTCCGGCTTCTTCTCTTTAAAAATATCCCGGGGGGAATGCCCAAAGGGCAGGGGGGCAGCGCCCCCTCCACCCCGCCTCAAAGCGCACAATCCCCAATGCAGCAGCCCGCCTCCCGCCCCCTCGCCGCCTACATCGCCGTCACCGCCGCCTATTGGGCCTTCATGCTCACCGATGGCGCGCTGCGGATGCTGGTGCTGCTGCACTTCCACACGCTGGGTTTCAGCGCGGTGCAACTGGCCTATCTCTTCCTGCTGTACGAAGTCGCGGGCATCGTCACCAACCTCTCCGCCGGATGGATCGCCGCGCGCTTTGGCCTGACCTCGACGCTCTACGTGGGCCTGTCGCTCCAGGTCGCGGCCCTCATAGCCCTGTCGCAACTCGATCCCACATGGGGCCTCGGCGCATCGGTGATCTACGTCATGTGCGTCCAAGGTCTCTCGGGCGTGGCCAAGGATCTCTCCAAGATGTCCGCCAAATCCGCCGTCAAGCTGCTTGCCCCCAGCGGGCAGGGCGGGCTGTTCAAATGGGTCGCGGCTTTAACCGGCTCCAAGAACGCGGTCAAAGGCGCAGGCTTCCTGCTCGGCGCGGCGCTGCTGGCCACCGCAGGCTTCACCTCGGCGGTGCTCGGCATGGCGGCGATCCTCGCGCTGATCCTCACCGCCGTGGCGCTGAAAATGCCCAAAGGCCTGCCCACCGGCAAAAAAGGCACCAAGTTCAGCGCCGTTTTCTCTAAGGATCACAACGTCAACTGGCTCAGTTTTGCGCGGATCTTTCTGTTTGGTGCGCGCGACGTGTGGTTCGTGGTGGGCATCCCGGTCTATTTCTACGCGGTGTTGTCGGACGGCTCCGAAGCCGGAAACCGCACGGCGTTTTTCACAATCGGCAGCTTCATGGCAGTCTGGACGATCCTCTACGGCGTGGTCCAAGGCTACGCGCCAAAGCTGCTGCGCGCCACCTCCCGCCCCGAAGGCGAGATCATCGCCGCCGCCCGCACTTGGGCGCTGGCGCTGGTGGCGATCCCCGCGATCCTCGCCGCGCTGACCTTTGCCGCGGGCACCCCGGCGCCGTGGCTGACAGCGGCCATCATCGCGGGCCTCTTGCTGTTCGGCGCGATCTTTGCCGTCAATTCCAGCCTGCATTCCTACCTGATCCTCGCCTTTTCCAGCGGCGAGCGGGTGACCATGGATGTGGGCTTTTATTACATGGCGAATGCCACGGGGCGGCTGCTTGGCACGCTTTTGTCCGGCCTCAGCTACCAGATCGGCGGTTTGCCCGCCTGTCTTGGCACGGCGGCGCTGCTGGTCTTGCTCAGCGCCTTTGGCGCAGGCAGGCTGCGCAGCGCCTAAAGGTTGAAATGCTGCTTCTGCAAAATGCTTTACCAAGAATGGGATGACGTTAACCCATTAACTCGCTAAACTTGTCCCGAGTCAGCCCTTTGGGCGGTCTCGTATAAGAGTGACAGGGGGTACTATGGGTAAAGTTATTACCAAGCCGAATATTCCGAATCCGGACGATTTCTACGCACGGCTGTTGGCGGCGCATGACGGGCTGTCCGACGTCGAAAGCACGACGCTGAACGCCCGCATGGTGTTGATCCTCGCCAACCACATTGGCGATACGGATGTGCTGGACGAAGCGCTCAGCATGGCGAAACAGCCCGCAGAGGCCAAGCGCCGCAGCGCTTAAGCCAAGGTTTTGATCCAGTTCAGGGACGCGTCCGTGTCCCCCTGCGTCTTGTATTCCGCGCCCAGCGGCTTGTCCCATCCTGCGGCCTGAATGGCCTTGAAAACAAAGGCATAGTCCAGCTCGCCCTGATCCGGCGCACCGCGTGTAGGGACTGAGGCGAACTGCACATGGCCGATGACCCCTTGCAGATCGGCAAAGCGCGTGACCACGTCGCCTTCGGTGCGGCCCACGTGGTAGCAGTCGAACATCAGCCGCAGATTGCCCCGCGCGACCTCTGTGATAATTTCGCGGGCCTGATCGGTGGTCGTCAGGAAATAGCCCGGCGCGTCGTGGCGGTTGAGCGGCTCGATCAGGATCGTCACCCCCAAGGGCGCGGCGGCGTCACAGGCGTAGCGCAGGTTGTCCACGAAGGTCTGATGCGCCTCGTCCCCGCTGGCGAATCCCGCCATCACATGCACCGCGCCGGTGCCGGTCGCCTGCGCATAGGTTAACGCCTCATCGATGGCGGCGCGGGCATCGGATGCGCGACCGGGCAGGGCGCAAAGGCCATTCTCGCCCCCCGCTACATCGCCGCGCCGTGTGTTGAGGCCCAGCATCGGCAGGCCCGTCTCGGCCAGCGCCTGCGCCACCTCGGCGGCGGGGACATCATAAGGCCAGTGGCATTCCACAGCGTCAAAGCCTGCCGCCTTGGCGGCTCTGATGGCATCGGGCAAAGCGCGGTCGGTCCACAGGAACCCAAGGTTTGCGGAAAATTTCATGCGTCCCACTCCACGTTGAACTTGGTCACGACGGCTTTGATCTGGTCGTCCGTCAGGGCGCGGGCGTTCATGCCGCGGGTCATCATCGCCAGCCGCGCCCCGTCTTCGAGCTCTTCGATGGCGTTGCAGGCGGCCTCGACATCGGCGCCCGCCACCACGGGGCCGTGGTTCGCCAGCATCACCGCCGAGCGTTTGCCCGCCAGCCCGCGCACGGCTTCGCCCATGGCCGGATCACCGGGCAAAAAGAACGGCAACAGCTTGACCTTGCCCAGTTTCATCAACCCATAAGGCGTCAGCGGCGGCAGCAGGTTGTCGGGGTCGACCTCGGGCATCATCGACCAGGCGACAGAGTGGCATGAGTGTAGGTGTACAACCGCCCCGGCGCTGCTGCGCGTGTCGTAAAAGGCTGTATGCAAAGGCATTTCCTTGGTGGGCTTGTCGCCACCGATCAGCTTGCCTGTCCCGTCAAAACGCGACAGTCGCGCTGGGTCGAGCCTGCCGAAACTGGTGCCCGTGGGGCTGACCAACAGGCCGCCATCTTCGGTGCGGGCCGAGATATTGCCAGTGCTGCCGTGGGTCAGGCCTCGGTCAAAGAGGCTTTTCGCCAGCAGGCAGATTTGCTCGCGCAGGCGGGCCTCGGCGCTCATGTCAGCCGCTCCAATGCGTCGGTAAAGAAGGTTTCCGCGCCAAAGTTGCCGGATTTCAGCGTCAGGGCAATGGTTTCGCCGGCGCTGGTGGCAAAGCACCACGGCACGCCCGGCGCGATCTCGGCCCCGATGTCAAGGCGGGTCACCTCCAGCGCCTTGGTCACCGCGCCCGAGGTCTCGCCCCCGGCGACGACAAAGCGCCGCGCGCCTTGGGTGCGGGCCGCGACGGCCAGCGTTGCGAGGGCGTTTTCCACAATCTCGCCCGCCTTGGCGACGCCGAGTTTTTCTTGCGCCGCCTTGACGCTGGCGGGGTCTGCGGTGGCGTAGATCAAGGGCGCGTCGTGCAGATCCTGCTGCGCCAACCAGTCCAGCGCCGCCTGCGGGCCATTCTCGGCCAGTTCCAGTGGGTCGAGCCGGTAGCTGGGGGCTTTGTCGCGATAAAGCGCCACCTGCGCGTTGGTCATGGCCGAGCAACTGCCGGACAAGACGATGCTGCGTTTCGGCACCAAGGGGCGGACCGCGCCGTCCGCCTCTTCGGCGGGCAGGGTCCCGTCCTTGAGGTAAAGCGCGGGCAGGGGCATGGCGATGGCGCTGCCGCCGGTCATCAGCGGCATGTCGCGGCAGGCTTCGGCCAGAATGTAAAGGTCGTCGTCCGCCACGGCGTCCAGCACCACATGGGCCGTGCCTTGTGTTTTCAGCGTGTTGAGGGCATCGCGCACGGGTTTTGCGCCTTTGGCGACGGTCAAGCGATCCACGAGGCCCACAGGCTGGGTCACTTGCGGTTCCAGCAAACGCATCAGGTTGCTGTCGCGCATGGGGGTCAGCGGATGGTCCTTCATCGGGCTCTCGGCCAGGGGCTGACGCCCGACAAAGAGGTTCCCCATAAAGATCGCGCGGCCATTTTCCGGGAAGGCGGGGCAATAGACGGTCTGATCGGCGTTCAGATCGGCCATGAGCGCCTCGGCGACCGGGCCGATGTTACCCTCTGAGGTTGAATCGAAGGTCGAGCAGTATTTCCAGAAAAACCGCTGCGCGCCTGCGGCCTGAAGCCATTTCAGCGCGGCGCGGCACTCGGCCACGGCCTCCGCTACGGGGGCGGTGCGGCACTTGAGTGCGATGACCTCAAAGGCGGCGGTGTCCTGCGGCGGCGCGTCTGGCACGCCCATGCGCAGGGACACTTTGACCCCAGATCGCGCCAGTAATCCGGCCAGATCAGTAGCCCCGGTAAAGTCGTCGGCGATGCAGCCCAGAACCGTTGTCATGCGTCCTCTCCCGGCAGGGTCAGGCCAGCGTTGCGGGCATAAACCTTGGCCACGGCGGCGTCGTCTTCACCGCCAAAGCCCATGCCCGCAGCGGCCACGAACTGTTGCAAGGCGACGGCGGTGATGGGGGCGCTGAACTGCGCCGACTTGGCAATATCCAGAACGATTCCAAGGTCTTTCGGCCAGATGTTCACGCTGCTGCGGGGGGTGTAGTCGCCGTCCACGATATGCGGTGCGCGGTTTTCCAGCATCCAGGAGGAGCCGGCGCATTTGCTGATGACCTCGACGAATTTATCGGGGGTGACGCCTTGGGTCATGCCAAAGGTCAGGGCTTCGGCCATGGTCGCGATATGCACCCCGGCGAGCAGTTGGTTGACCGCTTTCATGGCGCTGCCCGCGCCTGCGGAGTCGCCCAGCTCGAACACGGTTTCGGCGGTGGCATCCAAGGCGGGACGGGCGGCGGCAAAGGCCTGAGCGCTGCCCGAGGCCATGATCGACAGCTGGCCGTTGGCCGCTTTGACCGACCCGCCCGAGATCGGCGCATCGAGGTAGAGAACTCCGGCTTTGGCGCAGCGCTCTTGCATCTTAAGCGCGAATTCCGGCGGGACGGTGGCGCAGGCAATGACCACGGCGCCCTTGGGCAGGTCGGCCACGATGCCAGTCTCGCCGAATAGAACTGCTTCGGTCTGGGCCGCGTTCAGAACCACGATCATGGCGATGTCGAGATCTGCGGGCAGGGCGCCTGCGCGTCCGCCCTCTGCGGCAAAGCGCGCCATGGCGTCGGCGTTGATATCCACGCCCCAGGTGTCATGCCCGGCGCGCAGGCAGGACTGCGCCATGCCATACCCCATGGACCCCAACCCGATTACGGCAATCTTGCTCATGGCTGCTTTTCCCTTCTGCCGTGCGGCGCGGCATGTTTGCGTAAACACATGGTGACACTCTGTATGTGTTTACGTAAACACAAGTCAACGCCTGACAGGAAAAACCGCGCATGACCCAGACCCAACCCACCATGCACGACGTCGCCGCAAAGGCCGGGGTCAGCCAGATGACCGTCAGCCGGGTGATGCGCGGGACGGGCTATATCTCGGACAGGGTGCGCGCCAAGGTCATGACGGCGGCGGCGGAAATTGGCTATGTTCACAATCGCTTGGCCGGAGGGATCGCGACCTATGACAACCCGCTGGTGGCGGTGGTCGTGCCGACTTTGGGCAACCGCGTGTTCACCGAAGTCCTCGAAGGCATCAGCGCTGCGCTGGACGGGCAAGGCATTCGCCCGGTCTTTGGCGTCAGCGATTATGACCCCGAGAACGAGGCGCGCGTGGTTTTGGACCTGCTGTCGTGGCGGCCCAGAGGCTTGATCCTGTCGGGGCTCGAACACAGCGATGCGCTGCGGCAGCTGGTGGCCAAAACCGGGGTGCGCAGTGTCGAGGTGATGGATACGGACGGCGATCCGATCCAGACCTGCGTCGGTTTTTCCCAGGCGCGCGCCGGGCACGACATGGCCCGCCATCTGCTGGACAAAGGCTATCGCCGCATCGCCTATATCGCCAGCCAAAACAGCCAAGACCTGCGCGCCGCCAAACGTCTGCACGCCTTTGCCGAGACGGTCACGCAGGCCGGGGCGCAGATCATTGCCCAGCGGATCGCCGCAGAGGGGTCTTCGATGGCGCTGGGGCGGCGATTGACCGCCGAGGTGATGGCCAGCGACGCGCCGCAAGCGATCTACTATTCCAATGACGATCTCGCTGCGGGGGGCTTGATGCACTGTCTCGCCAATGGGCTGCGCGTGCCGCAAGACGTGGCGCTGGCGGGGTTCAACGGGCTGTCGTTCCTACAGGCGCTGCCGCAGCAGATCACCACAACCCTGTCGCCGCGCCGCCAGATCGGCGAGACCGCGGCGCAGCTTTTGCTGTCGGCGGAGCCTGCGCCGGACACCCACGTAGATCTTGGCACGCAACTGGTGCGCGGCGAGACGACCTAGCCTGCGTCAATCGGGGTGCACGATGGTCCGCCATTTGACCACATAGGGCACCAGCGTCGTACTTTCGCGGCGCCGCGTCACCTGACCGTATTGATTGACCTTGTCAAAGTGCACCGAGGGCACCTCGTAGTAATCGACGATTGGCGCCAACGACACGCCCAGCGAAATGTCGCGGTCCTGCCCTGTGCGCCGGGTGCCGACGGCGGGTGGCGGGCCATAGGTAAAGCTGCTGCGGAAGGTCAGCGCATTGGCCGTGGCGTAGCTTTGCGCGTTGGTGATCGACCGCGCGAGGCTGCGCGACACGGTGCGCGAGCGGCTGTTGGTGCGGCTAAAGGAATGGGTCATGCTGAGGCCGTGCTCCATCATGCCTTTAACGCCCAGTTCGCCGATTTTCACATCCGCTTTGAGGCTGGCCTCTTGCGTCTGTTTGACCGACGTGGTCGACGAAAAACCGCTGGTGGTTGACGTGCCGCTGGTTTGCGAGCTGCCCTGAGTGCTGCTGGAGGAGGCCGCCGCGCTGGCGGTCCGGGTGACGCTGCTGCTAATGGTCAATTGCACCTGATCGCCCCCCTGGATGTAGCGGTTGAACTGCATACTGCGCAGCGGCACCCAGAATTTGCGTTTGATTTCATCACCCCCGGTGGCGGGCAGCTTGCTGAAATCGACCCGCGTGACGTGCTTGCGCTCTTGAAACATGAACTCGTCCGGGGCAACGAGGACAAAGTCCAGCCCGGTGCGCGCGGCATGATAGCGCCCGCCAAACTGGTTCACTTCGCGCCAGCGGTACTCGACCTCGATCCGGGCCATGGGATAATCCGGGGCGTAAGCCTTTTGCAGGATGTGGCGCGGAAAGCGGATGGGGATGATGGCGCTGCTCTCGTCCTCCAGGTCGCTTTGCCGGGCGACGTTCCAGCTGGGCGAGGCATCCGGCGCGGGGTAGACCTGTTCGAGCTCGCGGCCTCGGTGGATCTTGAACAGGCGCACGCGGGTTTCCACGTTGCTGTGGTTGTAGACGCTGTTGGTGTTCTCGACCTTGAGGTTAAAGATCGCGTGGCTTTCGTTGCCCGGCTTCACCCCGATTTCCGGGGCACCGTCGAGCCGGTAGAACACCTGCTGCACCCCGTTCGAATTCGGGATACGGGTGATGTCGACCCATGACAGCCGCGCGCCGTCGGCGTTGGCTTGGGTCGGGGTGTCCTCGGACGCCTGGTCCGTTGCGCGAAAGGCATCTGCGGCCCCAACGCGCGCCAGGACGGCATCACGGTAACGCGCGGCGCTGGCCCCAGAGCCGTTGTAGCGCTTGACCGCGTCGGCCCAGCTGCGCGTGCCCTTTTTGACGAACAGCCAGCGGATCGCCGTTCTGATCCAAAAGGCATAATCCAGATGCAGATCCACATCACGCGCCCCCATCAGGTTGCGCCCGCCCGAGCGCGCCGCAAAGAACGTCAGCAGCACCCGGCTAAAGCCAAAGCGCTGCTCGTACTCGCTGTTGCCAAGGCCATGCCAGCGGTTGCCAGACGCCAGCGCATCTAGGCCCGCACCGCTGGCCAGCGCCGGGGCCATTTCGCGCATCATCAGCCATTGCTGCGGGCCATAGCTGTCGATGGCCTGCCCGATGTTGTAGCGGCTCATGACCGGGTGGTTCTGCCCCGCGCCAAGCCCGTAGGGCGGCGGCATCAGGAACCGTCCATGGGTGCCCATCCGGCTTTCCTGGTAAAAGATCGACTTGGGGATGTTCGGGTCCAGCGGCGTCGCGGGCGACAGCGCGGCGTTATAGTGCTGCGTCCAGCGCGCGATATCGGCGTCAAAGCGGTTGTACATCATCTCGCGCACCCACATCGTGTTAAAGATGCGTTGCTTGGCCGCGAGCAAGTCGGTCAGGCGGGTGCGCTCGGCGGTCGGCAGGCGGCCCGTCAGGCGGGCCTCGACCTTTTCGATGGCGCGGCGCTGGCCATCCAGCCCCACCCGATAGCGGCGCACGCCGGGCGCGCTTGGCGGGGCGGGCAGCAGCAGCGTTTTGGGCACCTCTGCGCCGTCGATGGTGGCGAGGGCTCCGCTGCCGTTCCATGCCTCGATCCGGTGGGTGCTGCCTGCGGCAAAGGTCACCGCGCTGCTATCGGCGCGGGTGGTGGCGTAAACCGTGCGGACCTGCGCCATCTGCCCGTCCATCTCGGACAGAACATCGGCGACGGTGGTGGCCTCGGTCAGGGAATGTGCCGCGTCAAAGCGGTTGCGGGAATAGCCCATCTCAGCACCCCGTCATCTTGATTGCGCCAAAGATCCGCGCCGCGCCCGGATCGACCAGCCCGCCGCTGGCGTTGATCGGATATTCGCGCAGGCGCACGGTGTTGCTTTCGTTGCCGCCGATGCACTGCACCACCGCGCCGCTGTCGGTCTGGCGGGTGCCCACGACAACGCTGGTATGCGAGGCGATGACCCGCCGGCGGGTGTTTTCCGCAGAGACCGGGTTGATGGCGTGGTTCTCGCCGTCCCAGTATTGCTGGCGCAGGCTGGAATAGCTGTGATTGGTCGCCACCCGCCGCCCGCGAATGCGCGCCGTGCGGTTAAAGCACAGCAGATCGCCCGGTTGCAGCTGCACCTCGTTGACCAGCTCACGCGCGTCCAAGAGCCAAAAGGGCCGGTCGGTCAGGCTTTGTTCGCGGTTGCGCAGGGCGCCGACGATATAGCGCATATGCGCGCCGCTGAACAAAAACCCATCCGCCGAGGTGATGCCCGCCTGGCGGACCACGTAGCTGATAAAGGCCGCGCTCCACGGCGAGGTATCCGCCGCAGAGCGGCGCGCCATGTCCTGAGCGGCGTCAGCGCTGCGGCCCGTGGCCTGCCAATAGCGGATCAGCGCGGGCAGGCGGGCGGCGTCCGCTTCGGTCTGGCCGTGCCAATTGGCCAGCTCCTCGCGGGCGATGCGGGCGACCTCGTTGCGGTAGATGCAATAGCGGCTGGGGGCTGCGGTGTCCCAGATATAGGCGCTTTCGACGGCGTCGTCGGTGTCTGGATCGTCGTGCCATTCTGCGCTGTCATAGCTGTCGTCGATTGCCGCATCCCACGGCCAGATCACCGTGTCTTGCGGGGTGTCCTCTGGGGCGGCGTGCCACGGGTTGGCAGCCGCTTCGTCTTGGGAAAACTCCGCCCAGAGGTCGGCGTCCAGATCGCTGTGCAGGGCTTCGGGCGCAAATCTGCCCATAGCCGGGCGGGGCTGCGCGGCGGGCTCGGCCCAATCGGGGATCTCGTCGGTGTGAAAGTCCATCTGGTTAACCTCCTGTTCTGTGTGGTTTGCGGCCTCGGCGCGGGCAGCGCGTTCGGCGGCGGCGATGTCGAGCAGGCCATGACCCAGCCTGTGCGTGTGCTGACCCGATGCGCCCGAAACCTGCGGGTGGGCCAGCGTGGAAAACAAAAGCGCGCGCATCTCGTCGATGGGCAGCGGGCGGCCAAGGCATTCGTGCATCAGCGCGATGGTGCCAGCCACATGGGGCGCGGCCATGCTGGTGCCGCTCTTGGCGACGTGTCGCGCACCGGGCGGGGCGCCGGGTGGGGCGGACCGTGCCGCCACAATGCGCACGCCGGGGGCGACAAGTTCGGGCTTGATCCGTCCATCACGGGTCGGACCGCTGCTGGAAAACGGCCCCAGCCGCAGGCCGCGCGCCGTGGTGTCCACCGCGCCCACGGTGATCGTCTTGGTGCCGTTGCAGATCGTACCGGTGGTGTAGTTCTGATCGACCGATGGGCCGACAAAGCGCGGCTGAAGCCCGCTGTCGCGTTCGATCCACGCGTGGTAGCGCCCATCGGTCAGCTGCTGGGGGTCTAGCGTCAGCGACCAGATGCCCGCGGGCGCGTTCGGCGCAAAGATCAGGCCAAAGGCGATGTCGCCGTTGTTCTGCGGGCCATACGTGACCTGCCCAATCACCTCTCCGCCCAGTCGCAGCGCGCCGCGCGCCCCAAGCCGCAGGGACAGGCCGCGCCCGCCACCGGGGGGGCGCAGGCGCAGAATAAAGCGGTCGGTGGGCGCGTGCCACAGCTCCAGCTCGCTGGGGGTCGGATCGTTCGGCGGCACCGCCAGCCGGAGCGTCGCGGGCTGCCCCGGCAAGACGCGCCCGCTGGCGTGGGCGGCGCGGCGAAAGTAGTTGCCCGCGCTGTTGACCATGACCCGCCCCGGCGCCAGTTCCAACGCGCGGTCAATGGCTTGTTCGGCGTAGCTGCTGCCGTCATGCGGGCCATTGTGCGCCCCGAGGCTTGCGTTGATGACGATGGGGCGCGGGCCTGCGGCCTCGAGGCACCAATCCACCGCGTGCACGATATTGGCGCTGTCGCCCAGCGATCCCGGCCCGAGCAAAGGCTGCGTCCGCGCGAGATGGCAAAACAGCAGGTCGGCCTCGGGGGCGACCCCTTCTGGCCCGCCGCCCCGGCCATTTCCGGCGGCAATGTCGATCACATGGGTGCCGTGCGCGCCCTGCCACCGCCCCGTGCGGCGATCGCGCGTGTCGGCGCTGCCGGGGTGATAGCCAAGCGCAGCGTAGGGATCGGGGCTTTGCAGCGCCTCGTTGATCTGCGCGCGGGTAAAGATCCGCCCATAGCCCCAGCGGTTGGCCGCGCTGTCGCCGCCGCGCTGGTCCCACAGCGCCAGCAGCCGGGTGCGCGGGCTTCCATCGGGCGCTAGGCGCACCAGCGACGGGTGGGCAAAGTCGATGCCCCAGTCCAGCACCGCTACTACGCTGCCGCGTCCCGTGGCGGTGACGCCATCAGGGCGACGGGTGTTCGCGGCCTGCCGGGGGCGCGGGGCCAGTGGCTCGGCCAACCGTGCGGCGCGCAGCGGGCGCGGAAGTTCGATGTTCTCGACCGCCTCCGAGGCGGTCAGGGCGGGCAAACGGTCGCGCGGCACCTCCAGCGCGGCGATCTCGCCAAAGCGGGTGACGATGCGCGCGCCGGGCGGGACCGCCCCCTTGCCGCTGAGCTTGGCCAGCACCGACACCGTCTGGCGGGGGCCAGAGGTGCGGGCCTCGTCCGGCTTCATGTCCAAAGACAGATCCGGGGCCAAGCCTGTGGCAAAGGGGGCGGTCGCCTGTGTCATCGGCCTGCGCTCACGCTGGGCCGGGAGCGCTGGCGGACTTCTTCTTGAGCGAAGTCATCTCGGCCTTGAGCTGGGTGAACTCGGCTTGGAGATCGGTGACCTGCTGCTCCAGCGCGACCTGCTTTTTCTCGAAGGTCGGAATGCGGCTTAGCTGCACTTCGGTGTTCACCAGATCGGCGGTTCTGGCCAGCTGCGCCACGTCCAGCGCCGCCGCCCAAGCCAGCCCTGCCGCCAGCACCGCCTGATTGCTGGCCGCACGCTCTCGGACGGCGGCCACATAGGCGGCCCTGGTGTCCAGCGCGCGGGCCACGGTGGTGTCCAGCTTGGTCAGCTCGGGGGCCGCCGAAGGGTCATCCCAGACCGCCTCGATGGCGTCGAACAGCTTGGCCAGATCGGCCTCTTTGATGGTGGCCCCGATCAGGTCGCCCTTGCTGGCCTCCAGCTTTTCGACCGCCTTGCCGGGGTCGCAGATCGCGACCCCTCCGATCACCGCGCGCAGCATCTGACGCTCGAGCGTGGTGCGGGGGACTCCCGACCGGCCAAGCGACAAGACCTGCAAGGGCGCGCGGGTCTTGAGTGGGATTGTCAAAGGCATCTCAACTCTCCTTTCCGGTCACTCAGGTTTTGACGTCAGAGCCAAGCAGCCCGCCGAAGTTGCCGTTGTTCGCACGCAGGAACAGGCCCGCTGCGCCCAGCAGATAGGGGTTGTGCATCGCGCCCTTGCCGCCGCCCAGCATCCCCGAGGCGACCGCGCCCTTGAGCAGCTGGAAGATGTCGATCTGGTTGTTCGCCGCGTCATAGGCCTGCACGAATTCCATCACCCCCAGCGCCTTTTGCATCTTGTTGATCTTGCGGATCTGCATGCTTTGGATGCGGGTGGCGCGGGCGTTGGCCCCGACACGGCGATTGACCGACGCCAGGCGGCTGTTGATCTGCTTGATCCCCATGGCGTTGCGCTGGATGTTGGTGTTCGCCTTGGCGATGTTGGTCACATTGGCGCGGGCGCGCTTGGCCGTGGTGACGGCGGTCTTTTTGGCCCGTCTGCGGCGACGGCGGCGCTTGCCAATGCCAAACAGCTCGCCAAGGTCTTCGCCCTCGTCATAGTCGTCGTCGAGCATGGATTCGAGCGCGTCCTCGGGGTCGTACTCATCCTCGTCAAAGTCATCGTCGTCGTAGTCCTCGTCAAAGGCGTGGTAGTCGCCGTCGATCACCAGAGCGTCGTCATACAGTTCGAGATCATCCATTTTGCTTCTCCTGGATTGCGGGTTTCTTGGACCGCGGTGCCTGTGTCTGCCCGGCGGGCCGGGTTTGATTGATCCGCCGCACCGCAGGCAGAATCAGTTCGTGAAAGAGCGCCTTGTCAGGCAGGCGGCTGCCGGGCGCGCCGGTGCCGCCGCAGTCGGGGCAGGCGTGCTCGCCCCCCCAGCAGGACGGGCAGGCCCCCAGCGCATCGGCCAGCGTGTCGTTGAGCTCGCGCAGCGCCTCCAGCTCGGCCGTGTCGGGCTGGTCTGGCGCGGCGGCGTCCGGGGGTAGCGTGTCGTCCTCGGCCAGCGCCAGCAGCTTGTCGATCTCGGCAAAGCTGTCGTCCGCCGCGTCATCCTCTTCCTCTTCGTCGTCGCCCAGCCCCTCCATCAGCATCGAGGCCAGCATAGAGGCGGTGGGGTCATTCGACTGGCTGCCCAGCAGGCGGATCAAACTCTCGGGCGAGGCGTCGTCGCCGCCCTTGGACAGGGTCTGGAACAGGGCCATGGCGGCGGCCGGATCCATCTTGGCAGAGCCGGTGTGCAGGGCGTTATCGGACATCGTGCAGTCTCCTTGTGGGGGGCGTGTCATGCAGCGGGGTGGGGCGCGTGGCGTGGACCACCTCGGCAGAGGCAGAGGCAAGCGCCTCGGCCACCGTTTCAATCGGAAGGCTCTCGCCGTTGGCGCGCACAGTGCGGCGTCCGGCGTTGCCCATAAGCAGGGCCAAAAGCGCGTTTTGCACCTCGGGCCGTGCCAGCAGCAGCAGCAGGCGGGCGGTGGCTTCGACCGCCGGATCGTGGCCCGCCTGAACGGGGGCACGCGGGGCGGGTCTGGGGGCCGGTCTGGGCGCTGACCCGGCGGGGCGCGTCGGGCTGGGTTGGCTCGGGCTGGGTGGGCTTGGGCGCCGGGGTTTTCCCTTGCCGCCGCCGCTGCCGCCGCCCGCCAGCAGGCTGGTTGCCCCGCCCACCACGCCGCCGATCACCGCACCCCACGGCCCAGCCGCCGCGCCCGTGGTCGCGCCGGACACCACGCCGGGCAAAGCCTTGGCCGCCAGCGGGCCTGCCGCCTTGCCGAATTGGCGCAGCGAGCGGGCAAAGTTTTCGACCTCTTCGGCGGTGGCCCCGGCGAGCACCTCTTCGACGAGGGCTTCGATCTCGTGGTCCCTCAGGCCGCGCAACTCTGGCGCAAGGCCCAGCTGCATGGCGCGATAGGACGAATTGGCAAATTCGGTCATCCGGTCCCGGTTCATTGGCGCGTGCTCCCTTTGGTGTGATGGACAATCTCGACCAGCAGCTCTGGCAGTTCGGTCAGATCGCGAAAGCCGCGGGTGACCGGGCTGTCGTCATGGTCCAGCGGCGCGGTTTCGATCATGCCGCACCACGCGGTCTGCGGCGCGTCCTGGGCCGGAGCCCGTAGAAACCGGAGGATGAAACTGCGTCGGTTGGTAAGCCTGGCATCTGACATGGGTCCTGCGTTCTGCTTTGGGTCGATTCGCTTTAGGCTAGCGCGGGCCGATCCCGGCAAAGTCACCGCCGAGTCACGAGCCAATCACGGCGTTGAAATCCTTTGGGAAATTCGCCACTGTCCGTCGCAACGGCGCGCATAGAAAAAGGGCAGGCCGTCTGCGGGCCTGCCCTTGCAAGAGTGTGTGTCAAAGGATGTGAGGTCAGATGTCCGCCTGAAGCCGGATCAGCGCCGCGCGGGCGGCGTCAAGCTTGTCCAGCGCGCGCCGAAAGCCTGCGGCGCGGTGCGGTGCACGCGCCATCCGAGGGGCCGCGCGGGTGTCGAACAGGGCGGTGGTCTCTGGCAGGGGCGCCACGCCCAGCTCGCGGTGCAGCACGTCCTTGCAGGTGTCATACTGCGCCCGCGCCCGCGCCAAATCCCCCGTCGCCAGCGAACAGCGGATCAGCCATTGGTGCGCGGTTTCGTTCAGCGGGTCTTCTGCAAGGATCGCCCCGGCAAAGAGCCGCGCCTTGGGCCAGTTTTCGCAGCGCAACGCGGTTTGCACCACGAACTCTTGCAGCACCGCGTAGCGCATCCGCAGCATCTCGCGCGTGGGGTGGCTCCAGTCGTCGTAGACCTCCGGCAAGAAGGGGCCGCTGTGCTGCGCAAGGGCGGCTTCGACGCGAGGGGCCAAATCGCTTGGGGCCGCATCGCTTGGGGTGGGCGCGGTCAGGGCGAGCACCTCGGCGGACAGCTGTTCAACCTCAGCCACGTCCGAGCGCACATGATCGCCTCCCAGCACCATCACGTCCGTCCCGCTGGTCACCAGATAGACCCGCGCGCGATGATTGGCGGCGCGGATCGCCCGCCGGATGCGCCAAAGCGACGTGTTCAGCGCCCGCAGCGCGCGTTTGGGCGGCAGATCGGGCCACAGCGCCTCTGTCAGGCGTTCGCGCCCCACCCGCGCGCCGCATTTCCAAGCCAGATAGGCCAAAAGTCTTTGGTCGCAGGGGGATAGCCCTGCTGCAATGTTTGTCCCGGCGATCCGAAAATCAAATCCCCCCAAGAGACGCACTTCCAGACATAGGTCCTGTTCCAAAACCTCTACCCTCAAATGGTGATCGTATAAGTAAAAATGCAATTTAAAGATGATAAGGCGATTCGCGCCGTCTGCCCTACTGGGCAAAAACGTCAGGCAATCAAACCCTTGGCGCACCACGCGTCGAACAGGTCCAGCGCGGCCTTGGCAAAGGCGGGATCGTTGATGTGGCAGTCCAGCTCTTGTAGATCGACGTTGGGCGGGCAGTGCGCGCGCATTTCCGAGGCAAAGGCCGCCAGCCCTTCGGGGTCGGACAGAGGCCCGCCGGGGCGATCCCATTCGTTGCCGCCGTGCAAGGGCATCAAAAAGGTCATTGGCCCGGTGGCCAAGGCAAGGCGGGCACACAGCGCACGGGCCATTTCGCGCCGTTGCGCATGGGTCATCATCACCGAGGACAGCAGGCGATTGTGGGCGTGCAGCTCTTGGCCCTTCAGCTTGTCCGGGACGGGGTGCCAGCCCACCAGATCCACCAGATCGTAGCAGCCGATTGAGACCATCTGCGGGGTGCCGCTGCGGCCTGCGTTGGTCAGGCGGTCCTCTCCGGCAGAGACGGCGGACCCCATGATGTGGTTGCCGACCTCCTGCGGGGCAAAGTCCATGACGGCGGTAAACGCCCCTTGCGCGGCAAGGCTTTCAAAGGCGCGCCCGCCCATGCCCGTGGCGTGGAACACAGCCAGATCAAAGCCCCGCGCCGCCAGCGCCGGTTTCAGCGCAACCATGTAGCGCAGCACGGTTTTGCCGAACGAGGTCATGCCGATCAGCGGGCGCTTTAGTTCGGGCGTCAGGGCAGTCAGGGCTGGGCTTTGCACCGCCCGCGCCGCGCCCAGCACCGCCCCGGCCGCCTGCGCCAGCGAAGCCTTGCACACCGGGTTCAGCCCATACAGCCCCCCGGCCCAGAGGATCATCTGCACATCGGCGGCGATCCGTGCGGGCGGGATCAGCGGCGAAAAGCTGACCGTGGACACGATGTATTTGGGCACCCCCAAGGGCAGCGCGGCGCAGACATCCAGCGCCAGATCGGTCCCCATGGTGCCGCCAAGGGCAATCACCGCGTCCATCCGCCCCGCCGCGTGCAGATCGCGCGCCAGCGTCGCCGCACCCTTGGCCATAGTCTGCATGGCGCGGTTTTCGTCGCCGCTCGCGATGGCCTGCGCGATGGATGCGCCCGCCGCCTCTGCCACCGCGTGTTTGGATAGATCAACGGGGATCGCAGGATCGCCCAAGACGCTGACATCCATGGTCAAAACCGCGCCGCCCTGCGCGCCGATCACCTCGGCCAGATAGCCAAGCTCGTCCGATTTGGTGTCATAGGTGCCGACGATCAAAATGGTCGGATTGCGCATAGGCCGCCCCCGTCGCAAGCCCTTTGGCGGCCACAATGCCGCCCGCCGCACCCTCTGTCAATCGCGGGACCTTGCGCCTAGGGTACGCGCAACCCGCCCAAAATCGCCCAGCCCAAGAGGACGCCATGAAAGACGCAAACTTTCTCAAAGAGCACAACGCCCGCAGCATCTGGCACCCCATGGCGCATCCGGCGGACAGTCAGGCCAATCCCCCCGACATCATCGTCGAAGGCGAGGGCGCGCAGATCATCGACGTGGATGGCAACCGGCTGATCGACGCGGTGGGCGGGCTGTGGAACGTCAACCTTGGCTATTCCTGCGCGCCTGTGAAACAGGCCATTGCCGCCCAGCTGGACCGCCTGCCGTTCTATTCGATCTTTCGCGGCACCACCAATGACGCCATCATCGAGCTGGGCGAGATGCTGCGCGCCTTTTTTGCGCCGGACGGGCTGACGCGGGCGTTTTTCACTTCGGGCGGTTCGGACAGTGTCGAGATCGCGCTGCGGCTGGCGCGGCAGTACCACAAGGTGCGCGGGCAGGGGGGGCGGGTGAAATACCTGTCGCTGAAAAAGGGCTACCACGGCACGCATACGCTGGGCGCGTCGGTCAATGGCAACGCCAACTTTCGCACCCAGTACGAGCCGCTCATGCCCGGCTGTTTCCACATCCCCGCGCCCTATCCCTATCGCAACCCGTTCAACGAGACTGACCCGCAAAAGCTCGCGCAGCTGTGCCTTGCTGCGCTGGAGGACGAGATCGCCTTTCAGGGCGCAGAAACCATCGCCGCCTTTATCATGGAGCCGATCCTGGGCGCCGGAGGGGTGATCCCGCCGCATCCCAGCTTTATGCCCGGCGTGCGCGAGCTCTGCGACAGGCACGGCATTTTGCTCATTGCCGATGAGGTGATCACCGCCTTTGGCCGGTCCGGCGATTGGACGGGCAGTCGCCACTGGGGGGTGCAGCCGGACCTGATGACCACCGCCAAGGCAATTACCAACGGCTACTTCCCCTTTGGCGCGGTGATGATCGGCGGCGCGGTCGCCGAAGTGTTCGAGGCCGACACGACCGGCAAGGCGGCGATCGGGTCGGGTTACACCTATTCGGGGCATCCGGTGGGCGCGGCGGCGGCCATTGCCTGCCTCAAGGAAACCGAGCGTCTGAACGTCAAGGACAACGCCGCCGCCCGCGGGGCGCAGCTGTTCGAGGGCGTCCAAGCCTTGATGGCCAAGCACGAGATCGTCGGCGATGTGCGCGGCGGGCACGGGCTGATGACCGCGCTGGAGCTGGTATCGGACCGCGCCACCAAGACCGGCATCGACAAGGCGACGATCGGCGCGGTGCATCGCGCAACCTACGAGTCTGGCGTTATGGTGCGGGTCTCTGGCCCCAATATCATCCTGTCGCCGCCGCTGATCCTGTCCGAGACCGAAGCGGCCAAGATCATCGACGCGCTGGATGCGGGCCTGTCCGCCGTGGCCTAGTGGATTGGGCAGGCGGGCCTTGGCAGCGGTGTTCGAGATGCTCTAGGCTTTGCCTCGATTGGAATTCAGGCAGTTTTTCGATGACGCAACAGATGATGGCGGCTGGCTTTGTGTCCGGCTTGCTCGATTATGCAGTCGCCCGAGGGGCCCCGCGCGAGGTGCTTTTGGCCGCCACCGGTCTGGCCGAGGCGGACCTGGCCGACCAGGATAACCGCGTGCCCGTCACCGCTTACCAAGCGCTGATTGCGGCGGGCATCCAAGCCACCGGCGACACCGCCCTGTTGCTGCGCCACACGCTGGACTCGCGGCTAGAGACCATGTCCGTCGTGGGGCAGATCGTGCACAGCTCGGCCTCGCTGGCCCATTCCATCGAGCAGCTCAACCGCTATCTGCTGCTGATGGCCGAGACGCCGGGGCTGGCCGGGCGCGACCGGTTCGAGCTGCGGCACGAAAACGGCCAGCTGTGGCTGGTGGATCACCTGATCGTCGACGGCCCGGCGTATTTGCAGCTAGAGGCGTCCTTTGCCCGGTTCATCAGCGAGTTCCGCCGCTCGTTCCCCAGCCTCACCTTTGCCATCGCGCTAGAGGTCAGCTATGCGCCGCCGCCCCATGCGGAGCTTTACCCCGAGCTGCTGCAAATCCCCGTGCAGTTCAACGCCACCCGCAATGCGCTGCGGATTGACCCGATCTGGGCGACCGAGGACAGCGACTTTGAGCCGGGGAACGCCTATGCTTTTGGCGTCTTTACCCGCCACGCCGATCAGATGCTGGCGGAGTTGCGCCACTCGGACAGCCTGCGCGACCGCATCGAGGCGCATATCCTGCCGAACCTGCACCAAGGCGCGCTGTCCATGGATACCGTCGCGCGCGATCTGGGGCTCAGCCGCCAGACGCTCTATCGCCGTTTGCGGGACGAAGGCGTCACCTTTGCCGAAATTCACGACGGCCTGCGCGCGCGTATGGCGCGGGATTATCTGACCGCGCGCAAGGTGTCGGTCAACGAGACGGCTTACCTGCTGGGCTTTTCCGAGGCGTCGTCCTTTGTGCGCGCGTTCAAGCGGTGGACGGGCCAAAGCCCCACGGCCTTTCGCGGTGACCGCTAGAGATTGATCCATGCGGTCAAATTTCTGATCTCTGCGGTCATGCCGCCGGGCCGCGCGGTGGTTTATGTCCCTGCCATCACTTCTGATGACCAAGGATAAAGACATGAAACTGTTTACGATTTCCATTTTCGCCGCCGCTTGGACCCTGACGGCCTGCGCCGAGAGCGGTGCGCAGTATACGCCCATTCTGGACGGCGCGCCGACGCCCGCGTTTCAGGCCGACCTGACCGAATGCCAGACGCTCGCTCGCAATCAAAAGCAATTCGATCAGGAAACCATGGCGGCCGCGACCCTTGGCGCCGGGGCGGGCGCGGTCTTGGGCGCGCTGGACGACAGCACCGACACGGCCGAAGGCGCGATCGGCGGGGCCATTGCCGGGGCGCTGGCGGGCGGCGTGGCCAGCGCGGTGAACGCATCAGAGCGGCGCGAGGCCATCGTCACGCAGTGCCTGCGCGGGCGCGGCCACAAGGTGGTGGGATGAGCGTGCCGCTCCCCCCGATGGGCCCGCTGCTGACCTACCGCCGTCACCGCTTTGACGCGCTCCATGCCTTGTTGACAGGGCATGGGGTGGGCCATGATCGGGGCGCGCGGGGGGCGAAACCGCTCTGGCCGTGGCGCTTGTTTGCGTGAAAGGTGTGACGATGAAATCCGTTTTTATTGCCGGGGCGACCGGCTACCTCGGGCGCTATCTCTGCGCCGAATACCGGCGGCGCGGCTATTATGTTGCGGCGCTGGTGCGGGACAAAGCCCGCGCCCACGGTCTGAATGCCGACGCCTTGATCGAGGCGCAGGCGACGCGGCCAGAGACCTTGGCGGGCCTGATGGAGGGCGCCGATCTGGTGGTTTCGGCGCTGGGGATCACCCGGCAGGCGGACGGGTTGACCTATCGTGACGTGGATTTTCAGGCCAACCTCAACCTGCTGCGAGAGGCCGAGCGGGCGGGCGTGGCGCGCTTTGCCTATGTTCATGTTCTGGGGGCCGGCGCGATGGCGCATGTGCCCCTGGTCGCGGCCAAGGCCGCCTTTGTCGGTGCGCTGGTCGCCTCGCCCGTGGCCAGCACGGTGATCGCCCCGTCGGGGTATTTCTCGGACATGGGCGATTTTCTGGACATGGCGCGGGCGGGGCGGGTCTGGCTGTTTGCCCCCGGCACCCACCTGATCAACCCGATTCACGGCGCGGATCTGGCCGACGCCATTGCAGACGCGACAGAGGCGGGGCGCGACTGGCTGGACGTGGGCGGGCCGCAGACCTTTACCCACCGCGAATTGGCGCAGCTGGCCTTTGCCACGCTGGACCGGCCTGTGCGGATCACCCTCCTGCCCGATTGCCTGCGGCAGGTGGCGCTGCGGCTGCTGCCTTGGGTCACGCCGCGCCGCATCCATGGGCCTGCTCAGTTCTTTTTGACCGCCATGGCCTTGGACATGGTCGGCGAGGCGCATGGCACGCGCCAGCTGGGTGACCACTTTCTCGGACGTGCCAAGGCTGGGGCGGACGAGAGCAAAACCTAAAGGCAGGCCCGCAGAACACAGCGCCAAGAGCCTTGAATCTAAACAAAAGAGAGTTTGCGCCGCCATATGCACGCAAAACGGCAGCGCTTGCCCGCCCAGACTGAAAATACTGCTTATCCATACTTTACGGAGCGTTCAGTTTCCCTAAACTCGCGGCGAGAAGCACCATTTTATAGCAGAAGACCTCTGCTCTTTTTGGCCTTGGATCACAGGGGCGCGCCGAAGCTTGGTCGGGGCGCATCGGGCAGGCCGCACGCGATTTTAAACGGGGATTCCCATGGCGACTTTCATCGGCGACGCAAACGACAACATCCAAAGCGGCACCTCTGCGGCGGACAGCATCCAAGGTCTTGGCGGCGACGACCAGCTGCTGGGGCTTGGCGGGGCGGACACGCTGGACGGCGGAGATGGCGCGGACCTGTTGTCGGGGGGCAGCGACAATGACAGCCTGACCGGCGGCGCCGGGGACGACACGCTGTCGGGGGACAGCGGCTTTGACACGCTGACCGGCGGCGCGGGGGCGGATGTGTTCCGCAACGGCGTGACCGAGCTGGACGGCGATACCATCACCGATTTCACCGATCTGGACACGATCCGCATCAACTCGGTCTTTCTGTATGACAGCGCGTTTCAGACCTCTGTCGTGGGCGGCAACACGCTGTTGCAGATCAACACGGACGAGACGCCGGGCTTTGACATCACGCTGACGCTGACGGGCACGTTCAGCGGCTATTTCGCCGCGCTGGCGGGCGAGAGCGAGACCGACATCATCTATATCCCGGCCCCCGGCGGGACGAGCACCAGCGGCGATGACATCCTTAACGGCTCGCTGGTGGCGGATACGCTGGCGGGGGGCGATGGCGATGACCGGCTGATCGGGGCGCTTGGCGCGGATGATCTGGATGGCGGCGTGGGTCGGGATTCGATCTATGCCGGGGCGGGCAACGACACGATCCTTGGCGGCGCAGGTCGCGATTACATCGTGGGCGACGATGGCAACGACAGCATCGACGGCGGCGCGGATGCGGACACCATCTATGCGGGCGCGGGGGCGGATACCATCGACGTGGGCACCGGCAGCGGTAACGTGGCGGACGGCGGCTCTGGCGCGGATTCGCTGGTCTCGAACGCGGGCAGCGACCGGCTCAGTGGCGGCGCGGACAACGACACGCTGCTGGGCAACGACGGCAATGACACGCTCTATGGCGACGCCGGGGCGGACACGCTGGATGGCGGCACCGGGGGCGATAACCTTGATGGCGGGTCGGGCAACGACACGCTGACCGGCGGCGACGGCGGAGACTACCTGTCCGGCGGGCAGGACGACGACTTGCTGCACGGCAACCTGTCGAACGACAACCTCAACGGGAACAGCGGCGACGACACGCTGTACGGCGACGAAGGCGCGGATACGCTGTCGGGGGGCTCTGGGCTTGACCTGCTGGACGGCGGGATCGACGATGACCTGTTGTCCGGCGGGTCCGAGAACGACACGCTGGTAGGTCAAGACGGCGCAGACACGCTGCGCGGCGATGGCAACGCCGATGTCCTTTATGGCGGCGCGGGCGAAGACGTGCTGTCCGGCGGCTCGGGCGTTGACCTGTTGAGCGGCGGCACCGGGGCCGATCTGTTCACCGACAGCGCGGCCAACCTGGATGGCGACACCATCACCGATTTCAGCGTCACCAGCGGCGGCGTTGCGGGCGATGTGATCACCATCACGGGGACCCGTTTTGACGACAGCCACGTCACCGTGGGCACCTCCGGCGGCAACACAACCCTGAGCATCGACACCAACCGGGATGGCGTAGCCGACACTTTGATCACTCTCAGCGGGCTGTTCTCGGCGGATTTCCTGACGGTGCTGGAGGGCAGCTCGACCTCGATTTACGGCTTTGACCCGGCGGGGATCGGCGCGTCGGGCGCGCCTGTCGGCGGCCTGATCGTGGACGACACCACTGCCAGCGGCGTCGCGGCGGGCGGGGCAAGCACGATCTTTGGCAACGCGGGCAATGACACGCTGGCCGGGGATGGCGCGACGCGCATCATCATGGCGGGCCTTGGCGATGACGTCGTGACCGGCGGTCTGGCCGGCGAAGTGATCTCGGGCGATGGCGGCAACGACACGCTGGACGGCGGCTCTGGCGCGGATGTGATCTATGGCGGCGAGGGCGCAGACAGCCTGCTGGGCCAACTTGGGGTCGACAAGCTGTACGGCGATCTGGGCGACGACACGCTGGTGGGCGGCGGCTCTGGCGACTCGCTGTACGGGGGCGGCGGCTTTGACAGCCTGCTTGGCGACGCGGGCGACGACTTTCTGGACGGTGGCGACGGCAACGACACGATCCTCGGCGGGTCGGAATCCGACTACATCCAAGGCGGCAACGATCAGGACAGCATCTCTGGCGGGACCGAAGGCGACTATCTGTTCGGCGGCTCTGGCAATGACACCATCGACGGCGACGAAGGCAGCGACACCGTTTACGGTGGCCACGACGACGACAGCCTGTACGGCAGCGAAGGCAACGACAGCCTGTTTGGCGGGTCGGGTGATGACAGCCTGTTCGGCGAGGCGGACGACGACTCTCTGACCGGGGACGCGGGCAACGACGTGCTTAGCGGCGGCTTGGGCGACGACACGCTGAACGGCGGCAGCCAGTCCGATACGCTTAGCGGCGGGGCCGGGGACGACCTGTTCCTTGGCTATGACTGGCAGCTGGATTCGGACGTGATCACCGATTTCGCCGCCGGGGACCGGATTCGCGTCGACCTTAGAAGCTTTTTCGCCTCGGATATGACCACCAGCGTGGTGGGCGGCAATACGCTGTTCAGCATCGACACCGACCAAAGCGGCACCGCCGATCTGTTCTTTACGCTGACCGGCACCTTTGGCGCGGCGTTCCAGCTAATCACCTCTGGCAACTTCACCGAGATTTTCCTGCCCAGCCTTGGGTCTGGCTCGACTTGGGTGGGCAGCGCGGGCAACGACACCCATGTGGCCACCACCGGCGATGACCACCTGTCGGGGATGGGCGGCAACGACCAGATCACCGCGCTGGCGGGCAATGACACCGCCTATGGCGGCGATGGCGCGGACGACGTGTTCGGCGGGCTTGGCAATGACCTGATCGATGGCGGCGCGGGCGATGACTTCTTGCGCGGGGATGAGGACAACGACACCGTTCTGGGCCAAGGCGGCGACGACGAGATCTATGGCGACGCGGGCAACGACCTGATCGCGGGCGGCGATCACAACGACACGATCTATGGCGGCATCGGCGACGACCAGCTGGATGGCGACGATGGCGTGGACCGGCTGCATGGCGAGGCGGGCTTTGACGTCATGACCGGGGGCTTGGGCGATGACGACCTCTACGGCGGCACCGGCAACGACACGCTGTCGGGCGGCGATGACGACGACTACCTGCAAGGCGACGCGGACCAAGACAGCCTGAGCGGCGGCGCGGGCAACGACTATGCCCATGGCGGCACGGGCAACGATACCGTGACCGGGGACAGCGGCACCGACACCCTGTACGGCAGCTCTGGCGATGATGACCTGTACGGCGGCGACGGTGACGACTCTGTCTATGGCGGGTCGGACGACGACTATATCGAAGGCAACGATGGCGACGACCTGCTGGTCGGGGACGCTGGCAACGACGTGATCCTTGGCGGTCTGGGCAACGATACGCTCAACGGCGGCGGCACCACCGACACGCTGACCGGCGGCGCCGGGGCCGATATCTTTGGCGCGGGCCAGTCCTGGGAAATCGACGGCGACCGGATCGAGGATTTCACCGCCCAAGACCGCATCCGCATTCTCAGCCAGCGCTTTACCGACGTGGACATCAGCACCCAAGAGCTGAACGGCGACACCTTGCTGCTGGTCGACACCAATGGCGATGGCACGCGCGATGTGACGGTTACGCTGGCAGGGCTGGGCTATGCCGGAACCTTTGTGGCGCAGTCCAACGTGGGCCAGAACGGCGCGACCGACATCCTGTTGATCCCCGACGCGGGCGCAGGCACCCCGAGCGCGCTGGACGACACGCTGACCGGCTCGATCGCGGGCGATTTCATCGACGGGCAGGCCGGGGACGACGATATCTCTGGCGGTGCGTCCAACGACACGCTGTTCGGCGGCACGGGGGCGGACCAGCTGTTTGGCGGCTCGTCCGATGATACGCTGGCAGGCGGCGATGGCGACGATGAACTGACCGGCGGCCAGGGCAACGACCTGCTGAACGGCGAGGACGGCGCCGACGACATCTGGGGCGACGAAGGCAACGATACCGCCTCTGGTGGCTTGGGCAATGACGACATCGAAGGCGGCAGCGGCGCCGACAGCCTGCTGGGCAACGAAGGCATCGATACCCTTTACGGTCAGGACGGCGCAGACACGCTGCGCGGCGGCACCGACCGCGACAATATCTATGGCGGCAACGACAACGACAGCCTTTTCGGGGACAGCGGTGACGACTACCTTCAGGGCGACGCGGGCGAAGACAGCCTCGACGGCGGTGTTGGCAATGACTACCTGCACGGCGGCAGCGACAATGACACGCTGACCGGCGACAGCGGCACCGACACCCTGTATGGCAGCTCTGGCAACGATACGCTGGACGGCGGCACCGACAACGATGTCCTGTATGGTGGCAACGACGACGACCTCGTGATTGGCGGTCAGGGCGACGACTCGCTCGGCGGTGACAATGGCGCAGACAGCCTGACCGGCGGCGAAGGGGCCGATACGCTTGGCGGCGGCGGCGGTTTCGACACCCTGACCGGCGGCACCGAAGACGACCTCTTCCGCGGCCAGTTCTGGGAGCTGGATGGCGACACGATCACCGACTTTACGCTGGGCGATCGCATCCGCGTGGACGTCCAGAGCTTTGCAGAGACCGACCTGACCCTGACCGACAACGGCGTCGACACGACGCTGGAAATCGACATGGACAGCGATGGCGACACCGACATCACCCTGACGCTGAACGGCCTGTTCACCGACACCTTTGCCACGCTCTCGACCGGCAGCTTTACCGAGATCCTCTTGGTCAGCGGCAGCGGCGGCGTGGTCAACGGCACATCGGGCGCGGACACGCTGACCGGCAGCAATGGCGTCGACATCATCACCGGCTTTGAAGGCAACGACGAGATCATCGGCCTGGACGGCAACGACGCGATCAGCGCCGACGAAGGCAACGACACCGTGAACGCAGGCGCAGGCGACGACGTGGTCGGCGGCGGCGACGATAATGATGTGCTGAACGGCGGCGATGGCGCGGACGATTTGTCCGGCGAGGCCGGGCGCGACACGCTTGACGGCGATGCGGGCAACGACACGCTCAGCGGCGGCGCGGACAACGACCGGCTCTATGGCGGCGTGGGCGACGACTCGCTCGACGGAGATGACGGCGTTGACACACTGCATGGCGAGGACGGCAACGACACGCTGAACGGCGGGATCGAGCGCGACACGCTGTATGGCGGCAACGATCAGGACAGCCTGCTCGGCGGCGCTGGCGA
>NZ_FWXX01000022.1 GCF_900176475.1 Tropicibacter naphthalenivorans
ATGGCAGCCGTCAGCGTGGTCTTGCCGTGGTCAACGTGACCAATCGTGCCGATGTTGCAGTGCGGCTTGCCGCGTTCAAACTTTTCCTTACCCATAGGTAGGCTCCTTTTTCTGTCAGTTCGGATGGTGGGGCGGACCCCACCCTACGGTGGTGGGTAGGGCGGGGCTTCCCCCGCCACCCGTTCTTAGGCGTATTTCGCTTGGATCTCGTCAGAGATGTTCTGCGGAACCGGGTCGTAATGCGAGAACTGCATCGTGAACTGCGCGCGGCCCGAAGACATGGAGCGCAGGGTGTTGATGTAGCCAAACATGTTCGCAAGCGGAACGTTCGCGTTGATCGCCACGGCGTTGCCGCGCGGTTCCTGGCCGGACACCTGGCCACGACGCGAGGTCAGATCGCCGATGATACCGCCGGTGTACTCTTCCGGGGTGATCACTTCGACTTTCATCATCGGTTCCAGCAGCTTTGCGCCAGCTTTCTTCATGCCTTCGCGCATACACATACGTGCGGCGATTTCGAAGGCCAGAACGCTGGAGTCAACGTCGTGGAACTTACCGTCGATCAGGGCAACCTTGAAGTCGATGACCGGGAAGCCTGCCAGCGGACCGGAGTCCATGACCGACTTGATACCCTTTTCAACACCCGGGATGTATTCCTTGGGAACGGCACCACCAACGATGCGCGATTCAAAGGAGAAACCTTCGCCCGGCTCGGTCGGCGAGATGATGAGCTTGACCTCACCAAACTGACCCGAACCACCCGACTGCTTCTTGTGGGTGTAGCTGTGTTCGACCTCGTGCGAGATGGTTTCGCGGTAAGCAACCTGCGGCGCGCCGATGTTTGCTTCAACCTTGAATTCACGCTTGAGGCGGTCAACCAGGATGTCGAGGTGCAGTTCGCCCATGCCCTTCATGATGGTCTGACCGGACTCGAGGTCGGTTTCGACGCGGAAGGACGGGTCTTCTGCTGCCAGACGGGCCAGGCCCTGAGACATCTTTTCCTGGTCGCCCTTGGTCTTGGGCTCGACAGCGATCTCGATCACCGGATCGGGGAAGGTCATCGTTTCCAGAACGACAGGTGCCTTGGCGTCGCAGAGGGTGTCACCGGTGGTGGTGTCCTTCAGGCCGGCCAGAGCGATAATGTCACCTGCGAAGGCTTCTTCGATCTCTTCACGGTTGTTGGAGTGCATCATCATCATACGACCGATGCGCTCTTTCTTACCTTTGGTCGAGTTCAGGATGCTGTCGCCTTTGTTCATCGTACCGGAGTAGATGCGGGTAAAGGTCAGCGAGCCAACGAAGGGGTCGTTCATGATTTTGAACGCCAGACCAGCGAAGGGCATGTCGTCGTCCGCGCGGCGGGCGATGTTACGCTCTTCGGTCTCGTCGTCCGGTGCAAAACCCATGTAATCAACAACGTCCAGCGGGCTGGGCAGGTAGTCGATCACAGCGTTCAGCAGCGGCTGGACACCTTTGTTCTTGAACGCAGAGCCGCCCAGAACCGGAACGAAGGCCATCGCCAGCGTGCCTTTGCGCAGCAGTTTGCGCAGGGTCGGGACGTCGGGCTCTTCGCCTTCGAGGTAGGCTTCCATCGCGTCGTCGTCTTGCTCGACGGCGTTCTCGATCATCTTGCCGCGCCATTCGTCGGCCATGTCCTTGAGGCTGTCGCGGATCGGAGCTTTGATCCAGGACGCACCCAGATCTTCACCCTGCCACAGCCACTCTTCCATGGTGACGAGGTCGATCAGACCTTCCAACTCGTTCTCTGCGCCGATCGGAATACCAACCGGAACAGCGGTCGCGCCGGTGCGGTCTTCGATCATGTGAACGCAGTTGAAGAAGTCAGCGCCGATCTTGTCCATCTTGTTGACGAACACGATACGCGGAACCTTGTAGCGGTCAGCCTGACGCCACACGGTTTCGGTCTGCGGCTCAACGCCTGCGTTTGCGTCCAGAACGGCCACGGCACCGTCGAGAACCGCCAGCGAACGTTCAACTTCGATGGTGAAGTCCACGTGGCCGGGGGTGTCGATGATGTTCAGGCGGTGCTTTTCAGTGTCGGCGGTCTGACCGTCCTCGGTGCGCTCCCAGAAGGTGGTCGTCGCAGCGGAGGTAATGGTGATACCGCGTTCCTGTTCCTGCTCCATCCAGTCCATGGTGGCTGCACCGTCGTGCACCTCACCGATGTTGTGGGATTTGCCGGTGTAGAACAGGATGCGCTCGGAGCAGGTGGTCTTACCTGCGTCGATGTGCGCCATGATACCGAAGTTGCGGTACCGGTCGAGGGGATATTCGCGTGCCATAGGGCTTGTCCTCTAAGAAGAGTGTTACCAGCGGTAATGGCTGAACGCTTTGTTCGCGTCTGCCATCTTGTGGGTGTCTTCGCGCTTCTTAACGGCAGCACCGCGGGACTGTACAGCGTCCAGCAGCTCACCGGCGAGGCGTTCTTCCATGGTGTTTTCGTTGCGGGCGCGCGATGCGGTGATCAGCCAGCGGATGGCCAGAGCTTCGCGGCGCTCGGGGCGCACTTCGACCGGAACCTGGTAGGTGGCACCACCAACGCGGCGCGAACGAACTTCGACCGACGGTTTGATGTTGTCCAGCGCTTCGTGGAAGATTTCCACGGGCGCGCGCTTTACCTTGGCTTCAACGCGGTCGAGCGCGTTGTAGACGATGCGTTCGGCGGCAGATTTCTTGCCATCGTACATCAGGTTGTTCATGAACTTGGTCAGGACGCGATCGCCATACTTGGCGTCGGGCAGGACTTCGCGTTTTTCAGCGGCGTGACGACGGGACATTTATAAATCCTCTTACTTAGGACGCTTCGCGCCGTACTTGGAGCGACGCTGCTTACGGTCTTTGACGCCCTGGGTATCCAGAACACCGCGAAGGATGTGGTAACGCACACCCGGAAGGTCTTTTACACGGCCGCCGCGGATCAGAACCACAGAGTGCTCCTGAAGGTTGTGGCTTTCACCGGGGATGTAAGAGATCACTTCGTAGCCGTTGGTCAGGCGAACCTTCGCAACCTTACGCATAGCCGAGTTCGGCTTCTTCGGAGTGGTCGTGTACACGCGCGTGCAGACGCCACGCTTTTGCGGGCACTGCTCGAGGTGCTGCGACTTCGAGCGCTTGACTTTGGGCTGACGCGGCTTGCGGATCAGCTGTTGGATCGTGGGCATATAAGGTTTCCCCGTGCTTCTCACATTTCGCTTTGGGGCAAGCCCCGCGGCGGGTTCAGATAGATGACGCCGCCCAAGGGCAGAGCCGGTTCGTTGCTTCGCCCCAACGGCGAAAGGCCGCTACATTCCCGTACCGAGGGCAATGTTGCGGCGGGCTTCCAGAGGATCGGGGCGTTAGTGGCCCGGACCGTGACCCGTGGATCAGGTAAAAACGCGCGCGGAAACGCGCACGGATTGACGGGGCGTATAGGGGGAGTCGCAAAGCTTGTCAACAGCGCCCCCCACTTGTCAGCCATGGGCGGCAATGCCATTCATATAGGGGCGCTTTTGCTGCGAAAGGGGGGCTCATGCAAGTCATTGGTTTTTGTCGGTTCTCCTACCCGGCCGAGGGCGGTTTTCAGGTGGAACACGACCGCCTTGAGGACCGCATCGCCTACCTATATGCGCCCGAGCGGATCGAAGAACGTTTCAAGCACTTTGAGACGATCTGCCTGCCGGGCCTGCGCGCCCAAACCGACCCGGATTTCACCTTTGTGATCCTGATCGGCGAGATGATGCCAGAAGTCTACATCGAACGGCTGCTGGCGTTGGTCGAGGACTTTCCGCAGGCAATGATTGCGCCGCGCGCGCCCGGTCCGCACCGCAAGGTGTGCCAAGAGGTCATCAACAGCGCCCGTGATTTGGATCAGCCCTGTCTGGAGTTTCGCCACGATGACGACGACGCCGTGGCTGTGGATTTTGTCGAGACCCTGCGCGCCGCCGCCCGCGATGTGGCGCCGCTGCTGCGCAAGAACCGCCTTGTGGGTCTGGACTGGAACCGCGGGTGGGTTGCGCGCCCGTCGGTGGACGGCATCCATGCCGAGCAGATCGTGAACCCCTATTGGGGAGTCGCGCAGGCCGTCGCAGTCAAGCCGGGGGTCAAGCAGTCGATCATGAACTTTGGCCATCTCAAGTTGAACCAGTTCATGCCCACGGTGACCTTTACCCAGCCGGAAATGTACGTGCGCGGGCACAATGACCACAACGACTCGCGCCAGAAAAAGCACGTCAAGCCGGTGCAGCTGCCCTTGGTGGATGCCGAAACGGAACGGATGTTCCGCGAGCGCTTTGCCATCGACGCCGATCACGTCCGGCGCGTGTTCGGCTAAACGCCCCTGCCCGAGCACAAAAGAAAACCCCCGCCTGATCGTCTCAGGCGGGGGTCTTTTTCAGGCGTTGCCGGAGGGGCCGTTATTCACGGCTCTCCGGGGTGTCCACGATCACGGTGTCGAACTCGTCACCGCCAACCACGTCGCTCATCTGCTCGGGCGCTGCCAGCTGGGCTGCGGCCTCTGCTTCTTCGCGGCGGGCTTCGATCACGACGTTGTCACGCTCGGACGCGATGCGACGCACGCGCTGGGTCGCGCCACCGGTGCCGGCCGGGATCAGGCGGCCAACGATGACGTTTTCCTTGAGACCGACCAGCTTGTCCTTCTTGCCCTGAACAGAGCTTTCGGTGAGCACGCGGGTGGTTTCCTGGAAGGACGCCGCCGAGATGAACGACCGGGTCTGAAGCGACGCTTTGGTAATCCCGAGCAGGATCGGCTCGCCCGTTGCGGGACGGCCCCCCTTCTTCTCGGCCTTGGCGTTGGCTTCGTCGAACTCGACCTTGTCCACATGCTCGCCCTTGAGCAGCGTGGTGTCGCCCGAGTCCTGGATCTCCCACTTTTGCAGCATCTGGCGAACGATCACCTCGATGTGCTTGTCGTTGATCTTCACGCCCTGCAGTCGGTACACGTCCTGGACTTCGTCGATCATGTAGTTCGCCAGAGCCTCGATCCCCATGATGGCGAGGATGTCGTGCGGCGCCGGGTTGCCGTCCATGATGTAGTCGCCCTTTTGGATGAAGTCGCCTTCGCCCACCGGGATGTGCTTGCCTTTCGGGATCATGTATTCGCGCGGCTCAAGGCTCTCGTCCGCAGGCTCGATCGAGATGCGACGCTTGTTCTTGTAGTCCTTGCCAAAGCGCACATAGCCGTCGATTTCGGCGATGATTGCGTGATCCTTGGGGCGACGTGCTTCAAAGAGTTCGGCAACACGCGGCAGACCACCGGTGATGTCCTTGGTCTTTGCGCCTTCACGCGGGATACGCGCGACAACGTCACCGGCCTTGACCTGCTGGCCGTCGTCACACGACAGGATCGCGTCGACGGACATCGGGTAGGTGATCGGGTTGCCCTGATCGTTGCGGACCGGTTCGCCATCGTCACCCACAAGGATGATTTCCGGCTTGAGCTCGTTGCCCTTGGGGGCTGCGCGCCAGTCGATCACGATCTTCTGGGTCATGCCGGTCGCATCGTCGGTTTCCTCACGCACGGCGAGGCCGTTCACGAGGTCGACGTGCTTGGCCGTCCCGTCCTTCTCGGCGATGATCGGCAGAGTGTAGGGGTCCCATTCGTACAGCTTGTCGCCGCGGGCAACGGTGTCACCCTCGTTGACGAACAGTTTCGAACCGTAGCCCATCTTGTGGCTCGCCAGCTCTTCGCCCTGATCGGACATGATCAAAACGGTCATGTTCCGGTTCATGACGATCAGCTCGCCCGCCGCGTTGGTGATGGTGCCGGGGTTCGCGAATGCGATGGTACCGTTCTGCGATGCTTCCTGGAAGGAGCGCGAGGAGCCCTGCGCAACGCCGCCCATGTGGAAGGTCCGCATGGTCAGCTGCGTGCCGGGTTCACCGATCGACTGCGCCGCGATGATGCCGACCGCTTCGCCGGTGTTCACCTTGGTGCCGCGCGCCAGGTCACGACCGTAGCAGGTGGCGCAAACGCCCTCTTCGGCCTCAC
This sequence comes from Tropicibacter naphthalenivorans, assembly GCF_900176475.1. Lineage (GTDB taxonomy): Bacteria > Pseudomonadota > Alphaproteobacteria > Rhodobacterales > Rhodobacteraceae > Tropicibacter > Tropicibacter naphthalenivorans. The sequence goes on from NZ_FWXX01000022.1 coordinate 6,008, forward strand.
AGGTCAGCGGGCTGCGGATACGCGCGGTTTGCAGAGCGGACTCTTCGACCGTGTCAGCCATCCGTTCGTCGATCAGCTCGCCATGGCGCACCATGATCTCGCCGGTGACCGGGTGGACCAGATCCTCTGCCGCGGTGCGGCCCAGGATACGCTCGCCGAGGCTTGCGACCACTTCACCGTCGTTGACAGCCGCTTCGGCGGTGATGGCGTTGTCGGTACCGCAGTCATCCATACGGATGATGCAGTCCTGCGCCACGTCCACCAGACGACGGGTCAGGTAACCCGAGTTCGCCGTCTTGAGCGCGGTATCGGACAGACCCTTACGTGCACCGTGCGTCGAGTTGAAGTACTCAAGCACGGTCAGGCCTTCTTTAAAGTTCGAGATGATCGGCGTTTCGATGATGTCGCCGTTCGGCTTTGCCATCAGGCCGCGCATCCCGCCCAGCTGCTTCATCTGGGTGACCGAGCCACGCGCACCGGAGTGGGCCATCATGTACACCGAGTTCGGTTCCATTTCGGCACCGTTCTCATCGCGGCGCTCGGCCGAGATGGTGTTCATCATCGCTTCGGTGACTTTGTCGTTACACTTCGACCAGGCGTCGACAACTTTGTTGTACTTTTCGCCCTGAGTGATCAGGCCGTCCATGTACTGCTGTTCAAAGTCCTTCACCTGATCGCGCGTCTCGTCGACCAGCGTCCACTTGTTGTCCGGGATCACCATGTCGGCCTTGCCGAAGGAGATGCCGGCCTTGAACGCTTCTTTGAAGCCCATGGACATGATCTGGTCACAGAAGATGACCGACTCTTTCTGACCGCAGTAACGGTAGACGGTGTCGATGACCCGCTGCACGTCTTTCTTACGCAGCAGCTGGTTGACCAGATCGAAGGGCGCCTTGGCGTTGAGCGGCAGCAGGCTGCCCAGACGGGCACGGCCCGGCGTGGTTTCGCACAGCTTCCAGACTTCGTTGCCTTCTTCGTCGATCTGAAGGATGCGGCACTTGACCTTGGCGTGCAGGTGCACTTCGCCCGCGTTCAGCGCGTGCTCGACCTCTTCGAGGGAGGAGAAGACCATGCCTTCGCCCTTCATGCCATCGCGGGCGATGGTCACGTAGTAGAGGCCCAAAATCATATCCTGCGACGGAACGATGATCGGTGCGCCGTTTGCGGGCGACAGAACGTTGTTCGTCGACATCATCAGGACGCGTGCTTCAAGCTGGGCTTCAAGGGACAGCGGCACGTGCACAGCCATCTGGTCGCCGTCAAAGTCCGCGTTGAACGCCGAGCAGACCAGCGGGTGCAGCTGGATGGCCTTCCCTTCGATCAGCGTGGGTTCGAACGCCTGGATGCCCAGACGGTGCAGCGTCGGCGCGCGGTTCAGCATGACCGGGTGCTCGCGGATGACCTCGTCGAGGATATCCCACACCTCGGGACGCTCTTTTTCCACCAGCTTCTTGGCCTGCTTGACCGTCGAGGACAGGCCCTTGGCCTCCAAGCGCGAGTAGATGAACGGCTTGAACAGTTCGAGCGCCATCTTTTTCGGCAGACCACATTGGTGCAGCTTGAGCTCCGGACCGGTCACGATGACCGAACGACCCGAGAAGTCGACGCGTTTCCCCAAAAGGTTCTGACGGAAGCGACCCTGCTTACCCTTCAGCATGTCGGACAGCGACTTCAGCGGGCGCTTGTTGGCACCGGTGATGACGCGGCCACGGCGGCCGTTGTCGAACAGGGCGTCGACGGATTCCTGCAACATCCGCTTTTCGTTGCGAACGATGATGTCCGGCGCGCGCAGTTCGATCAGGCGCTTGAGGCGGTTGTTCCGGTTGATCACGCGGCGGTACAGGTCGTTCAGGTCGGAAGTCGCAAAGCGGCCACCGTCCAGCGGCACCAGCGGACGCAGTTCCGGCGGAATGACCGGGATCACGGTCATCACCATCCACTCGGGACGGTTGCCGGATTCCAAGAAGGATTCCACGACCTTGAGGCGCTTGATGATCTTCTTGGGCTTCAGTTCACCCGTGGCCTCCTTGAGGTCGGCGCGCAGGTTTTCAGCCTCGGCTTCGAGGTCGATCGCCGCCAGCATCTCGCGGATGGCTTCGGCACCGATGTTCGCGGTGAACGCGTCCATGCCGTATTGATCCTGCGCGTCGAGGAATTCCTCTTCGTTCAGCATCTGGCCGTAGGTCAGGTCGGTCAGACCCGGCTCGATCACCACGTAGTTTTCGAAATACAGCACGCGTTCCAGATCACGCAGCGTCATGTCCAGCATCAGGCCGATACGCGAGGGCAGCGACTTGAGGAACCAGATGTGCGCGCAGGGGGCGGCCAGCTCGATGTGGCCCATACGCTCGCGGCGGACCTTTTGCAGCGTGACTTCGACACCGCATTTTTCGCAGACAACGCCGCGGTATTTCATGCGCTTATATTTGCCGCAGAGGCATTCGTAGTCTTTGATCGGGCCAAAGATACGCGCGCAGAACAGGCCGTCACGCTCGGGCTTGAACGTACGGTAGTTGATGGTTTCCGGCTTTTTGATCTCACCGAAGGACCACGAGAGGATCCGCTCGGGCGAGGCCAGCGACACCTTGATCTCGTCGAAGACTTTCGGCGGGGTCAGCGGGTTGAACGGGTTGTTGGTCAGTTCCTGGTTCATGTGTTCCTCACAAATTCAGAGGGAAGCGGGGGAAGGCGGGGCGGCGCAAGGGCCGCCCCGGAAGAGCAAAGGCGCGCGGCCCTTATTCTTCGTCTTCCTCCGCATCCAGGAGTTCCATGTTGAGGCCGAGGCCGCGGACTTCTTTGACGAGAACGTTGAACGATTCCGGCACGCCGGCTTCGAAGTTGTCCTCGCCCTTGACGATGCTTTCGTAGACCTTGGTCCGGCCTGCAACGTCGTCCGATTTTACCGTCAGCATTTCCTGCAGGGTGTAGGCGGCACCGTACGCTTCCAGCGCCCAGACCTCCATTTCCCCAAAGCGCTGACCACCGAACTGCGCCTTACCGCCCAGCGGCTGCTGGGTGACCAGCGAGTACGGGCCGGTCGAACGCGCGTGGATCTTGTCGTCCACGAGGTGGTGCAGCTTGAGCAGGTACTTGACGCCCACGGTCACACGACGCGAGAACTCGTCGCCGGTGCGGCCATCGAACAGGCGGGACTGGCCGCTTTCGTCGAAACCGGCACGCGCCAGCGCGTCGTTCACGTCAGCCTCTTTCGCACCGTCAAAGACCGGCGTTGCGATCGGCACACCGCGGGTCGCGTTCTGTGCCATCTCAACGAGCGACTCTTCGTCGGCGTCCGCGAAGCCCTCTTCGTAGACGTCGTCACCGTAGGCGATCCGCAGCGCTTCACGCACCGGGGTCAGGTCGCCCGAGCGACGGTAGTCTTGCAGAGCCTCGTCCACCTTGATGCCAAGCGCGCGTGCGGCCCAGCCCATGTGGGTTTCGAGGATCTGACCGACGTTCATCCGCGAAGGCACGCCGAGCGGGTTCAGACAGAAGTCAACCGGGGTCCCGTCTTCGAGGAACGGCATGTCTTCCATGGGAACAACGCGCGAAACCACACCTTTGTTACCGTGACGGCCCGCCATCTTGTCGCCCGGCTGAAGCTTGCGCTTCACGGCGATGAAGACTTTGACCATCTTCATCACGCCCGGGGGCAGATCGTCGCCGCGGCGCACCTTCTCGACCTTGTCCTCGAAACGGGCGTCCAGCGCGCGTTTCTGGATTTCGTACTGTTCGTGCAGGGCTTCGACGTGCTTGGCGTCTTCTTCCTCGCCGAGGGCCAGCTGCCACCACTGACCACGGGTCAGGGTTTCCAGCAGTTCCTCGTTGATCTCGGAGTTCGCCTTGACGCCTTTCGGGCCTTTGACGGCGGTCTTGCCGAGGATCATCGACTTGAGACGTGCGTAGATGTTGCGGTCAAGGATCGCGAGTTCGTCGTCGCGGTCACGCGCCAGACGTTCGATTTCCTCACGCTCGATCTGCAGCGCACGTTCGTCCTTTTCGACGCCGTGACGGTTGAAGACACGCACTTCGACGACGGTCCCGTAGTCACCCGGCTTGACGCGCAGCGAGGTGTCGCGGACGTCCGATGCCTTTTCACCAAAGATGGCGCGCAGCAGCTTTTCTTCCGGCGTCATCGGGCTTTCGCCCTTGGGGGTGATCTTACCTACGAGGATATCGCCCGGCTCCACGTCCGCACCGATGTACACGATGCCCGCCTCGTCGAGGTTGCGCAGCGCTTCTTCACCGACGTTCGGGATGTCGCGGGTAATCTCTTCCGGCCCAAGCTTGGTGTCACGTGCGGCCACTTCGAATTCTTCGATGTGAACGCTGGTGAACACGTCATCCTTGGCGATGCGCTCGGAGATCAGGATCGAGTCTTCGTAGTTGTAGCCGTTCCACGGCATGAAGGCTACGATGACGTTCTTGCCCAGAGCCAGTTCGCCCAGATCGGTCGAGGGACCGTCTGCGATAACCTCGTTCTTGCCGACCGTCTGACCCACCTTCACCAGAGGCTTCTGGTTGATACAGGTGTTCTGGTTAGACCGCTGGAACTTGCGCATCCGGTAGATGTCAACGCCTGCGTCGCCCAGTTCGAGGTCTTCGGTGGCGCGGATCACGATACGCTGAGCGTCCACCTGGTCGACGATACCGCCACGCTTGGCCAGGATCGCCGCGCCAGAGTCGCGAGCCACGATTTCCTCGATGCCGGTGCCCACCAGCGGCGCTTCTGCGCGCAGGGTCGGAACCGCCTGACGTTGCATGTTCGAACCCATCAGAGCGCGGTTTGCGTCGTCGTTTTCAAGGAAGGGGATCAGCGAGGCCGCAACCGACACCAACTGCTTGGGCGACACGTCGATCAGGTCAACGTTTTCGCGCGGCGCGAGGGTGTAGTCACCGGACTGACGGGTCGAGACCAGATCGTTGGTGAACTTGCCCGCCTCATCCAGCGACGCGTTCGCCTGCGCCACGGTGTGACGCATTTCCTCGGTCGCGGACATGTAGTGCACTTCGTCGGTGACCGTGGCGTCCTTGACGACGCGATACGGGGTCTCGATGAAGCCGTACTTGTTCACGCGCGCAAAGGTGGCGAGCGAGTTGATCAGACCGATGTTCGGGCCTTCCGGCGTTTCAATCGGGCACATCCGGCCATAGTGGGTCGGGTGAACGTCGCGCACCTCAAAGCCTGCGCGCTCGCGGGTCAGACCGCCCGGGCCAAGCGCCGAAAGACGACGCTTGTGCGTCACTTCGGAGAGCGGGTTGGTTTGGTCCATAAACTGCGACAGCTGCGAGGAGCCAAAGAATTCACGCACAGCAGCCGCTGCCGGCTTGGCGTTGATCAGATCCTGCGGCATCACGGTGTCGATCTCGACCGAGGACATACGCTCCTTGATCGCGCGCTCCATGCGCAGCAGGCCGACGCGGTACTGGTTTTCCATCAGCTCGCCAACGGACCGCACACGACGGTTGCCGAGGTGGTCGATGTCGTCGATGTCGCCCTTGCCGTCGCGCAGTTCGACCAGCGCCTTGATGCACTGAACGATGTCTTCGCGGTCCAGCGTGCGCTGGGTGTCGGGCTTGTCCAGCGCAAGACGCATGTTCATCTTGACGCGGCCAACGGCGGACAGGTCATAACGCTCAGAGTCAAAGAACAGCGTGTCGAACAGGGCCGAGGCGGCCTCGACGGTGGGCGGCTCGCCCGGGCGCATCACGCGGTAGATGTCCATCAGCGCGGTGTCGCGGGACATGTTCTTGTCCTGCGCCATGGTGTTGCGCATGTACGGACCAACGGTGACGTTGTCGATGTCCAGAACCGGGATCTCGGTGATGCCCGCCTCGAGCAGCTCTTTCAGAGTGCCGCCGGTGACTTCACCGTCTTTGTCCACGGTCCAGGTCAGCTCATCGCCAGCCTCGACGTAGATCGCGCCGGTTTCTTCGTTGATGATGTCCTTGGCGACGAACTTGCCGACGATGTGCTCGAACGGAACCAGCAGGTTCTTGATCTTGCCTTCGTCGATGATCTTCTTGACCGCGCGCGGGGTGACCTTCTTGGTCGCCTCGGCAATGATCTCGCCGCTGTCGGCGTCGACCAGGTCAAAGGTCGGGCGGGTGCCGCGCACACGCTCGGGGAAGAAGGGCGTTGCCCAGCCTTCGCCGCGACGGTGTTCGTAGGTCACGGTGTTGTAATACGCATCCATGATCGCCTCTTGGTCCAGACCAAGCGCGTACAGAAGCGTCGTAACCGGCAGTTTGCGGCGACGGTCGATGCGGGCAAAGACGATGTCCTTGGCGTCGAATTCAAAGTCCAGCCACGAGCCGCGGTAGGGAATGATGCGGCAGGCAAAGAGCAGCTTACCCGAGCTGTGAGTCTTGCCCTTGTCGTGGTCAAAGAACACACCGGGCGAGCGGTGCATCTGGGACACGATCACGCGTTCGGTGCCGTTGACGACAAAGGTGCCGTTCGGCGTCATCAGGGGCATGTCGCCCATGAACACGTCTTGTTCCTTGATGTCCTTGACCGACTTTGCGCCGGTATCTTCGTCGACATCAAACACGATCAGACGCAGGGTGACTTTCAGCGGTGCGCTGTAGGTCATGTCGCGCTGCATGCACTCTTCGACGTCGTATTTCGGCTTTTCCAGTTCGTAGGAGACGAATTCCAGAATGGAGGTTTCGTTGAAATCCTTGATCGGGAAAACCGACTGGAAGACACCTTTGATGCCTTCGCCGTCCATCGGCACGGGCTGATCGCCCGACTCTAGGAACAGCTTGTAGCTGGATTTTTGAACCTCGATGAGGTTCGGCATTTCAAGCACTTCGCGGATTTTGCCGTAATAACGGCGAAGACGTTTTTGTCCGAGGAAGCTTTGCGCCATGACAGATGTCACCTTTCGATATCTCGCCCGAAACACGCGCCGTCGGGCTACGGCGCGCCTCGTCAGTGACGGCAAAAATCCGGATCCATTCTCGGCACGCGTCCCACCGCGCGCCACTCGATCCTTTGGGTCCCTGCCTTGGAAAACCCCCACATGTGGGGCTTGCCAAGCCGGGGCATTCCGCCCATTGCGCCGATTTCTTCGATTTTTCAGGGAGTTGTCTGAGTTTTTCGAGGAAAGCGGATGTGTGTTTGTGGTGTTTGCGCCCTCTCGAATTTCAAAAACAGAACAGCGGATTCGAATCAATCGAACCCGCAGGAGACTTCCGAATATTCGCTGAACGGCGCGAACGCAAGACCCCCATAGGGGATTTGCGTAAATTCTGCGCTAGAGCAGAATGTCAAAACTCCATCCAATCGTCAAGCTGGGATGGAAAAATGGTTACCAAATGGTGAATCCATCATTGGACCCTGAAACGGCGAGCCCAAAACGCAACAAGCGCCCCCGGATGGGGACGCTTGCCGTGTAATTCGCCCGAAGGCTGAAATTACTTGAGTTCGATCTCAGCGCCAGCTTCTTCGAGCTTCTTCTTGATCTCTTCGGCTTCGTCCTTGGACACGCCTTCTTTGACAGCCTTGCCGCCGGCCTCAACCAGCTCTTTGGCTTCTTTCAGGCCCAGGCCGGTGATGCCGCGGACTTCTTTGATGACGTTGATCTTTTTGTCGCCAGCGGACTTCAGGATCACGTCGAATTCGGATTTCTCTTCCTCAGCTGCGCCACCGGCGTCGCCTGCGGGACCAGCCATCATCACTGCGCCGCCTGCTGCGGGCTCGATGCCGTACTCGTCCTTGAGGATGGTTTTCAGTTCTTGTGCTTCGAGCAGCGTCAGACCGACGATTTGCTCTGCAAGTGCTTTCAGATCAGCCATTGTAAGACTCTTTCCAATTATAAGATGTGTTCCAACGTGCGGGGGTTAACCCTACGTAGGTCATTCGGTAGCCGTTAAGCTGCCTCACCCTTTTCCTCAATCGTGGACAGGATGGAGGCGATGTTCGAAGCAGGCGCGCCAATGGCCCCGGCGATGTTGGATGCGGGTGCGCCGATGCAGCCGACGATGGAGGCAATAAGCTCCTCGCGCGACGGCATTTTCGACACAGCCGTAACACCGGCAGGATCCAGATCCGCACCACCCATGGCACCACCAAGAACAACAAGCTTCTTGTTGTCTTTGGCGAAGTCCTCGACCACCTTGGCTGCTGCCACGGGATCTTCGGAATAGGTGAGAACGGTCATACCATCGAGAAGCGGCGCGATGCCTGCGCAAGGCGTGCCTTCGACAGCGATTTTGGCGAGCTTGTTCTTGGCGACGCGGACCGTTGCTTCCGCAGCGCGGGCACGCCCACGCAGATCCGTCATCTCGGCAACCGTGAGACCTTCGTAGCGGGCAACCACAACGACGCCAGAGCTTTCGAAGATCTGGCCGAGTTCCTCGACCAATTTCTCTTTCTGGGCTCTATCCACAGTTTCACTCCAGTTAAAGGAGGGCGGACCCTCCGGCTCGTTCAGACAGGGTTTCCCCTGCCGCAAAGTCCGAATTGGGTCGACGCATCCTGTGGGGCCGGCGGTGCCGGTCCTGAAAAGATGTCTCTTCCCGTCTCAGGTAGGACTTAACGTGTTTCCACGGCCCGCCGTCTCGGACGAAAACAAGGCGCCGTTGCGAATCGCGCGTGCGCCTTGAGATCGGTAGTTACTGTTTTCCGAGGCGTTTGCCAAGCACTGTCTTTCAGGCCGCCCCGGCAAGTGCCCGATGACCCAGCAAAGCAAAGAGTTTGTGCTTGGACACAGGCTTCGCCAGTACCGCGTCCACCCCCGCCGCAAGGTAGCTTTCGACCTGGTGCGTCATGGCATTTGCGGTGACCGCAATGATAAAGCTGGGCGGACGGGGCGTGCCTGCTTCGATCCGGCGAATTTCGGCGGTGGCCGTCGTTCCGTCCAGCCGCGGCATCTGGATATCCATCAAGATGACATCAAAGGTCCGTTCACGCGCCAAATCCAAGGCTTGCTCGCCAGAGTCGGCATAGTGGATATCCGCCCCCGTATTCTTGAGAAACCGGCCAAGGATCAGGCGATTGACCGCGTTGTCATCGGCCACCAGAACCGACCGCCCAGACAGGTCCGGGGGATGCTCGGCCTCATCCCGGAAATGCGTGCGCGTGGCGCGATCGGTCACGGTCATGGGCAGGTCGATCGTAAAGGTCGCCCCCTCGCCCGGAACGCTCGACAAGGTGAGGGTGCCGCCCATCGCCTCGCACAGTTGCCGCGAAATCGTCAGGCCAAGGCCCGTGCCATCGTGTTTGCGCACCGCACTGTCGTCCAGCTGGCCAAACGGCTCAAAGATCAGCCGTTGCGCCGACACGGGGATGCCCGGCCCGGTGTCACGGACCGAGATGGTAAAGCGCCTGCCGTTGGGGTCCGGACGCACGCGGACCCAGACATCGCCAAAATCGGTGAACTTGATGGCGTTGGCGATCAGGTTATGCACAACCTGGCGTAGGCGACGCCCATCCCCCAGCAGCCATTTCGACATCTCTGGCGGGATATCCAGATGCAGGCGAATGTTCTTTTCCTTGGCCCGCGCCGCATACAGATCCGCAGCGGCGCCCACCACCGCACGCAGATCATAGGGCCGCGTTTCAATGGCCAATTCACCCGCCTCGACCTTGGCCAGATCAAGCACATCGTTGATGGTGCTCAACAAAAGCCCGCCGGACTCGTCGATCACCCGCACGTAATCCGCCTGATCCGGGGTCAGATCGCTTTCGGACAGCTCGCTTGTCATCCCAAGGATGCCATTCAGAGGCGTGCGGATTTCGTGGCTGACATTGGCCAGAAAGCGCGTCTTGGTTTCATTGGCCGAGGCCGCCAATGCCCGCAACCGCGCCTCGCGACGCTGGGCAAGACCGGCGAAATACACTTCGGACAGTATGTAGACCAACAGGCAGAAAATCGGAAAGACGAGGGCCGCTTCGCGGCGCTTTTGACCGTCATCTAGTCCGTCAATCTCTCGGATGCGGGCCGAAATATCCGCGTCGATAAGCTCTTTTTGCCACGCCTCGCGCAGATCCACGACCACGTTTTCGAAATGGGCGCGGGTGGTTTGCGCATAGCTCAGAGAAATCCCCTGCCCCGGATCGTTAAGCCGGGGCTGTTGCGCCAAAAAATCACGTAAATCGACCAATATCGGCCACAATGAACTCTCCTCGGGGCCGTGCGCCTGAAGATAGGCCCGAATACTCTGATCCAACTGTCCGGACAGCCCGACCACCTGCCGCGGGTCGCCCGCGTCATGGTCAAAATGCAGCAAGGCGTCGCTGAGTTTGTGCACGTCAAACACAATCTCGCTGATCCGCCAAGCGGTGGTGGAGACGGCAAACAGCGCCTCCTCCTCGGCGTCGTGGCGGGCGCGTTCAATGTCCACGAAGGTCTTCAACAGGAAAAGCGCCATGCACACCGCAAGCAACGCCCGCAGCGTGCGCGCATTTTCCCGCAGGCGCGCCCACATCAGCCGCACCTCACAAAAAAACCCAAAGCGCGAGACGCGCAACTGACGATGAAACCCGGCATGTGCCCTGTGACGATCCCTAAAAACCGCCCCTGAGTAGCGCATCTTTGCTAACGGCAACTTTCCGGCAAGCAAAAAGGCGGACCAAACTGGCCCGCCTTTTCATCAATTCGCAAAGATCGAAGGATCAGTTGCCGGTTGCGTTTGCAACGTCGACCGAAACGCCCGGGCCCATCGAGGACGACAGAGCGATCTTTTTCATGTAGGTGCCCTTTGCACCGGTCGGCTTGGCGCCGGACACGGCCGCAACGAAAGCACGGATGTTTTCGACCAGCTTGGCTTCGTCGAAGGAGACTTTGCCAACGCCTGCGTGAACCACACCAGCTTTTTCAGCTTTGAACTGAACCTGACCGCCCTTGGCTGCCTTGACAGCTTCGGCGACGTCCATGGTCACGGTGCCAACCTTGGGGTTCGGCATCAGGTTACGCGGGCCAAGCACCTTACCCAGACGGCCAACGATGGGCATCATGTCCGGGGTTGCGATGCAGCGATCGAAATCAATGGTGCCGCCCTGGATGGTTTCCATCAGGTCCTCTGCACCAACGATGTCTGCGCCAGCTTCTTTTGCTTCGTCTGCCTTGGGGCCGCGTGCAAACACCGCCACGCGGGTGGTTTTGCCGGTGCCGTTGGGCAGCGAGACAACGCCGCGGACCATCTGGTCTGCGTGACGCGGGTCAACGCCGAGATTCAGCGCGATTTCAACGGTCTCGTCGAACTTGGTCTTGGAGTTCGCCTTGATCAGCGCGACGGCTTCTTCGACCGTGATGTCTTCTTTGCCAGCAAAGGCTTCACGAGCGGCGCGGGTACGTTTACCGAATTTTGCCATCAGATTACCCTTTCACCTCGATGCCCATCGACTTGGCGGAGCCAAGGATGATCTGCATTGCTGCTTCGACGTCGTTCGCGGTGAGGTCCTTCATTTTGGCCTCTGCGATTTCGCGCACTTGGGCAACGGTCACGGTTGCAACGGTTTCACGACCGGGGTTCTCTGCGCCACGCGGACGGTTACGCTTGCCAACCGGCTTCAGGCCAGCTGCTTTTTTCAGGTAGTAAGACGCGGGGGGCGTCTTGATGTCCATGGTGAAGGACTTGTCCTGATAGTAGGTGATCACGGTCGGGCACGGCGCGCCGGGCTCCATTTCCTGCGTCTTGGCGTTGAACGCCTTGCAGAATTCCATGATGTTGATGCCGCGCTGACCCAGCGCAGGGCCCACGGGGGGCGACGGGTTGGCTTTGCCTGCAGGGATCTGCAGCTTCATCGTGCCGGCGAGCTTCTTTGCCATCGGCTGTCTCCTGTTCCTGCCCCGCTGACGCGTCAGAAGGGCGCTATGTGGCGTGGTTCGGATCAGCGGTCGCGACCGCCTTGCCTCCCACGAACGAGATACCCCCGACTCACATCGGGGGCATGAGCGGGCCGTTTACCGCGCCCTGCGGCAGTTGGCAAGGGGGCGCAGAAACAGGCGCCGCGATGCAGTGCCGAAAGGTGCCTCAATTGCCCCAAAACGCGACAAGGTCCCGTTCAGCACCCGCCTTGCCACTGACCTTGAACAGCGGCTGGCGATCAATGGTTTCAACGCGCAAGTCGTCGGCCTTGCATGCCATCAGGTTCTTGTTGGTCCGACGGATCCGGATCGGCCCCTTGACCGTCTTGGCATAGATGGTTGTCCCGCGCTTGCCGCGACCGGTCGTGCCTTCTTCGCGATAGCTCCGATCCATGAACAGAAACTGCGGACGATAGCCGTGGGCCTCGAGCTGGGCGATATGCGCCTTGGACAGACACATGGACACCTTGGTCATCGGGTGCGGCGGATAGCCGTAGCCAAGCTTTTCGCCGGATGTCTGGTAGATCTTGGACGCCATCACACGTTGGGCCCAATAGTCGTTGAACGCTTCTTCAGACACCCCCGGACGTTCCATTTATCAAGCAAGCAGGTCGACAAGGTGTGTTCACCGATGTCCGACTTATCAAAGGCCTGCTGCACCCGCAGGTTCAGATCGGTCAGCGCGGCGCGCGCAGCCTTTGGGTCGGCAAAAGCGCAGCCGTCTCGGCCAGCGTCGGGACCGTGCCATTGCAGCGGAATGCGCCGCCCCAGTTCGCCATATTCCCGCCAAAGCGCGGCCAAGGCAGGCTTGCCCAACTCGGCCCAAACCTTGGCGTGAGACTCTGTAAAGGGCGTCCAATCCAGCTCCTCTCGTCCTGCCGCCATGAACAACAGTTTGCCCAGATCACTTTGCGTGCTGCCGGAACGCAGATCCCGGTGTGTCAGTTGGAGCGCCATGCCCTGCAATTTCTCTTGCAGCTCGAAAAACGTCGGATCCACGCGCAAGTCGAACGCCTCATTCACATCACGGATGCAGTCAAAAGCCCCATCCGTATGCGTCGTGTTTTCGATCGAGGAATAGGGAAGTACCAGCGTGTCTTGTTGCATGAAACGCCCTCATGATCTGGCACTCACGCGAAGCGGGAAACATGCCATGATTGCGACCATTGACCGAAACTTTCGCGACGTCCGCGTACCGTGCGCCCTGCCGATTTCCCGAAAAGGGCAGGCTCATCATGCCCCCTGCCCCGGAAACGCGATACGCCGCCCAGTTGGGCGGCGCATCAGGATTGCAAAGCTCGGTAAAACCAGCAGTTACTGCTTGGTGACCTGGGTAAAGTCCAGCTCGACCGGGGTTTCACGACCAAAGATCGACACCGAAACCTTGAGCTTTTGCGCCTCGTCGTCCACGCCCTCGACCATACCGTCGAAACCTTCGAACGGGCCGTCGTTGACCTTGACCTTTTCACCCACCTCAAAGTTGATGAGCGTGCGCGGCGCTTCTTCGCCCTGCTGGACGCGGCCAACCATGGCGTCAACCTCGGCGTCGCGCATCGGCATCGGACGCCCCTGCGGACCAAGGAAACCGGTGACGCGGTTGATCGAGTTCACAAGGTGATAGCCCTGATCGGACATTTCCATGTGAACCAGAACATAGCCCGGCATAAAGCGACGCTCTGTGGTGACCTTCTTGCCGCGACGGACTTCGATCACTTCCTCGGTGGGCACCAGAACTTCGTCGATCTGATCTTCGAGACCCTGCTCTTCCACCGCTGCCCGGATCTGCTCGGCAATTTTCTTCTCGAAGTTCGAGAGGACGCTCACCGAATACCACCGTTTTGCCATCTGGCCTTACCCTTGCTGCTGTGTGCGCGCATGGGCGCGCCTCAAATGAAAACCGGCGTGCAAACGACTCGTCGCACGCCCGGTGAAATCTGTGCCAAGGCTCTTACCCGCGCAAAACCCGAGTTTCAAGCCTGCTTTCGCCCCCTGCGGGACGCGCGCCCCGGTGTCACCCCACGTAGGTGAGCAGACCCTCGAGGCCGGTGCGGATCAGGATATCGACGATCGCGAAAAAGATCGCGGTCAGCGTCGCCATGATAAAGACCATGATCGTCGTCAGAACCACCTCGCGGCGGGTCGGCCAAACGATCTTGGAGGCTTCTGCACGAACCTGCTGGATGAACTGAAGCGGATTGGTGGTGGCCATGCCTGTGATTTCCATGTTCCGAGAATTTGCGCTGACATACGCGGGGCGGCGCCTGATTACAAGCCCACAGGTGGCCGGGCCCCGCAGCGGCCCCATGATCACGGCCCCGTGTATAGGTGTGATAATACCGGCGGAACCAATCACCCGATGGCGGGTTATCCTTCTCTGCCGCGCAACGCGCCCAACAAGACGCTGATTTTTTTGAATTTTTTTGGGAACGAATTTGGCGGACCGACGGTTGTCCTACCAGATGGCCAAGACGGCAGGCACCAAGGAATGGACGCCCCGATTGGCAAACGAAGATAAAAGGAGACGACCTTATGAAACGCTTTTTGATTGCGACCGCACTTGTGACCTCGATGGGCACCACCGCTATGGCAGCGACCCAGGGTGAGATCAACACCATCAACAGCTACCTTCCGGATCTGGACGTGTCGCAGCTGACTGACACGCAGGTTGACGCGCTGATCGGCATCGCCATGAGCAACGAAGACCGCAACCAGAAGATGATGAAGATGGGCGGCTATATCTACTCGGGTAACGAAGTGGATACCCCGGTTCCCGCAACCACCGTTGCCGAGCTAGAAGCCTTTGCCCCGTCGATCGACTTCTCGGGTATGACCAACGAAGAGCTGGCCCAGGCCGTGACCGTGCTGAATGGTGGCGACTCGTATGATCAAAAGCTGCTGAAGCTGCGCTCGCTGGCCGAGGCGTCGGACGTGGTGACCATCCTGCCGCTGACCGCAGGCGAAGTTGCGACGATCAAGCAGTATGATCCGAACATCGACCTGACCAAGCTGTCGGACAACGACATCCTGATCATTCAGGCCGCGATTGCCGGCGGTGACCGCAACAACATTCGTTCGGTGATCCAGTCGGTCACCAACAGCTAACAGCTTGCTGACCTCACTTACGAAAAGGGCCGCCTCGTGCGGCCCTTTTTGCGTGGGCTGTTTGGGTCACCCGGCGCGGGCTGCGATCATATCCCACACCAGTTGGCCAGTCTGGGGCGTGCGAATGTCGCCATGCGACGCAACCGAGTCCGTGACATCCAGATACAGCGCCTTGCCATCTGCCTGGGCAAAGGCGGCGCGCATATCCGAGGGCCAAGAGGCCGCGTGCACCTTGCGCTGTAGCTTTTCGTGCATGACCTTGGCCCCCAGACGGCCGCCCACGTGCTTGGCCCCGGTCAGCAGCACCGCCACCGGATTGGCGTTGTCCTTGCGCGACCACGTCAGAACCAGATCGCCCCCCGGCGCGGCCACGTCCTGATAGGGGCCGCCTTCGCCATGGGTCACCCAACGTACCGGCGCAATCAGGCGATACCCTTCGCGAAAGCGGTTGGCGCTGAACGCCCCTTGCAGCCCGATCACCAAAGGCCCGAGGCCTTTGCGCGCCACCCGCGCCTGTAGCAAATCGGCAGAGTAATAGGCCCGCGTCATCATCCGCGCGCCCATGGAATGGCCGATGGCGATGGTCCGCAGACCGGTCTGCGCCTCTATATGCGGCAATATCGCGTTCATCACGTGGTTGGCGATGCCATAGCCGATCTCGTCCGCGTCGTCGGCCTTGACCGGGTAACTGCCGATGTGCAGCGCCCGGTTCGCCAGGTCGACCACCGACGTACCGCCCCACACCGACGGCCAGGTGATCCCAATGACCAAGGGGTGAAACCGCTGCCCCTGCGCCTGCGCCGCACGCCGAGTGTGGTGCACGATGGCATTATAACGGTCGAGCGCCTCGAACTGGTCGTTGTTCCAGCCCATCGCCAAAAAGGCGATATGGGTAAAAGGGTGCCCGCGCGCCTTGGCGGCGGCAATATCGTCAAGGATCTGCCCCTGCATCCGGTCGAGCGCCTGCCAGCCTGCCTCGTAGGCATTGCCGGGCTCATTGTCCCACGTGCCGAACGCGCTGTGCGAATAGGCCGAATGCAAAACATCCGGGGCGAGCCCTTCGCCACCTTCAATCGGCGCATACCGCAGAATGTGAGAGACCAGCATGACCTTGGGGTCGTTGGTGGCACGCCGGAACGCCGCCTTTTGCTGATCCAGATCGCTTTGGGCGCCAGAGCGCGGCAGGGCGATTGGCTCGGTCAGGCGCGTGCCGTCAAAGCTCCGCGTGCCGCCGGTATCGTGGCGATAGCCCGCCTTGTCCCGCGGTGCCTTTTCGATACCGATGATATAGCCGGGATGCCCCAGCGGATGGCTGAACGGCGTGTTCAGCAACGCATGATAGCGCCCGATCACCCCACTGGTGCCCAAGGCTTTTTCCTCGGCTTTCGGAACATGCGCATTGATCTTGGCAAACATGACGCCCCCCTTTGGCAAAGGCAGCCCATCCCGCGCTGCGCCCCCAATGTGGCGTACACACGCAGAACGTGCCTTGAGGCAAATCATACCCGCAAATAGCGTTTGACTCAGCCAAAACGCGCCAGCTGCGGGCGTATTGATCAACACTGTCGTGGAAAGTGGCAGGGGCAGCAGGGTTCGAACCCGCGACCTACGGTTTTGGAGACCGTCGCTCTACCAGCTGAGCTATACCCCTAAGGCCGCGCTCCGTTTACGCGGGGCGCGCCCGGTTTGCAAGACGTAAAAAGCCTAGATCCACCGCAGTTTTCGCAAGATCACCAATTGGCCGAGGAACACCACGAAAAGCCCGCCCGAAAACAGCCAGAACGCCCCGTCGGTCTGCGATCCCGGCAGCCCCGCGACGTTGATCCCGAACAGGCCGGTCAGAAATCCCAGAGGCAGGAACAACGCCGAGAGAATCGACAACAGGTACATGTTGCGGTTCAGACGGTCCGACAGCTGCCCCGCCAACTCGTCACGCACTAGGGCCATCCGGTCGCGCATGGCGTCGGCGTCTTCGACCACCCGTTCCAGCGCGTCGAGCTCTTCGGCGAGCGCACGCAGGTCGTCCTCTTCGAGCCAGTCGGGATGCGCGGCCTGCAAAGTGCGCATGGCGTCACGCTGGGGCTGTAGGTATCGGCGCAGGATAATGGCGCGGCGGCGCAGCTCGACGAGACGCGGGCGCAGATCATGCGGCGGCTCTTCGGTCAGGACTTCTTCTTCAAGGGCGTCGGCCTCGTCTTCCAGTTGCCGCCAGAAATCCTCGATCCGGTAGTTGAGCCGCTCCGTCAGGCGGACGACAAAATCGGCGGCATCACGCGGCCCCTGCCCCGCGTCGAGCTCGGCGGCGATGTCCTCGACCGCGCGCACGCGGCGGCGTGACAGGCTGATGATGCGGTTGGGATCGACCCATAGCCGGATCGACACCATGTCCTCTGGGTCGTCGCCCTGGTTCATATTGATGCCACGCAGGATCACGATGAGGCCGTCGCCGACGCGGGTCACACGCGGGCGGGTTTCCTCGGCGACCAGCGCGTCAACGATGGTCGGGTCAAGATACGACAGGTTGTCGATGATCCACTGCGGCGCCTCGGGGTGCTGCGCGTGCAGGTGCACCCAGGCGAGTGTATCCTCGCGCAGAACGCTGGGCGCTTCGCCCGCCGTCAGCCGGCGACAGGCCTCCGGGCCGTCCAGAACATGAGCCGTCGAGATAAGCGCATCCAGCGCAGGTACGAGATTCGTCATGCAGAACAGTTAACGCGGGCCGCGCCATAGGCAAAATGTTCTTTTCCAAGGGCGAAAACGACGATTTTCGAGCCACACAAATATGTGATGTTCCTTGCCCCAGGCCCGAATTTCAGGCGGCTGTAACGACCGCCTTCAGGCCGTTTTGACCCTTTGGTTCAAGCCGGATTGAACCGCACTTTTCCTGTGCAAAACCGCACAGGGACCCGGTCTGCGCGGGCAAAATACAAGTGCACAAAAACGAGAGCAGTTCGAGATTTTCTTGTGATTTCAACATCTCAGCCGGGTCGCCTAAATCGTTTGGTGTCGGAGGCACACAGCCACCTACGCAAACAAACCCAGGCGGAACATCCCGCCACACACAAACCGAAAGGAACTTTAAAATGCTTCGTACTCTGACCGCTGCCGCTCTTGTTGCAACCACTCTGGCCGGTGCTGCTTCTGCCGCAACTTCCGCGAACCAAGCCATCGCGTCTGACGTTCTGAAATACGCGCCGAACGCCGATGTTTCCTCGCTGACCCCGGCTGAAGTCACGCAGATCCGCACCATCCTGCTGACCGTCGACAACGAAAGCGAAAAGCAGGGCAAAATCCGCCTGATCACCAACTGATCCATGAAGGATCCACGGCGGCGCTGCGCAATCTCACTCCCGGATGCGCAGCGCTTGCCCCCAAAGGCCGCCCTCGGGCGGCCTTCAATAGTTTGGGGAGGCACGCAAATATCCGCCCCTTACAGTCGTTAAAATTCAAGACTTCGGAGCGCTTCGCTGACATCAAGAACATCCGCCCGCATCCTCACCGCATCATTATAGAAGAAGCGATACGAGTTGGTGTGCGCATTAAAATCCGCAAACTCGCGGATGACGCCGGCGGGAATGATCGATGCGTGAAGCACATGGTAACGTCGATCAAAAATCACAGCGGCCAGTAGATCGAATCCTTCCAAGTCCCGGATAGCGCCCAACTGCTCGTTGCCGCCAGCTGCTGATAATCTTCGTGCCTTGATCTGTATCCGCGTAGGGCCGTCAAGCGCATCGAAGCCTTTCTGAGAGCGTTTTGCCGCCGTCCAACCAAAGGCGTTTATGAACATAAACTCTCCCAGATCGCCGGTTAGGCTGTTCCCTGACCTAGAGACACCGCGCAGCTTCAGTTCATCCTGAGCGTCCACCAAGAGATCTAAGACCTCTCTGGATGGCATGACATCCAAAGCAATTTCTTCGGCCTGAGCAAAGACAGAGCCCGCAGCATAAAAACTTAGGATCAAAAACTGACGCAACATCCGCCGAGCCTAAGGAAAGAGAGTTAAGGAAATCATAACAGAAAAAGGGCGCCCCGAGGGACGCCCTTTTCTTTAGCTCGCTGGAGGCTCTCGGGACATTCGGGCCTGGGGCCCGAATACCCTGTCGCTTCCATCACAGCAAATCTGTGATTAGGCGATCACCTTCGACACAACGCCGGAACCAACGGTGCGGCCGCCTTCGCGGATTGC
>NZ_FWXX01000014.1 GCF_900176475.1 Tropicibacter naphthalenivorans
CGCCTGAGCAAAATAAGCAGAAGCTTTCTTCAGGATTTCGTTGGCCTGTCGAAGCTCCCGCACCTCGCGTTCCAGCTCGTTCGCCATTGGGCTCGAACCAATGGCGCCATCAATGGCTCACTCCTGGACCGCTCCCCCGACGTCACACCATCCCTCTGGCCCGTGTCGGCCTCTTCGTGCTGAACCCAACGCCGCAACGTGCCCCGGCCACAGCCAATCTTAGGCGCAATCGCTTTGATCGCCGCCGCCTGACTCGCGTAGTTGCCCTGATTTTCGAACACCATCCGCACGGCCCTTGCTCGTGTCTCAGGTGAATAGCGGTTCGCTCTGTCGTCTCTTTCCATGGCTCCAATCCTTCCTTGATTTGGAACCTCCGGAAAACCAGGAGCGGTTCAGAGCGGTTCACCAGATCATCCGGACCGCAGTCCCTGCGATATCGTCGCCGAAGCTGCGCTCGACGACAACATTCTCGGCGGATCCGTCGAACTCCTCGTCTTTCGGCTGCAGGCGCGCCGCATCGAACTGCTGAAGGATCGCAGTGCCGGTCATCCTGCCTTCGATCAGGGAAACGCCTGGTGTAAGGATTGGCTGTGCAGCAGGCGGTGCCTTCGGCGACGCAATGCTCGCCGCCTGAGGGGCGACCGAAACCGTGGTCGTTACCGGATCGACATGAGCTGTCGCAATCGCCGCGCCGCCTACGGCTTCCTGCATCAGCCCGCGAAGCATGGAAACGGCGGCATCACGGGCGCCTTCGGCGTTGTGGAGCGGGACGGTTTCCGCAGCTTCATGTGCCGCCATACGCGCCTCGATCGCCGCCCAGCGCAACTGGAGAACATCCAGCTGGGTAAGGGTGCGTCCGACCTGTGCTCGCGCCTGAATCTCGGCGTTGAAGCCGGGAGAGATGAACTCTCGGAACATCCCGGCCTGGATCTCTTGCGCCAGCGCCCCTTCCCCCTCTTCCAGCAGATTGAGCCGCTCTGGGGCCATCTCCTCCCGGAGACCGTCCTCGACCAACCCGCGCAGTACAAAGGTCTCAAGACGATTCCGCTGTGCCTTCTCCGACGTCATACTGCCATCCATGCGCTCGACCATGCGCGCACGACGCACCGACGACACGCAACGCGCAAGCTCGGCCTTGAAAAAGGCAGCCACATCCGCTGCGGGCAGGTCGATATGAAGTTCGTCGTCGAGCATTCGGTCCATGTGTGCAATGAGTTGCACGCATAACCTAATCGCTACTGCGCGATCCGTCGTCCCCAAGGAGACCATCACGAGCATCTGAGGTGTGGATAACCTGGGGATGCGACGCCGGAAATAGTATCGTCCGCGTCTGGCGCAGAGGTACGGGGTGGTGACCATGACGACCGCCTTTCAAGTCGGTCATCGCCTCGGAAGTCTCCGCGCACACATTTAAGGTCTGTGTGACCTCATGTGTAAACGCGTGTGTAACCTGCGCCTCAGCCCTACCGAGCCGGCGGGGCCAATCGACTGAAACCACTGTGATTTTCGGAAGTATTGGCTGGGGTGGTAGGATTCGAACCTACGGTGCGCGGTACCAAAAACCGGTGCCTTACCACTTGGCTACACCCCAACCGTGCGGCGGTATTTACGGCTTCGGTTTTCGATCCGCAACCCCCAAATGCGATTTTTTTTACTCATTTCCCACAGCGACTTTACCGAGGGTTTCATCTGGCCCGTCCGACCCATCGTAAAAGCGAAATTGGGCACGCCCAGCGCGTTTGGACGCGTAAAGAGCCTGGTCCGCGCGCTCGATCAATTCGAACGGATCTTGACCGTGCACCTGAGAAATCGCGATTCCAACGCTGGCCGAGACGCGGCATTCTCGGCCTTCGTACATCACTGGCTTTTCGATGCGTTCAATGATCCGCCCGGCCAGCTCTGCCAGCCTGCGGCGGCTGGTCAAATTGCCGAAAATGATCACGAATTCATCACCACCAACCCGGGCAACCGTGTCTTCGGCGCGGGTCTCGTCGTTCATCACACGCGCGACATGCTTCAACACGTGGTCCCCGGCGGCGTGGCCCATGGTGTCGTTGACCTGTTTAAAGAAATCGAGGTCGATGTGCATGATCGAGAAGGCGTGCCCGCTGCGCACCAGACGCTCCATCACCGAATCCATGGCGCGGCGGTTGCGCAGGCCGGTCAGCGTATCAGTAAAGGCACGCTCTTCGGCGGCGACCATTGCGCCCTGAAGGCGGGTGTTGAGGCTGCGTGACGCATCCATGGCGGCGGACTTTGCCTCGACGAGATAGAGCATCTCTATCGCCAGATCGGTCGGCGCGAAATCGGTGCTGGTCAGGGCATAGTCCCGCACCGCATCCATCACCGCGATGCCAAAGGACAGGTTCACCACGGCCCCGCCCTGCCCGTCCGAGACCAAGACGCCCTTGAGCGGCGTGCGCACCCCGCCGCGCAGCCTGATGTGCAGCTTGCGGCCCTCGGTCTGCAACAGCTGGGGCATACTGTCCACGGCGCGGGGGCGATACACCTCGAACACTTCGAGAAAGCGCGCCCCTTCGAGACGGTCCAACGACAGCTTGTGCAGGGTCGGCCCAGCCTGCCGGATATGACCGGTCTCATCCAGCACCGCGTGCATCGGACACAGATTGTGCAACATCTCTTCGGGCAGGCGCGTCATGCGGCGCCCCCCGGGGTCGCGTTGGCCGCCAGTTCAAAATCGCGCCCCGCCGCATAGGCGGTTTCGACCACCGAAATCTCGATCAGGTTCATGCTGCGCAATGTGCCATCGTAGTCCAGCAGGACCAACGCCCCGTAGTCATCGGCCATCGCCCGGAGCAATCCCACCATGACGTAGCCGAACCCCGGCAGCCCCTTGGAAATCTTGAGCTGAAACTGCGCAGAGGCATGATCGCGCAGTTCAAGGTCCGGCAAGGCCAGATCGGCGACCGCCAACCGCGCGCGGTCGGGCAGATCGTCGAGCGAGTGCAGAAACTCGATGAAATCGACACCGCCAAATCGCAAGAGCCGCCTCAGCCCTTCTGAATTGGGGTGCGAGACCAGATAGGTGCCGCAATCCTCCAGCAATGCCTCTGGCGGCTTGGCCAAAACATGCTGCGCCGCGGACAGCAGCTCAAAGTAGATCTGCTCATCATAGTTGAGCATCGCTTCGAAGTCAGGCTCCATCAAGTCGGCCTGATCCGCGATTTTGCCCCAAATTTCCGACCCGTAGGTGTCCTGAACGAAGACCTGAAGGGTCCTCAAAATCAGTCCGTGCATATCGACTCACCATTATTGCTGCTCTCAAGATGGCGTAGGTGAGTTTAAATTTGAGGTAATAGCTTTAATTGTGCGCAAATATAGATCGCCCGCCCACGTCCAGCGCCTGAATTTCGCGGCTGACCAGTTTGGCCTCGCCCCGGTGCAGGGCGTCCAGCGTGCGATCATCCAGACGCATCGGCCCGTCCAAGCTAAATGTCGCGCCAGCGGTGCCCAGCTTGCCCGCGCGCCGTTCCAGATGGATGGCCTCGACGATGTTGGTGCCGCTGCGGGTGAATAGGATGGCACGGCGCGGGCCGGTCGCGCCGTCTTGGGTGACAAACAGGGCACAGCCCGGCCCCGCGGCGATTGTCCGCTCGCAGGCGGCCAGCCACTTGGTGATCAGATACGGCCTGATCTCGGACAAATCCGCAGGATCAAGGCGGCCAGAGGGGTAGATCGGCAAAACCTCTACAAAGCGTTGCGCGCGGGTGGCCGGGTCTACCGCCGGTTTGCTGCGGCCTTGGCGGGCAAGGTCAATGGCCTCGGCCAGATCGGGGCGGGCGGCTTGGATGTCGCTCAAGGCCTGCGCGCCGGGGTTGCCCCAGGACTTGGTCAATTCGCGCAGGTCAATCTGGTCCGCCGCCCCGCCGTTCTGCGCGATGCTCAGCTGCCCCTGCGCGGAAATCCGTTCGGGTTGGAACAGCGGCGTGAACCACGCCAGCGAAACCGCCAAGACTAGCAGCGCCATCCAGATGTTGGCCTGCCGGATACGCGCCATCCACGCGCGCTGGATCATCACAGAGGCCAGATAGGACAGCCCATAGACCAGCAGCACGCAGGCCATTGTCACCGCCAGCAGGCGCTGCGGCGTCCAGCTGTATTGCCACACCCGCAGCATCACCGCCCACAGCGCCAACGCCGACAGCCCCGGGATCGTCAGGGCAAGCGCTTGGGTCACGCTGCGCATCCACGGGGTTTTGACCTCGTCGAACTCGGATCGCTCGACCGCAACGGTGACCAGCGTCACCCCAGCCGCGGCAAAGGCCATCAGGGTCGCCGCCGGGGAAAAGCCCTGCATCAGGCCATCCCAGCCGCGCACCGGCAGCATCACCAGAAAGACCGCGATCACCGCCAGCACGATGGGCGACAGCATCCGCAGCAGGCGCAGCACCAGATACGGAGAGATATACTCGGCCGAGGCATGGACCCGCGCCATGGCCAGCCCCAGAACCGTGCCGCTGAGCACCCAAGGGAGCACCTCGAAATACGTCAGCAAGCGCATCAGGTCCAAGCCGACGATGTCCAGCAACAGGTGCGACAGGCCCAGCAGCCCCCAGAACAGGCCCACGAACACCAGCGAGACAACGAAATTCACCACCACGCGCCAGCTTTGTGAGAACAGCGCGGGGTAATCGCGCCAACCGCCCTGCCCGGTCAGATGCGCGGCGGCAAAGCCCGTGGCGATCAACCACGCCAGCGCGCCGAACAGCAGCGGGTAGACCATGGCCATATAGGCCTCTGCGTTTTGGAACCTCAGCGCGCCCCACAGCTCTGCCCCACCCAGCACCAGCCCAGCCCCCACGGCCAAAGGCATTACGCGGCCCGCAGGCGCCGGTCCCGTCAGCGCAAGGAACATGGCCATCCCGGCCAGACAGGCCGTCGAGGCAAACACCAACAGGTGATCGGGCAGCCAGGCGTTCTGCCACGCCTCGATCAGCACATAGCAGGCCAGCCCCGCGACCCATCCAGCCAAGCCCAAAACCAGCGACAGGCGGGTGTGTTCGTCAGACTGCATGGCGACTCTCCTGTTGCGGGCAAATCCACGCACACAAGACCGCGAAGCGCGCCAAGGCGCAACCCTCTGTCTGCCTTGGGAAAAGCCGCCTAGAAGTCCGTCGGCGCGCCGCCCTCTCTTTTGCGGCGGGCGACGAAATCGCTAAGCTCCTCGCGGATGGCGACGTCCATGGGGGGCGGTTCAAAATCGGCGAGGATCGCCTTGAACCGGGCATGGGCGCGCTCTGCGGTCCACACGCCGCCTGCGGCCTCCCACCCTTCGTAGTTTTTCCAGTCCGACAGGAAGGGCTGGTAAAAGGCCGTCTCATAACGGTCCTGCGTGTGCTGACAGCCAAAGAAATGCCCGTTGGGGCCGACCTCTGCGATGATGTCCAGCGCCAGCGCATCGTCCGAGGTGTCCCAGATCTCGGGCTCCATGTAGCGTTGCAGCTGTTGCAGCACCTCGCAATCCATCACGAACTTTTCCGGCGAGGCGATCAGCCCCCCTTCGAGCCAGCCCGCCGCGTGATAGACCACGTTGCTGCCCGACTGGATCGCGGCCCAAAGGCTGTGCTCTGTCTCCCACATGGCTTGACCATCGGGGACATTCGCGGCGCAGACCCCGCTGGCGCGCATGGGCAGCCCGTAAAACCGCGCCATCTGCCCGGTCATCTGGGTGGCGCGCATGTATTCGGGCGTGCCAAAGGCGGGCGCGCCGGTTTTCATATCCACGTTGCTGGTAAAGGTGCCGATCACGCAAGGTACGCCGGGCTTGATGATCTGCGCCAGCACCA
This sequence comes from Tropicibacter naphthalenivorans, assembly GCF_900176475.1. Taxonomy (GTDB): domain Bacteria; phylum Pseudomonadota; class Alphaproteobacteria; order Rhodobacterales; family Rhodobacteraceae; genus Tropicibacter; species Tropicibacter naphthalenivorans. The sequence goes on from NZ_FWXX01000014.1 coordinate 5,808, forward strand.
CCGCCGCCAAGGCTTCGGCCAGCGATTGGGCCACTGCGCCCGCCATGGTCACCGGCGCCATCGCCCCGGCCAGCGTAAACGGCGAGACGATCAAGCCCTGCCCCCGCCGCGCCAGCCGCATCCAGCCGTCCAGCATGGGCCAGTCGTGTTTCAGCGGCGAGGTGGAGTTGATGTTGGTGTACATGCGCGGGGTGGCGTCGAACTCTTCGTGGGTCAGACCGCCCGCAATGCGCACCATCTCGATCACGTCTTCGACCCGCTCGGGGCCCAGCGAATAGGCATGGGCCACCTTGTCACACAGCGTCAGCTTGTCGAACAGCACGTCAAGGTGGCGGACACTGGCGTGCACGTCGACTGGTTCGACCGGATAACCCCCGGCAAAGTGGATACAGTTAAAGTATTGCGTCAGCCGCAGCAGGTCCTGGCACTGGGCGCGGGTGCCGCTGACCTTGCGGCCGATTTCCATGTCCCAGTAGTTGGGCGGCGAAGAGACATTCCCGAACAAGATCGCATTGCCGCCGATGGTGATCTGCCGATCGGGGTTGCGCGGGGTGATGGTGAACTGGCTTGGCGCTTTGGCGATGTGCTCCAGCACCATGTCCCGCCCCATGCGCACGTTTTCCCCATCGACGGTACAGCCCGCCTTGCGCAGGATCCGGGCCGCCTCGGGGTGCAGGAATTCGATCCCGATCTCTTCGAGGATGCGCATGGCCGCGTCGTGCATCCGGGCGACGCCTTCGGGGGGCATCGGCTCTGTCGGGCGATCCATGTTGATGGGAATGCGCCACGGCATCTGCTCAATCGCCGGTCCCGTGCGGCGGGTGTTGCCTGCGCGGCCCCCGTGACGGCGGCGGCGGGCCGGGGGGGGGCTTGCGTCCTCGGGCATGGGGCGTCTCCTGATGGCCTGACCCCGATGACACAGCCTGTTTGACCGACTCTCCTGTCGGTTTGCGACGCAAATGGTCGTTTTTGATGCCTGCCGCGCCCTAGCGGTCGATCCACCCCGGCAAATGGCCAATGTCGGGCAAGACCGCATCGGCAAAGGGGGCCAGTTCGGATTCGGGGGCCAGCCCGGTCAGAACACCGACGCACTGCATCCCCGCCGCACGGCCCGCCCGCAGATCATGCGTGCTGTCCCCCACCATGACGATCCGCGCAGGGTCATGCCCGGTGATATCGGCAAAGGCCAGCAGCGGCGCTGGATCGGGTTTCGCCCCATAACCGCTGTCCGCCCCGGCGACAAAGTCGAACATCCCCAAAACGCCCACCGCGGCAAGATGCTCACGCGCAACTGTTTCCGAGTCGTTCGTCATCACCCCTAGCGCATAGTCCCGCGCCGCCAACCCCGCCAAAAAGGGCACAAGCGCGACAGTTTCGGCCAAGGGCGCGCTGGCCGCCTCGGCCAGAAGGAACAATTCCAGCTCCGACGCCGTGCGCCCCGGCAACACAGCCGCCAGACACTCTGCCGCCTCGCGGTTGGTGCCGGCGATCACCGGGCTATCGGGCTGAAAGCGGCTTTCGAGCAGGTCGTAGCGGATCGAGCCCGCCAGGCGCAGCGCAAGCACCCCGTCGCCGCCGGACAGCTTTTGGATCACGCGCTCGGCCCAGGCGTCCCAGGTGGCGGAAAAGGAAAACAGGGTGCCATCCTTATCGAACAGGACCGCTTCGACCGGGGTGGGGGTGGGGGCGCTCATGTCCAGTGCACCTGTCCGCCACCGGGCAAAGCTGCGCGCGCCTGCATCAAGATGTCGTACTTTAAATTCATCGCATCGCAGAAAGAGACCACCCAAGCGTCGTCCATCATCAGGAAATCCAACACGGATCCTTGAAAATCGGGATCTTCCAGATTTGCGCGAAAATCCGCCTCGGAGGCGCCCGTAGACCCCATAAACACCGGAAATAACTCATCATTCCCCGCGAGCCAAGCCACCGCTTGGAGCCCGATCATTTCCGCTTGATCACGTGAAATTGCCATCCTGCCCACTTCCCGAAAGGGTTTTTTAACCAATGTTCACCAAAGCTAAGTGCAGGACGAAGTGCAAGCACCCTTATGGGCAGCTTGCCAACTGGGTGAATGAACATGACAGGTCGGATTCTTGTGGTGGATGCGGTGCCCACGAACCGCATCATCCTGCGCGTAAAGTTGTCAGCCGCTTTCTACGAGGTGGTGCAGGCTGCTTCGGGACACGCCGCGATTGCGATGATGCGCAAGACACGACCGGATCTGGTGATCACCTCTTCTGAATTGCCCGACATGACAGGGCGCGCCCTGTGCAAGGCGCTGAAACGCGATCAGGCCCATGCCCGCACCCCCATCGTGATTGTCCACGGCGAAGAGGACGCGGACGAACGGCTCGCATCGCTGTCCACCGGGGCGGATGACGTGTTGGTGCGGCCCATCGACGATCTGGTGATGCTGGCGCGGCTGAGGTCCCTGCTGCGCGCCCGCGACGCCGAGGCAGAGCTGCAACTGCGTGATGACACCCGCCGCGCCCTTGGGCTGGGCGAGGAAGCGGCGCAGTTCAGCAACCCCGCGCTGGTGCGGCTGATCCCCACCGGGAACCTACCCGATGCGCAGGTATTGGCCATGGGGCTGCGGGAGCGGCTGGATGACCAGATCGAGGTGGTGGACGCCGACGATGCCCTGCGCGAACGCGGCACCGCGCCTGACGTTATTGTCATCGCCGAAGGGCCGGACAGCCGCGGCGAAGGCTTGGTGCTGTTGCCGCAGCTGCGCGCCTCGACCCATACGCGGCACTCGGCGTTGATTTACATCGCACAGCCCGACCAACGGCGAGAGGCCGCAAGCGCCTTGGATATGGGGGCGAACGATCTGCTTGGTTCTGGGCCTGACCTGACAGAGTTGACGATCCGTCTGCGCAAACAGATCGACCGCAAGCGCACCAATGACCGGCTGCGCGCCAACATGCAGGACGGGCTGCGCGCCGCCGTGTCCGACCCGCTGACCGGGCTGTACAACCGCCGCTACGCCTTGCCGCATATCTCGCGGCTGGCGGATCGCGCGGCAGAGCAGCGCCGGCCTTACGCGCTGCTGGTGTCGGATCTGGACCATTTCAAGCAGGTGAATGACCTCTATGGCCATGCCGCAGGGGACGCGGTGCTGGTCACCCTCTCGGAACGGCTCAAGGATAACCTGCGCGCGCCGGACCTGATTTCGCGCTGGGGCGGCGAGGAATTCCTCGTGGCCATGCCCGACACCGATCTGCCCGCCGCTCGCGCCACCGCCGAACGGCTGTGCAAGGTGATGGCCGAACAGCCGGTGATCCTGCCCGATGGGACACAGCTGACGGTCACCTTGTCGATTGGCGTCGCCATTGGGCGGCCCGGCGATCTGACCCAGCCTTTGGCGTTGATCGAACAGGCGGACAAGGCGCTGTATGCGGCCAAGAACAAGGGGCGCAACACGGTGGTGATCGCGGATCGCATCGCCGCCCTGCCCGGCCTGAACGAGCGCCCAAGACCGCCGATCCAGACGCACACCGGCGACGACACCCCCCGCGCAACGCGCACAGGGGGATAGAAACATGGGGATAGCAAAACGGGGGGATAGCAAAAACGGCGCCCCTCGCAGGCGCCGCTTTTGGTTAACGTTTCTTCCAGCGGTCGCGCTTGGCCATGATCTCTTCGAGTTCGGCCTGCAAGCGGTCGGCATAGGCCGCGCGTTCCGAGGGCGTCAAAGACCCAAGATAGGTTGCCAGCACATCCTGCCCGCGTTTGCGGCGCGCATCGGCCACCCGGCCCTGATCGTCCAGCAAGTCGCGCAGGCGGTCTGCGTCAAAGGGATCAGCGCGCAGCACGCTAAGCGCCTCTTGGTAACCGGCCATAAAGCCCGGCCCCTGCCCGCGCGTCGCATCGAAATCGGCACGCAAACGGTCGCGCAACTCTCCGCGCTGGTGGTCGTCAAAAGCCCGCGTAAAGGGCAGCGCAGGATCGCGGTCCCGCTTGCCACGGTCGGGCGGGCCATGCAGGACCGCCCCCACGGCGAGGCCAATCACCAGCACATTGAGCGCCAGCGAGGCAAAGAGCACAACCCGCAGCCAAGGCTTTGTTTTCTTGATGGTTTCTCTCATGCCCTATCCCTCGAACAGTGCCAGGTCATAGCCGCTGACCGGGTCCAGCCCCAGCGCGCCAAGCCCCGCCTCCGCGCCTTGCCAATAGTCGCTCAGCCCCTCGGGCGGGCTGATGCCGATCCAAACGCCGCAGGCGCAAGCCGCGGCCAGACCCGCCGCACCTTTCCAGCCGCCAAGCGCGTCGCGCAGCTGCGCCCAGAAACCGGGGGCCGCCCTTGCGCCCGCCACCGGCATCTCGGCCAAAGCTTCGGCCTGAATGCGCGCCATCAGATCGCCGGACGGCAGAGGCACGTCGTCACGCGCCGCCGCAAAGAAGGCATCCAGCCCGATATCATCCTTGCGTTCAGTCATCGTCTTCATACCCCAGTTCGTCGCGGCGGCCCGACAGGATCGCCTCGAGTGCACGTTTGCCGCGCGCGGTCAGACTTTCGACCGCACGCACGTTAATATCCATGATCTGCGCGATCTCGGGGTTCGAAAGCCCCTCGATGTGGCGCAGGATCACCGCTTGGCGCTGCCGTTCCGGCAGATCCATCAAGGCCGCTTGCAACGCCTCGGCGCGGGCGGCCTCTTGCATCGTTTGCGCCGCAGAGGGCGCGTCATCCACCGGCTCGGGCACCTGGTCGATGTCGGTGCTGCCGCGCCGCTTGCGCATCCGGTCAATGCACAGGTTCGCCGTGACCCGATACAGCCACGTGGTCACCTTGGCCTCGCCGCTGCGCCAGTCGGGCGCGGCCCGCCACAGCCGCAGCAAAGCGTCCTGCGTGACATCCTCGGCCTCGGCCCGGTCGCCGCCAAGCATCCGGTACGCGTGCCCAAAGACACGCGGCGTCAACCGCGTGGTCAGCGCCCGCGCCGCCGCTGCATCGCCGCGCGCATAGGCCGCCAGCAACTCTTCGTCATCGCACTCGCTCATGGCGTCATAGGGCATTGCGTCCATTTCCCAGCGCTACCGCTTAAAGGCGGCTCGCGCAACTCTGCCCTTGGTCGGCAGAGGCTCCGGGCCACCTCATGCGGCCCGGCGCCGTGTCTGTCTTAGTTGTCGCTCTGGCCGTTCTGGCCGCGCCAAGGCATCCAGCCGCCGCGCTCGTGACCGCGCATCTTGCCGTCATGACCGCCTTTGCGGCGCTCGCCCATCTGGGCGCGGGCGGTTTCCAGCTCTTCCTTGCTGATCGCGCCATCGTTGTCGGCGTCAAAGCGCGACACCATCCGGTCGAACATATTCGCACCCGGGCCGGCGGCAGCCATTTCCTCGGCGCTGATCTGGCCATCCTCGTCGGTGTCCAGACGCGCCATCATCCGCGCCTGCCGGGCCTCTTGGCGCGCGGCATCCGCCTGGGCGCGCATGGCCGTCGCGGCGGCGCTCAGCTCTTCGGGGGACAAAAAGCCGTTCCCATCGGTGTCCGCATCGGTAAAGCGCTGCGCCTTGGCCTGCTCGACCTCATCGGCGGTCACCTTGCCGTCGGCGTCCAGATCGAACTGCTGGAACAGCATGTCGAAACCCGCGCCGCGCTGGCCGCCGCGATCACCGTGGGCCGAAGCCGCACCCGCCACGCCCATCGCCAGAACCAGAACGCCGGTGGTCATCAAAGCCGTCTTTTTCATCTGCAAGGTCCTTCCTGCTTGCGTTTCCTTCCCAAGGCCGCCCCTTCCGGGCGTCTTGTGCATACTAATACGAAGGGTCGCGGAACTTCCGTCGCAGCAGACACATAAATTTTTCAGAATATTTCTGGCACGCAGGATCAAGCACTTACGACCTTGGTATGTGACATGCAGACGCAAGGACACTTTGAACCCTTCCGTGAGCGCCACCAATGGCCCATCTTCACCCGATCCGACCAACGAGGAACGTATGTGTAGCGAACAGACCACCCCCGAAGAGCGCGAGACCTGGCCTGCCGTCTGGAAAGGCTTTCGTCGGCGCTGCCCCAATTGCGGCTCTGGCCCGATGCTGTCGGGGTATTTGACCGTGCGCGATCATTGCCCGGTGTGCCGCGAGGAATTGCACCACCACCGCGCCGATGATGGCCCGGCCTACCTGACGATTTTGATCGTCGGGCACTTGATGGCGCCGCTGCTGGGCTTTGTCTTTATGGAATTCCGTCCCGAACCGCTGATCCTGTTCACGATCTTTGCGGTTGGCTGCGTTGCTTTGTCGCTCTATCTTCTGCCTCGGCTGAAGGGCGGCATTGTCGCGTTTCAATGGGCGCGCAGAATGCACGGATTCTCTGCTCCTTCGGCCTAAGGGACTGAAGGAACTCGCATGACCGCACCCGTCGACAAGACCGCCATCCGCCACGCCTCGACCGTTATTGTTCTGCGCGACCGCCACACGCGGCCGCGTGTCTTGATGGGGCAGCGCGGGGCGAAGGCGGCGTTCATGCCGAACAAGTTCGTCTTTCCCGGCGGCGCGGTGGATGCCGCCGACGCGCATGTGCCGCTGGCCCGGCCCCTGCCGCCGCTTTGCGCCGCCCGCCTGAACGAGGACGCCCCCGCCGGGATTGGCCGCGCTTTGGCCGCCGCCGCCGTGCGCGAGCTGTGGGAGGAGACGGGCCAGATCCTTGGGGTGCCTGCGCCCTGGCCCGGCGCCGTGCCCGACGACTGGCTGTCCTTTGCGGGCACAGGTCACCGTCCGGCGGCGGATGCTTTGCAATTCGTGTTTCGCGCCATCACCCCGCCGGGCCGGCCGCGCCGCTTTGATGCGCGTTTTTTCCTGTTGGACGCCGAAGAGTTACAATCCGATCCCGACGATTTCACCCACGCCACCGATGAGCTGTCGCATTTGCAGTGGATCGCCGTGGACGAAATCCGCAACTACGACCTCCCCTTCATCACCGAAACCGTGCTTGCCGAAGTGGCCGCGCGCGCGCAGGATGACACGCCGCCGGATTCGGTGCCGTTCTTTCGCAACAACGACGAAGAGAGCCTTTTCCTGCGGCTCCACGGCGAAAAGCTGACCGAGTGATCCGATGCTGAATACCATTGAAACCGGAACGCCGGGCGGCACGCCCTTGCTGATCGTTCACGGGCTGTTCGGCTCTGGGCGCAACTGGGGCGTGATCGCTAAACGTCTGTCAGATAAGTACTTTTTGGTGACGCCCGACATGCGCAACCACGGCGACAGTCCGCAGACACAGACCCACAGCTATCTCGATCTGGCCGCGGATCTGGCCGAGGTAATCGACGCATACGGTGGCCGCGCGGATGTGGTCGGGCATTCGATGGGGGGCAAGGCGGCGATGGCCTTGGCCCTGACCCGCCCCGAAATGGTCGGACGTTTGATCGTCGCCGACATCGCCCCGGTCAGCTATGGCCACAGCCAGATGCAATTCATCGACGCCATGCGCAAAGTCGACCTGACCCGCGTGACCCGCCGCTCTGAAGCGGTCGAGCAACTGGCGCAATGGGTTGACGACAAAACCTTGCAGAGCTTTTTCACCCAATCCTTGGACGTGCCGGGCCAGCGGTGGAAGTACAATCTGGATACGCTCGCGGCGGAAATGCCAAAGATTTTGTCTTTCCCCGAGATTGAAGGGGCGTTCGACGGGCCGACCCTGTTCCTGTCCGGCGGTCAAAGCGAATATGTTCGCCCCGAACATCGCGCGCAGATCCGCGCGTTTTTCCCCAAGGCGCGATTTGCCAAGATTCCCGGCGCGGGGCATTGGCTGCACGCCGAGAAGCCGCGCGAATTCGAAGCGTCGGTGCGTGGTTTTCTGGATATGACCGCCTGAGATTTTAGCTTTTGAAAGCTGCTACTCACACAAAGTCATCTGATCGGCCAACCAAGGCAGCGCTTCGAGGGCCGGGTTCAAGACCATATCGGCCAGCAAACCGCGCACCGTCCGCGCCACGTCGCCAGGCACCGTATCGCCCCAATCACTGCTGGCGAACAGGGAAATCCGCCGCGCAAAGGGGGTAAACGGCACGGGGTGCGCTTCGAGATGATCGTGCTGGCGCGCCGCCCGCATGTACCCCGTCGGCGTCGTCAAGGCCCAGCCAATGCCGCGTGCGGCCAAGGTCATCAGCGACAGGTGCGCGCCAATCTCGAAGCGGTGCGGAAAATTCAGCCCTTGCTGCGCAAGATGCGCCTCGACCTGCCGCCCAATCAACTGCGCGCGGTCATAACGCAACAGCGGAAGCGCGTGCATCACCGCCTCCAGACTGCCCAACTCTGCGGCTTTTCCCTTTTGACAGACAAAGATGTAGGGGTCGGTCAACAGCGGATATTCTGAAATACTTTCAAAGGGTTCACCAGTTGCACCCGCAATTGCCAGATCCAGTTTTCGGGCGCTGACCGCCGCGCCGATCTCGTGGCTGGGGGCGGTCACCAGCTTGAACCGGCTGCGCGCCATGTTCTGCGCAAGCAAGGCCACAAGACGCGGGGTGAGATCGTTGTCAAAATCGTCGATAACCCCCAGCTTGAGCTCTTCGACATGGGTCAGGTCCATCACCGTCAGCTCATTCTGAGCCAATCGGAGCTGCGCCAAAGAAACCCGAGCGCGGGCCAAAAAGCTTCGCCCCACTTGGGTCAGTTGCATCGGCCTGCGCCCATGATCGACCAAGGCGACGCCAAGGGCCGTCTCCAGGTTGCGCATCTGTTGGCTGACGGCGGGCTGGCTTAGACCCGTGGCTTCGGACGCCCCGGCGACCGATCCACTGACCGCCAGAGCCTCGAACACTTCGAGCCCTTTGAGGCTAATGCCCTTCATCAACATGATGGCCCCCTGATGCCGCCAGATTTCAGTATTTGAAACCTAAAGCGCCGCGTCAAGATGTGATCACAAGCCGCGACAGGTCCGCTCTGCCCGGGCGGCGTAGGACTTGTAGCGCGTCCAGAACGCCTCATTTCGGGAATTGTCCGACTGCCGAACCACCTGCGCCTTATGCGGATCCCCGTAGAAGGATACCGCAAGCCTTTGATCCGACATGTTAAGTTCACGGTTGGCAACGCCCTGCACGCAACCACACAAGGTTCGGTTCGCGGCCTTGCGCCCTGATCTCATACATGCGGAATAAATCGGCCCCGACGCTGTCGCCACCCGGGCATTCGAGCCGCTATAGTTGCGCGCATTTCGGTCGCCGCCACATGCCGCCAGCACCAAAAGCGCGGCAATCATCATGCCTGCTGTCTTCATAACACCTGTCTTTCGCTCGCGCCGCGCGGGTTTTCCTGTCTTTGGCGCACTGCCCTCGGGCGACATCTCGGGCGACATAATGCGCGATCCGGCGCGCAGGATCAAGGAAGCGAAAGCGGCGCAAAGGCGTCTTTGATAAATGGCGCGTATTGTTTCCAGCGATCCGAGCTGCCGCCGTAGATCCCGCGCCGGACTTGCCGCAGCGACGCGGTCATAACACTGCGGGCGTTCTCTTGGGGGCGGGTGCAGTCCGGTTCGAAGTCCAACCCAAGCCCGGCCAAAATCCGCTGCACTTCGACCTCTGGCATTGCGACGAGCTGCTCATAGCGCAACTGATGAACGCCCTCGCTGCCCCAATAGCCCATCAAATCACGGTACCGGCGGTAGTAGGCGACACAGTCACCAAGATCGAAACTGTACCCAAGCCGTTGATCAGAAAAGAGTTTTCGAAAGTTGGACCAGCACACAGCCCCTGGGTCGCGCTGAACGTGGAGTATTCCCGCCTCAGGGAAGAGCGCGCGGATCACCCCAACAAACAGGAAATTCTGGGGCGTTTTATCCGTCACCAACGACCGGTCCGCCGCGTGCCGCCGCAATTGGCCAAGATAAGTCGTCCGAATTCCAGCCAGCGCCGCTTGGGTCAGGTCCGCGCCTTGCAAGAAGGGGGCAAGCAATTCTCCCAGGTAGGGCACTTCGCCGGCTGCTGCGATCGCGGAGTGGTTCGACAGCATTTGTTCGATCAAAGTTGTCCCGGATCGCGGCATTCCAACGATGAATATCGGCCGCACCTCGGCTCCGGCCGGCAAGGGCGCGATCCCCTGCGCCACCTCTCGCACGCGCTCGAACAAGGCCGCATCCTGCGATGGTTCATAGCCGATCAAGGCGCGTTGCACCGTGTTTCCTTCGCTTAGAAATCGGAAAGCAGCCTCAAACTCTTGGCGCTGTTCATGCGCTTCGGCCAAGGCAAAACAATAGATTGCGCGGTCTTGCGAGGCCGCATCGGACTGCTCGTATTGCTGCGCGAGCTGATCGAAATGCTCATTTTCCTGCGTGTAATCAAGAATTTCCGAAAGCCTTCTGTGCGGCTCTGCGTAGCTGGGCACAACGGCAATCGCTTGCTCAAAACGCGCCTTTGCCTGCGCGGTATCGCCCTGCATCAAATGGATCGCCCCCAGCAGGTTCAGCGCGACGGCGGCCTCTGGCTCTAGGTCCAAGGCGGCTTCCATTGCCCGGCGTGCCTCTGCGATTTGCCCCAAGTGCAAGCACGTGCGCCCCACGCCAACCCACGCTTCGGCCCGCCGATCCTGCGCCAAGGCCGCGCGAAAATGCGCCTGAGCCGCGCTCATATGACCCAAGCTTTCCATGGCGGCGCCCAGATGAAACTGCAAACCATAGCTGTTTGGCACGACTTTCAGCCCGCGAGTCAACGCTTTGGCCGCCTGTTCGGGCTGACCCACCGTCAGATAGGCCACGCCAAGGTTTTGCCAGGCTTCTGCTTGATCCGGGCGCAGGCTCGACGCCCGCTCAAATACGCGCGTGGCGTCCTGCCCGGTGGCAAACAAAGCGGCCCCAAGCAGTTGCCACGTATCGTAACTATCGGGAAACCCTTCCAAAAGCCGCATCGTCTGCTCAATGACGACATCATGCGCGCCCTGATCGTACAGCCCCCTGAGCTGTTGAATGATCTCCTGCGGGGGCACCTGAGGCGACACAAAGGTCTGGGCAAAATCGTTTGTTTTTTGCTGGGCGCGCGGCTGTCGTGTCACGGAAAATCCTCTTGCGTCGACCACCACGTCCTCTTTGTCCCAAGAGGGGTCTAACAAGCGAATCTTAAGGCGACCTTTCCCGCGACGTGGATCGCGTCCCGCCGCAATCGAAATTGCCGAAAAATCCCGCGATAATCCGTCATACAAAGGGCCAAGGCGCGCTATACACGCTTGACCAAACACCGTATCCGCATCATATCCGGGCCATCATGACCCCATTGAATCGCATCCGCAACTTCTCCATCGTCGCCCATATCGACCACGGGAAATCCACCCTGGCCGACCGGCTGATCCAGTCCACGAACACCGTCTCTGATCGCGATATGAAAGAGCAGCTGCTCGACGCGATGGATATCGAACGGGAACGCGGGATCACGATCAAGGCGAACACCGTCCGCATTGAATACAAGGCGAACGACGGTGAGGATTATGTCCTCAATTTGATCGACACGCCCGGACACGTGGACTTTGCCTACGAAGTGTCGCGGTCGATGCGCGCGGTCGAAGGGTCGCTGCTCGTGGTCGACGCCTCTCAAGGGGTCGAGGCGCAGACGCTGGCGAACGTTTACACCGCCATCGAGGCCGATCACGAGATCGTCCCGGTGTTGAACAAGGTTGACCTGCCCGCCGCAGAGCCCGAGCGCGTGGCAGAGCAGATCGAGGATGTGATTGGCATCGACGCCTCGGACGCCTGCCTGATTTCCGCCAAGACCGGCATCGGCATTCCCGATGTGCTCGAAGCGATCGTCAACCGTCTGCCCCCGCCCCACGGCGGTGACCCGGACGCGCCGCTCAAGGCGATGCTGGTGGATTCGTGGTACGATCCCTACCTGGGCGTTGTGGTCCTGGTGCGGATCATGGACGGCACCCTGAAGAAGGGTGACCAAATCAAGATGATGCAGACCGGCGCCCGCTATGGCGTTGATCGCCTTGGTGTTTTCCGCCCCGCGATGGAAAACGTCCCGGCGCTTGGTCCGGGCGAGATCGGCTTCCTGACCGCCTCGATCAAGCAGGTCCGCGACACCAAGGTGGGCGACACGATCACCCACGAGAAAAAGGGCGCGACCGAGCCTTTGCCGGGCTTTAAGCCGTCGCAACCTGTGGTGTTCTGTGGCCTCTTCCCGGTCGATTCCGCCGAATTCGAAGACCTGCGCGACGCCATCGAAAAGCTGGCGCTGAACGACGCGTCCTTCTCTTATGAGATGGAAACATCGGCGGCGCTTGGCTTTGGTTTCCGCTGCGGCTTCCTTGGGCTGTTGCACCTCGAAGTGATCCGCGACCGGATCGAGCGCGAGTACAACATCGAGCTGATCACGACGGCGCCGTCGGTGATTTACCACATCTTCATGAAAGATGGCTCTAAGTTGGATCTGCACAACCCGGCCGACATGCCTGACCCGTCGACCATCGACCACATCGAAGAGCCGCGGATCAAGGCGACGATCCTTGTGCCCGACGACTACTTGGGCGATGTGCTGAAACTGTGTCAGGACCGCCGTGGCATCCAGCTGGATCTGACTTACGCGGGCTCGCGCGCCATGGTCGTCTATGATCTGCCGCTGAACGAGGTGGTGTTCGACTTTTACGACCGACTGAAGTCGGTGACCAAGGGCTACGCGTCCTTTGACTACCAGATGGAAGGCTACCGCGAGGACAGCCTTGTTAAGATGTCGATCCTTGTGAACGATGAGCCAGTCGACGCGCTGTCCACCATGGTTCACCGTGACCGGGCCGAGATGCGTGGGCGCGCCATGTGCGAAAAGCTCAAGGATCTGATCCCGCGTCACATGTTCAAAATCCCGATCCAAGCGGCCATCGGCGGCAAGGTGATCGCGCGCGAAACCCTGTCGGCGCTGCGCAAGGACGTGACCGCGAAATGCTATGGCGGCGACGCGACGCGTAAGAAAAAACTGCTGGAAAAGCAGAAGGCTGGTAAGAAAAAGATGCGCCAGTTCGGCAAGGTGGACATCCCGCAAGAGGCGTTCATCTCGGCGCTCAAGATGGACAACTGACCACGACACCCCGGCCAAGCGCCGGGGTGTTTGCTTTTGGGCTACAGGACGAAATCGTCGGCGGTCAGGGTCAACAGACCATTGGCGAAAATCTCGAACTCGCCATAGCCGTCCCCGTCGCCATCGACGCGGATCACGGTATTCGCCCCGGCGTTAAAGTAACGCAGCTCTCCTGCGGTGCCGGAAAACCGGGCCGTCCCGATGAAATTCAAGGTGCCAGGCAGCGCGGACAGGTCGATCAGGTCCAAACCGACTTCGAAATCGCGGATGATATCTCGGGTACCGCCACCACGGGCCGAGTCGCTTAGCGCATTGAAGACAAAGACATCTGCGGCGCTATCGCCGGGGAACCCGCCTTGGAAATCGCCGCCGATCAAGACGTCGCGGCCCGCCCCGCCCTCTAGCGTGTCAGAGCCCGCCCCGCCGCGCAGATGGTCGTTGTACGCACCGCCAAACAGCTGATCCTCGCCCAAATCGCCTAGCAAAACGTCGATCCCGTCCTCTCCGGTCATCGTGTCGTTGCCTGCGCCGCCCAGCAGCTTGTCGTTGCCCGCGCCGCCCTCAAGGCTGTCATTCCCGCCCAGGCCGAAGAGCCAATCCGACCCTGCGCCGCCAAACAGTACGCTATCGCCGCCAAGCCCGGTAAAGCGGTCGTTGTAATCACCGCCTCTGAGGTCTTCGATGCCGATCAGGGTGTCAATGCCCGCCGCGCCGGTGTTTTGCGCGCCCGTCAGGTTCAGGTTGATCGTGATCCCCCCGCCAAAGCCGGTGTAAATCGCGCAATCCCAACCAGTGCCCCCCTCAAGGCGATCGTCGCCGAACCCGCCTTCAAGCGTGTCGTCCCCGTCGCCGCCAAGCAGCGTGTCCGCAGACGCGCCCCCCGACAGGCTGTCGTTGCCGCCAAGCCCGGTCAGGCTGTCGGCACCCGCACCGCCGCGCAGGTGATTGGCAGCATCATTTCCTCGTAAAAAGTCCGAGAACCCAGAGCCGACAACGTTTTCGAAATTGGCGATCTGGTCGTTCTGGGCATGGCCGCCCGACGCACTGTTGCCGCCAAGATCGACCCGGACAAAGGCATCAGACACGCTGTAATCCAACGTGTCGCCCGTCCCGTCGCCCCCGTCGAGCGTATCCGCCCCCGCGCCGCCACCGATCCAGTCATCGCCCGCGCCGCCCATAACACTGTCGGCGCCGTCGCCTGACATAATGTGATTGTTTGAGTCATTGCCCACCACCGTGTCGTCGCCCGACCCGCTTTGCGCGTTTTCGATCACCACGCCGTTTGCAATGCTGTAGCCACCCGCGATGCCATCCGCTGCGGACAAGAACCCTCCACCGCCCACATCGCCCGACAAACTCGCGGCACGCAGGTCAATCATCACGTTTCGCGCACCGGAATAGCGCATCATGTCGGTCCCGCCGGTGTCCCAAACGGCGCTCCAATAGGTGCCAGAGACATTTGCATCCGGCAAATCATACACATCGTCGCCCGCCGCCGTGGTGGTATTTGCCCCGTATTTCTCTTGCAAAACCCCGATGTCCAAGGCCATTGGCCCCGCCTCAAAGCCCCAGTCTTGCCCCGGATCACCGGCTGTCCCGGTGGTGCCCACACTAAAGCCCGTGTTGTAGCTCATGGTGGTGAACACGCCTTGGTTCAGATCATTGGTGCCATAGCTGTTGAAGGCGTCGGTGACGCCATCCATGACGGTTGATCCGCCGCCGCTGTCATGTGGATGCGCCAGCCCCATCCCATGCAGCAACTCATGCGTGACGGTCACAAAATCGTATCCGCCCATCTCTAACGATCCACCTGCCGTGCGATCCCAGGCGCTGCCGTTAAAGGCCCCCAGCCCCGAATAGGACATGCCCGGCGGATAGAAATAGCCAAGGGCAGACATTTCATTGGTATCCAGCACCAGCACAAATTCCGCGCCCACATCCGTGCTTTGGACGTTGAAGGACACATTGGCCACTTGCTCGATCAGGTCAAAGGCCGCCGAGACTTGTGCAATCTCGTAGGCGTTCCAGCCCTCGGACACGATGCCATCCGCGCCGACATATCCCGGTGGGGCAAAGTATACGTCGATGGACGAACTCGCCAGCTTGGCCCCCCAAGTGATCGCAGCGACCGGGTCGGCCGGGTCGAACGGGGCCACCTCGACCTGATAGCTACCCGTCAGGGAGTCGCCCCATGCTCCGGCAGAGACATATACGCGTTCGTAGCTCGTCGCGGTGTAAACCAGCGCCGAGTCGTACCCCGCAGCGTCGTCATTTTCATCAAGCAACTGACCCGAGGCACTGTAGAGCCGCAGATACGGGTCCGCCAAGGACTGACCCGTCAAAGAGATCTGTACGGTCTGCCCCGCAACCAAATCCAAGGCAAACCAATCACGGTCGCCTCTTGTTTCCAAGTTCCCCGTGACGGTGCCGCCAACGACAACGCTGCCCACGGTCAGCGCGCTGTTTGCGAAATCGTCTCCGGCAAGTTCGACCTGCGTGCCAGAAATGTTCTGGGTCAGGGCCGCGAAACTGCTACCAAGTTCGGCCATATCTCACCTAGGGTGGTCTGAGTAAACCAACCGCGTCTGTGCGAAACCCACCCTTTCGACACTTTGCGGATGCCCGCCAATATGTGAGGGGATGCCAAACCCAACAAGTTTGGAATGTTTAGAATTGTATAGGGAAGTCAGTATATTGCCGCTATTCGGCCAATATCTGCGGGCGTTCTGTCACCATAGAAAAACGCGCCAGACGGGCCGCGCCAAAGGCCGCATCGCCTTGGTGGGCGCTGTGATGGTCAAAGGGCAAGTACTTGTGCCGTAACGCATTCCAGCCCTTGATCTTCAGGCCACCGCCAACCGCGAAAAGGCGGCGCAAAGGGGGAGCGCCCAAGCTGCGCAGCGCTTGGAAACCGGCCGCCTCGACCTGCACCAGCGCTTCGAGCATTCCTTGCAGAAAAATTGAATCACAGTCGGGACGTGGGGTGAAACAGGGCATCAGATAGGGGTCCGCCGTGGGAAACCGCTCGCCCGAGGTGAGCAGCGGCGTGTAGCGCAGGCCGGTCGGTGCCTCTGGGTCGATCTGGGCCCCCAAATCGGCCAAGCGCGCATCGTCAAAGAACTGCCGCAGCACCGCGCCCCCGGCATTTGACGCCCCGCCCACCAGCCAGTGCCCCAGCAAAAGATGCGAATATATGCCATGTTGGGCCGAGGTGATCGGCGTGTCCGACAGCATCTTGATGGTCAGGGTCGACCCCAGCGAGGTCACCGCATCACCGACCCGTTCCAAACCGGCAGCCAAAGCCGAAGCACAGCCATCGGTTGTCCCCGCGCAAATCAGTGGAGCACTGTGAAAGCCAAAACTCTTGGCCAAGCGGCTGCGCATGTCCGCCACCGGCTGCCCCGGTGGCACCAGCTCTGGCATCCGCAGGGGGTCCAGAGGCGCGGTTGTGCGCGGCCAGTGCCCGGTTTGCGGATCTACCCCGCATTTCAGGGCGTTGTTCATGTCCGCTGGCAGCCGCGCGCCTGCAAGCCGCCCGGCGATATAGTCCGTCTCGAACACGACATACGCCCCGGTACGCTGTAGGGCGATGGCCCGCGCGAGGGTAGAACAGGGTCCAAGGGCCGGGCCCGGTGCAGATTCCAGTAGCGCCAGAATCGCGACGTCAGCTTTGGCATTGTACAGGCTAATTTCACCGCAGGGTTGTCCCGTCGCGCTGACCGGCACCAAGGAACCAGAGGTGCCGGCAATGGCCAGCGCCTCGGGGGCAAGGTCGCGCTGTGCGCCCAGATCGGACAGACAGGTCCGGACCGTCGCAAAAAGCGCCAAAGGGTCGCGGCGCGCGTCGCCGGTGATTGCACAGTCCGCCCGGGCCAGCTCGGTCTGGCCGCGCACGGCCACCGCCCGCACGCCGGACGTGCCCAAGTCTATACCGATGGTACAGACTTCAGACATGCACCAGATCCGCGACGAAACCGCCAAGATCGGGCCGAATTTCATCCGCAAGATCAAAGTCTTCGTGCGCGGTATACAGCGAAGGCGTCACAATCGTCCGCAGGCCCGCCGCCTTGGCCGCGCGCAAGCCGTTGCGGCTGTCTTCGAAGGCGAGGCAATCCTTGACCGGCAAAGCCAGCCGCCGCAGAGCCAGCTCAAACACATCCGGCGCCGGCTTTTTCGCGGCAACCTCGTCGCCGGCTGCGATCACATCGAATATTTCTGCCGCATCACGGCCCCAACAGGCCAAAGCCAGTGCTTGGACATTGGGCAGGCTGGTGGTCGTGGCGATGGCCAAACGCAGCCCTTCCTTGCGGCCCCAAGCAATCAACTCGGCCACGCCGGGGCGCAAATGCAGCCCGCCTTGGGCGATCAACTGCATATACCGCTCGGTCTTGCGCAGATGCAGCGCCGCGATCTGTGCATCGTCCGGGCCACGCCCGATCCCATCCCGAAAAGCGCGCATCCGCTCCTTTCCGCCGGTGACGCGCAGCAGCCGCGTGTAATCCTGAACCGTCCAATGCCAGTCTAGCCCCGCATCCCTAAAGGTGTCGTTAAACGCGCGCCGATGCGCCTCTTCGGTTTCGGCCAAGGTCCCGTCGACGTCAAAGATCAGCGCGCGCAGGGTCATGCGGTGTCCGCCATCATCTGCGCCACCAGATCGGGCAGTTCGGCAAAGCTGTCGAAGGTGGCGCTATGCGGCAGCTCCGCCACCGGCGATTTCCGATACCCTTGGGTGAACAGCAAAAACGGCACATGCGCGCGCCGGGCGGTTTCGGCATCGACTTCGCTGTCGCCCACGTAGATCTCTGGCCCCTCTCCCAGCTCGGCAAAGGCGGCGTTGAGCGGGTCGGGATCAGGCTTGCGCGTGGGCAGGCTATCGCCGCCGACGACCGCTTGGAAATGGATCAAGCCCATCTCGTCCAGAATGGCCCGCGTCGGCGCGCTGGGTTTGTTCGTGCACAACCCCAGTTGGTGCCCCTGCCCCTGCAACACATTCAACGTCTCGCGGACACCGGGATACAGCCGCGTCAGCTGGCCATTGACCGCATCGTAGTGCTCCATCACACGCTTGGTGTGGCGCGCGTGGTGCTCAATCCGAAGGGGCGTTGCGTTGATCACAAGCCGGACAAGATGCGGTAACCCATTGCCAATAAAAGAAGTTATCGTCGGCAAATCCAGCGTCGCCACCCCCTCTTCTTCAAGGAAGCGCGTCACCGCAAGATGGATGTCCGGCGCGCTGTCGATCAGCGTCCCATCGAGGTCAAAAACGATCCGTGCCATCACGCTGCCTTCCATTTGATTGAACATCCCATCGAAGGGATTTGATCGCGCGGCCCCTGGCCGGTTTCGGCCACGTGCTTCATGGCTTCGAACAGGTCGCGGCGCACGCTCGGGTCGGCGGCTTGACGCCCAGAGGCATCCAGCCGCCCGCGATACTGCAAGCCGCCCTGCGCATCAAAGCCAAAGAAATCCGGCGTGCAGGCGGCGTCATAGGCGCGCGCGACCTCTTGGGTTTTGTCATGCAGATAGGCAAAGGGAAACCCACGGTCTGCCGCCATTTCCTGCATGTTTTCAAAGCTATCCGCCGGATAACTCTCCGCGTCGTTCGAACAGATTGCCACCACACCGATCCCAAGCTTTTGCAGGTCTTCGGCGTCGCGCTGGATGCGGTCCATCACCGCCAGCACATACGGGCAATGGTTGCAGATGAACATGACAAGTGTGCCCTTTGGTCCGGCGACATCGGCAAAGGTCAGGGTCCGACCATCGGTCGCGGGCAAGGCAAACTCCGGGGCTTTCCAGCCAAAATCGCAAACAGGGGGGGATACGGCCATGGGGGTTCTCCTTTAGGCGGCGTTTCGGGCGCCCTCCGCCGCGGCGCGGATGGCCTGAATATTGTCACCGTAGACGCCGGGATTGTCGACCGATCCACCCCGAAAGACCGCCGAGCCTGCCACCAGCACGTCAGCGCCCGCCGCCGCCAACAAAGGCGCAGTGGTTGGATCGACACCGCCGTCGATTTCGATGTGCACCGGGCGGTCGCCGATCATGGTCCGCAAGGCGCGCACCTTTCCGGTCATATCGATGAATTTCTGCCCGCCGAAACCGGGGTTTACGGTCATCACACAGACCACGTCGGTCAGGTCCAGCAAATGCGCCACGGCCTCGGATGGCGTGCCGGGATTCAGCGCAACACCGGCCTTCATTCCCGCCGCGCGGATCGCTTGAAGGGTGCGATGGATATGCGGCCCCGCCTCTATATGCGCGGTCAGAACGTCGGCACCGGCATCGGCATAAGCATCGATGTAGGCATCCACCGCAGAGATCATCAAATGCACGTCCATGACGGTTTTGACGTGCGGGCGAAAGGCTTTGACCGCCGGCGGCCCAAAGGTCAGGTTCGGCACGAAGTGCCCATCCATGACGTCCACATGCACCCAGTCGGCGCCCTGCGCCTCGATCGCCCGGATTTCCTGACCAAAATTGGCAAAATCCGCCGAAAGGATCGACGGCGCGATCTTGATAGCCCGATCAAAGCTCATTCTGCCGCCTCCTGCATAGGGGCTTTGTCCACGTCGAGCCCGCCCGAGAACACGCGGCTGGCGCGGATGTCATCCTCGGTGATGGTCGACAAAGCGGTGGAATCCAAAGGCCCATTGGCCTCGGTAAACAAACGGTTCGCCTGCCGCAAACGCGCGCGGTCCAAGGCGTTGCGGATCGAACGTGCATTGGCGAAATGCGGCTGCGCCCGGCGCTTGGCGATATACTCCTGCATCGCCGCCTCCGCGCCGTCATCCAAAGCATAATTCTGCCCATCCAGCATGGTCTGCGAAATCCGCAACAGCTCGCCATCGGTGTAATCGGGGAAATCGATGTGATGGGCAATCCGGCTGCGGAAACCGGGGTTCGCGGAAAAGAATTTGTCCATCCGGTCGGCATAGCCCGCCATGATGACCACCAGATCATCGCGGTTATTCTCCATGACCTGAAGCAGGATCTCGATCGCCTCCTGCCCGTAATCGCGTTCATTATCAGGCTTATAAAGGTAATAGGCCTCATCAATGAACAAGACCCCGCCCATGGCCTTCTTCAACACTTCCTTGGTCTTGGGTGCCGTATGGCCGATATACTGCCCCACCAGATCGTCGCGCGTCACGGACACCAGATGGCCCTTGCGCACATACCCCAGCCGATGCAACAGCCCCGCCATCATCCGCGCCACGGTCGTCTTGCCGGTCCCGGGATTGCCCGTGAACGACATGTGCAAGGTCGGCGTCTCCTGGCTCAAGCCCATCTCGCGCCGCGCCTTATCCACCAACAACAGCGCGGCCGTCTCGCGGATGCGCAGCTTCACGGGGCTCAAACCGATCAACTCGCGGTCCAGATCCTCCAGAACCTCCCGCACACCCGAGGCTTCATACTCTTCCGCCAGATTGACAGTGGTCGGACGCTCTACAACCGCTTCTTCGCTCATGGGGACGCTCCTTGGCTTCTTCTCTTTTCAAATATCCCGGGGGTCCGGGGGCAGCGCCCCCGGAAGCTTGACCAAACGCTCAGCGCGCGTCCCAAGCGTATTTCTGCGACCGGCCCTCGAAATCGGTCCGCGCCATGTGCACTTTCGGCTCATCCGCCGGACGGTTGACAATAAAGCTCATCATCACCGTCTCGAAACCACGTGTGCTGTCAAAGGCTTGCACACGAATATAAGCGTCCGGATGCGCCTTGCGACACTCGTTCAGCTCCATCATCGCGCCTTTTGCGTCGCGCAGATCGAACATCGGATGGCCCCACATCTCCCAATAGGTGTTCCGCGGATGTGGATCATAAGAAAATTCCAGGCTCACCGCCCATTCCCTTTGCAGGATATACTCAATCTGAGCGGTGATCTGAACGTCGTCGAGATCGGGAAGAAAGCTGAAGCAACCTTGGGTAATACGCATTGTCTGTCTCCTGTTGTCGAAGTCATCCGCCCCGCGCCGCCCAAATTCCTTCCAAGGAATTTGCAAATCTTTTGAAAAAGATTTGGGCCGCGCGAGGGGAGAGGGCAGTTACATCGCCGGGGTTTCTTGCGGGACAAAGTCCGACGTGTCGGTGGACGTATAGTTGAAGGTGATGTTCCCCCAAGTGTCCAAAGCGGCTTCCAGCGGCTTGCACCACTTGGCGGCTTCACGCAGAACTTCGGGACCTTCGTTCTTGATGTCGCGGCCTTCGTTGCGCGCCAGGATCATAGCTTCCAGCGCCACGCGGTTCGCGGTTGCGCCCGCCTGGATACCCATCGGGTGACCGATGGTGCCGCCGCCGAACTGAAGCACCACGTCGTCGCCGAACAGGTCGATCAGCTGGTGCATTTGCCCGGCGTGGATACCACCCGACGCCACCGGCATGACTTTTTTAATGTCGCCCCAGTCCTGATCAAAGAAGATCCCACGCGGCAGGTCCACCGTGTTATGCGTCTCGCGGCACACGTTGTAGAAGCCCTGAACCGTCAGCGGATCGCCTTCCAGCTTGCCCACGGCGGTGCCGCAGTGCAGGTGGTCAACCCCAGCCAGACGCAGCCACTTGGCGATCACGCGGAACGAAATGCCGTGATTTTTCTGGCGGGTATAGGTGCCGTGCCCAGCGCGGTGCATGTGCAGGATCATGTCGTTGTCGCGGCACCACTTGGAGATCGACTGGATCGCGGTCCAACCGATGATCAGGTCGACCATGACGATCACCGACCCCAGCTGCTTGGCGAACTCGGCGCGGGCGTACATCTCTTCCATGGTCCCGGCGGTGATGTTCAGATAGTGGCCCTTGACCTCGCCGGTCTCTGCGGTCGCCTTGTTCACCGCTTCCATGCAGTACAGGAAACGGTCACGCCAGTGCATGAAGGGCTGCGAGTTGATGTTCTCGTCGTCCTTCATAAAGTCCAGACCGCCCTTGAGGCCTTCATACACCACGCGGCCATAGTTCTTGCCGGACAGGCCCAGCTTGGGCTTGGTCGTAGCCCCAAGCAGCGGGCGGCCAAACTTGTCCAGACGCTCGCGCTCGACCACCAGACCCGTGGGCGGGCCGGCGTAGGTTTTCACATAAGCGACCGGAAAGCGCATATCTTCGAGACGCGCGGCCTTGAGCGGCTTGAACGAGAAAACGTTGCCGATGATCGACGCGGTCAGGTTGGCGATCGAGCCCTCTTCGAACAGGATCAGATCGTAGGCCACGTAGCAGAAGTACTGGCCTTCCTGCCCCGGCACCGGCTCGACCTTGTAGGCCTTGGCGCGGTACTGGTCGGCGGCGGTCAGACGGTCGGTCCAGACCACGGTCCATGTCGCGGTCGAGGATTCACCGGCCACGGCGGCCGCCGCTTCGATGGGGTCCACGCCTTCTTGCGGGGTGATGCGGAACAGCGCGAGGACATCCGTGTCCTTGGGCTGATAGTCGCCATCCCAATAACCCATCTGGGCGTATTTCAGAACACCAGCGGCGTAGCGCTTTTTCTGGTCCTTGATCTCGGTCGGATTGCTCATGTCGTTCATGTCCATCTCCTCCTTGGACTTAAGCGGCGCGGGCGGCTGCGATCTGCGGATCGAGCAAGCCTGCGGCGTAGCGGTTGGCCATCTCGTCAATCGAAACGGGCTTGATCTTGTGGGCCTGGCCTGCGGTGCCGAACCGCTCAAAGCGGTCGCGCACCAGCTTTTCCAGCTCATCCATCGCGGGGATGTTGAACTTGCGCGGGTCGAACTCCTGCGGCTTTTCCATCGCGATCTTGCGGAACATGCCGGTCATTGCCATGCGGCAGTCGGTGTCGATATTGACCTTGCGCACGCCCATCTTGATGCCCTTTTCGATCTCTTCGACGGGGACACCGTAGGTTTGCGGCATGTGGCCGCCGTACTGGTTAATCAAATCCTGAAGCTCCTGCGGCACCGAGCTGGAGCCGTGCATCACCAGATGCGTGTTCGGCAGCTTTTCGTGGATGCCTTGAATGGTCTTCATCGAGAGGATGTCGCCATCGGGCTTGCGGGTGAACTTATACGCCCCGTGCGAGGTGCCGCAGGCAATGGCCAGCGCGTCGCACTTGGTCTGCATCACGAAATCGACCGCCTGATCGGGATCGGTCAGCAGCTGGTCCTCGGTCAGCTTGCCCACCGCGCCAGAGCCGTCCTCTTCGCCCGCCTCGCCAGTTTCCAGCGAGCCCAGAACGCCCAGCTCGCCCTCGACCGAGGCACCGACCGCATGGGCCGCCTTGGTCACGCGCTTGGTGATCTCGACGTTGTAGTCATAAGACGCGGGCGTCTTCATGTCTTCTTCAAGAGAGCCGTCCATCATCACGCTGGTAAAGCCGTGGCGGATCGCGGACAGGCAGGTGGCGTCGTTGTTGCCGTGGTCCTGATGCAGCACGACGTGGTTGTCGGGGTACATCTCGGACAGCGCGGTCACCATGTGGCGCAGCATGATGTCACCCGCGTAGGAGCGGGCCCCGCGCGAGGCTTGCAGGATCACCGGCGCGTCACAGGCGGCGGCGGCCTTCATGATCGCCAGACCCTGTTCCATGTTGTTGATGTTGAACGCAGGCACGCCGTAGTCATTCTCGGCGGCATGGTCGAGCAATTGTCGAAGCGTTATCAAAGCCATGGTTTTCCTCCCTCAGGCTGCTACAGCGGGCTGCATGAGCGCCGCGATACCGGGGAGCGTCTTGCCCTCCAGCCATTCCAGAAACGCACACCCGGCAGAGGACACGTAGGTAAAGTCTTCGGCGGCCCCGGCGGCATTCAGCGCGGCGACCGTGTCACCCCCACCCGCGACGCTGACGGCCAGGCCCTGACGGGTCAGGTCGGCGGCGGTCTGCGCCAGCAGCTTGGTCGACTGGTCAAAGGGCTGGATTTCAAACGCCCCCAGCGGGCCGTTCCACAGGATCGTGTTGCAGGTCGCCAGCACCGACTGGAACCGCGCGAGCGCTTTGGGCCCCGCATCAAGGATCAGCGCATCGTCCGGGCAAGCGTTGCCGGGGCAGATGTTATAGGGCGCGTGGGCGGCGAAATGCTTGGCGGCGGCGACGTCTTCGGGCAGGTGCAGCTTGCACCCCGCCTTGTCCGCCAGCGCACGGATTTCCGCGACGGTGTCCACCTGATCGGCCTCGTGCAGCGACTGGCCCATGGGCGCGCCGTCCGCATAGAGAAAGGTGTTGGCCATCCCCCCGCCGATGATCACGTGATCGACCTTTTCCACGAGGTTCTTGAGCACCGCGATCTTGGTCGAGACCTTGGCCCCGCCGACAATCGCCACGCTCGGACGCTTGGGCGCTTCGAGGGCCGCGCCCAGCGCGGTCAGCTCTTCCATCATCAGCGGGCCAGCGTAGGCGGGCAGCAGACGGGCAATGGCTTCGGTCGAGGCATGGGCGCGGTGGGCGCAGGAGAACGCGTCGTTGACGTAGATGTCGCCCAGCTTGGCCAGCGAAGCCGCAAAGCCCGCGTCATTCGCGGTCTCGCCGGGGTTGTAGCGCAAGTTCTCGCACAGCAGAACCTGCCCATCCGCCAGCTTTTCCGACAGCAGAACCGCCGAGTCCGTTTCCACGTTGTCCGAGAATTTGACGTCAGTGCCAAGCGCTTTGGACAGCGCCGGGCGCAGCTTGTCGACGGAGAACGCCGGGTCAAAGACGTTGGCCTTGGGGCGGCCAAAGTGGGTGATGATGACCAGGCGCGCGCCTTGATCCAGCAGCGGCTTCATGCCAGCGGCAAAGCGGGTGATGCGCGTGTCGTCGGTGATCATCCCGTCGTCCATGGGCACGTTCAGGTCAGCGCGGACCAGCAGGCGCTTGCCGCGCACGTCCGCCTGAGTGATCGCAGGGATCTGCATCAGATGAGCCTCCCCATGGCGCAGGCGGTGTCCGCCATACGGTTCGAGAAGCCCCATTCGTTGTCGTACCACGACAGGATGCGGACCATGCGGCCGTCCATCACCTTGGTCTGGTCCATGTGGAAGATCGACGAATGCGGATCGTGGTTGAAGTCCATGGAAACGTTGGCTTTGTCGGTGTAGCCCAGCACGCCGTTCAGCGGGCCGTCAGCGGCGGCGCGGATCGCTTCGTTGACCTCTTCCACGGTGGTGTCGCGGCTGGCCTCAAAGACCAGATCGACCACCGAAACATTGGGCGTCGGCACGCGGATCGCCACGCCGTCGAGCTTGCCGTTGAGTTCCGGCAGCACCAGCCCCACGGCCTTGGCCGCCCCGGTCGAGGTGGGGATCATGCTCATGGCGGCGGCGCGGGCGCGGTAAAGGTCGCTGTGCATCGTATCCAGCGTCGGCTGATCGCCGGTGTAGCTGTGGATCGTGGTCATAAAGCCCTTGTCGATGCCAATCGCATCGTTCAGCGCCTTGGCGACCGGCGACAGGCAGTTGGTGGTGCACGATGCGTTGGACACGATCACGTCCGAGGGCTTGAGCTCTTTGTGGTTCACGCCAAAGACGACGGTCTTGTCCGCGCCGGTGGCCGGGGCGGAAACCAGCACCCGTTTAGAGCCATTCTCCAGATGCAGCGCGGCCTTTTCGCGGGCGGTGAAGAAGCCGGTGCACTCCAGCGCCACGTCGACGCCGTCCCACGGCAGCTTGGCGGGGTCACGCTCGGCGGTGACTTCGATGGGGCCGCGGCCAATGTCGATGGCCTTGCCGGTGACTTTGACCTCTTGCGGAAAGCGCCCATGGATGCTGTCGAATTGCAGCAGGTGGGCGTTGGTTTCCACCGGGCCAAGGTCGTTGATGGCGACCACTTCGATGTCGTTGCGGCCGGATTCTGCGATGGCGCGCAAGACGTTGCGGCCGATGCGGCCAAACCCGTTGATGGCGACTTTGGTTGTCATGTCACTGGTCCTTCTTGATGCGGTTGCGGGCCTCGTCTGCGACGGCCTCTGCGGTGATGTTGAAATGGGCGTAAAGCTCGTCCGCCGGGGCCGAAGCGCCAAAGCCGGTCATGCCGACGAAGCCGTCGGTCCGGCCCAGCAGCGCGTCCCAGCCCTGACGGATCGCCGCTTCGCACCCCACACGCGGCGCGGTGCCCAGAACGTGATTGCGGTAGACGTGGTCCTGGGCCGCGAACAGTTCGAACGAGGGGGCCGAGACGACCACAGCCTTGATGCCCTCGGCGGCGAGGAGGTCGGCGGCCTTCATGGCGATCTCGACCTCGGAGCCGGTAGCGATCAGCGTCACGTCCCGCGGCCCGTCCACGTCGCGCAGGATATAGGCGCCGCGCGCGGTCTTGTTCGCGTCGCAATGGCTGGTGCGCAGGGTCGGCAGGTTCTGGCGCGACAGGCAGAGCAGCGTCGGTGTGCTCTTGGACGTGGCCGCGATCTGCCAGGCCTCGGCGGTTTCCACCGCGTCGGCGGGACGCAGAACCGTCAGGTTCGGGATGGCGCGCAGCGAGGCGATGGTTTCAACCGGCTGGTGGGTCGGGCCATCTTCGCCAAGGCCGATGCTGTCGTGGGTCATCACGTAGGCGACCGGCAAGCCCATCAAGGCCGACAGGCGGATCGACGGGCGGCAATAGTCCGCAAAGGCCAGGAACGTGCCGCCGTAGGTAAAGAAGCCCCCGTGCAGCGCGATGCCGTTCATCGCGGCGGCCATGCCGTGCTCGCGGATGCCGTAGTGGATGTAGCTGCCCGAGAAGTCATCGCGGTTGATCGGCCCCTGCCCCTTGGTCTGGGTCAGGTTCGAGCCGGTCAGGTCCGCCGAGCCGCCCACCGAGTTCGGCAGGGTTTCGTTCACCACTTCCAACGCCATTTCGCTGGCCTTGCGGGTGGCAACCTTTGGCAAGTCCTTGGACAGCTGGGCCTTGTAGGCGCAGATCGCGGCGTCCAGCGCCTTGGCATCCGGCGCGGCCAGCGACACCTCGAACGCGTCGCGGTTGTCAGAGATGTTCTTGCGCTTGATCCAGGCGGCGCGGGCCTCGGCGCCGCGGGTGGCGATGGCCTCCCAGGCGGATTTCACCTCGGCGGGGACCTCGAAAGGGCCGTAGGGCCAGTTCAGCGCCTCCCGGGTGGCGGCGATTTCCTCGGCCCCCAGCGGCGCGCCGTGCACCTTGTGAGAGCCGCCCTTGTTGGGCGCGCCCTTGCCGATCACAGTGCGGCAGGCGATCATCGAAGGGCGGCCATCGGCGCGGGCCTCGGTGATGGCATCGGCGATCTGGTCGGCGTCGTGGCCGTCCACCGCCAGCACATGCCAGCCCGCCGCCTCGAAGCGCGCGTGTTGGTTGGTCGAGGTCGACAGGTCCGTCGCGCCGTCGATGGTGATCTTGTTGTCGTCCCAAAAGACGATCAGACGGCCAAGGCCAAGGTGACCGGCCAGGTCGATGGCCTCGTGGCTGATGCCTTCCATCAGGCAGCCGTCGCCGGCCAGCACATAGGTATAGTGGTCGACCAGCTCATCGCCGAAACGCGCATTGTGCATCCGCTCGGCCAAGGCCATGCCCACGGCGGTGGAAATCCCCTGCCCCAGCGGGCCGGTGGTCGTCTCGATCCCCTTGGCGTGGCCGTATTCGGGGTGACCGGCGGTGCGATAGCCCATCTGGCGGAACTTGCGCAGCTGCTCGGCGTCCATGTCATCATAGCCCAGCAGGTGGTTGATGGCATAAACCAGCATGGAGCCGTGCCCCGCGCTCATGACAAAGCGGTCGCGGTCGGGCCACTTGTGGTCCTTGGGGTCGATGGTGACAAAGCGGTTGAACAGCACCGTCGCCACATCCGCGAGGCCCATGGGCGCGCCGGGATGCCCGGAATTGGCCGCCTGCACCGCATCCATGGTCAGGACGCGAATGGCATTGGCCATCATGGTTTCGGTCGTCATCTGGGTCTGAACGTTCATGTCAGCCTCCTTCAGGCGCGCTTGGATTCGGAAACGAGGCGGTGGACCATCGGCGTAAAGATCAGCTGCATCGCCAGATCCATCTTGCCGCCCGGCACCACGATCGAGTTGGCGCGGGTCATCCAGCTGCCTTCGATCATCGAGGTGAGATAGGGAAAATCGATGCCGCGTGGACTTTTGAAGCGGATCACCACGAGGCTTTCATCGGGGGTGGGAATCCACCGCGCGATGAAGGGGTTCGAGGTGTCGACCACCGGCACACGCTGAAAGTTGATGTCGGTTTCCGAAAACTGCGGGCAGATGCAGTGCACATAGGCGTGCATCCGGCGCAGAATGGTGTCGGTGACCGCCTCGGTGGTGTAGCCGCGCTTGGCGCTGTCGCGGTGGATCTTTTGCGTCCATTCCAGGTTGATGACCGGAACCACGCCGATCTTGAGGTCGGCATGGGCGGCAAGGTTCACCTCGTCGTTGACCACTGCGCCGTGCAGACCCTCGTAGAACAGCAGGTCAGAGTCCGGCTCGAACGGCGACCAGTCGGTAAAGGTGCCGGGGGCCGCGCCGTAACGCTCGGCCTCGTCCTCGTCGTGGATATAATGACGGGTCTCCCCCTTGCCGGTCTCACCATAGGTGCGGAACACGTCTTCGAGCTTGGCCAGCTCGTTGGCGTCATAGGAAAAGTGGCTAAAGGTCTCGTCGCCCTCGGCCTTGCGCTTGTCCAGCTCGGCCTTCATGGCGGCGCGGTCAAAGCGGTGAAAGGCGTCGCCTTCGATGGAAACGGTGGAAATGCCTTCGCGCCGGAAAATCTGGTCAAAGGTGGATTTCACTGTCGTGGTGCCAGCCCCGGACGAGCCGGTCACGGAGATGATCGGGTGCTTCTTGGACATGTTGTGCTTTCTGGATCAGGCGCGGAACAGGCCGCGATTGGCGAACAAGGCCGAGGCTTCGCGCTCGGGCAGGTCGTGATAACTGGTGACGCGGTCGACTTTTTCGATGGTGCCAAAGACAAATGGCGTGCGGGCGTGCAAGCTGTCGGGGACACGGTCCAGTACCGGCGCGGTGCCGGTGGTGGCCCGCCCGCCCGCCTGTTCCACAAGGAAGCCGATGGGCGCGCATTCATAGACCAGGCGCAGGCGGCCCTGCTCATAACCTTTGCGCGCATCGCCGGGGTACAAAAAGATGCCGCCGCGGCACATGATCCGGTGGGTTTCAGCCACCAGAGAGGCCACCCAACGCATGTTGAAGTTCTTGGCGCGCGGTCCGTCGACCCCGGCGAGGCAGTCGTCGATATAGGCGCGCACCGGGGCGGACCAGTGACGGTAGTTGGACGCATTGATCGCGAACTCTGATGCAGAGGCGGGCACGGTCGGCACCGTTTCGGTTTCGGTAAAGGTCGCGGTGGCGCGGTCAAAGATGAACTGGCGCACGCCATCACCAAAGGTCACGACCAGCGCGGTCTGCGGCCCGTAGATAAAGTAGCCAGAGGCGCGCAGGTGACGACCAGAGCGCAGGAACGTCGCCTCGCCGCTGTCCAGCGCCGGCTGGATGCCAAAGATCGTGCCGATGGACACGTTGACGTCGATGTTGGACGACCCGTCCAGCGGATCAATGGCCAGCGCCAGCGTGCCGTCGGCGTCGATTTCATTGACGGTCTCTTGCTCTTCGGAGGCGTACCAGCGGATGCCGGTGCCTTTCAAAGCCGCCGCAAAGACGTCATCGGCCATCACGTCTAACGCTTTTTGGTCGTCGCCATCGGTGTTGTTGCCAACGCTCGCCCCAAGGCGTCCGCCCAGAGGACCGCGGGCGATCAAGTCCGACAGATCGGCGGCCACGCGGCACAGGGCGTTCATAACCGGCGCCAGATCATCGGGGATCGGTGTGTTTGCTTTCATAGGCAGCATTAGAGGCCTCCCTTCCTCGTCTGGTGCTGCGCTTGTTATTGGTTAAGACTTTCGATAATAAAATTTCAAAATTCTGAGCGGAGTGTCAGAAAAATTTAATGAAGCGGCTGGATCAACTCACCCTAAAGCAAATGCGTGCTCTGTCTGCGGTTGTGGATGAGGGCACGATTTCGGCGGCTGCGGATCGTCTGGGGCTGACCGGGCCGGCCATTCATAGCCAGTTGAAGTCATTGGAGGATATCATCGGTGCGCCGCTGCTGATCCGTGAGGGCCGAGAGCGCAACACCCCAACCGCTCAGGGGCAAGCGATCCTTGATGCCTATTCGGAACTGCGGGCCGCCATGGCCCGCGCCTTGCATCGAATCAACGCGCTGAATTCCGGGCTAGAGGGCAGCGTCGTCCTGGGCGTGGTCAGCACCGGCAAGTATTTCGCCCCTCGAATCGTGGCGCAACTGCACAAGGAACTGCCCGGCATCGAGGTGATTCTGAAGGTCGGCAACCGACAAGAGATCTTGGCCGCCTTGGAAAAACGCGAGCTGGACATCTGTATCATGGGCCGCCCCCCGCGTGCGCCGCAGGTTGACGCGCGGCCTTTGGCGCAACATCCGCACATTCTGATCGCCTCTGCCGACCACCCCCTGGCGCAAAAAGACTTGATCCTGCGCGAAGATTTGTTCGAGCAAAAGTTCGTTGTCCGCGAGCCGGGATCGGGGACTCGGATCCTTGCGACGCGGTTTCTGGACGAAACGGGCACCGCCCAAAAGGTCAGCGTCGTCGAGATGTCGTCGAATGAGACGATCAAGCAAGCGGTGATATATGGTCTTGGAATCGCGTTGATTTCCGCGCACACCGTCGCGGATGAGCTGCGCAGCGGGCGCTTGATCGCCCTGCCCTGTCACGGGCTGCCGATCTATCGGACGTGGTACATCCTGTCGCGCGCCGACCAACGTCTTAGCGCCACCGCAGAGAAGGTGCGCGACTGGGCGATTTCCCATGCCGCCGAGCTGTTGCCCGATCTCAAAGACCTCAAGAACACCGGGCATACCGGCTAGAGATCGGCGCAGACGCAGGTATTCCTACAATTTTCAGCGAGTTCTCTCGTCATTCCACCGGTTGTCCGATCACGGGCAAACAGCCCGCCACTCTTATCTAAGCGCCTATTTATAAGAGAGAATTTGGCGCTGACACCAAGCGTAAAAGAACAGCTAACGCCAAAATTGGCGCGATGATGCAGCTGGGCCGGCAGTCTGGAACGCTTTGTTAAGATAGCGGGCTTATTCCTGCTTGTCGATGACGTGCCGTGCATCGGCGCGAACGGTGCCAATTGGGGATGCAGTTTGACGATGCCAGATATTAATTTTCATGCGCTTGGGGCGACCCGAGCTCGATCAGGAGAAGACCCGCTTGTGGCCTTTCTCCTTAACGCGCGACGCTCGCCGGTGACGGTCTCTGCCAGGGACGTCAGCCGCCTCGATTCTCATAGGTTACAGCTGCTTTTGGTCGCCCAAAAGCAATGGGCCATCGATGCTGCTCCGTTCAAAGTCACCGACATGTCGCCAACTTTCCGCGAGGGCCTGAACAGACTCGGGCTTTCACCTGACCATTTCGACGAGGAGACCGCGCAATGACAACGAAAGTGCTGGCAATCGACGATTCACGCACAATCCGGAACCTTTTGCGGGTCTCTCTTGAGGGGGCTGGTTTCGAGTTTCACTCTGCCTGCGACGGCCAAGAGGGTGTCGAAGTCTTTCCGGATGTTGATCCCGACGTGGTGATCACAGACATCAACATGCCCAAGATGGACGGGTTCGGTGTGATCGACACGCTGCGCAGCGGCCCGAACCGGACGACAGTGCCAATCCTGGTGCTGACGACTGAAAGCTCGGACCAACTGAAGGCCCGCGCACGTCAAGCCGGGGCAACCGGCTGGATTGTGAAGCCGTTCGACGATGCCTCGCTGGTGTCGGTTTTGAAGCGTTTAACGGGGCATATGGGCTGACATGTCGGGCAATTCTATCAGAGATACATTTTTCGA
This sequence comes from Tropicibacter naphthalenivorans, assembly GCF_900176475.1. Classification (GTDB taxonomy): domain Bacteria; phylum Pseudomonadota; class Alphaproteobacteria; order Rhodobacterales; family Rhodobacteraceae; genus Tropicibacter; species Tropicibacter naphthalenivorans. The sequence continues at coordinate 37,577 of NZ_FWXX01000014.1, forward strand.
AGAGTGCGAAGAGCTCCTCGAAGCATTGGTCGAGGGTCTCTCCCAAATGGAGGAATCCACCGACGATATGGAAGTGATCAACGCGGTTTTCCGGGCGGTTCACTCTATCAAAGGCGGCGCAGGCGCATTTGGCCTGAACAGGCTCGTCAACTTTGCACATACCTTTGAAACGGTCATGGACAAAGTCCGCGACCGAGAGTTGCCCGTTGACGAAAAGCTGATGTCGCTGTTCCATCGGTCCGGAGACAAGCTTTCCGATCTCGTCGCCGCAGAACGGGATGAGACCGATCTGGATCCAACCGCCGAAGAAGGCGTCATAAAGGAACTCGAAGGCTACCTTGGGGGCTCGTCTCAAGAAGAAGAATTCAGCTTTGACGCCGTCACCCTTGATTTCGGCTCGGAGCCTGTCGACCTCGCTGACGTTCTGCCGGAGACCGCGCACCGCTGTTTTACAATCAAGTTCAAGCCGACGAAGTCGCTTTACGAAAACGGCCATGAGCCTTTGTTGATCTTCGACGCCCTCGCCGAAATCGGCGACCTGAGCGTAGAACTCGATGCAAGTGCGTTGCCAGAGTTCGACGCATTTGATCCCTCTGACGCCGTCTTGAAGTGGACGATGACCCTAAACACCGCCGAACCGGAAACGACGCTCCACGAAGTGTTCGAGTTTGTGGAAGGACTGTGTGACCTCGATATCAGCGTCGACGAGACTGCTGTTCCGGCGCCCGTCCAAGTGGTGTCCCCGGAGGAGACGCAAGACACGCCCGGTACGTCCGATGGGACGCTTCCGACCGGCGAAGATTTGGAAAGAGCGACCTCGTCCCCAAAAGCACCGGCCGCAGCTGCGGCGGCCAAAGAATCCCGCGGCCCTAAGCCAACCCTTCGAGTCGACTTGGATCGTGTCGACCGGCTGATCAACACCGTCGGCGAATTGATCATCAACCAAGCGATGATCTCGCAGCGCATTGAAGAACTCGATCTGCCGACGGTCGCCCACCTAACGAACGAACTTGAGGCCTACAAACTTCTTGCACGGGACATCCAAGAAGGGGTGATGGCCATCCGGGCACAACCCGTAAAGCCTCTCTTTCAGCGAATGTCGCGCATTGTTCGTGAAGCATCCGATGCAACGAACAAGAAGTCGAAACTCGTGACGGTTGGCGATTCGACGGAAGTTGACAAAACAGTCATTGAACGGCTTGCCGATCCTTTGACTCATATGATCCGAAACGCCGTCGACCACGGTTTGGAAAAGCCCGAAGCGCGTGAGGCCGCGGGCAAGGACCCAGTGGGTACCATCCGGCTTTCTGCGGCGCATCGTTCCGGAAGCGTTTTCATCGAAATCTCGGACGACGGCGCAGGACTAAATCGTCCAAAGATATTGGAAAAAGCCATTGAGAAAAATCTGGTTGCGCCTGATGTCGAACTGTCCGACCCAGAAATCGACAACCTGCTGTTTCTTCCGGGTTTCTCGACCGCTGGACAGGTGTCAAACCTTTCCGGTCGCGGGGTTGGCATGGATGTTGTCAAGAATGCTGTGCAAGCCTTGGGCGGGCGTGTTTCGATAAGTTCGACGCAAGGAAAAGGAACAACGTTTACCATCGTTCTGCCACTGACCTTGGCCGTTATGGATGGCTTTGTTATTTCGGTTGCAGATCAAACAATGGTCATTCCGATTGCATCAATTCTGGAAACGATCCGACCGAATCCCAAGGACATCCATCTGATCGGCACTGACAGCGAGGTCGTGAGTGTAAGAGGCGCGTATGTCCCTATCGTCGATGTGGCTGAAAGCCTGAACCTAGCGAACAATTCGCCATGCGATGGACCCGGAATACTTTTGCTTGTCTCGACCGAAATGCAAGGTCTCACCGCCCTCCGCGTATCCGCGATACATGATCAACGACAGGTCGTCATCAAGAGCCTTGAGAGCAACTATGCGGCTATTCCTGGCGTCAGTGCCGCCACCATTTTAGGCGACGGCAAGATTGCGCTTATCCTGGACCCGGAAGAGCTAATCAAACTCGGGCATGGATCCAGTATGGAAATGTTTGGACATCAACCAAGAATGGAACTTCGTCATGGCTGAAGCAGCTGAAGCACGCATCGACTCCCAATTCGAGTTCATCACCTTCTCCGCTGGCGGACAGGACTATTGTCTCGAAATCACACAGATTCGCGAGATCCGCAGGTGGACTCCTGTCACAGCCCTGCCCCATACGCCGACAGATGTACTGGGTGTGATGAACCTCCGTGGCGCAGTTATTCCAATCTTTGACCTGTCTGCGCGCTTCAATTTGGGAAAAACGCCAGCGAACGAACGCAATGTTGTAATTGTCGCTTCAGTGGAAGGCACGACAATTGGCCTTCTCGTAGAGTCGGTATCCGAGATCCTTTCTGTGGAAAAGACAGCAATTCAGGAAACTCCAGACATTAAATCAGATGCAACCCGTCATTCTATCCTCGGCATGATTTCGGTAGACGAAGCGATGGTCCGCGTCGTCAATTTGGAAGCTGTCTTGGAAAACACTGGAGGCTCCGTCCTGTAATGGCAATGCCGGATTCAGAGAGTCGTTTCGACATACCGTTCTCTGACAAGGATTTTCAGAGCTTGGCCGCGCTTGCAAAAGAAAACTATGGGCTTAGCCTGTCGGAAAGCAAAAAACCGTTGGTGTACTCAAGACTATCGAAGCGCTTAAAAGCACGTAAAGTTTCCAGCTTTCAGCAGTACATAGATCTAGTCCGCAGCGACCCAAAAACTGAGGCACAGGAGCTCGTTTCCGCGCTCACAACCAATGTTACGAGCTTCTTTCGCGAGCCCCACCACTTCAAGACTCTGGCAGAGGTGTGCTTGCCTCAGTTTCAGGAAAACGCAAAACACGGCGACCGTTCTAGGGTTTGGTCAGCTGGCTGCTCTTCGGGAGAGGAACCATATTCCATCGCAGCAACCATTCTAGAAAAAATGCCACAGGCCGCCGAATGCGATGTAAAGATCCTGGCAACCGATATTGACCCGAAGGTGTTGGAAGTAGCGAAACGCGGTCAGTATAGCCAATCTGAGACAGAGACCTTGGATGCGCACCAAGTCAAAGCTTTGTTTGCCTCATCAAAACTCAACAAAGACCGAAACGAAATATGCGCTAAAACGAAGTCCCTGATATCCTTCGCAGAGCTTAATCTAATATCTGAATGGCCCATTCGAGGCCGTTTCGACGCAATATTTTGCAGAAATGTGGCAATTTACTTTGACCAGCAAACCCAGCAAAATCTGTGGATGAAATTGACTGAGAAACTCAAACCCGGAGGGCACCTTTTTATAGGTCACTCCGAAAGAATTACCGGACCGGCTGGAGAGTATCTCATTAACGCCGGTGTCACTAGCTACAAAAAACGCCAAGATGCATAGCCCGATTGGCAAAGTAGGAGAAAGAAATGAGTCTCAAATCCTCCCTTCGCGTGATGGTTGTCGACGACATGGCTACGAGTCGCGGGCTCATAACCCAGGCACTCGACGACATCGGCATCAAGAATTATTTAACTGAGAATGACGGTCGGCGCGCGCTCGAACGAATGGCGGGAAATCCTGTCCACCTGGTTCTGTCGGACTACAACATGCCCGGCCTTGATGGCCTTGGTCTGCTTAAGGCCGTTAGATCCCATCCGTCTACGCAGAAAGTCGGCTTTATCCTCGTAACCGGTCGCCCCACACCAGAAATCGTCAACGAGGCCAAGAAACTGGGCCTTAACAATATGATCAAAAAGCCATTCACATCGGCATCCATGAAGCAGTGCATCGAAAGTGTTGTGGGGCGGCTTTAATGACGCATGGATCCGCAAAAGTGCCATTAAGGTTGGCAACCGAAAAGGTTGCCGCCGAAATGCTGACGTTGGAGCATAGTCTTGAGAGAATTGAGCATACTGTCGATAAAATCCTCTGTGGCAGCGCACAAAAATTGGATCAAGAAGCACTAACAGCGTTGCAAGAAATAGATCTGATCCGGCAGACAATAAACGCCCTGTCCAAGTTCTTGGACAAACTGTCCAATGATGCTGACACCGCAGGCCTGGTTCACACAAGCGAAGCTCTTGAAACTGTGCCGTTGCGCGACTTGGCGGCGCGACTGGCCGGTACGTCCTCTCCTACGTCGGACCGCAGTAGCCCCGAGTTATTCTAGTGTCTCGCGTGTACAAAATTACTCACGCCGCCGTCAGCGAACAATAAATCGAATCTTCAAAACTGCCGCCTTCAGGAAATCCAAGAAGGGCCGACTCCATGCATAACCTTCGTCAAAGCCTTGGGAAAATGGTTCAGTTGAAGAATGCGCCAAACCAAAGGTCCGACGACCCTATCATTTTGATCGGTGCGAGCACCGGCGGAATCGATGCGTTGCTCAAGGTCTTGGCTGACTTTGGCGAGGACTGCCCGCCGACTTTAGTTGTTCAACATACGGGACGCGGCTTTGGAGAAAGCTTGGCCAATCTTCTGGACAAAAAATGCAAAGCCAAAGTGACGCTCGCCCAAGAAGAGGGGCCCATACAAATTGGGAAGGTGATAATCGGGGCAGGAAGCCAAGCACACTTGGTCATCAAAAACGCACCCTCCCTTATGTACAAATTGACTGATTTTGGCAACGTGTCTGGGCACATGCCTTCAGTCGACGCGCTTTTCGACTCGGCCACACACCTTGGACCCCGCATTCGCGCCGCGTTATTGACCGGCATGGGCCGAGATGGCGCGGAAGGGCTGCGCAAATTAAGGCTCGCTGGCGCAAAAACCATCGCACAAGACGAAGAAAGCTCGGTTGTTTACGGAATGCCAAGAGCTGCCATGGAAAATGGCGGCGTGGAGCTCTGCCTTCCGCTTGATAAGATCGGCGCGGCCCTCTTGGCCGATGCTTCCAGTAGAAACCCGAAGGTTGGGGGATCGTTTAAATGACCGGAGATCGGGAAAAGTTAACAAACGTCATCCAAGGCGACTACTTTATTTCCGAGGACCCGAGCGAGGTTCTGACAACGGTTCTTGGCTCCTGCATCGCTGTTTGCCTGTATGATACACAAAGGAAAATCGGTGGGATGAACCACTTTCTCTTGCCTAGCCGGGACGGGCAAGACGGCGAAAACGTGCGCTACGGCGCCTACGCCATGGAGCTTTTGATCAACGGTCTTTTGAAGAAGGGGGCGATGCGCAACCGCCTTGAGGCCAAGGTTTTCGGCGGTGCAAGCATGATGGGGAACCTCAGGGATATTGGTGCCTCGAACGCGAAGTTTGCTCACAAATTTCTTTCGGATGAAGGAATCCCATGCGCGGCAGAAAGCGTTGGAGGAACGTCCGCACGACGCATTCGGTTCTGGCCAACAAGTGGCCGCGTCAGACAGCTTTTGGTCACTGACAAAGTGGATGTCACACCGGCTGTCGTTGCTCCGCCGCCGCCGAAGCCCGCAAACGATATCACCTTGTTCTAATGGGAAACGCGCCGCATAGGCGCGGCCGACAAGACGTGTTAAGTCTCCGCCAAACAGGAGGCCGTCATGCGATCAACCACTTTGCCAGACACGCGCGACTTGGTTTTGATCGGGGGCGGGCACACACACGCCTTGGTCCTTCGGATGTGGGGCATGAAACCTCTGCCGGGCGTGCGCGTCACGGTCATAAACCCCGGCCCGACTGCGCCCTACTCTGGGATGCTTCCCGGACATCTGGCAGGGCACTACACGCGGGACGCGCTGGACATCGATCTGGTCAAGCTGGCTCGATTTGCCGGTGCGCGTATCATCGACGGTGCGGCCTCTGACATCGATACGACCGCCAAGACCGTCACGGTGCCCGGCCGCCCGGCCATCGCTTTTGATATTGCTTCCATCGACGTGGGCATCAACAGCGAGCTTCCCAGCTTGCCCGGTTTTTCTGAATACGGAGTGGCAGCTAAACCTCTGGGAAAATTTGCAAAAAGCTGGAATGACTACTTGATGGGTGCAAATGCAGACAGCGCGGCAGTCATCGGTGGGGGCGTTGCAGGGGTCGAGATCGCATTGGCCTTTGCCCACGCGCTCCCCTCGTCCGCCAACGTCACCCTCATTGAACGTGGAACGCTTCTTGCCGGCCTTCCGAGCCGAACCGCGGATCGTCTGCGGGCGACCTTGGCACGTGAAAACGTCACGATCCACGAAAACACCTCTGTGACACAGATCCGCGCGGGGCAAGTGATCACCGACAAGGGAGTGATCGACGCAGGTTTCATCTGTGGAGCGACCGGCGCGCGCCCCCACGACTGGATCGCCGCGCTTGATCTCGCCCAAACCGATGGGTTTATTGACATCGGCCCAGATTTACGCAGCTCTCATCCCGATATTTTTGCCGTCGGTGATTGTGCCCACATGACCGCGACGCCGCGGCCCAAGGCCGGCGTCTACGCCGTCCGGCAAGCGCCGACGTTGCTGCATAATCTCAAGGTCGCCCTGTCGGAACAAGGCCGCGCCAAAAGCTACCGACCGCAGCGGGATTACCTCAAGCTTATCTCGTTGGGCCGGAAATCTGCGATGGCGGATAAATTTGGCCTGACGCTGTCTGGTCCGCTTCTTTGGCGATGGAAAAATCACATCGACCAGAAGTTCATGAACATGTTCAGAGACTTGCCCCAGATGGCGCCGTCCCCCCTGCCCGCTTTTCATGCCGCGGGCATGGCCGACGCGATCGGCCCCAAGCCAATGTGCGGCGGGTGCGGGTCCAAGCTTGGCCAAGGCGCGTTGGATCAAACCTTGACCTGTCTCGCCCCCGCGCATCGCGACGACATCCTCCAGTTGCCCGGCGACGACGCCGCCTACCTGCGGGTCGGGGGCGCGCGTCAGGTCATCAGCACCGATCACCTGCGCAGCATGATCGAAGACCCCGTCGTCATGACCCGCATCGCGGCCATTCATGCCCTGGGCGACGTCTGGGCCATGGGCGCCAAGCCGCAGGCGGTCACGACCAATATCATCCTACCGCGCCTGTCAAAACAACTCGCCGCCCGCAGCTTTTCCGAAATTATGGCGACTGCTCAAGAGGTTATCACCGAAGCCGGGGCGCAAATCGTAGGCGGGCACACGACCTTGGGGGCCGAATTGACCCTGGGCTTTACCATCACCGGCCTGTGCGACGCCGAACCGATCACCTTGGCCGGCGCCCAGCCCGGCGACACCATCATCCTGACCAAGCCCATAGGCTCGGGCGTTGTCATGGCGGCAGAGATGGCGGGCAGCGCCAAGGGCGATTGGGTCATGGACACGCTTGATCTGATGATGCAGCCGCAGGGCCGCGCCTCGGAAATCTTGAGCAAAGCCAATGCGATGACCGATGTGACCGGCTTTGGCCTTGTGGGGCACGTCAACAACATCTGCAAAGCATCCGGCGTCGGCGCGCGCCTTGATCTGGACGCGATCCCCGTGATGCCCGGCGCTTTGGAGCTGTCGCAAGACGGCGTGCGCTCGACGCTTTACCCCGATAACCGCCAGGTTCTGCCCGCTCTCGCAGAGGACGCCCGCATCGCTTTGCTGTTTGATCCACAAACCGCAGGCGGGCTTTTGGCCTGCGTCTCTGGCAATCCCCAAGACCTGCTCCGCCAGTTGGCCTCGGCGGGCTACACCGCTGCGATCATTGGGGAAATTACCGATAAGGCAGGTCAGATCGACGTCGCGTGAAGCCTTTCCGCAAGCTGATCCGCTACCCCGTTCAACGCCGCGGGATCAAGGGCGGGGGCCTCGATGCGGTACAACACATTCGGCGACATGGCGCGCATCGACTTGTTATACGCCGGATCGTAGTGGTCGACGGCCAGCGATTCACACAGAGCCAACCGGTCATCTGCGGCGATCAACGTCTCCCAGTGATCGACGAGCGCATGACCGCGATGAAACCGCAAATGCGCGAGTTTCGCGCGCAACCCGTCGTGATCGGCCAGGATATCCTCGTAGGCGCGGGCCAGATACTGCGCGCGGGCCGCAATAGGGGCCGCGATTTCGACCCACGGCGCGATCTTCATCGCCTCCCACAGGGACGGCGGCAGGGTCAAAGTGCCGATTTTGCTGCTCTCTGCCTCGACCACCACGGGCCGCGTCGGATCAAGCCTGTGCAAAACCTGGGCCAAAGCCGTTTCAAAGCCCTTTTGGCTAGGTTGCCCACCGGGCATCTCGCCGAGCAAAGAGCCTCGGTGCCGGGCCAAGCCTTCGAGGTCGACCACCTGCACCCCACGCGCGGCCAGCAGCGGCAACAGCTCGGTCTTGGCGGTCCCGGTATAGCCGCCCAGCTGCACCAAACGGTGCGGCAGCGGTACGTCATACAACGCCTGCGAGACCAAGCGGCGATAGGTGCGATAGCCTCCGTCGATCAGCTCGGACCGCCAACCGATTTCCTTGAGCATCCAAGCAAACGACCCCGATCGCTGCCCCCCGCGCCAGCAATAGACCAAGGGCCGCCAGCCACCTTCGCGATCCGCAAGCGGGCCCGCGATGTGATCAGCCGCATTGCGAAACACCAGCGCCGCCCCGATTTTCCGAGCCAGAAAAGGGCTTTGCTGTTTATACATTGTGCCGACGCGGGCGCGCTCTTCGTTGTCGAGAACGGGCAGGTTGATCGCTCCGGGCAGATGATCCTCGGCGAATTCAGCGGGGCTGCGCACGTCAATCACGGTGTCGAACCCATGATCCAAAAGCTGCGCCAGAGCGGTCGGTTTGATGGCCATGGGCAAGGATTTACCCAGAATTCTGGGCCTTGGAAAGGGCCGCTCGGCGGCGGCGCAAAGAAAGATGAAAAAGGTTGAAAAAAGCACTTGTCACCGCTGTGGGGCTCCTATAGACCGCCCTCACCCGAGAGGCAGCGCCTCTCACCCAGTGCCCGGGTAGCTCAGGGGTAGAGCAGTGGATTGAAAATCCTCGTGTCGGTGGTTCGATTCCGCCCCCGGGCACCATAAAAATCAAAGACTTAGACCCCGTTAAGCTTGATGCACTAAAGTGTACGTGTAATTCGTGTGTAATCAGGCCGAACTTTTCGGCTTTAGCTTACGGATATTGTCTTCTTGAGTGCCGCTGACCCGCCCTTCCAGCCGATCCATTGCGGCTTCGATGTGAGAGCCGCTTTGATGCGCATAGCGTGCAACCATAGACAACGTCTTGTGACCGGAAATACGCTGGACTGTGGGCAGGTCAACGCCCGCCTGAACCAGATGCGTCACCGCCGTGTGGCGAAGCGTGTGAGGGGTGATCTGATCGGGATCAAGACCAGCACGTTCGGCAGAGCGGCGAAAGGCTTTGCGGATCGTGTGGGCATGACCGGTAGCACTTCCCGGCGAAGGGAACATCCATTCGCAGCCGGGCGGCAACATATCCATGCGTTTCCCCAGATACTCAGCCAATTCGCGCGTGATAGGTTGCTCACGAGACCCCGCCTTCGCCTGCGGAACCCAGATCACTCGCTTTCCAACATCGACATCTTCTCGACGGATCGCGAGAATTTCCGCATGACGCATCCCCGTGTGCAGTCCGACCATGACGAAGGCGTGGATGTTTTCGTTGTGGTCCGATGCTGCCGCGTCCAGCAAGGCAACGCATTGATTATCTGTCAGGTAAACAATCCGCTGGTTGTCTTCCTTAAAGCGATTGATCCTGACCGACTTGCTCTTAATCCACTTCCACTCAACCGCTTGGTTCAGGAGATGGGAGAGTGTGGCCAGCTCTCGATTGATGGTCGCCTTTGCTGCGCCCTCAGTGCGGCGGGCCTTCTTGTAGCGTTCAACGTCGAAGGACTCGATGGCACTCAATGGCTTAGCCGCAAGAAACGGGACCAAGTGTTGCCTTAGCTGACGCTCTTTGATGTCGATGTTTTTTCCGTCACTGTCACGAAGCCTCTGAACGTAGCGGTCGGCGGTTTCTTCAAAGCTCAGTGGCGTCTTGCGCCCCTCGGGCAACTCCAACCGCTGACGCCTTGCATCGGTTCTGGCTTGGGCGATGAAATCTTCCGCCTGCTGTCTCGTCACACCCTCGGACTCTCGTCCGATCACACGATGAATTCGCCGACGGTCGACCATAATATTGACGGAGTACACACCATCACCATTGGCGTCGCGCCGGAACGTTATGCCATGTTCGGTAAGGCTGTCACCGATCTTCAGGGTCCGGATTGCAGGACGTGTCAGTTTGGAAAAACGAATTGCCATGAATACGTGCCCTCAAAACGGAATTTCATCGTCAATGTCGCGCTTGTGTTCTGGCTTGCCTGACTTTTCCGTCACCTTGGGGAGCACGTCTGCACTCTTCTCGCCCACAGCTACGGCGAGAAGGTCGTCCCAACATTCATCAACGCGATCCCTTACAATCGACCCAAGGTCGGTACTGAACTTCCAGCGCTCTTTTTCCCAGCGCCCCAGCCAAAAATACCCATTCTCCTCGATAAGCGCCCAGACGTGCTGCTCTTCGAACGTCATCAGTTCCGGCGCGATCAGGGCCAACGACACAAGACGCTGGCTTTCGCGTACATGCCAGAGCGTTTCGGCGGCATCCCCAAAGGTACTTGGGTCACCATATCCCGGCTCACGCCACTTGTTGATGACGAGTGTTTGAATCTGCTCGGCCAACATCGACTCGATGAAGGAAGATTTGGTCCGGCGCTGCGATCTGGCCGCTAGTTCACATAAGTAATTTAGACGCGGATCAAGCCGAATCGAAACCGTCTCTGTCCTGCCCAACTTCGATCCAGCGCCCTTTGGAACCTTAATTGCCATGATGTCCTCGTGTCGAAACGTTCCGTCATGATCCATTTTGCACGTTGCGTATTGAGTTTCAATACATGTCTTGCTCTTCCTGTCGTGTACTGACCGACGAAGCCTGTTGAGCAAGGAAACAAACCATGAAAATCGACACTGATACCCAACGCGTCTTCATTCATCCGGACGGGCGTATGGACCGCAAGAACGCGGCCCGCTACCTTGGCTGCTCGCCGAAGACGCTCGCCGACTGGGCGATGAAGGGCCAAGGACCGCAGTACGTGCTGTTGGGCGGCCGCGCTTTCTACTTCCTCGAAGACCTGCAGTCTTGGATTGCCGCCGCCCCTCGCCTCGCCGGAACCGGCGGTCGAGAAATTCGGGCGGGCGACTAGGACCTCCAAGATGCCGGGAGCCAAGAACCCGGACCGCAGGCGCATCCGCATCAGGCGCACCTACTCTGTGCCAGAAGTTGCGGCCCTTCTCGAAGTCCACGTTCACACTGTGCGCCGATGGCTCAAGAACGGGTTGGGGGCGATTGATGGCCAGAGCCCAACCCTTGTCCACGGTGCAGAACTTCGCAGATACTTGGACGCCCGCGTCAAAGACAGCAAGCAGAAGTGCGGCCCGGACGAGATGTACTGCCTTTCATGCCGCGCGCCTCGCTTGCCAATTCTAGGCTCAGTCCACATTGCTGATCTGAACGACAAAACGGTTCGGTTAATTGGGACTTGTTGTTCATGTGGCGGGAAAATCTGCCGCGCAGGCAGCGCTTCCAGACTGCCAGATTACACCACTTCATTCGGGCCACTCCAGAGGCGGACCCCAAGCCTAAAGGGGAGCAGCATTTCCCTCTTGGATGGTGACTCAAAGGAGCAAGAAGAAAATGGACAAATTCAACGCGGAAAATGAACGGATCAAGCGTGACTACGCTGAGTTCCTGCGCGAAGCGGACCAAAAGTCCGAAGCCACCGTGCGCGGGGTCGAAAAGGCGATCCTGCGCTTCGAGGAGTACACTGGTTTCTGCGACTTTGGACGCTTTAATCGCAATCAGGCTAAAGGCTTCAGGGCGGAACTGTCCTCACCCGCCGACGAAAGCAAACGCCTCGGAAACTCCACCGTTCTTTCGACCTTGAAAGCGGTGCAACGGTTCTTCCGGTGGCTGTCAGTGCAGCCGGGTTTCAAGTCCAAGATAGACACCAATGCCATCGCGTATTTCAACCTCTCTGAGAAGGACATTCGCGCGGCAACATCTTCACCTTCGAAGCCTTCACCGACCATGGATCAATTGAAGCGCGCATTGGCTTCGATGCCTTCTGAGACCATTCTGGATAAGCGTGATCGTGCTGTCTTTGCCCTTCTAATGATGACCGGCATCCGAGACAATGCAGCCGCCTCCTTGCTGCTAGGCCACGTCGACATCGACAGGCAGATGATCGTTCAAGACCCGAAAACAGTCCGTACCAAGAACAGCAAGCTGATCGAATCAGTACTGCTGCCACTTGGGCTTGAAATTGAAGGCGTTCTGTTCTCATGGGTTGGCTACCTGCGTGACGAACTCCGGTGGCAGCCTGACGACCCCCTTTTTCCGCAATCGCGGCATCGGATCGACCCCCAAAGGGGGCCTGTCGTCGACGGGATCAGACGGCAAGTGTGGTCCAACTCTCAGCCCATTCGAGAGATTTTCAAGCGGGCGTTCGCCGATGCTGGGCTCCCCTACTTTACTCCGCACCGCGTAAGAAACACCGTCGTCGAGTACGCGTACCTAACGTGCAGGACACCCGAAGAGTTCAAAGCGTTCAGCCAGAACCTTGGCCACGAAAGCGTCGTGACGACACTCTCCAGCTATGGTCAAATCCCTCTCGCTCGACAGCGCGAACTGATCCGCAACGCTGGCAAGAGCCGTGACCTGGACGCGAAGCTGGAACGGCTCCTTGAAGTTCTTGATCGGAGCGAAGACTAGCAGTTATTTTGGCCGTTCAACTACTTGCGGCTGGAAAGGTCTGAGTGATCTAATGGCTGAAGACATCACAGCGGTTATGGATATGCGTATGGGTCACGAGCAGATTAATAGAATTCTTTCGCAATTTCGGGAACTATCCAGCGATGAGCGCGGCAAAGGCAGGCTGTTTGAACGGCTGATCGCAAACTACCTGGTCCGCGACCCTCAATATTCCGATCTGTTGGAGCATGTGTGGCTCTGGGAAGAATGGCCCGACCGCTGGGGCGCTGACGTGGGCATTGACCTCGTGGCCCGTGAAAAGGCGACGGGCGATTACTGGGCGATCCAGTGCAAATTCTTTGACCCCAATCACACGATCCAAAAACCCGACATTGATTCCTTCCTTTCAGCATCGGGCAAACAGTTCGCAACGAATGACGGCAGCCGCCAATTCGCGCGCCGTATTCTCGTGTCGACCACGGATAAATGGAACAGAAACGCGGAAAGCGCCATCGAAGGGCAGACAATTCCGGTTTCCCGCATCAGCCTTGCCGATCTAGCAGAAAGCCCGATTGACTGGACCGAATTCAGCCTGTCGCGCCCAGACCTGATCCGTCTGCGCCCCAAGAAAACGCCGCGCCCGCATCAGGAAGAGGCAATCGCAGCCGTTATCGAGGGCTACGAAACCGAAGATCGCGGCAAGATGATCATGGCTTGCGGCACCGGCAAGACCTTCACATCGCTGCGCCTTGCCGAACAGGTGGTTCCCGAGGGCGGGCGCATCCTGTTTCTGGCCCCTTCGATTTCGCTAGTGTCGCAGACCCTTCGGGAATGGACCGCACAAGCGCTTGATCCTATCCATGCCTTTGTCGTGTGTTCCGACAGCAAGGTGGGCCGCGACGAAGAGGACCTGCGCACGCACGATCTGGCCTACCCCGCGACCACGGACTCGCGGAAACTGGCAAATGCAGCGCAAGCCCTGACGCACGGGCGGCGCATCGTCGTGTTCTCCACCTATCAGTCGATTCAGGTCGTGTCTGACGCCCAGCGCGCTGGGCTTGGTGAATTCGACCTGATTATCTGCGACGAAGCGCACCGGACAACCGGCCTGACCCTACCGGGCGAAGACCCGTCTGATTTCGTGAAGGTGCATAACGACAGCATCGTGAAGGGCAAGAAACGCCTCTACATGACCGCCACGCCGCGCATCTATGCCGATGCGTCCAAGGCAAAGGCAGATCAGAACGATGCGGTCCTGTATTCGATGGATGAACTCGATACCTTCGGCCCTGAATTTTATCGGCTAGGCTTCGGCAAGGCCGTCGAACGCGAACTTCTATCCGAATACAAGGTGCTGATCGTCGCCGTCGAACAGGACAAGATGAGCGCCGTGGCGAACAGCTATAACCGCGCCTACAAACTCGACGAAAAGAAAGCTATCGACATCAACTTCGCCACCAAGATCGTGGGAAGCTGGAAGGGCCTGTCCAAGAAAGGGCTGGTCCTGGTGGATGAGGACGGCGAACAGGAAGACCTGACCGAAGACACCGAACCGATGCGCCGCGCCGTCGCCTTTTCGCGTTCCATCAAATCGTCCAAGGCGATGACGGAGACCTTCGGGCGCTTGGCCGAACTTTATGCCGAGACCTATCAGCCCGATGACGCCCCCGGCATGATCGACTGCAAACTTGATCACGTCGACGGCACGATGAACGCCCTGCAACGGTCGTCTGCGCTCGAATGGCTGAAGGATAACCCCGGTTCGGGCAACTGCCGTATCCTGTCCAACGCGCGCTGCCTGTCCGAAGGGATCGACGTTCCCGCGCTCGACTCTGTCGTGTTCTTCGATACCCGCGAATCCATCGTCGACATCGTGCAATCGGTCGGGCGTGTCATGCGCAAGGCGGAAGGCAAGAAATACGGCTACATCATCCTGCCGGTCTGTATGCCGTCCAAGAACGTGGCCGATTACAACAGCTACATCGAAAGCGATCCGCAGTTCCGCAGCATCTGGAAGGTGATCAAGGCCCTGCGCGCCCATGACGAGTCCCTCGTCGACGAAGCCGAATTCCGCCGCAAGGTCAAAGTCGTCTCGGGTGACGAAAAATCCGGCGACGGTGAGGGCGGCGGCGAAGGGGGCGGCGATACCCTGCCGCTCGATTTCCCTGCCCTGCCAATCGACGCCATCAGCGAAGCGGTCTATGCCGCGATCCCCAAGAAACTGGGCGACCGCGAATATTGGAGCGAATGGGCCAAATCTATCGGTCCCGTGGCCGAACGGCTGATCGCCCGCATCAAGGCGATGATCGACGGCAACCCGGACGTGGCCGAAGAATTCGCCCGCTTCCTGAAGGGGCTGCAAGACACCCTCAATCCCGCCGTTTCGCAGGATGAAGCCATCGAAATGCTGGCCCAGCACATCCTGACGATGCCGGTCTTTCAGGCGCTGTTCGAGGGCACGGATTTCCCGGAACACAACGCCGTGGGCAAGGCGCTGGACGCCATCGTTCACAAACTGGACGCAGGGTCCGTCGACAGCGAAACCGAAAGCCTCGAACGCTTCTACGACAACGTGCGCGAACGCATCAGCCTGGCCAAAAGCGACAAGTCGAAACAGGACATCATTCGCAACCTCTACGACACGTTCTTCAACAACGCATTCCCGCGCATGGCCGAACGGCTGGGCATCGTCTATACGCCCGTTCCCGTGGTCGACTTCATCCTGCGCAGCGCCGATGCCGCCCTGCGCCGTCACTTCGGGCAATCGCTATCGAGCGAGGGCGTGCAAATCCTTGACCCCTTCACCGGCACCGGCACCTTCCTTGTGCGGCTGATCCAGTCGGGGCTGATCCCGCCCGAGGCTTTGGAGCGCAAATACGCGGGCGAGTTGCACGCGAACGAACTGGTCCTGCTCGCCTATTACATCGCCACGGTGAATATCGAGACGGCGTATCACGGCATCACCGGCACCTATCGTCCCTTTGACGGGATGATCCTGATCGACACCTTCCAGATGACCGAAGACGGCGACATGGTCGACAAGGTCGTGCTGCCGGAAAACAACGAACGCGCCGAACGGCAGTTGGCCCAGCCCATTCAGGTGATCGTGGGCAACCCGCCCTATTCCGCGCAACAGGACAGCGAGAACGACAATAACAAGAACCTCGCCTACCCGACGCTGGACGACAAGATCAGGACAACCTACGCGGCCAAATCGAACGCAAAGCTGCTCAAGAACCTCTATGACAGCTATATCCGCGCGATCCGCTGGGCCTCTGACCGTATCGAGGATCGCGGCATCGTCGCCTATGTGACGAACGGATCGTTCCTTGAGGCGAACAATATGGACGGTCTGCGCCTGAGCCTGGCTGATGAATTCAGCCACCTTTACATTTTCAACCTTCGCGGCAACGCGCGTACCCAAGGCGAACAGCGGCGGATGGAAGGGGGCGGCATCTTCGATGCGGGATCACGGACGCCGGTTGCTATCACGATCATGGTGAAGGACCCCGCCCACACCGGCGACTGCCAACTTCACTACCATGATATTGGCGACTACCTGAGCCGCGAAGAAAAGCTGGCGATCATAGACGACTTCGCAAGCCTTGAGTCCGTTCCTTGGCGACGGCTGCGCCCGAATGCCGAAGGCGACTGGATCAACATGCGCGATCCCGCTTTCGACGCTTTCATTCCCTTGGGCGATAAGGACAAGGCCGAAGCCAACGCGATCTTCGATATGTATTCGCAGGGCGTTCTGACCTCGCGCGATGCCTGGGCTTACAACTCGGGCCACGATGCACTGGCGGGCAACATGCGCCGGATGATCGAAACCTACGAGACCGAGCGCGAACGCTACGCCCGCGCCTGCGCTGGGTTGCAAAAAGGCGATTGGCCTGATCTGGAAGAAATCGTCGAAACCGACGCCAAGAAAATCAGTTGGTCTCGTGCGCTCAAAGCCGACGCATCAAGGAACAAAGCCTATAGCTTCAATGCCGAAGCAATCGTCCAAGGGTCGTATCGCCCTTTCCATCGGCAATGGCTCTATTTCGACCGCCGTTTCAACGAAATGGTCTATCAACAGTATCGCCTGTTCCCGACACCACGGCACGAAAACCTTGTGATCTGCGCCGCAGGCAGTGGGGCGAACAAAGCATTCTCAGCTTTCGTCACGGCGAATGTGCCCGACTATGAACTCGTGTCGAAAGGCCAAGGCTTCCCGCTCTACTGGTACGAAAAGGTCGACGAAAACGAGGATCGGCCACAGGGCGAAATGTTCGAGGATCGCCCCACGCCTGACGCAGACGGCTACATCCGCCGCGATGCGATTTCCGATTGGGCGCTGGGCGAATACCGCCGTCGCTATGAGGACGACAGCATCACCAAGCAAGACATCTTCTGGTACGTCTACGGCATCCTGCATTCCCCCGAATACAAGGATCGCTTTGCCGCCGACCTGAAAAAGATGGTCCCCCGCATCCCCTTCGCCGCCGATTTCCGGGCGTATCGTGACGCGGGCCGCGAATTGGGCCAGTGGCACCTGAACTACGAAACCGTGGAACCTTACCCGCTGGAAGAGGAAACCAGTCGTCTGGTGATGGAAGATGCCGACTACCGCGTTCACAAGATGGTCTTTGGCAAGGGCAGCGGCGGCAAGGACAAATCCGTGATCGTCTATAACCCGCACCTGACCCTGAAGGGCATCCCGCTGGACGCCTACGACTATGTGGTGAACGGCAAATCCGCGCTGGAATGGATCATGGAACGGTATGCCGTCAGCATCCACAAAGCCAGCCAGATCAAGAATGACCCGAACGACTGGTCCGACGATCCCCACTACATCGTCAACCTGATCAAGCGCGTCACCCGCGTTAGCGTGGAAACCGTCCGCATCGTCTCGGGCCTGCCGCCGCTGAACGAACAAGAATGAGTTGTTTGGGTAGGAAACCGAAATGAAGATCGCTAACCCTCTGAATCCGGTACAGGTCGAATTCAACGAACTCTGCGCCAAAGGCGGCGGCGCGGGTGGTGGCCCAGCGCGCACCAAGGTTCAGGAATTGCTGCACAACGGAAGCAAGACACTGAACACGATGGCTTTCGACGAAATCTCGCAGCATCTTAAGACGTTTTCATCCGCAAACCCGTGGCACGTCTGCTTTGCCGTGGGCTTGGGCTGGGGGCATCTGGCGAAGATCGACGAAGACTTCACCGCCGCCGCTATCGAGGTGCTGACCGATCTGGACCCCGCCGCCCTGAGCGTTGCAAGGACCTTCCACCTGGAACGTGGCCCGACCCCCATCGAACAATCGCTTCGGGGAGGCTACTTGATGTTCCAGAGGGTGAAACTACCCGCGACCTTGCCAGACGACTTGCGGATGATTGGGCGTGCGCAGGAACGATGGCTTTCGCCGCTCGTGTCGCCGTCAATGGACCGTCCCAAGTATATCGGCAGTTGGAACGCGACCGCGATGTTCATGGTGGCCCTGTTCTCCAAGCCCGCGCTTGCAGCGACCCTGACCAATCGTGAAGTCATGCTGCCGCCGGGTGGCCCGATCTTCAACGGTCTAAAAATCCTGCACAAAGCCAAGATTCTAAAGACGCCGCCCTCTGGGAACGAATTGGACGACGAAGCCTTTGAACCCGGCTCGATTTACGAGAACAACGCCCTGATGGCCGAACTTCTAAAAGGCAGATCGGGGTGGAGCATGATCGACGTTCACTCAGGCCTTTACATGTTGGGCACGAGATACCCCGCGTCTAAAGGCTGGGCATAACGTGACAATTGAGGCAGCCGAAGACCTGTTTTCCCGCGCTTTGGAAGAGGTAATCGGTCAGGTAAATCGTGGGGATTTGGGCGAAGCAAACGAGGCGACTGTACAGCACCACTTGGCTCTATCCCTGCATTTGTTAGCTAGAGAGGAAGGCTTGCCTTTCTCTATCATCATGGAAAGGCGAATACAGCGCACCAACGGTGGCGTTTTTCCCAAGAAGGGGAGCAACAACGCTGAAATTGACGTTTTCTTTACTGTTGGCGAAGACGAAACCCGGTGCGCGGTCGAACTCAAACTCTTCAAACGGAGCAATCATAGAGAACCCAACAACCGATACGACTCCTATGCCGACTTGGCAAACTTGGAAATCTATCTTGAAGAGCATTGCGACATTGGTTTTTTCGTTCTGCTCACTGACCACCCACACTACTTTGACCCCGCATTTGGCGATCACAGGCCCGGCACCGCTGACTTTTCCTTAAGAGAAGGGCACGTCTACCAAGCGCAGCGGGAGTTGAGCTACCGGACCAATACGCCCTATGGCACGCCGTTAACGCTCAGGCAGGACTACTCATTTCACTGGCAAAATGATGGCAATGATTGGCGGTTTCTGATCCTCAAGGTCTCGCCCTGATCGGAGTCGATATGGATCAGCCACCGAAACCGCGCGCTGGGCGGAAAGATAATCAATTCTCTTTCATCCAACTCGCGCGTCCTTCAAGGAACTCGCAGCCAATGTCCGAACATAAGTAGAACGTGATCCGTCCTCTTGTGTAATTTATGTGTAATTGCATTCGGAACGTTCCGGATGTGTTCAGCAAATTCTAGGAACAGAAATGCCGGTATCCCGTAGGAAATTCCCCATTTGTCAAGCAGTTGGACGCAAGTCGGCATGGTCCCTATGAAGTGATGGGAAAATTGAAAATCCTCGTGTCGGTGGTTCGATTCCGCCCCCGGGCACCATTTACTAAGCTAACACATTGGTTTCGCTTCAGCTTTTAGCCCATGCTAAGAGCCGTAGACCATGGCGGAGACCATTCTTCCCGCGCTCACCTTCGTTAAAGACGGAGTGTTTTGCTTCAGCCGCCGCATCCCACGGGCCTTGCGCGACCACTATTCAAACCCTCGGATCGCATATTCGCTGCGCACCAAGTCGCATCGCATCGCCGAATCCCGCGCTCGTAAAGCCGCCGATCAGCTGGACGAATATTGGTATCACCTGAGGTCTAAGGTCGTGGACCTGCCCGGCAAGCATATGCTTCGCCAACAGCAAGCCACTCAGGCCACTCACGCGCCTGCTCCCCAGCCACCGCTCAGCACCTCCATCAAGCTGTCCGAAGCCGTTGGTCTTTATCTGCGCCTCAAGGGCAAGGGTCGTCCTGTGACCTTCCACAGAGCGGCAGAGCGCTCCTGCGGTTACGTGATTGACGCTTGTGGCGACAAAGCGCTGGATGCCTACACCAAGGCCGACGCGAACGCCTTTCGCGATGCACTGGTCGCGCGGGGTCTGGCAGGCAGCAGCATGACGAGGGTCTTCGGGACCGTGCGGGCTGTGACGAACTTCGCCGCAAGTGAACAAGGCCTTTCGCTGATAAACCCCTTTACCGGGGTCTACTATGACCGGGATGCTGGTGTGACGGATCGCAACGCGGTGTCTCGGGATGCCCTCCTCAAGGTGCGTAAAGAATGCCGCAAGCGGGATGATGATTTGCGTTGGCTGGTTGCCTTGGTGGCTGACACGGGTATGCGCCTGGCCGAAGCTGCAGGGATGACACGCGACGACTTTGTGAGGGACAAGAATGGCGGTCTGGTGGCCAAGGTGCGCCCCCATCCATGGCGTCGGCTAAAGACGAAGGGGAGTGAACGGGACATCCCTCTTGAAGGGGAAGCCCTGTGGGCGGCTGAACGTATCCTCGCGCAAGCTGAAACCAGCGCCCATGCTTTCCCTCGTTACAACAAGACTTCCGAGACGAACGCCAACGCCGCAAGTGCTGCCCTCAACAAGTGGTTGAAGGATGTGACCGCCGAGAAGAACACCATGCACGGCTTTCGTCACGCGATGCGGGACCGCCTTCGCGCTATCGAATGCCCGGCGGATGTCGTGGACCAGATCGGCGGCTGGCGAACCGAAGGTGTCGGCCATGGATACGGCTCCGGCTATCCGCTCGAGGTGCTGAGGAAGTGGATGAAGGAAGCCGCGCGGGCCGACATGGTCTACGGCTCCTAGGCTCAGGCCTCATTAAGATTTGAGGGACAAGGTTATGCAGGGGCGTCGTGGAGACCTGCATCATGAGCGATTTGTTCTGGCTCACAGAGGCACGGATGGCGCGTCTGCGCCCCTTATTTCCGAAGAGCCGCGGCCGCCCGAGGGTTGATGACAGGCGCGTGCTGAGCGGAATTATTTTCATAAATCGCAATGGTTTACGCTGGCGTGATGCACCACGAGAATACGGCCCGCACAGTTGAAGGGGACCGTGGCCCCAGTGGGGCCGCGTAAGCCCCGGAAACGCTCTACAACCGGTGGCGCAGGTGGAGCGAGATGGGCGTCTTCGCCACGATCCT
>NZ_FWXX01000016.1 GCF_900176475.1 Tropicibacter naphthalenivorans
CGCCTTCATGTCGCCGCCGCCGCGCCCGTACAGCCAGCCATCTTGGATGCGCGGTTCAAACGGCGGGCTGTCCCACATGTCCAAGGGGCCTTCGGGCACCACGTCGATATGCCCGTTCAGGATCAGCGAGCGCCCGGTTTGGCTGCGCGCCCGGTGGGTGCCGACGACGTTGACCGCGTCCTCATGGGGGCCTAGCACCGGGGAAAAGCCCGGCAGGTGCTGAATGTCGGCCACGTCGATTTGCCAGCAGTCCACGGCCAGCCCCCGCGCCGCCAGTTCGCGCGCCATGAAATCCTGCGCCGATTGCTCGTTGCCGCGGGTCGAGGGATGCGCCGTCAGCTCGGCCAAAAAGGCCACCTGCGCGTCAAAGGCGGCATCGACGGCGGCGCAAACTCGGGTGTTCAGATCGTCTTGCATCGGGCTTTCTCAATTCGGGCTGTGTCAAAAGGTCGGAACGGGGGCGTCTGGCAGGTGCAGCGGCGCGCCGGTCGCCTCGGCCACCTCGGCAGGGGTCACGCCCTGCGCCACTTCGATCAGCGCAAAGCCCCGCGGACCCACCTCAATCACCGCCATGTCGGTAAAGACGCGCGCCACGCAGGCCCGCGCCGTCAGGGGCAGCGCGCAGGTCTGTTTCAGCTTGGGGTTGCCTGCGCGGTCGGTGTGGGTGGTCAGCACCACCACCCGCCGCGCCTTTTGCGCCAGTTCGATCCGGCCGCCGACGCCGGGGCTGAACTTGCCGGGGATCTTCCAGTTGGCCAGATCGCCGTTGGCCGCCACCTCGAACGCGCCCAGCATGGTCAGGTCCAGCCGTCCTGCGCGCACCATGGCAAAGCTGGTCACGCTGTCAAAGAACGCCGATCCCGGCACGGTCGACACATAGGCGCCGCCCGCGTCGATCAAGTTGCGGTCGGCTTGGTCGGGGGGCAGGGTCTTGCCGATCCCGGCCATGCCGTTTTCGGTGTGCAGGCAAACTTCGAAGTCGACAGGCATGTGGTCGATCACCTTGGTCGGCAGGCCAATCCCAAGGTTGACCACCATCCCCGGCGCGATCTCTTGGGCGGCGCGGGCGATCATGCGGGCTTTCGCGTCGGACAACGGCGTACTCCTCGGACAGGGCGCCCAGCGGGACGACGTGATCGACGAACACCCCCGGCGTTTGCACCGCATCGGCGGGCAGATCGCCCAAAGGCACGACGGTCTCGGCCTCGGCGATGACGCAATCGGCGGCCATGGCCATCACCGGGTTAAAGTTCCGCGCCGTGGCGACATAGGACAGGTTGCCAAAGGCATCGGCCCGGTCGGCATGGATCAAGGCCACATCCGCGCGCAGGGCGGTTTCCACCAGATGCGGGGTCCCGTGGATCTCGACCATTTGCTTGCCCGCGGCCAGTTCTGTGCCTATGCCGATGTCGCTGAGAACCGCGCCAATCCCGGCGCCGCCCGCGCGGATGCGTTCGGCCAAGATGCCTTGGGCGTTGAATTCCACCTCGATCTGGCCAGCGTTCATCAAGCCGATCGCATGGGCGTTCAGCCCCAGATGCGTGGTGATCAGCCGCGCGACCTGCCCAGAGGCCAGCAGGTGGTCGATGCCCATGCCCGGCTCGTTCGCGTCGTTCTTGATCACGGTCAGCCCCGTTGCGCCATGTTCCACCAGCGCGCGGATCAGCGCCATGGGGGTGCCCGGCACGCCAAAACCGCCGACCATCACCGTGTCGCCATCCTTGATCCTTGCGACGGCGGCCTGCATGGCGCAGGTCTTGTCCGGCAGCTTCATGCGGCGCTCCCGGTGGGCAGGCCCACCTCTGCGGCAAAGGCATCCAGCGCCTCGCGCAGGATCGTCATCATCTCGGCGATCTGCTCTGCGGTGATGATCAACGGCGGCGCGAGCAAGAAGTGATCGCCAGAGGTGCCCCCACGGGTTCGGCGCGAATAGATGATCAGCCCCCGCTCATAGGCCAGCTCGACCAGCCGGTCATAGGCATTCAGCGCAGGCTCCAGCGGGGCCATCGTGGCGCGGTCGGACACGAACTCGAACGCGGTCAGCAACCCCTTGCCGCGCACATCGCCGATAAAGGCATAATCCGCCATCAATGCGCGCAATTCGGCCATCAGCACCTCGCCCATGCGCGCGGCGTTCTTGATCAGCCCCTGGTCTTCCATTTCCTCCAGCACGGCCAGCCCGGCGCCGCAGGCCAAGGGGTTCCCGGCATAGGTGAACCCGTGCAAAAAGCCGCCCGCGTCCAGCACCGGCTCGACCAGACGCGCGCCCGCGAGGATCGCCCCCAGCGGCGCATAGCCCGCGCCAAAGCCCTTGGACAGGGCGACGATATCGGGGGTGATGCCCCAATGCTCGGCCGCAAGGAACTTGCCCGTGCGCCCCGCCCCGGTCATCACCTCGTCATAGATCAGCAGAACGCCAAATTCGTCGCAAATCTCGCGGATGCGCCCATAATAGCTGTCCGGCGCAACCAGCGCCCCGGTCGACGCCCCGCCCACGGGTTCCATGATAAAGGCCAGCACCGTCTCTGGCCCTTCCTCAAGGATCTTGTCGCGCAGCATCTCCGCGTACTTCAGCCCGCGCGCCTCTTCGGTCAGGGTGTCGCGGTCCAGATAGGTCGCGGGGGCGGCCACCTTGGGCATCCCTGCCATCAAGGGCGCAAAGGCCGCGCGCAACGGGTCGTAGCCGGTCAGGTCCAGCGCGCCAAAGGTGCAGCCCTGATAGGACGGAAACCGCGAGATCACCTTGGTGCGACTACCCTGCCCTTGGGTCAGCGCGTATTGCCGCGCCAGTTTCACCGCGCTTTCCACCGCCTCAGACCCGCCAGAGACAAAGAACACGCGGTCCAGCCCCTCGGGGGTCATGGCGACGGTCTTGGCGGCCAGATCCTCGGACGGATGGGTGCGAAAATGCAGCCGATAGCCAAAGGTCGCCTTGTCCATCTGCGCCTTGTTGACCTGCACGCCGTCCAGCCACACCTCGCCGCCGGTCAGCGGGTCTAGGTCGTTGATCGCCCGCAGCAGCGTCGACTTGCCGGACCCGGACGCGCCGATGATGCCGACGATCTGGCCGCGTTCAACCGTCAGGCTGATGTCCTTGAGCACTTCGAGATCGCCAAAGCTTTTCTGGGCGTGGCGGATTTCGACGAAATGGGTGGGGTCGATCATGTTGCGCCTCTTGCGATCAGCGCGAAACGGAAA
The DNA here is from genome assembly GCF_900176475.1 of Tropicibacter naphthalenivorans. GTDB lineage: Bacteria > Pseudomonadota > Alphaproteobacteria > Rhodobacterales > Rhodobacteraceae > Tropicibacter > Tropicibacter naphthalenivorans. The sequence continues at coordinate 3,199 of NZ_FWXX01000016.1, forward strand.
TGCGGCGTTCGATCTTGCGCTGCACCCATTCCATGCAAAGGTTGATGACATAGTAGAATGCCGCCGCGACGATGTAGAATTCGAACGGACGGTAGGTCTTGCCGATGACGCGCTGCGCCGACAGGGTCAGCTCGCTGACGCCGATGACGGACACCAGCGCGCTGTCTTTGAGCAGAGCGATCATGTTGTTGCCGATGGGCGGGATCACGTCACGCACCGCCTGGGGGATCACCACCTTGCGCAGCGCCTCGCCCCGGCTCAGGCCAAGGGTGCGGGCGGCCTCCATCTGGCCCTTGTCCACCGCAAGGATCGCGGTCAGGATCGACAAAAGGATCGTCAGCCAAGCCGCCTCCAGAAAGAAGGGGTAGACCTTGAGCATCAATTCTATGTCCATGGGGCGTCCTTGCGGCGGTCGGTGCAGGCGGTGGCCCCCACGCCGTGATGGCGCAGGGGCGCGCGGCTTAGCGGATGTCCGCGCCGATCCATTCCTCGGCAATCGCCAGATAGGTGCCGTCTGCCATCATCTCGTCCAGCGCGGCCTGCATCTGGGCGGCCAGCTCGGGGTTGCCTTCGCGGATGGCGATGCCCGCGCCAAAGGGGTCGGTCGTGGGATCGCCGAACATCTCGAACTCTTGGCCCTTTTCGCCCATGGCGAGGATCGCCGCGATGGAATCGTTCACGATCGCGTCCACACGGCCATTTTCCAGCTCGAGCAGCAGCTCGGGCAAGCCTTTGTAAGTGTTGATGTCATAGCCCTTTTCACGGGCCCAATCCTCGTGGGTTTCGCCCAGCGTCAAGCCAACCTTCTTGCCGCCGAGATCGTCGAGCGAGCCGATGCCCGACCCCGGCTTGGTAAAGATCGCACGCTTGTCCGAGTAGTAGGGGCCGACGAAATCCACGACCTCGTCGCGCTCGGCGGTGATGGTCATCGACCCGACGATGGCGTCGTATTTCTTGGCCAGCAGACCGCCGATGTTGCCGTCCCACGCGGTGGTGACGATTTCAGCCTCAAGGCCCATACGCTTGGCGATCTATGTGCCAATGGCCGGGTCAAAGCCCACGACCTCGTTCTGGTCGTTCACAAAGTTGAACGGCGGGTAGGCGCCCGACATGGCAATGCGGATCACGCCTTTTTCCTTGAGCGTGTCCAGCTCTTCGGCGGCGGCGGGCGACATCCCGACAATGGCAAGGCCAGCAGCAGCCAAGGTGGATTTCAGAACGGTACGGCGTTGGGTCATGTCTCTCTCTCCTGTTGGTGCAATCGGGAAACGTTGCCCGCGAAATCTGGTGGCGGTTCTACGCCGCTCGGACAGAAGGCTTGCATTGATGTTAATAATAGCGCAGGTAAATACCATATACCCTATATATAGATGCGATCTATGCACCTGCCGCAGCAGCAACGTTTTCCCTGGAATCTGGACTGGAATCTCTTGCGCACCTTCATGGTGATCGTCGAGCAACGCGGGATTTCCAAGGCCGCCGACGCGCTGGGGTTGAAACAGCCAACAGTGTCTGCCGCGCTGAAACGGCTCGAAGAGTCGACGGGAAAACAACTGGTTATCCGCAAGCCCAACGATTTCGCCGTCACCCGCGCCGGGCAGGCGCTGTATGCCGAATGCGCCGGGATTTTCGGGACGATCTCGCAGTTGCCGTCGCTGATGGATGCCGACCAGACCGAGCTGCGCGGGCATCTGTCTATCGTCACCACCAGTTCGGTGATGTCCCCGCACTTTGATGATATTTTGAGCAACTTCGCCCGCAGGCACCCCCATGTGACCTATTCTTTTTCGGTGCTCGAAAGCGACGACGTGGTCACCATGATCTCGCAGAACCGGGCGAGCCTTGGGATTTGCCTGCTGGCCAAGGAACCCGAGGCGCTCAAGACTTCGATGCTGTACCGCGAGTATTTCGGCCTGTATTGCGGCGCGCGCCACCCGCTGTTTTCCGCCCCGCGCATCGCGCCGGGGGACTTGGCAGGAGAGCCTTTCGTGGCCTTTCAGACCGAGGCCGAAGGCGGCCCGCTAGAGGCGATCTCGCGGTTGCGGGCGCGGGCCGGGCTGGCGAACAATTGGCGCGGCGTGTCCTCTAGTCTTAATGAAATCAGGCGGTTGATCATGGCAAACGTGGGGATTGGTGCCCTGCCCTTGCACGTGGCCGAGCGTGACGTGCAGGCCGGACACATCCGCCAGATGCCCCCCTATGACGACCTTCCCTTGGTCGCCATCTACCTTGTCACTAACCCCGCGCGCCGCCAGTCCAGCGTCGAAGCCGCGTTTCTAGAGACCTGCGAAACCGCGCTGAGCGCCATCGACATCACACAGCGCACCTACGGACAGAACGCCGCGCTATAGCCACCCCTCGAAAATGATCTGATGGGTGTGCTGGGTCTTGTAGTCTTCGAGCACCTTGAGGTTCGTAAACGCGGACTGCAGCGCCGGGTCGTGCGGCCCTTTGGGGGCAAAGGGCGACAGCCAGCCATTGTGCTTGCGCGCATCAAGGTCGGTTGGCGCGAAGGCCCAGGAAAACAGGCAGCGGGTGCCCGGATAGGCGTCCCTCAGCGCGGCGAGAAAGCCCGGAACATCCAAAAGATATTCCAAAAAGCCGGACATGACGATTACGTCGGGCTGCACCTTGGGAAATTGGGTGTCCTTATTATAGTCGCAGACAAAGGTGCGCTCGTTGCTTGGCACGCAATCCACCGGCCAATAGTGGCGGGGCCGCGCGTGCTCACGAATGGTCTGATGGCCCGCGCCGAAATCAAGGACAGCGTCCTGAGGGGACAGGTATTGTGCGATCAACACGTTGCGCCGGTCCCATGCGGGGGGCGTTTGCGCGGTCCTTTCCCAGCGGTTGATATCCGTCGGCGGGCTCACAAGATCGAATGGAAAGGCCGCCAACAAAGCATCCGCCTGCGAATTTATTGTCCCGTAGCGGGCGAAATCGGCGTAGATACGGCCAAGGGTTTCCTCTGCACTCCCAAGACCCATCAGCGGCGCATTGGCGCGCTTTTCCTGACCGACGCTTTGGAAATAATCGCGGAATTTGAAGCCCTCACCGACAACCTTATCCGACAGGATCGCCCATTTGCTGGGTATGCCATACGCATCCGCAATGATCAGCCCATGCAGCGAGCTGGAGACGATGGCATCGCAGGCGCAGACTTGGTCAATAAAGCGGTGGATGCGCGCTGGTTCCGGCGCATCGCTTTGGGTAATGTCGATCACACGGACATCGTCGCGGCCATGGAATTGCGCCAGCTCGGGCGCGGATTGATCGACGTAATGCGGAATGATCCCAAGCCGGTATCGCTTTTGCGCGTGGGGCGGTTGGTAATATTTCGGGAAAAGCAAAGCCGGATCGCAAAACACATCCGGGCACGGAACGCCCGCCTCCAAAAGACGCTTTTGCGTCAAGGGGCCACGCACCGCGGCCACCTGTTTGGGCCGGACATCGCCTAAAACAAACGGCGTGGTTTGGGAAATCGCCCCGATGCCCCAAAGGATGCTGCCCGAGGTCGCCCATTTCAGCGTGCTGCCGCAGATCATCAAATGCGGCTCTGTCGTCATTTCGGTCAGATTGACAACCTCGGGCGCGCGCCCCGTCACCTGCTCGAACAAATAGGGGCTGATGGCATCGCCCCAATTCCAGACTTCGTTTTGAAACCCTCCGCCAGACCAACAGCGGACCTTGTCGAGTGTCATGGGCCGTTCTCCCTGACCAAAGGCGATCGGTCCGCGTTTAGGCGCCGACCGGCAAGGCTTGGATATCACACATATCGGCCGGAATCACGGTTTCACTGAAGCCAAAGGGATTGGGCGTGAAATCGCGCGGCACCCGCGTGCGCCCTTCCAGCAAAAAGCCCAAGGTCCGCTGCCATTGGCGTTGGACATAGGCCATCGAATTTTCCGCTTCGACGTCGCGCGCGCCTTGTCGCCACAAGTCCAGATCGGCCTCTTGATCGGCAAAGCGCTGAATGGCCGAGATAAAGCCGCGCAAACGGTGCGCCCGGCTGTTTTCGGCCTCGACCAAAATGCCCATCGCCGCGTTGCGCACAAGGTGCACATGGCCGGGGACCGACCCCAGCCCGATAAACGGCACGCCCGATTGCACCGATTCCAGCACCGCGTTGGGAATGCCTTCGCCGCCGCTCATGGACACGCTGAGATCGAGCAAGCCATACGCCGCGCCGGGATCGGACATATAGCCATGAAACGTCACCTTGTCCTGCATCGAATAGGACCAGACCAGATGTTCCAGCGTGGCGCGCTCTGTCCCGTCGCCGATGATATGAAACGCATAAGAGCGCGTCTCGTCGCTGGCCAAACGGGAAAAGACCTCGATCAGCTCTGTGAGGTTCTTTTCCGGCCCCAACCGGCCAAAGTAGCCGACGCTCAGCGGCGCGCCTTGTTCGCGCGGACGCGGGTCTTTGTAGTCCGACAGGCGCGGAAAGAGACCGTGATTTTGGATACGCGCCTGAAAATGCTCGGGAAAATTGGCGTTATGCGCGGGCAGCATCAAGGACACCACGTCCACGTCCTGATACAGTCGGTCGATGTCGCTTTCGGGCAGGCTTTGCAGGCCGGTGTTCACCACCGGATAGCCCATGCCGCGATCGCAGACGACAATCTGGCTTTGGAATCCTTTGACGAACTGGCGCACCAAGGGGTCGCCCCACATCCAGGATCGCGCGACGATCACGCTGTCAAAGCGCTTGTGGCGCAGCTGCTGCCACGCCGCGTCCAGACCGCCGTCGCCGAAATAGACGTTGCCGCAGGTCAGCACCTCGACCTCGGGGGCGAGCTTGCGAAAGCGCCGGGGATTGACGTCTTGGACCAGACAGATGGTCACGCCGACGCCTTGGAATTCGGACAGCCAGTTGGCGATCTGATCCTCGAAGGCGCCGCCCTGGTACAGGCCCGGCGCGAGGATCAGCACGTTGGCATCAGTCTTGGCCGCAGGCTTCGCCACGCCGCAGGAATGCACCACCGGGGCGACCGAGGGTTCCAGCGCGCGCACATGGCACAGATCGGCGACCCCATCGGCGCGCACCCGAGCGGCAAGCGCGTCCTGAACATGGCGGGCCATGGGCACACGGCCATACCCCGGCGGGGCAAGCTGCACCATCTCTGCGCCATCTTGATCGCGCACCGCACAGAGCCGCGCGTAATCCTCTTCAAAGAAGCGAATGACCGGCATCAGCTGGCGTCTTCCGAAGCTTGCGGCAGCTCTTCGGGTGCGATCCCCAGCAGCTGATCCAACTGCCGCCGATAGGTGTTGTTGCGCTCGCGTTGGGCGCGGCGGAACTCTCGGAATTCGTCCCAGATGATGTCGCCGCCTCCGGTCTGCTCGATCTCCTGGCGCAGGCTCAGCAGCTCGATCTCGTACTGGGTAAAGCGTTCCTGCAAATCGGGCGGCAGGGCCGTTGGGTCTGTCTGGGCGGCGGGGGCAGCCTCTGCGAGAGTGGAAATCTCGGACTGGACCTTTTGCAGCTGCTTGGCCATCCGCTCGATGCGGGTGTTGAAGTTGAAAATCCGCTGCTGCGCTTCTCGGTCAACGGTCGCCGCCTTGGCCGCTTCGGCGCGCTGGTTGGCCTCGATCGCCTCGACCCGGCCCAGCAGGTTCATCATCGCCGGATCACCAAGGTTCGGGCGGCGTTGGCTGCGCCGCAGCCAGTCGAACACAAAGCCGACCCCGCGATTGGGCCCAAGCACGGACACGACCTTGCCGATCATCTCGGTCATCGCCACCGGATCGCTGCCAAGCTCGGCAAACCGCAGGCCAAAGCTGTGCTGGATGTCCTGATCGATCAAAGCGTGCAGGCGCTGCTCGGCGTTGTTCTTTTCGATCAAGCCGACGAGGGGCTGAACGTCCTGCATCATCGCGATCAGCTTGGCATCCGAGGCATTCCCCGTGCCGCCGCGGACCGCACGCAGATCGGCGCGCACCTCTTCGATCAGCAGCGGATTGGTCTTTATATGCAGGCTGCTATTGGCAAGGATCGCCGGAACGGTGGGGAATTGCGCGTGCTTGCGCAGCCTGCTCCAATTCGGGTCGCGCAACGCCATGGCCAGCGTATCGCCCCGCACCAAAAGCGCGCCCAATTCGGTGGTCCGCCGCGTTTCCACGTAGTTTTGCAGGATGTCCGGCGGGGCAAAGGGGCCAGCCGCTTGGTTCACGGCGCGATTCTTGCGCCCATCGCCGGTCATCAGGCCAACCTGTTTGGTGGCGAAATCACCCTGAAGCGGCGGGCGTTTTTCCCATTCCTTGACGAAGAAGAGACACGGATGGTCGCGCAGCAAATAGCAGCGTTCGGGCGCAATATCGACCGTCTCGATGGTGTCCGCCACGCGCACATCGCCCAAGCTCTCGGCCATATCGCACAAGGTCTGGGCCGCGTCCGGCGCATCGGCGCACGGCAGGATGACAGCGGATGTATCGGCCACGGGGAGTGCAAAGAACGCCTTGAGCATCTCCAGCGCCGGGCCGGGAAAGCTGGCGTTTGCCTGATAAATCAGGGTCAGGCCGCGCTCCGCGTCCTGCGCCGGGGCGCCGTTTTTGCGCAGGGCGATTTCGATGGCCGGGTTGTCGCGCGACAGCCGCAGCAACGAAGAGCCGCCAAGCAGATCGCACATGGTGGCGCACAGCGCGGCACTGTCGTCATCGGTCAGCGTGGTAAAGCAGATCTCGAATGCGGGCACGACATATTGCCGGGTGACATCCGCCTGAAACAAAAAGAATTCCGTCGCGTAGGCGGACAGGGCCGGATCGGCAAAGATCGCCTCTCGCATCCGGTCAAGGGTCCGCGCCACGGAATACGCCCGCCCAAGGATTTTGCTCGGCTGGGTCGATTTGCTGACGGATCCGGGCCGCTGGCGATACCAATACAGCTTGTGGTTCACAAAGGCCAAGGACCGCGCCTGCATCATGATCCCATAGATGCGCGCAAAATCGTCCAGCTCTTCGCGCTGGATGTCCGGCATCTGGGCAGCGGCGGCGTCCCACAGACTACGCTTGAACAGCTTGTTGCAGAGCGAAAAGTTGATCTTGCGGCGCAGGAATTCCTCGAACGGGGCATAGCCGGTGATCAGCGCGCTGTCCGCCGTACCGCTGAGGTGGGGCGCGACGAATTCTTGTCCGGGATCGTCCGAAAAGGCGTTCATCCCGAATTGCAGGATATCCACATCCGCATGGGCCACCAGCGCTGTGCGCAGCTTGTCCATGGTCTGTTCGGCCCACAGATCATCGGAATCCATAAAGGTGATATAAGTTCCGGTGCTGACCGCGACACCTTCGGCACGCGCGCGGTACGCCCCAAGGTTTTCGTCCAGACGCACCAGACGCACCCGTCGGTCCTGAGTTTCAAAGCCGCGGACCACCTCGCTGGTCCCATCCGTGCTACCGTCGTCCACCACGACGATGTCCAACATGGCATCGGGTTGCGCGCAAAGCGCCTGAAGCGTTTCCCCAATCGTTTCTTCGGCCATATAGGCCGAGACAATAACGCTGATCGTGCAGTTCATAGTCGTCTTGCCTTGTCGTTTAGTTCGATCGGCGGGCGTGGATGTCAAACCACCCGAATAAAGGCAGACCTTCGGGGAATGCCTCCGGGGACTCTTTGAATTCTTGTCGGACCCTCTCGCGATAGCTCATGATCCGATCGCGTTGGCGCACCGCCTCGGGAAAATCCAGCCAGCGCCCTGACAGTTCAGGGCCGAACATCCCGCTGCTGGAGTTTTTGAATTTGTGATTGAGGAATTTTCCAGCCAATGCGGGAAAAGGTTCGCGCGTGTTCGGGTGGTAACGTTGATTGACGAATTGGAATTGATTGTAGCCCATTCGCGTCAAAGATCGGAAATTCTGATCGCTCAGCCCTTCGACCGAAATATAGCTGGGATGCAGCAAATCGGGCAATTGCCCAAGGTGATCAAGCGCGGTTCCATCCGCCCCTTCGAGATCAATCTTAACGTAGAAAGGGCGACCGTGGCGGCGTACCACATCGGCGATGTTCACGCGCGGCACGGTGATTTCGCGCAAAGCCTGCCCCTTGGCGGCGATGGTCGGATCGGTGCTGCTAAAGTTTGGATTGTGGTCGTTGACGTAAAAGGTCATCTCGCCTTCGCCATCGGCAATCGCCGCGTTGACGATGGTCAAGGCACCGCTTTCTTGATGCTCTTTCAGAGTGTTACCGACTTTTTCCGCCAACTCTGTGTTGGCCTCGACGGCGACGACACGAAACCCCTTGGCAAGGTAATATTCGGTGTCGCGCCCTTCGTGCATACCCAGATCAAGGATCAGATCGGGCTCTTGTGGATGCAGCGCCGCCATGTCAACGCACCATGAGCGCGATGTCGTGATGGCCGACCGGGTCCAGTGACAGGCCGACCACCGCGCAATCCAAAGTGTTGATCAACTCATTTGTCGCCGCCATCACACCGCTTGGCGCCATGGCTGTTGGAGCCCAATTGGAATAGCCGTGGATCTGCAAAACCGCACCCGGACGCAGCTTGGGGATCGCGGCGTTCAACTCTGCCAAGGCCGACGCGTATCCTCGAAAAGCATTCACGTATAGATAATCTGTTGAATCATCTAAAAGGCTATCCAGCGCCTTTTTTCGCCCTTGAGTCAGATGGACAAAAGGGGGTTTGGACAGCTGTTCCTGATTGGCGGCAGAAATCCGACTCAAATCATCATCGATCAGGCAGAATTCGCGTGCACCAAGCAGATTATTCAGCCCAACGGCGTTATTCCCATTTCCGACGCCGACTTCCGCACATTTCGGATGACGCCCCACCCAAATCTTTGAAAACTCAGCCAATCTTAGGCGACCACTGAATATCCGTGCATCACGCAGCTTGGCCTGCGCGGTGATTGCCGTGGGTGTTCCGTCGATCAGCGAAAGCTGACCTGCCTCTTCCCAATTGAAATTCCGCCCCCCAAGCGCGGATTTCTTGAAGTCCAGAATTTCTTGGCGAGCAGCCAAAATGGTGTCTTTCAAAGACTGAATTAGCACTACATTCTCCCACCGACTACTTAACCCATGTCCGAATTTGATTAAGAAATGGTTAAAGTCAACGCTAAGCTGTGCGCACACCGGCATAAAGTTTCGGCAAGAGATCGTCTTTTGCGGCTCAATTCAGTCCAAAAAATACCGCTCAGACGCGCCAGCGGGCAAAGGCCGAACCGCCCTGCCCGCCGCACCATAGGACCGATCACTTGGGCAGTGTGATCGCCTTGGCGTTGATGAACTCGGTCATGCCAAAGCCGCCGTGTTCGCGCCCATAGCCACTGTCCTTGACCCCACCAAAGGGCATCTCCGGCGTCGCGAGGTTAAAGTGGTTGATGAACACCATCCCGGTGTCGAAATGGGTCTTGGCCAGGTCCTGCGCGCGCGCCTCGTTGCGGCTGAAAATCCCGCCGCCCAGACCAAAGCGGCTGTCGTTGGCGATGCGCATGGCGTCCTCGTCGTCCTTGGCGCGGATCACAGAGGCCACCGGGCCAAACAGCTCTTCGTCATAGGCGGGCTGGCCGGGGCGCACATCAGTCAGAACCGTGGCGGGATAGTAATAGCCCGTGCCCTCGGGCATCTTGCCGCCCACCGCGATCTTGGCCCCCTTGGCGACCGATTTTTCAACCTGATCGTGCAGCGTCTCGCGCAGGTCTTTGCGCGCCATCGGCCCCAGATCGGTGTCTTCGTCCATGGGATCGCCAAGGGTGACATCCTTCATTGCGGCGACGTAGCCTTCGACAAAGGCGTCATAGACTGCCTCTGTCACCACAAAACGCTTGGCGTTCACGCAGGTCTGGCCGTTGTTGTAGATCCGCCCCGCCACGCAGGTCTTGACCGCAAGCTCGACATCCGCGTCTTCGAGCACCAGATAGGCATCGTTGGAGCCCAGCTCCAGCACCGTCTTTTTCAGATGCTCGCCCGCCTTTGCGCCGATGATGCTGCCGGACTTGGCGCTGCCGGTCATGGTCACGCCGCGCACCAGTTTATGCGCGATCAGCTCGTCGGACTGGTCGTGGTCGATCAGCATGACGGTAAACAGGTTTTCGGGCAGGCCCGCCTGTTCAAAAATGTCGCGCAGCATCAGCCCCGAGCCGGTGCAAATCTCGGCGTGTTTAAGCAAGACACCATTGCCCGCCATCAGGTTGGCAATCGCGTAGCGCACCGCTTGATACGCCGGGAAATTCCACGGCTGAATGCCATAGATCACGCCGATCGGGGCCTTGGTGATCAGGCCCTTGCGCCCGTCTTGCAGCTCGCGCGTCTCGTCGGCCAGCACCTCGGGGCCGGCCTTGGCGGTCCAATCGCAGATGGCGGCGCACAGGTCGATCTCGTCACGGCTGTCTTGCAGACGCTTGCCCATCTCGCGGGTCATCAGCGCGGCGAACTCTTCTTTGCGGGCGCGCAGCTTGGCGCCGATGGCGGTCAGAACCTCGGCGCGCTCGGCAAAAGAGGTCAGCCGCCAGTCGGTAAAGGCCGCGTGGCACGCCTCTAGCGCGGCGTGCATCTCGGCGTCGGTCATCATGGGATAGCTGTCCAGCGGCTCTTCGGTCGCGGGGTTCTGGGTGGTCAATGCGCGGTCGGGACGATGAGAGTCCTTCATGTCGGGTCCTTTCAAAATCAAAGTCTGAAAGGCCAACGTGCGCGGCGGGTGCGCGTTTCTTTGTTGGGACGCGCACCGCCCGGTCTAACGTCAATGTGATCCTATCAAGGCGGGGGCACGCGTACCCTGCCCCGCTCCTTTCGCGCGATCTAGCCGTGCCAAGTCGGCCCGGCGGGGTCTTGTGTCCCGGTAACCCGGTAAAGTCCCGCCTCGCCGGTTATCGACGGGACGACGCTATGCGCCAGCCCCTCTGGCACGCTCATGGTGTCGCCCGGCGCAAGGGTCGCCTCGCCGCCCTGCCACGTCACCCGCCAATGACCAAAAACCGGCATCAGCACCGAGGGGCGGTCCTCTGTCACCGGGGCGGTCAGGGCCGATCCACGCGTCAGCAAAGACACCTCGAACCCCGGTCGATCCGGCAGGCACCCGTCCGGCCCGATCACCGACACAGGCGCGCGGTCCGCCATGGCGGACAGGTCAAGGTAGCGGGCCACTTGGCGCGGCAGGACGGCGCGGGCCTCTGGTTCGGGGAACTCGGCCAGCTCGGCGTCGGTCAACAGCGGCATGGGGGCGACGCCGTCGGGCAGGCTCTCGCCCTTTTTGCTGTCGTAGAGCTTGCCGTTCTCGCCCAGTACAAGACCATGCGCGCCCGCGTCTTCGATCACCTGCGGGGCCCAGATCACGCCGCCGCCCGCGTCATCGCCGCCCAGCACCGCCATGATCATCCCGTAATCGGTGCCGACATTCTCGAACCCGCGGAAAATCCCGGTGGGAATGTTAAAGATATCACCCGGCTCAAGGATTACCTCGCCGGCCGTTCCCCAGCGCCCCCAGAAAAAGCGCCAGCGCCCCGACAGGACAAAGAACACCTCGGCGGTGCGATGCGAATGCAGCGAGTTGCGGCAATGGGGCGGCTGGCCCGCAGCACCGATGTTGAACCCGTGCGGGATCGTGATGTGCACATGCTGCTCGGCACTTTCGGACACGCCGCCGCCAATGATGGTAAAGTTCTCTTTCTGGTCGGACCCCGGCGTGTGGGCGTCGATAAAGGCGGTGCGGCAGCGTTTCAGCTCGCCGTAGCGGACGATGCGGTTTGTCAGATCCATGGGTCAGGCTTTCTCGGCAGGCGTTTCGCAGGGCAGGACAGGGGCGGCTTTGGCGTAGGGCACGTTCACCCCGCCATAGCGGCGAACCCGCAGGTTGCATTGTTCGGCGTGGCCGGCAAAACCTTCGAGCATACACAGGCGCGAGCCGGCAGCGCCGATGCGGGCGGCGGCCTCGTCGGTCAGGATACGCTGATAGCTGTGGGTTTTCAGAAACTTGCCGACCCACAGGCCACCGGTATAGCGCCCTGCCTTCTTTGTCGGCAGGGTGTGGTTGGTGCCGATCACCTTGTCGCCATTGGCCACATTGGTGCGCGGCCCAAGGAACAGCGCGCCATAGCAGGTCATGTTTTCCAAGAACCAGTCGTCGCGGTCGGTCATCACCTGCACATGCTCCGACGCGATGTCATTGGCCACGTCCAGCATTTCGTCGTAGGTGTCGCACAGAATCACCTCGCCGTAGTCCTGCCAAGAGGCCCGCGCCGTGTCGGCGGTGGGCAGGATTGCCAGCAGGCGGTCGATTTCGGCCAGCGTCGCCTCGGCCAGCTTGCGCGAGGTGGTCAGCAGCACGGCGGGCGAGTTGTACCCGTGCTCGGCCTGCCCCAGCAGATCGGTGGCGCACAGCTCGGCGTCGACGGTGTCATCGGCGATCACCATGGTCTCTGTCGGACCGGCAAAGAGGTCGATGCCGACGCGGCCAAACAGCTGGCGCTTGGCCTCGGCGACAAAAGCATTGCCGGGGCCGACCAGCATGTGCACCGGCTCCATGGTTTCGGTCCCCAGCGCCATGGCCCCGATGGCCTGAATGCCGCCCAGAACCCAAATTTCATGCGCGCCGCCAAAGTGCATGGCGGCGATCACGGCGGCATTGGGCTGGCCCTTGAACGGCGGGGTGCAGGCGACGATGCGCGGCACACCCGCCACCTTGGCCGTGGCCACGGACATATGGGCCGAGGCGACCATGGGGAATTTGCCGCCCGGTACGTAGCAGCCGACCGACTGCACAGGAATGTTCTTGTGACCGAGGATGACACCGGGAAGGGTTTCTACCTCGGTATCCGTCATTGACTCGCGCTGCGCCTGGGAGAATTTGACCACCTGTTCTTGCGCGAACTTGATGTCGGCGATCTCTTGAGGCGTCAGCGTGGCGATCAGCGCCTCGATCTGTGCGAGGTTCAGGCGAAAACTGTCCGGCGCGTAGCCGTCGAACCGCTCGGAGAGGGCGCGCACGGCGGCGTCGCCGTTGGCTTGAATGTCCTTGAGGATCGTCTCGACGGTGGCGCGGGTCTTGTCGTCGTCGGCGGCGCGGTCGGCCTCTGGCTTGCCGCGCTTGAGATGGGTGATGGTCATGGGTCTCTCGGGCTTTTGCATACGCTTGCAAACAGGAGTAGCCGAGCGCCCGCCCCCTCGCAACAGATTCTTGCATACGATTGCAAAATAACCGCAAGGCACGGCAAACCCCCCGGCAAAACCGGGGGTCGCTGGCGAGATTGCAAAGGAAATCAGGGGCGCGTGGTGCCGCGATGGATGGCCACCGGCTCAATCCGGACCTTGCGCACCGGGTGATCGTCGTTTTCGATCGCGCCGATCAGCTCATCGACGCAGGCCGACACCATCGTGTTCAGACGCTGGCGCACGGTGGACAGGTTGAACGAGGGCCAAGACGCTTGGGTCACATCGTCAAAGCCCACCACGGCCACGTCCTGCGGCACCTTCAGGCCCAGCTCGTGCCGGATCACGTCCAGCGCGGCAAAGGCCATGTGGTCATCGCTGACGAACAGCGCGTCGGGGGGCTGCGGCACGTTGAACAGCTCGCGGGTCGCTTCGGCGGCCTCTTTGTAGTGGTAGTTGCCCACCGCCCGCGCGTACAAAGGCACGCCCGCCTCGGCCAGCCCCGCGCGAAAGCCCTCTTCGCGTTCCTGCTGGGTCGAGGCGCCTTCGAAGCCGGCCAGATGCGCCACCCGCAGCGGCTTGCCCTCCAGCAGCATTTGCGCGGCGATGCGCCCGCCCGCCACGTTGTCAGAGATCACCGCCCGCATATCCTCGCGCGGCTGGTCGCGGTTGAACAGCATCACCGGGATGTTCAGATCGCGGCAGCGATCCGCCAGCGTCGACGACATAGAGACCGACATCAGCACGATCCCATCCACCCGGTAGTCCAGAATGGTCTGCACCACGGGTTCCACGTTGCCGATGGTGTTCGAGGCCATGAACAGCAGCACGTGATAGCCGTTTTCCTGCAAGGCAATCGACAGCTTTTCCACCGCCTCGGGGTAGAACTGGTTTTCAAGGTAGTAGACCACCAGACCGATGATGCGGCTCTTGCCGGTGATCATCGCGCGGGCCAGCACGTTGGGGCGATAGCCCAGCTCGTCGGCGGCAACCTTGATCTTTTCGGCCATCTTCTTGGACACGGACGCGCCCGGCGTGAAATAGCGCGACACGGCCGACTGGCTGACCCCCGCCTTGCGTGCCACATCCACGGACGTCACTGGTTTGCCGCTCACATCAAGCACCTTTCGTTAACCACAGGCTCTGTACCCGCCCAGCGCCAGGCTGTCACCCCCGGCAGCCCTAGGACTGCGCCGTCAGGCGTTGGCCGGTTTCGATGTCGAACAGGTGGCAACCTTGGGCGGGGATGCTGGCGCGCACCATGCTGCCGATCTCGGCCCGGAAATCCTTGGCCGCCTTGAGGTTGACCAGTTCGCGCCCGACGCGCACCGCAACCATCGACGCCTCGCCCAGCAGCTCCAGCGCAAAGATCGGCGCGTGGATGTCGCCGCCCTCGGGCACCAGCGTCACATCTTCGGCCCGAAAGCCCAGGATCACCTTGCCGGACTGCGCCGAGGGCAAGCCCGGCAGCCGCAGGTTTTCCGCCTCGAAGGTGCCGTTCTGGATCGTGCCTTCGACAAGGTTCATGGCGGGCGAGCCGATGAACCCCGCAACAAAGGTGTTGGCCGGGTTGTCGTAGATCTCTGTCGGGGTGGCGACCTGCTGGACAACGCCCTTGTTCATCACCACCACGCGGTCAGCAAGGGTCATGGCTTCGATCTGGTCGTGGGTGACGTAGATCGTGGTGGTTTTCAGCCGGTGTTGCAGGTTCTTGATCTCGGCGCGCGTCGACACCCGCAGCTTGGCATCAAGGTTGGACAAGGGCTCGTCCATCAGGAACACGGTGGGTTCGCGCACAATCGCCCGGCCCAGCGCCACCCGCTGGCGTTGCCCCCCGGACAGCTCGGCGGGGCGGCGATCCAGCAGTTCCAGCAGATCGACCTGCTCGGCGGCTTTCATCACCCGGTCGTGGTGCTGGTCCTTGGGGACTTTGCGCACCTTCAGAGGAAAGCGGATGTTCTCGTAGACCGTCAGGTTCGGGTAGAGTCCGTAGGACTGGAACACCATCGAGATGTCTCGGTCCTTCGGCTCCAGATCATTGACCACGCGCCCGCCGATGACGATCTCGCCTTCGGTGATGTCCTCGAGGCCCGCGAGCATCCGCATCGTTGTGGACTTGCCGCAGCCCGACGGCCCCAGCAGCACGAGGAACTCTTGGTCTTCGATATAGAGGTCGAAGTTGTCCACGCCGACCACGTTGCCCCATTTCTTGGAGATGTTCTTGAGGTGAATATCGGCCATTGGCTTATCCCTTGACGGCGCCGGCGGTCAGGCCGCTGACGATTTGGCGTTGGAAGAACATCACGAGGATGAACAGCGGCACGGTGGCGCTGACCACGGCGGCCACCGCGTACATGATCGTGCCTTCGGTCTGTACCGTCCCGAGGAAAGAGTTGATCTTGGGCACCGAGGTCTGGTTGTCCTGGTTCAGCAGCATCGCGGTGACGGCAAAGTCGTTATACGCCAGCAAAAAGGAAAACAGCCCCGTGGTGATGACCCCCGGCCACATCACCGGCATGATCGCCCAGCGAAAGGCTTGGAACCGGGTGCAGCCGTCGACCATGGCGCTTTCGTCCAGATCCTTGGGGATCGACTGGAAAAAGCTGTGCAGCATCCAGATCGTGAACGGCTGGTTGATCGCCACCAGAACGATGATCGCCGTGGGCAGATAGCCCCAGATGTTCAGCTCGAAGAACGGCAGCAGATAGCCCGAGACCAGCGTGATATGCGGCATGGCGCGAAACACCAGCGCCGCCATCAGGATCCACATGGTGTATTTGCGCGCCGAGCGGGACAGCGCATAGCCCCCCAGCGTGCCAAAGATCAGCGAAATTGAGGTCACGCAGACCGTCACGATCACCGTGTTCCACGCCGCGCGGTAGAACTCGCGTTCGACCCAAGCGCCTTGGTAGCCGTCCAGCGTAAAGGCGCCGCCGGTCTGGCGCGTGGTCGCCGGGCCAAAGATCGCATCCCAAAAGGAGGCGCGTGAAAAGAAATCAGCCTGCACCTTGAACGACCCCCAGACCGTCCAGAAAAACGGAAAGGCGGCGGCGATCAGCCAAAGCACCAGCACCACGCCGGTCGCGATCATCAGCGGCTTTGATTGTCCGAGTTTGCTGTCCATCAGTGGGCCTTTCGGTTGAACTCGCGCCACGTGCGGATCAGCACCGGCATCAGCAGGACGATCACGCCCAGCATGGTCAGGATAGAAGTCGCGGCAGCAGAGCCGAACAGCTGGTCCACCTGCCCGTTCAGATCGTTGTAGATCGACCACGACAGCGAGGTGGCATTGGCCTCGGAGCTAAAGCCGATGATCGGCTCGAACACCCGAAAGTTATCCATCATCAGCACCAGCCCCACAAAGGTCGCCAGCGGCACCAGATGCGGCATGACCACGTAGCGGATCCGCTCCCACCGGTTGGCCCCGTCGATCATCGCGCTTTCCAGCGTGTCCTGCGGCAGGGTCTGAAGCCCGGCGTAGAACACCACAAAGGGGAACGGCGCCATGTGCCAGATGCCATAGACGATCAGCGTCACCCAGGTCAGCGTCGGGCTGGCCTTTAGGCTTAGCTCTGGGTCGTCGAACAGCCATTGCAAGCTCGCCCCGATCACCCCGTCAGAGTTGATCATCCAGAACAGGATCAGCGAGCCGATCAGCGGCGTGACGATATAGGGCAGCAGCGACAGAAAGATCACCGGCCCTTTGTAGATCTTGGGGATGTTGTTCACCCCCAAGGCCACGGCAAAGCCGAGGATCATCGCCAGCGGGGTCACCAGCGCGGTGTAGACCAGCGTAAAGGCCAGCGCCTTGTAGAACGGCAGGTTGTAGATCCGCGCCATCACATCGCCAAAGCCGTCGTTGTCCGACAGGATCACGCCAATCTCGTCCACCGCCAGATGCGCGCGGTTCAGGTAGGTGCCAAGCCCGTTGAACCGCCCCAAGGGTTGTTCGGCCCTCAGCGCGGCGGTCGCTTGCGTGTCGACCTTTTCCTGTGTCTCACAGCCAAAGGGGCCGCAGCTCTCGACCGTCACGACCACCTGTTCGTGCTCGACGAACAGCGACTGCACGGCCACCGACAGGATCGGCAGCGCGATAAACAGCACCATGGCAAAGGCAGACGGCAGGATGAAGGCGGCAAAATCGCGGTGGCGCATGTCGTATCCTTGAAAAAGCACGCCTCCGGGTAGGGGAATAACAAACCCCGGAGGCGCTCTTGAACCGATCGTTTGCCCCGTTTCAAAGGAAACGGGCGCGCGCGATCAGTTGAGGAAACCGGCCTCTTGGGCGGCGGTCCGGTAAGCGGCAGAGACATCGGCCAAGGCTTGCTCGGCGCTTTCCTTGCCCTGCATAAAGTCCGCCAATTCCGCGCCCAGCGCGGTGTGCATCAGGCCCATATAGGGCGACATGGGATAGGGCTTGGCCCCGGCCTTTGCGTTGCCCAGCACACCCTTGGCGGTGTCGGGCGCGGTGAAATCCTTCATCAGCCACGTGGCGGCAGAGGGGTTTTGCTGCGCCACTTCGGGGCGGATGCCGTGGACCATCGCGATAAACGACGCCTCGGCGTCCTCATCCGAGATGTTCTTGGCGATGGTAAAACCGTCCCACCACAGCGCTGCCGCCGGGGTGTCGCCGCCGCCAACGGTGGGCGCAGCGGCCAGCACCGTGGCCTCGCCGATCTGCGGCGCGGGGCCGTCGGGGTCGACATGGCCGTTCACCATGCTGCCCCACTGGTTGATGATGGCAATATCCCCGGCCAGATACATCGCCTTCATCATCGCCAGCGTCTTTAGGCCCGCCTCGCCGCTGATCGCAGGCTCTGCACTGCCCGGCTCAAAAAAGCTGCCACCATAGCCCAGGTAGGTGTTCACGAACTCATTGCCCAGGTACCAGCCCGCCTGGTTGGCCCCCGCCAGCGGGTATTCCATGATCCCCTTGTCACGGATCACCTGCGCCGCCTCCAGGATGCCTTCAAGCGTGGTGGGCTGCTCCAGACCCGCCTCTTCCAAAACATCCTCGCGGAGAAACAGGTGCTGGCCGTTGCCCATAAAGGCAATCGCCATCGTCTGCCCGTCGATCTTGATCAACTGGCTGGGTTGCAGGCTTTGCCCGTATTTCTCCACGAGGTCGTCCAGCGGACGAACGAGATCATCGTTGAGCAGCGGCACGATCGAGTTGTTGGCCACAACCGCCACCGTGTATTGCGCCGGGTCCACCGTCAGCGCCGGCACCTGTAGCGCCTTGTGCTCGGTGGTCATGTTCTTTTCGACGGTCACGCCATCACCCGCGCAGGCTTCGGCCTCAGAGATCACCAGCCCCAGCGCGTCAAAGTCGTTGGCCAGAATGCGCACAGAGCCGCCTTCGATCCCGCAGCCCGCCTGCGCCATTCCCGCCGCGAGCACCAGCCCGAGCGCCGTCGTCGTCAATACCTTCATGTCTTCTCTCCTTGTCGGTGCCTGCCGGATGTTGTCCCCAGTCTTGCGCTTGGGCAGGGTCATCCCTGCCCGCCATTCAATTGTCCAGAACCTCTTGCGCGCTTGGTTTATCCGCCAGCTGCGCCATCTTGATCTGAACCAGCAAGGACAGCTCGTCATAGACCGTCCATTCGTCGACGATCTTGCCGTCCTTGTAGTGGTAGTGGCTGATGCCCATAACCTGCACCCGCTTGCCCGTGGGATCGCCAAGGCTGGTCAGCCCACCAAAGCCAAGGTGGTGCCCTTCCATCACCCAGCGCACGGCGACCTTGGTGCCGCCCTCGTTGCAGGGGGTCGAACAGATGTGCTGCGGCGCGAACTGCGCATCGGGGAACGCCCCCACCAGCGCCAGCGCCTGATGGGTCACCGAGGACACGCCATACAGCTCTTTCATCAAAGGCCCGTGCCACATGACAGTGGGCGCATAGATGTCTCGGTAACAGCCGAACATCTTGCGGTTAAAGCTGTCGTGCAGCCACGTCAGCGTGTGCCGTTCCAGATCGGTCTTGGCGATGGACAGGTCGGCCTGTGTCGCGGGCGGATACTGCCCCAGCATCAGGCCCGTTTCGCCAATGTCCAGCACCGTCTGCCCCGCGGCCAGCTTGGTTTGCGCGATCTTGGTGGCATAGGCGTCCACGTCCAACCCCAGCTGCTGGACAATCGCCATCTGGTCGGACACCACCCACTCGCGGTAGATCTTGTTGCGATGGATCATGCAGTCCGCCACCGTCCGGCTGACAAAAGGCCGCCCGTTCGCAGGCCCGTAATGCCCGTTCTGAGTATAGCGCCCCTGCCCCGTCACCAGATGCGAGGTGTAAAACCCGTCCTTGTCGTCGCCGCCCCAGATCACATGGGTCGCCATTCCCCTCCGCTCTGGCAGCGACACCAGCCGCTGGATCGTGTCGCGCACCACCGCCTCGCGGTCATAGATCGTGGCCATCGGCGTATAAAGCACGATGTTGTGGGTATAATGCGTGTAGATCAGGCCCACGTCACGCTCGTCCCAGATCTTGTGGGTGCAGCGCACGATGTAATCGACGATGTCGCTGTAGCACGGGTCAAACCCGTCCATCCCCTGCACTGGCGCGCGCCCCTCTGGGACAAGTTCCTGAAAGTCGGCGCGCTCGACATTCATCACCCGGCCACCATGGGGACCATCCGGCGCGGCTTTGGTCTTGGTCAGGGTTGCGGTGTCGTCGGTCGAGGCCATCAAGAGTTCCTTCCACGGGGCGCGGCCCGTTTTGCATACCTATTCATTAAAATCTGCCGCAGGTTTTCCGCTCTGGCAATCGCAAAGTGCATACTTATGCAAAAATTTCTGCCCGTGCCCTGTCAAAGGCAAATCGAGGCTTGCCCGAACCCCCTTGAATACATATGCAATTCTAGACGACAGGAGAGACGCCATGACCGCCGAAGAATTGGACACACTGCTCAGACAGGCGGGAATTGCCCTGCCCCGGCAGAGCTTGGCGCGACCCTGCCCGGCGCCCAAACGCTGCTGGCGCTGGCGAATCAACTGCCAAAAGCCGATGCCCCCGATGCGTGACCTGCTGGATCAGCCGCTGCGCCAACAGGCCACTGCCATCGCCGAGGGGCGCGCCCAGATCAGCCAGATCATGGACGCGACCCTTGCCCGCATCCACGCCCGCGATCCTGCGCTACGCGCCGTTGTGCACCTCAGCGGCAACCCAACCCCGCAAAGCGGCCCTCTCCAAGGTTTGCCCATCGGGATCAAGGACCTGCTGGATGTGGACGGGCAGCCGACGCGCTGCGGCTCTCATGCGCATGACGCTCCTGGCCCCGAAGCCGCAGCGATTACCCGCCTGCGTGCGGCGGGCCTGACCCCCCTCGCCAAGCTGGCGACCTACGAATACGCCCTGACCGGCCCCGCGTGGGATCAACCCAACCAGCCCGCACGCAACCCGTGGAACATCGCGCATATCACCGGCGGATCATCCTCTGGCTCGGCGGCAGCGGTGGCGGGCGGGCTGTTCCGCGCCGCGCTTGGCACCGACACGGGCGGATCGATCCGCGCGCCCGCCGCCTATTGTGGCATCACTGGCCTCAAACCCACACATGGCACTGTGCCGGATAAGGGATGCTTCCCCCTCTCGCCCAGCCTTGATGTGATCGGCCCGCTGGCCGCCACGGTCGAGGATGCCGCCACCGTGCTGGATGCCCTCGCCCCCGGCACCGATGCCTGCGCTCAGCTGAGCCAGCCCATCGCGGGGCAAAGCATCGGCTACGCGCGGGACTGGTTCGCCCATGATCCCGCCTGTCACCCAGACGTGCTGCGCGCCATGGATGACACCGCCGCGAGCCTCAGCCAACTGGGGGCACGGGTCTCCTTGGTCACGCTGCCGGACTACCCCACGCTAGAGGCGGCAGGCTGCGTGATCCTGCAAGCCGAAGCCTGGGACATCCACAAAAGCCGCCTCGCACACAATTGGCAAAGCTACGGCAAGGACGCCCGCCGCAACCTGATGACCGGGGCGGTGCTGACCGACACCCACGTGGCCCGGGCCCGCGCCATCGCCCTCAGCTTTCGCGCCAAGGTAGACGAGCTTTTGCTCAGCCATGCGGCGCTGCTGACGCCCACAACCCTCTCCCCCGCGCCCAAATTCTCGGATTTCGAGGATGGCCCGGTCTGGACCGCCATGCGCACCCTGCCGTTCAACATGTCCGGCCACCCGGCCATCTCGGTCCCCTGCGGGCTTGCGGCCAACGGCCTCCCGCTTGGCGCGCAACTCGTCGCCAAACACCACCAAGACGCCCTGCTCTGCCAGATCGCCCACGCCTTTGAACAGGCGACGCCGCCTCTCGGCCCTCCGCCCTCCCTGCCCAAGGCACAAGAAAGGGCAGAGGTGTAGCACCCCCGCCCCTGCTTCTTCTCTTTTCAAATATCCAAATTCCGACCGTCAGGCCTGCACCTGCATCCGATCAAGGCGCAACTGCGCGGCCCGCCGGTGCCCTTCCAGCGTTTCCGAAGCCGCCTGCCGCGCCGCCGGAGGGGCCACCTGCCGCACGCCCTCTTCGGTCAACCACTGATGCGTCACCGTCTTGATGTAGGTGCCCACCCACAGCCCGCCGGTATAGCGCCCCGCGCCCATGGTCGGCAGCGTGTGGTTGGTGCCAGAGCACTTGTCCGAATACACCACGCTGGAGTTCGTCCCGATGAGCAGCGACCCATAGTGCCGCAGCTTTTTCGACAAGCTATGCGCGTCCTCGGTATGCACTTGCAGGTGCTCCGCCGCGACGATGTCGGAATAGGCGATCATTGCCGCCTCGCTCTCGCAAACGACGATCTCGCCATAGTCGCGCCACGCCTGCCCCGCCGTCTCGGCGGTGGACAACGTCGCCAGCTGTGCGTCCACCTCGGCCAGAACCGCCCTTGCCAGCGCGGCATCGGTGGTGATGAGGCCCACCCGCGTGCGCGCGTCATGCTCGGCCTGCGCCAAAAGATCGGTCGCGAGCATCTCGGCGTCCCCAGTATGGTCCGCCAGAATGAAAATCTCGGACGGCCCCGCCAGCTGGTCGATACCAACGGGGCCAAAGACCTGCCGCTTGGCCTCGTTCACAAAGGCATTGCCCGGCCCGACGATCTTGTCCACCGGCGGCACGCTTTCGGTGCCCAAGGCCATCGCCGCAATCGCCTGCGCCCCGCCAATGCGGAAAATCCGGTCCGCGCCGGACAGATGACACCCGGCGATCATCGCCTCATGAGCGTTGGGCGGTAGGCAAGCGATCACCTCTTCGCAGCCCGCGACCTTGGCCGGGACAATGGTCATGATCGGCGCGGACAGCAGCGGATAGCGCCCGCCCGGCACATAGCAGCCAACCCGCTCCAGCGGGATATTACGGTGGCCCAGATGCACACCGGGGCGCACCTCGACCTCGATCTCGGACAGCGACCCCAGCTGCGCCTCAGCAAAGGCGCGCACGTTGGCGATGGCAAATTCGGTATCGGCGAGGGTCTGCGGGTCAAGCCGCGCAACAGCGGCCTCGCGCGCCTCCATCGTCACCTCAAAGCTGTCCAGCTCGGCCTTGTCGAACTGGGCCGAAAAGGCACGCACGGCAGCGTCTCCCTCGGCCTGAACGCGGGCCAACACACCGGCCACCAGCTCTTCGACGGGGCGATTGTCGGCCACCGCATCGCGGGCCGGGGATTTCACAAAGGTCAGCCCTTTGGGCAGGGGCAGTCGGGTCATGTCAGGATCCTCATCAAGGGTCAGGAGGGGGCAGGTCAGGTCCGGGCCGCTTCGAACGCGGTCCAGGCCGCCTCGAACCGGGCAAAGTCGAAATCGGGCGCGCGCGCGGCGTCCAGCACGATGGCTTCGGTGCGTTGCATCTTGGCGATGGCGGCGGGCAGTTCCGGCAGATGGGACTTGGGGATGACCAAAGCGCCGTGCCGATCGGCATGCACCCAGTCGTCCGGCGCAACCGTCAGGCCAAAGACCTGCACCGGGCAGGCAATTTCAGTCACATGGACAAAGGCGTGGCTTGGCCCGATGCCCCCCGCCAGAACCGGAAAGCCAAGGCAAAGATCGCCCAGATCGCGCATCACGCCATTGGTCAGCGCCCCGCACAGGCCAAAGCCCTTGTGGACGGTGGTGTTCAGCTCGCCCCAATAGGCCCCGACGGGCTGCGGGTCGATGTCCTGAACAACCGCCAGCCGCGCGCCCTCGCCCGTGGCCATGTAGCGGTAGTAGTCCATGCGCCGCGCGCGGACCGTCTCGGGCGGGTCGGTCGGCGGCTGGGCGGCGGAAATCCGGGCGGTGCGCGCCTGCCCCACCAGCACGCCCCGCGCGTCCGAGGCCAGAACGCGCCCACGGGTAAAGGCGTCAAAGCCGCGCTTGCCGTCGATCACTTCGATCGCGTTGCACACGGTGGGCGTGTCTACGCGGCGCAAAAGGTCCAGAATGGGCCGCGTGGCCTGATCGGTTAGTCCAGCCATTGGGTCAAAGCCTCCGTCACCGTGTCGGGCTGTTCGAGGGTCGGCAGATGGCCCGCGCCGGGGATCACGCGATAGCGCGCGTGCGGCATCAGCCCCGCCATCAGCGCGTGCCGCTCGACCGGGCAAAGCCGGTCCTGAGCGCCGCACAGGATCAAGGTCGGCCCGGTGTAGCCTTGGAGAACGCCGCATTGGTCCGGGCGCTCGCGCAGGGCGCGGCTCTGGCGGGCAAAGACCTCTGGGCCAAGCTCAGTCGCCATATCAAGGCACAGCGCCTCGATCCCCGCGTCAGCTTGGGCAAGGTAGCGCGGGATGAAGGTATCGCGCATCATGTCCGCCAACTCTCCCCGCTCGGCGCGGGCGATTTGGCCGGCGCGCCCCGCCTGCACCTGCGGCGTTTCGGCCAAGGGATTGGTGTCCATCAACGCAAGGCGCGCCACGCGGCCGGGCGCTTGGCGCAGCACCTCCATCGCCACGATCCCGCCCATGGACAGCCCCGCCAGGGCAAAGACCGGCGGCGCGGTCTCAAGGACATGACGGGCCATGCTCGCGATGCTGTCTTGGGTTGTGAGATCAGCGGCGGATACGGGCCGCTGGCCGCCTAGCGCGCGCATTTGCGGACCAAACAGCCGGTCGTCGCACATCATCCCCGGCAAAAACACCAAAGGCGTCATGCGGCGGTCCACCCACCATCGACCATCAGCGCCGTGCCGGTCACCATCCGCGCCGCATCCGACGCAAGGAACAGCGCCGCGCCCATCAAGTCCTGCACCTCTGCGGGATGGCCGAGAGCGATCTTGGCGTTGATCCAGGCGCGCTTTTCCGGGTCGGCAAAGGTGGGTTCGGTCAGCGGCGTTTTAACGAACGTCGGGCACAGCGTATTGATGCGGATGCCGTCTGCCCCCCACTCCAGCGCCATCGCCTTGACCATGCCTTCGAGCGCGTGTTTCGAGGCGCAATAGACCGCGCGCTCTGGCCCGCCCACGTGGCCCATCTGCGACGAGACATGAATGATCGCACCGCCGCGCCCCTTGGCCTGCAACGCCTTGGCGGCGTTTTGCGACAGGAAATAGGCGGCGCGCAGGTTGACCGCCATGACGTCGTCGAAATCCTGCACGGTGGTGTCGGTGGCCTTGGTGTGGCGCGCAAGCCCCGCGGCATTGATCACCACGTCAAAGGCGTCCGGTCCGTCGAACAGCGCCGCCAGCTGCGTCAGATCGGCGATATCGCAGGGCACCGCCCGAGCCGTCCCGCCCAGCGCGGTGATCTGGTCCACCGCGGCGCGCAACGGGTCAGGCCGCCGCGCAACGCAGGTGACCTCTGCCCCGGCCTCTGCCATGGCGACCGCGCAGCCCAGACCGATGCCAGAGGATGCCCCGGTCACCAGCACGCGGCGACCTGTCAGATCAAACGAAGGCGTGGTCGGAAGCGGTGGCATGGTGGTAAGCCTCTTTTGCATACGATTGCAAGAAGGTGTACGCGCGCACCGAAGCCTTCGCAAGAGATTTTTGCATACGCTTGCATTTTGCCCGGCGCGGGCGTGCCTGACTTGGCCTGAAAGTCGTGAAAACGCGCCTAGCCCGTCACGGGGCCGCGCATCACCACGTTGGAATAGCCGTCCTGGATCACCCGGCTCATCGCCTCTCGAGCGTCGGTCTGCGCCCCCGAGGCGATGGCCGAGACAATCGCGCGGTGGCGCTGCGCCACGCTCTCGCGGCGGTCGGAAAAGTCCCCGACGTGCTCGGACATGAACAGCGAGTATAGCGCGGTCTGCACCAGATCGCCCAGCGACTGCAAAAAGCGGTTGCCCGACAGCCGCAGCACCTGCTTGTGGAATTCATAGTCGGCCACGGCGAAATCGGTGCGGTTGTCCGCCGCCGCCAACCGGTCGCACAGCGCGTGCAGCTCGTCCAGATCCAGCTGGTTCACCCGCCCCGCCGCCTGCGCCGCCGCCGCCGGTTCAAAGATCATGCGGATTTCATACAGCTCTTCGTAAAAGCGCGTCGGATTGCGGGCGGTGGCGTGCCAGCGCAGCACGTCCTCGTCGAACATGTTCCATTCGTCGCCGCGGCGCACATGTGTGCCCACCTTGGCCTTTGACTGGATCAAGCCCTTGGCAATCAGGGTCTTTTTCGCCTCACGGACCACCGTGCGGGACACGCCGAACATCTCGCACAGGTCCGGATCCAGCGGGATCATCGTTTCCGCCGGATACTCGCCCGCGACGATCGACCGGCCAAGCTGGTCCACCACAAAGGCCGTGTGATTGGACGCGCGCTCCGCCCCTGCGCCGCCCGCTGTGACCAGTGTCATGAGAGAGCGGCGGAACCAGTCGCTGTGCGTCGTCTTGCCTGTGCTGCCCTTTTCTGTGCCGCCCACGTCAGTCCTTTCTGTAGGAGGATGAATGCGAACAGCAGCCCTCCGATCACGATTTTGGTCCACCAGCTCGACAGGGTGCCGTCGAACACGATGTAGGTCTGGATCAGCCCCATGATGAGGATGCCAAAGAATGTCCCCGCGACAAAGCCATAGCCGCCCGTCAACAGCGTGCCGCCAATGACCACCGCCGCGATGGCGTCAAGCTCGACGCCCACGGTCGCCAGCGAATAGCCGGCCGAGGTATAAAGCGAGAAGACAATCCCGGAAAGCCCCGCCAGCCCGCCCGACACCGCATAGATGCCAATGGTGGTGCGTGCGACGGGCACCCCCATCAACTTGGCCGCCTGCTCGCCCCCGCCAAGCGCATAGACGTTCTGGCCAAAGCGCGTGCGATGCGCGGTGATGATGCCGACGAGGAAGGTCAGCACCATCAGCCCGCCGATCAGGCGAAAGCGCGCGCCGTCCACCTTCCAGTACAGGCCTTGCAGCGTGTCGTAGAATTCATGCGTGATCGGCACGCTTTCGGTGGACAGCACATAGGCCGCCCCGCGCGCAAGGAACATCCCCGCCAGCGTCACGATAAAGGGCGGCATTTCGAGGTAGTGGATCGTCGCGCCCATGGCCGCGCCAAACCCGGTGGTCAGCGTCAGCACCAGCGCAAAGGCCACAAGCGGATGGATGGACGTATCGCGCAGGATCACCGCAAGGAAGACGCCGGTAAAGGCGATCACCGACCCGATGGACAGATCAATCCCTCCTGACAGGATGACAAAGGTCATACCGACCGCCGCAATCCCCAGAAACGCGTTATCCGTCAGCAGGTTGGCAATCACGCGCCAGGACAGCATCGCCGGGTAGGCAGAGGCGCACAGCGCATAGGCCAGCACAAAGGTCGCCAGCGTGATCAGCAGCGGCAGGTGGGTGGACCGGATCATCGCGCCGCCTCCTCTTGGGTGGAATGGGGGGGCTCGGGCTGGGGCTGCGGGCCGGACGCGCGCAGCAGGTAGATGAAGTTGCCGATGCGCGGCGATTGGATCACGAGGATGCCAAGGATCAAGAGCGCCTTGATCACAAGGTTGAATTCCGGCGGCAGCCCCGACAGCAGGATCACCGAGTTCACCGACTGGATGATCAGCGCGCCAATCAGCGACGCGATGATGGAAAAGCGTCCGCCCAGCAGGGAGTTGCCGCCGATGACCACCGCCAGAATGGCGTCCAGTTCCAGCCACAGCCCGGCGTTGTTGGCGTCCGCGCCCTTGATGTCGGCGGCGACGATGACGCCCGCCAGCGCGGCGCATAGCCCCGACACGAGGTAGACGCAAATCAGCAGCACCCGGCTGTTGATCCCCGCCAGCCGAGACGAGCGTTCGTTGATGCCGATGGCCTCGATCAGCATTCCCAGCGCGGTTTTGCGCACGCCAAAAGTGACAAGAGCGGCAAGCGCCAGCCAGATCAGGATCGGCGTCGGCACGCCCGCCACGGTGCCCGCGCCCAGATGGATCAGGCCGGGATTGTCAAAGGTCAGGATCTTGCCTTCGGTCACCAGCTGCGCAACGCCGCGCCCCGCCACCATCAGCACCAGTGTCGCCACGATGGGTTGGATGCGCAGCACCGCCACCAGAAAGCCGTTCCACAGCCCGCACAGCCCGCCTGCGGCCAAAGCCGCCAGCACCGCCGTGCCCCAGCCATGTCCCTCGACCACCATGGCGGCGGCCACCGCGCCCGCGATGGCCATGACCGCGCCCACCGACAGGTCGATGCCCTTGGTGGCGATCACCAGCGTCATGCCAATGCACAGCAGCGCGACGGGCGCCCCCCGGTTCAGCACGTCGATCAGGTTGCCAAACAGCCGCCCGTTGCGAAAGTCGATCTGAAAGAACTCGGGGAACACCGCCACGTTCAGCGCCAACGCCACGCCAAGGATCAGCAGTTGCGGCATAATGCGCTTGAGAATGGACGGTCGCGGACCAACAGGGGGCGAGCTCATGCGGCATCCTCCGTTGCGATAGCATTGATGATGTTGTCAGGGGTGATCTGATCGCCGGTCAGTTCGCTGACCTGCTCGCGGTCACGCAACACGATGACGCGGGTCGAATAGGCCACCAGTTCCTCCAGCTCGGACGAGGCGACCAGCAGCGCCATGCCGTCGGCGCGCAGCTGTTCAATCAAGGCGATGATCTCGGCGTGGGCGCCCACGTCGATACCGCGCGTCGGCTCGTCGAGGATCAGGAAATCGGGGTTCGTCGCCAGCCAGCGCGCCAGCAGCGCCTTTTGCTGGTTGCCCCCCGACAGCAGCCGGATCGGCATGTCGAGCGAGGCCAGCCGGATGTCCAACGCCCGCACATAGCTTTGCGCGATCTCTTCGATCTTGGCGCGAGGGATGGGACGCATCCAGCCCTGCCGGGCTTGCAACGCGAGGATGATATTGTCGCGCACCGACAGATCCCCCACGATCCCGTCGATCTTGCGATCCTCGGGACACAGGGCAAAGCGATGCGCCACCGCGTCGCGCGGATTTCTAAGGCCGATTTCCCGGCCACGCAGCAAGACTTGGCCATGATCGGCGGGCACCGCACCAAAGATCAGGTTCGCCGTCTCGGTGCGGCCAGAACCGAGCAAACCCGCCAGCCCCACCACCTCACCCTCGCGGATGGTCAGCGAGAAAGGCGCGATCATGCCGCGCTTGCCCAGCCCCTTGATGTCCAGCAGCGTCTTGCCCGGCCTGCCGGTGTCGCGCGTTTTGACCTGCGCTTCTAGCTGGCGGCCCAGCATCATCGTCACCACGTCGCGCTGGGTCACGTCGCGCAGCAGGCATTCGCCCACGACGCGGCCATTGCGCAGCACCGTGGCACGGTCCGAAATCTCGAACACTTGATCCAGAAAATGGGTAATGAAAACAACGGCGAGGCCGCGTGCCTTGACCTGCCGGATCACGCCGAACAGCAGCTGCACCTCGTCGCGGTCAAGGCTGGCGGTCGGCTCGTCAAGGATCAGAACCTTGCCCGACATTTCCACCGCGCGGGCGATGGCCACGACCTGCTGGATGGCCACGGAATAGGCGGTCAGCGGCTCCGCCGGATCAATGTCGAGGCCATAGCCCGCCAGCACGTCGCGCGCCTGCGCGTTCATCCGCCGCCGCGCGATAAAGCCGCGGCGCATGGGCTGCCGCCCCAGGTACAGGTTCTCTGCCACGGTCAGGTTCGGCAGCAGATTGACCTCTTGGTATACGGTGCCGATGCCCAAAAGCTGGCTGTCGGCGGTCGAGCCGGGGGCCACGTCCTGACCGTCCAGCATCAGCGTGCCCGCATCGCGGCGATACGCGCCCGTCAGGCATTTGATCAGCGTCGATTTGCCCGCGCCGTTCTCGCCCAGCAGCGCGTGGACCTCGCCGGGCATCAGCCGCAGATCCACATCGTCCAAGGCAATCGTGCCGGGGAAGAATTTGGATATGCCGCGCGCGTGCAGCACTGGCATCGGGTGGGTGGGGGTGTCTTTCATACGGTGGACCTTATCCGCCGGGGGCTGGTCTGCCTACAGCCGTCACGTGATCGCCGGGCGGGAGGAGAACCGCCCGGCGGAAGGGCCAAGGCTTAGTAGCCGAGGTCCTTCTTTGCGTTGAAGATCGCCAGATTGTCGTCCTTTGCGGTGAACAGCTTGGATTCGGTCTGGATCCACTTGGCCGGCTCTGTGCCGTCCGCCAGATAGGCTTCGAGCGCCTCCAACGCGGGGCCCGCCATGTTCGGCGTTAGCTCGATCGTGGCGTTCATCTCGCCGTCGGCGATGGCCTTATGCGCATCCGGCACCGCGTCGATGGCGACGATCTTGATGTCTTCGCCGGGCTTCAGACCCGCCTCTTTGATCGCCTGAATGGCCCCGACAGCCATGTCGTCGTTATGGGCATAAAGCGCGCAGATATTCTCTCCGCCCTCTGCCTTGAGAAAGCTTTCCATGACCACTTTGCCCTGCGCGCGGGTGAAATCGCCGGTCTGGCTGCGCACGATTTGCAGGTTGTCGTGGCCCGCGATGCCCTGCTCGAACCCCGCCTTGCGGTCGATCGCCGGGGAAGAGCCGGTGGTGCCCTGCAATTCAACGATGCGGCAGTTCGCGCCGTTCATCTCGGACACCAGCCATTCGCCCGCGACCTTGCCTTCGTGCACCAGATCCGAGGTCACGGCGGTCAGGTACAGCGACTTGTCCGCATCCACCGTCCGGTCCAGCAAGACCACGGGGATTTCGGCGTCGGCGGCCTCTTCCAGCACCTCGTCCCAGCCCGTCGCCACCACCGGCGCGATCAGGATCGCATCCACGCCCTGCGCGATAAAGCTGCGCAGCGCCTTGATCTGGTTTTCCTGCTTTTGCTGCGCATCGGCGAATTTCAGGGTGATGCCGCGCTTTTCGGCCTCTTGTTTGGTGACGGTGGTTTCCGCCGCGCGCCAGCCGGATTCCGATCCGATCTGGCTAAAGCCGATGGTCAAGTCTGCGGCAAGAACGGCCATCGGCGCACAAGCGATCACCGACGCCAAAAGCGTTGTTTTCAGTTTCATGATGTCCTCCCTTCGGAGCCACTCCCTGCTCCGTGCGACTCATTAAGTATTATTTTATTAGTTTTGTAAACTCTGCTGTGAGGCTTGACGCGAAAGCGAATTTTTTCATATGTTTTTCAGTTGATTATTATGATCCTCTCGGCCGCTCGGCCCGCTTTGCGTCGTCTCCAGATGGTCCAACACGCTGCCGAATTCAACATAAAGCGCGTGCCGGGTGCGGTCCGCGTCTTGCTCCGGAGCGTTGGTCTCTGCGCCGCCAAGGCGCTTGGGCCGGACAGGACAACCGCTCGATGGTCAGCGCGCATCTTTCTGTCGCCCGAAGAAATGCCCCCGGTCGTCTGGCTTGGCTGGCAAGGAGATGACAGTATCGCGATGGCTGGCTGAGGGAGGCTTGACTGATGGAATGGGAACACCTCCGCACGAAGCAGCCGGAGGTCAAGGGCCTCGCATTGGTTTTTTGGAGCGCCGCCTTTGCTTGAAGCCAAAAGTGATACTAATGAGTAGATGCAGCCGGTGGATACAGTGTGTCGCGACCCGAGGTATTGGGAGTTTTCGATGAACGAAGATGAATTTAGGCAGTGGTTGGAAAGCAAGGGGATGGACCAAGGAGCCGTTTCGTCTCGTTTGAGTTCCGTAAGGCGCGTAAAGCAGGTTGTGGACGATCTCGAAGATTTAGCCATGCACCAAACTCGGGAAGCGTTTCTTCAACCATTCACGTATACGTCCGAAGACAAACGATTGGGAAAGCCAAACCCTTCGCCGCTTTCCTTCTCAAAACGGG
Organism: Tropicibacter naphthalenivorans; assembly: GCF_900176475.1. Lineage (GTDB taxonomy): Bacteria > Pseudomonadota > Alphaproteobacteria > Rhodobacterales > Rhodobacteraceae > Tropicibacter > Tropicibacter naphthalenivorans. Next base: position 34,428 of record NZ_FWXX01000016.1, read on the forward strand.
CTGACCTATATAACGGTTTGTCAAGCATTCGCACGGCTCTTGGTCACTTTCATGATTTTGTTCACCAGCGCGGGCCATTCGACGGTAAGGTTGGCCGGGCCCAGATCGAAGACGCGATGGATGCCTACGATCAATTTCAGGAGACTGGCGCGCGTAGCGATATCTTCGACGCATTTGGCGAGCCACGCGATTATTGGGTCCGCTCCACGCGTGAACGCAGAAATCGTGTCTATCCAACCAAACCACTGATTGGGTTCATCCTGAACAAGACGAAACTGAACGGTGGTTGGGGAGAGCAGTCGGATGCCGCCGCGCGCCTTCACAACTCCGGTTACATCATCGTCGACCAAAACGATCAGCCCATCGAGCCCGCAGAACGCTACAAACACCTGATGAATGGTGCCGACCGGATCCGGCTTTGCGCCCTGAACTATTTTATCGAACCTGCTCGGGAACAGGCCGCCAGAGAGGTCTCCATCCGCGCACAGGACCTTGCTACGGCGATGGGGCTGAAGGACGTGTTCCCGAACATCTGCCAAGCACTTGGCGGTGGAAAATTTCAAACACTTGCGCAAGTGCCACCGCCTAAGAGCACCGATCCGAACCCAAGCAGCTCGACCGTTTTCACATATACGCTCAATTCCCAGCCGGAGGCGGACCCCGTGACCGACACAAAAAGAAAGCCCTCGCCATCCGCCCTGAACACGATCCTCTACGGCCCGCCGGGGACGGGCAAGACCTACGCCACCTTCCGCAAGGCGGTGGAGATCTGTGACGGCGCGGAGGCGGTTGCCGCGATGGACGGCCCCACGCTGAAGGCGCGCTACACGGAGCTGCGCGAAGCGGGACGGATCGGTTTCGTGACCTTCCACCAGAGCTATTCCTATGAGGAGTTCGTCGAAGGCCTCCGCCCCGAGGGCGGTGCGGGCGAGGCGGGCTTTACCTTGGAGCCAAGGAATGGTGCCTTGCGGGAAATCGCCTCCTTGGCCGCGCTCCATGATTGTCGATCTTCGGACACATCCCTTCTCACGCCTCACGACGCACCGTTTTCGATGGGTGAGCGCGCGGTGTTTAAAGTAGCAATCCAACCGCTGATGGAGACAGCGAACATCGTTGGTAACGATGGCGTGGAGACCGTAGCCCTGACCGGTCAGGCTGGCATGGATCTGAGTGACCCACGCTTCGACCAAAGCGAAGAAATTCTGCAGGCCTACAAGAAGGCCAGCCTTGTTGCCGAGACCGCAAAATGGTCCGAGCGATCGGTCGAAACCGCGAATTGCTTTCGGAACAAGGTCCAAATCGGTGACATCGTCCTGGTCACGAAGAACAATAAACTGATCCAGGCTATTGGCGAAGTCACCGGCCCTTACAGCTACCATGAGGAAGCGCAGGAGGGCGGTTCTCATCGGCGCAATGTGCGGTGGTTGCGGATGGCTCCGCGTGGCATTCCGATCAAGGCGGTCTACGATGGCCGATTGGACAACTGGCCCATTAATCGGCTGGCTGCGCAGCGGATCGACAACAAGGCGCTCGAAGCTCTGATCAACGGCAATGTCAGCGCGGCGGCCGTCGACACGCCCTTCGTCCTCGTCATGGACGAGATCAACCGGGCCAATATCTCCAAGGTCTTCGGCGAGCTCATCACCCTGCTTGAGGAGGACAAGCGCGCCGGGGCGGAGAACGAGGTGGCCGTGCGCCTGCCCTATTCCGGTGACCTCTTTACGCTACCCGCGAACTTGCATTTCCTCGGCACGATGAACACCGCGGACCGCTCCATCGCGCTGCTCGACACCGCGCTGCGCCGCCGGTTTCATTTTGAAGAGACCCCGCCGATGCCGACCCTGCTGGGCAATATCGATGGGATCGACCTGTCGCTGCTACTGACCCGGCTCAACCAGCGGATCGAGTATCTCGTGGATCGAGACCATCTGATCGGCCACGCCTTCTTCATGGGGTGCCAGAGCCGCGCTGATATCGACACCGTCATGCGCCGCAAGGTGCTGCCGCTGCTCGCCGAGTATTTCCACGAGGATTGGGAGCGTATCGTGGCCGTTCTGGGCGGTGAGGCGCAGGGGTTCATCGCGAAGGACACCCTCGATGTGCCCCCCGGTCTGGACCTCGCGATGGACGGGCCGCGCTATCGCTACACCGTGCGCGACACATTCCCCGAAAACGCTTACGCAGGGCTTCAGGCGTGACGCTGCTAACGGTCCGCGAATGGGGCTACGTGGACCTTGGCCCCGAGGCCGCGCTGACCCGCGCGCAGGCGGACGGGTTGCTCGACCTCGCGGACCGTGCCGCGCCTGCGCTCAAGCTGAAGCCCTCCACCGAGGAGGGGGAGAAGATCCTGCTCGATGGCCGTCGCAAGCTGCGGGCTCAGCAGGTGGTTGGCGTGCTGGCGACCAAGAGCGCAACGCTGGAGATCCTGCCCAAGATTGACCGCGACGATGGGGGCGCGCGGGCCGAGCTGATCCACATGCTGGCCGTCGTGCAGGGGCTGGACCTTTCGACGCTGGACCTCGCCGGGATGGACGCCCAGAACCACAGCCTGCTCGAGCTGCTTATGGCCCTCTTTGCCGCTGATCTGCTGAAGCAACTCAGGCGCGGCGCGCCGCATCGCTACAACGAGCAGGACGACGACCTGCGGGCGCTGCGCGGATCGCTCAACGTGGTGCGGCAGTTCTCGACGCTGGCCGGGCGGCAGGATCGCCTCGCTTGCCGCTTTGACGAGCGCACGAACGACACACCGGTCAACCGGCTGCTGCGGGCGGCGACCGTGTTGCTGCTGCGCCTGACCGCCCGGCAAGAGACTCGCAAAACCCTGACCGAGGCGCTGATCCATCTGGACGGCGCTGGCCCCCTGCCCCGAGGTCCGATCAAATTTCCGAACTTTGACCGCAGCACGGCACGCTTTGCGCCTCTGTGTCGCCGCGCGAAACTGTTCCTCGACCATCACTTTCAGACGACGTCTTCAGGCCACGCCGCGGGCATCGCCCTGCTTTTCCGCATGAACGTGTTGTTTGAGGAATGGGTGACGGTGCTGCTCCGCCGCCATCTGACGCCTCAGGGCTGGCAGGTGCAGCCACAGGCGGGCGGGCAGTCGGCGTTGTTCCGCGATGGCACCGGCGTCTTCGCCATGCGGCCAGACCTCGTGCTGCGGCGCGCCAGAAATACTTTTGGAGACCGTGAGACGCATGTACTGGACACCAAGTGGAAGCGGCTCGACGGCCCCGGCGACCCAAAGCGCGGCGTTTCGCAGTCCGACGTCTACCAGATGCTCGCCTACCGCGACGCATGGAAGGCCGACAGCGTAACGCTGATCTACCCGACCAACGGCGCGCTGAGTATCGACCGGCTCCGCACGGCGAATGGCACGCCCTTCACGCTACTGGAGCTGCCGATGGGTGACATACGCGCCGCGGGCCACACCCTGCCTGGCCAGGTCCTCGAGGCCATCGGCGGCGTTACGGTAATGCCTTGAGGTCGGACCGCTGATAGCCCTCTGGTCCACCCCGCTGGATTGGTCTCATTTGATTGTGAGTACAGGATCGGCCTTTGGTCAATCTAGCCTATGGGTTTGGGCAGGCGGTTTTGGCCATCGAGTTTGCGCCATTCCTTCAGCGCCGACATCATCAGCTTGCGCGCACCATTGTGGATGAGGTCTGTCAACTGATCCGGCGAAAATCCTGATGGTTCGGGCAGCGTGGCGATGGTAGTCTGCGACATGTGGCATATCGCTTCCTCGTCTGAGAATTAACGACGCTTTGACACCGCCATGATATGCCAAACCCCTAGGGCATCGCCAACTTTCGCGCGTTACTTAGAGGGGCCAAGTTGCATGCTGTTTGCAACGCCATTGGCCGCCCACTGCGGATGTTTCTGACCGCCGGGCAGGTCAGCGATTATCGCGGTGCCCAAGCCATGTGGGACGCATGGCCTCTGGCCGGATGAAAGACTGGCGGCCGGTCGCAACGCGCTCCGAAAGAAAACCGGTCATTTTCATTTCGGCCATCGCCTTGGCTGCAATCGTCATCTTCTGGCTCTAACAGCTTTTGGCGGAAAGTGATCAATCACGGCTCCGCCGCAGCCCTCGGCTTGGGAGACAAATAGAGAAGAGGTATCGGCGCGGTGGCCTGCGTTCGATTCATTGGCCTTTCGTCGAGTGCCAATCGCAGGCCACGATGCGGCCGACGTGTGCTTTAGCCAGAAGTGTTCCGCAAAGATCTTTTCGCCGAATTCCAACGAAACAAGGCGGTTGGGGGATTTGTCCAGCTCGTCCGAATATTGACTCAGGACCTCAATGTGCTGCGCGTCATCGCCGGTCCGACTGTCACAAAGGTTTCAGACAGCCTTCGCAGGACTGTCAAGAAACGGCCTTAGCAGAAGGCCGTGCAAAATCTGCATAGAGCCAGCCTCAAGGGCCAGGCTTTGCTTTCAATCATACTGTCTTCCCCGGTCGCTGCGAACATCCGGGGCTCGGAGAACAACATGAAACTTTCGCTTATCGGTGGCGCCATTGCGTCGTTTGGTCTGTTTGCCAACGTCGCGCAGGCAGAGACCGAAATTACTTTTTGGCACGCCATGGGCGGGGCTCTGGGTGAGACCGTGAACGCCATCGCCGAGGATTTCAACGCCTCGCAGTCCGAATACAAGCTGACCCCGGTCTTCAAGGGCACCTACGAAGAAACCCTGACTGCGGGCATCGCGGCCTTTCGCGCCGGTGAACAGCCGAACATCCTGCAGGTCTTTGATGCAGGCGCCGCGACGGTGATCGGGGCCAAGGGCGCGACCGTCCCGGTGCAGGACCTGCTACAGGCGAACGGTGTCGATTTTGACATCAACGATTACATCTCTGGCGTGCGCTATTTCTACGCCGACAGCGATGGCAAGATGATCGGGATGCCCTTCAACTCGTCCTCGCCCGTCATGTATTACAACGTTGACGCGCTGGAAGCCGCTGGCGTGACCCCGCCCAAGACTTGGGAAGAGTTCCAGTCCGTGACCGCTCCGGCGCTCAAGGATGCGGGCTATACCGCGCTTGCGCAATCGCACCTGCCGTGGATTTTCACCGAGAACTTCATGTCGCGCCACAACCTGCCGTTCGCCACGAACAACAACGGGTATGACGGCGTCGAAGGCACCAAGATCCTGGTGAACAACGATGCGATCAAGAACCACTTCAAAGCGGTTCAGCAGTGGCAGCAAGACGGTCATTTCGAATGGTTCGGTACCGGCTGGGGCGACAACCAGACCCCGTTCGAAGAAGGCAAGGTCGCGATCTGGCTCGGCTCTTCGGGCTCCTTCGGCGGTTTGTCGCAAAAGGACTTGGGCTTTGACTTCTCCGCCACCTATCTGCCCTACTGGGAAGCGGTGACCACCGAGCCCAAGCAGACCTTTATCGGGGGCGCGTCGCTGTTCGCCATGGCGGGCAAATCCGACGCAGAAAATGAGGCAACCGCCGCGTTTTTTGAATTCCTGACCAAAGCAGAGACGCAGTTCTTCTGGCACAAGGAAACCGGCTACGTTCCGGTCACCACCGCCGCGTATGACTTGGCCAAGGCCGAAGGCTACTACGATGAAGCCCCCGCTGCCGAAGTTGGTATCCAGCAGCTGTCGCTGCCCGCCGGTGACAACACCAAGGGCTACCGCATGGGCTTTTACGTGCAAATCCGTGACGTGATGAACCGCGAATTCGGCCGCATCCTGACCGGCGAGACCGATGTGGACACCGCCTTTGGCAAGATCGAAGACGAGGCCAACGCCCTGCTGGCCCGCTTTGCCAAGACGCAGAACTAAGCGTTCCCCCAACCGGGCGGCGGCTACGGGACACCGTGGCCGCCTGCCGCATTTGACCAACAAGGCTTTCCCATGAAACGTGCCGGGTTCACCACGCACTGGCTGCCGATCCTGCTGCTGATGCCGCAGCTTTCGATCATCATCGTCTTTTTCTACTGGCCCGCCGCCGAGGCGGTGCAGTCGTCCTTTTATCTCGAAGATCCGTTCGGTTTTGGCTCCACCTTCGTCGGGCTGGAGAATTACACCGACCTCGCGGGCAACGCCGAATATCGCCGCATTGCCTGGTTCACGGTGATCTTCACCGCGCTCGTTACGTTCTTTTCGCTGGCGCTCGCGTTGTTGCTTGCGGTCAAGGCGGACAAGGTGATCCGGGGCGCGCGCAGCTATCGCACGCTGATCATGTGGGTCTATGCCGTCGCCCCGCCGGTTGCGGGCTTTGTCGGCGTGATGCTGTTCAACCAAAGCTGGGGGCCGCTGACACGAGCCTTCCAATCCCTCGGCCACGATTTCGTGCTGGGGGTGAACTACTCTGACACCGCCTTTGCCATGGTGCTGGTCTCGGTCTGGAAACAGGTCCCGGTCAATTTCATCTTTTTCCTATCGGGGCTGCAATCCATTCCGAAATCCGTGCGTGAAGCCGCCCTGATCGACAATCGCAGCGCCTCGGGGCGGTTCTGGGACGTGACCTTTCCGCTGCTTGCGCCCACCGGGTTCTTTTTGCTGATCATCAACATCACCTATGCGCTGTTCGACACCTTTGGCGTGATCGACACGCTGGTCAAAGGCGAGCCGGGCAACAACCCCATGACGCTGGTCTACAAGGTCTATGTGGATGGCTTCCGGGGCAATGATCTAGGCGGATCGTCGGCACAGTCGGTCATCTTGATGGTGCTGGTCCTTGCACTGACGGTCTTTCAGTTCCGGCTGGTCGAACGCCGGATTCATTACACCTAAAGGGGGCCGCCATGCTCAAACGCTCTAAACTCAGCGCGATTTTGGATCATGCCATCCTGATCCTTGGGGCGCTGTTCATGCTGGTGCCGCTGCTCATGGTGCTGCAAATCACCACCATGCCCGATGTCGAGGTCATCAAGCACGGCCCCAGCTTTCAGATCGGCGATCAGTTCGACGACAACCTGAAAAAGGCCATGCTGGAGGCGTCCGGCTTTTCCGGCGAAAACACCGGTGTGAACATGCTCAAGAACAGTTTTGTCCTTGGGATCGGCTTTGCGGTGGGCAAGATCGTGATCGGCATGATGGCCGCCTATGCCATCGTCTACTTTCGCCTGAAATTCGCCACGCTGGCCTTTTGGGTGATCTTTACCACGCTGCTTTTGCCGCTCGAAGTCCGCATCTTGCCATCCTACGAGATCGTCCAGCGACTTGGGATGCTGAACACCTATCAGGGTCTGATCGTGCCGCTAATCGCCTCGGCCACCGCGACCTTCTTTTTCAGGCAGTTCTTTCGCTCCGTCCCCGAAGAGCTGATAGAAGCCGCCCGCATCGACGGTGCCGGGCCTATAAAATTTTTCGTCGATATCCTTGTGCCGCTGTCGCAGACGATGATCGCGGCGATGTTCATCATCATGTTCGTCTACGGTTGGAACCAATACCTTTGGCCCACGATGATCACCACCGAAGAAGGCATGTTCACCCTCGTGCGCGGGATCAAGCAGATCACCCAAGTGATGGAGGGCAACCGCATCCCCGAATATGGCCGCGCCAACGTTTTGGCCATCATCGCGATCATCCCGCCGGTCTTTGTGGTGATCTTTTTCCAGAGCTGGTTCGTCAAGGGTTTGACTGAATCCGATAAATAACAATGCAGGACAAAAAGATGGCTCAGGTTTCGCTGAACTCTATTCGCAAGGTCTATCCCAATGGCTTCGAGGCGGTGACCCCGTCGAGCTTTGACATCAAGGACGGCGAGTTCGTCGTGCTGGTCGGCCCTTCCGGCTGCGGCAAGTCTACGCTGCTGCGCATGATCGCCGGTCTCGAAGACATCACCAGCGGCGATCTGCATATTGCGGGACGGCAGGTGAACCACGTCGATCCCGCCGACCGCGATATCGCGATGGTGTTCCAGAATTACGCGCTATACCCGCACATGACTGTGCGCCGGAACATCGGCTACGGGCTGAAGAACCGCAAGACGCCCAAGGCAGAGATCGACCGCAAGGTCGAAGAGGCTGCGGCCTTGCTCAATCTATCGGATTATCTCGACCGCAAGCCCTCGCAGCTGTCAGGCGGCCAACGCCAGCGCGTCGCCATGGGCCGCGCCATCGTCCGCGATCCGGCATTGTTCCTATTCGACGAGCCGCTGTCGAATCTGGACGCCAAACTGCGCAACCAGATGCGGATAGAGATCAAGGCGCTGCAAAAGCGGCTTGGCGTGACGTCGATTTACGTGACCCATGATCAGGTCGAAGCCATGACCATGGCAGACCGGATCGTCGTGCTGAACGCCGGGCGGATCGAACAGATCGGCACCCCTTCCGAGATTTATCATTCGCCCGCCTCGACCTTTGTCGCCTCTTTCATGGGCGCGCCGCCGATGAATTTGGTTCAGGCGCAGTTTCAGGACGGAGCGGTGCGGCTCCCCTGCGGCACAGCCGTGTTGGATGCCCCAACGTCGCGCCGCGGCCCGATTACCTTGGGTATCAGGCCCGAGGATGTGCGTCTTGGGCAGGGGCAAACCGCCTTTGACGTGCATTTGGTCGAGGAACTTGGGGCGCATCGGCTGTTGCATGGTCAGATCGCGGGCCAGCCATTCACCGCGCATGTGGTGAAGGACACGATCGCCTCGCCCGGTGCACATGTGGTCGACCTGCCACGCGCGGCGCTGGCCCTGTTCGATACCCAGACCGGAGCCCGCCTGTGACCGCTCTATTGCCCGGGCATCACCCGTCCGAGATCACCACCGTCGCAGCGCTGCCGCAGGTCACCAAGGCCGAGCGTCTGCGGCTGTTGACGGATGAACGCAACACGGCCGTCCATCGCGATATGATGACCATGGTTCCGGCCATGAAGATGGTGCAGGTCGGCGGCACGGCCTCCGCCGACAGTTTGCCCAAGACGCTGTCGGTTGTCGCATGGAACGTCGAGCGGTGCCTGTTTCCCGAAGAGAGCGCAGCGCATCTTGCGCCGCACGCGCCCGATATCGTGCTGCTTTCCGAGGTGGATCACGGCATGGCCCGCACCAAGCAGCGCCACACCACTGCCGATTTTGCCGAAGCGATGGGCATGGCCTATGCGTTTGGTGTGGAGTTTCATGAGTTGGATCTTGGCGGCCCGACCGAGCGGAAATTCTGCGACGACGATTTCAATGCCCTTGGCTGGCATGGCAATGCCATCCTGTCGCGTGTGCCGTTTTCGCGCGTCACGCTGATCCGCCTTGACGTTCATGGGCATTGGTTTGCCGCCGAAGCCGGCGCGGATCCCGAACAACCCCGCCTTGGCGGACGCATGGCGCTTGCCGCCGTGGTCGAGACCAAAGCCGGACCGCTGTGCGTGGTCTCGACCCATCTCGAAAGCAATGCCGATGGTGCTCATCGTGCGCGCCAGATGGAGGCGCTGCTTGACGGGATAGAGGCGTTCGCACCGGATATGCCGGTGCTGATTGGCGGCGACCTCAACACGGGCAATCATTGCCCGCCGGATTTTGACTGGCGCGGCGAGGCGTTGTTCGCGATGACCGAGGCGCGCGGCTATGCCTGGGGCTTCACCGCCGATGGCATGACGACGCGGCCCAGCCTGATCACGCCGCATCCAATGCGGGTGATGAAGCTGGACTGGCTTGCAGGCCGGGGGCTTGAGCCTTTGAGCAAGGCGGTCATTTCGTCGATCTCGCAGAGCGGCACGCCGCTGTCCGACCATGACGCTGTCTGGTGCGAATGTGCTGTTTTGGCGTCGCGTTGAAGGTCCGATGCTTTGCAGGTCACATTCTGTCAGCGGGAATTGTGCGCCATCAAGTCCCGCAGAGCGAGCGCCGCTGCTTCTTGCTTGACCGGGCCAAAGCCACGCACCGCGGTGACAGACCCGAGCAGGGCCACAGCCTCGGGCAGGCTCTCTTTGGTCAACCTGTCCGCCAGCTTGCCGATCAGATCGCGATACGCGGCGATCAAGGCACGTTCCATGCGCCGTTCTTCAGTCTGGCCGAATGGGTCGAACGCCGTCCCGCGTAGGCGTTTGCCCTGGGCAAGCAGCCGCATTGCGGGGCGGATCCATGGGCCAAAGGCGCGTTTGCGCGGGCGCCCGCGGGCGTCCTTGCCGGGCAGCATCGGCGGGGCAAGGTGGTGGGTCACGGTGAAGTCACCGTCGAAGCGGTCCTTCAGCCCCTCGAGAAAGCCCATCTGGGTATGCAGGCGGGCGACCTCGTATTCGTCCTTGTAGGACATCAGTTTGAACAGACCGGTCATCGCGGCCTCGGTCAGCGGGCCGGGGGTGCCGCTCACGCGGGTCTCGGCCAGGCGAATGCGATCAACCTCTGTTCGATAGGTCTTGGCCCATCCGGCGTCTTGGTAGTCGGTCAGAAAGGCCGCGCGCCGCGCGATCTGTTCGTCCAACGTCTGAGCGGCAGGAGCGGTCAGCCCAGCGGCGTCCTCGACGGCGGCGCGGTCCAACACCGCGATCCGACCCCAAGCAAAAGCCCGCTTGTTCAGGTCAGGCTTTACCCCGTTCAGGTCGATCGCCCGCGTCAGCGCGTCCAGCGACAGCGGCACCAACCCCGCCTGCCAGGCTGCGCCCAGCATCATCACATTGGCAAAGACCGTCTCGCCCAGCAGCGCCTCTGACAGGGCGTTGGCGTCGAGCGTGTTCACGCCCCCGGTCGCCGCCGCGATGGCCTCGAGCCGCGTCCCTGCATTCAGATCGGCGTCACGGTTCTGGACCAGATCGCCGGTCGGCATCGCGGCGGTGTTCACCACGCCGCGGGTGCCGGGGTGGAAGGTCTGCGAGGCTTTGGGCGAGGAACTGACCACCATGTCGCAGCCAATCAGCGCATCCGCCGAGGCCGGTTCGACCCGGACCTGGTTCACTTCTGTCGCCTCCCGCGCCATGCGGATGTAGCTGATGACCGGGCCGAATTTCTGTGCAAAGCCCATGAAGTCCAGCACGCTCGCGCCCTTGCCCTCGAGGTTGGCGGCCATGGCGATCAGCTGGCCTACGGTGACGACTCCCGTGCCGCCGACGCCCGTGACAACAATGTCCCAAGGCTGGTCCAAGGGCGGCATGACCGGCTGATGGAGCGTTTTCGACAGGCGGTCAAAGGCCGCCTCACCGCGCTGCGCCCCCTTTTTCAACGTCGCCCCTTCGACGGTGACAAAGCTGGGGCAGAAGCCGTTTACGCAGGTAAAGTCCTTGTTGCAGGTGTTGAGGTTGATCTTGCGCTTGCGGCCAAACTCTGTCTCCAGCGGCTCGACGCTGAGGCAGTTGGATTCCACGGAACAATCGCCGCAGCCCTCGCAGACCAGCGGATTGATGACCGCGAATTTCTTGGGGTCGTCCATGCGACCACGCTTGCGCAGGCGTCGTTTTTCGGTGGCGCAGGTCTGCTGGTAGATCAACACCGTCGTTCCCGGAATATCGCGCAACTCGCGCTGCACGGCATCCAGATCGCGGCGATGATACGCTTGAACCCCCGCGATCTTTGGCAGCGCCTCGGGCTGGTCCGACACCATGACGACGCGTTTTGCGCCCTCGGCCAGCACCGAGCGGGCAATCGCCTCGACCGAGATCGGCCCGTCCACGGTTTGCCCGCCGGTCATCGCCACGGCGTCATTGAACAGGATCTTGAAGGTGATGTTGGTCTTCGCCGCAATCGCCTGCCGCACCGCCAGCGAACCCGAGTGGTAATAGGTCCCCTCGCCAAGGTTCTGAAAGACGTGTCGGTTGCCGTTGAACTGCGCGCGGGCCACCCAATTCACGCCTTCGCCGCCCATCTGGATCAGCGAGGTGGTGTTGCGCCCCATCCACGAGGCCATGAAGTGACAGCCGATCCCGGCAAAAGCCTGCGACCCCTCGGGCACCTTGGTCGAGGAATTGTGCGGGCAGCCAGAGCAGAAATAAGGCGTGCGCGTCGCGCCGGGCACGGTGATCGGCTGCGGCGGCGTGGCAGAGGCATCAAGATCGGCAATCCCGTTCTGGCGCAGTCGGTCGGCGATGTGCCGCGCCAGCATCACCGGGCCAAGCTCGGACGTCCAAGGGATCAGCCGCTTGCCGGTCTCGTCGCGCTTGCCGACCATGCGGCGCGGTTTGTGACCGGGAAAGTCGTAGAAATACTCCTTGAGCTGGCTTTCGATGATGCCGCGCTTTTCCTCGATGACCAGCAGCTCATCCTTACCTTCAGCGAAGGCCAGCGCGCCCTCGTGCTCGAGCGGCCAGACCATGCCGACCTTATACAGGTCGACCCCCAGTTCGGCGGCGCGTGTCTGGTCGATGCCCAGCAGCCGCAAAGCCTCTAGCACGTCCAGATGCGCTTTGCCCGTGGTCACGATGCCAAAGCGCGCCGCGTGCCCCCATTCGGCGCGGTCGATGGGGTTGGCACGGGCAAAGGCCATGACGGCGTTTTTCTTGTGCTCCAGCCGCGCTTCGATCTGCGGGCCGGGGAGGTCGGGCCAGCGGTAGTGCAATCCGTCTTGCGGCGCCTCGAACTCCGGCTTCGCAAAGGCCCGGTCGGGTTGCAGGTCAAAGGACATGCCGCTCTCAACCGTCTCTGAGATCGCCTTGAAGCCGACCCACATCCCCGAGAAGCGGGACAGCGCATAGCCCCACTCGGCGAAGGGCAGGAATTCCGCCACGTTGGACGGGTTCAGCACCGGCATAAAGAAGTTCATGAAGGCGACATCGGACTGGTGTGACATGGACGACGACACGCAGCCATGGTCATCCCCCGCAACCACCAGCACGCCGCCATGGGGCGACGACCCGTAGGCATTGCCGTGTTTCAGCGCATCACCCGCCCGGTCGACGCCCGGCCCCTTGCCGTACCACAGGCCAAAGACCGCATCGCAGGTCTTGTGCGGATCGCTTTCGACCTGCTGCGTGCCGATCATCTGCGTCGCGCCGAATTCCTCGTTCACCGCCGGCAAAAAGGTCACGCCCGCCTCCTCGACCAGCTTGGCGTTGCGCCCGATTTCCAAGTCGATCCCGCCCACCGGCGAGCCGCGATAGCCCGAGACGTAGCCGCGTGTATCGAGGCCCCGCGCCCGGTCCCGCCGCGCCTGATCAAGTGCGATGCGCACGATGGCCTGCGTGCCGGTCATAAAGACGCGGCCTTTGGTTTTCGTGTAGCGGTCGGTGAGCGCGTAATCGCGCAGGATCGGGGTCTGGTCGGTCATGGTGGTTCTCCTCGTCGCCAAGGATCGCGCACCAAGGGTGAAAAGGGCTTTCAACCTTGCGTCAGGCGGGGCAAGATTTGATCCAATTATTTCTCAAAGCGGTAAAATATGAACGATACACATCATCTATCCGACGCCGAAGCTAAACTTCTTGCGATACTGCAACGCGATGCCTCGGCCAGCGTAGCCGAGATGGCAGAGGCGACCAACGCCTCGCCCGCCACTGTCTGGCGGCGCATCCGTGCGCTCGAGGAGCGCGGCGTCATTGGTCCGCCGGTTCGGTTGGTCGACCCGGCAAAGGTCGGCCGCGGCATGGATGTCTACTGCCAAGTGCGCATGAAGGCGCAGGACGCGCCGTCTCGCGCTGCTTTTCAACGCGCGGTGGACGCGGAACCGGCGATCCTCGAGGTCTACTCGGTGACCGGCGAATGGGACTACATGCTGCACATGGTGGTCCGCGACATCGCGGATTTTGAAGCCATCCTCATGCGCCGCCTGCTTGAACTCGACTGCGTAGCGGGCACCTCGACGATCTTCGCGCTGCGCCGGATCAAGCACACCCGCGAGGTGCCGCTCTAGCCGTCCCGCCCTGTCTGATCGGGAGCTCTACGGTTGAATTCGGCGGCAGCGAAGTCGAGCTCATCGACAAAGGCATCAATCACCCGAACGGGATGATCCTTACCAATCCGGGCCTCCAGACGATCCGGAAACATGGTCGCCTGTTCCCGGTCTACTCCCTCGATATAGCCAGACATTCCAGCCTCTACCTGATAGAGTCAGCGTTGCCGAACTCCGCGTTTCCACACAGTCTCACCCCGAAGCTGCCGTTTGGGGGCATGGCCACACGCGGTGTTGCAATTTTTCCAAACCGGCCATTCGACACGCCGCGCATCATTCTTTTCGACTGAACTGCTGAACTGCGGGACAAAGCTAGCTTTCGCGGCAGTTGTGCCAATGTCGCCAACCGAGTTTGGTTCCGTGCTTTTTCCGCGGTTCTGACGCATCCCCACCTCTTGCAACGCACAGGACCCATACACTTGACAGACCGGCCGGATCTTGTGCAGCTGGGCTCGGAAGAGCGCAACCTGGGGAATATCGGTCAAAGTGATCTTTCCAAAATAATTGGCACACCACACCCGTTTTGCTGAAGTTGCATAAGTTCATTTCGTCACCACGAGTTCCTTAATATGTCATCCTTCAAACCCGCACTGATCCTGCGCCCCACGCCGGCCGCCGAGACCGGCGCGCACACGCCACATTTCGCCGGAGGGGATCCGCGCATGCCCGAGGACATGCCCTAGCCCGAGGATCCGAGTTGTGGGGGGCGCTCAGCTTTCTGATGCAGCTGGACCTGTCCCTGAACCGCCCCGCTTTTGCCGGAGGCTGATTACTCAGCTTCAGGCGACTTTATCGAACTCATTACGCTGTTGATAGAACTTCTCCTCGGCTTCTGCTGGCGGGATGTTTCCGATGGGTGAGGAGGATCAGGAAATGATCCGGGGGATCATTTTGCCGACGCAAGGCAGGCGGCGGTTGTTGAACCAATCGACCCATTTCAAGGTTTCCCATTCGACAGCGTCCGCGGTTTTCCATGGGCCTATCGGGTGGATGACCTCGGCTTTGAACAATGGAAGGGGACCGTGGCCCCAGTGGGGCCGCGAAAGCCCCTGGAATGATGATGGTTTCCGCCAGGGCGT
>NZ_FWXX01000032.1 GCF_900176475.1 Tropicibacter naphthalenivorans
CCCCGTCAATTCCTTTGAGTTTTAATCTTGCGACCGTACTCCCCAGGCGGAATGCTTAATCCGTTAGGTGTGTCACCGAATAGCATGCTACCCGACGACTGGCATTCATCGTTTACGGTGTGGACTACCAGGGTATCTAATCCTGTTTGCTCCCCACACTTTCGCACCTCAGCGTCAGTATCGAGCCAGTGAGCCGCCTTCGCCACTGGTGTTCCTCCGAATATCTACGAATTTCACCTCTACACTCGGAATTCCACTCACCTCTCTCGAACTCTAGACCAGGAGTTTTGGAGGCAGTTCCGGGGTTGAGCCCCGGGATTTCACCCCCAACTTTCTGGTCCGCCTACGTGCGCTTTACGCCCAGTAATTCCGAACAACGCTAACCCCCTCCGTATTACCGCGGCTGCTGGCACGGAGTTAGCCGGGGTTTCTTTACCAGATACTGTCATTATCATCTCTGGCGAAAGAGCTTTACGACCCTAAGGCCTTCATCACTCACGCGGCATGGCTGGATCAGGCTTGCGCCCATTGTCCAAGATTCCCCACTGCTGCCTCCCGTAGGAGTCTGGGCCGTGTCTCAGTCCCAGTGTTGCTGATCATCCTCTAAAACCAGCTATAGATCGTAGGCTTGGTAGGCCATTACCCCACCAACTACCTAATCTAACGCGGGCCGATCCAAATCCGATAAATCTTTCCCCCGAAGGGCGTATACGGTATTACTCTCAGTTTCCCGAGGCTATTCCGTAGATCTGGGCACGTTCCCACGCGTTACTAACCCGTCCGCCGCTCAACCCGAAGGTCGCGCTCGACTTGCATGTGTTAGGCCTGCCGCCAGCGTTCGTTCTGAGCCAGGATCAAACTCTCAAGTTGAAAAGCTGTTACCAGCTTATCCTTGACGTTCGAACCTCTGCACATCTTCATTGCGCTACCGCTTCGCTACTTGAGCGCAGCAGCAACTTCCAACCCGGCTAGGTATGGAATGCAATGAAAGTCATCTGTTTGTCTGTGCTTCAGTACCAAAAGATACCGAAAGCCGTCCAAACAGTGAAGCTGACATCTTATCATCGGCGCCATCGCTTCGCTACTCGAGCCCAGCGATCATCGCCTAAAGACGTTGATATGCAGACATTTG
>NZ_FWXX01000028.1 GCF_900176475.1 Tropicibacter naphthalenivorans
AGGAGAAGTTCTATCAACAGCGTAATGAGTTCGATAAAGTCGCCTGAAACGGAGTAATCAGCCTCCGGCAAAAGCGGGGCGGTTCATTACGTGCGCAGGACGGAGTCTGGCGACGTGTCCAGCGCCTTTGGCAAGCGCTTGTCGCGCAGTCTGAACCATCTCAATCTGCGGAACTTCGACGAGAACTGCTACGCGCTGCGCAAGACGTTTTCGTCAATGCTGCGCGCTGCCGATGTAAACGACGGCCAGCGCTAGGCAATCGCCGGCCACAGCCACGGCACAGTGCTGAATATCAGAGGTGGTCGCGGGATTTCGGACCAGGTGTTAAGCCGTGGCACCCGAGGAAGAACGCACAAAAATGACCAAACTGAAACGCTATTCGGCGGAGTTCAAGACGAAGGTGGCTCTGGAAGCCATCAGCGAAGCACTGACGACGGTCGAGCTGGCCAAGAAGTATGACATCCATCCGGCGATGATCAGCGGCTGGAAAAGCCCCGTCGCCTTCGAACGGAAAGTGGCTTAAACGAGCACCTGGGGCGGCACGAAAACGTGACAGGTCCAACCGGTGGAGAGCGCCTTGAAGACGGAGCGCGTGATGAGGTGCTGGGCGAGCACCTCGATGGCGTCCTGCTCCGAGATGCTACCGTTCAGGTCGTCGCGCAGTTCGGCAAGGAGGGCGTCACAGGTCTCGCGGGCCTTGGTTTCAGGTTCATCCATGAAAGCTATGACGGGATGTTCAGGTGGGATCTGCCATTCCTGGCTGCTATCCGAACCTGATTATCTTAGTATCGAAGTGTCCTGTGACCCGTGCCGCGAAGCGCGGTTTTTTCATTGATAGTCAGCAGCTTGACCGGTTTTGGCAATGTTCGATCAAAGCTGCGCAAGCGTATGCCGTCGAAGCACGGTGCGCACCGCGCAACACTATGATACGAAATTGAAATTAATGTAAGTAAATCAAGGCCGTGAAATTTTGCGTAGTTATAGGCCTTCGCGGGCTCTTGGTTGCATCCGCGCCGCCGCCGTGCCATTTCCCGCCCCGATCAAATCCTAGCCCATCGATGACCCGGCCCGCGGGCCGCCCCACCAAGGACATAGCCCATGACTCCGAACCAGAAAATCGCTGCGCTCAAGGCCCGTTTGCGTCTGCCGATGGTGGCCGCGCCGATGTTTCTCGTTTCGGGGCCGGATCTGGTGGTCGCTGCGGCCAAGGCGGGTATTCTGGGCGCGTTCCCCGGCCCCAACGGGCGCACCATCGACGATCTGCGCCAGTGGTTCGAACAGATCCACGCCGAGCTTGGCCCGCTGGATTTGCCCTTTGCCTTCAACATGATCACCCACAACAGCTATGGTCGCTTCGAGGATGAGCTCGCCCTCGTGCGCGAATTCAAACCCGAGATCGTGATCACCGCGCTGGGTGGCCCGCACCGGGTGACCGAGGCGGTGCACTCCTACGGAGGGATGGTCTTTGCCGATGTGAACAGCCCCGCCTACGCCAAGAAGGCGATCGAAAAGGGCGCCGACGGGCTGGTGCTGGTCTGTGCGGGCGCGGGGGGGCACACCGGGCATTACGCCATGGCGCCCTTTATTCAAGAGGTGCGCCAGTTCTTTGACGGGCCGCTGGCGGTGGGCGGCGGGATTTCCACCGGCGATGCGATGCTGGCGACGGAAACGCTGGGGGCGGATCTGGCCTATGTGGGCACGCGCTTTTTGACCGCCGAGGAAAACATGATCGGCGACGACTATCGCAACATGGTGATCGGCAGCGGGATCGAAGACCTCGTGGCCTCCAAGGCGATCACCGGGGCGATGGGCCTGTGGATGAAAGCCTCGATCGAGGCGGCGGGGATGGACCTGTCGGATATGGACAGCGCGGCCAAGATCGACTTTTCCGGCGACATGCACGCGGGCACCAAGGCGTGGAAAACCGTCTGGAGCGCAGGGCAGGGCTGCGGTGTCATCGACCGGGTCGAACCGGTGGCCGCCATCGTTGACCGCTTTGAGGCAGAGTACCGCGCGGCGGGCCAGCGCATGGCAGACCGCTTTGCGCCAACGGCAGACGTCCAGAGCGCGCCCGGGTGCAGCGATGAGCCGGCCCTAGGCTGAGCCGCGCGCGATCAGTTCGAACCCAAGATCGACTTTGGGCACCGCCGCTTCACCCGTCTTGAACCGATCAAGCAGGATGTCCGCGGCGGCCCGGCCAAAGGCTTCGCGGTCGACCCGGATCGTGGTCAGCGGCGGCTCAAGGTGGGCGGCGCCGTCCTGATCGCCAAAGCCGATCACGGCGATGTCCTGCGGCACGCGCAGCCCACGCGCCTGAGCTTCGACAAGGACGCCGTTGGCGAGAATGTCAGAGCTGCAAAAGATCACGCCGCCGTCAAAGCCATGCCCATCCAGCAGCTGTGACAGCCCCTCGCGGCCACGGGCCAGCGTGGCGTGGGTGTCAAAGTCGATCTGGGGCACCGCGCCGGGCCTGAGCGCCTGCAAGCGATCAACAAACGCGGCCTTGCGCCTGCGCGCCCGTTCGTCCCCCGCTGAAATCGTCGCGGCGCGGGCATAGCCTTTGCGGTGGGCAAACTCGGCCGCCGCATGGCCGGTGTCGGCGTGCCGAAAGCCCACGCACATGTCGATGGGCGTGTCCGAGTACTCCCAGATTTCGACCACTGGAATTCCGGCAGCCAGCACCATGCGCCGCGCCTGCGCCGAGTGGTGTACGCCAGTCAATAGGATCGCATCGGGGCGGCGCGACAGATGGGCGGCGATGGTCGCGTCTTCTTCGCGCGGATCGAGCCCGGTTTCAGACAGCAGCAGCTGATAGCCCGCGTCGCGCATCCGCCGGCCAAAGGACTGGATCATCGAGGAATAGACGATATTGGTCAGCGACGGCACCAGCGCGGTGATCAGCTTGCTTTTGTTCGAGGCCAGCGCCCCGGCCACCCCATTGGGCACAAACCCGGTCGCCTCGATGGCGTCCTGGATCCTGGCCAGCGTCTTGGCCGAGACCTTGGACGGATCGGACAGCGCGCGCGATACGGTGACCTGGCTGACCCCGGCGATCTTGCCGACGGTTTCCATCGTCACCCTTTGCGGCTTGCGCTCTGTCGTTGTCTGTTCGCCCTTCATACGCGCCATATTTCACTCTGGAACGCTGATGGCAAGCGTTGGGCGGTCGTGGCGCTGAACCTTGGAGTGTATGCGTATACATATGGTGGAAAAGGAACGTCCAGAGTCGAATATTTGCTTTTTCACAGGCCGAATGGTTTCCAGAACGCGCATTGACGCGCATTGATGTATGCGCATACATAAGCGAAAAAGGCTGCCAGGGGGGAGGGCGCGCATGGCGCATCAGGAAAGCACACCAAAGGGTGGCCTGCGCAGCGATCGCTGGTTTGGCCCCGACGATCTACGCTCTTTCGGGCATCGCTCGCGCATGATGCAGCTTGGATTTTCCGAGGACGAATTCCGCGGCAAGCCGATCATCGGCATTCTCAACACATGGTCGGAAATCAACTCTTGCCACAGCCATTTTCGCGAGCGCGCGCAGGACGTCAAACGCGGGGTGACCATGGCGGGCGGGCTTGGCGTGGAAATGCCCGCGCTGTCGGTCGACGAGAGCTTTACCAAGCCGACCTCCATGCTTTATCGCAACATGCTCGCGATGGAGACCGAAGAGATGATCCGCAGCCACCCCTTTGACGGGGTCGTGCTGATGGGCGGCTGCGACAAGACCACGCCGGGGCTGGTGATGGGGGCGCTGACGGCGGGCATTCCGATGATCTACCTCCCCGCCGGGCCGATGCTGCGCGGGCATTACGCGGGCAAGATCCTTGGGTCCGGGTCGGATGCGTGGAAATACTGGGATGAGCGCCGCGCGGGCAACATCACCGACGAGGAATGGTTGGGCATTCAGGGCGGCATCGCGCGTTCGGCTGGTACCTGCATGACCATGGGCACCGCGTCCACCATGACGGCGATCACCGATGCCATGGGGCTGACGCTGCCCGGTGCTTCGTCGATACCGGCGGTGGATTCGGGGCATCAGCGCATGTCCTCGGACTGTGGCCGCCGCATCGTCGAGATGGTCCGCGAAGACCTGACCCCCGACAAGATCGTCACCCGTGCGGCGGTGCAGAACGCCGCCATCACCGCCATGGCCACCGGCTGTTCGGCCAACGCGGTGGTGCATCTGATCGCCATGGCGCGCCGCGCGGGCGTCGATTTCAGCCTTGATGATCTGGATGCTCTGGGCCGCAGCACGCCGCTGATCGCCAATGTCCGCCCCGCGGGCAAGGACTACCTCATGGAGGATTTTTTTTACGCGGGCGGGCTGCGGGCGCTGATGAAACAGCTCGAAGAGCGCTTGCACACCGACTGTATGACCGTCACCGGCAAGACGCTGGGCGAGAACCTGCAAGGCGCGCAGGTCTACAACGACGACGTCATCCGCCCGTTGTCTAACCCGGTCTATCACGAGGGGTCTCTGGCGCTGCTGCGCGGCAACCTGTGCCCCGATGGCGCGGTGATCAAGCCCGCCGCCTGTGACCCGAAATACTATCAGCACGAGGGTCCGGCGGTCGTCTTTGACAGCTACCCCGAGATGAAGGCTTGGGTCGATGACGAGAGCGCCGAGGTCACGCCGGACACGGTCATGGTGTTGCGCAACGCCGGGCCGCAGGGTGGGCCGGGGATGCCGGAATGGGGAATGTTGCCGATCCCCAAGGCGCTGATCAAGCAAGGGCACCGCGATTTGCTGCGCATTTCCGATGCCCGCATGTCGGGGACGTCCTACGGGGCGTGCGTGCTGCATGTGGCCCCGGAAAGCTATGTCGGCGGGCCGCTGGCGCTGCTGAGGACGGGCGATATCGTCCGCCTCGACCTGCCGAACCGGACGCTGGATATGCTGGTCCCTGACGACGAAATCGAACGCCGCCGCGCCGCATGGACCCCGCCAGAGCCAAGGTTTCAGCGCGGCTACGGCTGGATGTTCTCGAAACATGTGATGCAGGCCGACAAGGGCTGCGACTTTGACTACCTGCAAGCCAGCTTTGGCGCGGCGGCGGCAGAGCCGGACATCTTTTGACCGGGTTTGCCCACCCGGCAGCCCGCAGCTGACGATCCACAAGGCCCATAGAAAAGGACACATCATGACCCCCGACACCCGTGAAAAACTGATGGGCGTTTCCGTGGCGACCCTTGCCACCGCCCTGTTCAAGCGCGGTCTGCGCCATCAGGTCATCCAGGGCGTCCACCCCCTTGGGCACAAGGGGCAGAACATGGTCGGCCCGGCCTTTACCCTGCGCTACATCCCCGCCCGCGAGGATCGCAACACGCTGGCCGAGTTCCGCAACCCCGCCCATCCGCAGCGCGTGGCGATTGAAACCTGCCCCAAAGGCCACGTTCTGGTGATGGACAGCCGCAAGCAGGCCGATGCCGCCTCGGCGGGGGATATCCTGATCACCCGCCTGATGATGCGCGGCGGGGCTGGGGTGGTGACCGATGGGGGCTTTCGGGATGCCGCCGTGATCGCAGAGCTCGACATTCCGGCCTATCACAGCCGCCCCTCCAGCCCGACGAACCTGACGAATAACGAGGCCATCGCCCTCAACGAGCCGATCGGCTGCGGCGATGCCCCGGTCTTTCCCGGTGACATCATCGTGGGCGACGCCGATTGCGTGATCGTGATCCCGGCGCATATGGCCGATGAGGTCGCAGAGGAGGCCGTCGAGATGACCGCCTACGAGGATTTCGTGGTCGAGCAGGTCAAGGACGGAGAGCCGATCATCGGCCTTTATCCGCGCGTCAACGAAGAGAAATACGGCCCCCGCTTCGAGGCGTGGCGCAAGGCTAACAATCGCTAGGGTTGTCCCCCTGTCGCACAGGGAACAGGCGGAGTGTGCATATTTACGCCCATAATTTAATCTTAAAGATTACAATTTAAGCAAAAACTCCGCCAACTCGGCGCTTTGGCGCGAAACCCACTGGCAAGAATTCCATCTGCCGGGCGCGTGAACAACAGTCTGCGGTGCATCATCCTCAGGAGGACATCTTGTTCAACCGCTTCATCTCTGCAGCCTTTGCTGCCTCCGTCGCCATCGCGGGCACATCCGGTGCCGCCCTGGCCGAAACCGACGTTCCCTTTGCGCTTGACTGGAAATTCGAAGGCCCGTCCGCGCCGTATTTCCACGCCATCGACGCGGGCCTTTTCGCGGATGCCGATCTGAACGTGTCGATTTCCGAGGGTAAAGGCTCTCTCGACGCGATCCCCAAGGTGGCCACCGGCGCCTATCCCTTTGGTTTTGCTGACATCAACAGCCTGATGCGCTTTCTCGACCAGAACCCCGAGGCGCCCGTCAAAGCCGTCATGATGATCTATGACAAGCCGCCTTTTGCCGTGGTTGGCCGCAAATCGCTGGGGATCGAGACGCCCAAAGATCTCGAAGGCAAGGTGCTGGGCGCGCCGCCCCCCGATGGCGCATGGGCGCAGTTCCCGATCTTTGCCGCCGAGAACGGTCTGGACACCGGCGCGATCACCGTCGAGCCCGTGGGCTTTCCCACGCGTGAGCCGATGCTCGCCGAAGGCAAGGTCGCCTCGGTCACCGGCTTTTCCTTCTCTTCGACGCTGAATCTCAAGCGCCTGGGCGTCCCGATGGAGGACCAGAGCGTGCTGCTGATGGCTGATTATGGCGTGGCGCTGTATGGCAACGCGATCATCGTCAACACCGACTACGCCGCCGAGAACCCCGAGGTGGTGACCGGTTTCCTCACCGCGATTGCCGCCGGTTGGAAGGGCGCAATTGCCGATCCCGCCACCGCCGTCGAAGCGCTGATGAAGCGCAACCCGGCAGCCGACGCCGATCTGGAAACCGAGCGTCTGCAAATGGCCATCGACGCCAACGTGCTGACCGATTTCGTCAAGGAAAACGGCATTGGCGGCATCGACGAGGCGCGCATGACCACGGCCATCGAACAGACCAAATCGGTTTACGAGTTCACCACCGAACCCGAGATGTCCAAGTATTTTGACGGCAGCTACCTGCCCGCCGCAGACCTGCGGATGCTTCAGTAAAGGCCAAGACTGCCGGCGGGGCGATGCGCTTGCCGGCAGTCCCAAATACCCATGACAAATCTGATCGACATCAAGGGCGTCACCCACGCCTACAAGACGCCCAAAGGCCTGCTGCCGGTTCTGGACAATCTCAACCTGTCTGTCCCCGAAGGCGAATTCGCCGCGGTCGTCGGCCCGTCGGGCTGCGGGAAATCCACCCTGACGCGCCTTGTCGCGGGGCTGATGAAGCCCGACCACGGCGAAGTCTGGCTGCATGGCGAGCGGGTCAAATCCCCGCGCAAAACCGTGGGCATGGCGTTTCAAAACCCGGTGCTGCTGGAATGGCGCTCCATTCTGGACAACGTGATCCTGCCGCTGGAAATCGTCGCGCCAACCATGTCC
>NZ_FWXX01000010.1 GCF_900176475.1 Tropicibacter naphthalenivorans
CGCGACCCGCTACGACAAAACCGCGGAAAGCTTCCTCGGCTTCATTGACATCACGTCGATCCGTCTCTGGATTCGCCATTTGTCAACATGACCTAGGCTACATCAGCCCCATGGAGTTCGAAGCCCGCGCTATGCTAGCTTAACCCGATGTCCACGAAACCGGCAGCAGCTCATGATGAAGCATAACGACGCCACGCTTTGATCGCAGCTCTATGTAAGCCATGTCAAAGGGCCAAGCTGTTCATCAGCCGTGGTGTGGCTGAAACCGCGCCTTGCCAGACGCAGGCCGAATCTCTTGCAGCCCTTGCCCCCGACCCGCTCGAGCTGCGGCAAGAGCCTGACCGCAATCACCTGAACTTGGTGTTGGACCTCGCCGACCCTGACAAACCGCCGGGTTGGCGCCCTGCCGATATGGTCGCAGACAGCTAGGCCGCCTCAACCTCCCGCGATCTGGCCGCTGGCAAAGGCCAGCATCGCGGCCGATGATCGGATGGCATGACGCGCCTCGACCTCGGCGATCTGCGCATCATAGAGCAGGCGCAGCGCCGTATCGACCTCGCGCACTGTCAGCAACCCCTGATCGGCCATCGAGCGTGCGGAGTCATAGGTCACACGCGAGGTGCGGACCAGATCACCCGCCGCCTGATTGGCGGCCAAAGCCGCCTTCAGCGCCTCATAGGCGGCTATGATTTCACCCTCTGCGCTGCTGCGCAGGTATTCGGCCTGCGCCAGAGCGGCATTGTGGTCGGCCTGCGCCGCCTTAAGCCGCATGGCGCGGGCATTGCCGTCCCAGATCGGGATGTTCACGCCGACAAAGACCCCGCCGAAATCGCGGTCGCTGGCATGGTCCAGCCCGACCGGCACCCGGTCATCGCTCAGTTGGCCCGAGGTCCAGCGATGGCCGAGCGCGGCGCTGGCGACGATCTGCGGCCGGAACGAAGCCTCGACCAAGGCCACATTCGCCTCGCTGGCGCGGGCGCGGGCAAAGGCGGCCTGCAGATCGGGGCGGCGCGAGAGCGTATCGGCAAGGAAGCGGTTCAGCTCGGCCGGGGGCCGCGCGGGCAGGGCCAGCGTGTCGCTCGGATTGATGCCGATGCGTGTCGCGGGCGACAGTCCGGTCAGGGTGGCCAGCCGGACGTTGGCGGCGGCGGTTTCCGCCTCGGCGCGGGTCAGGTCAAAGCGCGCCTGCGAGACCAGTTGCCCGGCCTGCGCCTCTTCGGTGACGGTCGCCAGCTCCTGCGCGCGCCGCGCCTGCGCCATGGCGGCGATCTCGTGCGCGGCGCTCAGACGGGCGCGCTGGATGCCCTCGCGCGCCTGCGCCGCCTGCAGGTCGTAATAGGCCTGCGTGACATTGTGGATCAGAAGTTGATGCACGCCGGTGAAGGCGACATTGGCGGCAAAGGACAGCTCTTCGGCCCCGGCGCGGGCAGCATCGCGGCGGCCAAAGTCGAACAAAAGCCAGCGGACCGAGACCGATGCCGTGGTCACTCCGATATCGCCGGTGACATTGCCCTGCGGCAAAAGCCCCAGCCCGTCCTCGATCCCCGCCCCTTCGGCACGCTGCCAGCCGGTGAGGATCTGCGCCGAGATCTGCGGCAGATAGCTCGCCTCGACCAGCCCGACCGCGGCGGCGGCCTGCCGCGTCCGCTCCCATGCGGCGCGGGTCTCGGGATTGTTGCGCTGCGCCATATCGATCAATGTCGCCAAGGCATAGGTCTGGCCGGGCTGCGCGCTTGGGCGCGGCGCGGCATCGGCCATGACCCGGCTGTCCGGGGCTAGCAGGAACCCGCTCTGCCCCGGCGGCGGCGCATCAGGCGAGGCCGGGGCCAGCGACGCGGTATCCGGCGGCGCGCAGGCTGTCAGCATGACCAGCCCGCAGGCCAGAAGGGCATTATGCGGCTTGGACATGATCGTCCTCTTTCGCGTGGCTCTGTCTGAGATAAAAGTACAGCTGAGCCGTGGCCTCGGCAAGTTCCTGCGCCAGCCCCGGTTGCCGCTCAAGGACGGCCAGCCCGGCCAGTCGCCGCGCGCGGGCCAGAGGTTCGCGCAGCCGCGCCACTTCACGGCCATTGGTGGCGGGCGGGTTTGATGCGAGGGCCGCAGACAATTCCGCCAAAGCCGCCTGCGCATCATCGCGCGCATGGACCGGCCAAAGTGCGGTGAAGACAAACCAGACAACCGCGCTGCCGAACAGGATGCCGATGATCCGGCTCAGGCTCGCGTCGATACTCGCCGGGGGTGAGAACCCGGCCAGCACTACCAGATAGAAGCAAAGCGCCATCTGCCATCCGGCATAGGACACCCGCTCGCCGCCCAAGGCGATCCAGGCTGCGACGAAGGTGACGGCGCCGGTGACGATCAGCAAATGGCCGATATCGGTCATCCACGGCATCAAAAGCGTCATCACCAGAATTCCGGCGACCGCGCCGATCAGGCAACCGATCAGCCGCAGGGCCAGCCGGTGATGCGTCTCGCCGCGCGAGCCGAGGGCCACATAGAACACAGTGATCATCGCCGTATGGATCGAAAAGAGGTTGAAGGCCGCGTAAAAGCCATAGGTGATCAGGACGGCGACAAGGCACTTCAGTGCGAAGCGCAGGTGGCGCGGATCGCTGAAGGCATCTGCCCGGAAGAGCGGCGCCTTCTCGGGCGCTGACGACCCGGAGGATGCGCGGGGAACGGCACCCGCCTCGGCCAGAGCCAGCCGGAAGTAGCTGTCGTCATCGGCGCGGGCGAGAGCCTCGGCATCGGCCCCCGTGCCGCGCCAAGGATGCGGGCGAACTTCAACCACTCGTCGCTGCGCGCCAGCCCCTCGTCCAGAAGCCTCTGCGCCTCGGGCGTATGGGGCACGTCACTGGCGGCCTCTCGCCGTGCGATCTGGCGGCGCAACAGCACTTCGGGCCGGACACCGGCCAAAGCTGCCCAGACCGCCATCAGCCCCAGTGGCAGGACCAGCACCACCCACATCCAGCGCATCGCCTGCGACATGAGTTCTGGCACCGGGATCAGATCGACCAGCGTCAGCATGAAGGCAAAGACAAATCCCGCCGTCGCCGCCAGGGGACCAAGCCGGCTGGCCTGCGACAGGAACATGCCGAGAAAGGCAAAGCCGGCGATGGCGGCCAGCCGCAGCATAGGATCGCCCATCACCGCATTCAAGAGGGGGATCGCCAGGAGGATCGCCAAAGTCGCGGCGGCGCTCAGCCGGACAGCGGTCATGATGCTGTCACCTGCGTTGTCGCGGTGGGCGAAGAACAGGATATAGCAGGAGAGCGCCGCCTCGGGCACCCGCATCGCCATGGCGAGAAACACCGTCACCATCACCAGCCCGGTCAGGGTCAATGCCCCGCGCAGCCGATCCGCCCGATCCTCGCGCGCGATGCGTTCTGCGAATGTCTCGGGCGGGGTGGTGATGGCAGGGGCAATGGCGGTGGCAACGCTCATTGGCCGGTGCCGCTTTCCCCGACGGCGCCTTCCTCTGGCCCGATGATGCGGACCGAGACCGAAGCGCCCAGCCGCACCAGCCCTTCCGGCGGATGCTCCAGCTCGATCTCGACCGGAAAGCGGCGGGCGGCGCGCACCCAGTCCAGCTTGCTGGCGACCAAGGGCAGGCCCAAAAGCTGCGCCTCTTCCGAGGACCGCACGCCCCAGCCGATGCCACCGACCACGCCCTCGATCATCAGATCCGGCGCGGCCAGCAGGAACACCCGCGCCCGGTCGCCGATGCGGATGTTCGGCAGGTCGGTTTCGCGGAACAAGGCGCTTACCCGCCAATGGCTGTCGTCGATCAGCGAGAACAGCGTGACGCCCGAGACCACGAATTCGCCCGCCGTGAGCGTCATCCCCGCCAGCACACCGTCGGTCGGGGCACGCACCTCGGTACTGCGCAGGTTGCGCTCGGCCAAAGCAACCGAGGCGCGGGCGACATCGACCTGTGCGCGGCGGGTGTCCAGCGTGCCGACAAAGGCGTCTGTCCCCTGCGCATGGCTTTGCGACTGCGCCAAGGTGACCGTGGCATCGCGCAAGGCGGTCCGCGCGGCATCGACCTCTTGCGCAGTGACATAGCCCTGCGCCAGCAAGGGTTCGAGCCGGTTCAAGGTCTGCTGCGCCAGTTCCAGATTGGCGGTGGCGCGCTCGATCTGGCTGTTGGCGACATCGGCGTTGGATTGTTGCAGCGCCAGATTGCCCTCGCCCTGCCGCAGCTCGGACTCTGCCGCGGCCAATGCCGCGCGCGCCTGATCGAGTTCCAGTTGATAGGGCTCGGGGTCGATGCGGAACAGCAGATCACCTGCGGCGACCCTGGCGCTTTCGCTGACGGCGACCTCGATCACCAGACCGGGCACGATGGCGGAAATGCCGGTGACCGGGGCACTGATCTCAGCGGCATCGGTCGAGGGGTGGCTGGCCGATTGCCGCCATGCCCAGACGGCGGCAGCGGCGGCGGCGAGAGCCGTCACGAGGACCACAAGGCGAAGGATAGCGCCGACCCAGGGGCGCGGAACTGGCGAAGGCGTCTCCGACCGTGACGGCGTGACCTCCGCCGATTGAGACGGCGAAGCCCGGCCATCATCCTGATCCGTCGATACGGCAGGACCGGCACTGACCTCGGGCGGGTGCTCCACGGGGTCCGGAAGTGCAGTGCCGGCAACACCCTTGCTATCAGCTGTGGCATTTGCCTCCGGCACCGGAGCGGTGACCTGCGGCTTGGGCTCGTCCTGCGCGGCGCTCATCCATAGCTCCCGATCCAGAGGTAATTCATGCCGATACCGGCCAAGAGGGCCACGGCGGGATAGAAGACGGCGGCGGCTGGCAGATGCCGCGACAGGCCAGTCAGCACGAGGATCTCGCGCAGGATCAGCGCCACACCGACCCCGGCCAGCGCCGCAAAGATCCAGACCGGAAAGGACGAGCCGAACAGGCCGATGATGGTCGCGCGCGGGGTCATCTGGCACCTCCAAACATGGTCTTAGCCGTTGTCCGTCGTCGAATGATTTGGAACAGCCGCGCTGATTTTGTAGCGGATGGCTTGGGCTCATCGGTTTCAGACTATGCCACTTGACGCTGGTGGTTCAAGCGGCGGTTTTGGATGGTCTGCTGTTTGATGCGCCTCCTTTCAGCCAAGATGGTTTCACCGCGACCAAAGTAGACGTCAGCTGGGGTTGTGCAGAACCTTGGCGCTGTCGCAGCCTGACGCTGCCAAAGCGATGTCGAGCGTGTCGGTGACATCCACGGCCCGCATGTTGCCGCATAGCTTCCAGCCGATGACATAACGGGAGTAGTCGTCGAGGATCGTGGACAGGTAGAACCAGCCCCAGCCGACGACTTTCAGATAGGTGAAGTCAGTCTGCCACATCTGGTTTGGCGCCGCAGTCTTGTCTTTGAACTCATCGGCCGCCTTGATGACGATGTAGGCCGGGCTGGTGATGAGGTCG
Source organism: Tropicibacter naphthalenivorans (assembly GCF_900176475.1). Taxonomy (GTDB): domain Bacteria; phylum Pseudomonadota; class Alphaproteobacteria; order Rhodobacterales; family Rhodobacteraceae; genus Tropicibacter; species Tropicibacter naphthalenivorans. The sequence goes on from NZ_FWXX01000010.1 coordinate 5,433, forward strand.
TGCGATTTGAGCAGCCGGTAGACAGAAGCCTCTGAGACAAAATACTTTTCTGTGTCAGTGAACCGGACCGCCAGTTCGCGCGGCGACAGCTCGGGCTCCTCAAGCGCCAGCGCCACGATCCGATCCCGAACCGCATCGGGGATGCGGTTCCAGACCCGGGAAGGGGAAGATGGCCTGTCCTCCAACCCCTCGGGCCCATGTTCGACGAAGCGATCATACCACCGGTAAAACGTGGTGGGTGGGATGCCGATCTTGGCTAGGACGTGTTGACAAAAGGGATTCACATCGGGCTTTGATCATGATTCAAGCTGGCATCTGCGATGGAGGCCAGTTTGGCACGAGCCCTTATGTCGGACGAGGAATGGGCGTTCTTTGAGCGCTTCATCTTCGCTGTCCGCGCCCCGAACGGGCGCAAACCCACCAACCACCGCCTCGTTCTTGATGGAATTTTCTGGATTGCCCGAACCGGGGCACCATGGCGCGATCTTCCCGGGGAGTTCGGCAAATGGTCGAGCGTCTATCGGCAATTCCGGCGCTGGACGTTGGCAGGGCTCTGGGAGGACATCATGGAGGCCCTGAACCAGAGCGGATCCGTGCCAAGTGCCCTGCAGATGATCGACAGCACCGTGATCCGCGCCCACCATCAGGCAGCGGGCGCTAAAGGGGGACTCCGCGACAGGGTTTCGGCCGTTCTCGAGGTGGCTTTACGACCAAGATCCACCTCCTCGTCAATGCACACGGGCTTCCCATGAGGACAGAGATTACGCCAGGCCAGACGTCAGACTATCTCGGCTTCGATCTGGTGATGGCGGATAATCTGCCCCGCCCGAGTGTGCTGCTCGCGGATCGCGGCTACGATGCAGACAAGATCAGAGACGGCATGGAGGGGCGCAACGTCCTGCCCGTGATACCGATGCGCAAGTCTCGCAAGAAGCGGATTGGTGTCGATCGCTCCCTGTATCGCCTGCGTAATCTGGTCGAACGCTGCTTCAACAAACTCAAAAACGCCAGGCGTGTCGCGACCCGCTACGACAAAACCGCGGAAAGCTTCCTCGGCTTCATTGACATCACGTCGATCCGTCTCTGGATTCGCCATTTGTCAACATGACCTAAGACTGATCTCGTGCAAGCGGGAAGCAAGATTCAGATCCCAAGAGGCATTCGATTAACACAGATGCTATTACAAGTACCCTGAAAAGGAGACGCAAGTGACCGCCCAATTCCCAGAGAAGATCATCTACCAAGGCGAGGAGCTCGCGATGTGCACCGAACCTCTGGAAGACTATTTTTCGAAGGGCGGTATCAGACCGTGTTTCCGACGCTCCAGCACGGCCCTTTGGCGCCGGTATATCGGCAGTTGGGAAATCGTGGATGACCGGCTGTATCTGACCGGCCTTGAGGCATGGCTCGAAGACGGAACCAAGGCGACAACGGCAATGATCTTTCCCGCTTTCCCCGACAAGATTTTCGCTCAATGGTACTCAGGTCAATTGCGTATCCCGCAAGGCGAGTTGGTCGAGTATATCCACATGGGCTATGGAAGTACCTACGAAAGAGACTTGCTTCTGGAAGTGCGATGCGGCGCCGTGGTCGAAACCTCTGTGCGGCACAACGACGTTTTGGCATCCGACGGCGATGACGGGCTGCCGTTCTGAAGTGATGTTTGTTCGTCGTGCCTATAGTGGTGCTTCTGGATTGCTGACGTCGCAGGTTTTGCAGAATTAGGATGAACTTCGGACCACCTAGCTTCCACGGGACTTGCAAACGCAAGCGCCGCCTCGGCGGGTGGCGCATAAGCTGCTGATAAAAGAAAGATTTTTTACGGGAGGAGGGTTTTAACCTACGACCTTCCGGCTATGAGCTTGAAGGATCATTTCACTCTATGCCTATCTTCCCAATCGCTTTGCCCTCTCCGCCATCCTGACCACCTGCGCACTCGCCTTCGCCGCAGCGCTCTTTACCGCGGCAGGAGCCTGCACAGTCCCACGTCCAATTGCCTCACCTGTCGTGAGCGCCCCGATCCGCGCCCTGCCCTGGACACCAGATGTGTTAGCCAGCCCTCGTAGCACCCCGGCGGACCCGCTGACGATCGCTGGTGCCGCCGCAACCATTAGGTTTCCCGAGATGCCGCGAACGATCAGGGGTGTTGCTGCCACAAACCCCTTGGCCAGGAAAACCATGACGAAGAACGGCACGAGCGATCCGATGTTGGTTGCCGAGTTCGGATCACCGAGCTGGGCGAGCAGCGAATTCGCCATGCCGACGACGGTAGAGAACATTGCTGCGATTACGATGGGGTAGAAGGCATAGCTGACTGTCGTCGAGACCCATCTGTGGAAGAAATCTTTGGTCGCGTCAAAGAGCGACAGTGCGATCATGATCGGAGCGAGGCCAAGCATGAGTGTCAGCATCATCTTGGCGAATATGAGGACGATGCCGGTCATGAAGCCGAGAAGGCTGAGGAGCACCAGACCAATGCCGCCGAGGATCGCTCCGGTCATCCAGTTGAGGTTGTTGCCGATAGCGTTAAGGTATTGGCTGAACTCTGTAATCAGTCGGTCGAATTCGGCTGCGAAATAGGTAGCGCCCGCCCCGCCGCCCCCGACTGATGAAATCAGTGCGCCCGCCACATAGTCGAGCCCACCAATGACTGCATTTGCGACAGCGTTGAAGTTGGCCCAGTTGAAAGCGAAGACCCCTATCAGCATCAGCTTGATCAGGTACCAGAAGAAACTTGCCCCATCGATGCTGCGGAACTGGAATGCCATGTTGATGCAGACGCCGATCAGCGAAAGCGTGACCATCAGCAGGACGATCGTGCCGGTATTGCTTGCCACGGCCCCGAACTGGGACTCGGCCGCATCGGCCAGGAAGCCGTCGGCGGTTCCAACCATCCAGCTGACGATGCTCATTACCAGTTGCCTTGCGCTTCGCAGATATCCTGGACGGCGCGGGCGATCTGGTTCTGTTCGTTGCGGAGGGCCAATTGGGCTTGAGTATGCTCCGCTTGGGTGTTGCTCGCGAACTGTTCCTCGTACTCGCTCGAAGCGGCATCCCAAGACGGGAAGCGCACATCACAGCCGCAATCGCCACTTTCGTTGATCGTCTCCCATGACCGCAACTCGTAGAGACGCATCAACGTCAGCACCTTGTAGGCTTCCCGCGGATTGATTTCGTCCATCCAGGTCGGGCGCGCCGGACGATCGTTGCAAATCCGGTACTTTTGAGGCGACATATCGACCGTGAGATCGTTTGAGACCTGAGGCGAAGTCTGCGCCACAAGGGGGCCCGCCAAGGCGGCAAGCATGAGTGTGAGAATTGGTTTTCGCATCTGGGGGGTTCCTTTTTTACTCAGCGGCAACGGAGGGGCTCTTGTTGCCTCTGCCGTCGACCATGTCGAGGTTCAAATCTCTGGTTTGACCTGGGAGGAAGAACTCGGTGATTCCGCGCGCGCCTTCATGGCGGCCTGCCTGAATGATCACGTCGATCGAGCCCTCAATATAATCGATCATGTCGGCGTAGGTCATTGGCACATCGGTTTTCAGGGCGGCGATGGCGAGGCGGCGAACAGCAAGTTGTGGGGTCTCGGCATGCAGCGTAGTCAGCGATCCACCGTGGCCGGTGTTGATTGCCTCGAGAAACGTCATCGCCTCGCGACCGCGGACTTCGCCTAGGACAATCCGGTCGGGTCGCATGCGAAGCGTTGAGGCCAAGAGCACATCGGCACTGCGGGCATCCGTGTCCCGGTCCGCGATCAACGTCACGGCATTGGGCTGCTCGGGGCGCAGCTCGGCCGCCTCCTCGATGGTGATGATCCGCTCTTCGGGCGGAATCAGCGAAAGGATCTTGCGCGCCGCGACCGTCTTGCCGGTCGAGGTGCCGCCCGAGACGATCATGTTGAGCTTGTTCTCGACGCAGAACCGCAGGGCGGCGTCGATATCGCCGGAGGCCACCACATCGCGCAGCGCGGCATTCCGTTCACGGCGCAGGCCTTCGAGGCTGCGCTCCTTGCCATAAAGGAAGCCAAGCTTGATGGCCTCCAGAGGCAGGGAGGAGAAGAGCCGAAGTGAGATGGAGAACCCGCCCTCGACTGCCGGCGGCTGGATCACCTGCGCGCGGATCGGGCGATCTCGATATAGGATCGAGACCGAGACAATGGGCTTCTTCGTGCTGAGCGTGGTCGAGGCGGCGGAGGCGATCTGGTTGCCGAGGTCCTTGATCTCGGTCTGGCTCAGCGGGCTGCCGAGACCTCGCATGAAGTGATCGCCCTGGAATTCGCCCCAGACTTGTCCGTCGGGATTGATGCAGATCTCGATCGTGTCGTCGCGCAGGACCTCGGGGCCGAAACGGTCGAGCGACGCTTCCAGATAACTTGCAGCCATGTCAGAAAATCTCGAGGTCACGATCAACCATGACCGTGATCCGTGTACCCTGATCGACATGTATCACTGGCCGGATCGCCAGATAGTCCTGCATCACGCTTTGCGTGCTATCGCGCAGATCCGTGCTGACATCGCTCGCAACATCGGCCGCCGCCTCGCTGTCGATTTGACCCGCTGCAGCCGCAGGCAGGGCGCCGATCAAGGAGATCAGCGCGGCGGAGCCGAAGCGTTGCGCGAAACGGGTGTCGACAAACCCGGTGGTGCCAGTACGGCCGAGTTCGTCTCCACCGAAGGCGCTGATCTGCACGGTCTGATTATCGGGCAAGATGATCCGGTCCCATGCCACCATGACGCGCGATTGGGCGAGTGCGACATCGGAGCGGTAGCGCCCGATCAGCCGCGCGCCGCGCGGGATCAGGATACGCGTTCCATCGAAAGAATGGACGTCTTCCGAGACGATGGCGCGGATCGCGCCGGGCAGTGTGCTGTCGAGGGCCGTCTCTGTCACAGCCTGAATCATGGTGCCCTGAACAACCGTGTTCGATGGGTTCGCGATCACTTCGGCACGTGTCACCTGCGCAGGTTGTGCGCCCGAACGAACAAAGGCTTCATCTGCATTCAAACGTGCGGCTTCCAGCGTGTTCTCCCTATCCGCACCCGCGCCCATCCCGGAGAACGCGATCATAGGAGACGCGATACGCTCTGCGCGGGCCTCAGCTTCGGCTGCGCGCCGCCTTTCGAGTTCGGCCAGCCGCAATTCTTCTTCACTTGGTCCCAATGAGGTCGGCTCTGGTGGTGCAAGCCGTGCAAGTTCCAAGTCCATGCGGAGCTGATCCAATTCGCGGTCCCGCTCGGTCAGCTGCCGCTCGAGGGCACGCTGAGCCTCGGCGGATGCTTCCTGTAAGGTGGCAATTTGCGCCGTCAGGTCCGCAATCGCCTGCTCCGCCCCGCTATCCGCGGCCTCGGCCGGTCTTGCGCGCAGTTCCTCGAGTTCCGCTCTCAATGTCGCAAGACTTTCCATCAGCGCGAGTTCCGACTCGCTCGGACCTGTGTCCGCAGGCGGGGCTTGGCTGGGCTCCGGGGCAGAAATCGGCGCCAGATCTCCGAATCCGGGGCCGCTGCTCTGGAACTCCTCCGGCGCGGCGGTCGCCATTGGCGCTTCTGCCGACGGCTGCAGGGCGGCCCACGCCAGACCGCCTGCTGCCGCGATGCCGACGACCCCAAGGATCGCGGCAAGCGGCGCAGGCCGCTTGTTGGCCTTCGCTTTGCCTGTCGAGCCTTCGAGAGCCGCGAGGCGCGCGGCGAGGTCTTCCGTACCTGCGGTCATGATGTGGCCTGTCCTGCGTCCTGGACGCAAATCACCTCTTCGCCAAGGCGAAGGACCCATTGTCGGTTGACGCCGGACACGCGGATGACGCCGTCACTCAAGGCCTGGCTGTTCACCGCGCGTTCCCTGCCGTTCGAATATCGGAAGATGGCGGGCACCGGCGCATTCCGTGCGAACCGGAAATACGTGAAGGTACCATCATCCCAGATGGCCGTCGGCGTGAACTCTTCTCGGGCACTGACCGCATAGTTCGCGTTCGGCGCATCGGCCGCAACCGCCCTGGTGGGTTGCACTCGGTTTTCAGGATAGCGGAACTGCACGACATAATGCGGCGTTTCCCGGGCTTCGACGACATGGAAGTAGTAGGAGCGGCGGTTGGTGTAGACGGTGATGTTGGTGGCGACGCCAGATGCTGTCGGCTTGATGGCGAAGGCACGGCCACCCGGGACACCGTCGAATTGAAACCCGACCGTATCGCCGGCGATGATCGAGCGGATGGTTTCACCCTCACCGAATTCGACTGTGGTGACGCGGGTCAGAGTCGTGACGACACGGTAAACCTGGCCTTCAGTCCAGGTCGCGACGCGCACGCGATTGTCATGAGAACCTGGGCGGGGCGTAGTTTCGGCCAAAGCAGTCGTTCCCGCGAACGCGAGAATACTGGCGGCCAGCAGCGCAGAGATTGGAGTGCGAGTCATTCGGAACGGTCCGATCGGATGGCATATTGGGTAACGGTGAAACCGAAAGGGTTTTGCCAGACATCGTCGATCGCGCGGGTCCGCTCCGGCCGGAATTCGAACATCAACGTGGCGGTGAACGATCCATCCTGTACCCCTTGCGGGCTTGTCAGGCGCTTTCTGAGCCGCACCTGGGCGCGGTTCTCGCCAATCAGAGTGATCGATGCGATCTCAACGGCCATCTCGGCCGCAGCCCCGTATCGCGTCGGCGGATAGCTCTCCTGACCCGATGTCCACATCGCGCGCATGCCGGCCTCGGCCGACCCGGAAGACTGTGCCAGGACGCGGCGGACACGAAGATCGTTGTCGAGCTGGTTGTAAGTCTCGCGGTCGAGAATGTAGCGATAGATTTGTGCTTCGATCACGGCAGGTCGTTCGGCAAGCGAAACGGTTTCAACCGTGGCATTGGGGAGCGCCATCCCGGTCGCGGGATCGTAGGGCACAACCACGGGAGGCGGCGTCTCGACCATCAGCGCGACAGCCGCAGCCGTCAAACAGCCGAATACGCCAAAGCCTGCCCCGGAAATGCCGATCATCCGCCAAAGCTGTTCCCGGCGCAGGGCACCGTAAACAAGTTCCTCTTCCACGAGCTCGCGCGCAGTCATCACCCCTGCCCCACTCACGGCTCAAGATCCGGCAAGGTGAAGTCCATGTAGCGGCGTTCTTCAGCAACGGTGGCGGCGTCAACCACGCCTGCATTACCAGCGCCTAGGGTTTGGATCGCTTCCAGCTCCCACATCCGCGTCATGGCGATGGCGAGTTCCGCCGTGACGCGTGTGTTATGATCCATCGAGGCTTTGAGATCTTCCATGTCCGGGATCATCTCGACCAGACGTTCCACCCGTTCGAGAGACTGTTCCGCCTCTGCGTGGCTGTTCTGCGCCGCCGCCGACATCACAGCACCTGTGGTTGCCCGCGTGGCCACGCCTTCGGCGCCCGGATTGCCGCTGGTGGCGATTTCGCGGAGAGAATCCTCGTCGAACCCGGCACTTGCCAGCGCCTGTTCCATCTGCGTGCGCATGGGCCCGGCATTGGGCCCGATGAGCGCGCTCCAATCGCCCGCCTGGATGCCTCGGATCAGGCCGGGGATGTCTTCGAAGTTGGCCTCAAGCAAGGTGTCGAGGTCCCCGCCCATGGCAAGCCCGAGGATGCTGCGCGGCCCGGTGAGCGAGGCATACATCTCGTTCAGCTGATCGAGCTGGCTTTGCAGCATGTCCAGTTGCTCCAACGCATTGTCCAGAAGATCGGTCTGGATCCCGAAATCCTGCAACATCTGCTGAAGCTGGCGGATTTCCTGGGCAATGTTCTGAGTGTCCACCGTGGGCACACCCTGTGCCGCGACAGGTCCGGTGACATTGAGGGCAAGCGCGAGAGCGATGCTACCGGCGAAAAGGGAACGGGGCAGGCGCAGGTTCAACGCAAATCCTCCTGACTGAAATCCATGAATTGCCGCTCGGCAGCCTGGGCCGCCGCCAAGGCGATCTGCTCGGCGCTGAGTGGCTCGGTTCGGGCGGCCTTGATCCGGGTCCGGATTGCGACCAGCCGGGCCAGTTCGGCCCGGGCATAGGTGTTGAGCGCGATGGCCTCGTGGAGATCCTCGGTCTCACCAATGCGGGTGATGATGTCCTGAACCCGCAGCGCGGCGGCACGGACCGAGACCAGCGAATAGTCGCCATAGACCCCTGCGCCGTGGGCCGAGAGGCTGAAACTCGCGTTGGCGAGGAGCACAGGGTCGATGGTGCCGAGCGCATCGATGCCGCCTACGGCCGCGAGGTAGCTGTTGTACTGCTGCGGGATCACCGCGACATAATGCTGGGTTTCCGCGAAGGGTGGCACACCGCCATAATCCTGCACATTGCCCGGCCCGGCGTTATAGGCGGCGAGCGCATGGATAATGTTGCCATCGAACATGTTCAGCATTTGTGCGAGGTATCGCGCACCGCCGGTGACCTGCAGATAGGGATCGTCGTAATAGGCCGGGTAGATCCCGAGATCGCCCGCGGTACCGGGCATGATCTGGGTAAGTCCGAAGGCCCCCACGGGTGAGCGTGCCCCGATCTGGAAACGGCTTTCCTGCCAGATCAGCGCCTGCAAGAGACAGCGCCATTGCACAAGCGAAAGGCCCGCACGGGCGACCCCGGACAGACTATGGGTGTCGCGTGCTGCGCGGATGATCAGCTCCTCGATCCCCTCCCTGGCATCGCCGAACATCCGCGCTGCCGCTGGATTGGTGTCCTCGGGCGCATAAAGACTGGCGGCCGCGCTTTCGACGTCGTCGACCGCCCCCTGCCCCGCCTCGAGCCCCGCCACGGTTCCGGCCACGTCTCCAGCGCCAAGCGACATGGCATCCATCAGCCCTTCGAGGGAGGCGAGTTGCTGGCGCTCGATTTCGGCCAGTTCCTCCTCTCGGCTTAGCCGGACCTGCTGCAGTGCCAGGTCCCGATCGGTCTGCTCAAGGATGGCCTGCCGCTCTGCGAAGAGGCGCAGATCGAAGGTCGGTACGCCTTGGGCGACCGCTGGCCCCGCCGTGGGACCTGCCAGTGCAAAGCCGATCATCGAGAGAGGAAGCCAGGTCCGCATTGGCTCAGCCGCCCGCCCCCAAGAGGACGAAATCGCAGGCCGTGTCGCGGCGCGTGACCTCCGCCCCCATGGTCGAGATCGTGGCGGTGGCGGTTCCTGCCTGCGCAGGAGCCTCGCGAAAATTGAAGCAGTTGGCTTGCGGGGGGTTATGCTGCGCACAGGCTGTCAGGGTCAGGCCGAGCCCGAGCAGCACGACGCTGCGAATGATGATACGGGTCATGTCACTCTCCAGAAATCAGGACGTTCGCGATAATCGGCGCCGACAAGCGCTTCGCCCTTCTCCATTCCGCCAAGGATGGTCACGAGCGGGCCGAGCGCGCTGAGATCGGCATCGATCACGACGGAACCACGGTCGTCGCGTACAAGCGCGAGCCGCGAGGCCGAGCCGACGCCTAGAAGCACGTCGAGCTCTTTCTCGGTCAGGCCGAGCATCGAGTAGTCAGCGGCGGAAGCACGAATGTTGGGCAAGAGCACCTGCGTCGGCACCGCTTCCACGATGGTCTTGCCGGTGCGCGTGCGCTCGAGCTGGCTGGCATATTGCGTCATCATCACGACGACGGCGTTCTGCTTGCGGGCGGTCACCAGCCAGTTGCTGAGTCGCTCCGCGAAGTAGGCGTTGTCGAGGGCTTTCCATGCCTCGTCGATGACGATGATGGTGGGCTTGCGGTCCTCGATCACCCGCTCGACCCGGCGGAAGAGGTAGGACAGGACCGCCATGCGTTCCCGCTCGCTCTCGGAATCGAGGATGCCGGTGAGGTCAAAGCCCGCGACGTCTCCATCGATGCTGAAACTGTCCTCGGCATTGGCCCCGAAGATCCAGCCGTAGCGACCCTCGGCCGTCCATTCCTGCATACGCTCGAAGAGATCGCCCTCGTCATCGGTCGAGACCAGCAGCGAGGCGAAATCCGACCAGTTTCGCAAGGTAGCATGTCCTGCGCTCGCGTTCTGGCGCACGACTTCCTGCAATCGGTTGGTCTGAACCGGGGTTAGCGGTCGATCGCGCCGCTCCAAGAGGCTCGCGAGCCAATCAGCAAGCCATGCCTGGCCCCGCACGTCGATCTCGGTCTGGAGCGGATTGAGGCCCGTGGGGCGCCCCGCCCGCACGGTCGAATAGCTGCCGCCGAGCGCGCGGACGGCCATCTCCATGCCCGCGCGATAGTCGAATACGAAGACTCGCGCACCTGCCCGCCGTGCCATGGTCATCAGGAAAGCCGCCAGGACGGATTTGCCGGAGCCGGGACGGCCGAGGATCAGCGTGTGGCCTCCCGTGGGCTCGCGATCCGGCGCGCCCTGTTCGTGGAAGTTGAAGCGAAAACCACTGCGCTCGGGTGTCGGAAAGAGCGTGATCGGCACGCCCCAGGGGACTTCCCGCCCTGTCTTTCCGAGCGGGGTGCGGTGGAAGGTAGCGAGATCGGCGAAGTTGTGGTTCGTGATTGCGGCCTTGCGGCTGCGCGCCCCTGTGTTCCCGGGATGCTGCGCCATGAAATGCGCCCGCGCCCCGAAGGCTTCCGAGATCAGGTTGATCCCGGAAGTGGCGGAGATGTTGCGGATTTCGGCCGCGATATCGTCAAGCGCCGTCTGGGTGCGGGCATAGACGGCCACGGTCATGTGGTGCTCGCCGAAGATCAGGCGTTTGGATTCCAGATCGTCCTGCGCGAGTTCCAGTTCCTGGGCGAGACTGACGGCTCCGTCATTGGCGGCCTGCATTAGCCGCAGCTGCCGCTTGATCCGGCCCGCCATGATGTTGGCGTTGATCGGCACAAAAGAGTGCGTGACCACCATGTCGACGGGCAAGTTCAACTCGTCGAGCATCAGGCTATCGGTCTTGGCGGGGTAGTTCTTCACCGCAAAGATCGCCCCGAGCTTGTCGCCGACGGCACCGTCCGAGAGTGCGATGGTCGTGCCGCGGAAGGTGACGCGGGTATTTGCGACGTCCTCGGCGATCACACCGAGGCGCGACCGGGGGAAGAGCGGGTGCTCCTCGCCTGTGTTGAGTGAACCGAGGAAGCCCAGAAGCTTGCCGCTGCTGGCGGCCATCAAGCGGGGCTTCAACTCGTCGAAGGAGGACAGCAGAAACCCCACCACCTCGTCGAGCTTGCGCAAGCGGCGGGTGGTGTCGGCCGCATGTCGCGAGCGAGACGCCCCAAGTCCTAACGGCAAGCGGCTGCCGGTCTCAGGTCGCTTCAGCACCGTCAGGGTCAGCGTCTTGTCGCGCAAGCCCGCGCGGCCGAGATGCGCGTGCCATCGTTTGTCGACGGCGGCAGAAAACCCCTCACCCGGAATGGGCGGCAGGGTCACGTCGACCGCTTTCGAGACCTTGTGCAGGTAGAAGGAGAACTCGGTCCCGACCTGCGCGACGATGCCAGCCAGCAGCGCACCGATCCGGTCGAGGTGGGCGTCCTCGCTCGTGGTGCTGTTCACCCCTTCGAGGCGGATGCACTGCATCAGTTCGTTGCCGCGTGTCCGGATCGTTCGGTCGTTCACGAGGCTCACATAAGGCAGCATCATTGAGAGCCGCTTCTCGCCCTTGACCCATGCGGGTAGCGCGGTCAGCGGATCGATGGCGTTCTCAACCTCATCGGCAATTCCATCACGGGGCATAGCTGTCGCCTCCGTGCAGCTTGCGGTTCGTCGTGGGCGGGGTTTCCTGCAGGGTGATCACCAGGACATCGAGGAAGTTCGGATCCCAGTCCGCGGCCTTCCAGAGCGCCGGCCAGGCCAGCCCCGCGAAAACAGCCACCACCCAGCTCTGCACCCAGAGGAACAGAAGCGTCGAGCCGAAGAGCCAGACCATGGCGTACATGATCGGCAAGCCCATCAGCTTGGGTGGCCTGAGAAGGCCGATGAACACGCGGGACTGGTCAGCCATGGCCAAGAACTCCGGGATTGCTCAGGTGGTCCAGATGGCGGCGACGATGGTGGGTGCTGCGGCGATGCCCGCGATTGCAACCACGACCCAGAGCGCCTGACGGAAGTCGAGGATGCCAAAGAGCCAGGAAAGGAACACCCCGATCAGTGCGAGCGTGCCAATCACGATCCCCAAGGGACCGGTGATCGCATCGACAATTCCTTGAAGCAGGGTCTGTACCGGCGAGAGGTCGATGCTCTGTGCAAGCGCTGGACCCGCCAGCACGATAAGGGCCATCGCGCCGAGCGCGGTGATCGCCCGCGTGCGGAGCACGCTTTGACGTTTCCTCGATGTCATGAAAGATCTCCTCTGAGCCGCTCAAACACGGCAGTCACACGGGCCACATGCCCTTGGGTTTCTCGAAAAGGGGGGATGCCGCCGTGGCGTGTGACCGCCTCAGGGCCAGCGTTGTACGCTGCAAGGGCCAGAGAGCCCTCACCGAACTGGTCGAGCATCATCAGCAAGTAGCGGGCTGATCCGTCGAGGTTCTGCGCAATGTCATGTGGGTCCACGCCGAGGTCGCGGGCAGTATCCGGCATAAGCTGCCCGAGGCCTATGGCCCCGACAGGGCTACGTGCAGCCGGATTGTATGCGCTCTCGACTTCAATGTTGGCTCGGTAAAGGAGCGCCCAATCAGTGACGGAAAGCCCCGCGCGACGCAGCGCACCATGCCCGGCATACCGTAGCGCCGTGGTCTCGATCGCATGGAGGATTTCTGGGGTGGCGCGGGCGGCGGATCGAGCCGGGATCGCTGTCTCGCTCGTTGGGTCAGGAACGCGAGGTTCTGCGAAGAGAAAAAGGCGCCCGTTTGTCTCTTGAGAAGAGGAAATCAATTGGCCGTCTGGGCCAACCGAAAAGATGAAACCGTCGGCCAGGGCCGGGGGCGCGGAACAAACGCCTGTACCCAAAGCAACGACGAGCGCAGTCGCGCGGTCAGCTGCCTTTGACCGGAGGCGCGGCGTGGCGCTCGCGGCCACCTTCTTCAAGTGGGATGCTAGCGGTCGTACAGCCCATGTCGGCCAGGAAACTGACAAGGCCAACGATGGTTTTGAAGTCGCGGAGCTTGAGGACGCTTCGGCTGGTGACGAGCATCTTATCGTCACGCCCATCAGTGGCGACGGCGCGGATGACCCACGAGCCGTACCAACTGTTATGGCGCTTCTCTGCTCTCTCCTTGCAGACCACCTCAATGAGGTAGCCCTCGGCGAGCAAGCCGCGCAGTCCGTCTTCTGTAACCACATTCGGGGCTTCTTCTATCATGGCCTTCCCTTGGGTCCTTGTTCTGCCTGGGTGCAGTATCAGGCCCACGGGGTCGCAACACCGTGAGCGATACAAAACAACATTAATGATAGCAAGACAATAATAACGTGTTGACGAAGTTCGCCTTGCTCCGATAACGGTGATAGCCGACAGAATGATAATCTTAAAGGCGGCAAAGGAGTTTTGCCCTGCGCTTGTTTATTGCGCGCAACGGACCGTTGCTGTTCGCGTTCCTGCTTGGAAGCATGCCGATAGCCGCGGCAGCACACTGCGTACCTTCCGAACGACCGTTCTTGCCTCAGTCGCAAGAAGACATGCGTACCTACGCCGATCTGCTGCGTTCTGATTTTGAGGGCTACATCGCCGAAATCCAGGAATACTTCCGTTGCCTTGATGCCGAGCGCCAACGCGCGTTTCAGGAGGCGCGCGAGGTCAGTGAGGACTATGGAAGGTTGGTCGAGCTATTGGATTGAGGAAACGCATGGCTTAGCCGCCGTCGAGATCCTCGTAGTAGACGAGCGCGGGCATGTTGCGTCGCTGGTGCACGATGCGCAGGATGACTGCCGCACCATCCGTCGCATCGAGCCGCTTGTAGAAGATCACGTGACGCTGGCAGTTGACGGATCGCATCCCCGGAACAAAGAGACTCCTGTCCCGACCCCGATCGGGATCCCCGGTGATCCGCTCGAAAGCGGTGACCAACTGGCGGTAATAGACGAGCCATTGATCCCTACCCCAGGTCTCGACGGTGTAGGCACGGATCTCTTCAAGGTCGGCCCTGGCCCGACCGGAAAGTCGAATAGTCATGCGGGTCAGCGATCAAACGCATCCGGTTCGAAAGCATGGGCATCGAACTCGGCGAAGTCCCCATTTTCGGCCAGGATGGCGGCCTCCTCGAGGTCGGCCTTGAGCGCATAGAACTGCCGGGCTCCATCCCGCTCCATCAGCATCCTGACGCCGGCGCGCACGACTTCGCTCAGATTGGCGTAAGCGCCTGAATCAATCTGCGCCTGCACATATTTCTGCATCGGTTCGGTCAGGTGGACGTTTGGCATCAGACTCTCCTATCCATACTCAATCGTATCAGATACTGACATAGACCTTCAAGCTCATGTTCGGTCCCAACATAGGCTCGTTGCTCCATCCCGTCCTTCTGCGCCCGGCTTCCCGCCGGGGAACCAGGCGAGACAGTTTTCCGTTCTGCCATTCCCGAGACCGTGAGCGCTGCAACTCCCCGTGTGACGGGCTCATGCGGTCTGTTCTTCCATGACCGCTTTCGTGGCCGCATTGAAAATTCCATATTTGTATTTGGTTACAGATATTTGAGTGAAAGTTAACATGAATGAGGTCCGCAATTCTGGCCACTTTCAAGACGCCGAAGCAGCCAGAACCGACGTCAGTTCTTGGAAGCCATCAAGCTAGACAAGCGAACAATCGCACACAATCATCAATCAAATCTCCTTGCTATCATTGATGTTGTTTCGTATCGCTGCACCATTATAGATGGAGTCGGCATCATGAAGCACGTGATCCACGGCGTGGCAACAGCCACGGCAATAGGCATATTCGGACTAATGGCCTCGTCGGCACCGGCACGGGCCTATCAGGTCGACTGTGCGATCCTTCTCTGCCTTGCGGGCGGCTGGCCTGCCTCCGCGCCCTGCGCGCATGCCAGAGCGGTCTTCATTCGGCGGATCACGCCATGGCCGATCGAGCCGCCCTTACAAATCTGGCGGTGCCCAATGGGTGTGTCGCTCAACGATCCCAGTCCAATGTCGCCTATGGAACGCCTTTATGACATCACGTTCCGCGATCCGCCCGAACCGCAGGAATCGACTCCGATCCCCCTTGTTCGCGTCCAAGCAGATGAGCAAGCCGACATCGACATCTCAGGCGACGCCTTTGATTTCGTGCGCAGCATTCGCGTGTATCACATCCAGTACCGCCAGCACGAAAACCGAGATGGCGACTGCAATCGCAGCGACTCGACGCGATTGGGGTCCTACGGCGTGCAGGGCGACTACCGATGGACAAGATCCACCGTGGGCCAGGTGCCAGCCGCATCCGGCCTGAGCATCCCGAATGGATGTGGCAGCTACTATTACCGTTCCGTCTTCGTCGACTGGCGTGATCACGCCGGGAAATATGGCTCTGAAGAGGTTCGCTACTGACAAAATCTGCGCGCGGTTTCGCCGTGCGCGTCCTCACAACCCCGCACGGAAGGTTGTGCAAACCCCCGAAAAGGAGACGACGCCAGACCGTGAAGCCTGACGCCGTGCTAGAAAACTCCGTGAACAAGAGTTTCCTAGCGCACCGCTAAAGCACCTGCAACCAGCAAAGTTGTTTTGCTGGCAAGAATGTTGTTGTCTCACGACATGGCGTCGGATCTCCAAGGAGACCTCGACCATGGAACCTACGACCGGCCTGATCCTGCGACGGATCACGCAGACAAATCTCTCTGTTGCAGCGCACAAGCTTGCCACCCTCATCCTCGATGCCATCGCCTGGAAGGATGGCTACAACGGTTTGTCGCGCGGAACGGCAGCCTTCACCCTCTCGGCCCTGGCGGAGAAGATGGGTGTCTCACGGCAGTATCTTGCGGTTCTTCTGAGCGAACTTGAGGCTTCGGAGTTGCAGCTCGAGCGGGCGAAGCCGAATGGCAAGTTCGCGCCCTGGATCTTTCGGTTTTCCGCTTTCGACGAGGAGAGTGAAACCCATGATCTCGTGTCAGGTGAAGGCGACACATCACTATCTAGAGATAATAAAAACAAAACTATCTTCTCAGGGCTGATCGATATCACCACGAGTTCGAACGTTTTTCAGACAAGTTGGGCGGAGCTCATCAAAGCAGCGAAGGCCACGTTGCCCTGCTGGAACATCGACACCCAGGTCATCTGGGATCGCTTCCTTGCCTTCAACCGGTCCCGAGGCAACGGCAGGGTGCCGGCCGGCTTCCTGCTTGGCTTCATGCGCCGATGGCGAAATTCGTGGGGAACTCCAACTCGTCCCGCGGTCAAGCCGCCCGCGAGACCAATAACGGATCCCAAAGAGCGCGAATTGCTGAGACAGATGCAAGCCGCACCAACTGCGAACCGCCAGTTCCACGCGTCCGACTTGTGTCGCTTGATCGGACACGCTGCCTACGAAGCGCGGGTACTCGATGTGATCCGCAAGTTTGGGTGCCAGAGGTTTTCAGCAACCTTGGCGGTGCACGGACGAGCGGTGCTGGAAGGGGAGATATCCCGGTAGCTTCGCTTGCTCGGACTTGGAGTCCATGAAAGCCCCGCTACAGATGTCAAGTTCCGATAGTGAAGTTTATGTTAAATTTCGAAGAATTCAGCGCGTAGGGACTTATTATGCAGCCTAAAGTCGACATCAAACTGCATCGGATTGTTTCATCCGAGCAGACAAATGTTGCTGACTACATTTAGATCGTTCCGTTCCTCCATTAATCGTGAAGCATCTGATGTGATGTCAATTTCCAGGCCAGAGTCCTTTTCTTGCAGAATCGCTGGCTACCCGTCACGCGCCCACGCAATTGCGGACTCGGTATCGCTGGATTCGAACCACTGCATCTCGGAGCCCGTCAATAGGTTGACCACCCGTGCGCCCCATTCCATCCATCTGCGTTCTCCGACAACCGCTATGCGACCGAAATCGTTCGCGTGGGCGGTGTCGACCTTCAGATCTTCTAGCATCGCCGAAGGCTCTTCGTAGCCCTCGAAACTTGTAAGGTCGAGAACCAGACCCGGATTATCGGTTGTTCCAAGACGCTCATGAAGCAGCGCGTGCATTTACTTGAATTCTGTCTCCGTCAACTTGCCTTCGCAGACGAGCCCGATGACATCATCACGCTCGGTCAGCGTTTCCTTGAACATTGGTCTTCTCCTTTTCACTTGCGTTGCCGTGACCGTAGAGATCGGCGTTCTGATGAGCGCGATCCTCGTGCTCGAATTCGAGGCTGGAATGGCTGATGCCGAATTCTTCCTTCAGCCGCTCCTTGATCGCGCTCTTGATCTCTTCGATCTTCGACCATCCCTCGGCTGCCACGACGACATGACAGTCGAGCGCAGCCTCGTGCTCTTGCATTTGCCAGAGATGGACGTGGTGGACGTCGGCGACGCCTTCGACTTTCCGCATCGCTTCGACGACGGCCTCGTTGTCGATGTCCGGCGGGCTCCCGAGCATCAGGGTTCGGATTGGGCCGCCTATTTCAGTGAAAGACAGATACAGGATGTAGGTCGCGATGCCGATGGTGATGGCAGGATCGACCCAACGCATGTCGTAAAGGATGATCAGCGACCCAGCGACGATAACCGCGACCGAAGCAAGCGCATCCGAAAGGTTGTGGAGAAAAAGCGCACGGATGTTCACGCTCCCCTTCTGCATCGAATAGGTCAGCATTGCGGTCAGCGTGTCGACCACAAGCGCGATTCCACCGAGAATGACGACGGTCCACCCCATGACTTCGGGTGGATCAATCATGCGCATGCCACCTTCGTAGATCAGATAGAAGCCGATCACGATGAGGGTGGTGTAGTTGATCAGGGCCGCGACGATTTCGACCCGGCCATAGCCGAAGGTCATGCGCTCATCGGCCGGGCGGCGCGCGATCTTGCGTGCGGCGAAGGCAATGACAAGCGAGGCCATATCGGAAAAGTTGTGCAGCGCATCGGCGATCAGTGCCAGGCTGCCCGACAATATGCCCCCGACGATTTGCGCAACGGTAAGAAGCCCGTTCGCCCAGATCGCGATGGCAACCCGCCGATCGCCAGAATCCGGATCGATATGCGCGTGCCCGTGGTCATGCGGCATTGGCAGGCTCCTCATGCGCGTGTGTCGCGCGTCGGTCAGTCTTGAGGCGGCCGCTGCGGAAACCACGTACGCGCGCATTCATCCAGTGGCGGATGATATGACGGTAAAGGGCACCACGCAGCCACCCAAAGGATTGCTCATGGGACAAATAGAAGGCGTCCGGCGTATCGTACACGCCAAAATCTTGCACAATGCCGGTTTTCTGAATGTAGGTATCTTCTCCGTTCCAGGCGACGGGAGGCGCGCCAAGGCAATCCGTGCCCGCGCCATAACCGCAGAGACTTTCTGTGTCCGAGAATGACGTTTGCAGGACATCGAGGAAAGCGTCATCCAGGATGAAGCCTTCAAGGTTGATCCAGGCACCTTGAAATTCGATCTCGACCCATGAGTGGAGAATTTCCTGCGGAGCAAGCGGATACACCAGCTCAGGGACAACACCGCGCTGCAAGCCTTTGTGGATCGTAAACCCATGCAACCGGCAACGAATGCCGACACCACGCAGCAGCGCCATCAAGAGCGTGCCTTTGGTATTGCACTGCCCATAGCCGTCGGAAAGCACTTCGGATGCGGGGATGTCGTCAGCTCGATTGTATCCGAACGCGATTTCATTCCGAACGAAATCATAGGCAGCTCCGATCCGATCGTATTCGGATAAGCCGCGCCAGCTGCGGTTCTCAATTAGACGCGCAAGAGGCGCGGCATCAAAATCCAGTAGTTTTGTGGGTACAAGTAGGGGGTCGGTCATCTGCAACGGGTCGCTCCTCGAATCGTCTTGGAACAAGACTAATTGCTATAGTCACTATAGCTTCAATCCTTTCTTTCAGAAAGAATCTCCCGCAACTATTTGTCCGTGTGAACCGCTTTGTGGTGTTCGCCGTGTGCGTCGCGCAGGATGTCGATACCGCCCCAGGCCGCGATCCCGGCGACGATCACACCGACGACAAGGTCCGGCCAGTTGGTTCCTAGCCAAGCGACGAGGCCACCGGCCACGACGATCCCGAGGTTCGCGGCGAAATCGTTGTAACTGAAGGTGTTGGCCGCGCGGATATTGACGTTTGGATTTTTGAGCTTAGCGAGCAGCCAAACGCAGACTGCGTTGATAGCCGCCGCGATCAGGGCCATTGCAATCATGATCGTCCCGAGCGGATCTGACCCACCGATGTAGCGGCGCCACGCATCGTAGAGGATGCCTGCAGCGAACAGGATCAGCAGCCCGCCGGAAACGTTCGCCGCCCCGCGTTTCCATTTGGCGGATCGGGACAAAGCGAAAAGGCTGATCGCGTAGACGAAGCTGTCGGAGAGGTTATCGAGCCCGTTGGCGATCAGGGCACTTGAGTCGCCGAAGGCGCCTGTTGCGAAAAAGGCCACGGCCAAACCGATATTGAGCGCCAGAACGATCCAAAGCGTCCGTCTCTCCATTGAATCTTGTCTAGCGACCATTTTGTGGCTCCAGCTTGTGTTGTACGACACATTAACTTCTGCGGCTAATCTGCGTTCCAACCGGAATGTTGGCTGACTTCCTTCAGGCCCCGATTTCCTCGTGCTCGGTCAAGCATTCCGAATGGTCCCGCAACACCTCAAGCACCTTGCAATCTCCCGTCCGCCCGCCGCTGCATTCGTGAACCATGCGTTTCAGTTCCGTGCGCAGCGCCTTCAGGCGGGCCATGCGCTGCTCCACCTGTTTGAGCTGGCGACGCGCGATGGCATCAGCCTCATCACAGGGCCGGTTGGGATGGTCGCTGAGGTCGAGCAGCTCGCGGATCGCATCGAGCGAGAAACCGAGTTGCCGCGAGTGGCGGATGAAGGACAGTCGATCAAGCTGTGCATTGTCGTAGCGCCTCTGTCCGCCTTCGGTCCTGCCAGGTTCGGGCATGAGTCCGATCTGTTCGTAGTACCGGATGGTCTGCACTTTTGTGCCAGTCTTCTTTGACAGAGTACCGATCGTGAGCATTTTCGCCTCCATGAAAAAGATACAGTTTGTGTAGGTTTTGCCGTCGGAATAAACAAGTGTCGGATTCACAGACGCGTGAGTTCAAGCTATACCATGATTTCGTGCTTGAACCTCTAGCAGCTAGAGGATGTATCCGCACAGGCAATAAGAATCAAAATCAGGCGAACAGGATTGTCCCTTACATCGGCACAGAAGTTTCTTTGGGTTTTGGCAGGCGTGGCAGCGCTTGCCTTCATATGGCTTTTGCTATGGTCCGATTATCGTGCCGATAGCGCCCGAACCGACGCCGAACCGCCTTTTTTCGCTGAGTTCGAACTGACGGACCACCAGGGTATGGTTCAAACCGAGGAGGACTTTGCGGGGCGCTGGATGCTGGTTTTTTTCGGCTTTACCAACTGCCCCGACGTCTGCCCGACGACCCTATCCGAGGTCGCGGCGGTGATGGACGGTCTGGGCGACGATGCCGCCAAGGTCCAGCCGATTTTCATAACAATCGACCCTGAACGAGACACGCCCGCAGCACTCGCCGAATACGTCCCGCTGTTCGATGCGGGCATCATCGGGCTGACCGGCACGCCGGAACAGATCGCCGCCACATCCGAGACCTTTCCGATCTTCTTCGAACGCGTCGAAGAGGCTGCGGCGCCGGATGGTTACACGATGGGCCACACGTCGCATCTGTTCCTCTTCGATCCCGACGCGGGCTTCGCCGACTCGTGGCCCTACGGCACCTCCGCCGAAGAGATCCTCGCCGATCTGGAAGAGAGGATCTGACCGACATGAACCGTATGTCCGGAGAAACAGCCCTCGGGCTGGCGTGGATCATCGCGCTCGTCGCCTCGCTTGCCGTGCTTTTCATCGGCGAGGTGCTGGGGCAGACGCCCTGTGTGCTGTGCTGGTTCCAGCGCGCCTTCATGTTCCCCTTGGCCATTGTCCTCGGGCTCGGTCTTTGGTGGCGGGACGGCCGCGTGGGGCGCTACGGCATCGCATTGGCGCTTGGCGGCGGCGCAATCGCCCTCTGGCACATGGGGCTGTACGTCGGTCTTGTTCCCGAACGCGTCCAGCCCTGCACGGCCACCGGCCCCTCTTGCACCGATGACAACCAACTGGTCGTCGGCATCCCTATCCCGCTGATGGCGCTCGCCGCCTTCGCGCTGATCGGGGCGCTGTCGGCCCTTTCATTGAAGGACACACGAACATGAATCGACGCGGCCTGATCCTGTCCGTTCTTGCCCTCGGCGCCGCCGGTTTCGGCGGAGCCACCTGGTTTGCAATCCGCCCCGGCCCAGTGGCCGAAGCGGAGCCCGTTGCTCCGGAACTTGCGGAGGCGATGATCCGCCCCTACTCGCCCATCCTCGGGCCTGCGGATGCGCCCGTCACGATCGTCGAATTCTTCGATCCGGCCTGCGAGGCCTGTCGCGCCTTTCATCCCATCGTGAAGGACATCATGGCCGAACATGGGGATGCTGTCCGCGTCGTGATCCGCTACACGCCCTTCCACGGCGCGGCATCCGAGGAAGCCATCCGTGTGCTCGAGGCGGCGCGCATGCAGGACGTTTACGAGCCGGTGCTTGAGGCCGTTCTGCGGGAACAGCCGAGATGGGCGTCGCACGGTGCCCCGGAGCCCGGCCTGATCCTTCAGATCGCCGCCACGGTCGGACTCGATGCCGAGGCCGCGCGCACGCAAGTGCTGGCACCCGATGTCGTGGCGATCCTGAACCAGGATCGTGCTGACGTCGAGACCGTGGGAGTTCGCCAGACGCCCACATTCTTCGTGAACGGCAAGCCGCTCGATCCGTTCGGGGAGGCAGAATTGCGTCGTCTGGTGGCTGCCGAAGTCGCTTCCGCGCAAAGCTGAATGGAAAAGACAGGATCAAAACGATGAAAAAGCATATTTTGACCGGCACATTGACTGCGCTTTTGACCCTAGGAGGGCTCTCAGTGCCCGCGCTGGCCGGACCCGAGGATGTTGTCGTCGAGAACGCGTGGTCCCGCGCCTCTATCGGGATGAACCGCCCCGGGGCCGCATACATGACGATAAGCAACACCGGCGACGAGCCGGTGACGCTGATCGGCCTTGCAACACCGCTCGCGATGATGCCCGAAATTCACGAGACGAAGACCAATGCCGAAGGTGTGAGCTCCATGAGCCCGGCGGGGGAGATCGTGATCGCCCCGGGCGAGAGCATCGCGCTCGAACCGGGGGGCCTGCACGCAATGCTGATGCGGCTGCAAGAACCAATGACGGAAGGGGACACTTTTCCGCTGACACTGCTTTTCGACGACGGAGGCGAAGTGACGGTCGAGGTTCCGATCCTCGGCATCGCCGCGCGGGGGCCAGAGGACTGATGCAGCGACGGGCGATCCTGGGGTACGGCGCGGCTGGTGTCGGGGTGGTCGCCCTGATGCTCTTCGTCGGTTGGTGGCGGGTCGACGGACCCGGTGCACCCGCACCTGTCGGGCAGCGGCCTGTGACCCTTACCGAGATGGACTTCCGTCTGACGGATCATGAGGGCAACGCGGTCGGGCCGGAAACCCTGATCGGTCGCCCGACGATGGCGTTCTTCGGCTTCACCTACTGTCCCGATGTCTGCCCGACCACGCTTTCTGACATTTCGGGATGGCTCGACGATCTGGGAGACGAGGCCGACGAGATGAACGTGGTTTTCATCACGGTCGATCCCGAGCGCGACACTGTCGAAACGATGGCCGAATATGTCGGCTACTTCCATCCGGCGATCCGCGGCTGGACGGGACCGGAAGAGCAGATAGCGCGCGTCGCGGACGGCTTCCGCGCCACCTACGAGCGAGTACCGGCGGAGAGCGGCGATTACACGATGAACCACACCGCGAGCGTCTTCCTGTTCGCAGCCTCTGGGCGATTCGTCACCATGATCGACTATCACGAGCCCAAAGAATTCGCGGTGCCGAAGATCCGCCGCGCGCTGGAAGAAGAAATGGAGGGGGCGACATGAGGCTCAGAACTTTGGCGGCTTGTGTCGCAATTGCGGGGACGGTTTCGGGAGCGGCTATCGCCATCTCTGATTCCATGTCGAAAGAACCCGTGCCGCCGGAACTTGCCCAGGCAGGTAGCTGGATGCCCCAAGGTCCTGAAGCCCCCCAGAACGTTGACATCCCCGTGACGCTGCCCGCGGCGGCATGGGCAGACGATGCACCCGACCTCAGCCCGCTGCCCCTTCTGCAGGCCGCGTTTGCCGACAGGCCGGTGCAAGCGATCGAGCCACCCCTGTCGACGTGGTCGCGCGACATTGCTCCGGGCGAAACGCTCGATTTCTTGCTGTCAGAGGCCGGTCTTGCGGCACCTGATAGAGCCGAAGTTGCCCTCGCGCTTGGTGCGGAATACGATCTGCGACGGCTGCGGCCGGGGCACTCGGTCACTGTCGCTTCGACCATGGACGGCAGCCCCCGCACCGTCTCACTCGCCGTCGAGGACGGGGTTCGGATCGAGGTGGTTTTCGGCGAGCAGTTGTCCACACAGGTCGTGGCTCCGGATCCGGAGATCGTAACCCTTGCCGGCGAAGCCGTGATCGACAGCTCGATCTTCGCGGCACTCGACGAAGCCGGCATACCCGCCCGTTTTTCCGTGGACCTTGCGCAGATGCTGGGAGGGACCGTGGATTTCCGCCGCGAGATGGCCGGCGGCGAAACACTAAGGCTTCTCTGGCGTGAGGCGCGGGTCGGCGAGGACAGGATCGGACAGCCCGAACTCGCCTTCGCCGCACTGGACATCGGCGGTTCGCTCTACGAGATCGTATGGCCTGACGACGGCAGCGGTCAGGCGACGATCTACGTCGATGGCGAGGTGCTGCGCGTCTTCGCACAGCCGGTCGAGGGTGCGCGCCTCAGCTCGGTGTTCGGGCGCCGCACGCATCCGGTCTTTGGCAACGTCCGGATGCACACCGGCGTCGATTTTGCAGCGGCACGTGGGACACCGGTTCAAGCGACGGCACCGGGGCGGGTCAATTTCATCGGCTGGCGCGGCGGATATGGTCGCGTGGTCGAAATCTTGCACGGCTCCGACACCATGACGCGCTACGCGCATCTGAGCGCCGTGCCGGAAGACTTGGCACAAGGCCAACGCGTTGCGGCGGGAGACGTGATCGGCCGCGTCGGCGCGACTGGCACGGCGACAGGTCCGAACCTGCACTATGAGGTGCTCGTGGATGGGCGCCCGACTGACCCCCTCTCTGACGACCGGCTCGCCGAAGCGGCCGAGAGCGATGCGGATGATACCGCCGCGCTCTCGCGTCTGGCCGAGGCGCGGGCGCTTCTGAATGAAAACCTCGGCAGCGAGATTGCCAAAACGACAACCGAAAGGCTCTGACCCATGAAACGCATGACACAAGTTCTTGCCATCACGCTCGCCCTGTTCCCAGCGGCCCAGGCCCTCGCAGAGGCAACGGCGATCGACGTCCGCAAGACCAACGGATGCGGCTGCTGCCTCTCGTGGATGAAACATCTCGAAGAGAACGGGTTTGTGCCGACCGGCCAGGACATGTTCGGCGGGCTTCTCGTGCGCTTCAAGCTAGACAACGGCGTGCCGCAGCGCATGGTCTCCTGCCACACCGCGCTCATTGACGGCTACGTGATCGAGGGCCATGTACCGGCCGCTGACATCCGCCGCCTTCTCGAGGAGCGCCCGGACGCCGTCGGCCTCGCTGTTCCGGGGATGCCCTATGGCTCGCCCGGCATGGGGCCAGAAGACGACCGCGAGGCCTATGATGTCTTCCTCATCCGCAAGGACGGGTCGACGGAAGTCTTTTCGAGCTACGCCGAAGGATAATCTGGCCCGCCCATGGAAAATTTGTCTCCGATAATGCTCGGCTTTCTCGGAAGTCTTGCCGCCGGATCGCTCACAGCAGTCGGAGCAGTTCCCGTGCTGTTCGGGCGCATCCCGTCTCGGGCCACACGCGATCTGTCGCTCGGCTTCGCTGCCGGTGTGATGCTCGCCGCTTCTTTCTTTTCGCTGATCATCCCGGCATTGGATGCGGCGGAGCCGATGTTCGAAAACGGCGCGATGCCTGCGGCCATCGTATGCGTTTCGATTCTTCTGGGCATGGGGGCTGTCGCCCTGATGAACGAAAAGCTGCCGCACGAGCACTTCAAGACGGGACGCGAAGGGCCCGAAGCGGCGTCTTTGCGGCGGGTCTGGTTGTTCATCATTGCGATCACGATCCACAACTTCCCTGAAGGCCTTGCCGTGGGGGTCGGCTTCGGATCCGGAGGTATGGAGGGCGGTCTGCCGCTCGCCATCGGCATCGGGCTTCAGAATGCGCCCGAAGGATTGGCCGTCGCTGTATCTCTGCTGGGCGAGGGATATCCGAAGCTGCGCGCCTGGGGCATCGCGGCGCTGACGGGCATGGTCGAGCCGATTGGCGGTTTGCTCGGGGCCGGCATCATCACACTGTCGGAACCGCTGCTTCCATGGGGTCTGGCCTTTGCCGCGGGCGCAATGCTCTACGTCATTAGCCACGAAATCATCCCCGAAACCCATCGCAGCGGCCATCAGAACAGGGCGACGCTCGGTCTCGCAGTCGGGCTCGTTCTGATGCTGTTCCTTGATGTCTGGTTGGGATGAGGCAATGTCACTAAACAAGGTATCTCCGATGATCGGCGTCTTCGCAGCACTTGCTGCGTTCGCGATCGATCAGATCACCAAAGCCATTGTCGTTGCGAATGCCGTCACTTTAAGCGCCGGAATTCCCGTGTTTCCGGGATTCATCCTCGTCTTTTATCGTAATGACGGCGTGACTTTCGGGATGTTGGGCGGCGCGCCGTGGTGGAGCCTCATCGCTCTCGCTCTTGCCATCTGTGTTTGGCTGGGGGTTATGCTGTTTCGCGCCGACAATGCGGTGGAAACGCTTGCCTACGGTGCGATCATTGGCGGAGCCCTGGGCAATGTCATCGATCGTGTGCGGTATCGGGCTGTAACAGACTTTCTCGATTTCTACATTGGCACAACACATTGGCCTGCCTTCAACTTGGCCGATGTATTTGTCGTCAGTGGCGTGGGGCTCTTGCTCGCCGCGCCATGGATCAGCGCGCGGCGTTCGATCAAGTCGTGAAGCCGGAAATTCTGAACCGCATCGCTCTGCGCCACCGTTTTCTTTCGCGGATGACGCTTGGTTTCGCCGCCGGGGCGATGACCGTTCTGACTTTCCCGCCTCTTTCGATTCTCCTGCTCGTTCCCGTTGCCTATTCCGCGTTGTTTGTCGGGCTTCGCGATCTCTCCTTCGGGCGCGCTTTCCTCGTCGGCTGGGCGTTTGGTCTCGGCCAGTTCGGTTTCGGGATTTGGTGGATCGCGGAAAGTTTCTACGTCGAGGCCGAGCGGTTTGGGACGATGGCGATTCCGGCGGTCGCGGGATTGTCCGCAGGTCTCGCGATTTTCCCAGCCATTGCCGCTGCGCTTTTTGCCGAAATCGCGCGGCGCGGAGCCATGGGCAGTCTCTTGGCCTGCCTCCTGTTCGCGACCTCCTGGACCGTGGCCGAGTGGTTGCGTGGTCACGTTCTGACAGGGTTTCCCTGGAACCTGGCCGGTTACGCACTTGTAGACTACGCCGCCCTTCGCCAGACCGCCGCCTGGGTCGGAAGCTATGGGCTAAGCTTTCTCACCGTGTTCGTCGCGGTACTCCCTGGCGCGGCTGCTATGGCGTCCGGGCGGCAACGATTGACCATCTCGCTCATGGCGCTGGCCGGAATCGCGACGATGTGGGCTGTCGGCACGCTGCGCCTCCAGTCGGATGCACAACAGCCACCCGGTGTCGACCTGCGCATCGTCCAGGGCAACATTCCACAAGAGGAGAAATGGGCTCCCGAGAACCGCGAGGCGACCTTCGCGCGCTATCTTGAGCTTTCAACCCGGCCCGGCGATTTCGACGTGCTTCTCTGGCCGGAAACCGCCTTTCCGGGTTTCCTCGATGAGGATACGGAGGCGCGGGCCCGCATTGCCGCTGCGTTACCGGACGGCAGCGTGCTGCTCACCGGAGTGCCGGACCGTGTACCGAGCGATGATGGCATGCGATATTTCAACACGGTCCAGGCTTTTGGCGATACCGGCAAAATCCTGACCGGATACGCGAAACACCATCTCGTACCCTTCGGCGAATATGTGCCATTCCGCGGCTGGTTGCCCATCGAGCGGCTCACGGCGGGTCTGGGCGATTTTACGCCCGGACCGGGCCCGCGAACGCTTGCGCTTCCGGGTGTGCCGCTGGTCGCCGTGGCGATCTGCTATGAGATCATCTTCCCAGGGCATGTGGTCGACGACCTGTTCCGGCCGGACTGGATTTTCAATGCGACCAACGATGCTTGGTTCGGAACCAGCATTGGACCGGAGCAGCATCTCGCCTCCGCACGCATGCGCGCTGTCGAGGAAGGGCTTCCCATCGTCCGGGCCGCAAACACAGGGATCTCCGCGATCATCGACGCAAACGGTGACCTCGTCGCGCGGCTCGGCAACGGAGAAACCGGTGTCATAGATGCGGCTCTGCCCTCTGCTCATCCGTCAACGCTCTATGCGCGCTTCGGCGACTGGGCGCTGCTGGCTCTCATCTTCACTACTTGGGCCGTGGGACTGGCTGCAGGTCTGGTCGGCACACACCGGTGCAACAAGAGAACAAGAACGGAGAAAAAGTCATGCTGGTAATCGCGGGCATTGTCGCGGGTGCGATCTGGGGTGGATATCTGGCGCGACGCCGAAAAGGAAACCGGCTGGATATCCTCCAGTATGCGGCGAGTTCGGCGATCGCCTTCGGTCTTCTCACCTATTTCATATCGGTGGTCCTCTTGCGCATCCTTTTTAAGAAGGGTTTCGAAACAGCACCGACATGAGACGGCTTTTCAACATATTGCTGTACGGGTTTCTGGCAATCTGCATCACGGTATCGGTTGGTTCCGGGTTGGTCTATTTTCTGCTGAGCGCATCCGTTCCCGATTACGACGAGGACTTCACGGTCGCAGGCTTAGGCGGACCGGTCGACATTCTGCGAGATTCTTCGGCAGTCCCGCACATCTCCGCAGCTTCCGCTGCGGATGTTTACTTCGCGATCGGTTTCGTTCACGCCCAAGACAGGCTCGGTCAACTGTTAAGGGCAAGGCGAAAAGCGGAAGCTTCGTGGCCATCGGATGAGATCTTGGACCTTGAGCCAGCGGTCTCAGACGCGCTCGCATCCTATGCCGCCGGCGTTAATGCGTGGCTGGAGCTAGTGTCGGAAGGCGGGCGTGGCCGAGGCTCTCCGGAGCTGCTGATCGCAGACGAACGGTCGATCGCGGCCTGGACACCCGGCGATAGCCTGAGGATTGCCCGGTCTTTCCTGAATGGCCTGCGACCGGGAAGCGCACGGGAAGGAATGCCGAGTATATCAGGTGCCATTATACCGGCGGATCGCCTGAGAGTGCCCGAACTGTTTGCGACTGATCCGGAGCAGCGCCTTGATGCATGGGCGATCGACGGCGACCGAACAGCGACCGGAACGCCAATTCTAGCCGCCGATATCAGCGGTTCCCTGTCGCTTCCCTCGGAATGGTATCTCGCAGATCTTCAATTTTCGACAGGGCCGGCCATAGGGGCCACAATACCGGGCGTACCTTTCGTTATTGTAGGTCGCAATGCGCGCGTCGCCTGGGCCTTCCGGTCATTTCCCGTGCCAGACGAGGAGGCACCAAGGGGGCCGTCACACGTGCGGGCGGCAGGTTTCCTGACGATGCTGGAGCTGTTCGCGCGTTCGGCCGATGCGACCGATGCCATCGGAGTTGCCGCAGACATGTTGCCGAAGGGCATGAAGGTATTGACCATTGACCGAGAGACCGTTGCCCGATGGCCAAGAGCGGAGGCCGTACGGGCGTCGTCTTTTCGCGACATTCGACTGGCGGAGCTTGAAGCGCGGCAATCGATCTTCTCGACGGAAGGCGCCATCGGTGTTCAAAGGGACACCGTAAGTTCCGTGGCGCGAACCCTCCTGCCCCTGATGGCGAAAGAGCTTTGGTTCGTGCAGTCCAGAGACAGCATCGAAGGCACCGATGCGGACAGCCTTCGTCGTGAGCTTCTGGACAGGCTTGCCTCGTGGAATGGCGAAATGGATCGCTATTCACCGGAACCTCTGCTGTTCTGGACCTGGGTCCGGGCTTTGCAGCAGCGCATTTTGAAGGACGAGTTTCCGACAGCGGAGCAACTCTGGACCCGTCCGAACCCAAACTTTCTTTATGCGGTACTCAGCGATCGTCGCGGTAGCGCGATCTGGTGCGACATCCGCCTATCCTCACCTCGCGAGACATGTGAGGAGCAGGTTCGCGTGGCCCTGGATGATGCCCTTGGCTGGCTGGTCGATCGATATGGGCGCGATCCCTCGACGTGGACCTGGGGGGAGGAGCATAGATTGGACATGCAGTGGTCGCCAATCAGTTCACGTGGGTTGCTGACCGACCTGCTGTCCCTTCAAGCGCCGATTTCAGGCGATCCGTATACGCTATTCTTGACATCATTTGGTGTCGAAGAAGACCGTCCATTCCTTGTGAGTGCCGGAAGCAATTTTCAGGCGGTCATGTCGATATCGGAAGCAGCGGGATCATACTACATCTCGCCCACCGGACAGTCGGGACATCCGCTATCTCGATTCTACGACAATCTCTTTCCCTCCTGGATACGAGGCGAATACCTGGCCATGTCGACCGATCTGTCACTGGCCCGTGGCGGCGCTTCCGGGATCTCGCGACTCACACCGGCTACCTCGGACAGTCCTCGGATGAGCGAGGGCCAGAGCGAATGATCACGAACCTCTTCTTTCTTTACGACCCTTTCGGCGATGAGCTGTCACCGGTGTCGCTCATTGTTGTCGGCCTTACAGCATGGCTGTTTTTGCGTGGGCTCAAAATACACGTTCGCTGTCTCGGAAGGGTTTCTGGCTGGCGTCGAACCGTCTTCTTTGTCGGCCTCGCGGTCGTCCTCGTCGCGACGAATGGGCCGCTCCCGCCGTTGGGGCACAGTCTGTTTTCTGTACATCAGGTCGAGCATCTTCTTCTGCGACTGGTAGGACCGCTTCTTATCGCGGTTTCTCAGCCCTGGCTTGGCCTTCAAGCCGGATTGAAAAGGGAATGGCGCCGACGCCTTGCCGCGATTGGGCGTGCGCGCATCCCGCGATTCTTGGCGCTTCCTGCATCTGCCACCT
The DNA here is from genome assembly GCF_900176475.1 of Tropicibacter naphthalenivorans. Lineage (GTDB taxonomy): Bacteria > Pseudomonadota > Alphaproteobacteria > Rhodobacterales > Rhodobacteraceae > Tropicibacter > Tropicibacter naphthalenivorans. The sequence goes on from NZ_FWXX01000010.1 coordinate 35,577, forward strand.
CCCTGTTGATTGGCGCGCTTTTCGTCTGGCAGATCCCGATGATCTACGCCCTTACACAACGTATTGCGGCGATGGAAGCGCTGGCACATCTGTCTATGGTGCTGGCGGGGCTTTGGTACTTTGCTATGCTGTTCGATCCGCGTGATCCGCCTGAAGGAGCGCGGCGCGGTGCTCGACTGATGTCAGGGTTCGTGGTGATCGTTTCCAACATCTTTCTGGGCTCCCTGACAACGCTCAAGGAGGTGCCCCTCTATGGATCAGAAATCATCGCAGCGAGCGGTGGTCGACTTCGCGCCCTGGCTGACGAGACAATCGGCGGCTACGTCATCTGGGTCCCGTCGTCGATGGTTCTCATCGTGGCAATCATCCTGGTGCTGAACGGCTGGAACGCGGCGGAGGAACGGCGCTGGACGTCCCGCTACGACCTGATGCGCCAATCGAATGCGGCGGCGCTCGAGTTTCCGGAAACCGCGGAGGAACTGCGTCTGAAAGTAGAGAAGCCGAACCGGGACATGGGCCGTACCCTCGCCCTTGGCGCATTCGCCATGTTCATGGTTGTCATGATTACCGTCGTGACCATCGTCTATGCCCTCGGATAGATTGAATTCGACATGATACCAGACGTATTCTTCCCCGCTAGGGCCCGCCTGTTTCGCCACTGCCACGGCTGGACACATATTGTAGTGTCCTTAAGCGTACCGGGTGCTTGCGCTGGCCCACGGCGGCGAGCGTCACTTTGGCCGTGATCGCCATCGAAGCGATCAACGTGGCCCTGTGCCGACGATTTGCCTGATTTGACGGAAGATCATCTCCTCCCATCAGGCGTAGATGTCGATCGGTGTTCCGTCTTTCACCATTGCATAGATGTCCTCGATCTGCCGATCTGTGACCGCGATGCAGCCAGCTGTCCAGTCGCGGACGTCCGTTGGGTCGATGCCTGGGCGTGGACCACCATGGATGAAGATGTCGCCGCCGGGGGAAAGGCCCTGCGCTTCAGCAAAGGCGATGTCGGCCTCATTCGGATAGGAGATGCCAACCGAAAGATGATACGTACTTTCGGGGTTGCGCTTATCGACTACGTAAGCGCCCTCAGGGGTCCGGCCGTCTCCCTCGAATTGCTTGTGACCCTCAGGAGCGAAACCCAGCCCGACCGGATAGGTTTGCAATACGCGATCGGCTCCGTCCAGAACAAGCAAACGCTGCCCCTTGTAAAGCCGAACACGGGTCACCTCGGGTCCGCCATAGCTGCGGAACTTGCTGGCACAGCCAGACAAAAACGCTGCCAACCCGCCCAACAGGACGGCGCGGCGGGGAAATCGGATGGTTTTCACTGCTCGATGCCTCTTTCGTGAGGTCTGATATGGACAATACGTTACCTTGCAAATGCTGCGTGATCAATGTCCGTGGGCAAGCGCGGCCTTTGCCATCTCTGGACCAACCTGCTCACCGCTGAATGCCTTGCGGGCCTACCGCAGCGCCTTGAGGGCGACCGGCAGGGAGGCCACGGCAAGCCTTAATCGAACAACTCGTGAAGCCAGGATTTGCGGCGATAGCCGTGCTTGCCGTCGCCGCCGCCGTGCTTTCCGCGCCGGTAGCCGCGATCATCGTCGTAGCCGCGCGGCTCAGGCACCCGCTGAGGCGCCACATCGGGTGCCGAACGCTCGATGATCTTGTCCAGTTCGCCCCGGTCTAGCCAGACACCCCGGCAATCGGGACAGAAGTCGATCTCGATCCCCTGGCGGTCGGTCATGCTCAAGGGCACCTCGCAAACCGGACACATCATCCTGCCCTTCACGCTCATGTCTCGTCTCGGCTCCTTTCCGGGTTCTCCCAGTTCAATGACCATGTGCCAGCGCCCCTTTGGCCAAGCCTTCGCCAACCTGCTCACCGCCGGACGGCGGCGCCTTGGCCTCTTGGCTGTTCAGCAGGCGCAGGGCGTTGGCCACCACCAGCAATGACACTCCTACATCGGCTGCAATAGCGCCCCACATCGATGCCACTCCGAAAGCGGTAGCGACGACGAAAACGCCCTTGGTCGCCAAGGAAATACCGATGTTCTGATGGATAATCGACATTGTCCGGCGCGAATGACCGATCAGCCAAGGCACCTTGCCGAGATCGTCGGTCATCAGGGCTATATCCGCCGTCTCGATTGCCGCGTCCGAACCAACGGCACCCATTGCGATGGCGTAATGCGCGCGCGCCATGGCCGGGGCGTCGTTGACCCCGTCGCCGATCATGGCCACCATGTCATGCGTTTCGACCAGTTCTTCGATGGCAGTCACCTTGTCTTCGGGCAGAAGCTCGGCACGGACCTCGTCGATGCCGACCTCGGCTGCAACAGCGCGCGCTGTCCGCTCGTTATCACCGGTCAGCATGACGATGGTCTTCACACCCTGCGCGTGAAGCTGCGCCACGATGCCTTTGGCATCCGGGCGGATACGGTCGCGCAATTCCAGGATGCCGGTGACACCGGTGTCGTCGCCCACGGCAACAAGGGTGCTGCCAGCCCCTTCGATGCGGTCGCGCAAATCCTTCGGAATGGCGTCGCCGAAACCCTTCTCCTCGGCAAACCGGTCCGACCCCAGCCAGATCGACCGGCCGTCTGTGCGTCCTTCAAGTCCCCTGCCCGGAACGGTTCGGGTATCTTCCGCGGCGGATACCTTGATGCCGTCGGCTTCTGCCCGCGCGAGAATGGCGCGCGCCAAGGGATGCGAGGAACGTGCCTCCAGCCCAACGGCGAGGGTCATCAGATCTTGCGCCGAAGCCCCGCCCAGCGGATGCACAGCCGCCACTTCGGGCTCGCCCATTGTGATTGTGCCGGTCTTGTCCATGGCCAGCGCGGTGGTCCGACCCGGTGCCTCGACATAGGCACCACCCTTGATGAGTACGCCCGCCCGCGCCGAAGCGGTGAGCGCCGCGACGATGGAGACCGGTGTCGAGATGACCAGAGCACACGGGCAGGCGATCACCAGCAGAACGAGTGCATTGTAGAACCAATAATCCCAGGCCCCCCCGAAAATGAGCGGCGGCAGCAGGGCAATTGCAATGGCGAGAGCCATGACGATAGGCGTGTAGATGCGGGCGAATTTCGCCACCCACTGCTCCACGGGCGCGCGGCGGGCATGGGCGTCACCGACCATGCGGATGATCTTGGCCAACACGGTGTCCGAGGCGGCCTTCGTGGCGCGCACCGTCAGTGTGCCTTCGCCGTTGATCGTACCGGCATAGACTTCGTCGCCTCGTTCCTTTGGGACCAGCGCACTCTCTCCGGTGATTGGCGCCTGATCGACCGCGCCGGCGCCGTCCGTCACCTCACCATCGAGCGGGATACGGTCGCCACCGCGTACTATGAAGCTTGAGCCTACGGCGACTTGGGCCGCCGGAACGTCGGCCTCGCTTCCGTCTTCGCGGATCACGCGCGCCGTCGGTGGTGCAAGGTCCAAGAGCGCCGAGACCGCATTCCTCGCACGCCCGACGCTCCAGCTTTCGAGGTAGAGCGAGAGCGAGAAAAAGAACGCAACCGTCGCCGCCTCGAAGAATTCGCCAAGCCCTATGGCACCGGCCACCGCGACCACCATCAGCAGGTTCATGTCGGGCGACAGTCTCCGTGCGGACGACCATGCCTTGGGTGCCACGAGCCAGACACCGAACAGGATCGCAACCGCGAATAGCCCTGCCTCGACCCGTGGCATCGGCGCTTCGCCGTGCCCTGCGAAGAGGCCGAGTGCCCCCCCCATGCCGGTCTCGATGATGTGCCACAGAAATCCCGCGGCCCAGAAGCCGCCACTGAGCGCCGTATACAGCCGCTGGCGTGCAAGATGGGCCGCCTGGTCGACCGACGCGTTTTCGGCATCCCAGGGCTTGGCGGTCATGCCGGTGCTTGCGACCAGTTCTGCAATTTCGCCGTCCGATACACTCTTGGCGCTGTCGAGAATAGTCATCCGTCCATTGATCACGTCGAACGCGAGATGCTCGGCCCCGCCGATCTTCGGGCCAACCACCTTGTTCAGGATCGCGACCTCCTCGGCGCAATCAAGGCCGGACACCTGAAAACTGCGCCCGCCCGTTGGCGCGGGCGTCGTCGGAACGATGTCGCCGCACGTTCCGGCGCCCCCGCAGCAGCTGCCGCCGGTTGTCTGGGCATCTTCGGCGTGATCGTGGTCGTGACGATGGGTGTCGGACGGCATGAATGGACCTCTGGATTCGGGTGCTTTACCATGACATAGCCCCTACAGTGGCTAGAGCTTCAAGAGCAAAATACGGTGGTATTTCAGTTTGTTTTATTGCTAGAGGATGCGGCGACCGGCTCCATCACGCCTTGAGGCATGAAAAGCCGATGCAAAGAAAAACAGACACGAAAGGAAGCTTGATGCGGGTTTTGATGCTGAAGCAAAAAATAATGTTTGCAGTGGCGCTGTCGCTTACGGCCGGGTGCGCAATCCAGCCGACTGGATCGGGCGACTCGGCAGACCAGCCGGGCAACGTTCCCGAAGCTGTGATTGCAATGGCTGCCCCGGATCAGGATGTTGCAACCGCGCGCTTGGTGCCGGAAGACGGGTGCTACTGGTACGAACACAGCGGCCCCGTTGAAACGGCCTTGCTGCCGCTGCGCACGGCGAACGGCAATCCGATCTGCGTCGCGCGGGAAGCGTGACGACGACCCGCACGTCACATCATTTCGCTCAAAGCTAATTACCTCATTCAACTTCTCGCGGTAACACTGTCCTCAGCCGAATAAAGATGTGCTGTCGATCCAATCTCGACGTTCGGATAAAGCTCGTTGATGTGTGCCATAACCATCCGTACGCAACCCGAACTCGCGCGCCCTCCGATGCTTCTCGGATAGGGTGTGCCGTGTATCCGAAGATAGGTGTCGCGATCTCCGACATAGAGATAGAGCGCCCGCGATCCCAAGGCGTTTTGAGGGCCGGGTTCCATCCCGTCGGCCCATCTTGCGTTTTCGGGATCCCGCTCGATCATGTTCTGTGTCGGCGTCCAGTGCGGCCACCTGACCTTGCGCTTGATGTTATAAACACCTGGCTCGTAGAGGTTGCCCCGCGCGATCGCCACGCCGTAGCGCATCGCGGTTCCACCCTCCTCAATGTGGTAGAGATACCGCGCGACCGCATCGACATGGATGTCTCCCGGCACGAGGCCGTCCTTCGCGTCCACACGCTGAGGCAAGAAACGTGGGTGTAGTCCCCAAGGGTTTGACGTGGCCGGATCGAAGCCGGGCGGGCTGACTTGCGCGTCCCATTCAGCCTTCTGCGCCTCGGTGGGCCAGCTATCGGCAAACACAGGGTTGGCAACAGTCACAGAAAATAGCGCTGTTGTCGTTTGAATAAAGTGTCGTCTTGTCAGCATGTCGTACCCTTTCGGTTCCCACCGGCGATCAATGGCAAGAACGATATACATTCTCGGTGACTAGATAGAACTTCTAGTGGCTAGAGGTTCAAGGGCAAATTTTCGTGAACGCTCGCACGCGACCCTAGTAGCCCACGCTTGCCTTGCGGTCAGGTCGACGGACAACCAGGTCAGGTCCGTAGAAGCCCTGCTGCGCAGCAGTCTGGGCGCGGCATATGACAGATACTCCGAATGGGTCCCCCGGTGGATCGGTTTTGGTCGAAAGATACTATCCTGACACCCTGTCGATCTTCACCCGCCCGTGTCATTGGCCGAAACTTCGGCTTGGAACTCACGTTGTCGCTCAGGCCAGGTGCTCTTGATGTATACGAGGATCGCCGCGACCTCTGCGTCTGTCAGATCCTCTCCGAAGGCCGGCATGTCGCTCTCGTATCCCGGCACGACGGCCCCGACCCCGCCTTTAGTGATCTGAAAAAGCATGCGGTCTGAATGGTGCCAGGTGTGGCCTGTGTCATCATGCGGCGGGGCCGGCATTCTTCCCGTGTCAAGACGACGACGCCAATCGGGCTGACCCTCGAGGTTGGCACCATGGCAACTGGCGCAGTTGTCCGCATAAAGCTGTTGCCCTGCCGTGACCTCGGATGCAAGCACGGGCTCTCCCAAAAACGTCAGTCCCTCGACACGCGGGTCCACCGGTTCCGATTGGGCCAGCACCACAACGCCGGTGGTCGCGAGCGCGGACCCTAGGGCAGCGAGGTGCACTGACCGCCTGACCGTACACTTCGCCGATCGATCTTTCGGCCCTTTATTCATCGGCATAAATTGAAATTCCCTCTGGGCCAAAGGCGTAGGTCCTGAGCGTGCCTGACTTGACCGCAGCCATGCCCGGCGCGTTCGCGGGCATTCCCGGCAAGGTGATACCCGTTATCGCTGGACGGGTTTCCAGCAGCCGATCAATGATGTCGACCGGGACGAGACCGCTGACATAGTAGCCGTCGATCTCGGCCAAGTGGCAGCCGATGCCCTGGGCGGGCACACCGACTTCGACCGAGCGTTTGTCGAAGTCGCGGTCATCCACACGCGTAACGGTAAAGCCGTGTTCTTCGAGGTAATCCCCATAGGCATCACAACAGCCGCAGCCCGGATCGCGCCAGATGGTGATCTGCCTTTCGCTGCCCGCCAGACCGGGCGCCACATCGCCTGTGGCTTGCGCCCAAGCCGATGTGGTCAGACCCACCATTCCGACAATGCCGCTGCCAATCAGACCAAGCGCGTTTCTTCTCTGCATCATTTTCTCCATCATTGTTCTCCTGTTTCGATCCAGGTTGCGCCGCCGTCACGGCTGATTTTCAAGATGCCGCCCAACAGTGCAGCGATGTAGGTCTCGTCTCTGGGATGAACCGCAACGGCGGTCGCAGCTATGCTGGCCCGCTTTTGCCAGATGACTCCGCCGTCCTGCGATGCCCAGAGGCCCGAACGCAGCGCGGCATACATCACTTCCGGCGCCGAGGGGGAACTGGCCAGCGACAGGATCGGTTCACCGCCTGGCAATGGCGCTTCGGACGGTGGGGCTTCACCCGCAACCAATGCGTCCATCGCGTTGCCTGGCTGCACGTCCTGCCAGCGACAAAAGCAATCGGGCACCCGTGTTAGGCCAACCTCGGTGCCCGCATAGATCCAAATGCCGCCCATGCCGGTCTCAAGCTCGATCGAAGCCAGAGCAAGAGGATCGCGCTCTGCGTCGTCGAGCCAGGGGCGGTCCATGGCGAGCGACCAGGTTGCACCGGCCGCTTCGCTCTTCCACAACCCGTCGCCGCGAAGCGAGGCATAGATCATGTCCGGGTTCCGCGAGGCGATGGCAACGGCATTGATCTCTCCGTCAGGCAGCCCAGCTTCACTGACGCGCCACGAAGCGCCCCCGTCCTCGGAAATGCTGACACCGCCCTCGGCCAGCCCCGCAACCACAAGTCCGGGCCGGTCGCGATGGGTCGCCAGCGAGAGCACTTTTCCGGGTGTCTCTGCCGCGGTCCAAGTCCGGCCGCCATTATCACTGACGAACAGCCCTCCTCTCGCCAGCAGGATGGTATCACCATCAAAGGCAAGTGCCGCTGGATCACCATCGCTCGCCGCGAGTGCGAACCTCGGCAACATCGAAGCGACGCCGATACTGAGTGCCGCGGTGAGTACCTTGCGCCGGTTTGGCCGAAATCCAATCTCAATCGACTTCAATCTGCATGCTCCTCTGCTCATGCGACGCGGATCACGCCCATCATCCCGGCCGCCTGGTGCTCGAGGATGTGGCAATGGAACTGTCGCGTTGCCCTTTAATCTGAGACGCGACGCGTTTGGCGACAATTTTTGCCCTTAATTGTGAGATACGGCTGTCATGGGGCCCCTGTTTCTCGCGCACCTTTGCGCGATGTGATCAACCGCGGCAAGCAATCGAGGCTCCTTCTCGAAGGCGCGCAAGAGAGCAACCCTTGCATAGTCGTCGATGCTTTTGCTGACGATGGCTGCCTTAGCCAAGGGATGAGATCGAGCGGCGGCGATTGCGGCGAGGCAGAACAGCCTAACTTCCGATCTGGGGTTCTGGACAGCGAACGACGGATCCCCGCGGAAGGTTTTGAGTGACATGGCAAAGGTGACTGCGCGCATTGCGCGCCGAAGTTGCTTGGGGCCGCGCGAGCGCGCGGCGCACTCAAGCATCTCTGCCCCGCGGCGTGCTCGGTATATCAGTTTTCCAGATATTTGTTCCTCACGGAGTTTGCCAAGGGTCTGCACAAGTCTCGTCCCGCAAACTTGGCAGTCAAATGCCCAGGCCCGCCTCCAATGCCTGAGCAAAAGACCCTCTCTGGAGCATCGCAGGCAATGCTGGAATGGCATCTGAGCCGTCAGTGAGGCTTCTCGTGGCGTCATTGCCGGAAAGGTCAAAGATCGAACAACATCTGGGTTAACCCGTGCGGCGTTGGCAATCTTCGCCGCCGCAGCCGCGTCGACGTTGAAGTCCAAGGCGGTGCCATGCGCGGTATCGATTCTGAGATGAGCCAGTAGTTCCGCATCATCACAGTAGTTGGCCGCCGCCAGCCGAGACAACCAACCTGACAACAACTCGTCTGGCAGCGGCGCGACAGTCTTGGGCAGCGGGTGCGGCTTCACACCCGGGACTTCTGGAGCCGCCGATGGGGGTTCGCATGGCGCGACCAAACCGGCGTCCATTTTGCGATTGCGTCATCGGTGATGCATTCCTCGCCTGTGATAATGGCGTCGATGGAAAGATCCTTGACCAGAGCGAAGATGCGCGAGGTCACCCCACCGGTCAGTGCCAAGACCTGCTTGAGAGATTTGACCTTCAGGTTGGACTTCTTTTCCAGTGGCATGGCAGCAATAAGGGTCTGGATCATGTCCGAGAACTCGGCATCGTCGCGCCAGTTTGGCAGATGATGTTCGTCCAGCCGTCGGGCAAGCTGGATATCACCGCGAATAGCATCGACGGCCTCGCTGACCCCAAGGCAGACCAGTGACACCTCGAGTTCATTGCTGAGATACCGCAGGACATTGAGAAATCGGCGCTGTTCGCGGTGGGTCCCGGCCAAGAGATTGTGGACCTCGTCGATCATGATCATCCGCAGGCCAAGGTCGCGTAAGAGCGCGATGACACGGACTTCGAGGGAAGCCACATTTTGAGCGCGGGCGCTAAGAGCCGTCGCCGGGGCGCCGACGGCGGCCAGGATGTGCAGGTAAAACCGCCGTTCATCAGGTGCGGGCGGCGCTTGCAACAGCAGAAGCGGTGTGCGGGTGATGCCCGACGCCGGATCGTATTCTGGTGCGTACTTGCGCGACAGGTTTCGGGCAATCATCGTCTTTCCGATCCCGGAGGCGCCATGCACAAGAAGCCCAGGCATACGGGTTTGTCGTGGCGCTTCGATCATGCCCTGCAAACGGTCCAACACCTGTTCCGCCCGAGGAAAGCCGATCCAGATATCCGATTGAATGAGGGCGATCCGGCCGTCTTCTTCAGTTGTCCCTGCCCTCAATTCACCATCTCTCCACCTTGAACAATGGGCGCGATGTATCACCCGTATCGATCGGGCGCAGCCCTTCGGTTGTCGAGACGGCCGAGTTCGTGCCCTTCAATGTCCCTTTTCTTTCACGGGTTCTGCGTTCGGCCTTCGTCAGGCCCCGGCTTTCAGCTTCGATCTGGCGTTGCTGTCGGATCAGCTCAGCCAGCACCAGCTCATTAGACCCGGACTTGCCAAGGGCACGGGCCTTCCTCATCGCTTCGCGATATTCCCAGAGCGAGACGGGCGGAATTTCCAGGTTTCTGTACCGCGCCTCAACATACCGGCCATCGTCCAGTTCGACCCAGATCATTGAGATATCGCGAGGATCGTAGCGAACGACCACCTTTCCATCCCCGCGCCCAATGTGGCCTGCAAGGGCATCGGACCAGTACCTTATCTGGAACAGATGGATGCCGTCACGCCTGATCTTGCGCAGTTCACTCGGCAGGAAGCTCACCTGAAAGGCTTCCATCTCGAAGGGGATGTCGCCTGTCATTTGCTCTGAGAGCGCCTCCCATTTGGCAACGGGCGTGCAGCCAAGACTTGAATGAATGCTGTTGTTGTAACGGCAGATTTCCAGAGCAAACCAGCGATCGAATTCGCTCAACGTCATCGTGGCCTTGCTTTCGGCGTCATAGTCGCCCTTTGCCGCGATCGAGGATTGCGTTGTTCCCGGCAACAGGTGAACGGCCCCCATCATGGTGCCGATCAACCGTTCGATGTGACCTCCGAAGTGAGGGCTTCCCGGTGGTCGATAGACCAGATCGATCCCCCATTCCGCGCATGCCGAACGAAAGGCCCGCGACCGGAAATCGCGGCCATTGTCAACATGGATGCTCTGCGGTTTGCCTTGTGCGGGCCAAGGAATATCGCACGCCAATTCCGTCAGAAGTTCCGCCTTGGGGGCCACCGCCTGTGTCAGGCAAAGCGCCACTGAAAGACGCGAAGGTGCCTCGAGAGAAGTGTAATATCCGGTTACCAACCGCGTTGCGATGTCGATCGCCAGCGTGACCCAAGGCCGCCCAATTGGTTGGCGCTCAAAACTGTCGACAAGAATGATGTCCGCGGGCGTATGGTCAATTTGCACGATCTCCAGAGGCTGACTGGCCTTGTTCTCACCTGTGACCGGCGCAAATTTCTGGCGGGCAGCCTTTGCCCCCTCTCGTGCCTTTGCAACTTCGCGGGCATCCATCGCATCCAGACGACGCTGAACCGTCCGCCGTGTCGGCGCCTGCAAGCCCTGTTGCCAGCACGCACTGCGGATTTCTGTCACGACGCGCGACAGGCTCGTACGTTCCCGGCGCAAGAAATAACGGCGAAGATGTTCTTCGATCACCGCTTCGACCTTGCTTGATATCAAGGCCGTACCGACTGGACGGCCCCGTTTCCGCGGAGCCAGGGCACTGGTGCGTCCACCTCCTTCGACCAGCCGCTTTATCCAGCGCCAGACCGTCGCCCTGCTGACACCAAGCTCCCAAACGGCGTCATTGATGCCACGTTCCAGGCTGCCAGTCCCATTGAGATATGCCTGAACAAGAGGGCGCAGCACCGCGGCCCTGCGCGCCTCTTCAGCACCAACGGCAACGGAGTCTTCGCCATCATCATTCATCGATATTTGCCGCAAATGTCTGTGAACCCTGTCTCAGGTTTAAGGGCAAAAATATCAGAATTAAAGGCAAAATCTCATATTTAAGGGCAAAACTCAGCCGTTGATTTCGTTGGATTTCCCATCTCACAATTAAGGGCTACGCGACAGGTGCCGCAGAACCGTGTCATCGCTGACACCGACGCCTAAACGGCGCAAGAGCCGCTCGGCAGGCCGTCCACCCGTGGCATGCCCCAGGTGACCGACAATGTCATCAGCACGCGAAGTTCGACGTGCAAATGGGCGCGCAATTGACGAGGTGTAGTCTGAAAACGTCCGTCGCGGGCACGTGGAAGCGGGACATCGCCATCTGCAGACCCAGAGTGCGACTGTTACCTTGTCGCCATGTGCGGGTAAATCCTGCAGTCGCCTTTGCCGCCACCCGTGACGACGCCGAGAATGCAAACCACAATCTGGGCAGATGCCTCTCGGTGCCAAAACGCCCGATACAAGCCACTCGCCGGAATCACGCCGCTTAACGCCTTGAACCCAAACGTCGCTCCCGGGCGACCAGTGCTTTTTTGAAATCACGACTATCCCTCCTGAAAGCTCCAAGCTCAGGATAGTTGCACCACACAGATTGAGGCAGAACCCAATTAAGGGCTACGCGACACCTGTTAAGGGGGCTCAGTCTACACACAAGCATTCAGCAGGGTTGCGAGCTAGCTGGGCGTGTCGTGCAGCAATCCGGTGCCTTAGTGCCTGTTGCTGAAACGATCGTTACCAATGCGTAGATCGCGTGACCTGCTACCCTGAACTTCCCTCGTTTTGATGTAGAGGTCCGTATCTACGTGCGCTGCTCCCCAAGTTTGGACCTTCGGAAGCTGGATATTTCCAGCTCCGGCGCTGCGAGAACCGAAGTAATTACTATACAACATTGCCAATCTTCCGGACACGCCTCGCAACTCATCCAGCCTGTGTCCCTTTCTCGTGACACAGAGCCCAGACCGCTTGGTCAGCCTCGGTTATGCGGCGCTCATGACCGTAGTGGCCCGCTCGGCGCCGCACTTGAAAAAGACGTAGTACAGCACGGGTGCTGCGATCAGCGTAAGGATCGAGGCAAAGGCAAGCCCGCCCATGATCGTCGCCGCCATCGACTGAAAAAACGCATCCGACAACAGTGGCAACATCCCAAGAATTGTCGTCGCCGCGGCCAGAAACACCGGCCGCAGACGCGAGGTGGAGGCACTGACAATGGCCTCGTCCAGAGACAGAGCCGGATCGGCTGCTCGGATCAGATCGATCTCCTCAACCAGCACGATGCCGTTCTTGATCAGCATCCCCGACAGCGACAATAGCCCCAGAAGCGCGGTAAATGTAAACGGCAAACCTGACGCCAGTAGAGCCAGGCTCACGCCGTTGACCGCCATTGGCACCAGAAGCCAGATGATGATTGGCTGGCGCAGCGCGTTGAACAAAAGCACCGAAATCAACACCATGATAATGACGCTGAATGGCAATTGCGCGCCAAGGGCGGCTTGGGCCTCGGACGCGCTTTCAAGCTCTCCGCCCCACTCCATGGTATAGCCCTCGGGGATGTCCATCTCTTCAATGGTTTTTTGGACCTCGGCTTGCACCTCTGCCGCTGTCAGGCCGCGCGGAATATCAGCCCCGACGGTGATCACCTCTTCGCGATTTCGACGTTGTAGCAGCGTGTCTTGCGGCACGAAGCGGAAGCCTTCGATTACTTGTTCCATAGGCACCAGGGTGCCACCGCTCTCTGAATAAATCATGTGATCGGTCAGCGCGATCGCCGCATCTTGCGGTGCCCGGATCACGATAGGGATTTGCCGATCTCCTTCGCGGAAGGTCCCGGCGCTATTTCCTTCGGTGGCGAATTGTAGCGTCTCTGTGATGTCAGTCCGGGACACGCCCGCGTTCTGTGCGCGCTCCGCAGCGTAAACAGGGCGCAGCACCAATTCACGTTCGCGCCAGTCCTGCCGCGGGCTGATGATGTTGTCCGAAGCGGCCTGCATCCGGGCAATCGCCCGATCTGCCAAGGCGCGCAATACATCAGGGTCACGGCCAGAAAACCGCACCTCGATTGGCGCACCTCCGCCGGGGCCAAAGGCCAACCGTTTTACCCGGAATTCACCCTGCGGAAGACTTGCATTTGCAAAGGCTTCCAACGCGTCCATCTCTTGCTCGATCACTTCGAGCGAGTCCACGCGCACGATCAGGTGACCGTAGCTGGGGTTCGGATCCTCAGCCTGGTAGGTCAGCATGAACCGCGCCGCCCCTTGCCCGACAAAGGCTGTCACGGCAGAAACCGCGTCGCGGTCGCGCAACCAGTCTTCGAGAACCGCGAGATCATCAGAGGTCTGGTGGATTGATGCGCCCTGCGGCAGTTTGTAATGCACGAAATAGAGCGGCGTATTGCTGTCGGGAAAGAACTGCTGCTTGATTTGGCCGAACATCGCGTAACAAACAACGGTGCCGCCGATCAGCGCAAGAATGACCAGCCAACGCAGTTTCAAAGAGGCGCGCAGCACGGCGGCATAGCCCCGGAAGAGCGCGCCATCATACCCATCTGCCGTCCCTTCTTCGCCTTTCTTGAAAAAGTAATGCCCCAAAAGAGGGGTCGCGGTCAGGGCCAACACCCAGGACAACAGCAACGAAATCGCGATCACCGCAAAGAGCGAGAACAAGAATTCCCCCGTGGCATCTGGAGACAGGCCAATTCCGGCAAAGGCCATGATGCCGATCACGGTCGCACCCAGCAGCGGGATTTGCGTCTTGCTTGCGGCCTCTGTGGCGGCGTCGCGCGAGGATTTGCCATGCCGCATTGAAATCTGCATGCCCTCCGCCACCACGATGGCGTTGTCGACGAGCATCCCCATTGCGATGATCAAAGCACCCAGCGAGATACGCTCCATCTCAATCGCACCAAGCGCCATGAAAAACAGCGTCCCCACCACGGTCAGCAGCAGCGTGGATCCCACAACGATGGCCGCGCGCCACCCCATGAAAACCGCCAGAACCGCGACCACAATACCAACCGACATGGCAAGGTTGACGAGAAAGGCGTTCGAGGCCTCTTCGACCACAACATGTTGGCGATAGATCGACTGGATCGAGATGCCGAGCGGCAACTCCGCGCGCAACTTGTCCAGCTGGGCATCGACCCGCTTCCCGACTTCGACGATATTCTCTGTTGCAAGGCCCGCAACGCCAAGTGTGAAGGCCTCCTGCCCGTTATGACGGGTAATCAGACTGGGGTTGGCTTCGCGCCCACGAAAGATATCGGTAAAATCAAAAAGGTTGAGGACCTGTCCACCCGCGCCGACAGAAAGGGCTGCGATTTCGGATACGCTATCGGATCCTTCGGGCCGTTGGAGCAGAGTTCGCCCATCCGGTCCCCACAACATGCCACCGTCAACAATCTCGTTGGCGCTGTTCACGGCGCCGGCAACAGCGGCGGGCGGAATACCCAGCGTCGCAGTAAGCGCAAGGTGCGGCTCGATGTAGATCACTTCGTTAGGCACGCCTGAGAGCACAACATCTGACACGCCATCCACCAGCAGCAACTCCCGCCTGAGGAAGGAAGATAGATCATTCACCTCTGCATCGGAGAAGCCCGGCGCTGTGACTGCATAGTAGAGCCCGTACACATCTCCAAAGCTATCGTTCACAAAGGGCGGCGTCGCCCCGCTGGGCAACGCCGCCTCGGCCACGCGATTGCGCAGCTTGGTCCAGATTTCGGGTAACTCGGAGCCGTCATAGGTATCCTGCATGTTCACAGTGATCCAAGACAGGCCAGGCTGGTTCATGGACTCAATGTCCTTGACCTCGCCCATCTTCTGAATCGCGGATTCCAGCGGTTCAGTTACCTCACGCGACACTTCTTCGGCAGAAGCGCCGGGATACTGGGTGACAACCACAGCGGTCTTGATAGTAAAGGCAGGGTCTTCCAGTCGGCCGAGGTTCGCAAAGCCCCAGATACCACCCAGCAGGCAGATCAACATGATGATCCAAGTGTAGATCGGGCGGTCGATGGATCCGCGCGCAACATCCATGGTGTTAGTCTCCGAAGCCAATAAAGCGGCGCACGGCAGTGCCATCGGCCAGCGCGCTCGCGCCGCTGACGACAATCTCTTGACCGTCGCTCAGACCCTCAACGACTTGAGCAGTGCCGCGATTGGTCGGCTCTATTGTGATTGGGGTTCTGGTCACAGTGCCCCTGCTGGCTCCGGTCGGGCCAAAGACCATGACATAGGTCTCATTGTCATTCCCAATCACGACGGCTGAGGTTGGCACCTCAAGACTTTGACCGCCGGTTTGCAAGACCGCTGTGACTTCGACGGAGGACCCCGGAAGAACGATCAGATCTTCGGGCAAGGGCATGCCAAGCGTGATGGAGTAGGTCTGCCCGATCTCCGCCGTCTCGGCATTGTATTCACGCACCTCAAGCGGGAAGCTGCGATCGCTTGCCGGAAATTGGGCCGTGAACACCACGTTGGGATCTTGGCCCGCGCGCTGAAATAGCGTTTCGGGTACGTCGATCTCGATCCGCAGTTCGGACAGATCGTGCAGCCGCACAATCGGCGTGCCAGCGGTTACCGTTGAGAAATTCGGCACCAGACGCGAGGCGACAATACCGTCAAAGGGCGCAACCAGCGTGGCATGTTCCAGGTTCCGCTGTGCGTCACGCAGAGCAACATCGGCGATTGTCATAGTTGTCCGCGCATCCTCAAGGTTGGTTTCCGCGACCGAAGACCCGGCCAGCTTTTCAAACCGTTCCACAGTGCGCCGTGCCTGATCTTCGTTCGCTTGCGCTTGTTCCAGCGCCAGCTCAAAAGGCTCCAGATCCATCCGAGCCAACGCGCTGCCCTTGGAGACCGCCGCCCCCTCGTCCAGCGACAATTCGACGATCTGTCCACTGACTTGAAACGCCAGATCAACGGTAGCCCGTGCAACAACCTTGCCAAAGAAAACGCGCTCTAATTGGGACGCGCCCGCGGTGACTGGCGCAAGCTTCACGAAAGGAGCGTCGTCCGCGTGGGCCGCCGTGACGATCACTCCCAACGCAATGCCCAGCATACCGCCAAAACGGCAAGTGAATCGCATCGCCCGATGGGCAATCTCATAAGCTTTGACCATGCTTAGCCTTCCTTGTTCTCTGTAGGGTCTGCCTCGGGTTGCGAGGCAGCCGTGGTGCAAAGCTGCCGAAGCGTTACGAGTTGCTGAATCAGGTCTGCGCGATCCCGTGCGGTCATGCCGGCGGTTTTGGCCGCACGCTGCACGAAGTCCGACAGCTCGGCCACGTCCAGACCCCTTTTCGAAAAAACCTGCGCATGCGGTACAAGCGTGTCGAAGATTACCGCGCGAAAACGTTCGGCCGACTGCTGCAGAGCCTCTTCGCTGACGGCATTGACCCCGTCGATGAAATCCTGCGCATTCGGCATTGTCTGTATCGTGTCGTACCCACGGACCACCATTCGGTCGAAGATCAGGTCAAGCCTGGCCCCCAATGAATTCGCCGCCTGCAAGTCTGCGTGGATCTCTGCAAGGGCAAGGTCCGTGTATCGTTTGATCAATCCGCGCAGGATATCGTCCTTGTTGCGAAAATGATTGTAGAGCGTCTGACGCGACACGCTCGCTAGTTCGCACAGGTCGCTCATGCTGGTGCGCTTCACGCCGTAACGCGAAAAGACATGCAGTGCTGCGTCCAATATTGTTGATTCCAGTTCGGCCATCGACCCGTTCTGCCTTTGCATGAAGGCCGAAAGTGGACAAAAGCACCAAGATTGTCAATCTGTAAATCTGTAAAACTGCGTCCAGAAAGCCGCGGTTCTCCTAGTCGGCCGCCTGGTGCGGTCTTGTGGGTCAGGCATTGCGACCTGTGCGCATACCCTCGGTATCGATGCGCCACATCCGATATCGCCCCTGCCCAGTCACTTCGCGGGTCAAACCCTTTGCCTCCATCCACGCCAGATTGCGCTGAACGGCGGCGCGGCTGGCTCCGGTCATGGACTCAGCCATTGGGGCGGAGACCAAGGGCCATTGAGAGAAAGTGTTTCGCAAGGCGACCGGCGTGCGGCCAGACAATTGCGCCATGATGGTCTCTGCGCGCGCGGTCCACGCTTCGATATCGTCAAGTGTTCGCGTCGCCGTTAGAATTGCGCTGTTCATCCCATCCAGCCAGTGGGCCAGGCGTTCGGGTGGCAAGCCCGAGACACGCAGCCCCCCTGCCCCGCCCATGGCGAGCGGTGCGAAGATGGCGCCGCTTCCGTCGCTGGCCGCGATCCTGGACGCGGTGACGGCGGCTTCCATCAGGTCGTCGTGCCCACCGAGGCCCGCCAAGCCCCAGAGATGAAAACCCATGCAAGCCCGCGTGATTGGATGCAAGTCGCCCGCAGCGGCCATGACGTCCAGCCATCCGCCTGCGCGATCCCCGAAACGCTCAGCGCTGTCTTCAATATTCTCGGGGTCGCGGCGATCCAGGAAGGCGGCCAAATCGGCCTCCGGTCCGGGACCGCCTGTCAGGCGTCGAACAGCCCAGTGGGCGCGTGCCAGCGCATTTGGGTCATCCTGTGCACCTGACAGCCGCATCGATACCCAGAGCGCCAGACGATCAAAACTCACCCGATCCCCTGCAAACCAACTGAGGTCCGCCGCCTCGATCAACGCGAGCCGATGCCGCCAACCTTCCGGGCCTCGCAGCAGCCGGTCATCCAGAGCCCCCAGGCGTCCAGCCACGCGGGCCAGCCGCGCAGCGTGAAGCCCCTCTGCCCTTGTCCAGTCTTCGATGACAGCAGTGTCGGGCGGTTCTGCCCGCGGCCCGGGAGGCAAATCATCCGGCTCTTCTTCGAGTGGCCCAGGCAGGAACCAGAGATCATCCTCGCGAGCCTCTTCCTCCCCTTCGATTGTGATGAGGGGGTCGTCAAAATCATCATTCAAAGTAGAGGCCTGTGGTCTCATATGTGCAAAATACTGTGTTTTTGCACATTACCCAAGTGATTTTGATGCAGTTGCCCACGCTCTTTATATGGTACGCGTGCGCGGCTGTCGGCGGAACCTCTCAGATCGGGCTCAGCACAAGGAAACCAAGGGTTTTTGGACGAGCACGACGAGAGAGCACTTACTTGCATTCGTTTACAAACGGTCGTTTATTAGCGATATCTTAAATTGCAAACGGCTCTTTTCCATGCCCCTGATAGGCTATGCGCGCGTATCCACAGAGGATCAAACCCCCCTGCCCCAGTCCGAGGCCCTTCAATCTGCGGGTTGCGCAGAGATCTTTGAAGAGCACGCCTCAGGTGGCAATCGGGCGCGGCCGGTGCTTGCACGTGTGCTGGAGCGGATTGGCAAGGGCGACACGCTGGTCGTCGTGCGGATCGACCGGCTTGCGCGGTCTCTGTCGCACTTGCTTGAGGTGATCGAAAGACTGGAGGGCAAGGGGGCGTTCTTCCGCTCGCTCCAGGACCCGATCGACACTGCCTCGCCCCAGGGCAAGTTCACGTTGCAGGTTCTGGGCGCTGCGGCTGAGTTCGAGCGCGCGCTAATACGTGAGCGTACCAAAGCCGGGCTTGCCTCTGCGCGCGCCAAAGGGCGCGTTGGTGGCAATCCTGGGCTGCGCGCCAAGGATCCCGCTGCGCTGCGCAAGGTGCGGCAGGCGCGACAGGACGGCTACATGGAGCGCTTGAACGAAACTGCGCAGGATTGGGTGCCCAATGTGCGCCGTTTGCGCCCCGATATGGCTTGGGAGGACGTCCTGCGGATCATCAATGGCCCCCTGCCCCCAGATCGCCATTGGACACAAAGCCGACTGCTCCGTGCCGTGAAGGCATACGTGGCGGACGGATTCCTGCCTGCTGAAGTGCTTGGACGCGCTGGACGTCGCGAAACCGACGATCGCCTGCCTGCGATTGTCGCCGCAATCAAAGGTGCTGACCCCGAGATCACCTTGCAGGCAATCTGCGACCGACTGGAATCCATGCGTGAGCGCACCCCTCGCGGTCGCACCAGCTGGCAGCCTTCCTCAGTCAGAATGCTGCTGGAGCGGGCAGAGCGTCTCGGCCTTTTGTAGGCGCCAATGGTCGGCAAACTACTCTTGTCGCTCAGCCAAAATCTTCCAGAATCATCGCCTCAATTGGACTAAGATCACCTAAATATCCAACAAAGCCTTGGGGTTAGTTGGCGCGAGCAGAAAATATCTCGAAGGATACCAACCTCGCCAGATGCGGTCTTTATCGTTAGTAATCAATGCGTTAGACAGCGCAGGCCTCACGCGGCCAAATTGGTGCTGTGGATAACTTTTCCACTACATTTAGATTCTTCTTGCCGGACTTAGATGTTCGTGGCATTTCCATTCTGACGGCAAAACGCGTCAGACGTGGCTTCGACCGTCAGAACGACAAAGAGCCTTAGCAAAGGCCATGAGAGGCGGCAGAACATGGATGATCGAAATACGGGCTACGCGCAAGGAATAGGCTCTTCCGACATCGGAGCATTCGCAGACAGTCTTGCTGAGTCGCTTGACCGGCAGATGAAAGTTGCGTTCGAGCCAGAAGAACGCAAGTCCTTGCGCCGCTTCAGCTCGACCGAGGTCGCCGAGTTGCTGCGCGTTAGTACGTCCAACCTGCGCAACCGCCACAAAGATGGCAGCTTCCCAGAAGTTCACACTGACGGTCGTGGTCATAGGTTCTACACAGCCGAAGAAGTTGACGACCTCCGCAACATTTTAGCGCGGACAGGCAAAAATGCTGACGCGTACAGACCTGGCCGCCGAGACGGCGACCGTCTTCAGGTCATTTCGGTCGTGAATTTCAAAGGCGGCAGCTCGAAGACAACAGCGACGATCCATTTGGCACACAGGTATGCCCTTCGTGGCTACCGCGTGCTTGTGCTGGACCTCGACCCACAAGCCAGTTTGACGACATTTTTCGGCTTCCGGCCTGAGCTCGAATTCGCCGAAGGCGGCACAATCTACGACGCATTGAGATACGATGATCAGGTTCCGCTCTCGGAGGTCATCCAGAAAACATACTTCCACAAGCTCGACATGGTCCCGGCTGGCTTGATGTTGTCCGAGTACGAAACCGAGACAGCGAATGCCCTTGCGCGCAGGGTTCAGCCGATTTTTGCAGAGCGTCTTGCTCTGGCGCTAGAGGAAGTCGACTCAGACTATGACATCGTGCTGATCGATTGCCCTCCGCAGTTGGGCTTCCTGACATTGACAGCATTGGCAGCGTCCACGGGCTTACTTGTGACGGTCGTCCCCGGCATGCTCGACATCGCTTCGATGAGCCAGTTCCTCAAACTCGCTTCGGAAACGGTCAAAGCCGTCGAAGAGGCGATTGGACGACATGTCACTTGGGACTTCGTAAAGTTCCTGATCACACGCTACGAGCCGTCGGACGGACCACAAACGCAAATGGCCGGGTACCTACGTTCAATCCTTGCGGGCCAAGTCATGACTGAACCGATGCTGAAGTCGACAGCCATTTCTGACGCCGGCATGACTCAGCAAACCATCTATGAGGTAGACCCGAGCCAGCTCATTCGGAAGACCATTGATCGGGCTTTGACCAGCGTGAACAGCGTTGCCGATGAGCTGGAGCAGACAATCCAAATGGCATGGGGGCGTCGCTGATGGCTCGAAATATCTTCAACCAGCCACCGAAAGACGAGAAAGAGTCGGCAGCCCCCTCCCCTGCCCCGGTCAAATCCTCGAAGCTACCTGGCTCGGTTGGCGGATTGCGGGACTCTCTCCGGGAAATCACTGCCAACTCAATCCGAGATATCGAACCCGACCGGATCGATATGGATGGCCTCCGGGATCGCCTGATCCTGGAAGATAGTAGCATTGAAGATCTCGCCGAAAGCATTCGCAAGCATGGTCAGCAAGTGCCGATCATGGTTCGCCCCTCTGACCAACCGGATCGATACCGCATCATCTACGGGCGTCGCAGACTTGCAGCCATTCGAAGAGTTGGTGGAACCGTCAAAGCGATCGTTCGAACGCTCGATGATGATGCTTCTCTGATCGCGCAAGGTCAGGAAAACAACCTGCGGCTGGATCCGTCCTTCATTGAAAAATCTCTTTTTATCAAAGAGATGCAGGAGGCCGGTTACAAGCCTGGCGTCATTCAGGACGCCCTAGGCCTCACCCGGCAAGGTGTGTCGAACCATCGTGTAGTCATCGAGCAGCTGCCTGACGAACTTGTCCGGCTTATCGGCCCGGCTCATGGCGTAGGTCGACGCCAATGGGGTGATCTTGCTGCACTTTCAGAGAAGGTTCCGCTTGTCGACATTGCGCGTGAGACACTTGCCTCTCTGCCTGACACCACTCCAAGCTCGGACAAGTTTCAAGCCGTCTATGTTGCTTGCTCCAGCAAGGCGCGTGGCGCAGCCGACCAAAGCGCCCGTGGCCAAACGACCGTGGTAAAGGACAATAGTGGTAGCCCTGTCGGCACACTTTCAGTCGATGGCAAGTCGATCGCTATCAAGATCACCCGCAAGGACAACCCGGAATTCGGCCAATGGCTCGAAGAGCGCGCGGAAACCACGCTGCGACAGCTTTTTGAACAATGGCAGAATGAGAGAGGCTCGGGGAGCTGATCCCCGGTCATAACCAAAAACACGAGCAGAGGAGAAAGGCGAAGACCAAAAAGAAAAGAGCCCCCCAAGGTTTCCCCCGGAGAGCCCTCATCATCTGATTAGCACCTGTGATGTAGCAATCTCCGACATACCGGTCAAGAGTCACCGATTCGGTGGACGTCTTTTTGTTGCCTTTTCTCGCCAAAAACAGCGGGAAGAGCCGGGGAAGTTGTGGGCCGCAACGGTCGTCGTTCAACAAACATGGCATTCACAAAGCTTTCCGTTCAGACCTTTGGCGTCGGCAAGGGCACCCCCGCCACGTCAACACCTGAAACCGACATCTGGGCAGTCTTCCGCGCGCTCAGAGATACTCGCAGCCTGTTCGGTCTCCGTCCAGGACATGTTCAAACGCTCCAAGCGATGCTGAGCTTTCTCAAGCCTCGGCATGGAGACACAGTCTTCGCTTCCAACGACGAGATCTGCCGTCGAGTTGGCGGGATCGATGAACGAACCCTCCGTAGGCACATCGATCGCTTTGTTGAACTCGGTTTCATGAAGCGCCACGACAGCCCAAATCGCAAGAGATACCGAGTGAAGTCCTCCGAAGGTCAGTCCATTAGCTATGGGTTGTCGCTGGCTCCGTTGCTCGCGCGTGCCGGCGAACTACTTGCGACAGCCCAAGCGATGGAAAACGCTCGTCGGGATCGCGTGTTTTTGCGAAAGCAAATCCTAACCAAACTTGCTCAGATCGACGAAGCTGACCCCGAGAACGAACTCACTCATCAGGTACGCCGAGTTCTTCGGAGGAAGCTCTCGATCGCGGAGTATCGTACTTTGCTCGGCGAACTGGAGGCTCAATGCAAACAGATGTCCACCGCGGTGGACGCACCAGAAACAATGAAACTGCCCGCCAATGACGGGCAAACTGTCCGCCACCATTCTAAGTCTAAAAAAGAACAAAAAGATTTAGAAAGCGGGACCAACAGCCAAACACCTCCCCTGCAAACGCTCACAACCGTTTGTGACCAGGCTACATCGTTCGCAACGAACTCACTTAGGAACTGGCACGATGTCGAAAGCCACGCGAGAACGCTCGCTCCAATGATGGGAATCCACGAAAGCACCTTCGAAAAGGCTGCTAAGAAGATAGGCTCTCAAAAAGCATCATGCGCCATCTTCATAATTCTCCAGATGAGCAATCGCATCCGAGACTTTGGAGCGTATTTCCACAGCATCACGCTCGGTCGCAGAGAAACTGACTTCAACCCATCACTGTTGTTGGAAAGGCTTTCTCGTTCTGGGGCAGCAACTGCGTGATGTCCACCGCGGTGGACATGTCGAGAGGTAGAGATGGGCTGTGAAAGGGGTGACGGGAAGTGAGATCGGGAGAGTGGCTTCCGGCGCCCGTCGCGGAGAAGATCTGATGGCGAAATCTGCCCAGAAAGTCACCCTGTCCCCGTCCCGGGACATTCCCTTCGACAAACTCATGCTGAGCCAGTCCAACGTCCGGCGCATCAAGGCCGGCATCTCCATCGAGGAACTGGCCGAAGACATCGCCCGCCGCGGGTTGCTGCAGAGCCTGAGCGTTCGACCCGTTCTGGCGGATGATGGTTCCGAGACCGGCAAGTTCGAAATCCCCGCTGGCGGTCGGCGCTTCCAGGCCCTGTCTCTCCTGGTGAAGCAGAAACGCTTGGCCAAGACCACGCCCATTCCCTGCATCGTGCGGGATGCCACTTCCGCGATCCTCGCCGAAGACGACTCGCTCGCTGAGAACATGCAGCGCGCAGCCCTGCATCCGCTCGACCAGTTCCGCGCCTTCGTGGCGCTTCGGGAGAAGGGTCAAGGCGATGAAGAGATCGCAGCCGCCTTCTTCGTCACGCCGCAGGTGGTGAAACAGCGCCTGAAACTCGCCGCCGTGGCCCCTGCCCTGCTCGAGCTCTATGCCGAGGATGAAATGACGCTGGAGCAGCTGATGGCCTTCACGGTCAATCCGGACCACGAGCGTCAGATTCAGGTCTGGGAGGCGATCAAGTCGTCCTGGAACAAGGAGCCCTATCAGATCCGGCGCATGCTGACGGAAACCTCCGTGCGGGCCTCTGACCGGCGCGCCGTCTTTGTCGGCGTCGAGGCCTACGAGGCGGCGGGCGGCACCATGTTGCACGACCTCTTCCAGGGCGACGACGGCGGATGGCTGGAAGACCCTGCCCTGCTCGATCGCCTGGTCAGCGAGAAGCTTCAGGCTGAAGCCGAAGCCATCGCGACCGAAGGTTGGAAATGGATCGAGGTCTCGCTCGACCTGCCCTATGGCTACAGCCACGGCCTGCGACGGCTCAACGGTAATCCGGCGCCGATGTCGGATGACGAAGGCGCGGCCCATGCCAAGCTGCTCGCCGAATACCGGGCGTTCGAAGAGGAGTACGAGGGCCAGGACGAATTCCCTGAAGAGACCGACGCCCGCCTTGGCGAACTCGAAGTCGCGATGGAGAAGCTCGAGACGCGGCCGCTGATCTTCGACGCGGAGGAGATCGCGCGGGCAGGGGCCTTTGTGACGCTTGATCGCTCTGGCGAGCTTTCCGTCTATCGGGGCTTTGTGCGGCCGGAGGATGAACCTCGGACAGAGGCCGACGTCCACAGCGGTGAACAGGCGGCAGACAGGCAGGGCGCTGAGCTTTCGGCGACGAGCAACGTGGATGGTATCGGCCATGGCACGGTGATCACCTCTGCTGGTCAAGCGCTCGGGGCGGGTCTGTCGGACGAAGAAGACGATGGTGCCTTGAAGCCCTTGCCCGAGCGGCTGGTCATGGAGCTGACGGCGTACCGCACCTTGGCATTGCGCGAAGCTGTCGGGCGTTCTCCCGACATCGCGCTGACGCTGCTGCTCCTGAAGCTCGTCAACGACACTTTCCGGATGTCGAGCGCTTCAGGCGGGTGCTGCGAGGCATCGGTGCGTCACGTCTACATGTCGGCGCAGGCCAGCGATCTGAAGGACAGCGTGGTTGCCAAGCTGGTGGACGATCGCCACGCGGAGTGGGAGGCCGACCTTCCGCTTGGCGACGATGCCGCTCTCTGGGAATACCTGACCTCCCTCGATCAGGTGAGCCGGCTGTCCTTGCTCGCGCATTGCCTTAGCTTCGGGATCAACGCGCTCCACGAGAAGGTGAACCCCTACGGTGCCGGTATCTCCGCCAGTGGTCTGACCCGACGGATGGCGCAGGCCGACTTGCTTGCACAGGCAGTCGATCTCGATATGGTCGAGGCTGGCTGGGAGCCGACGGCCGATACCTACCTGAACCGCGTGCCCAAGGCCCGGATCCTTGAAGCCGTGCGCGAGGCAAAAGGGGAGGGGACGGCGCAGCTCCTCGATCACCTGAAGAAGGCCGAGATGGCGACCGAGGCCGAGCGCCTTCTGAAGGGCAGCGGCTGGTTGCCGGAGGTGCTTCGCCGTCACGATCTGGCGGCACTCGAAGGTGAAGAAGGGCAGGGGGCGTCTGGTGACGTTCCCGACACCGAGTTGTCCGAGGATGTCGATCTGCCCGCCTTCCTCACCGCTGACCTGCCGGGTGATGATGCGTCGATGATGGCCGCGGAGTGATCCGCTCCATCCGAGGGCGGGGAAACCCGCGCTCAATCACATAAAATACAACAATATCAATAAGATGAATGCAAAATGACGCATTCAGGATGAGGAATCATGTCTCCAACCACCATTCTCGACACCGCGCCCCTGGGCGCGCTCATTCGCTACACCGATAGCACAACGAAACCGCCCGCCCGGTTCACAAAGAAGCTCGCGGCCTGGGAGCGCTCGAACGGCGTCGGCCGTCTCGTCAAGAAGGAGCCGCCGCGACCCTATCCGACCTGGACGGCGCCGGCGTCGTTCACGCTGCACGAGGGGAACTTCTCTTCGGACGGGGTCATTCTTGTCACCATCATGCGGACTCATTCGGCTGACAGTGCGTTGACATTCGAAGTGGCTGAGGAGCCGAAGCCCGGACAGGTGCGCGTCGTGCTGGATTTCGGCGGCTGCACGGAGCTGCTCCACCTGGCCGAGTCCGTCACGGCTGCCGAACTCTGGATCGCCAGAGAAGGCTATCGCAACGCGCGGCTGGAGATTGTCGGCGAAGAAGACGCCGGTAGGGCAGGGGACGCGGAGCTTGCCGCCTGAGCCTATGTAGAACCCAAGGGGCCCGCCCAAGAGCGGGCCTCTCATCCATGACGCCCCTGTCCCGCGAGATCGCGGGGCACCATAGGATCCATTCCAATACGGAAAGGGATCGTCATCCAAGAGCCTGCCCGGGAGGCTGGCAGCGAAAGCACCAGTGGAACATACGGCTCCAGTCAGCGGTCGCACCATCCCCCGCTCGCCATTCCCTTCCTTGCCCCGAATCCTGTCTTCGAGATCAACCCGCGAGGGGTCGGACTACGGGCGAACCCGTGCCGCCGGGTGGATTCGGACGAGCCGAACGCACCCGGTGATGTCAGCCAGTCTTCGGGCCTGCGGGGTCCTGTCGCGCGGGGGATGGTCCTCCGCCTCCAAGACAGGAGCCAAACAGATGTCCCGCAAAGATGCTCACGCCTTCGCCGCTTCCCTCGCCGCCACGCTCATGGTCTCGATCGTCGTCTTCCAGGCAGGTGATGGAACCTATGGTGCCGTCCCCGCCGATGAAATCGACGGCGACGAGGTCGTGATCGTCTCGGAATACGACCCGTTCGGGTGAAGCTTCGGCCTCACTTCCCGAGGGCCCAGGCGTGGCACAGGTGTGCACCTGGGCCTAGTAATGCCCCCGTGACCGGGGATAGTCAGTCGGCTAACAATCGCTTCCGACAGTCTGCTTCTACCATGTTCGGGAAGCCTTTTCGTCGACCATCCCTATATGCTGGAAACAGCGGTCACCCTCATGGTGAGCGCTGGTTACATGACGTTCATCAGCGCGGGGTCCATTCCGAACAGGCTGCTGGCGCTGTGCGCTGCCTTTCCGAGCGTGACGCTGCATAGCACGGTAACCGACGCGCCAGGCCAGGCCCTGATGATCTTGATCCCAAGGCTGCATTTGACCCTTTGGGAACCAAAGTGGATGTCGCTGTCACTCGCTGTCGTCTATCGGCAACCTGAGCGATACTTGAAAACCTGTGGTCCGGCCCGGCCGCGGCGATTGAAGGACAAGGCGGCTGCTGATCCGCTCTGCGATTGCGGCGACGATGGCAAGACCCAGGCCGCTGCCGTCGGAGGTGGCAGAGGCCCGCTCGAAACGCGCTGTCAGCCGGTCGAGTGTTTCGCCTGGCACGACAGGGCCGTCATTTGCCACGGTGAACTGGCCAGATGCGGTCAGCGTGACGTCGACCGGGGTAGTCTGTCCCCCATGACGAAGAGCGTTTTCCACGAGGTTCCGGCACAGAATGGCGAAGGCGTCGGGATCAAGATCTGACATGACAGCCATGTCGGGAAGATTTAGCCTGATACGATCTGGCGTGCCCGTGCGGCCAATATCGTCCACCACAATTCTCGCAACGCCCCTCAGATCCGAGCTTTTGTCCATCCTCAATCGCCCGCCTTCTGCCCGCGCGAGTTGCATCATGCGTTCTGTGCGTCGCGTCAGCCTTTTCAGCGTCTCCTCGATGTCGGTCGCACGTTGTGCAGCCGCTCGGTCCTTGGTTTCCGACCTGAGCCTTTGCGCCTGCGCGATCGCTCCCGCGAGTGGTGTGCGCAACTCGTGAGCGGCGTTCGCGGCGAAGCTTCGCTCGGCCTCGAACGCCTCACGTAATCTGGCCAGCAGGCTGTTCAGCGTATCAGCCAACGGGCCGATTTCAGTTGGAAGCCCCTCGTGAGGAACCTGCGAAAGGTCGCGAGCGCCACGTGCTTCCAGCCGCGCGCGGAACCGGCGCAGAGGATCAAGGCTGAAGCGAACTGCCAGGATGATCGCGATCAAGGCCACTGGAAGCACGATCAGCAAGGGCAGGCCGAGACCCATCTGGATTTCGCGAGCCACCGACATGCGGTGGGCCAGCGGCTCGGCCACTGTGATGCGGATCGTGTCCTGAAGCGCCGCGTCGCTGTAGAGACGGTGCGTCGCGGTCTGGCGAAACCCGGGCCCGTCATAGGAGGGGAACACGGTGGGGTCCGCCGCATGCGATTGCAGCAGGATGCGGCCTTCGGCATCGCGCACGAGATAGGTGAAGAACTCGTCGTGCGCACGGATCGGGGCGAGCCGCTGGGTCACACCCTGATCTTCCCGCCCGACGATGTCGGTTACTGCCAGCGGCAGGATCCGCTCCGCTGTCTCACGGAGCGCGCTGTCGAAGACCTCGTCCATTTCGGCCCGGACGATCACGGCCGTCACCGTCGCAGCCAGCAGCCACAGCACCGTCAGCACCAGCCCCACGGATAGGCCGAGCCGCGCCTGAAGGCTTGCGGGCCACCTCATGGCCTGCCCAGGCGGTAGCCCATGCCGCGCTCGGTTTCGATGATTGCGCTCCCCAGTTTCTTCCGCAGGCGGCTGACATGGACCTCGATGGTGTTGCTCTCGACCTCGGCGTCGAAGGCGTAGAGCTTCTCCTCCAACTGCGCCTTGGACAGGAGCTGCCCGGGGCGCGCGAGGAAGGCTTCGAAGAGCGCCCATTCCCGCGCCGTCAGCGGCACATGTCTGCCATCCCGATGGACGCTGCGCGCAGCAAGGTCGATGTCGAGCGGTCCGTGGGTCAGGATCGGGTTGGGGTTGCCGCTGTAGCGCCGCGCGACCGATCCGATCCGCGCCGACAGTTCCGACAGGTCGAAAGGCTTCACAAGGTAGTCGTCTGCGCCCGCGTTGAGGCCTTCGATGCGGTCCGACACTTGGTCGAGTGCGGTAAGAATGATGACCGGC
This sequence comes from Tropicibacter naphthalenivorans, assembly GCF_900176475.1. GTDB lineage: Bacteria > Pseudomonadota > Alphaproteobacteria > Rhodobacterales > Rhodobacteraceae > Tropicibacter > Tropicibacter naphthalenivorans. The sequence goes on from NZ_FWXX01000010.1 coordinate 64,052, forward strand.
GTCACGTCGCCCCGCGTGCGCAAAACCTTGAGGAACCCGATGCCACGCCCGTCCGGCAGCATCAGGTCGAGCAGGATCAAGTCGTAGGACGTAGCAGCCATCGCATCGCCCGCCGCATCCAACCGCGTAACCCAATCCACTGACTGGCCATCGGCTGCGATCTGGTCGCGCACGGCAGCGCCGAGGGTCGTGTCGTCTTCGATCAGCAATATGCGCATGGTCGTACCCGTCCTTGTCCGTTGTCCCTCCATGATCCGTCTGCCTGACACGAAGCTGAAGCCTGCGGGTCGACCCCGTTCAGGCTGCCGTCAGTTTCGCAGCGCATGAAGTGCATCAAGAGGCCAGCCACTAGGAGTGTGCCCCATGAAGAAGACATTGACAATTATCGGCTTTCTCGCGGTCTTCCCGGCCGGCGCGGTGCTGGCTGACGACGACTGCTTCGTCCCGATGGCCGATTGGCAGCCGCGCGACGCGGTTGCCCGTCTTGCCGAGGAAAATGGCTGGGCGGTGCGCCGCATCAAGATCGACGATGGCTGCTACGAAATTGACGGCCGGGATGCCCAAGGGCGTGCGATCGAGGTGACGGTCCACCCGGCCACGTTGGAAGTAATCGAGTTCGAGTTTGAGGACGACGAGCATGATCGTCGCGACCGCGATCACGAGAGACGCGACGATGACTGATACGGCGCATCGTGATGGTAATGTCTCCGCGCCGGGCCTTCCCACACTCCCTCGGCTTTCCCTCAACTCTCCTCTGGCCCTGACGGGCCCGGTGCTGGTGGCGCTGCCATGCCTGCTGGCGGCTCTGCTCGGGATGAACACCTATGCGCCTTATGGTGCGGATGCAGCATTTGGTATTGCCGTCGGGGCCGCGGCAGTTGTCGCGATGGCACAGACCTTGATCCTCGCCGCACGGCCGCCACTGGTGGAACCATTGTTCGGCGGTCTCGATCGAATGTACCGGGTCCACAAATGGCTCGGCATTTCCGCGATGGTCCTGATGATACTGCACCAGCAGATAGAGCCGGATTTCGAGCGTTTGGTGCGTGAAACCTCCCTTGGGGACCTAGGTGAAGAGGCGGGCGAACTTGCCTTCAACGCACTTCTCGCCCTAGTCGCTGTCAGCTGGTTCCGGAGATTGCCCTTCATCGGGCTCGAGATTCCCTATCAGCTCTGGCGGTTCAGCCATCGTTTCATGGGAGCCCTTTTTGCAATCGTGGTGTTTCACCAGTTTTTTGTCGACATGCCTGCTGGGGTAGAACCGACATTCATGTTGGTGCTGAATGCTTTCGGCATCGCCGGAGTGGTCGCCTGGATCTTCACCGAGTTGCTCGCTCCGCACCTACGGCGTAGAGACTTCACCGTCAGCCAGATCAGGCAGACCGGTGACACGACCACCTTGACCCTCCGCCCCGAGGGGCGGGCCATGCGGTGGCGGCCGGGGCAATTCGCCTTCTTCCGCGCGCCAGAGGCGGGACTGTCCGAGCCGCACCCCTTCACGATCGCCAGCGCCCCGCGCCCTGACGGCACCCTGACGTTCTCCATCCGGGGCTTGGGTGGCTGGACACGAAGCCTGCCCGCCATCTTGCGGACCGGAACGCGTGTGCAGGTCGAAGGGCCATATGGACGGTTCAATTTCCGCAAGGGCGGTGCGCGCCAAATATGGCTTGCCGGCGGCATCGGTATCACGCCGTTCCTCGCCTGGGCGGAAAGCCTGACAGAGGCGGAGAGTCGCGACATTCACCTCATCTACTGCGTTCCGACACAAGATGAAGCGATTGGCGTAGAGACGCTGCGCGCTGCGGTTGCCCGCAACCCGAGGTTCAGTTTCGAGGTGTTCGTCACGGCGCGCGATGGCAGGCTCACGGCTGAGCGGCTGATCAGCGCCACCCCTTTCGCAGTCCGGCAAGCCGATCTGTGGTTCTGTGGCCCAACCGGCCTGAAGGACGGGGTCCTGAAGGGCTTGAAGGCGCAAGGCCAAACGCCTCGCCGTGTCCGTTTCGAGCAGTTCGAATTCGCTTAACCGCGGGGCAGGGCGCATCGCCATGTCAGCCCTGTGGCCTGCGCTCGCACCTTTTTGGCCCCGCCCTCATCGGCGGGGCCATTTTCCTGACGGCAAGCTGAAGCGGGAATCGCCGACGCGTCAGGAAGGCCTCAGGTCCTGTCTCCAGATTGTCCTCAGCAGATGACAAGGAGACCCTGCCATGAAGAAGACCCTGACCGCCTTCGCCCTGATCGCCCTGTTGCCCGCTGGCGCCGCCCTGGCCGACGACGACGAGTGCCGCGTGCCCCGTGACCAGTGGCAGCCGCGCGAGGCCGTGATGCAGCTGGCTGAGCAAAACGGCTGGACCGTGCGCGACTTCGAGATCGACGATGGCTGCTACGAGATCGAGGGCCGAGATCAGGATGGCCGGGAGATCGAGGTGAAGCTCGATCCGGCGACGTTGCAGATCGTCGAGATGGATTACGAGGATGAGGACGACGACCGTGGCGGCGCCCGCAATCCCGCGCCCGCCGGCACGGTCGCCCCTCCGCAGAACGGCCTCTTCGGGAACGGCACCCCGCCGCAGGTTCAGGTGAACTGAACCGCTCTCAAGCTCCTCTCCGAACAAGGATCAACCCGATGAAATCGCTTCTCGCAACGCTCGCGCTCACCACCGCGCTGACGCTCCCCGGCCTCGCCATGGCGCGGCCGGTGACGCTCACCACGACCCTCAACAATTACGGCGGCGACGGGGCCTATCTCGCGCTCTACGTCACCGACACCTCGGGCGCCTATGTCGGCAGTCTCTGGATGGCTGGCGGCAAGTCCAAGTACTACGAGCACCTCAGCGATTGGTACCGCGCCACCGGCGGCGACACCGCGCAGGTGAACGGAATCACCGGCGCCAGCGTCGGCGCGGGCCGCACGCTCGAGATCACGCTCGACCTCGCCGACGCGCTCTTTGATGCGGGCTACACGCTCCACATCGACGCGGCCGTCGAGGACATGCGCGACAGTCCGAACGAGGTGGCCGTACCGCTCACGACCGACGGCGCGGGCACGCCGGTGCGCGGGCGCCGGTACATCGCCAGCTTCGCCTACGACATGTGAAGGGTGGGGCCATGATCCGTGCACTCCATCGCTGGCCGGGTCTTCTGGCCCTTGCGCTCGTCACCATCCTGGGCCTGAGCGGCGCGGCACTGTCGGTCTTCCCTGCGGCCGAGCGCATCGCCGCGCCGCAGGCGGAAGCCGGACTGACCGTAGCCGCTCTCGCGGACCGCATCCAGGCCGTCTATCCGGGCGTCGAGCAGATCCGCCGGTCGCCCTCCGGTCGGATCACTGCCTACTGGTTCGATCAGGGCGCGCCGGGTGCCGCCGTAATCAACCCGGCGACGGGTGAGGGCGTAGCCTCGGCCGACCCGAACCAGGCCGAACGCTGGCTCACCAACCTGCACCGCTCGCTGTTCCTCGGGGACGGCGGCCGCATCGCCATGGCCGCAGGGGCGGCCGCGATGCTGATCCTCTCGCTCTCCGGCGCGACGCTGGTCGCGCGGCGGGTGGGCGGCTGGCGACGCTGGTTTTCACCCTTGCGCGGACCGCTTGCCGGGCGGCTGCACGCCGAGATCGCACGCATCGCCGTTGTCGGCCTCGTCCTGTCCTCCACGACCGCGCTTTGGATGACGGCGTCTACCTTCGATCTCCTGCCGGACGGAGGCGTCCTGCCGGTCGCCCCTGCCGAGGTCAGTGGGGAGACCGGCTTCGCTCCGGGCCGGATGCCCACGCTTCGGCGAACGCCGGTCGCCGAGTTGCGCGAGCTGAGCTTTCCCTATCCCGGCGACGCAACAGACGTATTCACGCTCAAGACCGACCGGGGCACCGGATATCTCGATCAGGGCGACGGGGCGCTGCTGGCCTGGGCCGACCTGACCGGGTGGGAGCGCGTCTCGGAGACCATCTACATGCTGCACACCGGACAGGGTGCGGCGACGCTGGGGCTCGTGCTGGGGCTCATGGCGCTCGGCGTGCCGGCCATGGGCGCGACCGGCGTGCTGGTCTGGCTCGCCGGGCGGCCCGGGCGACCACGCATCCGGGGCAACCAGCCCGCCGGACGCGCCGAGACGATCTTGCTTGTCGGCAGCGAGGGCGGCAGCACCTGGGGCTTTGCCGCGACGCTGCACGCCGCGCTGACGAAAGCCGGGCAGAGCGTCCATGTCGGCCCGATGTCGGGCTTCGGCCCTGAGCGCTACACCAACGCCCGGCGGATCATCCTGCTCGCCGCGACCTATGGCGACGGGGCCGCGCCTGCCTCGGCCAAGGGCTTTCTCGACCGGCTCAACGCGTGCGACCGGGCGGCGGACATCCCTATTGCGGTGCTCGGCTTCGGCGATAGAAGCTTTCCGGCCTATTGCGCCTACGCGGAGTCCGTCGCAACTGCGGCAGAGGCGAAGGGCTGGCCCGAACTGCTGGCTTTCGACACAATCGACCGCCAGTCGCCGCAGGATTTCGCGCGCTGGGGCCGGGCGCTCGGAGACGCTCTCGGGATCGAACTCGAACTGTCGCACCGGCCTGTCCAGCCGCAAACGACCACGCTGACCCTCGTCTCGCGGCGCGACTACGGCGCCGAGGTGCAGGCCCCGACGGCGATCCTCCGCTTCGCGCTTCCCCGCGTTGCGCTCTGGCAACGGTTGCTCGGGGGCGGGTTCGCACGGTTCCAGACGGGTGACCTGATCGGCATTCTGCCCGAAGGCGGGACCGTCCCGCGGCTCTATTCGCTCGCCTCTGGGCGCCGCGACGGCTTCATCGAGATCGTGGTCAAGAAGCATCCCGGCGGGCTCTGCTCGGGTCAGCTCACAGCGCTGGAACCTGGCGACACGGTGAGCGCCTTCCTGCGCCCCAACCCCGGCTTCCGTCCGGGCCGAAGCCGGGCGCCCCTGATCCTGATCGGCGCGGGGACCGGCATCGGGCCGCTAGCGGGCTTTGTGCGCGGCAATACGCGCCGCAGGCCGATCCACCTGTTCTTCGGCATGCGCCATCCCGACAGCGATTTCTTCTACGGCGAGGAGTTCCCCGGATGGCAGGACGAAGGGCGTGTAAGCCGGCTGGTCACGGCCGTCTCGCGCGGGGCGCGTCCCCATTACGTCCAGGACGCGCTGCGCAGCGAGGCCACTCAGGTCGCGGAGCTCATCCGCAATGGGGCGCGCGTGATGGTCTGCGGCGGACGAGACATGGCCGCCGGCGTGGCCGAGGCGCTGGCCGAGATCCTCGCGCCGGCCGGGCTGACACCAGCAGTCCTGAAGGCGGAGGGGCGGTATGTCGAAGATGTCTACTGAGCGGGCGCGCATCGCGCTGAACGGGCCGACGATGGGCACGAGGTGGTCGGCGCTGTTATTCGCGGACCCCGGTTTCGACCCGGGGCCGGTCCGCTCGGCATTGCAGGCGGCCGTGGATGAGGTGGACGGACAGATGTCGACCTGGAAGCCGGACAGCGACCTTATGCGGCTCAACGCGGCACCGATCGGTGAATGGATCGCTGTTCCTGCACGATTGCTCGAGGTGCTACGCCTCGGCCTGGAAATTGGCCGCGCCTCTGGTGGAGCCTTCGACATCGGCATGGGCGACGCGGTGATGGCCTGGGGCTTCGGACCGGAGGCCGCCGCGCCGGATGGCATCCGCACCGCGATGGCCGCCTCGCGCCGCCCGGCGCATGACGTGCTCGAGATCAACGGCGAACACGTGCGCAAGGCCGCACCCATCGCGCTGGACCTGAATGGCATCGCCAAGGGCTACGGCGTGGATCGACTGGCCGAAATCCTCCGCAATCAAGGCATATCCGACGGACTCGTCGGGATCGATGGCGAGATGCGTGCAATGGGCCTCAGGCCGGACGGTGAAGCCTGGACCATCGCGGTCGAGGCGCCGGACGCCGAGCGCCGGACGCCGCATTCGATCCTCGCGCTTCAGGATGCCGCCGTCGCGACCTCGGGCGACTACCGTCACTGGGTCGAGGTGCAGGGGCGCCGCCTGTCGCACACGATGGACCCGAGGCGGGGAGCGCCGCTGATCGCGTCGCCGGCCTCCATCACGGTCGTGGCCCGCAGCTGTGCAGAGGCAGATGCCTGGGCGACGGCCCTCATGGTGCTTGGGCCGGTCAAAGGCGCGACGCTCGCAAAACAAAGCGGCCTCGACGCCCTGTTCCTCTTGCGCGATGATGTTGTCAACGTAAGGGGCGTGGGAGTCGGACGACTATTTTCCGAAGAGCCAGCGGCAATCGCCTCAGCCGAGGGGAGATGAGCCGCATGGAAACGACACGGACCGACCGCTTCAAGACCGCTATCCTGCTCATTGCCGCGACCGGCCTGATTGCGGGACTTGCCTTCTACTTTTCCGGCGAACCCGACGTCGCGAACGCGGTCTGGATCGCGGGCGTCGTTCCCGCGCTCGCCGCGCTCGTGGTCGAGATCCTGCGCAGCCTGCGTTCCGGCGAAGTGGGCCTCGATATTGTCGCCGCGCTCTCCATGTCGGCGGCGCTCGTCTTCGGCGAGACCCTCGCCGCGGCGGTGGTCGCCGTAATGTATTCCGGCGGCACCTTCCTCGAAGCCTTCGCGGAAGGGCGTGCCCGCCGTGAAATGCACGACCTGCTGTCCCGTGTGCCTCGGACCGCGACAAGACACCGGAATGGCGGGCTGGAGGAAGTGCCGCTGAACGAAATTGCGCCCGGCGACCGCCTTCTGATCCGGCAGGGCGACGTGGTGCCGGTGGATGGCACCGTGAGCTCAGAGACGGCCTTCGTCGATACCTCGGCGCTGACGGGGGAATCCCTGCCCGTCCGGCTCCGTTACGGCGCCGAGGCCATGAGCGGATCGACCAATGCGGGCGAAGCCTTCGACCTGATCGCAACTCACGAGGCCAAGGACAGCACCTATGCCGGGATCGTCCGGCTGGTGGAAGAGGCGCAGGCCTCCAAGGCGCCGATGTCGCGGCTGGCCGACCGTTGGTCGCTGGGGTTTCTGGCGGTCACGGTCAGCATTGCCTTCGCTGCCTGGTGGTTCACGGGCGATCCGATCCGGGCCGTCGCCGTGCTCGTCGTCGCAACGCCATGTCCCCTGATCCTGGCCGTGCCGGTCGCGCTGGTCGCAGGCCTGTCGCGCGCGGCGCATTTCGGGGTGCTGATCAAAGGCGCGGGACCGCTCGAGACGATGGCGCGCATCCGCACGCTGATCCTCGACAAGACCGGCACGCTGACGGACGGCCGGCCGCAAATCGTCTCGATCGACAGCCATGACGGCATGGCCGAGGGCGACATCCTGCGCTTCGCTGCCGCGCTCGATCAGGCCTCCAAGCACCCTGTCGCGCAGGCCATCGTTGCGGCCGCGAAGGCGCGGGGCTTCTCGTTGCCCGTGCCATCCGAGGTTGCCGAGTTTCCGGGTGAAGGGGTCGCGGGTCATGTCGAGGGCCACAGCGTGATCGTCGGCGGCGACGGTTTCGTTGTGTCCCGCGTTGGGCGAATGGGAGACGATCACCCCGCCAAAGGCGCAGGATCGGTCCTGGTCGCTGTGGCAGTGGACGGTCACCTGGCGGGGTATCTGGTGATGTCCGACCCGTTGCGCGACGGCGCGGGCGCCATGCTGGAAGGCCTGCGCCGCGAGGGGATCGCGCGGATCCTGCTCGCGACCGGAGACCGCGCCGACGTGGCCGAGCGTGTCACCGAGGGGCTTGGGCTCGACGGTCTGAGGGCCGGGCTGACGCCGGACCAGAAGGTCCTGCTCGTCCTCAGCGAGCGCAAGCACGGGCCCGTCATGATGGTGGGCGACGGCGTGAACGACGCGCCCGCGCTTGCGGCGGCCGATGTGGGTGTCGCGATGGGCGCACGCGGGGCCGCAGCATCGGCGGAGGCGGCGGATGTCGTGCTGCTTGTCGACCGTATCGACCGGCTCGGGCTAGGGATCGAGATCGCGCGCGGCGCGCGCCGCATCGCTGTCGAAAGCGTTGTCGCCGGGATCGGCCTTTCGGTCATGGGCATGATCGCGGCGGCTTTCGGCTATCTCACTCCGGTGCAGGGGGCGCTCCTGCAGGAGGTCATCGACGTTGCAGTGATCCTGAACGCCCTCCGCGCGCTGCGCATCGCGCCCCATGAACCCACTATTCCGAAACCAAAGGCTGTCTCCTCCGGGCAGGATGACATCGCGCAAGGAGCCACGCCATGAGCCGCCTCTCGCATTCCGAAATCCACATGGTGCATCGCATCGGCTGGCTGCGGGCCGCCGTTCTCGGCGCGAACGACGGGCTGGTGTCGACGGCAAGCCTCGTGGTCGGCGTCGCCGCAGCAGGATCGGGAAAGCCGGAGGTCCTTATAGCGGGGCTGGCTGGCCTCGTGGCCGGCGCGATGTCCATGGCGGCAGGCGAGTACGTCTCAGTCAGTTCTCAGACTGACGCGGAAAACGCTGACCTTGCGCGCGAGACCCGCGAACTGGCGGAAACACCCGAGGCCGAACTCGAAGAACTTACCCAAATCTATGTCGAGCGAGGGCTGGACCGAGACCTTGCCGAAAAGGTGGCCGTGCAACTGACCGAACGTGACGCGCTCGGATCGCATGCCCGCGACGAGCTTGGCATCTCCGAGACCGTGACAGCCCGCCCGATCCAGGCCGCCTTGGTGTCGGCGCTGACCTTCGCCGTGGGTGCGGTGCTGCCCTTGATCGTCGCACTGGTCGTCCCGGATGCACGGATCGTTTTCTTGGTCGCCGTGTCGACGATCCTCGGCCTCGCGGTTCTTGGTGGATTAGGCGCTTCTGCTGGCGGTGCTGGTGTTATTCGAGGTGCTGCAAGGGTCACGCTCTGGGGTGCACTCGCCATGGCGGCGACCGCTGGAGTCGGTGCGCTGTTCGGGGTCGCCGTAGGCTAGGGAGTAGCCGAGTTCCCGGGCGAAAGCTTCCACCTTGGCGCGGGCTTCCACCTTGTGCCGATCCTCGAATGTGGCAAGCGCTTTGGCGACGTCATTCTGCATTTTCTTCAGCTCGCTGAGCGACAGTACGTCGAGATCGAAAGCAGCCGTTGGTGCGGTCCGTGTCCTGGATTTCCCGGTATCGATAACCCATCGCGGTAGGGCCCTGGATTTCTCGGCAGGCGCGGGCAGGGGTGAGAGCTGGTGATAGCCACTTAGGCCGCTAGCGGTGTGCTGGGCTTTGGGTCAAACAGTCCCGATTGGCAAGGAGACATGGTCTGGCATGGGCTCCCCGTATCTCTCTGTCTTCTGGGCCGTCCCTTCGACTGACAATCCCCTAATCCCGTTCGGGCTCTCGCGCGCAACCCCGCGTCAGCCCGGGCCGAGTTGGCCGCCTATGGCGTCCTGCCCGCTCCACCCCGGTCCTCTGGGGGTTTCCGGCGTCCGTTCCGTCCACCGTGCACGCGTCACCCGACGGGCTTTTTCAGGGTCTTGTCGAAGGGACGGTCCCGAAGACAGGAAAAACAGGAGCTTATCATGCAGAACATCGTCATCCTCGCCGGCAACATCGGTCAGACCCCCGAAGTCCGCACCACCCAGAGCGGCACCAAGATCACCAACTTCAGCCTCGCCACCTCGCGCCCCCGCCTCTCGGAAGGCCGTGTGATGCGCGACGAGAACGGCTACCGTGTCATGGACACCGAATGGCACCGCATCACCTGCTTCAACGGTCTCGGCAAGACGGTCGCTGAGCATTGCGAAAAGGGCATGAAGGTCCTCGTCCACGGTCGCATCCACTACACCAAGTGGATCGACAGCATGGGGAACGACCGCTACGGTTGCGAGATCATCGCCGAGAAGGTCGACTTCCTGAGCCGCCCGAAGTCGGCCGAGAACGAAAACCCCGAGTTGGTCGACCGCGACGATGAGATCCCGTTCTGAGGAGCGGGGTCTCCCCCTCGGCCCGGCGGGTTAAACCGCCGGGCTAAAAGTCTCTTCGGGCCCCTGGAAAAGGCATCCACGCTTGCCTACCGGTGCTGAGCGCCTTGAATGCGCCTAATTGTTCAACCTGCGCACGAGCTAGATTTCGTCTTTGGTTCTGGTCGCGCCGTGACTGCGATACGCGTCGAGCATCAAACGCGTATATTCGGCCGTGCTCTGGGTCACGGTGCCCAAACCGGGCCATGCGAACAACGGATCCGACCAAGTAACTTCCAACTCAATCTCGATTCCAAGCAGTGCGGCCACTTCGATCGCAGCAGTCGGCTCCTTGTCCTCGGGCCAGTAGTGATCCTCGAAGGAAACAACCACGTCGAGATCGGCATCAACCCAGATTTCGGCCAGACTCGCTCCCATGCGCTCGCTGGCATTGGTCGCATCCTCGAACAGGGCAGCCCGGATCAAATGGGTCACCTGGTCACTGTTGAGGTCAAGCCTTGGCCGCGGATCTATAATTGACACGATGGGTTCAATCTCTTGCCTTTCGGCGCGGGATTGGACTGGCACTGGTTTTTCATCGGTCGGTTCCAGCCAGAAGGCTTCTGGAAAAATGTTGATTGGTGATGCGCCGCAGCTGGGGCAGTGCCATTGGTTTCCAGCGATCTGTGGGCCGGTGATCTCTGAGTTGCAGTGAAGGCAGTACCAGAGGTTCGATTCCTCCATCTCCAAGAACGGGTGCCGCACATTTCCTTCCGCATCCGGCTTTGTGGCGCGCCGTGGCCAATCGGCAAATCGCCGCGCCTTGACGCTCTGCATCAATTCCCTCGCAATCCCGATGGCTTCTTCACGTAGCACGCGATCGTTCATCGGGCTGGTCTGGGCATGCTTGATGTCGATCTCGACACGAGGGGCGGCCAAAGGGTTTTCTGGCAGCACGATCTGCCAACCCTCACCATCCATGCGGACGTCACCAAGCATTGTTTTCAGTTCGTATGGATGCCCCCGTACTTCTCCTCGAGTGACGGCATCGGGGCTTCCGAAGATATGGTCGAAGGTCGCACCCTCGTAGGAAGTGATCCGCTCCACGAAGGCCTTGATAGTGGCAACTTGTGCTTCGGAGGGAACCCACTCTCCTTTGGCGCTGCCTGTCAACGCATTCCAATGAGCAAAGCCCATTCGACTGGCAACAAAGTCGAGCGCTACGTGCTGTGGTTGACCCGTCGCCCTAGCGTAACGCTTCGCCAGTAGTTTCAAAGTCTTGAGCTTAGTGTTCTCTGTCATGATCCATGTCCAAGCCGGATCTGACTAGGTGCCCGCTGCTAATCAGACCCGCCGATGGCATGAGGTCTGCTGTTCGAAATTAAGATCGCTGCAAAGCTTCGCGTGGCGGGCACACCGGCCTGCGAGAAAGGCCTTGTTTAACCTCTGCCATTTTTGAACGCAGGTCAACACCAGCGAGTTGCGGGCGTGCGGCGCCTCCGACTTAGCGCCGTTTGCCCGAGAGAGTTTGAGGTTGGCCGGTTTCCCGGTGACGGGTTGAGGGCTGGGAGAGTGGCTCCCGGCGCCTGTCGCGGAGGAATGCCGATGGGCGTTGTGGAAGTTCTGGATGCGGTACAGCCGACGCGGGCTGGTGGCTGGAAAGTGGATGTGAGCCGGGGTGACCGGAATGGGCGGGTGTCGTCCGAATGGTTCAACAGGCCGGATGACGAGCGGTACCTGTCGCTCGACGATCTCTGGGCCAATGTGAAGGGTCGCTCTGAGCGCAGCCGCAGCCGGGTGGTGCAAACCGCCGACATCCGTGTCGAGGCAGCGCGCGACAGTGCAGAGCGGCTGCACTTGGTCCTGCCGAAAGCGCATGAGCCGATCGCACCCACGCACTGGGCCTTCGGCCAGCTTGCCAGCATCGTCGGTGCCCCGGCATCCTACCTGCGGCAGCTTCCCGCGCCTCTGGCGGGGATCAACCTGCAATACGGTTTGACCAACCACCGCGCCGAGCAGGTGAAGACCTTCGAGACCGAGGATGGCCGCACGGAACTGCGCGCCGTGACCGGTCCCGACTACGGCCGCATCCATGACTTCGAGCTTGTCGAGGCGGTTCAGCGCATCGCGGGCAATGGCACGGGCGATACGCGCTGGAAGGTGCCGGGTGTGCTGGATTGGTCGACCGGGGTCTACAACCCCGATGTCGAAATCAGCCGCGACACGACCACGCTCTACGCCTCGGACCGCGATGTCTTCCTGTTCCTGGTCGATGATCGCAACCCGATCGAGGCGGGCAAGCTGGCGGACGGCTCCCCCGATCTCTATTTCCGGGGCTTCTATTGCTGGAATTCCGAGGTGGGCGCGAAGACCCTCGGCATGGCGAGCTTCTATCTGCGGGCGGTGTGCCAGAACCGCAACCTCTGGGGCGTCGAGGATTTCCAGGAGATCAAGATCCGTCACTCGAAATACGCCGCTTCGCGCTTCGCACATGAGGCCGCGCCCGCGTTGACGCGGTTTGCCAATTCCTCGCCGCAGGGGTTCGTGAACGGCATCAAGGCGGCGCGCCAGCAGATCGTGGCGCGCAGCGACGCGGACCGCGCGGATTTCCTGCGCAAGCGCGGTTTCTCGAAGGCCGAATCCGGCAAGATCATCGAGAAGGTGCTGATGGAGGAAGGCCGCCCGCCCGAGAGCATCTTCGATTTCGTGCAGGGCATCACGCGGCTCGCTCGCGACAAGACTCAGCAGGATGCACGCCTCGACATGGAAGGGCGCGCCAAGAAGCTCCTCGACCGCGTTGGCTAATGTGGCGACCGGAGGCGATATCGCCTCCGGTCTCGTCCCTGTTTCATCGATCTGCTACCGTGCCCGACATGTTTAGGTATTGGAAGTACGCGCATGGAAGAAATCGATTGGTCAGATCGTGCATTTTATGATGACGGCGAATGGGTTACCTGGTCGGAAGTCGACGAGCAGCTTCGCTACAAGGAGTGGGGCGCTAAATACCCGAACGCGATCCGGTCTATGATCCCATATTTTGAGGATCTCCTGTCCCTCGCGGAAAGCTATCACCTCGAGACCGGCCTTCACCTCTCTGTCTACGGCGATATCGGTGAGCTGTTCGGTGCTATCACGTACGGTATCAAGCTGAACAAGACCTACGCCCAGGGTGCTGACGGAAGACTTGGCAATGATCATGTCGAGGTCAAAACCATTACGCCATTCAAGACAAAGGATGTGGTTGTGGTCGATACCAATGGGCATTTCAACAAGCTCTTGGTTGTAAAGATCAACGAGGATTTTCAGGTCTCGGGTCGCATGATCGACCGAAAAGATCTTCCAAAGCGCGAAGGGCGCTACTTGCGGGTTCGATGGGGCGATTTACCAACGCCGAAATGATCGGCCCGATCAGCGACAGAGAGTCCGAGGGGGCGGTTTGGTCTTTGACGGTTTGAAGCGGGGAGAGAGGCTCTCCGCACCGTCGGAGATATGCCCATGTTCGACCTTCCTCTCCAAACTCAGCCGGAAACGCAGAAAACAGGTTTGCCGCCGAGCTTCCTGACCGTTCTTGCAGATCAAGACTTGCCGTTTGCGCTCACGACGGCTTGCCATGCGCCCGCGGCTCTCATGTCCGGGCAGGCACACCCCAAGGTACTGGAGCGGTTTGCAACGCTGGCCGACGCCATGCAGGGGGCAATCGTTCACGCCGAAGATATCACACCTGAAGACGCTCCGCGCATCCTGGCAATCCTCGATCGGGAGGGCCGCCTCGTTCTGGCCGGGGCTACCAATGATGGCGGGGTCGCATGGTGCCACCCGGTCTCGGATGCCGCCGAAGCCCGCGCCGTCGTGTCCGAGGCCAGCCAGACCCGCGCGCAGGCCATGCGGGCGGCCGAGTGGCATGAACATAGCCTCGCGCGACGGCTGCGGCACCACGCCGACGTTCTCGATGCCCGTCTTGTCGATCCGCTCTGGCGTGTCTTCGCGTCTCGCGCCCTGCAGATCGCGGCGTGACGCCCGAGAGTCAGAGAAGGGCAGGGGAGGATGTGAGCCTAGGAGGACGAGAGAGAGCCTCGGGGTTCAGATCCTTTCCCTCATTTCGGAGTTTCCAATGTCCAAGATCGAACCCACCCTGGCCGCGCCGATGGCGCCGTCCAGGATTGATTTCGCCGCCGTGCTGGCCCGGCAGGCCGAGCGTGACGCGCGGATCGCAGCTTTGCGTCCAGCCAACAAGGAGCGCCTCTTCGATGGCCTGACTGCCGCGGGCATCACCCATGTGACCGTGAGCTTTGACGGCTATGGCGATAGCGGCCAGGTTGAAAGCATCGAAGCCTACGCTGGCGAGACCGAGGTTGCTTTCCCCAAGACCGCGATCGCCTATGCCGCATTGACCTGGGACGACCCGGAGGTCGAGATGCGGGCGCTTTCGCTCGAAGATGTCGTTGAGCAACTGGCCTACGACTTCCTTTCTGATACCCATGGCGGTTGGGAAAACAACGACGGGGCTTACGGCGAGTTCTGCTTCGATGCGAGCGCTCGTTCCATCCACCTCGAGTTCAACGAGCGCTTCACCTCGTCCGAACTCTACACCCATGAATTGTGAGGAGGCGACGATGGCACATCCCTATCACCACGCCCTGTCCTCGGTGAAGAAATGGGGCGGCACGGTCGACGACTACCTCGCCGTGCATTCCTGGTTCGACCAGAGCAAGGAGATCACAGCCGACTTTCGGCACCGGGCGCTGCGCCACCATGCGGAGGGCATCTTCATGGCCGAGACGATTTTCGGCCCGACCCTCATGCTGTCGACCGGGCGCGTCATCCCGACCCGCTGGGTCGGCGAGCAGCATGTTAAGGAGGACCTCGGCTTCATCCCGAGCTTCGCCGATTGGGTGAAGGCCATTCGGCCCCAGCCTTGGATGGGTCGGACCGAACGGATCGAGGCACAGGTCGATCCGCATCTCGTCTCGCCCGTGGTCGAGGTCACGTGACATGACCGATCCCACTTATCTAAGTCTTGGCTTGCCGCCGACCGCTTCGCCACTGGCAGTGGTCCGCGCGGCGGTCCGGGCGCTGCACCCCGACACGCGCGCTGTTTGCGGCCTCCGGACCGCGCGCAAGCGTTTCTACCGGCAGATGCTCTGCGCGCATGCCGCACGAAAGGCGGCAAACGACACGTCGATCGGCTGATCGCTCCCGGCCGACCCTTCATCCCGATTCAGTACCCGGCCTCTTGGCCGGGTCTTCCCCATTCAGGAGGTTCCCATGGCGGATTACTTCACCCATTTCTCATGCCTGCTCGACGTCGGCACACCCGAAAAGGCCGCCCGCGCGCTCGCGCTGTTTCAGGAACTCCGCGCTGCGGATCAGGACGCTGACGACCCGGAGGTCGCGGGCTTCGACCTCGCGCGCCAGGACGCGTCCGAGGGCAGCACCCTCTGGATCCATGACGACGAGCACGGCGATGTCGAAGCCGTCATCCGCTTTGTGCTGCGCCTCGCCGAAGACCTCGACCTCACCGGCCTTTGGGGATTCCAGTATGCTCTGACCTGCTCCCGACCGCGCCTCGACGCCTTCGGCGGTGGCGCGCATGCCATCGATCTCGGCGCTCGCAAATCCATCTGCTGGTCCAGCACGCAAGAATGGTTGGTCGCTGCGCTGAACGGGGAGGATATCGATGCCTGAGGTGATCTGCACCACCGTCTACCAGTTCCCCGAACTCTCGGATGCCGCCAAGGAGAAGGCGCGCAGCTGGTATCGCGAGCTTGGTCCCCATGACGATTGGTGGGACGCGGTCTATGAGGATTTCGAGCGGGTCTGCGAGCTCCTCGGCATCCGCCTGAAAGCCACCTCCGTCCGCCTGATGAGTGGCGGGACACGGGCCAAGCCCTGCATCTGGTTCTCCGGCTTCTGGAGCCAGGGTGATGGAGCTTCGTTCGAAGGCTACTGGTCCCACGTCAAGGGCGCCGCCGCGCGCATTCGGGACTACGCGCCCAAGGACGCGACGTTGCACGGCATCGCCGACCGGCTGCAGGCTATCCAGCGGCGGAACTTCTACCAACTCGCCGCCGAGGCCAGCCACCGTGGCCGCTACTACCATGAATACACCATGTCGGTGGACATCACGCGGGACAGCGCGACCTGGCAGCCGCCGACCGAGGATGCGGAAGAAGTCGTGACCGAGGCGCTGCGTGATCTGGCCCGCTGGCTCTACCGCCAGCTTGAAGCCGAATACGACCACCTCACCTCAGACCAGGCCATCGAGGAGGGGATCATCGTCAACGCGTATACGTTCACGGAAGGAGGGCGGCGGTTCGGGTAACAGAGATCAAAGCGTAAGGTTCATTTGATCTTTACAGTAAGTCCATATGGACTATATTGAAGCCAATGGAGGACGCCATGTACGTTGCAGAGAAAATCCGGGAACCCGCACAGATCAACGCCGTCGCGTTGAAAGCTTATGCACGCGTGGCCGATGCTTGGGGTCTCAGTCTCAAGGAAGCGGCTGGCCTTGCCGACATGTCAGAGAGCACGTGGAAGCGCGCCAAGAAGCCGGATTTCGCCGGAGAGCTCACCAAGGACCAACTGCTGCGGCTCAGCGCTGTAATTGGCATCTTCAAGTCGCTCGAACTCTACTTCTCGGAGCCTCTGGCAAAAAGCTGGTTCACCCGACCGAACAAGGGGCCGCTCTTTGGTGGAAGCCGACCAGTCGACACCGCCATCGACGGGGGTTTGCCGCAGATCCTCGCGGTTCGGACCTATCTTGATGCGTTGCGTGGTGGGGCATGAAGCAGACCGAGATTTCCGATCGCGGTCTCGTTCGTCTCCTGCCCGCCACTTACCACAAGCCACCGTCGCTGCGCGGTCTCGTCGATTCCGATGACGAGATGGAGATCCTGGCAGAGATCGAGGGCCTGACCAGCGGTCGTCTTCTGGCGGAACGTGGCCGCAATCCCCATCTGGACCCGCGCGAGCTTGCCTGGCAGCGCCGGAGCCAAGATCTGCGCATCTACGGCGACAGCCATGTCAACGCCGCCTTCACCTATACCCGCGCCGGCGGAAACCGCTTCAACACCGAGGAGCGCGGCGCCTGGTATTGCGCATGGGATGTCATGGTGTCCGTCAGCGAAGTGGCCTGGCACCGAACACGCGAACTCGGCTTTACCGGCAGTTTCCATGACAGCGCCCGCTATGTGGAATTGCTGGCGGATTTCATCGGCGTCTTCGATGACATGACCGACGAGCCGGGCCATCCCGCACTGCATCCGGATCCGGCTGTCGGATATCCCGAGGGCCAAAGCCTCGCCCAGCATCTGCGCCGGGCTGGATCGCGTGGCCTGATCTACCCCTCAGTTCGGGCTCCCGCGCCGGGCGGGAATTGCCTCGTCTGCTTCGAGCCCCACGCCATCCAGAACGTCCGGCCTGGCGCGTCTTGGGATCTTGTTTGGGATGGGACACCGCACTACTCGCTTACGGCCGTCGGCTGACGCGTTGCGGCGCAAGCGCCTGTTTGGCGGGGTCCGAAGACATGAGACTGGCACACGGCGACGTCTCTGCCCCAAAAGACCACTATAGTTTTCTTCGATGAGGTTGCTTTTCCAGCGTTGTGGACGCTCCAATCTCACCATTTCCAAAGAATTTATGGACTAGTCCCACGTGGAGGGAGATCTGAAGGCGCTGGGTCGAAAGACGGCAACGACTTGCAGTGGTTGCCGAAGGTCGCAGTGGTGTACCTCCTGGTGTGCCGCCGCGACCAGACCTTGGCCCTTCGGTGTCCTTCGGACAGGAGTTTGACCGAGGCTGACGTCCCGAAGGTCCAATCTGCCAATCTACAGGTTGGCAACTACGCTCGGTTTGCCAAGCCACGGTATGGCAGAAGCTCCGGAAGGCCGGAGCTAGCCAGTGCCGGGATCACTTGTTCCCGTCGATCCATTTCGACATGAGCCCCTTGTCACGGAAACATTCCTCCGGAACGGCGCGCCGTTTGATCCGGGCAAGCTTCTCCGCGAAGGCTACCTGCTTCGAGGTCGGCAGACGGTCCATGTCCGATACCGGCTTCAGCCGGGCCTGAGCCTCGATCCAACCGCTCAAAGATCTCCGGTCTTGCTGAACTTCCCAGGGCAGGAGCGTCCGGTTGCGCAGGACGAGCGACCGCGCATAGGCGATCTGCTTGGGCGTTACGGGCAGGGCGTGCTTGGTGCTTTCCATGGTGGAACCCCCATTCTGGCTTGGCTCTGAACATAGAACATAACAAGAACAAAATCAAGCCAAGCGTCGGGAACACCTTGGTGCGAGAGGGAGAGAGGGGCCGGGAAAGATCAGGTCCGAGGCTGCCCGAGAGAGGGTGTACGGGCCTGATCCTGTCCTTCATTCCGGAGTTTCCCGATGACCCATCTTGCCCCTGTTGCGCAGGCGTCCTTGCCTGCGCCCATTGTCTCGTTGGCAGCAAATCCCGCCCCTGCGATCGTTGCTGTTGCCGAAGCGCTGCAGCCCGATCTGGCGCAAGGGCTTCAGATCGACGCGCTGCGCCTGCGCTTCGAGATGGAGCGTGCCTTTGGCGGTTCCGATGCGACCGGTGCCTGGGACTGGAAGCTCGCCTATGAGGCCGGCGAGGTGGCGCTGGTTCTGTTCTTGCGGAAATTCGGTCGTGCGCTGCTGGCCCGGGCCGGCTCGCCTGCGGCGCTGTTGCCCATCCTCGCCAAGGTGGCGGGCCTTTTGCCCACGCACACCCGGCGGTCGGAAGAGATGGAGCGCTTTCAGCAATTCTCGACGCCCTTGCCCATGGGGCTCGCGGCACTGGCGGCAGCACAGATCACGCCCCGCGATTTGGTCTTGGAGCCGTCCGCCGGGACCGGGCTTCTAGCGATCCTCGCCGAGATCGCCGGCGGCACTCTGGCTCTGAACGAGTTGGCGGACACCCGCGCCGACCTTCTTCGCTTGCTGTTCCCGGGCCGACCGGTCACGCGGTTCGATGCCGCGCAGATCAATGATCATCTCGACGCCTCCTCAAGCCCGAGCGTCATCCTGATGAACCCGCCCTTCTCGGCCCAAGCCAATGTCGATGGTCGGTCGACCGAGGCGACGGCCCGGCATCTGCGCTCGGCCCTCGCGCGTCTGGCCCCCGGCGGACGGCTCGTCGCCATCACCGGAGCCGGTTTCGCGCCGGATGCGCCTGCCTGGGACGAGACCTTCGGCCGTCTGACCGAAACGGCCCATCTCGTCTTCACCGGCGCGGTGTCTGGCGCGGCTTTCGTCAAGCACGGCACCAGCTTCGAGACGCGGATTTCTGTTTTCGATAAATGCCGCGGCGGTGAGCAGGGCGGCATCACCGCTGACCTGCGCCATCCCACGTCCCCGGACGTGGCGCATCTGATGTCCCGGGTCACTGCAGAGGTTCCGAAGCGTCTCGAGATGGAACAGGCCGTAAATGCGGGTCTGGGCCACTCTTCCCTCTTTCCGGGAAGTCCTGCCCGCGCCACTCACACAACCACCAGCCGATCCCGTGCGACGTCTGCGACTCTACCGGCGAAATCAGACACACCGATCGAGGCCGAGGAACTAAACTACGCTCTCCGCGACGCCGCCGAGGGCGAAGACGCGACACGGCTGTCCGACGCGATCTACGAGACCTTCCGTCTGCAGGCTATCGACATCCCAGACGCCGCATCGCACCCGACCAAGCTTGTGCAATCGGCGGCCATGGCCTCTGTCGCGCCTCCGAAACCGAGCTATCGTCCCAAGCTTCCGGCGGCCGTTCTGGGCGACGGCCTGCTGTCCGACGCGCAGCTCGAGACCGTTATCTACGCGGGGGAGGCGCATGGCGCGCATCTCGCCGGATCTTGGACCGTGGATGAAACCGGCGATATGGTTTCGGCCGCTCCCGAGGATGCCGCGGACGCCGTCCGTTTCCGGCGGGGCTATTTCCTCGGCGATGGTACGGGGGCAGGCAAGGGCCGTCAGTCGGCCGGGATCTTGCTCGACAACTGGGCTCGAGGAAGACGCAAGGCGCTCTGGATCTCGAAAAGCGACAAGCTTCTCGAGGACGCACAGCGCGACTGGTCGGCCCTTGGCCAGGAGCGCCTGCTGGTCACACCGCTCTCGCGCTTTGCCCAAGGCCGCGACATCCCGCTGACCGAGGGCATTCTCTTCACCACCTACGCCACACTGCGTTCTGAAGAACGGGGGGCCAAGAAATCCCGCGTCGACCAGATCGTCGACTGGCTCGGGGCGGATTTCGACGGGGTGATCCTCTTCGACGAAAGCCATGCCATGGCGAATGCTGCCGGGGGTAAAGGCGATCGGGGCGATACCATGGCCTCGCAGCAGGGCAGGGCGGGTCTGCGGCTGCAGCACAAACTTCCGAATGCCCGCGTGGTCTATGTCTCGGCCACGGGTGCCACGACCGTCCACAACCTCGCCTATGCGCAGCGTCTCGGGCTTTGGGGCGGGGAGGATTTCCCCTTCCAGACCCGGTCGGAATTCGTGGAAGCCATTGAGGCTGGCGGGGTCGCGGCGATGGAGGTTCTGGCCCGCGACCTTCGGGCGCTCGGCCTCTACACGGCGCGGTCGCTGTCCTATGACGGTGTCGAATACGAGATGCTGGAACACGCGCTCAGCCTCGAGCAGCGCGGCATCTACGATGCCTATGCCGGGGCCTTCGCCATCATCCACCACAACCTGACCGCGGCGCTGGAGGCGGCGAACATTTCCGGCGCGGCCGACGGGCCGAGCGGGTCGGGCACGCTCAACCGCCAGGCGAAATCCGCCGCGCGGTCAGCCTTCGAGAGCGCCAAACAGCGCTTCTTCGGCCATTTGCTCACCTCGATGAAGACCCCCACGCTGATTGCATCCATCGATGCCGATCTGGCTGCGGGTCATGCGGCGGTCATCCAGATCGTCTCGACGGGCGAGGCACTGATGGAACGTCGCCTGTCGGAGATCCCGACCGAGGAGTGGAACGATATCCGCTGTGATATCACGCCCAGGGAATACGTCCTCGATTACCTCGCCCATTCCTTCCCGGTGCAGCTCTACGAGCCTTTCACCGACAGCGAGGGCAACCTCTCGTCGCGCCCCGTCACGCGCGACGGCCAACCGGTGGAGTGCCGCGAAGCCGTCCGGCGTCGTGACGCGCTGATCGAAAAACTGGCTTCGCTTCCGCCGGTGCCGGGTGCACTCGACCAGATCGTCCAGCGCTTCGGCACGGATCTCGTGGCCGAAGTCACAGGGCGCTCGCGGCGCATCGTGCGGAAGGGCGAAGGGCATTCGGCACGGCTCGTGGTGGAGAACCGGGCCGGAGCCGCGAACCTCGCGGAAACCCAAGCCTTCATGGATGACGAAAAGCGTATCCTGATCTTCTCGGATGCCGGCGGCACCGGGCGCAGCTATCACGCCGATCTCGGGGCGAAGAACCAACGCCTGCGGGTCCACTACCTCTTGGAACCCGGCTGGAAGGCAGACTCGGCGATTCAGGGCCTCGGACGCACCAACCGGACCAACCAGGCGCAGCCGCCGCTGTTCCGGCCGGTGGCCACCGATGTCAAAGCGGAGAAGCGGTTCCTGTCGACCATCGCGCGACGTCTCGACACGCTTGGCGCTATAACGCGCGGCCAGCGCCAGACCGGCGGGCAAGGGCTGTTCCGGCCCGAAGACAACCTCGAGTCGCCCTACGCCCGCGACGCCCTGCGCCAGCTTTACCGCCGTATCTATCGCGGCGATCTGGCCGGATGTTCGCTCGGGGCTTTCGAGGATGCGACCGGGCTCAGCCTGACCGATGATAACGGGCTGAAGGATGACCTGCCGCCGATCACGACCTTCCTCAATCGCCTGCTGGCGCTGACGATCGACATGCAGGCCGTGCTGTTCGCGGGTTTCGAGGAGCTGCTCGATCAGCGAATTGAGGGCGCCATCGCCGCCGGGGTCTATGATCTCGGGCTCGAGACACTCCGTGCTGAGAGCTTCCGGGTGACCGACGTACAGGTCATCTACACCCATCCGGGCTCCGGCGCGAAAACCCAGCTGCTGACCATCGCGGAAAAGCGCCGCAACACGCCTACCTCGCTGGCCGATGCGCTCGAATGGCTGGATGACCCGCAGGCGCGGCTTCTGGTCAACAGCCGCTCGGGCCGGGCTGCCGTGCAGGTTCCCGCCACCAGTCACATGCTGGAAGATGGGACCATCGAGCCGCGCCTGCGCCTGATCCGCCCGACCGATGCCAGCACAGTCCCGGCAAAGATCATGGAGGACACCCGCTGGCTCGAGGCCGACCGCGCGGCCTTCTCCGCCGCCTGGACCGCGGAACTGGCCGAGGTGCCGGAGTTCTCCGAAGCCACGCTGCACATCGTGGCAGGCCTGCTGCTGCCGATCTGGAAGCAGCTTCCCCAGGATGAAACCCGCGTCTACCGCCTGCAGACCGATGACGGGCAACGCATCATCGGCCGCCGCGTCTCGCCCGCTTGGGTCGCGACCACGCTGGCCAAAGACGCGCCGAAGCTCTCGGCGGCGCAGGTCCATGCCCTCGTTCTGGAGGGCAAGACCGTGGTGCGCCTGTCCGAAGGGATGGAATTGCACCGCTCGCGCGTCATGGGCGCGAACCGGATCGAACTGTCGGGCTTCTCGGAGGCAGCCAAGGATCGGCTCAAGGCCGATGGCTTCTTCTCGGAGATCATCAGTTGGAAGCTTCGGCTGTTCTGCCCGACCGACGCCGATGGCGTCGCGATACTGGATCGTCTGCTTGCACGTTGTCCTGTCGCAAGGCTACATGATCGCGGAGGTTGTTGACCCATGTATTCCGAGACCGAAGACCTCGTGCGCGATCTGGCAGAAAATGCCGAAGGCGTCTGTCGTGCCTATCTTCCCGCCGGACGGCGGGAAGGATCCTACTGGATCGTCGGCGATCTGCAGAACAACCCCGGCCGGTCGCTCTTCGTGCGATTGACGGGCCCGGCGTCGGGACCAGGAGCAGCGGGCAAGTTTACGGATGGGGCCACAGGCGAGCATGGCGATCTCCTGGACATCATCCGCGCCCGGACGGGGATCACGCGCTTCCCCGACCTTCTCGCCGAGGCCCGAGCGCATCTTGGCCGTCCGCAGCCGGTCGCCCCGGATAGGCAAGAGCCGAGGAAGGCCAAGGCGCCCGGTGGCACTCCCGCGGCGGCGCGCTTGTTTGCTGCCTCGAACCCGATCACAGGCACGCTTGCTGAGACCTACCTCCGTTCCCGAGGCATCACCCAATTCGGGGCGAACGGCGCCTTACGCTTCCACCCGAAGTGCTGGCATCGGGAAGAGGGGCAGACCCGGAGCATCCCCAGACCTGCGATAATCGCGGCGGTCACCGATGGGGCAGGGGCCGTGCAGGGCGTGCATCGCACCTGGCTGGCGCCTGACGGACAGGGGAAGGCGGCAGTGAATCCACAGCGTCGGGCTATGGGTCACCTCCTCTGCAATGCTGTCAGGCTCACCCCGCACGATGACATCCTCGTCGTCGGCGAAGGCATCGAGACCATGCTGTCCCTGTCCGAGGCAATCCCAGGTCTGCCCGTCTGGGCGGCACTCTCTTCGGGTCACCTCGGGGCGGTCCTGTTGCCGGAGGGGCTCAAGCGCCTTTACGTCGCGATCGATCGCGATCCGGCCGGGCAGCGCGCGGCAGAGAAGTTGAGCGCCAGAGCCTCCGAGGTCGGGGTGCGCGTGCGGGTGCTGGAACCGCGGCTCGGGGATTTCAATGATGATCTTCGGGCGAACGGCAAGGACGCGCTGCGCCAGCATCTGGCAGGTCAGATCGGGCCAGAGGATCGGCATCGCCTGCCCAGCTGAGCTGCATCGCGCAGGTGGGGGGCTGGGAGTGCGGGGCAGGGGGCTGCATCCCGTCGTGGCTCTGGATCGTCGTCCTCACCCCATCCAGGGCCTTGCGCATCCACCCGTCAGCCCTGCGCGGCATTCAAGAGATGGGCAGGCCGTCAAAGCGGTTGCCCCTGCAAGGTCGGCAGGGAACCTATTTCCGCCGGCGGCAAAGCCGCCTTTGCATCGCGAGACAAATAGCTTCCCTGCCGACCTCCTCCACGCTGTTCCGGCCCCGGTGAAGCCGGGGTGAAGGGGCAACCGCCCCGACGGCTCGGGTCTGCCCATGAAGGCCGCGCGGGATGACGCGCGGACGAGACAGGCCCGGAGGCAAGAAACCGATGACGATCCATACCCACGACGACGCGTATGAACCCGCCCATAGCGCATCCCAGACCGCCCATGCGCTCGACGAGCTGCAGCTGTATGGCTACCGCCCCTTCGACGAGCCCGATCCGCGCCCGATGCCCGATGGGCAGCGCCTCGCGGTCGCCGTCGCCGACATCTTCGACGCCCTCGTCGCGACCCTGGAAGACACCCGTATGGAACCCGATCTCGAAGAGGTGCTCTGGGGCCAGGTCAACCTTTTCCACCGCGCCACGGCCCGGATCGAGCGGTCGCTCGATGAGAACGAACAGGCGCAGCGCCGCCTCCAACGCGAGCAGGACGGCTCGGAGGTGAAATCCGTCGAGCTCGAGCGCCTGACGGCCGAAGGCCTGACCCTCGTCGAACGGCGGAACTGCATGGACATGATGCGCGATCACGCCGCATCCGAGTTTGTTCAGCACACGGGATCGACCTGGCGCCCCCGCACCGGCTCGATGGTGAACCGCCAGCACATGACCGCCGCCCTGATCGACAGCCGCGATTTCCTGGCCGCCAAGCGCCGCGCCGAGACCGAGGTGATGTTGCCCGCTGGCCCCAAGGTCGCCCTCACCGGCGGGACCGATTTCAACGATCATCGCCTGATCTGGGGCAAGCTCGACCAGGTCCGGACCAAGTATCCCGACATGGTCCTTTTGCACGGTGGCAGCCCAAAAGGCGCAGAACTCATCGCCGCTAAATGGGCCGAAGCCCGGGGCGTGACGCAGGTCGCCTTCAAGCCTGACTGGACCAAGCACGCCAAGGCCGCGCCCTTCAAACGAAATGACGCAATGCTGGATGTGCTCCCGGTCGGGGTCCTCGTCTTCCCCGGGACCGGTATCCAGGAAAACCTCGCCGACAAGGCCAAGAAGCTCGGCATCCCGGTCATGAAGTTCGAGAAGGGGGCGTGAGCCCCCACCCGTCTCGGGACAGATGATAGTGGAAACGACGCCGGCTACCTGATATTGTGAAGCAGCGAAAGGTGACCGCAAGATGTTCGACGAATCGCAGCAACTGGACGTGTTTCCGACGGTGGTCGATCTGAAACGGATCGACCCGTCCCTCAACATGCGGCGCTTCTATCGGATGAGCGTTCAGCCCGATCTCTTCGGCGGAGTGAGCCTGGTGCGAGAATGGGGCCGGATCGGGTTTCGAGGTCAGATGCTGATTGAACAACATGATGACGAGGGTAGGGCGGTCAACGCTTTGATGAAGCTGTCGGCGATGAAGAAGCGGCGGGGGTATCGGTTGCTGGGCGAGCGTTGAGAACGGCCCTGACCGGACAGTTGGATTCCAGAATATTGCAGGTTGTGCACCTTAAAGCTGTCGCTCGGTAGATGCTGCCACCAAACTGCTGTGGTACCCCGACCGACAACCCTATCCTGCTTTTTGATCAATTGGATGCGCCGTATAATGCGTGTCGCAATGCAGCATTGACTTGACCAAAGCCGTGATGGCAGCCACGCGTCCCGGTCCTTTCGTCAGCCATCCGGAGGGGTTGTGGCCGACTTTGAAAACAGCGCGTGGCGTAGTTCAATCTGTAATCCGCTTTGGCGGTTATGCCTTGTGCGGAAGCGCTCAATCGTTTCGATCACGGCAAGGGGTGTGGGGCCCTCAGCGAGCCCGAGAGGTACATGGCTGCCGATGGCGGCGGCAATCCGCGAATGAGCGAAGGGTACGTCGCCATCGAGCACATAACCTAGCATGCACCCCACAGGCAGCTGCTCAGCATACTGCTCGGTGAGAAAGCGCATCATGCCCTGAGTGACGTACACAGTAGCCAAGGAACTTCGGCTTCCGCCATTAATCACGTTTAGCCGCTTGCACTCATAGGCGAGGTATCGCTCCCGATCCCAGTCGAAGAGCACAGCGATGTCGATGATGCCCTTGCTATATTTAGACCCGTCAGCGGCTAAGCCGAATGGCTCGAACTGGTACTCGACCCAATGGCATAACCGACGCACGACGACGTCCTTGGGGAGGCGATCAACGAGGTTGATGGTGATATCATCTTCCCTTGGTTGCTCGGGAAGAACCGCCATGCACTCTGGCCACGCTGCCGCGATCCGCTCTAGGAAGCGATCGTCAAACGAAACGAAGTTGTCGATCCATCCCTGCACATCACCGATCAGCATCAATCGGCGCCCTGCTGTTGGGGCTTGGCGGCAGCTTGCTGGAGGTCGAGCGCTATTCCATCGGCATCGGCGAGCGCCGTGGAGCGCAGCCAGAAGCGCATCTGCATAGGCTTGATTAGGTAGAGGCAGTCCCCGACGAAAATGCGCAGATCCGGCATGAGCTGGAAGTTACCGTTGAGAGGCCTGTGGATGTGGGCTGCAAGCGTGTTGAGTACGTTGCTGAGTTCGCCGGTCGCATCTTCGGCATAGTCTTCATGCCCGCCCAAATGCAGGCGTAGGATCGCGAGATCGGCGCCGCGCGCGACAAGGCGTGCATCGATCTTCTTGCCTTTGAACCAGTCCGCGAGGCTCGCCGACAATGTGCGCGCATATAGAGTGCGTTGGGGTTCGTCAGGCGCGCTCCAGAGTTTCGGGAAGTTACCTTCATGGGGCTGAAGCGCAGGAAGGATTATCTCGACAGTATCGTCGACTAGCGCGATCTCATCGGGAGACAGGCAGAAATATTGATACGCGAGCCGATCGATCTTACGAAGAACATCGTTGTCATCGACCTGAATCGAGAACGGCTCGTTGGAACGCTCGCACGCGTCGTCCACAATTGCGATCAGCTCAACAGCGGCTTGTGCTGCTGCGGCATGGTCCGGAACATCGTCGGGCGATGGGAACGGCAAGCGGAGCAGGTCGGCCTGCTGGACTTCGGGTCGATCCGAACCAAACGAAGCGGTGCCATGAAATGCGTACCAGACCGCGATGCGACTATTGAGTATCGCTGTCAAGAGCTTGGCACGGTCGCTGTCGTCCCCCGGCACCACGATCGCCTGGAAGATATGCTGGAAGGTCAGTGGCTGATCGCAATAGGCAGCACGAAGGCGGTTCTGCGAAGTCTCGACCCCACGCGGGATAAGGATCCGCGAGCCATCGAATCCGGCTTCAAACCCGCGACGACGAACCGACGACGATGCGGCCGGCGTTAAGCCTTCCACAGTCTGGGCTAGGCGTGAATAGGCCGCGATGGGTAGGTCCGGCAGTCGGCCGACATATGCACTTTCGAGTGGAGGCGCATCGCTACCGCTGTCTTCATTGAAGGGCTGATAGCCTTGCCCGATCACCCAGCGATCGCCCGGGTCTTCGCGGCGACGGCTTAAGCCGCCGAAGTCTTGGACGAAGGCCTCTAGCTTGGGATACCGTGCTAGGTAGCCGAAAAGCTTGGCGTCCGGTTCCCGCATCCAAAGGCGCTGCTTGAAGATGAGCGGATTATCGAGAACGGTGCCCACCCCAAGCGAGGCTTTGTCCGCGCTGCTCAACGTGATGACACGCTTGATGCGCAAGTTGAGGTCGGCCTTTGGCGCCCAATAGTCAAAGCGATACGGGAAACTACCGGCACTCGCATTGCTGTAGATTATCAGAGCTGTAGGGCGATGGGCTTTCTCGAAAAGCTGAAAGCGAAGGTCAGCGAAATTGATGACGCGGCGGACCTGTGACTTTCGGAAGAAAGCGTCACGCGCTTCGACCGTTTTCTGAGCGTGGTTGTGCAGGAACCCCATCGCTGGCAGCAGGAAGGCGATCAGTCCCCCGTCGGCCAGATGCGAAAGGGCCTTCCAGCTGAATGCCCAGGCATCCTCGCCACCAGGCATCGGATGGCCGGCCCTCTTGCTCCACTGTACAGACGAACGAGCCGGACCGCGGCGGCTAGTCCATGGCGGATTGCCGATGATTACCTCGTATCGGGCACCGTTAGGAGACACTTCGAAAAAGTCGCGGCAGACGAGGTTCTTGCCCCAAAGTTCCGGGAGGAGTTTACCCCGAGTGATGAGCTTGCGGATGTCACGTGGCGAGACCTCTTCGAGCAAGGCTACGTAGAGCGAAAACACGGCGACTCGAACAGCGCCGCCATTCAAATCCCAGCCATGGATTTGGCTCAGTAAGTTCAACAGCGTTTTCCAGGAAATCGTCTGGGTTTTGTGTTTGGCTCGCCAGTGTTCGCAGAGCCGCTGGAACGAACGGACGAGAAAAACGCCTGAACCGCAGGCAGGGTCGAGGAAGTTTCCTGTCGTCCTTGTCGCATCCGGCAACAAGTCCCACGCTTGTGAAACGACCGTGTCGGCGAGGAACATGGGCGTGTAGTAGGCACCGTTGGCACGGCGTTCGGCCTCGCGTTCACCTAAGAACCGATCGTAGACGGCGCTGACGAGCTCGATTGGAATATAGCGGAAGTCATAGCCCCAGAACCGCAGCTGCCCGGAACGCGCCATTTCTTCACGGCCTGCCCGGAACCGCGCCAAGATCGTCAGATGGGCAGGCGTGACTTCTGGCGCCTCGCTTGTGGCCTCGAAGGAGCACGGCGCGACGAACAGATCGCCATTGAAATCTGCCTGAAGGGTCCGAAAGAAGGACCGGAAGAGATTGACGTCACCGGTTTTCAGAAGTGCCGAAAAACTTTCCGCGCGCTTCTCGGAGACGGCGGCAAAGTAGGCGGGGGTTACAATGTCTCGGTCTTCAAGGTAGGCGATAAACATCGCCTGAATAAGCAGGGCCTGGGCCGCATCGGGAGCGAGCGCAGCCTTTTGCAGGAGATGATGGGACTCATTCAGATTGTCGAGGAGAACCTGATCGATGCGTTCTTTCGAGGGGAAAAATTCGCCGTAGTCCTTCCAAAGACGTCCGGATTCCGCGCCGTAGATAAGGTTCTGGAACCGCAATGCTTCGGTTGTCAGGCTCAGGCTATCGATGAGGCAACGGGTCTCGAAGGCGTCGCCTGGATCCCTCAGCGGAGTGCGGGCGAGCGAAAACGCTCTTAACGTATCGTCGGCGATAACCAGCAACAGGCTTGCCAGGCCCTGATTCCAGAGTGCGCCGTGAAGATCTATTATGGCGGCACGGTCATAGTGATCGGCTTCTAAGATCGCGACGGTTGGGACGCCTTGTACGCAGAAGATCGCCGATACGCCCATTTCGGTGAGGGCGGCTCGGATAGCCGGCGCATGCGGTACGTCGCTGACGGTCTCGGCTGACTCGTAGAGCTCAGGCGAGCGCCGATGTGTGAGCCCCAGACGGTCTTTCCACTCCGGTGCCAATGAGGATGCCAGGGTGGTGGTCATGCTCGTTTACCGCGCTTTCCCGGCTGAATGTCCACTGAAGTGGGTGGGAACTGCAGATGACCTTGGGCTTGTTCAACTTCCACCGCCATCAGAGACGATCGTAGGCGCGCAATTATCGGCGCGCACGGCACACAGTGAGTAGAAACTTCCAGTGGTTGGCGTTGGACAAGGCTTATCTCTACCAAGCGACAGTTGTCGGCTTCCATCATGGCGACGCAGTTTTCGAGTGAGAGCCAGGACCTTCCCTGGCACTCGCTGAAGAGTTGATCGAAACGGTTGCCCATCGTTCCCACACGCATGCCGAAATCTCGGACCATCTCAGCCACTATCGCCAACGAAACGACGTCGCCAGGCGTGAAGCTCGGCGCATGCCCCTTGTGCGAGGCCAAGGCCGGGATTGCTGTTTTCCAAGTTCGAAAGGCGTCCACTGAAATGGACAGCAACTCGCGGATCTGGCTCTGAGTGTAACGCATAACGCCAGATTAGCCGGGAAAAGTTTCCATATCAATCCGGGAAAAGCCCTCTATCAATCCGGTGTAAACCCCACGTCTGTATTTGGTTTGTTCTTGTCTGAGATCGACCCGCCAAGCTAACTGAGCCTTTACGAGTCTTAACACAAGGTGGTCTTTCGCTGCGACCCGCATGATCGACCGCAATGTTGGCGTTGTCCCAACTGAATGCGGTACTGTGCTTGGTCCGTCTTCGACTATGTTACATAAAACGAATTCTCGGATTTTTGTTATTGTACTGTTTTTGCTGCAGAAAAACCCTTGTCTCCATCGAGCTTCAACCAGTATCGCGTGTGTCTCAGCTCGCCAGTTCGGTTCAGCGCGCCCTTCTCGACCAAGTCCTGTAGATCGCGGGTCGCGGTTGCGCGGGATGTGCCGGTGATCTTGAGGTAGTTATCCGCGCTTAGGCCGCCGCTGAAACCTTCGGGTCCTTCACGGAACATCCGCGCGATGGCCTTGGCCTGGCGGTCGTTCAGGTGATCTCTATGTCGATCGTAAAAGTGTGCCTTGTTGATGAAGAACGCTACGCGGTCGAGTGTGATCTGCTGCGCCTTCAAGACAATCTCTGCGAACCAGATGAGCCACGCCGTCACGTCAAGCGTCGTTTGATGCCGCTTGAGTTGGTCGTAGTACTCTTTCCGCTCTTTCTCGATGGTGAAGGCGAGCGAGATTAGGGTCGGCTGGCCAATGTTCTGCGCCAGCGACTTTTCAGCGAGCGCGCGGCCCAGGCGGCCGTTGCCGTCTTCGAATGGGTGGATGCTCTCGAAATAGTGGTGGCTTAGCCCGGCACGCGTCAGGGCGGGAAGCGGCTCTGCTCCCCGCGGGCCGGTCCTATTGAACCAATCCGCGTATCGCTCCATCTCAGGCATGACCTGCGCCGAAGGCGGCGCTTCGAAATGGATCGTCGGTCGGTCAAAGCGGCCGGAAACGATTTGCATCGATTCGGCGTGTTGTCGGTAGGCTCCGATGGTCTCTAACCGACGGTCATGGGACAGCAGCATCCGATGCCAGCGGTACAGCGTCTCGTGGCTCAGCGGCTCCGCAAAGCTGGAATAGACGTCAACCATCATTTCCGCGACGCCCTGTTCGCGCGGTTTGGCGGGATAACTGTCGGGATCGAGTCCCAGATGGCGCCGCAGCGAAGACTGGACGCTGAGCCGGTCGAGGATTTCGCCTTCGATGGCGCTGGTCTGCATGGCTTCGTCGCTGAGTAACTCGATGCGGAGTTGCTCGCGATCCGGCGGGTTGACATGATGGACTGCGCCGAGGATTTCTCCGGATGACAGCAGAAACCTCTGTTCGAACGGCTCCAGAGCGGAGGCGTCATACCGGAAATCCGGCCAGTCGGGCAGTGTCCAGTTCCAGGTCATGAGGTATAGGCACCCTTTCTATAAATCAAGATTAGAGCATTGGTGAGGCATAGAGGTCAATGCTATGGCTCAGAAATCCGGAAAGGAGATTGCCCAATGTGCGTCCATGGTCAGCTTTGCTGGCCACATCAATCTTGCGCTTTGCCGCAGATCAAAGCTGCAATACCCTGCGTGAAGAGACTCAAGCGCCATCAAGAGCGCTGCCAACAAGAGGACAGCAGATGCATCCACTGATCTACTCGTGCAAGTTGGTCGAAATCCCGCGAAACCTCGCGAGATTTGGCCTGAAACCTGGAGACCAGCTCGATCTCCGCTAGGTCGAAGACCGGGTCGAGGTCCTTGCCAAACCCAAGGGTCTGATCGCCTGGATGTTTGGCGGCGATGCGAAACCAGTTGGCCAAATCGATGAAACTCACTGCCGGCGTATACAGCCTTTCATGGCGGAGGCACGCAAGTTTAGGATCAAGGTCGTCGACATCGATGGTTTCGTCAAAGAACCGAAAGGTGTCTCGGTCTCCATATGGGTCGATTCCTGATCCGGAAACACCGTTTCGTCAGCGTGGATTTGCGGTGCACAGCGGTTTCCTGAATGTCGCAGTGCTTCGGTGGCGGTACTTGGGTCTGCCAAGCGGGCTGACGTTTCGCGCGTAGTCCTAATTATGTTGCTTACGACTCCTTTTGGTACGCCCTTCATAATATATCAGAAATAGCTGCCTTCAACTGACAGTCAGCCACGTCGCCATGCCATCGGCTTGATGGCTGAGCATGTGGCAATGCAGCATCCACGCGCCCGGATTGTCGAGGACGGCGGTGATGGCGCGTGTCTCTCCCGCCGCCAGCAGGGTCGAGTCGCGCAGTGGCCCGAGGTCTCCCGAGGTGTCCAGTTCGTGGAAATGGTGGCCATGCAAGTGCATGACATGGGGAAAGCCGGTGCGGTTCTCGATCTCGATGCGCATGGTCTGGCTGCGCTTTGCCGCGATCAAGGGACGGCTTGGAAGGCCCGACACGTCGTTCAGCGCCCATGTTCCAGTGCCGCGATGCGCAGGCGCGCCCGCGCCGCCTTGCAGCACCAGCCTTGTGGTGTGATCCGGCGTGCCGGGACGGGTCATGCGGTTTGGCGGCAGGGTCGGGATCGGCGCAGTCGAGGGGCTGCGCGTGCCGGTCACTGTCAAATGCCCCAGCAAGTCGTTCGCCCCGTCATAGGTGTCGCGCAGCGCCACCGGGCCGGTCACATCTGCGATCACGTCGCAGCGTTGACTGGGGGCCAGCGCCATCGGCGCCAGCGCCTGCGGGACCTCCAACGGCATCCCGTCCAGCGCCACGATCTTGCCCGCCAGCCCGGTCACGGACAATCGATAAATGCGGTCGATGGACGGGTTGATGATCCGCAGGCGCAGCCTGTCGCCTTGCTGCACGCTGTTCCGCGACAGGATCGCGGTCTTGATATTGCCAAGCCGTCCCTCGGTGGCAAAGCGCGCGGGATCGAAGCTGTCATCATACTGACCGTCCGCATCCAGCAGCAGGTCGAACAACTGCACGGTGATGTCGTGGTCGACGGCGGGCGGGTCGCGTTCCTCGACGATGAATGCCCCGAAGAGGCCCCTGCTGACTTGTTCATACGACAGATAATGCGAATGGTACCAATAGGTTCCCGCATCGGCTAAGTCGAACCGGTAGTCAAAGCGTTCGCCGGGGATGACCACATCCTGCGTCAGCACGTTCACGCCGTCCATGCGGTTGGGCACGCGCAGCCCGTGCCAATGCACCAAGGCCCCGTCGTTCAGCCCATTGTCCAACCGGATCTGCGCCGTATCACCTTGGCGGAAGCGGATGTCCGGCCCCGGCACCCCGCCGTTGAAGCCCAGCATCGGCAGGCGCCGCCCGGCGACCTGCGTGACGATCTCTTCGGGGCGCAGCGTAATGCGGGAGCCGCCCAAAGCTGGCGTCGCCAAGCAGGCGGCCAGCAGGGACAAGGCCTGTCGTCGGTTCACCTTCATGGAAACCCCGTTATCCAAAATTGCGGAGGCGCTTTTCAGACAGGCGCGGACAAAGGTCAACCAACCCGCCGGGGCCTCACGCGGTCGTCACCTTGGGGTGCAGGGTGACGCGGGCGCCGATCTCGACCCGTTCATACAGGTCCTTGACGTGCTCGTTAGTCAGCCGCGCGCAGCCGTTGGACACGGCGCTGCCGATGGTCGAGGGCGCATTGGTGCCGTGGATGCGCAGATAGGTGTCACGCCCCTGATCGTCATGCAGGTACAGCGCCCTTGCGCCGAGCGGATTGTTCGGGCCGCCCTTCATGCCGTTCTTGTATTTGGCATATTTCCCCGGATCGCGGCGGATCATCGACTGGGTCGGGCGCCACCACGGCCACTTGGCCTTGCGCGCGACAGTAAAGACGCCGGATTCGTACAGCCCCTTGCGCCCGACGCCCACGCCATACCGGATCGCCGCCCCGTCCTTCCCCATCAGATACAGGTGGAACTCGTCTGGCACCACGTGGATGTCCCCAGGCAGCCAGTCTGTGCGACCGGTCTGCACGGCCGTCGGGTTGAAGTGGTCGGGCAATGTGACCTGATGGGCGCGCGCCAGCGTCGGCGCGGCCAAGGCCATGGCCAGCCCCGTTATGATCGTGCGGCGTGTATATCCAGTCATGACATCTCCTGTTCTCGCATGCGTTTCAGCAGGCCAGCCCGCAATGCCTGCGCCCAGTCAAATGCCCGTGATCCTGCCCTGCGCAGGCGGGCCTGTTTCCCCGAAAGCACGGAATTCGCGCCATTTCGGAACCCTCCAGCGCTGGAAGGGCGTTTGCTTCACATGTGAGCCAAGCGGGAGAGGATTGATGAAGTATTCCAGATTTTTCCTGATGATCGGCACGTCGACGCTGGTGATGTTCGTGCTGATGTATCTGAACACCTACCTTCTGGGGCACGTCTTCTTTTCGGAAACGCGGGCTTGGATGGCTGTGCTGATGGGGGCCACGATGGCCTTTGTCATGCTGTCCTTCATGCTGTCGATGTACACCAACAAGGCGCTGAACGCGGGCATCTTCGTGGGCTCCGTCGTGGTCTTTGCGCTGTCGCTCTGGCTGGTGCGCAGTCAGGTCACGGTGCAGGACCGGTCCTTCATGCGGGCGATGATCCCGCACCATTCGATTGCCATCATGACCTCATCGCGGGCCGAGATCACCGATCCGCGCGTGGCGACACTGGCCGAGGCCATCGTCTATGCGCAGGACAAGGAAATCGCCGAGATGCGCTATTTGATCGCCGATATCTCGGCCAATGGCGAGGCTGATCCGACCGGCGAGACCGCCGCGCCCGAGGTGGTCGACGCCCGACAGGCTCTGTCGACCGAGGTGACCGCCACCGTCGACCCGGAATTCCTGACCGCCGACGACATCACCAAGGCCCTGCCCGAAGGTGCCACCTGCCGGTTTACCTACACCGCCACCAGCCCCGCCGTTCTGGCCGTGGGCAAGGACGCGGCAGTGATGAAGATCAGCGGCGACCTCGTGCGACTTGACCGGCAGGGTGACGGCTTTGCCGCCGACCCGCTGAGTGCCGAACTGCACAAGGGTGATGACCTGACCGATCTGATCGTCACGGCCGGGCCGGATTACTCCGCCGGGTTCCGCGGCCAATATACCTGCGAAGGAGGTCAATGATGCCCAAGGATACAACGCAAACCGCCACGCTGTATCGGATGGTCATGCCCGACCATCTTTGCCCGTTTGGCCTGAAATCCAAGGACTTGCTGGAACGTCAGGGCTATACGGTCGATGACCACCACCTGACAACGCGCGAAGAAACCGACGCGTTCATGGAAAAGCACGGGGTCGAAACGACGCCGCAGACCTTCATCGACGGTGTGCGGATCGGCGGCTATGACGACCTGCGTGTGCATTTCGACCTCGACCCGCCCAAGGACGAACAAAGCGACACCAGCTACCAGCCGGTCATCGCGATCTTTTCCGTCGCGGCGCTGCTGGCGCTGGGGCTGTCGTGGCACCAATACGGCACGGTCCTGACGCTGCGCGCGCTGGAATGGTTCATTTCGCTGTCGATGACGATCCTCGCGATCCAGAAATTGCAGGACGTCGAGAGTTTCTCGACCATGTTCCTGAACTACGACCTGCTCGCCCGCCGCTGGGTGCCCTACGGCAAGGTTTACCCGTTCGGCGAGGCGTTGGCGGGCATCCTGATGACCGCCGGAGCCCTGACATGGCTGTCGGCCCCGGTCGCGCTGTTCATCGGCACGGTTGGCGCCGTCAGCGTCTTCAAGGCTGTCTACATCGACAAGCGCGCGCTGAAATGCGCCTGCGTCGGCGGGTCGTCGAAAGTGCCCTTGGGGTTTGTGTCGCTGACCGAGAACCTGATGATGATCGCCATGGGCCTGTGGATGGGCAGCAAGGCACTGTTCGGGTGATGGTCTGAAAAATGCCTTTTTTCCCGCGCCTACATGCTCGGCACGGAAATTTTGGCCACACGTTTTGGTGACTTGCCGGGTGTCGTTTTCTCGCTTATCGATTCACGAATGTCTCACTGGATTCGCGCACTTCTGGTCAAATTTCAGGTCGTCGCCCTTTTTCTGGCGATGGCCCTGATGCCGTCCAACGCGTCCGCGATGATCCTGTGCGACGGACACGAGGCGACCATTGAGCAGGCGCACGACCACGCCAGTCAAACAACGGACCACGCGGTTGATCACGCTACGGATCATTGCGCATCGCATATTTGCGTCCTCGGCGATCTACGGTCAGCGGATGCGGAGGCGCCGCGCGCCATTCCAGTGTCGATCCGGTCCTGGGACATAGCTTCGCTTGTCATCACCGCAATTCCCGAAGGTTTGCAGCGCCCCCCACGTGCCTGATGCAGCCCCGCCGCGGCGATTCGCCTGCGGATAACTGCATCTGACACGACGAGGGACTACCAGTGAAACTTGCTATTGCGGCTGGATTGCCGCTGCTCGTGGGTGCCTGTGCGGCACTTCCCGAGCTTGACACCGCGCCTGGGTTGACGGCCGCGTCTGTGACGCCGCCTGCGACCATGGCGCAACCTGGACCGAATGTGGCCTATCTTGGCTACCGGCTTCAAGAACCCGCTGACTGGCGCAGCCTGAACGATGCACAGCGGGAGGGCGGCAAATGAAACTGCCGTTGATGCTCGGCGCGGCGCTGCTGGTGGCAGCCTGCGCCAATCCCGCTGTAATCGAGCGCGCAAAGGCCGACCGTGCCGGTTTCGTCAGCGTCGAAGAGGGCGCCCGCAAGGCCGTCGGGGCTGTGCCCGTTTGGAACCAGTCCGCTGCCGATATCGAGGCCACGGAAAGGCGCGTGCACGCCCTGGTCCATGGCAAGACGATCAGCGCCGATACCGCAGTGCAGGTCGCGCTGATCAACAACCGCGCGCTTCAGGCCAGCTTTGCCGAGCTGGGACTGTCTTCGACGGACCTGTGGGAGGTGGCCATGGGCCCGGTGCCCACGCTCGGCGTATCCGTTTCGGGCCTGGCGGGTGACGTGACCCGCACGCTCGAGGCGACCGTGGCGGGCGCGCTTCTGGATCTTGCAACGACCAAGCCGCGTACCCAGCTGGCCGAAGTCCGCTTTCGCCAGGCGGAACTGGCGGCGCTGGCACAAACCATTGACCTTGCCGTGGAAACCCGCCGCGCCTGGATCGAAGCGGTCGGGGCCTTCGAGGCGGCCGCGCTGATCGGACAGACCCACGGCACGGCCGAGGCCGCATCGGAGCTGGCGGTGCAGTTGGGCCGGACCGGCGCCATGAACAAGGCCGACCAGGCGCGCGAACATGCCTTTACCGCAGAACTGGCGGCTGAACGCGCCGCCGCCCGGCTGGAGGCACAGCTGGCCAAGGAAAAGCTGCTGCGCCTGATGGGTCTGTGGGGGAGCGCCACCACCGTCTACGTGCCCGATGCGCTGCCCGCCCTGCCGCGCGGTCCGCGCGCGGCAGGCAACATTGAGCAGCAGGCACTGGCCAACCGCGTCGACCTGGCCGCGGGCAAGCTGGAACTGCAGGCCATCGCCTTGGATTATCGTCTGACCGGCAAGACCCGCATGGTGTCCGACGCGGCGCTGGTCGCCGGGGTCGAGCTGGAGCGCGCGAACGGCGAAACCGAGGCCACGCCCGCGCTGGCGCTGGATTTCGAAATCCCGCTGTATGACACTGGCCCGCTGGTGTCGAAACGCGGCCGCATGGCCTACCTGCAGGCGGCGAACACCCTTGCACAGCAGGCCATCGACGCGCGGTCGGACGCGCGCATGGCCTACAAGGCGGTCACGGGGCGGCACAACATCGCGCGACATTGGCGCGACCAGGTACTGCCGCTGCGCCGCCAGATCGATGAAGAGGCGCTGCTGTCCTACAACGGCATGCTGACCTCTACCTTCGAACTGATCGCCGACGCGCAGGAGGGGCTGGACTCCCGGCTGTCCGCCGCCGAGGCCAAGCGAGACTACTGGCTCGCCGAAACCGAAGCGACCGCCGCGATCTGGGGCGGATCCGTAACCCTGTCCAAAGGAGGGGAAGAATGATGAACCGTCGTCAATTGCTGGGCGCCGGGCTGACCGCCGGTGCCGGTGCCGTGCTGGCCTCGGCCGCCGCCGCGGAAACCCGTTTCCGCGACCTGCCAGAGGCCGCCTTTACCGACATCCCCTACACGCAGGTGCCAGACCGTCCCATGACCGGACTGGATTATAACCCGGTCGTGACGCTGAACGGCTGGTCCCTGCCGTGGCGGATGAACGGCAACGTGAAGGAATTCCACCTCGTCGCCGAGCCGGTCGAGCGCATCATGGC
Source organism: Tropicibacter naphthalenivorans (assembly GCF_900176475.1). GTDB lineage: Bacteria > Pseudomonadota > Alphaproteobacteria > Rhodobacterales > Rhodobacteraceae > Tropicibacter > Tropicibacter naphthalenivorans. The sequence goes on from NZ_FWXX01000010.1 coordinate 102,017, forward strand.
GGATGGCATGATGGCGCGGCTGTGGGGCTATAACGGCCAATCCACCGGCCCCACCATCGAGGCGGTCGAGGGCGAGCGCGTGCGCATCTACGTGACCAACCGCTTGCCGGAACACACATCCGTGCATTGGCACGGGCTGATATTGCCTTCGGGGATGGACGGCGTCGGTGGCCTCAGCCACCCCGCGATCCCGCCGGGCAAGACCTTTGTGTATGAGTTCGACCTGACCAAGTCCGGCACCTTCATGTACCACCCGCATGCGGATGAGATGGTGCAGATGGCCATGGGCATGATGGGCCTGTTCATCGTGCATCCGCGCGACCCGGCCTTCATGCCGGTGGATCGGGATTTTGCGTTTCTGCTGGCGGCCTACGACATCGATCCCGGCACCTACATCCCGCGCGTGGCCGAGATGACCAACTTCAACATGTGGACCTGGAACAGCCGGATTTTCCCTGACATTGATCCCTTGGTGGTGAACAAGGGCGACCGGGTGAGGGTGCGCTGTGGTAACCTGACGATGACCAACCACCCGATCCACATGCACGGCTACGACTTCCATGTCACCTGTACAGATGGCGGCTGGGTGCCCGAAACAGCCCGCTGGCCGGAGGTCAGCATCGACATTCCCGTCGGTGCCATGCGGGCCTATGAATTCGACGCAATCCACGAAGGTGACTGGGCGATCCATTGCCACAAGTCACACCACACGATGAACGCCATGGGCCATGAATTGCCCACGGTGATCGGTGCCGACAAGACCCGACTGACCCAGATGATGCGCCGCCATCAGCCCGGTTACATGCCGATGGGCACCGCCGGAATGGCCGACATGGGCGAGATGTCCATGGAAATCCCCGAGAACACCATCCCGATGATGGCGGGCTGGGGACCCCATGGCCCGCTGGAAATGGGTGGCATGTTCAGTGTCGTGAAGGTCCGCGAGGGCATCGACCGCGACGATTACAGCGATCCCGGCTGGTATCAGAACCCGCCCGGAACCGAAGCCTACGAATGGACGGGCGAGCTGCCCGAACACGCAAGCAACACCAGCCCCAAAACCGTGATCACGCCGCGCGGCGGCGTGCGGCAGGGTTGATGCAAGAGCACAGGAGAAACGCGCTCATGAGAACTGCACTTCTGATACTGGGGCTGGCCATGGCGCCCGCCCTGGCCCCTGTCCCGGGCTTGGCAGACGCCGGACATGGCAGCGGGCAGATGGCCGTCGGCATGCCCGCCATGCACGGCCATGAACCCACCCGCACGATCGACGTCATCATGCGGGAGGATTACGACAAGGACGCGCCTTTCGTCTTTGAACCCTCGGCTGACATGGTCTTTGCGGCGGGTGAAACCGTCCGTCTGCACATCGTCAACATGGGCGAGGAAACCCACGAGTTCGTCATGGACACGATGGCGGAAAACGCCGAGCACAAGGTGTTGATGGCAAAGTTCCCCGAGATGGAACACGACGACCCGAACTCGGTACGACTGGATCCCGGCGAAGAGGCCGACATCCTCTGGACCTTCAACAAAGCGGGCAAGTTCGAATTCGCCTGCCTCCTGCCCGGCCACTACGAGGGCGGCATGCACGGCGCCCTTATCGTCAACTGATCTTCAATCCACAGGAAATCCAAAATGAACAAACTTCTGAAACTGTCCGCCGCCATGATCCTTGCAGCCGGGGCCGCGTTGGCTGAGGGCGACCACCCGATGTCCTCGGGGACCGTAACCAAGATCGACACCAAGTGGAACAAGGTCACAATCGATCACGGCCCGCTGGAAAATCTCGACATGCCCGCCATGAAGATGGTGTTCGATCTGTCTGATCCGACCATGCTCGACGGTTTGAGCGAGGGTGCCAGGATCACCTTCCTTGCAGAGCGGGTGAACGGTAAACTGACCGTCACCGAACTGTCGAAGTGAAACTGCTGCGCGCCCCTGTTGCGGGGCGCGCTTGCACGTCAGGCTTGGTTCGCGTCGCTGCGCGCCAGATCCTGAAGGATCGGGCAGTCGGGGCGGTGATCCCCGGCGCAGGCGTGGATCAGCGTGTCGAGGGTGGCGCGCATGGATTGCAGCTGCGCGATCTTCTCATCGATCTGCCGCAGGTGTTCCTCGGCCACCGCCTTGACCTGCGCACTTTCGCGGTGATCGTCCTCATACAGCGCCATCAGCGTCCGGCAATCCTCGATGGTGAAGCCAAGCGCGCGGGCCCGGCCCAGAAAGGCCAGCTTGTGCAGGTCGCTTTCGCGGAAGCTGCGATAGCCGTTTTCGCTGCGCTGCGGGCGGATCAGCCCGATATCCTCGTAATAGCGGATGGTCTTGGGTGGCAAGCCCGATTGGCGGGCGACGTCTCCGATGTTCATTCTTGCCTCCTTATTCCGCCGGGGCGGCCACGGGCGCCGCGCCGCTGCGGGCCGGATCGGCCCGTTCCGACATCGCGGGCGCGACGCGGCGCAGGCGCAGCGCGTTGGTCAGGACAAGGACCGAGGACAGCGCCATCGCCCCCGCCGCCAGCATCGGCGACAGCAGCACACCCCAGACCGGGTACAGGGCCCCTGCCGCCACCGGGATCAGCGCGGTGTTGTAGGCGAAGGCCCAGAACAGGTTCTCGCGGATGTTGCGCATGGTCCGGGTCGAGACCTCGACCGCGTTGACCACCCCGCGCAGGTCGCCCGACATCAAGACCACATCGGCGGATTCGATGGCCACGTCGGTGCCGGTGCCGATGGCAATGCCCACATCCGCATGGGCCAGCTCGGGGGCATCATTGATGCCATCCCCGACAAAGGCGACGCGGCGGCCTTGGCGCAAGGCCTCCAGCGCGGCGACCTTGCCATCGGGCAGCACCCCGGCGACGACATGATCGATGCCGGTTTCGCGGGCGATGACATCCGCCGTGGCCTGCTTGTCACCAGTAATCATGGCGACGGTCAGCCCCTTGGCGCGCAGGGCGGCGATGGCCGCCTTGCTGGCGGGTTTCACCGGATCGGCCACACCGATCACCGCCGCGACCTGCCCGCCGATGGCGGCGAACAGCGCGGTGCGGCCAGTCTCCGCCAGTTCCGCCTCGCGATCCGCCAAGGCACTGACATCCACACCTTCACGCGTCATCAAGCGGTCGGCACCGATCAACACCTCCCGGCCCTCGACCTCGGCGCGCACACCGTAGCCCGTGACCGAGGCAAACCCCGCGATCTGCGGCAGGGTCATCCCCTCGGCCTGTGCGGCACGCACGATCGCCTCGGCGATCGGGTGCTCGGACTGCGCCTCGACAGCGGCCACCACGGGCAGCACCCCGGCGCGGTCAAAGCCCGGCGCCAGCACGAGGTCCGTCAATTCCGGGCGACCCTCGGTCACGGTGCCGGTCTTGTCCAAAGCCACGACCTGCACGCCATCCAGCGCCTGCAACGCGTCACCCTTGCGAAACAGCACGCCCAGTTCGGCGGCGCGCCCCGTGCCCACCATGATCGAGGTCGGCGTGGCAAGACCCATCGCACAGGGGCAGGCAATAATCAGCACCGACACACCCGCCACCAAAGCCATGGTCAGCGCGGGCTGCGGCCCGACGACCAACCAGACCAGCACGGTCAGCACAGCGACGCTCATGACGGCGGGGACGAACCACAGGGTGATGCGGTCGACCAAGCCCTGAATCGGCAGCTTTGCCCCCTGCGCCTCTTTGACCATGCGGATGATCTGCGCCAGCGTCGTATCCTGCCCGACGCGCCCCGCGCGGACCGTCAGGCTGCCGGTGCCGTTGACCGTGCCGCCGGTCACGCTGTCGCCAATGGCCTTGGCCGCCGGAACCGGCTCTCCGGTGAGCATGCTTTCATCGACACGGCTGGCGCCCTCTGTCACCTCGCCATCGACGGCAATACGCTCGCCCGGGCGGACCAGAACGATGTCCCCTTGCGCCAGTTCCTCGACCGGGATTTCCACGGTCTCGCCGCCGCGCAGCACGCGCGCGGTCTTGACCTGCAACCCCAGCAGTTTCTCGATGGCGGCACCGGTGCGCCCCTTGGCGCGGGCCTCAAGGAACCGGCCCAGCAGGATCAACACGACGATCACCGCCGCTGCCTCGAAATAGACGGCACGCAGGGCGTCGGGCAAAAGCCCCGGCAAGAAGGTCGCCACGACCGAATACATATACGCCGCCCCGGTGCCCACCGCGACAAGGCTGTTCATGTCCGGCGCGCCCTTCAGCAATGCGGGGATGCCCTTGGCGTAGAACATCCGCCCCGGCCCGGCCAGCACGAGGGTCGTCAGCAGGAATTGCAGCACCCAGCTGGTCTGCTGGCCGATGGTGGCGTTGATCCAGTGGTGAAAGGCCGGGAAGACATGCCCGCCCATCTCCACGATGAAGACCGGCAGCGCCAGCGCCGCGGCAAAGGCCATGCGCCGCGACAACGCGCGGGCCTCTTCGGCCTTGCGGGTGCTGCGATCCTCGGTGTCGGTGGCCTCGGCCAGCCGGGCGGGATAGCCCGCCTGCGTGCTGGTCGCGACCAGCTGGGCCGGGGTGACGGCCCCTTCGGCATAGGTGACGGTGGCGGTTTCGGCGGCGAGGTTCACGTTGACCTCCAGCACGCCCGGCACCGCCGCCAGCGCACGATCCACCCGCCCGACACAAGACGCGCAGGACATGGACTCGACGGTCATCGTCACCCGCCCGGTGCGCGCCGGATAGCCCAGATCGGCCAGCGCAGCCACGACCTCGCCCGCGCGGTCGGGGCTGTCCACCTGCATCCGCGCCGATTCAGACGCGAGGTTCACCGACACGTCGCTCACGCCCTCCAGAGTCGACAGTCCGCGATCCACGCGGCCCACGCAGGACGCGCAGGACATGCCTTCGACAGACAGGGTCAGGGGAATCGGGTCCGACATGGGGGGCTCCTTCGCTTTGATCTTGCGGCAGAGATAGGGCTTCCAGTCACTGGAGGGTCAAGGGCCGAAAATAAATTTCTGCGCCGCTCCGACCATCTTGACCTTCCCCCCGCTGGAACCTCTATCTCCCTGTCAGTCAAAATCCGGAAAGGTATGAACATGGACTTCAAGGTTCCCGACATGAGCTGCGGCCACTGCACCTCGGCCATCGAGAAATCGGTCAAATCGGCAGACCCGGCGGCGCAGATCGCCTGCGATCTGGACACCCGCACGGTGCGTATCGACAGCGCGCTCAGCGCCGATCAGCTGTCGGCTGCGATCAAGGACGCCGGATACGAGTCCACCGCAGCCTGAGCGACACCGCTGCCCGCGCATGGACGCGGGCAGCGCACATTCATTCAGCGGCTTGGCGCGCTTCGGCAACCAGCTTGGCCAATTGGTCGGTTTCAACGAAACCGGGCACCAATGCGTCGCCGATCACGAAAGACGGGGTGCCGTTGAACCCAAGCGCCTGCGTCAACTGCATCGAGGTCGCGATATGGTCTTCGACTTCCGGGGCATCCATGTCGGCACGTAATTGCTCGATGTCCAGACCCACCTCTTCGGCCACGCGTAGCACGCTGGCCTCTTCGGCGCGGCCTTCGTTACCCATCATCGCCCAATGGAAGTCTTCGTATTTTCCCTGCTTGCGGGCCGCCAGCGCAGCCTTTGCGGCAAAGACCGAGCCGTCGCCGAGAATCGGCCATTCGCGATAAACCAGACGGATGTTCGGATCCGCGTCGATGAGCGCGCGGACCTCGGGTTTCACGCGGCGGCAATAGGGGCAGTTGTAGTCAAAGAACTCGACCACGGTCACGTCGCCGTCGGGATTGCCCAGCACCGGGGCGTTCGGGTCATTCTCGATCAACTCGCGCTGTGTGTCCAGCGCACGCGCCTGCGCATCGGCCTGCGCGCCCGCCTGACGTTGCTCAAGGATCGCCACCGCTTCCATCACGATTTCCGGGTTCTCGCGTATCGCTTCGAGAACCAGCTCCTTGATCCGCGCCTCGTCGAGATCCTGCGCCAGGGTCGGCAACGGCGTCAGCGCGACCAGCGCCAGAGCAAGTATGGGGGTTTTGAATGTCATGTCAGTTGTCTCCGTTTTCCATGTCGGCCTTGCTGCGTTCGGCCTGCACCTGCTGGGTCCGGTCTGGCCAGGTGGAGCGGATGTAGGCGAGGATGTTCCTGATCTGTTGATCGCTCAGTCGGTCGTCAAAGCCGGGCATGCCGCTATCGAACTCCATGCCCTGCTGTGCCATGAAGCCCTTGCCGCCCAGCTTGGTATAGCCGAACAGCACGCGGTCGCTGTGATGCCAGGTGTGGCCGGTTTCGTCATGCGGCGGGGCAGGCAGTCGGCCATCCGGGCCGGGCGCGCGCCAGTCGGGCTGCCCCTGCAACTCGGCCCCGTGGCAAGAGGCGCAATTCTCGGCATACAAGACCTCGCCTTCGGCGATATCCGGCGTGTCGGCCAATGCGGTCTGCGCCAGAACCAGCGCGGCCCCGATGATGGATACTGACCCCTTCATGTGACCTCCAACCATGTGGTCATGCCGGACGCGGCGTGTTCAAGCATGTGGCAATGGAAGAGCCACTTGCCCGGGTTGTCCGCGACAAAGGCGATTTCCCGGGTCTCGTTCGCGCCGATCAGCAGCGTGTCGCGCATCGATCCTGTCTTACCTTGGGTGACCTCACGGAAGTGCATACCGTGAAGGTGCATGGCGTGGGGAAATACGGTGTCATTGGTGATCGCGACCCGCGCGTGGTCGCCCCGCGACAGCGTCGTCAAGGGCGTGTCGGGCATATTCGCCACGTCGTTCAACGCCCAGAAATAGCCCGCTGCCGCGAGCTGGCGAAAGCCCTTGCGTTCACCGTTCAGCACCGCCGCGTTCATCCGTCCCATCGCGCCGCCCGACATGTACAGCTTGACTGGCGTGGCATTGGCCAGATCGAGCAAATCCATTCGCGGATTGGGTGGCAACGCGGCGGGGGCGGCGCGAGCCACCTGCGCACCCTGCCCCGTCACCGTAAAGGCCACCTGCGGAAAGGGTTCATTGGTATCGACATTCAACAGCGCCGCCGGTTCGCCCTGCGCGGCGGTGATGTCGACGAACAAGTCGATCCGCTGCGCCGGACCCAGCAGGAGCGTGTCCGCGACCGGCTGCGGCTGTGCCAAGGGCATCCCGTCAAGTGCGACGGTCCAGCCCGTCATCCCCTGTAGCCGCAGCGCAAAAATGCGCGCGTTGGCGGCATTGATCAGGCGCAGCCGCAGTCGGTCGTTCCGCTGTGCCGTCAGGGTCAGATTATACTGACCGTTGGTGGTGACGTAGTTCCCGCTTCGCCCGCCGTGGCTCATCATCATCGGCTGGTCAAACGTGTCGGCGATCTGACCGGTTTCAGGGTCGATCAGCCAGTCGTCGAGGATCAGCACCTCGTCGCGATCCACGTCAGGGGCATGAGGCTCTTCGACGATCAACGCACCGCGCAGTCCGCGCGCAACCTGCACGTATGATCGGTTATGCGCGTGATACCAATAAGTTCCGGCATCCGGCACGGTGAAGTCATAATCAAAGGTCTCGCCCGGCCGCACCGCGTCCTGCGTCAGGCCCGACACACCGTCCATGACGTTGTCGATGCGGATGCCATGCCAATGCACGGAGGTGGCCTCGGGCAGGTCATTGACCAGTTGTCGTTGCACGCGCGCGCCTTGCGGCACACGGATCTCGGTGCCGGGGACCGCGCCGTCATAGCCCCAGATGCGCGTCTGCGGGTAACCATTGGGCAGCAGTTGCAGGCTGGCCTCGCGCGTGACCAGAGGTATGGCACCGCTGAGGGACTGCGCCCGCAGTGGCAGGCCCAGACCCGCCGCCGCCCCCGCGAGGGCAAGGAAAGTGCGCCGCGTGTATGTCATACGCTTGTGTCCTTTGCAGGGGACGAGGGCCACCGTGGCCCCCGCCCGTCTCGTGTCAGTCCGTCTGCCCGCCGTCTTCGCCTTGCAGAAGGTAGGTCGCCATGGCGGTCCGGTCCTCGGGTGTCATGAAGCGCGTGTTCTCGCGCACCACTTCGGACATGCTTCCACCAAAGGCATCACCCGAAGGCGTCAACCCGGTTTCCAGCGCATACGCCAGCGCCGAAACCGTCCAGCCGCCCTCTTCCAGCGCCTGCGGTTGAATCGAGGGTGCCTTGCTGCCGCCGGGCAGAGCCGCGTTTCCGGCGAACCGTGCAGCAAGGTCTCGCCCCCCGGCAAGATTGCGGGGGGTATGGCAGGCACCGCAATGGGCTGGGCCGCGGACCAGTTCCCGTCCCCGGTTCCATGCGTCGCTGCGGCCCTCGACCGGCCGGGTGTCCGGGTCGTGGAGAAAGGCCGCGCGCCACAGTTTCAGCCCCCAACGCTGATCGAAGGGGAACCCCACCACATGATCGGGCGCAGGGTCTGCAACGGGCGGCACCGTCTGGAACGCCGCCCAGAGATCGGCGATGTCCTGATCGGTGAAGTCCGCGTAAAACGCATAGGGAAAGGCCGGATAATACGGGGTTCCGTTTGGCCCGACCCCCTGCCGGACCGCCCTTGCGAATTGCTCGACCGTCCAGTTGCCAAGGCCACTGACCGGGTCAGTGGTCAGATTTGGCGGGTGGAACGTGCCAAAAGGCGTATCCAGCGGCGCGCCGCCCGCAAGAGGCGCACCGCCTGCCTCGAAATTCGAGTGGCAAGAGATGCAGCCGCTGGCCCGTGCGAGATAGGCACCGCGATCAACATTGCCTGACAAGGTGATCGGGACGGTGGCAGCGCCGACCGGCCAGACGACCAGCGACACCACCCCCGCAAGCGCGACCGTGCCCAGCACCGCCGCGCCCATAAGGATGCGACGCATGGTCAGTCATCCTCGGCGCGGAAGCGCGCATGGCAGGCGGAACAGACCTGCGTGGTCATGTTGAAGGCCGCATCGGCGGGCATGGCACCGATGGCCTCAGCGCTCATCATGTCGGCTGAGTCGCCCATCATGGACCCGCCCCCCATCATGCTGCTCCCGCCCATCATGGCACCAGCGCCCATGCTGCCATCGCTTCCCAGACCGTTGGCCGCCGCCAATTCCAGCCCGCGCGCATAGGTTTCCAACTGGTCAGCCAGATCAGTGAAGCGGGCCCAGTCCTGCCAGATCTCATCCTTGGCCTCCGACGGGGCACCGCCGCTGCCTTCGGGGAATTGCTCTGTCAGGGCTTTGCCGGCATGGGCCTGAAAGGTGAGGGCGGCGGCGCGCAGGGCCTCCGCGTTATAGGCCGTTTCGCCGCGCATCATGGGAGTGACGGTTTTCACCGCCTTTCCCATCGCCATCATGGCCTCCATGCGTTCCTTGACGATGCCTGTGGCGCTGCCATGGGCAAGTGCGGTCACGGTGGTGCCGGCAATCAGGATGGCGGCGGTCAAAGTCGTTTTTTTCATAGTCTCATGTCTCCGTTGATCGTTTTTCAGCTGAGTCATCAGACACGATATCGCGGCGGGGGTGGATCATCGGTAAAGCGCCAACCCTCGTCCAACCGAGCCTCCGAAAGCCGTGGCGTGTCGAGCCGAACAGGTGTGACCTCCGGCATATGAAGCGCAAGGAAGATCACCGCAGGGGCGCAGTCGATACCGGGGTGGCAATGGCCCTGTGCCTCGGAATCATGCACATGGTCCTCGACGGAGGCGATCCGGCGGCTTTCGGGATGCGGGTCGAACTCGGTCACGCCAAGCGACGCCAGCACCATCGTGCAGAGCAACACCAGACACAGCCGAAGTCCCACCCGAACCCGCATCAGTTGATCCCGTTCGCCCGCTGCAATTCCCGCACATAGGCGACGATCATCTTGACGTCGCCGTCGGTCACGCCGTCGATTTTCGGCATGTTGCCGAAGTTCCAGTGATGAGATTGCACGCCGTTCTTGGCTGCCATGAGAAAGGCCATGTCGCCATGATGGTTCGGCTCGTAGATCTTGTGGACCAGCGGCGGCGCGATGCCGTTCTGTCCTGCGGCGTTATCGCCATGACACTTGGCGCAGGCCGCTTCGAACATGGTCTTGCCCAGCTTTGCACTGGCCGACAGGTCATCGGGAAGAGAGACCTCGGCAATGGGCGCACCTTCAGCAATATTGCTGGTGTCCGGCGGCACCATCGAATGCCCTTGCGGCGCGTCCTGCGCGCCAAACACCTGCCATCCCAGTGCCGCGACACCACCGATCAGAACGACCCCGATCAGGCCCGTCAACTTGTCCATCTTGTCTGTCCTGCTTGTTTGATTTCAGATCAGTTTGACCTGTGTGCCAAGCGGCGCGCGGTCGTAGACCTCTTCGATCTGTCGGTTGTAGAGACCAATGCAACCGTTCGAGGACTTGCGTCCGATCTTGCGCGTGTCCTGCGTTCCGTGGATCCGGTAGTAGGTCCATGACAGGTATAGCGCCCGTGTTCCCAGGGGATTGGTCGGGTCGCCGCCCTCGACATATGCGGGCCATTCCGGGTTGCGTTCGCGCATCGACGGGGTCGGCGCCCAGCCGGGATTCTTGCGTTTTTCGACGACTTCGGTGTAGCCACGCTTGGTCAGTTCATCCGTCAGCGGAACCGATGTCGGATAGATCCGCATTTCACCCTCTGCAGTCCAGTGCTGCAGCATCTTGCTGGCGGTGTCGGCGATGATGATGCCCTTGCCAAGGTTATCGAAATGGTCATGCCAGTCATGGGTCCGAAATGCCGAGATGTTGCGCCGTTGCACATCCCCGGCGGCGCGCAGGATGCCCGGCGCTCCGATCAGACCGGCAGAGGCCATGGCCGCGCGCAGAACGGCGCGACGCGTCTGTTTCTGTCTGGTCATGGTCATACCCTCCGTCAACTTTGGCAATGATAGATACAGGCCGGGCCGCACACATCAATCGCAGCAGGGCCAGAGAAATGTATCTGTTTGTATCCTTGACCTTCCGCTGCCGGAGGGTGGCATAACCGCCATCGACGACACCGCGAAAGGATTGGGCGATGAAGGATGACAGGCACTCTGCCAGGGGCGCAGGAAAGCTGATGCATTGGGGCATGATGGCCTGCTGCGCCGTGATGCTGCTGCCGATCGCCGGATATTTCATCGGCGGCGGCACATTGTCGGGGCTGGGATCGAATGCACTGGCCTTTGCGCCGCTGGTGCTATGCGTCGGTGCGCACCTTGTCATGCACAAGATGATGGGCAAATCGTGCCACAGCCACGACACTGCCAAATCCGAGGCGCGCTCGGAGCGCCGCCCCGAGGAGGCCTGAAGGACTTGACCCCTCGCGTCTTTGTGCTTGGGGCAATGGCGGTTGTGTCGGGCTGTTCTGCCACGCTCAGTGACTGCTTCCGTTCGCCCTCAGCCCTGTCGACGCAGGGTGGAGATACGGTCGCGGCCTTGCTTCCCCCTGGCTGCGAGATCGTGGACGGATCGTCGCCCGGCGTTGCACAACTGCGTTGCGCAGATGGCCGGACAGGATTCGTTCTGAACACGGGAAACTGACGTGACCATGCTGCGCCGGAAGACGTATTTTGTCGGGTTTCTGACCGCCCTGTCGCTGATTGCGAGCGGGGCCTTGGCCGCCACGTCGGACGTTTATCGTTCGACCCCTGTCATTGCCCGGCTCATCACCGCGCAAAACGGTGTGGCGCCGGGATCACGCAGCTTGGCCGCCGGGTTGGACCTGACCATATCCGAGGGATGGAAGACCTATTGGCGCACGCCGGGAGAGGTCGGCACACCGCCCCGGGTCGACTGGTCCGGCTCGACCAACATCGCCGAAGTCGATTTTCAATGGCCTGCACCGGAACGCTTCACCGCCTTCGGCATCCAGAATTTCGGCTATCATGGAGAGGTTGTGTTCCCCTTGCGGATCACGCTGAAACAGCCCGGCACCGCGGCCCGGCTGCACGCGGCCGTGTCGCTGCTGGTATGCTCCGACATCTGCGTGCCTGAGGATTTCGTCCTGACGCTCGACCTGCCGCCGGGCAGCGGCATCGACCAGACCTCTGCCGACAGGATTGCGCGTTTCGTGGACAAGGTCCCGCAAATGGCCCCCGTTCCGCGCATCACCTCGGCGCAATTCCATGTGGATGACGCGGCCCGCAGCCTGACCGTCGCGCTGCGCAGCACCAAGGCCTTCGACGCGCCCGACATCTTCCCCGAGGCCGGTGACGGCGTCACCTTCGGTGCACCCGACATTCGGCTGGGCGAAGACGGACGCCTGCTTTGGGCGCGGCTCCCGATCCTGTCCTCTGGCCCGCCCGAGACACCGCGTATCACAGTGACCGACGGGGACACCCGCGCCTTTACGGTGCCAGCCACAAAGGTGGCAAGCGCCCCTGCCCCGCCCTTTCGTCTGGCAACGCGGAGGACCGGGGCGGGGATGCTGGCCGGGATCGCCGCGCTTGCCTTCCTTGGCGGTCTGATCCTGAACGTTATGCCCTGCGTGCTGCCCGTCCTGTCGATCAAGTTCTCGTCTGTCCTGCGCCACGGCTCAGAGGATCGCCCGCGCATCCGCCGCGGTTTTCTTGCCGCCGCCGCCGGGGTCCTCACCTTCATGTGGGCGCTTGCGGCGGTACTCTACGGATTGAAATGGGCGGGTGTGTCCGTGGGTTGGGGTCTGCAATTCCAGAACCCGGTCTTCCTTGCAGGTCTGATCGTCGTGATGACGGTTTTTTCCGGCAACCTGCTGGGCGCGTTCGAGATTTCCTTGCCGTCCAGGCTCCAGACATGGATGGCCAATAACGGCGGCGGAGATTTTGCCACAGGCCTTTTCGCGGCGGTCATGGCCACGCCCTGTTCCGCGCCGCTGCTGGGCACCGCCATAGCCTTTGCGCTGGCCGGTCGGGGTCTCGATATCGCCGTGATCTTTACCGCGCTGGGGCTGGGGCTGGCTCTGCCATACCTGCTGGTCGCGGCGTGGCCAGGAGTGGTGACGTGCCTGCCGAAGCCCGGGCGCTGGATGCTGCTGGTCAAGGTGGTTCTGGGGCTGATGCTGTTGGCCACGCTCGGGTGGCTGGTCTGGGTCATGAGCGGTGTCGCCGGGCCGTGGACTGCGCTCATCGTGCTGGCATTGGCGCTGTCGGTGACCGGGTTGCTGTCGCTCAGCCGCCTGTCACCGGGTCCGCGCCTGTCTGGCGCGGCGCTTCTGGTCGCTGTGACGTTGGTGGCCGCTCCCTTCGTGTCCACGCCCGCCGCCTCCCCCGCGCCGGACGGCAGCGCGCTGGCTTGGCAAAGCTTTGCCCGCGCCGAGATCGCGCGGCAGGTGTCGGGCGGGCAGGTCGTCTTTGTCGATGTCACTGCGGATTGGTGCCTGACCTGCAAGGCCAACAAAGCCCTGGTGCTGGAACGCGACCCGGTGCGCACGGCGCTGTCCGCTGACGGCATCACCCTCATGCAGGCCGACTGGACGCGCCCGGACGAGTCGATTGCGCGCTATCTCGAAAGCTTCGACCGTTACGGCATCCCCTTCAACGTCGTCTATGGACCGGGCGCGCCAGAGGGTATCGTCCTGTCGGAAATCCTGACGGACCGATCCGTGCTGAAGGCTCTCGATCGGGCAACCTTGCCGAACTGACATTTAAACATAATGTATATGGAATATGTTGGACCTTTAGTTGGTCTGCAGATCCGCGTCAGTGGGCATGGCCATGTCAGTCGATCGAAAAGAACACTGGGACACCGTCTACGGCAAGACGCCCGAGACCAGCCTGAGCTGGCATCAGGACGATCGTAAGCGCCCGATAGCTACCGCAGTGGAATGTTCTTGACGCGTTCGATGATGTCGGGGTCGTCCACGAAGTCCTCGAGGAAGCTATGCCATTGCTCGATCGAGACCCGGGCAGACATGAGCATGTCCCGAAGTTCGTCGATACCGTCATCCGTGAGGGCAGTCTGGTAGTTGTCCTGACCGACTTGGACGCTAACGATATTGCCGTAGGTGAGGTTGTCATCGTTGCTGACGATGGCTTCGAGAAGGTCCAACTCCTCTCCGAGCAGGCTGGCAACGTGGCTGAGCAAGCAGACATAGGTTGTCTCAGCCATCAGGCGGCCTCGCTCTCAAGCTGGCTTCTCGGCTGCCAATTCCATGGGAGCAGTTCGTCGAGCCGGTTGATCTTGTGATCGTGGATGCGGTCGAGGACGTCGGCTAGCCAGGCCTGCGGGTCCAGTTCGCTCATCTTGGCGGTCTCGATCAACGTCATGGCCCGGGCGAGGGTCTCGCCACCGCTGTCGGAGCCGGCGAACAGCCAGTTGCGGCGCCCGATCCCGATTGGGCGCATGGCGCGCTCGGCCGGGTTGTTGTCGATGCCGATGCGCCCGTCCTCGAGATAGAGCTCGAAGGAGTGCCAACGGGAGAGCCCATAGCGGAAGGCCTTGGCAAGATCGCCCTTGCCTGGGATGCGCACGAGTTGCGCCTCGGCCCACGCCTTGAAGGCGTCGACCTTGGGCCTGGAGTGCTGTTGCCGCGCCGCCTTGCGCAGTCCGGCGGGTTGACCGGCGATCTGCCGTTCGACGTCGTAGAGCTTCCCGATCCGATCGAGCGCCTCGCGTGCGATCTCCGACCTGGTTGTCTCCCAGACATCGTGGAAGTCGCGTCGCAGATGGGCCCAGCAGGCCGCCTCCCTGAACTGGCTACTGCCGTCCGCCCGCGGCTCATAGAGCTGGGCAAAGCCTGCGTAGGCATCGGCCTGCAGGATGCCGCTGCTGGCGTGCAGGTGCTGCCGGGGATGCTCCCCTTTCCGGTCCGGCGAGAAGCGGTAGACCACACCAGGCGGTGCGCTGCCGGCCCAGGGCCTCTGATCTGAGACATAGGCCCAGACCCGACCTTGCTTGACCCCTTTGCCGAGGCCGCGGTCCCGGCGTGACCGGTCCAATACGCGGATCGGAGTGTCGTCTGCATGGAGGATCGGCGCGGCCATGATCTCGGCCTCGATCCTTTCGATGACCGGTTCGAGCACCTTCATGGCCCGGCCGCACCAGTCCAGCAACGTGCTGTCCGGCACTTCGGCGCCCATGCGGGCATAAATCTCGTTGAGGCGATAGAGCGGAACGTGATCATCGAACTTCGAGACCAGGACATGGGCCAGAAGGCCTGGCCCAGCCATGCTGCCGGGGATCGGGCGGCTCGGGGCGGCAGGCTGAACCATCTTCTCGCAGCGGCGGCACGACTTCTTCACCCGTGCGATCTGGATCACCTTCATCTGCGCGGCAACCATGTCGAGCAACTCGCTGACATCTTCTCCTACCACGCGCAGCTCGCCCCCGCACTCCGGGCAGCAGGTGCCGGGATCGAGTTCGCGGCGTTCGCGGGGTGTCCCATCCGATACCCGCGGCCTGCGGCGGGGTTTCACCTCGGCGGCTTCGGGCACCATGTCGAGAGGGCCCGCATCCTCATCTTCGATCGGTTCGCTGCGCTGCTCGGCCGCCGCGATCAACAGGTCTTCCAGCGCGAGCTCGAGCTGGGCAATCTCCCGTTCGATCTTTTCCGACGACTTGCCGAACGCCTGTTTCTGCAGTTTCGCAATCCTCAGCCGCAGCGTCTGGACCAGGTGTTCATGAGCCTGCAGCGTGACCGACATGCGGACATTCTCCGCCTGGAGGGCGGCGATCATCGCCTTCAGAACAGCGGGATCGTTGGAGAGGATATCGGCGTCATCAGACATGCCGACAGATACCACGCGGCGCCCATAATAGCCAACAAAACAAGGGACTTCAGGGAGACAATCTATCCCACGCGCGCAGGTGGCGCGCCCCAGTCCGGACGGCGCCAATCGATCCCTTCCCACAGCATGGCCAGCTGAGCCGAGGTAAGCCGGGCAACGCCGCCTTCGGTGCTCGGCCACGGGAAGCGCCCGCGTTCCAGAACCTTGTAGTAAAGGCAGAAGCCCTGACCATCCCAATAGAGCAGCTTGAGCCGGTCGCCCCGGCGCCCCCGGAACGCGAAGACCGCGCCGCTTGCAGGCTTCTGACGCAGAACGTCCTGTGCCATGGCGGATAGGCCAGAAATGCCCTTCCTCATATCTGTGGCGCCGCAGGCAAGGTAGACCCGCACGCCCGTTCCCGGGCCGATCATGCCGCCTCGATGGCCCGGATCAGCCGCGTCAGAGCTTCTCCGTCCATGCTGCTGTCGAACCTCAAGCATCTCCCGTTGGTCAACCGCAACTCCACCGGAACCGATCTGGTCGGCGTGGGCGCTGGAGCCGCCGACTCCGGGAAATCGACGGGAAGGAAGTAAGCGCCGTGACCGGGCGACCAGAGACCCTTTTGCTTCAGGTCCCGCCGCCAACCGTAAATCTGAGAGCGTGTCACCTCGTAGCGCTGAGCGACCTGGGTCACCGTCGCCCCGTCAGCACCAGCCGCCAGCACGATCTCGAGCTTTGCGTCGTCACTCCACCGTCGGCGTCGCTCAACGCCCAGAACTTCGCCCAGCATGACCCCTCCATCCAAGACACGTCGCAAAGGACGTCGTTAAGCACGTGTCTTAGATCAGGTCGCTTCCAACCGGCAGGCGGCCTCAACCGGTCGGTTACGGACGATCCGACAGTTTCGCTCGACCTAATTCGGATGGCCGGAATTCCCAGAGGCGCGTCGGTGATCGACATAGGCGGCGGCATGTCCCGTTTCACGGACGCCGTGCTGGCGATGGGGCTGCGCGACGTGACGATTTTGGACCTGTCGCAAGTGGCCTTGGATGCCGCGCGAGACCGGCTGGGGCCCGCAGGGGGCAGCTTGACCTGGCTGTGTAAAGACATCACCACCTGGTCGCCGACGCGACAGTACGACCTGTGGCATGACAGGGCGGTATTCCACTTTCTCACCGACCCCGCCGACAGAGCCGCCTATATCGAGAGCTTGACACGCGCCGTCCGGATCGATGGCCATGCCATCATAGCCACTTTTGCGCCGGACGGACCGGATCGGTGCAGCGGCCTGCCGGTCGTCCGCTACAGCCCCGAGAATATCGCGGTGCTTTTGGCAGACAGTTTCGCGCCGGTGGCGCATCGCCGCCACCTCCACCAAACCCCGAAAGGCGCGGAGCAAGCTTTTCAATTTAGCCTGATCCGTCGGGTCGGCTGACCTCAGTCTCCCCCGAGTTGCGCCAGTATTGCCTGAACCTCTGCCTTGCGCGCAAACCACGCGTCTTGGCCAGTCGCGCGTGCGGACGGCCAGTTGCGGCCCTGACATCGGGAAACAACTCGCTGATCTGGCAACGCTTTGGTCGCGCCGGAATTCCGCCGCAAGCACCGAACGTGAAGGTTACTTTCTGAACGTCACCGTGCCGATATCTGTACACCTCCCGTCAAATGGATTGGCCGAACCGTTCGACCAGCCAGCCAAAGGCGATCCCCGTGCTGGCCCACAGCGTTGCCTGCACCGCCAATGTCGATGCCCGGAACTGCCAGAGCAGATCGCGCGGAAAGGCCGGGTCCACCTCGTGGAACGAGGGCAACAGGATCGCTGCCCCGGACATGACCCCTGCGTAGATCCCCGCCCCGATCAGCATCTTGCGTCGTCGCGAAGCGATCCCTTTCACCGCCGAGACAGCCAGCCCGAGCGTTGCCAGCGACAGGGCCAGAAAGGCGAAATAGGCCAGGGTGCGCGCCCCGATCGTTTCGGGGTTGCCCACTGCCGGCGGATTTCCCGGAAATTTCAGCATGGGAACGACGATCACCGCGGCGAACCCCAACGACGTGATCCAGCCCACCGTGGCCCGTGTCGATCCATGCAGGAACCGCCCCCGCGCCACGGCATAGCTGATTGCCAGGATCCCGCCCAAGGCCACGCCCACGGCGGCGAGACCGACGAACAATCCCGGACCAGCCTGCAATCGGCGCGACATGCCGCCGGTGTCGGAATGATCCGGCGTATCTGCCGCGTGTGTGTGGCTGTCGGTGGTTTCCAGCGCGATGGCCGCGTCCAGCGCAGGCTCACCAACCAGTCGCGCCACGCCGAACGTCACCACGGATGCCAACAGCCCGGCCAGAAGGCCGAGCACAAGAAGACGAGTCATCGCTGTAACTTAGTGGCAGGGAAAGCCAAGAAGATGGCGCGCATCGTGCACGAATTCATGCACGTCGGTCCCGGCGATAACAGACCATGCGCCCTGCTCTGCACCGACGAAATAGACCACCAGGACAGCCAACAGCGAGGCCAGGATCGCCCAAGGGGCAATGTCCCCCATAGGGATGGCGGGAAGAGCGCTCGAAACGGCGGGACGGGTTGCGACAGTCATTTGGTACTCCTTCTGATGACGCGTCATGAGTATTTTCCAGGGATCCGTGTCTGACTTACGCTTGCGCGATCACAGTGGCGCGACCGTTCCGGATTTTCACCGGCTTCCGTATTTCCCTGTGTCTGATCGATAGGCCAGAATGCCTCGAGCTGCCAACATTTTCTTGCCTCGCCTGTACGAAAGCCCCCCCATGCGCCTGATCCTCGTTGCCGCGCCCATGTCTGCGCATCACCCCTTTCGCCTTGCCGCGGATATGAGCGCTGCGCAGGTACAGCGGGCACGTACCCTCTCTGGCCGGCTTGGGGGCAGTGCTTGCCAGACCGCGCCAGGGACCGGTGTCTTGGCCTTGGAGCTTGGATTGCAGCCAAACGACTGCGCGGCGCTCGGCGCGCAGGATTTCGGGCACTGGACAGACATGACCCTGGACGAAGTCGCCGCCACCGATCCCGAGGCACTGTCACTGTGGACCCGTGACCCCGAAGCTCGCCCCGGCGGGGGTACCTCCCTGACAGACCTCTGCGCGACCGTACGACCCTGGCTGGACCAGATGGCGGCCTCGTCGGCAGATCGTGTGGTGGCTCTGGCGGCCCCGCCCGTGCTGCGCGGAGTCATTGTCAGCGCGCTGGACCTGCCGCCTATTGCCGGGTTCCGGCTGGATATCCATCCTCTCGCCCCGATCCACCTGGTACACGACGGTCAACGATGGACATGGCGGCCCGGTAACCCGGACTGATCACGGGTTTTCCAGACGTGCGATGCTTGCCCTGACCTCTGCCTTGCGCGCATCGCCCTCGGGCAACAGCGCATCCGCGCGAAGGTAAGCGTCCCGCGCCTTGTCCATCTCTTGGAGCACGCCATAGGCATTCGCCAGCCTGAGCCATCCGTTCACGTCATCCGGTTCATCCTCAAGCCGCGTCGCCAGACGATCCACCATGGACCGTATGAAAACCGCCCTGTCGCCTTCGCTCATCTCCTGTGCGGCGGCGACATCGGCGGCACTGGGGCTGCGGGCAACAGGCGCACGCGACGCGATGGGCGCCCGGCCGAGTGTTTGTGCGAATGCATTCGCCTGCGCAATATAGGTGTCCATCCAGGGCTGGTAGCCCGGCGTCTCGGCCAGTCGCGCCGTCAGGCGGTCATGAGCTGCCCCGACCTCTCCTGCCTGCGCGTCCGCGATCGCAAGGTAGAACGCCGCCGCCGGGTTCGAGAGGTCCAGCGTCAGCGCCCTGTTCAAAGCGGTCACCGCGTCCGGCGTGACGGTTCCGTCATTGGCCCGGATCATCGCCTCGGCCAGCATCGACCATGTCGCCGAAACCGCGTCGTCACGGCCAGAGGCCGTCCGGAAGGCGGTAACGGCTTCGTCGAATTGTCCCATGCGCGCATAGGTCTGGCCCAACAACATCCAGCCATCGGTCGGGCCGCCGTCGGGATCGGCCCTCAGCCTTTCGCGCAATTGCCCAGCCAAATCGGCGATCCGTCGCGTGTCGGCGCGCTCGTCGGCGCGGTCGGCGAAGGCCACAGCCGGCACGTCGGGCGCACCGGCGAACGAATAGTAGCCAAAGGCCATGGCCGGGACAAACACCGCCGCGAGGATCAGCGCGCCGCGCCCGCCTGTCGTCGTGACGGTCTGCCGATCAGCGCGCCGCAGCACCTGCGCCATGCGGCGGCGGATTTCCTGCCTTGCGGCCTCTGCTTCGGGTGCAGAGACCAGCCCCCGCGCCATGTCGCGGTCGATTTCTTCGAGCTGGTCGACCAGAACCGCCGGCACGGCGTCGGCGCGCAAGACCGGTGCCATGCCTGCCCGGCGCATCGGAAACAGCGCGATGGTCAGACCAGCAATCGCCATGATGGCGAAAATACCCCAGATCATTCCGATCCTCCCTGTTTGTATCGGTCCATGGCCGCTGCAATGCGCGCCTCGTCTTCGGGATCGAGCGCCGCGTCGGTGCGTCGGCGTCGGGCCCGCGAAAGACTGAGCCCCCCGGTCAGCACCGCTGCAAAAATCAGGACCAGCGGCGCAAGCCAAAGCACCACGGTCCGACGTGTGAACGGCGGTTTCAACAGGACGAAATCTCCGTAGCGCGCGTGGATGTAGTCGACCACTTCCGCATTGCTGTCGCCCGCGGTCAGCCGTTCACGTACGAGCAGCCGCAAATCCCGCGCCACCCCGGCGTTGGAACTGTCGATGTCCTGGTTCTGGCAAACCACGCAGCGCAGCTGCTTGGAGATCACGCGGGCGCGCGCCTCAAGCGCCGGGTCGGCCAGGATCTCGTCCGGCTCTACAGCCTGCGCGAGCATGGGCAAGACAGCCAACAGAACGGCGAGCACCACCGCCCTCATGACAGGCCGCCTTGCGCCTGCTGCAACGCGAGCGTGAATTTTGCCACGGCGTCCTCGCCCACGATCGGCCCGACATAGCGATACAGAACCGTTCCGTCTCCGCCGACGATGAAGGTTTCCGGAACGCCGGAAATGCCCCATTCGATACCCGCCCGACCATCGAGGTCAGAGCCGATGGCACTGTACGGGTTGCCCAACTCGGCGAGCCAACGCAGGGCGTCCTCGGGCTTGTCCTTGTAGTTGATGCCCAGAAGGCGCACCCCGTCCCGTTCGACGAACCGCGACAGGACCGCATGTTCGGCCTTGCACGGCACGCACCACGAGGCAAAGACATTGACCACCACGGGGCCGGGATTGCCCGACAGGTCCGCTGTTGCAAGGCCCGGCACGTCGAGTCCTGGGACCGGGTCCAGCGCAAACTCCGGCACCGGGTGCGAGATCAGAACCGAGGGGATATCATTTGGGTCACGCTCAGGGTCCAGTCCCCAAAGGAAAAAGGCCCCGAGGATGGCCGCCAACACCAACGGCAGCCCGGCTAACATGCGTTTCATGGTCACTCCTATTCGGCGGGCTGGGGTTGCGGTCGGCGCGCCCGCCGTGGCGCCCCGACGCGCAGGCGACGGTCCGATAGCGACAGCGCGCCACCCAGCACCAGCAGGCCCGCACCAATCCACAGCAGGTTCACCAGCGGTTCGTACAGGATGCGCAGGGTCCACGCCCCGCCCTTGGCCGCCGTGTCCGAGGCCGGTTCCGTGATCGAGGCGTAGAGATCCCCTGCCAGGGTCGAGCGGATCGCGGATTCCGTTGTCGTCGACCGGGCCACGGGATAGCTGCGCCGTTCGGGGAACAAAGTCGTCACGTAGCTGCCATTGCGCCAAACCTTCAACCGGCCCTGATCGGCCAGATAATTCGGCCCGCGACGCTTCTCGACCCCCTCGAACAGGACCTCGAACCCGGCAATCTCGATGCGGTCCCCAGGTCGGACAAAGGCTATTTCTTCGCTCTTCCAGGCGCTTGACCCGACCATGCCCAGTATGACCACCGCCAGCCCGGCATGAGCCAGCGTCATGCCATGCGACGCCCGTGGTAGTGCGCGGGCGCGGCGGGCCGATTCGGACAGCGGTGCGTCGAACAGCTTGATCCGCAGCGCCCATTCCCGAAGCGTCGCAAACAGCAGCCAGAGCGCTGCGGCAACCGCGACATAGGCCAACACAGGCGCACCGGTCTGAACATACCAAAGCATCAGAGTCGCAGCGAGGCACAGCAGCGCCACGAAGCGCACCCGTTGGAGCACCCCGCCAATATCGGCGCGCTTCCACGACAGGAACGGCCCGATCCCCATGAACAGCACGAGGACCAGCATCATCGGGACGAAAGCGGCGTTGAAGAACGGTGGTCCGACCGAAATCTTGTCGCCGGTCAACGCCTCCAGCAGCAGCGGGTAGAGCGTTCCGAACAGCACCGTCCCGGTCGCCGCCGCGAGGATCAGATTGTTGAGCAGCAGGCCTGCCTCTCGGCTGACGGGCCGGAACAGGCCGCCGCCCTCCATCTCGGGGGCCCGCCACGCATAAAGCGCCAACGACCCGCCGATGGACAGGCCCAACAGCCCGAGGATGTACAGCCCGCGCTCTGGATCGACGGCAAACGCATGAACCGAGGTCAGCAGCCCCGAACGCACGATGAAGGTGCCCAGCAGCGACAACGAAAATGTCAGGATCGCCAGCAGGATCGTCCAGCTTTTGAAGGCGTCGCGCTTTTCCGTGACGATGGCGGAATGCAGCAGCGCCGTTCCCATTAGCCACGGCATGAAGCTGACATTCTCCACCGGGTCCCAGAACCACCAGCCGCCCCAGCCCAACTCGTAATAAGCCCACCACGATCCCAGCGCGATCCCGGCTGTCAGGCTCATCCACGCAGCCAGCGTCCACGGCCGCACCCAGCGCGCCCAGGCGGCATCGACCCTCCCTTCGAGCAAGGCCGCAACCGCAAAGGAAAACACGATGGAAAAGCCTACATACCCGAAATACAGCAGCGGCGGATGCATGGCGAGACCAACGTCCTGCAACAGCGGGTTCAGGTCATTGCCATTCGCGGGCGGCGGAAAGACCCGTTCGAACGGGTTCGAGGTGAACAGCAGGAAGCTCAGGAAACCGACGCTGATCCAGGCCTGCACCGACAGGACGCGCGCCTTGGTGGCGGCGGGGATGTTCGATCCGAACAAGGCCACGCCCGCGCCGAACACCGCAAGGATCAGCACCCACAACAGCAGCGAGCCTTCGTGGCTGCCCCATGTGCCGGCGATCTTGAACAGCATCGGTTTCAGCGAATGGGAATTCTCAACCACGTTCAGCACGGTAAAGTC
Organism: Tropicibacter naphthalenivorans; assembly: GCF_900176475.1. Classification (GTDB taxonomy): domain Bacteria; phylum Pseudomonadota; class Alphaproteobacteria; order Rhodobacterales; family Rhodobacteraceae; genus Tropicibacter; species Tropicibacter naphthalenivorans. The sequence goes on from NZ_FWXX01000010.1 coordinate 124,879, forward strand.
GCTGACCACGAAAGAGCGCATCAAGGCGGCAAAGGCCAACCCGACAAAAACCACCTGCCCCATGGCCGAGGATTGCGCGGATTGCATCCACACGACGTTGCCGCGCGACGCGCCCAGAATAGGCAACACGCTCTGAACAATGGCCAAGGCCAGCGCCAATGCCAGTGAGAAATGTCCGATTTCCGGGATCATGCTTGGCCTCCCTCGGGGGTGTCGCGGTTATTTGTCCAGCGCAGCTTTGCGACGCTGGAACTCCTCTTCGTCGATCTCGCCCCGCGCATAGCGCAGGCGCAGTTCCTCAAGGGGATCCGGCGCATCGGACACGGCTGGCCCGCTGTCGCCACGGCCCGTCAGCCGCATCACGACCAGTACGACGATCGCAATCACGAGGCCCCAGAACAGCAGCATCCCGAACCCGCCAAGGCCAAATCCGAAACCGCCCATGCCATAGCCGTTCATCATGCCGTCATCGGCATCGGCCAGCGCAGGTGCTGCGCCGGCCAGCGCCGCGCCCAGTGAAATCAGGATCTGTCTCATGGTGTTTCTCCTTCGGTGTTGGCCGCATGTCCGTTCGGCAGCCGCACCCGTGCCCGCAACCCGCCTTCGGGCCGGTTCGTCAGAGTGACATCGCCGCCATGCGACTGGATGATCGTCCGGGCGATGGACAGTCCCAGCCCATGCCCGCCGGTTTCCAGCGACCGCGACTCTTCGAGCCGCACAAACGGGTCAAAGACCTTGTCCAACTGGTCCTCGGGGATGCCCGGTCCGTCGTCGTCAACGATCAGAACCACCTCCCCGCCAGTCTTTTGCCAATCGATGCGCGCCATATGGCCGTAGCGCAGGGCGTTTTCGATCAGGTTGCGCAAGGCGCGGCGCATGGCGTTGGGGCGCAAGCGCAGTTCGGTGTCGTCGGCTCCCAGCAGGTCGACCCCGGCGGGCAGGGTCTGGCACAGAGCGCCGAGGTAGTCGTGCAGATTGACGCGTTCGGGCTGCTCTGATCCGGTCAGTCCGCGTGCGAAAGTCAACGTTGCCTCGACCATGCCCTGCATTTCCTCGACCGAGGCGACGATGCTGTCGCGGGTTTCGTCGTCGTCGACCATCTCGGCACGCACCCGCATCGCCGTCAGGGGCGAGCGCAGGTCGTGCCCCAGCGCCGCCAGCATCCGCGTCCGGTCATTGACGAAGCGGGTCAGGCGTTCCTGCATCCGGTTGAAGGAAACCGTCAGGTCGCGGACCTCGGTCGGGCCGGCAACGGGCAGTTCAGGCACGTCCTCGCCCCGCCCCAGCCGGTCGGCGGCCCGCGCCAGCCGCCGCAGCGGGCCGGTCAACCGCGTCATGACGAACCAGATCACCACGATCAGCAGCACCGTAGCCGACAGCACAAAGGCCAGCATGGATTCCAGCGGCCACTGGATCGGCGGGCGTTCGAAGCGGGTGCCCACATTCAGCCAGTGCCCCCCGGAAATGGCTATGGATAGGTTCATCTCGATGGCTGTCAGCTCGCCCCGCATCATCGCCATGTGCATCTCTGTCATCTCGCGCGACAGATTGGCGAGCGGCATCAACTGGCCCTCGATCTGGTGAAGCTCGACACGGATGTCGCGGCTGTAGCTGTCATCCAGCAGGGTACGGATGCGGCTTTCGACCAGACCGCCATCGGAATGGTCGCTGTGCTGAACCAAGGCCGTCTGCGACAGGTCGAACCGCACGAGAGGCGAATTTGCCGCCCGCAGGATCGAGGCATGCAGATCGGGTGGCGCCTCTTCGATCAGGCGCGCCACGTTGGCTGCACGCCCCGCCGCCTCGAAGCCAAGCGCCGCACGGATCGCAAGGCTGCGCTCGTCGGCGAACAGCAGCAGGCTGATGATCTGCGCCACGGTCAGCGCCGCTACGATCAGCAGGACCAACTGCCAGCGCAGCGTCATCGCGGCACGCAGGCTCATGCCTCGGCCTCGACATCGCAGGCAAGGCTGTAGCCGCCATTGCGCACCGTCTTAATGATGCGCGGGCGCAACACGTCGGGCTCGATCTTGCGGCGCAGGCGGCTGATCTGGTTGTCGATGGTGCGGTCCAGCGGTCCGGCCATGCGGCCTGCCGTCAGGTCCAGCAACTGATCCCGGCTCAGCACAATGCGCGGGCGTTCCAAAAAGACCGACAGCAGCTTGAACTCAGCGCTGGTCAGCGCCGTTTCGGCGCCCGATTCGTCGCGCAGAATCTGCCGGTCCGTGTCCAGTAGCAGGTGGGCAAAACGCACCGTCTGGCCCGCCAGCCGCCCGGCCATGGGGGCTTCGCGCGTGGTCCGCCGCAGGACGGACTTGATCCGGGCAAGCAATTCGCGGGGATTGAACGGCTTGGCCAGATAGTCATCCGCCCCCAGCTCCAGCCCGACGATCCGGTCGGTTTCCTCACCAAGGGCGGTCAGAAGGATGATGGGCAGATCGCCTTGCGGCGACAGACGGCGACAGACGGACAGGCCGTCCTCGCCCGGCATCATGACGTCCAGCACCATCAGGTCGAATTGGCCGACCGCAAGGCAGGCATCCATTTCGGCCGCATCCTTGGCTGCGGTGGCGCGCACCCCGTTCTTTTGCAGAAACCGCGTGACGCTTTCGCGGATCTGGGCGTGATCGTCGACCACGAGAATATGCGGTTGCTGTCCCATGCGCCCCTTCTAACGGACCGGGGCCGGGAACTTCACCGGTCGATTTGTAGCGGTTTGTATCACGCCCCGGCTTTGCGACAGATCGTTACAAATCCGGGGCTGCATGTCGCCCGAAAACAGCGTTTGACTGGGGCCGGAAACGACACTCTCAAGCGAAAGGAGCACACGATGCCCCGATTTACACAAGCTGTCTCTGTTCTTGCGGTTCTGGCACTGACCGCAGCGCCCGCCCTTGCGGACTCAGACCACCACACCGGAAACGGCGCCGGCCCGACGGGCGGTGACATGGCGATTCCCCAGATGAATGGCGACATGCACAACACCATGATGCAGATGATGATGCGGATGCACGCGGGCGGCGACATGCCGATGATGGGCATGGGGTCCTCCGCAATGGGGATGATGGACCGCGACATGATGCAGATGATGCGCCCCATGATGGGCCCGTCCGGTGACGGCATGGGGGACATGGGCGACATGATGCGGCAAGGCATGATGTCCCATGACGGCGACGGGGACGACAGCCTGAGCCTTGACGAATTCGCCGATTGGCACGCACAGATGATGAAGGAGACGATGGTCGATCGCTTCCAGCATCTCGATGCCGACGGCGACGGCAAGATCACCGGTTCCGAAATGCAGGGCTTTGCCGGGCGGATCGGTTCCATGCCGAGGATGGACCCCGCGCAGGAATGAGCCAGTTACACGGGCATGGCCCCGGCAATCGGGCCATGCCGCAACGATAGGAGACCTGCCATGAGCTATACCCATGACCGCCTGCTGAGCGGCGTGTCGATCGACGACGCCGACATGCGCGTGCGCGCAGCCCTGTCCGAGGCGGGGTTCGGCGTGCTGACCGAAATCGACGTCAAGGCGACGATGAAAAAGAAGATCGACGCCGAAATGGAGGGCTACCGCATCCTTGGTGCCTGCAATCCCAAGATGGCGTATGAGGCCATCGGGCTGGAACCGCGCGTCGGCGCGATGCTGCCCTGCAACGTCATCCTGCGCGAAGTCGAGGGCGGCACCGAAGTCAGCGCGATCGATCCCGTCGCGTCGATGGCGGCAATCGACAACGACCAGTTGCACGCCGTCGCGGGCCAGGTCCGCGACATGCTGATGGGGGCTGTCGATGCGGCCTGATCGCACGCGGCGGTTCGTGCTGGCAGGGCTGGCGGCTTCGGGCGCGGCGCCGTTTGCAGTTCCTTCCTGGGCGCAGGGCACGGGCGCATGGTCCGCCGGTCAGGCTTATGATGCGCTGTTGAACGATACTGCGCGGGTGATCGACATCCGCTCTCGCGAGGAATGGCAGGAAACCGGGATCGGCGCCGGGGTCTGGCCGATCAGCATGCACGAAGCCCGCTTTGCCGACCGCCTCTTTGCGGCCCGCTCCCACGCGGGCGAGCGCACCGTCGGGCTGATCTGCGCCACGGGCGGGCGGTCGCTGTCGGTGCTGGGCGCGTTGATGCGGGCGGGCTACACCGGGTATGCCGATATCTCCGAGGGGATGCTGGGCTCCGGGGCCGGGCCGGGCTGGATCGCCGCCGGGCTGCCCGTGGTGCCGCTGGATGCGGCGCTTGCATCCCTCCCAGAGGCGCTGACCTGACATGACCGGGCGCGGCGTGGATCGGTTCAGTCCGGCGCTTCGCCCCTTTGTGTGGATCGCGGCGGCGCTGCTTGGCGCGCTGGCCCTGTACTGGCTGCTGGGTGGGCAGATGCCGACGATCGACCGCGCGCGGGTCGAAACTTGGGTCCATGCCGCGGGCCCTTGGGGGCCTGTCGCCGTTGTCGCACTGATGACCGCCGCCGTTGTCGCCAGCCCGATCCCCAGCGCGCCCATCGCGCTGGCGGCAGGTGCCGCCTATGGGCACTATGCCGGGGCAGCCTACGTCGCCCTCGGGTCCGAGATCGGCGCGGTCATCGCCTTTGCCCTTGCCAGGACGCTCGGGCGCGGCACGGTCGAGCGTTTATTGGGCCACAGTGCCGATCGCGGGCTGTTCGGTTCGCAAAACGCATTGACACTGACGGTCTTTGTCAGCCGCCTGCTGCCCTTCGTATCGTTCGACGCGATGAGTTATGCCGCCGGACTGAGCCGCCTGCACGCCTGGCGCTTTGCGCTGGCGACGATGGCCGGAATCCTGCCCGCCAGCTTCGTTCTGGCCCATGTGGGCAGCGTCGCCATGCAGGGAGATTTCGGGTCGGCGGAATGGCTGGCCCTCGGCCTGGGGCTGGTCACGGCGGTACCGCTGCTGGTGCTGGCCTTGCGGCACCGGGACGATGACAAGAGGAATACGGAATGACTTCGGACTATCGCAAGAACAGCCTGACCCTGCTGGATGCCATCGCCATGGGTACCGGCGTGATGATCGGCGCCGGGATCCTCGCGCTGACCGGTCAGATCGCAGCTTTGGCGGGGCCGCTCTTCCCCTTCGCCTTCATCGCCGGTGCCGTTGTCACCGCCTTCAGCGCCTACACCTATGTCAAGATGTCGAACGCCTACCCCTCTGCGGGCGGCATAGGGATGATCTTGCAAAAAGCCTATGGCCCAACGACTGTCGCCGCCGGGGCCGCCCTGCTGATGGCGCTGTCGATGGTCATCAACGAAAGCCTCGTGGCGCGGACCTTTGCCACCTACCTGCTGCGCGGGCTCGACATGCCGCGCGACACATGGCTTGTGCCCGCCATCGGCGTGAGCGTCATCGTGTTTGCGTGGCTGGTCAATGTCGCGGGCAACCGGTCCGTCGGCTGGCTGTCGGTGCTGATGGCAGCGCTGAAGGTCGGGGGCATCACCGTTTTCGGCATAGCAGCGCTTTGGGCGGGCGGGATCAGCTTCGAGGCGACCGGGGGACAGCAAGACACCGGGATCACCGGATTTGTCGCCTCGATGGCTCTGGCGATCCTTGCCTTCAAGGGGTTCACGACCATCACGAACAGCGGGGCCGAAATCACGAACCCGCACCGCAACGTTGGCCGTGCCATCATCGTTTCCATCGCCATCTGTACGCTGGTCTACCTGTTGGTCGCCTTTGCCGTCGGCAGCAGTCTGCCGCTGGACCGGATCGTTGCTGCACGGGACTATGCGCTGGCCGAGGCCGCGGAACCGGCCCTGGGGCGGACCGGGTTCTACCTGACCGTCGGCCTGGCGCTCGTGGCGACGGCCTCCGGCCTGATCGCCAGCGTCTTTGCCGTGTCCCGCATGCTGGCCATGCTGACCGAGATGCGGATGATCCCGCACAGCCATTTCGGCATGCCCGGCGTCATCCGCGACCACACCTTAGTCTACACGGTTGTGATTGCCACGCTGCTGACCATCTTCTTCGATCTCGGACGCATCGCGTCGCTGGGGGCGTTCTTCTATCTGGTGATGGACATGCTGATCCATTGGGGAGTGTTCCGCAATCTGCGGACCGAGGTGGGCGCGCGCGGCTGGGTCTTGCTGACCGCAATCGGATTGGACGCCGTCGTGTTGGCTGCCTTTGCCGGGATGAAGGTGCAGGCCGACCCTTGGATCGTGGTGATCGCAGGTGTCGGAATGATCATCGTTTTTGGCTTCGAGCACATCTTCTTGCGTCGGCACCCGCCCAAAATGCATCACCATCACGGCGCTTGACCTTCCCCTTGCTGGAGGGCCCATGACTGATACGGGAAAGGACTTCGATCATGCCCGACCATGCCCACCACTCCCATTCGCAGCATGCCCCGATCCCGGCTGGCGCCCCTACGGCCACGGACCCGGTCTGTGGTATGACCATCGAAGTCAAGGACGACACCCGAACGCAGACCTTTGGAGGAGAGACCCATCATTTCTGCTCGGCCTCCTGCGAGGACAGGTTCAAGGCTGACCCGTGGTTCTATGCGTCCGGCAATGCCGACAAGACAGGCCAACAGGCCCAACCCGGCACGCAATGGACCTGCCCCATGCACCCCGAGATCGTCCGCGACGAACCGGGGGCCTGCCCGATCTGCGGCATGGCGCTGGAACCGATGCTACCCAGCGACGAACCGTCCGAAGAACTGACCGACTTCACCCGCCGGATGTGGATCAGCGCCGCGGCGGCGGTGCCTTTGGTCATCCTGACGATGGGAGAGCTTGTCGGCCTGCCCGTCCGCGACTGGCTGGGTCACCGTATCGCGACCTACATCGAATTCCTGTTGGCCACGCCCATCGTCCTGTGGGCCGCGCTGCCGTTCTTCAGACGCGGGCTGGACTCGTTCCGCAACCTGTCACCCAACATGTGGACGCTGATCTCGCTTGGGGTCGGGTCGGCATATGTCTATTCGATCTTTGCCACCTTCCTGCCAAGTGTCTTCCCCGAGGACTACCGGATGGGCGAAGGCGTCGGCACCTATTTCGAGGCCTCGGTCGTCATCGTCGCCCTGATTTTCGTCGGGCAGGTGCTGGAACTCCGCGCGCGCGAACGCACCGGCGATGCGATCCGCGCCCTGCTGGACCTTGCTCCAAAGACCGCTCGCCGCATCCTGCCCGATGGCGAGGAATACGATGCGCCGCTGGAAAACGTGGTCGCGGGCGACATGCTGCGCGTCCGCCCCGGCGACAGCATTCCGGTGGATGCCGAAGTGGTCGAGGGTCGGTCCTCGGTTGATGAAAGCATGATCACCGGCGAACCCGTGCCCATCGAAAAGACCGCAGGCGACCGCGTCACCGGCGGCACGATCAACAAGAATGGCACGCTGGCGATCCGCGCCACGCAAGTCGGTGCCGACACGGTGCTTTCCCAGATCGTCGACATGGTCGCGGGCGCCCGCCGGTCGCGGGCGCCAATCCAAGGTCTGGCAGACCGGGTTTCGGCGATCTTCGTACCCACCGTGGTCGGTATTGCAACGCTGGCCTTCTTCGCGTGGCTTTTGATCGGTCCTGACCCGGCGCTGGCGTTTGCCATCACCGCCGCCGTTTCCGTACTGATCATCGCCTGCCCCTGTGCGCTGGGGCTGGCTACGCCGATCTCGATCACCACCGCCGCCGGGCGTGGCGCGCAGGCGGGCGTGCTGATCAAGGACGCCGAGGCACTGGAGCGCATGGCCCGCGTCGATACCGTCATCGTCGACAAGACCGGCACGCTGACCATGGGCAAGCCCACCCTGACCGACGTGGTCGGCCTGTCGGGCGCGAACGAGGCTGACGTGCTGGCCTATGCCGCCGCCCTGGAACGCGGCTCCGAACACCCTCTGGCCGAAGCCATCGTTCAGGGTGCACGGGACAGGGGCGCCCCACGCCACGACGCAAGTGAATTCGATGCGGTAACGGGCAAAGGCGTCACCGGACGGGTTGAAGGCCGCGATGTGGCTCTTGGCAACCCGGCGTTGATGGCGGCTCTGGGGGTCGACACGTCTGCTGGGGACGCGCCCGCCGATGCGATGCGCGCGGACGGTAAGACGGCCATGTATGTTGCCCTTGACGGAACGCTGGCCGGTCTGGTCGCCGTTGCCGACCCGATCAAGGACACGACCGCCGCAGCGATCCGCGACCTGCACGCGCTTGGCCTTAGGGTCATCATGGCGACCGGCGACAACCAGCGCACCGCCGAAGCGGTCGCGCGCCAACTCGATATCGACGAGGTCCGCGCGGGCGTTCTGCCCGAGGACAAGAAATCCCTTGTCGAGGAGTTGCGTGCGCAAGGCGCCTATATCGCGATGGCCGGCGACGGGGTGAATGACGCCCCTGCCCTTGCCGCCGCCGATGTCGGGATTGCCATGGGCACCGGAGCCGACGTGGCTGTCGAAAGCGCAGGGATCACCCTTCTGGGCGGCGACCTGACCGGCATTGTACGCGCCCGCAAACTGGCCACCGCAACGCTTCGCAACATCAAGGAAAACCTGTTCTTTGCCTTCGCCTACAACGCTGCAGGCGTACCCATCGCCGCTGGCATCCTGTACCCGTTCATCGGGCTTCTATTGTCGCCGATGATCGCTGCCGCTGCGATGAGCCTGTCTTCCGTATCGGTCATCGGCAACGCACTTCGGTTGCGACGCGCCGAATTGTAGTTTGTGAACTCACGCCGAAGTGCAAAGCCTGACACCTGAGCCTATTCCAGCCGGTTACTGATCTCCAGCAGGCGGCTTTCGAAGACCACGGCGGGTGTTCTGTAGCCGAGGCATTTCCTTGGCGTGGAGTTGAGCTTCCGGCAGATGGTGCGCAGCCGCTTCGGGGTCAGCGTGGTCGGATCGGTTGTGCGGGGCAGGTCCCGGCGCAATCGGTTGTTGGTGTTCTCGACGGTGCCCTTCTGCCAAGGTGCCTGCGGGTCACAGAACCAGCTGTCGGTGCCCATGCCGTCCTTCAGCTGCGGCCTGGCCGAGAACTCAGTGCCGCGGTCGAAGGTGATCGAACGTCGGGCATCGGCAGGCAGTTTCGACAGGCCGCCGATCAGCGCCTCCACGATCGGTTTTGACTGGCGATCTTCGTTGCGGAGCACCACGGTCAACCGGCTGACGCGCTCGACCAGCGAGGTGACGTTGACCTTGCCGTGCTCCTTGCGGAACATCATCAGATCACACTCCCAGTGTCCGAATTCCTGACGTTCAGCCACCTCGTCGGGGCGATTGCGAAGGCTCTGGGCCTCGAAGATATGCCCATGCTGGTGGCGCCTCTGGCCACGTGGTCGGCGGCGCCTGCGATGCTCGGATAGATGGCGGTGGAATTGCACGGCCCGACCTTCCTTGGAATAGGCGAAGCGGTAGATGGTTTCATGGCTGACGCGGATCGGATGCCGTTCCAGCCGCATCCGGCCAGCGATCTGTTCCGGCGACCATCCTGATTTCAGGGCGTCCTCCACGGCGGCCTTGATCTCGGGATGGCGGATCAGCTTTCGATGGATCGCACGACGCTCCTCGTAGATCTTCTGCGCGAGGAGGGCGTGGTAGCCGTTCAGCTCGGGCATCTCCTTGTCTTCAAAGACATTCCTGCGCAGCTCGCGATAGATCGTCGACGGCGCGCGGCCCAGATGATCCGCGATTTCCGGAACCGGCATCTTCGCTTAACTCCACTTCGCAATCTTCCGGCGTTCCTCGAAAGTCAGGTGAGGGTAGCAGCGGCCCATTTACATTCTCCATGCAAGATTCTGGTTTCATACAGAATTTGCACTTCATTTGTGAATCCACCGTTGAAGGCTCAAATCTCCGATAATGGGCGATTATGCGAAGAGCTTCTTCTGCTGACGGACAGAGCTACTCGCTCCAGATGATCGACAGCTTAGGCGGTCCTAAACTGGACCACCCATCGGCTCATAAAGCACGCCCTGAACCTCGCCATCGAGCCACCAGGGCTGAAGTTCTCCGTTGTCCCATTCATAGAGATGGCCGACCAGTTTGCCCGACGTTTTGGAGACGATTCTCATGATGGCTTTTCCGGTCAAACGCGGGGCTTGGGACATGGTGAACTCCTTCCAACTCGTCATGCAAAGCGATTGATTTGCATCGCTGTTACATTCTTGGCCGCCTCTTATTGGCGTCATGCTGCACTCGCAACATGCAATCCAAAGTTGACAAGGGGCTGCGCGGATTCTTGCGTTTGTGATCGATAACCTTGCTTGCGAGGCGCTAGCCATCGTCGGACGTTTTGTTGGCGGCATCCGGTGCGTGTGGGTCTTCGCTTTGCGCTCTAGCTCCGGTCAACTCAGCCAGAATCTTGTCGATCTCCTGCCAGACCAGCGGCTCGAGCTGGCCGCGGATCAGCGACCACTTGCTGCAGACGTCGAGCGGATCCTCAGCGGCCATGATCACGGTCAAGGCCTCCGCATCCACAGCCACGGTCGTGCGCATCCGCCAGGAAGACGGCTTCGCAGTTCGGTCGCATCTCGGCGGAACGAACTCCGGCTTCATCTTCCAGTGCTTTGTCGCGCGCCTCAACGCAGCACGAACGACATGGGCCGGATTGATGCCGCAGGCTTTCAGGTCGGCTGCCTGGCGCTCGAGAGCGGTCACCCGCACATCCACTTTCCGGGTCCGAGTGGATTGAGGCTGCCCAGCACCTGTCAAAGGTTTCACGACATCAGGAACAGCTACGGCATGGGGCGCCGGTGTCCGTTCGGGCGTCAACGGCTGTGACCCTTGACCCACCTGCGTATTCGTATCCCGTTCCAGATCAGATCTGGTTTCCTCGTGAAATTGCGGTTCGACAGACGCAGTGATCTTCAGACCCGCAGCATAGCTGGGGTCCGGACGCGTGATGGTCGGGATCTTCTTGCGCATGACGTCAAGCCGCGAGGATGTTGTTGAGGATGTCGGTCGCTTCCTCGAGGGCCTCGACCATGTGGCGGACATGGGGACGCATCAGGGGATTTGGATCAGCCTGCTTGCGAAGCGCTATAGCGTGCAACAGCCCCTTCTCATCCATCTCCTTGTAAGCGTTCCGTCGCAGCATCACGGTCTCGATAAGCGGAAATATCCCGATGGCGTTCTCGATCAGCGCCGCATCCGCCTTGGTGGTCTTGGGGTCCACCATGTTCAGGATGATATGATGCCGGGGCAGCGCGGTAGCGTCGTCTACGCGCGCGGCGAGCTGCCGGAACCAATCCACCGTCTGTCCACCCACGTCGAAATCCGAGGTCGAGAGCATGACCGGGGTGACGATGTGATCGGCGAGCACCGCGATCTCGTCGGACCATTCGGCCCCTACCCCGGCGGTGTCGATGAAGATGAAATCCGCCGAGCCGTCCAGGTAAACCTGCTCGATCATCCGGTCGACATCGCCGACGCTTTCCGCCACCGACGAGCGCAGGTGCGGTGAGCCATACCCTGCCCCTTCGGCGCGCGCGTGCCAGGACGACAGCACGCCAGTGCTGTCGGTATCGATGAGCATCACCCGGCGGCCGGCTGCGACGGCGGCGCTGATCAGCGCGCGGGAGAGCGTGGTCTTGCCACTCCCCCCCTTCCGGGCCATCGCAGCGATCACCACAAGGTTGTCGTTGGGCATCTGGGCATCTCCGGCAAAAATGGTGAAACGTCGCAAAACGATTGCCGCGTCGGTATCCCGACCAATTGTGGACGTCAAGCATTGTGCGGACCGCGCGAGACATAGGGCAGTCGGCGTGGCGCACTCTCCGGGGTGCGGATCGCACGCAGCACCCGACACGGGACGCGGTCCGTGCCGCAGGGTGCGTAGCTAAGTCAGCGTGTGACGCGGCGCACTGGACGTGAGTCGGGTGCCGGACAACAGACAGCATCCCGCAGAGAACGGCAGGCAGAAGACGGGAAACGGGCCGCGGAACGCGGAAGACGGGGCGCGAAGCGCATCTCGCGGGCTGCAGAATGCAGCGCGCGGGATGCACTCCGCAGAAGGCGTCAAATCGCCCCTGCAGGGCGATTTTCTACATTGAGTACAAGCCCTTATAGCCGACTCCACTTGCGTTGGGAGTCGGCGGGCTTGTACGAAGTTGGCAAGAAATAGGAACGTTAACTTCAAAATGCCCCGCCGTCGCAGACTGTCAGAGATCGAACGATCGACCATCGCCCAGGAGCGCCGGAACGGCGTCTCCGCGGCGTCATTGGCCGCGCGCTATGATGTCAGCCTGAAGACGATCTACAACGTGGTGAACCACCGGGATGAGCGTCAGACAGCGAACGGCAGCCGATCGCGGGTTGTGGGGATCCGGGTCTCGGACGACGACCTGCGCCGGTTCGACGCGGCGCTGTCGCGGCGCGGGATTGCGCACCGCTCGGATGCCATGCGCCGCCTGATGCTGGCGGCCGAAGGTGTCTTCCTGCCCGACGACGAGATGTGTGACGAGTTGCGCAATCTCGGCGCCGCGCTCAACCGGGTCGGCAACAATGTGAACCAGATCGCGCGACGTCTGAACGAGGCCAAGCTGCGGGGCGAGAGACTGTCCTACCCGGCCTCAAGCCACCGTGACGTCCGCGCCCTTGCGGGTCTGGTCTTCGATCTGGCCGACCAGGTTCAGGAGATGTCGCGTGCGCGGCGCAGCGTGCTGGACCTTGAGATCAGCTCTACCCTGGCGGACCTCGCCGAGAGGGATGAAAATGGCGCGGAGTGACCGGGTCCGTGGCATCGACCCGGCGCTATTTGACCGCGGCTGGAGCCGAGTTTCGGGATCCTGGCAGGGGCTTTCCAAGGGCGCGCAGATGGTTCGGGCCGCGCGCGGCTATTCGCCAGCGATCTTCAAGGCTATCTCGAAAGGGGGCTGCCACACCGGGGCGCAGCTACGGGCTCAGCTCACATATCTCACGACGAAGTCGACCCATATCCTCGACAGTCGCGGCACCCATGACGGGAAGAAGCAGCTCTCGGAAGCCGAGATCAACCGAGTGGCGCGGCGGTTCGAGAACCAGTGGAACGAGCGCTACAGCCCCAAGCTTGGCCATACGTCGCATCTCCTGATGGCATTCCCGGTTGGGACCAGGGGTGAAGAGGTGCGCGATATCACCCAGGCGGTCTGCGAGAAGTTCTTTCAAGGTGAGGGGTCGCAATTCGACTATATTGCTGCAATACACCAAGATCGCGCGCATCCACATGCGCATATCGTTCTGAACCGCCGCAGCAAGGATGGCGAAATGTTCTTTCTCGGGAAGGATCATCACTTCAACTACGACGCCTTTCGCGAGGCGATGGTCGAGGCGGCCCAAGTTCATGGGATCCGCCTTGAGGCGACGCGCCGTCTGGATCGCGGCGTCACGACCTACCGCGCCGAGATCGATGAAATCTACAAGGCCCGCGACGAGGGCCGTCCCCCTGTCGAGCGCCAGAGAACCGGCGCTGACCTGGCGGCCGCTTTGGAAACTGTCCGACAGAATGCCCTGATCTATCGCGGGCTCGCGGCGGAGGCGTCACGCTCGAATTTCGAAGACGTGGCCGAAGCGCTCGAGAGGGCCAGCACCATCCTTGCCAGTGGCGGTCAGATTCAATCTGACGGAGCCATCTACATGTCCCAAGACGAAGCAGCGTTCGACACGCTGATCACCGAGTTTTCTCAGAACATTCGCCAGATCGAGGCGGCGATCGACAGGGCGCCGGCGGCCGAGAGGCCGGTGATCGAGCGCAAGCTGACCGACGTTCTGGCCTCGGTCGCGCATTTGAACCCGCTCGGGGATCGCTCCGCCGCCCTGCTCGATGCCCCATCCCGGGACGGCATCTATGCAAGGCCGAACTTAAGTGAAGAACATCTCGCGCGTCTTGACGATGGAGAGGTGGCACCAAAGCTGGCCGAGGCGTTGCAAGGCATGGGCATCGATGCCGAGGCTGTGGCCGCGCGCCTGCGGGAGGGGGCAGCCAATGCCGCATTGGAGCGCCAGTGGCTGGCACAGGATCTGCAGGGGATTGCCAAAGCAAGCGACCTCGATCTGGAGAAATCTGCGGACCGGGAAGAAGCGCTCGACCGACTGGAAGCCGTGCATGTTCGGTTGGGCGATGTCCTGACCGACGTACGCGTCCTGCGTGCGCCAACCGAGATCGACGAGGTGGACAACGCTGAGCCAGCGCTCGGCGAGCGGTTGGCGGCACCCGGGGGTGATCTCGAGAAGGACGGGCCCGACATTTTTGCCCCATCGGAGCGGCAGGCGTTCAGGGCGCTGGTGGCGCAGTTCCGTCGGACGGATTTCGATCATCCGTTCTCCGACGACCCGTCTGTAAGGCGGGCCGGCGCCGTGGAGGTTGAAGAGGCCCGCGTCGCGTTCGACGCCTATGCGCATAGATCTCCGCAACATGCCGAATTGGCCTCGATGGCTTGGGAACAGATGACTGACAGTCGAATGCCGCCGCAATATGCGGTATCGGAGCAGGACCGCACGCTTCATGCTGGCGACATGGACCTCGCCTTGCGGGATCCTTCGGATCATCTCGGTCCGATCACCGAAGAGCTCCGCACCCTCGCCCGCTATCGCACGGAGATGCCGGATGACGAGTTCGGGCAGGCCGTTAGGCGCGAAATCAATCACCTGCGTTCGCTCGGTGCGTCGCGTGCCTATATCAGCGAGCGCAGTTTCGAGATCGAGGACCAGGCGCGACAGGACTACGCCGAGCGCCGGTATCTGGAGGAGACAGCGCCAACCGTCATGGCCATTGTGCGAAACGCCGACGTCGAGGGCCCACTCTCCGAGTCAGAGCAGCAGGACATCGTCCAGCAGATAAACGAGCGACTAAGCCCCGACGCAATCGACGCGCTGCGGGCCGGAAACGCGGACGTCCTGGAGAAGTTCACCGAGGATCCGCTGCGCCAGCTGGAACTCGCCAAGACCTATCTTCAAAGCAGCGAGGTCACCGCGCATGGCCCGGCCATGGAGCGCGTTCTCGATGCTCTGGCCGAAGAGCAGATCGAGGCGCAGCGCGCGCGCCACGCCGCGGCACATGGTGAGAAGGGGATCACCCATGGATAAAGGCAAGATTGCCCTAGGAGTTTTGAGCCTCGTGTTGGTCGGTCTCGCCATGGGCTATGTCGTGGCGACCGGCTTTGTCATGTTCCGCTATGGGCTTTCTCCCTCGCGTTTCGACGTCACCCTGCTTGCCCGCGAATATCGGGGTCTGTCTCAGTCTGCACCGAAAGACTTCCTCTGGGTGAACCTCATCCTGGGCGGCTTCGCCCTCACATCGCTGATGCTGAGCGTCACGCTTCTGGGGGATGCATTGACCCGCTTCGGGACGACGCATTGGCAGACCCGCAGCGAGATGAAGAGGAACGGTTTCTTTGCCAAGCCCGGCGGCGGCTTCCTTCTGGGTAAGCTCGGCTCCGCGAAGTCCAAGCGCCCGTTTCTCGTGTCAAAGACCTTCCCGCACGCACTGATCGTGGCGCCCACGGGCCGCGGCAAGGGCGTGGGCTTCGTGATTCCGAACCTGCTGACCTACAAGGGTTCGGCCGTAGTGCTCGACGTGAAAGGCGAGAACTTCCGCGAGACCTCGCGATTCCGCGCCAGCATGGGGGACAAGGTCTTCCGCTTCGCGCCGACCGACTGGGACCGACCGACGCATCGCTACAACCCGCTCGCGCGCATCGCCGCCATGACCAACCCCGACCGGCAGCAGATGGAGCTGAAACTCACCGCCAAGCTCTTCCTGCAGACCGACAATGAAAAGCTGAGCGGGCTTCTGGCCGGGGGTATCGACCTCTTCGTAGCGGCCGGTCTTCTGGCCTTCGAGCGCGGCGTGCCGACCATCGGCGAGATCTATCGGATCACCGCCTCGGGTGGCGACAAGCAGAAGGAATATCTCAAGCGTTCGCAGGAGGTGAAGAACACCTCGGCCAAGCTGATCTTCGAGCGCATGGCTTCGACCAACAACGACACCCTGACCTCCTACCTCTCCCTCCTGATGACCTCGGGTCTCGACACCTGGGACAACCGCGCGATCGACGCGGCCACCGCGACCTCTGACTTCTCATTCCGGGATATCCGCCGCCGCCCACATGCGATCTATCTTGTGGTCGAGTCAGAGATGATCCGACCGCTTGCACCGCTGATCCGCCTCTTCTTCTCGGACCTGATTGCCTCGCTGCAAGCGCAGGAACCCGGCGATGACGAGCCTTGGCCCGTGATGATCATGCTCGACGAGTTTGACCGGCTCGGGAAAATGCCAATCGTCGCCGAGAGCATCAAGACGCTGCGCTCCTTCGGCGGCAACCTCGCAATCGTGACACAGACGATCCCCGCGCTGGACGAGATCTATGGTGAAAACACCCGCAGGTCGCTTCAGGGCGGCGCAGGTGTGAAGCTCTACCTCACACCGTCCGAGCAGAAGACCATCGAGGAGTTAAGCCAGGCCGTCGGCAAGACCACCAAGCGCGTGGTGACCCGGTCACGCGCGGTCGGGCGCAATCCGTTTGAGGGGCGCAGCGTTTCGGAGAGGACAGAAGATACCCCGCTTCTGACAGAGGATGAGGCCCGGCGCATGGACCTCGACGAGGTCATCCTTGTGATCGACGCGCAAATGCCGATCCGGGCTAGAAGGGTGAAGTATTTCGAGGACCCGGCGTTTAAGGTTCTGCACGCCTGTCAATCGGGAAGCTTCCCATATCCGGACGAGGAAGGCCTGCGGCGGGACCGACAGATGTCCGAGACTCGCGAGACGGTCGAGAAGCTGAAGCAAGAGCTGCAGGAAGTGCGGGCGGCCGCAGGCGCAAATGGTTCTGGGGTAGCGACCTCACCGGCAACGGCGGAGATGCCCGCATCGAATACGCAGAGTTCCACGGCTTCGCGGCCAAATCGTGCGCGGGGTCGAGCAGCTCGCGCGGGAGCTAGTGGAGGTGGGCCAGTGCAGTTGTCATTTGATCCGGTGGGGCTGGGGCTCAAGGAGCCGGATAGGGCAGAACTGGCAGCTGCGGTCCAGACGACACGGGCCATCATTGCAGAATATGCGTGATGCGAGGACGTTGTTCTTGGGGTTCAGGGGATCGGACGGAACACGCATTCGACAATGTTGTTATCGCTTACGACATGGCCATCGGTGTGAAAGCGACCGAAGCCGCCACCGTATTTTGTGAGGAAGGCAAGCGGCCCGCCAAGGTACACTCTATGCGATTGCTGACGTATATTGCTTGATTTGGTTGCGCTGACTTGAGCATTCATCTCGGCAAAAATGGCACTAATTTTGTCACGTAAAAACAAATGTAGCCGAAAAGGAGGGCATTCCCAGCCAACTTTCCCCGATTTGTGACAGAAAATGCCAAATTTACATAGGATAAAATGGCACCTACCTTGATGTCATGGACACAAGGGAGGCACCGATGGCGTTCAAGGCAGAACTTCTCAAGAAGAAGCTGAAAGCAGAGGGGAAATCGCGCGACGAACTCGCCGCGGCGATCAAGAAGCATAAGCGCACAGTGAGTCGCTGGCTGGCGGGAACCAATCCGCCCAAGCCCAAGGATCTGGAGGCGATTGCCCGCGTTTTGAACTGCAAGCCTCAGGATTTCGATCCGTTCTTTGCCGACGTGGACTTGGGAGAAGTGTCCATCCAGGCCCATGTTTCTGCTGCGTCCCACAATGCCTACGAACTCATGCGTTGGCGTTATGGGGTCAGCCAGAAGCAGATCATGGAACTGGCACCCGTTCTCTTTTCCATTGTGGCCGGGCATGCACTGAGAGTGCCGGTGCAGGACGACGAAGTAGCTCGCCTTGCCTTTGAAAACGGCCTCTCCGATCCGCGTCTGCAGGGGGGGCACCTTGAGGACCAAGCCAGCAAGCTCAAAAAATGTTTCGGAATCGAGACGTCACACCCTGGCACCGAAACGTCGCGGAATCTGTTCAGCGAGGCAATCATTCGGCTGTCGGCGCAGATTTCAGACCATGTCGACACAAAGTGGTTCGTGGGGGCAGCGGCCGAAGAGGCCCCGAATGCGGCCGGATTTATATCGGACATTGAGCTCGTAGAGGCTCTCTCTGGGGGGCAACCGCAGCTGGCTGAGGCCATCGCGAAAGGTCGCATTCGGCTGTCCTCGGTTTTGCATCAGGCCAAGGAAGCCAAGGGCGGTGGCCTCTCGATTGAAGAGTTTGCTAAGGCCATTCGGGAAGCGCATGAGCAGGGCATGGAGGATCAGCGGAAGGCAGGTCTCAAGAAGCTGAAGGCCTGGCGCGCGTTCTATGCCGAACGCCATCCGGAACTGGCCGCGGAGTATGATGACCTCGTGGCGAAGCATTGCCATGAAGAAGGTTGGTACCCTGAGCGGTATACGGATGATGACCGTGTTCAAAGCTGGGTGAACCCGTTTCAGGAAGATCTGCATCTCAACGAAGATACGCTTTCTGAGTATCAGAGCCGCAAAGCTGCGGCCTCTGAAGGCGGCAAAATTGCCTTGGTTCTCCCGTTCGAAGATCCGATCTATCGCCGCTTTGAAGAACTCCAGCGTCACCGCTCCAAGCTCAAAAAGCAGTTCGAGGCGGAGTGGGCATGATGGCGGTGTGTGCAGACGCGTCTTTCGTCCTCAGCAACCATGCGGCAACGCGTATGGCCCAACGGAGTATTCGGCAAGACAGTCTCGAACTTGTCCTTTTGCATGGGACACGGGTCAAGGCGCGGCATGATTGCGAGGAGTACATCTTGTCAGGACGGACCGTCCGGCACCTGACAGCCGCTGGCCTCGATGGGGAGATGATTGCAGCTGCGACCAAGGTGAGAGCGATTGTCGACGCCGCAGGTAATGTCGTGACCTGTTATCACCAGCGCAAAGGCCGATCTCGACCGTTCCGCAGTAATTCCTGCCTTCGGAACACCAAGTACATGTGATTTTTCAAGGGACCGCAGAATGCGCTTCGTGTGGGTGGTACGCCCACGAACGATACCGCTGCGCGCTTATCTCAAGACCATGCAAGCGAAGGATGCAACATGTCCGCTATTATCTATCAATCCACAAAATTCTACCATGCGCGCGAACAGTATTTTGCCGTAGCGGGAGAGCACACGTTGCTCCGCCTGACCATTGGCAGCATCGGCGGCCACCAAGGCGGGGCCATCAAGACGGCCACCGCTAGCGATTTTGGTGCCCCGCCGATCTACCGGGACCGCGAAGCGTTGATCAACGCCCTGCAGGTGGGGATCCAGAACCTTGCCGGGGGCGAGGTGGACCTTTGCATCGACAGCGATGGCAAAGGCCGCAGGTTCGCCGAGATCTGCCTGTCCGGCACGCGGGATCAGTTGTTCGAAGCCCTTACTCTACTGGCCGATGAGATGGCCCGATATCTGGGGCAGCCGGCAGAGGTCGACCACACCGCCGGCTGCAGCGATCTTCGCGATCTATATGACGACCTGTGCATTGCCGAGGGCTCGCCGATTTATTTGTCGGATGGCGTGTATTTGGGATCTGACGGGCGGCTGCTCTAATGATGCAGGTAATGCAGGTCTCATCCCAGCAACCCGCATGCTGCGCGGCAAGTCCCACTCTTCGACGATCGAGAGGTTGCCCTCGCAGCGAGGCTTGTCTAGGACGTGTTGACAAAAGGGATTCACATCGGGCTTTGATCATGATTCAAGCTGGCATCTGCGATGGAGGCCAGTTTGGCACGAGCCCTTATGT
>NZ_FWXX01000019.1 GCF_900176475.1 Tropicibacter naphthalenivorans
ACTGGCCGAACTATGTGATGGCCTCGCCGTCGGACCTGCCTGCGGCCTATGCCAAGTTCTGGAACCTGTTCCTGATCGGCAGCTGGCAGACCCTGTGGCGCACGGTGGCGGGCCTTGCGCTGGCGGTGCTGTTCGGCACGTTGCTGGGCATGATCATGGGCTTTTCGCGGATCGCCCGCGATGCGCTGTATCCGTTGCTGGTCGGCTTCAACGCGATCCCAAAGGCGACGTTGGTCCCGGTGCTGGCGCTGCTGTTCATCGGGCAGCACAACTTTAACACCGTGCTCATGGCGTTCCTGATCTCTTTCTTTCCGATTGCCGTGTCGGTGGGCATCGGCCTGTCGACCCTAGAGCCAGAGTACCGCGATATCCTGCGCTCGCTCGGGGCCAGCCGGTTCACGATCTTTCGCAAGATCGCCCTGCCCAAGACCCTGCCAGAGTTCTTTGGCGCGTTGAAAGTGTCGGTTACGCTGGCCTTTATCGGCACCAACCTGGTCGAGATCATCTCTCCGCATGGGCGGGGTCTGGGGGCGTTGTTCCTGTCGGGGCAGACGAACTCCAACTATCCGCTGATGTTCGCGGTTCTGATCGCGCTCGCGGTGCTGGGGATCATCCTGTACTACGTGGTGGTCCTGCTGGAAAAGATCTTTGCCGGCTGGGCAGAGCGCCCGCAGCACTAGGGGCCAAAGGGGCGCGCGCGAGGGGCCAACCTAATAGGACAAAAAGCGCGTGTCCTCGTCCCGCGTCGGGGCTTCGCTGAAATCGCTTTCGTCGGGGATGCGGCCAAAGGCGATCTTGGCCCCCACATAGCCGCCCTGAATCTCCGCGCGCACGCCAAGCGACAAGGCCTTGGCCCCATGAGAGGCGCGCAGGCTGTCCATCAGGTCGCTGACCTTTTCCCATTTCTCGCGGATGGCGTCGTCGGCGCCCTCGTCCAGCGCACCGCTGAACAGATCGCCGGTGATCTCATCGTCAGAGGCCAGCCCGTGCAGCGTCACATGGACCGCACGCGGGGAAAAGCGCAGCGACCGGCGCGCCTCGGCCAGCCCTTTGGACAGCGCGCGGGTAAAGGTGCGGTCGTCGCGGGCGGCGGCAAAGCTGTCGTGCCAGCTCCATTGCACCTCGTCCGGGCCGCGGCCGCTGCGAAAGCCCAGCGTCAACTGCGTGGCGCGCAGGTCATCGCGGCGCAGGCGGCGGGCGGCGCTGAGCAAGAGTTGCCGGGCGCAGGCTTCGACCTGCTCAGGCGCGCGCCCATCCCGAGGCAGCACTCGCCCGTGGCCGTACATGCTTTTCTTGGTCTCGGGGCGCTCGGCGTGAAAGCCATGCAGCTCGTTCCAGAAGCGTTCGCCCTCGACATTGCCCCATAACTTGCGCGCCTGTTTCGGGGCCAGCCGCCACAGGCCCGCGATGTCGCGCACCCCGGCGGCGGCGAGACGCGCGCCGATCCCCTTGGAAATCCCCGGCAGGTCACGCAGGTCGAGATGCGACAGGCACCCCGGCAGATCCCGCGCCTCGATCAAGGAAAAGCCGTCGGGCTTGTTCATCTCGGCCCCCACCTTGGCGAGCATTTCCGTCGGAGCCATGCCGATCGAGCAGGTCAGCGCTGGGCTAAACGCGTCGCGCAGCGCGGTTTTGATGCGGTCGGACAGCGCCTTGCCCTGCGCGGCCTCCGCCGGGGTCAGGTGGCAGACCACTTCGTCGATTGACCGCACCTTTGCCACGGGCAGGATGCTGCCCACCACATCCAGGATGCGCTTGTGCAGGCGGACATAGGCGTCGTGCCGCGCGATGACAAAGACCATGTCCGGCAGGATGGCGCGCGCCTCGCGGATCGATGCACCGGATTTGACGCCGCGCGCCTTGGCTTCGCGGCTGACGGCGATGCAGCTGGTGTGCGGCGAATCCAGCGGCACGACGCCCAAGGGCTGGCCGCGCAGGTCCGGGTTGAAATGCTGCTCGGCAGAGGCAAAGAAACTGTCGAAGTCGAGGT
Source organism: Tropicibacter naphthalenivorans (assembly GCF_900176475.1). Classification (GTDB taxonomy): domain Bacteria; phylum Pseudomonadota; class Alphaproteobacteria; order Rhodobacterales; family Rhodobacteraceae; genus Tropicibacter; species Tropicibacter naphthalenivorans. Next base: position 1,991 of record NZ_FWXX01000019.1, read on the forward strand.
AGAGACGTTCGACTTGCGGGGCGGTCATGGGCGTGTCGCCTTGTTGTTCGGTGTCACGGGGCGGCGCGCCCAATACGCGGGGCGCGGACATGGGTGCGCAGGATCACGGCGGCGACCGCCCCCGCAAGGGCGCCAAACAGGTGCGCCTCCCACGAGACGCCGGGTTGGCCGGGCAACACGCCCCAGATCATCGCCCCATAGAGGCCGCCGACAAGGAACGCCACGCCCAGCGTGACCAATGAGCGGTCGACCAACCCGCGCACCACCAGAAAGCCGAACCAGCCGAACACCAGCCCCGACGCGCCGATGTGAATCGCGGGACTGCCAAACAGCCAAACCAGCGCGCCGCCCAAGCCCACGACCACGGCGTTCACCGCCAGCAAAGCCCGCGTCGTCGTTGCCACAAGCAGCCCGCCCATGACCAACAGCGGGGGGGTGTTGGCCGCAAGATGGGCAAAGCTTCCGTGCAGCAAGGGCATGGCGATCACCCCATCTAGCCCGCCGATCTGCCGGGGGATCAGGCCAAAGCTCAGGTTCATCCCATAGCCGGTGACCCAGTTGAGCACCTGAACCGCCCAAAGCAGGGCGATAAACGCCCCCAAGGTGGCGGCGCGGCGCAAAAAGGCGCGTATGGTGTCGCGGCGTGTCATACCGCTAAGATTAGACGTCTGCGCGCGGCCTTCAACGCCTTGTCACGTGGTTTTGCTGCCACGCGCGGCCGGGGCTTAGACATTTTCGGCGGTATACAGCTCGAACCCCAGGATCGTGCGCTGGGCGCCGGCCTCTGGTCCGGCCTTCTTGGCCTTGATCAGCGTGGCGATGGTCTGACGCGCGAAGTCGTCCATCGGATGCGAGAGGACCATCGTCAGCGTGCCGTCGATCAGCGCCGCGCGCGTGGTGTCGAACAGCTCGTACCCCACCGCGACAAAGTCCTTGCGGTGCGGCACGGCCCGCAATGCGGCAATCGCGCCGGTGATCCCGCCGCCCGACACGAAGAGGCCGCAAAGATCCGGGTGCTCGGTCAGCAGCTTTTCGGTCAACTCACGCGCGGCGGCGGCGGATTCATAGGTCGACAGCGGCTCTAGCAGGGTAAAGGCGTCGTTGTTCTCGCGCAGGTAGGATCGAAAGCCGCTCTCGTTCATCTCTTGGTTTCGGTAGCGCGGGTTGCCCAGCAAAATCCCGATTTTGCCCGGTTCTTTGATGATCTTGTCAAAGGCCCAGCCCGCCGTGCGCCCGACCTTGCGGTTGTCCAGCCCGACAAAGCCGACGTTCCCGCGCGCCGACAAGGGCGCAATCATGCCAACCACTGGCACGCCGCGATCCAAGAGCGAATCGATGGCATCAGACAGCAGCGGGTGTTCCGCCCCGACCAGCGCGACCGCGTCACACTCGGCCCCCAAAGCGGTCAGTTGCGCGGCCATATTGTCGGGCGAGAGGTCCTCGACAAAGTCCACGCGCAGCTTGATCGCGCGCGTCGGATCACTGTCGGCGGCGCGATGCAGGGCGGCGGCGAGGTTGCGGTAAAAGGTCCGCGATTGTTGGTGCAGCAGGACGCCAAGTGTATGAGTTTCCCGGGCTTTTCTGACCGAATGCTCGATGCTGCCAATTCCGTAAAAGCCGATGTCCTGCGCTGCGGCCAGCACCCGGTCGCGGGTCGGTTTGCGCACGGAGTCGGCTTGGTTGATGACGCGATTGACGGTGGAAACAGACACGCCAGCCGCCCTTGCAAGGTCGGGGATCGTCGGTCGGCGCATCACGAGCGGTCCGTTTCATTTCGTTTCATTTTGCCCTCTTCATGGTACGTTTTGAGGTTAAAGTGGTGTTGTCCACTCATCAATATTGATTTGATACGGGTCACTCCGTCAATAGTCCCTCAACCCGGTTTGGTGCGAAACACACCAAGCCGCAGTACAAAGGGAGGAGCGACCCAATGGATGATCTACAGTTTGGAACGCGCGACAAACGCGGCAATTGGGCCCCGAACAAGCCCCTGAACATCGCCCCCTTCTGGGAAGGCAAATGGGGCCAGATGAAGCATTTTGTCATCGACTATTTCTGGCCGTGGAACCTGTTCCACATGGCGGTGACGCTGGCCTATTGGGGGCTGCTGATCCAGCCCAACCTCGCGGCATTCCAAGACTTTAATCTGATGTGGACGCTGATCCTGTATGCGGTGAACGCGGGCGGTATCTTTGTCATGTATGGCTCGGTTGAGCTGTTCTACTACGTCAAGCGCAAGCAGGGCACGCGGTTCAAGTACAACGCCAAGTTCCCGTCCGAAAACCCGTCTGACGTGTTTTGGTTCAAAAGCCAGAACCTAGACAACTTCTTGCGGTCCTTCTTTGTGGCGATCCCGATCTGGACGCTGATCCAGGTGCTGTTTCTGTGGTGCTTTACCAATGGCATCCACGCGTTCGGCTGGCTGAACTGGCAGGACAGCTGGCTGTGGCTGGCGGTGCTGACGCTGCTGGTGCCGGCGATCCACGAGGTGCATTTTTTCTGCATTCACTGGCTGATCCACCAGCAGCCGCTGTACAAGTGGATTCACTCGGTGCACCACAATTCGATCAATCCCAGCCCGTGGTCGTCCATGTCCATGCACTGGGTCGAAGCCACGGCGTTCCACGCGGAAATCCTGTGGCACCTGCTGATCCCGTCGAACCCGATCGTGGCGCTGTTCCAGATGAATTCCACCGCCTATGGCGCGATCAACGGCCACATCGGCTTTGAAAAGCTCGAACTGGACGGCGAAGGGGCCAAGACGCTCGATAGCCACGCCTACGCCCATTACCTGCACCACAAGTACTTTGAGGTGAACTACGGCGGCGAAGGTCTGGTCCCGCTCGATAAGTGGTTCGGCACTTGGCACGACGGGTCCAAGGCGGCGGACGAGCAGATGAAAGCGCGCTTTCGCGCCAAGAAGGAAAAGCTGAAAGCCAAGCAGGCCAAGGCGACCCCGGCAGCGTAAAGCGCCGCGGCGCGGGGGATATGCGCGCCACATAGTCGGGCCGTTGAGGAGCGGCCTTTGTTAGGGAGGAAATACCATGAAACTCAGCACCATTCTTGCGACCACCGTCGCGCTGGCCTTTGGTGCCACCGGCGTTCTGGCCGAAAGCCACGGCGGCGCGGACATCTTTGTGATCGGGGGCAAGCCGGATGATCCGTTCTGGTCCATCGTCAAGCGCGGCGCCGAAGATGCGGCCCTCGTTGTCGAGGCGCAGGGCGGCTCTGTCACCTGGCTTGGTCCGCAGAACTACGACAACCTTGGCGTGGACGCGGCAGAGCTGATCCGGCAGGCCATCGACCAAGGCGCCGATGGCGTCGTTGGCCCGAACTGGGTGCCCGAAGCGATGGACCCGGCGTTCGAAGCGGTGGTCGAGGCGGGCATCCCGCTGGTGATCTACAACGCGGGCGGCATTGACGCGGCGGACCGCCTCGGCGCGCTGAACTATGTGGGCGCGGTGGACTATCTGGCGGGCGTCGCGGGCGGCGAATGGCTGGGCAACAACGGCGCAAGCAACGGGTTGTGCGTCAACTCGCTGCCGGGTGCGGCCAACATCGAAGACTATTGCAACGGGTTTGCCGAGGGCATGGAAAACGCGGGCAAGACCGCGTCGACCATGCCTCTGCCCGCCACCGCACAAGGCAACGTGACTGCCGTCGCGCAGGCCGTGCGCGCGCATCTGCTGCAAAACCCCGAGATCGACGCGGTGTTCGCCACGGCGAACCTTGACGCGGTCGGCATCGTGCAGGGCATCCAGCAGGCGGGCAAAGCCGGCCAGGTTCAGGTTTGCGGCATCAACTTTGACGAAGCGATCCTGAGCCAGATTTCGAACGGCCAGCAAAGTTGTGCCATCGACCAGCAGGGCTATCAGCAGGGCTTTTACGCAGTGTCGATCCTGAACGGCCACATCAACTATGGCCTGTCGATCCCCACGCGCGAGATCCTGACCGGTCCGGGGGTCGTGGATGCGTCGAACATCGCCGCGACCATGGCCGGGGCCACGCAGGGCACCCGCTGACACGCACATAGCAACGGGGCCGCGCGACCCACGCGCGGCTCTTTTGACAAAGGAACCACGCCGCGCAGGCGGGGACGGGGAGAGCCATGTCATCTCAATCCACACACACCGCCGGTCTGTCGGCCCGCTTCGGCGGCCTGATCCGCCGACCAGAGTTCGGCACGCTGATCGGCACACTGGTGGTTTACGTGTTTTTCGCAGTCCTCGGCGGCAAGGTGTTCCTTGGCGCGCCGGGCTGGTCCGCCTTTTTGACGATGGCCGCAGAGGTGGGCATCATCGCGCTGCCGGTCGGTCTGCTCATGATCGCCGGAGAGCTGGACATCTCTGTGGGGGCGGTGGTGCCTGCGGCGGCGCTGACCTGCGCGCTGGTGTCGGGGCATTATGATTTGCCCACGTGGTACGGGGTCTTTGCCGGGCTCGCGGTGGGTGTGGGCGTCGGCTTTGTCAACGGCCAGCTGGTGACGCGCACCTCTATCCCGTCGCTGATCATCACCATCGGCACGATGTTCGCGGTCATGGGGCTGACGCTGGGCTTTACCGTGATGATCGCGGGCAGCACCGGGGTGTTCATGACGCCCGATCCGCTGGCCAAGACGCTGCTGGGCTCTTCGATCAACTACATGTTCCGCGCCACGATCTTTTGGTGGCTTGGGTTTGCGGGGCTGGTGTGGTTCTTTTTGCACCTCTCGCCGTGGGGCAACTGGGTGTTCGCGCTGGGCGGCGACAGGGACAGCGCCCGCAACGCCGGCATCCCGGTCGCGCAGACCACCGTCGCGCTTTATATGCTCAGCGGGTTTGCCGCCGCCTTTGTCGGGGTCAGCCAGGTCCTGACCTTTGGCAGCGCGCAGGTCGCGGCGGGGCAGGCGTTTATCTTCAACTCGATCATGTGCGTTGTCATCGGCGGCGTGCTGCTGACTGGAGGCTCTGGCTCTGTCATTGGTATCCTGTTGGGAACGCTGACTTTTGCCATCGTAAACCAAGGCATCTTCTTTTCCGGGATCGACCCGAACTATGGGTCTATCATCATCGGGGCGCTGCTGTTGATCGCGGTGATGTCGAACGACAGTTTTCGCGCGCTCGCCCTGTCCTATGCCACCAAAAAGAAGGGAAGTTGAGCCATGCGCGACGCTTTTGCAGCTTTCATTCGCCAGCCGGGCGCGGGCGCGGTGCTGAGCCTGATCGGCATCCTGATGTTCTTTGTGGTCTTTGGCGGCGTGGATTTCGTGTCGCTGATGGGCGCGGCGTCCTGGGTGAATTTTGCCGCCAACCTCGGGATTGTCGCGATCCCGGTGGGGCTATTGATGATGGCCGGAGAGCTGGACATCTCGATTGGCGCCATGATCCCGGCGGGGTCGATGACCGTGGCGATCGTGTCGGGCCACTTTGAGCTGCCGATCGTTGTGGGGATGCTTTGCGCGCTGGGCCTTGGGGTGATCGTCGGGACGATCAATGGTCTTTTGACCATCCGCACCACCGTGCCGTCGCTGATCATCACCCTTGGCACGCTGGTGGCGATGCAGGGGATCGTGTTGACCGCGTCCAAGGTGATGACCGGGGCCGCCAGCGTGGCGATCACCGCGCCCGATTGGGCCAAGTTCACCTTTGGGCGGCTGATCGGCGGCAGTCATCAGATCATCATCCTGTGGTGGATCGCCATTGCGCTGGTGTTCTGGTTCGTGGTGCACCGCCAGCGTTTTGGCAACTGGCTGTTCGCCATGGGCGGCGACCGTGACAGCGCCCGCAACGCTGGGATCCCGGTGGATCGCATGACCATTGTCCTGTTCATCCTGTCCGCGACCTCGGCCACGTTTGTCGGCATGTGCCAAGCCATCCTGTTCAACTCGGCACAGGTGTCGGGCGGCATGAACATCATTTTCAACGTGATCGTCAGCGTGGTCGTGGGCGGTACGCTGCTGACCGGGGGCTTTGGATCGGTGATCGGCATCTTTGTCGGCACGCTGACCTTCGCCATCGTGAACCAAGGCATCTACTTCACCGACATTGACCGCAACTGGTCGAACCTGATCATCGGCCTGACGCTGCTGATCGCCGTCGCCATGAACGAAAGCTTTCGCGCGCTGGCCCTGTCCATGGTCTCGAACAAGTCCAAGTCCGCCTGAGGGGATATGCGATGCCAGTGTCCACGTCCCTGTCCCATGCGCCCCAAGGCGAGGCCGGACGTGCCTCAGAGGTCGCAGTTGTACTTGGTGTGCACGAGGATCTGCGAAAAGGCCGGGTCTACCGTGACCCCTTGGCGGAATTGCACAAGCCACTGGGCGGCCTGCATGACCTCTTGGGTGTAGTCGTGCGAGATCACGTAATCCATCACCCCCGCCTCGAGCAGCGCCCGCGAATGCCCGGTCAGCTCGTGCCCGACAAAGATCGTACGGTCCACCAGCCCCGACTCTGTCAGCGCCATGCCCACCCCGCGGTTCGCCCCGGCCGTGTTGTAGACCGCCGCGGGCGCGTTGCCTTCGGCGAAATAGGCCAGCAACTGCTTGCGCACGGTTTCGGGCTGGTCATCGGCCACGACACGCTCGTCGATCTTGAGGTGCGGGAATTCGGCCCGCAGCACCCGGCGAAACCCCATCTCGCGCTCTTGCTGGGCGCGAAAGGCCTCGCTCATGACGATCAGGATCTTTCCGGGGGTCTTGGGCAGGATTTGCCCGATGAGAAAGGCCGCAACGCTGCCCGCCGCGTGCTGGTCGTTGCCGATATAGGCCGAGCGACGAGAGGACGGCAGATCGGTGGTCAGGCAGACGACACCTGCGCCCTTGCCCACCAGCTTGCGCATGGCACGGTTTACCGCCGGATGCTCGCGCGCGATCACCAGCACCCCGTCGGCCTCGGCGCAGTCCTGTTCCACCTGGCGGGCGAACTGTGCCGGGTTCATCCGGCTGGTGGGCACGCAATGCGAGGTGATATGCGCCCCGGCCAGCGTCCGGTTCACGCGGTCCACGGCCTGTTCCATAGCGGCGATGAACGTCTCGCCGGATTCGCAGAAAAATCGCAGGTCCAGCGTGCGCCCCGTCTCTTTTTCGAGGGACAGTTTTTCGTAGGCGGCCATCACCTTTTGCCGGGTCTTTTCCTTGACGCCCGGACGGTTGTTCAGCACCCGATCCACAGAGGCAGTGCCCACCCCGGCCAGCTCGGCAATCTTGGCGACGGTGGGGCCTTTCCACCGGGGATCGGGGCGCGTGTCGGACAAGGGGGTCTCTCCTCTTTGATGGGTTTCGCATCAGAAAGCGAAGTGAGTCTACTTGCAATTTCTAACTTGTCTATAAACGCACAAAACGCCCAGCGCGCAAATTTTCATGTAAATCACATCACAAAATCCCGACGCATCACCTTTCCAGATGTTAACGCAATCTGGATAATATGTCGCAGAGTTGGAGGACGCGGCCACGCCCTCCGGAGGAGCCGCATTCGCGGGCGGAAGGGCAGGCCGCACAGCCATAACAAAGCTCTGATTGCGCGCAACCGGGGGCCGTTCATGTCGGCTTTTCCGGGCACGCGTTTGTTTGCCCGGCCGTTGGCCGATCACGTGTCGACCCGTCGCCAAGACGGGTACCAGAGGAGGAATTCGACATGACATTTACCAAGACCATCCTTGCAGCCTCTGTCGCTGCCCTGATGTCCACCACGGCCATGGCGCAGGACATCGCCGTGATCGCAGGCTCGATCGAAGACGCCTTTATGGACAAGATCAAGAAGGGCGTGGATGACGCCACCCATATGGTCACGGCCAACGGCGGTTCGGTGCAGTACCTGCGCACCCAGAACTATGAAAACTTTGGCCCGGATCTGGTGACCCTGATCAACCAGGCCGTGGCGCAGGGCGTCGATGGCATCGCGATCCCGGTCTGGGTGCCGGACGCGCAGGTCCCCGCGCTGCAAGCTGCGGCCGAGCAGGGCATCAAGATCATGCAGTACAACTCTGGCCTGCCGGTCAAGGCTGACATCGGCGCGATCAACTACTTTGGCTCGGATGAATACGAAGCGGGCTTTGGCGGCGGCAAGTACATGGCCGAAAACGGGGCCGAGCATATCCTGTGCCACATCCAGGTGCCCGGCGCGATCAACCTGGAACAGCGCTGCCAGGGCGTGGTCGATGCGGCAGCCGAAGCGGGCATCAAAGCCACCGTGCTGAACACCCCGGCCAACCTTGACGGCGACGTGACCGGCACCGCAGAGGCGTTCAAGGCCGAGTTCATCGGCGACAGCTCGATCGACGCGGTGATCTCTTGCGCGGACTTCGGCGCGGCGGCAGGGGCCAACGCGGTCGAGCAGACCGGCATGGACATCATGATCGGCGCGTTTGACTTCTCGCCCGCTTCGCTGGACCGCATCTCGGCGGGCACCCAGACCATGGCCATCGACCAGCAGCCTTACCTGCAAGGCTTCCTCGCCACGTCGATGTTGTTCGCGCACCTCAAGTTCGGCACCGAGATTTCGACCGATCCGGTGCTGACCGGCCCGGCGATCATCGACGCGGCCAACGTGGACGCCGTCAAGGCAGGCGCAGCGCTGGGCGCACGCTAACCGCGATCTGGTTCGGCCCCCGGCGGGTCGAACCCACCCAAAGGCCGCGAAGTCGGCTGAGATTTATCCATCTGCACCTCCGAGGGACCCGTAATGACCATGGCAGACACCAAAGAGACCGACAGCCCGGCATCTGGCCCGGCAAGCAGCTTTTCGCTGCTGGACCTTTTCAGACGCCCCGAAGCGGGGGCCGCTGCCGGTTTCATCCTGATTTTCCTGTTCTTCGGCTATTTCGGGGTCGATAAGAACTTTCTGACCGCGCTTGGGTCGTCCACCTGGCTGAACTTTGCCTCCAAGGTTGGCATCATCGCGATCCCCATCGCCTTTTTGATGATCGCCGGAGAGCTGGACATCTCAGTCGGGGCGCTGATCCCGGCGGGCGGCATCGTGTTGGCCATGTCGGTCGAGCACTTTGGCTTTAACATCTGGATGGGCGTGCTGTTCAGCTTTGTCGTGGCGGCGGCCATTGGCTGGGTCAACGGGATGCTGGTGACGCGCACGCAGGTGCCGTCGCTGATCGTGACGCTGGCGACGCTGTTCGTGGTGGCCGGTCTGAACGCCTACCTGTCCAAGCAGGTCGCGGGCACCACCCAGCATAGCTTGCCCGACGCGGGCGTGGTGTCAGAGTTCATCCTTGGTGACTACCACTCGCTGATCCTCGGCGACGGCGACAGCGCGTTTACCATCTTTCGCAGCCTGCAAAGCTCTTTCTTTATCTGGATCGCCGTGGCCATCGGGTGCTTTTACGTGCTGCATGTCTCGCCTTGGGGGAACTGGATTCTCGCCATGGGCGGCGACGAGGACAGCGCCCGCAACGCTGGCATCCCCACCGACAAGCTCAAGATCGCGCTGTTCATGCTGTCTGCCATGGCCGCTGCGCTGGTGGGCATGACAGAGGCGGTGCTGGCCAACACGGCATCGACCACCACCCAGTTCGGCATGATCTTTAACACCATCATCTGCGTGGTCGTGGGCGGGGTGCTGCTGACCGGGGGCTTTGGCACCGTGACCGGCGTTGTGTTTGGCACGCTGACCTTTGGCATCGTGTTCCAGGGCATCAACTTCACCGCCTTCGACAAAGACCTGAACATGCTTTTCATCGGCGCGCTGCTGCTTGTGGCGGTCCTGATGAACGACACCTTCCGTAACCTCGCGACCAGCGCGTCGACCAAGAAAAAGTGAGGGCACCCGCGATGTCTGACAACAAGACCCCCGTCCTGGAAATGCGCAAAGTCGACAAGAGCTTTGGCCCCATCGACGTTCTGCACGAAATCAGCCTTAAGGTGAACCAAGGAGAGGTGCTCTGCCTGCTGGGCGACAACGGCGCGGGCAAGTCCACGCTGATCAAGACCCTGTCCGGCGTGCACCAGCCCACCCGCGGCGAGATGCTGATGGATGGCAATCCCGTCCACTTTGACCGCCCGCGCGACGCGCAGGAAATGGGCATTGCCACGGTGCACCAGTTCGGCGGCACCTATCCGCTGATGTCCGTGGGCCGCAACTTCTTTGCGGGGAACGAGCCGACCAAGGGGGTTGGTCCCTTCAAGGTCTTCGACCGGCAAAAGGCCAACCGGATCGCGGTAGAGCAGGTCCAAAAGATGGGCATCACCCGGATCACCGACGGCGACCGCCTGGTGGGCGGCCTGTCGGGAGGCGAGCGCCAGTCGCTGGCCATCGCCCGCGCGGTGTATTTCGGCGCGCGCGTTCTGATCCTCGACGAGCCGACCGCCGCGCTGGGCGTCAAGCAGGCGGCCCACGTGCTGCGCATCGTCAACGAGGCCAAGCGGCGCGGGCTGGCGGTGATCTTCATCACCCATCAGGTGATGCACGCCATGGCCGTGGGCGACCACTTTGCCGTGCTGATCCGGGGCGCCATCGCCGCCGATTTCCGCAAGGGGGCCAAGTCCCGCGAAGAGATCGCCGATCTCATGGCGGGGGGCGAATCCATGGCCGATCTCGAAGCCAACATCGAAGGCTACATGGAAACCCACGACGGCCACGTCCCCGAGCCTGCCCACTGACCAAAGGGGCGCGTCCTGCGGGGCGAGCCCTTTCTGCCACCGCATGGCGCGGTCCTTCCTCCCTTCGCGCCATGCGGCCTGACACACGGTCGCGCCCGCGACCCTTTGAGTGAGACAAACATGACAATTCGTATTGCCGTTATCGGCGCCGGGATCATGGGCGCTGACCATGCCCGCATCGTTGCCGAGGATCTGCCCGGCGCAAAGCTGTCGGTGGTGTGTGACATGGACGCCGCCCGCGCGCAGGCCATTGCCGACCAGTATGGCGCAGAGGCGGCCACCGACCCCGAAGGCGTCATCGCCCGCGATGACGTGGATGCGGTGATCGTCGCCAGCCCCGACTTTACCCACGCGCCGCTGAGCCTTGCCTGCATCAAGGCCGGGAAAAAGGTGATGTGCGAAAAGCCGCTGTCGCAGTCCTCTGCCGAGTGTCTCGACGTGATGAAGGCCGAAGAGGCCGCAGGATCGCGTCATGTCATGCTGGGCTTTATGCGCCGCTATGATCCGGCGTACATCCAGATGAAACGTGCGCTGAAAGACGGCACCATTGGCCGCGCCCTGATGCTACACAACTGGCACCGCAATGGCGCAACCCCGGCGGGCGACTTCACCGGCGCCATGGCGATCACGAACAGCGCCCCGCATGAGTTCGACATCCTGCGCTACATGCTGGACTCTGAGGCCGTCAGCATCACCGCCACCCAGCCCAAGCGCTCTGACGACAAGGTCGCGCCGGTTGTGATGGTTGTGCAGACCGCCGACAATCAGATCGTCACCATCGAGGTGAACAACAACGCCGCCTACGGCTATGACGTCAAGGCCGAGCTGGTGGGCGAAACCGGGTCCATCGCGACCAACCACGTCAGCTACACCCGTCTCGACAAGGATGCGACCAAGTCCGTGGGCCACGACCCCGACTGGCGCGACCGTTACGCCGAAGCCTACCGCCAGCAGAACCGCGCCTTCCTCGCGTGGGTTCAGGGGGGCGATTACCCGGCGCTCGCGTCCTCTAGCTGGGATGGCTACGCCGCCGCCGTGATCGCGGAAACCGGCGTCAAGGCGCTTGAGTCAGGGTCCCGTCAGGACATCACCCTGATCGCCAAGCCGGAGTTCTACAAATGAAGCTTGGTTTCGTAACCGACAGCCTCGGCGGCATGGGCTTTGACGAACTGCTGGCGAACGCCCAAGCCATGGGCGTCGAAGGGCTAGAGATCAACACCTGTGGCTGGTCCACCGCGCCGCACTTCAAGCTGGCCGACATGCTGGGCAAGCCTCTGGCGCAAAAGGACTATTCCGCCAAGCTGGCCGATCATGGCCTTGAGATCATCAGCCTAAATGCCAACGGCAACCCGCTGCACCCCACCGACCCCAAGCAGGGCAACGATCTGCGCGACACCATCCGCGTCGCCGGGGAAATGGGCATCAAAAAGGTCTGCACCATGTCCGGCCTGCCTGCGGGCAGCGCAAATGACGTGATGCCGAACTGGGTTGTCAGCAGCTGGCCGCCGGAAACGCAGGACATTCTGCGCTACCAGTGGGAAGAAAAGCTCATCCCCTTCTGGACGGAAATCGTCGCGCTGGCCCAGGAAAACGGTGTCGAGCAGATCGCGCTGGAACTGCACGGCAACCAGTGCGTCTACAACGTGCCCTCGCTGTTCAAGCTGCGTGACGCGGTTGGCCCGGTGATCGGCGCGAACCTCGACCCGTCGCACCTGTTCTGGATGGGCGCGGACCCGCTGATCGCTGCCGAAGCGCTTGGCGACGCGGTCTACCACGTCCACGCCAAGGACACCTTTTTGAACGCGCCCAAGCAGGCGACCACCTCCTTGCTGGAAAACGGCTCGCTCATGGATATCCCGGCGCGCTCTTGGTCCTACATCACGCTCGGCTTTGGCCATGGCGAGGAATGGTGGCGGCAGTTCTGCTATCGCCTGAAAATGGGTGGCTACGACGGCTGGCTGTCGATCGAACACGAGGACGTTTTGCTTAACTCTTTGGAAGGTCTGGAGAAATCCGTGACCCTTTTGCAGAACGTCATGCCCTCGGCCGCGGCCGATTTCAAACCGCAGGACATCTAAGCCATGGCCCGTGACTACTCCATGACGGGACCGGACGCGCGTCGCGCCGTGGCCAGTGGGTTGGTCACGGAAAAGTGGTACCGCACGCCCATTGACCGCAAGGTCATGAAGGCGTTGATGAAACGCAGCGATCAGCCCGCCACGCGGGACACCGTCCTTTTGTTCGGGCTGATGGCCCTGTTCGCCGGTGGCGCGATTGCCGTGATGCCCAGTTGGTGGGCGCTGCCGCTGTGGCTGGCCTATGGCGTGCTGTACGGGTCGGCCATGGACAGCCGCTGGCACGAATGCGGCCACGGCACGGCGTTCAAAACCCGGTGGAAGAACAGCGCGCTCTACCAGATCGCCAGCTTTTGCATGATCCGCGATCCCTATTGCTGGAAGTACAGCCACGCGCGGCACCATTCGGACACGATCATCGTGGGCCGCGATCCCGAGGTGGCGATCATGCGCCCCGTCATGGTCCTGAAAATGCTGGCGAACCTTGTCGGGCTTTTGGATTTTGTCGACGGGATCAAGCGGATGGGGATCCACGCTTCTGGCCGTATGCTGCCGGACGAACAGGACTACGTCGCGCCGGTTTTCCACCCCAAGACTGTCCGCACGTCCCGCATCTGGCTGGGGATTTATGCGGTGACGGTTGCCGCTGCGCTGGTCTTTCAGTCGTGGGTGCCGCTGCTGCTGATCGGTCTGCCGCGCCTGTTCGGTTGCTGGCACATGGTGCTGACCGGTTGGCTGCAACACGGCGGGCTGGCGGACAACGTGCTGGACCACCGTCTGAACTGCCGCACGGTCTACATGAACCCGGTCAGCCGCTTCATCTACTGGAACATGAACTACCACGTCGAACATCACATGTTCCCGCTGGTGCCCTTCTCCAAGCTGCCAGAGCTGCACCGCGCCTGCGCGTGGGACTTCCCCGCACCGAACGCTTCGATCCGCGACGGCTATGCCGAGATGCTGCCCGCCCTGTGGCGGCAACGCACCGACCCCGACTTTCACCTCCGGCGTCCCCTGCCGGAGACCGCAAACCCCTATCACGACGGACCTGCCGCGCAGGCCGCCTGAACCCCAACTGAGGAGAGAACCAATGGCAGACTGGGTAGACGCAATCGCCACCACCGACGTCGACGCCGAAGACGTCATCCGTTTTGACCACGGCTCGCGGACCTTTGTCATCGTGCGCGACCACGAGGACAACTACTATTGCACCGACGGCATGTGCACCCACGAGGATGTGCACCTCGAGGACGGCTTGGTGGTCGAGGCGACCATCGAATGCCCCAAGCACTCGTCGATCTTTGACTGCGCCTCGGGCGAGGTCGAGACGCCTCCGGCCTGCGAGAACCTGTGCACTTACCCGGTCAAGGTCGAAGGCGGCCGCGTCTTCGTGGAGATCTAAGCAATGGCGTTTCAGCTTGCCGCCTGCGCAGAGATGCTCTGGCAGGATAAACCGATGGCATGGCGCGCCGCCCGTCTGACAGAGATGGGCTTTGGCGTGGGGCTGTGGAACTGGCCCGCATGGGATCTGGACGCCCTCGAAAAGACGGGTGCCAATTTCACCATCATGAACGGCTACTTGCAGGGTCGTCTGACCGACGCCGAGGGGGCCGATATGCTGCTGGCCTCGGCGCAAGAGACGGCGCAGGTGGGCAAGCGTCTGGGGTTCGATCGGCTGAACCTGCACGGCACGGGGCTGGGCGATATGGGTGTGCCCATTCCGCTGATCGGCTCTTTTGCGCCGGGCTATGAACAGCGCGCGCGCGACACGCTGAACCGTATCTGCGATATGGCCGAGGAAGAGGGCGTGACCTTTACGCTGGAAAACCTCAACCCCATCGACCACCCCGGCTGTCCCTTTCGCAGCACCGGCGATGTGCTGGCGCTGGTGTCCGCCGTGAACCGTCCGCAGCTGCGCATCAACCTTGATCTCTATCACACCCAGATCGGCGAAGGTGACCTGATCCGCTGGACGCAGGCTTGCCTGCCGTGGATCGGCGAGGTGCAGGTCGCAGACAACCCCGGTCGCTGCCAGCCCGGCACCGGCGAAATCAACTATCCCGGCATTGCGCGGGCGCTGGCGGACATGGGCTATGACGGCCCCGTCGGCATGGAAGCCTTTGCCAAGGGCGAGGAAGAGGCCGCCCTGGACGCCTTCCGCGCCGCATTTACCTTATAAGGAACACGCACATGAGCATGTATCACAACCGCCCCCACGTGCAGGACATCCGCGCCATGAAAGCGCGCGGCGAGAAAATCTCGATGCTGTATGTCTCGACCCTGGAAGAGGCCGCCGCCGCCGCTGCCGCCGGCATCCATATGCTGTCCATCGAAGGCCGTTTCTGGTCGCCCGAGATGCGCGAAGCGGCCGGCGACTGCTTTGTTCAGGTCGGCCTGCCCTACGGCGGCTGGGGCAAGTTCGAAGGCCGCCCGCTGGCCACCGGCGAAGACTACCTGCGCGCGGCGTTCTACTATGGCGGCTTTGGCGCGGACTGCTTTTACTGCTCGGCCTCCTACGACATCCAAAAGCTGCTGTGTGAAAACCACATCCCCGTGGTCGGCCACATCGGCCTGATCCCGTCCTACATCACGTGGACCGGCTGGCGCGCCGTGGGCAAGACTGCGGATGAGGCCGCCGCCCTGCTCGCCCACGCCAAAAAGATGGAAGAGATCGGCGTCTTTGGCGCAGAGCTTGAAGTGGTGCCGGACCGCGTTGCCAAGGTCCTGACCGAGCAAACCTCGCTGATCATGCTGGGCATGGGCGCGGGCAAATACGCCGACGCGCAGTACCTGTTCACCGAGGACGTTTGTGGCTATGGCGTCAACCACAAGCCCCGTCACGGCAAGGTCTACGCCGACATGGGCGCGAAAATGCGCGAACTGCAACAGATGCGCATTCAGGCCTTCAAGGACTTCAAGGCCGATGTGGAGGGTGGCGGCTACCCCGAGGCGGGCCACTCGGTCACCATCAAGGACGACGAATTCGACGCCTTTGTGAAAAAGGCGGGTCTGTAAATGGTGCGGATCGGCGTTGTCGGATACGGTACGGGCGGCCAACACTTTCACACGCCCTTTATCGCGGCGGCCAAGGGCTGTGTGCTGGCCGGTGTGGTGGCGCGTGCCCCCGCCACCGTTGCCAAGGTGCAGGCCGATTGGCCCGACACGCCGATCTTTGCCAGCCTGTCGGATATGATCGCCGCCGGGGTCTGTGACGCGGTGACGATCACCACGCCGCCGCACACCCGGCGCGATCTGGTGATTGAGGCCATCGAGGCGGGCCTGCACGTGGTTGCGGACAAACCCTTTGCCCCGAATTTCGAGGGCGCGATGGAGCTGGACGCCGCCGCCAAGGCCAAGGGCATCACGCTGAGCGTGTTCCAGAACCGCCGTTTGGACGCCGACCTTCAGACCTTGAAAAAGGTGATCGAGGACGACCGTCTGGGCAAGCTCTGGCGCATCCACAACCGCATGGATTTCGACGATCCCGCGACGCTTGAGGCTGGCCCGACTGGCGGTCTGCTGCGCGATCTTGGCTCGCATCTGGTGGATCAGGTGATCTACCTGAACGGGCCGGTGCGCGCGGTGATGGGGCATCTCGATTACGTCGACCTGCCCGAGGGGCGCACCGACGCCAGCTTCTTCATCACGCTGGAACACGAAAACGGCCGCATGTCCGAGGTTTCTGCGTCAAAGCTGAACCGCATCGCCCTGCGCGAGCTGCGCGCCTATGGCGACAAGGGCGCTTATGTCAGCCATTCGACCGACGTTCAGGCGCAGGACATTTTCGCGGGCAAGCGCCCGGCGGATGATCTGGCCGCTTGGGGGTACGAGCCCGAGGCCAACTGGGGCACGCTTTACACCGCGACCGGCGCGGCGCGCGTGCCGTCCGAGCAGGGCCGCTATCACGACTACTATCAGGCCTTCGCGCAGGCCATCGCGGACGGCACCCCGCCGCCCGTCACGGCTGAAACCGGCGCAAAAACTCTCGCGGTTCTGGATGCGGCCCGCCGCAGCGCAGACACCGGCCAATCCGTCACTTTGTAACCTTCCGGGGCGCAGCGCCCCTTTTCGAAAGACCACGACCATGATCAAAGTTGGACTCCTCGGCGCAGGCCGGATTGCAGGCGTACACGCAACGGCGATTTCCTCGAACCCCGGCAGCCAGCTGGTGGCAGTGTCCGATTACATCGCTGAAAATGCCGAGAAATTGGCGGCGCAATACGGCTGCGCGGCGCGCACCACCGAAGACATCATCGCCGATCCCAGCATAGACGCGGTGTTGATCGCCACCTCGACCGACACCCATTCGGACCTGATCGAAGCGGCCACCGGCGCGGGCAAAGCCGTGCTGTGCGAAAAGCCCGTGGACCTGTCGCTGGACCGCGCCCGCGCCTGCCAAAAGGCGGCCGAGGGCAAGCCGGTGATGATCGGTTTCAACCGCCGCTTTGACCCGAATTTTGGCGCGCTCAAGGCCGCCTTGGACGCGGGCGAGATCGGCAAACCCGAACTGCTGTCGATCACCTCTTTTGACCCGGCCCCGCCCCCCGTCGCCTACATCAAGGTGTCCGGCGGTCTGTTCCGCGACATGATGATCCACGATTTTGACATGGCGAACTTCATCATGGGCGAAGCGCCCGTGAGTGTGACCGCCGTCGGCTCTTGCATCGTCGATTCCGAAATCGGCGCGGCCGGTGACGTGGACACCGCCGTTGTGACCCTGACCTACGCCGACGGGCGCATCGCGGTCATCAAGAACTCGCGCCGCGCGGTCTACGGCTATGACCAGCGCGTGGAACTGCTCGGCGCGGATGGCCTGCTGCAAGCGCAGAACATGCTGGAAAACACCGTGGTGAAGTCGACCACGGCGGGCGTGACCGGGGCCAAGCCGACGTTCTTCTTCCTCGAACGCTACATGCCCGCCTATGCCGCCGAATGGGCCGCCTTCGTCGACGCCATCACCGCAGGCAGCGCCCTGCCGGCCACGCTGGACGACGGCGTCGCGGCGCTTGCCATGGCCGAGGCGGCGACCCAATCGGCCAAGACCGGCGCGCCGGTCGCGCTCTCTTCTGTCTGACACATCAACAAGAGGTCGGCCATCAGGCCGAACGATTTGACCATGACCAACTTTGCGCTTCGCGTTCAATGCCCCAGCCGTCGCGGCATCGTTGCGGCCATTTCCGCCTATCTCGCGGAGCAGGGCTGCAACATCACCGACTCGGCCCAGTTCGACGATACCGAGACCGGCAACTTCTTCATGCGGGTCAGCTTTCAATCTCAGCAAGGCCGCTCGCTGGCCGATCTGACCAGCGGTTTCGCCAGCATCCAGCATGACTTTGCCATGCAGGCAGACTTCTTTGACGAAGCGGTCAAGAGCAAGGTTGTCATCATGGTCAGCCGCTTTGGCCACTGCCTGAACGATCTGCTCTATCGCTGGCGGATCGGCGCGCTGCCCATCGACATCGTTGCGGTGGTCAGCAACCACACCGACTATCAAAAGGTTGTCGAAAGCCACGACATCCCCTTCCACTGCATCCCCGTGACCAAGGCGAACAAGCCCGAGGCCGAGGCGCAGATCATGCAGGTGGTCGAGGCGACCGGCGCAGAGCTGATCGTTCTGGCACGCTACATGCAGATCCTCTCGGACGAGATGTGCCAGAAAATGTCGGGACGGATCATCAATATCCACCACTCCTTCCTGCCCAGCTTCAAGGGCGCGAACCCCTACAAGCAGGCGTTTGAGCGCGGCGTAAAGCTGATCGGGGCGACCTCGCACTATGTGACCGCCGATCTGGACGAAGGCCCGATCATCGAACAGGACATCACTCGTGTCACCCACGCGCAATCGCCTTTGGATTACGTGTCGCTGGGCCGGGACGTCGAGGCGCAGGTCTTTGCCCGCGCCATCCACGCGCACATCCACGGGCGCGTTTTCATCAATGGCAGCAAGACGGTGGTCTTCCCACCCAGCCCCGGCTCCTTCGCCTCTGAGCGGATGGGTTAAGGACAAAGGAACAGGATTATGACCAAGACACTAGACGTCATCACCATTGGCCGCGCGGGCGTTGACCTGTACGGCGCGCAAATCGGCGGTCGGCTGGAGGATATGGCCTCCTTCGATAAATACATCGGCGGGAGCCCGACCAATATCGCTTGCGGGACGGCGCGGCTGGGGCTGAAGTCGGCCTTGATCAGCCGCGTTGGCGACGAGCATATGGGGCGGTTCATCGTCGAACAGCTCGGGCGCGAAGGGGTCGAGACTCGCGGCGTTGTCACCGATCCCGAGCGGCTCACAGCCTTGGTGATCCTTGGCATTCGTGACCAGGAACAATTCCCGCTGATCTTCTACCGCGAGAATTGCGCCGATATGGCGCTGTGCGAGGATGACATCGACCCCGAGTTCATCAAATCGGCGCGCTCTGTGGTGCCGACGGGCACGCATTTGAGCCACGACAACACCCGCGCGGCGGTGCTCAAAGCGCTTAACATCGCGCGTGAGAACGGCGTCAAGACGGCGTTGGACATCGACTATCGCCCGAACCTCTGGGGCGTGTTGGGCCATGGCGACGGCGAGAGCCGCTTTGCCGAGAGCGCCGAGGTCACCGCGCAGTTGCAAGCCACGCTGCACCTGTTCGACCTGATCGTCGGCACCGAGGAAGAGTTCCACATCGCCGGTGGCTCGACCGATACGATCGCGGCTTTGCGCGCGGTGCGGGCGGTCAGCGGCGCGACGCTGGTGTGCAAGCGCGGGCCGATGGGGGCCGTGGCCTTTGAAGGCGACATTCCGGACTCTTTGGATGATGGCCAGACCGGCCCGGGCTTTCCGATCAAAGTGTTCAACGTGCTGGGGGCGGGCGATGGCTTTATGTCCGGGCTTTTGAAAGGCTGGCTGGACGGCGAAGCCTGGCCGACCGCTTTGAAATACGCCAATGCCTGCGGGGCGTTTGCGGTGTCGCGGCACGGCTGCACGCCGGCGTACCCGTCGTGGGAAGAGCTGCAGTTCTTCTTTGAGCGCGGGATCATGCAGCCCGATCTGCGCAACGATGCCGAGCTGGAGCAGGTGCATTGGGCCACAAACCGCCACACGCGCCCCGGTGCCAACGCCGATGTGCTGCGGACCTTTGCGTTCGATCACCGGATGCAGCTGGAGGAGATGGACGGCTATTCCTTGGAAAAAGGCAGCGCGTTCAAAGAGTTGTGCCTGAAGGCGGCCTTGCAGGTTCAGGGCGGTCAGGACGGCTATGGCATTTTGTGCGACAACCGGATTGGGCGCTCGGCCTTGCACAAGGCCTCTGGCTCTGGCCTGTGGATTGGCCGTCCGACCGAGGACCCCGGCTCTCGTCCGATCCAGTTCGAGGCGGATCTGGGCATCGACTTTGGCCGGTTCAAGGAATGGGCGGTCGAGGATGTGGTTAAGCTGTTGGTGTTCTGCCACCCGGACGACGACGCGACAGTGCGCGCGCTGCAAGAAGAGCGCGTGTTGCGGCTGTTCACGGCGGCGCGGCGGGCGGGGCTGGAGTTTCTGCTGGAGGTGATCCCGTCCAAGGTGGGCCCGGTGGATGACGACACCACGGCGGTGCTGATCCAGCAGTTCTACGACGCAGGCGTCTATCCCGATTGGTGGAAGCTGGAGCCGTTCAAGACCGAAGGCGCTTGGGCCAAGGCTGTCGAGGCGATCGAGCGCAACGACCCGCGCACGCGCGGCATCGTGGTGCTGGGGCTGGACGCGCCTGAAGCGGAGCTGGCGGAGAGCTTTGCTTTGGCGGCCAAGCAGCCTTTGGTCAAAGGGTTTGCCGTGGGGCGGACGATCTTTGGCGATGCGGCGCGGGCCTGGATGAAGGGCGAGATGAGCGACGCCGAGGCGGTGGCGCAGATGGCCGAGCGGTATGCGCGTTTGTGTGACGTGTGGGATGGCGCGCGGGCGCAGGCCCGGCTGAACGCCGCGTGACGACAAGGGGGATTGGGGGCGCTGCCCCCGTCGCCCAAGGGCGACTCCCCCGGGATATTTTGAAAGAGAAGAAGCCTGGCAGGCGTCTTTTTTGGGAGAATGAGATGGGAACGATCAGGCTGACGGCGGCGCAGGCCATGGTGAAGTGGTTGAGTGTGCAGATGACCGAAGATGGGCCGAGGTTCATTGATGGCATCTGGGCGATCTTTGGGCATGGCAATGTCGCCGGTCTGGGCGAGGCTTTGCATGATGCGCAGGAGGTCTTTCCGACGTGGCGCGGGCAGAACGAGCAGACCATGGCGCATACGGCGATTGCTTATGCCAAGGCGCATGGGCGGCGGCGGGCGATGGCGGTGACCACGTCGATCGGGCCGGGGGCGACGAACCTTGTGACGGCGGCGGCGCTGGCGCATGTGAACCGTTTGCCGCTGCTGTTGATCCCGGGCGATGTCTTTGCCAATCGGCGGCCGGATCCGGTGTTGCAGCAGGTTGAGGATTTTGACGACGGCACGGTCTCGGCCAACGATTGCCTGCGTCCGGTGAGCCGGTATTTTGACCGCATCACCCGGCCCGAGCATCTGCTGACCTGCCTGCCGCGCGCCATGGCGGTGATGACCGATCCGGCGAATTGCGGCCCGGTGACCCTGGCGTTCTGTCAGGACGTTCAGGCGGAAGCGTTTGATTACCCAGAGGAATTCTTTGAACCTCGGGTGTGGCGGGTGCGCCGCCCCGAGCCGGATGCGCAGGAGCTGGATGAGGTCATCGGCTTGATCCGAAGCGCAAAGACCCCGGTGATTGTCTGCGGTGGCGGGGTGATTTATTCCGGCGCTGAGGCGGCCTTGGGCGCGTTTGCGGCCAAGCACCAGATCCCCGTCGTGGAAACGCAGGCGGGCAAGTCGGCGCTGGCGCAGGCGCATGAGATGAACTTTGGCGCAAGCGGCGTCGACGGGTCGGCGGCGGCCAACGCGGTGTCCGAGACCGCCGATCTGGTGATTGGCGTCGGCACGCGCTTCCAAGACTTTACCACCGGCTCGTGGTCGCTGTTCAAGAACCCGGCGCGGCGCCTGGTGTCGATCAACGTCGCCGCCTATGACGCGGTCAAGCACGGCGCGGTGCCCTTGGTGGCGGATGCCAAGGTGGCCTTGGAAAAGATCAGCGCGGCGCTTGGCGATCATGCGGCGTCGGCGCCGGATGCCAAGCTGCGCAGCGAGTGGTTGGACGCCGTGACGGCCCATTGTGCCCCGCGCGACGGCGGGATCGGCTATCGCCCGCTCGACGCCGAGGTGATCGGTGCGGTGCAGCGTGCCACCGGCGAGGATGCGGTGGCCATGTGCGCCGCCGGGACCATGCCTGGCGCTTTGAAGCTGCTGTGGCAGCCGTCGCAGGGCGGCTTCCACATGGAGTACGGCTTTAGCTGCATGGGCTACGAGATCGCCGGCGCCATGGGGATCAAGCTGGCGACGCCCGAGCGCGAGGTGATCTGCTTTGTCGGCGACGGCAGCTACATGATGGCGAACTCGGAACTGGCGACGGCGGTGATGCGCCGCGTGCCCTTTACCGTCGTGCTGACGGACAACCGCGGCTATGGCTGCATCAACCGGCTTCAGACGCTGGGCTGCGGCGGTGCGCCGTTCAACAACCTTTACGAGAATTGCGCCGTCGAGGACCAGCCCCAGATCGACTACGTGGCGCACGCTGCCAGCATGGGGGCGCACGCGGTCAAGGCCGCCGATATCGCAAGCCTTGAGGCCGAGATTGCCAACGCGCGTGGCCGCAATATCCCCACGGTGATCGTGATCGAAACCAACCCCGCCGAGAGCCCCGGCTTTGGCGATGCGGGCCATTGGTGGGACGTGGCGGTCCCGGCGGTCAGCGACCGCGAAGGCGTGAACAAAGCATATGCCAGCTATCTGGAAAACATGGCGCGCCAGCGTCTGGTCAACTGATTTATCAGGAAAGACAGTGACATGAGCGTCAAGATCGGCATCTCTTTGATTGCTTGGCAGAACGACGACCTGCCAGAGCTGACCGCCGCCTTTACCACCACAGGGGCGATGGAGGACGCAGGCAAGATCGGCTACCAAGGGGTCGAGCGTGGTCGCCGGATGCCCGCCGACACCGAAGGTCTGCGGGCCTATCTGGATCGCTACGGCGTCAGCCTGTGTGGCGGTTGGTGCTCGGGCAATCTGATGGTGAACGATCTTGCCACCGAGCAAGAGGCCATTCGCCAGCAGGTTGAGCAGTTCGCCGCCCTTGGCGCGCCGTGCCTCGTCTATGCCGAGTGTTCGAACACCATTCAGGGCGATCTGAACACGCCAGTTTCGCGTCGCCCCAAGCTGTCGCGGGACGAGGTCAAAACCTATGCGGCCAAGCTGAGCGAGTTGGCCAAATGGTCGGCGGATCTTGGCACGCCGCTGGCCTATCACCACCACATGGGCGCGATGGTGCAGGACGCCGAGGACATCGACTGGCTGATGGAAGGCTCCTCCCCCGACCTGCATCTGCTTTATGACACCGGCCACTTGCATTTCGCCGGGGCCGATCCGCTCGGGGTTTTGGACAAATGGGGCCACCGGGTGCGTCACGTGCATTTTAAGGACGTGCGCCAGCCCGTGCTGGACTGGGTGCGCGCCGAGGATCGCAGCTTTCTTGATGGCGTGGCGGCGGGGGTCTTTTCCGTGCCGGGCGACCCCGCGGGCATCATCGACTTTCAGGCGATCACCGACCGGCTGGCCAAGATGGACTACAAAGGTTGGATTGTCGTCGAGGCCGAACAAGACCCGGCCAAGGCCCCGCCCTTTTACTATTCAAAGCTGGGTTTTGACCACATCACCCAAATCTGTGGCCGCTCTGGCCTGACAATCGCAAAATGAGGCCCGATATGCCCGATCTTCTTCGTAAACCCTTTGGCACACACGGAAAAGTCCACGAGATCACACCGCAGTCGGCGGGCTGGCGCTATGTCGGTTTCTCGCTCTACCGCCTGCGCGCGGGCGAAACCGCCGCCGAGGCGACGGGCGACCGTGAGGTGATCCTTGTGATGGTCGAAGGCAAGGCCAAGATCACCGGCGCGGGCCAGGACTGGGGCGAATTGGGCGAGCGGATGAACGTCTTTGAAAAGACGCCGCCGCATTG
Source organism: Tropicibacter naphthalenivorans (assembly GCF_900176475.1). Lineage (GTDB taxonomy): Bacteria > Pseudomonadota > Alphaproteobacteria > Rhodobacterales > Rhodobacteraceae > Tropicibacter > Tropicibacter naphthalenivorans. The sequence continues at coordinate 25,731 of NZ_FWXX01000019.1, forward strand.
TCTTTACCTGCCGAACGGCACCGATTGGACCGCCAAAGCCACCACGGATTGCGTCATCGCCGTGTGCAGCGCGCCCGGCATGGGCGGTCACGCGGCGCGCCGTATTGGCCCGGATGGCATCACCCTGACCGAACGCGGCAAGGGGACGAACACCCGTCATATCAACAACATCGCCATGGAGAACGAAGACTTTTGCGACAGTCTCCTGGTGACCGAAGTGTTCACCCCGGCGGGGCATTGGTCGTCTTATCCGTCGCACCGCCATGACGAGGATGACTATCCGCGGATCACCTACCTTGAAGAGACGTATTATCACCGGATCAACCCGGCAGAGGGCTTTGGCATCCAGCGGGTGTACACCGACGATCTGCAACTGAACGAGACGATGGCGGTGCATGACGGGGACGTGGTTCTGGTGCCGCGCGGCCACCACCCCTGCGGTGCGCCCTACGGGTTCGAGATGTATTATCTGAACGTGATGGCCGGGCCGCTGCGCAAGTGGCGCTTTGTCCCCGCGCCGCCCGTGCAATGGATCATGGACCGCGACGCCTAAGGCGTCTGCGGATCGCGACGCCTAAGGCGTCTGCGGATCGCGATGCCTAAGGCATCTGCGGAGCGCAGGGTCTACAAAACCGCCGTGGTTTTGATGTCAGCGACGGCAAAATCGATCAGGGCGCGTACCTTGCGGGGCAGGGTGCGGCCTTCGAGGTAGACGGCGGCGATGTCCGCCGAGACCCCGTCAAACCCCGCCAGCACCGGCACCAAAGCCCCCGAGGCCAGCGCTTCGGACAGGGCAAAGCGGGGCGCGTAGCACACCCCAAGGTCGGAAACGGCCAAATCCACCGCCGCGCGCGCCGAGTTCACTGAAAAGCGCCCCTGCACCTCGGTCACGACGGGCGCGCCGTCTTTCATGAACACCCAGCGGCGGGGCTGGCGGCGGTTGGTGTCCAGAATACAGGCATGATCCGCCAGTTCGGCGGGGCTTTGCAGGTTGCCCGCCTGCGCCAGATAGCCGGGGCTGGCCGCCGCCATGGTGCGCATTTCGCCCAGTTTGCGCGATTTCACCGACAACATGTCCGACTGGCCGATGCGAAAGGCCACGTCGATCCCGTCGCTGGCCAGATCGACAAAGCTGTCGTTCAACCGCAGGTCGATGGTTAGACCGGGGTTGGCGGCGGCAAAGCGCCCCAGCATCCCGCCCACGTAGCTTTCGCCAAAGGTCACGGGGGCCGACACGCGGATCACCCCAGACAGCCCCCGCGAATCTTCGGAAACGTCGGACAGCAGGTCGTCCAGCTCGTCCAGCACCGCGGGCGCGCGCAACAGCAGCTCTTCGCCCGCAGGGGTCAGGCCGACCTTGCGCGTGGTGCGTTGCAGCAGGCGCACGCCCAGACGCTGCTCCAGCTCGGCCACGTATTTCGAGGTCAGGCGGTTGGAAATGCCCAGCTGATCCGCCGCCGCAGTGAAAGAGCCGGTCATGGCGGTTGCGACAAAGGCTTTCAGCTCAACTGTGATGTCCATCAAAAGTTTCCGAACAAATCGTGGAAAGTCATTCCATAACGTCTCCATTTTGTTCGCCATAGGCAAGGCCTAATTTGGCTTCAACACAGCAAACAGCCGCCAGCGTGCGGCAGAAAGGAAACGACATGACCATCGCAATCATCGGCAACGGGAACATCGGCAGCGGGCTGGCTGGCGCGCTGAGCAAGGCAGGCCACGACGTCGCGGCCTACGACAAGGACGCCGATCTGGCGCAGGCCGTCAAGGGCGCCGACATCGTCATCCTCGCAACGCCCTTTGGCGCGGCAGAGGACATCGCCAAAGCGGCGGATTTCGCGGGCAAAATCGTGGTGGACGTGTCCAACCCGATGACCGCCGACATGTCGGGCCTGTCCGTGGGGCTGACCACCTCTGCCGCCGAGGACATCGCGGCGCTGCTGCCGGGGGCCACACTCGTCAAAGCCTTTAACACCGTGTTCGCGGGCCACTACGGCGGCGATCTGACCCTGAACGGCGCGCCGATCCAGACCTTTGTCGCCAGCGACGATGACGCCGCCAAGGACACCATCACCAAGCTCGCCGCCAGCATCGGCCTGGAGCCGATCAACGCCGGCCCGCTGAAAAACGCCCGCTACCTCGAACCGCTCGGGTTCCTGAACATCCAGTTCGGCTTTGTGCTGGGGCTGGGCGGGAACATCGCGCCTAAATGGCAAATCACCTGATTTTTCAAAAGCTTCACAAGGGACACTGACATGACCACGCAGTCTTCTGACTACGCCGCAACTCTGCTGCGCCTGACCTCTGGCGCGCTGTTCCTGGCCCACGGGTTGCTCAAGGTGAACGTCTTCACCATTCCCGGCACCGTTGGCTATTTCGAAAGCCTCGGCCTGCCCGGCTTCCTCGCCTACCTGACCATCATCGCCGAGATCGGCGGCGGTCTGGCGCTGATCCTTGGGGTGGCGACGCGGCTGGTGTCGCTGGCGCTGATCCCGGTGCTGCTGGGCGCGACCTGGGTCCACGCGGGCAACGGCTGGCTGTTCTCGGCGACGGGCGGCGGCTGGGAATTCACCGTCTTCTGGACCGTGGTGCAGGTCGCGTTGGTGTTCCTTGGGGCCGGGGCCTTTGCCCTGCGCATCCCGGCCTTGCAGCGTAGCCTTGGCCAATTCGCCTAATCTCTCTCTCTTCGCTTAAACGCAATGTTATCAGAGGACTAAACCCATGTTTCGCACTCTGACCTCTGCGCTGGCCCTCGGGCTGGCCCTGACCACCACCGCGTCGGCCCAAGAAGCCAAATCCACCGTCAACGCCACCTATGTCGCCGAATCCGCGACCACGGCGCTGGCCCCCGGTGAAAAGATCGAGAACCTGTTCACCAAGGACGCCACGCAGCCCTACATTCTGCAAAAGCTGACCGACCGGGTGTTCTTTTTCCAAAGCGGCTTTTACGGCACCGTGTTCTATGTCGGTGACGAGGGCGTCCTGCTGATCGACGCGCTGGAAGGCTCTGGCGATGCTCTGCAAAAGGCCGTGGCCGAGGTGACCGATCTGCCGGTGACCGACCTGATCTACACCCACGACCACGCCGACCACATCGCCGACGCCGCCAAGCTGCAAGGGGCGTACCCCGGCCTGACCATCCACGCGACCGAGGCCACCACCGAGCTGATGGAGCGTCTTGGATCGAACCTGCCGCGCGCCGATCAGGTGATCGAAGGCGACACGCTGACCTATGAAGACCTCACCGTCCGCGTCGTGCCGCTGAATGCCGAGGCGCACGCCCATGACCACGCGGCCTTTATCCTAGAAGGGACCGGCGTTGTGCATGTGCCGGACGTCATCAACCCCGACCAGCCGCCGTTCTGGTCCTTTGCCGGGGCGGACAGCTATCTGGGGTATCGCGACCTGATCGCGCAGATCGACAGCCTTGAGTGGGATTACCTGTCGGGCGGTCACGGCAACGTTGGCTCGCGGGATGGCATCGCCTTTTACAACCGCTTCCTCGACGATCTCGAAGCGGCTGTGGGCGAGGCGCTGGGGACCATTGCCTTTGGCACCACGGTGGAAAACCCCGCCGAGCTGAACGCCCACACCGCCTATCTGTCGACCTAGATCGCGGCGATTGGCGAATACGCGACGGACAAGCTGCGCCCGGAATATGGCGAGTACTCCGGCTTTGAATACGCCACGCCCAAGAACGCCGAGATGGTGGGCATGTACGTGTTCTCTTATCGTTAACTCATAGCGATACGGCACGCGCCGGGGCCCACTCCCCACCGGCGCGGTTTGCCGTTCAGACCATCTCGATCACGCCTTTGTCGATCGCCAGCATATAGCCGCGCCGGGCGATGTTCTTGACCAGCAGCTCGGACACGATCTGGTTGCCGAGGCCGTCACGCAAACGCTTGATCCGCGTCGCGCCCGCCGCCTCTTCGCAGTCCGAAGCATCGCGGCCAGAGATCATCCCTTCGATCTGCGCGCCGGACAGCAGTTCGTCGTCCAGACGGGCCTCGGCCAGCACCGACAGGGTTTCCATCATGGCGTCGGTCAGCTTGAACCCCATGGTGTTGAGGTAAACGGTGTTCTCCTCGCGCGAGATGATCAGCGACGACACCTCGATCCCCGACCGTTCTATCTGCGCCATGCGGCGATTGAGCGTCACCAGCATCACAAGGAACACCAGCGCCGCCACCAGCAGCGCGGCGGCAAAGACCAGCAGCACGAAAATCACCATCCGGTAGCTGGCCAGCGTATCGGAAAACGCGGTGCCGGACTGGGCGAGAATTTCCAGCAGCTTGACCTCTGCCTGCGACGTCAGGTTGTTGTTCTGCACGAAAATCCGCTCAACCCGCGTGTTGAACGCGTTGCCATCGGGCAGGGTCAGCAGCAGCACCGTGCCGGCAATCGCGAGGATCGCAACGATCCCCATGATCCCGGCGGTGATCAGGCGCGTGCTCGCGCGGCGGCTCTCAGTAACGGAGATAGTACTCACCAGCGTTGGCCTTCATTTGGTCGTCAGGTTCGGCGCCAGAGGTGCTGAGCACCGTCAACAGCGTCCAGCCCCCAGCCGCAAGACGGCTGGCAGCGGTGGCTTGGGCGGCAGACGGCGCAGGGCAGCTGCCGGGCAGCGCCAGAACGCCGTAATGCAGGCGCAGGGGGCTGTCCTGCTTGGCTTTGTAACCCACGTAGCAATCGGCAAGAGCCGCCGAGGGCAGGGCAAGGCTAAGCAGCAGCGCAAGGGATGTGAGGATCGTTTTCATGGCCCCAAGGTGCGCGTCCGGCGCGTGAAATTCAATAACAACGACAGTTTGACGGCTCGGATATTCGATAACCAGCGGGCGATATTGCCTGAATTCGGGGGGCGGGGGCAGCGTGAAGGCAGGAGGTCGCTGATCGGCGGCCAACTTGAGACCCCTAGCAGGAGAGACCCCATGTCCAAGAAATTCATCACTGGTGTGATCGCCATTGCGTCCCTGATTGCCACCCTGTCCGCCGCGCCCGCCCGCGCCGACAACAAGGACTTGCAGGCCTTTGTGGGCACCGCCGTGACGCTGTTTATGTTGCAGCAGATGCTAGAGAACAACGACCGGGTAAAGGTGCGCCGCTACGAGCCGCAGCGCTATCAGAACGCCGCCCCGAACAAGCCGCGCCACTACGACGGTGGCAACCGCCGCGCGCTGCTGCCTGCGCAATGCGAAAAGACGGTTTGGGGGCAGAACAACAAAAAGCGCAACGTGATGACGCGGTCTTGCCTCAACAACAACTTCCGCGCGGCCAAGCGTCTGCCCGACATGTGCGAGACCCGCTTTTGGCTGAACGGCAAAGTGCGCAATGGCTATAACGTCAGCTGCCTCAAGGGCAACGGCTACACCGTGGCGCGGCGCTAAGGCTTTCGAGCAGTCCTCGGGCGGAACCGGGGCAGGGGGGGTGCCCCCACGGAAAAGGGGCCCTGAGAGGCCCCTTTTTTGATGCGAGATGTGCGCCTTACTCGAGGTCTTTGGGCAGCACGAGGTTCAGGATGATCGACAGCGCTGCGGCGGGCAGCAGGCCAGAGGTCAGCAGGATCTGCATGGTTTTGGGCAGGTGCTGAAGCGCGCCCGGCTCCAGTTGCAGGCCAAGGCCGACGGACAGCGAGATCGCAAAGATCACCATGTTGCGGCGCGACCAGTTGACCTCGGACAGCATGTTCACGCCCGCCGCCGCGACCATGCCAAACATGACGATGACGCCGCCGCCCAGCACGTTGATCGGAACGGTGCGGATGACCGCGCCGACCATGGGCACCAGCCCGCAAATGATCAAGAAGATCGCGCCGATGGTCACCACGTGGCGGCTCATGACGCCGGTCATGGAAATCAGGCCGACGTTCTGGCTGAACGAGGTGTTCGGCAGGCCGCCAAATATGCCTGCGATTGCGGTGCCGAAACCGTCGGCGTAGGTTGCGCCCGCGATTTCCTTGTCGGTGGCCTCGCGGCCCGCGCCGCCCTTGCAGATGCCAGAGGTGTCGCCCACGGTCTCGATCGCCGACACGATGGCCATAAAGCACATGCCGATGACCACGGCCGAGTTGAACTCGAACCCCCACTTGAAGGGCGTCGGGATCTGGAACAGCGCTGCGCGGCTGACGTTGGCAAAGTTCACCTGCCCCATCATGTAAGCCACGGCATAGCCCACGAGGATCCCCACCAGAACGGCGGCCACAGCGAGGAACCCGCGGGTAAAGAATTTGAGCGCGAGGGTGACAACGATGACGACCAGCGCCGGAACCCACATGGCGAGCGAGCCGTATTCGGGCTTGCCGATCAGCGGAACGCCCCCGGCAGCGTATTGGATGCCCACGCGGATCAGCGCGAGGCCGATCATCAGCACGATCAGCCCGGTGACCAGCGGCGGCAGTGCAAAGCGGATGCGGCCAATGACGGTGCCAAGGACAAAGTGAAAGACGCCGCCGACCATGATGCCGGTCATCAGTCCGGCCATGCCCGCGGTGCCTTGGCCCGCGACGGCGGGAATCATGACGGGGATAAAGGCAAAAGAGGTGCCCTGCACAATGGGCAGACGCGCGCCCACCGGACCCATGCCGATGGTCTGGAACAGCGTCGCGATGCCCGCAAACAGCATGGACATCTGGATCATGTAGGTCATGTCCGGAAAGCCCTGCGCGCCTGCATCAGACCCAAAGCCGAACCCGGCGGCGCCCGCGATGATGATCGCCGGGGTCACGTTGGCGACGAACATCGCCAAAACGTGCTGGATGCCCAAGGGCACGGCCTGCGCCAGCGGTGGGGTGTAGTTGGGGTCGCGCAGCTGCTCGGGCGGGCCGAGACCGCTGCCGTGGGTCATGTCTGTCATGTGCGTTTCTCCCTTGTCCAAAGTCCGTGAGATGGCCGCCTTCTGTCGGGCGGTCCTTTGAGGTGGCCGCTAGGGGCCTGTGATGAGCACCGGCGTGTCCAGCCAGTGCTCTTCAAGGTTGGCCGTATCGCCAATGCGGTCGACGACGGCGAACAGGCCGGGGGCGTGCAGAGGGGTCAGGACCCCGTGCCACGTGCCCCGGTGAAAGTTGATGCCCTGTCCGGGCGCTGCGACAAAGGCGTGGATCGGGCCGGGGGTTTCGCCCGCTTCGGCAACGATCACCAGCCATTCGTTCTGGTGCATGGGGAGGAACGCCTGCGATCCGTCCGGGTGCCGCTCCACCAGATCAAGCGTGTAGGGCAGGGCGCGGGCCTCGGCGTTGAACAGGCTGATGCCCGCGCGCCCCTCCGGGCCAAAGTCCAACTGGGCGCGGTCGTGGTAGCGGCCGCAGAGCCCTTGGTTGATGATCTTGTCGGGATCGCCGGCGATGTCCAGAACATCGCCGAAGGGCGCGAAAGCAGCGCGGGTGAGGGGCAAAGCCTTGATTTCCATCATGCGATCCGTCCTTGGCGCGCGCTGGCAAATCTTTTCGAAAAGATTTGCAAATTCCTTGGAAGGAATTTGTCCCCCGCGCGCCTCACAGTGACAGCCCCACGTGACGGTTCACATCCTTATAGAGCAGGTAGCGGAAGGGCTCATCCCCAGTCTGGATGCAGGCCTGCGGGCAAAAGGCGCGCAGCCACATGAAGTCACCCGGGCCGACCTCGACCCAGTCCTTGTTCAGCAGGTAGCGCGCGGTGCCTTGCAGCACATACAGCCCGTGTTCCATCACATGTGTCTCGGCAAAGGGGATCTGCCCCCCCGGCAAGAACGTTACAATATTGCCGTGGCAGTCGTGGCGCAGGTCCGTCGGTTCGACAAAGCGCGTGGTGCCCCAGGTGTCCGACCCCGGCATCCAGTTGATCGGCGTTTCGGCGTCGGTGGTGACCAAGGCTGTGGGTTTTTCGATCCCCGGCGCGGGCTCCCAGCGTTTGCGAATCCAGTGGAACTGCAAAACCTCGGAACCGGGGTTGGTGATCGTCCATTTCACCCCGGCGGGGATCGAGGCATAGCCGCCTGCCGTCATCTCGTGCACCGCGCCGTCAATGGTCAGTTGCGCCGCGCCGTTTGCGATGAGCAGGATGGCCTGCGCCTCTGCGTCGGGCTCTGGCGTGTCGGATCCGCCGCCCGGAGCCACCTCGACCGCGTATTGCGCAAAGGTCTCGGCAAAGCCGGTCAGCGGGCGGGCGATGATCCATGCGCGGGTGTCTGACCACCCCGGCAGAAAGGACGTCACGATGTCACGCATCGTGTTGGCCGGGATCACCGCGTAGCTTTCGGTAAAGATCGCGGTGCCTTCGGGGTTGTCGTCCATGGGAGGCAGCCCCCCCGGCGGAAAGGCATAGCTGCGCGGTCCGATGTCACTCATAGCATGTCCTCCAGTCGCAGCCGTGCGATGCGTTCGACCTGACGGCAGGCCTCGGCGAATTCGGTGTCCGTGTCGTTGGCGATGCGGCGGTCAAAGGCGGCAAGGATGCCCGCCTTGTCGTGGTCCCGCACCGCGATGATAAAGGGAAAGCCGTGCTTGGCGGTGTAGGCCGCGTTCAGCTCGGTAAAGCGTGCGCGTTCCTCATCGGTCAGCGCATCAAGACCCGCCGAGGCCTGTTCCGAGGTGCTCTCGGCGGTCAGGCGTTTCGCGGCGGCCAGCTTGCCCGCCAGATCGGGGTGGGCATTGAGCACGCCAAGACGCTCTTCGGCGCTGGCCGAGCGGAACATCCGGGCAAGCGCATTGGCGATTCCGGCGGCGCAGTCGTGCGACGGACCAAGCTCCAGGTCAAAGGCGCGCTCGGCGATCCACGGCGAATGCTCGTAGATCGCGCCGAATTTGGCCACAAAGCGCTCGCGGTCCATTTGCGAGGGGCGTTCCTTGGCCACCGGGGGGTGCACCTTGGCCCAGTGCTCGGCGATGTCCAGCCGTGTCGGGGTCCAGACGCCGTCGAACCCGGCGATGTAATCGAGGAAGCGTTTCAGACCCGCAATCTTGCCCGGACGGCCAATCAAACGGCAGTGCAGGCCGATGCTCATCATCGCGGCGCGGCCCGCTTGCCCTTCGGCATAGAGCGTGTCGAAGGCGTCCTTGAGATACTGGTAAAAATGTTCGCCGGTGACATAGCCCGGCGCACCGGCAAAGCGCATGTCGTTGGCTTCGAGCGTATAGGGAATGATCAGCTGATCGCGCCCGCCCACCTGCGCCCAATAGGGCAGGTCGTCATCGTAAGTATCCGAGATATAGGCGAATTGCCCGGTCTCGGCCGTCAAGGGCACGGTGTTCATGGAACAGCGCCCGGTGTACCAGCCGCGCGGGGGCTCGCCCACAACCTCGGTGTGCAGGCGGATGGCTTCGGCAATCTGGGCGCGCTCTTCGGCTTCGGGCATGTCCTTGTGCTCGACCCATTTCAGCCCGTGCGAGGCGATTTCCCAACCGGCGTCTTTCATGGCTTCGACCTGAACCGGCGACCGGGCGAGCGCCGTTGCCACGCCGTAGATCGTCACCGGGACGTTGGCGCCGGTGAACAGCTCGTGCAGACGCCAAAAGCCCGCCCGCGCGCCGTATTCGTAGATCGATTCCATGTTCCAATGGCGCTGCCCCACCCACGGCTGCGCGCCGATGATGTCGGACAAAAATGCCTCGGACCCGGCGTCGCCGTGCAGAACGTTATTCTCGCCGCCTTCTTCGTAGTTCAGGACGAATTGCACGGCGATCTTTGCCCCGCCCGGCCATTGCGGATCAGGGCGGTTCGGGCCGTAGCCCAGCATGTCTCGGGTGTATCGTGTCATTTCTACTTGCTCTTTAAGGTGTTCTTCACTGTAATCCGGAAAATCCCGAAAGATTTTCAAAAATTTCCAAAAGGACTTGTGGGCAGTCTTTGCGCATGAATTGGACGGAGTTTCGGGTAAGCTGACGGAAAAAGGGGCAAGAGATGTCTGACGGGTATTTGACGACGCATGTTCTGGACACGGCCAAGGGCTGTCCGGCAGAGGGGCTGAAGATCGCGCTGTTCCGGCTGGACGGTGAGACGCGCGAAGCCATCGCCACCACGCAAACCAACGCTGACGGGCGCACCGACAGTCCGATTCTGCCGAAGGGTGACTTTGCGACGGGCACCTATGAGCTGGTCTTTCACGCGGGCGACTATCTGCGCGCCAGCGGGCAGGCGGGGGACGATCCGCTGTTTCTGGACGTGGTGCCGATCCGCTTTGGCATGTCGGACGCAGACGCGCATTACCATGTGCCGCTGCTGCTGTCGCCCTACGGCTATTCGACCTATCGCGGCAGCTAAGGCGAAACCGCGCGTGGCCCATAGACAGCGGCGCGCGGGCGCACTATCTCCTGCGCATGGCTAAGAAACCGAAATCAGACCCCAATTACAAAATCATCGCCGAAAACCGGCGGGCGCGTTACGATTACTCGATCGTGGACGATCTCGAATGCGGGATCATCCTGAGCGGCTCCGAGGTCAAATCGATGCGCGAGAACAACACCAACATCGCCGAAAGCTATGCAGCGGTGGAGGATGGGGAACTGTGGCTGGTGAACTCTTATATCGCGCCCTACGAGCGCGCGATGTTCGGCCATGAGGAACGACGTCGCCGCAAGCTGCTGGTCTCTAAGAAAGAGCTGTCGCGGCTGTGGAACGAAACCCAGCGCAAGGGCATGACGCTGGTGCCGCTGGTGATGTATTTCAACCACAAGGGGATCGCCAAGATCAAGATTGGCATCGCCAAGGGTAAGAAAAACCACGACAAACGCGAAACAGAGGCCAAGCGCGACTGGGGTCGTCAAAAGCAGCGTCTGCTCAAGCAGGGCTGATTGGTCCGGGACCGCGACTGGGAAAACGTCAGGGGAAAACCTGCCGGTCTTTCACGCTGCGGCGGTGGTGGGGCACGCATAGGCTGGCCCGCAATGGGTGTAGGCCATGGGTACAGGTGGGGTCGGTATGGACATCATTATCGGGACATGTGCGGGGGCTTTGGTCGGCAAGGCGGCGCATCATCTGCGTAGCCTGCCATTTGAGCGCGCCGTACCGGGCGTGGCGCTGGGCGCCCTCAGCGGCGGGCTTGGCGGCAAGATTCTGACCCTCGTTGGCGCACCGCCAGAGATCAGCGGGTTTGGCCCGCAGGCCGGTCTGGCGCTGGGGCAAATGGCCGGGGGCGGGCTGGTCAGCCTTGGCGTGCTCTTGGCGATCGGCGCAATTCGTCGTAGAATGTAGGCTCAAACCCCGTTCACAGGTGTATTCGGCCCCTGTCATACTTGCATGACACGGCGCGCGCGCATATGGACAAGGCGACCAAGAAACGGGTGCGCTATGGCTGTCGACGATCCAAAAACGCTGGTTTCCACCGAGTGGTTGGCCAAACATCTCAAGGACCCGGATCTGCGGATTCTGGACGGCAGTTGGTATCTGCCCTCCGCGGGCCGCGATCCCAAGGCGGAATACGACGCGGCACATATCGTCGGCGCGCGGTTCTTTGACATCGACGAAGTCTGCGATCTGCGTTCGGACCTGCCGCACATGGCGCCTCCGGTCGAGAAATTCATGTCGCGGATGCGCGCGCTTGGCGTGGGTGACGGCCATCAGGTGGTGGTCTACGACGGCGCGGGCCTGATGTCGGCGGCGCGCGTGTGGTGGCTGTTCAAGCTCATGGGGCAGGACAATGTCGCTGTGCTGGACGGCGGCTTGCCCAAGTGGCAGTTCGAAGGCCGCGAGATCGAAGACCTGCCCCCCGTGATCCGTGACCGCCACATGACGGTGCGCCGTCAGGCCCAGCTGGTCAAGGACGTCACGCAAGTCTCCTCGGCCTCGAAACTGAAAGATCACGAGATCATCGACGCGCGTTCGGCGGGCCGTTTCGCCGGGACCGAGCCTGAACCGCGCAAAGGTTTGCGCGGCGGGCATATCCCCGGCTCGAAAAACGTGCCGTTTACCACGCTGCTGACCGAGGACGGGACGCTCAAGCCGGTCGAAGAGCTGCGCGCGATTTTCACCGCCGCCGGCGTCGACCTGACCAAGCCCGCGATCACCACCTGCGGCTCTGGCGTGACGGCGGCTGTCCTCAGCCTCGCGCTGAGCGTGTTGGGCAAAAATGACCATTCCCTTTATGACGGATCCTGGGCCGAGTGGGGCGCCTTCCCGACCCTTCCCGTCGCCACTGGAGAGAACTGATGTTCGAGAACCTCAAGGAACAACCCGCCGACAAGATCCTGCAACTGATGCAGATGTACAAAGAAGACCCCCGCGACACCAAGATTGACCTTGGCGTGGGTGTCTACAAGGACGCAAGCGGCAACACCCCGGTGATGCGCGCCATCAAGGCGGCGGAAAAGCAGCTGTGGGAAGCCGAGACCACCAAGGCCTACACCGGCCTTGCGGGCGATCCGGCCTATGGCGACGCGATGATCAAGCTGGTTCTGGGCGATGCCGTGGCGCGCGCCAATGTGGCCGCCGCCGCGACGCCGGGTGGCACGGGCGCTGTGCGTCAGGGCTTTGACCTGATCCGCATGGCGAACCCCGACGCCAAGGTCTGGGTCTCTGATCCCACCTGGCCGAACCACCTGTCGATCCTCAAGCACATGGGCATGACCAAGGTCGACTACCGTTATTTCGACAGCGAAACCCGCGGCGTTGATTTCGAAGGCATGATGGCCGATCTGGCAGGCGTCGCCGCCGGGGACGTCGTTCTGGTGCACGGCTGCTGCCACAACCCGACCGGTGCCAACCTGAACATGGCCCAGTGGGGCGAGCTGGTCGAGCTGCTGAACGCCAAGGGCGCGATCCCCATGGTCGACATCGCCTACCAAGGCTTTGGTGACGGTCTGGAAGAAGACGCGCAGGCGGTCCGCCTGATCGCGTCCAAGTGCCCCGAGGTGCTGATTGCCGCGTCCTGCTCCAAGAACTTTGGTATCTACCGCGAGCGTACTGGCCTGCTGATGACCGTCTGCAACGACCCCTCGCGTCAAAAGCTGAATCAGGGCACGCTGAACTACCTGAACCGCCAGAACTACAGCTTCCCGCCGGATCACGGCGCACGTCTGGTGACCATGGTTCTGACCGATGACGCGCTGCGCGCCGACTGGATGGCCGAACTCGAAGAAGTCCGTCTGTCGATGCTGGGCCTGCGCGAGCAGCTGGCAAGCGAATTGCAGCGCCTGTCCGGCTCGGATCGTTTTGGGTTCATCGCGCAGCACCGAGGCATGTTCTCGCGTCTGGGCACCACGCCTGAGATGGTCGAAAAGCTGCGCGCCGATCACGGCATCTATATGGTCGGCGACTCGCGCCTGAACATCGCCGGTCTGAACAAGACGACCGTGCCGATTCTGGCCGAAGCGATCATCAAGGTCGGCATCTGATCCGATCCTTATATATATGAGTTACGAAAAGCGGGCCTTTGGGTCCGCTTTTTGCGTTTTGGGGCTGGTCCGAGTCGGGCGAGTCGGGGTTTTGCGGTGGCGATTCACGACTGTTGCGGCGCGAGTCTGGGGATAAGTCTGTGGGTTACTTATGCTCTATGCCAAAGCGCTCGCCGCTAAGCGGCATTTTTCAGGCGGCTGCGCGCCTTGGTTGCGCTATCGGAGGGTGGAGATGTGATTTATATCGTTGTTTATCAGTGCTTTACAAGAAAGATGGTGGAAAATCGAAATTTCCTTCAAAAACCGCTTGCGGGTTTTGGGTGATAACCTTAGAACCCCCTTCACCGGCGGCGCTGAGGCGCTACGGGGCGCTGCGGCGGGACAGAACGAGGCACTGGTTGCTGAGGGACGGGACGCTGAGGCGGAGAGAATTTTGAGGCATTGACGGCGGGGCGCGCCAGTAAGTTAGGGCGCATCTCGTTGGTATTTGTCTCTACGCTATTTGAAATTGATGGTATCTGAAGAGATATGTGGGCGACTTAGGTTCATTTCGATGAACAAATGTCTGCATATCAACGTCTTTAGGCGATGATCGCTGGGCTCGAGTAGCGAAGCGATGGCGCCGATGATAAGATGTCAGCTTCACTGTTTGGACGGCTTTCGGTATCTTTTGGTACTGAAGCACAGACAAACAGATGACTTTCATTGCATTCCATACCTAGC